>NZ_JAPSLI010000008.1 GCF_031180975.1 Microbacterium sp. | reverse complement strand
GCTAAGCCTCACAGCGCCGATGGTACTGCAGGGGGGACCCTGTGGGAGAGTAGGACACCGCCGGACTTCTCTTAAGCAAGATGGCCACCCAAAGCTGGGTGGCCATCTTGCGTTAACACCTCAACAGAAAGCCACCCGGTCTCGGGTGGCTTTTCTTGGTTCAGCTCCGGTTCCCCGCACCCAGGCGACGGGCGAGCGACCCTGCGGCCTCGCCGACGGCATCCGCGATCCGATCCGTCGAGACCTCGGTGTGCTCCCACGTGACCGCGATCGCCGCTGCCGGCCAGCCGGCATGATCGCGCACAGCGACCGCGACGGAACGGAATCCGATCGACACCTCGCCGTCCTCGGTCGCAAGGCCGGTCCTGCGCACGTCGCGCAGCAACTCCCGCAACTCGGACGGACGGGTCGGGCCCCGCCCCGTTCGGTCCGTGAACGCCGACGCGTCCGGGTACAGGGCACGAACCTGTGAGGCGGGGAGCGCGGCGAGCATCGCGCGCCCGGTGGCGGTCAGATGCGCCGGCAGCCGCACGCCCACTTCGGTCACCAGGGCGGGCCGGCGCACCGCGCGTTCCTCGACGATGTACAGCACGTCGCGTCCGCTCATCACCGCGAGATGCGCGCTCTCGCCGAGCCGGTCCGCCAGGCCCGCGACCAGCGGCCGCCCCAGGCGCGCGAGCGGTTCCTGCCGGGCGTACCCGCCGGCGAGCTCGAAAGCGCTCGTGCCGAGGCCCCACCGCCGTTCCTGCGCAAGATGCACGACGAACCCGTGCGCCTCGAGCGTGGCCAGCAGGTGGTACACCGTCGAGCGCGGAATGCCGAGATCGCGCGCCAGCGCCGACGCGGCGACCGGCGCGGGGCGCCGGGCCAGGTGGCGGAGGATCCGCAGCGTCTGGTCCGCGGCCGGTACCTGCGGACGGTCGCCGTCCGGTACGGCGTCGGGGCTCGGAGTCACGCTCTCAGGATGCCATGCCGGGCTCCGAGCGCGGAGCGCGGTCGCCGTCCGGTCGTGACAGGACCGCACGGCATGCGAGGTGAACGGCGAGTCGCGCGCCGGGGTCATCGAAATCCAGACCGAGCAGTTCCTGCACTCGTCTGATGCGGATGGCGACGGTGTTGCGGTGCACACCGAGCGCGGTCGCGGTCGCAGCCAGACCCGACTCATGATCGAGATAGGCGGCAAGCGTCTCGAGCAGTTCGCCTCCCGCGTGCGCCAGCGGCGCCAGGAGGGACGCCGCTGCCGGGACGAACGTGTCGTTGTCGGTCCATGCGAGGAGAAGCTGCTCCAGTCCGAGGCTGTCCACCCGGACGAACCACCCCGTCGCGGAGCGGACGGCGGCGATCCGCGCGGCATCCGCTGCCTCGTCCAGCGTCGTCGCCAGCCCGGCGGCGCCACTGCGGAGGGAGCCGACCCCTGTAGCCACCGGGAAGGCACGGCGGATCCGCACGTGCAGTTCGCGGAGTGCGGCTGCGAAACGCTCGACCACGGCGGGTTCGGGCTGGCCGGGAAAGCTGAGCCAGCCAGTCACCCCGCGGCCGGCTGTGGTGGCGTGCGCCTCGACACCGATCGTCCGCAGCTCGGCGTTCACGGACCGCAGCAGGGGGAGCGGTTCGATCCGGCCGGTTCCACGCATCCTGAACCCGAGGTGGCTGCCGCTGGTCCGCCAGCCGCGCTCGCTCATGCGTCGCTCCACCTCGGCATCCGGCGCGGCACCGAGCTCGAGGAAGTCGCGCAGCAGGGCGGACGAGACCGACACGTCGTTAACCTCCGCGACTTCGTCGATGAGAATCCGCGCGGCGACGGCGGGCATCGCGATTTCGGCTGCGACCGACAGTGCGGCGAGTTGCGACTCGCCGAGCCCCGCCCCGAACAGGGCGAGCCGCAGTCCGGTGCGGGTGGGGCTGTCCACGCGCACGGACGCGGCGGCGGATGCGCCGACTCTGGCGATGTCCACCCACCGTTCGAAGTCGATGACGGCGTGGAGCTGATCGTCGAGCTGCCCGCCCGCCTGGTGCACCACCCCGTCGGCGTCGATCAGCGCGACTGCGTGACCGAGATTCGACGCCAAGTGCCCGAGTAGATCCGCGAGATCCGCTGCGGAGTACTCGAACGACTGCGCGACCTTGCGCACCAGCCCGAGAGTGAGGGCGTCACGTCCTTCTGTCAGCATCCAGCAGGTGCGGGCGAGCACGATCGGGCGGGCCACGTCGAGCAGCGTGAGCCCCAGGCGATCGGCGAGACGTCGAGTCCCCGGGTCCATCGCCGAGGCTTGCGGCACGGCCAGCGCACGGTAACCGCGTTCGTGCACCCGCCGCAGGAGAGCGTCCTGCTGCCACGGAGCGATCGGTGCTGGTGCGGTGAGGATCGCGAGTCCCGCGTCCACGCTGTTCGCCAGGTCGGCTTCATCAGCCTCCACCGCGGCGGAGCCCCACGTCGCCTCAGCCGGCCCCGCGACATGCTGAAGCCCGCCGTTGTCGGGCTGGCCGTGCAGGGCGCCCAGGCTCAGCACGGCGCTCATGCGGCGTCCAGATCGGCGAGCCCGTACGCGGACGGGCGCACCCGTTGCAGGCGCTCGCTGCGGCCACTCCACCACTCCGGAGCGGGAAGCGAGAGCACGATGACGTACCGCCCGGGTGTCAGGTCCGCCACCTCCAGCACTTCACGGGAGAGCGCGTCGATCACGGCGATGATGGTCGGCGTCGCTGCGACGAGAGCTCCGTCGCTCAGCATCGCCAGCGTCTCCGACCGCGCGATCAGCCGGTGCACGCCCCCGTCGTCTCCGGCGATCTCGATCGTGCTCACGTGCGGATCGACGACGAAGGGCGAGGCGGCAGTGATCCGGCCGGTCGTCAGCATCCGTCCGCCCAGCGCTGCGGCCAGAGCAGCGGGCTCGGAGGTCGCCGCGGCGAGGTAGCTCGCGCCCAGGCTCAGCGCCCGCTCCAGATGGCCGCCGATGGCGTGCTCGCGCAGATCACCGACGGTGAAGCCCGCGAGCACGGCTGCGCCCGCGCCGCCGGCCTGGATGATCGCCGCGCGGACGATCCGTTCCGCGTCGATCGCGCGGTCGGTCTCCACCAGCGTCACGCCACCGGCGCCGGACTCGCAGGCGAACACGAGCCCTGGCACGCGGTCGACGAACAGCGACATCTGATCGAGGCTCGGCACGGCGCGACCCGTGCCGTCCGCGTCCACGATCGTGCGGTCCGGGGCGAGCAGCAGTGGCACCAGGCCGTTCATGCCGCCGCCCTCGAGCGAGCACACCGCGGGAACCCGCGTGCCGAGCCAGCGCTCCACCGCCGCGATGAGCGGCCCGAAGGGATCGCAGCCCGGCATCCGCTCACCCAGCAGCATCGTGGAGCCGACGAAGGCCGCACCGAGGCAGGGGGCGGCGGCGTCGAGGTCGTCGACGCCTGACACCGGGATGGGCCACGACTCGGCCCGGGCGAGCATCAGCTCGAGCATCGTCGTGGTTCCGCCGCCGCCGGAACCGAGCAGTGCGTACCCGCGTGCGAGCGCCGCCAGGTCCTCTCGCGCCAGCAGCCGCACCATGCGTCCCAGCCTAGGTGCTGTTCCCCGGGCGGATGTCAGAGTTGGGCGGATGCCGGCACTGCGAGTTCCTCCACGGGCCGGAACTGCTCCGACAGCCCGAAGGCGGCCGGACCGAACGCCGCCAGCGCTGCGGGCGTGCGCATCATCGCCGGTGTGGAGATGCCCAGCACCTTGACCCGCTGCCCGTAGCGGAGTCCCTCCGTCGTGATCGGCTCGGCGCTCTCGTGGTCGACCACGCAGATGAGGTCGGGCACGATCGCAACGACCTCGCCGCCGTGCCGCGCAACGAGGTTCTCGTTCTGGAACGTGATCTCGAACGGCTCTCGCGCTGTGCCGGCCACCGGGGCGATGAGCGCTCGGCCCTTCGCGAAGCCCTCGGTGGTGCGCCGCTCCACGTCGATGACCTTGCCGACGCACAGTTCGCGCACGTGCGAATACAGCGTGGTCGAAAGAACGTCGGCGATGGCGACGAACGGTGAACGGTGCTCCTCGCGGGCGTGCCGGATCGCACGACCGAGGGCGAGCGCCATCGAGAGCGTCCGCGGCACCGCGGTACGCCGGACGTCGGCGCCGGACATCGCGTATTCGGCGATGTGCCCCACCCCGCCCAGGCGGATCGTCACCGCGCGTGCGAGCCACTCCATCTGCCGGTCGTCTTCCCCGGTGTCGATGATGACCCGTTCGCCGCGTTCGCCGGCGAGGGCGAGAGGCGAACCGTGCACGCCGTACACGGCGAAGGTCTCCATGGACAGCTCGGGGAAGGCCCGCCCCATGCCGTCGGCGTCGACGACGGGCAGCCCCGTCTCGGCGGCCACAACGAGCGGGATCATCGAGTTGATGCCGCCGCATTCGATCGGCATGGTCGCGTCCGCGCGTCGGCCGAGGTGCTCCTCCAGGATGCGCAGGGAGAGCGTGGGCTCGGTACCGGCCGGGATCTTCTCCACCATGACGGTCGGCGCGCCCATCTGCGCGGTGGGGATCACGAACTGGTCGACGGCGAGGTCGTCGGGATCGAGGATCGTGATGGTCCTGTCGCCGAGCACCTGCTCCACGAGCATCTTGCCGATGTACGGGTCGCCGCCGCCTCCGGTGCCGAGCAGGGTGGCGCCGCGGGCGAGGTCCGGAAGGTCGGCCGCAGTCAGCTGCCAGCTCACGCTGTGGTCTCCCTGCCGGCGAGCGTGCCGGCGGACGCCGAGGCCGCGGAGACCGAGCCGTCGAAGCGGTGAGCGGGCATGTCGTACCCGAAGTACTTCGGCCCTACCATCGCGAGTGCGGCGGGGGAGTGCCAGCGCTCGTCGGCCGGCGCGGCGATCACACGCACGCGCTGACCGTACCGCAGACCCTCGGTCGTGACCGGCTCCCCGGTCTCCCCCTCGACGACCATGATGAGGTCCGGAGTCGTGGCGAGGACGTCGCCGTCGGACTCGGCCACCAGGTGCTCGTTCTGGAACTGCAGCACGAGAGAGGAGCCTGCGTCGCCGTCGATCCGTGCGCGTCCGCGCGCGAATCCGGTGGTCGTGGCGCGCTGCACATCGACCACCTTGCCGGCGAACAGTTCGCGGCCGCCCAGCAGGCCGACCGCGGCGGCGACCGGGTCGGTCTTGTCGGCACGGGCTGCGGCGATGCCGTGACCCACCTCGATGCAGCGTGAAAGAGACCCCGCGACGAGCGCGCCCCTCGCTTCGACACCGGACATCGAAAAGCCCGCGATCATGGTGGAGCAGCCCATCTCGACCGTGGCGACGCGGGCGATCCGCTCCGTCCAGCTGTTGTCGATGGTCTGCAGCACTGCGACGTTGCCCTTCTCGTCGCTCAGGGCGAGAGGGGAGGCGGTGACGCCGGACAACGTCGGCAGCACCATCTGCAGCTCGGGGAACGCGCGCCCCATGCCGTCGGCGTCGACCAGCGGCAGCCCGAGCGCGGCGGCCGCCGCAATGGGGATGGTGGAGTTGACGCCGCCGACCTCGGCACACGCGATATGGGTCACCGGTCGGCCGAGGTACGTGCCGAGCGCGCGCACCGGCTCCACGACCTCGTCCAGGCTGGGCAGCTTCTCGACCATCACCGTGGGCGCCCCCATCATCGCGACGAACAGCACGAGGGCATCATCCGGCACCTCCTCGAGGGCGAGCACCTCGACCGGGCCCGACGCGAGCGCCTGGCGAGCCAGCAGCGCGCCGATGTACGGGTCACCTCCGCCACCGGTGCCGAACAATGCGGCACCGCGGGCGAGGTCCTCGATCTGCTCGGTGTCGATACGCCACGCCACGTCAGGCTCCCATGTCCAGGTCGCCGACCGCCTTGACGCGGATGCGTGTGGCGTTCCCCGGGAGGTAGGGGATCGGAACCTCGTCGAAGTCGATGATCTCCACCGTGGACGGCTTGGCACCGGCGGCGATCGCCTTGTCCACGGCCTCCGCCCGCACCGCCGCGATCGTCTCGTCGCGTCGACCGGGGTCGATCGCGTAGACCTTGTCGATCTCGCCGCCGACCTGCGCGATGGACGCGCCGATGGCGTTGGCCACCGCGTAGTTCTCCGGACGGTGCACGGCACCGAAAAGGGGCAGCTCCTCGGGAAGCAGGATCGATCCTCCGCCGACCGCCACGACCGGGATCGGCTCCGGCGATGTGCGCATCCTGTCCACCGCCTCGGCGACCCGCTCGGCGATCCGGTCCAGCACCCGCGTGACGAACGCCGGATCCAGGTGCGCGACCTTCGACGGGTCGCCCACCTGTGCGCGGCCCGCCGCCACCGCGATGTCGGTCGCCGTCAGCGTGGAGCCGCCGAACACGAGCGCCTCCGTGGTCAGGCGATAGCCGACCGACGCCGGCCCGACCTCGCCGGTCTCGGTGTCGACGATGCTGCCGCCGCCGATGCCGAGTGACAGCACGTCGGGCATGCGGAAGTTCGTGCGGATGCCGGCGACCTTGACCTCGTTCGCGGTCTCGCGGGGGAACCCGGACACCAGCAAGCCGATGTCGGCGGTGGTGCCGCCCACGTCGATGACCGCGCAATCGTCCAGACCGCTTGTCGCTGCCGCCCCGCGCATGGAGT
This sequence comes from Microbacterium sp., assembly GCF_031180975.1. Classification (GTDB taxonomy): domain Bacteria; phylum Actinomycetota; class Actinomycetes; order Actinomycetales; family Microbacteriaceae; genus Microbacterium. Next base: position 164,299 of record NZ_JAPSLI010000008.1, on the reverse strand, counting down.
TTGTCGGCCCTGAGGCGAATGTGGCGACCGGGTACCGCCGGACGTAGTCTTCGTCCATCAGGGTGCCGTCGTTCTGGCTGAGGAAGATGGGCGCCTCGATGCCCTGGGCTCGCACCGCGGAGGTGAGCCCATCGACGATCTCCGATGCCAGTTCGCGGAGGGCGGCATTGATGATCGTGGCGTTCTCGCGCTCGAGGATGCCGATCCTGCCGATCTCGTGCGAGAGCGAGATCGCCACGTCGTCGCCGAGGACCTCGGAGATGATCTCCGCCGCACGCACCTCCAGGTCGTGGTTGACCGGGCTGAAGACCGACGAGACGGCCACCGAGCGGATGCCGTGCGCCTTCATGTCCTCGGCCTGGGCGCGCAGCTCGTCCGGGTCGATCGGTGAGATCGGCCGTCCGTCGAACTCATAGCCGCCGTGCGCCAGGTAGCTGCGGGCGCGGGTGGCCTCGACGAGCGCGTCGGGCCAGTCCACCAGCGGAGGCAGCGCCCGCGTTGCCGGGAGTCCGAGACGGAGGGCGGCGGTCGGGGCGAGCCGGCTGGCCTGCACCAGGGCGTTGATGAAGTGCGTGGTGCCGATCATCACGGCGTCGATGTCGGATCCCTCGAAGGCGTGTCGCGCCCGCAGATCCTCGATCGCCTGCACGATCCCGCTCGTGACATCGGGGGTGGTGGAGTGCTTCACCCCGGCCAGTGTGCGGGTGCCGTCCATGAGCACGGCGTCCGTGTTGGTTCCGCCGACGTCGATGCCGATGTGCATTGTTCTCGCTTTCTCGTGGAAGTCTGTCGCGGCGCTCAGGCTCTGGTGGGCACCGAGTCGGCCGGTGAAGCCTGGATCGTGGTGGCCGTGCCAACGCCCCGGACGAGGCCGAGCTTGCCTGCGACCACGTACAGGACCATCGACAGGAACAGGCTCAGCAGGGACGGGATACCCCAGGTGACGAAGTACCCGACCAGGGAGGAGACGAACCAGACCACGATGGTCGCCGGAACCAGGCGCGGCGCGGTCGCGGGCAGCGTCCCGGCGTCGCGGGTGGCGTCCAACTCGGGCCGCCAGCGGCGGACGATGTAGTATTCGGCGACCATGATGCCCGCGATCGGCGGGAACGCGACGCTCAGCACGATGAGGAACTGGGTGAACTGCCCGAGGATGCCGACCGCGGCGAGCACCGAACCGACGACGCCCAGCACGATGGTGGTCGTGACGCGGTGCAGGTTCCGTCCGAACGCGGTGGAGATGAAGTTCACCAGCCCGAGCGTGGAGGAGTACAGGTTCCAGTCGTTGATCTTCAACGTACCCGTGAGCACGATGAACAGCCCGATGAAGCCCACCGACGAGGTCACGATCGCCACGATGTCACCCGTGCCCGCAGCGTGGGCGAGCAGGACGCCGGCCAGTCCGATGACGAACTCGCCGAGCGAGACGCCCACGACCGTCTGCTTCACCACATCGGCACGCGACCGGTTGAACCGGGTCATGTCGCCGGTGATGATGGCGCCGACGATGAGACCGCCCGCCACGATGCCGGTGCCGGTCCACACGCTCATGGTCGGACCGGGTGAGGGGCCGGTGAGCAGTTCACCCAGGTCGTGACGGCTGAGCTCACTCACGACCGACCACCCCACGAGGATCAGGAACAGGGGCACGGTGACGTTCGCAAGCCACTGCATCCCGACGAATCCGAAGGCCACGATCGCGGTGACGAGCAGACCGAACAGGAGGCTCCAGGCCCACACCGGCAGCGCTCCGGGCATGAGGGCGTCCAACGACTGCGCCGAGATCGCGGATTGGATGCCGAACCACCCGATCAGGCTGATCCCGATCGCGAGGCCGACGAGCGAGGCGCCGATCTCGCCGAAGCCGGTCCAGCGGGCGAGCAGCGCGGTGTTCAGACCCTCGCGCTGGCCGATGAAGCCGACCACGCACATGATCACCTCAAGGATGAGGGAGCCGAACAGGAAGGCGAGGACGGCCTCGCCGAAAGTCATGCTGTAGCCGAGAGTGGCGCCCAGCAGGAACTGCGAGAGCGCGGAGACCTGGCCGAATCGCTGCACTGCGATTCCGAACCAGGGCTTGCGTGCCGCCGGCGTCACTCGGGAGAGAGCGAAGTCGTCGGCGTGCGTCAGACGAGCCATGAGGGTCCTTCGGGAAAGGGGGACAGGGTGCGGCCAGCGTAACGAGACGGGGCACCGCTGGGTATGGGCGAGAAGCACAATCTCTGGCTCCGAATGTGCTGTCCGCACATATGCTGGCGGTGTCGTCGACCCGCACGACCGCTGCATCGTCTTCCGCTGCGCTGTCTGATATCCCAGACCCAATCCCGATGAAGGGCCGTGCGCGGCGTGCCTTTCCGGTGTGGAATCGACATATGCAGCATTCCTCTCCGATCGTCATCGGTGCGACGCCCCTCACGCCGTCGGACGTCGTCGCCGTCGCCCGCCACCACGCTCCCGTCGAGATCGCCGACGCCGCCCGCGAGCGTGTCGCCGCGGCCCGGGCCGTCATCGACGGCATGGCCGCCGACCCGAAGCCGCACTACGGCGTGTCCACGGGATTCGGCGCTCTCGCGACGACCTTCATAGCCCCGGAGCGGCGTCGGCAGCTGCAGGTCAGCCTCATCCGCTCGCACGCAGCCGGAACCGGTCCGGAAGTGGAGACCGAGGTCGTCCGCGCCCTGCAGCTGCTGCGGCTGCAGACCCTCGCCTCGGGCCACACCGGTGTGCGGCCCGTCGTTGTCGACACGTACGTCGCCATGCTCAACGCCGGCATCACACCGATCGTCCGGGAGTACGGCTCGCTGGGCTGCTCCGGCGACCTCGCGCCGCTCGCGCACGTCGCTCTGGCGGCGATGGGCGAAGGGCACGTGCGCGTGGTCGAGCCGGGGCAGCAGGCCGGCTCCGAGGTCCGTCCCGCCGCCGAGGCGCTCGCCGCCGCCGGCATCGAGCCGCTCGTGCTGCTCGAGAAGGAGGGCCTCGCCCTGATCAACGGCACCGACGGCATGCTCGGCATGCTGGTGCTCGCGCTGCACGACCTCGAGACGCTGGTCACCACCGCAGACCTCGCCGCCGCGATGTCGATCGAGTCGCAGCTGGGTACGGACGCCGTATTCGCCGCCGACCTGATGGCGCTGCGCCCCCAGGTCGGCCAGGCCACCTCGGCCGCCAACCTGCGCGCGTTCCTCGGCGAGTCGCCCATGGTCGCCAGCCACAAGGGCCCGGAGGACGGCCGCGTGCAGGACGCTTACTCCCTGCGCTGCTCGCCGCAGGTGCATGGTGCCGCCCGCGACACCATGGCACACGCCGCGACGATCGCCGAGCGCGAGCTGGCGTCCGTCGTCGACAACCCGGTCGTCACCGCCGACGGCCGCATCGAGTCGAACGGCAACTTCCACGGCGCCCCCGTCGCCGCCGTGCTCGACTTCCTGGCGATCTCCGTCGCCGATGTGGCATCCGTGTCGGAGCGCCGCACCGACCGCGCTCTCGACCCGGCGCGCAGCCACGGTCTGCCGCCCTTCCTCGCGCACGAGGTGGGCGTGGACTCCGGCCTCATGATCGCCCAGTACGCCGCCGCCGGCATCGTTTCGGAGCTGAAGCGGCTCGCCGCACCGGCATCCGTCGACTCCATCCCCTCCTCGGCGATGCAGGAGGACCACGTGTCGATGGGCTGGGCGGCCGCACGCAAGCTGCGCCGCGCCATCGACGGGCTGGCCCGCGTGATCGCCATCGAGATCCTCACCGGCGCCCGCGCGCTCGACCTGCGCGCTCCGCTGCAGGCGGGTCCCGCCACCGGCGCGGTCCGCGACCTCGTCCGAACCGTCGCCGACGGCCCCGGACCCGACCACTTCCTCTCACCCGACATGGAGGCCGTCACCGAGCTCGTGCGCTCGGGCGAGGTCCTCCGCACTGCGAAGGAGCACGCGAATGTCTGACACCACCACCGCGACCAGGACGGTCCGCGCCCCGCGCGGCAACGAGCGCACCGCGAAGAGCTGGGGCGCCGAGGCGGCCAAGCGGATGCTGATGAACAACCTCGACCCCGAGGTCGCCGAGCACCCCGAGGACCTCGTCGTCTACGGCGGCACCGGCCGCGCCGCGCGCAGCTGGGAGGCGTACGACGCCATCGTGCGCACCCTCGACGAGCTTGAGCCCGACGAGACGCTGCTGGTGCAGTCCGGCAAGCCCGTCGGCGTGTTCCGCACCCACGAATGGGCGCCCCGGGTGCTGATCGCCAACTCCAACCTGGTGGGCGACTGGGCGACGTGGCCAGAGTTCCGCCGTCTGGAGGCGCTCGGGCTGACCATGTACGGCCAGATGACCGCCGGTTCGTGGATCTACATCGGTTCGCAGGGCATCCTGCAGGGCACCTACGAGACGTTCGCGGCCGTCGCGCGCTCGCTCGGCAAGGATTCCCTGAAGGGCACCCTCTCGCTGACCGGCGGCGCCGGCGGCATGGGCGGCGCCCAGCCGCTCGCAGTGACGCTCAACGAGGGCGCCTGCCTCATCGTCGACGTCGACGAGACTCGCCTGGCCCGCCGCGTGGATCACGGCTACCTCGACGAGTACCACACCGACCTCGACACCGCCGTCGCCCGTGCCGTGGCGGCCAAGGAGGCGGGCGAGGCGCTCTCGGTGGGCATCGTGGGCAACGCCGCCGAGGTCTTCCCCGAGCTGTTCCGCCGGGGCGTGCCGATCGACATCGTCACCGACCAGACCAGCGCCCACGACCCGCTCGCCTACCTGCCCATCGGCATCTCCGTCGAGGACTGGAAGGCCGAGGCGGAGCGCGACCCGGAGGAGTTCACGCGTCGCTCGCGCGAATCGATGGCGGCGCACGTGCGCGCCATGGTCGATTTCCAGGATGCCGGCGCCGCGGTGTTCGACTACGGCAACTCGATCCGCGCCGAGGCGCAGCTGGGCGGATTCGACCGCGCCTTCGCGTTCCCCGGGTTCGTGCCGGCGTACATCCGCCCGCAGTTCGAAGAGGGCCGCGGACCGTTCCGCTGGGCCGCCCTGTCCGGCGACCCCGAGGACATCCGCAAGACCGACCGCGCCATCGCGGAGCTGTTCCCCGAGGACAAGGCCCTGCACCGCTGGCTTGAGAAGGCGGGCGAGAAGGTGCACTTCGAAGGTCTGCCCGCCCGCATCTGCTGGCTCGGCTACCAGGAGCGCCACCTCGCGGGGCTGAAGTTCAACGAGATGGTCGCCTCGGGCGAGCTGAAGGCGCCGATCGTGATCGGCCGTGACCACCTCGACTCCGGCTCGGTCGCCTCGCCGTACCGCGAGACCGAGGCCATGAAGGACGGCTCGGACGCGATCGCCGACTGGCCTCTCCTGAACGCGCTGCTGAACACCGCCTCCGGCGCCGCCTGGGTGTCGCTGCACCACGGCGGCGGTGTCGGCATCGGCCGCAGCATCCACGCCGGTCAGGTCACCGTCGCCGACGGCACAGAGCTCGCCGCGCAGAAGCTCGAGCGCGTGCTGACCAATGACCCCGGCACCGGAGTCATGCGGCACGTCGACGCCGGCTACGAGCACGCCCGCGACGTCGCCCGCGAGCGCGGCCTCAAGGTGCCGATGCTGTGAGCGATCTGCTGATCACGAACATCGGGGAGCTGACCACCAACGCGTGCCCTGAGCCTGCCGAAGGGTCGGCGGCCGACCGCTTCGGCATGCTGCACGATGCGGCCGTGTTCATCGAGGATGGCCTGATCTCGTGGGTCGGCCCGACCGCGCAGGCGCCGGCCGCCGGCGAGGTCGTCGACGCGGCCGGACGGGCCGTCATCCCCGGGTTCGTGGACAGCCACAGCCACCTCGTGTTCGGCGGCGACCGCGCCGCCGAGTTCGAGGCGCGCATGGCCGGGCAGAAGTACGCCGCAGGCGGCATCCGCTCGACCGTCGCCGCGACTCGCACGGCGACCGACGACCAGCTGCGGACCCGGGTGCGCCGGTTCCTCGACGAGATGCTCGCGCAGGGCACCACCACGGTCGAGATCAAGAGCGGCTACGGGCTGGACGTCCCCACCGAGGAGCGCCTGGTCCGGCTCGCGGCCGAGGTGACGTCCGAGGTGACCTTCCTCGGCGCGCACGTCGTCCCCGCCGAGTATGCCGACCGCGGCGACGAGTACGTCGACCTCGTGATCGGCGACATGCTCGACGCCTGCGCGCCGCACGCGAAATGGATCGACGTCTTCTGCGAGACCGGTGCCTTCACGGTGCCGCAGTCGCGGCGGGTGCTGGAGGCGGGCATCGCCCGGGGCCTGATGCCGCGGGTGCACGCCAGCCAGCTCGGTCCGGGCGAGGGCGTGCGATTGGCGGTGGAGCTGGGAGCGGCATCCGTCGACCACGGCACCTACCTGACCGACGACGATGTCGCCGCGCTCGCGGCATCCGACACCGTCCTGACGCTGCTGCCCGGGGTGGAGTTCTCCACCCGTCAGCCGTACCCCGACGCGCGCCGGCTCATCGACGCCGGCGTCACCGTCGCGCTGGCCTGCGACACCAACCCCGGGTCCAGCTTCACCAGCTCGATGCCGTTCTGCATCGCGGTCGCGGTGCGCGACATGGGCATGACGACGGCCGAGGCGGTCTGGGCCGCCACAGCCGGGGGAGCCGCCGCACTCCGGCGCGACGACATCGGCGTCGTCGCGCCGGGCAAGCGGGCCGACCTCGTGATGCTCGACGCGCCCACGCGCGTGCACCTGGCCTACCGGCCCGGGGTGCCGCTCGTGAAGCAGGTGTGGAAGGACGGCGTGACCGCCTGGCGAAAGGATCAGCATGGCTCTGCCGCATGACGAGCTCTGGCCGCGCGCCGGATCGTGGCCTGCACCGGCCGAGGGCGAGCGCGCGGATGCCGTCATCGTCGGCGTGCCCACCTGGCGCACATCGCTCTCGACGACCGGCGCGCATGCCACGCCCGCTGCGATCCGCGAGGCGCTGCCCCGGTACAGCGCGACGTTGATGGGTCCGCCGGCGGTCGACCTGAACGAGGCGCTGCGCATCGTCGACGCCGGCGATGTGCAGGAGCCGGACGGCGACGAGGGTGTCGAGCGTGCGGTGGCCCGCGTGCGGGAGCTCTCCGAGGCTGCCCGGCTGGTGATCGCACTCGGGGGCGACAACTCGCTCACCTATCCGGTCGCCCGCGGGGCCGGCGCCGACGGACTGATCACGATCGACGCGCACTTCGACCTGCGCGACGGGGTGTCCAACGGCTCGCCGGTGCGGCGCCTGGTGCAGGACGCGCCGGAGGCCGAGCGCATCGACCCGACTCGGATCGTTCAGATCGGCATCGCGGACTTCGCGAACTCGGCCGCGTACGCTCGGCGTGCCGCGGACTGGGGCATCCGCGTGATCACGCTCGACGAGGTGCGCCGCCGAGGCGTCGCCGATGTCGCCGCCGAGGCCCTGCGCGTCGCCGGTGCGGGGGCGCGCATCCACCTGGACATCGACGTGGACGCCGCCGACCGCGCCGCCGTGCCTGGCTGCCCGGCGAGCGTCCCCGGCGGCTTCGCGGCGTGGGAGCTGCGGGCCCTGGTGCGGACGCTGGCAGCCGACGAGCGGATCGTCAGCGCCGACCTCGCCGAGGTCGACGCGACCGCGGATGCCGAGGACGGCCGCACCGTGCGCCTCGCGGCGCTGTGCGTTCTGGAGTTGCTGGCCGCCCTCGCCGCCCGCTGACGTCCTACCCGCCGCGCCCCGCCCGCGAGACTTATGTTCCAGCGTGAGACGGGCCGATTGGCGTGCTGTCTCATGCAGAAAGAGAAGTCTCGCGGGGAGGGGTGCGCGGCGGGTCAGACGCCGCGGATGAGGGCGTGCGCGACGGCGAAGATCGCCAGACCCGCGAGGGCTCCGACGACCGTGCCGTTGAGACGGATGTACTGCAGGTCGCGCCCGACCATCAGTTCGATCTTCTCGGTGGTCTCCGCGGCGTCCCACTTCTCCACGGTGTCGGTGATGATCGAGGCGATGTCGTGGCGGTACCGCTCGACGAGGAACACGGCCGCGTCGATGGCCCAGCCGTCCACGCGCGCCTGCAGCGCGGCATCCGTCGCGAGCCGGTCACCGACCTCGGCCACCGCCGTCGCGGCCCGGCGGCGCAGACCGCTCCGCGGATCGGCGAGGGCGGTGAGCAGCCCGTTCTTCGCGGTGTTCCACACCTCCGCGGCCAGCGCGCCCACCCGCGGGCTGTCGAACACGGCCGCCTTGGCGCCTTCGAAGCGCTGCCGCATCGCCGGGTCGTGCTGCAGGCCGGCCGCGAGCCGGGCGAGGTAGCCGTCCAGCGCTCGGCGGGCCGGATGCCGCGGATCGGCCTGCACGGCCGCGACGAACCGCACCGCCTCGTGGTAGACCGTCTCGTCGACCAGTCGCTGGGCGACACGAGGCACCCAGGCGGGCAGCCGTCGCGACACCAGGCCGCTGAACGTGTGCGCGTTGCCGTCCAGCCAGTTCGCGATGCTGTCCACAGCCAGATCCACCGCCCCACGGTGGGCGTCGGCGTCGACGATCCGCTCCAGCCAGGCGCCGGCGGAGGGCGCCCAGTCCGGCTCGATCAGATGCTCGCGCGCGAGGTCGGTGATCAGGTCCTGCACGTCCTCGTCGGCCAACGCGCGCAGCACGGCCGAGGCCGCCGTGGACGCCTCCGCGACCACCCGTTCCGCGTGAGTGCGCCCGTCGGCGGCGGGTGAGGGGTCGCGGAGCCACTCGCCGAGCCGCCGCGAGAGCGCCGTCGTCGCCAGTTTGTCGCGCACCACAGGGCCGGCCAGGAAGTTGGTCTCGACGAATTCCCCCAGAGTGCGGCCGATCTCGTCCTTGCGGTTGGGGATGATCGCCGTGTGCGGAATGGGGATGCCGAGCGGATGCCGGAACAGCGCGGTCACCGCGAACCAGTCGGCCAGCGCGCCCACCATGCCGCCCTCGGCGGCTGCGCGCACGTACTGCAGCCATGGGTGCCGCTCCTGCAGCCAGAACGCCAGCACGAAGGCGAGGGCCATGACCGCCAGCGCCCCCAGAGCCACGGCCTTCATCCGGCGCAGCGCGCGCAGCCGCTCCTGGTCGGCGGGGGAGAGCAGCGCCATCGGTGTACGCGACATGCCGCCCATCCTCTCAGGTCAGCCCTCCAGCGGACCCAGCCACGCGCTCGCCGCGGTGGCGTGCGCGGACTCGGGGTCGGAGGGGTGGAACATGCCGGCCAGCACGTCACGGTACAGCCGCGACAGCTCGTTGCCGGTGAAGTACGACCCCCCGCCCGACACGAGCATCGCCTGGTCGACGACGTGCTTCGCCATCGTGACGGCCCGGTGCTTCACCCCTGACAGCAGGGTGAACCAGCGGGCGCCGTGGTCGGCCGACTGGTCGACGTCGCGCGCCAGCGCCGCGATCTGCGGCGGCAGGGCGTCGTAGGCGAGAGCCATGTCGGCGATGCGCCAGCGGATGTCGGGATCCTGACTGTACGTCGTGCCCGTCTTCTTCGAGCGCCGGGTCTGCGCCGCCGACACAGACAGGTCCAGCGCGCGCCGGGCGATCCCGGTGTACACCGATGCCAGCAGGATCTCGAACACGCTGAAGATGCCGAACACGATGGGGTCGGGGTTCGGTCCCGGATCGATCCGTCGCACCACGTGTTCCGGGGCGGCGATGGCGCCGTTCAGGCGGGTGGTGCGGCTCTGGGTGCCGCGCATGCCGAGGGTGTCCCAGTCGTCGCTCGTGACGACGGCATCCGTCCTGTCGACGAACGCGAACACGAGCTTGGGTGCGTCCGCGCTGGTGGTGTCGAGGCCGTGCAGTCCGAGCCTGGTCCACACCGGGGCGAGCGAGGTGAAGATCTTCGTGCCGGTGAACGCGTATCCGCCGTCGGGCTGCGGAACGGCATCCGTGTCGCTGCCGAACAGCACCAGGTCGTTGCCGCCCTCGCTGATGCCGAAGGCGAACACCTCGCCGGCCACGGCGCCGTCCTGCACGAACTCGAGCCCCGGCACGCCGCGGTCGCCGAACACCTTGGCGACACCGGTCCATACGAGGTGCATGTTCACGGCCAGGGCGGTGGCAGGGGAGGCGGTCGCGAGGCGCTGCTGCAGCAGCGCGGCCTGCTCGAGCCCGAGGCCGGCGCCGCCACGGTCGGCCGGGACCAGGATGGCGAGGTAGCCGGCTTCGTGCAGTTCGTCGAGGTCCTGCTGCGGGAACGTGTTCTCGCGGTCGTGGATCGGCGCTCGCTCGCGGATGCGCTCCAGCAGGTCGTCGGGGAGGTGCTCGGTGGGGTCGAACGCGCTCACTTCGACTCCCTTCTGTCGCTCAGTACGTCGCACTTCAGGGCCTCCAGGATCTGGCGGATCGTCTCTTCGGGCTTGTCGCGATGCGGGGAGTGACCGGCGCCGGTCACGATCGACATCGTCACGTGCGGGTTCTCGAGCACGGAAGCGGCGAGGTCGCCGGTGAACAGGCTGTACACCTCGGGGTCCGCGCCGACGATGTGCGTCGGTACGGTCAGCCGCGCGGCCTCGGCGCGCACGTCCCACCGCTGGTTCTGGGCGCTGGTCTGCTCCACCGCCCATCTGCTGCCGCGGCGCACCGCATCGACCTTCAGTTCGATGTCCTGCAGATGCCAGTGCGGATGCTCGTCCCGCACCGTGTCCTCCGACGGCGTCGCGAATGCCCGCTCCTGGCTGCGCCGGATGATGCCGGCGTCGCGCCCGGCCACGTGGATGGCGGGGTCGATGAGCAGCAGGCGGCGCGTCCACTGCGGGTTCTCGGCCGCGGCGACGGTGCTGGCCGCGCCGCCGAGGGAGTGGCCGATCACGGCATCCCACCCGCCGCCGTCGTGCGGGGCGGTGGCGGCGATATCGGCGGCGTATCCGGCGACCGAGTAGTCGAGCGCGCGGGGCGCGTCGCCGTGTCCGCGCAGGTCGACCGCGGTGGCGTGCCAGCCGGCATCCGCCAGCGCGACGGCGACGCGCCACATCAGCGCCCCGGACGAGCCGAGGCCGTGCACGAGCAGGGCGCGGCGCGGGCCGTCGCCCCAGGTCAGGCGGGGAAGGGTGAGCGGTGCGGGCACGCGTCCAGCCTACGACCGCGCGCAGACGCCGCCGGGCCGATCAGGACGTGATCGCCTGCACCGGCTCGGTGTCGGGGTGCGGGCTGGGGTCGCGGCCGCGCAGATCCGGGAACGCTCGCACCGCTGCGATTGACACGACCAGCCCGACCAGCGAGAACAGGGTGGCGGCGAGGTAGGCGCCGTTGGGACCGTTCAGGTCGATGAGGATGCCGGCGACGGCGGATCCGGCGGCGGCGCCGATCAGCTGACCGGTGCCGGCCCAGCCGAACGCCTCTGCCGTGTCGCTGAACTTGACGCTCGCCGTGGTGATGGCGAACAGCACCGCCAGCGCGGGCGCGACGCCGAGACCCGCCACCAGCAGCGTGCCGCCGATCCAGTACACGTTCAGCATCACCATCGTCAGGGCGAGACCCACCGTGACGATCAGCAGGCGCCGCGCCATCGCCCACGGACCGATCGGGATGTGTCCGAACGCGAGTCCGCCGATGAGGCTGCCCACCGAGAAGACGGCCAGCACCAGCCCCGCCTCCAGCCCGCCGTGGCCGAAGGTGGCGACGACGCCGACCTCCACCGCCGCGCACGCGCCGATCAGCAGGAATCCGATCACCGTGGCGAGCATCACCGGTGGCTTGAGCACGACGCGGCCGAACGCCCGGCGGCTGCGCGGGATGCGCACCCGGCCGACCTCGGGGGACAGGATGAACCAGGATCCGCCGATGACGAGGATGATCGCGACGAGCAGCAGCCCCTGCACGGTGCCGACCTGGGTGGAGACGAGCGTGATGACGACCGGCGCGACGATCCAGATGATCTCCTGCAGCGACGCGTCCAGTGAGAACAGCGGGGTGAGCTGGCCCGAGTTCACGAGCTTCGGGTAGATCGTGCGCACCGCCGACTGCACCGGAGGCGTGGACAGGCCGGCGAGCAGGGCGAGAGCCATGTAACCGGGCAGGTTCAGCGGCAGCAGGGCCAGGCCGAGCACCGAGAGCACGCACACCACGAGAGTGAGGGTGAGCACCCGGCGCATGCCCCACGCACCCATCCAGCGGCTGGTCACGGGGCCGGCGACCGCCTGGCCGATCGATGCAGCAGCCAGCACGATGCCCGCCGCGCCGTACGAACCGGTGGTCTGCTCGACGTGCAACAGGATCGCGAGGCTGGACATGCCGTTGGGGAAGCGCGCCAGCAGCTGCGCGGCGATCATCCGCGCGACACCCGGCGTGCGAAGAAGGTCACGATATCCCGCCACCAGAGAACCCTATCCACCCGCCGCGGGGAGCACGAGACGACGGATGCCGCGACACGCCGCGACACGCCGAAGCGCTCTTTCCACAGGCTGATCGATGTCGGAGGGGCGTCGTAGCGTGCCGCCTGTGGATGGATTCGCGCGGGCCGTCTCAGAAGCGCGGGAACACGCGGTTCGCGGACCCGTCGGAGGGGGCCGCTCCTGTGGAAGGAATCGTGGACAAGCTGTGTTGTAACAGGGGAGAACGGTGGAAAACTACACGGATGTAACTACTACCCCTTGTGGTCGCTTCCAATGTCCGTCCCTATATGTAGTATTGAACTCCCGGCGGGGGTACTGCCGGTCACACACCTGGATCTGAGGGGAAAGAGAGACATCACCATGTCGATCACGGTCTACACGAAGCCTTCGTGCGTGCAGTGCAACGCCACCTATCGAGCCCTCGACGCCAAGGGCATCGAGTACGAGATCCACGACCTCTCCGAGGACGCCGCCGCTCTCGAGCAGGTGAAGGCGCTCGGTTACATGCAGGCGCCCGTCGTCGTCACCGACGAGGACCACTGGTCGGGCTTCCGCCCGGACAAGATCGACGAGCTGGCGGCTCGCCTGGCGTGACGCCGGTGGGTTGCTGAGCCTGTCGAAGCGCCCACCAGGCTGGCGAGAGGAGAGATCTCATGAGCGCTGTCGCGACCGCCGCTCCGCTCGTAGTGTTCTTCTCGAGCGTCTCCGGCAACACGGCCCGCTTCGTCGAGAAGCTCGGCCTTCCCGCCCGCCGCATCCCCCTGCACAGCACCGATGAGCCGCTCGTCGTTGACGAGCCGTTCGTGCTCATCACACCGACCTACGGGGGAGGACAGGGGCGAGGCGAGGAGAAGGGTGCCGTGCCCAAACAGGTGATCCGGTTCCTCAACGACGAGCGCAACCGACGCTTCATCCGCGGAGTGATCTCCGCAGGCAACACCAACTTCGGAGAGGCCTTCTGCCTTGCCGGAGAGATCATCAGCCGCAAGTGCCACGTGCCGCACTTGTACCGGCTCGAAGTATTCGGCACGCAGGACGACGTCGATCGCGTGAGCGACGGATTGGAACGATGGTGGAAGCTGCAGTGACGGACTCGGCCCTGGCCGACCAGGTGGCGTTCAAGGTCAACCCCGCGTACGAGGGGATGGACTACCACGCCCTCAACGCGATGCTGAACCTGTACGACGCGAACGGGAAGATCCAGTTCGATGCCGACAAGCGTGCCGCGCGGGAGTACTTCCTGCAGCACGTGAATCAGAACACCGTGTTCTTCCACTCCCTCAAGGAGCGGCTGGACTATCTGGTCGAGAAGGAGTACTACGAGCCGGCCGTCATCGAGAAGTACTCGTTCGACTTCATCCAGAAGCTGAACGACCTGGCCTACTCGAAGAAGTTCCGCTTCGAGACGTTCCTGGGCGCCTTCAAGTACTACACCAGCTACACACTGAAGACGTTCGACGGCAAGCGCTACCTGGAGCGGTTCGAGGACCGTGTCGTGATGACCGCCCTCGCGCTCGCTGACGGCGACGAGAAGCTCGCGGTGAGCCTGGTCGAGGAGATCATCTCCGGTCGCTTCCAGCCGGCCACCCCCACCTTCCTCAACGCCGGGAAGGCGCAGCGCGGCGAGCTCGTCAGCTGCTTCCTGCTGCGCATCGAGGACAACATGGAGTCGATCGCCCGCGGCATCAACTCCGCCCTGCAGCTCTCCAAGCGCGGCGGCGGCGTGGCGCTGCTGCTGTCGAACATCCGCGAGGCGGGCGCGCCGATCAAGCAGATCGAGAACCAGTCCTCCGGCATCATCCCCGTCATGAAGCTGCTCGAAGACAGCTTCAGCTACGCCAACCAGCTCGGGGCGCGTCAGGGCGCCGGCGCGGTCTACCTCAGCGCGCACCACCCCGACATCCTGCGCTTCCTCGACACCAAGCGCGAGAACGCCGACGAGAAGATCCGCATCAAGACCCTCTCCCTCGGCGTCGTGGTGCCCGACATCACATTCGAGTTGGCGAAGAACGATGAGGACATGTACCTGTTCTCGCCGTACGACGTCGAGCGCGTGTACGGCGTGCCGTTCGGCGACATCTCGGTCACCGAGAAGTACCGCGAGATGGTCGACGACCCGCGCATCAAGAAGACGAAGATCAACGCGCGCGAGTTCTTCCAGACCCTCGCCGAGATCCAGTTCGAGTCGGGCTACCCGTACATCATGTTCGAGGACACGGTGAACAAGGCGAACCCGATCAAGGGTCGCATCAACATGTCCAACCTGTGCAGCGAGATCCTGCAGGTGAACACCCCGACCACCTACAACGAGGACCTCTCGTACCAGGAGATCGGCAAGGACATCTCCTGCAACCTCGGCTCGATGAACATCGCCCTGGCGATGGATGCCGACGACCTGGGCCAGACGGTGGAGACCGCGATCCGCGCCCTGACCGCGGTGAGCGACCAGAGCCACATCGGCTCGGTGCGCTCCATCGAGGACGGCAACGACCGTTCGCACGCCATCGGCCTCGGGCAGATGAACCTGCACGGCTACCTGGCCCGCGAGCACGTCTTCTACGGCTCCGAAGAGGGCATCGACTTCACGAACATCTACTTCTACACGGTGCTGTACCACGCGCTGCGCGCGTCGAACCGCATCGCGATCGAGCGCGGTGAGACCTTCGACGGTTTCGCGGAGTCGAAGTACGCCACGGGCGAGTTCTTCGACAAGTACATCGAGCGGGCGTGGGTGCCACAGACCGAGAAGGTCAAGGAGCTGTTCGCCGGCAAGCACATCCCGACGCAGCAGGACTGGGTCGAGCTGAAGGAGTCCGTCCAGAAGCACGGCATCTACAACCAGAACCTGCAGGCGGTGCCGCCGACCGGGTCGATCTCCTACATCAACAACTCGACCTCGTCGATCCACCCGATCGCGTCGAAGATCGAGATCCGCAAGGAGGGCAAGCTCGGCCGCGTCTACTACCCGGCGCCGTTCATGACGAACGACAACCTGGAGTACTACCAGGACGCGTACGAGATCGGCTACGAGAAGGTCATCGACACGTACGCCGCCGCCACCCAGCACGTCGACCAGGGGCTGTCGCTGACGCTGTTCTTCAAGGACACCGCCACCACCCGCGACATCAACAAGGCCCAGATCTACGCCTGGCGCAAGGGCATCAAGACGATCTACTACATTCGCCTGCGGCAGATGGCGCTGGAAGGCACCGAGCTCGACACGTGCGTGTCCTGCACGCTGTGACCTGTTGAGGAGATGACGACCGTGGCTGCGGACCGCGTGGACCAATGGCCGTTCGCCGGCGTGGTCTACGCTGTCCGCCTCTACGAGACCGGCGAGTACCGGTACGTCGGCATCACGTCGAAGACGATCGAGTTCCGTCGACGCCAGCATCTGAAAGCGGCCCACGGCGGACGCAAGACGCCCTTCTACGACTGGCTGCGGAAGCTGGACTCCGATGAGGCGGCGTACTTCGAACCGGTGGAACTGGTGATGAGCGATCGGCTCGAGGACCTCGGCGAAGCCGAGCGCCGGTGGATCGCCAAGCTGCGCAGGAAAGGGCATCGGCTGTTGAACCTCACCGAGGGTGGCCTCGGGCCTCGGGGTTACGTCTGGACTGATGAGCAGCGGAAAGCAGCCGGCGATCGCTCGCGGGGCCGCAAGCATCAGAACGTGCCGACCGGTCCGGATCATCCGAGCTGGGGCCGGAAGCACAGCGAGGAGCTCAAGGCACACTGGTCGGAGGTGCGGAAGGGGATGAATTCCGGAGCCGTCAACCCGAACTTCGGGAAGTTTGGTCCTGAACATCCGAGCTACGGCCACACCATGTCGGAGGAGTCGCGGCGTCTTCTCTCGGAAATGCGGCGTGGCGAGAAGAACCCCAACTTCGGGAAGACTGCCAGCGCTGAAACGCGTGCGAAGATGTCGGCCGTTCGAAAAGGACGGCCGATGCCGTCCAGCCGCCGCAGCGCGCACACGCGCCATCACACCAATAAGGGCGTGTACAAAGACACCTGTCAGCACTGCATCGATGACATGCAGTCGACACAGCCGGAAATGAGGAAAGAATGACATCCCCGAAGCTGCAGCTGCTCGATCACGTGCAGGCGATCAACTGGAACCGCATCCAGGACGACAAGGACCTCGAGGTCTGGAACCGCCTGGTCAACAACTTCTGGCTGCCCGAGAAGGTGCCGCTGTCGAACGACATCCAGTCGTGGAACACGCTCACCCCCGAGGAGCAGACCCTTACGATGCGGGTGTTCACCGGCCTGACGCTGCTGGACACCATTCAGGGCACGGTGGGCGCGGTGTCGCTGATCCCCGACGCGCTCACCCCGCACGAGGAGGCCGTCTACACGAACATCGCGTTCATGGAGTCGGTGCACGCGAAGAGCTACTCCTCGATCTTCTCGACGCTGTGCTCGACCCGTGAGATCGATGAGGCGTTCCGGTGGTCGGTGGAGAACCCGAACCTGCAGCGCAAGGCGCAGATCGTCATGGACTACTACCGTGGCGACGAGCCGCTGAAGCGCAAGGTGGCGTCGACCCTGCTCGAGTCGTTCCTGTTCTACTCGGGCTTCTACCTGCCGATGCACTGGTCGAGCCGGGCGAAGCTCACCAACACGGCCGACCTGATCCGCCTGATCATCCGCGACGAGGCTGTACACGGCTACTACATCGGCTACAAGTACCAGCGCGGTCTCGAGACCCTCGACCAGGCGAAGAAGGACGAGCTGAAGGACTACACCTTCTCGTTGCTGTACGAGCTCTACGACAACGAGGTGCAGTACACGCAGGACCTCTACGACTGCGTCGGCCTGACCGAGGACGTCAAGAAGTTCCTGCACTACAACGCCAACAAGGCCCTGATGAACCTCGGCTACGAGGCCATGTTCCCGTCCACCGTGACGAACGTGAACCCGGCGATCCTGTCGGCCCTGTCGCCGAACGCCGACGAGAACCATGACTTCTTCTCCGGCTCGGGCTCGTCGTACGTCATCGGCAAGGCCGAGGCCACCGAGGATGAGGACTGGGACTTCTGATCATCTGTACGTTGTCAAGAAACGTGTGACGGCCGGGTCGTTGTGACCGTTGGCTGTGTGCTCGCGCGTAGCGCCCAACAGTGCAAACGAATACGCACCCGAGTGAACGTGACCTCCGCCTCGACCCCGGCGGCATTCGGCCCGCCTCTGCGGGAGCCGTTCTGGGCGAACGCGACGCAGAGGGAGTGATTGAGGTGCCCTCGCGCGAGCCTCTAGTGCAACAGGTGGTGTCGGCGCGAACGATGAACCAACCGCGCGCGCGGCGCCGCCGTATCCCGCTGAAGGTGAGGTCGTAGACGTCGATCAGCGTCATACACCGCCGTCGGCAAGCAGCTGAGCGTCGGGCCGGCGCTCGTCAGCATCCTGTTCACCGACTGGCGCCCCGCACCGACGCGTTCATCGCGGCATCCGCCGGGGTGACGCTGGCGGACTTCGGCAGCTGGGCGCAGCGCTGCTGGGCGACGTGCGCGGGGCGAACCTCTGCTTCTCGGACGGCCACCACGAAGTCGAGCGCATCCGGGGCCGCGGAGAGGACCGTCCCCTGGTGCCCGGCGCTCAGCTGCGGTGCCAGGGGGCGTCTTCGGCGAGAGCCGGCATCGCGATGCCGAGCACCATCGCCGCGGCGCCCACGGCCGCGGCATCCGCCGCCTGCATCGACAGCCGAGTGCGCACCGGGGCCGCTGAGGCCCGCGGCTGCTGCGCGAAGCGACGGCGGAGCGCCGCCAGGTAGATGCTGCCCGCTACCGCGAAGGACGGACCGGTGAGGGTCACCGAGTCGAGGTCCAGCAGGGCGGAGAGCACCACTATCGCGTCGGCCAGGTGGTCGGCCGAGGTCTGGATGAGAGCGGATGCCAAAGCGTCACCCTGGACGGCGGCGGCGGAGATCGCCGCGAAATCGGCGAAGGGGTCGT
The DNA here is from genome assembly GCF_031180975.1 of Microbacterium sp. Lineage (GTDB taxonomy): Bacteria > Actinomycetota > Actinomycetes > Actinomycetales > Microbacteriaceae > Microbacterium. Next base: position 146,028 of record NZ_JAPSLI010000008.1, on the reverse strand, counting down.
CATCGGCGCTGAGAGGAAGGTGCGTTCCGGCCTCCGTGCGAGCGGCGGCAGAGACGGCGGGGGGTGCGGCGATCTCGGCGAGGGTCGCGCCGTCGGCCGAGCCAGGCAGCGGCATCGAGCCGAGCGCCCCGGCGTTCGCGGTCGCGCCGGCGTACACCTGCCCGCTCAGCACGAGCCCGAGCCCAATGGACGCCCCCATGCAGACCGTCGCATGGGCGCGCGAGCGAACCAGGCCGCCGCCCCACAGCTCTCCCTGAGCGGCGGCGGTGGCGTCGTTGCCGATCAGCACTGGCAGGCCCGTCGCGCCCTCGAACATGTCGCGGATGCCTATGCCGACCCACTGCGGCAGCGACGACGACTCCACGAGCGTGCCGCGGTCGATGTCGAGCCTGCCAGGCAGTACCAGCCCCAGGCCCAGGGCCGCCTCGACAGCCACATCGCTCGCACGCAGCAGTGCCAGCACGTGCCCGCAGACGCGCTCCACCACCGCACCCGGATCGGCTGACCGAGCGCCGCGGATTCGTTGGCGCGCAACGAGCCGCCCGGTTGCATCGACCACGGCGATCACTGTCCAGTCCGCCTCTAACTGCACGCCCACGGCGCATCGCGCCTTCGGCGCGAGCGAGAGCATCACGCGCGGCTTGCCGCGGGTGCGTGCCACGTCGCCGGTCTCAACGATCAGCCCCTCGGCGAGCAGCGCGCGTACCGCGTGCGTGACCGTCGCCGCGGTGAATCCCGTCTCGCCAGCGATCTCGACGCGGCTGGTCCGTCCAAGGCGGCGGATCGCGTCGAACACGACCGATCTGCTCGTGGCTGACGAGCCCCGCTCGGTGCGTATGGTGGCAGGCGTCTCCGGGGGAGGAGGAGAGGCCGTGGGCGACGGGTCGGAAGTCATGAAACGCTTGTCATACTAGCCTCATGGCATCGACGACCCAGAGCACAGCGGCCGGCGTCGTCCCCGACGGCGGACCACGGGTCGGACTGGTGCAACGACGGTCGGTCGACTCACTAGACCTCGACCCGTTCTACGCTCACCTTCTCGCCGGAATGGAGGAGGCGCTCGATCGCGCCGGGGGCACCGTCTTCGTGGTGTTCGAAGAATCGGTGGCGGCGGAGCTCGAGGTGTACCGCCGCTGGGGGGCCGACGGCCAGGTGGACGTGGTGCTGCTCACCGACCTCGTCGCCGACGATCCCCGGGTCGAGCAGTGCCTATCGCTGGGCTTGCACCCCGTCGCGCTCGGGCCGGAGGTGCCGGCCGGGCTGTCTGGCATCGCGGTCGACGAGCTCTCCGCCGTGCGGGTGGCTGTCGAGCACGTGCGCGCCGACGGGCACCGCCGGATCGCTCACGTCACCGGCCCTCGCACGCTGCTGCACTCGGAATCGCGCGCGGTTGCGCTCGCCGCGCTCCTCGCCGAGGAGGGTCTGGAGGCGTTGGATGCCCAGGGCGATTACAGCCGGGCATCCGGAGCCGAGGCGACGCGCGGACTGCTCGCCCTCGATCCCCCTCCCACCGCGATCATCTACGACAACGACCTCATGGCGCTCGGCGGGCATCAGGCGCTCATCGAAGCGGGACTCTCGGTGCCGGACGACGTGTCGGTGCTCGCCTGGGACGACTCGGTGCACTGCCGCCTCGCCGAGCCTCCCATCTCGGCGGTGTCGCGCGATGTGCACGGCCTGGGCACTCTGCTCGGAGCGCTGATCGTGCAGGGTGCGGGTGAGGTGCGCGTCGTGCAGGCGCCGCATGCGCGGGTCGTCCGACGGGCGACGACGGGCCCCGTACCGACCTGACCCGGCACGGGACCCGCCGCGGTGCGGCTCAGACCGCGGTGAGGTGCAGCAGGATCGCCTGCGCCGGCCACAGTGTCGGCAGCTGCAGTCCGATCTCGCGCAGCACGCGGCCGCTCACCTCGAACTCGCCTGCCGCGAGCCAGCCCGGCGTGACCCAGCCCCACTCGGCCTTGCCGACCGCCTCGAGCACGCGGCCGCGGTAGCGACGGGCGGGGTCGAGCCCGTCGAGCTGCACGCGTTCGGCGAGCGACTCACGAGGGGCGGCGACAGTCGAGAACGTCCACACCGCCTCGCTGCGATCGGCGGCGACGACACCGCGCACGCGGAGCGCTGGGTCGAGCATGTCGCCGTGCACAACCTCTCCGGTGTGCAGCACCGGGCGCAGCTGCTTGTAGATCGCGGTGAAGGCCTTGATCTGCTCGAACTCGTCGTCGCTGCAGCCGAGCAGGTTCCACTCGAACCCTGCGGATCCCTGCAGTGAGGTGATAATGCGGTACGACAGGTCGAGCGTGCGGCCCGACGAGTGCGCAGGCGACGGACCCACGTGCGCGCCAATCAGCTCCGGCGGCAGCAGCAGTTCGGTCCAGCGCTGGATGTCCTGTCGCTCGATCGCATCATTCGAGTCGGATGCCCACACGCGGTCTGTATACTGCAGCACTCCCAGGTCGCTGCGGGCGCCGCCCGACGAGCACGACTCGATCTCGATGCCGGGATGGTCGGCCTTGATGCGCTGCATGAGTCGGTACGCGGCGAGGGTCTGCACGTGGGTGGCGGGGCGGCCCTCGTGGACGGCCTCGACGAGATCGCGGTTGTGGTCCCACTTGATGAAATCGACGGCGAGGGCGCTCACGAGATCGGACATGCGGGCGCGCACGTGCTCGAACGCGCCCGGGTGGGCGAGGTTGAGCACATACTGGGTGCGCCACGACAGACCCTCGGGGCTCGGGATCGACGCCGGGTTGCCGAGGATCCACTCCGGATGCTCCCGGGCGAGGTCGGAGTCAAGGTTGATCATCTCGGGCTCGAACCACAGGCCGAACTGCATGCCCAGCTCGTGCACGAGCTCGGCGAGCGGCTCGAGGCCGTCAGGCCACTTCTCGCGGTCGACGATCCAGTCGCCGAGCCCCGCGGTGTCATTGTGGCGGCCGGGGAACCAGCCGTCGTCGAGCACGAACCGCTCGGTGCCCGCCTCGGCCGCGCGGCGGGCGAGACGAGCGAGCTTGGCCGGCACGTGGTCGAAGTAGACGGCCTCCCAGGTATTGAGCACGACCGGGCGCGGGGTGGCAGGGTGGTTGTCGCGTGAGCGCATCCAGGTGTGGAAGCGTCGCGAGATCCCGTCCAGCCCGGCGTCGGACCATGCGAAGTACGCCACCGGGGTGTGGTAGCTCTCGCCGGGGGCGAGCCGGATCTCCGCCGGGCGGAGCAGCTCGCCGGCACCGATCATGGTGAGGTGCTCGGTCATGCGATCGACCCTGTGCAGGAGGTCGCCGCTCCAGCCCAGGTGCACGGCCCAGATCTCACCGGCGCGGTTGCGTGGTGCGCCGACGCTGGCCATTGCGACCCATGGCGCATCGTGGCCGCCGCGGCCTCGGCGCGACTCGCGCTGGGTCGAGCCGGGAGGCATGTCGTAGGTGGTGGGCTGCTTCTCGCCCGTCCACCGGCCGCCGTAGGTGGTGAGCTTCTCCGCCCGCTTGGGCACGGGGAGGATGGCGTCGAGACGCGAGACGTCGAGGTCGGACTCGCCGTCGTTGCGCACCTCGTGCTCGACGAGCACCAGCCCGCCCTCGACGAGCTGCACGGAGGAGCGCAGCGTAAGGCCGGCGGCCTCGTCGCGGGCGTCGAAGACGAGCCCGCTCTCGAGCTGCTCGATATCGTGCATCCGCCAGCGGGGAAACACGGGCAGGCCGTCGCGCGTGACGAGCAGGCCGGGGGCGCCCGCCCAGCCGTCAGCCTCCTGCGGCACGATGGGTACCCGCCAGGCGGCGTCGAGGGTGCCGGGGGCGGTCTGTCGCGAGGTCACCAGGTCGAGCTCGTCGGCGGGCAGTGCGCCGTCGCCGAGATCTGCTCCCCAGTGCAGGATCGCGGGAAGGCCGTCATCGGCGAGGCGGAAGGCGACGGACACGCCGTCGCGGCGCAGCACCCGGGTGTTGTCGTTCATGAGACTCCAGCGGTTCGGTGCAGCCGAGGCTGCACGAGGTCATCGGGGGTGAGGGTCATCAGGGTCGGTGGTGATCTGTGCGGGGCGGTTGGATCAGACTGGCAGAGCCACGGGAACGGCGCGCAGCACGTGCAGCGCTGCGCCGATCGCTGCCGAGGTGGGGGCGTGCGGTGAGAGCAACGCGCGCGGGGGCCGGTCGGCGTCGCGCAGGATGGACTGCTGCAGAGCTTCCTCGACCGCCTCGCGGTACTGCGGACCCGCTGTGCCGAGGGCGGGGCCGGCGAGCACGATCGTGTCGACGTCGAACAGCTCCGCCAGCACGAGGGCTGCGCGGGCGACGTGGGCCGCCGAGGCGCGGACCAGCGCGCCGGCTCGATCGTCGCCGTTCTTCGCCGCGCGTGCGATCCGCTCGAAGTCCGCCAGGATCTCGCCAGCGTCGCGGCGCAGTTCGAGGTCGGCGGCGAGCACCGGGTCGGCGCACGCCCGCGCGACGACGGTCGGAGGGGCCGCCTCAGCCTCGACGCATCCGGTCTTGCCGCAGCTGCAGTCTGCCGATCCGCCGAGGGCGATGTGCCCGATCTCCACGCCGTTCGACGCGCGGCCGCGGTAAGGCTCACCCTCGATGATCACGGCCCCGCCAATTCCCGAGCCGACGTACACCAGCCCGAAGTCCTCGGTCGGCAGCGAGCCGCCCCACTGCTCGCCGATGGCCGCTGCCATGGCGTCGTTCTCGAGCAGCACCGGCAGGGCCAGGGCTTCCGATAAGGCGCGCGTGAGCGGGAACCCGCGCCAGCGCGGTGTGGGCTGGTTCGTGACGAGAGTGCCGTCGACGCGGTTCTGCGGACCGTGCGTGACGAGCCCGACGCCGATCACGCGCTCCGGCGCGACGCGGGTGGACCTGAGCAGCGCCGCGACGTGATCGCGAAGATCGTCAATGACCGCTTCGGGGTCGCGCGCGCCCGCCCCGACGAGACCGGCCGACGCGACAATGCGGCCGGTGAAGTCGGCGGCGACGATGCTCGTCGTGGCCCGATCGAGTTGGACGCCCACGGTGTACCAAGCATCTGGCTCGAGGCGCAGAAGTCTTCTCGGCTGGCCGCGCGACTGCTGCTCGGTGCCGACCTCGCGCACCAGACCGGCGTCGATGAGGGTGCGCACGGCGTTCGTGATGGTCGCCGGGGCAAGCCCGGTGGCGTCGGCCAGCTCGACCCTGCTCAGGGTTCCTGCGGTGCGCAGGAGGTCGAGCAGACGGCCGGACGTCGTCGCGCGGCCCTGCGCGGGTTGGAGCATGGTAACCCTCTCGAGAAATAACTTGACGAAGTAAATTTAGCGTATAAAGTAGGCCACGTCGATGGGGAACCCCGCGACAGGACAGGCAGAGAAGCCTGACTCAGAAAGGACCGAAGATGACCCCCACCCGTCAGGGCTTCCGCCGCACCGGCCTCGCCGTCGCCGGTGCTGTGCTCGCCGGCGCGCTCGCCGTTGCATGCGCCCCCGCCAGCGGCGATAGCGGCAGCAAGTCCGCCGCCGACTCCACACTCGTCGCCTACACAGGACAGTCGGGCGACTACCAGATCAACTTCAACCCGTACTCCCCGTCGAGCATCGGCGGCGTCGGCGCGATCTACGAGTCGTTGTTCTTCCTGAACAAGGCCACGGTCAGCGACCCTGTGCCGCTGCTCGGCACCGAGCAGACCTGGAACGAGGACGGCACAGTGCTGTCGGTCACGCTGCGCGAGGGCGCCACCTGGAGCGACGGCGAGGCGTTCAACGCCGACGACGTCGTCTTCACGTTCGAGATGCTCAAGAACACACCGTCGATCAACAACATCGGCTTCAACGGCACCGTCGAGAAGGTCGACGACACGCACGTGACCTTCACCTTCGAGACCCCCTCGTTCGTCAAGGGTCCCGACGTGCTCGGCTCGGTCATCGTGCCTGAGCACATCTGGAAGGACATCGACCCCACCAAGGATGTTGTGGAGAAGCCGATCGGCACTGGCGCGTACACCCTCGGCGAATTCAAGCCGCAGGCGTTCACCTTCGTCGCAAACAAGGACTACTGGGGTGCCACGCCCGAGCTGAAGACGATTCGCTGGGTCGCCCTGTCGGGCAACCAGGCCGGGGCGGACGGCATCAAGGCTGGCACCATCGATTGGTTCACCGGCCCCATCCCCGACGTGAAGAACACCAGCAAGAACCACCCGGGCTACGAGGCGTTCACTCAGTGGCAGAGCCAGATGGTGCTCGCCACCTGCTCGAACGTCGAGCTCGGCTGCACCGGTCCGCAGACCGATCCGGCCGTGCGCCACGCCCTTTACTACGCGCTCGACCGCACGCAGCTGAACAAGCTTGCGTTCGCCGATACCGCCGGTGACATCTCCCCGACCTTCGCGCTGACGCCCAGCCAGGACTCGTTCATCAGCGACCAGGTCGAAGAGAAGGTGGCCCCGGCCAAGGCCGACGCAGACAAGGCAGCCGAGATCCTCGAGGAGGCGGGCTGGGCCAAGGGCGACGACGGCATCTATGCCAAGGACGGTCAGCGTCTCTCGCTCGCCGTCGAGGTCGTCAGCGGCTGGACCGACTACATCACGGCGATCGACACGATGGCCTCCCAGGCCAAGGCCGCGGGCATCGAGCTTGTCGGCGCGCAGTCGTCGTGGAACGAGTGGACCGAGAAGAAGAGCTCGGGCAACTTCCAACTGGCGATCGACTCGCTGTGGCAGGGACCGGCGCCCGACCCTTACTACGTGTACCGCTACTTCTTCGACTCCGCCGCGACCGCGAAGGTGGGTGAATCGTCGGGCAACAACTTCGCCCGCTACGCGAACAAGAAGGTCGACGATGCGATCAACGCGCTGGCGACCCTGCCGCTCGACGACGATTCGGCACGCCAGCCGCACTTCGACACCATCCAGACGGCGCTCGTGGAGGACATGCCGTACATCCCCGTGCTGACGGGCGGCACCACCAGCGTGTGGAACACCGACGAGTTCAGCAACTGGCCATCGGAGGACGACCTGTACGCCTTCCCCGCGGTGTGGTCGCGCATGGACAGCGCCGAGATCTTCAAGCGGCTCGAGCCGCAGGGCTGATCCGGTGAGTCACCCCCGAGGAGCGTGAAACGTGAGCTATTTCCTGCGAAAGGTCGGCTTCTACGCCGTGGCACTGTGGGCGGCGCTCACGCTGAACTTCGCCATCCCGCGTCTGATGCCCGGCAACCCCGTCGACATCCTGTTGGCGAAGCTGCAGCAGCGTGGCGGTGCGGTGTCGCCGGAGGCGCGGGAAGCTTACGCGGCACTCCTCGGGGGTGACTCCTCAGAACCGCTGTGGAGCCAGTACCTCACCTACCTGACCAACCTGTTGCATGGTGATCTCGGGATCTCGGTCAGCTACTACCCCGCGAGCGTCACCGAGGTGATCGGCACGTCGATGCCCTGGACGATCGTGCTCGTGGGCATCTCAACGATGCTTGCCGCCGGTCTTGGCGTGCTGCTCGGGGCAATCGTGGGGTGGAAGCCGGGATCATGGCTCGACTCGCTCGTGCCGGCCACAACCCTGCTGTCGGCGGTGCCGTATTTCTGGCTCGCTCTGCTGCTGGTGTACGCGCTGGCGACGGTGCTCGGCTGGTTCCCGATCCAGGGCGGCTACGACGTGGCGCTCACCCCCGGTTGGAACACCGAGTTCATCCTCTCGGCGATCCAGTACGGCTTCCTCCCGGCACTGACCATCGTGCTCGCGTCGGTCGGCGGCTGGCTGCTGGGCATGCGCAACATGATGGTCTCGACCCTCTCCGAGGACTACGTACTCACCGCGCAGGCCAAGGGGCTCGCCCCCCGGACCATCCTGCGCTCGTACGCAGCACGCAACGCCGCGCTGCCATCGGTCGCGGGTTTCGCGATCTCGCTCGGCTTCGTCGTGTCGGGCTCGGTCATCACCGAGCAGGTGTTCTCCTACCCGGGTATCGGCAGCCGCCTGCTCGGCGCGGTGAGCAACAACGACTACGCGCTGATGCAGGGCGTGTTCCTGTACATCACGCTCGCCGTGCTCGGGGCCAACCTCGTGGTCGACCTGCTGTACGGCGTCATCGACCCGCGGACCAGGGCGCGGTCATGATCGAAGAGCTCAGAAACGGAGTACCGGCGCAATGACCAGCATCCCCGGTGGCGGCGCACCGCTGACAGAAGCCGCACCGACCTCACCCGATCTCGGCACCGCCGCGATCCGCTCGCGACAGCCCGGCGGAAAGCGCCGCTCCGGCTGGCGTGCCATGCTGCCCACGATGACCCCGTGGCTGGCCGTCGGCATCGGTCTCGTGCTGGCGGTGTCGCTGCTCGGCGTCATCGGTCCGCTGCTCGTGGGTGACCCGACGACCATCCGCGATCAGGGTCTCACCGGCCCTTCGGGCGAGTTCCTGCTCGGCACCACCCAGACCGGGCAGGACGTGCTCGCCCAGCTCGCGCACGCCACCCGCTCATCGCTGCAGATCGGCATCATCGTCGGTGTGCTGGCCACCGCCCTGTCGTGCTTCTTCGGCATCTATGGCGCATACCGCGGCGGCTTCGCAGACGAGCTGTTCTCGCTGCTATCGAACGTCTTCCTCGTCATCCCCGGCCTGCCGCTGGTGATCGTGATCGCCGGATTCGTGCCCCGCGAGAGCCGCGGCATCTGGAGCATCGCCCTTGTGCTCGCGTTGACCAGCTGGGCGGCATCCGCCCGGGTGCTGCGCGCGCAGACGCTCTCGGTGCGCAACCGCGACTACGTGGCGGCCGCCCGCGTCGCGGGCGAGCGCTCGTGGCGGGTGATCGTCGTGGAGATCCTGCCCAACCTGCTGCCCGTGATCGCCTCGCAGCTGGTCTTCTCGGTCGTCGCGGCCGTCCTCGCCGAGACGGGGCTGTCGTTCATCGGCCTCGGTGCATCGAACTCGCTGACCCTGGGCACCATGCTCTTCTATGCGCAGAACGGCTACGCGCTCTCGCTCGGCGCGTGGTGGTGGTTCATCCCGCCGGGACTCGTGATCGCGCTGCTCGGCATGGGCCTGTCGCTGATCAACTTCGCGATCGACGAGATCATCAACCCCAAGCTCAAGAACGCCCGTCTGCACCGCAAGCGCGCGGCACGCGCCGCCGCACTCGAGCGGCAGCTCAGCCGTCGCCATCGCAGCGCCGGCACGGGCTCGGCGAAGGAGGAGACGCCATGACCACTCCGCTTCAGGATCGACCGGCCGCCCTCACCGTGCGGGATCTGAGCGTCGTGTACGAGGCCGAGCGCCCCGTCGAGGCCGTGCGCCACGTGAGTCTCACCCTGCGCCGGGGCGAGATCCTCGGCCTCGCCGGGGAGTCGGGCTGCGGCAAGACCACGCTCGCTTATGCCGTCAACCGGCTGCACCGTCCCCCGGCGCGCATCGCTGGCGGGAGCATCGTCTTCCACGACCGCGACGGCGCCGACGTCGACGTGCTCGCACTCGACGACGAAGAGCTGCGAGCCTTCCGCTGGGCGAAGCTGTCGATGGTGTTCCAGGGCGCGATGAACGCGCTGAACCCCGTCACCACCATCCGTGCTCAGCTCGCGGACACTCTCCGCGCGCACCGTCCTGGCATCAGCCGCGCCGAGATCCGCCGGCGCAGCGAGGGGGTGCTCTCCCGAGTCGGCGTGGACCCTGTCCGCATCGGGGCGTTCCCGCACGAGCTCTCCGGCGGCATGCGCCAGCGCGTCATGATCGCGATGGCGATGCTGCTCGAGCCGCAGATCATGATCATGGACGAGCCGACCACCGCGCTCGACGTGGTGGTGCAGCGCGAGATCCTGCGCGAGATCGTGCGGCTGCGTGACGAGCTCGACTTCGCGGTCGTCTTCATCACGCACGACCTGGCGCTGCTGCTCGAGATCAGCGACCGCATCGCGGTGATGCTCGAGGGCGAGATCGTCGAGCTCGAGGATGCGGCGACGCTGTACCGCGATCCGCAGCATCCATATACGCAGAAGCTGCTCACCTCGTTCCCGAGTCTGTCGGGCGAACGGGGTTCGTTCATCCGCACCGGTGTCGAGGAGGGCCAGCTGTGACCGGCATCCAGGTTCGCGATCTCGTGAAGGACTACCGGGTGCGCTCCGGCCTTCACCGCAGCACCCTGCGCGCCGTCGACCGAGTGAGCTTCGACCTCCAGCCCGGCCGCACAGTCGCACTGGTCGGGGAGTCGGGGTCCGGCAAGTCGACGATCGCGAAGACGCTCATGCGCCTCGAGCGCCCCACCTCGGGCAGCATCGAGCTCCACGCGGACGACGGGTCGACCATCCCGGATGCCGCCTACCGGCGTCACGTGCAGATGGTGTTCCAGGATCCGTTCGCGTCGCTCAACCCGTTCCACACGATCGAGCACCACATCGCGCGGCCGCTGCGGATCCACGGCCGCACCTCTGGCGCCGCCGAGACCCGCGAGCGGGTGCAGCAGCTGCTCGAGCGCGTGAGTCTGACCCCGGCCGAGGAGGTGGCGCAGCGCCGACCGCACGAGCTGTCGGGAGGTCAGCGTCAGCGCGTCGCGATTGCCCGCGCGCTCGCTCCCGGCGCGCAGGTGCTCGTCGCCGACGAGCCGGTGTCGATGCTCGACGTGTCGATCCGTCTCGGCGTGTTGAACCTGCTGGCTCGACTGCAGCGCGAAGACAGCTTGGCCGTGCTGTACATCACCCACGATCTGGCGACAGCGAGGCACTTCTCCGACCAGATCCTCGTGCTCTACCGAGGCCGAGTCGTCGAGCGCGGGCCGGCCGACGACGTCATCCTCAACCCGCAGCACGAGTACACCCAGCTGCTCGCCGAGGCCGCCCCCGACCCTGAGCGCCTTCACTCCGGCGGCGCGCTGCGCTTCACCGAGCGTCCCCGCATCGACAACACCCGCTGCTTCGACCACGGCACAGGCCAGTGGACCGAGGCGCACCCCGCTCCCGTCCATTGAGAGGAACATCATGACCGCGAACACCGCCGTCCGCCGTCGGTACAGGATGCGCGCCGCCACGGCATCCGTGCTCGGCGTCGTCTTGGCGCTGAGCGGCGCCGTCGCCGCCGGCGCCGCTCCCCAGCCCGCCGCAGCGGGCAAGCCGTCTCGCATCGAGATCGCCGATCCGGATGCTACGGCTCGCACCGCGTCGCTGTTCGACTATCTGCGCGAGGGGCGCGGTGACGGGGTGCTGTTCGGGCACCAGCAGTCGACCGAGTACGGACTCACATTCGATCCCGTCGGCGCGAGCGGCACCGACTCGGACGTGAACGCGGCGGTTGGCGACTTCCCGGCTGTGATCGGCTGGGACGCAAGCCGCCTCGGCTTCGGATCGACCCCCAGTCCTGAGTCCGATGAGCAGAGCCTCACCGAGACGGTCCGCAAGATCCGGGCCGCCGATCGCCTCGGCACCATCCAGACCATGTCGGCCCACATGGACAACTTCGTCACCGGCGGCAACTACGGCGACACGTCCGGCGACGTGGTCGCCCGCATCCTGCCCGGCGGCGATCACAATGCGAAGCTCAACGACTACCTCGACCGGGTCGCGCGGATCGCGACAGAGTCGACGGACGCCGACGGCCGGGCCATCCCGATCATCTTCCGGCCCTTCCACGAGAACGCCGGCTCGTGGTTCTGGTGGGGTGCGGCTCACGCCTCCGCCTCGCAGTACGCCGAGCTGTTCCGCTACACCGTCGAGTATCTGCGCGACATTAAGGATGTGCACAACCTGCTCTTCGCCTACTCGCCCGGCGGTGGCTTCGCCGGGGACGAGGCGGCGTACCTCGCGGCCTATCCCGGCGACGACTTCGTCGACGTGCTCGGCATCGACAACTACGACGGCACGGGCGGCTCCGAGCAGTGGACCGACCAGATCGTCGCCGACCTCGGCATGGTGGCGCGCATCGCCGACGAGCGGGGCAAGGTGTCCGCACTGACCGAGTTCGGCATGAGCGGTGCCCTCAAGCCCAACGGACAGAACCCCGACCTGACCTGGTACACCGATCTGCTCGAGGCCATCCGGGCGGACGCGGACGCCAGGCGCATCGCGTACATGATGACCTGGACCAACTTCGGAACCGACCAGTTCTTCGTGCCGGTGCCGGCGACCGGGTCGGCGCCCGAACACGAGCTGCTGACCGACTTCCGCGAGTTCCATGCCGACCCTGCAACGCTCTTCGCAGGCGATCTGGATCAGAAGCGCGTGCGTGGCACCAAGGTGAAGACCGTGGCGCACGATGCGGCGATCCACGTCGTCTCGCCGACAGCCGGCCAGCGACTCACGACCACCGAGGCACAGGTGCGTGTGCGTATCAGCGACGCCAAGGTGCGCGACGCCTGGTTCACCTTGAACGACGGCGAGCGGCAGCCGCTGACCTTCGACCCGGCGAGCGGGTACCACCTGGGCACCCTGCGCGTCGACGCGTCATGGCTCGACAACAGAGTGGGCACGTTGACGGTGCACGCCGAGCTCAACGGCAAGCGCAGCCTCGAGCTGTCACAGAGGCTGGCGCTCGGGGAGCGTCCCGCGGCGGCCCCCGGCGTCGTCGATGATTTCGAGGCGTACCTCGACAGTGACGACCTGCGATCGGCCTACAGCTCGGTGGGGTCGAACCGTCTCACCCTGACCGACGACCCGGTCGGTTCCGGCGAGCACGCACTGGCGCTCGGCTACGACTTCGGTCTGCAGTCGTACACGGGCCTGAACCGTTCGCTGAAGACCGACTGGTCCGCGTTCGGCGAGCTGTCGCTCTGGTACCGCCCCGACGGCAGCGCCAACAAGCTTGTGCTGCAGCTCGTCGCGGGTGGCGTCGCCTACGAGGCGTACCCGTCGCTCGAGGGGATTGAGGCGACGTCGGTCACGGTGCCGTTCGGGGACTTCCGCCCCGCGCCGTGGGACACCGGCAACGCCGACCGCCGGCTCACCGCGGACGACCTGAGCCGCGTGACACAGTTCAACATCTTCATCAACCACAACGACGGCGCGCCGCTGACCGGGACGGTCGTCTTCGACGACATCCGCGCGACGGGAACGGGAAGCGGGACGGGCTCGGGCACCGACTCTGGCACGGCTCCGAACGGCTACCCGTACTGCGCGAGCGCAGCATCCGACCCCGACGGCGACGGCTGGGGATGGGAGAACGAGCGCTCCTGCGTGGTGCGCTGACCCTCTGGCAGCACTGAGCGGCCGCCCGGCGACGGGCGGCCGCTTCATCGCCGTCGGTCAGTCGGCGACGATGAACAGGCGGCTGGTGCCACTGATCTGCACGGAGGCGGCGCGGGAGATCAGAACCGCGCGAGCGCGCGGCACCGAGATGCGCTCGTCCTGATGCCAGCTCGAACTCGCCGTCGGTGGCCAGGGCGATTGCGGCGCCGTTCAGCTCGATCTCGCCGGCCGCGTCTCGCGCAGTCAGGCTTCGACTCGGCCTCGCTCGGGGGTGGGATGACGACACTGCGTGCGATCCTCGGGGATCGCGCGGGCGATGTCCTCACGGTCGAGACCGAGGTCGATGGGGCGGATGAGGGGAGGGCGGCATGATCGGCCAGGTGGACGCGGCCCAGCACAAGGTCGTCAACCGGCTGATCAGCCCGACGGGCCGACGAAGGAGGAGCTCGAGAAGCTCTTCCTCTCGCTCGCCTAGACGGTCGGCCCGCCGACCGAGATCAGGTCTGCTCGCCGGCCTGATAGTGGTCGGCCATCAGCCTGATCGTGCGCGACCGTGACGCCAGCGAGTGCGAGCCGACGACGAGCATGAGCTCGTCCGCGCCGGTGAGAGTCTGGAGCTCTTCGAGCTGTGCCGCGACGTGAGCAGGGGAACCGTGGATAGTGCGATCAGTCCACTCGTCGAGGAAGGCCCGCTGGTGCGAGGAGGCGGGGAAGGCCTCGACGTCGTCCGGCGAAGGGTACGCGAACGGCTCCCTCTGGAACATGCGCATCATGGCCATCGCCGTGGTCGACGCCTGGCGCCGCGCCTCGCGCTCATCGTGATCCGCCACGACGCCGACGCTGACCAGGGCGTACGGCTGCTCCAGCACCGCGGATCGCCGGAAGTGCTGCCGATACAGGCTCATCGCGTTCAGGACGTCAGCGCTGCCGAACTGCAGAGCGAACGCGTAGGGTCGGCCGAGCCGGGCTGCGACGAGCGCCGAATACGGGGAAGACCCGAGGATCCACACATTCGCTCCCTGGGTGGCGCGCGGCACCTCGTTCTGCACGTCCTGCCACGGGCCGGGTACGGCATGCACGCCGTGGTAGCGGTGCCCCGCCGGGAACTCATCGCCGAGGAATGCGAGCAGCTCGTCCACCTGAGCTGCGAAGTCGTCGCTTGCCGACGGTCGGCGCAGCGCGGCCGCCGTCGCGGGATCGGTACCGGGTGCCCGTCCGACTCCGAGATCGATCCTTCCGGGTGCGAGAGCCTCCAGCATCCCGAACTGCTCCGCCACGATGAGCGGAACGTGGTTGGGGAGCATCACTCCGCCGGCACCGAGCCGGATGCGCCGCGTCTCGCCGATCAGCCGGGCGATCATCAGCTGCGGCGAGGCGATCGTTGCGCCCGGCATGGCGTGGTGCTCGGACATCCAGAACCGTCGGTAGCCCCGGTCATCGGCCAGCCTCGCCGCGCGGACGACCTCTTCCAGGGACTGTTGCGCGGAGTGGCCGATGCCGGTGAGGCCACCGTCGAGCACAGAGAGGGCGAACGGGGCGGTGCCGAAGACGGGCGCGCGCGACGAGCGTTCTTGCGTTGTCGAGTCGTTCACGCGAACGCTGCCGCGCCGGCGGCCGCTGACTCGACCAGGTTGCTCTTGTTCAGGCCTTCGCCGGAGGCGACGGCGCTCGACCATGCTTCCGTGGATGCGACAGCGGCGAAGTTGGAGTGCAGCAAGGCGAGCAGCGTGTTGTGTACGGTCTCGGCGCTGACCGAGCCGGCTTCGTTGGTGATGTCGATCGCACCGGTCGCGTCGGAGAGGACCTCGACGGCGATCCCGCGAGCCTCGGCCTCCACGGCGGTCGCGAGGATGCAGTTGTTCGTCATGTATCCCGCCAGCGTGATCGTGTCGAGACCCTCCGTGCGCAACCACTCCTCGACGTCCGTGCCGGGGAAGACGGAGCTGTAGCTCTTGGTCACGCGCTTCCAGGTCGACGAGTCGTGCTCCTCGAGCGAGGGGTGCAGGGCGAAACCGGGCGCTGTGGGGTTGAAAACCGGCGCCTCGTCACCCGCCGAGTGCTGCACCATGACGATCGGGATACCGGCGGATCTGGCCGCATCGATGGCAGCGGCGATGCGCTGCACGGACTCGTCACGAGGTGGATGCTGGATGGGGAGCAGTCCGGTGAAGTACTCCTCCTGCGGGTCGATGACGATCAGTGCGCGGCGGGGAGCGGTCATGCTTCCTCCTGGTTCGGGTAGTTGCGGGCGGCGAGGGAAACCTCGCATTCACAGCCTCTCCCGGCTTCTCCAGTGGCACAATTGGCACGAGTGCAAAGCAACGATGGAATCAGGCCAAAGCGAGGCGGACAGGACAACATGCGGATAGCGGTCTACGCCTTCGACGGCGCGACGATGTTCCACCTCGCGGTTCCGCAGATGGTGTTCGGCGAGGTCGCGCGGCAGGGACTGGGCCAGTGGGAGACAGTGCTGTTCAACGAGAGCGGGTCGGAGATCACGACTGCGGAGGGCTACCGGATCGGCGGGGTGTCGGACCTCTCCGCGGCGGTCGAAGCCGATCTCATTGTGATCCCGTCTTGGCACGACGACCGGCGTACGCCAGCCGACGCGCTCGTGGCGGCGCTCCGATCGGCCCACGCACGCGGTTCCGCGGTGGCTGGCCTCTGCCTCGGGGCGTTCCCCATCGCGGACAGCGGGCTTCTCGACGAGCGCGCGGCCGTGACGCACTGGCAGTCGCTGGATGCCTTTCATGATCGGCATCCAACCATCGCGGTGGACCGCACCGTCCTGTACATCGATCATGGCGACGTTCTCACCTCGGCGGGCACGGCGGCGGGCATCGACGCGTGCCTGCACATCGTGCGCTCGCGGCTGGGGACGGCGGCCGCGAACAGCGTGGCCCGCAGCCTCGTCGTCGCCCCGCACCGCAGTGGCGGCCAGGCGCAGTACATCGAGCGCCCGGTGCCGCAGCGCAACGGAACCAGTCCGATCGCGGAGGCGCTGGACTGGGCGATCGAGCATCTGGACGAGCGGCTGGGCGTCGATGACTTTGCACGTGCCGCGCATATGAGCCGACGCAGCTTCATCCGTGCATTCAAGGAATCGACAGGGACAACCCCAGCGACCTGGGTGCGCGAGCGGCGAGTCGAGGAAGCGAGGCGTCTGCTCGAGACGACCGACCTCCCCGTCGACGCCATCGCCGCACGTTGCGGCTTCGCCAGCCCGATCACGATGAGGCAGAACTTCGCAGACGAGTACGCGACGACGCCGACCGAGTACCGGCGCCGCTTCCGCGCGCCCCGCGAAGCCGAGTCGCCGATCGCGTCGGGCGGATCATAGTCACTGTTCGCGTGGCGTGAGGGTGGGCGGATGCCGGGTCTCCCCGCCATCCGCCCACCCCGTCCACTCAGCGGTGCGGCTGCACCTCTACTTCCCGGATCGGCGCGGGCGAGTTCCGGCTGCGCAGCGCGCGGATCTGGCCGTTGATGATGACGCTCGCGATGCCGGTGATGTCACCCCGGTTCAGAGCGTCGATCGGGTGGTCTGCGGGTCCGCCCACGGGCTGCTGCACGAGGACGATGTCGGCGGGGCGCCCGTCCTCGAGCACGCCCTCCTCTCGACGCAGCACACGGGCGGCGTTGCTCGTCGCATAGGCGATGACGTCGGTCGCCGGCACGCCGCCGATGGACGACAGCTCGGCGATCGTCTTGATGATCGCGAGCGGCATCACACCGGTGCCCGACGGGGTGTCGGAGCCGAGGATCACGCGGTCGAGCGCATCGTTCTCGGCGGCCAGCCGCTGAATGTGGAGGCTCGCCGACAGGTTGCCGGCCTGCACCAGTTGCAGTGCCGCGGTCGACTCCTTCACGAGCCGCTCGACATGAAGCTCCGGCAGGCTCGTGGTGCCGCCGTTGATGTGGCCGGCGATGTCAGGAGCCATGGCGATCAAGTCGTCGACCGTGATCGGCGCCACCCCGGGCACCGACGATGCACCGCCGGAGTGCGACATCACCACGAAGCCCGCCGCCTGCGCCCAGCGCACGTGCGGCACGGCATCCGTCGGCTTGTTGAACCCGCCGAACCCGACCTTCATGAGCCATATGCCCTGCCGGGCGAGGTCCTCGTAGTCCTCCTCCTCCATGTACGGACCGGTCATCAGCGAGCCGCCGTGGATGCGGACGCCACCGGGGCGGTTGAGAGTGAACGAGCGGTTCGCCGCGACGGCGACGGCCTTGACGCCGAAGCGGTCCATGGGCCGTCCCGGAAAGTGCACCTCGCCCGCTGACATCATCGACGTGACGCCGCCGTGCATGTAGCTCTCAATGAAGCCGACCGTGTTCTGCTTCGGGTTGAAGTCGCCGATCGCGAAGTGGGTGTGCGTGTCGAACAGACCGGGCAGCGCCACGGCTCCATTCGCGTCGATCACGACATCAGCCTCAGCATCCGCCGCTCCGCCGATCTGCTCGATGCGGCCGCTGACGACGCGGATCGTCTCCACCTCGCGAAGGGGGTCACCGAGGCGGCCGGTGACGACTCCCCGCAGGTTCTTGATGAGGAGGGAGCCCGTGGTCGGGCCGAAGAAGCCCTCGGAATAGGTTTCGTCCCAGGTCATTGCTGTACCGCCAATCAGTGTTGTTGTTGACACCCGCTGGTGCGGGAACTCGGATTCTTCATCGTCAGGCGGGGTGGAGCTCGACGACGAGCTCGACCTCGACCGGGCTGTCCTTCGGAAGCACCGCGACGCCTACGGCGGAGCGCGTGTGGACGCCGGCATCGCCGAATGCCTGGTGCAGCAGGGTGCTCGCGCCGTCGACGACGGTGGACTGCTCTGAGAAGTCGGGATCGCTCGCGACGAAGCCGGTCACCTTCACGACCCGCGACACGCATCCGAGGTCGCCGACCGCGACTGCGAGCGCGGCCAAGGCGTTCAGCGCGCAACGTGCCGCGAGGTCGGTCGCCGTGGCCGGATCCACCAGGCCGGCACCGTAGCCCACCTTTCCGGCGACCGGCAGCCTTCCGTCGATGAGGGGCAGCTGGCCCGAGGTGAATGCGAGGGCGCCCACCCGCAGCGCGGGTGTGTAGGCGGCGATCGCGGATTGCATCTCGGGGAGAGTATGTCCGGCGTCCTGCAGATTCCGAAGCACGTCCCGGTGGGTCAACGTGGCCATCACTGCACCTCCACCGGTGCCGCGGCGAGCTCAGGGGTGTCCCGGCAAGACTCCCGTGCAACCAGCACCGAGACGACGGTGATGAGCAGCATGGCCGCTACGTACGCCGCGATCGGCACCCAGCTCTGGAAGCGTCCGTAAAGGGAGACGGCGATGATGGGCGCCAGCGCGCCACCCAGGATGCCGGAGAGCTGATAGCCGAGCGATGCGCCGCTGTAGCGGACGTTCGCAGGGAACAGCTCGGTCGTGAACGCGGCGAGCGGGCCGTACATCGCCGCCCAGCAGAGCATGCCGACGAAGTCCGCGACGATGATGAGCGCGAGGTTCTGTGTCTCCAGCAGCGGGAAGAACGCGAACACCCAGGCAAGCGCCCCGATCGCCCCGCCGAGGTACACAGGACGTCGGCCCAGCCTGTCGGAGAGCGCGCCGAACACCGGGATGAACAGGATCATCGTCGCGGCGCTGATCAGCACCACGAGCGTCGCGGTGGCCTGGTCCACGCCGACCATCTGAGTGAGGTAGGTGACGACGAACAGCACGAAGATGTAGAACGCGACGTCGGTGCCGATGCGGGAGCCGGTGGCGATGAGCAGCTCTCGCTTCTGGCTGCGCAGGACCTCGAGGATCGGGATCTTGACCCGCTTGCCCTCAGCCGCCAACTTCTCGAACTCGGGCGACTCGGTCACGCGAAGCCGGATCCACAGGCCGATCGCGATGAGAGCCGCGCTGAGCAGGAACGGCACGCGCCAGCCACAGGCCAGGAATGCCTCCTCGTCGGTGATCCAGAGCATGACGGTCAGCGCCCCGTTCGCCAGCAGGAGCCCCAGTGGCACACCGATCTGCGGCCAGCTGGCCGCAAAGCCGCGCCGCTTCGGGTCGCCATGCTCCAGCGACATGAGAACAGCGCCGCCCCATTCGCCGCCGAGCCCGAACCCCTGCACGAAGCGCAACACCGTCAGGGCGATCGGCGCGAAGATCCCGACTGTGTTGTAGCCGGGAAGCATGCCGATGATCATGGTCGAGATGCCCATGATCATGAGTGTGATGATCAGGATCTTCTTGCGCCCGATGCGGTCGCCGTAGTTGCCGAAGACGATCGCGCCGATCGGGCGGGCGATGAAGCCGACCGCGAAGCTGCCGAACGCCAGCAGCGTGCCGATGAGCGGGTCGACCGTCGGGAAGAACACGACGTTGAACACCAGCGCGGCGGCGGTGCCGTACAGAAAGAAGTCGTACCACTCCAGCGCCGTGCCGATGACGCTGCCGCTGATCGCGCGCAGCCGCACGCCGCGGTCGTGCGGTGATTCCGCTCTTGTCGAGGCCATGTTGCCTTCTCCTTCGAATGCTGTGGCGGTGCGCACCAGCCTCGATGCTCGTACGCGCTCGGACCGCTTCGGGTGTTGCGGTCACTTCATCATGGGCGTATCCGGGCAAACATCAAATGGCAATCTTCTTGCTCATATCAAACCTGCGCTTATACTTCGTGCATGCTCGACACACAAAGGCTTCTGACCTTCGAGGCCGTCGTCCGGATCGGTAGCTTCGCTGGGGCGGCACGCGAACTCGGCTACACCCAGCCTGGGGTCAGCCAGCAGATGAAGGCCTTCGAACGAGAACTGAAGACGACCCTGTTCGCCCGCGAGGGCCGCGGGCTCAAGCTCAGTGAGCAGGGCGAGGTACTGGCGTCCCGTGTGGGGGAGATCCTCGCCGAGCTCCGCGCCACCGAGGAGCGGATCGCGGCCGTCACCCGTCTGAAGGACGCGCGCGTGCGGGTCTGCGCGTTTCCCAGCGCGAACGCGACTCTCGTCCCCGCCGCCATCTCGAGGTTGCGCTCTCGACAACTGGGGATCGAGATCGAGTTGTTCGAGGCGGAGCCGCCCGAGTCGCTGCAGGGCCTGCGCGCCGGTGAGTACGACGTCGTCGTCGCCTTCCGATATGACGACCAGCCGGGGCCGGAGGCGGATGACCCGCAGCTGACCAGCTTCCCCCTGCTGAAGGAACCGATGATGCTGATGCTGTCGGATGATCATCCCCTCGCCCGGCGGAAGCAGATCGAACTGTCGGAGCTTCGGGACGAGCGATGGGTCGCCGGCTGCGTGCGGTGCCGGCAGGAATTCGTGAACGCGTGCAGTGACGCCGGTTTCTCGCCCCGCATCGACATCACCACCGATGACAACCTTGCGGTGCAGAGCTACGTCGTATCGGGGCTCGGGCTCGCGGTGATGCCGCACATGACTCAGTCGTTCGTGAAGCATCCGAAGCTCCGATCCCGGCCGCTGTTGCCTGCGAGACATCGCCACGTGACGGCGACGGTGCTGCGCGCGCAACGACGCTCGCCGGCTGTCACCAAGGTGCTCGCCTCGCTGAAGGAAGCCGCTGACGTCATCGCCGCGAGCTCTTATGTATAAGTGCTGATTTGATCAGCATCCGTTTCTCTCGCTCGCCGTTTGCCCATCCCGGTTTCACACTGGGTGAAGCGCAGGTGCCACCTTGTCCTGCACCTGAGAACGCGAGGAAGAGGACGACATGCAGCTACACGCCGCCGTTTCAGAGGCCCCCTCGAACCCGAGCCGCTCCGATCGGCGCTGGGTGCGCCACGCACTGGAACTCCTCGAGGCGGAAGCCGGCCGCAGTGGCTGGACGCCGCTGCTGCCCTTCCGCGTCAAGGGCCTGGAAGGTGTCGACCTCTACCTGAAGGACGAGTCGTTGCACCCGACAGGGAGCCTGAAGCACCGACTCGCACGCTCGCTCTTCATGCATGGGCTCTGCAACGGCGACATCCGTCGGGGCACCACAATCATCGAGGCATCCAGCGGTTCCACGGCTGTGAGCGAGGCGTATTTCGCGCAGATCCTCGACCTGCCGTTCGTCGCCGTTCTCCCGCGCGCGACGAGCCCGGAGAAGATCGCCCTCATCAGGCGCTTCGGTGGCGGCGTGCACGTCGTGGACGACCCGACCGAGGTGGTCGGTACGGCGCAGGGACTCGCCGAAGGGGGGGACGGATACTTCATGGATCAATTCACCTACGCGAGCCAGGCGACCGACTGGCGGCGCGACAACATCGCGAGCGAACTGTTCGGCCAGATGTCGCGGGAGCGGCATCCGATTCCGGACTGGGTCGTCGTGGGAGCAGGGACCGGCGGCACGAGCACCTGCATCGCCCGCCACGCGAGATACCAGGGGATCGGCAGCAACATCGCGGTGGTCGACCCGGAGGGATCAGCTTTCTACGAGGGGTGGCGGCGGAAGGACACTGGCTTCGTCACCTGCACGCCGTCTCGTATCGAAGGCATCGGCCGCACGCGGGTCGAGCCCTCGTTCGTGCCGAACCTCATCGATGAGATGATCCAGGTCGCTGACGGGGCGTCCGTCGCGGCGATGCGCTGGGCATCGGATCTGCTCGGGCGGCGCGTGGGACCGTCGACGGGGACCAACCTCTGGGGCGCGCTTCAGCTCGCCGTTCGGATGAGCGCGTCCAGTCGCCAAGGAAGCATCGTCACACTGATCTGTGACACGGGCGACCGCTATGCGTCCACCTACTACGACGACGATTGGGTGACCGGACGGGGAATCGATCCTGCTCCGTGGGTGAAGACGCTGGACCGCTTCCGTTTGGGAGGGGCCCCCGCGGCCCCCGCTGCCTGATCAAAGGCGTGCAGAAGATCCCGCATCGCATCGCCAGCACGCCTCGCCCTCGCCTTCGCCTCACTCCGGCCCGTTCCCGGCGTTGAAGTTTCGCAGATATCGCTCCTGCGCTTCCTCAAGCAGCACCTCACTCAGATCCGCCACCGCCTCCACGTCGCTGAGGAGGGGCTCGCAATCCGGACCGCGCCCCGCCAGTGTTCCGCGCAGAACCCACGCGTAGCGGTCGGGATTCTTCTCGGCGAGATGCCGGTACTGGCACAGCTGTCGGGCCAGCCAGTCCTCGAGCGGGCGGGTCCACCACGGTTCGGGATCGAGTGGATTGACGGACAGGCCGGGCAGCTCCAGCCCGCTCTCGGTGTCGATGCTGCTCTCCGTGGCGTCGTGCTCCGGTCCTTCCGAGTAGCGAACGTGAAGTCCGGACTCGGCGCGTACCAGGGCTGCCAGCTGATCCAGACTTTTCATCAGCGGCAGGTCGCTCATACACCCATCCCTAGCGTCCGACGAGCCGTCAGTCAATGGTCACGGCGATGTCGCCCGATTCCCGTGCGTATGCCGGCTCTCGTATACGGGTGCGCGTAGCCTGAAAGGAGCGATCGGCGCCCCGCCTTTGGCTTCCGCAGCTCACGGGCTCACGATCGGCAGGAGAAGGCCTTGACCCTCACCCAGCTCGAACCGACGACAGCGACACTCGGCCCCATCCGTCAGACCTATTCCGGAACCGACGAGTTCCCGCCGATGGCGCGCGCGTACAGCGACGTCTCGCACGTGGTCCGCGAAACCGGCCTGCTGCGGCGTGCCCGCCTCTTCTACGCGGCCGTCGGCGCAGCGATCGCGGTTGGCTTCGCCGGCTGCATCGCCGGCTTCGTCCTGCTCGGTGACAGTTGGTTCCAGCTGCTGATCGCGGCAGCCCTCGGCATCCTCTTCACCCAGGTGGCCTTCCTCGCGCACGAGGCGGCCCACCGCCAGATCCTCGCCTCCGGCCCGGCGAACTTCCGCCTGGCGCGGATGCTCGCCAGTGGCGTCGTCGGCATGAGCTACGCGTGGTGGGACTCGAAGCACACCCGCCACCACGGCAACCCGAACAAGGTCGGCAAGGACCCCGACATCGAGGTCGACACCATCTCCTTCCTCGACGAGGATGCCGCCCGCTCGCGCGGTCTGGTGCGCCTGATCACCCGCAAGCAGGGCTGGCTGTTCTTCCCGCTGCTGACGCTGGAGGGCTTGAACCTGCACTACCTGAGCGTGAAGCACCTCGTCACGCCCGGCAAGGTCAAGGGCCGCTGGACCGAACTCGCGCTCATCGCCGTGCGCCTGTCGGTCGTGCTGATCCCCGTCTTCCTGATGCTCCCGCTGGGCATGGCGTTCGCTTTCGTTGGCGTGCAGCTCGCCGTGTTCGGCGTGTACATGGGCGCATCGTTCGCCCCCAATCACAAGGGCATGCCGATCATCGCCCCGGACGCGAAGCTCGACTTCTTCTCCAAGCAGGTGCGCACGTCCCGCAACGTCTCCGGCGGCTGGTGGGCCACTTGGCTCATGGGCGGCCTGAACTACCAGGTGGAGCACCACCTGTTCCCGAACATGCCCCGCATCCATCTGTCGAAGGCCCGCGAGATCGTCCGCGAGTACTGCGCCACGCACGGCGTGCCGTACACGGAGACGACGCTGCTGCGCTCGTACGGCATCGTCATCGCGTACCTCAACCGCGTCGGCCTCGCCGCGCGCGACCCGTTCGACTGCCCCGCGGCATCCCAATTCCGCCGCGCCTGACCCCCTCACCCACGAGACTTCCGTTCCAGCGTGAGACCGCGCCGCCGGCATCCCGTCTCGCGCTGAAAGAGAAGTCTCAAGCGGATGCCGGGAACGAGACTTATCTTCTGGCATGAGACGGGGCCGCCGGCATCCCGTCTCGCGCTGAAAGAGAAGTCTCGCGGGCTCGCGGGGCGAGGGAGCGAGGCCTCGCGGCGGAAGCCGCAGTCGACGTCAGCGGGCGCGGTGGGCGTGGTAGTAGGCCAGAAGGGACTTCGTCGACGGGTCCTGCGCCGCGATCGCTGATTCCTCGCCCTCGATCGCGGGGGTGATCTGCAGCGCCAGCTGCTTGCCGAGCTCGACGCCCCACTGGTCGAACGAGTTGATGCCCCACACCACGCCCTGGGTGAACGTGATGTGCTCGTACAGCGCGATCAGCTGACCGAGCACCGCCGGAGTCAGCGACGGAGCGAAGATCGACGTGGTCGGCCGGTTGCCGGCGAACGTGCGCGCGGCGACCAGAGTCCCGGTGGTGCCCTCGGCCTCCACCTCCTCGGCCGTCTTGCCGAACGCGAGCGCCTTCGTCTGTGCGAGGAAGTTCGCCAGGAACAGCCCGTGCACGTCGTTCTCGCCGTCCTGAAGCGGGTACGCCGGGTTCACGAACGCGATGAAGTCGGCGGGGATCAGGCGGGTGCCCTGGTGGATGAGCTGATAGAACGCGTGCTGGCCGTTCGTGCCCGGCTCGCCCCAGAACACCTCACCGGTATCGGTCGTCACCGGGGACCCGTCCCAGCGCACGGACTTGCCGTTCGACTCCATGGTGAGCTGCTGCAGGTACGCCGCGAAGCGGCTGAGCTGCTGCGCGTACGGCAGCACCGCGTGCGACTGCGCGCCGAGGAAGTTCACGTACCAGACGTTCAGCAGCCCCATCAGCACCGGGACGTTGCTCTCCAACGGCGTGGTGCGCACGTGCTCGTCGACGGCGTGGAAGCCGGCCAGCAGTTCACGGAACACACCAGGGCCGAGCGTGATCGCCAGCGACAGCCCGATCGCGGAATCGACCGAATAGCGTCCGCCCACCCAGTCCCAGAAACCGAAGGCGTTCCGCGGGTCGATGCCGAAGTCGGCGACCTTGTCCAGGGCGGTCGACACGGCCACGAAGTGGTGCGCGACGGCATCCGCCTTGCTGTCCTCGTCGTCGCCGATGGCGCCGGCCGCGGTGAGACCGTCCCACAGCCAGTCGCGGGCGAGCCGCGCATTGGTGAGTGTCTCCAGCGTGGTGAACGTCTTCGACGCGACGATGAACAGCGTCGTCTCGGGATCGAGGTCGGCGGTCTTCTGCGCGATGTCGGTCGGGTCGATGTTCGACACGAAACGCGCCTGGATGCCGGCATCCGCGTACGGCCGCAGCGCTTCGTACACCATCACCGGTCCGAGATCGGACCCGCCGATGCCGATGTTGACGACGTGCGTCACCTTCTTGCCCGTGACCCCGAGCCACTCGCCCGACCGCACCCGCGCGGCGAACGCGTACAGCGCGGTCAGCACGGACTGCACGTCGGCGTCGACGTCCTGGCCGTCCACCTTCAGCGCCGGCGAGGCGTCTGCGGGGCGCCGCAGCGCCGTGTGCAGCACCGCGCGATCCTCGGTGGTGTTGATGTGCTCCCCGGCGAGCATCGCGGCGTAGCGTTGGGCGACGCCGG
This sequence comes from Microbacterium sp., assembly GCF_031180975.1. Taxonomy (GTDB): domain Bacteria; phylum Actinomycetota; class Actinomycetes; order Actinomycetales; family Microbacteriaceae; genus Microbacterium. The sequence continues at coordinate 120,657 of NZ_JAPSLI010000008.1, read as the reverse complement.
TCTGTTCGGCGAGCCGCACGAGAGCCGCGAGGATCTCGTCGGTGACGAGGTTCTTCGACAGGTCGACGTGCAGGTCGGCCAACGGCAGCGAGAGCCGCTTCGCGCGACGCGGATCGGCGGCGAACCAGCCCCTCAGGTCCGGGGTGAAACGGTCGCGGAGGGCGGTGAGCTCGGCCCACGCCGAGGTGCCGGTGGGATCGATCGGAGCGGTCATGGCTCCACGTTATCGCCACGCTGAAACACACCGACACGGAATTTCGCCGATCCCGTCGCGTTCTGCTTCGGTATGACAGTGATCACCTCCACGCCCGAAGACCATGCGCTGTGGGTCGCCGCTCGACGCGAGGCGGTGACAGGCCCGCTCGGCGCCCTCTCGCTCGTCAAGACGCACTGGAGTGCACCCGGTGCCCCCGCTGTCGATGACGAGTCCGCTCGCGCGGGGTACCCCGCTCACGCCCGGCTCACTCGGCTCAGCCGGAGCGACATCGACACAGGCCTTCCGCAGGAGGGCTACCGCATCTGGCTCCAGGACTCGCCGGCGCAACGCGCGTTCGAAGACATCGAGCGCTACCCGTATGACCCGGCGTGGGTGCTTCCGGCGCGCTTCGAGCTCGTGGACGAGACACGCGTGGTGCCGTTCGAGCACATCCGTGACGGCGGCGCCTCGCGCGACCTGCCGGTGACCGGCGACCTGGTGTTCGAGTTCGACGGCAGCGAGTACCGTCTCAACGCCTTCGACACGCGCGAGGACGGCCGCTCGCAGCTGCAGCTCGTGTTCGGCGATGCGACCAACGGCACGGAGACGTACGGCGCCGGACGGTTCCTGTTCCTCGAGCATCCCGCCGAGACGGCGCGGCTGCGCCCGGGGGACAGCGTGCCGGTGACCCTCGATTTCAACCGGGCGACCGTCCCGCCGTGCGGGTTCTCGGACCAGATGAACTGCCCGCTGCCGCCGATGCAGAACCGCCTGCCGTTCGCGGTGCGCGCCGGTGAACGCCGGGTGCGATTCGCCGACGGATTCTCCCTCTGATCACCGTGATCGCTCCGCCACGGCGGACCACCCCGCCGCCGCCCCCGCTCCGACCCGAAGGACCCCCTATGAGATTTGTCCGCTCCGCCACCGCGGCGCTCACCGCCGCGGCGCTGTTCGTGCTCGCCGGGTGCGGCTCCCCCGCAGGGCAGGATGCCGGAGATCCGGCATCCGACGAACCCATCGTGGTGGGATCGCCGAACGAGCCCACCATCCTCGACCAGGTGTTCGGGGGCAGCTCCGGCGTCACCGAGGTGTTCACCGGCAACGTCTACGAGGGGCTCTTCGCGATCACCGACGACGCGACCGTCGAGCCCCTGCTCGCGGAGGACACCGAGGTGTCCGACGACGGCCTGGTCTACACCTTCACCCTCCGCGACGCGACCTTCCACTCCGGTGACCCGCTCACGGCCGACGCCGTGAAATACAGCCTGGAGCGCTTCATCGGAGAGGAGTCCCTCGCGGCACGCAAACGCCAGCTCAGCGTGATCGACCACGTCGACGTCGTGGACGACAAGACGGTCAGCGTCACGCTGAAGCAGCCGTCGATCAGCTTCACGTACAACCTGGGCTATGTCTGGATCGTGAACCCTGAGGCGGGCGACCTCAGCACCACGGCCGACGGCACGGGTCCTTACCGACTGGACGATTACCGCAAGGGCGATTCGATCACGCTCGCGCTCAACGACGACTACTGGGGCGACAAGCCGCTGAACAGCGGCGTCGTGTACCAGTACTACTCCGACCCGACGGCCCTGAACAACGCGCTGCTGACCGGCGCCGTCGACCTGATCACGGCCCAGACCAATCCCGACAGCGTGGCTGACTTCGAGGGCGGCGGATTCCAGATCATCGAGGGCACCTCGACGACGAAGGAGATCCTTGCGTTCAACGACCGCATCGCGCCGTTCTCCGACAAGCGGGTGCGTAAGGCGATCTACTCCGCGATCGACCGCGAGAAGCTCCTCGACGCCATCTGGGGCGGCCGTGGCGAGCTGATCGGATCGATGGTGCCGCCGTCCGAGCCGTGGTACATCGACCTGGCCGACAACAATCCGTACGACCCGGAGCTTTCCGAGAAGCTCCTCGCCGAGGCCGGGCTGGCCGACGGGTTCACCTTCACGATCGACACGCCGGAAACCGACGTGCACCCGACGGTCGCGGAGTTCGTCAAGAGCGAGCTGGCGAAGGTCGGCATCACGGCCGACATCAACATCATCACCAACGACGACTGGTACCAGAAGATCTACACCGAGAAGGACTTCCAGGCGACCCTGATGGGCCACGTCAACGACCGGGACATCAACTTCTACGGCGACCCGGAGTTCTACTGGGGCTACGACGACCCAGAGGTGCAGACCTGGCTGGCGCAGGCGGAGGCCGCCTCAAGCCCTGAGCAGCAGATCGAGCTGATCAAGAAGGCGAACCAGCGCATCTCCGACGACGCCGCGAGCGTGTGGCTGTACCTCAACCCGCAGCTGCGGATCGCGCGGGACGGCATCACCGGCGTGCCGAAGAACGGCCTGAACTCACTGTTCTACGTCTCCGGGATCGAGAGGACGTCGTCATAGTCCGATACCTGGTCCGACGGACAGGACTGCTGCTGCTCGCTCTCGCGCTCGCAGTGACAGTCCTGTTCGTCGTGCTGCGCGTGCTCGGCAACCCCGTGTACGCGCTGATCAGCGTCGGCGCGACGGATGCCGAGGTCGCCGCGGCCGCGGCAAGACTCGGTGTAGATCGCCCTCTGTACGAGCAGTTCGCCGACTACATCCTGCAGCTGCTGCGGCTGGATCTGGGCACATCGTTCACCAGCAACCTGCCGGTCGGAGACGAGATCCTCCGCCGGATGAACGTCACCGTGCCGCTCACGCTCCTGGCCTTCGCGCTCTCCGTCGCGATCGCGCTGCCGGTCGGCTTCATCGCTGCCTGGCGCTCGCGCACCTGGTACGGCACGGCGTTCTCCGCCTTCGCGCAGCTGGGTGTCGCCGTACCGGCGTTCTGGGTCGGCATCATCCTCATCGCCGTCCTCGCGCTCAACGCCCGCATCCTCCCCGCCGGAGGCTTCCCGCGCAGCGACTGGGCCGATCCGGCCGCCGCGCTGACCTCGCTGACGCTGCCCGTCGTGACCATCGCGCTCGTGGCCGGCAGCGATCTGGCGCGCTACGTCCGCAGCGCGACCCTGGACGTCCTCGGCCAGCAGTACATGCGCGCCGCCCGCGCATACGGCCAGAGCTTCAGCACTGCGCTGTGGCGGCACGGACTTCGCAACGGGGTCGTGCCGGTGATCTCCATCCTCGCGATCCAGCTGTCGACGACGTTCGTCGGCGCGGTCATCGTGGAGCGGGTGTTCGCGCTACCGGGCCTCGGCGACATGCTTCTGGTGGCGATCAAGGAGCAGGACTTCCCCAGCGTTCAGGGGATCGTGCTGTTCTCGACGGCGCTGGTGCTGTCGCTGGGCTTCGCCGCCGACGTCGTCCAGCGCATCCTCGACCCGCGGCTTCGCCGATCGCTGCACGTCGACTCCGCGGGACAACCCGCATGAGCGTCGCCCTGCCCACCACGACCGCCGCGGTGCGCCGTCGGCCGCGCCTGCTCCGTTCGGTGAACCTCACCGCCGGCGGCGTGCTGATCGGCGTGATCGGCATCGTCGCGCTCGTGTCGCTGGTGTGGACGCCGTACGGCATCGAGGACACGCAGGGCGGGCGCCTGCAGCCGCCGTCGGCTGAACACTGGGCGGGAACCGACCGGCTCGGCCGCGACCTGTTCTCCCAACTCATGGTCGGGGCGCGCCTGGCCATGACCGTCGGCATCGGCTCGATCCTGATCGCCACCCTGGTCGGCGTCGTGCTCGGTCTCGCCGCCGCCGTCGCCCGGCGCTGGGTCGACGACCTGATCGCCAGCCTGCTCGACATCGCCATCGCATTCCCGACCCTGCTGCTGGCCATGCTGATCGTCGCCTGGCGTGGGGCGTCGCTGGAGTCCGCCATCCTCGCGATCGGCCTCTCCGGGGCGGCGGTCATCGCCCGGCTCACCCGGGTCGCCGCCTCCCGCGTGCTGGCGATGGACTACATCACCGCATCGCAGGCCGCAGGCACGGGGATGCCGCGCATCATCGTCCGGCACGTGCTGCCGAACATCTGGCCGACGCTGATCGTCCCCCTCGCCCTCCAGTTCGGCGGCGCGGTGGTCACCGAGGCATCGCTGTCGTATCTCGGGCTGGGGTCGCCGCCGCCGAACGCGTCCTGGGGGAGGATGCTGCAGGAGGCGCAGGCGACGGTCACGGCCGCACCCACCGCGGCGCTGCTCCCCGGCATCCTGCTGGTGGCGACCGCGATCGGCATCAACCTCCTCGCCGACGGCCTCCGCGACGTGGCGGACCCGACCATGCGGGGGATCCGATGACCGTGCTGCTCACGCTGGACCGGCTCGGTGTCGAGGTCGAGGACGGCCCGACGCTGGTGCACGGGACGAGTCTCGTCCTGCGGTATGGCGAACGGCTCGGCATCATCGGCGAATCCGGCTCCGGCAAGTCGCTCACCGCGCTCGCGGTGCTCGGGCTGCTGCCGCCTCCGCTGCGGGCGCGCGGCTCGGCGACGCTCACCACCCCGCGCGGCCCCGTGGACACGATCGCGGCGTCGCAGCGGCGGCTCGATGGCGTGCGCGGGTCGGTGGTGGGAGCCGTGTTTCAGGACCCGCTGGCCTCGCTGGATCCGCTGATGCGAATCGGGCGTCAGCTGGCGTGGCCGCTGCGACGTCACCGCGGCCTGCGCGGCGATGCGCTGCGCCGGGCCGTGCTCGACGCTCTGGCCGACGTGCAGCTCGCCGCCCCCGAGCGGATCGCGCGCTCGTTCATCCACGAGCTCTCCGGCGGTCAGCGCCAGCGCGTCGCGCTCGCACTGGCGCTGGCCGCTGGCCCCGAACTGCTGATCGCCGACGAGCCCACCACTGCGCTGGACGTCACCGTCCAGGCGGGCGTGCTGCAGCTGCTCCAGCGCGAGATCCGCGAGCGCGGCATGTCGCTCGTCTTCATCAGCCACGACCTTCCCGTCATCGCCGAGGTCGCCGACCGCATCCTCGTCATGCGGCACGGTCATCAGATCGAGCTCGGCTCCGCCGATCAGGTGCTGCAGAGCCCTGCGCATCCCTACACGCGCGCTCTCGTCACGGCGTCGCGTCAGCTGGAGGCGCACCTGCCTCCGACCACGGCTTCGGGGGAGGGGGAACGATGACCGGCGCGGCGCTGCTGCAGGCGGACGGGGTGAGGTTCGGCTACGGACGGGGACCCGTCGTCCTCGACGACGTGTCGGTGAGCGTGGACCCGGGCGAGAGCGTGGGGCTGGTCGGCGAGTCCGGCGCTGGCAAGTCGACGCTGCTGCGGCTGCTGCTCGGTCTGGCGGTGCCGGATGCCGGTCTCGTGCGTTTCCGTGGAGAACCGCTCCGCGTGCGCGACCGCTCCGCCATGCGCTCCTTCCGTCGCGCCGTGCAACCGGTGTTCCAGGACCCGTACGCCTCGCTCGATCCTCGCATGCGGGTCGGGGAGTCCATCGCGGAGCCGCTGCTCTCACTCGGACTGGAACGCAGTCGCCTCGCCCGCGAGGCCAGGGTGAGGGAGCTGCTGGAGGCCGTCGGCCTGGAGGCCGACGCCGCGCAGCGACATCCCGACGCGTTCTCCGGCGGTCAGCGCCAGCGGATCGCCATCGCCAGGGCACTGGCACCAAGACCGGAGCTCATCGTCGCCGACGAGCCGGTCAGTGCACTGGACACCTCGGTGCGGATCTCCGTGATCGAGCTGTTCCAGCGTCTCGCCCGGGAACGGGGGATCGGGATGCTGCTCGTCTCGCACGACCTCACGATCGTGTCGGCGCTGTGTGCCCGCATGGTGGTGCTGGAGGGCGGCCGGGTCGTGGAGCGCGGCACGACAGCACGCGTGCTGTCGGAGCCCGAGCATCCGTACACCCGTCGTCTGATCGCGGCGGTGCCGAGGCTGCCGGCGGAGGGTCTCAGCCCCGCTTGACCAGTCGCGCTTCGAGGTTCGCGCGTACGGCCGGCCACTCCGGCTCGATGATCGAGTACTCCACGCTGTCGCGCAGGGCGCCGTTGCGGTAGCGGCTGATCGCCCGCATCACCCCGTCCTGCTTGGCGCCCAGGCGCTCGATCGCGGCACGGGATTGGAAGTTCACCCACTGCGTGGTGAACCCGACGCGGTACACGCCCAGCACATCGAAAGCGTGCCGCAGCAGGAGCAGCTTCGACTCGGGGTTCGTCCCCGAGCCGTGCGCGGACGGACGGTTCCAGGTGTAGCCGATGTGCAGTCGCGGCACGTCGGCGGCCAGGTCGTAGTAGGTCGTCATGCCGAGGATGCGTCCCGACGTGTCGAACACGGTGAACGGCACCATCTCGCCCTTCTCGAGCAGGCCCAGGCGCCGCTCGATCTCGCCCGCGACGCCGTCCGGCGCCGGCACGGACGTGTACCAGGCGTTCTGCCACAGGTCGCCTTCGCTGACCGCTTCGATCAGACCGTCACGATGCTCGCGCGCGAGTGGGCGCATCTCGACGAGGCGTCCGGTGAGCGTGACGGGAGCGGGTGGAACGAGGAACGGCATCCTGCCATTCAACCAGCGCGATACCGTGGAGCCGACACAGGAGGCAGCCATGAAGTCAGTCCCGTTCGGGCCGGGGACCGCCCCGGCCGTCATCGCCGGCATGATGCGCATCACCGACAAGCCGGATGCCGAGATCCGCACCCTCTACGACACAGCGCGCTCCGCGGGGATCGACTTCTTCGATCACGCCGACATCTACGGCGGCGCGATGCACGTGTGCGAGGACCGTTTCGCCTCCGCGCTGCGGCTGTCCCCCGCGCAGCGCGAGGAGATCGTGTTGCAGACCAAGTGCGGGATCGTGCCGGATGCCGGGATGTTCGACTTCTCGTACGAGCACATCCTGCGTCAAGTCGACGGATCGCTGAAGGCGCTGCGCACCGACTACATCGATGTGCTGCTGCTGCACCGCCCCGACGCCCTCGTGGAACCGGACGAGGTGGCACGGGCGTTCGACGAGCTTTCGGCGGCAGGCAAGGTGCGCGAGTTCGGCGTCTCCAACCACACGCCGCGGCAGATCGATCTGCTGCGTACCGCCGTCGCGCAACCGTTGGTCGCTAACCAGCTGCAGCTGTCCATCACGCACGCCCCGATCATCGCCCAGCCGATCGCGGCGAACATGGCGGGCGAGCAGCAGAGCATCGTGCGCGACGGCGGCGGAATCGTGGAGTACTGCCGGATCAACGGCATCACCATCCAGGCCTGGTCGCCGTATCAGGCGGGCTTCTTCGACGGCGTCTTCCTCGGCAACCCCGACTATCCCGAGCTGAACGCCGTCATCGACCGCCTCGCCGACACGCACGGCGTGACGCCGACCGGCGTCGCCACCGCGTGGATCACCCGTCACCCCGCCGGCATGCAGGTCGTGCTCGGCACCACCACCCCGCACCGTCTGCAGGAAGCTGCCGCGGGCGCGGACGTCACCCTGTCCCGCGCCGAGTGGTACGAGCTGTACCGCGCCGCCGGCCACCTGCTGCCGTGAGGTCCGCTGTGAGCCCGCTGATCCAGGTAGATGAACTGCGCGACAGGCTCGGTGAGGTGCACGTCCTCGACGCGCGCTGGCAGCTGGGCAGGGACGACGGTCGGGAGCAGTACCTCGCCGGGCACATCCCGGGAGCGGTGTTCGTCGACGTCGAGCGCGAGCTGTCACGGCACGGCGCGCCGCACGAGGGGCGCCATCCGCTTCCGTCCGATGCGCAGCTCGCCGCAGCCGCACGGCGCTGGGGTGTGCGCCGCGGCGTGCCGGTCGTCGTGTATGACGACCACCGGATGCTGGCGGCATCGCGTACATGGTGGGCGCTGCGCCGGGCCGGGCTGCCGGACCTGCGTGTGCTGGACGGCGGGTGGTCGGCGTGGGTCGCCGCCGGCGGTGCGGTGCAGGCCGGGGACGTCGACGTGGCGGAGGGCGATATCGAGCTCGGCTCCCCGGGCAGGGACGGCGACATCGACACCGACGGCGCGGCGCGCTGGGCCGAGACCGGCGTCCTGGTCGACGTGCGCGCCGCGGAGCGCTACCGCGGCGAGGTGGAGCCGATCGACCCGGTCGCCGGGCACGTTCCGGGGGCACGAAACCTGCCGATCGCCGAGCTGCTCACCCCCGATGGCCGGTTCCGTCCGGCATCCGACATCGCCGCGGCGTTCGACCGCATCGGCGCCGGCGCGGACGCACCGGTGGCGGCGTACTGCGGTTCGGGGATCACGGCGGCGCAGTTCGCGCTCGCCGGAGCGATCGTGGGCCGCGAGGTGACGGTGTACCCGGGCTCGTGGAGCGCCTGGTCGAACACCCCAGGGAGACCCGTCGCGACGGGAGCGGAGTGAGGGCGGAAGGCAAGCCCCTTCTCGAGTCGCCGGGGTCGTCTACCCTGAGAGCATGTCGTTCGTGCTCACTCTGCTGACCATCGCGCTGATGGTGTTCGCTCTCGTGGACATCATCCGCCGCGACGACGCGCAGGTGAAGTTCATGCCGAAGTTCGTCTGGCTGCTGCTCGTGGTGCTGCTGCCGCTCATCGGCAGCATCCTGTGGTTCGCGATCGGCCGGGAGTACCCCGAGAACGGCATCCGGCTGGGACGGCCCACCCAGTCGCGCACCGCACGTCGCGAGGCCCCGGCCGCGCCGCCCACCCCGGTCGACACCCGCACCACAGAGCAGCAGATCGCCGACCTCGACCGCGAGATCGAGGAGTGGCGGCTCCGTCAGGAGATCGAGAAGCGCCGCCGCGAGGGTGGCGAGCGCACCGACGGCTAGACCCGCTCCGTCGCCGCGAACGACGCCCGCACGGCCTCTTCGAGATCGGGACGCCGGAACACGTACCCCGCCTCGGTGAGCTTCTCCGGCAGCACCCACCGGCTCTTCAGGATCAGTTCCGTCTCGGTGCGGATGCCGATGGCGCCGAGTTCCAGCATCCATCGCGGCGTCGCCGGGCCGAAGCGCACGCCCAGTACCCGCCATACGGTGGACATGAACTCGGGGTTGTCCACGGGATGCGGGCTGGCCGCATTGACCGGCCCGTCGATGTCGGAGCGCTGCTCGAGGAAGTCGACGATGCCGAGCACGTCGTCGACGTGGATCCAGCTGAAGCGCTGCCTGCCGCCCCGGGCGCCCGGGTGGTGTGCGGTGCCCGCCGCGCGGCGGCCAGGAAGGATCGGCCACCAGCCATCCCGTTGCGTGCCGCCCAGCCCGAGGCGGGCCAACGTGCGGATCGGGCCGAGCACGCCCGCGTCACCGAGCACGATCGCGGTGCGCAGGGCCACGCGGCGTGTGGCGGGAAGGGCATCGGCGAACAGGGCACGCTCCCACGCCTTCGCGACGTCGACGGAGAATCCGGTGCCGGTCTCACCGGTGGACTCGGTCATCGGGCGGTCCTCGGCGTGTCGGTAGATCGTCGCGGTCGACGAGTTCACCCACAGCGGCGGCGGTGCCGTCGCGCGGCGGATCGCTGAGCTCAGCGCGGTCGTGGTCTCCAGGCGAGAGCGGAAGATTTCCGCGCGGTTGCGGGCGTTGTATCGACAGTTCACGCTCTTGCCGGCGAGACCCACCACCAGCGCCGCGCCGTCCACCGCCGCGTCGATGCCGGCCTGATCGCCCCAGCTGAGGTCGGCGCCCGAGCGGGAGACGGTCACGACCTCCCTGCCCTCGCGGCGGTACTTCTCCTGCAGGTGCCGACCGATGAATCCGGTCGACCCGCCGATGACCACACGACTCACGCGGACTCCTTCTCGATGCGGTAGCGGAAGCTGCCCCGGTACTCGTACAGGCGCCCGACGACCGGCAGGTCGACGGTGAGGTGCACTCGCTGACCGTTCGCTGCGGGGTCAGGGCTCTCGCGCAGCCGGATCACCGGCGCGAACGGTGCGGGCACGCGCAGCCGCAGTCGTCCGACTCTCAGTCCCACGGCCCGGCTGCGCAGCAGCAGCGAGCCCTCGCCGTCGACGTCCACGTCGAACGCCGCTGCAAGGGATGGCGGCTCTCCGATCCGGTCGATCACCTGGCCGTTCGATCTCGCGGAGACCACGTCCTTCATGGTCCAGTCGCCGGCGGGAAGATGCAGCGTCCGCTCGGCGACCGCGCGGCCGTTCACCGTCCGATTGCGGACGGTGAAGGGCACGTCGTGCTGCCGGCCTGCGAACAGGTGATCCATGGTCCGAGACTAGCCCGCGGCCGCGGCGCTCAGACGCGTCGGGCGATGTACGCGTCGACGTTGCCGGGAGCGAGCACCTCACGGGCTACCATGATCGCAGCGCCGACGACCGCCGCCCGCTCGCCCGTCTGCGTCTGGACGATGGCCAGATGCTGCGTGGCCAGGGGGATGGAGCGCCGGTAGACGACCTCGCGCACGCCGGCGAGGAGATGTTCCCCCGCTCGGGCGATGCTGCCGCCCAGCACGATGATCGACGGGTTGAGCAGGTTCACGACGGAGGCGAGGACCTCACCGACATCGCGCCCCGCCTGGCGGGCGGCTTCGATCGCGGCAACATTGCCCGAGCGGATCAGCTCGACGACGTCCGCGCTGCTGTCAGCGGCGATGCCCTGCTCGCGCAGCGCCGCCGCGATGGCGGTGCCGCTGGCCATCGCCTCGAGATCTCGCTCCTCGCCGGGCTCATGCGGCGAGTCGACGGAATACGGCACCCGCACGTGGCCCATGTCACCGGCGGAGCCCTGAGCGCCGCGCTGCAACTGCCCGCCCGCGATGATGCCGGCGCCGATCCCGGTGGCGACTTTCACGAAGATCAGGTCTGTGGTGTCCGGGAAGCTGGTGGCCTGCTCGCCGAGTGCGAGCACGTTCACGTCATTGTCGACCAGCACCGGCACATCGAATGTCCGCTGCACGTAGCCGGGCACGTCGAAGCGGTCCCACCCGGGCATGATGGGCGGGTTGTACGGGCGGCCGGTGGAGTGCTCGACAGGGCCGGGGACGCCGATGCCCACACCGACCAACCGCGAACGGGGAACACCGTCGTGGGTCAGCAGCGACTCCCCTTCGGCGATAACCGCGTCGAGCACCGCCACGGGGCCGGCTGCGATGTCCAGACCGCTCGTGGTCATCGCGAGGATGCGCCCGCTGAGGTCCGAGATCGCCACTGTCGCGTGCGAGGCGCCGAGGTCTGCGGCCAGGACGAGCCCGGCAGTCGGATGGAAGGCCACCCGCGACGGCGGTCGACCGCCGGTCGAAGCGCCCTCGCCGGCAGGAACGACCAGGCCCGAACTCAACAGCGCGTCAACGCGTGAGGACACCGTCGATCGTGCCAGCCCGGTGAGATGCACGAGCTCGGCCTTCGTTCGCGCCTGCCCGTCGAGCAGCAGCTGCAGGAGGTCGCCGGCACCCGGGGGCGACGTCCCCGGCTGGCGCTCCGTCTCGCTCATAGCGTCAGTAAACCACACCTTCCGTCGTTGGAATCGGCAACATTTAACGACGAAGAGAAAACTTTTGACGTAGAACTAGCAAAAGTTGGAAAAGGGTGTCAGACTCATCGTCATGACAACGGACGTCACCGATACCGGCATCCGGACGATCCGGTCCGGCTTCCTCGGCGCGGGGTTCATGGCTCATGTGCACACCCGTGCGGCGCGTGCCGCAGGCGCGGAACTCGCAGTGGTGGCCAGCTCGACCCCTGACCGCGCCGTCCGCGCCGCGGCCGAGCTGGGTGTGCGCCGGGCGGCGGCCGACGCCGCCGACCTGCTGACGGACGACGTGGATGTCGTGCACGTGTGCACCCCGAACGCCACGCACGCCGCCCTCGCGCTGCAGGCGCTCGACGCCGGCAAGCATGTGGTGTGCGAGAAGCCCCTGGCCACCTCCCTGGCCGACGCCCAGTCCCTCGCGGCCGCCGCCGCCGATCGGGGCGTGGTCGCCGCCGTTCCGTTCGTCTACCGGTACCACCCGATGGTCAGAGAGGCGCGCGCTCGGGTCGCGGCGGGTGAGATCGGCGCGCTGATCACCGTCGACTGCGGCTATCTGCAGGACTGGATGCTGCTCCCGGAAGACGACGACTGGCGCGCGACGTCGACCGACGGCGGACCGTCACGGGCGTTCGCCGATATCGGCTCACATCTGTGCGATCTGTTGGAGTTCGTCAGCGGCGAACGCATCGTCCGCCTCACCGCCCGTGCACGGACCGTGTATCCCGAACGCGGTGGTCACACGGTCGAGAACGAGGACGCCGTGACCCTGCTCGTCGAGTTGAGTTCCGGCGCAATCGGCACCCTCCTCGTGTCGCAGATGGCGGCGGGGCGCAAGAACGCCCTCACCCTGGAGTTGCACGGCACGCGCTCGAGCCTCCGCTTCGACCAGGAGCGACCAGAAGAGTTGTGGATCGGCCGGCGCGACGCGAGCCAGCACCTGTTCCGCGATCCGCAGACCGCTCATCCCGGGGTGGCCAGGTTCTCGCGGGTGCCGGTGGGTCACGCACAGGGCTACCAGGACGCGTTCAACGGCTTCATCGCAGACGTCCACGCGGCCATCCGCGGCGACCAGCCCGACGGGCTGCCGGTCTTCGCCGACGGCGTGCGCGCCGCCCAGCTCACCGAAGCCGTGCTCGCCGCGGCGGCTGGCGGACACTGGGTCGACGTCCCCGTGCTCTTGCAGTGACACCCGAAAGACAGAGGAAAGTGACCAGCATGTCAGACGTCTTCGACCTCGTGATCGTCGGCTCCGGCCCGAACGGCTCGATCGTCGCCCGCGAGGTGCACGAGCGCAATCCCGAGGCGCGCATCCTCGTCATCGAGGCCGGCCCGATGATCACCGGCGTCGCCGGCGAACACCTCGTCGAGGTCGACGAGAACGCGATGAACGCCTCGTACGAGGACCTGATGCGTCGGGCTCGGCAGATCGAGTACGTGAAGGGTGCGATGGTCGAGATCGAGGGAGACGGCTGGAACGCGGAATCGACCGGCGTCTTCCCGGCGGCCTTCTTCGGTCACGACTTCTCGCAGTTCCCCGGCGCGTCGGTGTCGTGGAACATCGGCGGCATGGGAGTGCACTGGACGGCGGCGACCCCCTGGCCCTACGCCGAGGAGGTGCCCGACTTCCTTCCCCGGCAGGAATGGGATGCCGACCTCGAAACCGCCCGCAGCCTGCTGCGCACTTACGTCGGCCCGCTGGTGGACAACCCGTTCACCGAGCCGATCTTCGCCGCGATCCGCGAGGCCGTGCCCAGCCCCGACCCGGAGCGCGAGTTCGGCTACATGCCGATGGCGGGGATCCCGCACGTCGACCGCCCGTTCGCGCGGACGGGTCCGCGCGACATCGCCCCGTATCTCTTCGACGCGAGCGAGCCCAACGTGCAGCTGCGCACCGGACTGTTCGTCACCCGCATCCATCACGACGGCAGCACGGTCACCGGACTGGAGGTGCGCGACCTCGCCACCGGCGAGACGACGACGATCAGCGGGCGCCGGTTCCTGATCGCCGCCGATGCCCTGCGTACCCCGCAGCTGCTCTGGGCGTCCGGCATCCGACCGGAGGCGCTCGGTGTGCGCCTGAACGAGCATGCCTCGATCGACGGCGACGTCGAGATCGACGCCGCACGGTTCGGCCTCAGCGGCGCGGACATCCCGACGCCCCCGCCCGGCGAGCCGTTCATCGGGTCCTACTGGAGCCCGTCGGTCGGCGCCGAGCGTCCCGCGCACGGCCAACTCATGGAGCGCGCCTTCGACGGCAAGCACGTGCTCGGCGTCGGCTGGTATTGCGCAACCGAGATCCGTCCGGAGAACCGCATCGAGTTCTCCGACGAGCAGCATGACGCGCTCGGGATGCCGCGCATGACCGTGCACTTCTCGTACTCCGAGAAGGACATGGAGGTGATCCGGCAGACCATGCAGGTGCAGCGCGCCGCGGCCAACGCCGTCGGCGACTTCCCCGATCAGGACTCCGAGATCCTCCCGCCCGGGGCGTCACTGCACTACACCGGGTCGGTGCGGATGGGCCCGGCGGACGACGGCACCAGCGTCGTGGACACCGACGGGCGGGTATGGGGCTTCGAGAACCTGTTCCTGGCCGGGAACGGCGTCGTCCCGACCGCCCTCACCTGCAACGCCACCCTGACCGGCGCGACCCTCTCCGTGCGGATCGCACGGGCGATCAGCGCCGGCATCTGATCCACCCACCACCCGACAACACAGCACCACCCGACAACACACAGCACCACCCGACAACGAAGGAGTTGACTGCGATGCACACCCTCACCCCGCGTCGCCGCAAGGCGATCACGGCCGGCGTCGCGCTCGCCGCATCCGCCTCTCTGCTGCTCACCGGCTGCGGCCGGGGCGACGACAGCAGCGGGCCGGCCGCCGACGGACCCAAGATCGACGACAAGCCCGCCACCGGCACCGTCGAGCTCTGGACGCAGGGCGCCGACGGCGCCAAGCTCCCCGAGATGTTCGACGAGTTCCAGAAGGAGAACCCGGACGTCGAGATCAACATGACGGAGGTTCCCGGCGAAGAGTTCGCGTCGAAGATGACCGCCGCGATCACCGCCGGCACCGTTCCCGACCTGGTGTACATCTTCACCGAGAACCAGGCGGGTCTGCTCGCCACCGGTGGATTCGACCCGGTGCCGGAAGGACTCGTCGACGAGGACGACTTCTTCGAGGCCATCTGGCAGAACTCCGTGGTGGACGACGTCGCGTACGGCGTGCCCTGGTACTCCTACGCGAACATGCTCATCTACCGCAAGGACATCGCCGAGCAGGCGGGCGTCGAGGCTCCGACGAACTGGGAGGAGCAGCGCGAGTTCGGCGAGGCTCTGAAGGCCCAGGGCGTCGAGTTCCCGTTCGCGCTGGCGGTGAACTACGACCAGTACACTGCCGGGCAGGTCCAGGTGATGGCCGCGCAGAACGGCGGGTCCATGATCAGCGAGGATCTGTCCGAGTGGACCATCAACGACCCGAAGGTCGTCGAGGCCCTCGAGTACTGGGCGAGCCTCGTCAAGGACGGTCTCGCGTCGCCGGACGGCCCGCAGTTCCTCGACACCGTGCCCTGGTCGTCGGAGGGCAAGAACGCCGCCATCGTCGACGGCGGACCGTGGTTCGCATCCTGGTTCGACGACGCCAACGGAGCCGGCTGGGGCGCCGAGCACCTCGCGTTCGCGCCCAACCCCGTCGGCCCGTCCGGCGACTCCGCGTCGACGACAGGCGGCGGCAGCTGGTTCGTGCCCAGCGACGGCGAGAACAAGGACGCCGCATGGAAGTTCGCGCGCTTCATGTCCGAGCCGTCGTCACAGGTGAAGTGGTACCAGATCTTCAAGAACATGCCGGCGGTCAAGGCGGCGTGGGAAGAGCCCGAGATGCAGGGCGACCCGCTGCTCGAGGCCGTGCGCGAATCTCTGGAGGTCGGCGTCGGGCAGCCGAATGTGCCCACCTGGGCGCAGGTCGGTGCCGTGATCGGACAGCAGATCGAACGCGTCGTCCGCGACGACGTCTCGGCCAAGGATGCTCTCGACGAGGCTCAGAAGCAGGCTGAAGCGATCGGCACGGGCGCCGAGTAACCATCATGACCTCCACCGTCACACGTGCCGTCACCGCCCCGGAAGCGCCCTCGCGCCGCTTCCGGGGCGGCCGGAAGGCGCACGAGGGGAGCCGGGCGGAGACGATCACCGCCTGGCTGTTCCTCGCGCCCTTCCTCGCGATCTTCCTGGTGTTCACCGCGCTTCCGGGTGTGCTCGCAGTCGGCGCCAGCCTGACGGACATGGCGGCGCGCGACATCCGTGATCCGCTGGCCGTGAACTTCGTCGGGTTCGACTCGTTCGCCAGCGTGCTGGCCAACCCGTCCTTCCAGAGCTC
This sequence comes from Microbacterium sp., assembly GCF_031180975.1. Taxonomy (GTDB): domain Bacteria; phylum Actinomycetota; class Actinomycetes; order Actinomycetales; family Microbacteriaceae; genus Microbacterium. Next base: position 104,750 of record NZ_JAPSLI010000008.1, on the reverse strand, counting down.
GTTCCTCAACACGATCCTGTTCGTCGTACTGTGCGTGCCGCTGAGCATGGCGCTGGGCTTCGCCCTCGCGCTCATGCTCAACAACGGCATCCGGCGGCTGCGGCCGTTCTTCCGCGCCGCCGCGTACGTGCCGGTGATCACCAACATCGTCGCCGCCGCGGTGATCTGGCAGTACGCGTTCTCGATCACCGGGCCGGTCAACACCTCGCTCGCCGATCTCGGACTGCCCGCGCCCAACTGGCTCGGTGAGCCGGGCTGGGCGGTGACCACCGTCGTCATGATGGGGGTGTGGCGCACTGCCGGCACCTGCATGGTGCTGTTCCTCGCCGGGCTTCAGGCGGTGCCCGAGGAGGTCTACGAGGCGGCGGCCACCGACGGCGCGGGCTGGGTCCGGCGGCTGTGGTCCATCACCCTGCCGCTGCTGCGCCCCACGACCCTGCTCGTGAGCGTGCTGATGACCGTGTCGTTCCTGAACATCTTCGAGGAGCCCTATCTGCTCACGCGCGGCGGCCCTCTGGGCTCCACGCGGTCGATGGCGGTGTGGGTGTATGAGCAGTTCGGGTTCGGCAACGTGTCGGCCGCCATGGCCGGCTCGGTGCTGCTGCTCCTGCTCGTCGGCGTCGTGGCCGTCATCCAGTTCCGAATGCTGAGGCCGAAACATTGAACACTCCGTCCCCGACCCGTCAGGCGCTGAACTACACGGCGCTGATCGTCATCACCGTCTTCATGCTGCTGCCGTTCGTCTGGGTGCTCTTCGGATCCTTCAAGACGCAGGCGGAGTTCCTCTCCGATCCCGGCGCCTGGCTCCCGCAGGCCGTGCAGTTCGACAACTACGTGCGACTGTTCGCCGAGCGCGGCTTCGGCACGTACCTGACGAACAGCATCATCGTCTCCGTGGTGGTCATCATCGGGAACGTGCTGTTCAGCGCGATGGCAGGCTACGCACTCGCGAAGCTCCGCTTCCGCGGACGGGGAGCCGTCTTCCCGCTCGTGATCGTCTCGATGATCGTGCCCTACGTCGCCCTCTTCGTGCCGCAGTTCGTGCTGGTCGTGCAGTTCGGGCTGGTCGACACGCTCACCGCGGTCATCCTGCCGCTGCTGGTGATGCCGCTGTCCGTGTTCATCATGAGGCAGTTCGCGCACTCCGTTCCCTTCGAGCTGATGGAGGCCGCGCGGCTGGACGGCGCGAGCGAGGCGCGGCTGTTCTTCGGCATCTTCCTGCCGCTCACCGGTCCGGGTCTCGCCACCGTGGGCATCCTGTCGTTCCTCGCCTCGTGGAACAACTTCCTGTGGCCGCTGGTGGTGGCGCAGTCCCAGAAGACCTATACCGCCCCAGTCGGGCTCGCGGTGGCGTCGCAGGCGTCGAACACGATCTCGTTCGGCCTGCTGCTCGCCGGCGCCATGGTCGTGCTGCTGCCGATCCTCATCCTGTTCCTGTTCCTGCAGAAGTACTTCATCCAGGGCGTCGCGACTGCCGGCCTGAAGTGATCGATCGAAAGGGTTCCGTCATGCAGATCAAAGACCTCAAGTTCGCGCTCAACGCCATCCAGTGGATCAACGTCAAGGAGGACCCGAACGACCTCGACAGCGCGAGCCTCTGGCGTTTCGCCGACCCCGCCTTCGTCGCCGAGTACCCCGACGTGCTCGCGCAGATCCGGGATGCCGGGTTCACCGCGACCATGATGGAGGTGCTCGACACCCAGACGCTGCAGAACTACGCCCGGATGATCGAGGAGGCGGGGTTGCAGCTCGCCCCCGGGTACGTGCAGGTGCCGTTGCCCTCCGACCATGGCGGCAGGCTGGAGAAGGGTTCGTTCGAGCGCATCCACTGGTTCGACCAGGTGCGCCGTCGTGCCGAGGAGTCGAACTACTTCGGCCTCAGCACGGTGTTCCTCGCGGCCGAGGTGAACCAGCAGGCGATCCGCTGGCAGAAGCCCGCGATCGGATACGACTTCTCGCAGGACCGACTGGATGAGATCACCGAGATCCTTGATGAGGCAGTCGACGTGCTCAACGCGGAGGGCGTCCGACCAGGGCTGCACAACCACGTCGGCACCTGGATCGAGACGGAGCAGGAATACGAGCACGTGCTCGGCAACATCGACGAGACCCGGCTCGGGGCGTCGTTCGACATCGGACACCTGGAATGGGCGGGCATCGACGCCAAGCAGGCGATCGCCAAGTGGGCGGACCGCGTGCTCGACCTGCACGTGAAGGACCTCGACGTCGATCTGGCGCGCCGCACCCGCGAGGAGGGGCTCAGCTACGAGCGCGCCACCGACCTCGGGCTGTACCGTGAGCCGGGGCTGGGTCAGCTCGACATCGTCGACACGCTGTCGGCACTGCCGGACACCTTCGACGGCTGGATCATCATCGAGGTCGACCGCGCGTCGATGGACCCGAACGAGAGCGCCAAGCACACCGCCAGGTGGCTGGCGGACGTCACCGCCTGACAATCGAGGGAGATCAGCCATGGCTCAGCACCCCGTCACCCTGTTCACCGGCCAGTGGGCCGACCTGCCGTTCGAGGATGTCGCTCGCCTCGCCGCCGAGTGGGGCTACGACGGCCTCGAGGTCGCCGCGTCGGGCGATCATCTCGACCTGAAGCGCGCCGACGAGGACGACGCCTACGTGGCATCGCGCAGGGAGGTGCTGGACCGGTACGGGCTGAAGATCTTCGCGATCTCCAACCACCTCGCCGGTCAGGCCGTGTGCGATGCCCCGATCGACTTCCGTCACCGGGCCATCCTGAGGGACTACCTCTGGGGCGACGGAGACGCCGAGGGCGTGCGCCGGCGCGCCGCCGAGGACATGAAGCGCGCCGCGCGCGTGGCGCGCAAGCTCGGCGTGGACACCGTCGTCGGGTTCACCGGCTCCTCCATCTGGCCGTATGTGGCGATGTTCCCGCCCGTCGGGCAGGACGTCATCGACGCCGGCTTCGAGGACTTCGCGAACCGCTGGAACCCGATCCTCGACGTCTTCGACGCCGAGGGCGTGCGTTTCGCGCACGAGGTGCACCCGAGTGAGATCGCGTACGACTACTGGAGTTCGGTCCGTGCGCTGGAGGCTATCGAGCACCGCGAGGCGTTCGGCTTCAACTGGGACCCGTCGCACATGATGTGGCAGAACATCGACCCGGTCGGCTTCATCTGGGACTTCCAGGACCGCATCTACCACGTCGACTGCAAGGACACCCGGATGCGTCCACAGAACGGGCGCGCGGGCGTGCTCGGCTCGCACCTGGCGTGGGGCGACCCACGACGCGGCTGGGACTTCGTATCGACCGGGCACGGCGACGTGCCGTGGGAGGACGCCTTCCGCGCACTCGACGCGATCGGCTACACCGGACCCATCTCGATCGAGTGGGAGGATGCCGGCATGGACCGCCTGCACGGCGCCGCCCAGGCGGTCCAGTTCGTACGCTCGCTGCTGTGGCCGAAGCCGACCGCGTCGTTCGACGCCGCGTTCTCGAACCAGTAAGGTCCGCTACCCCGGCATCCCCCTCGCTCGGGTCGCGATTTCTGCCGCTTTCGGGCCGGCTGAGCGGCATCCGTTGCGACCCGCGCGGGGAGCGGATGCCGTTACCGGCGGTTTGCGCGACCTGAGCGCACCCGATGCCGGGGCTCAGAGCGACCGAGCCCCGGCATCCGCCCTCACCAGGTCAGCCCGTGGCCGAGCGGGTAGAGGATCTGGCTGGGATCGTCGGCCGAGCGGATGTCGACGGGCAGCGTCCCGACCGGATCGATCTCGCCGGTGATCACCTTCGCCAGCGACACCATTGCCGGAGTCGCGTACGAGTACGTCGCGACGTACTCGTCCACCCCGGGGAACCGGTTGATGTCGTACGGGTTGCGCACGCCGACCACGACCAGCTGCGTGTCCGTGGCGTCCAGCGCCTCGACCAGCTGTCGCTGCGTGCTGGTCGCGGAGACGTTGTTGGTCAGCACGACCGTGACGTCGCTGTCCTCGGCGGCGGTGACGGCCTGCTCGATCTGGGCGGCGCTGGGTGCCGTCCCTGTCGCCATCGCCGTCGCGTGCGCCCCGCGGGCGTCGAACTGTGCGGCCAAGGTGCGGCCGGTGGTCTCGCCGAACCCGGTGACCAGCACGGTCCGCCCGTCGACCGACAGCGGCAGCGCGTCGTTCTCGTTGCGCACCAGCGTGGTCGTGGCGTCGGTGATCTTCTCCGCGGCACGGAGGTGCGACCGCTTGCCGACGGTGTTCATGACCTTGGTCACGTCCACGTTCGCGTCGTCGATGACGCCCTGGCCGTACTTCATGATCAGGATGCGCCGCACCGACTCGTCGATGCGCTCCTCGGTGAGTCGCCCCGATTCGAGCGCGTCGTCGATGGCCTGGTACGCCACCTGCGGGGCAGCGGGCAGCAGCAGCTGGTCGACACCGGCCTCGAGGGCGCGCACGGCCACCTCGCCGTCGCCGTACTTCTGCCGGACGCCGGCCATCTCCAGCCCGTCGGTGACGATCACGCCATCGAATCCGAGCGCTTCGCGCAACTGGCCGGTCACGATCTCCTCCGACAGCGTCGCCGGGTCGCCGCTGTCGTCGAGCGCGGGCACGACGATGTGCGCGGTCATGATCGAGTCCACGCCGGCGTCGATCGCCGCCTGGAACGGCGGGGCGTCGATGCGCTGCCACTCCTCGAGCGTGTGGGTGATCACCGGCAGGCCGGTGTGCGAGTCGGTGGCGGTGTCGCCGTGGCCGGGGAAGTGCTTGGCGGTGGCGACGATGCCCGCGTCGTCCTGGTAGCCCTGCACCGACGCCGCGGTCAACCGTGACACGAGTCCGGGGTCGGACGAGAAGCTGCGCACGCCGATCACCGGGTTGTCGGGGTTGACGTTCACGTCCGCGACGGGGGCGTTGTTCTGCTGGATGCCCATCGCCAGCAGCTCCTCGCCGGTGATCGCGGCCGCCTTCCGGGTGTCCTTCTCGCTGCCGCCCGCGCCGAGTGCCATGCTGCCGGGGAACAGCGTGGCGGGGGCGCCGATCCTGGTCACGATCCCCTGCTCCTGGTCGGTGCTGATCAGCAGCGGGATGCCGGCGCCGGCGTCGGCGGCCGCGTCCTGCAGTCCGTTGGTGAGGGTGGCCACCTGCACCGGGTCGGTGATGTTGTCACGGGCGGAGAACAGGATGAATCCGCCCGGTTCGTACTCCTCGATGATCCCGGCCGCATTCGACTCGCCGTACAGGGCGGTGTTGCGCGGATCATCGGTCGTCGGGGTCTGGCCGTAGGCGAACAGGATGAACAGCTGCCCGACCTTGTCCTCGAGGGTCATCGACTGCAGGGTCTGCTCGGCGTAGCGTTCGGCCGCATCCGCGCCGCCCTGCTGGGGGCTGACCCTGGTCGGGACCGGTTCCGCGGCCGCTGCCATTGTCGGAGTGACGCCGACGGTGAGCGCGAGGGCTGCTGCCGCCGCCAGGCGACGACGGAAGGGGGAGTTCTGCATGACGTACCGCCTCATCGAGATTCGTCCGGACGCGCCCGTCAACGGGCGACGGGGCCGAGCCTAACAAGCGCTGCGGACGTCGTGGGGGTCAATCGTGCGGCGAGGTTCAGAGCTCGCGCAGTCGGACCAGCCGCTCGTGACCGGTCTCCTCGAGCTCGGCGATGTCGTCCCTGGACTTCAGGAAGTCCGAGAACGAGCGGTAGCCGAGAGCCTTCTCGCTGAACGACGGGTCCATGCGCCGCATGTGCGTCTTCACCGCCGAGCTGTGCAGCCACTCGTCGGCGTCCGCCTTGTCGTGGCCGAGACGCAGGGCGCGCTCGAGCAGCTGGGTCGCCTCGGTCTGCTCGTCGGGTTTGGCGGACGCCTTCGCCTTGCGCGTGCGAGCGGCCTTCGGCTCGGCCTTCTCCTTCGCCGGCGCGGCGACCACGGCTTCGGCCTGCTTGGGCGGACGGACCACGCCCGGCAGCGAGTCGTACGACTCGAACTCGTCGCACGCCGCGGCCAGGGCCTTGGCGGTCGATCCCGCCACCCCGACGCCGATCACGTAGCGCCCGAGCCGCTTGCAGCGCTGCGCGAGTGGGACGTAGTCGCTGTCACCGGCGACGATCACGACGTGCGTGAGGTCCGGCAGGCGGAACATGTCCTCGACGGCATCCACGGCGAGGCGGATGTCCGCGCCGTTCTTCGCGTACGCCGCGGCGGGGAACAGCTGCACCAGATCCACCGCACGGCCGACGAGCTGCGAGCGGTAGTCGGCGTTCACCGGCGACGACCAGTCGGCGTACGCGCGGGTGAGCACGAGGGTGCCGAACGACGCGGCATAGTCGATGATCGCTCCGACGTCGATCATGGCGCGGCTGAGTCGCTCCGCGACCTCCGCGTCGTAGGGGTTCTCGGTGATGCGCTGCCGGTCCTTGCCGTAGGCGTTGCGGCCGTGTACCCGGTCGTACCAGGAGATGACGATGTTGTCGAAGTCGAGGTAGACCGCGACGCGCGTGCTCTCAGCCATCGATGGCCTCCTCGCCGGGGTAGCGCACCCCGATCTGGCGGCGGATCTCGTCGAGCGTCCCCATGATCGCCACGGTCTCCGCAATGGGCAGGATGTCGCCGGCGAGGTTGCCCTCGCCGACCAGTCGTTCGGCGGCGAGCGCCTCGTGCTGCATGCCCCGGCCCTCGTCGGCGCCCGGCCGGCCGTCGAACTCCTCGATCAGCGACCCGTCCGGCGCGAAGACGCGCAGCACCGATGGCGACCAGAAGAACCGGTCGATCTCCACCCGCGCCTCGGTGCCGATCACCGCCGCCCGGTTCGGCCCGGCGGCTCGGGAGGACGACAGGCTGGTCGAGACCGCGCCCCCGGCGTGCGTCATCACCGTGGCGACCTCGCTGTCAGCGCCGGTGTCGACCAGGCGGCCAGATGCTTGGATGCTGGTGGGCGCGCCCAGCACGTCCCAGATGAACGAGATCGGGTAGATGCCGAGGTCGAGCAGGGCTCCGCCGCCGAGCTCGAGAGCGTTCAGGCGGTGCGCCGGGTCCGACGGCAGCAGCTGGGTGTGGTCGGCGCTGACGGCACGGATCTCACCGAGGGTGCCGGCGGCGATGATCTCGCGGAGGCGGACCATGTGCGGCAGGTACCGGGTCCACATCGCCTCCATGACGAGCAGGCCCTTGTCGGCGGCGAGCCGCTGCAGGTCCTCCGCCTCGGCGCGGTTGACGGTGAACGCCTTCTCGACGAGCGCGTGCTTGCCGTGCTCGAGCGCCAGCCGTGCGTTGGCGTGGTGCATCGGGTGCGGCGTGGAGACGTAGACGATGTCGACGTCCGGATCGGCGACGAGCGCCTCGTACGAGCCGTGCGCGCGGGGGATGTCGAACCGCGCGGCGAAGGCGTCGGCCGCCTCCTGCGAGCGCGAGCCGACGGCGACGAGGTCGAGCCCCGCGGTGCGCAGGTCGGCGGCGAAGGCGGCAGCGATGCCGCCCGTGGCGAGGATGCCCCAGCGAAGTCCGGTCATGCCTCTCAGCGTAACCGTCCGTGCTTCACAACTCGGACGATCGAGGTCGCCCCGGGCGGGTCAGGGAACCAGGACGATCTTGCCGTACGCGGCGTGCTGCTCGATCAGTTCATGCGCGTGCGCGGCCTCGGCGAGCGGCAGCTCGGGCCCGAGCTCGACCTGGAAGTCGCCGGCCTCGATCAGGTTGATCGTGAGCGGCACCGCCTCGGACCGCCAGCCCTTCTCCTCGTCGGTGAGCGGCACGGGGCTGCCGCCCGAGAAGGCGCGGATGCCGAAATCCGCGGCATCCGGACCCCGCACGATCGTCGCGATGCGCTCGCGGTCGGCCACCAGCTCGAGCGAGGTACGGATGGCCTCGTCGGTGCCCGCGCAGTCCAGCGCGACGGTGACGCCGTCCGGCGCGGCCTCCCGCACCCGGTCGATGAGACCATCGCCGTAGGCGACCGGGATACCGCCGAGCGCGCGCACCTGGTCGTGCCGCTCCGGGCTCGCCGTCGCCACGACGCGCGCGCCCCACAGCACGGCGAACTGCACCGCCGCCTGGCCGACGGCGCCGGAGCCGGCGTGCACGAGCAGGGTGTCGCCCTTGCGCACGTGCAGCGAGCGCAGCGACTGGTAGGCGGTACCCGCAGGGATTCCGATGGATGCGCCCTCGGCCGTCGTGACGCCGTCCGACAGCCGCGCGAGGTTGCGCACCGGCACGGCCAGCGCGGTCGCGTAGGTGCCGCGGGTGTCGTGGATCGCGACCCGATCGCCCACCCCGAGGCCGGTGACACCGTCACCGAGCTGGGTGATCACCCCCGCGCCGTCGAACCCGACCCGGCGCGGCTCCACGATCGGCGGGAGCGGGCGGATGCCGGAGCGCTGCTTGGCATCGATCGGGTTCACTCCCGCAGCTTCGATGCGGACGACGACCTCGCCGGGGCCGGCGACGGGGTCGGGGACCTCCACGAGGCGGAGGACGTCAGGGGAGCCGAGTTCCGTGTGGACGATCGCGCGAGCCATGATGCCAGGCTAACGCGCCGCGGCGGGCGCCGGTCACGCGCGCCCGGACAGCACCTTCGTGATCCGCTGTGGCGACACCGGCTGCGCGGTGCCGAGCCGCTGCGCGAACAGGCTGATCCGGTACTCCTCGAGCATCCACCGCGCTTCGACGAGGTGCGCGGGGGCGTCCGGCGGCAGGGGCAGGCTCCCGCCCGCGTCCTGGTACGCCGTCGCCATCCGCTCGTACTCGGTCATGCGCACGCGGTCCTTGCCCGGCTCGTCCGCCAGGGTCCGCAGCCGCTCCACGATGCCGTCGAGGTAGCGGGGCAGATGGGCCAGGCGGTGGATGCCGGTGGCGGAAACGAAGCCGGCCGGAAGCAGTGCGGTCAGCTGGGAGCGGATGTCGTTGAGCGGCCCGAGCAGCGACAGCGAGTTCTGCTGCTTGATGCCCCGCTCCACCTCCCGTGCCCTGGTCAGGATGCGGGCGACCAGCGACACGGCGGAGAACAGCTCGTCCACCAGCGCCGCGGACACGGCGTCGCGGACTCGCGCGAACTCGGCCTCACTGCGGACGATCCCGCCGGGCACGGCCTCGTCGATCAGTTTGCGCGCCACGGCGGCGCGGCAGTCCTCGATGAGTGCTGCGGCGTTCGGGTACGGCGACGCGGCGAGCGCCAGCTTCTCCTGCGCCGTCAGGTGCTCCTGCACGTACGAGGCGGGGGACGGCACGGCGAGCAGCACGAGCCGCAGGATGCCGGCGCGCGTGGCCGCCGTCGCCGCATCGGCCGTCGCCTCCACGCGCAGGCTGACCGACTTCCCGGCATCCACCACCGCCGGATAGCCGCGGACCACACCGCCGGCGACCTTCGTGTCGAGCACCTCCGGCAGGTCGCCGAAGTCCCACGTCGTGACGCCGTCGCGCTGGTACGCGCCGGCCGGCGGCTGAGCCTGGCGGAGCATCCCCGGCGGGGTGGGCCCGGCCGGGGACGTGGAGGCGGCGGTCGCCTTTCCGGCGCCGTCGCGGGTCAGCGACCGGGCGACACTCGCCCGCGACCGGTCGCTGAGCCCGGCCTGCAGCTCGCGCAGATCGCGACCCGACCCGGCGACGCGTCCCCGCTCGTCGACGGCGCGGAAGTTCATCCGCAGATGCGCCGGCACCCGCTCGTCGTCGAAGTCCTGCGCCGACACCGGCTGGTTCGCGAGCGGCTGGATCAGGCGCGCCAGCGCCTCCTTGAGCGAGCGATCCGGCATCCCGGCGTGCTTCTCGGGGCCGTCCTCGGCGAGCTCCGCCCCGAACCTGTCGGCCCAGTCCGCCGCGGGGACGACGTGCCGGCGGATCGCCTTCGGCAGCGCGCGCAGCAGACCGGTGATCAGCTCGGCGCGCAGCCCCGGCACCTGCCAGTCGAAGCCGGTGTCGCGCACCTGCTGCAGCAGGGCGAGCGGGATGACCACGCTCACCCCGTCGTCCGGCGCCCCCGGCTCGAAGCGGTATGCGAGGCCGAGCACCTGATCGTCCTGCGTCCAGCGGGTCGGGAACTCGTCGCCCGATGCGCGGTCGTCGCGTTCGAGCAGGTCCTCCTCGCGCATCACCAGCAGCTTCGGGGTGCGCTGCAGCGCCTCTCGCCACCACTTCTCGAACGAGCGCACGTCGAAGACGTCGGCGGGGACGCGCTGGTCGTAGAACGCGAACACCGCCTCGTCTCCGGCGAGGATGTCGCGGCGCCGCTCCCGCTCCTCCAGCTTCTCCAGACGCCGGCGCAGTTCCGCGTTGGCGCGCCAGAACGCGCTGACCCGCTTGTCGATCCGCGACGGATCCCACTCGCCCTCCACCAGGGCGTGCCGCAGGAACAGTTCGCGCGCGCCGGCCCTGTCGATCCGCGCGAACTGCACCCGGCGTCGCGGGATGATCTCCACACCGAACAGCGTCACCTTCTCGTAGGCGACGGCGGCACCGGCATCCTTCGACCAGTGCGGCTCCGTCACCTGCCGCTTCGCGAGGTCGCCGGCGAGCGTCTCCGCCCAGGCCGGGTCGATCGCGGCGACCGTGCGGGCGAACGTGCGGCTGGTCTCCACGATCTCCGCCGCCATCACGGCCGGCGGCGACTTCTTCCGCAGCCCGGAGCCGGGGAAGATCGAGAAGCGGATGCCGCGTGCGCCGCGGTACTCGGCGATGCGGCGGCGCTGCTCCTTCGCCTTGTTCGCGCTCGCCGCCGCCGTGCGCTCGTCCAGGATGCCGATCTGCGATAGGAGCCCGGCGAGGATCGCGCGGTGGATCGCGTCGGGGTCGGCGGCGCCACCCTTCCCGGCATCCCGTTTCGTCTCGTCGCTCGACGACCGAAGGGCGGGCTTCACCAGAGTGCGCAGCTGGCGGTGCACATCGAACCACTCACGCACCCGCACGTAGTTGAGGTGCTCGCTGCGGCACATGCGCCGGAACGCGCTGGAGCCCAGCTCCCGCTGCTGTTCGCGCAGGTGGTTCCAGAGGTTGAGCAGCGCGAGGAAGTCGCTGGTCGGGTCGGTGAAACGTGCATGCATCCGCTCGGCCTCGTCGCGGACCGCCTGCGGGGCGTCCGCGGACGGGCGCTCCCGGACGTCCTGGATGGAGAGTCCGGCGACGATCGCGAGCACGTCCGCCAGCACGCCGGGCGCGGTTCCGGGTCGGGCGGCCTCCACCAGCATCCGGGCGAAGCGGGGATCCATCGGCATCCGGGAGATCTCCCGGCCGATCCGCGTGAGCCGCGGCCGGTCGCCCGGCCGGGTGGACGCGGTCACCGCCCCCAGTTCGACCAGCAGGTCGAAGGCGGCCTTCACACCGCGGGAGTCCGGGGGAGTGAGGAACGGGAAGGCGGTGATGTCGCCGAACCCGAGTGAAAGCATCTGCAGCACGACGGATGCCAGGGAGGTGCGCAGCACCTCCGGCTCGGTGAACTCCGGCCGGCGCTCGAAGTCCTCCTCGCTGTACAGCCGGATGGCGATGCCGTCGCTGGTGCGCCCGGCGCGCCCGGAGCGCTGGTTCGCCGACGCCTGTGAGATCGCCTCGATCGGCAGCCGCTGCACCTTCGAACGGGCGCTGTAGCGGGAGATGCGCGCCGTCCCGGTGTCGATCACGTACTTGATCCCGGGCACCGTGAGGCTGGTCTCGGCGACGTTCGTGGCCAGCACGACCCGGCGGCGCACGCCGGGCACCGTGGAGGGTTCGAAGACGCGGTGCTGCTCGGCCGCCGACAACCGGCCGTACAGCGGCAGCACCTCCACGGGAGCGGCCGCCGACCGGTAGGCGGCGCGCACGGCATCCGCCGCGTCCCTGATCTCCGCCTCGCCGGGAAGGAACACCAGCACGTCGCCGGGGGCCTCGCGGTCGAGCTCGCGCAGCGCGGCGACGATGGCGGACACCTCGTCGTCGGGTTCCGCGGCGACCCACCCGCGTTTCGTCTCGGTCGCTGCGCTCCCTCGCTCAACGACCGCGGAGTCGGCGTCCTCGACCAGCGGACGGTACCGGATCTCGACCGGGTACGTGCGTCCTGACACCTCGATGATCGGAGCCGGCACCGGCTCGTCCCCCGAACCGGGCGAAGGCCGTGCGAAGTGCTGAGCGAAGCTCTCCGGATCGATGGTGGCGGAGGTGATGATCACCTTCAGGTCGGGGCGCTCGGGCAGGATGCGGCGCAGGTACCCGATCAGGAAGTCCACGTTGAGGGAACGCTCGTGCGCCTCGTCGATGATGATCGTGTCGTACCGGCGCAGCAGCCGGTCGCGGTGGATCTCGTTGAGCAGGATGCCGTCGGTCATCAGCGCGATGCGGGTGGCGTCCGACACCTGATCCGTGAAGCGCACCTTGTAGCCGACCAGGTCGCCGAGCGGGACATGCAGCTCCTCGGCCACGCGTTCGGCGATGGTGCGTGCGGCGAGGCGGCGCGGCTGGGTGTGCGCGATACGCTCGCGGCCGAGCTCGAGGCAGATCTTCGGCAGCTGGGTCGTCTTGCCCGATCCGGTGGCGCCGGCCACCACGACGACCTGGTGGTCGCGGATCGCCGCCGCGATCTCCTCGCGGGCGCCGCTGACCGGAAGCTCGGGCGGATAGGAGATCACGGGCGAAGACATAGCCCTCCATCGTATTCCGATCCACCCGCCGGTCGGTCGCCCCCGGTCGTTCGGCGGCTCCTGTCATCACAAGCCCTATGCTGGGCGTCATGACGATCCCCACCCTGGAACTCAACGACGGAAACAGCATCCCCCAGCTCGGCTACGGCGTGTTCCTCGTGCCGGCCGACGAGGCCGAGCGCGCGGTGAGCGAGGCGCTCGAGGCCGGGTACCGGCACATCGACACGGCCGCCATCTACGGCAACGAGGCGGGTGTCGGCAAGGCGATCGCGAAGAGCGGCATCCCGCGCGACGAGCTGTTCATCACCACCAAGCTGTGGAACGACCGGCACGACGGTGACGAGCCGGATGCCGCGATCGATGAGAGCCTGGAGAAGCTCGGCCTCGACGCCGTCGACCTGTACCTCGTGCACTGGCCTACGCCCGCACGGGACAACTACGTGCACGCGTGGGAGAAGCTGATCGGCATCCGCGAGCGCGGGCTGACCCGCTCGATCGGCGTGTCCAACTTCCTCGTGCCGCACCTGGAACGCATCGTCGCCGAGACCGGCGTCACCCCGGCCGTGAACCAGATCGAGCTGCACCCGGCGTACCAGCAGCGCGAGGTGACCGAGTGGGCGGCCGCGCACGACGTCCGTATCGAGTCGTGGGGGCCGCTCGGTCAGGGCAAGTACGACCTGTTCGGTACGCCCGCGGTGGCCGAGGCTGCGACGGAGACCGGACGCACTCCCGCCCAGGTGGTGCTGCGGTGGCACCTGCAGAAGGGGTTCATCGTGTTCCCGAAGTCGTCGCGTGCCGAGCGCATGCGCGAGAACATCGACGTGTTCGGGTTCGAGCTCGACGCGACGCAGATGGGTCGCATCGACGCGCTGGACCCGCTGGACGGCTCCGGCCGGGTGGGCTCGCACCCCGACGAACTGAACTGACGGCATCCCGGGGTGTCGCCGACACCCCGCCCTGCCGCCGACACCCCGGGTCGCGTACGCACGAGACCCGGGGTGTCGACGCGTACCCGGGGTGTCGCGGCGACCCCGCGACGCGTACCCGGGGTGTCGGTGCGTGTTCGCGGGATGTCGCCGCCGGCCCACGCCGCCCGTGGCGGGCGTAGCGTGAGAGCATGACGAACCGTCTCGCCGCCGCCCTCAGCCCGTACCTGCGCGCGCATGCGGACAACCCCGTCCACTGGCATCCGTGGGGTCAGGACGCGTTCGACGAGGCGAGCCGTCGAGACGTGCCGCTGCTGATCTCGATCGGCTACTCCACCTGTCACTGGTGCCACGTCATGGCGCGCGAGTCGTTCGCCGACGAATCGACCGCCGCGGTCATCAACGCCGGCTTCGTCGCGGTGAAGGTGGACCGCGAGGAGCACCCCGACGTGGACGCCGCGTACATGGCCGCAGCGTCCGCCTTCACGCAGAACCTGGGCTGGCCGCTGACCGTGTTCGCGACGCCGCAGGGGCGCACGTTCTACGCCGGCACCTACTGGCCTCCGGTCTCCCGCGGCGGCTTGCCGGCGTTCCGCGAAGTGCTCGCGGCGGTTCGCGAGGCGTGGACCGAGCGCCGCGAGCAGGTGCAGGAGTCGTCGGATGCCGTCGCCGAGGCGCTCGCCGCCGCGGCCGCCGTCGAGCCCTCCGCACTGCCGGACGCCGAGGCGCTGCGCGTTGCCGCCGCGAAGATCCTGGAACGTGAAGACCCCCGGTTCGGCGGGTTCGGAGGAGCACCGAAGTTCCCGGTCGCGACCACCCTGCGGTTCCTGCAGGTCGTCGGCGAGGGCGCCGCCGCGCACCGCGCCCTGACGGCGATGGCCGGGTCTGAGCTGCGCGACCCGGTGGAGGGCGGCTTCTTCCGTTACGCCACCCAGCGCGACTGGAGCGTGCCGCACTACGAGCGGATGCTGACCGACAACGCGCAACTGCTCGAGGTCGCCCTCGATGACGGTGCGCACGACGTCGCGCGCGGCGTGGCGGCGTTCCTGCTCGGCGTGCTGCGCCGTCCGTCCGGCGGCTTCGGCGCCGCGCAGGACTCCGAGTCGTGGATCGACGGGGTGCGCGACGAGGGCGGCTACTACCGGCGAGATGCCGCGCAGCGGGCGCAGCTGGAGCCGCCGGCGGTGGACGCCAAGGTGATCACCGGCTGGAACGGCCTCGCGATCGGGGCCTTGGCGCGGGCCGGGTGGGCGCTCGGCCAACCGGACTGGGTGGCCGCCGCCGCCGACGCCGCCCGTCACGTCCTCGCCGTCAACCGTGACGGCGACGGCCGGCTGGTGCGCACCTCGGTGGAGGGTGTCGCTTCTGCTGCCGTCGCCACCGCCGCCGACCTCGGACTGCTGGCGGAAGGGCTGTTCGCGCTCGCCCTGGCCTCCGGCGACGCCGCGTGGGCGGCATCCGCTCTCGACCTGCTCGACGTGGAGGCCGCCGCCGACCCGGTGCTCGCCGCCCACGGCATCCCCGGCGCGTCCGACGACAGCGACGGCGACCTGCCGTCGGGAACGGCCGCCCTGGCCGCCGCGTCTCTCACGGCGTGGCGGCTGGGGGCGGGGGAGCGGCATCGCGCTCGCGCGGAGGAGCTCGTCGGCCGGGTCACGGCGCGGGCTCTCGCCCAGCCGTTCGCCTTCGGAGCACTGCTGGGGGTCGCCGCAGGACTCGCCACGCCGCCGCGGCAGGTCGTCGTGGTGACCTCCGAAACCGACGGCGCGCTCGCCGCCGCCGCCCGCCGGGTCGACGCCGACGTGGTCGCCGTGATCACACCCGAGCAGGCGCGGCGATTCGCGGATGCCGGTTTCGAGCTCTTCGCCGATAAGGACGCCACCGACGGCGCCGCCTACGACTGCCGGGCGTTCGTCTGCCGCCTGCCGGTGACGGATGCCGCGGAGCTGTCGCCCGCGCGCTGAGCGCACCACCGTGCAGAATGCCCAGCGGCCTGCCGCGCATACGGCGCTGACCGCGCGGCTTGCGCAGTGAGCACGCGACGATTTGCTCACCGCTTCGGTCGCGCTCTATTGTTTCGGCGTCCGGCCGATCCCCATCCGACGCTCGTCCCTGGAGCGTGTCCCCCGCCCACCGGCCGCAGGACAAGGAGGTCCGCTCATGAGCGCCGTTCCCGTCATCACCGCCACGACCAAGGGACTGCACCCCGGACTCACGCGCCGTCAGATCTCGATGATGGGTCTGGGTGGCGCGATCGGTGCCGGGCTGTTCGTCGGATCGGGGCAGGCGATCGGCGTGGCGGGGCCCGCCGTGCTGGTGTCGTATCTCGTGGCCGGCGCGATCGTCATCCTGGTGATGGCGATGCTGGCCGAGATGGTGGCGGCTCGCCCCAGTTCCGGCGCGTTCAGCTCGTACGCGCAGAAGGCGATGGGCCGCAGCGCCGGGAGCGCGGTGGGCTGGTTGTACTGGATCCAGCTCGTTGTGGTGATCGCGGCCGAGGCGACCGGAGCCGCCGGCATCGTGGAGGGCTGGGTTCCCGGCATCCCGGCGTGGATCTGGGTGCTGATCTTCGTCGTCGCGCTCACCGCGGTCAACCTTTTCGGGGTGCGCAACTACGGCATGTTCGAGTTCTGGTTCGCCGCGATCAAGGTGCTCGCGATCATCGCCTTCCTGGTCGTCGGCGCCGGCGCCATCCTCGGACTGGTGCCGGGTGTGCCGGCGACCGGGATCGGCAACCTCGTCGCGCACGGCGGCTTCGCGCCGAACGGCCTCGTGGGTGTCGCCGGGGCCCTGCTCATGGTGGTGTTCGCGTTCGGCGGCACCGAGGTCGTCGCGATCGCCGCCGCCGAGTCCGACGACCCGTCCCGCAACATCCGCCGCATCGTGCGCGAGGTCGTGGTGCGGATCCTGGTGTTCTACCTCGGCTCGATCTTCGTCATCGTGGCGGTGCTGCCCTGGAACTCGCCGGAGGTGCTGGACGGTCCGTTCTCGGCGGTGCTGGCGACGCTGCGGGTACCAGGGGTGGACCTGGTCATGTCGCTGATCGTCGTCATCGCGCTGCTGTCGGCGATGAACGCGAACATCTACGGCGCCTCCCGGATGTTCTTCTCGCTCGGTGAGCGCGGGCTGGCGCCGCTGGGCGTCACCCGCACCAGCGAGAAGGGCGTGCCGTACGTGGCGGTGCTGGCCTCGGTGGCGTTCGGTTTCGTCACGGTGGGGCTGAACTGGGCGTTCCCCGATGTCGTGCTCCCTGCCCTGTTGAACGTGGTGGGTTCCACGCTGCTGGTCATCTGGACGGCGACGGCCGTGTCGCAGATCATCCTGCGCAGCCGGGCGGACCGTGCCGGCGATCCGATGCCGATGCGCATGTGGGGCTTCCCCTGGCTGTCGTGGCTGTGCCTGGCCCTGCTGGCCGTGATCATCGTGCTGGCCATGTTCGACCCGGCCGCGCGGACCCAGCTGCTGCTCACCGCGGGGCTGACCGCCGCCCTCGTCGTCGGGGCCCGGCTCACGGGCGGCCGGTCGCGACCCGGGATGCTCACGCAGTAGCCGGGCTCGGCGGGCGGGGACGGTCGCCCGCGCCTAGTAGCGTTGTTGTTCCGCACTCTCGGAACCCAGGAGGCCCCATGTCCGTCGGTCTGCTCGCCGTCGTCGACGACATCCTCACCGCCGCCATCAAGGCGTCGTCGAAAGCCGCAGGCGTCGTCATCGACGACGCGGCCGTCACGCCGCAGTACGTGCAGGGGATCACTCCGGCCCGTGAACTGCCGGTGGTGGGGAAGATCGCGCTCGGGTCGATCGGGAACAAGTTCCTGGTGATCATCCCGGTCGCCATGCTGCTCACAGCCTTCGCCCCCTGGGTGCTTCCGTACCTGCTGATCCTGGGCGGGTCCTACCTGTGCTTCGAGGGCGCGGAGAAGGTGCTGGAGTGGTTCGGTTTCGGGCACGGCCACGCAGAGGAGGGCGCGAGGGACGAGAAGCGCCTGGTGTGGGGTGCGATCCGCACCGACCTGATCCTCTCCACGGAGATCATGCTCATCTCCCTCGCCAGCCTCGACCCCAAGGCGGGGCTGTGGCAGACGCTCGCGGTCCTGTCCGTCATCGCCGTGCTGATGACCGTGCTGGTGTACGGGGCGGTCGCCCTGCTGGTGAAGATCGACGACATCGGTCTGCGCATGGCGACCAGCTCCTCGGCGCAGGTTCGCGGGACCGGCGAGGGCATCGTGCGTGCCATGCCGGCCGTGTTCCGGGTGATCAGCGTGATCGGCACCGTCGCCATGCTGTGGGTGGGCGGTCACCTGGTGATCGTGAACCTGGGGGAGGTGGGTGTGCACTTCCTCGCCGACTTCCTGCACGGTGTCGAGCACGCCATCGAGGGCGCCGGCGGGTTCGTGGTGTGGGTCGTCGACACGGCGATCTCGGCCGTGGTCGGCTTCGTCGAGGGCCTGCTGATCGTCGGTATCGTGCTCGGCATCGGCCGGATGCTGGGCAAGCGGCCCACCTTCGACGAGGCGCACGCCCCGGTCGGCGAGCACTGACCAGCGCCCGATCGAAGAACCGCGTCAGATCCAGCCCGGCATCCAGTTGTGGATGAGCCAGAACGAGTAGGGGACGCTCATCCCGGTCCACACCGGGTAGTAGAACGCCGAGACCAGGACCACCACGACCAGGCACACCGCGATGGTGCGCTGCCCGGCCTGGCGGCGGTGCAGCGGCGCGTCCGGCGCGCCGGCCAGTGACCGCAGCGCCACCACCAGCGCCAGCAGCAGGAACGGCACCATCACGACCGTGTAGAACTGGAAGATCGTGCGGTGCGGGACGAACAGCCACGGCACGTACGTCGCCAGCAGCCCGACGAGCGGGAACGACACCATGCTCGGCACCGGCGTCCCGTCGAGGAGGGCGCGCAGGACACGGAAGAGCAGGAACAGCGTCGCGGCCACGCCGCCGTACCAGATCAGCGGGTTGGGAACCGACGAGATCACGGCAATGCAGTGGTCGGTGCCGCACGGCGCCGGATCGTCGCTCACCCAGATCGCGGTCGGACGCAGCAGCAGCGGCCACTGCCACGCGGGGCTCTCGTAGCGGTGCCCGCTGACCAGTCCGACGTGGAAGGCGAGGATCGACTCGTGGTACTTCCACAACGCGATCAGCGGGTTCGGGTCACTGGCGCGGTCGTACCCGCCTGACGTGACCAACCAGCCCGTCCAGCTCACCAGATAGGTCAGCAGCGCGGGCCCCACCAGCAGCAGGAACGAAGCGGGACCCTGCCGCAAGGCGGCATCCGTCGGCCACAGCACGACGCCGGCGCGGCGGCGGGCGAGCGCGTCGGTGACCACCGTGTACAGCCCGACGACCGCCAGCGCGTACAGCCCCGACCACTTGACCGCGGATGCCGCTCCGAGCGCCACACCGGCCGCCACCAGCCACGGGCGCGCCCACAGCACCGGTCCGGTCATCCGCTCGCCGGTCGCGGCGTCGAGGAGCGGCAGCGTCCGCTCGCGATCGTGCAGCACGAACAGGAAGCCGAGCAGGATGAAGAAGGTGAGGATGCCGTCCAGCAGCCCGATCCGGCTCATCACGATCCCGAGGCCGTCGATGGCGAGCAGACCGCCGGCGATCGCGGCGAGCGCGCGCGATCGGGTCAGACGCAGCGCCACGAGGTAGACCAGCAGGACGGTCAGCGACCCCAGCACCGCGACGCCCAGGCGCCAGCCGACGCTCGACCCGGGGCCGGTCAGGGCCATGCCGAGGGCGATGACCCACTTGCCCAGTGGAGGGTGCACGACGTACGCGGCCTCCCGGCTCAGCCCGGACGCGTCGCCCCGCGCCAGCGCGGCATCCGCCCCCTCGTCCCACTTCGCCTCGTAGCCGAACGTCCACAGCGACCAGGCGTCCTTGACGTAGTACGTCTCGTCGAACATGATCTCGTGCGGGTGGCCGAGGTTCACCAGACGAAGCACCGCCGCGAGCAGGGTGAGCACCGCGGGGACCACCCACGACAGCATCCGGTCGCGCGCTGCGGTCGCGACCAAGCGATCGCGCAGCCGCTCGAGACCCGTCCGGCGCGCGTCCAGCGGCGGCAGGAGCGGGGCGGCGGTCACCCGATCAGACTATCCGCGCCGCCTAAGCTGGGCGGATGATCATCCTCGCGGCGACCCCGATCGGCAACCTGGGCGACGCGTCGCGGCGCCTGATCGAGGTGCTCGAGAACGCCGAGGTCGTCGCCGCCGAGGACACCAGGACCACCCAGCGGCTGCTGCAGGCGCTCGGCGTCGTGAACCGTCCGCGCCTGATCGCGCTGCACGACCACAACGAGAAGCAGAAGGCCGGGGAGCTGGCCGAGCTGGCCGCTGAGCGGGATCTGGTCGTGCTGAGCGACGCAGGGATGCCGACCGTGAGCGACCCCGGCTACGGCCTGGTCGCCGCGGCCGTCGAACGGGGAGTGACGGTCACGGCGATTCCCGGGCCGAGCGCCGTCGTCACCGCGCTCGCCGTGTCCGGGCTGCCCACAGACCGGTTCACGTTCGAGGGGTTCCTGCCGCGCAAGCCCGGGGAGCGCCGGCACGCGCTGCGGATGCTGGCGGCGGAGCCGCGCACCATGGTGTTCTTCGAGTCGCCGTCGCGCCTGGCCGCGACGCTCGGCGACATGGTCTCGGTTCTGGGTGCGGAACGCCGGGTCGCGGTGTGCCGGGAGCTGACCAAGCTCTACGAAGAGGTCCGCCGGGGCACGGCATCCGAGCTGGTCGCCTGGGCCGAGGCGGGCGTGAAAGGCGAGATCGTCGTGGTCGTCGAAGGTGCCGCGCCCCGGTCGGTGTCCGCGGAGGACGCCTCCGCGCAGGTGCAGGCGCTCGTCGCGTCTGGCATGCGTCTGAAGGACGCCTGCGCCGAGGTGGCCGCGGCGACCGGCCTGTCGTCCCGCGATCTGTACCAGCAGGCGCTCGCCGCCCGGTGACCGCCTTGCCGTGCGAGTGCGCGGCTTCCCGACGCGTGGCCCTCGAGTGCACGGCTTCCCGTCGAGTGCACGGCTTCCCGGCGCGAACTTCCCGTACACCCGGCGGCAACCGGTGCACTCGCCGCCGCCGGTGACCGCGACTGTGCGGCTTCCCGTGCGCTCGGAGCGAGAGGTCGGCGTCTACCGGTTCCGCGCCGGCCGTGCTTCGCAGTTCTGCAGAAGATCGCAGCCGCTGACCGGATCGGCTGCGAGACTGTGCAGATCTGCGAGGCAGCGCAGCGCCTGCGCCCCCATGGTCACGAATCCGTCCGGCATCCGCATCAGCCCTAGAATCGAACCCATGCCCGCAGGCGACTCGTTCTACATCACCACGCCCATCTACTACCCCTCCGACGTGCCCCACATCGGTCACGGGTACACGACGGTGGCGGTCGACACGCTCGCCCGCTGGCACCGTCAGGCCGGTGACGACACCTGGATGCTCACGGGTACCGACGAGCACGGCCAGAAGATGCTGCGCGCCGCCGCCGCCAACAACGTCACCCCGCAGGAATGGGTCGACAAGCTCGTCGGCGAGAGCTGGTTCCCGCTGTTGAAGACCCTCGACGTCGCCAACGACGACTTCATCCGCACCACTCAGGAGCGGCACGAGAAGAACGTGCAGGTGTTCTTCCAGAAGCTGTACGACGCCGGGTACATCTACGCCGGCGAGTACGAGGCGTTGTACTGCGTGGGCTGTGAGGAGTTCAAGCCCGAGTCCGAGATCGTCGACGGCACCGGGCCGTTCGAAGGCCTGAAGGTCTGCGCGATCCACTCCAAGCCGCTCGAACTGCTGCAGGAGAAGAACTACTTCTTCAAGCTCAGCGAGTTCCAGGACCGCCTGCTCGAGCTGTACAAGACCGAACCCGACTTCGTGCGTCCCGACTCGGCTCGCAACGAGGTGGTCTCGTTCGTGAGCCAGGGCCTGAAGGACCTCTCCATCTCCCGCTCCACCTTCGACTGGGGCATCCCGCTGCCGTGGGACGAATCGCACGTGATCTACGTGTGGGTGGACGCCCTGCTGAACTACGCCACCGCCATCGGCTACGGCGCGGATCAGGAGACCTTCGACCGCCGCTGGCCCGGCTACCACGTCGTCGGCAAGGACATCCTCCGCTTCCACGCCGTCATCTGGCCGGCCATGCTGATGGCCGCCGGCCTCGACGTGCCGAAGGGCGTCTTCGCGCACGGCTGGCTGCTCGTCGGCGGCGAGAAGATGTCGAAGTCGAAGCTCACCGGCATCGCCCCGACCGAGATCACCGACGTGTTCGGCTCGGACGCCTACCGGTTCTACTTCCTGTCCGCGATCGCGTTCGGACAGGACGGCTCGTTCTCGTGGGAGGACCTCTCCGCCCGCTACCAGGCGGAGCTCGCGAACGGCTTCGGCAACCTGGCCTCGCGCACGATCGCGATGATCGAGAAGTACTTCGACGGCACCGTCCCCGAGGCCGCCGAGTACACCGAGCAGGACCTCGCGATCCAGCGCACCGTCGCCGACGCCGCCACCCGAGCGGATGCCGCGGTGCAGAGCTTCCGGATCGACGAGGCGATCTCGTCGATCTGGACGATCGTGGACGCGTTGAACGGGTACATCACCGACAACGAGCCGTGGGCGCTCGCCCGCGACGAGGCGCAGCGCGCCCGCCTCGGGACCGTGCTGTACACCTGTGCCGAAGGACTGCGCGCCCTCGCCGTGCTGCTGTCGCCGGTCATGCCGCAGTCCACCGCGAAGCTGTGGGACGCCCTCGGCGTCCAGGGCGCACTCGGCGGGCTGCAGGAGCAGCCGATCCGCCAGGCCGGCGAGTGGGGCAAGCTGCCCGCCGGTACCCGCGTCCAGGCACTCGCGCCGCTGTTCCCGCGCGTGGAGCAGACCGTCTGATCCGATGACCGCGTTTCGTCTCGCTGCGCTCGCTCAACGACCGGGGGCGGAACCGATCGTGAGCGTCGAACGCCGAGCGCAGCGAGGAGACGAAACGCCATGACCGACCGCAACACGTACGTCCAGGCGCGCCCCGCCGAGGGCCGGAAGGATCTGCGCTATCCGCCGGCGCCCGATCCCCTGACGGTGCCGGTGTACGACAACCACGCGCACCTGGAGATCCTCGACGGCGAGGAGCCGCTCGACCTCGCCGAGCAGCTCGACCGCGCCGTGGCAGTGGGCATCGCGGGCGTCGTCCAGGCATCAGGCGATATCGAGTCGTCGCGCTGGGCGGTCGCCGCCGCCGAGCAGGATGCCAGGGTGCTCGCCGCCGTGGCGATCCACCCCAACGACGCACCCGCGTACGCCGCCGACGGTCGTCTTGAGGAGGCCGTCGCCGTCATCGACGAGCTCGCCGCGTACCCGCGCACGCGCGCCATCGGCGAGACCGGACTGGACTACTTCCGCACCGACGAGGCGGGACGGCCCGCCCAGCACGAGTCCTTCGAGGCGCACATCACACTGGCGAAGAAGCACGGCATCGCGATGCAGATCCACGACCGGGACGCGCACGACGACGTGCTCGAGACGCTCGCCCGTGTCGGCGCACCGGAGCGCACCGTGTTCCACTGCTTCTCCGGGGACGAGGACATGGCGCGCGTGTGCGCGGATGCCGGGTACTACCTGTCCTTCGCCGGCAACGTCACCTTCAAAAACGCGCAGAACCTCCGCGACGCGCTGCACGTGACCCCGGTGGAGCGCATCCTGGTCGAGACGGATGCCCCGTTCCTCACCCCGGTGCCGCTGCGCGGCCGCCCGAACGCGCCCTACTTGGTGCCGATCACGGTGCGCTTCATGGCGGCGGAGCTCGGACTGGACGTCGACGAGCTGTGTGCGCAGCTCGCCGCGAACACGCTCGCCGTCTACGGCTCGTTCGACTGAACGGCATCCGGGTCGGCCGACCGCGGCGTCTCCCCGATCTCGGCCGGGGCGGCGGCGATGTGCGACAGTGATCGCCACACCACCAGCAGCGTGACCGCCGCACCGCCGAAGGCGAACCACCACGGCGCCGTCAGCCCCCAGACCTGCGCGATGACGCCGCCGAGCGCCTGCCCGAACACCATCCCGCCGAACACGCACACCATGTTCACCGACGAGACGCGGCCCTGCAGATCGTGGGGCACGAGCCGCTGCCGCACAGTGGTCGAGATCGTCCCCCACACGAACGCGTACGCGCCGAAACCGAACATGATCACCAGCGCCACCCACCCGGTGGTCGTCAGTGCGAACGCGAGGTGCATCACCACCTCGAGCGACAGGCACACCCGCATGAGCACGGTGAACGACACATGCCGCTCCAGCCAGCCGAACGACATCGTGCTCAGCAGCCCGCCCAGAGCGGATGCCGTCGTCAGCGCCCCGTACCCGACCGGCCCCATCCCCAGATGCTCGGTCGCGTACAGCACGAGGATGCCCCACGGTGCCGCCCAGGTGATGTTGAACACCAGGATGATCGTCACCAGGGTCCGCACCGGCGGGTTGCGCCACAGCCAGCGCAGCCCCTGCGCGATGTCGGTGTGCACCGGTGTCCGCTGCCGCGTCCCTGAGCCTGTCGAGGGACTTGGGCCTGTCGAGGGACTTGGGCCTGCCGAAGGGCGCGCCGGAACCGGCGTGCGTGCCATGCGGGAGATCAGCACCACGGCGAGCGAGACGCAGATCACCTCGACGAGGAACGGCCAGGCGCTCCCCGCGGCGAACAGGAACGCGCCCAACGGCGGCCCGGCGAACTGGTTGGCGACCAGGTAGCCCGCCTGCAGCCGCGCGTTGCCGGTGCCGAGATCGGCCGGCTTGACGATCATCGGCAGCAGCGTGCTGCCGGCGGTGTCGACGAAGACTTCGGCCGTGCCGTAGAGGAATGCCACGGCGAGGACGATCCAGATGTTGGCGACGCCCGTCACGAGCACCACGCACAGGCCGGCCAGCACGACGGCTCGGGCGGTGTTCGCGAACATCACCAGCCGGCGGCGGTCGAATCGATCGGCGATGGCTCCCGCGTGCAGCCCGAAGATCAGCCACGGCAGGAACTGCAGCACGGCGCCCGCCGCGACCAGGATGGGCGACGGGGTCATCGATGCGATGAGCAGCGGAGCTGCGGCGAGGGCCACGCCGTCACCGATGTTGCTCGTCCACGACGACGCCAGCAGCCACCGGAAGCCCCTGCCCATCCGGCGGGGTGCGACCAGTTCACCGAGGGAGGGCATCCGTCCAGAGTAGTGGTGGTCACGGACGCCCGCGGTGGGTGGGGGACAATGGACGGATGACCGTCACCCTGCTCGGCACCACCGAGATCCGCCGGCTCGCGACCGAGCTCGACGTCACCCCGACCAAGAAGCTCGGCCAGAACTTCGTCGTCGACGCGAACACCGTCCGCAAGATCGTGCAGGCCGCCGACGTCCGGGCCGGTGAGAGCGTCGTTGAGATCGGGCCGGGGCTGGGCTCGCTCACCCTCGCCATCCTGGAGGCGGGTGCCACCGTCACCGCCGTGGAGATCGATCACCGGCTCGCCGCGCGCCTGGCGCAGACCGCCGCCGAGCACGGCGTCCCCGACGGCGCGCTGACCGTCGTCGACGCCGACGCGATGCGCGTGACAGCACTGCCGAACGCCCCCGCCGTGCTGGTGGCCAACCTGCCGTACAACGTGTCGGTTCCCGTGCTGCTGCACTTCCTCGAGACGTTCCCCGGGCTGCAGCGCGGTGTGGTCATGGTGCAGGCCGAAGTCGCGGAACGCCTCGCCGCGAAGCCGGGGTCGAAGATCTACGGCGCGCCCAGCGTGAAGGCGGCGTGGTACGGCCCGTGGCGGCTCACCGGCACGGTGTCGCGCCAGGTGTTCTGGCCGGTGCCGAACGTCGACAGCCTGCTGGTGGGATTCCATCGCGACCCCGAGCCGCGCGGCGGCGATGACGAGCGGAGGCGCACCTTCCAGATCGTGGACGCCGCGTTCAACCAGCGCCGCAAGATGCTTCGGCAGGCGCTGTCCGGGTTCTTCGGCGGCTCCGCCGCGGCATCCGACGCCCTCATCGCAGCCGGCGTCGCCCCCACGGCGCGCGGCGAGGACCTCACCGTCGACGACTACCACCGCGTCGCCCGCATCGGCATGTGACGGCCCGCCCGCCGCGCCCGCGCGTGGCGACGGCGTATCCGGCTAACCTGGCACGGTGACCGAACCGCGCTTCCTCCCCGACGTCCCCGAGGTCCACCGGCCGTACGCCGCCTCCGCCGATCGTTACGGCCGGTTCGAGTACCGTCAGGTCGGCTCGTCCGGCCTGTATCTGCCGCCCATCTCCCTCGGCCTGTGGTGGAACTTCGGCGACAACATCCCCCTCGACAACCAGCGCGCCCTGCTCCGCCACGCTTTCGACAGCGGCATCACGCACTTCGATCTGGCGAACAACTACGGCCCGCCGCACGGCTCGGCCGAGAAGAACTTCGGGCGCATCCTCGCTGAGGACCTCCGGCCCTACCGCGATGAACTGATCATCTCGTCCAAAGCGGGCTGGGACATGTGGCCTGGTCCCTACGGCGACCTCGGCAGTCGCAAGTACATCCTCGCCAGCGCCGAGCAGTCCCTCATGCGAATGGGACTCGAGTACGTCGACATCTTCTACTCGCACCGGGTGGACCCTGTGACGCCCGTCGAGGAGACGATCGGCGCCCTGGACACCCTGGTCCGTCAGGGCAAGGCGCTGTACGTCGGCATCTCCTCCTACAGCGCCGAGCGCACCGCGGCGGCCGTCGCGGTCGCCCGCGACCTGGGCACGCCCCTGGTCATCCACCAGCCGTCCTACTCGATCCTGAACCGCTGGATCGAGGACGGGCTCACCGACACACTGCGCACCGAGGGACTGGGCGCCATCGCGTTCACACCGCTCGCGCAGGGCCTGCTCACCGACAAGTACCTCGCCGACGGCACCGCCGAGCGCGCGCAGAAGCGCGGGTCGCTCCCCGAGCGTCCGGTCAACGAGGAGGGCCTGCGGGTGCTCCGCGGCCTGAACGACATCGCCGCCGCCCGCGGTCAGTCGCTCGCCCAGCTCGCCCTGCAGTGGACGCTCCGCGACCCCGTGGTCGCCTCGGCGCTGATCGGCGCTTCGCGACCCGAGCAACTCGACGAGAACATCGCCGCGCTCGACGGCCCCGCCTTTGCCGACGACGAGCTGGCCGCGATCGACGCGCTCTCGCACGGCATCGACGTCAACCTCTGGGCGACGTCGTCGGAGCTCTGAGCACACGATGAGCCTCGCGCACCGATCGGATGCCGTGCACGTGCGCGCCCCGGGCAAGATCAACGTCTACCTCGGGGTGGGGGCGAGGCACGACGACGGATACCACGCGCTGGCGACCGTCTTCCAGGCGGTGTCGCTGTACGAGGACGTGTTCGCGCACCCCGCCGCCGACTTCTCGGTGTCGGTGAGCGGGGCCGCCGACCCGGCATCCGTCCCTACCGACGAACGGAACCTCGCACTGCGGGCCGCCCGACTGCTCGCCGAGGAGACCGGCGTGAGCGACGGCGTCGCGCTCGAGCTGCGCAAGGGCGTCCCGGTGGCGGGCGGCATGGGCGGCGGGTCGGCGGACGCCGCCGCCGCGCTGGTCGCCTGCGACGCGCTGTGGGGCACGGATGTCGGACCCGCGCGCCTGCACGCCCTCGCGTCGCGTCTGGGAGCGGACGTGCCGTTCGCTCTGCACGGCGGCACCGCGGTGGGCACCGGGCGCGGCGATCGGCTCACCCCCGCTCTGGCCCGAGGTCGCTTCGACTGGGTGCTCGTCACCAGTGACCAGGGGCTGTCGACCCCGCAGGTGTACCGCCGGCTGGATCAGCTGCGCGAGTCGAGGGGTGCGCTCGCCGACGACCCGCCGCTGTCACTCGACGTCCCGGTGGCGGTGCTGCAGGCGCTGCGCGCGGGAGACGCGCAGGCGCTCGCTCCGGTGATGCTGAACGACCTCGAGGCCGCCGCAGTCGCCGAGCGGCCCGAGCTGGACGCCGTGCTCGCCGACGGCGTCCGCGCCGGCGCCCTGACCGGCATCGTGTCGGGGTCGGGCCCCACTCTGGCGTTCCTGTGCGCGGGGCCGGAAGCCGCACGCGCCGTGCAGGAAGAGCTGCGCGCCACCGGGCGTGAGGCGCTGCACGTACACGGACCGGTGGCGGGCGCGCGCATCATCGGCTGAGCCCGACGGGGTGCGTGCACGGGGGCGGCGTGCCATGATGGAGGCATCGTGTGACCGTGCACATGCAAGGAGGCGTGCCATGACCGCAGCCTCCGAGCGCGCCCGCACGCCCAGCATCCGCGACGTCGCCCGGCTGGCCGGGGTGTCGCACCAGACCGTCTCCCGGGTCCTGAACGACCATCCCAGCATCCGCCCCGAGACCAAGGCGAAGGTGCTGGACGCCATCGCCGTCCTCGATTACCGCCCCAACCTCGCGGCGCGGGCGCTGGTGACCAGCCGCTCCCAGACTCTCGGCATCCTCTCCGCCACGGTGGGGGAGTTCGGACCGACCTCGTCCATCGCCGCCATCGAGGAGGCCGCCCGCGCGGAGGGGTACTCGGTGTCCACTCTCAACCTGCCCGAGACGACGCCGGAGGCGATCGGCGCCGCGGTGCGCCAGCTGGGCAGGGAGCACGTCGACGGAATCGTCGTGCTCGCGCCGCAGGTGCGCGTGTTCCATGTCCTGCGTGGCATGGCATCCTCGGTGCCCTTCGTCACGCTGCAGACCGCCTCCGGCTCCGACGGGGTGAGCCTCTCCGCCGACCAGGTCGCCGGCGCCCGGGCCGTGACGGAGCATCTCATCGACCTGGGGCACACCGACATCCTGCATCTCGCCGGCCCGCAGGACTGGATCGAGGCGGAGTCGCGCATGCGCGGCTATCTCGACGCGCTGCGGGATGCCGACCTGCCGACGTTCCCGCCGATCCGCGGCGACTGGACCGCGGACTTCGGCTATTTCGCGGGGCAGGAGCTCGCGCGCCGGCCCGACTTCACCGCGGTGTTCGCCGCGAACGACCTGATGGCGATCGGGCTCATGCACGGCTTCCGTGACGCGGGACTGCGCGTTCCGCACGATGTCAGCGTCGCCGGTTTCGACGACATCCCGGTCGCCGCCCACGTCGCCCCCACGCTGACCACGGTGCACCAGGACTTCTCCGAACTGGGGCGCCGGGCCGTGCGCATCCTGCTCGCCGAGATCCGCGACGAGCCGATCCCCGCGTTCCCCGCTCTGGCGCCCGTCTTGCGCATGCGCGAATCCGCGGCGGCGCGCTGACAGTCGGTCTCGATCAGGTCTTGACAGCCGTCCTGCGAAGGATGCACCATTGGTTTTGCCGATGTGACCGTTCACATCGAGTCACAGCCGTTCACCGTCGAGGGAGATCCGTGAGCACCACTGCTGCGCTGCCGACCGTCTCTGGTCCCATCCTGGAGATGCGGCACATCACCAAGGAGTTCCCGGGGGTGAAGGCCCTGGCGGACGTGTCGATCACCGTGCGCACCGGCGAGGTGCACGCGATCTGCGGCGAGAACGGCGCGGGGAAGTCGACGCTGATGAAGGTGCTCTCCGGGGTCTACCCGTACGGCACCTACGACGGCGACATCCTGCTGTACGGCGAGGAGCAGCGCTTCAAGGACATCGCCGCCAGCGAGGCCGCCGGCATCGTGATCATCCACCAGGAGCTGGCCCTCATCCCCGAGCTGTCGGTCACCGAGAACATCTTCCTCGGCAACGAGATCCGCCGCGGCGGCGTGATCGACTGGATGGCGCAGAAGCAGCGCGCGGTCGAGCTGCTCGCCCGGGTGGGGCTGAACGAGGACCCCGATGTCGCGATCAAGCACCTCGGCGTCGGCAAGCAGCAGCTCATCGAGATCGCCAAGGCGCTCAACAAGGACGTGAAGCTCCTCATTCTCGACGAGCCCACCGCCGCACTGAACGAGAACGACTCGCAGCACCTGCTGGACCTCATCCTCGGGCTGAAGGCGAAGGGGATCACCTCGATCATCATCAGTCACAAGCTCAACGAGATCGAGCAGATCGCCGACGAGATCACCATTATCCGCGACGGGCGCACCATCGAGACGCTCGACATCTCGCGCGGCGAGATCAACGAGGATCGCATCATCCGCGGCATGGTCGGCCGCTCTCTGGAGAGCCGCTACCCGGACCGCACGCCTGAGATCGGCGAGGTGTTCTTCGAGGTGAAGGACTGGTGGGTGCAGCACCCCACCGTGTCCGAGCGCATGGTCGTGAAGGGGTCCAGCATCAACGTCCGCCGCGGTGAGGTGGTCGGCATCGCCGGACTCATGGGAGCGGGGCGCACCGAGTTCGCGATGAGCATCTTCGGCCGCTCCTACGGCATCTTCCAGTCCGGGACGATCATCAAGGACGGACAGGAGATCGTGATCCCCGACGTGGCGTCGGCGATCAAGCACGGTCTCGCCTACGTCAGCGAGGACCGCAAGGTGCTGGGACTCAACCTGCTCGACACCATCAAGCGGTCCACGGTCGCCGCGAAGCTGTCGAAGATCTCCACGCGCGGCGTCGTCGACGAGCGCAAGGAGTTCGCCATCGCCGAGCAGTACCGCAAGGCGCTGCGGATCAAGACTCCGACGGTCGAGGAGGGCGTCGCGAAGCTCTCCGGCGGCAACCAGCAGAAGGTCGTGCTGGCGAAGTGGATGTTCACCGACCCCGACCTGCTGATCCTCGACGAGCCCACCCGCGGCATCGACGTCGGCGCCAAGTACGAGATCTACTCGATCATCAACGACCTCGCCGCGCAAGGGAAGGGCGTCATCGTCATCTCCAGCGAGCTTCCGGAGCTGCTCGGCATCACCGACCGCATCTACACGATCTTCGAAGGTCGGGTCACCGACTGCATCCCCTCCGATCAGGCCACCCCGGAGGAGCTCATGCGCAGCATGACCTCCGCTACCCAGAAAGCAGAAACGAAGTGACCACTGATCAGTCCTCGGCGAAGCGCGGCTTCCACCTCGGCGACATCAAGAAGATGTTCGGCGGCGGTCAGTCGACGCTGCGCCAGTTCGGCATCCTCGGCAGCCTCATCGTCATCCTGCTGGTCTTCCAGATCCTGACGTTCGTGATCAAGGGGCAGGGCCTGACACTGTCGTCCGGCAACCTCATCAACGTCGTCAACCAGTACTCGTACATCCTGATCCTGGCGATCGGCATGGTGATGGTGATCATCATGGGCCACATCGACCTGTCGGTCGGCTCGGTGGCCGCGTTCACCGGCATCGTCGTCGCCAAGGCGATGGCTGAATGGAACCTGCCCTGGCCGCTCGCGATCCTGCTCGGCCTCGGCGTCGGCATCCTCGTCGGCGCCTGGCAGGGGTTCTGGGTGGCGTACGTCGGTGTGCCCGCCTTCATCGTGACCCTCGCCGGCATGCTGTTCTTCCGCGGCGCCAACCAGTGGGTCGGGCAGTCCACCACGGTGCCGGTGCCCAGGGAGTTCCAGTACATCGGCGCGGGCTACCTGCCCGAGGTGGCGCTGCCGCTGAACTTCAACGTGCCCACCATGATCCTCGCCCTGCTCGGCGTCGCGTGGATCGTGTTCTGGGAGATCCGCACCCGTCGCGTGCAGAAGAAGATGGGCTCGGACAGCGCGCCGCTCTGGGTGAGCACCACCAAGGTCGTCATCCTGTCCGTCGTGATCCTGATCGCGGGCTGGCTGTTCGCGACCGGGCGCCCCGGCACGAGCTTCCCGGTCTCGGGCATCATCCTGCTCGTCCTGGTGATCCTGTACAGCTTCATCACCAACAGCACCGTGTTCGGTCGGCACATCTACGCCGTCGGCGGCAACCGGCAGGCTGCCCGGCTGTCGGGCGTCAAGGATCGCTGGGTCGACTTCTTCGTCATGATGAACATGTCGGTGCTGGCATCGCTGGCAGGCATGATCTACGTGGCCAGGGCGACCGCCTCCGGCCCGCAGGACGGCAACGGCTGGGAGCTGGATGCCATCGCCTCGGTGTTCATCGGCGGCGCCGCCGTCTCGGGCGGCATCGGAACCGTGATCGGGTCGATCATCGGTGGTCTGGTGATGGCGTTCCTGAACAACGGCCTGGCGCTGCTGGGCGCCGGCGCCGACGTGGTGTCGATGATCAAGGGCCTGGTGCTGCTGTTCGCCGTCGGTGTCGATGTCTGGAACAAGCAGCAGGGCCGCCCGTCCGTCATCGGCTTCCTCACCCGTCGCAGTGGGCGCCGGCACGGTCCGGAGGACGGTCTGTTCTCGCCCGACGAGAAGCTCAAGGCCAACCAGCCGTTCGAAACCCCCGCCGTCGAGAAGGCGCGCGGAAAGTAGCGGATGCTCGCGCCCTGGGGCGCGCAGAGGGTCCGTCCGTCACCAGAGAAAGAGATCACATGAAGAAGATCATCGTCACGGCGACAGCGCTTGTCGCAGCGGCATCCTTCGCCCTCACCGGCTGCTCGTCCGAGCGCGGCGGCGGCGGCACTGAGCCGGGAGCGGGGGAGGAGACCACCGGTTTCGAGGAGGGCGCCACCATCGGCGTCGCTCTTCCCGACAAGACCAGCGAGAACTGGGTGCTCGCCGGCAAGCTCTTCGAGGAGGGCCTGGCGGATGCCGGCTTCAAGGCGGACGTGCAGTACGCGCCCGCGTCGAACACCGTCGCCGAGCAGCAGAACCAGATCCAGGCCATGGTCACCGGTGGCGCCAAGGTCATCATCATCGGCGCGAAGGACGGCAAGCAGCTGTCCACGCAGGTGCAGGCCGCGAAGGACGCCGGCGCCTACGTGATCGCGTACGACCGTCTGATCGAGAACACCGAGGCCGTCGACTACTACGTCGCCTTCGACAACTTCAAGGTCGGTCAGCTGCAGGGTCAGGCGCTGCTGGACGGTCTCGCCGAGCGTGCGGGCCACGAGGCCCCGTACAACATCGAGCTGTTCTCCGGCTCGCCCGACGACGCGAACTCCGCCGTGTTCTTCAACGGCGCGATGGACGTGCTGCAGCCGAAGATCGACGACGGCATGCTCAAGGTCGTCTCCGGGCAGACCGAGATCGCGCAGACCGCGACCGAGGGCTGGAAGGCCGAGAACGCGCAGCGCCGCATGGACTCGATCCTCACCTCGAGCTACGGCTCCGCCGAGCTCGACGGCGTCCTCTCGCCGAACGACACCCTCGCCCGCGCCATCATCACCTCGGTGCAGCAGGCGGGCAAGAAGGTGCCGGTCGTCACGGGTCAGGACTCCGAGGTCGAGTCGGTGAAGTCGATCATGGAGGGCGTGCAGTACTCCACGATCAACAAGGACACCCAGCTGCTCGTCGAGCAGTCGATCAAGATGGTCGGCCAGCTGCAGAAGGGTGAGGAGGTCGACGTCAACGACACCGAGCAGTACGACAACGGCGTCAAGGTCGTCCCGGCGTACCTGCTCGACCCGGTGATCGTCACGAAGGAGAACGCCGCCGAGGCGTACCAGAACGTGCCGAGCCTGCTGGAGATCGTGAAGTCCTACCAGTAGTCACACGGCCGCGACGAGCCGTCCCGCCCACACCCGGGCGGGGCGGCTCGTCCGTGTCTGCCGTAGCCTGGGAACCGACATGGCACATCTTCTCGGGGCCGAGGGCCTCCACCTGGAATACCCCACCAAGGTCGTCTTCGACTCCATCACCCTCGGCGTCGAGGAGGGCGACCGGATCGGCATCGTCGGCCGCAACGGCGACGGCAAGTCCAGCCTGCTCGCCATGCTCGCCGGGCGGATGGCGCCGGATGCCGGTCGCGTGACGATGCGGGCGGGCACGCGCATCGGCGTGCTCGACCAGGCGGACACGCTCGACGACACGCACACCATCGCACAGGCCGTGGTGGGCGACACGCCCGAGCACGAGTGGGCGGGCGACGCACGGGTGCGCGACGTGATCGAGGGGCTGCTGGGCGACCTGGACTGGCACGCGCCGGTCGTGGACCTCAGCGGCGGGCAGCGCCGCCGCGTCGCGCTCGCCGCGCTGCTGGCCAAGGACTGGGACATCATCGCCCTGGACGAGCCGACCAACCACCTCGACGTCGAGGCGATCACCTGGCTCGCCGCGCACCTGAAGCGGCGCTGGCCCGCGAACGCCGGCGCCTTCCTCGTCGTCACGCACGACCGGTGGTTCCTCGACGAGGTGTGCACCGAGACGTGGGAGGTGCACGACCGGATCGTGGAGCCCTTCGAAGGCGGCTATGCGGCCTACATCCTGCAACGCGTGGAACGCGACCGGATGGCGGCGGCGACCGAGGCGAAACGGCAGAACCTGGCCCGCAAGGAACTGGCGTGGCTGCGCCGCGGCGCCCCCGCCCGCACCAGCAAGCCGAAGTTCCGCATCGACGCGGCCAACCAGCTGATCGAGGACGTGCCCGAGATCCGCGACTCCGTCTCGCTGCAGTCGCTGGCCGTCTCCCGCCTCGGCAAGGACGTCGTCGACCTGCTGGATGCCGGGGTGCGCTTCGGCGACCGGGACGTGCTGCGCGACGTGGAATGGCGTATCGCCCCGGGCGAGCGCACCGGCATCCTCGGCGTCAACGGAGCGGGCAAGTCCACGCTGCTCGGGCTGATCGCCGGCACCGTCGAGCCCACCAGCGGACGGGTCAAGCGCGGCAAGACCGTCAAGGTGCGCACCCTCACCCAACGCCTCGACGAACTCACCGACGTGTGGGAGCAGCCGGTCAGGACCGTGATCGCGGGTCTGCGCACCTCCTACACCTTCGGCGCGGGCTCCAAAGCGCAGGAACTCACCCCCGGCCAGCTCCTGGAGCGGATGGGCTTCACCTCCGCCCAGCTGTCCACGCCGGTGAAAGACCTCTCCGGCGGTCAGCAGCGCCGGCTTCAGCTGCTGCTCGTGCTGCTGGACCAGCCGAACGTGCTCATCCTCGATGAGCCCACCAACGACATGGACACCGACATGCTGGCCGCGATCGAGGACCTCCTCGACTCCTGGCCTGGCACGCTCATCGTCGTCAGCCACGACCGCTACTTCCTGGAGCGCGTCACCGACCAGCAGTACGCGATCCTGGGCGGCCACCTGCGCCACCTCCCCGGCGGCGTGGACGAGTACCTGCGCCTTCGGGCCCTGGAGGTGCGCTCGTCGGGTGAGCAGCGCAATGATCAGGCCGCTCGCGCTGAGTCGCAGGCCGGTCCCGGCCTGGAGGGCGCCGCCCGCCGCACGGCCGAGAAGGAGCTCGCCGCGCTGGAGCGGCGGATGCAGAAGCTGAACGACCAGATCGACCGCGCCAAGCACGCGCTCGCCGACCACGACCAGTCCGACTATGCGGGACTCGGCGAGAAGATGAAGGCGATCCAGGCGCAGCAGGACGAGGTGGAGGAGCTCGAGCTGCGCTGGTTCGAACTCACCGAGCAGCTCGGCTGACCGACGAGCTGTCATCCTTGAGGCAGGGGATGGAGGCACGTGTGACGAATCCGGGGATGTTCCACGCCGCTGACGGGTACGACCGACTGATGGGCCGCTATGTGCCGTCGCTGGCGAGAGTGTTCGCCGACTTCGCGGACGTCCAGGGCGGGCGCCTGCTCGACGTCGGGTGCGGGCCCGGCGGGCTCACCCGCGAGCTCGCCCTGCGCGCGGGCGCGGAGAACGTGACGGCGATCGATCCGTCGCCGCCGTTCGTCGCCGCGTGCCGCGAGCGCGTCCCGGGTGCCGCAGTCTGGGAGGGGGTGGCGGAGGCCCTGCCCTTCGACCACGACGCCTTCGACGCGGCTCTCGCCTCGCTCGTCGTCGGCTTCATGACCGACCCGCAGCGGGGCGTGCGCGAGATGGGGCGGGTGACCAGGTCGGGCGGCGTGGTCGCGCTGTGCGCGTGGGATCGCCCGCGGATGCCGGCCATCGCGCTGTTCTGGGATGCCGTCGCCCGCGCCACGGGCGGATCGCCGACGGACCGTGCGCTCGCCGGGTCCCGGGAGGGGGAGATCGCCGACCTGCTCGAGGCGGCCGGCCTGAGGGACGTGGTGTCGACCGCCCTCGAGTGCCAGGCCGAGTACGCGGACTTCGACGACCTGTGGTCGGGGTACACCGCCGGGATCGGACCCGTCGGGCAATATCTCGTCGGTCTGCCGGGTGAACAGGCCGAGGCGGTCCGGGACGCCCTCCGGGAAAGCGTCCCGGAGGGGCCGTTCGCCCTGCAGGCCGTGGCCTGGGCCGCCCGCGGCACCGTCTGACTGTCACCGCCCGCCGCCGGCCACGAGTTCGTGCGGAACGTCAGCGGCCGGCCGGAGTGGCGCCTGCGCCGGCATGGGCGCGCATCGCCGCGCCCATCCGCTCGATCGCCTCGCGCAGCACGGTCCGGGGCATCGCGAAGATGAACCGGGCGCATTCGGCTCCGGCCGCGCCGCAGGCGATGCCGTCGGTGAGCCCGACACCGGCGTGCCGGCGGAAGAAGGCGGCCGGCTCGTCGACGGCAGTGGCCGAGAAGTCCAGCCAGCCGACGTACGTGCCCTCGGGCACCGTGACGGTCACATCGGGCAGATGCTCCGCGACCAGCCGCACCAGCTCATCGCGATTGCCCTGCAGGTACGAGACGACCTCGTCGAGCCACGGCTGACCGTCGCGGTAGGCGGCGGCGTTCGCCACTGCGCCGAGGTTGGCCGTGCCATGACCGATCCACATGCCCCGCCCGGCGAGCAGCTCCCGGTCGGCGTCGTTGCTGGTGACGAGTTGCGCGCACTTCAGGCCGGGGAGGTTGAACGCCTTCGACGCGGAGGTCGCGGTCAGCGTGTGCCCCGCCGCGACAGGCGACAGGGTCGCGTACGACACCATCTCGGCACCCGGGTAGACCATCGGCGCCCAGATCTCGTCGCTGAACACCCGCCCGCCGTTGCGCGCCACGACCTCGCCGAGTGCCAGCAGCTCGTCGCGCCGGAACACCCGGCCGAGCGGGTTGTGCGGGTTGCACAGCACCAGGCATCCGCCGCCCTCGCCGAAGGCCCGCTGGATGCCGTCCAGGTCGAGGCGCCACACGCCGTCGCGGCGCACCATCGGGACCTCGATCACCTCCCGCCCGAGCATCGGCGGCACGGACAGGAAGGGCATGTACGACGGCGTCGGCACGATGATCTTCGATCCCGGGGACGAGAAGTGCTCGATCGCGACCTGGAACGCATGGATGACGTCCGGCACCGGGAATACGTCGTCCGGGCTGAGACTCCAGCCCTGCCGCGCGCGCAACCGGTCGGCCGTGGCCGCCTTCAGCTCGTCCCACAGGCGCGGCGGCGCGTAGCCGAACGCCCCCTCGTCCACCGCCCGGTGCAGCGCCGCGGAGACCGCCGGAGCCACCCCGAAGTCCATCTCGGCGACCCAGGCGCCGATGGGCGCTTCCGGATCCGACCACTTCAGGCCGCCGCGTGCCTGCAGCTGCTCCACCGTCACGGATTGCATCGTCTGCTCGAGAGTCACCCGGTTCACGTTACCGGCCAGGTGCATGACGTTCTGTGACGGCGCGATTCCGACGGGCCGGGTGCGCCCGCCTAGCGTGGAAGATCCCCCAAGAGAGGAAACCCGCATGTCCCGTCGCACCACTTCCGTCCTGGCCGCGCTCGCCGCGGTGCCGCTGTTCGTCGCTCTGAGCGCCTGCGCCTCCTCACCGGCATCCGATGGGGCGGGTGACGCGGGCGGCGAGGACAAGACCGTCCGCATCGGCGTCGTCGGCAAGAGCGACCCGCAGTGGCCGGCATTCGTCGAGGCGGCGAAGGAGGAGGGCATCATCGTCGAGCTGGTCGACTTCGCCTCCTACGAGCAGCCGAACCCGGCTCTCACCGAGGGTGAGCTGGACCTGAACCAGTTCCAGCACATCGTGTACCTCGCCGGCTACAACGTCGCCTCGGGCGAGGACCTCGTCCCGATCGGCTCGACTGCGATCTACCCGCTGGGGCTCTATTCGCAGAAGTACGAGGACGTGAAGGACATCAAGAAGGGTGAGACCGTGATCGTCCCCGACGACGCGTCCAACCAGGCCCGCGCGCTGCTCGTGCTGCAGTCCGCCGGGCTGATCGAGCTGAAGAGCGGCGGGACCATCTTCTCCGACCTCGCCGACGTCGACGAGAGCGCCTCCAAGGTGAAGGTGACGGCACTCGAGGCCGCCCTGATCCCGAACTCGCTCCCCGACGCGGCAGCCGCCATCATCAACAACGACTTCGTAACCCAGGCCGGGCTGAAGTTCGAGGACGCCATCGCGCAGGACGACCCCGCCGACGAGAACGCACTGCCGTACGTCAACATCTTCGCGGCCCGTGCCGAAGACAAGGACAACGAGACCTACCTGCGGCTCGTCGAGATCTTCCAGACCGACCCGGAGGTGCAGGAGGGCCTGCTCGAGGCATCCGGCAACACGGCCGTCGCGCTGAAGACGCCGGTGGCCGACCTCGAGGCCTCCCTGGAGAAGGTCGAGAAGGACACCGAAGAGCACGAGGGCTGAACCCCTCCGCAATGAGAGAATCGGGCGGCGCGTTCTTTCGCGTCGCCCGATTCGTCACCCACCAGCATCCGGAGCCCCCATGCCGATCGTGAGTCTCGCCGACGTCACGAAGACGTACCCGTCCGCCGATCGACGAGGTGAACAGGTCACCGCCGTCGACTCGGTCACCCTCGACATCGAGCGCGGAGACGTGTTCGGCATCATCGGCTACTCCGGGGCGGGCAAGTCCACCCTGGTGCGGCTCATCAACGCCCTCGAACCGGCCACCAGCGGCAGCATCGTCGTGGACGGCGTCGACATCACCACCCTGCCCGAACGCCGGCTGCGACAGGTGCGCGGCGGCATCGGCATGATCTTCCAGCAGTTCAACCTGTTCTCGGCGAAGACGGTCAAGGCGAACGTCGCCTACCCGCTCAAGCTCGCCGGCTGGTCGAAGGCCGACATCGACGAGCGCGTGGCCGAGCTGCTGCGCTTCGTCGGCCTCGCCGACAAGGCCAAGGCGTACCCCGAGCAGCTCTCCGGCGGGCAGAAGCAGCGCGTGGGCATCGCGCGTGCCCTGGCCACCCGCCCCGCGATCCTGCTCGCCGACGAGGCCACCAGCGCGCTCGACCCGCAGACCACGCACGAGGTGCTGGAACTGCTCAAGCGCGTCAACGAGGAGCAGGGCGTCACGATCGTCGTCATCACGCACGAGATGGACGTCATCCAGACCATCGCCACCAAGGTGGCGGTGATGGAGCGCGGCCGGGTGATCGAGCAGGGCGACGTGTTCGACGTGTTCTCCAACCCGCAGAACCCGGCGTCGCAGCGCTTCGTCGGCACCGTGATCAAAGGCATCCCGTCGCCCGCCGAGAGCGCGGCCCTGCGCGAACGGCACGAAGGACGCCTGGTGACCTTCTCGTTCTCGGACGGCGACGCCTCGCAGGCGCAGGTGTTCCTCGACCTGGCGCAGGCCGGTCTGGAGTTCGAGTTGGTGTACGGCGGCATCAACGACATCCGCGGTCGCGCGTTCGGGCACCTCACGCTCGCCATCCGCGGCGCGGATGCCGCGATCGACGCGGCCCTGGACACCATCCGCGCGCACGCGACGGTGACCGAGATCGAGACCACCGGGGAGGTGCGCTGATGGAACGCCTGAACGAGCTGTGGCCGGAGTTCTGGACGGCCGCCGTCGAGACGCTGTACATGACGACGTACGCACTGGTGCTCGCCGGCATCCTCGGCACCGTCATCGGGATCGGGCTGTACGTCACGCGACCAGGCGGCGTCATGGCGAACAGGGTGATCAACGGCATCCTCGAGCTGCTGGTGAACTTCTTCCGGCCCATCCCGTTCGTGATCTTCATCGCGGTGCTGCAGCCGGTGACCAGAGCGGTGATCGGCATCGGCATCGGCACCACCGCCGGTGCGTTCGCGATCGGGG
The DNA here is from genome assembly GCF_031180975.1 of Microbacterium sp. Classification (GTDB taxonomy): domain Bacteria; phylum Actinomycetota; class Actinomycetes; order Actinomycetales; family Microbacteriaceae; genus Microbacterium. Next base: position 65,459 of record NZ_JAPSLI010000008.1, on the reverse strand, counting down.
TCGCGGCGGCGTTCGCGATCGGCCGCATCGTCGAGCAGCACCTCGTGTCGGTGCCGCCCGGCGTGATCGAGGCCGCCAGGGCGATGGGCGCGGGACCGTGGCGGATCCTGTTCACCGTCGTGATCCCGGAGTCCCTCGGTCCGCTGATTCTGGGCTATACGTTCATCATCGTCGCGCTGATCGACATGACCGCGATGGCCGGCATGGTGGGCGGCGGTGGCCTCGGCGCCTTCGCCCAGATCTACGGGTTCCGGCGGTTCGAACCGATCGTCATGTGGGCCGCGATCATCCTCATCGTCGTGTTCGTGCACCTCGTGCAGCTGCTCGGTACGAAGCTGGCCCGGGTGGTCATGCGGCGCTGATCAGGACCGCGCGCGCGGAGCCTCCTGCAGCGTGCGGCGGGAGCGGAAGTCGCGCTCCTCGCCGGTCAGCGGGTCCTCGAAACGCAGCTCGCGCGCGAGCAGCTGCAGGGGCCGGCCGAAGTCGTCCGGCGCCTCCGGCAGCAGCTCGGGGTAGAAGCCGTCGTTCAGGATGCCGGCACCGAGGGCGGCGAGGTGCACGCGCAGCTGGTGCATCTTGCCGGAGTGCGGACGCAGTTGCGTGTGCAGCACGCGGTCGTCCCAGCCGAGCAGCTCGATGAGCGTCTCGGAGTTCGGCTCGCGCTCGTCGTCGACCCGCACGCACACCTGCGCGCGGAGCTTCTCGATGTGGTTGCGGTACACGATCGGGAACCGACGGCCCGCCAGTGCCGGGGACCCCGGGTCCCAGCCCACGGGCAGCGCCGACACCGCCTCGTACACCTTCTCCACCCGGCGGTTCTCGAACAGCAACTGGTACGCGCCGCGCGTCTCCGGCCGGGTGGAGAACATCAGCAGCCCGGCCGTCGCCCGGTCGAGCCGGTGGATCGGGGTCAGCTCCGGGATGCCGAGCAGCCGGCGCAGCCGCACCAGTGCCGAGTTCTGCAGATACTTGCCGCCCGGCGTGGTGGGAAGGAAGTGCGGCTTGTCCGCCACGACCAGGTCGCGATCCTGGTGCAGCACCTCGATCTCGAAGGGGATGTCGCGCTCCACCGGAGGCTCCCGGTAGTACCAGACGAACTCGTGCGCACCGAGCGGCGTCTCGCGGGTGAGCGCCGACCCGTCCCGGGCGACGATCTCGCCGCGGTCGAACCGGCGCAGCAGTCGCTCAGGGTCGAGGTGGAAGAACCGCTCGGCCATGTACGCGCCGACGGTCGGCCACGGCCCCTCCATCGGAACGTGCAGGCGCGTCGCGCCGACCCCGTCGCGCACCGGCAGCGGTGAAGCCATGCCCATCAGCGTGCGCCGTCCGTCACGCGTCGAAGCTCAGGCTCAGCTTGCGCAGCAGTCCGGCGAGCCGCTCGCGGTCGGCACGAGGGAGCGCGCGCAGCAGCTCGGCCTCGGCGTCGACGAGACGGGTGATGGCGGCATCCACCCGCACCCGGCCGTCGTCGGTGAGCGTGACCAGTACGCTGCGCCCGTCGCCGGGATCCGCCTCCCGGCGCACGAACCGGCGCCCGACGAGCCGGTCGATCCGATTCGTCATCGTCCCGCTGGAGACCAGCGTCTGCTGCAGCAGCTGTTTGGGCGAGAGCTGGAACGGGGCGCCGGCGCGGCGCAGAGCGGACAGCACGTCCCACTCCCAGGGCTCGATGTCGCTGCGGCGGAACACGTCGCGTCTCGCGCGGTCCAGGTGGCGGGAGAGTCGGTCGACGCGCGACAGCACTTCCAGCGGCGAGAAGTCCAGATCGGGGCGCTGGCGGCCCCACGCGGCGACGATGCGGTCGACCTCGTCGCCGGGGGCATCGGTCGCGCTCATCCGACCATCATCCCACCGTCGGCGAGCCCTCGTCGCCGGGCCGCAGTTCGCCGAGCACGCCGAGCAGGTGCGAGCGGGAGTGCCGCTCGGCGGCATCCGCGTCCCCGGCGCCGATGTCGACGGCCACCCTGAGGTGGTCCTCCAAGGTGCCCGCGGCGGGAATGGGCGGATGCAGGCCGAGGCGGGTCCGTCCCAGGAGCACCTCCCGGACCGGCACCTGGAGGGCCGCCAGCAGCGGGTTGCCCGACGCGGTCAGCAGCAGCGTGTGATAGTCGATGTCAGCCTGCAGATAGGCGTCATCGAGCGCGCGTCCCCGGCGGCCGAGATCGCCCAGCTCCTCCGCCAGCCGCTGCAGCTCGGTGCGCTGCTGCGGGGTCGCGCGTCGCGCGGCCAGACGCGCCGCCATGGGCTCGACGGCGACGCGCAGCTCCATCAAGGACTCCAGCTGCTGCTGACGGTGCCGTCCGCGGAGATTCCACTGGATCAGCTGCGGGTCCAGCTCGTTCCACTGGTCGCGGGGGAGCACGGTGATGCCGACGCGACGCCGCGAACTGAGCATGCGGATGCTCTCCAGCACACGCACGGCCTCGCGTACGACGGTGCGGGATGCCGAGTACTCCTGCTCCAGCTGAGCGAGGGTGAGCACGTGGCCGGGACGCAGGAGGCCCTGCGCGATGCGGCTGCCGAGGTCGTCCAGAACGTCGCCGTGCAGATCTGCGGCCATCGCTTGCTCCTTCGTTCGCGAATAGGTACTATCTTAGCCAGCATTACGTAGTATCTTTGGCGATGTTTCGACCTCGGACGCGGGGATCGCCGCCAGCTCGCCTTTCAATGGAGAAGTAAGGACGTCATGGAAGACTGGACTCAGACCCTTGGGACGGGCCCGCTGCTCGGCATCGCCGCCGCAGCCGTCGCGCTCATCCTGTTCCTCGTCATCAAGGTGCGCCTGCACGCCTTCCTGGTGCTGGTCGTCGTGTCGCTGCTCACCGCGATCGCCACCGGCCTCCCGCTCGGCGTGCTCGTCAACGAGGTGCTCGTGGCGAGCTTCGGCAGCACCCTCGGCTCCGTCGCACTGCTGATCGGACTTGGCGCCATCATCGGCCGCATGATCGAGTCCAGCGGCGGTGCCCGCGTGATCGCCGAGAAGATGGTGTCGATCTTCGGCGAGAAGCGCGCGGCGTTCGCGCTCGGCATCACCTCGCTCATCCTCGGCTTCCCGATCTTCTTCGACGCCGGTCTCATCGTCATGCTGCCGATCATCTTCGCCGTGGCGCGGCGCATCGGCGGCACGAACCTGCTGCTGTACGGCTTCAGCGGCGCCGCCGCCTTCTCGGTCATGCACGTCTTCCTGCCGCCGCACCCCGGCCCGGTCGCCGCGACAGAGCTGTTCGGGGCGAACCTCGGCATCGTCATGCTCATCGGCCTCGTGATCGCGTTCCCGACCTGGTACGTGTCGGGTTACCTGTGGGGCAAGTTCGTCAACTCGCGGTACCCGATGATCGTCCCCGACCTGTTCGGCGCCAAGGACGACGACCAGCCGGTCAACCCGCCCAAGGTGGGCACCGTGGTGGCCATCCTGCTGCTGCCGATGCTGCTCATCTTCCTCAACACCGGCCTGAACTCGCTGGGCAGCATCGGCGTCGTCGACCGGGACGACACCTGGGTGCAGGCGCTGATGCTGATCGGCACCTCGCCGGTCGCACTGCTCATCACGGCGCTGGTCGCCCTGCTTGTGCTCGGCAAGTTCCGCGGCGAGAACGGCAGCGCCCTGGACAAGCTCGTCGAGGGCACCCTCGGAACGGTCGCCTCGGTGATCCTCATCACCGGCGCCGGCGGCATGTTCGGTGGTGTGCTGCGCGCCTCCGGTATCGGCGACGCGCTCTCCTCCAGTCTCGGAGACCTCGGCATCCCGGTGATCTTCGCCGCCTACCTCATCGCCGTCGCGCTGCGCGTCGCGCAGGGCTCGGCGACCGTCGCACTGGTCACGACCGCCGGTCTGCTGGCACCCGCCGTGATCGACGGCGGCTTCAGCGTCATCGACGTCGCCGCCATCACGCTGGCCGCGGCGGCCGGATCGGTGTTCGCCAGCCACGTGAACGACTCCGGCTTCTGGCTGGTCGGTCGCCTGATGGGCATGGACGTCAAGACCACGCTCAAGACGTGGACCGTCCAACAGGCCCTCGAGTCGGTCGTCGGTTTCGCCCTGGTCCTGGTCATCTACGCGATCTTCTGACATGCACGCCGCACGCGACATCGTCATCGGCATCGACATGGGCACGACGGCGACCAAGGCCGTCGCCTTCTCCCTCGCCGGCGAGCAGCTCTCGACCGCCTCGCAGGGGTACCCCCTCGAGGAGCCGCACCCCGGCCACGCCGTGCAGAACCCGGAGCTCATCCTGGGCGCCGTCTACCAGACCGTGCGCGAAGTGGTCGCCGAGGTCGGCACCGCGCGGATCGCGGGGCTGGCGTTCTCGTCGGCGATGCACAGCCTGATGGCGCTGGACGCGCAACTGAACCCGCTCACTCCGGTGATCACCTGGGCCGACACGCGCGCGTCCGTGCAGGCCGAACGACTGCGCGCCTCCGCCGGCGGACTGGCCCTGCACCGGCGCACCGGCACGCCCGTCCACCCGATGTCGCCGCTCACCAAACTGGTGTGGTTCCGGGAGCAGGAGCCGCGGATCCGCCAGGAGGCGGCGATCTGGGCGGGCGTCAAGGACTGGGTGCTGCTGCGGCTGTGTGGGGCCCTCGTCGTCGACCACTCCCTGGCGTCGTGCTCGGGCCTGATGGACATCCACCGGATGGAGTGGGACGAGGAGGCGCTGTCCATCGCCGGCATCCGCGCCGAGCAGCTGCCCGAGCTCGTGCCGACGACGACCGTCCTGGACGGGCTCACCGAGGAGGGCGCAGCGGCCACCGGTCTGCCGCTGTCCACCCGGGTGGTGGTCGGTGCCGGTGACGGGCCGCTCGCCAATCTCGGCGTCGGCGCGGTGCGCCCAGGGGTCGCTGCCTGCTCGATCGGCACCAGCGGGGCCCTGCGGGTGGCCGTGGACCGCCCTGCCGTCGACCCCCGCGGCGGGGTGTTCTGCTACGCCATCACCGAGGACAGGTGGGTCATCGGTGGCGCCATCAACAACGGCGGTGTCACGCTGGAGTGGGTGCGCAACGAGATCGCCGAGGCCGGGCTGCCGACGGCGGAGATGCTCGATCGGGCCGCCGAGATCCCGGCCGGGTCCGGCGGGCTGCTCATGCTGCCGTATCTGCTCAGCGAGCGCGCTCCGCACTGGAGCAGCATCGCTTCTGGCGCGTACATCGGGCTCACTCGCGCACACACGCGCGAGCACATGGTGCGCGCCGCCCTCGAGGGTGTGGCGCTGCAGCTGGCGCTGGTGCTGCAGTCGATGCGCGCCGCCGGGCTCGAGATCGAGGAGATCCGCGCCACGGGCGGGGTGATGCGGCATCCGCTCTGGCAGCAGACGCTCGCCGACGCGTTCGGCGCCCCGATCGGCCTGCTCGAGGGGCAGGAGGGGTCCGGCTTCGGCGCCGCCCTGCTGGGCATGCAGGCGTTCGGACTCATCGAGTCCATCGACGTCGCCGCGCAGCTCCAGCCGGTCGAACGCAGCATCCGTCCGCGGCCGGCAGAGGCGGCGGTGTACTCGTCGCTGCTGCCGGTCTTCGACGAGCTGTACGACGCGCTGCTGCCCACCTACCACCGTCTCCGGCGGCTCGCGCCGTCGCTGCCGGCGGTGCGCTGACGCGCGTCATGGCAGACTTGTCAGGCGGCCCCGCCGCTCCGACCGGAGCTTCGGCCGCGGTCCGCCGTGGTGTAATGGCAGCACGACAGCCTTTGGAGCTGTGAGGTCTAGGTTCGAGTCCTGGCGGCGGAGCATGACGCAGAACAATCTCGCCATCATCGTCCTCGCCGCAGGCCAGGGCACCCGCATGAAGTCGCGCAGACCGAAGGTGCTGCACGAGATCGGCGGTCGCCCCCTGGTCGGCCACGTGCTCACCACGGCCCGTGCGCTCGAGGCCGCCCACATCGAGGTCGTGGTCCGTCACGAGCGCGACCAGGTCGTGTCGGTGCTCGCCGAGCAGTACCCCGAGGCGGTCATCGTCGACCAGGACGACATCCCCGGCACCGGCCGCGCCGTCCAGGTCGCCCTCGACGCGCTCCCCGCCGACTTCGATGGCGACGTCCTGGTGCTCTCCGGCGACGTGCCCCTGCTCGAGGCCGACACGCTGCGCGCGCTCCTCGACGCGCACCGCACGGCGTCCGCCGCCGCCACCCTGCTCAGCGCCCACCTCGACGACCCGACCGGCTACGGCCGCGTCATCCGCAACGCGGACGGCATCGTGGAGCGCATCATCGAGCAGAAGGACGCCTCGCCCGACGAGGCGGCGGTCACCGAGATCAACGCCGGCGTGTACGTGTTCCGCGCCCCGCTGCTGCGCACCCACCTGGGACGCATCGACCAGAACAACGCCCAAGGCGAGCTCTACCTGACCGACGTGATCGGGCTGCTGCGCGCCGCGGCCGAGCCGGTCGCCGCTCAGCTCGCCCCCGACGTCGCCTCCACGTTCGGCGTGAACGACCGTGCCCAGCTCGCCGAGGCGGGTCGCGTGCTCAACCAGCGCATCGTGCGACGTTGGCAGCGCGAGGGCGTCACGGTCGTCGACCCCGCCACGACCTGGATCGACGACGACGCCGTGCTCGCCCCCGACGTCACGATCCTGCCGAACACGCACATCCTGCGCGCCACGGTGATCGCCTCCGGCGCCACAGTGGGCCCCGACACCTCGCTGGTGGACTGCGAGATCGGTGAGGATGCCGTGGTGCGGCGCACCGACGCCCAGCTCGCCGTCATCGGCGCCGGCGCGACCGTCGGGCCGTTCTCGTTCCTGCGCCCCGGCACCGTGCTGGGCGCCGGCGGCAAGATCGGTGCGTACGTGGAGACCAAGAACGCCCAGATCGGCGAGGGCAGCAAGGTGCCGCACCTGTCGTACGTGGGCGACGCCACGATCGGCCGCGGAGTGAACCTGGGCGCCGGCACCATCACCGCGAACTATGACGACGTCAACAAGCACCGCACCGAGATCGGCGACGAGGTGCACACCGGCTCGCACACGGTGCTCGTCGCGCCCGTTAGGCTGGGTGCTGGTGCGAAGACCGGTGCCGGCGCGGTGGTCCGCAAGGACGTGCCCGCCGGAGCCCTGGCCATGAGCGTGGCTCCCCAGCGGAACATCGAGGGGTGGGTCGAGAAGAACAGAGCAGGCACGGGCGCGGCCGACGCGGCAGCCCGGGCACGATCGGCGGAATAGGCGGGTCCGATGGGGCGCAAGAAGAAGACCACCGAACTGGATCGGGACAACGGCATCGCGCCGGGGCTGATCGCGAAGACCAAGAAGCGGCTCGTCGTCGCCGGGGGACGCTCGCACCCCGAGCTCACCGCCGCCGTGGCGGCCGCGCTCGGCACCGAGATCGCCCCCGTCGAGCACCGCACCTTCGCGTCCGGTGAGATCTACGCCCGCTTCGAGGTGTCGATCCGCGGTTGCGACCTGTTCATCATCCAGTCGTTCGGCGAGCCGGTGAACCAGTGGCTCATGGAGACGCTGATCATGCTGGATGCCGCCAAGCGGGCATCCGCCAAGCGGATCACCGTGGTCGCCCCCTACTACCCCTACTCCCGCCAGGACAAGAAGGGCCGCGGTCGCGAGCCGATCAGCGCCCGCCTCGTCGCCGACCTTTTGAAGACCGCGGGTGCCGACCGCGTGATGAGCGTCGACCTGCACGCCGCGCAGATCCAGGGCTTCTTCGACGGCCCGGTCGACCACCTGTTCGCCAAGCCCGTGCTGCTCGACCACTTCGAGAAGTCGCTGTCCGCCGAGGACCGCGAGACCCTCACGATCGTCTCGCCCGACATGGGGCGGGTGCGCGTGGCCGACACCTGGTCGGACAGCCTCGGCGCTCCTCTGGCGATCATCCACAAGCGCCGCGACCCGAAGGTCGCCAACCAGGTGTCGGTGCACGAGATCGTCGGGACGGTCGAGGGCCGCACCTGCCTGCTCGTCGACGACATGATCGACACCGGCGGCACGATCGTGAAGGCCGCGCAGGCGCTCAAGGCGAACGGCGCGCGTCGCGTCATCGTCGCCGCGACCCACGCGATCTTCAGCGACCCGGCATCCGAGCGGCTGCAGGACGAGGCCATCGACGAGGTGGTCGTCACCGACACCATCCCGCTCACCGAGTCGCGACGCTGGGAGACGCTCACGATCCTGCCGATCGCGCCGCTGCTGGCGACCGCGATCCGTCAGGTGTTCGAGGACGGCTCGGTCACCAGCATGTTCGGTGGGGACGCCTGATCCCGGCCGGTTCATAGCCGCGTGGCCGAAGCTGGACGCATGAACCCGCAACGCGTCGCCCGCACTGGCACCGCGCTCGCCGGCATCGCCGGGGCGCTCCTCCTCGTCGGCTGCTCCGGGGCAGCCGACGCCGAACCGCCCGCTGACACCGGCAATGGTTCGTCGGGCGGCGGATCGTACAAGGACGGCACCTACACCGCGGACGGGTCCTACCAGACGCCGGAGACCATCGAGAAGATCTCGGTCACGGTCACACTGGAGGACTCGGTCGTCACCGATGTCGAGGTGACCGGCGACCCGCAGGCGCCCGAGACCGAGAACTTCCAGGGGCAGTTCATCGACGGCATCGCGGACGAGGTCGTCGGCAAGAACATCGACGAACTCGACGTGCACCGGGTGGCCGGCTCGTCGCTCACCAGCGGCGGGTTCAACCAGGCGCTCGAGAAGATCAAGGAGCAGGCCGCCGAGTGAGCGGGGCGAGCCGCAGCGGCCGGAGCGGCTGATGCACCGCTGGAGTTTCGAGGCGATCGGCACGCCGTGGCACATCGACACCGCGGCGGAGCCGTCGGCCGCGCTGCGGGCGACGATCACCGACACGATCCGCCGGTTCGACGAGGACTGGTCGAGGTTCCGTGACGACTCCCTGGTGTCGCGGCTCGGCCGTGCCGGGGGCGGCGTTCCCGCCCCCGCCGACACCACCGCGATGCTCGACGCCTACCGTGCGCTCTCGGCGGCCACCGACGGCGCGGTGAACCCGCTGGTGGGCGGCGCCCTGGAGGCGCTCGGCTACGACTCCGCGCTCACGCTCCGCCCCGGCGAACCGCGACCCGCACCGCCGGACTGGACGCGGATGCTGCGCTGGACGGCATCCGAGCTCACGCTCGACGGCACCGCGGTGATCGACGTCGGCGCTCTCGGCAAGGGCCGGCTGGTCGACGTCGTGACGGGCCTGCTCGCCGGCCTCGGCGGTCTGGTCGTCGTCGACGGCAGCGGCGATCTGCGCGTGCGCGGCGGCGCCCAACGGGTCGCCCTGGAGCATCCGTACGATCCGCGGCGCGCCATCGGCGTCGTCGAGGTCGCCGACGCCGCGCTCTGCGCGTCTGCGGTCAACCGCCGGGCGTGGGGCGACGGCCTGCACCACGTGCTCGACGCGCGCACCGGCCTCCCGGTGCGGCGATGGGCTGCGACCTGGGCGGTCGCCGAGGAGGCGATGCAGGCGGATGCCGTCGCCACCGCCCTGTTCTTCGACGGCGGAGCCGACCTGGCGGCGCAGTGGGGGGTGCACTGGGTGCGGATGACCACCGACGGGCGCGTGCAGCGGTCACGCGGGTGGGAGGGGGAGCTGTTCACGTGAATGCATCTCCGGGACGCGCCGGGCGGCGGGGAAGTAGGGGAGAGTAGAGGGGTGAACACGTTCCTCACGGCGCTGCGGCAGCGAGTGCTGGCCGTTCTGGGCGCCATCTCGATGTACCGGCTCGTGCTGATCGACCTCATCGCGCTCGCCGTGATCGCCGTGCTGCTGTCGTTCGCCGGGCTCGTCGCGCCGACGGCCCTCGAGATCGTGGTGTCCTTCGCTGTGCTCGCGGCGGTGATCTCGGCCGCGGATGCCACCGCACAGCGCATGCTGCATCTGCCGTGGCGCATCGAGTCGTCGCTGGTCACCGCGCTCATCCTGCTGTTCGTGCTGCAGCCGTCCGTCCGCCCCGACGGCATCCTCGGGCTCGCGGTGGCGGGCCTGCTCGCGGCCGTGTCGAAGTACCTGATCGCCTGGCGCGGCCGGCACGTGCTCAACCCGGCCGCGTTCGGAGCCGCCGTCGTCACCATCGCCGGGGGCCTCGGCGCCGACGCCCTCGGCACGTTCTCGTCGTGGTGGGTGGGCACACCGGCGATGGCCCTGCCGGTGGCCGTGCTCGGTCTGGCCGTGCTGTGGCGCACCGAGAAGGTGCGCATCGTGCTGGTGTTCCTGGTCATCGCCGTCGGCGTCGCCCTGGTGCGTCAGGCCGTCCAGGCGCAGGGAGCCGGACTGCCGTTCGCCGCCGCCGACGCGCTGGGCTTCGCGCTCACGCAGTCGCCGTTCCTGTTCCTCGGCGCGTTCATGCTGTCCGAGCCGCTGACGATGCCGCCGCGGCGCTGGCAGCAGTTCAGCGTGGCCGCCCTGGTCGGCGTCCTCGCCGGCTGGCCCATTCCGGTCGCCGGGCTGTTCACCCTCGGCCAGGAGCGGGCGCTGCTGATCGGCAACCTCCTCGCGTTCTCGTTCGCCCTGCGGGGGTCGGTGCGTCTCGTCCTCGAGCAGCGCCGGTTCGTCACTCCCACCGCTCAGGAACTCACGTTCCGCACTCGCAGCCGGCTGCGCTTCGTGGCCGGTCAGTACCTGGAACTGGACGTGCCGCACCGGCATCCCGACGTCCGCGGCACCCGCCGTGAGTTCAGCATCGTCTCCGCCCCCGCCGATCTTCCCACCCTCCGCATCGCGTACAAGGAGGGCGACCGCAAGCACCCCTCCAGCTACAAGCGGGCGCTCGCGTCGGCGCAGCCCGGCGCGGTGCTCGCGGTCACCGGAACGTGGGGCGACTTCGTGCTGCCCCGCGGCGACGCGCCGATCCTGATGGTCGCCGCCGGGATCGGCGTCACCCCGTTCGTGTCGCAGCTCCGCCAGCTTCGGGCGACCGGTGTGCAGCGTGATGTGGTGCTGGTCTACGTCGCATCAGAGGCGGCCGAGCTCGCCTTCCGCGACGAGCTCGAGAAGACCGGCGCCCGCACGGTGGTGTTCACCAGGGACGAGCCGAAGGACCTGCCCGGGCACTGGACATGGGCGCAGGGCGCGCGCCTGGACGCCGCCGTCCTGGAGCGGGTGGTGCCCGACCTGGCCGCGCGGCACGCCTTCATCTCCGGCCCGCCCCGGCTCATCGCGGATCTCGCGCCCGCACTCCAGAAGGCGCGCAGCCTCACCACCGACGCGTTCGCAGGCTACTGACCGGACTCCGGCTTCGGCTTCGTCGATGCGGGGTCGGATGCCGGTCCCGCGGGCAGCCACACGGTGAACGTCGTGTCGCCCGGCGCGCTCTCCACCGAGATGCGCCCGCCGTGGCCCTCCACGATGGCCTTCGCGATGGCGAGGCCGAGGCCGGTGCCGCCGGTCTGCCGAGCCCGGGAGACGTCGCCGCGTGCGAAGCGGGCGAACAGTTCGTCGCGCACCTGCGGATCGATGCCGGGCCCGTCGTCGTGCACGCGCAGCACCGCACCGCCGTCCACGGCCGCGACACCGAGCGTGATCCTGGTGCCGGGCGGGGTGTGCGTCCTGGCGTTCGCCAGCAGGTTCGCGAGCACCTGGTGCAGGCGGCCGGTGTCGCCGACCACCACCACCGGCTCCTCCGGCGCCTCGAGCTCCCAGACATGCCCGGGGGCGATGGGCTGCACGTCGGCGAGCGCCTCGACCGCCAGTTGGCTGAGGTCGACGGTGCCGTGCACCAGCTCACGCCCCTCGTCCAGACGCGCGAGCAGCAGCAGGTCCTCCACCAGTCGGGTCATCCGCAGCGACTGGGCCTGGATGCGCTCCAGCGCCGCCGTGGTGTTCGCGACGGTCTCCGGCCCCTGGCCCTGACCCAGGGCGCGCAACGACAGCTCGGAATACCCCCGGATGGACGCCAGCGGGGTGCGCAGCTCGTGACTGGCGTCCGCGACGAACCGGCGCATCCGCTCCTCGTTCTGCTGCCGCGCAGCCAGCGACGTGTCGACGTGATCGAGCAGCGTGTTCAGCGCGGCGCCCACCCGCCCGACCTCGGTGCGCGGATCGGCCTCGTGGTCAGGCACGCGTTCGGTGATGCTCACCTCGCCGCGGTCCAGCGGCTGCCCGGCGACCCGTGTCGCGGTCGCCGCCACGGCCCGAAGCGGTCGCAGTCCGACGCTGATCGTGAGCGCGGTCGTCAGCGCCAGCAGGATCAGTCCGCCCAGAGTGGCCAGTGCGATGACGGTGAACAGCGACGTCATGGTGTGCTGCACATCCGCCCGCGACAGACCGGTGATCACCGTGGTGCCGTCGTCGGCGCGCCGCACCGTGACCCGGAACGAGCCGAACTCGCTGAGCGTGATCGTCGCGTCCGCGCTGTCGCGCAGGGCCATGCTGAGCTCGAGCAGGTCGCTGCCGCTGAGTTCGGTGCGGTCCTGCGGGGAGACCACGACGCCGGATGCCGGCATGTTCGGCGGCTGCACGGCCAGCAGCAGGCTGCTGCCCTGCACCCGCTGGTCGTCCACCACGTCGGCGGCGGTGAAGTCCTGCCCCACGATCGCGGAGTCGCGCGCCTGATAGCTCACCAGCCGGGTGGTCTGCACGGCCGCACCGTTCACCTGCTCCTGGAGTCGCTCCTCGAGCGTTCTGCCGAGCGTGGCGCTGGTGATGACGGCGACGATCACCAGGATCAGGGAGACGAACCCGATGACGGCGGCCATGAGCCGCGCCTGGAGGCTCAACGGACGCGCGAGCATGATGGGCCTACTGGGGGGCCTTGATCATGTACCCGACGCCGCGCACCGTGTGCAGCAGCGGGGTGCGGCCCGCGTCGATCTTCTTGCGCAAGTACGAGATGTACAGCTCGACGACCGACGACTTGCCACCGAAGTCGTAACTCCACACCCGGTCGAGGATCTGCGCCTTCGACAGCACGCGGCGCTCGTTGCGCATCAGATAGCGCAGCAGTTCGAACTCGGTGGCGGTGAGCTCGATCTCGTCGTCGCCGCGCATCACCTCGTGGCTGTCCTCGTTGAGCGACAGGTCCGCCACCCGCAGGATCGCCTGTTCGTCGTCGGCGCGCGCGTGCCCCGCTCGCCGGATCACCGCCCGCAGGCGCGCGATGACCTCCTCGAGGCTGAACGGCTTCGTGACGTAGTCGTCGCCGCCGGCGGTGAGACCCGCGATGCGGTCGGCGACGGCGTCCTTCGCGGTCAGGAACACCACCGGCACCAGGTTCCCCGCCTCGCGCAGGCGGCGCAGCACGCTCATGCCGTCGAGGTCGGGCATCATCACGTCGAGCACGAGCGCGTCAGGCTCGAACTCGCGGGCCACCTGCAGCGCCTCGAGGCCGGATGCCGCGGTTCGCACCTCCCAGCCCTCCATGCGCAGTGCCATGGCGAGCAGGTCCGTGAGCATGGGCTCGTCGTCGACGGCGAGGATGCGCAGAGGGGACCCGTCGGGACGGCGCAGATCGGGATGCTCGATGCTCATGCTCCCAGTGTGCCCGGGGGGATGGGGACGGACCTAAGAGGCGGCTATGACATCTCTGTGAATCACGCTGCGGTGCCGCGATGTCGGTGGGCGTGACTAGGGTGTCGCGCATGGATGCCATGCAGACGACGCGGCCACGAGCCGCTGCAGACGTCGCCGCCCTGGTGCGGCAGGCACAGGCGGGCGCGCAGCCCGTCACCGTGATCGCAGGCGGTCACGGACCGTGGTCGCACGCTCCCGCCGAGGGCGTGCGGATCGACCTCACCGCGCTCGACACCGTCGAGGTGGACGGCACACGCGTCCGCATCGGCGGTGGCGCCACCTGGGGCGCCGTGGCCGATGCACTCACCCCGCACGGGCTTGCGATCAGTTCGGGCGACACCCGCAGCGTCGGTGTGGGAGGTCTGGTGCTGGGCGGCGGCATCGGCTGGATGGTGCGCGCCTGGGGACTCGCGGCCGACCAGCTGGTCGGTGCGCAGGTGGTCACCGCGTCGGGTGAGATCGTCGAGGCGTCGCACGACGAGAACGCCGACCTGTTCTGGGCGCTGCGCGGGGGAGGCGGGAACTTCGGCGTCGTCACACGGTTCGACTTCCGCGCGCACGAACTGCTCGGCATCGCGTTCGGCGAGTTCACGCTCGACGCCGACGCGGACCCCGCCCGAGTGCTGAGGGCGCTGCGGGACGTGCTCCACGACGCCCCGCGCGAACTCACCGTGACCTATATGGATGTTCCCGCGATGGATCCCAGCGCGCCGGCCGGCGCGCGGCTGTCGGCCGTTTGGGCCGGTGGCGACGCCGACGCGCTGCGGAGGGTGCTGGCGCCGGTGACGGCTCTGCCCGGCGTGGTGGGCGAGGTGACCACCCCGGCGTACCGTGACATCCTGATGGAGATGCCCGAACCGCCCGATCCGGATGCCGCCCCGCCGGGCTTCCTCGGCGGCAACGGCCTGTTCCGCGAGCTGAGCGACGAGCTCATCGACCGGCTGGTCGCGTTCCGCGCCGCGTACCCCTCCGCCGTCGTCTTCCTGCGCTCGCTGGGCGGCGCGTTCGGCGAGGTCGCCCAGGAGGACACCCCGTTCCCCGCGCGCGACGCCACGTGGTTCGTGATGGCGGGCGGGTTCGACGTGCCGGGGATGCTCGACGACGAGCTGCGGGCGGCGATCCTCGCCGACGCCGACGCGATCTCCGCCGGTCGCGTCGCCGAGTACGGCAACTTCGCTCCGACCGAGCGGCCGGATGCCGTGCCGGGGATGTTCACGGAGACGGCGTACCGACGACTGCAGGAGCTGAAGCGCGTCTGGGATCCGCAGAACCTCTTCCGGCGCAACCACAACATCGTGGTCTGAGCCCGGACGCCCCGGAGGCCCGGATGCGCGATGGCATCCGGGCCTCCGGTCGGCGCCGCCGAAGCGGACGCGGCGATCAGTGCGTGTCGACGGCCTCGATCTCGCTGCGGTCGCCCGACCACAGCGTGTGGAAGGTGCCCGGCTTGTCGATGCGACGGTAGGTGTGCGCGCCGAAGAAGTCGCGCTGGCCCTGCACCAGCGCGGCGGGGAGCCGGTCGGCGCGGATGCCGTCGTAGTACGACAGCGACGACGAGAACGCGGGAGCCGGGATGCCGGCCTGCGCGGCCGCCACGACGACGCGACGCCACGCCGCCTGCGCGCCGGTGAGGGCGTCGGCGAAGTACGGCGCCGCCATCAGGACCGGAAGGTCCGGGGTCTCCGCGTAGGCGTCGGAGATCCGGTTCAGGAACTGGGCGCGGATGATGCATCCGGCACGCCAGATCTTCGCGATCGCGCCCAGGTCGATGCGCCAGTCGTACTCGGCGGCGCCGGCGCGGATCTCGTCGAAGCCCTGCGAGTAGGCGACGATCTTGGACGCATACAGCGCCTGGCGGACGTCCTCGATGAACGCATCGTGGTCGGCCACCTCGAAGGCGGTGTCGGGGCCGGGGAGGGCCGCGGCGACCTCGCGCTGTTCGGGGTGCGAGGACAGCGACCGGGCGAAGGTGGCCTCGGCGATGCCGGACACCGGCACCCCCAGCGACAGTGCGGTCTGCACCGTCCAGGCTCCGGTGCCCTTGGCGCCGGCCTGGTCGAGGATGACGTCCACGAGCGGCTTGCCGGTCTCGGCATCCACCTGGCGCAGCACCTCGGCGGTGATCTCGATGAGGTACGACTCGAGCTCGCCGGTGTTCCACTCGGCGAAGATGTCGGCGATCTCGGCCGGGCTCTTGCCGGTACCGCGGCGGATGAGGTCGTACGCCTCGGCGATGAGCTGCATGTCGGCGTACTCGATGCCGTTGTGCACCATCTTGACGAAGTGACCCGCACCGTCGTGGCCGACGTGCGTCACGCAAGGCTCGCCCTCGGCGACCGCGGCGATGGACTTCAGGATCGGGCCGAGGGTGACCCAGGACTCGTCGGACCCGCCGGGCATGATCGACGGACCGAGCAGCGCGCCCTCCTCGCCGCCGGAGATCCCGGCGCCGACGAAGTTGATGCCCGTCTGGCGGACCGCTTTCTCGCGGCGGATGGTGTCGGGGAAGTAGGCGTTCCCGCCGTCGACGATGATGTCGCCCGGCTCGAACACGCGGACGAGCTCGTCGATGACGGCATCCGTCCCCGCGCCGGCCTTCACCATGATGATCGCGGTGCGCGGCTTCTGAAGGCTGGCGGCGAACTCCTCGTAGCTGGAAGCCGGGATGAAACCGGCCTCGGGGTGCTCGTCGAGCAGCGTCTGCGTCTTCTCGTAGCTGCGGTTGAAGATCGCGACCGTGTTGCCCTCGCGGCTGGCGAGGTTGCGGGCCAGATTCGACCCCATGACGGCGAGTCCGACGACTCCGATGTTGGCTGTTGCTTCGGGCACAGAGGGCTCCTCGGTCGTGAAGAAGGGGTGGATTCAGCGTATCGCTGCGGGGTGGGTCATCCGGTGTGTGTGTCGCGGGTCGCCACGAAGCGCCGCGTCACGGCGATGTCGCGATCGCCGAGACCGGCGGCGACGAGCTCCTCGAAGGCGGCCCGCAGGGTCGGCAGCAGGACCGTGTCCGTCCCGGTGGCAGCCGCGATGTCGGCCGCGAAGCGCAGATCCTTCACCATGTAGCGCGCGGCTCCGGACGGGGAGTCGTCGCCGCTCACCAGCTTCGGCATGCGGCTGTCGAGCAGGCGCGATCCGGCGTAGCCGCCGGCGAGCAGGCTCCACATCGCATCGAGGTCGAGGCCGGAGCGCTCGGCGAGCACGGTCGCCTCGCCGAGGGCCAGGATGGTCGCTGAGACCACGAGCTGGTTGCACGCCTTCGCGACCTGCCCCGCACCGAGCGGACCGAGCAGCACCGGCGTGCCACAGGGGGCGAGCACGTCCGCGGCGGCCGCGGCGTCCTCCGGGGTGCCGCCGAGCATTATCGACAGGGTGCCGGCGTCCGCGCCGTCCTCGCCGCCGGAGACCGGGCAGTCGACGACGCGCACGCGACCCTGGGTGGCGGACCACACGCGCTGGGCGAGGGCTCGCACCGCGGGTGCCGACGAGGTGGATCCGACCAGGATCAGCAGGTCACCGGCTCCGGCGAGAACACCGTCCGGGCCCTGGAGCACCTCCTCGAGCTGCGGCAGATCGGGCAGCATGGTGAGGAGCACGTCGGCCTCGGCGGCGAGGTCGCGGGGGGTGGCCGCCCATCGCGCACCCGCCTGGATGAGTTCCGGTTGGGGGCGCCGGGCGTGGATCACCACGTCGCGGCCGGATCCCAGAAGGCGCCGCGTCATCGGGCGCCCCATGGCGCCCAGGCCGATGACGCCCACCGTGGCGGTCGAGGTGCTCATGCGATCACCGTAGCAGAGGTTCAATAGACAGAACAGTGTCCAATAGATTGGATTTCCGATACAGTGGGGGACGATGACTTTTCCCAAGGAGGGGATCCGCATGACCGGGACCGAGAACAGGCTGCGTGTCGTCGCGGCCGTGCCGCTGGCGGAGGAGTTCTGCCGACTGATCGAGGAGCTCGAGCCGCGGGTGGAGGTCGTCCGCGACCACAGCCTCGTCCGGCCGATGCGCGGACCCGCCGACTGGTCGGGTGACCCGGATCACGTGCGCACTCCCGACCAGCAGGCCGCGTTCGACGCGATGGTGGACTCCGCCGATGCGCTGTTCGGCATCCCCGACGTCGAGCCGGCGGCATTGGCGCGGACGGTCGCGGCCAACCCGCGGCTGCGCTGGGTGATGACCACGGCGGCGGGCGGGGGAAGCCAGGTGAAGGCCGCCGGTCTCTCGCGCGCCGATCTGGACCGCATCGTCTTCACGACCAGCGCGGGCGTGCACGGGGGGCCGCTCGCTGAGTTCGCCGTGTTCGGCGTGCTCGCCGGTGCGAAGAACCTGCCGCGCCTGCAGACCGACCAGAGCACGCGCACCTGGCCCGACCGCTGGGAGATGCGACAGGTGGACGAGATGACCGTGCTGGTCGTCGGCCTCGGCGGGATCGGCGCGGAGTGCGCGCGCCGTTTCCATGCACTCGGCGCCCGGGTGTGGGGGACGACCAGGTCGGGGCGGCCGGTCGACGGCGTCGACCGGCTCGTCCCGCTCGATCAGCTCGTCGACGCGGTGGGACAGGCGGATGCCGTGGTCGTCACCCTGCCCGGTACGGAGCAGACCCGCCATCTCGTCGGCGCCGACGTGCTGGCGGCCGTGAAGCCGGGAGTGATCCTCGCCAGTGTGGGGCGCGGCACGGTGATCGACGAGAGCGCTCTGCTCGCCGCCCTCGACGACGGCCGCATCGCGTTCGCCGCGCTCGACGTGTTCGAGAACGAGCCACTCGACTCGGCCTCCCCGCTGTGGTCGCACCCGGCCGTGCTCGTCAGCCCGCACACGGCCGCCCTCAGCTCGAAGGAGGAGGAGCGGATCGCCCGCCGGTTCGCGGAGAACGCGGCGCGCCTGCTCGACGGCGAGCCGTTGCGGGCAGTGGTCGATACGGTCGAGTTCTACTGAGACCCGACCGATGCCCAGGAGGCGAAGCGTGACCGGTGAAGACGAGTCCACACAGGGACGCGATCCAGCGCCCGCCGTCACGCGCAGCATCCGCTTGCTCGGGTTGCTGGCAGAGGCGGGCGGCCCCCGGACGCTGACGGAGCTGGCGGGGGAGCTGGGCCTCGCCAAGTCGTCGACCGCGAACCTGTGCCTCGCGCTCGAAGCGGGCGGCATGGTGGAGCGCACCGCGCAGGGTTATCGGCTGGGCCTGCGCACCGCCGAGCTGGGCGGCGCCTTCGCCGCGCAGTTCAACCAGGTCCGCGAGTTCTACAGCGTCTGCGAGGCGTCGCCGGTGCTCAGTTCGGAGCTGGTCCAGGTGGCCATGCTCGACGGCACCGACGCGCTGTACCTCGCTCGACATGAGGGGTCGCGCTCGGTGCGGTTGGGCACGCCCCTCGGCTCCCGCCTGCCGGCGCCCCTGTCGGCCACCGGTCGTGCGCTGCTTTCGGCGATGAGTGACGAGGAGGTCACCGCCCTGCTGGGAGCGGATGCCGTCTTCCCGGCGCTCACCGAGCGCAGCACCACCACCCTGGCCGGCCTGCTGGACGTGCTCGCGGCCGCCCGGCGCCGGGGGTGGGCGCTGGACATGGAGGAGTCGCTGCGCGGCATCGTCGGCATCGCCGTGCCGCTGGAGGGATGGTCGCCGTCCGACCCGTCGCTGGCGCTCGGCGTGGCGATCCGCGCCGCCGAGGCGGACTTCGAGCGCATCGAGCGCGTCGGCACCGCGCTGCACGAGGCAGCGGCCGCGCTCACCAATCCGTTCAGCGCCGCCGCCCGTCGCCGCTGACCCCACAGCGGTGCTCGCCCGGAGCTGAGCGCGCTCCGCGTCTGTCCAAAGTATTGAACAACGTCCAACGGGCTGTTATAGTCGATGCAACGCCCCGACGGGGAAGCCGATCGAAGGAGATGGCAGTGACCGATACCCGCACCCCCGCGCCCGTACCGACCAACGACCCGGACTACGCGGCCAACCTGCGTCGCGCGACGCTCGCCTCGAGCATCGGCAGCGCGCTGGAGTACTTCGACTTCGCCCTTTACGGGCTGTCGACCGCTCTGATCTTCAACGTTCTGTTCTTCCCGCAGGACGACCCGGCCATGGCCACGGTCGCCGCGTTCGCGACGTTCGGCGTCGGCTTCCTCGCCCGTCCCTTCGGCGGGCTGTTCTTCGGAGTCCTCGGCGACAAGCTCGGCCGCAAGTGGGTCCTGGTCGCCACGATCCTGCTGATGGGCGGTGCCTCCACGGCGATCGGGCTGCTGCCGACCTACGAAGCGGTCGGCATCCTGGCGCCGATCCTGCTCGTGCTGATGCGGCTGCTGCAGGGCTTCGGCGCCGGTGCCGAGCAGGCGGGCGCCACGGTGCTGATGGCCGAGTACGCCCCGGTCAGGCGCCGCGGGTTCTTCGCGGCGCTGCCGTTCATCGGCATCCAGGCCGGCACGCTGCTCGCCGCACTGGTGTTCAGCATGATCGCGCTGCTGCCGGAGGACCAGCTGCTCTCGTGGGGCTGGCGCGTGCCCTTCCTCGCCTCGTTCGCGCTGATCCTGCTGGCGCTGTTCATCCGGATGCGCCTGCGCGAGACGCCCACGTTCATCGAGCTCGAGAAGCACGAGCAGATCGCCGACCGCCCGATCCGCGAGATCTTCAGCCACGGCCTGCCCGGGGTGATCGTCGGCATCGGCCTCCGCATGGCCGAGAACGGCGGCTCGTACATGTTCCAGACCCTCGGACTGGCGTTCGTGATGACCGTGATCGGCGAGACCGCCGACAAGAGCCTGCTCACCTGGGGTGTCACGATCGGCTCGCTGATCGGCGTCTTCTCGGTGCCGTTCGCCGGCCACCTGTCCGACCGCTTCGGCCGCCGCACCGTCTATCGCGCCGGCTCGGTGTTCATGCTGCTGTTCACGTTCCCGGCGTGGTGGATCCTGTCGATGGGTGACTACGCCCTCTCCATCGGCGTCGTCGCCATCGGCATCGGCGTCGCCGTCGCCACCATGCTCGGCCCGCAGTGCGCGATGCTCCCCGAACTGTTCGGCAACCGTCACCGCTACCTCGGCGTCGCCATGGCCCGCGAGCTCTCCGCGGTCCTCGCGGGAGGCCTGGCCGGTGTGCTCGGCTCCTACCTGATGGCCGTCAGCGGCGGCAACTGGGTGCTGCTCGCGATCTACATGGCGGTGCTCGCCCTGATCACCACGGCGTCCACGTTCCTCGCCCCCGAGACGCTGCGTCGTGACCTCACCCGCGTGGACGACGCCATCAAGGTGTCCCGCGACGAGGCCGGTGAGGACGTGTTCGCCACCACCGTGTCGATCAAGGCCGTGGCGCGATGACGGGCCTCCCCGCCGGACTCGCCGCCTTCGACCTCACGGGGCGCACCGCGCTGGTGACCGGGTCGAGTCAGGGCATCGGCCGGACCCTCGCCGAGGGTCTGGCCGATGCCGGCGCACGGGTGGTCGTGCACGGCAGGGATGCCGCGAAAGCGGCATCCGCGGCGGCCGCGATCGAGGCGGCGACCGGCGTCGAGACCCGCAGTGTCGTGTTCGACGTCACCGAGACGGACGCCGTCGACGCCGGCATGACCGCGGTGGAACGGCTGATCGGCACCCCCGACATCCTGGTGAACAACGCCGGGGTGCAGCGCCGGGCGCCGATCGCCCAGTTCGCGGATGCCGACTGGGACGCGCTCGTGCAGACCAACCTCTCCAGCGTCTTCCACCTCTCCCGCCGGGTGGCCGCGGGCATGATCGCCCGCGGCTCCGGGAAGATCATCCAGATCGGCAGCGTGCAGTCCCAGCTCGCCCGCCCCTCGATCGCCGCCTACGCGGCCACGAAGGGAGCGATCGTGATGTTCACGAAGGGGCTGTGCGCGGATCTCGCGCCGCTGGGCATCCAGGCCAACGCCATCGCGCCCGGCTATTTCGCCACCGAGCTCACCAAGGCGCTGGTCGAGGACGAGCAGTTCTCGGCGTGGGTGCGCGGGCGCACCCCGGCCGGTCGCTGGGGCGACACCCGCGACCTGGTCGGCGCGCTGATCTTCCTGGCGAGCCCCGCCAGCGACTTCGTGAATGGGCAGACCCTGTTCGTGGACGGCGGCATGACGGCGGTGGTGTGATGCGTATCGCCCGGGTCGCCGCCGCCGACGGCATCCGCTTCGCGCGGCTGGACGGCGCGGTCGCCGTGCCGATCACCGACCCGTTCACGGCATTCGCCGAGGGGAGATGCGCGGTGGACGACGGCGACCCCCTCCAGGGCGCGCTGCTCGCGCCCGTGCAGCCCACCGTGGTGGTGGGCATCGCTCAGAACGGCCCCGGTCATCGCTCGCCGGTGCAGGCGTGGCTGAAGAGCCCGCGCACGGTCGTCCCAGGCGGGGTGGAGGTCGTGCTGCGGCGGGATGCCGGCGTCGCCGTCGCCGAGGGCGAGATCTGCGTCGTCATCGGCCGGCACACCCGTGGCCTCACCGCCGACAACGCGCACGAGTACGTGCTGGGCGTGACCGCGGTGAACGACCTGTCCAGCCCGGAGCGCGGGGAGTGGGATCCGCGGAACTTCGAGTCGAAGTCGGGCGACGGCTACACCCCGCTGGGACCGTGGATCGACACGGCCGCGGGCATCGACGACGTGGCGCTCGCAGTAGAGGTCGACGGCGTGGCGGTGGCCGAGACCGGCAGCGGCGATCTGCCGGTGTCGATCAGGGAGTGCCTCGCGTACGTGGCGCGCTGGTCGCCGCTCGGCCCCGGTGACATCATCATGACCGGGGCGCCGCACTCGCAGGCGCCGGTGCGCCCCGGACAGACCATCACCGTGCGGGTCGCGGGAATGGAACTGGTCACGCCGCTGGCGTGAGGAACGGGAGCATCGCATGGAGAACCTCGCCGTCGTGGCGCACGCAGCCGGAGACCTGCATGTCGAGGACATCGGGGCGCCCATCCCGGCATCCGACGAGGCCGTCGTCGCGATCGCGTACGGCGGCATCTGCGGATCCGACCTGCACTACTGGCGTCACGGCGCCGCCGGAGCGTCCATCCTTCGCGAGCCGATGGTGCTCGGGCACGAGGTCTCGGGTGTCGTGGCGATCGCCGCCGCCGACGGCTCCGGGCCCGTCGCCGGCACCCCGGTGGCCGTGCATCCCCTCACAGCGCGCGGCGACGGACACACGCCGTGGCCAGAGGACCGCCCCAACCTGGCGCCGGCGTCCACCTACCTCGGCTCAGCCATGCACCTGCCGCACACGCAGGGCGCGTTCGCCGAGAGGGTCGCGCTGCCGACCCGGATGCTGCGTCCGTTGCCCTCCGGTCTGGATCTGCGCACCGCCGCCCTCGCCGAGCCGGCCGCGGTCGCCTGGCACGGCCTGCAGCGCGCGGGGGTGCTGGCGGGGCGGAGCGTCGCGGTCATCGGCGCCGGCCCGATCGGCCTGCTCGCCGCGGCCGTCGCGCAGCGCGCCGGCGCGGCATCCGTCACCGTCACCGACCTGCACGTGCGGCCCCGGACCGTCGCCGAGGCGCGCGGCATGCGGGCCCTCGACGCCCGCGACGCGGAGGCGATCGCGCAGCTGCACGCCGACGTGGTCGTGGAGTCCAGTGGAACCGTGCCCGGCCTCGCCGCCGCCGTCTCGGCGGCCGCGCGGGGCGGCACGGTGGTGCTGCTCGGCCTGCAGAGCGCGGGGGAGGTGGCCTCGCCGTTGGCGGCCGTCATCACCAGAGAGCTGACCCTGCACGGCTCGTTCCGGTTCGCCGGCGAGCTCGACGAGGTGATCGCCGCCCTCGCCGACGGCAGCCTGGATGTCACCGGCGTCGCCAGCCACGTGGAACCCGCGCGCGACGCCGTCGACGCGTTCGAACTGGCCGCCGACCCGGCCAGATCCGGGAAGGTGCTGCTCGACTTCGGGCTCGAGGCCTGAACCCCGGCGCGGGCCGTCAGTCCTTGCGGTAGCCCGAGCGTCCCATCGCGAACATCGCGGCGAACGCCGACACGATGCCGCAGGCGCTGATCGCGCCGATCACCAGGAGGATGACGTGGGAGAGGAAGGCACCGTCGAACATGGCCATCAGCCTAGCGGCCTTTCAGGTACGATGGAGAGGTTCCTCGGCGAGGGATGACGCGCGTGCGCGGACATCCGTGATCGACGCGGCGATGTGAGCCCGGTGGCTTCGCCTCTTCGTGTCCGCGTCCGAGACGCCGATCCACGACCACCGCGCGGCCCGTCGCCGTGCGTCCAGAAGGAGAACCTCACATGTCCGACGACAACAAGGTCAGCGCCGAGCTGCGCACCGAGTTCGGCAAGGGCTTCGCCCGTCGCCTCCGCGCCGCCGGCAAGATCCCGGCCGTCATCTACGGCCACGGCACCGAGCCGGTGCACGTCGCCCTGCCCGGTCACCAGACCGCGCTGATCATCCGCCGCGCCAACGCGCTGCTCGACCTCGACATCGAGGGCCGCAGCGAGCTCGCCCTGGTCAAGGACGTGCAGAAGGACCCGGTGCATCAGGTGATCGAGCACATCGACCTGCTCGTCGTGAAGAAGGGCGAGAAGGTCGCCATCGACCTGCCCGTCGTCGTCGTGGGCGAGTCGGCCCCCGGCACGATCGTCAACCTCGACGCCACGACCATCGCGGTCGAGGCCGAGGCCACCCACATCCCCGAGCACGTCGAGGTGGATGTCGAGGGCCTCGAGGACGGTACGCACATCACCGCCGCCGACGTGAAGCTCCCCAAGGGCGTCTCGCTCGTCGCCGACCCGGAGACGCTCGTCGTCGCCGTCTCGGTCCCGGCCGCCCCGGTCGAGGACGAGGCTCCGGCCGACGAGACCGCCGAGGCTCCGGCCGAGGAGACCGCCGCGGAGTGATCCGCTGAGAGCTGTTGACGAGGGGGCGCGAGTCGACCGCGTCCCCTCGTCGCATCCGGGCGGCAGGTGAGGACGGGAGAGCGGACGTGGCATCGACCTGGCTGATCGTGGGACTCGGGAACCCGGGACCGCGGTACGAGGCGACCAGGCACAACATCGGTCAGATGGTGGTCGACGAACTCGCCAGGCGGCGCGGGGAGCGGTTCCGCGAGCACAAGGCCGGCGCGAGGGTCGTCGAGACCTGGCTCGCGCCGGGCCGCGACAAGCTCGTGCTGGTGAAGCCGAACACGTTCATGAACGTCTCCGGGACGCCCGTCGCCGCGCTCGCGCGGTTCTACTCGGTGCCCGCGGAGCGGATCGTCGTCGTGCACGACGAACTCGACATCCCGTTCGACAGCATCCGGCTCAAGACCGGTGGCGGCCATGGCGGTCACAACGGTGTCAGGGATGTCGCCCGCGCGCTGGCCACCCCCGACTTCCCCCGGGTGCGCGCGGGGATCGGGCGTCCGCCCGGCCGGCAGGACCCGGCGGACTGGGTGCTCTCGCCGTTCGGCGCCGCCGAGCGCGACACCCTCCCGATCTTCGTCTCCGACGCCGCGGATGCCGTCGAGCAGCTCGTCGGCGAGGGGCTCACGGCCGCGCAGCAGAAGCACCACTCCCGCGGCTGAGCGCCCCGGTCAGAGACCGACCGTGCTGATCCCGCCGGCCGCGAGCATCACGAACAGAGCGCCGAAGAAGAACACCGGGCCGAGCACCGCCAGGACGATCGCGGCGATGCCCTGCCCGCGACCGCGGCGCTTCACGGTCGCGACGATGCCGAGCACGAACGCCGCGATCCCGAGCACCGTCCCGCTCCAGAAGGCGATCTCGGCCCACAGGATCTGCGTCCGAGCCGGTGAGAAGATCGACAGATCCTCCACGCCCGTCGCGGTGGAGAAGTCGGCCGCCGGCACCAGCGTGCCGATCTGATATCCGAGGATGCCGCCGATGAGCGGCACCACCACTGCGGCCAGCAGCCCGGTGAGCAGGGCGATCACCCCCGTCACCGGCGACGCCGGGGGAGCGGCGGGCGGTACGGTGTAACCGCCGACCGGAACCTGGTATCCACCCATCGGCACGGCGTACGCGCCCGGCGGCGCCTGCGGCACGGACGGGACCGCACCCGCCGGGCACGGCGGAACGGGTGCCGAGCCGTACGGCGCGGGCGGAGGCTGCGTCGGATCGGTCACGGTCTCATCCTAGGAGGGGCTCAGACGCGGCGGAGCAGCCCGACGCGGTCGTACACGTCGTTCAGCGTGGCGTCGGCGACGGCATCCGCCTTCGCGGCGTTCACGGCGAGGATGCGGTCGAGCTCTGCGGGGTCGTCCAGCAGTTCGAGCACGCGCTCCCGCACAGGGCCGAACTCGTTCACGACCACCTCGGCGAGCCCCTTCTTGAAGTCGCCGTAGCCGCGGCCGGCGTACTCGTCCTCGATCGAGCCGACCTGCCGGCCGGTGAGCGCGGCGTAGATCGTGAGCAGGTTGGACACGCCGGGCTTCGTCTCGCGGTCGTAGCGGACCGAGCCCTCGGTGTCGGTCACCGCGCGCATGATCTTCTTGGCGGTCTTCGACGGCTCGTCCAGCAGCCACAGCACGCCGGCATCGCTCTCCGCCGACTTCGACATCTTCGACGTCGGATTCTGCAGGTCGTAGATGCGCGCCGTGTCCTGCTGGATCACGGGCGTGGGCACCGTGAAGGTCTCACCGAATCGGGAGTTGAACCGCTCGGCGAGGTCGCGGGTGAGTTCCACATGCTGCTTCTGATCGTCGCCCACCGGTACCACGTGCGCCTGGTAGAGCAGGATGTCGGCGGCCATCAGCACCGGGTACGTGAACAGGCCCACCGAGGTCGCCTCCGCGCCGTAGCGCGACGACTTGTCCTTGAACTGGGTCATCCGGCCGGCCTCCCCGAAGCCGGTGATCGTGCTGAGGATCCACGCCAGCTCGGCGTGCGCGCGCACGTGCGACTGGACGTAGAGGGTCGACTTCGACGGCTCGATCCCGGCGGCGATGTACTGCGCCGCGGTGCGCCGCGTCTTCTCACGCAGCTCTTCCGGGTTCTGCGGCACGGTGAGCGCGTGCAGGTCGACAACGGAGAAGAACGCGTCGTACGCCGTCTGCAGGTCCCGCCACTGCAGGAGCGCCCCGATGTAGTTGCCGGCCTGGAGGGAGTCGGCGGAGGGCTGCATTCCGGAGTAGAGGCGAGGTCGCGAAGTCACCCGTCAATCCTATGGGGGCGCCGGGATCAGTACGTGTAGTCGACGATCACGGGCGCGTGGTCGCTCCACCGCTCGGCGTAGGTCGCGGCCCGCGCGATCGAGTAGCCGGTGGCACGCTCCGCGAGCGCCGACGTCGCCAGATGGTAGTCGATCCGCCAGCCGCTGTCGTTGTCGAACGCTTTGCCGCGCATGGACCACCAGGTGTATGGGCCGTCGATCTCGCCGTGGTGACGACGGCCGATGTCGACCCAGCCGAGCCCGGTGCCCACCGTGCCGTCGACGCACTCCACCTGCGCCCCGGCCGGACCGAGCAGGCGGTCGAAGTAGGCGCGCTCGCGGGGCAGGAAGCCCGCCTTCGTGCGGTTGCCCCGCCAGTTCTTGATGTCCAGCTCACGGTGGCCGACGTTCAGATCACCGGTGACGAGCGCCAGCGCGCCCTCGGTGGCGCTCCACTCGCCCATGCGCGCGGTCATCGCGTCCAGGAAGCGCCACTTCTCCTCCTGGCGGGGAGTGTCGGCCTCGCCGGTGTGCACGTAGGCGCTGACGATCGTCAGCGGGAGGTCGCCGAGCATGAAGTCCGCCTCGATCCAGCGGCCCTTCGAGTCGAACTCGTGGTGCCCGAAGTCGGTGCGGCTGGCCAGCGCGGGAACACGGCTGACGATCGCCACCCCGGCGCGGCCCTTCGCGGTGGCCTCGTCGTGCACGACCGACCACCCCGGGAACGCCGCGGCGAGATGCTCGTCCTGACCGCGGACCTCCTGGACCGTGAGGACGTCGACATCGGCGGCGTCCAACCAGGCGTTCATGCCGTTGCGGACGGCGGCTCTGATGCCGTTGACATTGACGGAGGCGACACGCAGATGGGGCATGATTCCAGCCTATTCGGTGCCTCCGACACCGGATGCCGGAACGACGAAGGCGTCCTGCTCGACGAGCAGGACGCCTTCGTGAAGCCGTGAGCGGGGTCAGCGGCCACCCTTGAGCACGGCCTGCTTGACCTCGGCGATCGCCTTGGTGACCTCGATGCCGCGCGGGCACGCCTCGGTGCAGTTGAAGGTGGTGCGGCAGCGCCAGACGCCCTCCTTGTCGTTGAGGATGTCGAGGCGGACATCCGCGGCGTCGTCGCGCGAGTCGAAGATGAAGCGGTGCGCGTTCACGATCGCGGCCGGACCGAAGTACTGGCCGTCGGTCCAGAACACCGGGCAGGACGACGTGCACGCGGCGCACAGGATGCACTTGGTGGTGTCGTCGAAGATCGCGCGGTCGGCGATGGACTGCGTGCGCTCCTTGCCCTTCTCCGGCTGGGTGCTGGCGATCAGGAACGGCTGCACCTCGCGGTAGGACGCGAAGAACGGCTCCATGTCGACGATCAGATCCTTCTCCAGCGGAAGACCCTTGATCGCCTCGACGTAGATCGGCTTCGAGATGTCGAGGTCCTTGATCAGCGTCTTGCAAGCGAGGCGGTTTCGGCCGTTGATGCGCATGGCATCCGACCCGCAGATGCCGTGCGCGCAGGAGCGCCGGAAGCTCAGCGACCCGTCGACCTCCCACTTGATCTTGTGCAGGGCGTCGAGGACGCGGTCGGTCGAGTACAGCTCGACGTCGTAGTCCACCCAGCGGGGCTCGGCGTCCACCTCCGGATCGAACCGTCGGATGATGAACGTGACGAGGAAGGACTGCACCGCCGGGTCGCTGCTCACGGCTTCGGCGGGGGCCTCTGCGACGGCGTTCGACATGCTCAGTACTTCCTCTCCATCGGCTGGTAGTTCGTGATGACGACGGGCTTCCAGTCCAGCTTGATGTGATCGCTCGGCGTCGACGAGTGGGGATCGCCCACCAGGTACGCCATCGTGTGCTTCATGTACTTCTCGTCGTCGCGCTTGGGGAAGTCGTCGCGCATGTGGCCGCCACGGCTCTCCTCGCGGTTCTGCGCAGCGTAGACGACGACCTCGGCGATGTCGAGAAGGAAGCCGAGCTCGACGGCCTCCAGCAGGTCGGTGTTGTACCGGCGGCCCTTGTCGTCGACGTGCACGTGGCGGTACCGCTCGCGCAGCTCGGCGATCACGCCGAGCACGTGCTCGAGCGAGTCGTGCGTGCGGAACACCTGGGCGCCGCGGTCCATCTCGTCCTGCAGCGTCTTGCGCAGCACCGCGATGCGCTCGGTGCCCTGGTTGTTGCGCAGGCCCTCCAGCATGCCGCGGACCTCTGCCGCCGGGTCCTCCGGCAGTGGCACGAAGTCGGCGGTCTTGACGTACTCGACGGCGTTGCGGCCGGCGCGCTTGCCGAACACGTTGATGTCGAGCAGCGAGTTGGTGCCCAGGCGGTTGGCGCCGTGCACCGACACGCAGGCGCACTCGCCGGCGGCGTACAGGCCGGGCACCACCGTGGTGTTGTCGGCGAGCACCTCGGCGTTGTTGTTGGTGGGGATGCCGCCCATGGCGTAGTGCGCGGTCGGCATCACCGGCACCGGCTCGACGACGGGGTCGACACCCAGATACGTGCGGGCGAACTCGGTGATGTCAGGCAGCTTCGTCTCGAGCACCTCGGCGCCCAGGTGCGTGCAATCCAGCAGCACGTAGTCCTTGTGCGGTCCGGCGCCGCGGCCCTCTGCGACCTCCTGCACCATGCAGCGCGCGACGATGTCACGCGGAGCGAGGTCCTTGATGGTGGGGGCGTAGCGCTCCATGAACCGCTCGCCGGAGGCGTTGCGCAGGATCGCGCCCTCACCGCGGGCACCCTCGGTGAGAAGGATGCCGAGACCGGCGAGGCCGGTCGGGTGGAACTGGAAGAACTCCAGGTCCTCGAGGGGGAGGCCCTTGCGCCAGACGATGCCGACGCCGTCACCGGTGAGGGTGTGCGCGTTCGACGTCGTCTTGAAGATCTTGCCGAACCCGCCGGTGGCGAAGATGACCGCCTTGGAGTGGAACACGTGCAGGTCGCCCGTGGCCAGCTCGTACGCGACGACGCCGGCGACCTGGGTGGCGCCGGCGGCGTCCTTCACCGTGATCAGGTCGAGAACGTAGAACTCGTTGAAGAAGTTGATGCCGAGCTTGACGCAGTTCTGGAACAGCGTCTGCAGGATCATGTGGCCGGTGCGGTCGGCGGCGTAACAGGCTCGGCGCACCGGGGTCTTGCCGTGCTCGGCGGTGTGACCCCCGAAGCGCCGCTGGTCGATCTTGCCCTCGGGGGTGCGGTTGAACGGCAGGCCCATGTTCTCGAGGTCGATGACGGCGTCGATCGCCTCCTTGGCCAGGATCTCGGCCGCGTCCTGGTCGACGAGGTAGTCGCCGCCCTTCACCGTGTCGAAGGTGTGCCACTCCCAGGAGTCCTCCTCGACGTTCGCGAGGGCCGCCGCCATGCCGCCCTGCGCGGCACCGGTGTGCGAACGCGTCGGGTACAGCTTGGTGATGACCGCGGTGCGTGCCCCCGGACCCGCCTCGATGGCGGCCCTCATGCCCGCGCCCCCCGCGCCCACGATCACGACGTCGAACTGGTGGTAGTGCACACCGTCGCGGACGACGGATTCCTGGCTCTGGGTTGTCACTCTTTCCGCTCTCTTCTCAATCCTCGTGGCCGCGGCGGATCACGCCGCGCAGACCTTCGCCAGCTCGCCGGACGGCTCGCCCAAGCAGGGGTCGAAGGTGAAGACGACCAGCGTGCCCAGCACGATCAGTAGCGCTGCGGCCAGGCCGAGCGCGCCGACCAGCGCCTTGCGCGCCTTCTCGTGGGTCACGTAGTCGTTCACGATCGTGCGCATGCCGTTCGCACCGTGGATCAGGGCCAGCCACAGCATCAGAACGTCCCACCACTGCCAGAACGGGTTGGCGAACTTGCCCGCGATGAACGCGAAGTCCAGCGCGTGGATGCCCTCGCCCAGCATCAGGTTGACGAACAGGTGGCCGAAGATGAGGACCACGAGCAGCACGCCGGAGCCGCGCATGAACAGCCAGCCCCACTTCTCGAGGTTGAATCCGCGCGGGCGACGCGCGACAGGTGCGGCGGTCTGAGCCGACATCAGTGCCCCCCTCCGAGACCGGCGAACGCGAGCGTGAGGTGACGCGGTACGAAGCCGGCCATGATCACGGCCCACACGCCGATGACGATCCAGAACAGCTGGCGCTGGTATTTGGCGCCCTTCGACCAGAAGTCCACGACGATGATGCGCAGGCCGTTCATCGCGTGGAACGCGATGCCCGCGACGAGGACCACCTCACCGAGCGCCATCACCGGGTTCTTGTACGTGCCGATGACCGCGTTGTACGCCTCGGGGGAGACGCGGATCAGGGCCGTGTCCAGCACATGCACCAAGAGGAAGAAGAAGATGGCGACCCCGGTGATGCGATGAAACACCCACGACCACATGCCTTCGCGGCCCCGGTAGAGGGTTCCGCGCGGCGTCTTCGAGGTCGTCTCCGAAATCGACGGTGTCAAGCGGGTGCTCGTGGACACGTCGTCCTCCCTGATCGATGCGATGTCGGGTGCATGCACCGAGGCATGCCCGATCCCGTCCATCCTATTCCTGTCAGAACGCTGGGTGCGACGAAGGCCACCCTAAGGCGACAGGCGGCGATTCGGATGTCGGATGGTCAGGATGCCGGTCGCGCATGACCCGGGTATACGCCCCTTCCGGCGTTGCCGGATCCCGGAGGTTAGGTTAGGGTCATGGGCCGAATCGACGACTTCTACGCAGTCATCCCCGCCGGCGGGATCGGAAGCCGGCTGTGGCCGCTGTCCCGCGCCGACGCGCCGAAGTTCCTGCACGACCTGACCGGCTCGGGGCACTCCCTGCTGCGCGACACGTGGGACCGTCTCGAACCCCTCGCCGGGTCCGACCGGATCGCGGTGGTCACCGGGCGCGCGCATCGCGCCGCGGTGGAGGCCGAGCTCCCCGGCATCCCTGACGCCAACGTCTTCCTCGAGTCGGAGCCGCGCGAGTCCGCCGCGGCGATCGGGCTGGCGGCGGCGATCCTGCACCGCCGCGACCCCGACGTCATCATCGGCTCGTTCAGCGCCGACCACGTCATCCGCGGCACGCAGGTGTTCGAGTGGGCGGTGCAGCAGGCCGTGCAGGTCGCACGGCAGGGCTACATCGTCACTATCGGCATCCCGCCCACCGAGCCGTCGGTCGGGTTCGGCTACATCAGGAAGGCGGAGGAGATCGTCGTCGACGGGGCGCCGGAGGCGACCCTGGTCGAGCGGTTCGTGGAGAAGCCCGACCTCGACACGGCGAAGGAGTACGTCGCCGACCGCAGCTACCTATGGAACGCCGGCATGTTCATCGCGAAGGCGAGCGTGCTGCTCGAGGAGCTCGCCGCGAACGAGCCGGAGCTGCACGCCGGCCTGCTGGAGCTGGCGGAGGCGTGGGACGACCGCGACCGCCGCGGACCCGTGGTCGACCGGGTGTGGCCCAAGCTGAAGAAGATCGCCATCGATTACGCCGTCGCCGAGCCTGCCGCCGAACGCGGCCGGCTCGCCGTGATCCCTGGCCACTTCGACTGGGACGACGTGGGTGACTTCGCCTCGCTCACCAAGCTGATCACGCACGGCCGCAAGAACGACCTGGCGGTGCTCGGGCCGAAGGCGCGCGTGCTGACGGATGCCGCCAGCGGCATCCTCGTCAGTCAGACGTCCCGCGTGATCAGCCTCGTCGGCGTGCAGGACATCGTCGTGGTCGACACCGAGGACGCGCTGCTGGTGACCACCGTCGAGCATGCGCAGCGGGTGAAGGGCGTCGTCGAATCGCTGAAGCTCACCGGCCGCGGCGACGTGCTGTAGCCCGCTAGTAGGGGCAGGCCAAGCGGATCGCGCGGTCCGCATTGCAGGTTTGTAACCTTTCGCCAGCAGTTCTGCGGCGATGGTGCGCACCTCGCATGAGTCTGGGTAGCTTTGAGCGATCCGCGATGGCCGCGGATCCGTTCAGGGAGGCATGAGTTGACCAACTCCACCACCAAGAAGCTGCTCGGCGCCACGATCGCCGCCGGTGTCGTCTTCGCTCTCGCCGGCTGCGGCCAGGCACCGACTGAGGAGAAGCCGGGCGGCGACGCCGGTCCCGCCGTCGACGACTTCAAGCCGTGCATGGTCTCGGACGAGGGCGGGTTCGACGACAAGTCGTTCAACCAGCTCGGGTTCGAGGGCCTCAGCAAGGCCGCGGACGAGCTGGGCGTGAAGCCGAGCAAGACCGAATCGAAGTCCGCGAGCGACTACCAGTCGAACCTCGACGCGCTCGCCTCCGAGGGCTGCACGTTCATCGTGTCGGTCGGGTTCAAGCTCAGCGCACCGACGATCGAGGCCGCCAAGGCGAACCCCGACATCAACTACGCGATCATCGACGACTGGGCGGACGGTGACGGCGACGGCAAGACCGACGCCGAGAACATCAAGCCGCTCGTGTTCGACACGGCTCAGGCCGCGTTCCTCGGTGGCTACGCCGCCGCCTCCTACTCGAAGTCCGGCACCGTCGGCACGTTCGGCGGCGCCAAGATCCCGCCGGTGACGATCTTCATGGACGGCTTCGAGATGGGCGTCAAGCACTTCAACGAGGAGAAGGTCAAGGACGTCAAGGTCGTCGGTTGGAACACCGAGACTCAGGAGGGTCAGTTCACCGACGAGTTCGCCGCGAACGACAAGGCCAAGCAGGTGGCGCAGGGCATCATCGACCAGGGCGCCGACGTGCTGCTGCCGGTCGGCGGGCCGATCTACCAGTCCGCCGCGCAGGCGATCCGCGACTCCGGCGGTGAGATCGCACTCCTCGGCGTCGACGCCGACGTGCACGAGACCGACCCGAGCGTCGCCGACCTGCTGCTGGTCTCAATCCAGAAGAGCATGGACGTCGCGGTGTACGACGCCGTGATGGAAGCGGCCAAGGGCGAGTTCGACCCGACGCCGTTCGTCGGCACGCTGGAGAACGAGGGCGTGAGCCTGTCCGGCTTCCACGAGTTCGAGAGCAAGGTCGACCCGGCGCTGAAGGATGAGCTCGAGGCCATCCGTGAGGGCATCATCGACGGGTCCATCGACGCGAAGTCGCCGTCCTCGCCGTAAGGAGTCCGCTCCTCCCGGCACGCGGCCGGACGGATGCTGCGCATCTGTCCGGCCGCTTCATTCCTCGATAGATTGGCCGCTATGAAGCTCGAGCTCCGCGGGATCACGAAGCGCTTCGGATCCCTCGTCGCGAACGACCACATCAGCCTCACCGTGGAGCCAGGGCAGATCCACTGCCTGCTGGGCGAGAACGGCGCCGGCAAGTCCACCCTCATGAACGTCCTGTACGGCCTGTACACCGCCGACGAGGGGCAGATCCTCCTCGACGACCGCGTGCAGTCGTTCTCCGGCCCCGGCGACGCCATGGCGGCCGGGATCGGCATGGTCCACCAGCACTTCATGCTCATCCCGGTGTTCACCGTCGCCGAGAACGTCATGCTCGGCCACGAGAAGACCGGGTTCGGCGGACGCCTAGACCTCGACGCCGCCCGTGCCCACGTCCGCTCGGTCAGCGAGCGGTTCGGTTTCGAGATCGACCCGGATGCCGTCGTCGGCGACCTCCCGGTCGGTGTGCAGCAACGCGTGGAGATCATCAAGGCTCTCTCGCGCGACGCCCAGATCCTCGTGTTCGACGAGCCCACCGCCGTGCTCACCCCGCAGGAGACGGACGAGCTGATGGCCATCATGCGTCAGCTCCGCGACGAGGGCACCGCGATCGTCTTCATCACGCACAAGCTGCGTGAGGTCCGTGAGGTGGCGGACAAGATCACGGTGATCCGGCTCGGCAAGGTGGTCGGCGAAGCCGACCCGACCGCCTCCAACGAGGAGCTCGCGGCGCTGATGGTCGGCCGCGCCGTCGAACTGCGCGTCAAGAAGGACGCGCCCGTGCTGCGCTCCGGAGGCCTGGTCGTGAAGGACCTCCGTGTGGTCGACGCCGACGGCCACATCGTCGTGAACGACGTCAGCTTCGAGGTGCGCCCCGGAGAGGTGCTCGCCATCGCCGGCGTGCAGGGCAACGGCCAGACCGAGCTCACCGAGGCGATCATCGGGCTGCATCCGAAGGCCAGCGGCAGCATCGTCCTGGACGGCCGGGAGCTTCTCGGTCGCTCCGTGCAGCAGATCATCGACGCGGGCGTCGGGTTCGTCCCGGAGGACCGCAAGGAGGACGGCCTGGTCGGCGAGTTCAGCGTCGCCGAGAACCTGATCCTGAACCGATCCACCAACGGCGCGCCGTTCTTCCGCGCCGGCACGTTGCAACAGGGCGTGCTGGACGAGTTCGCGCGCTCCCAGATCTCCGAGTTCGACATCCGCACTCAGGGTCCGTCCACCGCCGCGGGGCGGCTGTCGGGCGGAAACCAGCAGAAGGTCGTGCTGGCGCGGGAACTGAGCCGCGAGCTCAAACTGTTCGTGGCGTCGCAGCCGACCCGCGGTATCGACGTCGGGTCCATCGAGTTCGTGCACGAGCGCATCGTCGCGACCCGTGACTCCGGGGTGCCGGTGATCGTGGTGTCGACCGAGCTCGACGAGGTGTCGGCGCTCGCCGACCGGATCGCGGTGATGTACCGCGGGGGCATCGTCGGCATCGTGCCCGGCGACGCGCCGCGCGAGGTGCTCGGACTCATGATGGCCGGCGAGAAGCCGGGCGCAACCCAGAAGGAGGCCGTCGCGTGAGCGGGACCGCTGTGACACCCCCCGAGACGAGCACGGCGCCCGCCGAGCCTCGTCCCGGACGCCAGAACACCGTCATCCGAGAGATCATGGCGGGCAGCGTCGTCAGGGCGATCCTGGCGATCGTGCTGGCGATGATCATCGGCGGCCTGCTGATCGTCGTCACCAACCCTCGGGTCCAGGAGACCGCCGGCTACTTCTTCGCGCGTCCGCAGGACATGCTCGGCGCGGCCTGGGAGGCCTTCTCCGGCGCGTACGCGGCGCTGTTCCGCGGCGCGATCTACAACTACAACGCGACGAGCTTCGTGCGGGCCATCAAGCCGATCACCGACACGCTGAACTTCGCGACCCCGTTGATAGCGGCCGGTCTGGGCGTCGCGTTGGCGTTCCGGGTCGGCCTGTTCAACATCGGCGGCCGGGGCCAGATGCTCATGGGCGTCGTCGCCGGCGCCACCGTCGCGTTCGCGGTGCAGGCGCCGCTGCTGATCCACCTCCCGCTGACCATCATCGCCGGCATGATCGGCGGCATGATCTGGGGCGGACTCGTCGGTCTGCTCAAGGCGAAGACCGGGGCGCACGAGGTGATCCTCACGATCATGCTCAACTTCATCGCGTTCTACTTCATCTCCTGGCTGCTCTCCACGCCCGGGCTGCTGCAGAAGCCGGGAGCCGGTCAGCCGATCTCCGCGCCCACGCCAGACACCGCCCAGTTCCCGCTGCTGTTCTCGGCCCCGCTCACGGTGAACTGGGGCTTCATCCTCGCGGTGGTCGCCGCCGTGTTCGTGTGGTGGCTGATCGAGCGCTCCAGCCTGGGCTTCCGGATGCGCGCCGTCGGCGAGAACCCGAACGCGGCGCGCGCGGCGGGCGTCAATGTCGAGCGGACGATCATCTACGCGATGGGCATCGCCGGCGCGTTCGCCGGCCTGGCCGGGGTCAACCAGATGTCGGGAACGATCACCAGCGGTTTCGAGAACGGGATCGACGCCGGCATCGGGTTCGACGCCATCACCGTCGCGCTGCTGGGACGCAGCCGCGCGTTCGGGGTCCTCGGCGCCGGCATCCTGTTCGGCGCGCTCAAGGCGGGCAGCTTCACGATGCAGACCTCCGAGGACATCCCCGTCGACATCGTCCTGGTCGTGCAGGCGCTGATCGTGCTCTTCATCGCGGCCCCGCCGCTGGTGCGCGCGATCTTCTTCCTGCCAGGGGAGGACGGCGCCCCGCGCCGCCGCCGCACGAAGAAGGAGGTGGCGGCGTGACCACCACGGCACCCGTCGCGACGACCGCGGACGACGGCACCATCCAGTTGCGGAAGGTGCGTCAGCGCAGCCTCAAGCTGCCCATCTCGCTCGGGATCGTCACGATCCTCGTCGCCCTGCTGGCGCTGCCGGCCGGGCGCCAGGGAACGAGCGTGTTCCGCCTCGCCGACCGCACCTCGTCGCTGGCGCTCCCCGACGTGCCGGTGCCGACCTGGCCCACCGTGCTGATCTGCACGGTGATCCTGCTCGTGCTCACCGGGTACGCCACGATGCGCGCGCTGGCGTACCGTCGCGTCGGGCTGTGGGTGCCGATCGTGTTCGCGCTCGTCGCCGTGTTCGCGTTCCTCACCTGGTCGGCCGCCGATGGGCTGGTGCCGGTCACCGGGCTGCTGTTCGGTGCGGTGTCTTTGTCCGTGCCGCTGGTGTTCGGCGCGCTCGGCGGAGTGATCGGCGAGCGTGCCGGCGTCGTCAACGTCGCCATCGAGGCGCAGTTCCTGCTCGCCGCGTTCACCTCGGCGCTGGTCGCCTCGATGACCCAGAACTATCTGCTGGGCCTCATCGCGGCCATGGTCGGCGGTGCCCTCGTCGCCGCCGTGCTCGCGCTGTTCGCGATCCGCTACATCGTCGACCAAGTCATCGTCGGTGTGGTGCTGAACGTGCTCATCACCGGGCTCACCAGCTTCCTGCACGGCGCGATCATGAAGCAGAACGAGGCGCTGTTCAACTCCCCGCCGCGCTTCCCGCGCATCCCCATCCCGCTGCTGCACGAGATCCCGATCCTCGGGCCGGTCATCTTCAACCAGACCCTGATCGTGTACCTGATGTACGTGATCGTGCCGGTGGTGGCGTGGGCGCTGTACCGCTCGAAGTGGGGCCTGCGGCTGCGAGCCGTCGGCGAGCACCCGCAGGCCGCGGACACCGTCGGCATCCGCGTCAACCCGACCCGGTTCTGGAACCTGCTGCTCGCCGGCGCCATCGCAGGCATCGGCGGGGCGTACTTCACGCTCGGCTCGGTGGGTGCGTTCGACAAGGAGATGACGGACGGTCTCGGCTTCATCGCCCTCGCCGCCGTGATCTTCGGCGGCTGGGATCCGGTGCGCGCGACCCTCGCCGCGCTGCTGTTCGGGTTCTCGATGAACCTCGAGACGCTGCTGAGCAACCTCGGCTCGCCGATCCCCGGCGAGTTCATGAAGATGCTGCCGTACATCGTGACGGTGCTCGCGGTCGTCGGCTTCGCCGGCAAGGTGCGCGCGCCCGCCGCGGACGGCAAGCCGTACATCAAGGGATGAGATGACAGACATCGACTGGGACGAACTGCGTCAGGTCGCGACGGAGGCGATGGAGAAGGCGTACGCGCCGTACTCGCGCTACAAGGTAGGTGCCGCGGCGCTGGTCGGCGACGGACGCATCGTCGCCGGGTGCAACGTCGAGAACGCCTCGTACGGCGTGACGCTGTGCGCGGAGTGCGCCCTGGTGGGCGACCTGCACATGTCAGGCGGAGGTCAGCTGGTCGCGTTCGTCTGCGTCAACAGCGATGGGCAGACCATCATGCCGTGCGGGCGCTGCCGCCAGCTGCTGTTCGAGCACGCCATGCCCGGGATGCTGCTGGAGACGGTGTCCGGCATCCGCACGATCGACGAGGTGCTCCCCGACGCGTTCGGTCCTCGCGATCTCGAGGACGCCCGGTGACCGCCGAGCGCACGATCGAGCCGTTCGACGCGGTCGACGTCATCCGCGCCAAGCGCGACGGCGGGGCCGTCCCCGAGCCGGCGCTGCGGTGGATGGTGGATGCGTACACCCGCGGCTACGTGTCCGACGCGCAGATGGCATCCTTCGCGATGGCGGTCTTCCAGCGCGGCATGCAGCGCGACGAGATCCGGGTGCTGACCGACGCCATGATCGCTTCCGGGGAGCGGATGAGCTTCGCCGCGCTCGGCAAGAAGACCGTCGACAAGCACTCCACCGGCGGCGTGGGCGACAAGATCACCCTGCCGCTCGCGCCGCTGGTCGCGGTGTTCGGTGTCGCGGTTCCCCAGTTGTCCGGACGCGGCCTCGGCCACACCGGCGGCACCCTCGACAAGCTCGAGTCGATCCCCGGCTGGCGGGCGGCGCTGTCGAACGACGAGATGTTCGCGCAGATGCAGGGCGAGGTGGGCGCAGTGATCTGCGCCGCAGGATCGGGCCTGGCTCCCGCCGACAAGAAGCTGTACGCGCTGCGCGACGTCACGGGCACAGTGGAGTCGATCCCGCTGATCGCGTCCAGCATCATGTCCAAGAAGATCGCCGAGGGCACCGACGCGCTGGTGCTGGACGTGAAGTTCGGCTCCGGCGCGTTCATGCAGGACATCGATCGCGCGCGCGAACTGGCCCGCACGATGGTCGCGTTGGGCACGGACTCCGGGGTGGCGACCACGGCGCTGCTCACCGACATGAACGTGCCGCTCGGCATGGCCATCGGCAACGCCAACGAGGTGCGCGAGTCTGTCGAGATCCTCGCCGGCGGCGGCCCCGCCGATGTGCGCGAGTTGACGGTCGCGCTCGCGAAGGAGATGCTCGCCCTCGCCGGGCAGCCGGATGCCGACGTCGAGGCCGCCCTGGACGACGGGCGCGCGATGGACCGCTGGAAGGCGATGATCCGCGCCCAGGACGGCGACCCGGACGCCCCGCTGCCGCAGGCGCGTGAGACCCACGTGGTGACCGCCCAGCGCGACGGCCTGGTCACGCGGATGGAGGCGCTGCCGTTCGGGATCGCGGCGTGGCGGCTCGGCGCGGGACGCGCCCGCGCCGAGGACCCGGTCATCCACGCCGCCGGTATCGACCTGGCTGTGAAGCCGGGCGACGCCGTGCGCGCCGGGCAGCCGCTGTTCACGCTGTCCGCCGACGACGACCAGCGCTTCGCGCGCGCTTTGGAGGCGCTCGACGGCGCGTACCAGATCGGCGAGGCCGCGGACCCCGCCGTCCACGGCGGACCGATCGTGCGCGAGCGGATCACGGCATGACGAGGAACCGCACGACGGGGAACCGCACGACGGGGCGCGACGCCCCGGGAAGACGAGGAACACCATGACGATCGACAGCTCCGGCGACCGGAAGGTGCAGGGCCTCTCGCTGCGCCGCCTGCCCAAGGTGGCCCTGCACGAGCATCTGGATGGAGCGGTGCGCCCCGAGACCATCCTCGAGCTCGCCGCTGAGGCCGGGGTGCCGGTGCCCGCCCGTGACGCCGACGGCCTGCGCCGCTGGTTCGCCGGGCGCAGCGGTGCGGGGTCGCTCGACGAGTACCTCACGTCGTTCGCGCTGACCACGTCTGTCATGCAGACCGAGGCCGCGCTGACTCGAGTCACCCGGGAGCTGGTTGCCGATCTCGTCGAGGACGGGGTCATCTACGCGGAGGTGCGCTGGGCACCCGAGCTGCACGCCACCGGTGGGCTGAGCCTGGCGCAGGCGGTCGAGGCGGTCCAGCGCGGCATCGAGGAGGGCGAGGACGACGCGGATGCCGCCGGACGCAGCATCCGGGTCGGGCAGATCCTGTCCGCGATGCGGCAGAACGATCGGGCGCAGGAGGTCGCCGAGCTGGCGGTGTCGTTCCGGGAGCGCGGCGTCGTCGGCTTCGACATCGCAGGCCCGGAGGACGGCTTCCCGGCGTCCCGGCATCGCGCCGTGTTCGACTACCTCGCCGCGGAGTTCTTCCCGGTCACCGTGCACGCGGGGGAGGCGGCCGGACCGGCATCCATCCGCTCCGCTCTGATCGACGGGCGCGCGCTGCGCCTCGGGCACGGCGTGCGCCTCGCCGAGGACCTGCAGATGATCGACCGGGAGGGCGACGAGGTGCAGGTGCAGTTCGGCGACCTGGCGCGCTGGGTGCGCGATCGCGAGATCCCCCTGGAGCTCGCGCCGTCGTCGAACCTGCAGACCGGCGCGATCGCGCAGTGGGGTGAGGAGCTGGCCGATCACCCGTTCGACCTGCTGTACCAGCTCGGCTTCTCCGTCACGGTGAACGTCGACAACCGCACCGTGAGCGGCACGTCGCTGACCAGGGAACTGGCGCTGCTGGTCGACGCGTTCGGGTACGAGCTCGACGACCTGGAGGCGTTCCAGTTCAACGCCGCATCCGCCGCTTTCCTCCCCGTCGAGGAGCGCGAGGAGCTCGTCGAGATGATCGCCGAGGGCTTCGAGCGCTGACCCTTCCCCCTCTCACCCCGACTCCAACCACCGGGGGTTTGGGGCGGATTCTCGACTTTGGGGCGGGAGAGAACCGCCCCGAACGCGAGAATCCGCCCCAAACCCGGGGAGATCGCCCTCCACAATCGACTTCGGGCGCGGGTTGTCCACCGTCGCCGGGAAACTCCCCCGGCGGGGTCGGGCGGATGTCGGATGCTGGCGGGATGCTGTACATCCCGAGCCTGCTCCGCCGCGACGACCTCGGCACCGTGCGTAGGCGCACCGGCGGTTATCGTGCCTCCGCGATCGAGGGCGACCTCGTCCGGGTGCGACCGGGTGTCTTCGCGCTCGGCGAGGAATGGCAGCGGGCTCGGCCCGAGGGTCTGGTGGTCGCGCGGGCGCGGGCGCTCACGCTGACGGCATCCGAACCGCCGGTCTTCTCGCACGAGACCGCCGCGGCGATCCACGCGCTGCCGCTGTTCCGCCCAGATCCGCTGCGCGTGCACATCAGCCTCGACTCGCGGCGCCCCGGCGCCTGCACCGGAACGGTCCGTCACCGCGCCGAACTGCGCGATGACGAGGTCGTCGAGGTCGACGGTCTGCGCGTCACGTCGTTGAGCCGAACCGTGGCCGACGTGGCGCGCACGGCGTCCCGTGAGCGGGCCGTCGTCGTGGCGGACGCCGCGCTGCGCCGTGCGGCGGGCGGCCCGCAGCAGGACGACTACGACCTCGAAGAGGCGGCCGCGTTCTGCGCTGTGGTGCGCACGATCGCGAACCGCTCCGCGCACGGCTCGGCACGGGCCGAGCGCGTGCTGGCCTTCGCCGACGGGCGGGCGCAGCTGCCCGGAGAGAGCATCAGCCGCATCCGGCTCGTGCAGCTCGGCTTCCACGGCATCCGACTGCAGGTGCGGGTGCCGGGTCCGAACGGCGATCCCTACTTCGTCGACTTCGGCGGCGACGGCGACGACGGCTTCTGGCTCGGCGAGTTCGACGGCCGCACCAAATACGCGGATGCCGACATGCGGCGCGGACGTTCGCCGGCGCGCGTCGTGGAGGCGGAGAAGTTTCGGGAGGACTGGATCCGCGGCGTCACGCGGGCGCCCATGGCGCGGTGGGGCTGGACGCACATCGACACGCCCGAGGCCCTCGGCACGCGGCTTCGCGCCTTCGGCATCCGTCCGCCCCGCTGACCCCCTCTCATTCACCGTTTGGGGCGGATTCTCGACTTTGGGGCGGCAGAGAACCGCCCCGAACGCGAGAATCCGCCCCAAACCCGGGGAGGGGAGGGGGAACCCGGGGAACGGGGAGGGGAGGGAGGACCCGGGCCAGGGCGCGGGAGCCTCGGGTCAGGAGCGCTCGGCGAGGAGGTCGCGCACGGCGGACTCGATCGCGGCGACGGCGGCGCGTGCTTCCTCGGCCGACGCGCCCCGAGCGTCCACGTAGATCTTCAGCTTCGGCTCCGTGCCGCTCGGCCGCACGATCACCCGGGAACCGTCCGACAGCCCGTACCGCAGCACGTCGCAGGCGGGGACGCCGTCAGTCGCGGCGGCGAGATCCTCCGCGGATGCCACCGAGCGCTGTCCGAACGCGGCCGGTGGCTGCGCGCGCAGCGACGACATGATGCCGGAGATGACGGCGAGGTCCTCGACGCGCACTGCGACCTGCCCGCTGGCGAAGTGCCCGATCTCGGCGGCGAGCTCGTCGAGCAGACCCGCGATCGTCGTGCCACGCAGGCGAGCGTCCGCCGCCAGACCCAGCATCGCCACAGCGGCGGAGATGCCGTCCTTGTCGCGGATGACGTCCGGGTTCACCAGGTAGCCGAGGGCCTCCTCGTATCCGAACACCATGCCCGGTGCGCGGGAGATCCACTTGAACCCGGTGAGCGTCTCGTGGAAGTCGAGA
This sequence comes from Microbacterium sp., assembly GCF_031180975.1. Lineage (GTDB taxonomy): Bacteria > Actinomycetota > Actinomycetes > Actinomycetales > Microbacteriaceae > Microbacterium. Next base: position 22,973 of record NZ_JAPSLI010000008.1, on the reverse strand, counting down.
CCGTACCGTTCGGCGATCGCCGCGAGCCCGGGGGAGGACACCAGCGAGCAGGCGAGTGACGCGCCCGGCGTGCCCTGGGCGGCGCGGGCGGCGCGCCAGCCCAGCAGCAGCCCGACGTCGTTCCCGGTGAGACGCCGCCACCCGCCGTCCGCCCCGGAGTCGGGCACGGCGACCGCGAGCCGGTCGGCGTCCGGATCGTTCGCCAGCACGAACTCGGCGTCGGCGGCACGCGCGCGGGCGAACGACAGATCCATGGCCCCCGGCTCTTCGGGGTTCGGGAACGCCACGGTGCGGAACGTCGGGTCCGGGTCGCGCTGCTCCTCCACGACGCGCGGGGCCGGGTAGCCGGCGCTGCGCACCACCCGCGAGAACGTCTCCCAGCCGACGCCGTGCATGGCCGTGTACACCCAGCGCATCTCCTGCACGCCGAGCGGCGCCGGGGCGACCGCGGCGGTGGCGGCGATGTACGCGTCGACGACGTCCTCCCCGGCGATCTCGTACGCGTCCGAGCGCGGCAGCACGCCGATGTCGCCGGCGTCCGCCACCCGCTCGATGTGCGCCGCGATCTCGGCATCCGCCGGCGAGACGATCTGCGACCCGGCGTCCGCACCGCCCAGGTACACCTTGTAGCCGTTGTCGTTCGGGGGGTTGTGGCTGGCGGTGACCATCACCCCGGCATCCGCGCCGAGGTGCCGCACGGCGAACGCGAGCACCGGCGTCGGCAGCATCCGCGGCAGCAGGATCGCGCGCAGCCCTGCGCCGGCGTACAGCTCGGCGGAGTCGAGGGCGAAACGTCGCGAGTTCCGCCGGCCGTCGTACCCGATCACCACGGTGGGCACGCCGCCCTGTGCACGCTGCAGCAGATACCCGGCGAATCCGGCGGCGGCCTGCGCGATCAGCACCCGGTTCATGCGGTTGCTGCCGGCGCCCAGCGCGCCCCGCAGCCCCGCGGTTCCGAACGCGAGACGCGTGCGGAACCGGTCGTCCAGGTCGGTGACGGCCGCCTCGTCGCCGGCGGCGGCGCGGGTGATGATCCCCGCCAGCTCATCGCGGGTCTCCGGGTCCGGATCCTGACGCAGCCACGCGCGCGCCTGCGCGAGCCGGTCGCTCACAGCGCCCCGATCACGCGGGCCAGCAGGGCGGAGATCACCGGCTCGGCCTCGCGTCCGGCCTCGATGACCTCGGCGTGGCTGAGCGGGGTCTGCTGGATGCCGGCGGCGAGGTTCGTGATGAGCGAGAAGCCCAGGACCTCCATGCCCGCCTCTCGGGCGGCGATCGCCTCGAGCGCCGTAGACATGCCCACGATGTGCCCGCCGATCGCCTTCGCCATCTGCACCTCGGCAGGGGTCTCGTAGTGCGGGCCGCGGAACTGGGTGTACACGCCCTCGTCGAGGGAGGGATCGACCGTGCGGGCGATGTCGCGCAGCCGCTTCGAGTACAGGTCGGTGAGGTCGATGAACGTCGCGCCCTCGAGCGGGGAGTCGGCGGTGAGGTTGATGTGGTCGCTGATCAGCACCGGCTGGCCGGGCTTCCACGTCTCGCGGATGCCGCCGGCGCCGTTGGTGAGCACCATGATGGAGGCTCCGGTCGCCGCTGCGGTGCGGACGCTGTGCACCACGCGCCGGACGCCGTGGCCCTCGTAGTAGTGCGTGCGCGCCCCGATGACCAGCACGTTCTTCCCACCAGGGGTGCGGATGCTGCGCAGCGTCCCGACGTGACCCTCCAGAGCCGGCTTGGAGAAGCCAGTGACCTCGGTGGCGGGGATGGTCGCGACGGTCTCGCCGATCAGCTCGGCGGCCTTGCCCCAGCCGGAGCCCAGGGTGAGGGCGATGTCGTGATGGTCGACTCCGGTGAGCCGGGCGATGTCCGCCGCGGCCTCGGCCGCCACCTCGAACGGGCTCGCGCTCGGGTCGTCCAGCGGGATGGTGGATGTCTCAGGCATGATTCCACTCTATGAACGTGCGGGCCGGGGAGCCATGATTGCGGAAGAATGGAATCCATGTCTCAGACTCCCTTCGCGAACAGGCAGAGCGTCGCCGTCCTCGGCGGCGGTCCCGGCGGATACGAAGCGGCGCTCGCCGCGGCGCAGCTCGGGGCGGAGGTGACGCTCGTCGAGCGCGTCGGGGTCGGCGGGTCGGCGGTGCTGACCGACGTCGTGCCGTCGAAGAGCCTGATCGCCACGGCCGACGCCGCCGTCGCGATCGCCGAGGCGAGCGACCTCGGCGTGCAGTTCTTCGCGAAGGGCGCGAACGGCAAGCCGCTCAAGCCCGAGATCGCCATCAATCTCGCCGCCGTCAACAAGCGGCTGGTCGCGCTGGCGGGTCAGCAGTCCGAGGACATGCGTTCGGCGCTGCTCGACGCCGGCGTGCGCATCCTGTCCGGTCACGGCCGCCTGGAGGGCGCGAACGCCATCATCGTCTCCACAGGCCCCGGTGGCACCGACTTCGACCGTATCGAGGCCGACACCCTGGTCGTCGCCGTGGGCGCGTCGCCGCGCGAACTGGCCTCCGCCAAGCCCGACGGCGAGCGCATCCTCACCTGGACCCAGCTGTACGACATGAAAGCGCTCCCGGAGCATCTGGTCGTCGTGGGTTCCGGCGTCACCGGCGCCGAGTTCGCCTCCGCCTATATGAACCTGGGGGCGAAGGTCACCCTGGTCTCCAGCCGCGAGCAGGTGCTGCCCGGTGAGGACAAGGACGCCGCGAAGGTGCTGGAGCGGGTCTTCACGCGCGGCGGCATGCAGGTGCTGTCGAAGGCGCGGGCCGAGAAGGTGGAGCGCACCGAGGACGGCGTGAGGGTCACCCTCGCCGACGGTCGCTCCGTCGAGGGCAGTCACTGCCTCATGGCGGTCGGCTCGATCCCCAACACCGCGAGCATCGGCCTCGAGGATGCCGGTGTCGAGCTCACCGAATCCGGCCATGTGCGCGTCAACCGCGTGGCGCGTACCTCGGTGCCCAACATCTACGCCGTCGGGGACTGCACGAACTTCTTCCCGCTGGCATCCGTCGCCTCGATGCAGGGCCGCACGGCGGTGTTCCACGCGCTCGGCGACATCGTCATCCCGCTTGAGCAGCGCAAGATCACCGCGAACATCTTCACCGCCCCGGAGATCGCGACGGTCGGGTACTCCGAGCAGGACGTCGAGAACGGCGTCGCCGACGGCATCGTCTACAAGCTGCCGCTCGCCGCGAACCCGCGCGCGAAGATGATGGGCATCAAGGACGGGTTCGTGAAGATCATCGCCCGCAAGGGGTCGGGCACGGTGATCGGCGGTGTGATCGTCGCGCCGAAGGCCTCCGAGCTCATCTATCCGATCGCCGTCGCGGTCGAGCGCCGGCTCACGGTGGATCAGGTGTCGCGGGTGTTCGCCGCGTACCCGTCGCTGTCCACGAGCATCACGGATGCCAGTCGCGCGATGCACCAGGTCGCGATCTCGTGACCCGCTGAACACGCGAGAGGGGGTGCGCACCGATCCGGTGCGCACCCCCTCTCGCGTTCGGTCAGGAGATCGTGAGCAGCTGGTGCCCGGCGGACACTGTGGCCCCGGGTTCGGCGTTGATCGCGCCGATGACGCCGTCCTTGTGCGCCTGCAGCGGCTGCTCCATCTTCATCGCCTCGAGCACCACCACGAGGTCGCCCTTGACGACCTGCTGGCCCTCCTCGACGGCGACCTTGACGACGGTGGCCTGCATCGGCGATTTGACGGCGTCGCCTGAAGCGCCCGCGTTCGCGGTCGCCGCGTGGCTGCGCCGCGACGGCGGCACGGCGGCCGGGCGGCCGGCGGTGTTCGCGACGGGTCCGGCCACGCGGTCGGGGAGGCTCACCTCGAGCCGCTTGCCGCCGACCTCGACGACGACCGTGTGCCGGCCGGGGCCCGAGGACGGGGCCTCCAGCTCGCCGTCCCACGGCGGGATGTCGTTGACGAACTCGGTCTCGATCCAGCGGGTGTACACGCCGAACTCGCCGTTCTCGGCGGTGAACGCCGGGTCGCGGACGACCTTGCGGTGGAACGGCAGCACGGTCGGCATACCGGCGACCTCGAACTCGTCGAGGGCGCGACGCGAGCGCTCGAGTGCCTCGGCGCGGTCCTTGCCGGTGACGATGATCTTCGCCAGCAGTGAGTCGAACGCGCCCGAGACCGAGTCACCTGCGGTGACGCCGGAGTCGAGACGGATGCCGGGACCGCCGAAGGTCTTGAAGACGTGGATGGGTCCGGGCTGCGGCAGGAAGCCACGGCCGGGATCCTCGCCATTGATGCGGAACTCGATCGAGTGGCCCTGCGGCTCGGGGTCGTCGTAGTCGATGGTGCCGCCGGCGGCGATGCGGAACTGCTCGCGCACCAGGTCGATGCCGGTGACCTCCTCTGAAACCGGGTGCTCCACCTGCAGGCGGGTGTTGACCTCGAGGAACGACACGGTGCCGTCGGCGCCGATGAGGAACTCGCAGGTGCCGGCTCCGACGTAGCCGACCTCCTTGAGGATGGCCTTCGACGACTCGTACAGGGCGCGATTCTGCTCCTCGGTGAGGAACGGGGCGGGCGCCTCTTCGACCAGCTTCTGGTGGCGGCGCTGCAGTGAGCAGTCGCGGGTGGAGATCACGACGACGTTGCCGGCCGCGTCGGCCAGGCACTGGGTCTCGACGTGTCGGGGCTTGTCGAGGTACTTCTCCACGAAGCACTCGCCGCGACCGAACGCCGCGACGGCCTCGCGGGTCGCGGACTCGAACAGTTCGGCGACCTCGTCCAGCTCGCGGGCGACCTTCAGGCCGCGGCCGCCGCCGCCGTAGGCGGCCTTGATGGCGATGGGCAGGCCGTACTCCTTGGCGAACGCGACGACCTCCTCGGCGGAGTCGACGGGGCCCGGCGTGCCGGGAGCGAGCGGGGCGCCGACCTTCTCCGCGACGTGGCGGGCGGTCACCTTGTCGCCGAGGGCCTCGATGGCCTCGGGCGACGGGCCGATCCACGTCATCCCGGCGCCGATCACGGCGCGCGCGAACTCCGCGTTCTCGGCGAGGAACCCGTATCCCGGGTGCACCGCGTCCGCGCCGGAGCGGCGCGCGACGGAGAGGATCTTGTCGATCTGCAGGTAGGTCTCGGCGCTGGTCGCGCCCTCGAGGGCGTACGCCTCGTCAGCGAGTCGCGCATGCATGGCGTCGCGGTCCTGGTCGGCGTACACGGCGACGGAGCCGATCCCGGAGTCCCGGGCGGCGCGGATGATGCGTACGGCGATCTCGCCGCGGTTCGCGATGAGCACCTTGGCGATATCAGGCATGTGAGTCAGCCTAGCGAGTGCACGCGCGATCGCTTTGACGACCCTCCACAAGAATTCGCCGGATCCGTCGTCGATGGGTCACTGGGCCCGGCGTTGGGTCACTGAGCCTGTCGAAGTGCCCACAGGTCGGTCCACGCCACCCCCAGTTCGCCGGCGAGGCGCCGCAGAGTCGACAGCGACATCCCGACGACCGTGGACGGGTCGCCCTCGACGCGGGTGATGAACGGGCCGCCCAGGCTGTCGACGGTGAACGCGCCCGCGACGTGCAGCGGTTCGCCGGAGGCGACGTACGCGGCGATCTCGGCATCCGTCACGTCGTCGGCGAAGGTCACCGACGCCGCCGCCACCTCGGTCGCCTCGCGCGGCTCGGCGCCGGGGGAGAGCCGGTACACCGAGTGCCCGGAATGCAGCACGCCGGTGGCGCCGCGCATCTCCCGCCAGCGCCGGGTCGCCTCTTCGGCGGTGTACGGCTTGCCGTAGATCTGACCGGCGAGGGCGAACATCGAGTCTCCGCCGATGACGAGGCCGTCGAACGCGGGGTCCTCGGCGGCGAGACGCGTGGCCACGTCCTCCGCCTTCGCCCGCGCGAGCAGCAGCACCAGGTCCTCGGGGGCGAGCGCCCCGCCCCGCTCCTCTGCAGCGGTGGCGGCGGCGGCGTCCTCGTCGACGGCCGGCGCCATGATGAGCGGTTCGATCCCCGCCTGTCGCAGCAGCATCAGGCGGGCGGGGGAGGTGGATGCCAGGCACACGCGCATGGTGACCACGCTAGCCGCCGCGGCCGGGCGGTGAGCGATGTGGAATCCTGTGAACATGAGTTCCTCCGGCGACGACCTCCTCGATCTGGACATCACGGGCATCGCCCACGGCGGCACGGTCATCGCACGGCACGAGGGCCGGGTGGTGTTCGTCTCCGACGCGATCCCCGGCGAACGGGTCAGGGCGCGCGTCACCGAGGGCGGCGACACCCGCCGTTTCTGGCGCGCCGACACGGTGGAGGTGCTGGAGGCGTCTCCGCACCGGCAGGCCCACGTGTGGCCGGAGGCTGAGGTCACCCGCGATCCTTCCGAGCGCGCCGGCGGTGCGGACCTCGGTCACATCCGACTCGACCACCAGCGGGCGCTCAAGCGCCGGGTGCTGCAAGAGGCCCTGGACAAGTTCGCCGGCGCCGGCATCCAGGCACCCGAGGTGGAGGGCGTCGACGACAGCGACGGCACCGGGTGGCGCACCCGCGTCACGCTGCACGTGGACGACGACGGGCGGGTCGGACCGTTCGCCCCGCGCAGTCATCGGGTGGTCGAGGTCTCGTCCCACCCGCTCGCGCGGCCCGCCGTCGCTGACGCGGCGCTGCGTCTGACCGGCCGGCGCGCCGGGCGGGTGGAGCTCGTCGAGCCCGGCGACGGCCGCGTCCGCACCCTCACCCGCGCCGACGGGCGCCGCCGGCCCGCACCGGAGACGGTGTTCGAGCGGGTGGGCGAGCGGGAGTTCCGCCTCGACGCCGGCGGGTTCTGGCAGGTGCATCCGCTCGCCGCGACGACGCTGGATGCCGCGGTGCGCGACGCTCTCGCCGGGCGCGTGGATCCGGAGGCCACGCACTTCGACCTCTACGGCGGGGTGGGGCTGTTCGCCTCGACCCTGGCGGAGCAGGGGGCGACCGACATCGTCACCGTGGAGTCGGACCGGCGGGCGACCGAGTACGCCGCGCAGAACCTCGCGCGTTACGACGTGCAGGCCGTCACCGCCCGCGTGGACCGCTTCCTGCAGGCACTGCCGGACGGAACCAGGGCCGGTGCGGTCGTGCTGGACCCGCCGCGCGCCGGAGCGGGGCGCGATGTGGTCGAGGGCGTGGTCGGCCTGGACCCCGAGGCGATCGTCTACGTCGCCTGCGACCCGGTGGCGCTGGCGCGCGACCTCGGAACGTTCCGGGAACTCGGCTGGGAGGCCCCGCAGCTGCGCGCGTTCGACCTGTTCCCCCACACGCACCACTTCGAGACGGTGGCGCTGCTCAGCCGTGAACGAGGAACGTCACGATGACCCGCGCGCGGCTCACTAGGCTGTGCTCATGAGCACCGTCGCCCTCATCGACGACCACGAATCCGTGCGTCTCGGCCTCGAGGCGGCGTGCCTGCGTGACAAGGAGCAGACGGTGGTGTTCTCGGGCGCCACGGTCAAGGAGTATCTCGCGTGGCGCGCGTCGACGCGCTCGGCGCCGGTCGACGTCGTCGTGCTCGATCTCACGCTCGGCGACGGGACCACGGTGACCGAGAACGTGGCCACCCTGGTCGCGGACGGCGCGAGCGTGGTGATCCACAGCGTCGCAGACCGGCCGGCGGCCGTGCGGGAGGCCCTCGTGGCCGGGGCGGCCGGCGTGGTGAGCAAATCCTCGTCCCTCGACGACGTGCTCGACGCGATCCGCACCGTCGCCAGGGGAGAGGCCCTGAACAACGTGGAGTGGGCGAGCGCGGTCGACGGCGACCGCGAGTTCGCCGACGCCCAGCTGTCCACCCGCGAGCGGGAGGTGCTGCGCCTGTACGCCACCGGGCTGCCGCTGAAGGTCGTCGCCGAGCGGCTCGGGGTCGCCTACTCCACTGCGAAGGAGAACATCACCCGCATCCGGGTGAAGTACGTCGAGGTGGGGCGGCCGGCGCCGACCAAGGTGGATCTGTTGCGCCGTGCGATGGAGGACGGCATCGTCTCCCCCGACGGGGTGACGAGTGGCGGTTGAGCCGCGGTCGATCCGGGAGGCGTGGAGCCGGATCCCCTCGCCGGGAGTGAACGGCGGCGAGTTCGAGCGGTTCACCGGGCAGCGGATGGAGCGCATCCTCGGCATCGTCACCGCGATCGGTTCCACCGCGCTGGGCATGCAGGCGCTGCTCGCCGCGCTCACGCGCCTGCCGCGGGCGGACGCGCCCCGCATCGCGATGATGATCATGGTGTTCGTGCCGCTGCTGGCCATGATCGTCGCCTGCGTGAGCGGACGGTGGGCGCGGCAGGCCGCGGGCACCTTCGCCGTCGCCTACGTGCTGGCGCTGCTGCTGTGGCCGTTCGTCGTCAACCCGGCGGTGCGCATGCCGGCGACGCAGCCGTGGATCTTCTTCCTGGTCAACGTGGGCGTGGCGGCAGCGATGATCGCCTTCCCGGTGCCGCTGCAGTTCGCCTGGGCGGCCGCGGTGCCGTTCGTGTACGGCTACGTGCGGCTGGTGCAGGGCGGCTTCGAGCAGAGCTACTGGATCACCACGGCGTTCGACGTGTCGTTCACCCTGATCCTGGGCATGGTGATCGTCACGCTCGCGTGGATGTTCCGCGAGGTTGCCCGCGGCGTCGACGAGGTGCGCTCACGCGCCGTCACCGCCTACGCGGACGCCGCCGCGGCGACGGCCGCCGAGGAGGAGCGCGTGTCGGTCGCCGCGCTCATGCACGACAGCGTCCTCGCGGCACTGATCGCCGCCGAGCGGGCGGAGAGCGAACGCGAGCGCGCGCTCGCCGCCGGTATGGCGCGAGAGGCGCTCACCCGGCTCGCGAACACCGAGGCGTCGGTGTCGCAGGAGGGCAACGAGGAGCCCATCGCCGGACCGCAGATCGTCGCCGAACTGCGCCGAGCGCTCTCCGAGCTCGGGGCGGATGCCGTGGTCGAGGAGCGCGGGGTGCCCGCGGCGATCCCGGAACGAGTGGCGCGTGCGCTCGTGCTGGCTGCGAGGCAGGCGATCGGGAACGCGCTCACCCACGCGGGCGGGCGTGGCCTGCACGTGGTCGTCGAATCGGATCGACCGGACGCCATGCGAGTCACCGTGGTCGACAACGGCCCCGGGTTCGACGTCGACGCGATCGGCGCCGACCGGCTCGGCATCCGGGCCTCCATCGTCGCCCGGATGGCCGCGATCGCCGGGACGGCTGACATCCGCTCCGGCGAGGCGGGAACGACCGTGATCCTCGGCTGGCAGCCGTCATGAGACGCACCGTCCGCAGCATGGCCACGGCGCTCGCGCTGGGGTTCGCCGTGTACTTCGCTGCGCGGGCGGTGTGGTGGACCGTGCAACCCACCGCGCCGTGGCTGATGGTGGCGGCCATCGCGATCTACCTGGGTGCGGTGCTCACCGTCGTCCTCGTGGAGCAGGCGGCGAATGTGCGGATGCCGTTCTGGGCGGCGATCCTGGCTCTGATCGCGGCGCTCTTCGTCCCTCCGCTGGTGAGCATCTCCCTGGAGCCGGCCGTGCGGACCGCGCCGTTCGCGACCTGGTACATCGGCGCGATCGGTGTGCTGGGCGTCGTCTGCGTGGTGCGCCGTCGGCCCGTGTTCGGATGGGCGATCCTCGCGCTGCTGATCGTCTCGGCGTCCGCGTACCTGGGCGTGGGTGAGGCATTCACGTTCGGCCTGGTCGGCTCGATCACCTGGATGGTGCTGGCGCAGCTGCTGGTGTTCTTCTGGGGGAGGGCGGTGCGCGACACCGAACGGCTCGCCGACATCCAGCAGGCCGTGTCCGCGTGGCACGCCACGCAGCTGGTCCGCCAGCGGGAGCGGCGGTTGCGAGCCCAGCTCGCGTTGGAGGTCGCCGGGCCCGTGCTCGGCCGGACGGTCGCCACGCAGGGCAGGCTGACACCGGAGGAGCGGCTGGAGGCGCGGCTCGCCGAGGGGCGGCTGCGTGATGAGCTGCGTGGCGCCAGCCTGCTGAACGACGCGGTGCGCGAAGCCATTCAGGACGCCCGGCGTCGCGGCGTCGTCGTGACCGTGTTCGACGAGGGCGGGCTCGACGGGGTGGACGAGGCGCGGCGGGCCGAGATCCGGGACGAGCTGGCGGCGGTGCTGGCCGAGGTGCGCTCGGAGCGGGTCATCATCCGCGCGGGACGAGACGACGTGGTGGCAGTGACCGTGGTGGGGCGGGCGGCCGGTGCGCATGACGAGGACGGCGTCGACCTGTGGCACGAGATCCCGCGGATGCCGGGAAGCTGAGCCGTTCGGCGGGATCCGGCGGAGCCGGGGAGATGGGCGAGGGGCGGCGAAGCCGCCCGCCCCTCGCCAGTGCGGAACAGCTACCCGAAAACTGTCCGCGGGGGGCGGTGCTGCGTCTGCATACCCTGGAGCAGAGCAGCCGCCTAACGCGAAGCGTTGACACCAGTCTTCCGGCTGGCAAGGGGCCTGTCTGTAGGTATTTCGGGGGACAAAACCGCTCCTTCGGAGGACAGAACCGGCCCATTCGGGGGACAGAACCGGTCTGCTCGCGCGACGAGTCGTTCGAATGGGGACGATCATGCGGCGCCGGGGCGGAAGCCGGGCAGCAGCCAGGCGGCGAGTGCGAGCACGGCGAACGCGGCGACGCAGCACAGCATCCCGGTTCCGCCATCGGCGTGATCGAGGATTGCGCCGATGGCGTACGCGGAATGCAGCGGCAGGATGCAGACGGTGGCGGCGGTGCCGACCAGCGCGCCGGCCTGCTGTGTCGAGTCGAGGCGCGCGCAGTCCGCCGACGGAGCGCAGCATCAGCCCGAGCACCGCGGACTCGGCGTAGGAGGCGGCGTTGAACGCGAAAGGGAGCGCGGGCAGGATGCCCGTACAGCCCGCCACCCAAGGCCGGGCCGATCAGGCCGGCGATGGCGTTGCGGGACTGCATCCGTCCCACCGCCAGCGCGCGCTGGTCCTCGTCCACCAGTGCGCCGACCACAATGGCGCGGGTGATGTCGCACACCAGCACGGCGCGCCGGCAGCGTGCATGTCAGCCCGAGAAGCGTCCCCAGGGGATGTCGCGGCGCAGCGGACGGCGGAGACCGCGCTGCGTGCGCTGCCACGCGGACACCCGCGGCTCTTCCGCCACGGCGTCCTCCGCCTCGCGCGTGTACGCGTCGCCGACGACCGCGATGAGGGCAGCCAGCTCCTCCTCAGTGGGGTTGCCGCGGACGATCTCGATGCGCGGCGGCTCCTGCTGCTCGCTCACAGCGGGATGTTCCCGTGCTTCTTCGGAGGCAGCTCTGCGCGCTTGCCGCGAAGGGCGCGCAGCGCCTTCGCGACGGCGACGCGCGTCGTGGCGGGTTCGATCACGCCGTCGATCTCGCCGCGCTCGGCGGCCAGGAAGGGCGAGGTCACGCTGTACGTGTACTCGTTGGCGAGGCGGGTGCGGACGGCGGCGACGTCCTCACCGGCCTCCTCCGCGCGCTTGATCTCGTTGCGGTAGAGGATGTTCACCGCACCCTGGCCGCCCATGACAGCGATCTCGGCAGTGGGCCAGGCGAGGTTCACGTCGGCGCCGAGCTGCTTGGAGCCCATCACGATGTAGGCACCGCCGTACGCCTTGCGGAGGATGACGGTGACCAGCGGCACCGTGGCCTCGGCGTAGGCGTAGATGAGCTTGGCGCCGCGGCGGATCACGCCGGTCCACTCCTGGTCGGTGCCCGGGAGGTAGCCGGGCACATCGACGAGCGTGACGATCGGGATGGAGAAGGCGTCGCAGAATCGGACGAAGCGGCTCGCCTTCTCGCCGGCCTCGATGTTGAGGGTCCCCGCCATCTGGGACGGCTGGTTGGCGATGATGCCGACCGAGCGGCCCTCGACGCGGCCGAAGCCGATGACGATGTTGGGGGCGAACAGGGGCTGGACCTCGAGGAAGTCGCCCTCGTCCACGACATGCTGGATGACGGTGTGGATGTCGTAGGGCTGGTTGGGGGAGTCCGGGATGATGGCGTTGAGGGTGCGATCGGCATCCGTCGTCTCGAACTCGAAGGCCGACTCGTACGTCGGCAGCTCGGCCATGTTGTTGTCGGGGAGGAAGCTCAGCAGCGTCCTGGCGTAGTCGATCGCGTCGTCCTCGTCCTCGGCGAGGTAGTGCGCAACCCCCGAGCGGGTGTTGTGGGTGTAGGCGCCGCCCAGCTCCTCCATGCCGACGTCCTCGCCGGTGACGGTCTTGATGACGTCGGGGCCGGTGACGAACATCTGGCTGGTCTTGTCGACCATGATCACGAAGTCGGTGAGGGCGGGGCCGTAGACGGCGCCGCCGGCGGCCGGGCCCATGATGATCGAGATCTGTGGGATCACACCCGACGAGCGGGTGTTCAGCCGGAAGATCTCGCCGTACTTGCTCAGCGCGAGCACGCCCTCCTGGATGCGCGCGCCGCCGGAGTCGAGGACGCCGACGATCGGCATCCCGTTGGTGAGGGCGAACTCCATGATCTTGATGATCTTGTCGCCGGCCACCTCGCCGAGCGAACCGCCGAAGGTGGTGAAGTCCTGCGAGTACACAGCCACGGTGCGGCCGTGGATCGTGCCGACGCCGGTGACCACGGAGTCGCCGTACGGGCGGTTCTTGTCCATGCCGAACGCCGTGGTGCGGTGACGGACGTACTCGTCGAACTCGACGAAGCTGCCGTTGTCGACGAGCAGCTCGATGCGCTCCCGGGCGGTCATCTTGCCCTTGGCGTGCTGCTTCTGCTTGGCGATCTTCTCGGGCTCGACGACGGCTTCGTTGAAGCGCGCGCGAAGGTCCGCGATCTTGGCGGCCGTGGTCGAGAGGTCAGGGGTGTCCGTCACGGAATCCACACTAGCGCCGGGGTGCGCCGAGCCGTTGGATGCTCGGCACAACGGGTCTGCGGATGGTTTGGCGGATACCGCCGGGTCAGCCGTGCTTCCAGTCGCGAGTACTGATGCCGCCGACCTACCTGGACACGTCCGCCGCGATGAAGCTACTTTTCCGCGAACAGGAATCGGGCGCGCTGAAGGCTCACCTGGCACGGCGAGGTGAGGAGCCGCTCGTGTCCTCCTGGCTGCTCCACACGGAGTGCATTGCGCTGCCGGACGCCGTGGTGTCGTACCCGCACAGAAGCTGTCGATCGTGCTGTCGTTCGTAGATGTGGTGGACATCACCCGAGGGGATCTGCTCGCGGCCGGGTCGCATGCGCCGCTTAGGGCGCAGGATGCTATTCACCTCGCGGTCGCACTCCGTCTCGGCGTCGACGAGATGATGACGTATGACCTCGAACTTTCAAGGGCCGCGATTCGGGTTGGTTTGCGGTTTGTTTCGCCGGGCGCGTAGAGGGAAACATCCGTGACTTCGGCCCGCTGCGCGCCCAGGCGCTCGCCGCCGTAACGCCTGTAGCTGCGCTGCTTCTCGCGCCTCCGCGGCGCTGCCCGCGAGGGTGCGGTGGCCGAGGGTGCTCGAATGCTGCTCCAAGACTTATTCGGTCGGCCGGGGCGCGGCGCTCAGTGCCTCCAACTCATTCATCAGGCGCGCGATATCCGGCGGGATATCTGCTCCCGCAACGGCGGCGCGTAGGTTGTCGGGGGTGAAATCCGCTCGGTATCTCAGCTCCAACCAGTGCTTGAAGTCCTTTGGCGTGTTCGATCTGGGCGTTTCTCGAGCCTCGCGATGTTGGTCTCTCAGTTCGGTCCAGCTCGCGGCTCCCGCGACGAAGTTCTCAACGGGCAGATACTCGACAATGTCCGCACGCTCGAGGCCTGTCGGTCGGATCCGTCCGTCCAGACCCCTTTCGAGCGCACGCGTCAACCAACTCCGCACATAGTCGGCTTCGGGCGTCTCCTTCCCGATGCCGTCCACGACGATGTCGATGGCGGCTTGGAGCTCTCCTTGAGCCGCAGCCTCCTGGGCTTGCTGCCAGGTGGACTGGACCGCCTCGACGCGTTGGTTGTCCAACAACGCGACGAGATGCGCTCTCGTGTGGGAGAAGAGGACCTGGCTGTCGAGCGTGGAAGCCAGCTTGCGCCCTCCGGCCATAGCCAGAACCATGACGCGGGCCGCACGGAGTCGGGTGCCGACGAATGCGTCCAACACGGCCGCGTCGTGAGCGCCTTCGACGAGAAGGATAACGGGGCCACCTCAGCAGATCACTCGGGGCGAGACCGAGCCGATTCAGCGAGTCGCGATCCGCCAGATCGAGGGTCTGCACGAGCGATCTGCCAGGAAGCATGCCGCCTCCACGCTGAACCTCGATGACATGCGCGGCTGGGGTGTCGAGCAGCTCTGGGGAATGGGTCGCAGTGATGATGATCTGACGAGGATCTTCCGCGAGCGAAACCAGGGATCCGGCCATCTGGGATTCAGCCGCCCGATGCAGGGCGGCCTCCGGTTCGTCGATCATAGTGATGATCGGGCGGAGGGCAGTCGTTGATTGAGTGAGCTCTCGGCGATGCCAGTACAGCGCGTGGTTGATCGCACGCGTGGCCCACTGCTGCTCCGCTCGTGACAGGTCCTCCAAGCTCAATCTTGCAGGACCGAACGCCCACTCCACCCCCGGGCGCGCGAAGCGTATGGCGGGAGGGTTCACTGCGAGCAGAACCTCGGGCGCGTCGGGCAGCATCTTCGCCAGGTAGTCGTTCGCGAGATCGCTCAACTCCGTGGCCGAGCTCGACACCCATGACTCGATGGACTCGCTCACCGCGTCGGATGCCGGATCCCCGGGTTTGCGTCGGCGGCCCCCGTCGGTGCGAAATGCTTCGGCGAGTGCAGCCAACGGTTCGACGTCGGCCGTGTACAGGCCGCGCTCAAGAGCGTCGGCGATCTGAGAGACATATTGCAAGGTCGCAGCTCGGGGATCCTGGTCAAGATCCACGACGTCGACCCCGAAGTCGATGGCACCGGTGAGTTCGTGGCCCCGAAGGTCTTCGGCAACAACGCTGAACACGGCGTATGGGGCGAACCCGGTCGGCATGACGCGCCGCGCCCGGCGTCGGGCTCCCGGCCACATGCCATCAGGAGGAAACAAGGCTCGCGGTGCGACCAGTTCTTGCCACTCGTCGAACGCATCAGACCACTCGTCGTTGTCATCCGGGGCGTTCTCCCTGAACTCACGCAACTGTTGCGCGAGTTCGGCTTCTACGCGCCGAGCGGCGGGGCGTGACAAGTCGGCTACTGCAAGTGCGTCCCAGCTCGGGTGTGCCGGGGTACCCGTTGGCATCAGCAGGAAGAGCCGCGATTCCAGCAACTCTTCCGTGAGGTCAGGGTCCTCATCGCCTGCGAGGTCCCGAATGAAATCCTCCACGATCGTGGACGACTCGGCGGGCGTCAGTTCGCGCTCATGGCTGGCTTCTCCGGGCTCCCCGATCCCGTATCCGGAGGCCGTTGATTGCATGGCTTGCGCGAGTGCGATCACTGCTCGGTGGAGCTGGAGGGCTCGGCGCGCACGATCATTCCGATCTCGATGTCGTCACGGACACCGAGCAGAGCCGCGCGAACGCCACGTATAAGCCTCGTCTTGCCGGCACCATTCAGGCCGTACAGCACGGTGAGTCCCTGGCGGAGTGGTAGGAACTCGCCTTCCAAGAGGGGGTCGCCGGTGAGTTCGAAGCCGAGGATGGGCGTCGGAAGGCCGTGTTCAAGCAACGTCGTAGACCTTCATCACCTCGTCGCCGTAGTCGTTGATGACCTTGATGGCGATCTTGCCGGTCGAGGGGCGGGGGAATGGCATGGAGACCGTCCGGTGGAGCTGCTCCCAGGCATCCGCGTCGATGTCGGCCTTGAGCGCGACCTTGAGCTTCTTCATCGGGTCGTTGCCGCCGGTGAAATAGCAATGGCGGACGAAGAACGACTCCTCGTTGTAGTCGGTGTCGATCATCCACAGCGCGACTTGCGAGGTGTCGGATGCTCGCACCTCGCCCTTGACGGCGTCGTAGACGTCCACGCCGTGAAGCTCGACTTCGTAGCGGTCGTCAGATGTCTGACGGATCTCGACATCCGGTTCGCCGAACACGGTGAACAGGTTCCCCGCGCCGGTCTTCTTCAGTGCGTCGCCCATAAGGAGCTCCGCGTTCATACGGACGATCAGCACCTTGAGTTTGCCGAGCTTGCGCTCGCCCGCGACGCTGGCGAAGCCATCGTCGCTGTTCTCCAGCTCGACGCCGTCGACCTCAGTGATGCCCGAGACGTTGGGGTCGAAGGAGAATCCGAGTACGCACAGCATGTCGACGTCGGCGTCCTTCAGCGCTTCCCGAGCTGCGTTGCGGACGAATGCGGCGCTGACGGTGCCGTACTCGGGTCCGACCGCGATCGCGACGTGCGACGGGGCATCGGATGCCGCGTCGCCCGCGTCGTCCCGACGGCGCTCGGCGATCGCCTGCACATGGGTCCCTGCGTGTTCGGCGAGCGCGGCGAACTCGATGCGCTCGTTCTTGCGCCCGTTCTGGATGCCGGAGGAGCGCAGGTTCTCGAGGATCGTCTGGACGTAGTCGGCGCCCATGGCGTCGGCCGCCCCGGCCTTCTCGCTGCGGGAGGCGTTCTCGTCGCTCTGGTCGACCGAGCGGTACGGCGAGAGGCTCTCGACTGTGAACGGTCCGGTCACGCGAACGCGCTTCTTGTCTTCATACGGCTTGTCGTAGAGCAGTTCGAAGTCCGCGTGCTTCTTGATGGCGGCGTCGATCTGTTCGCGTGTCATACCCTCGCGGATGTCGGGGTTGTTCGCGATCGACTTCAGCGTGATGTGCTGCACGCGCTCGTAAACGAACCCCTGGCGGATGTCGCCCTTCGTCTCGGCCGGCGGTAGCGGCCTGCCCGAGACCTGGGCTTCCTTCTGGCGGCCCTCAGGGGAGTCTGCCAGCAGGTAGTACGGGTAGCGACCGCCCATCAAGCGTTGGCGTGCCAGTGCGAGAGCGACGCGCGACGTGTCGATCGTGATCCAGCGGCGGCCCCACTGCTCCGCGACGTACGCCGTCGTGCCGGAGCCGCAGGTCGGGTCGAGGACGAGGTCGCCGGGATCGGTAGTCATGAGCATGCAACGTTCAATGACCTTCACGTTGGTCTGCACGACGTACAACTTGTCGGCTGCAAACCCCGCTGTTCCCGTATCTGTCCACGCGTTCGTGTGTGTCTGGACAGGAAAGTCATCGGCATATCGGACATAACGCAACGAATTGCCGACGATCTCGATTCGGTTCGCGTGCGCGAGCCGAGCCATCCCATGCGGATAGTTCGGTTTCCAGTGACTGGCCGCACCAGGCAGGAACGTGCGTCCCTGATACTCGAACGGTTGGGGCGCCGAGGCGGCTCCTTGAGATTGGAGGTCCCCAGTCGTGAACGGTCGCCCAAGCTCGGTCGTTTCGCCCGCGGTCTTCGCCGCCACGATGGCCATCGAATGGCGGGAACCGTCAGGAAGTTCTATCCGGGTGTATCCCTCGCGATCTGTCGTGCGACGAAACAGCCGCTGCGTCTTCAAGACGCCGAGTTCCCGCGCGTACCAGAGGAGATAGTCGCCCGTCCTTCCGAGCGCTGTCGTCTGCGCAAACCCGCTTGTGGTGGTGAAGCTGATCTGGCTGACGAAATTTTCGGCCCCGAATACCTCATCCATTACTGCCCGCACCCGGTGCACGTTCTCGTCGCCGATCTGCACGAACACCGATCCCGATTCGGTCAGCAGATCCCGTGCCGCGACGAGCCGGTCACGCAGATAGGAGAGGTACGTGTGGATGCCGTCTTTCCACGTGTCGCGGAAGGCCTTGATCTGCTCCACCTCACGTGCGGCATCCTTGCCGTCTTTCACGTCGCGCTTGCGCGCCGAGACCTGCCAGTTGGAGTTGAACTTGATGCCGTACGGCGGATCGATGTAGATCATCTGCACCTTGCCGCGCAGGCCTTCACGCTCGGCGAGCGAACCCATCACCTGCAGCGAGTCGCCGAGGATCATCCGGTTCGACCACTTCGCGTCGTGCTGGTAGTACTCGATCTGCTGCAGCTCATCCAGCTCGCCGTCGAAGTCACCGAAGATGTCGAGCATCTCGGGAGCCGGCGTTTCGTCTCGCTCCGCTCGCTCAACGACCGAACGGCGGAGGTTCTCGACGAGCACACGGGGGTCGATCTTCTCCTGGATGTACAGCGGTGGCGCCTCGACGATGAGATCGTCCTCGTCCTGCTGATCCTTGCCGTACCAGACCAGCTGAGGGTCCAACGATTCGTTCCGCGCGGCGCGCTCGGCGGCGAACCCGGCGAACCGGGCGTACTCCACCGGTTCCCGTGCCAGACTTTCGGGATCCGTCCAGCGCTCCGCGCCATCGGCCGTGGGGATGTTCGGGCGTGAGGCGCTGTCATGGATGATGGCGTCGACCGGGGTCGGTCCGGACGGGGCGGGCTTACGAGCCATGGGCATCCTCCGTGAATCGCACGCGCCGTGCGGGCGTGAAGCTGAGGCGTTCGTAGTCGCCGATGATCGCGTCGTCGTCGTACAGCGAATCGATGGCCTGCTGCAGTGTCTGCTTCAGGTCGAACATCGTGCTGATCTCGATGTACCCCCAGCGGCCGAAACCGCCGTGGTTGTTGACCGCCGTACACCAGGTGTTCTTCGCGGTCATCGCTTTCAAGTGGGTCGACCCCGGGGAGTGGCTGCGCTTCTGCCCACCGGAGACCTCGACGATGAGCGTCCGCTCCAGGTGGTCCGGGTCCTCCGGGTGCGGCACGAGGCGGAGCAGGAAGTCAGGCACGTAGCGGTGGGTGCGCCCTTCGTACGTGTAGGGGACGTCGAATCCGAGCCGGTCGTTCTTCACGTACGACATCACGTTCGGGTTGAGCTCGCACTCGTAGGCGAGCAGGTTCTCCCAGGTGTTGCCGTCCTTGCCGTCGAGTGTGACGTGGCTGACCTCGCTCTTCGTCGTCTCGTAGACGCGCTTGCGCGTGACGAACCGGATGCCGCTGGTGTCGCCGACAGGGGCGGAGCGGTCGAGGATCGGCTGCAGCGACTCCGGTCGGAAGTTCACGAACGCAATGCCTCCGTGGATGGCATCCGCTGCGCGCTGCAGTCCGATCGTCGACCGCAGCAGGTGCCACGGCTCGTACCCGTCGGCGTACTCGACATGGTCGTCGAGCCACGTCTTGGTGATCTCGAGAAGGCGAGGGAAGAGCCACGGCCGCGGCTCCGCCCCTTCCTGCGTGTACTTCGACCGCATCAGCCGGTCGGCGAGCGTGAACGCAACCCGGGCGCGGCGGCGGTCGCCGACCTGGAACTGGTCGGTCTCCGTCTCCCCGACGACGCCGGCGACCTCCGTCCGCGTCGGCACGGTGTCGGGGCCTACGCGGAACGGGTCGGCCCCCGACGGGTCGTAGATGAGTTCCTCGTCCGGCATCTCAATGCGGTAGCCGACGAGACGAGGGAACTCGATCCGCAGGTGCTCCCGCCCAGGAACACTGCCGACCTCGATGGCGGGAGGTGCCGGAAGCGGATCGGTCGCGCTCCGTTCGCCGGGGATGAAGGCGAACGGGATGCCGTAGACGTTCGCGTACTCCGGCTCGAAGCGGCCCTGTTCGTTCAGCGCCCAGCTGCGGCGTCGCAGGCCACGCCCGATCACCTGCTCGCAGAGGAGCTGCGAGCTGAAGGCGCGCACTCCGAGGATGTGCGTCACGGTATTGGCATCCCAGCCCTCGGTGAGCATTCCGACGCTGACGACGCACCGGATCGGCTCGCCCAGCATCCTCCGCTTGCCAACGGTGTTCATGACTTCGCGGAGGAGGTCCTGGTCGGTGAGCGAGTCGGAGTCGGCTCCGGGATGCCGGCGACGCCAGTCCTCCTTGAACTTCTCGATCTCGGGGGCTGCGGCCTGGAGGAAGTCCTTGGGCAGGGGCTCGCCGGATTCGAGTGCGGCGGAGTCGATGAGCAGCGTGCGCGGACGGCCGCGCCACTCTCCGTTCTCGACGTTGTCGAAGAGCGAGAACTTGCCCGGGCGGAGGACGGTTTCGCCGCCGATCTCAACCTCGTGCCCGGAGATCCACTCGGCGACCAGGCGTGAGACGACCGTGTTGTTGCAGACCACGATCATCACCGGCGGTGGTTCACCGTGGTCGCGGAGATGCGTCTCCCAGTGAGAGAACTCCTTCTCATAGCTGCGGTAGAGACTCTGCAGGGCTGCTTCGAGTTCCGCTGGCGGGAGCCAGCCGTCGCTGGTGATCGTGGCCGACGAGGCTCGCTTGGGAAGTGACTTGCCGACGTATGTCCACAGATTGCGGTAGGTCGTGTCCTCCCCTTCCGCATCATCGTCGACAGGGAGTCGCGGGATTTTGACGATCCCGGACTCGATGGCATCCATCAGGGAGAAGTCGCTGACGGTCCAGGGGAAGATGTACCCCTCGTTCCACCCGGAGCCACCGAGATAGAACGGTGTCGCCGACACATCCAAGATCTGCTTGACGCCGAATCCCTTGGTCTGTGCGATCGCCTGCAGCCCACGGAACCATACCCGGGCATCGCGGTTCCGCTCGTCGTCCTCGCGTGACAGCTTCACCGTCTGCATCGGCCGACTCTGATAGCAATGATGTGCTTCATCGTTGAGGACGACGATCTCGCCGGGCGCCGCGCCCAGATCGCGCAGTACCCGGCTGACGATCTCAGGCGGCGACTCCTGATACCGGTCGGGATCACCGGGGGAGAGGAGATTGCGGGTCGCCTTCGAGACGCCGTCGAACTCCTTGCGAAGGCGCGGCAGGAACTGGTGGTAATTCGCGATGACGATCCGCGCCTCATTCAGCCGTCCGCGGAGGTCGGACGGAACCAGCTCGCGCTCGTCGTAGTAGTTGTCGTCCTCATTGGGAAGAAGGACGCGCAGGCGGTCGCGGATGGTGATGCCGGGGGCGACGAGCAGGAACTTGCTCGTGAATCGCACGTCGCGAGGCGCATGGAGCTTGTTGAGGGTCTGCCAGGCGATGAGCATCGCCATCAGGACCGTCTTGCCGGTGCCCGTCGCCATCTTCATCGCGATCCGGGGCAGGCCTGAGTTGTGCTCATCGTTGGCGGCACGGAGCGTCGGTCGCCAGTCGGTGTATCCGCGCCTGCCGGACACCTCAGTCAGAAAGATCGCAGTCTCGGCCGCCTCGCGCTGGCAGAACAAGGTGCGATTCTCACGCTCGGGATCGGCCCAGTGGAGAAGCAGATTCCGCGTGATCGGTGTGACGCCGTCGTAGCCGCGACCGCGCCAGAGTTCCACATCGCGGCGAAGACCGTTGATCGTCGAGTTCGCTTCGCGCCGCTCGCCGGTCATGTCGAGGTTGAGCTCGAGCTGGGTCTCCGCGGCACGGCCGCGGCCCTTGCGCTCTTGGGGGATCGGGATGAACGACTCGCTCGGTCTGCGTCCCGGAACGATCTCGCCGGTGGGGCCATCCGGGCCGAGGGCGAAGTGCTGCTCGGGAGGGTCGTACGGTCCGTTCAGGATCGGATTCAGGAGCGCATCGGCTGGCGACTCGGGCACGACACATTCCCCCCTCCGAAGCCTGCGCGACGCAGTCAGGCGTGCATTGACCACTATGGCATATAAGCCCATGCATATATGCGCGCGGATATGACCCATGGCGCCGGGATGCTTGTCGCATGGAATCCGCCCGCTCCCGAGCGTCCGAGCACGTCGGAAGGCTTGTTCGGGAACTGAGGGCGAAGAGTTCGGTGAGTCGGGCGAAGCTCGCCGAACGGGCGGACATGGATGTGTCGCATCTCGCTCGAATCGAGGGAGGCAAGGGCAATCCGACGCTGTTCGTGCTGATCCAGCTGGCCACTGCCCTCGAAGTCGAGCCAGAGCGTTTCGTGCGTGGGCTGACAGCGAAGGATCTGCCCGAGAACATCAAGCCGTATTCAGAGGCGGACTTCCGCAGGGAGCTGCGCAGGCGCGGCGGCTGAGTTCCGGTGCACGCACTCCCCGGTCATTTGAGTGCATGTTCCCCGGTCGTTGAGCGATCGCAGCGAGACGAAACGTCGTGACCGGCGAGGCGGGCGGAAGCCGCTTCTGCCTCATGCGGGTGGTCGTCCAACGCCCCGTATGTGGCGCCCGTCGCGCCCGCCGGTCATCGTTATCTCTTCGTGACCTGGGTGCCCTGTTTCGGGCCGGGATCTGGGGTTCGAATGTCGGTGGCCCGTCTCATACTGGGGTGATGAGGGCGCTGTTGGATGTGTCTGCGGAGCAGGTGGCCACGCTGGATCAGCTGGTCGACCTGGCGCAGGATCTGGAGCGCTCCCTGTCCACGTTGCAGGCGGCCCGGGATGGGGTGCTCGCTCTGGCGTCGCGGTGGGCGTTGTCGGTGGCGGGGGATGCGGATGAGGCGGACGTGTCGGTGCGGGCGGTCGCTGCTGAGCTGGGGGCGGCGTTGCGGGTCACGGACCGGACGGTGCAGCGCCGGATGGCGGAGGCGTCGGAGCGGGTGGAGCGGTTCCCGCTGGTGTGGCAGGCGCAGGGCGCGGGGCGGATCACGGCCGGGCACGCCCGGGTGATCGTGGATGCCGGCGCCCACCTGGACGACCCGACCGTACGGGACGCGTACAGTGCGCGGGTGGTGGAGGTGGCGGAGCGGGAGTCCCCGAACCGGGTGCGCGGGGTCGCGGCGCGGATGGCGGAGCAGTACCAGCCCCGTCCGCTCGAGGACCGGCATCGGGATGCGCGGGAGAAGCGGTCGGCGTGGGTGAAGGATGCTGCGGACGGGATGGCGGAGTTCGGGGTGTTGGGTCCCGCCGCGCTCATCCACGGCGCGTTCGACCGACTCACCACCATGGCGAAGGCTCTCACCGACCCCGACCCCGCCCCTGCCGCCACGGCGGGATCGGGGGAGGCGTTCGGGCCCGCCGCCACCCGAACCACCACCGCCGAACCTGCGCCGGACACCCGCACGCTCTCGCAGAAGCGTGCGGACCTGGCGCTGGATGTGTTGTTGACGGGGGCGCCAGTCGGGCATGACACCCCGGACGGCCGGTTGGCGGGGATCGTTGCGCAGGTGAGTGTCACGATCCCGGTGACCACCCTGATGGGCGCCGGCGGGG
>NZ_JAPSLI010000007.1 GCF_031180975.1 Microbacterium sp. | reverse complement strand
CCCCGCCGGCGCCCATCAGGGTGGTCACCGGGATCGTGACACTCACCTGCGCAACGATCCCCGCCAACCGGCCGTCCGGGGTGTCATGCCCGACTGGCGCCCCCGTCAACAACACATCCAGCGCCAGATCCGCGCGCTTCTGCGACAACGTGCGCGTGTCCGGCGCAGCCGGGTCCATGCTCGCCGCCGATGCGTCGGCGTCGGCGCGGACCGCGGCGGGCCCGAACGCCTCACCCGACCCCGTGGCGTCGATAGCAGCATCCGGTTGGGGGTCGGGGTCGGTGAGGGCTTTGGCCATGGTGGTGAGTCGGTCGAACGCGCCGTGGATGAGCGCGGCGGGACCGAACACCCCGAACTCCGCCATCCCGTCCGGGGCGTCCTTCACCCACGCCGACCGCTTCTCCCTGGCATCCCGGTGTCGGTCCTCGAGTGGGCGGGGCTGGTACTGCTCCGCGATCCGCGCAGCGACCCCGCGCACCCGGTTCGGGGACTCCCGCTCCGCCACCTCCACCACCCGCGCCGAATACGCGTCCCGTGCCGCGGGGTCGTCCAGGTGGGCGCCGGCATCCACGATCACCCGGACGTGACCGGCCGTGATCCGCCCCGCCCCCTGCGCCTGCCACACCAGCGGGAACCGCTCCACCCGCTCCGACGCCTCCGCCATCCGCCGCTGCACCGTCCGATCCGTGACCCGCAACGCCGCCCCCAACTCCGCCGCGACCGCCCGCACCGACACGTCCGCCTCATCCGCATCACCCGCCACCGACAACGCCCACCGGGACGCGAGCGCGAGGACCCCGTCCCGGGCGGCCTGCAACGTGGACAGGGAACGCTCCAGACCCTGCGCCAGGTCGACCAGCTGATCCAGCGTCGCCACCTGCTCCGCAGACACATCCCACAACGCCCTCATCACCCCAGTATGGAAGGAGCCACCGACACTGGAAGCCCAGATCTCACCCCGAAATGACCGCCCCGGAGCAACGAACACGTAACGAACAGAACTGGCGTCGTATGTATACCTAAATCCTCATAGACGCATCTGCCCCTCGCAGATCAGAGCATTTGTGTATACGCTGACCTCATGACCATCGCCGTCGAGCCCCTCCGCGCGAGCGAACGCGCGTACGCGGTGCTGCTCGACGAGATCCAGTCCGGCGCGCTGCCCGCCGGTCACGTGCTCGCCGAAGTCGAGCAGGCTGCTCGGCTCGGGGTCAGCCGTACGCCGATGCGCGAGGCATTGCGCCGGCTCGTCGCCGAAGGCCTCGCCGTCCAGCAGTCGCCGCGCGTGACCGTCGTCGCCGACCTCGACGCCGACGATATCCGGGCACTGTTCGAGATCCGCCGCGCACTGGAGGAGACGTCCGCCCGGCTGGCGGCCGAGCGGGGGGACCGTCGGCTGTTCGCGGACCTCGCCGACGAGTTCGCACACGTCGATCTCGACGGAGCCGACGGACGCGACGCCTACTATGCGCTCATCGCCCGCCTCGACTCAGCCCTGG
Organism: Microbacterium sp.; assembly: GCF_031180975.1. GTDB lineage: Bacteria > Actinomycetota > Actinomycetes > Actinomycetales > Microbacteriaceae > Microbacterium. The sequence goes on along the minus strand of NZ_JAPSLI010000007.1, from coordinate 172,323 downwards.
ACTCCGCCGTCGGCAACGACTACATCGCCTCTGCGCTGCGCACCGTCCGCACCCACCTCGTACGGGTGCGCCGGATGGCCCGCGACAAGCCCGACCGGTTGGCCGCCTCCGCCGCCGAGCACCGCCTCATCGCCGAAGCGCTGGCCGCCGGCGATGGCGACCTCGCCGCGCATGCCACCCACGTCCACCTGCACAACGCGCTGACCAGCATCCTCAGCTCCCTCACCGCCGCCGAAAGCGAAGGAACGACATGACCGTCACCCACCACGTCCGCGTCTACCGCAGCGAGGAGCAGCTGCCCCGCGAGGAGCAGCTCGCCTGGAAGATCGCCCAGGTCGCCGTCGACCCGGTCGAGGTCGAGCCCGACGTCGCCGACATGGTGATCAACCGGATCATCGACAACGCGTCGGTCGCGGCCGCGTCGCTCACCCGCGCGCCGATCAACGCCGCCAGGGCGCAGGCGTTCGCCCACCCGGTCTCCACCGGCGGCGCCGGCGCGACCGTGTTCGGTGCCGCGCTCGACCGCCGCACCAGCCCGGAATGGGCCGCGTGGGCGAACGGCGTCGCCGTGCGCGAACTCGACTACCACGACACGTTCCTGGCCGCCGACTACTCGCACCCGGGTGACAACATCCCGCCGATCCTCGCCGTGGCCCAGCACGTCGGCGCGGATGGACGCGCGCTGCTGCGCGGCATCGCCACCGGCTACGAGATCCAGATCGACCTCGTCCGCGCCATCTGCCTGCACAAGCACAAGATCGACCACGTCGCCCACCTCGGCCCCTCGGCCGCTGCCGGAATCGGCACGCTGCTCGGCCTTCCCGCCGAGACCATCTACCAGGCGATCGGTCAGGCGCTGCACACCACCACGGCCACGCGGCAGAGCCGCAAGGGCGAGATCTCGACCTGGAAGGCGCACGCCCCGGCCTTCGCCGGCAAGCTGGCCGTGGAGGCGGTCGACCGCGCCATGCGCGGACAGACGTCGCCGTCGCCGATCTACGAGGGCGAGGACGGCGTCATCGCGTGGATGCTGGATGGCCCGGATGCCTCCTATGAGGTCCCGCTGCCGGCCCTCGGCGAGCCCAAGCGCGCCATCCTCGACTCGTACACCAAGGAGCACTCCGCCGAGTATCAGGCGCAGGCGCTCATCGACTTGGCGCGCCGACTCGGCACCGAGCACCCCGAGCTGCGCGACCCGGCGCACATCGAATCGATCGTCATCCACACCAGCCACCACACGCACAACGTGATCGGCTCGGGCGCCGGCGACCCGGAGAAATACGACCCGACGGCGTCCCGCGAGACCCTCGACCACTCGATTCCGTACATCTTCGCCGTCGCGCTGCAGGACAGCACCTGGCACCACGTCGACTCATACGCACCCGAGCGCGCCGCCCGCCCCGACACGGTCGAGCTGTGGCGCAAGATCACCACCGCCGAGGATGCCGAGTGGACCCGCCGCTACCACTCCACAGACCCGGCCGAGAAGGCGTTCGGCGGCCGTGTGGAGATCCGCACCACCGACGGTGAGACGATCGTCGACGAGATCGCGGTGGCCGACGCGCACCCCCTGGGGGCGCGGCCGTTCGGCCGGGAGGACTACATCCGCAAGTTCCGCATCCTCGCCGCCCCGGTGCTCGACGCCGCCGAGATCGACCGGTTCCTCGAGCTCGTGCAGCGGTTGCCCGAGCTGACGGCATCCGAGGTCGCGCAGCTGTCGATCGTCGCGAAGCCGGGCGTCCTCGAGAACGCGCCGGTGCCCGAGGGGCTGTTCTGATGCTGTACGCGAACACCCCCGCGCACGAGAAGCGCCGGCTGTTCCGCGAGCGGCTGGCGAGCGGTGAGCTGCTGCGCTTTCCGGGTGCCTTCAATCCGCTCTCGGCGCGGCTGATCGAGCAGAAGGGCTTCGACGGCGTCTACATCTCGGGTGCCGTGCTGTCGGCCGACCTCGGCCTGCCCGACATCGGCCTCACCACACTCACCGAGGTGGCGGGCCGCGCCGGGCAGATCGCGCGGATGACCGACCTGCCGGCCATCGTCGACGCCGACACCGGCTTCGGCGAGCCGATGAACGTCGCCCGCACCGTGCAGGAGATCGAGGATGCCGGTCTCGCCGGCCTGCACATCGAGGACCAGGTCAACCCCAAGCGGTGCGGCCACCTCGACGGCAAGAGCGTGGTCGATGCCGACACCGCGATCAAGCGCATCCGCGCGGCGGCCGACGCGCGCCGCGACGGCAACCTGCTCATCATGGCGCGCACCGACATCGCCGCGGTCGAGGGGCTGGAGGCGGCGAAGGACCGTGCGAAGGCGCTGGTGGACGCGGGCGCCGACGCCGTCTTCCCCGAGGCGATGCGGTCGCTTGCCGAGTTCGAGGCGATGGCGGATGCCGTCGACGTGCCGATCCTGGCGAACATGACCGAGTTCGGCAAGAGTGAGCTGTTCTCGGTCGATCAACTCCGCGACGCGGGCGTGCGCATCGTGATCTGGCCGGTGTCGCTGCTGCGGATGGCCATGGGTGCCGCCGGCAGCGCACTCGATACCCTGAACAAGGAGGGACACCTCACCTCCCGGCTCGGCGAGATGCAGCACCGCGCCGATCTGTACGACCTCATCGACTACGAGTCCTACAACCACTTCGACTCGGGAGTCTTCAACTTCACGATCGAGAAGCCCTCCGGTCGTTGAGCGAGGCGCGAAGCGACGAGACGGAACGAAGGAGCACACAATGCCCGAGGACATCAAGAAGGGACTCGCGGGCGTCGTCGTGGACAGCACCGCGATCTCGAAGGTCAACCCCGAGACGAACAGCCTGCTCTACCGCGGCTACCCCGTGCAGGAGCTCGCCGCGTCGCAGCCGTTCGAGGCCGTCGCCTACCTGCTGTGGAGCGGGGAGCTGCCGGATGCCACGCAACTGGCGGACTTCCAGCGCATGGAGCGCTCGATGCGCGCGCTCGACGAGCGCACCATCGCGCTGCTGGACACGCTGCCCGCGCACGCCCACCCGATGGACGTCGTCCGCACCGCCGTCAGCCAGCTCGGCGCGTTCGACGAGACCCTGCACCAGCCCGGCGGCTGGACCGACCGCGACCTGGACCTCGGGCGCGCCGTCTACCTGTTCGCGCAGATCCCGACGATCGTCGCCGCCGTGCAGCGCCGCCGCCGCGGCCTGGAGCCGATCGCGCCGCGCGACGACCTGGACTACTCCCGCAACTTCCTGTGGATGACGTTCGGCGAACTGCCGTCGGATGCCGCCGTCGACGTGTTCCGCGTGTCGATGGTGCTGTACGCCGAGCACTCGTTCAACGCGTCCACGTTCACGGCGCGGGTGATCGCGTCGACCACCGCCGACATCTACTCCGCCGTGGTGGGCGCGATCGGAGCGTTGAAGGGCCCGCTGCACGGCGGGGCCAACGAGGCTGTCATGCACATCTTCGACGAGATCGGATCGGCCGAGAACGTCGTCCCGTGGCTCGACAAGGCCCTCGCCGAGAAGCGCAAGATCATGGGCTTCGGGCACCGCGTCTACAAGAACGGCGACTCCCGGGTGCCGACCATGAAGGCGGCGCTCGACGTGCTGCTCGAGGAGTCCGGCCGCGACGACCTCGCCGCGCTGTATGACACGCTGGAGCGCGAGTTCGTCGCCCGCAAGGGCATCCACCCCAACCTCGACTACCCGTCGGGGCCGGCGTACAACCTGCTCGGTTTCGACACCGAGATCTTCACGCCGCTGTTCGTGGCGTCGCGGGTCACCGGGTGGACCGCGCACGTGATGGAGCAGGCCGCGTCCAACGCGCTGATCCGCCCGCTGTCCGCGTACAACGGGGTCGAGGAGCGCCACGTCCAGGACTGACCCGCCGCCGAGACTTCTCTTTCAGCGTGAGACATGCCCGGTGTCGTGCCGTCTCATGCTGAAAGGCAAGTCTCGCGCGGCGCACGGCGGCCAGTTGCGCGATTCGAAATGGTGTACAACGTTGTAACATGGCAGCGAGGGGGTGAGCATGTCCGCCACACTGCATGACGTCGCACGGCTCGCCGGCGTGTCGATCAAGACGGTCTCCAACGTCATCAACGACTATCCGCACATCCGGCCCACCACCAAGGCTCGCGTCGAACAGGCGATCGCCGAGCTCGGCTACACGCCCAACCTCACCGCCCGTAGCCTGCGCTCGGGGCGCACCGGGGCGATCGCCCTGGCCGTGCCCGATCTCGGCCTGGCGTATTTCGCCGAGCTGGCGGCATCCGTCATCGCCGCCGCCGAGGCGGCGGGGGTCGTCGTGCTCGTCGAGCAGACCGGCGCCGACCCGGCTCGCGAGCGTGAACTGCTGCGCAGTCCTCGGCTCAAGCTCACCGACGGGCTCATCTTCAGTCCGCTCGGGATGGGGCAGGAGGATGCCGACGCGCTGGCCGTCGACTACCCGATGGTCCTGCTCGGCGAGCGGATCTTCGACGGACCCACCGATCACGTCACCATGCGCAACGTCGAGGCGGCGCGCGCGGCCACCGAGTTTCTGCTCGCCTCCGGGCGCAGGCGCATCGCCGTCGTCGGCGCGCACGCCGGCGAGGTGATCGGCTCGGCCGCGCTGCGTCTGCAGGGCTACCGCGAGGCGCTCGCGGCCGCCGGCATTCCGTACGACGACGACATCGTCGGTTACACCACCCTGTGGCACCGGGCCAACGGCGCGGACTCCATGCGCGAGCTGCTGGCACGCGGGGTCGAGTTCGACGCTGTGTTCGGCCTGAACGACACGCTCGCCCTCGGCGCCATGCGGGTGCTGCAGGAAGCCGGGCGCAGCATCCCGGACGAGGTGGCGGTGGTCGGGTTCGACGGCCTCGACGAGGCGGAGTACTCCATCCCCAGCCTGACCACGGTCGACCCGGGGCGGGACTGGATCGCGCGCACCGCGGTGTCGACGCTGCTGGAGCGGATCGCGGGAAAAGTCACCGGCGAGCCGCGGCTGCTATTGGCCGACTTCCGTATCCTTGCGCGGGAGTCCGCGCCGCGGCCCGCCGCTCTCGCGGGTGCTGACGCCGCCGCGGCGCCCGGGGACACGGCCGTCGCCGGCCTCCGAAGCTGATCCGCGTCGCCCCCCGCCGGCTCATCACGGATTCGTCGTTGACAAGCGTGCGGCACGGAGTTACATTCTCTACAACGTTTACTACAACGTTGTAGAAGTGGGATCGCCGCCGACCTCCGCGGCGACTCGACATCGGTGTCATTCCACCCGAGAGGAACACAGCACAATGAAGTCACGGATCCTGGCCACGGCGGGCGCGCTCGTCCTCGCCTCGGCGACCATCACCGGCTGCGCGGCCGGCAGCGGTGGCGGCGGCGATGCCGACACCCTCACCTTCATGTTCCGTGGGAACGACGCCGAGAAGGCGGCGTACACCGACGCGATCAAGCAGTTCGAGAAGGACAACGACGTCAAGGTCAAGGTCATCATGACCACGCCGGACGAGTACTCCACCAAGCTCAAGGCGGCCATCACGGGCAAGCAGATCCCGGATGTCTTCTACATCGATCCGGGCAGCGTTCAGGCGTACGTACGCTCGGGCATCATCAAGGACATCACCGACAAGGTCGAGGAGACCGTCGACCTCGACAACGTGTGGGAGTACGGCGTCGACAGCTACCGGTTCGACGGCAAGCTGATGGGGCAGGGCGCGATCTACGCGATGCCCAAGGACATCGGCCCGTTCTCGTTCGGCTACAACAAGACCATGTTCGAGGCGGCCGGCATCCCGCTGCCCGACAAGGACAAGCCCTACAGCTGGGACGAGTTCATCGACGTCGCCAAGAAGCTCACCCTCGACACCAACGGCGACGGCACGCTCGACCAGTGGGGCACCGGCCTGAACGTGCAGTGGAACCTGCAGTCGTTCGTGTGGTCCAACGGCGGCGACTGGCTGAACGAGGACCGCACGAAGGTCACCGTCGACACCCCCGAGTTCGCCGAGGCGCTGCAGTTCTTCGCCGACATGTCGAACGTGGCCAAGGTCACCCCGTCGACCACCGACGCGCAGACACTCGACACCTATCAGCGCTGGATGCAAGGCCAGATCGGCTTCTTCCCCGTCGGCCCGTGGGACGTGCCCACCTACGAGAAGCTCGACTTCGAGTGGGATCTGATCCCCTACCCGGTCGGATCGACCGGTGAGACCGCCTCGTGGATCGGCACGCTGGGCATTGCGGTGTCCGAGTCGTCGAAGAACCCCGACCTGGCCACCGAGCTCGCCATCTACCTGTCCACCGACGAGACCGCACAGCAGGCGCTGGTCGACGCCGGCGTGCAGATCCCGAACCTGAAGGACATGGCCGACGAGTGGGTCGCCTCCTCGACGCTGCCCCCGAGCAACAAGCAGGAGTTCCTCGACGTGGCGAACGACTACGGCCGTGCGCTCCCCGGCGGCAACACGTACAGCGCCGAGTGGTACGACGAGCTCTGGAAGAACATCCAGCCCGTCCTCGACGGCAAGCAGACCGCGGCCGAATACCTGTCGGACGTGCAGCCGCGCATGCAGGAGCTGCTCGACAAGGCGAACGCGGAAGCCGGCATCGGCTGACCGCCTCCCCGGGGGCCGGTCGTGACACCGGCCCCCGGGGCACCAGCCAACCATCCGTCTCAGAGAACGAGGTGACCATGTCAACGACCACCGTTCGTCGCTCCCGGCTGCACCGCCGCGAACACCTGGCCGCAGCCGCCTTCATCGCGGTGCCCGTGCTCGGCTTCCTGATCTTCATCGCCTACCCGCTGCTGTTCGCCGTCTACGCGTCGTTCACGAAGTGGAACGGCCTCAGCGAGCCGGTGTTCAACGGGCTCGACAACTACGTCGACATGGCGGGCGACCGGTACTTCTGGCAGGCGATGGGCAACACCCTGTTCATGATGATCGGCATCCCGATCGGGCTGGTGATCTCCCTCCTGCTCGCACTCGCGCTGAACCGCCGGATGCGCGGCACCACGTTCTTCCGCACCGTCTACTACGTGCCGGTCATCTCCTCGCTGGCCGCGGTCGCGATCCTCTGGCAGTGGGCCTACAACGGCGACTTCGGTCTGGTCAATCAGGTGCTCGGGATGTTCGGCATCGAGGGCCCGAACTGGCTGCAGAATGCGGATACCGCGAAGCCCGCGATCATCATCATGGCGATCTGGAAGGGCCTCGGCTTCTCGATGCTGCTGTACCTGGCAGCGCTGCAGTCCGTTCCACGGCATCTCTACGAAGCCGCCGCGATCGACGGGGCCGGCGCGTTGTCGCAGTTCCGCCACATCACCGTCCCGATGCTGCGCCCGGTGACCTTCTTCCTGGTCGTCACGAGCATCATCGGCGGGGCGCAGATCTTCATCGAGATCAACATCATGACCCCCACCGGAGGCCCCGAGTTCTCCACGGCATCGATCGTCTGGTACATCTGGCAGAAGGCGTTCAACTACCTCCAGATGGGCTACGCGACGGCGATGTCGATCGTGCTGGGACTGCTGGTCTTCGTCGTCACGGCGATCCAGTTCCAGGTCAACCGTCGCTCCCAGTTCTCCATCGAGTGAGGCAGCCATGACCCTGTCACCCCCCACCACGTCTGCCGCGCCCGGAACGGTCACCACCGTCCTCCCCGCGGCCGCCGCCCGCCGCCGTCTTCCGCGTCGCGTCATCGGCGAGCCGACCGGCAACTCCTCCGCGCCCGTCGGCACGCGCTCGCGCTCGTACCGCACCATGAACGTGATCGTGACGATCCTGCTGTCCATCGGCGGCATCGTGATGATCGCCCCGCTGGTGTGGACGTTCAGCACGTCGCTGAAGACCAAGGAGGCGGTGTTCTCCCTGCCGCCGCAGTGGATCCCCGACCCCGTGCAGTGGGAGACCTACATCCGGGTCTGGTCGGCCGGTCCGCTCGCCAGCGGCATCCTGAACAGCCTCATCGTCTCGGTGAGCGTCACCGTCGTCGGCACGGTGAGCTCCGCCATCGCCGCGTTCGCCTTCGCGAAGATGCGGTTGCCGTTCAAGAACGTCATCTTCCTGGCGATGCTGTCGGCGATCATGATCCCGTTCCCGACGATCATGATCCCGCAGTTCAAGATGTTCGCGGATGCCGGGATGGTCGACACCCTGTGGCCGCTGATCCTTCCGGGTCTGTTCGGCAACATCGTGATGATCTTCTTCCTCCGCCAGTTCCTGGACTCGGTGCCGGACTCGATCATCGAGGCCGCCAAGCTGGACGGCGCGGGCTACCTGCGGATCTTCTTCACGCTGATCTTCCCCGCGATCCGCCCGGCCATCGCCGCGCAGTTCATCCTCTGGTTCATGGCGGTCTGGAACGACTACCTCGCGCCGATCATCTACCTGAACACCCCCGAGCGGCAGACCCTGCAGCTGGTCATCGGCAGCTTCAACGCCACCTACGCCAGCCAGACGGACTATCCGCTGATCATGGCGGCGTCGTTCATCGCGCTGATCCCGGTGCTCGTGGTGTTCGTGGTCTTCCAGCGGCAGATCATCGAGTCGGTCGCGCTGAGCGGATCGAAGGCCTGACATGACCGCGCTCACGAACGATCCCCGCACCTGGGGTGCGCGCAACGCCCACGACCCGACCGTGGTCCGCGGCGACGACGGCCTCTGGTACATGTTCTCGACGGACGCCGCCGCCGACGCGCCCGGCTTCCCGGTGGGTGCGCACGTGCGCACCTCGACCGACCTCGTGACCTGGTCGTTCCACGGCACGGCCCTCGGTGAGGTCCCCGCGCCCGCCCGGGACTGGAGCGGCGCGCAGGGTCTTTGGGCGCCCGACGTGGTGCGCTGGCCCACCGGCGACGGGCGCCCCCAGTGGCACATGTATTACTCCGCGTCGACGTTCGGTTCGCGCACCTCGGCCATCGGCCTGGCCATCGCCGACAGCCCCGCCGGTCCCTGGATCGACCAGGGCATCGTGGTGGCGACCCGGCACGACCGCGACGCGCACAACGCCATCGATGCGGCGATCGCGTTCGATCGCGACGGACGGCCGTGGATGATCTACGGGTCGTTCTTCGGCGGCATCCACATCGTCGAGCTGTCGCCCGAGACCGGCCTGCGCCTGCGCGACGAGCCGGGCACGCTGATCGCGCGTCGTCCCGCAAGCGTCGACGGCGCGATCGAGGGCGCGTATGTGCAGTACCGCGCCGAGGAGGACCGCTTCGTGCTGTTCGTGTCGTACGACTCGCTCGTCGACACCTACAGCGTGCGGGTGGGCGTCTCCGACCACATCACCGGGCCGTACCGCGACGCCGCCGGCAACGACCTCACCTCGCCGGAGCCCGCGCGCGCCACGACGGCCGGCACCAAGGTGCTCGGCGGGTACCGGTTCCCCGGTGGCACGGGGTTCATCGCGCCCGGGCACAACTCGGTCTTCACCGACGGCGACGCGACCTTCATGGTGCACCACGTGCGGCTGGCCGACGCCCCGACGCAGCACGAGGCGCAGATCCGACGTGTGCACTGGACCCGCAACGGCTGGCCGCTGGTGTCGCCGCACCCCTTCGCCGGGGCGGACGCCGAGAGGCTGCCCTCCGCCCAGCCGGTTACCGGCCGCTGGCAGGCGGTGCGGTTCGCGCCGGAGACCACCGCCCTCGTCGAGGCGCGGAGCGTGCAGCTGTCAGCCCCGGTCGCCAGCGCCGGCGAGCCGGTCGCGACGACCCTGACCGTGGACGGCGTGGAACTCGGCGGAGTCGTGTTCGGCGCGTTCGACCCGGTCGCGGGACGCCCCGTGCTCGCGTTCGCCGGCCTGGACCCGGCGGGCGTGGTGTGGGCGGGATCGCAGGAGATCGCACCGTGAGCGGCACCGGAGCGGCGCCGGTGGCGCCGACCGCGGGGGCGGGCGATGCGCTCGGCGTCGGCTGGACCGGCCGGGTCATGCAGATCCTGCACGTCGTCACGGCGCTGATCGCCGTGAACCTGATGTTCCTCGCCGGCACGCTGCTCGGGCTCGGCATCCTCGGCGTCATGCCCGCATCGGTCGCGGCCGCGGCGGTGCTGCGCCGCGACGACCTGCTCGCCGGCACCGCCGATGACGGTCTCGTCCGCACCTTCGTCGCGACGTATCGCGCCGAGTTCGTGCGGGCGAACCTCACCGGCATCCCGTTCGCCATCGCGGGGATGCTGCTGGCAGCGGATGCCGTGCTGCTGCCGCAGCTGCGCGGCCCGGCATCCGCGGTGCTGCTGGTGCTCACCGGCGCGCTCGCCCTCGCTGTCGTCGCGAGCGGCACGGTCGCCGTCGTGCTGCTCTCGCGATACCAGGACCCGCCCCGCGCCCTGCTGCGCTACGCGGTCGTGCTGCCGCTGACCTTCCCGACGACGGCCGCCGCGGTGCTGACCGTCCTCGCCGCCTGGGCGGTCATCGGCTCGATCGCGCCGGTGGTGCTGCCGCTCGTCGGAGCAGCGGTCCCGCTGGCCGCCGCGGTGCGACTGATCGGCGCCCGGCTCGACCGCGTCGAGCGGGCCGGCTGACGGTCCGCCGACTCCCTCCGCTTCACCCCCCTGACCTCGCCGTGCTGCCCTGCAGTCGGCCCGCCCAGAGAAGGAAAACCCGTGACCAAGGCACGCATCTCGATCGACCGCGAGGCGGTCGTCGCCCCCATCAACCGCCGCATCTTCGGCTCGTTCGTGGAACACCTCGGACGCTGCGTCTACGACGGCATCTACGAACCCGGCCACCCGACCGCCAACGAGGACGGCTTCCGTATGGACGTCGTGGAGCTGGTGCGGGAGCTCGGTTCCACCACCATCCGCTACCCGGGCGGCAACTTCGTCTCTGGTTTCCGCTGGGAGGACTCGGTCGGCCCACGCGAGAAGCGCCCGGTGCGGCGCGACCTGGCCTGGCACGCGCTGGAGACCAACCAGGTCGGCGTCGACGAGTTCGCACGGTGGCTGAAGCTGACCGGCTCGGAGCTGATGATGGCGGTGAACCTCGGCACCCGCGGCATCGAGGCGGCCCTCGACCTGCTGGAGTACTGCAACCACCCGTCGGGCACGGCACTCAGCGACCAGCGCATCGCCAACGGCACCCCGGAGCCGCACGACATCCGCATGTGGTGCCTGGGCAACGAGATGGACGGCCCGTGGCAGACCGGCTACATGACCGCCGACGACTACGGCAAGCTGGCCGCCCGGACCGCGCAGGCGATGAAGGCCGCCGACAAGAGCCTGGAACTCGTGGTGTGCGGCTCGTCCGGGTCGTCGATGCCCACCTTCGGCGACTGGGAGCGCACGGTGCTGGAGCACTCGTACGAGCACGTCGACTACATCTCCTGCCACGCGTACTACCAGGAGCGCGGGGGCGATCTGGACTCGTACCTGGCCTCGTCGGTGGACATGCAGTACTTCATCGAGACCGTGGTGGCCACCGCCGACCACGTCGGCAACAAGCTGAAGTCGAAGAAGAAGATCAAGCTGTCGTTCGACGAGTGGAACATCTGGTACCTCGACGAGCACCGCGAGTCGGACGAGGTCAACGACGAGTGGCGTTACGCGCCCCGCCAGCTCGAGGACGTCTACTCGGTGGCGGATGCCGTCGTGCTGGGCAACCTGATGATCACCCTGCTGAAGAACCACGACCGGGTGGCCAGCGCCTCGCTCGCGCAGCTCGTGAACGTGATCGCCCCGATCATGACCGAGCCGGGCGGTGACGCGTGGCGGCAGACCACGTTCTTCCCGTTCTCGGTCACGTCGCGGCTGGCGCGCGGCGAGGTGCTGAAGCCGCGGATCGACGCGGGCACGTATGAGACCGCCGTGTACGGCACGGTGTCGCTGGTGGATGCCGTCGCGACGACCGACGAGGAGTCCTCAGCCGTGTTCCTGGTGAACCGCAGCCGCACCGAGTCGCTCTCGGTCACGGTCGACGTCACGGAGCTCGGTGCCGACCGCATCACCGAGGCGGTCACCCTGTGGGACGACGACGTGTACGCGAAGAACACCCTGCAGGACCAGAACCGCGTCGGCCTCAAGCAGCTCGAGGGCGCCGTGCTCGACGGTGGCGTGCTCACGGTCACGCTGCCTCCGGTGTCGTGGTCGGCGATCGCGCTGGCCTGATGTCCCGGTTCCCGCGCCTCGCCGGCGCCGTCGCAGCGGCACTGCTCGCCGTGGCGGCGCCGGCGGCACTGGCAGGGTGCGCCCCTGCATCCGCCCCCGCCGCCGCCGTGGTCGAGCCGACCGGCGACGTGTTCGTGCACGACCCGGCGTACGTGCACGGCGGTGCGGAGTCGTACATCTACTCCACCGGCAACGGCGGGCTCGGCGACGGCAACATCCAGATCCGCCGTGCCGGGACGGACGGGGTGTGGGAGTACCTCGGCGAGGTATGGGAGGCCAAGCCCGCGTGGCTCTCGGAGCGCATCCCGGGCGTGCAGAACCTGTGGGCGCCGGAGCTGTACGAGCACGACGGCACCTGGTACCTCTACTATTCGGCGTCCACGTTCGGAAGCAACGTCTCGCTCATCGCGCTCGCCACCAACACCGCGCTCGACCCCGATGATCCGGAGTACGAGTGGGTCGACCGGGGCGAGGTGATCGCGTCGGAGGGGACGGACTTCAACGCCATCGATCCCGGGATCGTCGAGGACGCCGACGGCACGCCGTGGCTGTCGTTCGGCTCGTTCTCCAGCGGGCTGAAGATCGTGCAACTGGAGTGGCCGACCGGCCTGCGCGCGGATGGCGAGGAGCCGACGGCGATCGCCGATCGCGGGCTGGTCGAGAACGCCATCGAGGCGCCGTTCATCCTCCCGCACGACGGCGCGTTCTACCTGTTCGCGTCACGGGGCTTCTGCTGCAAAGGCGTCGACAGCACGTATGAGATCATCGTCGGCCGGTCGTCCTCCGTCACCGGTCCGTACCTGGATGCCGACGGCGGCGCGCTCACCGAGGACGGCGGCACCGTCGTGCTCAGCGCCGACGGCGACCGGATCGGCCCCGGCGGGCAGTCGGTGTCGGGCGGTGTGCTCGCGTTCCACTGGTACGACGGCGCCGCCGACGGCATGTTCCGGCTCGGTCTGCTGCCGCTTCTGTGGGAGGACGGCTGGCCCCGAGCCGAGTGGCCCCGCCCCGCGGCCTGACAAGGCGTCCCCGGGAGCCCCCGCGGGAGCCCCCCGGGCGGGAGCCCCCGAGACTTCTCTTTCAGCGTGAGACATGCCGCTTGGTGTGCTGTCTCACGCTGAAAGAGAAGTCTCGCGGTCGGGTGGGTGCGCGAGGGGGGTAGTTCTAACGTTGTAGACAACAGGGCTCTCAACCGTAGGATGTGCGCATGTCATCGACCACGAACTGGGCCGGCAACCTGACGTACGGCGCGCGGCGGATCGCAAGACCCGCGAGCGTCGACGAACTGCGCGAGGTGATCGCCTCCGCCCGTCGCGAGGGCCTGCGGGTGCGCACGCTCGGGTCGCGCCACAGCTTCACCCCGATCGCCGACACCGAGGGCGTGCTGGTCGAGAGCGCAGGGCTGGCGGGGGCGATCGACATCCTCGACGACGAGCGCGATGCCGCCGTGCGCGTCGCGGGCGGCATCCGCTACGGCGAACTCGCCTCCGAACTGCACCGCCGCGGCTATGCGCTCGCCACTCTCGCCTCACTGCCGCACATCTCGGTGGCGGGAGCGGTCGCGACCGGCACGCACGGGTCCGGCGACCGCACCGGCTCGCTCGCCGCGGCCGTGCGGGCGATCACGCTCCTCACCGCCGACGGCGAGCACCGCAGACTCGCCCGCGGGGAGGACGGCTTCGACGGCGCAGTGATCTCGCTCGGCGCACTCGGAGTCGTGACGCAGCTCGAACTCGACGTCGAACCGACCTACGACGTCGCGCAGAGCGTGCACGAGGGACCCCGCTGGGACGCGCTGCTCGCGGAGTTCGACGCCGTCACCTCGCTCGGCACCAGCGTCAGCATCTTCTCGCGCTGGACGGATGCCGACATCGCCGATCAGCTATGGATCAAGAACCGCGTCGGCGCCGAACCGGCCGATGCCGAGCTGCTCGCACGCCTCGGCGCGGCGGAGGCGTCGGTCGCCCGGCATCCGATCTTCGGGGCTCCTGCCGAGGCCTGCACCGAGCAGTTCGGCCGACCGGGCCCCTGGCACGCGCGCCTGCCGCACTTCCGGCTCGAGTTCACGCCGTCGGCCGGCGAGGAGATCCAGAGCGAGTACCTGGTGCCGCGCGCCGACGCGGTCGCCGCGATCGAGGCGATCCGCTCTCTCGCCGATCGCATCGCGCCGCTGCTCCTGGTCACCGAGATCCGCACCGTCGCCGCCGACCGGCTGTGGCTGAGCTCATCCTACGACTCGGATGCCGTCGGCATCCACTTCACGTGGACGCGCGACGAGGCCGCTGTGCGAGCGCTGCTGCCGGACATCGAGGCGGCGCTTCCGGCATCCGCTCGCCCGCACTGGGGGAAGATCTTCACGCTGCCGGGCGAGGAGGTGCGTCGGCGTTACCCGCGCTGGGACGACGTCGCCGCCCTGCGCGACCGGATGGACCCGGAGCGCGTATTCATGAACGGTTTCCTGGAGGGGCTGGGGCTCTGAGCCCGCCGCGGCGCGCCCGCTGCCCGCCCGCCGCCCGCCCCGCCCCGCCCGCCGAGACTTCACTTTCAGCATGAGACAGGCCGTCTGGCGTGCTGTCTCACGCTGAAAGTGAAGTCTCACGCGTTGGACGCGGGCGGCGGGACGGACGCCGAGAATGTGAGCGCTCACTTTGGCTCTTGTGAGCGCTAACAGTGAGCGCTAACATTTCCAGGACGGCCACGACGGCCGGTCCTCTGCACCGCCACAGTCACGGGTGCGGGAAGAACAAGGAGGTTCAGCAATGAAGAAGCTCATCACCATCGCCGCGGCCGGCGCAGCGCTGGCGCTCGCCCTCAGCGGGTGCTCGGCGCACGCCGCACCCGCAAGCGGCGGCGACGGCGGAGGCAAGGCGATCGACGAGCTCGTCGTCGGCTTCGCCCAGGTCGGCGCCGAGTCCGGCTGGCGCACCGCCAACAGCAAGGACATCCAGGCGTCGTTCGAGGAGGCGGGCATCGAGCTCAAGTTCTCCGACGCGCAGCAGAAGCAGGAGAACCAGATCAAGGCGATCCGCTCCTACATCCAGCAGCGGGTGGACTACATCGCCTTCTCGCCCGTCGTGGAGACCGGATGGGATGCCGTGCTCAACGAGGCCAAGGCGGCCGGCATCCCGGTCATCCTGACCGACCGCGCCGTCGACTCCAAGGACGAGTCGCTGTACGTGACGTTCCTGGGCTCGGACTTCGTGGAGGAGGGCCGTAAGGCCGGCCAGTGGGCAGTGACGGAATTCGCGGACGCCGACTCCGTGAAGATCGTGCAGCTCGAGGGCACGACCGGTTCCGCCCCGGCGATCGACCGCGCGGAGGGCTTCGCCGAGGTGATCGGCGAGGACGACAAGTTCGAGGTCGTCGCCAGCCAGACCGGGGACTTCACCCGCGCTGGCGGCCGTCAGGTCATGGAGGCGCTGCTGAAGTCGCAGCCGGAGATCGACCTCGTCTACGCGCACAACGACGACATGGGTCTGGGTGCGATCGAGGCGATCGAGGCCGCCGGCAAGGTGCCGGGCAAGGACATCAAGATCGTCACCGTCGACGCGGTCAAGGACGGCATGCAGGCGCTCGCCGATGGCAAGATCAACTTCATCGTCGAATGCTCGCCGCTGCTGGGCGCCCAGCTCGTCGACATCGTGAAGACCCTCAACGACGGCGGCGAGGTCGAGAAGCGCATCGTCACCGAGGAGACCACCTTCACCCAGGAGCAGGCCATCGAGGCGCTGCCCGACCGCAAGTACTGAGCGCCGCCTCAGCACAGCGCACCCCTCCGGGGGCGGGAACGCCGCCCCCGGACTCACCCCTTCGACGGAGAAGCAGGATGACCGAACCGAGCAGACCACCCGCCCCACCCGCGCACCCGGAGCCGATCGTCGAGGTCCAGCGGATCTCGATCTCGTTCCCCGGCATCAAGGCGCTGGACGAGGTGTCCTTCCGGATGTTCGCCGGCGAGGTGCACTCGCTGATGGGGGAGAACGGCGCGGGGAAGTCCACCCTCATCAAGGCCCTGACGGGCGTCTATCAGGCCGATTCCGGCACCATCCTGTTCGCCGGGACGCCGGTGTCGTTCCATGGCACCGCGCAGGCGCAGGATGCCGGGATCAGCACGGTCTATCAGGAGGTCAACCTCCTGCCCAACCTGACCGTCGCCGAGAACATCATGCTGGGTCGTGAACCGCGCCGATGGGGGGCGATCGACAAGCGCGCGATGCGGGCACGCAGCCGTGAGGTGCTCGCCCGCCTCGGCCTCGACATCGACCCGGATTCCATGCTCGGCACGCACTCCCTCGCGATCCAGCAGTTGGTCTCCATCGCCCGCGCCATCCACATCGACGCGAAGGTGCTGATCCTCGACGAGCCCACCTCGAGCCTGGACAACGACGAGGTCGCAGAACTGTTCCGCATCATCCGCAGCCTGAAGGAGTCGGGCGTCGCGATCCTGTTCGTGTCACACTTCCTCGACCAGGTGTACGAGATCGCCGACCGGCTCACGGTGCTGCGAAACGGCACGCTGATCGGCGAGTACCTCACGCCCGATCTGCTGCGCATCGAGCTGGTGCAGAAGATGATCGGTAAGGAGGTCGGCACCCTGGAGGAGCTCGAGCAGCGCGTGCGCGAGAACGAGGGGGCGGATGCCGGTGGCACCCCGTTCCTGCGCACCAGGGAACTCGGACGCAAGGGCTCCGTCGCCCCGGTCGACCTCACCATCGCAGAGGGCGAGGTGGTCGGGTTCGCGGGCCTGCTCGGCTCTGGTCGCACCGAGGTGGCCCGTCTGCTCGGCGGCATCGACCGCTCGGACGCCGGCCGCCTCGAGCTGCGCGGCGACCCGGTGCGGCTGCGCACCCCGCGGCAGGCGCTCGCGCACCGCATCGCCTTCTCGAGCGAGAACCGCCGCACCGAGGGCATCGTCGATGAACTGTCGGTGCGGGACAACATCATCCTGGCGCTCCAGGCGGACCGGGGCTGGTTCCGCCCGATCCCGCGCAAGCGCGCCGAGGAGCTCGCGCAAAGCTACATCGAGGCGCTGCACATCCGCCCCGCCAACCCCGATGCCATCGTGCGCAACCTCTCCGGCGGAAACCAGCAGAAGGTGCTGCTGGCCCGCTGGCTGGCGGTCGCACCCCGCCTGCTCATCCTCGACGAGCCGACGCGCGGCATCGACATCGGGGCGAAGGCGGAGATCCAGAAGCTCGTCATCAGCCTGGCCGAGAACGGCATGAGCGTGGTGTTCATCAGCGGCGAGCTCGAAGAGGTGCTGCGCCTCAGCCACCGGATCGTCGTGATGCGCGACCGGCGCATGATCGCCGATCTCGACAACGACGCCCTGACCATCGACAGCCTGCTCGCCCTCATCGCCGACGGCGACGCAGAGGAAGACCTGGAGGAGACCGCATGAACGCACTGCTCGCACGCACCTTCGCGAGCCGGCTGTTCTGGCCGCTGGTGATGCTCGCCGTCCTGTTCCTGATCAACGTCATCGCGTTCCCCGGGTTCTTCGCGATCTCGCTGCGAGATGGCAACCTCTACGGCAGCCTCATCGACATCCTCCGCAACGGCGCGCCGACCCTGATCGTCGCGATCGGCATGACACTGGTCATCGCCACCCGCGGCATCGACCTGTCGGTCGGAGCGGTCGCCGCCATCGCGGGAGCCGTGGCCTGCAGCATCCTTCTCGGCTCGGCCGAGCCGGGCAACCCCGGCGTGGTCGCGATCGCCATCGCCACCGCGATGGGCATCGCGTTCGTGCTGGGACTGTGGAACGGCTTGCTGGTCTCGGTGATCGGCATCCAACCCATCATCGCGACGCTCATCCTGATGACCGCGGGCCGTGGAGCGGCCATGCTGATCACCGAGGGGCAGATCCTCACGGTGAACAGTCCGCCGTTCAAAGCGCTCGGCGCCGGCTTCCTGTTCGGCGTGCCGATCGCGGTGTACATCGCCGCCTTCGTGGTGCTGCTCGCCGGTGTGCTGACCCGGCGCACCGCGCTCGGGATGCTGATCGAGGCGGTCGGCATCAACCCGGAGGCCTCCCGCCAGGCCGGCGTGCGCGCACGCGCCCTGCTGTTCCTGGTCTACACGTTCGCGGCGCTGTGCGCCGCGGCCGCTGGGCTCATCCTCACCGCCAACACGATGGCGGCGGATGCCAACAACGCGGCCCTGTTCATCGAGTTGGACGCGATCCTGGCGGTCGTGATCGGCGGCACGTCGCTCGCGGGCGGGCGCTACTCCCTCACCGGGACCGTCGTGGGTGCGCTGGTGATCCAGACCCTCGTCACCACGGTGTACACGGTCGGCATCCCGCCGATCGTGACGATGGTCTTCAAGGCCGCGGTCGTGACGCTGGTGTGCCTGCTGCAGTCGCCCACGACCAGCGACGCGCTGCGGTCGTTCCGGCGCAGGCTCGCTCTTCGAGCAGGAAAGGATGCGGTGGCGGTATGAGCACCATCGAACGCACCATCAGCGACAGCGGCACGAGCGCCGACGAGGTGGTCCAGACGTCCACCCGGCCCGGGCTCGCGCACCGCCTGCGCGGCGCCTTCACCAGCCCGAAATACGGACCCGTCCTCGTGACCGGCATCCTGTTCGTCGCCGTCCTCGTCGCCGGCGGACTGCGGTATCCGGGTTTCCTGAGCGGGCAGGTGGTCCTCAACCTGCTCGTCGACAACGCATACCTCATCGTGCTGGCCGTCGGGATGACGTTCGTGATCCTCACCGGCGGCATCGACCTCTCGGTCGGCGCGGTGGTGGCGCTGTCCACCATGATGGTGGCGAGTCTGCTGCAGAGCGGTGTGCCGGCCGGGGCGGTCATCCCGCTCGTGCTGGTGTCGACGACGGTGCTGGGTCTGCTCGTCGGGCTGATGATCCACGTCTTCCAGGTGCAGCCGTTCATCGCGACGCTGGCGGCGATGTTCCTCGCGCGCGGCCTCTGCTACGTCATCAGCCAGAACTCGATCTCGATCTCCGACCCGACGTTCATCGCGCTCGCCGTGTCGCGCATCCCGCTCGGCGGCGGAATGTCGATCACCTGGAGCGTGGTCATCGCGCTGCTCGTCGTGTCCGCGGCGGTGTGGATGCTGCATCGGACGCGCTTCGGACGCACCGTCTACGGTCTCGGTGGCGGCGAGCACAGCGCGCGGCTGATGGGGCTTCCCGTCGCGCGCACCAAGGTGCTGGTGTACGCGATCAGCGGCCTGTGCTCGGGCATCTCCGGCATCCTGTTCTCGTTCTACACGCTCTCGGGCTACCCCCTGACCGCGGTGGGCACCGAGCTGGACGCCATCGCGGCTGTGGTCATCGGCGGCACCCTGCTCACCGGCGGCTACGGGTTCGTGCTCGGCTCGGTGCTGGGCGTGCTCGTGCTCGGCATCATCCAGACGATCATCACCTTCGAGGGGACGCTCTCGTCGTGGTGGACGAAGATCTTCATCGGAGGTCTGCTGCTGGCGTTCATCGGGCTGCAGCGCGTGCTGACGATCCGTCGCGCGTGATCAGCGGGGGAGTGCGGACGCGCGCCGGGATAATGTGTTCAGGCGCGCGCCCGATCGCGCCCGAGGGGAGCAGGCGGCGGTGCTGAGCGCGGACGACCACGGGCGCGTCGCGACGATCTTCGACGTCGCGCGCCTCGCCGGCGTGTCCCACCAGACCGTCTCCCGGGTGCTGAACGACCTGCCGAATGTGCGCGCGGCCACCAAGGAGCGGGTCGAGCAGGCGATCCGGCAGCTGAACTACGTCCCCTCGCAGGCCGCCCGCGCGCTGGTCACCAGGCGATCGCGCACCATCGGCCTCGTCGCGACCGGCCTGCCCGACTGGGGCCCGTCGAGCATCGTGCTGAGCTTCAACCGCTCGGCTCGTGCCGCCGGCTACGCGGTGGTGTCGGCCAACCCAGCCGACGTGGAGGGGGCGACGCTGCGATCCGCCGCCGAGATGCTGATCCGGCAGAGCGTCGAGGCCATCGTCCTGCTCGCGTCCGAACGGGGGGCGCTGGACGCGTTCGCAGACTGGGATCTCGGCATCCCCTTCATCGCCATCGCCTCCGAGGCGCGCGGGCGTGGAGTTCGGGTCACGCTCGACCAGTACGCGGGAGCGCGCAGGGCGGTCGCGCACCTGCAGGAGCTCGGGCACCGCGACATCCGGCACATCGCCGGACCGGTGGGTTCGATGGACGCGGAAGAGCGGCTGCGCGGCTGGCGGGACGCGTTGCGGGATGCCGGATGGCACCCCGCCGAGCCGCTGCGCGGCGATTGGACCTCGACCTCCGGCTATGAGATCGGCCGAAGGCTGCTCGCCGAGGGGACCCCGGATGCCGTCTTCGCGAGTAACGACCAGATGGCGCTCGGCCTGCTGCACGCGGTGCAGGAGGCGGGGCTGCGCGTGCCGGATGATCTCAGCGTGGTCGGCTTCGACGATGTGCCGGACGCCGCGCACTTCTCGCCGCCGCTGACCAGCGTGCGCCAGGACTTCACGGCGCTCGGGCAGGAGGCGATGGCCGCTGTGCTCGCGCAGATCACCGATGAGGACACCCCGATCGCCCCCGAGCCGCGCGTGCCCGAGCTCATCGTGCGCGCGAGCACCCGCCCCGCCCTGCGCTGAGGCCGGGCGGACATGGCGCCCACGGTGCCCGGGTGAGGCTTCGGCGGTGAGACTTATCTTTCAGCGTGAGACATGACGTGTGGCGTGCTGTCTCACGCTGAAAGATAAGTCTCGCGGGGCGGGGGCGTACTGGCGGTCGTGGGGACGGGGTGTGACCGGTCCCGACGCGGGGCCTACACTCGGGACGATGAGTGCAGCAGCGGAGAGTAGGGCGCGCGCGATCGGCGTGCGGGACGTGGCCGCGCGCGCCGGCGTCTCGCGGCAGACCGTGTCGCGCGTGCTCAACGCGCACCCCGATGTGGCCGACGAGACCAAGGACCGCGTGCTGCGCGCGATGGACGAGCTCGGATACCGGATGAACAACGCCGCCCGCGCCCTGGGCACGCGGCGATCGCGGACCCTCGGCGTGCTGGCATCCGACGCCCTGCTCTACGGTCCGTCGCGCAGCATCGCCGCGATCGAGGCATCCGCGCGCGACGCGGGGTACTGGGTGAGCGCCGCCTTCGCCGATGCCGGCGACGCGGCGGGGGTCGTGTCGGCCGTCGATCACCTGATCGCCCAGGGCGTCGAGGGCATCGTGGTCGTCGCCCCGCATGCGCGCACGCTCGACGCGCTCGATGAGATGCGCATCGGGGTGCCCGTCGTGACGCTGCACTCCTCCGGCCGGGGCGCGCGCGGCCTCTCGGTCGACCAGGTGGCGGGAGCCCGGCTGGCCGTGGCGGTGCTGGCGGATGCCGGACACACCCGTATCGCCCATCTTGCGGGTCCGTCCGACTGGCTGGAGGCCGAGTCGCGCGCCGACGGTTACGCCGCAGAGCTGGCGGCGCGGGGCCTGCCGCCCGGCCCGGTGATCGCGGGGGACTGGTCCGCCGGGTCGGGGTACGCGGCAGTCGAGGCGGTCCGGTCCTCGGGCGTCACCGCGGTGTTCGCGGCGAACGACCAGATGGCGCTCGGCCTGCTCGGCGGACTCCACGAGGCGGGGTTGTCCGTGCCCCGCGACCTCAGCGTCGTCGGCTTCGACGACGTGCCGGACGCCGCGTACTACTGGCCGAAGCTCACCACGGTGCGCCAGGACTTCACTGAACTCGCCCGCCGCGCGGTCGCCGCACTGGTCGGGGAGGGCGACGCCACGGCATCCGATCTCGCGCCGGTCGCGCCCCGGCTGGTCGAACGCGACTCGGTCGCCCCGCCGCTCTGACCCATCCCGCCACGCAGCGCGGCCGACCCGCTCGCCCAGCTTCGCCACCCGTGCTTGACGCGGGTTCCCGCGCCGTGTCACACTTCTGTGACCGGTCACAGTGACCGGTCACAGACGATGTGAGGTATCCGTGAGCGCCGAAGCCACCACCTTCTCCGTCGATGTCGAGAGGGCCATCGCCGCCGTCCGCGCCGACGTCGCCCACCTGCACGGCGAACTGGTCCGGTACGGGCTGGTCGTCTGGACCGGCGGCAACGTCTCGGGCCGGGTCCCCGGCGCCGACCTGTTCGTGATCAAGCCCTCGGGCGTCTCGTACGACGACCTCGCACCGGAGAACATGATCCTCTGCGACCTCGAAGGCAACGTGATCCCCGGCACGCCGGGCAGCGACCGCAGCCCGTCCAGCGACACCGCCGCGCACGCGTACGTCTACCGGCACATGCCCGACGTCGGCGGCGTCGTGCACACGCACTCCACCTACGCCGTCGCGTGGGCGGCGCGCGGCGAGGAGATCCCGTGCGTCATCACCGCGATGGCGGACGAGTTCGGCGGCCCGATCCCGGTCGGCCCGTTCGCGATCATCGGCGACGACTCGATCGGCCGCGGCATCGTCGAGACGCTGCGCGGTCACCGCAGTCGCGCCGTGCTGATGCAGAACCACGGCCCGTTCACGATCGGGGTCGACGCGAAGGATGCCGTGAAGGCCGCCGTCATGGTGGAGGACGTCGCCCGCACGGTGCATCACGCCCGCGAGGCCGGCCCGCTCATCCCGATCCCGCAGGACGCGATCGACCGCCTGTATGACCGGTACCAGAATGTGTACGGCCAGACCGAGGACGCCCGCCGATGAGTGAGCGCGACGCCATCCTCGCCGGTCGCACCTCGCTCGGCATCGAGCTCGGCTCCACCCGCATCAAGGCCTGCCTGATCGGCGAGGATGCCACGACCGTCCTCGCGACCGGCGCCCATGACTGGGAGAACCGACTCGAGGGCGGGCACTGGACGTACTCGCTCGACGCCGTGGAGCACGGCCTTCAAGCCGCGTACGCCGCCCTCGTCGCCGACTCGCATGACCGCTGGGGCGTCCGCCCCGATACGTTCGGCGCGATCGGCGTCTCGGCGATGATGCACGGCTACCTGGCGTTCGACGCCGACGGGCGGCTGCTCGTCCCGTTCCGCACCTGGCGCGACACCACCACCGGTGCTGCCGCTGCCGAGTTGAGCGACCTGCTCGGGGTGAACATCCCGCTGCGCTGGTCGATCGCACACCTGCACCAGGCGGTGCTCGACGGGGAGGAGCACGTCCCACGGATCGCCTCGGTCACCACCCTCGCCGGCTACGTGCACCGCCGCCTGACCGGCCGGCACGTGCTGGGCGTCGGTGACGCCTCCGGCATGTTCCCCATCGACTCCGCCACGGGCGGGTACGACGAGCGGATGCTGCACGCTTACGAATCCCGCGCCGCCGGGCGGCTGTCCGCCCCCGTCTGGGACCTGCTCCCCGAGGTGCTTCCCGCCGGCGCCTCCGCCGGAGACCTCACCGCCGAGGGCGCCGCGTACCTCGACCCGACCGGCGCGCTGCGCCCCGGCATCCCGCTGTGCCCACCCGAAGGCGACGCCGGCACCGGCATGGTCGCGACGAACTCGGTCGCCCCGCGCACCGGAAACGTCTCGGCCGGAACCAGCATCTTCGCGATGGTCGTGCTCGAGCGTCCGCTCGCCGAGGTGCACCACGAGATCGACCTGGTCACCACGCCCGCCGGAGACCCCGTCGCAATGGTGCACTGCAACAACGGTGCCAGCGAGCTGGCCGCCTGGGCGCGCCTGTTCGTGCGGTTCGCCGAGGCAGCGGGCCGGCCGATCGAGCCGGATGCCGCCTTCGAGGCACTGTTCCGCGAGGCGCTGGCGGGCGAGGCCGACGCCGGCGGGCTGGTCGCCTTCAACCACCTCGCGGGCGAGCCCATCGCCGGGCTGGTCGAGGGGCGCCCGCTGTTCGCCCGCACACCCGACAGCGACTTCACCCTCGCCAACTTCATGCGTGCCCAGCTGTACGGCGTGTTCGGCACGCTCGCGCTGGGCATGCAGGTGCTCGAGGCGGAAGGGGTGTCGCTGGAGCGCATGTTCGCGCACGGCGGGATGTTCCGCACCGCCGGGGTGGCGCAACGGTTCCTCGCCGGGGCGCTCGGTGCCCCGGTCGCCGTCGGTGATCTGGCATCCGAGGGAGGGGCGTGGGGCATCGCGGTGCTCGCCTCCTACCTGCGTCATGCCGAGCACAGCACTCTTGGCGAGTACCTCGCCGCGCACGTCTTCGCGGATGCGGACCTGACCGTGATCGGCCCCGACGCTGCCGACGTCGCCGGCTTCACCGCCTACCTCGACCGCTACCGCGCGGCCCTGGCCATCGAGGCCGCCGCCGTCGACTCGCTCTGACACGAAGGAAACCCATGCCGAAGCTCACCACCGCCCTCGACCACTATGAGGTCTGGTTCCTCACCGGCAGCCAGCACCTGTACGGGCCCGAGACGCTCGCCCAGGTCGCCGAGCAGTCCCGCGAGATCGCGCAGACCCTCGACGGCGCGCCTGATGTGCCGGTGCGCATCGTCTGGAAGCCGGTGCTCACCGACTCCGCGGCCATCAAGCGCATCGCGCTCGAGGCGAACGCCGCTGAGAACGTCATCGGCCTCATCGCCTGGATGCACACGTTCAGCCC
Organism: Microbacterium sp.; assembly: GCF_031180975.1. GTDB lineage: Bacteria > Actinomycetota > Actinomycetes > Actinomycetales > Microbacteriaceae > Microbacterium. The sequence goes on along the minus strand of NZ_JAPSLI010000007.1, from coordinate 147,760 downwards.
CGCGAAGATGTGGATCGCGGGCCTCGACGCCCTGCAGAAGCCGCTCGCGCACCTGCACACCCAAGCGAACGTCGAGCTGCCGTGGGCCGACATCGACTTCGACTTCATGAACCTGAACCAGGCTGCGCACGGCGACCGCGAGTTCGGCTACATCCAGACCCGCCTCGGCGTGCCCCGCAAGACCATCGTCGGGCACGCGGGCGACGAGCGGGTGCAGCGCGAACTGGGCGTCTGGCAGCGCGCCGCGGCCGGGCTCGCCGCCGCCCGCACTCTGAAGCTTGCCCGCTTCGGCGACAACATGCGCTTCGTCGCGGTCACCGAGGGCGACAAGACCGAGGCCGAGCTGCGATTCGGAGTGCAGGTCAACACGTGGGGCGTGAACGAGCTGGCGGATGCCGTCGCCGCGGCATCCGAGTCCGACATCGAGGCGCTCGTCGCCGAGTACGAGGGGCTGTACGAGGTCGTCCCCGAACTGCGGCGCGGGGGCGAACGGCACCAGTCGCTGCGCGACGGCGCCGCCATCGAGATCGGGCTGCGCGCGTTCCTGGAGGAGGGCGGCTTCGGCGCCTTCACCACGTCGTTCGAGGATCTCGGCGCGCTGAAGCAGCTGCCGGGACTCGCCGTGCAGCGGCTCATGGCGGAGGGCTACGGATTCGGCGCCGAGGGGGACTGGAAGACCGCCGTCCTGGTACGGATCGCGAACGTCATGGGCGCGGGCCTGCCCGGCGGCGCCAGCTTGATGGAGGACTACACCTACGACATGACCCCGGGCGACGAACTGATCCTGGGCGCCCACATGCTCGAGGTCTCGCCGTCGCTGACCACCGCGAAGCCGACGCTGGAGATCCACCCGCTCGGCATCGGCGGCAAGGACGACCCGGTGCGGCTGGTGTTCACCGCCGACCCCGGCCCGGGCGTGGTCGTCGCGCTCACCGACATGCGCGACCGGTTCCGTCTCACCGCGAACGTGGTCGAGAACGTCGAGCCGCGCGGCGCCCTGCCGAAGCTGCCGGTGGGGCGCGCGGTCTGGAAGCCGGCGCCGGACTTCCGCACCAGCGCCGGCGCGTGGCTGACCGCCGGCGCGGCGCACCACACCGTGATGTCGACGGCCGTCGGCCTGGATGCGTTCCGCGACTTCGCCGAGATGGCCGAGGTCGAGCTGCTCGTCATCGACGAGTACACCACGGTGCCGGCGTTCCAGCAGCAGGTGCGCTGGAACCAGGCGTACTACCGGCTCGCGCAGGGGCTGTGATGGCGGATGACGGCGCCGGTCCCGGCGGCGCGGTGTTCACAACTCAGGAAGAATCGGCCCGAGCGGGCGGTTCACGGGCGGATTCGGCGGGATCCCGGCCATCGTTCCTGAGTTATGAACACCCGGCTGCGTCGACCCCGCGCTCCGGTCGCCAGCTGACGCTCGAAAGCCACGGTTACCGGGCCGTGATCGCCAGCATCGGCGCCACCCTGCGCGCCCTGACGCACGACGGACGTGACCTCGTGGTGCCCTTCGACGCCGAGGAGGTGCGGCCGAACTACCGCGGGGCCACCCTCGCGCCGTGGCCGAACCGCATCGTCGACGGCCGGTACTCCTTCGGAGGGGCCGAGCATCAGTTGGCGCTCACCGAACCGTCCCGCGGGCACGCGTTGCACGGCCTCGTGGCCTGGGCCGAGTTCGCCGACCGCGTCGTAGAGCCCGACCGCGTCGTGCTCACCACGATCATCGAGCCGCAGGCCGGATACCCGTTCCGCGTCGAGGTCGAGGTGGAGTACCGGCTGGAGGCCGTCGGTCTCACGCAGACCGTCACCGCCCGCAACCTCGGGATGGATGCCGCGCCGTGTGGCACCGGTCCGCACCCGTACCTCGTCGCCGGCCCGGGCTGCGTGGACGAGTGGACGCTGCTGCTCCCGGCATCCGACGTGTTGACCGTCACGCCCGACCGGCTGAGCCCGGTAGCAGTCGAGCCGGTCGAAGCGCACCCGCAGTGGGACTTCCGCGCGCCCCGGCTGATCGGCGACACCTTCATCGACCACGCCTTCACCGGACTCGCCCGCACCGACGGCGTCGCCGAGGTGCGAGTCCTGACGGCTGCCGGCACCGGCGTCGCCCTCAGCTGGGACGAGGACTGCCCGTGGGTGCAGATCCACACCGCCGACACCCCGGCCGACCCATCGACGCACCGCATCGGTCTGGCCGTCGAGCCGATGACCTGCGCACCCGATGCGTTCAACTCCGGTGCCGGTCTCGTCGTGCTGCAACCGGATGCCGTGCACGCGGCGTCCTGGAGCATCCGCGCACTGTGACCGGCCGCTGAGACGCCGGACTCACCGATTCAGCCAGCTCCGCAGCATCCGGGTCACCCACGGCAGCACCCAGTAGGTCATGATCGGCGTCAGCACGACGGTCGTGATGACCACGCGCAGCCACAGCGGCACGCTCTCCCAGCCGGGGACGGGCGACACCGCGTAGCTGAACGCGAGGTTCACCGGGAAGAAACCGAGCCAGATCGACACCGCCTGCTTCCAGCGCGGCGGGGCGTGTACGACGGCGACCGTGGTGGTGCCGGGGCCGTCCGGATTCGGGATCGGGATGCTGCCCGTGGACGGCTCGTCGAACCAGCCCTCGATGCCACTGCGACGCCTGGTGCGCTCGCTGCGCACGAAGCCCTCGCCCATCGACAGCCACCACTCGCGTTCGGGTGAGGTCTCCCACGCCTGGAGCGTCTCCTCTGTGGCGAACCGGTACAGCATGTGCCAGACGTGCGAGTGCTCGCCGGCGCGCACCCACCCGGAGCCGAGGAATCCCGGGTAGCGGTTGGCCAGGTTCACGCCGGTCTGCACCCACACCGTCGCCTCGGCGATGCGCGCGGGGTCGACCTCACGGCGGATGGACACGGTGATGGGCTCGGACATGGGTGCGGTCCTCGGATGCTGCGTGCTCTGGTGTGAGCGGGCGGGGTCGGCGGATGGCCGCATACGAGTGTAGGGGAGCGGACGGCATCCGTTTCGGCCGCGCTCAGGTCGCAGAGAACGCCCCGGGCGCCGTCGGCGGGGGCAGAATCGAAGCATGAGCAGCGCAGCCGTGGTCGTCGACGTCGTCCGCACCCCGGTCGGGCGGGGAAAGCCCGGCGGGATGCTGTCGGGCGTGCATCCGGTCGACCTCGCCGCCGGGGTGCTGCAGGCGATTCTGCAGCGCAACGGCCTGGAGTCGCGGCAGATCGACGACGTGCTCCTGGGCTGCGTCAGCCAGATCGGTGAACAGGCCATGAACATCGCCCGGCAGGCGGTGCTCGCCGCCGGCTTCGACGAGCGCGTGCCGGCCACCACGATCGACCGGCAGTGCGGGTCGAGCCAGCAGGCGGTGCACTTCGCCGCGCAGGGCATCGCCGCCGGTGAGTACGACATCGTGATCGTCGGCGGCGTCGAATCGATGAGCCGGGTGCCGCTCGGGTCGTCGGTGCGCGCCGGCGACCGATCGCCGATGTCGCCGCGGCTGCGCGAGCGCTATCCGGACGGACTGGTCAACCAGGGGGTCAGCGCCGAGCTCATCGCGCAGCGCTGGCGGCTCAACCGGGACGCGCTCGATGCGTACGCCGCCGAGTCGCACGCGCGCGCCGCGCGGGCGTGGCGTGACGGCTTCTTCGACCGCACCGTGGTTGCGGTGGCGGAGGCGCCGGATGCCGTCACCGACGAGACCGTACGGGAGGGCACCACGACCGAGCGTCTGGCCGGGCTCCAGCCGGCGTTCCGCACCGAGGAGCTCGCCGCCCGGTTCCCGGAACTGGACTGGCGGATCACGCCGGGGAACTCTTCGTCGCTCACCGACGGCGCCTCCGCGGCGCTCCTGATGAGCGAGACCACCGCCGAGCGGCTCGGGCTCGTGCCACGTGCGCGCTTCGTCGCATTCGACGTCGTCGGCGACGACCCGCAGCTCATGCTCATCGGCCCCATCCCGGCTACCCGCCGGGTGCTCGAGCGGGCGGGCCTCGGCATCGAGGACCTCGATGCGTACGAGGTGAACGAGGCGTTCGCCTCGGTGCCCCTCGCCTGGGCCGCCGACGTCGGTGCCGATCCGGAGCGGCTGAACCCGCGCGGCGGCGCGATCGCGCTCGGGCACGCGCTCGGCTCGTCCGGCACGCGGCTGCTCGGCACGCTGCTCGACCACTTGGATGCCGCCGGCGGGCGCCGCGGACTGCAGACGATGTGCGAGGGCGGCGGCATGGCGAACGCACTCATCCTCGAGCGGTTCTGAGCGCGGGAGCCGAACGAAAAGGGGAAGACCCCCGCCGACCCGATTCGGCGGGGGTCTCGCGGTCCATGACCGCGGCGGGAGCGTCAGAGGCTCACCGCGAGCGCGGAGGCGTTCGGCACCCGATCCGGTCTCAGCCTTCGTCCGCGCACTCACCGTTCTACGTGCCGAAGGTGACCACAGGGTGAACGAGCGGCGAACACCGCGAGAGCCGTGTGCGGCGGGCGTCGTCGCATTCGTCCTGCACATGCGGCGACATGGAGAAAGTCGTCCACAGCCCCGAGATTCTCGCGGGATGCCGTTCGGCCGATGCCCCAACATCGACCCATGACCGACACTGCGATTCCGCTGAAGCGCCGACCGCTCACCACCGATGAGGAGCTGCGCGCTCTCCTCGAACTGCTCACGCAGCGCGCGAACCGCCGCCAGATGTGGCTGCTGTTCATCGACGACCGCGGCTGCCTGGGCGACCCGATCATGCCGATGGCCGACTACCCCCGCGACCCGCACACCCGCACGACCGCCGAGGACCTCGGCGAGGTCACCGAGGCCGGCCTGCTCATGCAGCGGGCCGGACTGCTGTGCGGGCTCACCGGCAACGTCGAGATCGTGCTGATGTGGGAGCGGGTCGGATCCCGTCTGCTCCGCACGGAAGACCGGGCGTGGGCGGCGGCGATGCACCGGGCGGCCGTCGACTTCGGTGTCACGCTGCGCGCGCAGTTCCTGCTGCACAGCGGCGGTGTCCGCCTGCTGGGGCCCGGCGAGTACCTCTGACAGATGCAAGGGTGTCCTAGTAATTGGTCGTTCGTCCGAGTATCCTGAACAGTGTGCCAATGACGGCACGAAGGAGAGTCGCACAATGACCCGTATGATCCCTCACTTCATAGGCGGAACTGCCGTCGAGAGCAGCGGCGGCCGTGTCGCCGACGTCTTCGAGCCCAGTACCGGCGCCGTGCAGGCGCGCGTGCCGCTGGCCACCGCCGACGAGGTGCGCGCCGTCATCGACAACGCCGAGGCCGCGCAACCGGAATGGGCGGCCACCAACCCGCAGAAGCGCGCCCGGGTGCTCATGAAGTTCATCGAGCTCGTGCACCGCGACCGCGACGAACTGGCCCGCCTGCTCTCCAGCGAGCACGGCAAGACCCTCGAGGACGCGAAGGGCGACATCCAGCGCGGCATCGAGGTGATCGAGTTCTGCATCGGCGCCCCGCACCTGCTGAAGGGCGAGTACTCCACCGGTGCCGGGGCGGGGATCGACGTGTACTCCATGCGTCAGCCGCTCGGAGTGGTCGCCGGCATCACCCCGTTCAACTTCCCGGCCATGATCCCGCTGTGGAAGGCGGGGCCGGCGCTCGCGGCGGGCAACGCCTTCGTGCTCAAACCGAGCGAACGCGACCCCTCGGTGCCGGTGCGCCTGGCCGAGCTGTTCATCGAGGCGGGACTCCCCGCCGGCGTCTTCAACGTCGTCCACGGCGACAAGGAGGCGGTCGACACGATCCTCACCGACCCCCGCGTCCGCGCAGTCGGTTTCGTCGGGTCCACCCCGATCGCCGAGTACATCTACGCCACGGCCGCCGCGCACGGCAAGCGGGCGCAGTGCTTCGGCGGCGCGAAGAACCACCTGATCGTCATGCCCGACGCCGACCTCGACCAAGTCGTCGACGCCCTGATCGGATCGGGCTACGGCTCCGCCGGTGAGCGGTGCATGGCGATCTCCGTCGCCGTTCCGGTCGGCGACGAGATCGCGGACGCCCTCGCCGCCCGCCTCACCGAGCGCGTCCGCGAGTTGAAGGTCGGGCCGTCCCTCGCCGACGACGTCGACTACGGCCCGCTCGTCACCCGCGCCGCCGTCGAACGCGTCGAGGGCTACATCCAGCAGGGGATCGACGAGGGCGCCACGTTGCTCGCCGACGGGCGCGGTTTCACCGTCGAAGGCCACGAGGACGGCTTCTACCTCGGACCCACACTGTTCGACCACGTCACCACCGACATGGCGATCTATCGCGAGGAGATCTTCGGCCCGGTGCTCGTGATCGCCCGCGCGCCCGACTACGAGCACGCCCTGGCCATGGCATCCGATCACGAGTATGGCAACGGCGTCGCGATCTTCACCCGCGACGGCGACGCGGCTCGCGACTTCGCCGCGCGGGTCAACGTGGGCATGGTGGGCGTCAACGTGCCCATCCCGGTGCCCATCGCCTACTTCACGTTCGGCGGCTGGAAGAACAGCGGCTTCGGCGACCTCAACCAGCACGGGGCGGACGCGTTCCGCTTCTACACGAAGACCAAGACGGTGACGAGCCGCTGGCCCTCCGGCATCCTTCGACAGGCGCAGGCCGAGTCGGGCGGCGCGAGTTTCGTCATCCCGACCATGCACTGACCCGCCGACAACAGGACCACGACCATGAGCATGACCGCCACCACCAGCACCACCGCCGAGGAGCGCGACGCCATCCTCGCCGCCGTCCGCGACTTCGCCGACGCCGAACTCGCCCCGCACGCCCTGGACTGGGACGAACACCACACGTTCCCGCGTGAAGCGCTCGGCCGCGCCGGCGAGCTCGGCCTGGGCGGCATCTACGTGAGCGAGGAGTCCGGCGGCAGCGGGCTGTCGCGCACCGACACCGTCGCCATCTTCGAGGAGCTCGCCAAGGCCGACCCGGCGGTCGCCGCCTACATCTCCATCCACAACATGGTGGTCTGGATGATCGACACCTACGGCGACGAGGCGCAGCGGGAGCGCTGGCTGCCCGACCTCACGACGATGGCCGAGTTCGGCGGGTACTGCCTGACCGAGCCGGGCGTGGGATCGGATGCCGCCGCGCTGAGCACCAGCGCCGTCCGCGACGGCGACGAGTACGTGCTCACCGGCGTCAAGCAGTTCATCTCGGGCGCCGGTGAGGCCGCGGTATACGTCGTCATGGCCCGCACCGGCGGCCCCGACTCGGGGGCCAAGGGCATCTCGGCGTTCCTCGTGCCGGGCGACGCGGCGGGGCTGAGCTTCGGCGTGCCGGAGAAGAAGATGGGGTGGCACGCCCAGCCGACCCGGCAGGTGATCCTTGACGGGGCGCGCGTCCCGGCATCCGCCATGCTCGGCGAGGAGGGCCGCGGATTCGCGATCGCGATGTCCGCCCTGAACGGCGGACGGCTGAACATCGCCGCGTGCTCGGTCGGCGGTGCGCAGTGGGCGCTCGACCGCGCGGTGCAGTACGTGCACGAGCGGGTCGCGTTCGGAGAACCGCTCGCCGAGAAGCAGTCGATCATGTTCGCGATCGCCGACATGCGCACGGAGCTGCAGGCCGCGCGGCTGATGGTGCGCGACGGCGCGCAGGCCGTCGACGAGAAGGCGCCGGATGCCACCATGCGCTGCGCGATGGCCAAGCGCTTCGCGACGGATGCCGGCTTCGACGTCGCCAACAGGGCTCTTCAGCTGCACGGCGGCTACGGCTACCTTCAGGACTACGGGATCGAGAAGGTCGTGCGCGACCTGCGCGTACACCAGATCCTGGAAGGGACGAACGAGATCATGCGACTCATCGTCGGGCGCGAGATGCTGCGCCCCGCAGGTTCCGCGTCGATGCGGAGCGGATCATGACCCGCGTCGCGTTCCTCGGGCTCGGCCACATGGGTCTGCCGATGGCGAAGAACCTCGTCGCCGCGGGGCACGACGTCCTCGGCTACGACGTCGTGCCCGCCGCCGACGAGGCGGCGCGCGCCGCCGGCATCCCCGTCGCCGAGAGCGGAGCGGATGCCGTCGCCGACGCCGACGTCGTGATCACGATGTTCCCGGCCGGCAAGCACGTGATCGACGCGTACCAGGACGGGCTCCTGGATGCCGCGAAGCCGGGCACCCTGTTCATCGAGTCGTCCACCATCGCAGTCGACGAGGCGCGCACCGCGCACGAGATGGCGGTGGCGGCCGGGCACCGCAATGTCGACGCGCCGGTGTCGGGCGGCGTCGTCGGCGCGGAGAACGGCACGCTCGCGTTCATGGTCGGCGGATCCGACGAGGACTTCGCCGAGGCGCTGCCGCTGCTGGAGGCGATGGGCAAGCGGATCGTGCACTGCGGCGGCCCCGGGCTCGGGCAGGCGGCGAAGGTGTGCAACAACATGATCCTCGGCGTCTCGCAGATCGTCGTCGCGGAGGCGTTCGTGCTCGGTGAGCGCCTCGGGCTCGAGCACCAGGCACTGTTCGACGTCGTCTCCCAGGCGTCCGGGCAGTGCTGGGCGCTGACCACGAACTGTCCGGTCCCCGGTCCGGTGCCGACGAGTCCCGCGAACCGCGACTACCAGCCCGGCTTCGCAGGCGCGCTCATGGCCAAGGACCTCGGTCTCGCGCTGCAGGCGATCGAGCAGACCTCGACGGATGCCAGGATGGGGCGGCTCGCGCAAGAGCTGTACGCCGCCTACGCCGCGGGCGACGGCGGCGCGCGTGACTTCTCGGGGATCATCACGGACATCCGGGAAGGCCGCGTCTGACGTCACCGGCGGCGACCGGCATCCGCGTCCGAGAGGCGTGGTTGACTGGAGGTGCCGCAGCGTGGCGGCGGAGGGAGCGACATGACCGAGTACGAGACGATCCGCGTCGAACGGCGAGAACGGGTGGGGTGGGTCACCCTCGATCGGCCACAGGCGCTCAACGCCCTGAACCGTCAGGTCGCCGAGGAGATCTCCGCGGCGGCCATCGCGTTCGATGAGGACGAGGGCGTCGGCGCCATCGTCGTCACGGGCTCGGAAAAGGCCTTCGCGGCGGGCGCCGACATCAAGGAGATGGAGTCCAAGACCGCCGCCGAGATGGTCGAGACCGATCACTTCGGCGCATGGACCCGCTTCGCAGCCGTGCGCACCCCGGTCATCGCCGCCGTCTCCGGCTACGCGCTGGGCGGCGGATGCGAGCTCGCCATGATGTGCGACATCATCCTCGCGGCCGACACCGCCACGTTCGGCCAGCCCGAGATCAACCTCGGAGTGATCCCCGGCATGGGTGGCACGCAGCGCCTGACCCGTGCGGTCGGGTACTACAAGGCCGCCGAGCTGATCCTGTCCGGACGCCTGATCGGCGCCGAAGAGGCGGAGCGGATCGGACTCGTGTCGCGCGTCGTCCCGGCATCCGATCTGCTGGACGAGGCGTCGAAGCTCGCCGAGACGATCGCGTCGAAGTCGCTGCCGTCGGTGTACGCCGCCAAGGCCGCACTGGATGCCGCCCTCGAGACGTCCCTCACGGACGGCCTCGCGCACGAGAAGCAGGCGTTCGCCGCGCTGTTCGACACCGCCGACCAGAAGGAGGGGATGGCGGCATTCCGCGAGAAGCGCCCCCCTCATTTCGTGCACCGATGAGCGAGGTGCTGGAAGTGCTGCCGGACGACGCCGACCTCACTCTCCCGGAATCGGACCGCCGCGAACTGGTCGAATGGACCGTGGCGTGCGCGGAGCGGCTGCTGCCGCTCTTCCTCGCAGAACGGCCGGACGACTCCCGTCCGCGGGAGGCGTTGGAGGCCGCGCAGGCGTTCATGCGGGGCGAGCTCGCGATCGACGCGGTGCGTGAGAAGGCGTTCGCCTGTCATGCTGCCGCACGGGAGGCGCACCACCCGGCGGCGGTCGCCGCAGCGCGGGTGTGCGGGCAGGCCGCGGCCGTGGCGCACATGGCGGGACACGCGCGCCAGGTGCCGAGGTACACCGCCAAGGCGTTCCCCGGAGACCGGGTCCGCCGCGACGTCGAGCTCGCGTGGCAGCGCCGGCACGTGCCCGCGCGCTTCGACCACTACGTCTACGACGGCGACTGAGCGCCGCCGCTCGCCGCGCCGCGCGCTTGCGCGGTGCCCACCCCGTGCACGCTTGCGCGGTGCCCACCCCGTGAGACTTATCTTTCTGCATATGACAGGGCGACATGCGTGCTGTCTGATGCAGAAACAGAAGTCTCGCGGGCGGAGCGCGCCCCGCGCAGGGCCGGGGCTGTCAGAGCGGATCCGGCAGCGGGCGCGGGTCGGTGAAGTCGCCGGCATCCCGCCGCAGCCGCGCGACGATCCCGGCGAGGTCGGCGGCATCCGACGGGCTCAGCCCCGGGTCGGCGAACACCTCGGCGTTCAGGGCCTCCGTCGCGCGTTCGACGAGCTCGCGTCCGGCATCCGTCAGTGCCAGCATCGCCGCACGCCCGTCGTGCGGATGCGGCTCGCGCACGATCAGCCCGTCGCGCACCAGTCGGTCCGCGGTGCTCGTGACGCTCGTGGCGTGCACCTGCAGGCGCGCGACGACGCTGGACAGCGGGAGTCGCCCCGCGCGGCTGAACGCGAGCAGGCGCAGCAGCTCGAAGCGGGCGAAGCTGAGGCCGAACGGTTTCAGCGCCGCGTCGACGCGGGCCAGCAGCAGCTGCTGCGCGCGCATGACCGAGATCACGACCGTCATGCCGTCCGCGGCATCCGTCCAGCCGTGCGCGATCCATTGCCGCTTCGCCTCGGCGAGCGGGTCGATCGGAAGGGGGCTGTTGCGCGCCATGGCTCAAGGGTATCGACCCGGGTTAGTGTTAACGTGCTCTAACTGAAATCGGGTCTCCGATGTGCGGAGCACTGCCGAATAGACTCAGAGCGGCGTGAGGAGCATCGATGAAGATCTACGTCCTGGTCAAGGAAGTCCCCGACACCTACGGCGACCGCAAGCTCGACCTCGAGACCGGGCTGGCCGACCGTACGGCGGGTGACGTGGTGCTGGACGAGATCACCGAGCGCGCCCTCGAGGTCGCGCTGTCCTACGCCGACAAGAACGCCGACACCGAGGTCGTCGCGCTGTCGATGGCGCCGGAGTCGGCGACGGCATCCGTGCGGCGTGCGCTGGCGATGGGCGCGGCCTCGGCGGTGCACATCGCCGATGACCAGCTGCGCGGCGCTGACCTCGGCCTCACCGCCGAGACCCTCGCCGCCGCCATCCGCCGCGGCGCCCCCGACCTCGTCATCACGGGCAACCTGTCGACCGACGGATCGGCCGGCATGATGCCCGCGATGCTCGCCGAGCACCTCGGCTACGCTCAGGCCACATCCCTCAGCGCCGTCGAGATCGCCCCCGACCATGTGTCGGGCACGAGAACGGGGGATGCTGGGACGCAGCCGGTCACCGCGCCGCTGCCCGCGGTCATCTCGATCACCGAGGCTCTGCCGGACGCGCGGTTCCCGAACTTCAAGGGGATCATGGCCGCGAAGAAGAAGCCCCTCGAGGTGCTGTCGCTCGACGATCTCGGTGTGTCCGCCGATCCGACCGTCGCGCCGCGGTCGATCATGACCGCGGTGTCCGAGAAGCCGCCGCGCGCCGCGGGCGTCAAGATCACCGACAACGGCGATGCCGCCGCGCAGCTCGTGGACTTCCTCGTGCAGAGCAGGCTGGTGTGACATGGGCTACCCCGACAACGCGATCCTCGTGCTCGTCGACGTCGACCCGTCCGGGGCCGCCGCCAGCAGCACGGCCGGTCTGATCGGCGCCGCCTCGACGATCGGCGCGCCCGTCGCCCTCGTGCCCGGCGGTTCGCAGGCCGCGGTTGATGCCGCCGCCGCGGCCGGTGCACGGGTGGTGCTGACCGCTCCCGTCGCCCCTGGGGTCCTCACCGTGCCCGTCGTGGATGCGCTGCAGGCCGCGTTCCGCGCCGTGCAGCCGGATGCCGTGCTGGTGTCGAACTCGATCGCCGGCCGCGACGTCGCCGGACGGTTCGCGGTGCGCGAGCGGCTGGCCGTCTGCGTCGACGCCGTCGGGGTGTCCCGTGACGAGGAGGGGGTGGTCGCGCACCACTCGGTGTACGGCGGTTCGTTCCTGGTGGACTCCGCGCCGACATTCGGCGCGCCGGTGATCACGGTCCGGCAGGGTGCGATCGACGCGCGCGCCGAGGCCGTCGCCTCGCCGGCGGTCGAGGAGCTGGCCGTCACGCCTTCGGGGGCGGTCGCCGCCACCGCGGGCGAGATCGCGGCGGTGGAGAAGACGTCGTCGCGCCCGGAGCTGCGCGGCGCCGCGCGGGTGGTGTCTGGCGGACGTGGGCTCGGGTCGAAGGAGGGCTTCGCGCTCGTCGAGCAGCTCGCCGATGTGCTCGGCGCCGCCATCGGCGCGTCGCGGGCGGCCGTCGACGCCGGGTACATCCCGTACGCGCATCAGGTCGGCCAGACCGGGGTCTCGGTGTCGCCGCAGCTGTACATCGCGCTGGGGATCTCCGGCGCGATCCAGCACCGCGCCGGGATGCAGACCGCGAAGACCATCGTCGCGATCAACAAGGACGCGGACGCACCGATCTTCGACATCGCCGACTTCGGGATCGTCGGCGATGTGTTCACCGTGGTCCCGCAATTGGTCGAGGCGCTCGAAGCCCGCCGACAGGCGCAGTGACATGGCCGCCGGGATGCTCCGCCGCGGGTTGCCGCGGGTGAAGGGCGGGGAGTCGTGGCCGCCGGCCGCGCCGGCGCCCGGCGCCTCGGTGGCGGGCTCGCCGAGTGCGGCGGACGTCGCCGAGAGCACCGGTCCTTCGCGAGCGGATGCCGTGCACTCGGGCGCCAATGCGGGTGCGGGGTCGCGCGCGGGCGCGCCGAGTGCACCCGAAATCGCCGAGCGCACGGCTTCGGAGCGCGTGGATGCCGTGCAGTCGACGGAAACCGGTGCACTCGTCACCCGGGATGACGTGGCGGGCGCTTCCGGCGCTGGGGCCGCGTTGCGGCGGGGGCTGCCGCGGGTGAAGGGCGGGGAGCCGTGGCCTCCGGCGGGCGCGGGCGCGCCGAGTGCACGGGACGTCGCCGAGCGGGGCGATGCGGCGGCCGAGGCGCCGAATGCACGGGATGTCGCCGAGCGCACGGCTTCGGAGCGCGTGGATGCCGTGCAGTCGATGGAAACCGGTGCACTCGGGATGCAGGCCGAGGCACCAGGCGCTTCGCGGACCGGCACCACGTTGCGGCGGGGGCTGCCGCGGGTGAAGGGTGGCGAAGCGTGGCCGCCGGCGGGCATAGGCGTGCCGAATGCACGGGATGTCGCCGAGCGCACGGCTTCGGAGCGCGTGGATGCCGTGCAATCGACGGAAACCGGTGCACTCGAGACCCATTCCGGTGCGCGCGCGGCCGTCCGCCCGGATGTGTCCACACCGCTGCCGTTTCGGCGCACCGTGTGGCAGGGCAGGGCTCCGCGTCACGGGGACGCCGAGCCTCCGGCATCCGCTCTCCGTCCCACCTGGCCGCAGGCGATCGCGGGGCTCCTCGGGGCTGCCGCCCTCGGCATCCTCGCCGGCGCAGCCGTCGCGTTCGTCCGGGCACTGCTGAGTCTGCCCTTCATGCAGGACTTTCTCGCCGCGTTCCCCGGCGAGTACGAACCGGCCATCGCGGTCGAGCCGGGTTTCGCCCCGTGGGTGGGCTGGCAGCACTTCTTCAACATGTTCCTGCTCGTGTTGATCATCCGTTCGGGCCTGAGGGTGCGCACCGAGAAGCGGCCGACCGCGTTCTGGGCCCCCCGCGGCAACAGCAAGGGCAAGATCAGCCTCACACTGTGGTTCCACCAGGTGCTCGACCTGCTCTGGCTGATCAACGGCGTCACGTTCGTCGTGCTGATCTTCGTCACGGGCCACTGGGTGCGGATCGTCCCCACCAGCTGGGAGGTGCTGCCGAACGCGCTCTCGGCGGCGTTGCAGTACGTCTCATTCGACTGGCCGCACGAGAACGGCTGGAACAACTACAACAGCCTGCAGCAGCTGGCCTACTTCATCACGGTGTTCATCGCCGCGCCGCTCGCCGCGGTCACCGGCTTCCGGATGTCCGGGCTGTGGCCGAAGAGCGCCGAGCGGCTGTCGAAGGTGTACCCGGTGGAATGGGCCCGCGCGTTGCACTTCCCGGTGATGCTGTACTTCGTCGCGTTCATCGTGGTGCACGTGGCGCTGGTGATGCTCACCGGGTTCCTGCGCAATCTCAACCACATGTACGCCTCGCAGGACGCTGTCACCTGGACCGGGTTCTGGGTCTTCGTGGCCTCGCTCGTCGTGGTCGTGGCGGGCTGGATCGCGGCCCGCGCGCCGGTGCTGGCACCGATCGCCCGGATGTTCGGCAACGTGTCGAGCCGTTGATCCGCGCCGAACCGGTTACCGGGTCGATAAGAACATTCGTTCTTTCCTCATCATCCGGGCGCGAATCCGGCGGTCCTGCGCGTCCGGGTCGATAGCCTGAGCCCAGCAGCGCCCGGATGACCGCGGGCCGCCGACACCGCCGTCGGACTGGAGGAATGCAGTGACGCAGATCGGAATCGTGCAGGAGCGCGCGGGCGAGGCGCGCGTGGCCGCGACACCCGCGACGGTGACGACGCTCCGCGCCCTGGGGTACCGGGTCGCCGTCGAGACAGGAGCGGGGGCGCGCTCCTCGTACCCGGACGAGGCCTACCGCGAGGCGGGCGCCGAGATCGTGGACGCCGCCACCGCCTGGGCGAGCGGGATCGTGCTGAAGATCGACGCTCCCACGGCAGAGGAGATCGCACGCCTCGCGGACGGGGCCACGATCGTGGCTCTGCTGGCCCCGGCGCTGCGACCGGATCTCCTCGAGCAGCTCGCGCAGCGCCGTCTCACCGCCATCGCGTTGGATGCCGTGCCGCGGATCTCCCGTGCGCAGTCCATGGACGTGCTCAGCTCGATGGCCAACCTCGCCGGCTACCGAGCCGTCATCGAGGCCGCTCACGAGTTCGGGCGTCTGTTCACCGGCCAGGTCACCGCCGCCGGGCAGGTCCCGCCCGCCAAGGTGCTGGTCGCCGGTGCCGGTGTCGCCGGACTCGCCGCCATCGGTGCGGCATCCAGCCTGGGCGCGATCGTGCGGGCCACCGACCCCCGACCCGAGGTCGCCGACCAGGTCGCCTCGATCGGCGGCACCTATCTGGCCGTCGACGTCGAGGTGGAGAAGTCCACCGACGGATACGCCAAGGCGACCAGCGCGGACTACGACCGTCGCGCGGCGGAGCTCTACACCGCCCAGGCCGCCGAGGTCGACATCATCATCACGACCGCGCTCATCCCCGGGCGCCCAGCACCCCGGCTGATCACCGCGGCCGATGTGGCGCGGATGCGGCCCGGCAGCGTCATCGTCGACATGGCCGCGGGCCAGGGCGGCAATGTCGAGGGCTCGGTCGCCGGCGAGCGGGTCGTCACCGAGAACGGGGTGATCATCCTCGGCTACACCGATCTCGCGTCGCGACTGGCATCCCAGGCCTCCCAGCTGTACGGGACGAACGTCGCCAACCTCGTCGCACTGCTCACCCCAGGCAAGGACGGCCGCCTGGCCCCCGACTTCGACGACATCGTGCAGCGGTCGGTCACCGTGGTGCGCGACGGGGAGATCACCTGGCCGCCGCCCCCGGTGCAGGTGGCGGCCGCGCCGCCGGCATCCGCCCCTGCCGCGACAGCGGCGGCCGTCCCGCCGGGGCCGACCCGGATGCCGGCACGCCGCAGGGCCGGACTCGTGGCGCTCGGCATAGCGGCGCTCTTCCTCGTGAACGTGTTCGCGCCCCCGCCCCTGCCGCAGCATCTCACCGTGCTCGTGCTGAGCGTCGTCATCGGGTTCTACGTGATCGGCAAGGTGCACCACGCGCTGCACACGCCGTTGATGTCGGTCACCAACGCGATCAGCGGTGTGATCGTGGTCGGCGCCATGTTGCAGCTGACCGACCCGAATCCGGTGGTGCAGGCGCTCGCCGCGGTCGCCGTGCTGGTCGCCAGCATCAACATCTTCGGCGGGTTCGCGGTGACTCGGCGGATGCTGGCGATGTTCACCCTCGAGAAGCCGGCGAAGGGTGCGCAGAAGTGACCGTCGACGCATTCGCCGGGGCCGCCTACCTCGTCGCGGCGCTGCTGTTCATCCTGAGCCTGGCCGGGCTCAGCCGTCACGAGTCCGCACGCAACGGCGTCGCCTACGGCATCGCCGGCATGACGATCGCGCTGCTCGCCACCCTGGCCCTGACTGTCGCCGGGGGCTGGGGCGGCACCGGTGCCGTGCTCGGCCTCAGCCTGTTGGGCGTCGCGGTGCTCATCGGTGCCGGGATCGGCCTGTGGCGCGCGCGCGTGGTGAAGATGACCGGGATGCCGGAGCTCATCGCCCTGCTGCACAGCTTCGTGGGCCTCGCCGCGGTGCTCGTCGGCTGGAACGGCCACCTCGCGCACCCGGAGCTTCCCGCCGCGCTCGCCGGCATCCACAACGCCGAGGTGTTCATCGGCGTGTTCATCGGCGGCGTGACCTTCACCGGCTCGATCGTCGCGTACCTCAAGCTGTCGGCGCGCATCTCCTCCCGCCCGCTGATGCTGCCGGGCAAGAACGTGCTGAACGTGCTGGCTCTGGTCGCATTCCTCGGGCTCACGGTGTGGTTCGTGATCGACCAGCAGCTGTGGCTGCTCATCGCGGTCACCGTGCTGTCCCTCGCGCTGGGCTGGCACCTGGTCGCCTCGATCGGCGGCGGCGACATGCCGGTCGTGGTGTCGATGCTGAACAGCTACTCCGGCTGGGCGGCGGCGGCCGCGGGCTTCCTGCTGAACAACGACCTGCTCATCGTCACCGGCGCCCTGGTGGGGTCGTCCGGTGCGTACCTGTCATACGTGATGTGCAAGGCGATGAACCGCTCCTTCCTGTCGGTGATCGCGGGCGGGTTCGGTATCGTCGCGCCCTCGACCGCGGAGCAGGAGATGGGGGAGCACCGCGAGATCACCGCTGAGGCGGCGGCCGCGATGCTGGCGAACGCTGACACCGTCATCATCGCCCCCGGCTACGGCATGGCCGTCGCGCAGGCGCAGTACCCGGTCGCCGACCTCGTCGCACGGCTGCGCGATCGGGGTGTGACCGTGCGGTTCGGCATCCATCCGGTGGCCGGCCGCCTGCCCGGCCACATGAACGTCCTGCTCGCCGAGGCAAAGGTGCCCTACGACATCGTGCTCGGCATGGAGGAGATCAACGACGACTTCGCTTCCACCTCGGTCGTGCTCGTCATCGGCGCGAACGACACCGTGAATCCCGCTGCTGCGGAGGATCCGGGCAGCCCGATCGCCGGGATGCCGGTGCTGCGGGCGTGGGAGGCGCAGAACGTGATCGTGTTCAAGCGTTCGATGGCGGCCGGCTACGCCGGCGTGCAGAATCCGCTGTTCTTCCGCGACAACGCTCACATGCTGTTCGGCGACGCGAAGGAGCGGGTGGAGGACATCATCCGCGCCCTCTGAACCCGTGCTTCAGGGCGCCCGCACCCCGGGTACGCGTCGACACCCCGGGTGCGCGCCGACACCCCGTGCTACGGACGTGCGCAACTCGGGGTGTCGGCGGCAGGGCGGGGTGTCGGCGACGGCGCTCAGCGCACGAAGCGGACTTCGGTGAGCGTCTCGCCGAGGAATGGCTCGGTGTGCTTGGCGCCGTCGAGGTGGAACCCGTTGCGGGTGTAGAACCGGTGCGCGCGCGGGTTGTCCTCCGCGACCCACAGGTACAGCGGCTCGTCCTTCTCCACCGCCGCGTCGAACAGGCGCTGGCCGATGCCCGTGCCGTGGTACGCGTCGAGCAGGTAGATGAAGTACAGCTCGCGGAACGCCGGCGCGTCCTTGTCGCGAGCCGGCCCCGAGCCGACGAACCCGACGATCTCACCGTCGACCAACGCGGCGCTCATCTTGAAGTCGGGACCCTGCGCCGCCCAGTGCGTCCACAGCTCCGCCATGCGGCGAGGAGAGATCTTGGCCAACGCGGCCTTGCTGATCAGGTGGTCGTAGGTCTCGTGCCAGCACTGCGCGTGCACGCGACCCAGAGCCTCCGCGTCGACATCGCGGACCGGACGAACGATGATCTCGGGCTGGGCTTCGGCGCTCATGCCGCGACTCTACGCGCGGCTCCCGCCAAGCGGAAATCGAGAGGAACCCTCATTTCAGCACCCTGCGCGTGATGTGGGGTTCCCACAACGGTCTTCGCGATTCGTGCACGTCTGGCTACGATCGGAACTCGTGAACGTGATCTGGCGCACCTTGCTCGTCATCCTCCGCGCCCGGCTCCGTGTCCGCCGCGGCGCTCCGCTCCCGCCCACCGAGGTCGCCACCATCAGGCTCACCACGCTGCCGACCGACATCGACATGCTGCGGCACATGAACAACGGCCGCTATCTGTCGCTGTTCGACCTCGGGCGCTGGGACCTGCTGATCCGCACCGGCCTGTTCGACGCGATGAGGCGGCGCGGCTGGTACGCCGTCGTGTCCAGCGAGACGGTCACCTTCCGCAAGTCGCTCGAGCTGTGGCAGCGGTTCGACGTCGAGACGCGGTTCGTCGGTCACGACGACAAGGCGCTCTTCATGGAGCACCGCGCCGTGGTCGACGGCGAGGTGTACGCGCGGGTGATCGTGCGGGCACGGATGCTGCGCCGTACCGGCGGCACCGTCTCCCACGAGGAGCTGTTCGCCGCCGTCGGACGCCCCGAGGGCGTGCCGGGCGTCGACGACTGGATCCACGACTGGGCCGCAGCCTCCGCGCTGCCCTCGACCAAGGCCGACGCCCCGAGCGTCTGGAACTGACGCGCCCGGTCGCCCGGACCGACGACTTCGCCGAAGCTTTCAGCGTCCGCCGGCGAACCAGCCGGACGGGGCGATCTCGCCGCCCAGGCGGCTGGCGTACTGGTCGAAGTACACCCGGGCGACGAGCTCCCGCCTGCTGGTGACGCCGGCCTTGTCGAAGATCGACTTGAGGTGATCCTGCACGGTGTAGGGGGAGAGGTGCATCGCTTGCGCGATCGCCTTTGTGTCGGCGCCGCGCAGCACCATCGCCGTCACGTCACGCTCCCGCGCGGTGAGCCCGAAGGCGGCAGCCACCAGGTCGATCACCTCCTGCGGGCGGGCCTCTTCGATCGTGACCACCACGTTCCCGGCGGGTCCGCACTCGCCGCTGAGCGGGGCGGCGTGCAGCACCAGCCAGACACCGTCACTCGTGCGCACGCGGATCCGCGGCATCCGGTCCATCTCGCCGCGTGCGAACCGGCGGGCGGCGCTGACCAGGGCGTGCACCATCGTGAGCGGGTCCCCCCGGCCGGGCGACGACAGGTAGTCCAGGTGGTCGCGCGCCCCAGGCGTGAACTGCACGATCCGGTCCTCATGGTCGACGATGATCACCGCCGGGCCGCCCCCGGCGACGGCATCCTGTCGGCCGGACTGGGCGAGAAGGCCAGTGCGGACGCCGCGGGTGAACGACGGGGCGACCGCCGCGAGGAACGACACCTCATCGGCGGTGAACACCGGATCGTCCTTCCCCCGGAACATCGACACCGAACCCCACGCGCCCGACCGGTCCGCGAACACGACCCGCGCCTCGTCGCGGAACCCGAACCGCGGGATCACGAGGTCCGCCATCCGGACGGAGCGGGTGACGTCGCCCCCGGTGAGGTCGTGCACCCCCACCGATACGCGCCCGGCGGACAGCAGCGCGGTGGTCGCAGTGATGTCGTCGGCGCCGTACTCGATCTGCGCCCAGGTGATGTCGCTGTCGTTCGCGTCCTTCAGCTCGCCGATCTTCCGTACGCCGGAGACCATGGCGGTGGCCGGGTCGAGGGTGGCAAGGCACGCGGCCACATAGGGCACGACGTGCTGCAGCGCGGCCGCCGCCTCGTCCATGAAGCGGTCGAGCGGCAACCCCGCGCGCGACATCACGTCGATGTCGCTGCGCGCACGACCGAACGCCAGTTCCGAGGCCACGAGACCAGTGTCCTCCCGCCCGGCGGTGCGCGCCATCCCACATGTCTGGGGGGTCGAAGAACCCCTCGACGCTGGGATGGTGGCGCGTTCGCGGCGGCGCGCAGACTCTCCGTGTACCACTCGAGGGCCGTCGCACCGGACGCCTCGACATCACACAGCGATGGAGAACCCATGACACTTTCCGACATCACCGCACCGACCGGCGACCGTGAGCTGCGCGACGAGCTGGGATCCGGCGCGCTCCTCGCCGGAGACCCCGGGTACGACGCCGCGCGCTCGCCGTGGAACGTCGCGATCGACCAGCGCCCGCTCGCAATCGTGCGCCCCGAGACGGTCGAGGAGGTCGTCGACGTCGTCCGTGCCGCCGCGGCCCGCGGCATCCGCATCGCCCCTCAGGCGACCGGCCACGCGGCCGGCGCGCTCGCGGGCACCGACCTGTCCGATACGGTCCTCATGCAGCTGAACGGCCTGCGCGGCGTGAGCGTCGACCCGGACGCCCGCACCGCCCGGGTGCTGGGTGGGTCGCTGTGGAACGACGTCCTCGAGGCGGCGGCACCGCACGGGCTGACCGCCCCGCACGGCAGCGCCGGCGACGTGGGCGTCGTCGGATACACGCTCAGCGGCGGTCTGTCGTTCTACGCGCGCTCGGTCGGCCTGGCGGTGAACCACGTGCGGGCCGTGCAGATCGTCACGGCCGACGGTGCGCTGCTGCGCGCCAGCGCAGAGGAGAACCCGGAGCTGTTCTGGGCGGTCCGCGGCGGCTCCGGCGCGTTCGGTGTCGTGGTCTCGATCGAGATCGACCTGCTGCCCTACGCCGACGTGTTCGCCGGGATGCTGTTGTGGGACGGCTCGCACACCGACGACGTCTCCCACGCCTGGGCGGCGTGGACTCGCACGGCGCCCGAGACCGCGACCACCACCCTGCGGGTGATGCATTTCCCGCCGCTGCCGGAGCTGCCGCCGTTCCTGTCCGGGCGCTCCGTCGTGGTCGTCGACGGCGCCATCGTCGAGGACGACGCGACCGCTGCGGCCCTGCTCGAACCACTGCGCGCACTGCGACCCGAACTCGACACCTTCTCGCGCATCCCGTCTGCCGCGCTGATCGGCGTGCACATGGACCCACCCGGCCCGACGCCGGCGGTCACCGACCATGCCATCCTGAGCGCGCTGCCCGCCGAGGCCGTGGACGTGTTCGCGTCGGTGGGGTGGACGCCCGGTGTGTCCATCGCCGAGCTGCGCCACCTCGGCGGCGCGGTCGGGCGCCGCCCGCAGGATGCCGGTGCTGTGGGCTCCATCGCGGGGGACTACCTCGTGCACACCATCGCGATGACGCCGGTGCCGGAGGCGATCCAGCCGGGCATCGCGGCGGTCCGCGGCGGCGTCAGCGCATTCGCGCCGTGGCACGTCGACGCGCTCGCCCTCACCTTCGTCGACGCCGGAGATGTCGACCGCGGCCGCGGATTCGGCGCGTCCGCCGCGCAGTTGCGCGCGCTGAAGGACCAGTACGACCCGCAGGGGACGTTCGCCGCATCGCAGCCGGTGTGACGTCTCACGGAGTGATGCCGTGGCCGGGACCACTGGGGAGGTCCCGGCCACCGGTGCTCCCCCTCAGCACGGCGCAATCCGGCCGGCCGACACGACGCCCGCATAGGCTGAGGGCATGCCGGAGACGCCCGCACCAGAACACCCCGAGGCGGCGGCATCCCTCGCCGATCAGGCCACCGCACTCGTGCACCGCTGGGTGGCCGAGGCCGCCCAGGCCGAGACCGACCCGGCCGCCCAGCGGCTGGCCGGCGTGCTGCAGGACCCGAAGGGGCTCCCGTTCACGCTGGGCTTCGTCGACGGGGTGATGCGCCCCGAGAGCCTGTCCGCCGCCGCGTCCAACCTGCACCGCGTCGCCCCGCTGGCGCCCGAGTTCCTGCCCTGGTACTTGCGTGGCGCCGTGCGGGCCGGCGGCATGATCGCCCCGGCGCTGCCCGCGCCCACCGTGCCCATCGCCCGCCGCGTGCTGCGGCAGATGGTCGGACACCT
Source organism: Microbacterium sp. (assembly GCF_031180975.1). Taxonomy (GTDB): domain Bacteria; phylum Actinomycetota; class Actinomycetes; order Actinomycetales; family Microbacteriaceae; genus Microbacterium. Next base: position 125,810 of record NZ_JAPSLI010000007.1, on the reverse strand, counting down.
CATCGTCGACGCGCGGCCCGAGAAGCTCGGGCCAGCACTGGAGCAGATCCGTGAGTCGGGCGCACGGCTCAACCTGAACCTGCTCGGCGAGGCGGTGCTCGGCGAGACCGAGGCGAAGCGCCGACTCGACGGCATCCACGAGCTGATCCGGCGACCCGACGTCGACTACGTGTCGGTGAAGGTGTCGGCGATCATGAGCCGCATCTCGATGTGGGCGTTCGACGAGGTCGTCGACCGGGTGGTGGAGCGGCTGATGCCGCTGTACCTGACCGCGGCGGGCTCTTCTACCGGCTCAGGGGCCCAGACGTTCATCAACCTCGACATGGAGGAGTACAAGGATCTCGACCTGACGATCGCCGTCTTCACCCGCATCCTCGAGGATCCCCGTCTGCGCGACCTGCACGCCGGGATCGTGCTGCAGGCCTACCTGCCGGACGCGCTTCCGGCGCTGCGCGAGCTCACCGCGTGGGCACGCGACCGCGTCGAGCACGGCGGCGCCCCGATCAAGGTGCGGCTGGTGAAGGGCGCGAACCTCGCCATGGAGCAGGTGGATGCCGTCATGCACGGCTGGCCGCAGGCCCCGTACAGTTCGAAGCTCGACACCGACGCGAACTACCTGCGCTGCCTGGACGAGGCGTTCCAGCCGCGCAACACCGACGCCGTGCGGATCGGCGTGGCCGGCCACAACCTGTTCGACATCGCCTGGGCGTGGCTGCTCGCCGGCGAGCGTGGCGTCCGCGAGCACATCGAGTTCGAGATGCTCCTGGGCATGGCGCAGGGGCAGGTCGCCGCGGTGTCGCGGGTCGTCGGACCGGTGCTGCTGTACGTGCCCGTGGTGCGCCCGGACGAGTTCGACGTCGCCATCAGCTACCTGGTCCGGCGACTCGAGGAGAGCGCCTCCCCCGCCAACTTCCTGTCGGCGGCGTTCCATCTGGCCGACGATCCGGTGCTGTTCGAGCGGGAGAGGCTGCGGTTCGTCGATTCCATCGCCCGCGCCGCCGACCGGTCGCTGCTCACCGGACCGCGTCGCACGCAGAACCGCCTCGCCCCCGCGCACGAGTCGGTGCGGCCGGTGACGCGTCCGGCGCCGCGCGATGAGAACCTCACCGGGGTCGTGCTCGGCATCGCGCGCGGCTCCTCCGGCGACGAGGACGACGAGGATCCGTTCCTGCAGACGGCGGTGTACGCCCGGCAAGAGCTCGCCGGCGCCACCCGCTCCGACGGGGCGCCCGGCTTCTCGAACACGCCCGACAGCGATCCCGCCCTGCCTCCCAACCGTGAGTGGGCCCGTCAGGTGCTGGAGCGGATCGCGTCGGTCTCGACGACGCAACGAGCGGGGTCGGAGACGCTGCGTGCCGCGCGGATCGACGATGAGCGGATGCTGCACAGCACGCTCCAGACGGTGCGCGACGCGGCATCCGGCTGGGGCGCGCGTCCGGCATCCGAGCGTGCGGAGGTGCTGCTGCGCGCGGCCGCCGCTCTCGAAGCACGACGCGGCGAGCTGATCGAGGTCGCCGCGACCGAGACGGGCAAGGTGTTCGCCGAGGCCGACATCGAAGTGAGCGAGGCGGTCGACTTCGCGAAGTACTACGCAGCGACCGCCCGCGAACTCGACGGCATCCCCGGCGCGGTGTTCCAGCCCGTCAGGGTGACCGTGGTCACCCCGCCGTGGAACTTCCCGCTCGCCATCCCGGCCGGCGGCACGCTTGCGGCACTCGCCGCGGGCTCGGGCGTCGTGCTGAAGCCGGCGCCGCAGGCCCGTCGATGCGCGGCGGTGATCGCCGAGGCGCTGTGGCAGGCCGGCATCCCGCGCGACGTCCTGGTGCTGGCCGACCTCGACGAGGGCGAGCTGGGTCGACAGCTGATATCGCACCCGGACGTCGACCGGGTCATCCTCACCGGATCCTGGGACACCGCGGCGCTGTTCCGCTCCTGGCGTCCCGACCTGCCGCTGCTGGCGGAGACCAGCGGCAAGAACGCGCTGGTCATCACGCCGACCGCTGACCTCGACCTCGCCGTCGCCGACCTGGTGCGCAGCGCGTTCGGCCACGCCGGGCAGAAATGCTCCGCGGCGTCCCTGGGCATCCTGGTCGGACCGGTCGGCCGCTCCCGGCGGTTCGCGCGGCAGCTCGTCGACGCGACCCGCTCGCTGCACGTGGCCTGGCCCTCCGACCCGCTCGCCGAGATGGGGCCGCTGATCGAGAGGCCGCAAGGCAAGCTGGACTGGGCGCTCACCGAGCTCGAGGGCGAGGAGCGCTGGCTGGTCAAGCCGGCGCCGGTGCCCGGCGACGAGACCGGCCGGCTGTGGACCCCCGGCATCAGGGTCGGCGTGCAGTCCGGATCCCGCACGCACCTCGAGGAGTTCTTCGGCCCCGTGCTCGGCATCATGCACGCCCCGACGCTCGCCGCCGCGATCGAACTGCAGAACGCGGTGCCGTACGGACTCACCGCCGGGCTGCACACCCAGAACCCGCAGGACCTGGCGCTCTGGCTCGATCAGGTGCAGGCAGGCAACCTGTACGTGAACCGCGGCATCACCGGCGCCATCGTGCAGCGGCAGCCGTTCGGCGGTTGGAAGCGCTCGTCGGTCGGACCAGGGGCGAAGGCCGGCGGGCCGAACTACCTGATCGGTCTCGGCTCGTGGCGCTCGCAGCCCCGTGGCAAGGCGTCGAGCACGCTGCACCTGCGCGGCCTCGACGCGCGGATCTCGGGCCTCATCGAGGCGGCGCAGCCGTCGCTGGACTTCGACGCGTTCGAGTGGCTGCGGCAGGCGGCGCTCGCCGACGCCGTGGCGTGGGACCGCGAGTTCGGGCAGGTGCGCGACGTCTCCCAGCTCGGTGTGGAGCGCAACCTGTTCCGGTACCGTCCGGTCCCGGTCGTGGTGCGCGCCGCAGCCGGCTCGACGCTGCACGAGGTGCTGCGGGTGGTGATCGCCGGGATCCGCTCCGGCGCGCGGTTCCTGCTCTCGGTGCCGAGCGGGCTGCCGGCCGCAGTCCGCACCGTGCTGGGAGACCTGGGCGTGCTCGTCGCCGTCGAGAGCGACGCCGAATGGATCGACCGGATGGTGCGCCGCGGCCAGGCGGCCGAGCAGGCCGACGTCGAGACGGTGGCGGACCCCGACGGGCCCTCCGCCGTGCTCGCCGGGGCGGGTCGCGTGCGGCTGGTGGGTGAGCGGGATGCCGTCGCCGCGCTGCACGGCGATCTTGCGCGCGCGGTGCAGGGCGATCCCGATCTGGCGGTGTACGCCGACGAGGTGACCTCGGCCGGTCGGATCGAACTGCTGCCCTTCGTGCATGAGCAGTCGGTGACCATCACGGCGCACCGGTTCGGGAACCCGGACGACTGGAGCGCCGGCGTGATCTGATCGCGCCTGATGCGTCACGGCGCTCGCCGGAGGAACTTCGGCCGAGCGGGGGAAAGCGATTGCCAACCGTGACGAGGCCATGGTTGCATGGGACGTTCCCCAGGGTGCACCGATCTGCGCGCCCCTCGCGCAGGGGTCGGCGCGCCGACCAGTCCGAAGGAGAACTCCCCATGAATCTCACCTCAGCCCGATCCCCACGGCATCTGTTGGCGAAGGCCGGCTGCGTGCTGGCCGGCACGGCCCTGGTCGCGACGTTGAGCGCCGCCCCTGCGCTCGCGGTCGGCGAAGGCCCCAACTACAACGGGCACGAGACGGTCAACACGGCGAACCTGCACACCTACGACTCGATGGTGCAGGAACTGAAGACGCAGGACGCGCGGCAGAACGCGCTCGAGCTCGAGGTCATCGGGCAGTCGGTGAAGGGCCGGGATCTCTACCTCGCGAAGTACCTGTCGGACCCCGCGAACCCGACCATCCTGTTCCTGACGCAGCAGCACGGCAACGAGCAGCTGACCACGGAAGGCGCGATCGAGGTCATCAAGCACCTGGGAACCGGTCGCATGGCCGACGTGCTCGACGACATCAACATCCTGGTGCTGCCGATGCTCAACCCCGATGGCGCGATGGGTGACGTCGACTTCCCGCTGGACGACTACATCGCGTCGGGCGACCGCCACCTGACCCGCCACAACGCCAACAACGTGGACATCAACCGTGACCACGTGGCCAAGACACAGCCCGAGATCCAGGCTCTGCACCAGAACGTGCTCTCGGTGTACGACATCGACTACATGATCGACCTGCACCACCAGGGCACGCAGTCCCGGGTCGACGGGAAGCTGGTGTCCGGGTCGATCCTGCACCCGACCACCCCCGATGTGGACCCGGCCGTGCTGGAGGGCTCGAAGCGGCTGGGTGCGGTCGTCTACGCCAGCGTGGATTCCACCGGCTGGGGCCACCTCGGCAAGTACGTCGGCGGCACCGCGAACACGATCGCGCGCAACGGGATCGCCGCCGAGTACGACATCTCCACCCTGCTGTTCGAGATGCGCGGGATGAGCGACCACGAGAACCCGGACGCGCTGCTGGGGCAGAAGTCAAACGGCTACCTGCGTCAGCAGACGATCCTTACGCTGGAGAGCACCATCCGCGCTGTGGCCAGCGGTGAAGTGGAGACGGCGGACACGTCGATCTGGGACTCGCTGCCCGAGCAGGCGTGGGAGCCGCGCGGCGACGAGTGATCGGTCGGGTCCTGGCGCGCCGGGTGCCCGCCAGGACCCGGTCCGCTCCGCGGAGAGCCGCATGATGTGACGAGGACGGACCGGGATGACCATGCTGGAGGTGCCGCGGTGATCGCGCACCGGTTGCCCGGCGCCCGGCTTCCCGGCGTCCCAGATCTGATGCCGGCCTGGATGCAGGACAGTGGGGCATCCGGCATCCGCCTGGAACGCATGCGAGTGCCGCGGCCACGCGCCGGTGAGGTGCTGCTGCGCGTCCGCGCGACCGCGCTCGACGGCACGGACCTGCGGATGATGCGCAGGGGGCCCAGGCGGGCGAGAGCCGGCGTCAGCACTCCTGGACGGCAGGTGCCCGGTTCCGCCGTGGCCGGAACGGTCGTCGCGATCGGATCCGGCGTGGTCGGCTCGGAGCTCGGGGAAGAGGTCGTGGTCGGACTGCCCGGCGGAGGCGGTCTCGCGGCCCTCGTCGCCGTCGACGAGATGCGCCTCGTGCCGCGCCCGCCGCATCTCGCCGTCGAGTCGGCCGCCTGCCTGGCGGGCGGCGGGAGTCGAGTGTGGCAGGCGCTCGACATGGCCGGGCTCGACAAACGCGTTGCGCACCGTCGGCGCGTGCTCATCGCCGGCGCGTCAGCGGCCGCGACGATCGCGGTGCAGCTCGCGACCGTGCGCGGCGCCGAGGTCTGGGCGACGGATGCCGTATCCAGCGGCCGGCCGCCGGGCGTGCACCCGATCGCGCCGGACGCCCTGGCTGCCGAGATCCCATCGGGACATCTGGACGCCGTCGTCGATCTCGGCAGCGGTATCCGCCTCGCTCTGCTGCAGCGGCTGACCGCCAGGGGCGGCGTGATCGTCCTCGCCGGTGAGGATGCCGTCCCAGGGTCCTTCCGACATCGCACGGCGGGCCTGCTGCTGTCCGGCGGGCGGAGCATCCGCATCCGCACCCTCGCGGCGGGCGTCCACCCCGAGGTGGTCCGCGCCCTCACCCTGCTCGCGGACGAGGGCGCGGTGACGCCGGTGTGGGACGGCGAATGGCCGTTCTCCGCCGCGCCCTCCGCGATCCACCACCTCGTCGCGGCCGGTGCGCGGGCGCCTGTCGTGGTGCAGGGCCCGGATGCTGGCGATGCACAGACTCGGGTGAGAGAATGAACGCGGCGTGCCCGAGTCGCATCTTCCCCGCCGCCGGTCCCTGGTTCAGTCGAGGGCCGCGCGACGGGTCGAAGGCCCGCCGGGCCCCTGGACAGCGTCCGCCGCACCCTCTCGAGGAGCACCCATGTCGACGCCGGAGACCGCCATCGCGAGCCCCGTGACCCGCACCGCCCACCACCGCCGTTACCTGATGTGCCGACCCGAGCACTTCACGGTGAACTACTCCATCAACCCGTGGATGGAGCCGGCCAAGCCCACCGACACAGCCAAGGCTGTCGCGCAGTGGCAGAAGCTGTACGACCTGTACCTCGAGCTCGGCCATGAGGTCGAGCTCATCGACCCGCTGGCCGGCTACCCCGACATGGTCTACACCGCCAACGGCGGCTTCGTGATCGACGGACGCGCATATGTGCCGAAGTTCCGCTTCGTCGAGCGGCAGGGCGAGGCGCCCGCATTCGCAGAGTGGTTCCGCACCCACGGCTTCGACACGGTCGAACCGCAGGAGGTGAACGAGGGCGAGGGCGACTTCCTGCTGGTCGGCGACGTGATCCTCGCCGGCACCGGCTTCCGCTCCACCGGTGACAGCCACCGTGAGGTCGGCGAGGTGTTCGGCCGCGAGGTCGTCTCGCTGAATCTCATCGACCCGCGCTTCTACCACCTCGACACCGCGATCGCCGTGCTGGACCCGGTGCAGGGCGTCGAGAACGGCGGCCCCGAGCGCGCCAACATCGCCTACCTGCCCGGCGCCTTCGACGACGCCAGCCGTGCGATCCTCGAGGAGCGCTTCCCCGACGCGATCCTGGTCTCCGACGAGGACGGCGCCGTGTTCGGCCTGAACTCCTCCAGCGACGGCTGCAACGTGATCATCTCGCCGCGCGCGACCGGTTTCGAACGCCAGCTTCGGGAGCGTGGCTACAACCCGATCACCGTCGACCTCTCCGAGCTGCTGCTCGGCGGCGGCGGGATCAAGTGCTGCACGCTCGAACTGCGGGGCAAGAAGTGACCGCCGGGGCCCTCCGATCGCCCGCCACCGGCGCGGTCGTGGAGGCGGCCGAGCCGCACGTCGCCGAGAACTACCACCCCCTGCCGGTCACCATCGCGCGTGCCGAAGGCGCATGGGTGACGGATGCCGAGGGCAAGCGCTACCTCGACCTGCTCGCCGCCTATTCGGCTGTGAACTTCGGGCACCGGCATCCGGCCCTCCTCGCCGCCGTCACGGAGCAGCTCGGCCGGGTGACGCTCACCAGCCGCGCCTTCCGCAGCGACCGGCTCGAGCCGTTCGCGGCCGCCCTCGCCGCGCTGTGCGGCAAGGAGATGGTGCTGCCGATGAACACCGGCGCAGAGGCGGTGGAGACCGGCATCAAGGTCGCCCGTGCCTGGGGCTACCGCGTGAAGGGCATCGCCGACGGCAAGGCACGCATCGTCGTCGCCGAGGGGAACTTCCACGGCCGCACCACCACCATCGTGAGCTTCAGCGACGACGAGCAGGCGCGCGCCGACTTCGGCCCGTACACCCCCGGCTTCGACGCCGTCCCCTACGGCGATGCGGATGCCGTCGCCGCGGCCATCACGGAGGACACCGCAGCCGTGCTGATCGAGCCGATCCAGGGCGAGGGGGGCGTGATCATCCCGCCGGAGGGCTACCTGCGCCGCATCCGCGAGATCTGCGACGAGCGCAACGTCCTGTTCATCGCGGACGAGATCCAGTCCGGCCTCGGTCGGGTGGGCGAGACGTTCGCGTGCGACCGCGAGGGCGTCGTGCCGGATCTGTACTTGCTGGGCAAGGCGCTCGGTGGCGGCATCCTGCCGGTGTCGGCGGTCGTCGGCGATCGAGACGTGCTCGGCGTGATCCGCCCTGGTGAGCACGGTTCGACGTTCGGCGGCAACCCGCTGGCGGCGGCCGTGGGTCTGCGCGTGGTGGAGATGCTCGAGAACGGCGAGTTCCAGGAGCGGGCACGGGCGCTGGGCGAGCATCTGGCCGGTCGGCTGGAGTCGCTCATCGGCGAGGGCGTCACCGGCGTGCGCATCGCCGGGCTCTGGGCCGGCGTCGACATCGACCCGGCGCGTGGATCCGGGCGCGAGATCGCCGAGAAGCTCCTCGAGCGCGGCGTGCTCGTCAAGGACACGCACGGCCAGACGATCCGGATCGCCCCGCCGCTGGTCATCCGCGCCACCGAGCTGGACTGGGCGGTCGAGCAGCTGCGGGTCGTGCTGGCGGGCTGACAGCGACGAGACCTCGCGTTCCGCGGACGGCGCATGCGCGTCGACGGAACGGGAGGTCTCGCTGTCTGCGCTACTCGGCGAGATCGTCCCGGACGTGCGGATCGTCGCGCTCGTCGAGATCGCGGTCCGGGCTCGCGTCGCCCTGGATGGCGCCGTGCGGTGATTCGCCGCGCGAACTGTCGCCCTGGATCGCTCCGCCCTGCGTGGCGCCCTGCGGATCGTTCTCCGGAACGTCGTCGTGGTCAGTCCGGTCGTGGTGGTGCGTCTGCTCGTCCATGGGCTGAGGCTACGAGCCGGCCCTCACCAGGGAGAGGGGATTGACAAGGCCGACGGCCGCCCGCTCGGTGCGCGATCCGCGGTCAGGCGGGGGAGTCGTCGGGGTCGAGGGACTTCAGGGTGTCCTCCTCGACGGCGTTGTCGGCATCGAGCTGCTCCTCGGTGGCCTCGTCACCGCCGAGCGGGGCGTCGCCCTGGTTCGCGCCCTGATTCGCGCCCTCGCCCCTCGCCGCCGCGGCCCCGGCGGCCGCCCCGCCCTGCGGGCGGGCCGCACCGGTGAGGCCGCCCTCGCGCGGCTCGCCGCTGCCCTCCGGATCCTGGCCGGGAGTGTGCGGGCGCTGTCCGGCATCCGCTTCGTTCTCGTGGTTCTCAGTCATGGCGACGAGCCTACGACCGGCCCATCCGCACGAGGAAGGGATTGACAGCATCCGTCCTGAGCGGCCTCACGCGCCGTCGCGGGGGAGACGGATGGGCGTCGTCGCGGCGGTGCGATCGTCGTATGATGTCGGGTCCATCTCGCGGATCACCGAGATGGGCCGGGTCTCGTCCAGGGTGAGCCGGAACCGTGCCTCGGCGTCGCGGTGCAGGCGGCCGGAGCGCATCATCCAGCCGACACCGATGGCGAACGCGGTCAGGCCGGCGACGCCGCCCACCATGATCGAGGTGCGTGCCGAGAAGGTGTCGACGATCCAGCCCGCGATGGGCGCGCCGACCGGAGTCGAACCCATGATGACGGCCATGTACAGCGCGAGGACGCGGCCGCGCAGCGCGGCGTCCGTCGTGGTCTGCACGTACCCGTTCGCGGTGGTGAGCATCGTCACCGTCGAGAAGCCGACCAGGATCAGCACGGCCGCATAGCTCCAGTACCCGGGCATCGCCGCCGAGAGCAGCGACGCGAGCCCGAAGCCGCCCGCTGCGAGCACCAGCACGCGCACCCGGGCGCGGTCGCGCCGGGCGGCGAGCAGCGCGCCGGTCAGCGACCCGATCGCGAGCACCGAGCTGAGCACGCCGTAGCCGTCCGCCTCGCGGCCGAACTCCAGCGCCATGGTCGACGCGTAGATGGGGAAGTTCATGCCGAACGCGCCGATGAGGAACACCATCACGAACACGACCACCAGGTCGCTGCGGCCCCGGACGTACCGGAAGCCTTCGGCGAGGCCGCCGTTGCGGCGGTGCTTGGATCGCGGCGTGAGCTCCGGGGAGCGGATGAGCAGCAGGGCGACGATCATCGCCAGGAACGTCACCGCGTTGGCGACGAACACCCAGCCGGATCCCATCACGACGATGAGCACGCCGCCGACCGCGGGACCGATCAACCGGGCCATGTTGAACGACGCGGAGTTCAGCGCGACGGCGTTGGACATGTCCTCCATGCTGACCATGTCGGACACGAACGCCTGCCGGGCCGGGGCGTCGAAGGCGTTCGCCACGCCGAACGCGGCGGCGAAGCAGAACATCAGCGGTAGCGTCATGACGTCGGTGAGCAGCAGCACGGCGACAGCGACCGCGAGCAGCATGAGCACCGTCTGCGTGCACAGCAGCACCCGGCGGCGGTCGAATCGGTCGGCCACCCACCCGGTCAGGCTCACCAGCACCAGCGGGGGGCCGAACTGCAGGGCCATGGTGACGCCCATGGCGGTGGCGTCGTTCGCGGTCAGTTCGGTGAGCACCACCCAGTCCTGCGCGGTGGCCTGCATCCAGCCGCCGATGTTGGAGATCACCGCGCCGAGGAACCAGATGCGGTAGTTGAACGAGCGGAAGGAACGGAACATCGCGCTCATCGTTCTGTGACCCTCCTCAGCAACGCGGCCGCCTCGTCGAGGACGGCGAGATCCTTCTCGCTCAGGTCGATCTCGCCCAGCATGTCGGCCAGCAGCGCATCGCGTCGGCGGATCGTCTCGGCGACGACCTCCTCGCCGCGCGGCGTGATCTCGACGTGCACCCGGCGACGGTCCTCCTCGTCGGGGATCCGCACCACGTACCCCTGGTCCGCGAGGCCGTTGATCATCGCGGTCATGGTGGGCGCCGTGACGCGCTCGCGCTCGGCGAGGGCGGACAGGGTGTGCCGCCCGTGCATGCGCAGGGCGGCGAGCACCGCGAGCTGCGCGTCGCTCATCGCATCGACGGCCCGAGCGCAGCGGAGCCGGCGGGCCAGTCGGAAGACGGCGTGTCGGAGCTCGGTGGCGGTGCGATCCAGATCTTCCCGAGCAGCAGACATTACTTAGAGAGTCTAACTAAATCGGCGGCGGAGGGGAAGTCGGGATGGGGAAGTATGCGCCTGCGGCGGGCATTCGCGCCAGGGCATGGCGCATCGCCGCGCGCCGGCGCAGCATCGGTGCATGCCGACCCCCTCGTGAGGACTCGGCGACCGATATCGGAAGGAGTGCGGTCATGGACGACGAGCACGGCGAGTTGATCCCGCTCAAGGACACGGACCAGACCGTGGCCCGCGACGACGACATCCGCGGGATGACGGTCAGGGACGCCGACGGCGAGGAGATCGGGAAGGTCGATGAGCTGCTGGTGGACACCGTCGAGGACCGGGTGCGGTTCCTCGTGGTCGCGTCTGGCGGATTCCTCGGCCTGGGCGAGCACAAGTCGTACATCCCCGTGGATGCCGTCACCGCGGTGCGCGACGAGGAGGTGCACATCGACCAGCGCCGGGAGCACCTCGCGGGTGCGCCCGGGTACGACCCGGAGCTGATCAACGACCGGCAGTACAACGAGGGCGTGTTCGGCTACTACGGCTACGTGCCGTTCTGGGCGCCGGGGTACGCGTATCCCGCGTTCCCGTTCCTGCCCTGACCGGGGGGTGGCGCGGCGTGAGCCGAGGTGGGAGCGGAAGTCAGGTGCGACGGGCTCTGGACCGGCGTTCGGCTCCCATGCTGGCCGCGGTCCGGGTGAGCTGGGCGTGCGCCGCCGCCCGCCGCCTAGACTCGGCTCATGCCCGTGAGAACTGCCGAGTTCACCGACGCGTACGGCGTCGCGATCGTGTACGACGTGCACGAGGCGGAGGGGGAGCCGCGCGGCGTCGTGCAGCTGTTGCACGGAGTCGGGGAGCACGCCGGCCGGTACCCCAAGCTCATCCAGGCGCTCACCGGTGCCGGATTCCACGTGTACGCCGACGACCACCGTGGGCACGGGCGCACCGGCATCCGTCAACACGGCGGACCGGAGCGACTGGGTCGGCTGGGCAGGGGCGGGCTGCGCGCCGCTGTCGACGCGCTCTGGCAGTTCACCGAGCTCATCCGGGGCGAGCACCCCGACCTGCCGCTGGTGCTGCTCGGGCACTCGTGGGGGTCGTTCCTGGCGCAGAAGCTGCTGAACCGGCATCCCGAGGCGTACGACGCGGTGATCCTGTCGGGGTCGGCGCTGCTCACGCCCCGCGATCTCAACCCGCGTCCGCTGAACGCCCGCTGGAAGGCGCCCGAGGCAACCGGGTTCGAGTGGCTGTCGCGCGATCCGGAGGTGTGGCAGGCGTTCGCCGACGACCCGCTCACCACGGACGTGCCGCTGCTGAAGCTGTTCGGGCCGGTCGAGGCGGCGAAGCTGTACGGCGTGCCCCGCCGCGACCTCGGGCGCGACATCCCCGTGCTGCTGCTCGTCGGCCGAGACGACCCGGTGGGCGGACCGCGCAGCGTGCACAAGCTCGCCGCCGCCTACCGCACCCGCTCCGGGCTCAGCGACGTCACCACGCTCGTCTACCCGGATGCCAGGCACGAGCTGTTCAACGAGACCAACCAGGCCGAGGTGCGAGCGGATGTGCTCGCCTGGCTCGACACGCACATCCCGCCGCGTTGAGCGCCGCTTAAGCTGGTGAGGTGCACGGAGAGTACAAGGTTCCAGGCGGAAAGCTCGTCGTCGTCGACCTGGACTTCGAGGACGGCCTGATCCGCCGGTTCCACCTCGCCGGCGACTTCTTCCTCGAGCCGGACACGGCGCTCGCCGACATCGACGCCGCCGTCGAGGGCATGCCGGTCGAATCCGACGCCTCCACGATCGCCGCCGCAGTGCGGGCCGCCCTGCCCGACGGCGCCCAGCTGCTCGGATTCTCGCCGGAGGCGGTGGGCACGGCGGTGCGCCGCGCCCTCGTCACCGCGCCGGGCTGGCGCGACTTCGACTGGGAGATCGTGCACGAGAAGGCCGTGTCGCCGCGGATGAACCTCGCGCTCGACGAGGTGCTCACCGCGCGGGTGGGCGACGGGCGTCGCCGGCCCACGTTGCGGATCTGGGAATGGGACCAGTCCGCCGTCGTGATCGGGTCGTTCCAGTCGTACCGCAACGAGGTCGACCCCGAGGGCGCCGCCCGGCACGGCTTCGACGTCGTGCGCCGCATCTCCGGCGGCGGGGCGATGCTGATGGCCGCCGGCCAGATCATCACGTACTCCCTCTACGTGCCGGCCGCTCTCGTGCAGGGCATGACGTTCGCCGACTCGTACGCGTTCCTCGACGACTGGGTGCTGCAGGCGCTGCGCTCGGTCGGCGTGAACGCCACCTACCAGCCGCTCAACGACATCGCGAGCCCGAGCGGCAAGATCGGCGGCGCCGCGCAGAAGCGGCTCGCCAACGGTGGCGTGCTGCACCACGCCACGATCTCGTACGACATCGACGGCCAGGTCATGACCGAAGTGCTGCGGATCGGACGCGAGAAGCTCAGCGACAAGGGCACCGTATCGGCGGCCAAGCGCGTCGACCCGCTGCGCACGCAGACCGGCATGGCGCGCGCCGACATCATCGAGCGGTTCAAGGACACCTTCCGCGCGCTCACCGGTGCCGAGGACGGCACGATCTCCGACGACGAGTATCGCGACGCGGAGGCGCTCGTGGAGTCGAAGTTCGCGACCGACGCGTGGCTGCACCGCGTCCCATGACCGCCACGCCCGCGGTCGCGGAGCCGGCGCAGCGCGACCCGGCGCCCGGCGCGGTCGAGATCATCCAGGGCGAGAATCTCGCCGTCGCGGCCACGCTGCCGTCGGCTTCCTTCACCCTGGTGTACCTCGACCCGCCGTTCAACACCGGCCGGGCACAGGAGCGGCAGGTGATCACCGCCCGCCGGGCGTTCACAACTCAGGAAGAATCGGCCGGATCCGGCCCGGAACACCCCGTTCCGGCCGAAACCGGCCCGGATCTCCTGAGAACTGAACGCGCGCTCCGCCGGACGGAGGTGCGGCACGGGTTCCACGGCCACGCGTACGAGCGGGTCCGCGGCATGCTGCGCCAGTACGACGACCGGTTCGACGACTACGGCGACTTCCTGATGCCCCGGCTCGAAGAGGCGTGGCGTCTGCTGGCTGACGACGGCACCCTGTATTTGCACCTGGACTACCGTGAGGCGCACTACGCCAAGGTGATGCTGGATGCCGTCTTCGGGCGCGACGCCTTCCTGAACGAGCTGATCTGGGCGTACGACTACGGGGCGAAGTCACGCAGGCGCTGGCCGACCAAGCACGACACGATCCTGGTCTACGTGAAGACCCCCGGCGGACACGTCTTCAACTCGGACGACGTCGACCGCGAGCCGTACATGGCCCCGGGGCTGGTCACCGCCGAGAAGGCGGCCCGCGGCAAGCTGCCCACCGATGTCTGGTGGCACACCATCGTGCCCACCACCGGGCGCGAGAAGACCGGATACCCCACCCAGAAGCCCGAGGGCGTGCTGCGCCGCATCGTGCAGGCGTCCAGCCGACCCGGCGATCGTGTGCTCGACCTCTTCGCCGGCAGCGGCACGACCGGTGCCGTCGCCTCGGCGCTCGGCCGGGATGCCGTGCTCGTCGACCACAACCCTGAGGCGATCCGCGTGATGCGCGAGCGGATGCCGCACGCCGACGTCCGCGCGCTCTGACGCGCACCTCCCCCTCGTTCGAAGCCTCTCGGCCCGCGACACTCTCGCTCATGGATCCGCTGAGAATGAAAATCGTTCTCAATAACTGCTACAGTCGCTGACGTCCCCGTCCCCATCGAGAGGTCACGATGCGCCTGTCCGCCGTCCCGCTCCTGCTCGCGCTCACGGTGCTCACCGGATGCGCCGCCTCCGCCACGCCGGCTGCCGACCCGACCGCCGCGACAGCGGACACGAGGGCACCGAGGGAGGTGGCCGAGCCGCCACACCACCTGACCACCATCGACCCAGGCGGACGCGTGCACCACCTCGACCTCGCCGACGGCGGCCGCGACGTCATCGCTGAGATCAAGCCGGTCGAGCGGCTGGTGAGCGACGGGCGGTATCTGTTCGGCATCCGCGAGGGATCCGTGACGGTCATCGACAGCGGGGTGTGGACCCGCAGTCACGGCGACCACTTCCACTACCACGTCGGTCCCGTGCGTGTGCTCGGCGAGGTCGAGGGTGACGGCGTGCCCACCGTCGTGCCCGGCGTCACCGGCACCGGCGTCATGTTCCGCGGCGAGGCGGTTCTGCTCGCGGCAGACGCGCTCGCCGACGGCCGCATCGCCGAGACCTTCCGCATCCGGGTCGCCGCGCACGACGGACTGACGGTGCCGCTCACCGAGGGCGCGCTCGTCACCGAGCCGGATGCCGCGGGCGCACCCGCCCGGCTGCGGGTCGTCACCGCCGACGGAAGCGAGCGCAGCCGCATCCCGTGCGTCGGCGCCGCGGGCACCATCGCCACCGCGGTGGGTGTCGTCGTCGGATGCGCGGACGGCGCGGTGCTGGCGCCGGGCGGCGATGCCGCGCGCGCCGAACGGATTCCGTACCCGGCCGGAGCGGCCCCCGCCGATGTCGCCTCCGCCGCCGGCGTCTTCGCCGCGCGGGAGTCCCGGCCGCGAGTCGCCGCTCTCGCGGGTGAGCGCGGCGTCTGGATCCTGGACACCCGTGCCCGCTCCTGGGCCCTCCAGGACGTGGGGGAGCCGATCGTCCGCGCCACGGCGATCGACGACGTACAGCAGCGCGTCGCCGTGCTCGGCGCCGACGGGTCCGTGCTCGTCCTCAGCCAGGGGCGTGTCGCGGCGCGCACCGCGCCGCTGGTCGCCGAGTCGCTGCGCGACCCCGACGCCGCGGCGACGATCGAGCTCGTCGTCGACCAGGACCACGTGTATCTCAACGGACCGAGCGAGCGGATGCTGTGGGAGATCGACCCCGCGGATGACGCCCGGGTCACGCGGACCTTCGCCACCGACACCCCACCTGTGCACCTGGCCGAGACCGGCCGCTGACGGCATCCCACACCCAGGGCGGACTGCGTCCGCCACGACAAGAGAGGAAAACGATGAAGCGATCGACGATCAGGAGGCGCGCTGTCGCCACCGCCGGGGCAGGCCTGGCCGTGCTGCTGCTGGCCGGATGCGCGGGGCAGCCGACGCCCGGCGCGAAGGCCGCGGCGGACGACGAGGGAACGGACCCCGCCGCACCGCGCATCGCGGTGGCGTACGCGGGTGGCGTGCTGGTAGTGGACGGCGAGACGCTCGAGGTGGTCGACGACTTCGCCTCCGAAGACTTCGTGCGCTTGAGTCCGGCCGGTGACGACCGTCACGTCGTGGTCATCACCTCGGAGGGCTTCCGGTTCCTCGACATGCGCGAGCCCGAACTCACTGACCACGTCGTGAAGGCGGATGCCGCGGGCCACGTCGTGCGCCACGCCGGGCGCACCGTGCTGTACGACGACGCCACCAGCGACACGACCGTGTTCGAGACCGCCGACCTGGCGGAGATGGACGACGCGCTGCCCGAGGCCGAGGTCATCCCCGGCGTCGAGGCGCATCACGGTGTCTCAGTCGTGCTCGAGCACGGCAGCCTGGTCACCACCGTCGGTGATGAGACCGCGCGCACCGGCATCCGCGTCACCGACCCGCAGGGTGCGGAGATCGCCGCCAGCGCCGAGTGCCCGGCCGTGCACGGAGAGGGCACCGCCCAGGATGAGGCGCTCGTGTTCGGTTGCGAGGACGGCGCGCTGCTCTACGCCGACGGGGAGATCACCAAGCTGGTGTCGCCCGACGAGTTCGGGCGCATCGGCAACGCCTACGTCAGCGAGGACAGCCCGCTGGTCGTGATGGACTACAAGGACGATCCCGACGCCGAGGGGTACCTGCTCACCGACATCGCTCTCATCGACACCGAGGCGAAGACGCTTGACACGGTCGTCCTGCCGGACGGTGTCAGCTACACCTGGCGCGGCATCGTGCGCGGTCCGTCGGGTGACGCGTTGATGATCGGTTCGGACGGACGGCTGCACGTCATCGACCCCGCGACCGGCGAGGTGTCCGCGTCGCACGAGGCGATCGAGGCCTGGGAGGGGCCCGAGGAGTGGCAGGACCCGCACCCCGCGATCGCCGTTGCTGGAGATCGGGTGTACGTGACCGACTCCATGAACAGCGAGATCGTCGCGCTCGACGCGGCCAGCGGGGCCGAGATCGCTCGTGCCGACCTGCCTGAGATCCCGAACGAGATCGCCGTCGTCGGATGACGCCGCCCGCCGCCGGCCGCCCGGATGCCACCGCGCGGCCGGCCGGCGGATGCCGCGCTCACCCCGTCGCGTTGCGATGCGAGGCGAGCGCCTCGGACAGTGCGGCGCGCAGCGCGCGGATGCCGTCGGCTTCACGCGCCACGCTGCGCACCGCGGTGAACACCTCGCGCACCGGGTCGCCGGGGAGCGGCGCGAGAGCGACCTCCGGGGGACGGTCGCCCCAGATCAGGTCGGGCAGCATGCCGACGGCGTGACCGGCCGCGACCAGGCGCACATGCGCCGTGAGGTCGGTCGCTTCGAACCGCACGTCCGGTTCGAAGCCGGCGGCCCGGCACTGCTGCACCGCCCACTGTCGGGCGGCGGTGCCGGGCGGCTCCATGACCCAGGCGCGGTCGCGCAGCGCGGCGAGCTCCACGGGCTCTTCGTGCGGGGGCAGGACGATCCGGATCGGGTCGCGGCCGAGCAGCTCGTGCTTCACCCCGTCCCGCAGTTCGCGGGTGTGCCCGGGGTACTGCTCCGCGATCACGAGGTCGAAGCGTCGCGCCGCCAGCTCGAACAGACCCTCCTCCGGTGCGATCTCGGAAACCTCGACGCGAAGCTGCGGCATCCGCTCGGCCAGCAGGGTGAGTGCCGCCGGGACGATCGTCTGGGCGGCGGTGGGCATGGCGGCCATCCGCACCGGCTCGAGGCCGCCGTGCGCGGAGAGTGCGGCGCGGGCGGCCTCGTCGAGTTCCAGCGCCCTGGCGGCATGCTCGGCGAGCTGCCGGCCGTGCGGGGTGAGCCGCACGCGGCGCCCGTCCGGCTCGAGCAGCGCCACTCCCGCGTCGCGCTCCAGGAGCGACAGCTGCTGCGACACCGTCGACGGGCTGTACGACAGGTTCGCCGCGACCTCGGCGATCGTCCCCCGAAGCGCCAGCTCGTGCAGCATCCGCAGTCTCCGCAGATCGAACACCCGTCTTCCCCTCTCTCGTCTCGTCTTCCCCGTCTCTCTGGGGCGTTTGGGGCGGATTATCGCGTTTGGGGCGGTGCGCACCCGCCCCAAACGCGAAAATCCGCCCCAAACCCGAGGAGGGTGGGGAACGTGACCCGAAACATTCGCGATACCCGAACATTATCCGTCGAAAATCATCGCTTTTATTGGAGGGTTGCGAAGAGGATGCTGGAGACATCCCCTGCGGCGACCGCCGCGCACCCGAGTGGAGCCCCCATGACCGACATCGCCCCCCTCAGCACCCCGTCCGCCGAGCTGGCCGACCTGGCCGACGACGCCGTCGCGCTCGTCCGCCGCTGGCTCGCCGAAAGCCGCGACGTGCCGGTGGATGCCGCCGCGCAGCGCCTCGCCGGCGTGCTGCGCGACCCGAACGGCCTGGACTTCACCGTCGGCTTCGTGGACGGCGTCGTCCGCCCCGAGGACAAGCGGGTGGCGGCGCGCAAGCTGCGTGAGATCGTTCCGCTCACCCCGAAGTTCCTGCCCCTGCCGCTGCGGGCCGCGATCGGCCTGGGCGGCGCCGTCGCCCCGATCCTGCCCGGCGTCGTGGTGCCGATCAGCCGCCGCGTGCTGCGGCAGATGGTGCGCCACCTCATCGTCGACGCGCGCGACGAGAAGCTCGGCGCCGCCATCAAGCACATCCGTGAGACCCAGGGCGTGAAGCTCAACATCAACCTGCTCGGCGAGGCCATCCTCGGCCGCGAGGAGGCCAAGCGACGCCTCGACGGCACCCGCCGCCTGCTGCAGCGCGACGACGTGGACTACGTGTCCATCAAGGTCTCCTCCACCGTCGCCCCGCACAGCCCGTGGGCGTTCGACGACGCGGTCGCGCACGCGGCCGAGGCACTGCTGCCGCTGTACCGCATCGCCGCCCGCCCGGCGGCAGGCTCAGGCGCGCAGAAGTTCATCAACCTCGACATGGAGGAGTACAAGGACCTCGACCTCACGATCGCGGTCTTCACCAGCATCCTCGACCGTCCGGAGTTCAAGAACCTCGAGGCCGGCATCGTGCTGCAGGCGTACCTGCCCGACGCGCTCGGCGCCATGATGCGGCTGCAGGAGTGGGCGGCGGCCCGCGTCGCCGACGGCGGCGCCCCCATCAAGGTGCGCGTCGTGAAGGGCGCCAACCTGCCGATGGAGAAGGTCGACGCCGAATCCCACGGCTGGCCGCTCGCCACCTGGTCGACCAAGCAGGAGTCCGACTCCTCCTACAAGGCCGTGCTCGACTACGCGCTGCGCCCCGAGCACGTGAGCAACGTCCGCATCGGCGTCGCCGGCCACAACCTGTTCGACATCGCCCTGGCGTGGCTGCTCGCCGAGCGGCGCGGACTCACGTCGACAGGCTCGGCGACCCAGCCGGTCGACTTCGAGATGCTGCTCGGCATGGCGTCCGCCCAGGCCGAGGTGGTCAAGCGCACTGTCGGCTCGCTGCTGCTGTACACGCCGGTCGTGCACCCCGGGGAGTTCGACGTCGCGATCGCGTACCTGATCCGCCGCCTCGAAGAGGGCGCGTCGCACGAGAACTTCATGTCGGCGGTGTTCGACCTCGACTCCGACCCCGCGCTGTTCGAGCGTGAGAAGGAGCGCTTCCTGGCATCCGTCCGCACCATCCCGACCGAGGTGCCGCAGCCGAACCGCACCCAGAATCGGCAGCTGCCCCCTCAGGCCGGCCCTCGTGACGGGTTCGCGAACACTCCCGACACCGACCCGAGCCTGGCGCCGAACCGGGAGTGGGCCGACGGCATCCGTGCCCGCATGAAGGGCTCCACGCTGGGCGACGACACCGTCGCAGCCAACACCCTGCGCAGCGCCGAGCAACTCGACGAGCGCATCGCGACCGCGGTGGCGGCCGGCGAGGCGTGGCGCGCGCTCGGCGCCGACGGTCGTGCCGAGATCCTGCACCGCGCCGGCGACGTGCTCGAGGCGCGTCGCGCCGAACTGCTCGAGGTGATGGGCTCCGAGGCGGGCAAGGTCATCGAGCAGGGTGACCCGGAAGTGTCCGAGGCCATCGACTTCGCGCACTACTACGCAGAGTCCGCCCGCACCCTGGTCCACGTCGACGGTGCGACCATGCGGCCGGTCGGCCTTACCGTCGTCACCCCGCCGTGGAACTTCCCCGTCGCGATCCCGGCCGGCTCGGTGCTGTCGGCGCTCGCCACCGGATCCCCGGTGATCATCAAGCCCGCCCGCCAGGCGCGCCGCTCCGGAGCCGTCATGGTCGAGGCGCTGTGGGAGGCGGGTGTTCCCCGCGAGGTGCTGCAGTACGTGCAGCTCGAGGGTCGTGAGCTCGGCACCAAGCTGGTCAGCGACCCCGCCGTCGGGCGCGTGATCCTCACCGGTGGTTTCGAGACCGCCGAGCTGTTCCGCAGCTTCCGCCCCGATCTGCCGTTGCTCGCCGAGACGAGCGGCAAGAACGCCATCATCGTGACCCCGTCGGCCGACCTGGACCTGGCAGCCAAGGACGTCGCCTACTCCGCGTTCGGTCACGCCGGGCAGAAGTGCTCGGCGGCGTCGCTGGTCGTGCTCGTCGGGTCGGTCGCGAGATCCGAGCGGTTCCGCCGCCAGCTGGTCGACGCCGTCCGGGCGTACGAGGTCGGCGACCCGAGCGACGGCTCGAACCGCATCGGCCCGCTGATCGGGCCCGCCGAGGGCAAGCTCCTCGGCGCACTCACCACCCTGCACCCGGGGCAGTCGTGGCTGCTCGAGCCGGAGAAGCTCGACGACGCGGGGCAGCTCTGGCGTCCCGGCATCCGCGACGGCGTGCAGCGCGGCAGCGAGTTCCACCGCGTCGAGTACTTCGGTCCGGTGCTCGGCATCATGACCGCCGAGACGCTCAACGAGGCGATCGACATCGTCAACGACATCGAGTACGGGCTGACCTCGGGCCTGCACTCACTCGACGAGGACGAGATCCAGCAGTGGCTCGCGCGCATCGAGGCCGGAAACGTGTACGTCAACCGCGGCACCACCGGCGCGATCGTGCAGCGTCAGCCGTTCGGCGGCTGGAAGAAGTCCGTCGTCGGTGCCGGCGCCAAGGCGGGTGGCCCGAACTACCTCGTCGGCCTCGCCGACTGGGCGGATGCCGCGGTCTCGACCACGCGTCCGCTCGACGAGCTCGGTCTCAGTGCCGTGCGCCTCGCCGAGTCGGTCGCGAAGACGGACGCCGGCTGGCTGCGTGGCGCGCTGGCCACCGACATCGACGCGTGGGCGGAGGAGTTCGGTGTCGTCCGCGACGCCACCGGGCTCGTCACCGAGCACAACGCGCTGCGCTACCAGGCGCTGCCCGTCACCGTGCGGTTCGAGGGCGACCGGATCGCCGACCTGATCCGCGTGGTCGCCGCCGGCCTGCGCACCCGCTCCCTCGTCACCGTGAGCACCGCCGAGGCGCTGCCGTCGGCCGTCACCACCTGGCTCGGCGTCCACGACGTCGCCGTGGCGACCGAGGATGCCGCGGCGTGGGCCGCGCATGCCCGCCGCCTCGCCGCCGCCGGCGGACGGGTGCGGCTCATCGGAGCGGATGCCGGGGAGACGGCATCCGCAGTGAACGGTGCACCCGGTCTGGCGATCTACGCCAACCCGGTCGTGTCGGCCGGCCGCGTCGAGATGCTCGCGTTCCTGCGCGAGCAGGCCGTATCGGTCACCGCTCACCGCTTCGGCACGCCGCACCGCTACGACATCCCGATGCTCGATCCGGTGCGCTGACCCGCCCGCCGCGACGCTCGCCCCCGCGGAGGCGGCGGTCGTCAGCCGAGGAGCAGGATCCCGAGTACCGCCACCCCGGCGGACGCGACGGCCAGCACCAGCGGAACCATGAACGTCTCGTCACGGCGGGTGTGCGTGGCGACCGCGCCCGCCATGAGCACGGTGAGGGCGGCTGCGGCGACCGGGCTGAGCACGGCGGCGATTCCGGTCAGCATCGGCACGATCAGCCCGACAGCCCCCATGATCTCGGCCACGCCGATCAGCTTCACCTGGCCATCCGTGAAATCGTCGACGTACCTCATCCCCGAGGCCGCGAGCGCCGGTCGGGAACGGACCAGTTTCGTCGCACCTGCCGCCAGGAACAGTGCGGCGAGCGCGCCGGCCACGACCCAGTAGGCGAACCACATGGTGATGTCTCCTCTCAAGCACCTCGTCGAGGCGCTTCCTGAGGAGGCAACGTACGGTGGCGCACATCCGCGCGCCGCCGCCCGCGGGCGACATCCGGCGTCGCGCGACGACGACCCCGGTCGAGGCGTCGCCGCCGCGCCGGTCAGGCCAGCGGCAGCGCGTCGTCGTACGCAGCGTTGGAGATGGCGGGAGAGTCGCCGAACACCCGCGTCGTGCCCGGATCCGACCGCCACGTCGGCCAACCGGGTTCGTGCTCGGTCACGAACGCGACCGCCGCGCCGTGCATCTCGTCGGCCAGTCCCTGGGGAGGGTCGTCCCCGGCGATCGAGGCGACGTGCGGCTCGTCGAGGCAGTCGAACCAGAACGGCACGTCGAGGCAGTGGCACGACCAGCCCATCACCGGCGACACCCAGGCGAATCGGTACACCCAGGTCGGCGCAGGGCCCCTCGCCTCGGCGACCCGCACGACGAGCGAACGGAACACGCGGTCCGACACGTATCGCCCCAGCAACGCGGCCGTGCTGCGCCGCCGGTTCGCGGTGAACCACGCTCGCGCCCGTCGGCGGTCGGTGGCGATCAGGCGCAGGGCCACCATCGCGGGGACGAAGCGCAGCGCGCGCGGCGCCTCGGCGTCCAGCATCATGGTGAACTCGTCGTCGGTGGCGCCCAGCAGCAGCGGCTTGTCCGCACCGATCCCGGCCGCGATCGACCGCACCGTGGGCTGCTCGATGAGCTCGCCGTCCACCACCGGACCCCAGGGCAGCCCGTCGTGCAGGGCCGCGGTGGTGGCGGCGAGGCGCCTCTTGCCCAGCAGGGACGCCTCGTACTGGCGGCGGGTGAAGTCGCGTTCGGATGCCGAACGGTAGCCCTCCGCTGTCGGCTCGACGCCGGCCAGAGCTGCCAGGCGGATGCTGCGGCGCTCGGCCAGATCGTGGGGGATGTCGCCGAGTGCCGCGGAGTTGGCGATCGCGGCGTGGAACAGGTGCTGCGCCTTCGGCATCCCGAGCAGGGTGAGGACCGCGCCGCCGCCGGCGGACTGACCGGCGATCGTGACGCGGCCGGGGTCGCCGCCGAACGCGGCGATGTTGCGCTGCACCCACTCCAGCGCAGCCATCCAATCCCGCACCCCGCGGTTGGCGGGGGCGCCGGGCACGATGCCGAAGCCGTCGAACCCGAGCCGGTACGACACGGTGACGGTCACGACCCCGTCGCGGTTGTAAGCGCGGCCGTCGTACCAGGGGCTCGCCGGGGAGCCTGCCGAATAGCCGCCGCCGTGGATCCACACCAGCACGGGGCGGGCAGCTGCGTCCGCGGCGGGGGTGAACACATTCACGTTCAGCGTGCTCGATCCCGGCACGCTGGGCTCCGGGATCAGCGCGTTCGGTTCCGGGCGGCGCTGCGGCGTCGCGCCGTACTCGGTCGCGTCGCGCACGTCGGTCCACGGCTTCACCGGCTGCGGAGGCTGGAAGCGGCGGGCGCCGGTCGGCGGAGCCGCGAACGGGATGCCCAGGAAGGCGATGCTCCCGTCCTCCCGGCGCGTGCCGCGCACCGGTCCTTCCACGGTCCGCACGACCAGTGCCTCGCTCATAGCATCACCCCTGCGTCCAGTATTGCGGGCGGCGGGCCGGATCGCGCACGCTGCTGGCGGCGGGACCGTGATTCGGATGTATCCGTTGCATATCTCAGGTCAAGCAACGGATCTCGTCGCGTTTTGCGGATACTTCTTCGTTTTTCGGTTTCGTCGGCGTTCTGCATGTGGTTGACTGTCTGCACGGCATTCCTCGACGTGGAGGGTTCATGGGTGAAAAGGTGACGCGCCAGGGCGGCGACACACGAACGGGCGCAGTCGAGATCGCCTCCGTCACGAAGTCTTACGGCGATGCCGTCGCCGTCGACAATCTGTCGCTGTCGATCGAGTCCGGCGAGTTCCTCTCGCTGCTGGGGCCGTCCGGATGCGGCAAGACCACGACCCTCCGCATGATCGCCGGTTTCGAGCACCCGGACGACGGCGATATCCGCATCTCCGGCCGCAGCGTGCTCGGCCTGCCCCCGCATCGCCGCGAGGTGAACACGGTCTTCCAGGCCTATGCCCTGTTCCCGCACATGACCGTCGCCGAGAACGTCGCCTACGGTCTGCAGCAGCGCCGCGTGCCCAAGGCTGAGCAGCGCGAGAGGGTGGCCGCTGCGCTCGACATGGTGCAGCTGCGCCGGTTCGCCGACCGCAAGCCGACCCAGCTGTCCGGGGGACAGCAGCAGCGCATCGCGCTGTCGAGGGCGCTCATCAACCGGCCGAGCGTGCTACTGCTCGACGAGCCCCTGGCTGCTCTCGACCGCCAGCTGCGCGAGGAGATGCAGGTGGAGTTGAAGCTCCTGCAGGCGCGCCTCGGCACCACCTTCGTGTTCGTCACCCACGATCAGGGCGAGGCGCTCTCGATGAGCGACCGGATCGCGGTCATGCGCAACGGCCGCATCGAGCAGCTCGACGCGCCATCCAACATCTACGCCGAACCGGCATCCGCGTACGTCGCCTCCTTCATCGGCCAGCAGAACTTCCTCCGCGGCACCGCGCGGAACGGGGATGCCGTCGAGACCGACCACGGAACGTTCGAGGGGCGCTGGGGCGGCGAGCGGGTGGCGCCGGGCGAGCAGGCGCTCGCCGCGATCCGGCCGGAGTTCATCCGGCTGGAGACCGAATCGACGGCGGGCCCTGGCGTGGACGGGCGTGTGCTCGGTGTCTCCCACCTGGGTGAGATCCTGCAGGTCGTGGTCGGCATCGGCGACGGGCAGACCCTGCTCGTACGCACGCCCGCTCCCACCGCGCCGAGAGTCCGCGAGGACGACTCTGTGCGCTGCACGTGGTCGCCCAGCGACGTGCGCCTGTTCGCCGCCGAAGGCGTCCCGACCACGGCGACGCACGTCATCGCCCTCCCCGACACCGCCCGCGCCTGATCCGGAACCAGCAGGCTCCAGACCGCCACCACAGCCCGAACGCCACGCCACAGCCACCACAGCCCGAACGCCCGACCGAACGCACGAAGGAGTGCTCCCATGAACGACGCACACGGTCTCCGCATCCTCGCCGACAGCAGCCTCGCACCGGTCCTGCGGCATCAGCTCACCCGGCGCGGGTTCATCGGCACGCTCGCCGCGCTCGGCGCGGCCGGCGTGCTCACCGCCTGCTCTCCCGGCGGGAAGGGCGCCCCGGCACCGCAGGCCACCGGCGGCGACATCGAGAAGACCCTGTCGGTGTACAGCTGGGGCGAGTACGACGCCCCGGAGGTCGTTGAGGCGTTCACGAACGAGCACGGGGCGAAGGTCGTCATGGACACGTTCGCCTCGAACGAGGAGATGATCGCCAAGCTCGTCGCCGCGAAGGGAACCAGCGGCTACGACCTCGTGGTGCCGACCGGCACGTTCATCCCGCAGATGATCGAGAACGGCCTGCTCGCCAAGCTCAACACGGACCTCATCCCCAACATCGAGCACATGGACCCGGCCTTCCTGGGCCGCGAATGGGACCCGGAGAACGAGTACTCGATCTGCAAGGCGTGGGGCACCACCGGCTTCGTCTACGACAAGACGGTCATCACCCGCGAGTTGAAGACCTGGTCCGACTTCATCGACGCAGCCCAGAACGAGGCGTCGGGCAAGACCTCGCTGCTGGACGACCCGGCGGAACTCACCGGGCTCTACTTCTGGGCGAACGGCATCGACTGGACCACCACCGACGCCGAGCACTTGGACGCCTGCGAGAAGTTCCTCGTCGAGGAGCTGGCCCCGCACGTCTCGGCGTTCGACTCGTATCCGGGCGGCAGCGCCATCCCGCAGGCCTCGCACGTGCTGCTGCAGGCGTGGAACGGCGACGCCCGCATCGGCATGCTCGAGTCCCCCGACCCCGACCGCTGGCAGTGGGTTCTCGGCGCCCCGGACACCGAGATCTGGATGGACAACTGGGCGCTCGCCGCCGGTGCGCCGCATCCCGAGGCGGCGCACGCGTTCCTGAACTACATCCTGACGCCCGAGAATCAGCTCACGCAGGTGGACTACATCGGCTACCACACCGGCGCCAAGGGCATCAAGCAGGCGGCGGAGGAAGCAGGCGTCGAGCGGCTCGACATGATCTTCTTCACCGAGGAGCAGATCGCCACCATGCACGAGGGCGCCGTCACCGAGGCGCAGGAGCGCATCGTCGACATCTGGAACAAGACGAAGGCCGCGGCCGGTGCGTAGCCCGCGCTTCACGCTGGCGCTGCCCGCGTGGGCGTGGCTCGTCGTCTTCTTCGTCGCGCCGATCGCGATGGTGGTCTGGTTCAGCTTCGGCTACAAACCGGGCATCTTCGGCACCCACGCGAACGACCGCCTCTCGTTCGACCGGTACGTCGAGGCGCTCTCCCCGACGTTCTTCGCCACCTTTCAGAACACGCTGTGGGTCGGCATCGCCGGCACCGTGCTGTGCCTGCTGATCGGTCTTCCGGTCGCGTACTGGATGGCGGTGAAGGTTCCCGCCGAGCGCCGCGGACTGCTGCTCGCCCTGGTCATGGTGCCGTTCTGGACCAATTTCCTGGTGCGCACCCTCGGCTGGCAGGTCGTGCTCGCCCCGGAGGGGTGGCTGTCGTCGCTGCTGCAGGGAGCCGGGCTCACCGACGGCCCCCTCGAGATCCTGTACACCCGCTCGGCGGTGCTCATCGGCGTCGTCTACAACTACCTGCCGCTGATGATCCTGCCGCTGTTCGTCACGTTCGACCGCGTCGGCGCCCCGCTGCGCGAGGCGAGCAAGGACCTCGGCGCCGGTGCGGCGGCGACGTTCCTGCGCGTCACCGTGCCCCTCGCGCGCCCCGGGATCATCGCCGGCGTGCTGCTGGTCTTCATCCCGCTGATGGGCGACTACATCACCGCGACCGTGCTCGGCGGCGCACAGGGGAACATGATCGGCCAGCTGGTGGCGAGCCAGTTCGGCACCGCGCAGAACTGGGCGCTCGGCTCGGCGATGGCGGTGCTGCTGATCGTCGTGATCGCGCTGACCGTCGGGATCGCGGGCGCCGTGCTGTGGCTGGTGTCGCTGCCGTTCCGGCTGCGCGGCCGGCTGGTGCTCGGCCCCGAGCCGGCAGAGGCGGCCCCGCGCCCCGTGCTGAAGGAGGCCGTATGAACGCCCGCACCCGACGGCCGCGGAGCAGCGCCGGCGACCGGATCCTGACCGCCTGGGCCGTGCTCGTGTTCGCCTTCCTGTTCCTGCCGATCGTCGTGATCGTGATCTCGTCGTTCAACTCCGGCCGCCTGCTGGTCGCCTGGGACGGGTTCAGCCTGGCGCCGTTCGCGGCGCTCGTCGAGCGGCCGGTGATCCGCGAGGCGGTGATGGTGTCTCTGCGCACCGGCCTGATCGCCGCATTGCTCGCCTCGCTGCTCGGCACCCTCGCCGGTATCGCGATGGCCAGGCGGCCCGGCCGCTGGGCGTGGTGGTTCCTGGGGCTGCTGCTGCTCGTGTCCGTCACCCCCGAGATCGTGGACGCGATCGCGCTGCTGCCGTGGCTGGTGTTCCTCGGCCACGACCTGGGCATGCCGCTGTTCAACGACGGCACCGTGCGGCTCGTGGTGGGGCACTCGCTGTTCTCGATCGCGATCGTGTCGTACATCGTGCGGGCCCGTCTCGTGGGCCAGGACGCGCGGCTGGAGGAGGCATCGGGCGACCTGTACGCGACGCCGCTGCGCACCTTCTGGAAGGTGACCCTGCCGCTGGCCATGCCAGCCGTCCTCGCAGGCTTCCTGCTGTCGTTCACGCTCAGCCTGGACAACACCATCGTGTCGGCGTTCGTGCAGGTGTCCGGCACCACCCCGTGGCCGGTGTACGTGCTCAGCTCGCTGCGCAGCGGCCTGCGCCCAGAGATCGCCGCCGTATCGACGGTGATGCTCGTGCTCACCCTGATCGCACTGGGCCTGGTGGCGCTGGTGCTCAAGCGCGCCGGCGACTCCGCCGCGCAGATCGCCCGCACCATGGCTGGAGGCTGACATGCACGCCGATCTCGTCTTCACCGGCGGCGCCTACGGCGGCCGCGTCTTCCTCTCGGATGCGTCGCGCGGCCGTGGCGATGCGGTGGCGGTCCGCGACGGCCGGATCGTCGCGGTGGGACGGGATGCCGTCGAGCTGGCCGGACCGTCCACCCAGGTCGTGGACCTGGACGGCCGGCTGCTCGTGCCCGGGTTCCAGGACGCCCACGTGCATCCGCTCTGGGGCGGACTGGACATCCTGCGCTGCGACCTGGCCGACGTCGGCACGCAGGAGGCGTACCTCGATCGCATCCGCTCCTATGCGGCCGCCCGGCCGGAAGACGAGTGGATCCTCGGCGGCGGCTGGCAGATGTCGGCGTTCCCCGGCGGCACGCCCACCGCGGCCGTGCTCGACACGGCGGTCGCCGACCGGCCCGCGTTCCTGCCGAACCGCGACGGGCACGGGGCGTGGGTGAACACGCGGGCCCTGCAGCTCGCCGGCATCACCCGCGACACCCCTGACCCGGCCGACGGCCGCATCGAGCGCGACGCCGACGGGAACCCGACCGGCACCCTGCACGAGGGCGCGATGGGGCTGGTGAACCGGCTGCTCCCGGCGGAGCCGCCGGAGCGGCTGCGGGAGGCTCTCGCGGTGGGGCAGCGGCACCTGCACTCGTTCGGCATCACCGCCTGGCAGGATGCCATCGTCGGCACGCAGTACGGCGACGCCGGCGACCCGCTGCCGGTCTACCTCGCCGCCGCCGAGGCGGGGGAGCTGTCCGCCCGCGTCGTCGGGTCGCTGTGGTGGGACCGCAACCGCGGCCTCGAGCAGATCGACGACCTCGTCGCCATGCGCGAGGCCGGCCGGGTGGGCCGATTCGCCGCCACGAGCATCAAGATCATGCAGGACGGCGTCGCCGAGAACTTCACCGCGTCGATGCTGGAGTCGTACTGCGACGGGCACGGCCACCGCACCGGCAACACCGGCATCTCGTTCGTCGAGGCCGAGCTGCTGAAGGAGGCCGCCGCGCGGCTCGACGCGCTGGGCTTCACCCTGCACTTCCACGCGATCGGCGACCGCGCCGTGCGCGAGTGCCTGGACGCGGTGGAGGAGGCGCTGCGCCGCAACGGCCCGCGCGGCAACCCGCATCACCTCGCACACCTCCAGGTGGTGCACCCCGACGACGTGCCCCGGTTCCGCCGGCTCGGGGTGACGGCGAACATGCAGATGCTGTGGGCGACCCTGGAGCCACAGATGGTCGAGCTCACGCTGCCGTTCCTGGGTGAAGAGCGCTCGAGCTGGCAGTACCCGTTCGGCGACCTGCTCCGCGCCGGCGCCGCTCTGGCGGCCGGCAGCGACTGGTCGGTGTCGACCCCCGATCCGCTCGCCGCGATCCACACGGCGGTGAACCGGCGCTCCGCGCCGTCGGAGCGGGAGGGTGACTACCCGGCGTTCCTGCCCGAGCAGGCCATCGATCTCGGCACCGCGTTGCAGGCGTACACGGCCGGGTCGGCCCGGGTGAACAGTCTGCCCGAGACCGGCAGCATCCGCCCCGGCATGCTGGCCGATCTGGCGCTGCTCGACCGCGACCCGTTCGACGGGCCGTCCGACGAGATCGGCGAGACCAGGGTGCTGGCCACCTGGGTGGAGGGTGAGCAGGTCTACGACGCCGACTCTCCCGATCGGTGAGGGACCCTGGCTCCCCCGGTCGTTTGAGCGAGGGTGCCCGGAGGGCGACAGAGACGAATTCCCCGGTCGTTGAGCGAGGGTGCCCGGAGGGCGACTGAGACGAAACGGTTCGTTGGTGGTGGGCGCGTTTCGTCTCGCTCCACCTGCGGCGGTGCTCGCTCAACGACCGGATGGGGGTGGCGGGAGTTTTCCCCTGGTCGTTGAGCGAGGGAGCCCGGAGGGCGACGGAGACGAAACGGTTCGTGGGTGTGGGGGCGTTTCGTCTCGCTCCGCCTGCGGCGGTGCTCGCTCGACGACCGGGAGCGGCGGCGCTGCTCGCTCAACGACCGGGAACTGCGGCGGTGCTCGCTCGACGACCGGGAACTGTCAGAGGAGGCGGGCCGCCCGGGTGAGGACGTCGCCGAGGATGCCGGTGATCTCGCGGAACTCGGCGGGGCCGATCGTGAGCGGCGGGGCGAGCTGGATCACGGGGTCTCCGCGGTCGTCCGCCCGGCAGTACAGGCCGGCGTCGAACAGCGCCTTCGACAGGAACCCGCGCAGCAGCCGCTCGGACTCGTCGGCGTCGAAGGTCTCCCTGTTGGCCTGATCCTTCACCAACTCGATCCCGAAGAAGTACCCGTCTCCGCGCACGTCGCCCACGATGGGCAGGTCTAGGAGGGTCTCCAGCTCGGCGCGGAACGCGGGCGAGTTCTCCCGCACCCGGGCGTTCAGATCCTCCTCCTCGAAGATGTCGAGGTTCTCCAGCGCGACGGCGGCCGACACCGGGTGCCCGCCGAACGTGTAGCCGTGCGGGAAGTACGTCTGCCCCTCGGCGAACGGCGCGTAGATGCGGTTCGAGACGATGGTCGCGCCGATCGGGGCGTACCCGCTCGTCATCGCCTTCGCACACGTGATCATGTCGGGCACGTAGCCGTACCCATCGCAGGCGAACATGTGCCCGAGCCGCCCGAACGCGCAGATCACCTCGTCCGACACCAGCAGCACGTCGTGCCGGTCGCAGATCTCCCGCACACGCTGGAAGTACCCGGGCGGGGCGGGGAAGCATCCGCCCGAGTTCTGCACCGGCTCCAGGAACACCGCGGCGACGGTGTCCGGCCCCTCGAACAGGATCATCTCCTCGATGCGGTCGGCGGCCCACCGGCCGAACGCCTCGGGGTCGTCGGCCGGCGCGCCCATCTCGGCGGCGCGGTAGAAGTTGGTGTTGGGCACCCGGAAGCCGCCAGGGGCGACCGGCTCGAACATCTCCTTCATCGCCGGGATGCCGGTGATCGCCAGTGCCCCGTGCGGAGTGCCGTGGTACGCGACCGCGCGGGAGATCACCTTGTGCTTGCCCGGCTTGCCGACGAGGCGCCAGTACTGCTTGGCGAGCTTGAACGCCGTCTCGACGGCCTCACCGCCGCCGGTGCTGAAGAACACCCGATCCAGGTCGCCGGGCGCGTACTCGGCGAGACGGTCGGCCAGCTCGATCGCCGACGGATGCGCATACGACCACAGCGGGAAGAACGCCAGCTCCTCGGCCTGCCGCGCGGCCGCCTGCGCGAGGCGCTTGCGGCCGTGACCGGCGTTGACCACGAACAGCCCAGCCAGCCCGTCGATGTAGCGGCGTCCGTCGGCGTCCCAGATGTGATGCCCCTCCCCGCGCGTGATGATCGGGACGTGCCCGTCGTGCATCGTGGACTGCCGGGTGAAGTGCATCCAGAGATGATCCGACGCCTGCTGCTGCCACGCCGCGTTCCGGCTCTGCTCGCTCATGCTGTGATCCTCACCTTCGCCGCTTCCGCGTGCCGGTCGGCCACGGTGAGAGCCTCATCGATCGCGGCGAGGCCCCGGACGAGCTCCTCCTCCGAGATCACCAGCGGCGGCGCGATGTGCGTGCGGTTGAAGTGCGTGAACGGCCACACGCCGGCCTGCTTGGCCGCCGCGGCGAAGTCGTTCATCGGTGCGGCATCCGCCCCGCTCGCGTTGAACGGCACCAGCGGCTCGCGGGTGTCCTTGTCGCGGACCAGCTCCACCGCCCAGAACAGGCCGCGGCCGCGCACCTCGCCGACGCTCGGGTGCGTGTCGACCCACGACCGCAGCATCGGCGCGACGACGCGCTCGCCGAGGTCGCGCACGCGCTCGAGGATGCCGTCGCGGCGGAACACCTCGAACGTCGCCACCCCGACCGCGCAGGCGAGCGGATGCCCGGAGTAGGTGAGTCCGCCCGGGAACGCGACGTCGTCGAAGTACGAGGCGACGCGCTCGGTGATCACCACACCGCCGAGCGGCACGTAACCGGAGTTGACGCCCTTCGCGAACGTGATCAGGTCGGGTCGCGCGTCGAAGGCGTCGATCGCGAACCATTCGCCCAGCCGGCCGAAGCCGACCATCACCTCGTCGGCGATGTACAGGATGCCGTGCCGGTCGCACAGCTCGCGCACCGCCTGCAGGTAGCCGGGCGGCGGGATCAGCACCCCGTTGGTGCCCACCACGGTCTCGATGATGATCGCCGCGATGGTGGACGGACCCTCCAGCAGGATCGTCTGCTCAAGGTGGGCGACGGCGCGCTCGCACTCCTGCTCGACGGTCTCGGAATGGAACGGCGAACGGTACGGGTACGGGCCGAAGAAGCGCACCGTGGCGATGTCGCTCGGGTCGTTCGCCCAGCGCCGCGGGTCGCCGGTCAGTGAGATGGCCGTCGCGGTGGAGCCGTGGTAGCTGCGGTACATCGACAGCACCTTGCGGCGGCCGGTGACCTGCCTGGCCATGCGCACCGCGTACTCGTTGGCCTCCGCTCCGCCGTTCGTGAAGAACACCTTCTGGAACCCCTCCGGCGCGACCTCGCAGATCAGCCGGGCCAGCTCCCCGCGGACGTCGTTCGCCACGGCGGGTTGGATCGTGGCGAGGCGCCCCGCCTGCCGCTGGAGGGCGGAGACGAGATCGGGATGCTGGTGGCCGAGGTTCAGATTGACCAGCTGGCTCGAGAAGTCGAGGTACGCGCGCCCCTGGTAGTCCCAGAAGGTGGATCCCTCGCCCGCGGCGACCGGCATCGGACCGATCCGGCCCTGCGCGCTCCAGGAGTGGAAGACGTGACCGCGATCGTCCGCGCGGACCCGCGCCTCGGCGTCCGGCGCGGGCAGCGGGTGGGTCACGCCGTGACGGTCGGTGAACTGTGCCATGTCGGTGCCCCGTCTCGTGCGTCAGTGGTTGCTCGGAAAGCCCAGGTCGACCTGGGCGGGCGTGTGGTCGGGCCAGTGGGTCGTGACGACCTTCGAGCGCGTGTAGAAGTGGATCGACTCGGGGCCGTAGATGTGCGAATCGCCGAACAGCGAGTTCTTCCAGCCGCCGAACGAGAAGGCGCCCACCGGCACCGGGATCGGCACGTTCACGCCCACCATGCCCACCTCGATGTCGAACTCGAACTGGCGGGCCGTGCCGCCGTCGCGGGTGAAGATCGCGGTGCCGTTGCCGAATGCGTTCGCGTTGATCAGGTCGACGGCCTCCTGATACGAGGCGACCCGTACCACCGCCAGCACAGGGCCGAAGATCTCGTCTTCGTACACCTTCATGCCGGGGCGCACGTCGTCGAGCAGCGAGACGCCGATGAAGAAGCCGTTGCCGTCGAAGGCCTTCCGCGTGCCGTCGACGACCACGGTCGCACCCTCGGCGGCCGCACCGGCGACGTACGAGGCGACCCGGTCGCGGTGCTCCCGGGTGATGAGCGGCCCCATCTCGCTCGCCGGGTCGGTGCCAGGCCCGATGCGCAGCTGCTCGATGCGTGAGCGGATGCCGTCCACGAGGTCGTCGGCGATGTCGCCGACCGCGACGAGCACCGACACCGCCATGCAGCGCTCGCCGGCCGAGCCGTAGGCGGCGGACACCGCGGCGGCCGCCGCCCCGTCGATGTCGGCGTCGGGCATGACGACCATGTGGTTCTTGGCCCCGCCGAGCGCCTGGACGCGCTTGCCGTTGGCCGAGGCGCGGCGGTAGATCGCCTCGGCGATCGGTGTCGAACCGACGAAGCTGATCGCGGCCACGTCCTTCGAATCCACCAGCGCGTCGACGGCCTCCCGGTCGCCGTTGATCACGTTGAGCACGCCGTCGGGCAGGCCAGCCTCCTGGAAGGCCTTCGCCAGCCAGATCGCCGCCGACGGATCCTTCTCGCTGGGCTTGAGCACCACCGTGTTGCCGCAGGCGATGGCGCTGGCGACCATCCACAGCGGCACCATGACGGGGAAGTTGAACGGGGTGATCGCCGCGACGACGCCGACCGGCTGCTTGACGGAGTGCACGTCGATCCCGCGGGAGACCTGCTCGGCGCGTTCGCCCTTCAGGTGGTGCAGCAGCCCCGCAGCGAACTCGACGTTCTCGATGCCGCGGGACACCTCGCCGGCGGCATCCGAGAGCACCTTGCCGTGCTCGCTGGTGACGATCGCGGCGAGCTCGTCGGTGCGATCCGCGAGGAGCTGCCGCAATCGGAAGAACACGTCGGCCCGCTTGATGAGGCTCGACGCCCGCCATGCCGGCTGTGCGGCCTTCGCTGCGGCGATGGCGCGCTCCACGTCCGCCGTCGACGCGGCCACGACCTCGCGGTGCTGTGCGCCGGTGGCGGGGTCGTACACGGGCAGGGTGCGGGTGGCGTCGCCGGTCTCCGCGCCGTCGATGATATGGCGGATGGTGGTGGTCATGCGAGCTCCTCTTCGAGTGCGGTCACGAGTCGAAACCCATGCCGACGGCATCCAGGGTCTTCAGCAGCAGGTTGCGGCGGCCCTCGTTGTGATCGGCGCGGTCCATCGACGCGCGCACCAGGTTCACTCCGATCGCCGCCGCGGGCTCAGGGGGGAACGGGATCGGTCGGGTGCGGGCCATCTTCGACCGGGTGCGCTCGGTCGAGATGCCCGCCAGCCGGTCGAGCATCACGTCGGCCGCGAAGCGGGTCGCCCCGACGCCGAGGCCGGTGAATCCGGCTGCGTACGCGACGCGCCCGCCGCGGGCGGTGCCCATGAAGGCGCAGAACCGGCTGCACGAGTCGATCGCCCCTGACCACCGGTGCGTGAAGCGCAGCCCCTCCAGCTGCGGGAAAGTGGTGAAGAAGTGCGACGCGAGCCGCTGGAACGACTCGGGGCGTTCCTCGTACTCGGCGCGCACCTTTCCGCCATAGTGGTAGATGGCGTCGTAGCCGCCGAACAGGATCCGATTGTCGGCGCTCAGCCGGTAGTAGTGGAACTGATTGGCGCTGTCGCTGATGCCGTATCGGCCCTTCCACCCGATCGCGTCGTACTGCTCGGTGGTGAGCGGCTCGGTCATGAGCGCGTAGTCGTAGACCGGCACCGTCATCAGCCGGTTGCGTTTGAGCAGCGACGGGAAGACGTTGGTGGCCAGGACCACCTGCGCGGCGTGCACTGTGGCTCCGCCGTCGACGTGGACCTGCTGCGCGCCGGAGCCGGTGACGGCGGTGACCCGGCTGTGCTCGTGGATCTGCACGCCCAGCTCGCCGGCGACCCGCGCCAGCTCGAACGCGAGTTTGGCGGGGTGCACGACCGCGCAGGTGTCGCGCTCCAGCGAGCCGGCGAGGTAGGTGGGGGAGTGGACCGCCGCGCGCACGGCATCCGTGTCGAGGAACTCGCCGCGCTCCTTCAGCCAGTCCACCTGGTGCGGCTCGGTCGCGACGTGCAGCTGACCGCTGCGCTCCCAGTCGACG
The DNA here is from genome assembly GCF_031180975.1 of Microbacterium sp. GTDB lineage: Bacteria > Actinomycetota > Actinomycetes > Actinomycetales > Microbacteriaceae > Microbacterium. The sequence continues at coordinate 90,696 of NZ_JAPSLI010000007.1, read as the reverse complement.
TCCATGCCGTACCGGGCGACGGTGTCCTGGATGCCGTCGAGGTTCTCGAGGCCGAGCCGTTCGAGAAGGTCCAGTTCGTCGGGCCATCGGCGCTTGCCGTTCTCGTACCCGTGGGTCAGGCTCGCCTCGCAGAATCCGCCGTTGCGGCCGGACGCCGCCCAGCCGATGCGGGCGGCCTCGAGCAGCACCACCGTGCGCTGCGGGTCGCGCTCTTTCGCCCGCACCGCCGTCCACAGGCCGGCGTAGCCGCCGCCGACGATCACCAGATCGCACGCCACGTCAGCGCGGAGCGGTTCCCACGCCGGTCGTTCGACGTCGTCCAGCCAGAACGATCCCTGCCGGGTGTCCTGCAGGGCGTGCCGGATGACCGCGTCGGTCGTGCGGTGTCGCTCGAACACGGTTGTTCCCATTGATCCCACTCCATCGTGGTGTCGTGGGCACTCGCGTCAGCGGGTGCCCCAGTTGTAGAAGTCCTTGTGCAGGCCCGCGTACAGGAAGCTCTCCGTGTGCGTCACGCCCGGGATGGTCCGGATCCGGGTGGCGATGAGATCCAGGAGGTCCTCGTCGGTCTCGCAGATCGCCTCCGCCAGCACGTCGAACGATCCCAGCGTCACCACCACGTACGCGATCTCGTCGAGGGCCTTCAGCGCGTCGGCGGCGTCGCGCGGGTCTCCATCGACCTGGATGCCGATCATCGCCATTCGCGAGAAGCCGAGCTGCCGGGGGTCGGTGACCGCGACGATCTGCATGACCCCGGCATCCGTCAGCCGCTGCACGCGCTGCCGCACGGCCGCCTCGCTGAGTCCGACCGCGCGTCCGATGTCGGCGTAGGGCCGCCGGCCGTCCTGCTGAAGCAGTTCGATGATGCGCTTCGACACGTCATCGAGCGCCGGCGTCTTCTGCTTGGTCATGTGATGATCCTGACACTCGAATGATGCACATGCAACCGAATCCGAAGACTTTTCGTACCGAACCTTTAGATTTCGTAGGTTCGCGGCTACAGTTCCCATCATGCCGACGACGACGTCTCACAACCACATCGCGGGCGCGCGTCGACCCGCGCACGGCGCCGGACGGATCGACCTCGTGGACCCGACCACCGAACGGACATACGGCAGTATCCCGATCTCCGACCGGGATGACGTGGACGCCGCCTACCGTGCGGCTGCCGCCGCGTTCCCGGTGTGGCGCGACACCACCCCGGCCGAGCGCCAGCTGGCCCTGTTCCGCATCGCCGACGCGATGGCGGAGCGTGCGGAGGAGTTCGCCGATCTCGAGTCGCAGGACACCGGGAAGCCTCGCCGGACGCTGGTGGCGGACGAGATCGAGCAGTCCATAGACCAGCTGCGCTTCTTCGCGGGAGCGGCACGCAGCCTCGAGGGCCGCGCGGCGGCGGAGTACCTCGCAGGGCACACATCGTACGTGCGCCGCGAGCCCGTCGGCGTCATCGGACAGGTGACCCCGTGGAACTACCCGCTGAACATGGCGGTGTGGAAGATCGCCCCGGCTCTGGCAGCGGGGAACACCGTCGTGCTCAAGCCCGCCGAGACCACCCCGTCGTCCACGCTGCTGCTGGCCGAGATCGTCGCGGAGCACACACCGGGCGGCACCCTGAACGTCGTGCTCGGCGACCGGGAGACCGGCGGGATGCTCGTCGAGCATCCGACGCCGCAGATGGTGGCGATCACCGGATCGGTGCGCGCCGGCATGGAGGTCGCCCGCTCGGCGGCATCCGACGTCAAACGTGTCCACCTCGAGCTCGGCGGCAAAGCGCCCGCCGTCGTCTTCGCCGACGCGTCGCTGGAGAAGGCGGCGGAGGGGATCGTCGCCGCCGCGTTCTTCAACGCCGGGCAGGACTGCACCGCCGCGACGCGAGTCATCGTGCACGCCTCGGTGCACGACGAGCTGGTGCGCGCGCTGATCTCGCGCACCCGTACGCACGCCCGCACCGGCGGCCCGCACGAGGACGGCGTGTTCTTCGGCCCGCTGAACAGCGCCGCGCAGCTCTCGCGCGTGCAGGGGTTCATCGACGCGCTGCCCGGGCATGCACGCGTCGAGACCGGCGGGCGCCGGCATGGCGAGGTCGGTTACTTCTTCGAGCCCACGATAGTGTCCGGCGTTCGGCAGGACGACGACATCGTGCAGGACGAGGTGTTCGGCCCGGTGCTCACGGTGCAGTCGTTCCAGACCGATGACGAGGCGCTCGCCCTCGCCAACGGCGTACGCTACGCGCTCGCCGCGTCGGTGTGGACTCGCGACCATTCGCGTGCCATGCGTTTCACGCGCGAACTGGACTTCGGCTGCGTCTGGGTGAACACGCACCTGCCGTTCGTGTCGGATATGCCGCATGGCGGCTTCAAGCACTCCGGCTACGGCAAGGACCTCTCGCAGTACGGCTTCGACGACTACACGCGTCTGAAGCACGTGATGACCGCCCTGGATTGATCAGGCGGGGTCCTGCGCTCCGGGGAAGCGCTTCACGTGCCGGCGCTCGTGCAGCACGAGGCCTGGGCGCTCCTCGACCCGGGTGCCCCCGTCCTCGATCCATCCGTGACGCTCGTAGAAGCGGGCCGCCCTGGCGTTGCCGTCCAGCACCCAGAGGTAGGCCGCGGTGTGTCCGGCGGCCTGCAGGGATTCCTCGGCCGCGATCAGCAGCGCATGGCCGACCCCGGTGGACCAGGCGTCCGGGTGGGCGTAGATGCCCCACAGCTCACCGGTCGACGGCGGGTCTGCGTCCCGTGCGGTGCCGTAGGTCGCCCAGCCGACGACCGCACCGTCGCGGTCCGCCACGATCGTGTGCCCGCCGGGTTGCGGCTGCGCGATGATCCGCCGCCATCCCTCCGCGCGCTGCTCGATCGACAGCCCGTCCAGCACCTCCTGCGGCATGAGCCCGCGGTACGCCTCCTGCCACGCCCGCACGTGCACCGCCGCGATCCCGTCCGCATCCCCCGCCACCGCCGCCCGCACCTCAACATGAACGCCCATCCCCCACTACTACCATCCGCAGGCGCGTCGGATCCCCAGACATGGAAACGCGAGGGGCGGGGTGCCGCCGTAAGCGAGCATCGGGGTGCCCGCGAAGCGGGCGGGGCCCCCGCTCTGCGAGCGAAGGCGGCATCCCCGCCCCGCCAGAACGGCGGCGGCATCCCCGCCCCGCCAGAACGGCGGCGGCATCCGCGCCCCGCCAGAACGGCGGCGGCATCCCCGCCCCGCCACACAACGGAAACCTAGCCGGCGCTCCGACGCGCCTCCCAGCCCGTCCGCACCATCTCATCCACCGTGTACCGCATCGTCCATCCCAGGTCGCGCGCCGCGAGCTCCCCCGACGCCACGATCCGATCCGGGTCGCCCGGTCGGCGCGGCCCGATCACCGGGGTGAACTCCACACCGGTGACGCGCGCCATGGCATCCATGATCTGGCGCACGCTCAGCCCGTCGCCGGAGCCGAGGTTGTACGCCGGCTCGATCGGCTCGCCGGCGGTGAGCCGCTGGGCGGCCGCGACGTGCGCGGCGGCGATGTCGCCCACGTGCACGTAGTCGCGCACGTTGGTGCCGTCCGGGGTGTCGTAGTCGTCGCCGTTGATCTGCGGGGTGCGTCCGGCCAGCAGGGCCTCGAACACGATCGGGAACAGGTTGTGCGGGCTGACGTCGTACACCGACGGGTCGGCGGAGCCGACCACGTTGAAGTAGCGCAGCGACGTGTGCCGCAGCGGCCGGTCGGTGTCGGCGGTCGCGACGCCCTGGTCGCGCAGCAGCCACTCGCCGATCAGCTTCGATTCGCCGTACGGGCTGGCCGGGCGCTTCGGGGTGTGCTCGGTGACCTGCTCGACGTCCGGGGTGCCGTACACCGCGGCGCTGGACGAGAACACGATCCGGTAGACGTCGGCCGCCTCCATGGCCTCGAGGATGATGCGGGTGCCCTCGACGTTCTGCGCGTACGTATGCAGCGGGCGCTGCACCGAAACCCCGGCGTACTTGAATCCCGCGACGTGGATGACGCCCTCGACGTTGTGCTCGCGCAGGGTGCGCTCGACGAGCTCGCGGTCCAGGATGCTGCCCTCCACCAGCGGCACGTCGGCCGGCACGAACGACGCCTGGCCGCTCGACAGGTCGTCGAGCACGACCGGGGCGATGCCCGCCGCTGCGAGGGCGCGCACGACATGCGCTCCGATGTAACCGGCGCCGCCGGTGACAAGCCAGGACATGGGTCTCCTTCCGTCGCGCACGTGCGCACACACGATTCTGTCAGGCGTCGCGCCGCGGACCCTGTGACGGCATGACCGTGAAGGTGTGCGGGGCGGCGAAGCCGGCAGTCGCGAAGGCCTGCGCGACTGCATCCGTCACCGCCTCGACCTCGTCCCCGTCGACGAGCGCGATGGCGGCGCCGCCGAAGCCGCCGCCGGTCATCCGCGCGCCGATCGCACCGTGCGCGAGGGCGGTGTCGACCGCGGTGTCGAGCTCGGGGACCGAGATCTCGAAGTCGTCCCGCATCGACGCATGGGATGCCGTGAGCAGCCCGCCGATGGCACGCGGCCCGCTGTCGGTGAGCGCGTCGACGGTGTCCAGCACGCGCTGGTTCTCGGTGACCACGTGGCGGACGCGGCGGAAGGTGACGTCGTCCATGAGCTCGGCGGCGCGGGGCAGGTCGCCCACCGTGACGTCGCGCAACGACGACACGCCCATGATCTCGGCGCCGCGCTCGCAGGCGTCGCGGCGCTCGCGGTAGCCGCCGGTGGAATGCGAGTGCTTCACTCCGGTGTCGATCACGAGGAGCTCCAGGCCCTCCGCGGTGAACCCGGTGGGGATCGAGCGCGTCTCCAGCGTGCGGCAGTCCAGGAACGTGGCGGCGTCCGGGCGGCCCAGCATGCTCGCCATCTGGTCCATGATGCCGGTCGGGGCGCCGACCGCCTCGTTCTCGGCGCGGCGGCCGGCCTTCGCCAGCGTCACAGGGTCGAGGCCGAGCGACCACAGCTCGTCGAGCGCGGTGGCGGTGGCGCCTTCGATCGCTGCGGATGACGACAGGCCGGCGCCGACCGGCACGTCGGAGGCGATCGCGATGTCCACGCCGCACAGCCCGTCGCGTGCTCCGGTCGTCTCGCTGAGCGCCCAGGCGACGCCGAGCACGTAGGCCGACCACTCCGGAACCGAGGTGTCCGGGCCGGTGGGGAACAGCTGCGTCAGATCGTCGAGCGACACCTCGACCGGTTCGTCGGCGAAGGTCGACGTCACCCGGATGCGGCGGTCGTCGCGCCACGCCGCCGCGGCGTACGTGCGGTGCGGGATCGCGAACGGCAGCACGAAACCCTCGTTGTAGTCGGTGTGCTCCCCGATGAGGTTCACCCGGCCGGGCGCCGACCAGATGCCGTCGGGGGAGCGGCCGGTGAGCACGGTGAACAGGTCGCGGGCGGCTTCGGAGGCTGTCATGGATTGGCTCCTGGGGCGGGTCGGAGGGGTGCTGTCTCGCAGATCTGCGGTACTTCGCAGCCGGATGCCGGATGCGCTGCGAAACAGTGCAGATCTGCGACGTTGTGCACGGGGCGGGTCAGGTCAGGTCCGGCGAGATCGAGGCCACGGCCTCTCGGAGGCGTTCGGCGGACTGCTCGGGCAGGATCTCGGCGGTCCATGCGGCCATCGCCGACTCGGACCCGGCGAGGAACTTCAGCTTGTCGGCGGCGCGGCGCGGACTGGTCAGCTCCAGCCGCATCCGCACACTGTCGCGGCCTGCGTGCACCGGAGCCTGATGCCAGGCGGCGATGTACGGGGTGGGTGTGCCGTAGAGGGCATCGACGCCGCGCAGCAGCCGTAGATACAGCGGGGCCAGCTCGTCGCGCTCAGCATCGCTGAGGGCGGCGAAGTCCGGCACGTGGCGGTGCGGCACGAGATGCACCTCCAGCGGCCAGCGCGCGGCGAACGGCACGTACGCCGTCCAGTGCTCGCCCTGCAGCACGACCCGCTCGGAGGCCCGCTCGAAGTCGAGCACCCGTGCGAGCAGGTCGGATCCGGCGCGGTCGATGGCGTCCAGCAGGCGACCGGTGCGCGGGGTGATGTAGGGGTACGCGTAGATCTGCCCGTGCGGGTGCGGCAGTGTCACCCCGATGGCCTCGCCGCGGTTCTCGAACGGGAACACCTGTTGGATGCCGGGCAGCGCCGACAGCGCGGCGGTGCGGTCGGCCCACGCCTCGATCACCGTGCGGGCTCTGGTCACCGACTGGGTGCCGAACGAGCCCTCGTGCGCGGGGCTGAAGCAGACCACCTCGCAACGGCCCACGCTCGTACGCGTGCGGCCGAGCCCGAGCTCGGCGAGGTCGTCCAGGCCGCGGGGCGCGTCGTCGGCGGCGGGGGCGGTGCCGACGGCCTCGGCCAGGGCCGGCCCGAACGCGGGGGAGCGGTTCTCGAACACCGCGACGTCGTACGCGGACGGGATCTCGGACGGGTTGTCCGCGGTCTGCGGCGCCAACGGGTCGGCATCCGCGCTGGGCAGCATGACCCGGTTCTGCCGCTTGGTCGCGAACGTGATCCAGTCGCCGGTGAGCGCGTCCTGCCGCATGGTGGCCGTCTCCGGACGCGGGTCCAGCGTGCGGGCGTCGACGCGACGGTCGGGGCCGAGCGTCGTGCCCGGATCGTCGTAGTAGAACAGCTCGCGGCCGTCGGCCAGCCGGGTGCTGCGCTTGACGACGCCGGCACCGAGTTCGTCGTGCGCGGCCGGCGTTCGCAACTCAGGAGATTCGGGCATGTTCACGTCAACACGGTACCGCGCACCGCGTGATAACGTCAACACGCCTGAGTTGTGAACGGGCGGAGTGGATGAGGAGGAGGGCACGGATGCCGCAGCCGAAGCGCGTCTCGATGGCCACGGTCGCCGCCAGAGCGGGCGTGTCCAGCCAGACCGTGTCGCGCGTCGCCAACGACAGCCCGCGGGTCGACCCCGCGACCAGGGCCCGGGTCGAGCAGGCCATGGCCGAGCTCGGTTACCGCCCGCATCGCGCAGCTCGCGCGCTGCGCACCGGACGCACGCAGACCATCGGCCTGGTCGCGCAGACCCTCGCCACGGTGGGGAACTCCCGGATGCTGCAGGCCGTCGCGGACGCGGCCGCGGCGCGCGGATACGCGCTGACCGTCGTCACACTCGGTGCCTCGGCCGACATCGCCGAGGCGTTCGACTGGCTGCGCGAGCAGGGCGCCGACGGCGCCATCGTCCTCAACGAGGCCACCGCGCTGGCGCGGGACGCCGCCCCCGGCGACCTGCGACTCGTCGTGGTGGACTCCCCGCCGGACGAGCGGTTCACCGTCATCGCGACCGACCACGCAGCCGGATGCCGTGCCGCGACCGAGCACCTCCTCGCGCAGGGGCACCCGGTCGTTCACCATCTGGCAGGACCCGCCGGGTCGTTCGCCGCCTCCGAGCGCGAGCGCGGGTGGCAGGAGGCGCTCGCCGCAGCCGGCATCCGCCCGCCGGAGCCGTTCCGCGGGGACTGGTCGTCCCGCTCAGGGCACGAGCAGGGCCTGCTGCTGCGCGATGATCCATCGCTGAGTGCGGTGGTGTGCGCGAACGATCAGATGGCGCTCGGGCTGCTGCGGGCGCTGGCCGACGCCGGGCGCCGCGTGCCGGAGGACGTCGCCGTGATCGGCTTCGACGACGTCGCCGACGCCGCGGAGTTCCGCCCGCCGCTCAGCACCGTGCGTCAGGACTTCGACGCCCTCGGCGAGCGGGCTGTCGAGGCGATGGTGGCGATGGTCGAGGCGGCGGCGCCGGTCGATGACATCCGGCTCGCCCCGGCGCTGGTGTTGCGCGCGAGTGGGTGACGGCGGGTGGTCGTCCCATGTGCGCGCCAGTTTCCGGCATCCGCGCCATTGATCGATGCAGCGGATGCCGGAAACTGCAGCACACGTGGTGCTCACCCGACCGACGCGCGGGCGCGCAGGTTGGCAGACGGCCGCCGATCCGATAGGCATGGAGCATGAGCAGCCGGCACTCGTCACTCAGCCCTGCTCGCGCCGCGCGCCGTCGCGGACGCGTCGCCGCCGCGCTGCTGGCCGCCTGTGCCCTGCTCGCCGGGTGCGGGATCACGATCCCCGCCGACCCCGATGGCACGCTCGAGTCGGTCCGCGGCGGGGAGCTGCGCGTCGGGGTCTCGCCTGATCCGGGCCTGGTCCGCGATGAGGGCGGAGAGCCGACCGGTCCGCTGGCCGACCTGACCGAACAGTTCGCCGAGAGCATCGACGCCGAGCCGGAGTGGACGTTCGGCAGCGAGGAGACGCTGGTCGGGATGCTGGAGCGAGGCGACCTCGACCTCGTGATCGGCGGCCTGACCGATCAGAGCCCGTGGCTCGACCGGGTCGGCGTCAGCCGCGGTTATCCCGGCATCGACGGGGCGGACGGGCGGAGCATCGTGATGCTCGTGCCGATGGGCGAGAACGCCTTCCTGTCCGAACTGGAGCGCTTCCTGGACGAGGAGACCGGCTGATGGGCGAGGAGCGTCGTTTCGGACGGACCGACCTGCCCGACGAGCAGCGGCAGGCGCTGAAGAAGGCCGTGCGCTGGGAGTTCTTCACGATCGGCTACACGACCTGCACCATCGTGCTGCTGGCGTTCGTGGTCGGGCAGTCGCAGGCGATGCGCACCGCGTGGATCGAGGACATGCTCTCCCTCATCCCGCAGATCGCGTTCCTGTGCGCCCTGCCGCTGGTCAGCAAGCCGCCGAGCCGTCGGTACCCGTACGGTCGGCACCGCGCGATGGGAGTCGGGCACCTCGTGGCCGGCGTCGCCCTCCTCGCGGTGGGCACGAACCTCGCCGTCGAGGCCGTCACCGGGCTGATCCGCGCAGAGCACCCATCGATCGGCACGGTGCAGCTGTTCGGGCACACCGTCTGGCTGGGCTGGCTGATGGTCGGGGTGATGCTGCTCATCGTCCCCGGCCCGGTCTTCCTGTACGGACCGGCGAAGGCCCGGCTCGCACCCGGGCTGCACAACAAGCTGCTGTTCGCCGACGCCGACATGGCCAAAGCCGACTGGCACACCAACGCCGCATCGATCATCGGCGTGCTCGGCGTGGGCGCCGGCATCTGGTGGCTGGACGGCGCCGCGGCGCTGTTCATCTCCCTCGGAATCGTGTGGGACGGCATCCGCAACACCCGGGGTGCCGTCGTCGACCTGATGGACCAGCGCGCCCGCACCTACGACGACAAGCACCCGCATCCGCTCGCCGCGGAGATCGTCAGCTACTTGCGCAGCCGGCCCGGCGTGCGGGATGCCGGGGTGCGCGTCCGCGACCAGGGGCAGGTGTTCCACGTCGAGGCGTTCATCGTCCCGAAGCGCGATCGCGTCGCGGTCAGCGAGCTGACCGAACTGTCGGACGGCGTGAAACGGCTGGACTGGAAGGTGCAGGACGTCGTGGTCGTCCCCGCCGAGCGGCTCCCCGAGGGGACCGATCCCGGCGACCGCCGGTGAGTTCGGATGTCAGGCGGTCGGCGAGTCCGGCCGAGCGCCCACGGCGGTCAGCTGCGCGGCGGCGTTCATCCAGACCAGCATCAGCGCGAAGCCGCCGAGGCCCAGCACGCCGACCACCGGCTGCGCCAGGACGATCACGACCCATGCGCCGAGGATCAGCAGCGTCATCAGCGACGGCAGCGGACGGCGCACTGCCGCGTACAGCCCCGCCTTGGCGGCGGCGAGGATGCCGGGCCGCTGCGGCATTCCGACCGCGGCGAGGGCGACGGGTGTCGCGGCCAGCACCACCACGCCGATGACGCCCAGCAGCGGCCCGAGCAGCAGCGCGAACGGCGTGCCTGCCACGGCGACGGCGTCGACGAAGAGGAACACCGCGAGCGCGGAGGTGATCGCCCACACGCCGAGGCCCCGCCACCAGGTGGCGGCCAGCCCGCGGGCGAACAGCGCGAACGGGGCGCTGGATCCGGTATCGCTGGCGGCGTCGAACGCCCAGAACGCCGCGCTCAGGGCCGGGCCGAGCGGAAGGGCGCACAGGATCAGGAACGGCGCGGTCTCGGCGGGCCGGGGAACGCCGATCAGCACGACGGCCAGCGGCAGCGCGAACAGGGCCAGGCACGCGCCGGTGGCGAGCCCTCGGTAGGCGAACGCGAACAGCGACTGCCACGTGTCGAAGCCGGGACCCCACGGGCGCTGCGACGCGCGTGCCGTCATGCCGTCACCCCTTCATGCCGCTGGTCGCGATCCCCTGAATGAAGAAGCGCTGACCGAACAGGAACACGATCACGATCGGGATGACCGAGATCACCGACCCGGTCATGATCATGGCGTACTCGGCGTCGAACTGCCCGACGAACTGCCGCAGCCCGAGCTGCACGGTCCACAGGTCGTTCGAGGTGAAGTAGATGAACGGCCCCATGTAGTCGTTCCAGGTGTTCACGAAGGTCAGCAGCGCCAGGCTGGCGATCGCCGGCTTCGTCAGCGGCAGGATGATCCGGTACCAGATGCTGTACTCGCTGAGCCCGTCGATGCGGGCCGCCTCGCTGAGCTCGTCGGGGATCGTCATGTAGTACTGCCGCATCAGGAACACGCCGAAGGCGCCGAACGCCTGCAGCAGGATGATCGACAGGTGCGTGTTCACCAGGCCGGCCTTCTGCATCATGATGTACTGCGGCACCATGTACGCCTGCCACGGCACCGCGATGGTGGCGATGTACGCGACGAACAGAACGTCACGGCCCTTGAAGTGCATCTTCGCGAAGCCGTACGCCGCGAAGCTGCCGGTCAGTACCTGCAGGAACGTGATGACGATCGACAGGAACGCCGAGTTCTTCAGGTACATCAGCATCGGCACGCGGGTCCAGATGTCGACGTAGTTCGACCAGACGAACTCGGTGGGGATCCACTGGATCGGGATCGAGAAGACCTGGTTGTCCTGCTTGAGCGACGACGACACCATCCACACGAACGGTACGAAGATCAGCGCGGTGAGCACGGCGAGCCCGACGTACATCAGCACGGCCCGCACCCCCTGCACGGCGTCGCGCCGGTCTGCGCGGAGCGGACGATTGGGCCGCGGCGGCGTGACGACGGCCCTGGTGTCGACGGCCGCGGTGTTCGGAAGCGTGTTGAGAGCCATCAGCGTTCCTTCCGCTGCTGCAGCTTGAACTGCACGACCGTGAAGATCAAGACGATGAGGAAGAGCACGAGCGAGATCGCCGACGAGTAGCCGAAGCGGTTCTCGCGGATGCCCTCGCGGTAGATGAGCTGGGAGAGCACCAGCGTGGCGCGGCCGGGCCCGCCGTCGGTCATCACGACGATCAGGTCGAACACCTTGAAGCTGGCGATGGTGACCATGACCAGCACGAAGAACGTCGTGGGGCGCAGCGTCGGGATGGTGATGTTCCAGAACCGCTGCCAGGCGTTCGCGCCGTCGACCTTGGCGGCCTCGTAGTACTCCTGCGGGATCGCCTGGAGTCCGGCGAGGAACAGCACCATGTAGTAGCCCATGTCGCGCCACACGCTGGTGATGATGACCGCCGGCATCGCCCACGCCGAGCTGGAGGTCCAGCCGGGCGGGTCCTGGATGCCGATGAACGACAGGAACTGGTTGATCGGGCCGTACTGGGGGTTGAACAGCATGTTCCACACCACGGCGATCGCGACGAGCGAGGTCACGTACGGGAAGAACATCGCAGTGCGGAAGAACCCGACGCCGGCCAGTTTGCGGTTCAGCAGCAGGGCGAGGGCGAGGGATGCCGCGATCGTGAGCGGGATGTGCCCTGCGGCGTAGTACATCGTGTTCAGCAGCGCGATCCCGAACGAGGAGTCGCGGAACAGCCTGGTGAAGTTCGCGATGCCGACGAACTCCGGGTCGCTGAACCCGTCCCACTCCATGAATGCCAGCGCCAGCGCGCCGACGAGCGGGACGAGGGTGAGCAGGGCGAACCCGATGAAGTTGGGGAGGATGAAGCTCCACCCGATCAGGGCGTTGCGCCGCGCACGGCGCCGTGCGCCTGGACGCACGGGAGCGGATGCCAGTGCCATCGGAGTTCTCCTTCGTGTCACCCGGTCGTTGAGCGAGGACGCGCGGAGCGCGACCGAGACGAAACGCCTGAGCGCTGCGCTTCGTCTCGCCTGCGGCTCGCTCAACGACCGGGACGGACGGACGGGTGTTACTGCAGGACCTCGTTCTTCACACGGTCGCCGGCTTCCTTCAGCCCGTCCTCGACGGACTTCTCACCGACCATGATCAGGTCGTGCTCCTCGTCGAGGATGGTGGAGATGTCGGCGGTGTGGTCGCTGATCGGCATCTCGATGACGACCTTCTTGTCGCCCGCGAAGGCCTCAACCGACAGCTCGTCGGTCGGCAGCGCTGTGAACGCCTCGGTGACGGCATCCGAGGTGAAGGCGGGGACGACGCCGATCGAGGCGATCGCCTTCGCGCCCTCCTCGCCGGCGGCGAAGTCGAGGAACATCTTCGCGGCGGCGGCGTTCTTGGCGTTCTTGTTGACCGCGAACGCGGTCGGTGAGCCGAAGGTGGTGACGTCGTCGCCGGACTCGAGCTGCGGCATCTGCGCGACGCCCCAGTTCACGCTTGATTTGCCGTCCTCGATGGCCTGCTTGATGCCGGCGATGTACCAGGTGCCCATCGGCATCATGGCGGTCTGGCCGGTCTCGAACATGGTGCGGTAGCTGATCTGCTGCGTCTTCGCGGTGGCGTAGTCGAGGGCGTTGCCGTCCTTCTGCAGCTTCAGGGCGAGGTCGTACTGGTCCTTCATGAAGTCGTAGTCGCCGGAGAGCAGGTCGCCGTCGGTCTGCGCGGCCGACACGGCCTGGATCACCGAGCGCCAGTAGTGGTGGTAGGTGCCGTACACCTTCTGGGAGCCGCTGTCGTCGGTGAGCTTCGCGGCCAGGTCGGCGTACTCCTCCCAGCTGATGTTGTCGGGGTAGTCCAGGCCGGCCTTGTCGAACAGATCCTTGTTGTAGTACAGCACCCAGAAGTCCTGGCGGTACGGCAGGGCGTAGTACTTGCCCTCGGTGTCGAACGTCTCCAGACCTGCCAGCTCGTCGCCGTACTCCTCGGCGAGATCGGAGACGTCCTGGAGCTGCCCACGGGTGGCGTATCGGGCGTAGTCGATCGCGTTCTTCATGGTGATGACGTCGGTGGTGTCACCGCCGGAGAGCATGGTGGTGACCTTCTCGGGGTAGTCGTCGGCGAGGATGTCGACCGGCTCGATGGTGATGTTCGGGTGCTCCGCCTGGAAGGCGTCGAACAGCGCCTTGAACTCGGGCGTCTGGTCGTAGTTCCACACCGAGACGGTGAGGGTGACCTCTTCGTCCGGGTCGACGGTCTCCTGCGCGGCGGGGGCCGAACTGCTGGAGCAGCCGGTGAGGACGAGGGCTGCGGTGGCCGCCAGGGCCGCGCCGCCGATGAACGAACGCTTCATTGCGAATGCCTCTTTCTGTGGGTGGGTCAGGTGGTGGCGAGCGCGGGCGCGCTCGCCGTCTCGGGGTGCAGAGCGGTGGTGCGGCCGTCGGGCCACGTGATCAGGAACGCGTTGTCGGCCTGGGCGGTCGCGGTCGGGTGCGTCGCGGCGCGGTGCGGCGCGCCGAGATGGATGCCGGCGACGTTCCAGTGCCCGGGGCGCACGCGCGCCTCGATCCACGGGGTGCCGGTGCGCCCGTCGAGCGGGGTGACGTCGTCCTCGACGAGGACGCCTGCGGTCGCGTCGTCGAGTCCGGCGAGCGGCACGACGCGAGAGGCCAGACGGATGCCGGCGGCCCAGGCGCCGTCGAGCACGGCGAGGTCCTCGGCGGTGAGCGCCCACCCTCCGACCCGGAGAACGTGCTCGCCCCCGTCGCTCAGCTCTGCTGGGTCCCTGAGCTTGTCGAAGGGCCCCAGCAGAGACCCGTCATCGTCTTCGCGCACTCTCACGAACCGCACTTCCCACGCCCCGCGAACCACCGACACGGTGTCCACGAGGGGGCCGAACTCCGTGCGGGCGGCGTACGTGCCGACGCCATGGTCGGGTTCGCCGGCGACGAGCTCGAGCGGCCAGTGCGCGCGGGCGAGCGACGAGCCGATGAGCGTGCCGTCGCCGAGTTCGCGGGCCGGGCCCGCCAGGAAGCCGGAACGGTGGCTGGGCCGGCCGTCGCGGATGAGGGCGACGGTGCCGTCGACCGGATCGGCGACGCCTGGGCCGGCGAGCACGGGCGCCGTCGCAGTGGAGTAGCCGAGCTTCGCGTACAGCGGCGCGTCGGGCTGCTGGTCTCCCTCGGCGCGGTGGTCGGTTCCGTGGTTGATGACGCGGACGACGCCGTCCTCGGCGGTGCCCACCGCCAGCCAGCCCGGCACCCGCATCGGTCGTGCGAACGGTCCCCGATCGATCGGGAGCGGTTGCTCCTGAGCGGTCCACGCCGGGTGGTCGGCCGGCAGGGCCAGACCGACCATGCCCTTCGCGGCCCAGTACGGCGAGCCCTCTCCGGAGTAGTTCTGCGCCATCGCCCGCCAGGGGCGGTGCCAGCCCAGGGGCAGGATGCCGTCGGCCTCCGGCGCTCCGTGCTCGACGAAGTGCGCGACCTGACCGCTGGCGGCACGTCGCAGCATCCCGGCGTCGTGTCGGGAGCCGCCGTGGAAGGCGGCCGCCCAGGCGGCCCCGGCCGTGGCGAAGCGATAGGTGAGGCTGCGGCCCTGGAACAGCGGGGCGCCGTCGCGGCCGATCAGGTGCAGGGCGTCGTCGAGGTAGTCGTCCAGACGCGCCCTGTAGCGCGCGATGCGCGCAGCGTGCCGCGGGTCGTCGCCCACCATGTCGGCCCAGAAGACGGGGTAGAACGGCAGCGCCCATCCCGAATAGTGGTCGTAGGAGCGTCCGGCGCCGTCGGAGATCCAGCCGCCCTCGCGGTCGAACGAGTCGAGCAGCGCCAGGTCCTGCTCGCGGTCGGTCTCCGAGAACGGGCCGCCGACGCTCTCCAGGAACTGCTCGACGATGATGCGGAACCAGGCCCAGTTGTTCGGCGGGTAGCTCGCGCCGACGAAGCAGGCGAGGTAGTCGATCGTCTGCGCCTTGGTGGTGTCGCTGAACCGCGCCCAGACGGTGTCGCGGGTCAGGTGCAGACCGAGGGCGAGGGCAGCGGCCTCCACTTTGGCCTGGTCGACCTCGTCGGGGCGCAGCCACCGCTCGGGGTGCGCCGGGTCGACGCCGGCGGCGAAGCCGCGTGCGTACCGTTCTGCCAGGGCCTCGGTGCCGGCGGGGTCGCCCGCGATCCGGAACGCGGCGAGCATGAAGGTGCGCGTGAAGCCCTCGAGCGCGTCCACGTCGGCGCCGTAGCCACCGGGAGCACCCGGGTAGCGGATGAGTGATTGCGCGGCGCTGGCGTGGCGGGCCGCGCCGTCGAGGATCGTGTCGGCCACGGTGACCCAGTGCGCGCGGGTCCACCCGGTGTAGGGCGACAGAGCGCGGTCGGCGGGCGGCAGGGCGATCGTCATGCGCTCCTCCCGAGGTCCTCTGGCTCCACGGGGTAGTGCAGCGCCTCTCCGGCGATGTACGCCTCGAGCTCGCGCAGCGCGGAGTCGGTCAGGCGGCGCGTCTCGGTGCCGAGCGAGCCGGCCAGATGCGGGGTGATCGCCACGTTCGGCAGTCGACGCAGTTCCGCCGACGCGGGAAGCGGCTCGGGTTCGGTGACGTCCAGCACGGCATCCAGGCGCCCGGTGCGGCACTCCGCGAGCAGCGCGTCGTGGTCGATGAGCGCGCCGCGGGCGGTGTTGATGACCGTCGCGCCGTCGCGGAGCGCCGCCAGCTGCGGGCCGGCGATCATGTGGCGGGTGGAGGGCAGTGCGGGGGCGTGCAGCGAGAGCACGTCCACACGCGGCAGCATCTCGTGCAGGGACACGAGCGTGGCGCCGGCGGCGCGCACGGCGTCGGGGGAGGCGAACGGGTCGGCGACCAGCACGTCCATCTCGTCGAAGCCGCGCAGCATCTCGACCAGCCGGCGGCCGATGCGCGAGAAGCCGACGATGCCGATGGTGCGGTCGACGTTGCCGATCGAGCGCTCCGCCCAGCCGTTCCAGGGGCGGGCGTCGTCGAACTCGGTGCGCAGGTGCACGAGTGCCCGCTTGCCGGCGAAGATGATCGCCGCGAGCGTGTACTCGACCACGGGCACCGCGTTGGCGTCCGCGGCGGACGTGATCATGATGCCGCGCTTCCAGAACTCGTCCGACACGTGCTCGCGAACGCTGCCGGCGGCGTGGAAGACCGCGCGCAGGCGCGGCATCCGCGCGAGCCGTGCCGCGTCGAAGTGCGGGGCGCCCCACGAGGTGATGAGTACCTCGGTCTCGGCGAGGGTGTCGGCGACCGCGGGATCGTCGACGTCGGAGATGTGCATCGGTGCTGGCACGTCGGCCAGGGCGGCGAAGCGCTCGCGGCGGGTCTCGTCGAACAGCAGCGCGAAGGCGTCATCGGCCATCACCGCGTGGGCGCGCGGTCGGTTCGTCGCCTGTCGTGCTGTCGCCATGTGCTTCTCTCCGTCGAGGTGGGCGGCGTCTGAACTGCCGCTTGCGTGGTGCTGTTCTCACAGTGAAGACTGAACGTTCGAACAGGTGCAACCTCTTCGACAGTAAGTGAACACACTCGAACATAACCGATCATCCCCGGGTGGTCGCACGCCGCTCAAGGAGGTGCTGGATGCTGGTTCGCCGTGGTGCCCTCCGCGATCTCTGGCTGCGCTCGGGTGACGCCGGCAGGGCGTTGCCCGCGCCCACGGCATCCGATCGGGAGGCGTGGAACAGGGTCGGGGAGGAGCAGCGGGCGCTCGTCCTCGCCGAGGCGGATGCCGCACGCGGCCGGCCGTGGCCGCAGCCGCTGCTGTCGCAGTGGGCCGACTACGGCCGCTCCGGTGACCGCACCGCGTACGAGGCGGCGGTGTTCACGCGCAACCGGCGCATCCGCCTCGCCGCGCTCGCTGCGGCGCTCGACCCGTCTCCCGCGCGGCTGGCCGAGGCGGCGGACGGGCTCTGGCTGAAGTGCGAGCAGAGCACCTGGTGCTGGCCCGCGCACGACGACGCCTTCGGTCGCGGGCTGATGGTGCCCGATGCGGACCGGCCGTTCGTCGATCTGGGCGCGGGGGAAGACGTCGCGCTCGCCGCCTGGTCGGTGCAGGTGATCGGTGGTGCGCTGCGGGAGTTCTCTCCCGGGCTGGTCGAGCGGCTGGGCGCCGAGGCGAGAGAGCGCGTGCTGCTGCCGTTCGTACGGCGCCGCGACTGGACGTGGGAGGGCACCGAGTCGCACGTGCACAACTGGGCGCCGTGGATCCACGGCAACCTGCTGCCCGCCGCCGTCGTGTTCGCCGAGCGCGACCTCCGTGACGAGGTCATCGCGTTGTGCGTGGACGGGCTGGACCGGTACCTGGCGCAGCTGCCGGCGGACGGCGGTATCGACGAGGGCTTCGGGTACTGGTGGCAGGGGGCCGCGCGCGCGTTCGACGCGCTCGGCCTGCTGGACGCGCTCACCGACGGCGCGATCCGGGACGCCGTGCGCGGCGGCGAGCTGTCAGGGCTGGGCGAGCTGGTGCGGTTCCCCCAACGGATGCAGTTCGGCCCCGGCTGGTTCGCGAGCTTCTCCGACGCCAGCGCCGCCGAGGAGCCCGACCTGCCGTGGCACTCGCTGTTCCGCGCGGCACAGCTGTGCGGCGCCGACGACGCGGCCGCGTTCGCCCGCGTCTCGCGCCGCAGCGCGCTGGGCGGGCTGGATGCCGGTGTCGCGGCCGGCCTGGGCCGGATGATCCCCGAGCTCCTCGACCCCACCTGGGGTGTGGGGATCGAAGGGCCCGACCGGATCCTTCCCGCCCGGGTCTGGTTGCCGTCGCTCTCCCTCGGAATCCGTCGCGAGACGGCGGGCAGCACGCGGGGACTGACCGTCCTGGCCAAGGGCGGCACCAACGACGAGAACCACAACCACAACGACCTCGGGTCGTTCCAGGTCGCGGTCGACGGCATCCCGCTGCTGGCCGACCTCGGCCGCGCGACCTACACCGCCCAGACGTTCTCCGACCGGCGCTACGAACTCTGGTACGTGCGCAGCGACTGGCACAGCACACCGATGCCGAACGGCGTCGTCCAGCACGCCGGCGCCGACTGGCGGGCAGCTGTCGCCGAACTCCCCGACGGCTGGAAGATCGACCTCGCGCACGCCTATCCGCGGCTCGACGCACCCTGGACCCGCACCGTCAGGCTCACCGGCGGGAGCGTGATCGTCGCCGACGAGAGCCCCGCGCTACGGCATCCCACTACCCGCATCGTCGTGGTCTGCGCCGGCGTGCCCGAACCCCACGACGGCGTGCTGCTCGTGCCAGGGCGTGAAGGGTCGCGGAGCCTGCTGCTGACCCATGACCCGGCATCCGTCGAGATCGAGACGCGCGACGTCGACGACCCGTACCTGCGCCGGTCGTGGGGCGAGCGGGTGTCGCGGATGCTGTTCGGCCCGGCATCCGGCGACCGCTGGGAACTGCGAGGGAGCGCGCTATGACCGAGGGCGACGCACGCCCGACGTTCGGGATCGCCCGGCGCGAGCGGATCATGGACGAGCTGCGCCGTGCCGGCGCCGTGCGGGTGACGGACCTCGCGCGTGAGCTCGGCGTCTCGGAGCTCACCATCCGCCGCGACATCGGCGAGCTCGCCGATCGCGGCCTCGTCACGCGGGTGCACGGCGGTGCCACGCTGCGCAGCCGGCTGGACACCACAGTGGCGCCGCGGGCGGCATCCGCCGGTCCCCGCTACCGGGTGGGGATGGTGGTGCCGTCGCTGAGCTACTACTGGCCGCAGGTGGTGATCGGCGCGCGTGCGACCGCAACCGACGTGGGGGTGCAGCTGGTGCTGCGCGGCTCCAGCTACGAGCCCGCGGACCAGCGGCGGCAGATCACGTCGCTGGTCGAATCGGGCAGCGTGCACGGGCTGATCGTGGCGCCGGAGAACCTGGGCGCCGACGGGCACGCCCTGCTCACCTGGCTCGAGTCGCTCCCGGTGCCGGTGGTGATGGTCGAGCGGCGTGCCCCCGCGTCGCTCGCGCTGACCAGCCTGGAGTGGGTCACCACCGACCACGTCTTCGGCGGCTCGCTCGCCGCCGACCACCTCGCCGCGCTGGGACATCAGCGGGTCGGCATCCTGACCTCGTCGCAGTCGCCGACCTCGTGGCAGCTGCGCCGCGGCTGGTCGCAGGCGGTCGACGAGCTCGGCCTGGTGGCCACGATCGACGTGAACGCGTCGCTGGACTACATGGAGGGGCCGGAGCGCGCGGAGTTCGTGACCGGCCTGCTCGAGCAGGTGCGGGAGACCGGAACCACGGCCATGCTCATCCACTCCGACCCGCAGGCGCTGCTGGTGCAGCAGAACGCGCTCGACCGCGGGTGGCGGCTGCCAGAGGACCTGGCGATCATCGCGTACGACGACGAGGTCGCCGAGAACGGCGAACCGCCGATCACCGCGCTGCGCCCGCCCAAGCAGCACGTCGGGCGTCGCGCGGTCGAGATCATGCTCGCCCGCCTGGTCGAGGGGGCGAAGCGGCCGGTGGAGCGGGTGCAGGTGGTGCCGACGCTGCACCCGAGGGAGTCGACCGTGCGCCTGTCCGGCGACTGAGACGGACGGATGCCGTTGCGGCCGTGGTCGCGACTACGTCGACGCCCGGATGTGCAGCGTCGGCGTCAGCGTGATCCGGTGGGCGGGTGATTCGTCGCGCTGCTCGAGCCGCATGAAGCAGGTCTCCACTGCGCGGCGCCCCACCGCGGCGCGCGGCGGGTCGACCGCGGTGAGCGGTACGCTCGCGAGTGACGCGATCTCGTCGTCGTAGGCGACGATCGCGAAGTCCTCCGGAACCCGGAGGCCGCGCTCCTCGACCGCGCCGAGCAGCCCGATGGCGAGGTCGTCGGGCAGCACGATCGCGGCGTGCACGTGGGCGGCGAGGCAGGCGTCGACGAACTCGCGCAGATCCGACGCCGATCCCGAGCCCCACCGTGGGGAGGGCACCGTGCGGGCGGGCGCCTCGATCATCCCGCGCCGCCGGGTGGCGGCCGCATGCCCCTGCACGATCCACGGCGATGTGGCCGTCTCCCGGCACAGCAGGCCGACGCCCCGGTGGCCGCGCTCGGCGAGATGGTCGACGGCCAGCTCGGCGCCGAACGAGTGGTCCGAGCGCACGGCATCCACCCGCAGGCTGGTCGGGGCGCGGTCCGCCGAGCGCTCCACGAGCACCACCGGGATACCGATGCCGGCGATGGTCTCCCAGTTGGCCGACTCGTCGACGTCGGGGCGGGCGGTGACCAGCATCACGGCATCCGCCCCGGTCGCCGCCAGCCGGGTGAGCTGGCGCGACTCCTCGGCCGGTTCGTAGTTGGTGGTGCCCAGCACCAGACGGGCCCCGGCGGCGCGGGCCGCATCGCCGGCGCCGCGGATCAGCGGCGGGAAGTAGTAGGCGGCGTCCGGCACGATCAGCCCGATCGTCGCGAGCGGGCGGTGCGCAGAGCCGATGCCGCGCGCGCCGACCGCCGGCGCGTCGGCGGTGTCGGGCAGCACGGCACCGCCGTGCACCCGACGGACCAACCCGCGCTCGGCGAGCACGGCGAGATCGCGGCGGATCGTCATGCCGCTCAGGCCCGTTCTGGCCGCGAAATCGGCGACCTCCATGCGGCCGCGGAGGACGATCTCGCGCAGGATCCGCTCACGGCGCTCTTCGGCGATCACGTGGTCCACGCTACCTCCCCCGCGCGCGCCGCCCGCGCCGAGGTACTCCCGGTCGGACGCCGAGGGGGTGGCGCATACGCGCCACCCCCTCGCGAACCCGCCGGAGCGGATCAGTCGCAGTCGACCGCCTGGAACGGGGCGACGCCGGTGGTGCGGGCGCCGTCGGCATCCGTCGCCACCACCGTGACCTCCCCTGCGTCGAACCCGTCGTCGATCTTGAACGACGCGCGGGTGTCCTTGCCCGGCTTCAGATCCTCGACGACCTCCTCGCCGAGGGGCGACGTGATGGCCAGGTCGACGTCGGCGTCGTGCTCGTTGCCGACCTCGACGTGCAGCCAGCCGTTCGGCCCGCGGCACTCGCCCAGGACCTCGATGCCGGTCGGCACGGCGCTGCCGGTGAGCTCGACCGCGAACAGGCTGAGCCCGTCACCGGTCAGCGGGCTGCCGTCAGGCAGGGTGACGCTGTCCACCGGCTTGCCCGACAGCGGGATGCGCTGGGCGAACACCGAGGCCGGCGCCTCCACCGTCGAGACGGTGCCGCCCAGGTACGGGCGGTCGCGCTTCAGGTACGACGCGGCGGTGCCGAGCACCACGGTGTCGTCGCCCGTCGCCGCCGTCTCCGACCACAGCGGCAGGTCGATCTCGACCTCCTCGCTCGTGCCGTCCTGGAAGTGCACGGTCGCCGTCCGGGCGCCCGCGGTGCCGACGGAGAACCCGGCCACGACGAGCGCGTTCCCCTCGCCGTGCAGCGACAGCCGTTGACCGGCCGCCTTCACGGCATCCGGGGTGCCGACCGCGGTCGGGTGCCAGTCGATCTGGGTGTCGAACGCGGTCACCTTCTCACCGACGGCCAGGCCGGCGTCGGCGAGCGCCTCGGCGGAGTACACCCGGTAGTCGGTGGTGATCGCGCCGTTGCGCGGGTTCGCGGTCGACGCGACCGCCGTCTGGTTCACCAGCGCCCGCAGCGGCAGTGCGGTCTCCTCGACGCCCTCGCCCTGGTAGGCGCCGATGTTCGGCGTCGCGGGGATCGGGTTGCCGAAGAAGTCGCGCTCACCGGCATCCGCGATCGAGGTGCCCGCGCCCAGCAGCGGCGAGCCGACCGCGAGGCGGTAGCCGGGCAGTTCGCGGGTCAGCTGCCCGCTGCCTGCCGCGACCAGCTCGGGGTCGCCGACGACCGCGCCGGTCTCGGTCGCGGGAGGCTGGATGCCACCGAAGTACGCGTTGTTCGCGTACACACCCTTGTCGGAGCGGAGCACACCGCCCGGCGCGATGAAGATGTTGTTCTTGACCTCACGCGGCGCGTTCATGTCGTCCTCGAAGGGCCGGTTCAGACATGAGAACGTGTTGTTGTAGATGCGGTGCAGGCCGGGCCCGCCGCTGGAGCCGGCGAGCCGGCAGTCGTCCTGCGAGACGTTGTACCGAAGCACCGCGTGCGCGGTCGTGGACGCCGTGCCGCAGCCCGAGATGCAGTCCAGGTAGAAGCCGCCGGCATTGCCGTACGAGTAGTTGTACTGGAACGTGCAGCTGCCCTTGATCTTCATGTCGCAGTCCCACGCCGTGGAGTCGTAGATCGACTTCACACTGTTGCCGACGACGTTGTACTGGAAGAGCGGATCCACCGAGTTGTACGGCCACATGCCGGCGAAGTTGCCGTTGATGAACGGGTACTCGCCGTGTCCGAGGTCGATCGCCGAGTTGTACTCGATGACCGGCTTGTCGGAGTTGTGGATCACGATACCGTCGCCGCCCACGTCGTGGATGTCGTTGCGGGCGACGTAGACCTTGGTGTTGTAGCGCTGCGTCGTGTCGGGAGCGGAGAGCTTGATGCCGCCAGCAGCGGTGTCGTTGACCTCGTTGCCGGTGACGGTGATGCCGTGGAACGCGCCGATGCCGTCGCCGAGCACCGAGATGCCGGCGGAGCGGGAGAAGCTGTTGCCGAGCGTGGTCTTGTCGGACCAGCCGGCGACGCGCTCGACGTGGTTGTTCGTCAGCACCGCGCCGCGGCGGATGGAGCCGTCGTTGATCTCGTAGAGGATGCCGACGCGGCGGCGGTCCGGGGTGCCGGGGTTGATCACGTGCATGCCGTCGACGGTCCAGTTGCTCACGTTGAGCAGGTGGATGGCGGCCAGCGCGCCGTTGCCGTTGATGGTCGCCGGCTCTTCGCCGTCGCCGTACGGCGACACCACGATCGGCGCCGTGTCGAGCCCGGAACCCTTCGGTGCGAACGTGCCGATGCACTCGGCGCCCCGCTTGAACAGCACCTTCTCGCCCGGCTGGAACAGGATGCCGTCGAGCTGCGCGAGCGAGGTGTAGGGGTCGGCGGCCGAGCCGTCGCCCACGCCCTCGGCCGAGCAGTCGACGTGGTGGATGCGGTCGGACACCGCGACGACGTTCGCGGCGATCCTGCCCTCGGCGGTCGCGCCGAACAGTGCCTCGGCGGAGGCGGTGATCTCGTAGCTGCCCGGCTGCGTGTCGGCGGGGACCACGAAGGTGGCGACCGCGCGGCCGGAGTCGTCGGCGTTGGCGACGACGGAGGTGCCCTCGAACGCGACGGTCACCGGGGTCTTCGGGTTGGCGCCGGTCACCGCGATCGTCACGGGCATGCCTGGGGCGAGCAGCGACAGGTCGGCGTCCTCCGGGGTGAGCGTGAGCGGTTGGGCGATGAACCCGTCGGTGCAGTTGAACTTCAGGTCGGCCCAGTCGGCGTGGTCGTTGCCATTGCCCTCGGGGCCCGCCTCGACGATCAGCTCGATGGTCGAGGTGCCGCGGATGTCGAGGTTCAACCGGCCGACCGGGCTGGTGCCGGTCTGCTCCATGCGGAACTTCTCGGCGCCGTCCGCCTTCACCACGAAGTCGACCCTGCCGCGTCCGTTCTGGCTGTCGTCGATGCCGACGTAGCCGATCAGCTGGGTGCACTGCTGTGCCACGTCGTACACGATCCGGGCAGGGGCGTGGGTGCCGAGACCCTTCGGGTACTGCACGCCGCGGATGGACTGGATGGTCCGCGCCGTGTCGGGGACGGCGCGAGAGCCGTTGTTGTAATCGCGCTCCACCGGTCCCCAGCCGTTCGTGGCAGAGACCCAGTCCAGATCGCTCGCGTAGTGGATGCCGCCGGCCAGGCCGTCGGCGGCGACCGCCGCCGTGGCGGGGACGCCGGTCAGGAAGAGGACCGCGGCTGCGGCTGCGCAGAGCGTCCTCGATCGTTTCACGTGCACGTGACTCCTCCTCGAATCGCACACTCCGCCGGGGGGAGGCGGACGCCTGCCATGGTTTCAGCCGCGGTCGCACGAATGTGCACAGGTGAACAGACTTGAACATCTCGCGGGTTCGCGCTTGCGGTGCGCGGCGTCTCGTGGCACCCTATCGGAAAGCGCTTACCCGCTCGCGTGGCGTCATCCGCGCTTTCCCGAACACGACGACAGAACGGACCACCATGTCACAGGCGACGACCCGTGAGATCGGCATCATCATGAACGGCGTCTCCGGACGCATGGGCTACCGGCAGCATCTGGTGCGCTCGATCCTGGCCATCCGCGACCAGGGCGGCATCGAGCTGCCCGACGGCTCGAAGGTCACCGTCCGACCGCTGCTGGTCGGCCGCAGCGAGGCCAAGCTGGCGGAGATCGCCGCGCAGCACGGCATCCAGGACTACACCACCGACCTCGACGCGGCGCTGGCCGACCCGCAGTGGGAGATCTACGCCGACTTCCTCGTCACCAAGGCGCGTGCTGCCGCGATCCGCAAGGCGATCGCCGCCGGCAAGGCGATCTACACCGAGAAGCCCACCGCTGAGTCGGTCGAGGAGGCGATGGAGCTCGCCCGCCTCGCCAAGGAGGCCGGCGTCAAGACCGGCGTCGTGCATGACAAGCTCTACCTGCCAGGTCTGCAGAAGCTGAAGCGGCTCGTCGACTCCGGATTCTTCGGGCGTGTGCTGTCCGTGCGCGGCGAGTTCGGCTACTGGGTGTTCGAGGGCGACTGGCAGCCCGCGCAGCGCCCCAGCTGGAACTACCGCACCGAGGACGGCGGCGGCATCATCTCCGACATGTTCCCGCACTGGAACTATGTGCTGGAGAACCTGTTCGGCGAGGTCAAGAGCGTGTACGCGCAGGCGGCGA
Source organism: Microbacterium sp. (assembly GCF_031180975.1). Classification (GTDB taxonomy): domain Bacteria; phylum Actinomycetota; class Actinomycetes; order Actinomycetales; family Microbacteriaceae; genus Microbacterium. The sequence goes on along the minus strand of NZ_JAPSLI010000007.1, from coordinate 65,906 downwards.
CGCACATCCCGGAGCGCTGGGACGAGAAGGGCGAGAAGTACACCGCCACCGCCGAGGACGCCGCCTACGGCATCTTCGAGCTCGAGGGCGGCGTGATCGCCGAGATCAACTCCTCCTGGACGGTGCGCGTCAACCGTGACGAGCTGGTCGAGTTCCAGGTCGACGGCACGCACGGCTCCGCCGTGGTGGGTCTGTTCGGTGCCAAGATCCAGCACCGCAACGTCACCCCGAAGCCGGTGTGGAACCCCGACCTGGCCGACAGCCACGACTACGACGCCGACTGGGCCGAGGTGCCCACCAACGACGTGTTCCAGAACGGCTTCCGCCAGCAGTGGGAGGAGTTCCTGGAGTCCTACGTGCTCGGCACCGACTATCCGTTCGATCTGGTCGCCGGCGCGCGCGGCGTGCAGCTCGCCGAGGCGGCACTCGCGTCCAGCGCCGAGGGCCGCAAGATCGTGCTCGACTCGCTGAGCCTGGGCTGAACCGATGAGCACCATTCGCCTGCTCGCCGCCGACGGGACGACGTCGGACGCCGCACTGAACGACTCCGGCGGCTACACCCGCCCGTCCTCCCCGCTCGCCAGCCGCGTCGCGTACGCGGCGGCGCACGTCGTGCCGAAGGCGCACGCCGACAACACCCCCGGCCGGCCCGCCGACGTGGACTGGGACGCCACGCTGGCGTTCCGCCGCAACGTGTACTCCTGGGGCCTCGGCGTCGCGGACGCCATGGATACCGCGCAGCGCAACATGGGTCTGGACGCCGCCGCCACCCGCGAGCTCATCGCCCGCAGCGCCGAGGTCGCCCGTGAGGAGGGCGGCTCGGTCGTGGTCGGGGTCAACACCGACCACGTCGACGAGACGCACATCACGCTCGACCGGGTGATCGACGCCTACAAGGAGCAGCTGCACTTCACCGAGGAGCAGGGTGCGGGGCCGGTGCTGATGGCATCCCGTCATCTCGCACGCGTGGCGACGAGCGCAGACGACTACCGCCGGGTGTACCGCGCGGTACTGTCGTCGGCCTCGGCGCCCGTCGTGCTGCACTGGCTCGGCACGGCGTTCGACCCCGAGCTGGAGGGCTACTTCGGCGCGTCGGACTGGCAGACGGCATCCGAGGTACTGCTGGAGATCATCGCGGAGGACCCGTCGAAGGTCGCCGGCGTGAAGATGAGTCTGTTGAACGCCGAGAGCGAGATCTCGGTGCGGGAGCGCCTCCCCGAGGGGGTGCGGATGTTCACCGGCGACGACTTCAACTACGTCTCGCTGATCGGTCCCCGGTCGTTGAGTGAGCCCGCCGAAGGCGAGCGAGACGGAACGCCCGCAAAACGCACCTACTCCGACGCTCTCCTCGGTGCATTCGCCGCCATCACCCCGGTCGCCTCGGCCGCGATCCAGGCGCTCGACGCCGGGGACCCCGCCGCCTACGAGCGGATCCTTGGACCCACCGAGGAGCTCAGCCGTCAGGTGTTCGCCGCGCCCACGTTCTACTACAAGACCGGCGTCGCGTTCCTCGCGTGGCTGAACGGCCATCAGGCCGCGTTCCAGATGGTGGGCGGTCTGCACTCCGCGCGCAGCCTGCCGCACCTGAGCCGCATCGTCGAGCTCGCGAACGCGTCGCTCGCCCTCGAGAACCCCGACCTGGCACGCGAGCGCTGGCACGGGACGCTGCGCCTGAACGGAGTGGACGCATGACCGCCGACCCCCGCCTGTCCATCAATCAGGCCACCATCAAGTACGCCGACCTCGCCACCGCCCTGCGCGTGACGAAGGATGCCGGGGTGCAGGCCATCGGCCTGTGGCGCGAGCCGGTCAACGAGGTGGGGCTCGACACCGCCGCGAAGATGCTCGCCGACTCCGGTCTGCGCTTCAGCACGCACTGCCGGGGCGGCTTCTTCACCCTTCCGGAGGGTCCGGAGCGCACCGCCGCGCTGGACGACAACCGCCGCGCGATCGAGGAGACCGCCACCCTGGCGGCCGCCGGCGCGGAGGGGTCGACCGCGGTGCTCGTCCTGGTGGCGGGTGGTCTGCCGGACGGGTCCCGCGACCTCATCGGCGCCCGCGAGCGCGTGCGCGACGCCATCGGCGCGCTCGCCGACGACGCGAAAGCGGCCGGGGTGACGCTGGCGATCGAGCCGCTGCACCCGATGTACGCCTCGGACCGCGCCGTCGTGTCGACGCTCGGCCAGGCACTGGACATCGCCGCCGACTTCGACGCGGCCGTCGTGGGTGCCGCCGTGGACACCTTCCACATCTGGTGGGACCCGCAGGTGTTCGAGCAGATCGAGCGCGCCGGTCGCGAAGGGCGCATCGCCACCTACCAGGTGTGCGACTGGAAGACGCCGTTCCCGGCCGACGTGCTGCTGTCGCGGCACTACATGGGCGACGGCGTCATCGACTTCGGGTCGCTGACGCGTGCCGTGATCGCGACCGGCTACGACCGCGACATCGAGGTGGAGATCTTCAACGCCGACATCTGGTCCGACGATCCGGCGACCGTGGTGGCCCGCACCGCGGCATCCTTCGCCGAGACGATCACCCCGCACCTCGATCGCTGACCCCGGTCGCCCACCTCCCGGTCCGTTGAGGGAGGACGCCCGCGGGCGCTCGACTCTCGGTCGTTGAGCGAGGGAGCCTGCGACCGAGACGAAACGCCCCTTCCTGAACGCGACTTGAGACAGGATGAAATCATGACCAAGATCCGGCCCGGACTGTGCTCGGTGACGTTCCGGCAACTCGCGGCCGAGGAGGTCGTCGCAGTGGCCGCCGAGGCGGGACTCGAGGTGATCGAGTGGGGCGGCGACCTGCACGTGCCGCCCGGTGACCCCGAGCGCGCCGCGGTGGTCGCCGCGGCGACGACGGATGCCGGACTCGCGGTGTGCTCGTACGGCTCGTACTTCCGGGCGAGCACGGGGGAGGACATCACCCCCGTGCTCGACAGTGCCGAGGCGCTCGGCGCGGACCGGGTGCGGGTGTGGGCGGGGACGGTCGGCTCCACCGAGGCGTCGGACGCGGACTGGGCGGACACGGCCGCGCGGCTCCGGGACGCCTGCGCCGCGGCATCCGCGCGGGGGATCGGGCTCGCTCTCGAATACCACGGCGGCACGCTGGCCGACACACCGCCCAGCACGCTGCGGCTGCTCGACGAGGTCGGCTCGCCCGCCCTGTCGGCGTATTGGCAGCCGACAGTGGGCGCCGCGGACGACGTCGCCCTCGCCGAGTACGACGCGATCGCCGCGCACGTCAGCGCGGTGCACGTGTTCTCGTGGTGGCCGCGCGGCGAGCGGCTGCGTCTGCATGAGCGGGCCGCGCTGTGGCGCCGTGCGCTCGCCGCGGCGGCATCCGCTCCGCATCCGCCGCGCGACGCGCTGCTGGAGTTCGTGCCAGAAGACGATCCCGCGCTGCTCGCCGCCGAGGCGGCGACGCTGCGGGGCTGGCTCGCGACCGATGCGTGAACGGGTGCCCGGGTCGCGGAGAACGCCGCTTCGGATGCCGCGGAGCGGCGTTCTTCGCGACCTGAACGCCTCACTTCCACCCGCCCCCCCGCTGGATATGCTCGGGTCATGACTGCTGACCCGCGCCGCCTACGCCCGTCGTCGCCGACGCTGCACGACGTCGCGCGCACCGCCGGAGTCTCGCTGGCCACCGCCTCGCGGGTGCTGAACGGCTCGGAGCGCAAGGTCGCCGAGTCGTTCCGCGAACGCGTCGAGCGCGCCGCGTCCGAGCTGGGGTACACCGCCAACCTGTCCGCCCAGGCCACCGCGCGCGGCACCTCGGCCGTGATCGCTCTGCTCGTCGCCGACATCGCCGACCCGTACTTCGGGCTGATCGCCTCCGGCGTGGCACGCGGCGCTGACGAGCACGGGCTGATCGTCACCATCGCGATCACCGAACGCGATCTCACGCGCGAGGCGCGGATCCTGCGCGCCCTGCGCGGACAGCGTCCGCGCGGCGTGATCCTGGCGGCGTCGCGCACCGGCGACAGTGAGGCCGCGACCGTCTCCGAGCTGGCCGGTTTCCGCGCGCTCGGCGCCCGGACGGTCACGTTCGGCCCCGGCGGCGAACGGAGCGTCACGATCGGGAACCGCGACGGCGCCGAGCAGCTCGGCCGCGAGATGGCCTCCCTCGGCTACCGCCGCGCGATCGGGCTGGGCGCCGCCGAGGGCGTGCGGACCTCCGACGACCGCCTCGGCGGCTTCTCCGCCGGGTTCCAGGCCGGTGGGGGCGAGATCCTGCGCATCCACCGCGGCGGCTTCGAGCACGAGTCCGGCGCCGAGATGATGGCCGCCGCGCTCGCCGAAGGAGTTGAGCCCGGCACTCTCGTGTTCGCGCTGTCGGATGTCGTCGCGATCGGCGCCATGACCGCGATCCGTGACGGCGGGCGCACCGTCGGGGAGGACATCGCGGTGTGCGGGTTCGACGACGTGCCGGTGAGTCGTGACGTCACGCCGCAGCTCACCACGGTGCGGGTGCCGCTCAGCGACCTCGGATACCAGGCGTTCCGTGCCGCCGTCGACGGGGAGTGGACGCAATCCGAGGCCCCCCTCGAAGTGCTGGTGCGCGCCAGCACGCCCCCACGGAAGGAGGCGCCATGACCCGGGTCGTCATCGCCCCCGACAGCTTCAAGGGCTCGATCGGCGCTGCCGCCGCAGCGCAGGCCATCGCCGACGGCTGGGCCGCGGTCGACCTCGCCGCCGACCTCGTGCTGCGCCCGATGGCGGACGGCGGCGAGGGGACGGTCGCCGCGTTCGAGGCGGCGGTACCAGGTGCGAGGCGGATGCCGGTGCGCGTCGAGGGCCCGGCGGGCAACGCCGTGGATGCCGACTGGCTGCTGCTTCCGGCATCCGATGAGGCGCCGTACGGCACCGCGGTGGTCGACCTCGCCTCCACCTCGGGGATCGAGCTGCTGCACGATCTGCGTCCGTTCGACGCGGACTCCACCGGGTTCGGCCAGGCCATCGCGGCGGCCATGGATCATGGCGTGTCGCGGCTGGTGCTGGGGATCGGCTCCAGCGCCTCGACGGACGGCGGCACCGGGATGCTGCGCGCGCTGGGCGCACGGTTCCTGGACGAGAACGGCGAGCAGGTGCCGCGCGGAGCGCGGGGGCTCGGCCGGATCCACTCGATCGACCTGTCGGCGGTGCGCCGCGCGCCGGAGACCCTCGTGCTCACCGACGTGACCAACCCCCTCACCGGCCCCCGCGGCGCCGCCGCGGTGTTCGGTCCGCAGAAGGGGCTCGTCGACGGCCAGGACCGGGCCACGGTGGACGCCGCCCTCGAACGCCTCGCCGCCCTGCTCGGCCTCGACGCGGCGACGCCGGGCGCCGGTGCCGCCGGGGGCGTCGGGGGAGCGCTGCTCGCATGGGGAGCACGGCTGCTCCCCGGCGCGGGCGAGGTCGCCCGGCTCATCCACCTGCCGGGCGCCGTCGCGGAGGCGGACATCGTCATCACCGGGGAGGGGTCGTACGACGGGCAGTCCGGCGACGGCAAGGTCCCCTCGTTCGTCGCAGGCCTTGCCGGGAACGCCGGGGCGCGTGCGCTGCTCGTCGCGGGGCGCATCGCGCCCGATGCGGACACGTCGCTGTTCGCGGCATCCGCCTCGCTCACCGACTTGGCTGGTTCGGCCGAGGCGTCCCTCACGGACCCGGGTCGGTGGCTGCGCGCCGCCGGCGAGCTGCTCGCCCGCGGCCGCTGAACACCCGCGCGACGCGTGAAGCCGCCTCCGGTGGCTCGGCCGCCCGTCGCCGTGTCCGCGAATTGACACCTCGCGACGCGCGACATACACTCGCTGTACCGACGGGAATACGCTTTCCCGAAATCGATGCCACGACGAAGATGTCAAGGAGCCTGATGTCCGCACCGAACGCCACCATGACGCTCGCGGTCGCGCAGAACCGCGGCGCGGAGCAGAACGCCCTGGGTCGCTGGTGGGCGCGCAACTGGCATCCGGTCGTCTTCGTGATCGCCCTCGTGATCGTGTGGTGGGTGGTGACCGCCCTCAAGTGGGTGCAGCCGTACATCATCCCGTCGCCGGGCGACACCTGGGCGGCGTTCGCGAACAACGCGGCGTACCTCGCCCAGCACACCTGGGTGACCACCTACGAGACGATCGTCGGATTCGTCATCGCCGTGGTCGTCGGCCTCTTCGTCGCGGTGATCATGGTGTACTCGCGCGGCCTGGAGCAGACGCTGTATCCGGTCATCCTTTTCGCGCAGGTGATCCCGAAGATTGCGATCGCCCCGCTGTTCATCGTCTGGCTCGGCTTCGGCACCTCGCCGAAGATCCTGGTCGCGGTGCTGATGGCCTTCTTCCCGGTCGTGATCTCAGGCCTCGCGGGCTTGCGGTCGGTCGACCCGGAGATCCTGCAGCTCACCTCCACGATGGGCGCCGGCCGCTTCAAGACGTTCCTGAAGGTGCGCCTGCCCGCGGCGCTGCCGGAGCTGCTCTCCGGCCTGAAGGTCGCCGCCACCCTCGCGGTCACCGGCGCCGTCGTCGGCGAGTTCGTCGGCGCGAACGAGGGCCTGGGCTACGTGATCCTGCAGGCCAACGGCAACCTCGACACCGCCATGCTCTTCGCGGCGCTCATCATCATGTCGCTGATGGGTGTGCTCCTGTTCGCGATCATCCAGATCGCGGAACGATTTCTGATCCCCTGGCACGCGTCCAAGCGCGACGTCGCCGCCGCCACAGTGCGTCTCTGACGCGTACCGAACACACTGGGAGAACTGATGAAGAAGTCAGCATCCGTCCTCGGCACCATCGCCGTCGTCACCGCCTCCGCCCTCGCCCTCGTCGGCTGTGGCGGCTCGTCCCCGGGCGGAGAGGCGGGCGGCTCAGGTGGAGGTTCCGGTGAGCTCACCGACGTGACGCTCATGCTCAACTGGTACCCGTACGGCGAGCACGCCCCGTTCTACTACGGCGTCGAGCAGGGGATCTTCGAGGAGCACGGCATCAACCTGACGATCAAGGCCGGTCAGGGCTCGACCAAGACCGCGCAGGCCGTGGGGCAGAAGCAGGTCGACTTCGGCTGGGCCGACACCCCCGCCGTGCTGGCGAACATCGACAAGGGCGTCGCCATCAAGAGCGTCGGCGTCTTCCTGCAGACCACGCCGTCGGCGGTGCAGGTGTTCTCGGACTCCGGCATCGAGGACCCCAAGGACCTCAAGGGCAAGACCATCGCGGTGTCCGCCGGTGACGCGCCGACCACCACGTTCCCGATGTACCTTGAGGCGGTCGGACTGGAGGAGTCCGACGTCAAGCAGCAGAACCTCGACGCCGCGGGCAAGGTCGCCGCCATGCTGTCGGACCAGGTGGACGGCCTGATCGGCTTCGCCCACGACCAGGGCCCGAACATCGCCGCGAAGAGCGGCAAGGACGTCAGCTACCTGCGCTATTCGGATGCCGGTCTGAACTTCTTCAGCAACGGGCTGATCGCACACAACGACACCATCAAGGACGACGCCGAGCTGGTGAAGGAACTCGTCGCCGCCACGTCGGAGGCGTTCGCCGCCGCCCAGGAGGACCCCGAGGCCGCGGTCGCGTCGATGGAGGGCAAGGACCCGCAGATGCCGGCCAAGGACGTGCTGCTGAACCAGTGGCAGGAGACGGTCAAGCTCCTCAGCACCCCCGCCACAGAGGGGGAGGCGCCGGGCACCAACGCCGAGGAGGACTGGCAGGCCACGCTCGAGGTGCTCGCCGAAGCGGGCCTGATCTCCGGTGACGGCGACATCGACACGTACTTCGACGCCTCGTTCGCACCCGGCGAGTGACGGGAAAGAGCGGATGCCGGTGCAGCAGCAACAGGAGGCCACGCACATGACGACGCAGACCACGACGGCGGCCCTCGAGATCGCCGACGTCTCGATCACCTTCGCTTCCAAGCGCGGCCGTGTGACCGCGCTCGAGGGCGTCGACCTCGACGTGCAGCAGGGCGAGTTCATCACGATCGCCGGTCCGTCGGGCTGCGGCAAGTCGACGCTGCTGAAGGCGGTCGCCGGGCTCACCCTTCCCAGCGGGGGACGGATCCGCCTGAACGGCGAGGACGTCACCGGCCCCCGGCAGGACATCGGCTACGTGTTCCAGCGTGCGGCGCTGCTGGAGTGGCGCAGTGTGCGCGGGAACATCCTGCTGCAGGCCGAGATGCGCGGTCTGGACATGAAGCAGGCGCAGCGCAGGGCGGACGAACTCATCGAGATGACCGGCCTGACCGGCTTCGAGAAGGCCCTGCCGCACGAGCTGTCCGGCGGCATGCAGCAGCGCGTGTCACTGTGCCGCGCGCTGCTGCACGAGCCGCGGGTGCTGCTGATGGACGAGCCGTTCGGAGCCCTCGACGCGCTCACGCGCGAGAAGATGAACGTCGAGCTGAACCGGATCTGGGCGCGCACCGGCACGACGGTGCTGCTGGTCACGCACTCGGTCGCCGAGGCCGTGTACCTGGGCAGCCGCGTCATCGTGATGAGCCCACGGCCCGGCCGCATCCTCGAGGAGCACCGGGTCGATCTGCCCGCCGAGCGCGACTACGCGGCGGTGCTGGAGACGCCGGAGTTCCACCGGATCTCCAGCCGCGTGCGTGAACTGCTGGGGTCGCCGGGCGGCGACTGACAGCGCGCCTCAGCCGCCCCGCGCACTGCTTCGCGCCTCGCGGCGTTCCGCGTCGTACGTGACACTTCGGGGGTCGAGATGACACCTGTCGGACGTTCTCACCGGAATCGTCCGTCAGCTGTGAATCCGACCCCCGAAGTGTGAAGGGTCGGGCCGTGCGGCTCAGCCGCCCAGCGCCGCCGATACGACGGCCCGCGCCTCCTCCTGCACCTGGGCGAGGTGCTCGGGGCCGCGGAGGCTCTCTGCGTACAGCTTGTACACGTCCTCCGTGCCGGACGGGCGGGCTGCGAACCACGCGTGTTCGGTCTGCACCTTCAGGCCGCCGATGGCCGCCCCGTTGCCGGGGGCGTGCGACAGTTTCGCCGTGATGGGCTCGCCGGCCAGTTCGGTCGCGCTGACGGCATCCGGAGCCAGCTTCGACAACGCCGCCTTCTGCTCGGGGCTGGCCGCGGCGTCCACGCGCTGGTAGGCGGACGACCCGAACGCCTCCTCCAGCTCGCGGTAGCGCTCCGACGGGGTCTTGCCGGTCACCGCGAGGATCTCCGCGGCGAGCAGGCAGAGCAGGATGCCGTCCTTGTCGGTCGACCACGGCGAGCCGTCCATGCGCAGGAACGACGCACCGGCCGACTCCTCGCCGCCGAACGCCACCGACCCGTCCAGCAGGCCGGGCACGAACCACTTGAACCCCACCGGCACCTCGAGCAGCCGGCGGCCGAGCGACTCGGCGACCCGGTCGATGATCATCGATGACACCAGGGTCTTACCGATCGCGGCATCCCGCGGCCAGTCGGTGCGGTGCGAGAACAGGTAGTCGATCGCGACCGCCAGGTAGTGGTTGGGGTTCATCAGCCCGGCATCCGGCGTGACGATGCCGTGCCGGTCGGCATCCGCGTCGTTGCCGGTGAGCACGTCGTAATCGGCCTTCTTCGCGACCAGCGACGCCATCGCGCTCGGCGACGACGGGTCCATGCGGATCTTCTCGTCCCAGTCCAGCGTCATGAACCGCCAGGTCGGGTCGACCTCGGGGTTCACCACGGTGAGGTCGAGGCCGTGCATCTCGGCGATCAGCGCCCAGTACTCGACGGAGGCTCCGCCGAGCGGATCGGCCCCGATGCGGACGCCGGCACGCTTGATCGCCTCGACGTCGATGATCGAGGGCAGATCGCGCACGTAGGCGTCGCGGAAATCGTACTCGCCGATCGCGTCGGCATCGAGGTCGGCGTAGCGGGTGCGCTTGACGCCCTCCAGGCCCGCCTCGATCAACTGGTTGGCGCGGGCGGCGATCCAGCCGGTGGCGTCGGTGTCGGCCGGGCCGCCGTGCGGCGGGTTGTACTTGAATCCGCCATCTCGGGGCGGGTTGTGGCTGGGGGTGACGACGATGCCGTCGGCCCGGTCGGAGTCGGATGTCGTACGGCCGCGGTTGTACGCGAGGATGGCGTGACTGAGCGCGGGCGTCGGCACCCACGAGTCGCGCGAGTCGACGCGCACGTCCACGCCGTTCGCGATGAGCACCTCGATCGCGCTGCGCTCGGCCGGCAGCGACAGCGCGTGCGTGTCACGGCCCAGGAACAGCGGACCGGTGATGCCTTGCTCGCGGCGGTAGTCGACGATGGCCTGTGTGGTGGCGAGGATGTGGTCCTCGTTGAAGCTGGACGACAGCGCGGAGCCGCGGTGACCGCTGGTGCCGAACACCACGCGCTGCGCGGCGACCGACGGATCGGGGCGGCGGTCGTAGTAGGCGGCGATCAGCTCGTCGACGTCGATGAGGTCTTTTTCCTCCGCGGGGAGGCCGGCACGGCTCGTCATGCGGATAGTCTGCCCCGCGCGCGGCGAATGCGCACCATCGGAGCATGGATGTTTCGGCCTCGCCGCGCGTCGCAGTCGTGCGGCATCCGGCCGGGACGAAGCTGCCCGCGCGGCCGACTAGGCTGGCGCCGTGACCGAACGCCGCACCTACAGCTACCTGGGCCCCGCCGGAACGTTCACCGAAGCCGCGCTCGACCAGGTGCCAGAGGCCAGGGGACACGACTGGCGGCCCGTGCACAACGTCGGCGAGGCGCTCGCCGACGTGCTCGAGGGACGCAGCCACGCGGCCATGATCGCGATCGAGAACTCCGTCGAGGGCGGGGTCTCCACCACCCTCGACGCACTCGCCACGAAGCCGGGTCTGCGGATCGTGGGCGAGTACCTGGTCCGGGTGAACTTCGTGCTTCTCGGCGCCCCTGGTACGGCGCTCGACGACGTCGACGTGATCGCGGCGCACCCGGTCGCGTACGCGCAGTGCCACGGCTGGCTCGGCAGGCACCTGCCCCGGCACTCGCACGTCCCGGCGGCCAGCAATGTGGCATCCGCTCTCGGCATCCTCGACGGCACCCTGCCCGCGCAGGCGGCGATCGCCGCCCCCGGCATCGTCCGCCACCACGAGTTCGCGGTGCTGGCAGAGGACATCGGCGACAACGAGAACGCGGTCACCCGCTTCGTGCTCGTCACGCGCACCACCCGGCCGCCGGAGCCGACCGGCGCCGACAAGACCTCGCTGATCGTCGAGCTGCCCGAGGATCACCCCGGCGCCCTGCTGGAGCTGCTGGAGCAATTCTCGACGCGCGGCATCAACCTGTCGCTCATCGAGTCGCGCCCCATCGGTGACGAGCTCGGCCGATACCGGTTCGTGCTGGACGCCGACGGGCACATCCTCGACGAGCGGATGGCGGATGCCGTCCTCGGCATCCGCCGGTTCAGCCCGAGCGTGGTGTTCCTGGGGTCGTATCCGCGCGCCGACCGCCGCATCGTGCAGTACCCGGAACGCTACGCCGACGAGGTGTTCGTCGAGGCCCGCGACTGGCTGCGCGGCCTGATCGCCGGCGAGCCGGAAGCGTAGAACGCGGGCTTAGCGTGGGAGCGTAAGGCTGGTGGGGAGGCGCTCGCGCCTGCGTTCGGCTCCCATGAGCGGATGCCTGGATGCCGGGATGCCGGGCGCGGCGGCGCTCAGCGGGTGCGCGAAGCGATCGCCCCGCGGACGCGAGCGAGCAGAGAATCCCGCCCCTCGCGGAGGTCGCGCTGTGTCAGACGGATGACGATCCAGCCCCGGTCCTCGAGGTCGCGCTGACGCTGGATGTCGCGCCGCCACTGCGCCGGATCGGTGCGGTGCCCGTCCCCCTCGTATTCGATGGCGATCTTCAGGTCCGGATACGACAGGTCCGGCCGTGCGATCAGCCGGGCACCATCCCACACCTCGTGCTGCACGACCGGCTCCGGGAGTCCGGCCCGGACGAGCATCAGCCGGGTCTCCGTCTCCTTCGGCGATTCGACCCTCTCCCGGGCGAGCGGCAACGCGTCGCGGATCGTGGCCGAGCCGGGAAACCTCTGCCACTGCGCGAGCCGCTTCTCCAGCTGTGCTCGCGTGAACGCAGGCCGCCCGGGAAGCAGCCCCGGGTAGTTGTCCGCTGCGGTCAACAGGGCGTCCATCACGACGACCGCCTCGTCGACGGTCAGTTCACGGGCGACGGTGAACAGCGCGGCGATCGGGTCGACGGTGGGCGTGCCGTGCACCTTCCAGGTCTGCGCGCGCCCCGCGTCGAGGCGACGGCCCTTCACGCGCGGTCCGCGCGGGGGCGCCGCATCACGGGGCACCGCGATCTCGACGCGCTCGGTGCTGGTCCACCGCCGGCACCCCGGCAGACCCCACAGCCGCATCGCCGTCCAGCCCACGCACCGGTGGTGGGGCAGCATCCGCGGCTGGTAGCAGCGCACCGTCGACAGGAACGTGTCCGGCACCGCCACCGAACGCACCCCGCGGAACGGACGATGCAGATCCGGCGTGCTGCTACGCCACCGTCCCACCCCGGCCGCCCGCGCGTCGGCCACCACGAACGACGATCCGAGGTGCTCGGGCAGCGGGACGCGGTGGCGCATCGACCCATCATGAAGGGGTCGGCTGTCCGGCATCCGCTCGTTCCCAGCGTCTGGGGAGAACTCGCCGCACCCGCTCTGCGGTGCAGGACGAACGACGCTACAGAAACGCCACCGCCCGCACCGGCGCGCCGTCGCCGTCCAGCCGCAGCGGGAAGAACCCCACCCGCACGCGCGGCGGCAGGTCCTCCAGGCCGCGCAGGTTCTCCACGATCAGGCCGTCGCCGCCGAGCACGACCTCGTGCACCGGGAAGTCGACGCTCGCCGCATCGGTCGGGTCCGGACTCAGCGTGTCGACGCCGAGCACGCGCATCCCCCGCCGCATCAGCTCGCGTACGGCGTCGGGGCGCAGGAACGGATGCCGCAGGGCGCGCTCCCCGCCGAACCACCGCGCCCACCCGGTGTCGATGATCACGATCGGCGGCAGCTCGGGCGGCACCCCGCCCTCGCAGACGAGCTCGTCCCACCCGTACGGCCGACCCTCCGCGGCCGTCGGCACGCGCAGCACGACGGCGTCTCCCACCAGCTCATCCAGGTGGACGTCCGCCATGGTGCGACCGCCCGGCACGGTGTGGGCCGGGGCGTCGACGTGCGTGCCGGTGTGCGAGCCCATCCCGATCCGCGCCACGGCGACGCCGTCCGCGGCCAGCGTCAGCGCCGGGCCGACGCTCACCGCGGGGTCGCCCGGGTACACCATCATGCCGTCGCGGATCGGATGGCTCAGGTCCCGCAGCGCCACCGGCTCAGGCTCCCGGCGCGGTCGACTCGGCCAGGTTCCCGATCGGGGCGACCGCGTCCTTCGGGCGGCCCGGCCACGACACCAGCAGATACACCAGGAAGGTGACGATGAACGCCGGAGCGGTCGACCCGAACGGCAGCGGCCAGACGTACGCCCACACGTACGCGAGCACGGCGCCGATCACCCAGGAGCCGACGGCGAGCCAGTTGACCCCGCCCGTGTACCAGTACCGCCCGCCTCTCGAGCGGAGGATGTCGTGGTCGTACGCGGACCGCTTGATCACGTAGTAGTCGACGATCATGATCGCGAAGATCGGGGCGAAGAGCGCGCCGGTCGTCACGAGGAACGTCGTGAACTGGTTCAGCAGCCCGAAGAACGTCGCACCGACGATCGAAATGGCCCCGAGCACGAGGGCGGTGGGCAGGAACCGGATGTGCGTGCCGGGAAGTGCGTTCACCGTCGTGGTCACCATGCCGTAGACGACCATTGTGTTGGTCGCCATGACCGACAGGAAGATCGCGACGCCGAACACCCAGCCGATCGGCTGGATGATCGTCACCGGATCGAACGGGATCGCCTCCCCGCCGCGCAGGATCACGTACGCCATCGCCGTCGCGCCCAGCGACATCGAGATCACCGTGGACAGCGTGTACCCCACGCCCGACCCGACGATGCTTGCCCGCGTGCTGCCGGCGAACCGGTTGAAGTCGGCGGCGAGCACCGTCCAGGAGATCGCGGTGGCGAGCACCACGTCGAACACCAGCCCCGCCGAGTAGAACGGTTCGGGAGTCGGCTCGATCGCGGCGAAGTCCGCCGGACTGAACGAGGTGAACGCGACGATGAAGATGTACGCCGCGATCGCCAGGATCACGACGGCGAACCACGGCTCCACGCGTGCGACTCCGGCGTGCCCGAAGATCGCCAGGATCACCACGACGGTCTGGCACAGCACGGCGAACAGCACCGGGCTGGAGAAGCCGGTGAAGGTCTGCACGATGTGGTCGAGCGCGAGGCCGGCCAGCATCGCCTGCACCCAGCTCCACCCCATCAGGATGACGATGTTGGCGGTGACCGGCAGCAGGCTGCCGCGTGTGCCGAACGGTCCGCGGGTCAGCGCCATGGTCGGCAGGCCGGTGCGGCGCCCGATGGTGCCCACCGCGACGAGCACAGCGGCGCCGGCGACGGTGCCCGCCACGATCAGCAGCAGCACCAGCCCGTACGGGATGTCGGGGATGAACAGCGTGCCGGTCAGCAGGGTCGTGACCACGAGGTTCGCGGCGAGCCAGATCATGAACAGCCGACCGGTCGAGTAGGTGCCGCGGACCGGCCCCGCGGCGTCGGATTGCGCCTGGAGCCGCTGCTCGAGGCGGGAGTAGAGCGACGTCGGTGTGGCTCCTTCGGTGAGGGCGGGCTCGGGTCAGCCGCCGAGGGGGGACAGGTGCTCGTGCACCGCGACGAGAGCGTCGTCGTCGCCCACAGTGAACACGATGCTCTCGCGTTCGCGGTACGACTCCGGGCCGTCGGCCGTCTGCACCGAGGTGTGCACGGTGTGGCTGAACACGGCGCCGCCGTCGAACACCTGGACATGCTGGTCGTGCGAGGTGCAGGACGTCACCCGCCAGCCGTCGGCGAGCCACCCGGCCCAGAGCTTCTCGTATTCGGCTCTGCTGTCGAGCCGGTGCGGTTCGGTGTGGAACACGAACGTCGCGTCGGGGGCGAAGGCGGCGAAGTAGCGGTCGGTGTCGGTGGCGGCGAACGCCTCGACGATGGCGGATGCCGCAGCGGCGACGGCATCCGGATCGGGTGTGCTCATGGACTTCTCCTTCGAAGCCGGGATCGGGTGCCGTCGCCGCGTCGCCGTCACGACGGGCGGCGCGGCGCCGGTATGGGATGAGTGTCCCACACCGGTTCTGCGCTCAGGAGGCGAGTTGCTCCAGCGTCTGCACGCGGCCCGGTGCGGCATCCAGCGGCTCGTCGGCGTACGCGCCGGCCACCG
The DNA here is from genome assembly GCF_031180975.1 of Microbacterium sp. GTDB lineage: Bacteria > Actinomycetota > Actinomycetes > Actinomycetales > Microbacteriaceae > Microbacterium. The sequence goes on along the minus strand of NZ_JAPSLI010000007.1, from coordinate 50,663 downwards.
GCGAGATCATCACCTCGTCCACGCCGTGGCGGTCGGCGAACGCCGCCAGATCGGCGGCGACGGCGGCGGTCTCGCCGATGAACCAGGTGCTGCGGATGCCGTCGATGAGGCGCTGCTCATCGGCATCCGCCGCCGCGGCCAGCCCGTCACGGGCCTGCTCGACCGTCTCCAGGGCGGTGAGCGGACGGCCGGTGCGCAGCCGAGCCATCATGCGCAGCTGCGGCAGAGCGCGTTCGTGCGCCTCCTCGGCGGTGCCGGCCGCGACGACGTTCGCGGTGAGGAAGGTGCGCGGCTCGGACAGCGTCTCGCTGGGGCGGAACTCCTGGCGGTACAGCTGCAGGGCACGCTCGAGACCGTGCCCGGAGAAGTGGTTGGCGAACACGTACGGCAGCCCGAGCGAGGCGGCGAGCTGCGCGGAGTAGTCGCTCGACCCGAGCAGCCAGATCTCGGGAGCGCCGGATGCCGACGGCGTGGCCCTCACCTGATACTCGCCGCCCGAGGTGAACTGCACGGTCGCGCCCTCCGGCCGGAGCATCAGGGCGATGTCCTGCACGTGCGTGGGGAACCGCTCGACATCGCCGGCGGCGCCGGAGGCGCGCAGCAGCTGCGTGATGACGGGATCGCTGCCGGGTGCGCGGCCGATGCCGAGGTCGATGCGACCGGGGGCGATGGCGTCGAGCGCGGCGAACTGCTCGGCGACGATGAGCGGGGCGTGGTTGGGCAGCATGACGCCGCCGGATCCGACGCGGATCCGGCGGGTGCGTGAGGCCGCGGCCGCGATCAGCACCGGCGGTGCGGTGGATGCCACCGAGGGCATGTTGTGGTGCTCGGCGAACCAATAGCGGCGCAGGCCCAGCTCGTCGGCGCGCTGCGCGAGAGCGAGGGAGGCGGTCACCGCCTGAGCGCTGGTCTGGCCGGTGCGGACCGGGACGAGGTCGAGGACGGAAAGCGCGGGGATGCTCATCGCGGAATGCAACCGCGTCGGCGACGCCGGCATTCCCGCGCGGACGCCCTGGCGCCCCCGCGGGCGGGACGAGCCCGCGGGGGCGCACGTTCGTGTGTCCGCTACGCGGCGGCCAATGCCGCTGCCGGGGCCGGCGTCGGGTCCGTCTCGCGGACACGGTCGGCGGATGCCAGGGCGCGGCGGACCATCCAGCGCGCGCCGTAGCTCTGGTCGGCGAGAGCCGCGAGGGCGTGCACATCGCTCGAGGGGAGTCCGTCGCGCGCCGCCTCGCGGAGCAGGTCGTCGCGGGTGGCGGGATACTCCATACCGGCGAGGAAGCGATCGAGGGTGGGGGACGGGGCCATCGTGTTCTCCTTCCAGTGCGATGCGGGCGGGAGAGGGTGGGGCCGGGGGCGCCCGGTCCCACCCCGGTCGGTGCGACCTTCGGATCAGGCGGTGATCGCCTCGCGCTTGCCGGAGGACTCGACGGTGATCTTGCGCGGCTTCGCCCGCTCGCTCACCGGAATCACCACGGACAGCACGCCGTTCTCGTACGAGGCGCTGATGCCGTCGACGTCCAGGCCGTCACCGAGCGTGAACTGGCGCAGGAACGTACCGGCGTTGCGCTCGCGTGCGAGCCAGCGGACCCCCTCGCGGGAGTCGCCCGTGCGCTGAGCGCGGATGGACAGCAGCGAACCGTCGACATCGACGTCGATCGAACCCGGGTCCATGCCGGGAAGGTCGGCTGTCAGGACGTAGCGGTCGCCGTCGCGGAACAGGTCCACCGGCATGACGCGCGGTGCGCGAACGGAGTCCAGCACGCTCGCCGCGAAACGGTCGAGCTGACTGATCGGATCGAATGTCATAGCCATATGTGTGTTCTCCTTTCGTGCGGGCCCCTGGTGGGGGCGGTGTCGGGGAGATGCCATATCTGCATCCCAGGGTGTAGATTTGTTATAGGTCAAATCGAGATGAATTTCAAGATCTGAGCGAGGAAATCTGCATGGTGGAACGCGAGTCGAGCACCCCGGTGTACGGGATCGCCGTCGCGGCGCAGCTGACCGGCGTGCCCGAGGCCACGCTGCGCCTGTTCGAGAGCAAGGGACTGCTGACGCCGTCGCGCAGCGACGGCGGGACGCGCCGCTACAGCGACGACGACATCGCCCGCCTGCGCCGGGTGACCGACCTGCGTGACGAGGGCATCAACATCGCCGGCATCCGCCGGGTGCTCGACCTCGAGGACGAGAACGCGGGGCTGCGCGAGGAGCTCGGCGACTCCCGCGCCGGGCGCTGACCCCAGGGCGTCCGGCGCGGCCGATGCCGCGGGAGAACAGAGAAAGGGAGGCCGCCCACACGGGGCGACCTCCCTTCCAGTGTGTGCGCTCAGTCGCCGGTTCCGCCGAGGTGCGCCGCCCACGGGTAGAACGTGTAGTCGAACGCCGCCGGGGCGCCGGTGATGCGGTCGTTGTGCCACACCGTGTTGTCCTGGCGGATGCCCGGGGTCATCGGCAGCAGGTCCTCGCGCAGCTTCCGCTCGAGGTCGGCGGTGATCTTCGCCCGCTCGTCCTCGTCCTCGGTGGCGATGGCCTTGGCGAAGCCCTCGTCGATGCCGGAGTAGCCGTACGGGTTGAAGGAGCCGCCGGTGACCGCGGTGATCATCATCCAGTCCAGCGGGTCGGGGATGTTCGGCCAGAACGTGGTGTACAGGATGTCGGTCGCCCCGCGGGTGGCCGGGTCGTACAGGTAGTTCGTGTACGTCGCGGCCGGCACGACGGTCAGGTCGAAGTCGAGGCCGAGCTTCTCCGCGGCATCCTGCACCGCCACACCGAGCTGCTGGGTCTCGGCCTGCTCGGGGACCACCATCGTGATCGTCTTGGCGAGCGCCTCCGGGGTTGCCGCCTCCAGCTCCTTCTTCGCCGTCTCGATGTCCGGCTCGCCGGTGGTGGCGTACTCCTCGGCGAGGGCGTCGAGCTCTTCCTTCGCGAAACCGAACGAGGCGTCCGCGGTCTGCAGCGCGGCCGGTCCGCCGACGCCGCCGAACGCCTGTTCCGCGATGCCCTTCCAGTCGATCGCGGCCTGCAGCGCCTTGCGGATGGCCGGGTCGCTCATGGCGCCCTCCGGGTTCGGGTAGAACAGCGACACCACGAGCGGGGCGGGACCGAACGAGAGGGTGCCCTCGTCGCTCTTGCGCAGCTGGCCGATGGATGCCGCCGGCGGCGCGTACGTGCCGTCGATCTCACCGGAGAGCAGCGCGGAGGTGATCGCGGTGTTGTCGGTGAGGAAGGTGAACTTCAGCTGCTTGGTCTTGGGCATCAGCTCCTTGTTCCAGTAGCCGTCGTAGCGGGTCAGGGTGATCGAGTCACCCTGCTTCCACTCCTCGAACTGGAACGGACCCGTGCACATCAGCCCGCCGGTGGGGGTGCCGATGTCGTCGGGGTGCGCCTCGATGAACTTCTTCTGCATGACGACGCCGGCGTAGCTGGCCAGCTGGTCGTGGAACAGGTAGTTCGGCGTCTTCATCTTGACGGTGACCTCGAGCGGCCCGGTCACGGTGATCGACTCCACCGTGCTGAACAGGTAGTGCTGGAACGAGGTCGGGTCGGTCAGGCTGTGGTTCATGGTCGCCGCGACGTCCTCGGCGGTCATCGGCGAGCCGTCCCAGAACGTGACGTCGTCCCGCAGCGTGTAGACCCAGGTGAGCGGGTCGGGGTTCTCGAACGATTCGGCGAGGTTGGGCTCGATCTCGAACTCCGGCGTCTGACGCAGCAGCGTCTCGCACATGTTGGAGTTGATCATGTTCGGGGCGTAGTCGGCGGAGGTGAACGGGTTCAGCGTCCACGGCTCGCCCTGGAACACATTCCACGAGATCGTGTCGACTTCGGCGGTGGGCTTCGGCGTCCAGGTGGTCAGCTCGTAGCCGTTTCCGTCGGTGGTCGCCGGCTTCGGCGGCGGACCGCCCGCGCACGCTGCGAGGGAGAGCGCGCCGGCGACGCCGAGCGCGAGTGCGCCGAGGAGCCGGCGCGAGGTGGTGGGTGACATTGGTGGCTCCTGTGTGAGTGCGGTGGTGGTGGGATCTAGCGGATGCCCGCGCCGAGGTCGAGCGCGAGCGGGTCCCACCCGTCCTGCGGGACGCTGTCGCGCAGCAGGCGGGTGTACGGGTGGGCGGGGGTGTCGAGCACCTGGCCGGTGGGTCCCTGCTCGACGACCTGGCCGTGACGCATCACGATCGTGTGGTCGGTGACCTGCCGGATCACGGCGAGGTCGTGGCTGATGAAGAGGTAGCTGATGCCCCGTGCGCTGCGGATGTCGGCGAGAAGGTTGAGGATCTGCGCCTGGATGGACACGTCCAGTGCCGACACCGCCTCGTCGAGGATCAGCACCTCGGGCTCGGCGGCGAGGGCGCGGGCGATGGCGACGCGCTGCCTCTGCCCGCCCGACAGCGCACCCGGAACGGCGTGCAACTGGCGATCGTCGAGGCCCACGAGGTCCGCGAGCTCGGCGACCCTGGCGCGGATCTGCCCTCGGCTCAGGCGGAAGTGCACGCCGACCACTTCCGCGAGGCAGTCGCCGATGCGCTGACGGCGGTCCAGCGACGTGTAGGGGTCTTGGAACACGATCTGCACCTGGCGACCGCGGCGGCGCAGCTCGCTGGCGCGTCGTGCCGGCTTCGTGCGGTCCTCGCCGCGGAACCGGATGGTGCCCGCGGTCGGACGCTCCAGCCCGATGATCATCCTGGCCGTGGTGGTCTTGCCCGAGCCGGATTCGCCGACGATCCCCAGCGCGCCGCCCTCGGGCAGCTCGAAGCTGACACCGGCGACGGCGGTGGCCTCGTTGCGCCCGGACCCGAAGGTCTTGGTGAGTCCTTCGACGCTCAGCAGCGGGACATTCATCGGGTGACCTCCTCGGCGGATACCGCGGGTGCGGGATCGGGGGCGGATGCCGAGGATGCGGCCGTTTCGGTCGGAGGCGCAAGCAGCCGCCCCCGCAGCTCCTCGGCGCGGATGCACCGGCTGGTCCCCGCCGCGCCGATCTGCAGCAGCGGCGGGTGCGTCGCACGACAGGCATCCGTCACGAAGCGGCAGCGCGGAGCGAACGAGCACCCCTCGGGCGCCTCGTACGCCGTGGTCGGATGACCGGGCACCGACAGCAGTCGTTCCGCGCGGTGCGCGATGTCGGGTCGCGCCTGCACCAGCGCGGCGGTGTACGGATGCAGCGGATCGCGGTGCAGGTGCGCGGAGCGCTGCTGCTCGACGACCTCTCCGGCGTACAGCACCACCGTCTCGTCGCACACCGCGCTGGCGAGTTCGAGGTCGTGCGTGATGAACATCATGGCCATGCCGTACTCCCGCTGCATCCGCATCAGGATCGCCATCACCTCGGCCTGGGTGGTGACGTCCAGCGCGGTGGTGGGCTCGTCGGCCAGGATCAGGCGCGGGCGCACGGCCACGGCCGCGGCGATCATGACCCGCTGCAGCAGCCCGCCGGACAGCTCGTGCGGGTATTGACGCAGCCGTCGCTCCGGGTCGGTGATGCCGACCGACTCCAGCAGCTCGATCGCCCGGCGCGTGGCGTCGCGGCGCGACGTGCGCGCGTTGAGGATCATCGACTCGGTGAGGAAGTCGCCGATGCGGCGCACCGGGTTGGTGTGCGCCCTGGCGTCCTGGAAGATCATCGCCACGTCGGACGCCCGGTAGCGTCGCAGTGCCTCGCCGCGCAGGTCCAGCACCTCGCGGTCGTCGAAGCGGATGCGGCCGGTCGTCTGCGCGCCAGGAGGCAGCAGTCGCGAGATGGCCCGCACGGTCATGGACTTGCCCGATCCGGACTCGCCGACGAGCCCGACGGTGCGCCCCTCGTCGACGCTCAGCGACACGTTGCGCAGCACCGTGCGGCGCTCGTCGCCGACCGGCAGGGCGACGGTGAGGTCGTCGATCTCCAGCAGCGCGGTCATGCCCTGTTCTCCGATCGGGTGACGAGCCGGTCGCCGAGCGTGTTCACGGCGGCGACGGTGATGACGATGACCGCGCTCGCGGCGAGGGCCTCGTTCGGCGCGCCCTGCAGCACCCCGGCCATGCCGCCGCCGACCATCGCGCCCCAGTCCGCCGCGGGCGGCTGCGCGCCGAAGCCGATGAAGGAGAGCGCGGCGAGGTCGATCAGCGCCCACCCGAAGCACAGGGTGGCGTTCGCGACGACGAGCCCGGTGATGTTGGGCAGGATGTGGCGCAGGCTGATGACGAATCCGGTCAGCCCCTGCACCCGCAGCGCCGCGATGTACGGCAGGTTCCGCTCGCGGAGCGCGGCGCTGCGCACCACTCGGGCGATGTAGGGGAGGTAGGCGATGGACAGCGCGAGCACGGCGGCGGTGAGGCCGGCGCCGAACAGGGCGGTGGCGAGGATGGCGAGCAGGATGCCGGGGAACGCGAAGATCGCGTCGATCAGCCGCACGACGAGCGCGTCGACCCAGCCGCCGAACCACACGGCGACCAGTCCGAGGATGATCCCCAGCACGGCGGCGATGGCGACCACGAACAGGGGGCCTACGAGCGCGCTCTGCGCCCCGAACACCAAGCGGGTCAGGATGTCGCGCCCCGAGGCATCCGCTCCGAGGGGGAACCATCCGCTGGGCGGCGAGTAGGCGTAGCCGAGGTCGACGGCGTTCGGATCGCGCTGTACCACCAGCGGCCCGATGACGGCGACCAGACCGATCAGCACGAGCGTCCACAGGGCGACGGCACCGGAGACGCCGAGGCCGGCGAGGCGGGCGGTCCGGCGGCGGCGGGGCGCCACCGCGGCGATGACGGGGAGGGCCGGGGCGGTCATCACGAGGCCTTCTTTCCGAGGGTGACCCGCGGGTCGAGCAGCGAGTACGCGAGGTCGATGAGGGTGTTGAGCACGATGAACGCCGCGACGTACAGCAGACAGATCGCCTGCACGACGGGGAAGTCCTTCTTCTGCACCGACGACACCAGCAGCTGACCGACGCCGCCGAGCTGGAAGATCTGCTCGATCACCACGCTGCCGGCGATGAGGCCCGCCACGGTGAGACCGGCGACGGTCAGCACGGGCATGGCGGCGTTGCGGACCACGTGCCGGCGCACCACGAATCGATAGGCGAGACCACGCGACAGGGCGGTCTGCACGTGGTCGGCGCGGAGCTCGGCGCGGATGGCGCTCTGGGTGAGGCGGGCGACGAACGCGATGGAGGCGAGCGACAGCGCCGCGGCCGGCAGCAGCGTGTGGTACAGCGCATCCAGCCCGGGATCGCCGGCGCCGAAGGTCGGGAACCAGCCCAGCTGCACGGAGAAGACGAGCATGAGCACCACGGCGGCGACGAACCCGGGCACGGCCATCACGGCGGTCGCCACGGTGAGCACGGACTCGGAGAGGAACCCGGGCTTGAGGCCGGCGAACAGGCCGACGGTGAGCCCGATCAGCAGGACGAACACCGTCGCGACGATCAGGAGCAGGACGGTGCTGCTGGTGCGCTGGCCGATGAGGTTGGACACCGGGTCGTTGAAGATGATGGAGCGGCCGAAGTCGCCGGTGAGCACGCCGCCCAGCCAGCGGGCGTACTGCACCAGGAACGGCTCGTCGAGGTGGTACTGCCGTTCGAGTTGCGCGATCGCCTCGGGGGTGACGGAGCGCCCCTGGGTGAGGAACGAGATCGGCGAGCCGGGAGCGATGTACAGGGCACCGAACACGACGAAGCTGGCGAGCAGCATCGTGCCGGCGAGGCCCAGCAGACGGCGGGCGGCGAACAGCGCTCCGGACGCCCAGGCGCGGCCGGGCCCGGCGCGGCGGATCGCCAGGGTGCGGGTCGTCGAGGTGTCGGTCATGTCTCTCCGTCGAGTACGTTCCGAGAGCGGCTGCGGTGCCGCGGGGTGGGTCGGTCGGAGCGGGTGGGGTCAGGCGGGTGCGGCGGCCATGACCGCCGGCAGCTGGGTGGAGCGGGAGGCGAGGGAATCCGGTGCGAGGCCGAGCTCCTTCTCTGCGGTCGCGAAGACGAGCTCGGCGACGAGCGGGGTCGTCGCGGTCGTCTCCTCGTTGGAGTAGCCGGTGAGGGCGTCGACCAGGACGAGCAGCAGCAGCGCGGTCCTGGTCGGCTGGTCGCAGGTGAACGCGCCGGCCGCGACGCCGTCCTCGATGAGGCGGACCAGGCGGGCGTTGTTCGCCTGCTCCTGCTCGGTCACGGCGTGCCGGAGGCTGGCGTTGTAGCGGCTGACGTTCCTCGCGTTCAGCCACAGCCGGCCGATCTCGCGGCTCTCCGGCGCCAGCGTGTGGTCGAGGAAGGCGACCATCCGCTCGGCCGGGTCGTCGACGTCGTCGGAGAACAGCCTCGGCGTCTCGGCGGAGACGGCGTGCGCGAAGGCCGTGGCGACCAGCGCCTCGACCTCGGGGAAGTAGTGGTTGATGAGGCCGGAGCGCACGTCGACCTCCTGGGCCACGCGGCGCAGCGTGATCCGCTCCAGGCCCTCGTCGGTGCCGATGCGCGCGGCGGCGGCGACGATCTCGGATCGGCGTTCCTCGGCGGTGAGGCGCTTGCGACGCGGGCTCTTCTCTGTGCTCACGTCGGCGAGCGTAGCGCAATTTGGCCACCAGGCCAATAGTTGTTGTCCGATTGGACAATATGTCATGATCGACCTGCGACGACGCACCTTCCGTGAGGCGTTCGCCGCGCACGCGAAGGGATCACACGTGAACGTCGACCTCGTCATCCTGGCCGGGAACGCCCGCAACCCCGGCGAGCCGGACGCCTTCCCCTCGCCGGTCGCGCTCGGCGTCTCCGCGGGGCGGATCGCCGCGATCGGCAGACCCGAAGACGTCCGGGCGACGGCCGAGGGCGCCCTCGAGGTCGATCTCGGCGACGCGGTCGTCTACCCCGGGCTGGTCGACTCGCACGCGCACCCGGTGTGGGGGTCGCTGAGCCGCGGCGGCAGCGTGGCCCTCGGTCCGGCGCGCAGCCTCGACGAGGTGCGCGCGCTGCTCGCGCCGGCGGTCGCCAGTCCTGGGCCGGGCGGCTGGGTCACCGGATTCGACTTCGACCTGAACCTGTATCCCGGCGAACCCGAGGGACGGATCCTGGACACGTGGTTCCCGGGGGCGCGCATCTCGCTGATGACACGCGACGCCCACGCGCTGATCGTGAGTCCCGCCGCCGTGGCGGACCTGGGTCTCACCGGGCGGGAGACGTTCCCGGACGCCTCCGCGGTCATAGCCGACGAGCACGGCCCGACCGGATGGGTCGTCGAACTCCAGGCGATGGATCTCGTGCTCGAGCGACTGCCTCAGGCGCCGCTCGAGACGCAGGCGCAGCATCTGCGGCAGGGACTCGAGCTGCTGGCATCCGGCGGCCTGACCGGACTGCACGCGCTCGACTTCCACGAACCGTCGGAGGCGCTGCTGACCATGCTGGAGGTGGACGGCGAACTGCCGTTGCGCGTGCGCGCGTCACCGCTGGTGCCCGCCGATTCGGGGCCTGAGGAGTGGGAGCGGGCCGTCGCGCTGCAGGGCAGGGGAGGGCGGCGCTGGCAGGTCGCCGGCGTGAAGTTCATGCTCGACGGCACCGCCGACAACGGCACGGCCTGGTTCGAGCGCCCCGACTGTCAGGGGGAGAACGCGGCGGCACTGTGGCGCGACACCGGCGCGTACCGCGCGGCGGTGCGGTTCTTCACCGAACGGGGCATCCCGACCACGACGCACGCGATCGGCGACGCCGCCGTACGGTTCGTGCTCGACGTGGTCGCCGAGGTGGGGCACGCCGCGGCCGGGCCGCATCGCATCGAGCACATCGAGTCCATTCCCGACGACCTGCTGCCGCGGTTCGCCGAGCTGGGGGTCGTGCCGGGCCTGCAGCCCACGCACGCCACCCGCCTGACCAGTCCCGATCAGAGCGACAAGTGGTCCCGGCGGATCGGACCCGAGCGCGTAGCGCACGGCTGGCGCATTCGCGACCTGCTCGACCACGGGGCGCAGGTCGCGCTGAGCTCGGACTGGCCGATCGGCGTCGGCGACCCGCGGGTGTCGCTCGCCGACGCGCAGCTGCGCCGCCCGGTGGAGCTGGACGGGCGGGCGCCGACGCAGCCCGATCAGGCCATCGGGGCGGCCGAGGCGTACCGCGCGATGACCCTGGCGCCGGCGGTCGCCGCGGGTACGGCATCCGACACCGGCAGGATCGGCGTCGGGTTCGTCGCCGACCTCACCGTCTTCGCGCGCGACCCGCTCGCGCTGTCGCCGCAGGAACAGGCGGTCAACCCGGTCGTCGCCACGTTCGTCGGCGGGCAGCGCTCGGTGGGGGCCTGACTCGGCCGCATCCCGCGTGCGGAGGAGGCCGCGTCACCGGCGGCCGATACGCTCGCAGCCATGGACGCAGGCATCTTCTTCATCCTCGTCGGAGCGGTCGCGGTCGCCGCGATCGCACGCAGCAAGGGGTGGCCGGCGCCACTGCTGGTCACGGTCGCCGCGCTGGCGGCATCCTTCCTGCCGTTCGTGCCGAACCTCGAGATCGACGGCCACGTGCTGCTGAACATCGTGCTGCCGCCGTTGCTGTACTCGGCGGCGCTGGACGTGTCGTTCGTGAGCTTCAAGCGCAGCATGCCGCAGATCCGCCGGCTCGGAGTCGGGCTCGTCGTGGTCACGACCGCGGTGGTCGGGCTGGTCGCCTGGATGGTGATGCCGTCGCTCACCCTGCCCGGGGCGCTGCTGCTGGGTGCCATCGTCGCCCCGCCGGATGCCGTGTCCGCAGCGGCCATCGGGCGCAAGCTCGGGTTGCCGCGACGGGTGATGACGGTGCTTTCGGGGGAGAGCCTGATCAACGACGCCACGTCGCTGACGCTGTACCGGGTGTTCGCGGCGATCGTCGCCGGCGCGACACTGAGCGTCGGCGACGGACTGTGGCAGTTCGTGCTTGCCGTGGTGATCGGTACGGCCGTCGGGCTGGTGTTCGGCGTCGGACTGCACCGGCTGCGCATGCGCATCGACGATCCGGTGGTGAACGGCACGGTGGGGCTGCTCGCGCCGTTCGGCGCGTACGCGATCGCCGAGCACCTGCTCGGGTCGGGGGTGCTCGCCGTGGTCGCCATGGGACTGTTCGTCGGGTTCAACGCACCTCGCACCAGCTACACCACCCGCCAGCAGGAGAAGCCGCTGTGGCTGTCGGCGGACTTCCTGCTCGAGGCGTTCGTGTTCGCGTACATCGGGCTGCAGCTGCCGCGGGTGCTCGCCGACCTCGGGGCCGGCGAGGCCGGCGGGCTGATCGGGCTCGCGTTCGTGGTGCTGCTGGTCACGCTGCTGGTGCGTCCGCTGTTCGTGTACCCGGCCAACGCGTGGGGCCAGGCGTGGCAGCGCATCCGGCTGCACCGCTGGGAGCGCGCGGTGGCGAGCGGGAAGGTCGATGTCTGGCGGGAGCAGGCGGCCCGGCATCCGCGGGCGAGGTTCGGCACGCACCCGCTGACCGAGGAGCAGCTGCGCAGCAGGCTGGTCGAGCCGCCGCTGTCGTGGCGCGACAACGCGGTCATCTCGTGGGCCGGCATGCGGGGCGTGGTCACGCTGGCCACGGCGCTGGCGGCATCCGATCTGGCGGGACTCGACGAGCGCGCGCGGCACGCCATCGTCGTGACCGCGTTCGTGGTGACCGTCGGGACGCTGCTGCTGCAGGGGCTCACGCTGCCGTGGCTGATCCGCGTGCTCGGGGTGGTCGACGACGCGGAGGCGATCGAGGACGCGCGTCAGATCGAGGCGATGCGGGCGCGCAGTCGGGAGGTCGGCAAGGCGTATCTGCGCGACATGCGCAGGGAATGGGTGCAGCGGCACGGCGAGGAGCGGCTGGCGGCGTTCGACGCGTTCGCCGAACGGCTGGTGAAGATCGAGTCGAACGCCGAGCGCGGCGCGCGCGAGTCGGACGGGCGGCCGACGTATGAGGAGTTCGTGGCGCTGTCGAAGGGGTGGCTGGCAGTGCGGCGGCAGGTGCTGCTGCACGAGCGGGATGCCGGAAACCTCAGCGAAGAGGTCATGCACGAGCTCATCACCGCGATGGATGCCGAGGAGCTGGTGCTCGACACGAGGGGCGCGCTGCGCGCCGAGCGGTGAGCCGGCGTGTTTCGTACCGTGTGCGCGCCAGTTTGCGGCATCCGCGCCATCGATCGATGCCGCGGATGCCGGATCCTGCAGCGGACGTGGTGCGAGGGGGGCCGTGAATGCGAGAAACCACTCCCCGCGGACAGCGGGAAGTGGTTTCTCGGCGGGAGGAGTCGGCGTCAGCGGGTTGCTGCGGGCTCCGACTCGGATGCCGGTGCGACGGCATCCGTCTCGTCGGCGTTCGAGTCGGTGACCGTCTCGTCGGCGTCGTCGGCGAACGGCAGGCCGTTGCGCGGTGCGTTGTAGAGGTCCTCGTCGAGGATGCCCTCGCGCTTGGCGACGATGGTCGGCACCAGGGCCTGGCCCGCGACGTTGACCGCGGTGCGGCCCATGTCGAGGATCGGGTCGATGGCGAGGAGCAGGCCGACGCCCTCGAGCGGCAGGCCGAGCGTCGACAGCGTGAGCGTGAGCATCACGGTCGCGCCGGTGGTGCCCGCGGTGGCGGCCGAGCCCACCACCGAGACGATCACGATCAGCAGGTACTGGACGATGTTCAGCTCGATGCCGAAGAACTGCGCGACGAAGATCGCGGCGATCGCCGGGTAGATGGCGGCGCAGCCGTCCATCTTGGTGGTCGCGCCGAACGGCACGGCGAACGAGGCGTAGGCGCGGGGCACACCGAGGTTGCGCTCGGTGACGCGCTCGGTCAGGGGCAGGGTGCCGATCGAGGAGCGGCTGACGAAGGCCAGCTGCACGGCCGGCCAGACGCCGGAGAAGTACTGCCGGATCGACAGGCCGTGGGTCTTCACCAGGATCGGGTAGACCACGAAGATCACCAGGGCGAGGCCGATGTAGATGGCGCCCGCGAACCAGGCGAGCGAGGTGAGCTTGTCCCAGCCGTACTCGACGACGGCGGCGCCGATCAGGCCGAACGTGCCGATCGGGGCGATGCGGATGATCCACCACAGCACGCGCTGGATGACCTTCAGCAGCGACTCGGTGAAGACGAGGAAGGGCTCGGCCTTCTTGCCGGCCTTCAGCGCAGCGATGCCGATGACGGTCGCGACGACGATGACCTGCAGGATGTTGAATCCGACGCTCGAGGTGGCGGCCTGCGCCTCGGGGTCGAACGAGGTGTTCACCGTGAGGCCGAGGAAGTTCTGCGGGATGAGGCCGAGCAGGAAGTTCCACCAGGTGCCGACCGTGTAGGGGTCGCCGGGCTCCAAGCCGTCGCCGGCGCGGGCGCCGGGCCGGATGACGAGGCCGAGCACGATGCCGATGGTCACGGCGATGAACGCGGTGATGGCGAACCAGACGAGCGTCTGTCCGGCGAGGCGTGCGGCGTTCTGCACGCGGCGCAGGTTGGAGATGCTCGCCACGATGGCGGTGAAGATCAGCGGGACGACCGCCGCGCGCAGCAACGTGACGTACGAGCTGCCGATCGTGTCGAGGGTGGCGGACAGGCCGGTCGGGTTCTCGGCGGTCGCTCCGAGGTTGCGGGCGACGAGGCCCGCGGCGATGCCGAGGACGAGGGCTGCGATGATCTGGAACCCGAAGGAGGTCACCAGCTTGCGGACCGGTCCTCGGGTGTCGGGCGCCTTCTGGGCGCGAGTGTTGCTGCTCACGTGTACTCCAAGTCGTTCGCGCGCACGGTGCACGCCATGGGAGTCAACGTTAGGAGTGGCCGCGAATTCCCGCCCCGGAGATGACGAATCGTGACGGGGCGGGGTCGTGGCTGGGTCCCTGAGCCTGTCGAAGGGCCGACATGAGCGATCAGCCGGCCCGACGCCGTGCGTCAGCCTGGTTCGTCGGGAACATGTCGAGTGCGAGCTCGTCGAGGAACTGCGACACGGGCGTCCGAAGCGCCTGGGCGATGCGCAGCAGGGTGTGGATGCTGGGCATCGCTCGGCCTGATTCGTAAGCGCGGACGTTCGAGGAATCGATGCCCGCGGCCACTGCGAGCTCGTCTTGAGTCATGGTCGCCGACTCCCGCGCCCAGCGAATTCGCGCGCCGATATGAGCGGCGGCTGGGGAGGGGACGCGTGGCACCCGTCAAGCGTCTGCAATGTCCGTAACTTGTGCCAGGGTTAACAAACCCGGGTACTAGTACCAATCCCGGGGAAGGCACGCCGCGGGGGAGGACGTCGATGGCTGACGAGCGCCTATACGAGACCACGCTCGATGGATTGCTTGCGGAGTTCCGCGACCTCGCCGACAGCAAGCGAATGGCCGGCAACTACCTCGAGCAGCTCGCACGTCACTACCTAAAACTCGACTCGTTGCGATCACAGCGCCTGGGTGAGGTGTGGCTGTGGAAGGACTGGCCGGGGCGCAACGGCCGCCCCGACACCGGTATCGACCTCGTGGCGGAGATCCAAGGTGGCGGATTGCTCGCCGTGCAGGTCAAGTTCTTCGCCGAGAACCACCGCATGCAGAAGGGCGATCTTGACTCGTTCTTCGAAGCAATGGGCAAGGACCCGTTCACCGAGGGTCTTGTCATCGACACCACGAGTGCGCCGTGGTCAGCCAACGCCGAGGAGGCGCTGAAGAACCGCACGAAGCCAGTGCAAAGAGTGTCGCTCGCCGAGCTTCGTCACAGTTCCGTCGATTGGTCGACGTACGAACTACTAAAGCCCGAGGTCGCCCCCGAAGTACACCCAGTCAAGACGCTGCGGGCCCACCAGCACGAAGCTGTGCAAGCGGTGCTGGACGGACTCAGACCCGGCCGCGGTCAGGACCGAGGCAAGCTCATCATGGCCTGCGGCACCGGCAAGACCTTCACCGCGCTCAAGCTCGCAGAGCGATGGACCAACGAGGTCGCCGGTGGTGCCGCCACGGTCCTCTTCATGGTGCCCTCGCTGGCACTGCTGCAGCAGTCGCTCGACGAGTGGTCGCGGGAGCGCGATCCCGAAATGGGTTTCCGAGCGTTCGCCGTAGGGTCCGACTCGAACATCGGCCGTCGCAAGAACGACGACCTCACCAGCGTCCGGATGGAGGAC
Source organism: Microbacterium sp. (assembly GCF_031180975.1). GTDB lineage: Bacteria > Actinomycetota > Actinomycetes > Actinomycetales > Microbacteriaceae > Microbacterium. The sequence goes on along the minus strand of NZ_JAPSLI010000007.1, from coordinate 35,651 downwards.
CTCGGAGCGCCCGCAACTACTGACGGCCGAACCCTAGCCAACCTCCTTGGCGATGTCGAAGAGGAGCACGAGGGGCTCACCGTCGTCTTCTCGACCTACCAGTCGATAGAAGCCGTCGCGGAGGCGCAACGTCTGCGCAGGGACACCTTCGACCTCGTCATCTGTGACGAGGCCCACCGCACGACCGGGGTGACGCTCGTCAATGAGGACGAATCGCACTTCGTCAAGGTGCACGACAACGCGATCATCCCTGCGTCCGCGCGTGTGTACATGACCGCCACCCCGCGCATCTTCGCACCGGAAGTGAAGAACGCGGCCTCCCAAAAGTCGGCCGAACTCGTCTCGATGGATGACGAGGAAGTGTTCGGGCCGGTGCTGTACCGCATCGGCTTCGACGAGGCCGTGCGGAAGGGTCTGCTCACCGATTACAAGGTCGTCGTACTCGGAATCAGTGAAGACGAGATCGTCGAGACTCTGCAGCAGGAGTTGGCGCACGAGGGCCGTGAGCTCGCGGTGACCGACGTGGCGAAGCTCATCGGATGCTGGAACGCGCTGGCCAAGAGAAACGCCGGTGCGATCGCCGAGGGCTTCGGTGCGGATACTGCGCCGATGCGGCGGGCCGTCGCATTCGCGAAGGACATCAAGACGTCCATCGGCGTGGCCAGCGACTTCCAAGCGCTCGTCGAAGGACACCTGTCGAACATCGAGAACGACGACTCGACGGATGATCTGACTGTTCAGGCCAAGCACGTCGACGGCACCATGAACGCTACCCAGCGCAGTGAGCTGCTGGATTGGCTCAAGGCCGCCCCCGAGCAGGACCAATACGGGCGTCCTGTCGCCCGGGTGCTCACCAATGCGCGCTGCCTGAGCGAGGGCGTCGACGTGCCGAGCCTCGACGCGGTCCTGTTCCTCAGCCCGCGCAAGAGCCAGGTGGACGTCGTGCAGGCGGTTGGTCGCGTGATGCGGCGCGCGCCGGAGAAGATGCTCGGCTACATCGTGCTGCCGATCGCGATTCCGGCCGGAGTGCCGCCGGAAGAGGCGCTGAACGACAACGAGCGCTACAAGGTCGTCTGGCAGGTGCTTCAGGCGCTGCGCGCGCACGACGAGCGGCTCGACACCGCGATCAACCAGGCCGCCTACACCGGGAAGCTGCCGGAGCAGGTACTCATCGAGCGCCTCAATCTCACGTCGTCGAAGCCGCGCCAGGGCTCCCCGTTCGACGCGCCGAGCGAGCCCGCGGAGCAGCCGGACCGCGGAAGGGGTGCCGGGCCGTCTCACCTCGCGCCGACCCTCCCCGGGCTGACATCGAGCGCCGAGGTCTGGAAGGACTCGGTCTACGCGAAGCTCGTCGCCAAGGTCGGCGACCGCATGTACTGGGACGACTGGGCCGGCGACATCGCCCTGATCGCCCAGCGATTCATCGCGCTGATCACGGCACACGTCAATGCCGACGGTGCCGACCGCGCGCCGTTCGATGAGTTCGTCAAGGCGTTGCGCGCAACCGTGAACCCAGATGTCTCGGAGGCCGAGGCGATCGAGTTGCTCGCGCAGCACCTCATCACCAAGCCGGTATTCGAGGCGATGTTCCCGGAGGGGTCGTTCACGCAGGACAACCCCGTGTCGCTCGCCATGGAGCAGGTACTCGGGACCTTCCACGAGAACGCGGCCTTCGCGCGGGAGCGCGAGCCGCTCGACGCGTTCTACGGGCGTGTCACGGACCGGATCCGCGGCCTCGATTCCGTACGGGCGAAGCAGCAGATGCTCGTCACGCTCTACGACAAGTTCTTCACGAAGGCGTTCCCGTTGCTCGCGGATCGCATGGGCATCGTCTTCACGCCCGTCGAGGTCGTCGACTACATCTTGCGCTCGGCGGATGTCGCTCTTCACCAGCACTTCGGTAAGCGCTTGAGCGACGAGGGGGTGAACATCCTTGAGCCGTTCGTCGGCACCGGAACTTTTCTGACCCGCCTGATGCAGACCGGGCTGGTCAAGCCCGAAGATCTCACGAGGAAGTACACGCAGGAGCTGTTCGCGAACGAGATCGTGCTACTGAGCTATTACATCGCCGCCGTGAACATCGAGAGCGTGTATCGCGAGCTCTGTACAGAGAATGGTATTGAACCTACGGGGGGCGGGTTCGCAGGGATTAGCTTGACTGACACCTTCGCCATGGATGAACGTGACGGTCAGTTGGCTGGAGGAGTGTTTCCGGAGAACACTGCGCGACTTGCGAAGCAGCGCAACGCACTCATCGACGTGATCGTGATGAACCCGCCATACCGGGCAGGACAGTCAAGCGCGAACGATGGAGCTCAGAACGCAAAGTATGCATTGACGGATGCGCGGATCGCTGAGACCTATGCGAAGCGATCCACGGCAACGCGCAAAGCCGATATGTACGACTCTTATTACCGCGCCATCCGTTGGGCGAGTGACAGGTTGCGCCCGGAAGGGGGCGTGATCGCATTCGTATCCAACAGTGGGTTCATTGATGGGGGCACTGCCGACGGCGTTCGCAAATCGTGGGATCACGAGTTCTCCGATATCATCGTGTACAACTTGCGCGGCAACCAGCGGCTGAAGAACTGGCGGGCCGAGGGAGGCAAGATCTTCGGCGAAGGATCTCAAACTGGGGTCGCCATTACCATCCTGGTGAAACGGGCGGTTCATGTGAGCCGCGCCCGCGTTTATTACCACGATATCGGCGACTATCTCAGCCGTGAAGAGAAGATTGATCGGCTTGCCGCTGAAGGATCGATCACAGGAACGCGCTTCAAAATCCTCGCTCCGAATGATGCCGGCGACTGGATCAATCAGCGCGACGAGCGCTTCGGGTCTTGGCGTGCAATCGGCGATAAGAAGTCGAAAGGCAGGGCGGATACGAGCGCGATTTTTCGTAGCTTTGCTATGGGAGTCAACACCGCCCGCGACGCGTGGCTCTACGGTTTTGACAGCCGATCGGTCGCTCGCAATGTTGAAATCATGGCGGACGCAATGCATGCACTCATTGCGAACCCCGATGCAGTGCCCGACCCTCGCCGGATTAGCTGGTCGCGAACGTTCGATGCCCGTCGGCGCCGAGGCTTGCAGATCGACCGATCCGCGGGAGCCTCGCGATCGGTTGCCTATCGTCCATTTGTGTCGCAGACGATCTGGTTCGATCCCGCACTGATTGATGCACGGGGCATTGCTCCCAAGATGTCGCCCAGTGCAGCGCACAGCAACATCGCGATCACTGTAAGCGCCAAGGGAGGGGGGTGCCCGCTGGCGGTTAACCAGCTTCCGGACCTCCATGTCAATGGTGATTCCCAGGTATTCCCTCGTTTCACCTGGGAACCGTTGTCCGCTCCTGACGGCGCGCTCAACCTCGACGCGCTCGTGGCATCCGACAGCGACGTCGTCGTCGACGGTTTCCGCCGCGTAGACAACATCACCGATGCGACCCTCGATGCATACCGCAAGATCCACGGCGACGGCATTACGAAGGATGACATCTTCTACGGCATCTACGCTCTCCTGCACCATCCGACGTACCGGGAGACCTACGCTGCCGACCTGCAGAAGATGCTCCCACGTATCCCGCAGGTGAAGGGTTTCCCCGAGTACGCGCGCATCGGCCGTGCCCTCGCCGATCTGCATGTCGACTACGAGTCGGCCGCGCAGTACCCGCTGGGCGAGGAGCTAACGCTGGCCGCGCCCGAGGACCCGTTCGAGCGCTACCGGATCGAAAAGCTGTCCTGGGTCTCACGCAAGGACCACACCGCGATCCGTTACAACTCCCACCTCACGATCACCGGCATCCCCGAGGCGGAGAGTGAGTACAAGGTCGGGGGACGTAGCCCACTGGAATGGGTGATCGACCGCTACAAGATCACCGTCGACAAGGTATCCGGCATCGTCAACGATCCGAACGCATGGCTGCACGAGCAGGACAACCCACGCTACGTCGTCGATCTCATCCGCTCGCTCGTCACGGTCAGCCTCGAGACCCAGCGTCTCATCGCGGAGCTTCCCGCGTTCGAGGTCATCGACGAGACGGGTACCCCGTGAGCATCCGGTACCGCGCATGAGCGGCGCGGTGCTGATCCTCGTTCATCGGGTCCGGTCGACTGTGAAGGGTAGGCTCGAGCCGGTCGGTGTCTGGGCCATCGGGGACGGCGACGACGAAGCACACTACTATCCGCCGGAGAGCCAAGCCTTCGAGCAACGCGGTATGAAGGCCATGTACGACCGGCCTCCGATGCCGTTGCGGACGTGGGCCGAGTACAAGGCGTCCACCTCGCCGAACTGGCTGGTGCTCCACGATGATCGGCTGGGCTTCGGGCCACCGGACCTCGTCGAGATTCATGCTCAGGTGCGAGCGCAGCACGAAGTGACGATCGGAACGCCGGCTGCGCAGCAGGGGGGCCTGCGTGGCGCGTCCGGCGAGAACGGCGTATCGGGGTGGGATGTTCCTCCCGCTGTGCTCGCCCGCTCATGGTGGCTGGCCGCGGAGGTGGTGAGGCGGCATCCGGAGCTCATCATCTACGAGATGCACCCCGGCGGGGGGCAGTACGACATCCTCTGTGTCGCCGCCCCGGCCCAACTGAGTCCCGCTGCGACGAGTTCCGCCGGGCGGATCCTCCTCAACCGCGCCGGAAGTATTCAGGTCGAGGGTGTCCCGGGATTCGCCGCCGGCTGGGAGCATGTGCTCCTGGACGCCGACCCCTTCCATCGGGTGCTCCAACTCGAGAGCATGGCAGGTCTGGTGCCTCCGGCCCGGACACCGAAAGCCACCTCGCGAAGCCTTTCCTACAGGTTGCTCGCCACGGCGACGACGCTGTTCGCGCACGACCGCCGAGGCTGGGACGTCAGGAGCGAGTTCGTCGACACCTCCGGCGAGGAGCCCTTCCGTGCCGAACGGATCATGAGGTTCCCTTCGGCCGTCGCCGATCTGACGACCACTCCCCGGCTCGGCATCTACGGAGAACCGCACAGCCATTTCTGGGCGCTGATGCGAGGCGAAGAGCCTATTGCCATCGTCTCGATGGAAGGGCGTCTCTACCCGCGACAGGGCGCGGTGGTCGATCTGGAGACCGCGTACGCGAAGAGCGGAAGGCGGATGCGTCGCGTCGTCGCGACGCTGCTGAAGAAATGGTTCTGAGTTGGATCCGGATCTGCGCAGGGGGAGGGAATGAGGGATGAGACGAGCAATTCTGAGAAGGAACAACAGACGACGTTGGGGATCCCGGAGTTCGTCGCGGACAAGGCGAAGGAAGCCGTCCAAGGCGAGGGCTTCCGGGTCCAGATCTACAAGGCCATCGCGGTGCAGCGGCCGGTAGTCCAGGAGTATCTGCGCGCCGTGCGGCGCGACAAGCCCAACGCGACCCCGTCCGACCTCCTCAGGGAACTGGACAGCCGCTACGTGGCGACGGTGACGATCACCAGCAGCGGAGTGGGCGCATCCGCCGCCATCCCGGGCGTCGGCATCCCGATCGCGCTCGGGCTCGGCGTGGCAGATCTGCTGTTCTTCTACGAGACCAGCGCGCTCTACGTGCTCGCCGTCGCCGAGCTCCACGGCGTGCCGGTCGACGACCCCGAGCGCGCGCGACCGCTGGTACTCGGGATGCTGCTGGGTCAGAAATCCCAGAGCGAGATCGCCAAGTGGGTTATGTCCGCTACGGGGGTCGGAGCCGTGACCCAGGTCAAGGGCGCAGCGTCTGGTGCCGTCGGCAAGGCGCTGCCGAAGGGGTGGGGAGAGATCCTCACTGAACAGCTGCCCGAGTCCGCGCTTGCGCCGCTGACGATCGCGATCGGCCGCGAATCGATCAAGGTCGGCGGAAAGCTCGGCGCGGGAACCATGGGCAAGGCCATCCCGTTCGGCGTCGGCGCCGTGATCGGCGGGATCGGCAGCTTCACGTTCGGGCGGGACGTCGTCAAAGCGGCCAGACTGGCCTTCCCCGAGACGCCGACCAGCTTCCCGGAATGGCTCCTCGATTACGAGAAGGCGCCGCGTGGGGACGTCGAGCCGTCCCGGGCGGCAGCGGCGCTGGAGGCTGCAGCGAGCAACGTCAAGGATTTCGGCGAGAACGTCTGGGGTAAGGTCAGCGACATCGCGGACGTCTTCCGCCCCATCGACCTCGACGGTGACGGCATCCCGGATGAGGCGCGGGCGCTCACCGCCGCGAAACGTGCGGGGAGCGCGGTGGCAGACACAGCGGGCAAGACTGCGGACGCCTTCCGCTCGGTCGACCTCGACGGCGACGGCATCCCGGATGAGGCGCGAGCGGTGACCGCAGTCAAGAACGCCGGGGGTGCGATCGCGGGCCTCGCCGACGGCGCGAGGGAGAAGGCGGCATCGCTGTTCTCGAGCAGGAGGAAGCGAGAGGCCGACGTGCCCGCCGAACAAGACGTTCCGGAGCAGACCGAAGGGGAGTGACCGCCGACCTCAACCCGCCCGCCGCCCCCGCTCGACCGCGCACACGAGTGCGGCGGCGGCGGTCAGAGCGGCGACCCCGACGATCGCGATCCATGGAACGCCGCCGATCAGCATCCCGGCCACCGCAGTTCCGGCCGAACCGGCGGCGATCTTCAGCGCACCCACCCAGATGAACACCTGCCCGCGGGCCTCTACGGGTGCGTACTCGCTTCGGGCGGCGAGGGTTGCGGCGAAGAACAGGGCGTTCGCGACGCCGGCGACTGTGAATGCGGCGAGGGCCGGGGCCACACCCGGCACCAGCACGACCAGGACGAGGGCAGCGGCGACCACCGCCGCCAGGACGGTGGTGAGGCGGTCGGCTTCACCGTGCAGCGGGCGCACCATGAGCGCGGCCGATCCGATCAGGTTCCCGACGCCGTAGCCGGCGACCAGCGTCCCGGCGAGTGCGGCGCTGCCGAGACCCGGCGCGATCGCCACGGCGTAGATCGGGAGAGCGGCCACAGAGAAGGCGACCACCACGGTGAGACCGAGGGTGCGGCGCAGCGGCCCCGACCGCCAGATGGTCATGAGGGTGCGTGCAGGTGACGGCACCGCCTTCGGGTCGGGTGGCGGACCCTGATGCGGCAGCGCGAGCACGGCACCGGCGCCGAGCACGGCGGCGGCCGCGAGGGCAAGCGTCGCCTCCAGCGGCCCGATCGTCGCCGAGATCCACGCCACCGCCGCCGGGCCGAGCGTGCCGCTGATCCCGTAACTGGCCACGTCCCAGCTCTGGGCGCGCCGCTGGCTCTTCACGGACGGCCCGGCGATCGACGGCAGGCGGCTGCTCACCCCACCAGTGAGCATCGGGCCGAAAAGTCCCGACACGATAAGCAGCAGCGCCGGAATCACCGCGTGGGTCGCCGGCAGCAGCATCCCGGCCATGCCGAGAAGGATGCCGTGGGCGACGGCCGACACGGCGATGACCTTTCGACCGTCCTGCGCGGTGTCGAGTCGTCGTGCGATGAACGGGCCGAGCACGTGCGGGGCGGTGATCGACGCGCCGAGCAACCCCGACACCCACCCCGGAAGGCCGGACGCGTGCGCCAGCAGCACGATCGCGACCACTGCGCCGCCGTCGGCCGAGCGCACCAGCGTCGCCGCGAACACGTACCGCGCGAGCGCCCACCCCGGTGCCCGCGCGTCCGCGCCAGTCGATCCGCGCGCGGCCGCCCGACCGCCGCCGTCACGCAAGCGCGAGCTCTTCCACCACATCCGCGACCCGCGCCCGCTGCGCCTCGGTGAGCCCCTGGATCGGCAATGGCAGGCACCGATCGGGCACGAGGCCGAGCCGCTCGGCGATCGCCGCCGTCACCCGCAGGCTGCCGCCGAACTCCGCGAACAGGCCCCACAGCGGCTCGAGACGTTGCGACTCCGCGATGGCATCCTCGCTGCGACCCTGCTGAGCCGCGCGCGTGATCGTCAAGGCGGGGGAGGGCAGCGTCCCGCCGATCACGGAGTACCAGGCGTCGCACCCGGCGTTCAATCCCGCCGCGGCGAACGCGTCCCCGGACACGCCGATGGTGACCCCGTCCGGAAGCGCCGCGCGGATGCCATCCACGTGCCGGCGCGCCTCGTCGGGATCGGTGGGCACGCCGGGGATCTTGATCGACGCGATCCCGGGCAGTTCGGCGATCCGCGCGTAGAGGTCGACGCTGAACGAGAAGTGCGTCGTGCCGGGATTGTCGTAGACGATGATCGGCAGCCGGGTGTGCTCCGAAACGGTGCGATACAGCTCGAATACGTCGTCGTGCGTGAGCGGCTGGTACGTCATCGGTGCGAGCAGGATGCCGGCAGCTCCGGCCTCCTCCGCGTCATCGACGTGCGACAGCACCGCCGAGGTCCGCAGGGCGCCCACACCGACGAACACGGGGGTGTTGTCGGCGTGCTCGACGGCAAGCTGCGCGACGCGGCGGCGCTCCTCGCGGGTGAGGTAGGCGTACGAGCCCGTCGAGCCGAGCGCCGTGATCGAGTCCACTCCGGCGGCCGCCAGGCGCTCGACGAGACCGATGAACGCCGCTTCGTCGACGCGGTCGTCGTGCAGCGGAGTAAGAGGAAAGGCGCTGAGGCCCGTGAATGCGCTACGCATGATGGCTCCATTCTGGTCGGCGATGGCGAGCGGGGGAACCGTTACTCATCTGTTACCTACGGCGCTCTCAGAAGGGGCGAACAGGCCTGCCAATGTCGGTGGCCAGCGCGATCATGAACTATGGCAGTTTTCACCGACGTCGCGTCGCTGATTCCCACGCTGGGGGAGCGGCTCGGCGAGGGCGCGTCGCTGGTGGAAGCGACGGCTGTGATGGTGGGGATGTCGGATGCGGATGTCGTCGCGGTGCTGCGTCAGGCGTCCGAGGTGTCGCGTCTCGCGGACCAGATCCGGGTGGTGGCGGCGGGTGTCGTCGCCGATCGCTCGACCCGGCAGACGGGGCATTCCGGGCTCGCGCAGTCGCAGGGGCACCGTTCGCCGGCGAGTTTCGTGCAGGAGGTGACCGGATCGACCAAGGGCGAGGCGTCGCGCGATGTGCGGGTCGGTCAGGCGCTGCTGGACGGCCAGCGCGATGCGGGCGACGCGGGCGCTGGGTCGGATGCTGGGTCGGGTGCGGATGCCGGGGCGGGAGCCGAAGGCGGGGCGGATGCCGGGGCAGGGGCGGATGCTGGAGCAGGCGCGAATGGTCGGCCGGAGGTGCCGGTGGTCTGGCATGCGCCGTTGAATGCCGCGCTCGCGGCGGGGACGTTGACGACGGCGCAGTACGACGCGATCCGTCGCGGGCTCGGTGACCGCCCGCTGCGCGCGGCCTGCCCGATGACATCTGTCTCGAGGAGCGTGCCGCGATCGATCGGGCGAGGCGTGAGGCGTGGTCGCAGGCGGCTGTGCAGCTGATTGCCGAGGCGGCGGAGCGCACGGTCGAGGAGCTCGCGTCGGCGGCGCGAACGATCCGCGACCTGCTCGACCCGGAGGGGGCGCAGGAGCGGTTCCTGGCGCGGCTCGAGAAGCGGATGTTCCGCACCTGGCGGGACGCCGACGGTGCGCGTCACGCGAAGATCGTGTTCGACGACGAGGGCGACGCGTTCTTCGCGGCGGTGTTCGATGCGGCGCTGCGACCGCGGCGGGGCGGTCCCCGGTTCGTCGACTCGGAGGAGAAGGCGCGCGCGGACGCGCTGATCGACGACCCGCGCACGAACGACCAGCTCGCCTACGACCTGTTCCTCGACATCCTCCGCGCGGGCGTGCTGGCCGACGCGGAGAGCGTGTTCGGCACACGGCAGGCGGGGGTGCGCCTGGTGCAGGTGGTCGGCGCCGACGGCACCCCGGCGCCGGTCGCCCACACCGAGGACGGCCTCGTCGCGGTTCCGGCCGGTTTCGTCGCGCAACGCATGTGCGAAACCGGTGCCGTGTCGGTCACCGTCGACTCGTTCGGGAATCCGCTGGACGTGGGGCGGGAGCATCGCCTGTTCACACCCAAACAGCGCATCGCGCTCGCACTGCGAGACGGCGGATGCATGTGGCGCGGCTGCGATCGCCCCGCCTCGTACTGCGAAGCGCACCATATCGACGAGTGGAGCGCCGACGGCGGCCGCACCGACATCGATCGCGGGATCCTGCTCTGCCGATTCCACCACATGAGCCTGCATCACAACGGGTGGCGCATCACCCGCGACGGCAAAGACGACTTCGTCCTGCACCATCCCAGCGGCGAACACTACGTCCTGCGACGGCGCGCCGTGCTCGGGTACGCGTGGGCGGGAATCCACCCACCACCGCAACGATTCCATCCGATGGTCGCCTGAGCGCTTTTTCGGCCAGACCCCGGAGCGACGAACGCAGCTATCCGGGGTGACGCGCGACACGAGACCGGTCGAGGGCGACCCCGGCCTGAGGGGGCAGCTGTGCGCAGTCAGGACGCGACCGACGCTGGCGGCACTGCCCGACGATCCCCGTGACCGCCGTGCCGAGTCGCAACCCCGAGCGCCGAGCACCAACCCAGCCCACACGCCCCTTGGCATCCGCAACCCGCATGTGTAATATCTGTTTCAGCCAAGCCAAAACCATCTACCCGCAAACGGTTTGGTTCACTGATCCCCACGCGTCGAAGCGGACGCGACACGAAAGGTTTCCCCGACGATGACGTCAACGACCCACCCCCCGCACGATCTCGCGCGCGGTGCCGACGCCGCACCGCGCAAGACCCTCCGGCTCTGGGAGGTAGTCGCGATCTCCGTCGGCTTCATGGGTCCGGTCATGGCGATGTCCCTCAACGGCATCGGCGTGGCGGGCCTGGTCGGCTCCTCGGTCCCGTTCACGTTCATCGTCTCCTTCATCGGGACGATGCTCGTCGCCTACGCCTTCATCCGCCTCACCCGCTACATCACCCACGCGGGGTCGGTGTACGCGCTCGCCGGCTCCACCCTCGGCCCGCGCGCCGGGTTCTGCGGTGGTTTCGCGCTCCTCGGCACCTACCTGTTCTTCGCCGTGTGCATCGCGGGCGCCTGCGCGGTGTTCTTCGAGGCGATGATGGCCGAGCTCGGCGTCACGCTCCCCGCCTGGAGCTGGGTCGTCGTGCCTGTCGTCGTCGCCGTCTTCACACTCCTGCTCAACGTGCGCGAGTCGACCGTCACGGCTCGCACCCTGCTCGGGATCGGCTTCCTCGGCATCGCTGCCATGGTGGTGCTCGCCGTCGTCATCATCGTCCGGGTCGCGACCGGCGACGCACCGGTCTCCACCGGCGTCGACCTGTCGGTGCTGCTCCCCGGCGACGCGCCGATCAGCGCGGTCATGACCGCAGCCGTCTTCGGCTTCCTGTCCTGGGCGGGATTCGAGTCCGGCACGTCGCTCGGCGAGGAGACCCGCAACCCCAAGCGGGTCGTCCCGATCGCCCTGCTGCTGGCAGTGATCCTCGCCGGCCTCATCTACGTGCTCGTGATGTTCGCGCAGACGATCGGCTTCGGCACCGACGAGGCCGGCATCGCCGCCTTCGCCGGCGCATCGTCCACGCTCACCACGCTCGCGTCCACCTACATCGGCCAGTGGTTCGCCGTGCTCATCGCGGTCTTCGCCTTCCTCGTCGCGTTCGCGTCGCTGCTGAGCTCCACCGCGGCCTCGTCCCGGCTGCTGTTCGCGCTCGCGCGCGACGGTTTCGGCCCGAAGACCTTCGCCGCCACCAGCCCGAAGACGGGCGTCCCGGTGCACAGCACCGTGTTCGTCGTGATCTTCACGGTGGTCCTCGCCGTCGCGTTCGGCCTGTTCGGCGCCACCTCGGTTGACGTGTACTACTGGTTCGCCACCATCGCCACGCTGTGCATGGTCGTCGCGTACGGCATGACCTCGGTCGGCGTCATCCGGCACACCTTCAAGCGCGGCTCCACCATCCCGAAGTGGGAGGCCATCATCCCGGTCCTCGGGCTGGCCTTCCTCGGCTACGTGTACTTCATCCAGATCGCCGGGCAGCAGCCGCCGTACACCTACTTCCCGTGGATCGCCGGCGCCTGGTGCCTCATCGGCCTGGTGATCGTGCTCGTCAAGCCGGCCCTCGCCGAGCGCATCGGATCCCGCCTCAGCACGGAGGACCTGGACTGACATGAGCATCATCGAACAGGCAACCCAACTCCTCGCCCACACCAGCACCGGAACGGAAGACATGCCGAACCCGCAACAGCCCGCGAACGACGTGGACGAGCTGATCTTCGTCGCCACCACCGACATCGCCGCCCGCACCAAGGGGCGCTCGATGCGCCTCGCCGACTTCGACGAGCGCACCTCGCTCGGCTGGGTGCCCGCCAACCTCGGCATCGGCTCGCTCGGGCACATCGTCGACGACATCCCGTACGGCTCCACCGGCGACCTGCGGCTGAAGCCCGACCTCTCCTCCCTCGCCCGCATCGACGGCATCCCCGGCCGCCCGCCGCTGAACATCGTGTTCGCCGACCTCGTCAACACCGACGGCTCGCCGTGGGAAAGCTGCCCGCGCACCTTCCTGCGGGATGCCGTCGAGCAGCTGCGCACCGAGTTCGGCCTCACCACCCGCTGCTCCTTCGAGCACGAGTTCGTGGACCGCGCCGCCACCGGCGACCACCACCCGTTCTCGCTGCAGGCGTTCCGCCGCGCCGAGCCCATCGGCTCGCGCCTGATGACGGTGCTGAACCGGGCTGGGCTCGAGCCCGAGACCTGGCTGCCCGAGTACGGCCGCCACCAGTACGAGATCACCGTGGCGCCCTCCGACCCGGTGACGGCCGCCGACCGCGCGGTCATGGTGCGCGACATCGTCTACGACATCTTCGACGCGCACGGCCGAGAGGCCACCTTCGCCCCGGTGGTCGCCCCCGGCGAGACCGGCAACGGCGTGCACGTGCACTTCGGCCTGGACGACGCCGACGGCAACACCCTCGTGTTCGACCCGTCGCGTCCCGGCCGCCTGTCCGAGCTCGCCGGCAGCTTCGCCGCCGGCATCATCAGGCACGGCCCGGCGATGGCGGCCCTGTTCGCTCCGCTCGCGACGAGCTACCTGCGCCTCGCCCCGCACAACTGGTCGACCGCGCGCGCCTTCCTCGGCCTGCAGAATCGCGAGGCCTTGCTGCGCATCTGCCCGACCAACGAGATCGACGGGCGCGACCCCAGCCGCCAGCTGCACTTCGAGTTCCGCGGCGGCGACATCGGCGCCAACCCGTGGATCCTGCTCGGCCTCATCCTCCGCGCCGGAATGCAGGGACTGCGCGAAGGGCTCGAGACCCCCGAGATCGTCGAGGGAGAGCTCGACCTCGAGGACCGCCACGCCCACCTGCCGAAACTGCCGCGCAACCTCGAGGAGGCGCTCAGTGTCCTCAAGAGCGACGAGGTCGTGTCCGGCTGGTTCTCGCCCGCGTTCCTCGCCACGTACGAGGCCATCAAGCGCGACGAGTTCGCCTCGGTGCAGGCCCGCTCGCTCGCCGAGCAGTGCGAGGTGTACGCCCGTGTCTACTGAGTCGTTCATGACGGCATCCGACGTGCCGCTGCTCGACCACCACTGCCACGGCGTGACGACGGCGGATCTCGATCGCGCCGCCTTCGAATCGCTCATCACGGAGTCGGACTGGGACGCGCCGGACGGCACCACGCACTTCGACTCCCAGGTCGGTTTCGCGATCCGGCGCCACTGCGCCCCGGTGCTCGGGCTGGAGCCGTTCGCCACGCCGGAGGAGTACCTGCGCCGCCGCAGCGAGCTCGGCGGGGCCGAGGCGAGCCGGCGGCTGCTGCGCGCCACCGGCATCAGCGACTACTTCATCGAAACAGGGTACCGCGGCGACGAGATCCTCGATCCCGACGAGATGGCGGATGCCGCAGACGCGCGCGCCTTCGAAGTGGTGCGCCTCGAGCGGCTGGCCGAGGAGCTCGTGATCGGCGGATGCGACGCGGCCGGCTTCCGCGCGGCGTACGACGGCCTCCTCGAAGAGCGCCTGCGTGGCGCGGTCGGTGTGAAGTCGATCGCCGCCTACCGGATCGGACTCGACTTCGCCGCGGAACGCCCCTCCGCTCGTGAGGTCGACGACGCCGTCGCGAACTGGCTCGACCGGATCGCCCAGGGCGACCCGGTGCGCCTGGACGCCCCGGTGATCATCCGCCACCTGCTCTGGGCTGCCGTCGACCGCGCCTGCGCCATCCAGTTCCACATCGGCTACGGCGACGCCGACGTCGATCTGCACCGCTGCAGCCCGCTGCTGCTGACCGAGTTCCTGCGGCTCACGCGGGAGTCCGGCGCCCGGGTGATGCTGCTGCACTGCTACCCGTTCCACCGTGAAGCCGGCTACCTGGCACAGGTGTTCCCGCACGTGTACTTCGACGTCGGGCTCGCGATCAACTACACCGGTTCGCGCTCCGACGAGATCATCGCCGAGACGCTGGAGCTCGCGCCGTTCCACAAGATCCTGTTCTCCTCCGACGCGTTCGGCGCCGCCGAGCTGTACCACCTCGGAGCCCTGCTGTTCCGCCGTGGATTGCAGCGGGCGCTCGACGTGTTCGCCGAGCGCGACGGCTGGCCGGCCTCGGAGCGGTCCCGCGTCACCGAGCTCATCGCCTGGCGCAACGCGCGCCGCGCCTACCGGCTCGACGAGGAGAGCGCGTGAGCCCCACCATCACCCGCCTCACCAGACTCGCCACGGCCTGGGATGCGGCGCTGGAACACGAGCTCCCCGCCGCCGCGCGCCTGCGCGAGGAGCTGCACGCGGCCCCTTGCGTGTCGGGGCACGAGCGGCCCGCCACGGATCGGCTGATCGCCGAACTGGGCGACGTCGTCGCCTTCGAGCCGGTGGCGGATGCCGGGGCCGTCGGCCGCATCGGTCCCGCCGTCGGCGCCGCCATCGCGGTGCGCGCCGAGCTCGACGCCCTTCCGGTCACCGAGCTCACCGGAGCGGCGTTCGCCGCCGACAACGGCGCGATGCACGCGTGCGGGCACGACGTGCATCAGGCCGCGCTGGTGGCGCTGCTGCGCGCCGCGCGCGGCCTCGAGCTGCCGGTCGGCCTCGTCCCGCTGCTGCAGCCCCGCGAGGAGAGCTACCCCTCGGGAGCGCTCGACATCGTCGACGCCGGGGTGCTCGACCGCTTCGCGATCGCGCACGTCATCGGCGCGCACGTCCACCCGGGCGTCCCCGACGGTGCGGTGGCGTCCGGCGGCGGGTTCATCAACGCCGCCGCCGACGAGATCGAGATCCGCGTGCGCGGACGCGGCGGACACGCCGCGTACCCGCACGAGGCCAACGACACCGTCGCGGCCATCGCGCAGATCGCGCTCGGCATCCCCGAGGTCGTCCGCCGCTCGGTGAGCCCGCTCCGCCCGGCGATCATCAGCATCGGCACGCTGACCGCGGGGGAGGGCGCCGCGAACGTGCTGCCCGCCGAGGCGCGGATCTTCGCCACCATGCGCACCACCGACCCCGCCGACCGCGCCACCCTGTTCGCGGCTGTGCAGGACATGGCGGGCCGGACGGCCGAGGCGTACGGCGCCGTGGCGACCGTGCGTCGCATCGAGGGGGAGCCCGCCCTGATCAACGACGTCGCGCTCGCCGCCGGTGCCGACGACTGGCTCACCCGGCTGGGCGTAGACGGCGCCCAGCCGATGCGCTCGCTCGGAGCCGACGACTTCTCCTACTACTGCGACGCGGTGCCCTCGCTCATGCTCTTCGTCGGGGTGCGGACACCGGGTGAGGACCCGCAGCCCGCGCTGCACCACCCCCGGTTCCTGCCGGATGACGCCGCCGTCGGCACGGTCGCGCGGGCGTTGATGGCCGGCTACCTCGCCGCCGCCGAACGGGTGCTCGGCATCGAGCACCACCGCAACGACCTCGCCGGCCCGGTGGGAGCCGACGCATGACGACCGGCACTGCGGATGCCGGGCTGCTCGCCCGCGACGCGCGGGTCATCGCAGGCGTCGAGAAGCTGCGGTTCTTCCCGCTGGCCGTCGTGTCGGGCAGCGGCCACACCCTCGTCGAGGAGGACGGTCGCGAACTGATCGATCTGAGCGCCAGCTGGACGGCATCCGGCTTCGGGCACGGCGAGCCGACCATCGCCGCGGCCGTCGCGTGCGCCATGGTCGACGCGCCCGGCGCCTCGATCCTGTCGGCCACCCACCCCGAGGCGGTCGCGCTCGCCGAGGAGCTCCTCGCGCTGGTGCCGGGGAGGGTGCCCGACGATGAGCGTCGGGTCTACCTCGGGCACGCCGGGACGGATGCCAACGACGTGGCGATCCGCGGCTGCCGGCACGCCACCGGACGCCCGGGCATCATCGCCTTCGAGAACGGGTATCACGGCGGGATCGGGACGGCGCAGCGGGTCTCGGGCGTGCACGTGGCGTGCGGTGTGCCGGCCGACCCTGATGTCGTGCTGCTGCCCTATCCCGACGTCTACCGGCCGCACACCGGCGACGCCGCGACGGTCGTCGACGACGTGCTGGCGCGCGTGGAGGCCGAGCTGGTGCGCGGCACGACCGCCGCGATCATCGTGGAGCCCGTGCAGTCCGACGGCGGGGTGATCGTCCCGCCGGACGGCTTTCTCGCCGGGCTCCGGCGGCTGTGCGACGCGCACGACGCGCGGCTGATCGTCGACGAGGTGAAGGTCGGACTCGGCCGCACCGGGCGCACGCACGCCTTCTCGTATGACGGGATCGTCCCGGACGTCGTCACCCTCGGCAAGGCGCTGGGCGGCGGGCTGCCGCTCTCCGCCGCTGTCGGCCCCGCCGACGTGCTGGACGCCCCCATCGCCTCCGCGCTCATGACCACCACCGGCAACCCCGCCTCGTGCGCCGCCGGGCGCGCGGTGCTGGAGATCGTCCGGACGGGGGATGCCGTCGCCAACGTGTCCGATCGCGGCGCGCAGCTGCGCGCGCTGCTGGAGCGGTACGCCGTCACCGAACGGCCGGGCGCCCGCCATGTCGGCGACGTCCGAGGCCGGGGACTGTCGCTCGGCGTCGAGTTGGTGGGCGACCGCGAGTCCCGGCATCCGGCATCCGACCTCACCGCCAAGGCGGTGTATCGCGCCTGGGAGCTGGGAGTGGTGGCGTACCCGGTGCGCGGCAACGTGATCGAGCTGACGCCGCCGCTCACGATCACCGCCGACGCGGTGGACGCCGCCGCGGAGATCCTGGCGCGCGCGATCGACGACGCGGCTACCGGTGTCGTCACCGACGAGCGGATCGCGCCGTTCCACGGTTGGTGAGCCGTCCGGCATCCGCGCGATCCGGGCGAGCCGGGCTCAGGCCGTGCCGTCCGCCGGGTGCCGGGCACGGAGGGCCTCCATCGCCTCGACGCGCTGCCTGCCGGTCTCGCCCAGTCGGTCGGTCACGCCGGCGACCACCGTCTCCACGACCGCCATCGCCGGGACCAGTGAGTCGAACGGCGACGGCGCCTCGACATTGGCGGGGAGCACCGTCGCCGCCAGATCGGCGGCGGGGGACAGCCAGCGGTCGGTGAACAGGACGATCTCCGCGCCGGCCTGAGCCACCCGGCGGGCGAAAAGCACCACCTCGGGGTCGTAGCGGCGGTAGTCGAAGACCACCAGCACGTCGCCCTTGCGGGTGTCGGCCACGGCGGTGAGCCGGTCGAACTCGTCGGGGTCGACGACCTGGACGTCGGGACGCAGCAGCATGAGGTGCGCCCCCAGGTACTCGGCGAGCAGGTGACTGAACCGCCCGCCGATCAGCCGGACGCGATGCCGGCCGTCGGCGAGCAGGGCGACGGTGCGCTCGAACTCGCTCTGCGGCAGCTCGCCGATCGTCGCCGCGATGCTCGCCGAGAAGATGCGCGCGGCGCGGGGCAGGTCGCCGTCGCTGGAGAGCAGGTCGTCGCGTCCGTACTGTTCGAGCGGCGAGCCGAGCCGTTCGTGCACTTCGCGCACCAGGCGCTTCTGGAAAGCGGGGTACCCGGTGAAGCCGAGCCGGCTGACGAACCGCACGACGGTCGGCGGGCTCACGCTGGCGCGCTCGGCGAGCTCCGCCACCGTGCCCAGGCCGGCGATCGGGTAGTTGGCGAGGATCGCGCGGCCGACCTTGCGCTCGCCGGAGCTGAGCGCGTCGAGGGACTCGCGGACGAGTTCGCTGATCGGTCGAGCGTCCGCGGTCTCGATGTCGTTGGTCACGGTCTTCCCCTCAGCTGGTGAAACATACGTTACAGTCCGGCCTGCTCGCCCGTGCGGGACGTGGTCGCCGACCGTGACATCAGTGCGACGAGCGACTCGTCCAGCGTCGGGGACGTGACGAGGGTGATCTGCCGCGACAGGTCCACACCGCGCAACTCGACCACCGCGAGTCCGGCGCGCTGCAGCGTTCCCCCGGGCAGTGCCAGCTCCGGAACGAGGGCGATCCCGAGACCCGCCGCGACGAAGGCGGCCACGACGCGGTAGTCATCGCTGCGCGGGCCCTCGAGCGGTTCGAACCCGTCGGCTCGGGCGGCCGCGCGCAACGCGGCGTCACCCGGGTCGGTGTCGCTGATCCCCAGGATCCACCGATCGTCGCGGAAGTCGCGCAGCCGGCGCGGGCCGGCGCCCGCCTGCGGATGCCCCTCGGGCACGATGAGGGAGAAGCGCTCGGTGAACAGGGGAGTGCGGCGCAGTCCGTCGGCGCCGTGCGCCGGCTCGGCGGGGAGCTCGAACACGATCGCGGCGTCGAGCGCCAGGCGATCGAGCAGGTCGGTGAGCTCGTGCAGCTCGCCCTCGAAGATGCGCGGATCGTGCCCGGCATCCGTCAGCGCGCTGACCAGGCCGGGGAGCAGGCGCGCCGCCGCGGTCGGGAAGATGCCGAAGCGGACCCGGCGTCGCCCGTCCTCGAGAGCGGCCCGGACGTCGGCCCGCGCGCGCTCGGCGCGGTCGAGGATCGCCTCCGCGTGCGGCAACCACAGTCGGCCCGCGGGCGTGAGTCGGGTGCCGGCGCGAGAGCTCGCCACCACGGGGGCCCCGGTGACCCGCTCGAGCCCGCGCAGATGGTGTGCGACGGTGGGCTGGCTCCAGCCGAGCGCTTCAGCGGCCGCGAGCACCGAGCCGTGTTCGGCGATGGCGCGGAGGGCGGTCAGCTGGCGGAGGTCGAGCATGCGGCATCCGTTCAAGAGTGGGTATGGATAAATACAGAATAATCGCTATTCCGTATGCACCGGGTCTCGGCGAGCATCGATACATGACCTCCGCAGCGCTCCTCGACTCCCCGCACGCCCAGCCGGCGCAGCAGACCTCCTCCACGCCGTATGCCGATGCACTCGCCCGCTACGCGGCGCGCGACACCGTCCGGCTCAATGTGCCCGGCCACGCCGCCGACCCGGAGGCCGTGCCGCAGGTCGCCGAATACTTCGGTCACGACGTGCTGCTGAAGGACGTGCCGCCGCTGCTCGCCGGTCTCGACAAGGGCGAGGACAACCCGCTCGCCGTGTCGCAGCGGATGGCGGCCGAGGCGTTCGGCGCGCGCCGCACCTGGTTCCTGACCAACGGGGCGTCCCAGGCGAACCGCATCGCGGCTCTCGCGCTCGCCGGCTTCCGCGCGCAGGACGCGCCGGTGATCGCGCAGCGCAGCGCACACTCCTCGTTCTCCGACGGCATCATCCTCGGCGGGCTGTCGCCGCGGTTCGTGCAGCCCTCCGTCGACGGCTGGTTCGGCATCAACCACGGCGTCTCGCCGGCCGCGCTGCGCGAGGCGCTGGCCCGGCTGGACGAGCACGAGCGTCCGAAGGGTGTCTACGTCATCTCGCCCAGCTACTTCGGTGCCGTGGCCGACGTCGCAGGCCTCGCAGAGGTCGCGCACGAGGCGGGTGCGCCGCTGATCGTCGACGCCGCGTGGGGCGCGCACTTCGGCTTCCACGAGGACGTCCCCGAGAACCCGCTGCGACTCGGCGCCGATCTGGTCGTCTCCAGCACGCACAAGCTGGGCGGCAGCTTGACGCAGTCGGCGATGCTGCACCTCGGCGACGGTCGGTTCGCGGAGGAGCTCGAGCCGCTCGTCGAGCGCGCGTTCCGATTGACGCAGTCCACCAGCGAGAGCTCGCTGCTGCTGGCATCCCTGGACCTTGCCCGCGACGCCCTGCAGACCGGGCGCGACCGCATCGGCGCCGCCATCGCCGCCGCCGACGAACTGCGCGACCGCATCCGCCGCGGCGGGCGCTTCCGCATCGTCAGCGACACGTTCGACCGGTTCGACGACATCGTGGCGGTCGACCCGCTGCGGGTGTCGATCGACGTGGCCAGTGGCGGCGTGCACGGGCCGACCGCCCGTGAACTGCTGATGGAGCGCGACGGCGTGTACCTCGAGATCGCCACCGAGACCTGCGTGGTCGCGGTCGTCGCCCCCGGGGTGGTGCCCGATGTGGCCCGCGTCGTCGACGCCCTGCACGCCCTGCCGGTGGATCCGGATGCCGCCGCCGACGTCGACGCCCTGGACGCGGTGACCGCGATCCCCGAGCCCGGCGCCCTCGCCATGCTGCCGCGGGACGCGTTCCTGCGCAGCGCCGAGGCCGTGCCGTTCGCGCAGGCCGTGGGACGGGTCTCGGCGGCCGCGCTCGCGGCCTACCCGCCCGGCATCCCGAACGTGCTCCCCGGCGAGGTGATCACCGAGGACGCGGTGCGCTTCCTGCGCCGGGTCGCTGCCACCCCCGGCGGGTACGTGCGCGGCGCCGCCGACCCGGCGATCGACACACTGCAAGTCGTGCGCTGAGCCGAGCCGCGTTTCGTCTCGGTCGCTGCGCTCCCTCGCTCAACGACCGGGGGCGGGGCGTTTCGTCTCGGTCGCTGCGCTCCCTCGCTCAACGACCGGGCGAGAACCGCGCGGCGCTCCTCGCTCGACGACCGGGGGTGACCGGGGCGACAGCCCGCCTCGCACTTGACACGAAAAGCAACCCCGCTATGCCGACGGCGAACACGGCCTTCCGGCATCCGCTCGCTCGTTACTCTCGATCTACAAGGCGCAACAGCCGCTTCGCCCCGTGCGAAAAGGAGTCACAGCATGTTCGAGAGATTCACGGACCGAGCCCGTCGAGTGGTCGTCCTCGCCCAGGAAGAGGCGAAGATGCTCAACCACAACTACATCGGCACGGAGCACATCCTGCTCGGCCTCATCCACGAGGGTGAGGGCGTCGCGGCCAAGGCCCTCGAGAGCCTCGGCATCTCTCTCGACGCCGTGCGCGAGCAGGTGCAGGACATCATCGGCCAGGGTCAGCAGCAGCCGACCGGCCACATCCCGTTCACCCCGCGTGCCAAGAAGGTGCTGGAGTTGAGCCTGCGCGAGGCGCTGCAGCTCGGTCACAACTACATCGGCACCGAGCACATCCTGCTCGGCCTGATCCGCGAGGGCGAGGGCGTCGCCGCCCAGGTGCTCGTCAAGCTGGGCGCCGACCTCAACAAGGTGCGTCAGCAGGTCATCCAGCTGCTGTCCGGCGCCCCCGGCCGCGAGCCGGCCGCCGTCGGTGCGACCACGAACGAGAACCAGCAGTCCGCCCAGGGCGGCTCGCAGGTGCTCGACCAGTTCGGTCGCAACCTCACCCAGGCTGCGCGCGAGAACAAGCTCGACCCGGTGATCGGCCGCGAGAAGGAGGCCGAGCGGGTCATGCAGATCCTCTCGCGCCGCTCCAAGAACAACCCGGTTCTGATCGGAGAGCCCGGCGTCGGCAAGACCGCCGTCGTCGAGGGCCTCGCCCAGGCGATCGTCAAGGGCGACGTGCCCGAGACGCTGAAGGACAAGCAGCTGTACTCGCTCGACCTCGGCTCGCTGATCGCCGGCTCCCGCTACCGCGGCGACTTCGAGGAGCGCCTGAAGAAGGTCACCAAGGAGATCCGCACCCGCGGCGACATCATCGTCTTCATCGACGAGATCCACACCCTGGTGGGTGCGGGCGCCGCCGAGGGCGCGATCGACGCGGCCAGCATCCTCAAGCCGCTGCTCGCCCGCGGCGAACTGCAGACGATCGGCGCCACCACCCTCGACGAGTACCGCAAGTACTTCGAGAAGGATGCCGCGCTGGAGCGCCGCTTCCAGCCGGTGCAGGTCAACGAGCCCACGCTGCCGCACGCCATCAACATCCTGAAGGGGCTGCGCGACCGCTACGAGGCGCACCACAAGGTGCAGATCACCGACGGTGCCATCGTCGCCGCCGCGAACCTGTCCGACCGGTACGTCAGCGACCGCTTCCTGCCCGACAAGGCGATCGACCTGATCGACGAGGCGGGCGCGCGCCTGCGGCTCAGCATCCTGTCCTCCCCGCCCGCGCTGCGCGAGTTCGACGAGAAGATCGCCAAGGTCCGCGAGGAGAAGGAGGCGGCCAGCGAGGAGCAGGACTTCGAGAAGGCCGCCGCGCTGCGCGACCAGGAGAAGGAGCTGCTCGGCGAGCGGCTGCGCCTGGAGAAGCAGTGGCGCTCGGGTGACGTCGCGACCTCCGCGGTCGTCGACGAGGGCCTGATCGCCGAGGTGCTCGCCCAGGCCACCGGCATCCCGGTGTTCAAGCTCACCGAGGAGGAGTCCAGCCGCCTCGTCTTCATGGAGAAGGCGCTGCACCAGCGGGTCATCGGGCAGGAGGAGGCCATCGCGGCGCTCTCCCGCACCATCCGCCGCCAGCGCGCCGGCCTCAAGGACCCGAAGCGGCCGTCCGGCTCGTTCATCTTCGCCGGCCCCACGGGCGTCGGTAAGACCGAGCTCGCCAAGGCGCTCGCCGAGTTCCTTTTCGACGACGAGGGCGCGCTCATCTCGCTCGACATGAGCGAGTTCGGCGAGAAGCACACCGTCTCGCGGCTGTTCGGTGCCCCTCCCGGGTTCGTCGGCTTCGAGGAGGGCGGCCAGCTCACAGAGAAGGTGCGCCGCAAGCCGTTCTCGGTCGTGCTGTTCGACGAGATCGAGAAGGCACACCCGGACATCTTCAACTCGCTGCTGCAGATCCTCGAGGAGGGGCGCCTCACCGACGGTCAGGGCCGCGTGGTCGACTTCAAGAACACCGTGATCATCATGACGACGAACCTCGGCTCGTCGGCGA
Source organism: Microbacterium sp. (assembly GCF_031180975.1). Taxonomy (GTDB): domain Bacteria; phylum Actinomycetota; class Actinomycetes; order Actinomycetales; family Microbacteriaceae; genus Microbacterium. The sequence goes on along the minus strand of NZ_JAPSLI010000007.1, from coordinate 12,739 downwards.
TCGCCGGTGGCCCGGTCGGCTTCCAGATCGAGGGCAACTCGCAGACGACCTACGAGCGGATGAAGGGCAAGGTCGACGAAGAGCTCAAGCGGCACTTCAAGCCCGAGTTCCTCAACCGCGTGGACGACATCATCGTCTTCCCGCAGCTGAACAAGGACGAGCTGCGTCAGATCGTCGGCCTGTTCACCAAGCAGCTCGGCGAGCGTCTGCTGGACCGCGACATGACGGTGGAGCTGACGGATGCCGCCAAGGACAAGCTCATCGAGATCGGCTTCGACCCGGCGCTCGGCGCCCGGCCGCTGCGCCGCGCGATGCAGCGCGAGATCGAGGACCAGCTCTCCGAGCGCATCCTGCACGGCAGCCTGAACACCGGTGACCACGTGCGCGTGGATGCCGTCGACGGCAAGTTCGTGTTCGAGCACGCGCCCCGCGGCGAGCGGGTCGCGGTCGGCGTGAACACCGGTGGCGGCGGGATCCCCGGCACGCCGGACCTCGCGGCCGGCTGAGCACGCCTCACAGAGAGCGGATGCCACGGCATCCGCTCTCTGCGTATGCCGGGCGCGGGATGCCGTGCCCGGGGGTGCGCGGTGCGAAAACCCGGATGGGTGCGCCGCACGCCGGCGTGCCGGGCGCCGACACGCCGGCGGCGCGCACGATGGTCCGGGTTTCCAGCCGGTGGGGCATCGCCGCATACGCTGGTGGGGTGAGCGAGTTCAACGTGCGGCCGGCGCGCAGCGCCGACATCCCCGGCATCCACCGCCTCCTGGAACCGCTCGTCGACCGGCGCATCCTGCTCGGCAAGGATCTCGCCGTGCTCTACGGAGCGGTACAGGAGTTCGTCGTCGCCGAAGCCTCCGGAGAGCTGATCGGGTGCGGCGCCCTGCACGTGATGTGGGAGGACCTCGGCGAGATCCGCACCCTGCTCGTGCGGGAGGACTGGCTGCACCACGGCATCGGGCGCGCCATCGTCGAAGAGCTCGAGGAGAAGGCCCGGCGTCTCGGTCTGTCGCGGCTGTTCTGCCTCACCTTCGAGACGGAGTTCTTCGCGCGACGCGGATTCGAGCCGATCGGCGAGCAGATCGTCGACGCCGATGTGTACTCGCAGCTGCTGCGCAGCGGCGACGCGGGCGTGGAGGAGTTCCTCGACCTCGCGCACGTCAAGCCGAACACCCTCGGAAACACCCGCATGCTCAAGCACCTCTAACCTGGAAGCATGCCCCGTCAGTCCGCAGCCGTCTACCGTCGCCGCAGGCTGGTCGTCTTCACCGGACTGCTCGTCGTGATCGCCATGCTGGCCGGCGGGATCTGGCTGGCGGTGGCGCAGCCGTGGGCGGCATCCGATTCGACGCCGCGGCCGTCCGCGGGGGCGGGTGCGGCGCCGACGTCGTCGACGCCGGAGAAGACGGATGCCGGGTCGCCGAGCCCCACGGCATCCGCGACCCCGCGCATCGTGGCGTGCGAGGCGACGGATGTCGAAGTGCGCGCTCTGACAGACGCCGATGCGTATGCCCCCGACGCGCTGCCGAAGCTGTCGATCGAGCTGGTGAACAAGGGCGGCCGGGACTGCACCATCAACGTCGGTTCCAGCACGCAGAAGTTCGCTGTATCGAGCGGGTCGGACGTGTGGTGGCGTTCGACCGACTGCCAGGAGGACCCGAGCGACCTGATCGTCACGCTCAAGGCCGGGACGTCGGTGAAGAGCGTCACCCCCGTCGTGTGGGACCGCACCCGCTCATCCGTCGACACCTGCCAGCAGAAGGACCGCCCGCGGGCACCCGGTGGCGGCGCCTCGTATCACGTCGCCGTCGAGATCGGCGGTTTCAAGAGTGCGGAGTCGAAGCAGTTCATCCTGCGATGAGAGAGTTCGCTCGTTGTCAAGGGGGTGCAGACATCGGTCCGGGTTTGGGATACCATAGAAGTCGGTTCTCCGAATACGCGGCGCAGCCATCCCCAGTGGTGTCGATCCAGCGTCCCCAGCGCTTCGACATTCGCCGCTCCGAGAACTGGAGGGCCCTCTCGAGTACCCCAGTCCCCAATGGAGGACTCGAGAGGGCCCCATCATAAGCTGGAGCCATGGCGAAGAAGAAGGCCGGAGCGAAGCGGCCGGCACCTGAGGACTTTCGGTCCGAAGCCCTGGCACAGGCACTCGCGAAGCAGGACGTCGCGGCCGTCGCGCTGGCGCTGCGCCATGGCAACACCGTCGTGCCGCTGATCAAGCCCGGCTCGCGCGACAACCCCCTCGACGGCGGTGAGGTGTGGACGTACCGCGACCCGAAGACCGGGGACGTCGCTCTGCTGCTGTTCAGCGACGCCAAGCACAAGCCCGCGAATCTGCCACCGGGCGTCGGCATCTACTCGCCCGCCTGGCTGCGGGCGTTCCTCACCACGCACCGCGACACGATCACGACCGTTTTCCTGGACATCGCCGGACCGCACCCCATGCAGGCGGCGCCCGACGAGTTGCTGAAGGCGCTCGACGCCTGACAGTCGGCGGTCCGTTTCCTCGGGCCTTGAGTCCGGCGAAGCCACGGCGTGCCGGGGCGCTTCGTTCCTGGGTCGCTGAACCTGTCGAAGCGACGGGCTGGGGCGCCAGTGCCTGGGTTGCTGAGCCTGTCGAAGCACCCAGGCATGGGGGCGTTCGGTTCAGGCTGGGGCCCTTCGACGAGCTCAGGGACCCAGCCGCCGACCCCACGGGATCAGAAGGCGGGGATCTCGTCCTCGCGGCGGCGGGCGGTCGCGCGCGAACGCACATCCGTCAGGGCCGCGCGCAGCGTCCTGGAGCGATCGTCGACCACCTGCTGATAGCCGAGGCGCGCCGCCTCCTGACGCCGTTGCGCGGCCTGTGTCACTGGACGGATCTCTCCGGCCAGTGACAGCTCGCCGACGGCGGCGACCGTACGCGGCACCGACACCTGCCGCACCGCACCGGCGACGGCGATCGCGATGGCGAGGTCGGCGGCCGGCTCGGTGAACCGCACCCCGCCGACCGTGGACACGTACACGTCGAGCTTGGAGGTCGCGATGCCGGCGCGGCGCTCGAGGATCGCCAGCACCATCGCCACCCGTGATGAGTCCAGTCCGTGCACCACGCGCCGCGGGTTCGGCGCGTGCGCCTCGATCGCCAGGGCCTGCACCTCGACCGGCATCGCACGACGGCCCTCGAGCGCGATAGCCACGCACGTGCCCGGCTCGGCGGCGCCCTGCGAGAGGAACAGCCCGCTCGGGTCGGGCACCTCGGCGATGCCGGCGCCGGTCATCTCGAAGCAGCCCACCTCGTCGGTCGGACCGAACCGGTTCTTCAGCGCGCGGATGAACCGCAGCGCGGTCTGCCGGTCGCCCTCGAAGTGGCACACCACGTCGACGAGATGCTCCAGCACTCGCGGCCCAGCCACCTGGCCGTCTTTCGTGACGTGCCCGACGATCACGATCGGCAGGTCGCGCTCCTTGGCGATCCGGATGAGAGTCGCCGCCACCTCGCGCACCTGACTGGGCTGCCCGGCGGCACCCTCGACCAGTCCGGACGCCACCGTCTGCACGGAGTCGACGATCACCAGGTCGGGACGCACCTCGTCGATGTGGCCCAGGATCGTGGCGAGGTCGGTCTCGCTCGCCAGATACAGCTCGTCGTGCAGCGCGCCGGTACGCTCGGCGCGCAGGCGCACCTGCGCAGGCGACTCCTCGGCACTGGCGTACAGCACGCGTCGTCCGGATCGGGCGGTGGCCGCGGCCACCTCCAGCAACAGCGTCGACTTGCCGACCCCCGGTTCGCCGCTGAGCAGGATCGCTGCGCCGGGGACGATCCCGCCGCCCAGCACCCGATCGAACTCACCGACCCCGCTCGTGCGCCGCGGCGCGTCGGCGGTGGTGATCTGCGTGATGGGCCGCGCGGTGCGGCCGGCGGCCGGCGCGACGGCATCCGTCTGCCGCACCAGCCCGGTCTTTGCGGCCTGTTCCTGCACCGTGCCCCACTGCTGGCACTCGCCGCAGCGACCCACCCACTTGGCCGTTGTCCAGCCGCACTCCGTGCAGACGAAAGCGGGCGGAGCGGGTCGACGGGTGGCCATGCCCTCAGGGTACCCGCGCCGTCCGACACCGCCGCCGCGCCGTCCATGCGCCGCCGCTATCGACGGCATCCGGGATTCCTATCGCCACCGGGGGTTTCCGGCATCCGGCCGCTGGGATGATGGAAGCAAGGCCGACGGACTGCAGCGTCGCACTCCCCCGATCGAGAGCGAGGAGTCGCGCATGGAATGGCTTGACCCCCTGGTGCTGTCCCGGTGGCAGTTCGGTCTGACGACCGTCTACCACTACCTGTTCGTGCCGCTGACGATCGGCATGGCGACGGCATCCGCTCTGTTCCAGACCGCGTGGGTGCGCACCGGGAAGGTGCAGTACCTGCATCTCACCCGGTTCTTCGGGAAGATCTTCCTGATCAACTTCGCCATGGGCGTGGTCACCGGCATCGTCCAGGAGTTCCAGTTCGGCATGAACTGGTCGGACTACTCGCGCTTCGTCGGCGACGTGTTCGGCGCGCCGCTCGCGTTCGAGGGCCTGCTGGCGTTCTTCTTCGAGGCGACCTTCATCGGGCTGTGGATCTTCGGCTGGGACAAGCTGCCGCAGAAGCTGCACCTCGCCACCATCTGGTGCGTCTCGCTGGGCAGCATCCTGTCGGCGTACTTCATCATCGCCGCCAACTCTTTCATGCAGAACCCGGTCGGCTACGAGTACAACCCGGTCACCGAACGCGCCGAGCTCGTCGACATCGGCGCGCTGCTCACCAACCCGGTCGCGCTCGCCGCGTTCCCGCACACGATCTTCGGGGCGTTCATGTTCGCGGCAGGTGTCATCATCTCGGTCTCGGCCTGGCACCTGTCGCGCGGGCAGCACATCGACACCCTGCGCCCGGCTCTGAAGTTCGGCCTGTGGGCGATGCTCGTCTGCGCGGCCGGTGTCGCATTGACCGGCGATCAGCTGGGCCTCGCGATGTACGCCACACAGCCGATGAAGATGGCGGCGGCGGAGGCGACGTTCAACACCGTCTGCGGAAAGGACGCCGCCTTCAGCCTCTTCACGCTCGGCACGCCCGACGGGAAGACCGAGCTGTTCAGCATCCGCGTGCCGTACCTGCTGTCGGTGCTGTCGAACCACAGCCTGGACGGCTGCGTGCACGGCATCAACGACCTGAACGCCGAGTACGCGGAGCGGTACGGCGAGGCGACCGGCCTCACCGAGTTCACCCCGGTGCTGTGGGTCACCTACTGGGCGTTCCGGTGGATGATCGGCCTCGGCATGCTGCACGCGTTCATCGCGCTGGCCGGACTGTGGGTCACCCGCCGCGGCGCGAAGAAGCAGCCGGCGCCGTGGATGTGGAAGGCCGCGATCTGGTCGTTCCCGCTCGCCCTCGGCGCGAACATCGTCGGGTGGGTGTTCACCGAGATGGGACGCCAGCCCTGGATCGTGTTCAGCCTCATGACCACCCAGGACGGCGTCTCCCCCGGAGTCTCCGGCCTCGAGGTGCTGATCTCGCTGATCGCCTTCACCGCCATCTATGCCGCGCTCGCCGTGGTCGAGGTGCGCCTCATCGTCCGGGCCGCCCAGAAGGGCCCCGACACCGCGGAGCACCCCGATCACAGCACCTCCCAGGTGCCGTCAGTGGTGTATTGAGCGGCTGAGAAGGGAATCGAAAATGGACCTCGCCACCCTCTGGTTCTGGATCGTCGCGTTCTTCTTCGTCGGCTACTTCGTGCTCGACGGGTTCGACTTCGGCGTCGGCATGACCCTGCCGTTCCTCGGCCGTGACGACGTCTCGCGCCGCCAGGTGATCAACACCATCGGCCCGGTGTGGGACCTCAACGAGACGTGGGTGATCGTCGCGGGCGCGGTGCTGTTCGCGTCGTTCCCGGAGTGGTACGCCTCGCTGTTCAGCGGCTTCTACCTGCCGCTGCTGGTGATCCTGCTCGCGCTGATCCTGCGCGGGGTGTCGTTCGAGTACCGGCACCAGCGCGAGGATGCCGCGTGGCGGCGCCGCTTCGACCGGATGATCGTCATCGGATCCGCCGTGCCCGCACTGCTGTGGGGCGTCGCGTTCGGCAACATCGTGCAGGGCGTCGCGCTGGACGCCTCGCACGTCTTCGTCGGCGGTCTGCTCTCGCTGCTCAACCCGTACGCGCTGCTGGTCGGGGTGGCGACGCTGCTGCTGTTCTTCCTGCACGGCGCCTGCTTCGTCGCGCTGAAGGCCGACGGCCGCGTGCGGCAGGATGCCAGGATGCTGGTGCGCGTCGCCGCCGTGCCCACGATCCTGGTTGCCGGGGTGTCTGTGGCCTGGACGGTGGGGATCGCCGCGGGGCGCAGCGCGCCGCTGTTCGCCGGTGTGGTGGGCACCGGTGCTCTTGCCGCGCTGCTGCTCCTGGCGGCCGTCATGCTCTCGGCGCGGTCACGGGACGGCTGGGCCTTCGCCGCCGGAGCCGCGTCGGTGCTGTCGGTCGTGGTGATGCTGTTCGCGGCGCTGTTCCCCTACGTCCTGCCGTCCACGCTCGCCGATGCGAACAGCCTCACGATCGCCAACGCCTCCAGCACGCCGTACACACTCCAGATCATGACCTGGACCGCCGTGATCGCCATGCCCCTGATCCTCGCCTACCAGGCGTGGACGTACTGGGTCTTCCGCAAACGCGTCACGCGCGCCTCGATCGAGGCCGCGCCGGTGCACTAGCGCCGTCGCAAGGACAGCCATGAAACCCGTCGACCCCCGTCTGCTGCGGTACGCGCGCGCAGCGCGCGGGTTCCTCGCGGCATCCGCTCTGATCGGGCTGGTGCAGACGGCGGTGACGATCGGGTTCGCGTGGTTGCTGACGGATGCCATCACCGGCGTCATCGCACGACGGGACGTGTCCGGTGCGCTGCTCGCGCTGGTCGGGCTGGCGCTGCTGCGGGGTGCGCTGATCGCGCTGTCGGATGCCGCGGGTGCGCGCGCCGCGGCGACGACGGGCTCGCAACTGCGGACGGCGCTGATCACGGCGATAACCCGTCTCGGCCCGGACTGGCTGGCACGGCGCAACCGTGCTGAGCTGGCGGTGACAGCCGGCCACGGACTCGACGCGCTCGACGCCTACTTCGCCCGGTATGTCCCGCAGCTGGTGCTGACCGTGATCGCGACACCGGTGCTGATCGCCGTGATGTGGTGGCAGGACTGGCCGAGCGGCCTGACCGCAGCGGTGACGCTGCCGCTGATCCCGCTGTTCCTGGCGCTCATCGGGATGGCCACCCGCACCGTGCAGCGCCGGCAGTGGCGCACGTTGCAGCGGCTGGCCGCACGGTTCGTCGACACCGTGCAGGGACTGTCGACGCTGCGACTGTTCGGCCGTGAGCAGCGCGCCGCCGAGCGGATCGAGCAGACCGCGGAGGAGTACCGCCGCGAGACCATGACGGTGCTGCGGTTCTCGTTCCTGTCCGGGTTCGCGATGGAGCTGCTGTCGTCGCTGGCGGTCGCGCTGATCGCCGTGGCCGTCGGGTTCCGGCTGCTGTCGGGCGAACTCAGCCTGGAGGTCGGGCTGTTCGTGCTGCTGCTGGCACCAGAGGCGTTCCTGCCGATCCGGCAGGTGGGCGTGCAGTTCCACGCCGCCGCGGAGGGTGTCGCAGCTACGGAGGACGTGTTCGCCGTCTTGGACGAGGCGCGCGGCGTTCACAACTCAGGAAGAACTGAGGCTTCGGAGGCGGGAAGCGGGGTTCCCGGGGCTGAGGCGCCCGGTGTTCCTGAATTACGAACGGTGACCGCGCGCGTGCTCCCGGTGTTGGACCGGGCCCGGGCTGTTCGCAATTCAGGAAGAACCGGCTTGCTGGCGGCGGGAAGCGGGGTTTCCGGGGCTGAGGCGCCCGGTGTTCCTGAGTTACGAACGGTCGGCGGCCGGGTGGTGGTGCAGGACCTGCGCGTGCGAGCGCTGCGGCCGGTCTCGTTCCGGGCCGATGCCGGCACGATCACGCTGATCGAGGGCCCGAGCGGGGCCGGGAAGTCCAGTCTGCTGGCGGCGCTGCGCGGAGCGGCGCCGTTCGACGGGGAGGCGCGCGTCGACGGCGTCGACGTGCGCGGCCTCGACCCGGCAGACTGGGGCGCCTGGGCCGGACAGCAGCCCGGACTGATGCGCGGCACCATCGCCGAGAACGTCGCCCTCGGAGATCCCTCGCCGGACCCGGACGCGGTGCGGGACGCGCTGCATGCCGCGTGCGCCAGCGACCTGGACCCCGCACAACGGCTCGGCGTACAGGGCAGCGGGCTGTCGGGCGGACAGGCGCAGCGCGTCGCCGTCGCGCGTGCGCTGTACCGGCACGCGGCGGACCCGCGTCGGGTGCTGATGCTGGACGAGCCGTCCAGCGCGCTCGATGCCGAAACCGAGGCGCGGCTGTGGGATGCGCTGCGCGCGCGAGCGGATGCCGGAGCGACGATCCTCCTCGTGTCGCACCGCCGCTCCGCCCGGCGGATCGCCGACCATGTCGTCACCGTCGGTGCCGGGCCTGCATCGGCTGTTGACAGCCGGGTCCCTGAGCTTGTCGAAGGGTCCAGGCATGTCGCTTCGACAGGTTCAGCGGCCCAGGATGGGAGTGTTCTTGGCTGGGTCCCTGAGCTTGTCGAAGGGTCCAGGCATGTCGCTTCGACGGGCTCAGCGACCCAGGCCGTCGCCTCGTCCCCGGCATCCGTCCGCTCGCTCCTGCGTCTCGCGCACCCACCCGTGCGCCGGTTCGTGCCCGGCCTCGTGTGGGGAGCGCTGTCGGCGGCATCCGCGGTCGCCCTCCTCGCCGTGAGCGGCTGGCTGATCGTGAAGGCCTCGATCGTGGACTCGCTCGTGCCGCTGTCGGTCGCCGTCGTCGGGGTGCGCTTCTTCGCCGTGTCGCGCGCGGTCACCCGCTATCTGGAGCGCTTGACCGGGCACGACGCCGCGCTCGGGCGCCTCGCGCCGCTGCGGGCCGACCTGGTGCGCCGCCTGATCCCGCTCTCGCCGGCCGGACTCGGCGGCACGGATCGCGGCAAGGTGCTCGCCATCCTCGTCGACGACGTGGAGAACCTGCAGAACCTTCCGCTGCGGGTGGTACAGCCGCTCGCGGTGTCGGCTCTCGTCGCGGTCGGCGCCGTCGCCTTCCTGGCGACCTTCACCCCGCCCGCCGCGCTCGCCGTCGGGACCTGCCTCCTCCTCGCGGCCGCGGCGGCCATCGGCCTCGGCTGGATCCTCGGCGCCCGCGCCGAGCGCGCGATCACCGCTCATCGCGGCGAACTGGCCGCGTCGCTGGTCGACTGGCTGGGCGGCCTCGAGGTGCTTCTCGCCTACGGCGCCGAACCCGCCGCACGTGAACGGGTGACTCAGGCTGACGCCGCTCTGCGCCGCACTCTCACCAGGGCGTCCCTCGCGCAGGCCGCGGCGGCCGGCGTCGTCTCGGCGATGGCGGGCCTGGCGTCGGTCTGGGCGCTCGTGGCGGCATCCGCAGATCTCGCAACGGGCGGGATTGACGCGCCCTGGCTGGTCGTCGCCGTGCTGCTGCCGATGGCCGTGTTCGAGGTGTTCGGCGCGCTGCCGCTCGCCGCGGCGTCCTGGCGGAGCGTGCGGGCGAGCGCGCAGCGGATCGTCGACGTCCTCCCCGCCCGGATGCCGGACGAGCTGCGCTCCGACGCAGGCGCCGACGCCCCGGCATCCGGCCCCCTCCGTCTGCGCGACGTACGGGCGTCGTGGCCGGGGGGAGCGCCGGCACTGCGCGGCGTCGATCTCGATCTGCATCCTGGCGAGCGGGTGCTCGTGACCGGCTCGAGCGGCGCGGGGAAGAGCTCGCTCGCGGCGGCGCTGGTCGGCTTCCTCCGCGTCGACGGTTCGTACGAGATCGGCGGGACGGATGCCGTTGCGCTGTCCGGCCCCGCGCTGCGGCGCACCGTGGGGCTGTGCGAGCAGCATCCGCAGCTGTTCGACGAGGACATCCGGCAGAATCTGCTGTTCGCGAAGGACACCGCGAGCGACGACGAACTGCTCGCGGTGCTCGACCGGGTCGGGCTGGGCGGCTGGGTGCGCGAGCGCGGCGGGCTGGGTGCCAGAGTCGGCGACCGCGGCGCGCTGGTGTCGGGCGGGCAGGCGCAGCGGCTCGCGCTCGCGCGGGCGCTGCTGCGCGGCTTCCCGGTGCTGGTGCTCGACGAGCCGACCGCGGGGGTCGACCCCGAGGCGTCGGACGCGCTGCTGCGGGACCTGCTCGGAGCCGTCGGCGATCAGGCGGTGCTGCTCATCTCGCACGTCGAGCCGCCGGAGGGCACGGTCGACCGGGTCGTGCACCTCGCCGGAGGGCGTGCGACCTGACGCGCGCCGGTCGATGTGGCGCACATTGCCGCCTCGCCGAGCCGGACGCGACCATTCGCGCCACATCCATTGCGCCGCGCGACCATACGCGCCACATCTCCGACGGAGTGTGCCGCCGCGAGGGCTCAGCTCAACGGCGCCGGGGGCTCCATCACGATGCCCTGCGCCTCGAACAGCCGGCGGCGCTCCTCGATCCGGCGGTGCATCTCGGCCTGCGCCTGCTCGACCAGCGCGGCGGGCAGCGACACGGATGCCGGATGCGGGTCGCCGTGGTTCACCGCGATGTACGCGTCGAGCTCAGGGCCGGATGTCCACGAGGTGATGAGCGAGTAGCGCGGCGCGGGGCCCTGATGCCAGACGGCATGCCAGAAGCGCTGGGTGTCGACGATGATCCGCGAACCCGCGTGCAGCGGCAGCCGCACCTCGGTGGCCGGATCGAACCGGTCGGAGCGCAGCAGGAGAAGCGAGTCGGGGTCGTCGGTGAGGTTGAACCAGGCGCGCACCACCCATCCGGAGCCGTCTTCGTTGAGCCGGTTGTTGTCGTCCTGATGCAGGTTGTAGATCGCGTCGGCGTAGGTGTTCGGCTGAAGCTCGATCACGCGGCAGCGGCCCACGTTCGCACCCGGTTCGAGGGCCCGCCGCACCAGGGTCGGGGCCTTCTCGACCTGGGACGGGATCCACACGCCGTCGCGGTCGGCGCGCGGGGGAGTGTGGTTCCAGAACCCGTTGCACTCGATCTCGCCGGCGTAGCTCGCCAGCGGTGCGAAGCGCGTGATGCCGGAGGAGCGCCAGCCGACGTACTCCAGGTCGGTCCACTCGACCGGGTCGGCCTGCTGATCGTGGCGGTCGAGCACGACGTAGCCCGTCTCGGCCAGGGCGGCACAGGTGAGGAAGCCCATCGCGGTCTCCGTTCCGGCATCCGTTTCTCCAGCGATCCTACGGGCCGGCAGCCAGCCGGCGCCGCGGCTAGGCTTATCGGGTGAGTGAACCGCGCGGTGCCCTGCTGGTGGGAAGTGTGAACTACGACGACGTCGAGAAGACGATGCGCGTCGCCGCCGAGATGCTCGGCGGGTTGCTGCGGCGCATCCCCGACGGCGAGGTGGGCACGCGGTTCCATTGGATCATGTTCCAGCCCGACGTGCTCGGCGAGGCCGAGGGCTTGGAGCGCGTCGGCGACCAACCGATCCCGTTCGGCGCCGGGCTGGACGCGCGGCCGCTGCGCATCGCCGAGGGGACGGATGCCGCCGGCATCCAGCTCCCGCCGCTGGGCTACGCCGCCGCGGCGCTCGAGTCGTACGCGATCTTCCGTCGCCTCCGCGACGAGGGCGTGATCGGTGAGGGCGTGCGGTTCCAGGTGTCGCTGCCGACGCCCGTCGCCGTGGTCTCGTCGTTCTTCAGCGGCGACGACCGCGCCGCGATCGAGCCGGTGTACGCGGCGGCGATGCGGCGCGAGTTGGAAGAGATCCTGACCGGCATCCCGCACCACGATCTGGCCGTGCAGTGGGACGTCGCCAGCGAGATGGGCATCATCGAGCGCGCCAGCGGATACGGACGGGTGATGGACGCGTGGTGGCCCGGCGACCCCTTCGACGGTCTCGTCGCGCGCCTCGCCGAGCTGGTGGATGCCGTGCCGGCCGACGTCGAGGTGGGTGTGCACCTCTGCTACGGCGATGCGGGGGAGCGGCACTTCGCCGAACCCGCGGATGCCGGAAACCTGGTGCGCTACGCGAATGCGGTGATCGCGGCGGCGGAGCGCGAGCTGAGCTGGTTGCACCTGCCGGTGCCGATCGACCGCGACGACCAGGCGTACTTCGCGCCGCTGGCCGACCTGACCCCGGTGCGCGAGCTGTACCTGGGGCTGGTGCATCGCGAGGACGGGCCGGAGGGCGCGGAGCGGCGGATCGCCGCGGCATCCCGGGTTGTGGACGAGTTCGGGGTGGCGACGGAGTGCGGCATCGGTCGGGCGCCTGCGGGGACGACCGAGGGCATCCTGCGGACGCACGCGGAGGTCGCTCGCGCCTGGTGAGGCCTCGCCGGTGCGCGCGTGCGGCGCGCGGCGAATCGGCCGATCGGCGCCGATTCGCGCCCACGGGCCGCGTGCCGTAAACTTGTCCGCGGTGACGTGTCCGAGCGGCCGAAGGTGCAACTCTCGAAAAGTTGTGTAGGGTAACCCCCTACCGTGGGTTCAAATCCCACCGTCACCGCCAGAGTGAAACCCCCGCGATCCCCTGGAAACACTGGGATCGCGGGGGTTCTGTCTTGGGAGGCGATCGCGCACCCCGGGGTTAGGGTTATCGGCAAGAAAGTGTGGACGGGTCGGGCGTGTCATGATCGTCCTGCCCACCCGGTTCTGAGCCAGAGGCCCTCGCCGGCGTCGAGTCCGGTGTCGTAGAGTGCGGGCCCGACGCGCTCTT
>NZ_JAPSLI010000016.1 GCF_031180975.1 Microbacterium sp. | reverse complement strand
CCGGCGCACGGGTACGGGATCGTCAAGGACGTCGAGACGAGCTCCGAGGGTCGGATCGCGTTGCGCGCAGGCACGTTGTACGGCGCGATCGACCGGCTTGTCGCTGCAGGGTTGGTGGAGGTCGACCGCGAGGAGGTCGTCGACTCGCGGCTGCGTCGTTACTACCGGCTCACCCCAGAGGGTGGCGCGCGTCTCGCCGTCGAGGCCCGGCGGGCCGAGGCGCAGGCGCGCCGGGCGCTCGAACGGCTCGAAGCGCGTGGATGGGCGGCGCGACCGGTGCCGGGACCGACGTCGAATTGGGGCGGGGTGATGGCATGAGCGCCGACAAGACGTTCGTGAACCCGGTACTCGTGCGGGACTACCAGCGCCTGTCGGCGCTCTTCCCGTACACCTTCCGTCGTGAGCACCAGGCGGAGATGGTCGGTCATCTCCTCGACGGTGCGACGCCCGAGCAGTCTCGACCGGCGCCGGGTGAGCGGTTAGACCTGCTGCGCGCTGCGGCGCGGGAGTGGCTGATGGCCCCGTTCGGGTCCACCGCCCGGCAGCGCCGGGACGGGACCCGGTGGCTGGTCGCGCTCCTCCCCGTCCTCCTGGCGCCCCCAGCGGCTGCCGCTCTGGGCGCGGGCTCGGGCGTTGTCGCCAGGACCGGCAACCTGCGCGACGTACTCGCCTCGGTGCCCTTCAGCCCGGCCTGGACGTTGTGGCTCGTCGGGATGGTCGTCTTCTTGCTCGGTGCACTGCAGGCGGCGCGCGTCGTCCTGGTGGTCGCGTCGGCCGCGGCTTGGGCGACGGTGGCTCTGCTGTGCGCGGGTGGTGAGCTGTCCGCTGCCTACACAGGAGTCGGCTGGGCGGTCGGTCAGACGGCGTGCGCCATCGCGGTCGGGGAACGCGCTCACTGGGGTCTGCCGCTCCGGTCGACCGGCTGGAAGCGCGCCGTGCTCGCCCTGGTGGCGACGGTACCTGCGCTCTCGGTCGCTGGGATCGCTCGGTCAGGCTACGGCGGGCCGGTCTTCGGCCAGATGCTCGGCACGGGCGCCGCTCTCGTCCTGTTCAGCCTAGGAATAAGCATCCTGCTGGGCTCGAAGCAGGCGCGTCAGTGCGTGCCGGTCCTCGTCGGCGTCGTCTCCGCCGTCGCTGTCGGGCGGACCGGAATCTTCGGATCGCGATTCGCGCCGCTCGACGTCATCGACCTCGGGAACCTCATCGGCCTCCTCGCGCTCTCGCTGGCTCTGACGGCCGGGTCGCGCTGGGTCGTCAACCGTATCGACGAGCTTGGCGAGGCCCGCACGAGGCTCGAAGCCGAGGCGCACGGGCCGACGCCATCCCTTGCGAAGTGACGGAGAGATGGACCGCGCTCAAGTCGGTGATCTTCTGAGGTACGCGCTGGCGGCCGTATGACCGTGCCGACCCGCCGTCAGAACCTGGTGTCAGGAACGTCGGCTGGTCAAGACCCCCACGGGGCCCTCGCTACGGTAACGGCGCGGCGGTCGCGTCCCAGTACGCACGGGGCCTCACGTGCCACCATCTGCGTCGGGGCTCATGACCGCCTCGTATGCGAGTTCCGCGATGAGCTACTCGATCGCCGCCTGTGGAAGTGGTTCTACGGCGTCGGCCATCCCACACCGCGGAGCTCGTCTGTTTCCGCGACTCGTGCGTGAAGTGCGTCATCGACCAGCCCTGGGTTCGATAGCCAAGCCGCGCGACTCGGGCTCACGTTGCTATGGCAGTGGCCGGGCTTGAGAGGTGCGGCGACGGCGGGTTCCACCGCATCGGGCTATAGCCGTCGAAATGCCAGGTCGGTGGCAGCCGCCTGACGTGGTAAGGGCGCGACCCTGACACGCGGCCGGCCAGCCCTCCGCCGTGATGCGAGCTGGGACAATCCCCGTGTGTCGCAGCCAGGTCCGGGGATCGATCTGCCAGCCGCCTTCGTGGCGTCTCAGCAGAGGGGCGAGGCGTCCCGTCGCGCCTGGGGCGGAGAGCTACGCGAACTTGCCGTCGAGGTGACTGAGCGGTGGGAGCTCCGGCTGGACGGCGGCCCCCGTGCAGGCGAGGCCGGCGTGGTCATCCCTGTCCGCACGGGAGATGGTCGGCCGGCGGCGCTGAAGTTGCAGATGCCTGGCTCCGAGACCACGGCCGCCATCATCGGGCTGCAGTCCTGGGATGGTCGCGGCATGGTGCGGCTTCTCGACAGCGACGCGGATCGTGGCGTCATGCTGCTGGAGCGGCTCGATGGCGACCGTTCGTTGGAGTCGGTCGCGAGCGAGGACGAGGCCACGCTCGTCGTGGGTGACCTGCTGAGGCGTCTCCATGCGGTTCCGCCGCCGGGTGATCTCCCGCGGCTGGACCTGATCACGGCGGAGATGCTCGACATCACACCGACCGCGGTGCAGAAGCTCGCGGACCGTGAGGATCGCCGTCGCCTGCTGCGCTGGTCGTGCATCGTGGCGGAGCTTCAGAACGACGCAGGCGGACGCCTGTTGCACTGGGACCTGCACTTCGGGAACGTTCTCGCCGCGGAGCGGGAGCCGTGGCTCGGCATCGATCCGGAACCGCTGGTCGGTGACCCCGGGTTCGATCTCTGGCCGGCGCTGGACTCCGGGTGGAGCGAGAACCCCACAGCTCCTCAGGCAGCAGACGTCGTGCGCCGACGCTTCGACATCCTGACCCAGATCCTGGAACTGGATCGGGACCGGGCCTTCGGATGGACCTTGGCGCGACTGATGCAGAACACGCTGTGGGACATCGAGGACGGGCACACCGTCATCTCCACCGCCTCAAAGGTAGTCGACGACGCACTCCGCCCCGGACGGCGCCGAGCGATTCCGCGCGCATAAGGGAGCCGTTCGAGCGCGGATGGGTAGCACAGGCGGCGAAGCTGCTATAAAGTGAACATCAGTTCACTCATCAGGGGAGCGGATGCCACGAACACCGGTGCAGAACGAAGCCCTGCGGGCCGCGACCCGCGAAGCGATCCAGGGCGCGGCCATCCGCGTGTTCGCTCACCATGGCTTCGCGGCGGCGAACATGCGCCAGATCGCGGCGGAGGCGGACCTCAGCATCGGCTCGATCTACCGGCACTACGCCAGCAAGGAGCAGTTGTTCGACCAGCTGCTCGAGCAGGCGTCCACCGGCCTGGTGGCCGCATCCGAACGGCTCGCGAGCGACGAGAGTCCGCTCGCTCTTGCTCGTGAGTTCACGGCGACGTTTCTGTCCGAGCTCAGTGGCGACCAGGGCGCGGCCGAGTTCTTCCTGGTGATCAATCAGGGGTTCATCACTGACACCCCGCCGGGGACGGCAGAACGGCTGGCCACGACGCAACGCTCGCTGTGGGACACGTTCTCGGCTCTCGTTCGACGTGGCCAGGAGCTGGGCGAGTTCGCGTCCGGCGACCCCGACCAGGTCACTGCGTACTACTTCGCGATGCTGTCCGGTGTCGCGACCATGCGACTCGTCATGAACGACGAGCTTGGCGAATCCGGCGTCGAGCTGGTTCTTCGCCTGCTCACCGGAGGGAGAACGACATGATCGAGATCAGGCGAGGAGACGAGCTCGGCGAGAGCTACCGCCGAAGGGTGACCCAGGTCCTCGTGCACGGCTTCGCGGAGGACTTCGAGTACTTCTCGAAGGATCCCGAGGTGCTGGCGGACGCATTCGAGCACATGGTCCTGCTCGACCGCTTCTACGTCGCCCTGGTCGACGGCGAACCGGCCGCGATCGCATCCGTCACCGAGGGCGAGCAGGAGTGCTTCGAGCCCGACCGTCGAGCCATTCAGCGGAACCTCGGCTGGTGGCACGGGCTTACCAGCTGCGTCATCGTCCGCAGCCAGTTCCTCGGCGCCTACGACGGGGCCCGCCCAGGGCTCGCCGAGATCGGGTTCGTCACGACAGCACCGCAGTATCAAGGCAAGGGCATCGCGACCGCGCTCATGCGACACCTCCTGCAGCTGCCGTACGACGAGTTCGTGCTCCGCGACATCAAGGACACCAACGCACCGGCACTCGGCCTCTATCGAAAGCTCGGCTTCGTGGAGACCCGCACCCGCCCGGCGAAGTTCGCCAAGCAGGCCGGGTTCTCCTCCTACATCACCATGAGCCTCAAGCGAGCCCACGCGGCACAGCCATAGCCAGCAGCCGAGCACCCGACGACCAGCCGCAGACCAAGGGGACGCTGCGCCACCGGCGGTGTGCTACTTCCTTGGACGCCGTTCTCAGCCCGACCGAAGAGGGGCAGACGTGATCTCAGTGACAGGCGAAGGCCGGACCAGCGATGAAGCGGCTGGATCTGGAGTCGAGGATCGATGCCATGCACACCGCTGATCCGGTCCTTGTCTATGGCGCTGCAGGGCACACAGGGCGCTTCGTCATCGACGAGCTCCTACGCCGTGGCCTCGTCCCCGTGCTGGCTGGTCGTAGCGCCGGGCGCCTCGCCACCGTCCCGGCCCGGCACGCGGCGCTGGAGAGACGGGTGGTCGGCATCGATGACCCGGAGCTCCTTCGCCGCGTGGTCGCCGGCGCCGCCGCGGTGATCAACTGCGCCGGTCCGTTCCTCGACACCGCGTTGCCCCTGGCTCGGGCCGCGCTCGAGTCGGGCGCCCACTACCTCGATGTCACCGCCGAGCAGCCGGTGGTGCAGGCGCTCTACCGCGAGCTGGACGCGCCGGCGAGGGAGGCGAATGTCGCCGTGGTCCCCGCCATGGCGTTCTACGGTGGGCTGGCGGACCTGCTGGTCACCTCCGTGCTCGATGGGGGCTCGCACGCCGACGAGATCGACATCGCGATCGGCTTGGACCGCTGGTGGCCCACCGCCGGGACGCGAGCCACCGGGGTACGCAACACCGCGACCCGCCTGGTGATCCGTGACGGCGTGCTGGCTCCGCTGGAGAACCCTGCGCCGCCCGGTACCTGGTTCTACCCCTCGCCTCTGGGTGAGCAGTCGGTGGTGCAGCTGCCGTTCTCGGAGGTCATCACGATCGATCACCACCTCCACGTGGGCGAGCTGCGCTCGTATCTCAACACCGCATCCCTGGAAGAGCTCCGTGACACCGCGACGCCGGCGCCCACCGCAGCCGACGAACAAGGACGGTCGTCCCAGAGGTTCGTCGTCGACGTCGTCGTGCGCACCGGTGCACAGACGCGACGGGTCACTGCGACGGGGCGCGACATCTATGCCATCAGTGCGCCCATCGTGGTGGAAGGTGCCGTCCGTCTTCTCGACGGACGCCATCGCGGTCCTGGCGCCGCGGCACCCGGCGAGGTGTTCGACGCCGCCGCTGTCCTGGCCGGCCTGAAGCGGCATGCCGACATAGTCGTCGTCGACCGAACCCACAACGGTGCGGCGCGATAGCCGACCGTCCTAGGGACGTCGAGACGTTCGACGAGGCGGACCAGCATCCGACCGGGGGAGATGGGACGAACCGCCATCTATCCGATGAATTCGGAGTACTGGCGAGGAGTGACTTCAGGGACCGGACTCGTCGTGCGAGCTCGTGGCG
>NZ_JAPSLI010000013.1 GCF_031180975.1 Microbacterium sp. | reverse complement strand
AAGAGCGCGTCGGGCCCGCACTCTACGACACCGGACTCGACGCCGGCGAGGGCCTCTGGCTCAGAACCGGGTGGGCAGGACGATCATGACACGCCCGACCCGTCCACACTTTCTTGCCGATAACCCCGGTGGGGAAGGGCGAATCAGCGCGTTCCACAGCAAGAGCCCCGGATGTCCGATTTGATACGGATTTCCGGGGCTATCTGTCTTGCTGGGGTACCTGGACTCGAACCAAGAACAACTGAACCAGAATCAGCCGTGTTGCCAATTACACCATACCCCAAGGGCGAAACCGGAGCCTCGCACCGAGGTTCAAGCTTACCCGACGGCTCCCGAGGAGCCAAATGCGGCGCGTCCACCGCGCGTGGCGTGACCGCTCAGACGTCGACGACGCGGCCCGACTGCTGCGGCCGGATCCACTTCGCCAGGTCGTAGCCCTGATCGACCGCCGAGCCGAGAAACGAGTCCTCCACCGACGGATCGATGTGCGGTTCGCGGGCTAGCAGCCAGAGGTGCTTGTGGTCGGGCGTCCCGACGAGCGCGTGCTGGTACTCCTGGTCGACGCGGAGCACCCAGTAGTCGGCTCGTGTGAACGGGATCCAGCGCAGGGCCTCGGGCAGGAAGTTACGCGGAGGCGTCCGGGGTGCTCGGGATCGGGCACCGCCTCCCCCACCGCCTGTGTGGGCTTGCCGTCCTCGTCGAGGCACCGGTTGTCGACGCGGACGGTGCCCTCGTCGTTCAGTGAGTAGGTGGCGGTGATGTCGCGGGCGCCCTCGTCCTCGAATCGCAGCGGCAGACGCCCGATCTCGAACCACTGCCCCAGGTACCTGTCCAGCTGCAGAGCCGGAACCGATCGAACCTCGGTCATCGTTGTTCCCTCCGTCGACTCCGGCCAGGGTACGCGGCGTGACGGATGATGGCCAGGCGTTTCGTCTCGCTTCGCTCGCTCAACGACCGATCGGAGCCTGTTTGGTCTCGCTTCGCTCGCTCAACGACCGGGCGGCCAACGACCGGGCGCGCGACGACCGGGCGGGCGTCAGGCAGCAGCGAGGTGGCTCGAAAGCGCGCGCAGTCGCCGCAGCGACTCGTCCTTGCCGAGCAGTTCCATCGACTCGAACAGCGGCGGCGACACGCGGCGGCCGGTGATGGCGACGCGCGGCGGGCCGTACGCGACGCGGGGCTTGAGGCCGAGCTCGTCGACGAGCTTCGCCGAGAGCGCCGCCTGAATGGCATCCGGAGTGAACTCCTCCAGCGGCTCGAGCGCAGCCCCGCACGCGTCCAGCACCTCGCCGGCATTCGCGGGGAGGCCCTTGAGCGCGTCGGGCTCGTAGGACACCTCGTCGGCGAACAGGAAGCCGAGCATGCCCGGAGCCTCGCCGAGCAGCTGCATGCGCTCCTGCACGAGCGGCGCCGCGCGGAACGTCAGCACCAGCTGCTCGTGCGTGGGCTCGTCGGCGCCGAACACGCCGGCGGCCGCCAGGTACGGCACCAGTCGCTCGGCGAAGTCTTTGCCATCCAGCATCCGGATGTGGTCGCCGTTGATCGACTCGGCCTTCTTCTGATCGAAGCGAGCCGGGTTCGGGTTGACGTTCACGATGTCGAACGCCTCGATGAACTCCTCGAGCGAGAACACGTCGCGGTCGGGGCCGATCGACCAGCCCAGCAGCGCGAGGTAGTTCAACAGACCCTCGTGGATGAAGCCGCGCTCGCGGTGCAGGAAGAGATCCGCCTGCGGGTCGCGCTTGGACAGCTTCTTGTTGCCGGTCTCGCCCAGCACGAGCGGCATGTGCGCGAAGCGCGGCACGAACGTCGTCACACCCGCCTGGATGAGCGCGTCGTACAGCGCGAGCTGCCGGGCGGTCGACGGCATGAGGTCCTCGCCGCGCAGCACGTGCGTGATGCCCATCAGCGCGTCGTCGACCGGATTCACGAACGTGTACAGCGGCACGCCGTTCGGCCGCACCACGACGAAGTCCGGGAACGAGCCGGCCGGGAAGGTCACCTCGCCGCGGATCAGGTCGACGTACGTGAGGTCCTCGTCCGGCACCCGCAGGCGCAGGGCGGGCTGGCGTCCCTCGGCACGGAACGCCGCCTTCTGCTCTTCGGTGAGGTCACGGTCGTAGTTGTCGTAACCGAGCTGCTTCGCACGGCCGTTCGCCTCGTTACGGGCGTCGATCTCCTCCGCCGTCGAGTAGCTCTCGTACAGTGCGCCGGTTTCGACGAGCTTCGCGATCACGTCGCGGTAGATCTCGTGGCGCTGCGACTGCCGGTACGGTGCGTGCGGGCCGCCGACCTCGACGCCCTCGTCCCAGTCGATCTTCAACCAGGTGAGTGCGTCGACGAGCTGGCGGAAGCTCTCCTCACTGTCCCGCGCCGCGTCGGTGTCCTCGATGCGGAACACCAGCTTGCCCCCGTTGTGACGCGCGTACGCCCAGTTGTACAGCGCGGTGCGCACCATGCCGACGTGCGGCAGGCCGGTCGGCGAGGGGCAGAACCGGACGCGGACGTCGGAGCCGGAGGCAGTGGTGGTGAGGGGGTGCGGAGTAGCCATAACCTCTCAATCCTATCCGGGCGCGCTGCCGCCGAACGGCGGGTCAGCGCGCCGGCGCGACGGCGATCGCGGCGGTCTGCGTCATCGGCATACGGCCGTCTTCGGCGCGCTCGGCGACGATGTCGTCGAAGGCCGCGCGGAATCGCACCCGCTCGGCATCCGCAAGCCCGCCGAAGAACGCACCCGCGCTCGCGATGCCGCCCTCGATCGTCCGCCACAGCGTCTCCGATGTGGGCCGCCACGTCCAGGTCAGCTCGCCGACTTCCGCGTTCCAGCCGGCGTCGTGCAGCATCCGCTGGAAGCCGTCCGCGGTGCGTTCGAAGTCCTTGTCGGCGGGAAGGCGGGATCCGGATGCCGGGCGCAGGCCTGCCCGCGCGGTGACATCAGCCCACAGGGTGGACGGCGAGTGCGTCCAGGTGGTGGCGACGACGGCATCCCGCGCGACGCGGCGCAGCTCCGCCGCCGCCGCACGCGGGTCGGGCACGTGGTTGAGCACGAAGTTCGCCACGACGGCGTCGAAGCCGGCGGTGGCGAACGGCAGCTCGGGCAGGGCGGCGTCGACGAGGCGGATGCGGGGATGCCGCCGGGCCGCCGCCGCACGCATGCTGGGCTCCGGTTCGCAGGCGGTGACCGCCCAGCCGGCGTCCGCGTACCGCGCGGCCAGCGTGCCCGCGCCCGCTCCGACGTCGAGGAGCGAGCGTCCGGCGGCCGGGCCGAGCAGTTCCAGGATCCGCTCCCCCGTGCCCGCGCTGAGGGCGTCGTAGGAGTCCGCGTACGCCTCGCCGACGCCGGCCCAGCTCATCTGTCCGCCCTGATGCGTCCGATCGGCGACAGCACGGTGATCGCGACCACCATGACGAGCGCGACCGCGCCCAGGCCGCCGTAGCCCAGCAGTGACAACACCACGCCCGCCCCCGCGGCGCCCGCGGCGGCGGTGAAGCTCATCAGCGAGTCGCTGATGCCCTGGCGGCGGGTGCGCAACGCGGCGGCCGTGGCCTCGGTGAGCAGTGCCGCACCGGCCACGGTGGCGGCGCTCCAGCCCAGTCCGAGCAGGATCAGCGCGACCATGACGCCTGTCGGGTGCTCGCCGGCGAAGATCGCCGTGCCGAGCGCGCCCGCCAGCAGCAGCTGGCCCAGCAGCACGACCTTCAGGCGACCCCAGCGGTCGGCGAGGATGCCGAACAGCGGGGACAGCGCGTACATGCCGGCGACGTGCATCGCGATCGTGACGCCGACGACGGCGGACACGTCAGCGGTGCCGGTGTGTCCGGCATGTCCGGCGTGCCCCGCGAGGGTCATCTCGGCCAGATGCACGGGCGTCATCGCCATCACGGATGCCATGACCACGTGCGATCCGGCGACGGCGAAGATCGCGTAGCGGGCGACGAGAGGCCGGTCCGCTGTGACAGGTGCGGTCGACGTGGCGGCCGCGTCGAGAGCCAGCCGCTGGGCGGCCAGCAGCGGGTCGGGGCGCAGCGCGACGATGTACAGCACGAACGCGGCGGTCTGCGCGATGAGTGAGAACAGGTACGAGCCGGTCTGCGGCGGCATCCCGATCGCCTGACCGACGACCTCGCCGGGGCCGAGGAGCAGCGGGCCCGCGACACCTCCGACGGTGGTGGCCCACACGACGACCGACAGGTCGCGGCCCCGATGCGCGGGAGCGGCGAGGTCGGTTGCCGCGAAGCGCGACTGCAGATTGCCGGCGTTGCCCGCCCCGATCAGCAGGATGCCGGCCAGCAGCAGCGGGAACGCGCTCACCGCCGCGGCCGTGATGACCACGGCGATGCCGACGAGCGCGAACAGGTTGCCGAGGGTGAGTGCGCGGCGACGGCCCCAGCGGGCGGCGAGTCGCGCCAGCGGGATCGCGCACAGCGCGGCGCCAAGGGTGACGGATGCCGTGGCCAGACCGGACAGTGCGTTGTCGCCAGAGATGCGGGCGGCCAGGAGCGCTCCCAGCGACACCGTCGCGCCGAACGCGATGCCGCCGAGTACCTGCCCGATCGACAGGATCAGCACCGTGCGGCGCTGGACCGCCCGCTGCTCGTCGAGAGTGAGGGCTGGGGCGCTCACGAGATGGGGGCGGCGTCGCGCACCGGGTTGCGCAGGGTGCCGAGGCCGGTCACCTCGACCTCGACGGTGTCGCCGGCGGTGATCTCGCCCACCCCCGCGGGCGTGCCGGTCATGATCACGTCCCCGGGCAGCAGCGTGAACACCGCCGACGCGTAGGCCACGATGTCGGCGACGGAGTGGATCATGTCGGTGAGCGGTGCCTGCTGGCGGACCTCGCCGTTCACGCGCGTTTCGATGCGCGCTGTGGACGGGTCGAACTCGGTCTCGATCACCGGGCCGAGCGGGCAGAACGTGTCGAAGCCCTTGGCCCTGGTCCACTGGCCGTCCTTGCGCTGCAGGTCACGAGCGGTGACGTCGTTGCCGACGGTGTATCCGAAGACGTAGTCAAGGGCGTTCTCGGCGCTGACGTTCTTCGCGATCCGGCCGATCACGGCGACAAGTTCTCCCTCGTGCTCGGTGCGCTCGGAGATCGCCGGCCGGACGATGGTGTCACCGGTCCCGATGACCGAGGTATTCGGCTTGAGGAACAGCAGCGGCTCCTCGGGGGCCACGTTGCCGAATTCGGCGGCGTGGTCGTGGTAGTTGCGACCGACGCACACGACCTTGGAGCGAGGGATCACCGGAGCGAGCAGCGCGACGTCCCCGACTGGGACGCGTTCGCCGGTCGTCTCGTAGCCCGCGAACATCGGGTCGCCCGCGAGCACCACCAGTTCGTCGTCGTCGAGGATGCCGTATCGGATGCCGTCGTTGTGGCTGAACCGCGCGATCTTCACCCGACCAGCCTAGCCAGCCGTGCACGTGCGCGGCGTCCCGCGCGATGCCGGCGTGCGCAGCGACCGCGTGCGCCGACACCCGGGTACGCGCCGACACCCCGGGTACGCCCCGCCGGTGCGTCGACACCCCGGGTACGCGCCGCCCCACACGTCGACACCCCGGGTACGCGCCGACACCCCGGCCTGCAGACGTCGGTACCCGGGGGTCTCGACGACAACCCGGGGTGTCGAACACTCGCCTCGCGCGGCGCCCGCGTGCGCGCCGCCGGTAGCGCCGACACCCCGGACACCCGATGCCCCCCACTCCGACCCCCCGGGTACGCGCCGACACCCCGCCCTGCTGTCGCCGGAACGCCGGGGTGTCGGCGACAACCCGGGGTGCCGGGCGGAACGGAAGAATTTCACCCCGGCGGCAGGATGCGGAACGCGGCGAGGCGGCGTCCGAGGGTGTCCGCCGTACGGATGTGCTCGTGACCCCAACGCGCGAAGCCCCACCCAGTCACGCCCCGGACGTCATCCTCGCGGAGCTTCTCCCGAATCAGGACGTCCTCCATCGACAGGCCGGCCCGCATATCGGCATCCGTGTATTTCCCAAGACCGTCGAACTCCCCGAACGATTTCACACCGAGGAATCCGAAATCGAGCCAGTACTCGTCGCCTGCCGACCCCACGACGCGGATCTGGAGGTCCAGGCGGGTGTACCCGAGGGTGTGCAGATGCAGCCGGCTCACACTCTCCCCCGGCAGCTGAGCGCGTCCATCGGCGAAGTGCAGCACCCATCTCGCCTGACGCGCCCCGCGTGTTCCGACCGCGACACGCTCCAGGGTTGTCCTCCTCCAGTGCTCCGCTGCTTCGGCATCCTGCACATTCCCGACCACGGCGAAAGATCGCAGCGCCGAATCGGCGTGCGCGACCGCCGCCTCCCGCGGCATGGTTCGAGCGATGTCCGCAACGGTGCGGGGCAGCGAGGTGACGCGAATTCCGTCGACATCGACGATGTCGGCCTCTGCCACAGCCATGTCGCGCCTGATCACACCGGCCTCGATGCGCGAGTGACGGCGACCGTTGATGACCACCTGCACCGGTGGCTCGGTGGTCACGTACAGCGGGTGACCATGGACCACGGCGGCGGACGTGTGGGAGAACACCGGCCCGGGAGCGGGACTCGCGGCGTGCACCGCCAACACGCGGAGCAGGTGGCGGCCTTCAGGCCAGAGGTCCCGGAGCACCGCGGCCGGCGCGTAGAAGCCGCGGTGCAGCCGGATCAGCAGCCCGGCCTGAACGTCGGCGCGAAGCTGACGCTCCGTCATTCCGGATGCCAGGAGCTGGGTGCGGGAGAGCAGGAGAGAACGGGCCTCCGCCAGGTCGATGCGTCGGCGCATCCCTCATCCTGTGCAGGTTTCCCGGGGCGTTCGGGATTCTCCACAGGCTTGCGAGGGCGTCTGCCGAAGATCGCGAATTGTGCAGGACGAATGGATGCCGGCCGCGGCGCCGACGCCCCGGGTACCCGACCCGCGCCACGCCGACACCCCCGGTACGCGCCGACACCCCGGCCGGCAGACGTCGCTACCGGGGGGTCTCGACGGAAAACCGGGGTGTCGGCGAAAAAGAAAAAGGAGAGACGAACGACGGGTCAGGCGTCCAGGCGCTGGAGCCAGCCGTGCCGGTCCTCACGGCGGCCGTACTGGATGTCGGTGAGCTCCTCGCGCAGCGACAGTGCCAGCTCCCCGAGGGGCTGCTCGTCCTCGAACTCCTCAGAAACCAGCGCACCGATCGGGGTCACGACGGCGGCGGTTCCGCAGGCGAACACCTCGACGATGTCGCCGGATGCCACCCCCTGGCGCCACTCCCCGAGCGAGATCGCCCGGCGTTCGACGGTCAGACCGCGGTCTTCGGCGAGCTGCAGCAGCGAGTCGCGGGTGATGCCCTCGAGGATGCTGTCGGACTCGGGCGTCACGATACGGCCGTCCTTGAACACGAACACCACGTTCATGCCGCCGAGCTCCTCGACGTTGCGGTCCTGGTCGAGGAAGACGACCTGGTCGCAGCCCTTGGCGTACGCCTCGGACTGGGGCAGCAGGCTGGACGCGTAGTTGCCGCCGGTCTTGGCGGCCCCCGTGCCGCCCTTGCCCGCGCGGGCGTAGTTCTCGCTCAGCCAGATGCGCACCGGCTTCACGCCCCCGGTGAAGTACGCGCCCGCCGGGCTGGCGATCACGTAGAACGCCACCTTCTTGGCCGGGCGCACACCGAGGAACGCCTCCTTCGCGAACATGAACGGCCGCAGGTACAGGCTCTGGTCGGCACCGGAGGGAACCCACTCACCATCGACCGCGATCAGCTCGCGGAGCGCCTGGATGAAGTACTCGGTGGGCAGCTCCGGCAGCGCCAGCCGACGGGCGCTCTTCTGCAGGCGGGCAGCGTTGCGGTCGGGGCGGAAGGTGTGGATCGAACCGTCGGCGTGGCGGTAAGCCTTGATGCCCTCGAAGATCTCCTGCCCGTAGTGCAGGACGGCGGCGGCCGGGTCGAGCGCGATGGGGCCGTACGGCTGGACGCGCGGGCGGTGCCAACCGCCCTTCTCCGACCAGCAGATGTCGACCAAGTGGTCCGTGAACGCGGTGCCGAAGCCCGGGTTCTGCAGGATCTCGTCGCGCTGCGCCGGGCTCTTGGCGGCGAGGTTCCTGGTCACGGCGAAGGTGAGCGGTGCGGTGGCGGTGTCGGTCATGTGTGTCCTCGTTCGGGGTGCGGCGGCCTTGCGCGCGTACTGTCAGATTACGCCTGCAGCCGCGCGAGCACGGCGTCGCCGATCTCGCGGGTACTGCGGGCGGTGTCGCGACCGGCGATGTCCTCCTCCACCGCGCGCTGCACGCGTGCGGCGGCGTCCGCCAGCCCGAGGTGGTCGAGCAGCAGGGCGACGGAGAGGATCGCGGCCGTGGGATCCGCCTTCTGCTGGCCGGCGATGTCCGGGGCGGAGCCGTGCACCGGCTCGAACATCGACGGGAAGGCGCCGTCGGGGTTGATGTTGCCCGAGGCGGCGAGGCCGATGCCACCGGTGACGGCGCCTGCCAGATCCGTGAGGATGTCGCCGAAGAGGTTGTCGGTGACGATCACATCGAAGCGGGAGGGGTCTGTCACGAGGAAGATCGTGGCCGCGTCGACGTGCAGGTAGTCTACGGCCACCTCGGGGTGCTCGGATGACACCTGGTCGACGATCCGCTTCCAGATCGCCCCGGCGTGCACCAGCACGTTCGTCTTGTGCACCAGTGTGAGCTTCTTGCGCCGCCGCTCGGCGAGCTGGAACGCGTACCGCACGACGCGCTCGACCCCGAACGCGGTGTTGACGCTGGTCTCGTTCGCGATCTCCTGCGGGGTGCCCTTGCGGATGCTGCCGCCGTTGCCCACATACGGCCCCTCGGTGCCCTCGCGAACCACGACGAAGTCGATCTCGCCCGGATTCGCGAGCGGGCCGGGGGCGCCGGCGAACAGCTTCGACGGGCGGAGGTTGACGTAGTGGTCGAGCTCGAAGCGGAGCTTGAGCAGAAGCCCGCGTTCGATGTTGGCGTCCTTGAGCCGCGGGTCGCCCGGCGTGCCGCCGACCGCGCCGAGCAGGATCGCGTCGTGCGAGCGGATGGCATCCAGATCGACATCCGTCAGCGTGTCGCCGGTCTCGAGGAAGCGCGCGGCGCCGAGCGAGAACCGGGTCTTGTCGAACGACACGTCGCCGCCGGCGGTGACGGCGTCGAGCACGCGCTCCGCCTGCTCGATGACCTCCGGTCCGATGCCGTCACCGGGGATGACGGCCAGCTTCACGACGCGCGACATGACTCTCCTTGCACCACGGGGCCCGCAGCGCGGCTCGCTCCGGGCACTGCCCACCAGCGTAGCCGCGCCGCGGCGTCCCGCCGCACGTGTGTCAGCCGTCAGCGGCGGACGGGACGCAGCGTGGTCGCGGCGACGACCAGCGCAACGGCCACCAGGCCCGCGCCGATCAGCGAGGTGGTGACCACTCCCGACCCGAACGCCGATGACGCGGCATCCCACAGCGACGCGCCCAGAGGACCGTCGAGTGCGGCGGCCTCGGTGTACGCGCCCGCGAGCGTCTCGAGGGCATGTGCAGCGGCCTCCACCGGAACGCCGTCGGGGATCGTCAGGGCGCCACGGTAGAACGCGGTGATGATGCCGCCGAGCACGGCGGTGCCGAGCACGGCGCCGAGCTCGTACGCGGTCTCCGAGACCGCACTCGCGGCGCCCGCCTTCTCGGCAGGTGCGTTCGCGAGGATCAGCTCGTTCGAGATCGTCTCGGCCGCGCCGATGCCGATCCCGAGCACGATGAACGCCACGACCAGCCAGGCGACGACGTTCAGCTGCGCGGTGGCCGCCACGATGAGGTACGCGATCACCGAGAACACCAGGGCGACGGGCACGATGACGTGCGGCGGCACGCGGCGCGAGATCGGCACCACGGTGAGCCCGGCGACGATCATCGCCGCCATACCGGGCACCAGCGCCACGCCGGCGACCATCGGCGAGAGCCCGACGACCAGCTGGAGCTGCTGCGACACGAAGTACAGGAAGCCGACCAGCGCGACCACGCTGAGCAGGTTCACCAGGATGGCGCCGGTGAATCCGCCGCGGCGGAACAGCGTCATGTCCAGCATGGGCGTCTCCGACCGCAGCTGGCGGCGTACGAACAGCGCCCCCATCAGCAGGCCGAACACCGTGATCCCGAACGCCTTCGCGCTCGGCCCCTCGACGGCGAACTCCTTGACCGCGTACACGACCGGGATCATCGCGCCCATCGACAACAGGATGCCGAGCGGATCGATGCGTCCCGGGTTCGGGTCGCTGCTCTCGGGAAGCAGCCACAGCCCGCCGATGAGGAGCGGCACGAGCACCGGCACGGCGATCAGGAAGACGGATCCCCACGCGAAGTGCTCGAGCAGGAAACCGCCGACCGCCGGCCCGAGCGCGGAGCCGGCGGAGAACGCCGACGCCCAGATGGCGATGGCGAGCCGACGCTGGTCGCGGTTGGTGAAGATCGAGCGCAGCAGCGACAGCGTGGACGGCATGAGCATGGCGCCGAACACGCCGAGCGCGGCACGGGCGGCGATGAGAAGGCCGGCCGTCGGCGCGAAGGCTGCGAGCACCGAGACGACGGCGAACCCGGTCGCGCCGATGAGCAGCATCCGACGGCGGCCGAACCGGTCGCCGAGCACGCCCATCGTCACCAGCAGGCCTGCGAGCACGAGCGAGTACGCGTCGATGATCCACAGCTGCTCGGTGCCAGACGGGCGCAGGGCGAGTGAGATCTCGGGCAGCGCGAAGCTGAGCACGGTGTTGTCCACCGACACGAGCAGCACGGGCAGCATGAGCACGGCGAGCGCGGCCCAGCCGCGCGCGCCGACGCGTGCGCCGTCCGTGTCCGTGAGGGGGATGGATGCCGTGGCAGGCATGAGGACCTCCGAGTTTCTTAACCGTCCAGCTGGTACAGTATCAGAGGGCGCCTGATCAGGCGCTGTGCATCCCCAGCATTCGAAGGAGAGCCATGGCCCGTCCGCCGCTGGCGCGCGAGCGCGTGCTCGACGCGTACGAGGCGATCCTCATCGACGACGGCGAACGCGCTGCCACCCTCGACGCGGTCGCCAAGACCGCCGGGGTCTCCAAGGGAGGGCTGCTCTACCACTTCGCCTCGAAGGACGACCTCGCAGCCGGACTGCTGCAACGGCTGGACGATCTCGTCGTCGCCGATGTCGCCGCGATGCGCACGACCGCCGAAGGGCCCGTCGCGTACTACGTGCGCACGTCGGTCATGGAGGGCAACGCGCTGGACCGGGCTCTGGTCGCGGCCTCACGCCTCGCCCAGGGCGGCAACCCGGCCGCCGCGGCGCGGCTGCGCGAGGTGCGCGAGCGGTGGGCGGATACGCTGCGCCCGGCCGTCCGCGACGAGGCCGCCCTGCAGCTGGTGATGCTGCTCAGCGACGGCCTGTACTTCAACAACGCCATCAGCGGCACCATCTCGGCCGAACAGCCGGACGACCCGTTCGTGCCCACGGGGAGCGCGCTCGACGCCCTCGTCGCGCTCGTCGAGCGCGCAGTGCGCTGAGGGTGGAAGGGCGGCCGCGGCCCGACCGCCCTCTGTGCCTCAGACCTCGGTGATCTCGATCTGACGGAACAGGTCGCCGTCGATCGCCGTGCGCACGTCCTCGAGCAGCTCCTCGCTGACCGGCGAGTCGAGCGTCAGCACGCTGAGCGCCTGTGCACCTGCGGCCTGACGGGCGATCTGCATGCCCGCGATGTTGATGCCGGCCTCGCCGAACTTCTGGCCGTAGACCGCGACGATGCCCGGCCGGTCGGTGTAGAGCATCACGACGTGGTGCTTCTCGATCGGCAGCTCGATGGCGTGCCCGTTGATGCCGACCAGCTTCTCGATCTGCTTCGGACCGGTGAGCGTGCCCGAGACCGACAGCTGCGAGCCGTCGGAGAGCGCGCCGCGCAGTGTGATGACGTTGCGGTACTCCTCGCTGACGTCGTCCTGCAGCAGGCGCACCGCGACGCCGCGCTGCTCGGCCAGCAGCGGAGCGTTCACGTACGAGACCGTCTCGCTGACGATGTTGGTGAACACGCCCTTCAGCGCCGCGAGCTTGAGCACGCTGACGTCGTACTCGTTCAGCTCGCCGTGCACCTCGACGTCCAGGCTGGTGAGCGGCGCCTGGGCGAGCGCGGAGAAGATCTGCCCGAGCTTCTCCACCAGCGGGATGCCGGGACGCACGTACGGGTCGATGATGCCGCCGGCCACGTTGACGGCATCCGGAACGAGGTCGCCGCCCAGGGCGAGCCGCACGGACCGTGCGACCGAGACGCCCGCCTTCTCCTGCGCCTCATCGGTGCTGGCGCCCAGGTGCGGGGTGACGACGACGTTGGGCAGGCTCAGCAGAGCCCGCGCGGTGCTGTCCTCGGCCGGCGGCTCGGAGGTGAACACGTCCAGTCCGGCGCCGGCGATCTCGCCCGCGACGAGGGCGTCATGCAGCGCGGCCTCGTCGATCAGGCCGCCACGGGCGACGTTGACGACGTAGGCGGTGTTCTTCATCGCCTTGAACTGCTCGGCACCGATCATTCCGGTGGTCTCCGGCGTCTTCGGCATGTGGATGGTGAGGAAGTCGGCCTGCGCGACCAGTTCCTCGAGGCTGACCAACTGCACCCCGAGCTGCTGCGCGCGGGCGCTGGTGACGTAGGGGTCGTACGCGATGACCCGCATGTCGAACGCGTTCAGGCGGGCGGCGACCAGGGCACCGATTCGGCCCAGGCCGACGATGCCGACGGTCTTCTCGAACAGCTCGGCTCCGGTGAAGGCGCTGCGCTTCCACTGCCCGGCGGCGAGTGAGGCGTGGGCGGCGGGGATGCGGCGAGCGAGGCTCAGGATGTGGCCGACCGTCAGTTCCGCCGCCGACACGATGTTCGACGTCGGGGCGTTCACGACCATGACGCCGGCCGTGGTGGCGGCCTTGATGTCGACGTTGTCGAGCCCGACACCGGCACGCGCGACCACCTTGAGCTTGGGTGCGTGGGTCAGCGCCTCGGCGTCGATGCGGGTGGCCGAGCGGATGAGCACGGCGTCGGCGTCGGCGAGCGCCGCGAAGAGCGCCTCCCGGTCGGTGCCGTCCACCTCGCGCACTTCGAAGTCGGGGCCGAGCGCCTCGATCGTGGCGGGCGAGAGGACCTCGGCGAGGAGGACGACGGGCTTGGGCGCGGTCTGGTTCGGCACAGGGTTCCTTCGGGGCAGCACGACGGGCGGGAAGAGCCGATGCGCCGCACACCGTCGGGGGCGCGATCGCGTCACACTTTACCGCAGGGCGCGAACCCGCCCCGCCGGTGTGACGCCCCGCGACACGCGACCGGTCAGCTCAGCAGCGACTCGGCGTTGCGGACCGCGTAGCTGACGGTATCCAGCCAGAAGACCGCGCTGAGCCCGAGGCCGGCGAGCAGCGTCACGACGTACACGCCCAGCGACCGGCGCCGGCCGATCGCGAAGGCCGCGGCGAACACGATCATCGGGAAGACGACGGGCAGCGACAGCACCGCCCAGCCGTAGCCGCTGATCCCGACCTCCGCCATGTCGACGAGGTAGAAGATCGCGTTCCACACGAAGAACGCGTACCCGAGACCGCCGATACCGGCGACGATCCCACGCACGACACCGCGCGCGCCCAGCGGGCGGATGCCGGTGACGTCGTCGCTCACAGCGCTCCCCCTCCCCCTGCGATCACGAACGGCCACGGCACGAGCAGCAGCGCACCGACCACCAGGAGCACGAGACGCACCCAGTCGCGAGAGTGGCGCGTCAGCAGCAGCACCATGGCGAACCACAGCGCGGGCGCCAGCACCGCGGTCCACATCGCCGCCGCGTAGACCGGTCCGGGGATCAGGAACAGTGCCTTGCCCTGCATCCCGACCGCGCCGAGCACCCAGCCGACCGTGTACAGCAGGTAGACGCCGGCGAACACGCCGAGGGCGACGAGGGCCACCGTGCTCAGGCCGCCCGGTTCGTCGGCGGGCTCGGCATCGGCCGCCGGATTCGCGCGCGCTCCGGCATCCGCCGCAGTGGGATCGGATGCCGGTGCAGGCGGCGTCACCGCATCGGGTGCGCGGTCCGCTCGCGCCCGTCGTCCCTCGCCGGGAGTGCGCGCACGCCGGCTCTCGTCGTCGCCCTCCCAGCTGAGGGCCTCGTCGTCAGGATCGGATGCCACTCCCACAGCGTACTCACGCAGTCTCGGCCGGCGCGTCACCGTCGACCGGTGCGCCGAGTTCGCGGCATACGCGCCGCATCGCCTCCTCCGCGCTCGCCACCGTCATCAGCGCGTTGCCGCCCACGATGTGCAGCCCGTACGCGTCCTCGAGGGCGACGAGCGTCATCGCGAGGGTGGGCAGGTCGAGCGAGGGCGTGAAGACGCCGGCCGTGACGCCGCGTTCCATCACGCCGGTGTAGGTCGCCAGCTGGCGCCGGTACATGGTCTGCACGAGTTCGTCATGCAGCTGGGAGCTGCCGGCGAGGATGTCGAACTCGTAGAGCAGCCGCATCAGCGCGTCGTCCGGGCCGTCCGGCAGCCCCTCGCGGATGGCGGCGGCGAGCTGGGCGCGCGGATCCGCGAGCCCGGCGATGAGCTCGTCACGCGCGTCGCAGAAGCGCTCCACCCCCGCCCGGTGCGCCTCGACGAGGAGCTCATCGAGGTCCGAGTAGTAGTACAGGATCGCCCCGCGGGTCAGCCCGGCGCGTTGCGCGACGTCCGTCAGCGAGATCGCCCGGAGCCCCCGCTCGGACACCGCGGTGAGGGTCGCCTGCACCAGATCTGCGCGGCGCGCGTCCTGTCGCTTCGGTCGAGCCATGAGCCGACCTTACCGGGCGTGCTTGACACCCGTTCGCGGGGCGTGCCATGCTCGACCCATTCTTTGACACAAATGTCAAAAAACGTTCGAGGAAGACATGACCGACCTGCTGCTGACCGACGCCGTGGTGCGCACCTTCGATTCCGACCAACCCTGGGCGGAGGCGGTGGGCATCACCGACGGCCGCATCACCTACGTCGGCTCGGCCGCCGAGGCTCCCGCCGCCCGCGAGACGAGGGGCCTGGGTGGCGCGCTGGTCACTCCGGGGATCATCGACAGCCACAACCATCTGCTGCTCGGGTTCGACGAGGACGCCGTATCACTCGAAGGCGCCGACACGCTCGCCGAGGTGCGTCGTCGGCTGTCCGGACTGGCCCAGACCCGGCCCGACCTGGACTGGATCTGCGGCGAGAACGCGGTGTACTCGATCGTCTCGGGTCGCCGCCCGCGGGCCGACGACCTGGCCGGCATCACCGACCGTCCGGTGTTCGTCACCACCTACGACCAGCACTCGGTGTGGCTGAACGACGTCGCGCTGCGCGTGCTCGGCATCGCGGACGGCGGGTCGATCCCGTGGGGCGAGCCGGAGCGGGATGCCGACGGGCGCGCCACCGGCTGGGTCACCGACTTCTACACGCGGGCGATGACCACGGCCGGCCTGGACGCCATCCACCGCGACATCCCGCTGTACTCCCCCGACCGTCGCTACCGGCGGATGCTGTCCAGCCTGCGCATGGCGACGGCCGCCGGCATCACGACGGCGATCGAGCCGCAGGTCCCGCTCGCCGAGATGGAGCTGATGCTGCGGGCGCGACGCGAGGGACATCTGAGCTCGCGTGTGATCGCGGCGCTGTTCCACCCCATCGACGCGGACGCCGCCTTCCGTGAGCGGCTGCGCGAGGCGGTCGACTCGGCTCCGGACGACCCGCTGCTGCGGTTCGGCCCGCTCAAGCTGTACGCCGACGACGTGATCGAGCCGCACACGGCATGGATGCTGGACGACTACGCGAACCGGCCCGGCCACCGCGGGCACCCGAGCGCCGCGGTCGGCGAGCTCACCCGCATCGTCACGGAGTTGGACGCCATGGGCTTCCAGACGCACACCCATGCCACCGGTGACGGCGGTGTGCGGCTGGCACTGGATGCCATCGAGCACGCGGCCCGCACCAACGGAACGACCGACCGACGTCACGGGATCGTGCACGTCGAGTGCCTGGATCCCGCCGACCTCCCCCGCTTCGCGGCGCTCGGCGTCGCCGCGGCGATGCAGCCCCGGCACTGCTCACCCGACCTGGTCGCGGGCACCTGGATGGAGAACGTCGGCGAGCAGCGCTGGGACCGCGCGTGGCGGATCCGCTCGCTGATGGCATCCGGTGCCCACGTCGCCCTCTCGAGCGACTGGCAGGTGGGCGAGATGGACCCTCTCGTCGGGTTCTACTCGGCGCTCACCCGGGCCGGCCTCGACGGGAGCAGCGCGTGGACGCCCGGCGAGCGCATCGGTCTCGACGACGCGATCCGCGGGTACACCCGTGAGGGCGCGTGGGCGTGGCACGCCGAGCACGACCTCGGCGTGATCCGCGTGGGGGCCGCCGCGGACCTCGTCGCGTGGAGCGACAACCTGTACGAGCACGAAGCCGATCCGTCCGGTCTGCTGGCGCAGCACGCCGCGCTGACCGTCGTCGCGGGGAACGTCGTCCACGACGCCGCCACCCCCGCTCCCGCATCCGCACTCCCGCATCCCGGCGCCTCGGCGCCGCACTGCTCCGCCGATGTCGTCGGAGAAAGGACACACTGATGTCGACCACCACCGCCGCGCCCGCATCCATCGGGGCGCCTTCGCTGCGCCGTTCCCTCTCGCTCACGCACATCGTCTTCCTCGGGCTGGCGTACATGGCGCCGATGGCCGTGTTCGACACCTTCGGCATCGTCGCCGAGGTGTCGGAGGGGCACGTGCCGCTGTCGTACCTGCTGATCTTCGTCGCCGTCGCGATCACCGCCTGGGGGTACAGCCGGATGGTGCGCGTCTACCCCCGTGCCGGATCGGCGTACACGTACGCGCGCGAATCGATCAACCCCCACGTCGGGTTCCTGGTGGGCTGGACGGCGACGCTCGACTATCTGCTGCTGCCGATGATCAACGCCCTGCTGTCGTCGATCTACATGACGGTCGCGTTCCCCGACGTGCGCGCGTGGGTGTGGATCCTGGGCACCATCGTGGTGTGCACGGCGGTGAACCTGGCGGGTGTGCGTCTGGCGGCGCAGGTGAACACTGCACTGGTGGTCATCCAGATCGTCACGGCGGTCGCGTTCGTCGTGCTGACGGTGAAGAACATCGTCGAGGGCGCCGACGGGGCGGAGTTCTCGTTCGCACCGTTCATCGCAGCGCCGGAGCAGTTCAGCGGGGTCGCGTCGGGCGCCGCCATCCTGGCCCTCTCGTTCCTCGGATTCGACGCCGTCACCACCATGTCCGAGGAGGCGAAGAATCCCCGGCGCGACATTCCGCGTGCGATCTTCGCCATCGTCGCCGCGGCCGGCGTCTTCTTCGTCGTGGTCACCTACTGCATGCAGGTGCTGTTCCCGGACGTCAGCGCCGTGGGCGACATCGTCGGGGCATCGCCGGAGATGGCGAAGTACATCGGCGGCGCACTGTTCCAGGCGCTGTTCATCGGCGGCTACATGGTCGCCGTCCTGGGCTGCGGCATCACCCAGCAGATGTCGGCGGCGCGGCTGCTGTACGCGATGGGGCGCGACGACGTCTTGCCGCGCCGTCTGTTCGCGCGACTCAACGCGAAGGGCGTGCCGTCGGCGAACCTGCTGCTCATCGGGCTGCTCGCCGCGACCGCCGTCTTCCTCGACCTGTTCCAGGCCGCCTCGCTGATCAACTTCGGCGCGTTCGTGGCCTTCACCTTCGTGAACCTGTCGGTGATCGCCACCTACCTGCGGTTCCGGCAGAGCCGCGGCCGGCGCAGCGTGCTCGGCTGGGTGGTGGTGCCGGCGATCGGAGCCGTCGTGAACGTCGTGCTGTGGTTCAGCCTCGAGCCCAGCGCCATGCTCATCGGCGCTCTCTGGACCGCGGTCGGCTTCGCCTACCTGCTATGGCGCACCCGGCTGTTCCGCGCGGCGCCTCCCGTGCTCACCGGGCCCCTGGACGTGGAGCGGGAGGAACGCGCCCGCGTGTGACGGCGCCTTCCGCGCGACGACGGCCAGTTCCACTAGGCTCACCGCTATCAGCGTTCGGGGAGGGACGAGATCGTGGCAGAGAGCAGCAAGAAGGCCGTGCGCCCGCAGGGCGAGGCGTCCGGCATGACGGAGACGCGCGACTGGGCGCCCACGGCGGAGTCGAAGAAGCGGGCGACGACGTTCCGCTGGATCGCCGCCGTGCTGTGGGCGCTCGCCATCGCCGGTGAGGCGGTCGGTATCTTCTGGCTGCTGCGGCAGCGCGTCGTGGTCGGCGACGACGGCGAGCTCGTCCGCAACCCCGACACCGGCCTGCTGGAGGATCCCGGCGCAACCGCCCAGTTCCCCCAATGGGCGTTCATCTCACTGCTGGTGCTGCTGGTCGTCATCGCCGCCCTGTCGATCACCGGTTCGATCCTGTGGAAGAAGGCGAACCGGCTCGACCCGGCCAAGAGGTCCGACACGGTGCGGTTCTTCGTGCAGAACCAGTTGGGCGCGATCATCGCGATCATCGCGTTCGTGCCGCTGATCGTCCTGATCTTCCTGAACAAGGACATGGACAAGGGCCAGAAGACCACCGCGGGGATCGTCGGGATCGTGCTCGCCGCCCTCGCCGTCGTGCTCGGGATCGACTTCGACCCGCCGTCGGTCGAGCAGTACACCGCCGACCAGTCCACGGTCATCCAGCTGCTCGGCAAGGACGAGGTGGTGTGGGTCGACGGCGGTGGCGTCTACCACGTGTGCGAAGAGGTGCCCGACATCCAGACCGGCAGCGAGAAGCGGATCGGCACCACCGCCGAAGCCGTGGATGCCGGAAAGACCCGGCTGACGCTGGAGTTCGCCTCCGAGCTCAGGACGTGCGGACTGGCGGTACCGGAGAACTCGCAGGAGATCGTCGAGGCGCTCCGCGCCATTCGCGACGGCCAGACCGACACCGTGCTGCCGAAGCCGGTGTGGGCCGACCCGTCCGACGCCCCGATCGACATCGAGGACGCCGCGCCGGCCGAGTGACGGCGGTCAGGCGTGGCGGCGCGCAACGCCTCGACCGCAGATGCCACGATTGCGGCATCCGGCGGCGACCACGCCGGCCGCGGACGGCGCCAGCCCACCGGTTGCGGCCAGCGCCTGACACAGTTCCACCCGGTCGGCGGCGGCCGCGGACGCGAGCGCAGCTCTCCCCCGGTCGTTGAGCGAGCGCAGCGAGGCGAAACGCCGCCGGGAACACGAAGAGGGCGCCTCCTCCGAGACGCCCTCTTCGTTGCTTCCGAGGTCAGCGCGCAGCGCTGCCGCTTCGACAGGCTCAGCGCAAGCCGAGGTCAGCGCGCAGCGCTGCCCTCGACGTAGTCCTCGTCGGTCTGCTTCCAGGCGAACAAAGCGCGCAGCTCCTTGCCGGTCGCCTCGATCGGGTGACCCTGCTCCTTCTCGCGCAGCGACAGGAACTCCTGAGCACCGTTGTCCTGGTCCTCGATGAAACGCTTCGCGAAGGCACCGGACTGGATGTCCGCGAGGACCTCCTTCATGCGCTCCTTCACGCCGGCGTCGATGACGCGCGGGCCGGAGACGTAGTCGCCGAACTCTGCGGTGTCGGAGATCGACCAGCGCTGCTTGGCGATGCCACCCTCCCACATCAGGTCGACGATGAGCTTCAGCTCGTGCAGCACCTCGAAGTAGGCGATCTGCGGCTGGTAGCCGGCCTCGGTCAGGGTCTCGAAGCCCGCCTGCACCAGATGGCTCATGCCACCGCACAGCACGGCCTGCTCGCCGAACAGGTCGGTCTCGGTCTCCTCGGTGAACGTCGTCTTGATGACACCGGCGCGGGTGCCGCCGATGGCCTTGGCGTACGACAGCGCCAGGTCCCAGGCCTTGCCCGATGCGTCGCGCTCGACGGCGATGATGTCCGGGATGCCGCGGCCGGCGACGAACTCGCGGCGCACGGTGTGGCCCGGCGCCTTCGGCGCCACCAGGATGACGTCGACGCCCTCGGGCGCGTCGATGTAGCCGAAACGGATGTTGAAGCCGTGTGCGAAGGCGAGGGCCTTGCCCGGGGTCAGCTTGTCCTTGATCGACTCGTTGTAGATCGTGCGCTGGTGCTGGTCCGGCGCGAGGATCATGATGACATCGGCCCACTCGGCGGCGTCCGCGACGCTCTTGACCGGGAAGCCGGCCTCCTCGGCCTTGGCGATCGACTTCGAGCCCTCCTTGAGGGCGATCGCGACCTCGACGCCGGAGTCGCGCAGGTTCATGGCGTGCGCATGCCCCTGGGAGCCGTAGCCGACGATCGCGACCTTCTTGCCCTGGATGATCGAGAGGTCGGCGTCCGCGTCGTAGAAGATCTCGGTGCTCACTGTGTGTTTTCTCCTTGTGTGTGGTTCTGGAAGATGTTGCGTTTCGTCTCGCTGCGCTCGCTCAACGACCGGGAAGGCGACGGCGCTCGTTCGACGATCGGGTCAACCGCGCAGTACGCGTTCGGTGATGCTCTTGCCGCCGCGCCCGATGGCGAGCAGGCCGGACTGCGCGAGCTCCTTGATGCCGAACGGTTCGAGAGCGCGCAGCAGCGCGTCGACCTTGCCCTTGTCGCCGGTCACCTCGACGACCAGCGCGTCGGGAGCGTAGTCGACGACCGAGGCGCGGAACAGGTTCACGACCTCGAGCACGTTCGAGCGCGTGTTGTTGTCGGTGCGCACCTTGATCAGCATGTGGTCCCGCTGCACCGACGAGGCCGCGTCGAGCTCGACGATCTTGATGACGTTGACGAGCTTGTTCAGCTGCTTGGTGACCTGCTCGAGCGGCAGGTCCTCCACGTCGACGACGACGGTGATGCGCGAGATGCCTGGGACCTCGGTGACACCGACCGCGAGGGAGTCGATGTTGAAGCCGCGACGGGCGAACAGGCCGGCGACGCGGGTGAGCAGACCCGGGGTGTTCTCCACCAGCAGGCTCAGCACGTGAGTGGACATGGCTCAGTCCTCCTGTTCGAAGGCCGGCGCGTGGTCACGCGCGTACTGGACATAGCTGTTGCTGACGCCCTGCGGCACCATCGGCCACACCATGGCGTCCGCGCTCACGACGAAGTCGATCACGACAGGGCGGTCGTTCGTCTCGAGTGCGGTCTTGATGGCGGCATCCACCTCGTCCTCGGTCTCGACCCGCAGCGCGAGGCAGCCGTACGCCTCGGCGAGCTTGACGAAGTCGGGGATGCGCACGGTGCCGTGCCCGGTGTTCAGATCGGTGTTCGAGTGCCGGCCGTCGTAGAACAGCGTCTGCCACTGGCGCACCATGCCCAGGGACGAGTTGTTGATGATCGCGACCTTGATCGGGATCTCGTTGATGACGCAGGTGGCCAGCTCCTGGTTGGTCATCTGGAAGCAACCGTCGCCGTCGATCGCCCACACCACCCGGTCGGGCTGGGCGACCTTCGCGCCCATCGCGGCGGGCACGGAGTAGCCCATCGTCCCGGCGCCGCCGGAGTTGAGCCACGAGTTCGGGCGCTCGTACTTGATGAACTGGGCGGCCCACATCTGGTGCTGACCGACGCCAGCCGCGTACACGGCCTCGGGGCCGGTGAGCTCGCCGATGCGCTGGATCACGTACTGCGGCGACAGCAGTCCATCCTCGGTCGGCGCGTAGCCGAGCGGGAACTCGGCGCGCAGGCCGTCGAGGTACGACCACCACTCCTCGGTGTCCGGCTTGCCGCTGCCGATGACACTCCGGTACGCCGACTCCAGGTCGACGAGCACGTCGCGCACGTCGCCCACGATCGGCACGTCTGCGGTGCGGATCTTGGAGATCTCCGCCGGGTCGATGTCGACGTGCACGACCTTGGCGTGCGGGGCGAACAGCGCCGCCTTGCCGGTGACGCGGTCGTCGAACCGCGCTCCGAGCGAGACGATCAGGTCGGACTCCTGCAGCGCGAGCACCGCGGGAACGGTGCCGTGCATGCCGGGCATCCCGAGGTGCTGCGGGTGCGAGTCGGGGAAGGCGCCGCGCGCCATCAGGGTGGTGACGACAGGGGCGCCGGTGGCCTCGGCCAGGGCGCGCAGCTCGGTCGACGCCTCGGCGCGGATCACGCCGCCGCCGACGTACAGCACGGGCTTGCGCGCCTGGGCGAGCAGCGCGGCCGCCGCCTGGATCTGCTTGCCATGCGCCTTCGTCACCGGGCGGTAGCCGGGCAGATCGATGCGCGGGGGCCACACGAACGGCACGACGTCCTGCTGCGCGTCCTTCGTGATGTCCACGAGCACCGGCCCGGGGCGGCCCGTGGAGGCGATCTCGAAGGCCGCGGCGATCGCGCCGGGGATGTCCGACGCCTTCTTCACGAGGAACGAGTGCTTCGTGATCGGCATGGTGATGCCGACGATGTCCGCCTCCTGGAAGGCGTCGGTCCCCATCAGCGTGGAGAACACCTGCCCGGTGATGGCCACCAGCGGAACGGAGTCCATGTAGGCGTCGGCGATGGCGGTCACCAGGTTGGTCGCGCCCGGACCCGAGGTCGCGATGCACACGCCCACCTTGCCGGATGCCGCGGCGTAACCCTCCGCCGCGTGCCCTGCGCCCTGCTCGTGGCGCACCAGGATGTGGCGCAGCCCCGATGCGTCCATCAGCGGGTCGTAGACCGGCATGATCGCACCGCCCGGGATGCCGAAGACGTCGGTGACGCCGAGCTTCTCGAGCGAGCGGACGACGGCCTCGGCGCCAGAGATCTCCGGTGCGGCAGAAGGACGAGCGGGCGGCCGCGGCACGGCCGGGGCGGTATCAGCAGTCATGTCATTCCTCAGGTGTCTGTCGAGGCAGCGGGATGCAGTGTCCCTGAGCCTGTCGAACGGCTCAACCGGTCGTCGCGCCCTCCGCTGCGGAGCGCACGAGACGGGAGTACTTGGCAAGGACGCCACGGGTATAGCGCGGGGGAAGCGGCTCCCAGCCAGAGCGGCGGGAGCTGAGCTCGGACTCGTCGACGAGTAGGTCGAGAGTGCGAGCCGCGATATCGACCCGAATCAGATCACCATCGCGCACGAAGGCGATGGGACCAGCGTCCACCGCTTCGGGTGCTATGTGGCCGATGCACAGGCCGGTTGTGCCGCCTGAGAATCGTCCGTCTGTCAAGAGTAGTACATCTTTTCCGAGCCCCGCGCCCTTGATGGCGGCGGTGATTGCCAGCATCTCGCGCATGCCGGGACCGCCCTTCGGGCCCTCGTAGCGGATCACGATGACCTCACCGGGGTTGATGTCCCCCTCGGCGAGAGCATCCATCGCGGCACGCTCGCGGTC
Source organism: Microbacterium sp. (assembly GCF_031180975.1). Classification (GTDB taxonomy): domain Bacteria; phylum Actinomycetota; class Actinomycetes; order Actinomycetales; family Microbacteriaceae; genus Microbacterium. The sequence goes on along the minus strand of NZ_JAPSLI010000013.1, from coordinate 19,490 downwards.
GAACACGCGGGCCGGGCCCTCGAACACGTCGGCGTCGAAGCCCGCCGACTTCACCACGGCACCCTCCGGCGCGAGCGAGCCGTGCAGGATCGTGATGCCGCCGGAGGCGTGGATCGGGTTGTCGAAGGTGTGGATGACCTCGCCGTCGATGGGATCGGGGTTGAGATCGCGCAGGTTCTCGGCGACGGTCTTGCCGGTGACCGTGAGCGCGTCGCCGTGGATGAGACCCTCGTCGAGCATCGCCTTCATGATCACGGGGATGCCGCCGTGGCGGTCCACGTCGTTCATGACGTACTTGCCGAACGGCTTCATGTCGGCGACATGCGGGGTGCGGCTGCCGATCCGGTTGAAGTCGTGCAGGCTGAGCTCGATCTCGGCCTCGCGTGCGATGGCGAGCAGGTGCAGGACGACGTTGGTCGAGCCGCCCAGCGCCATGGCGAGCGCGATCGCGTTCTCGAACGACTCCTTGGTCAGGATGTCCTTCGTCGTGATGCCCTGGCGGAGCAGGTTGACGACCGCCTCACCGGAGCGGTGAGCGAAGTAGTCGCGTCGGCGGTCGGCGGCGGGCGGGGCGGCGGAGCCCGGCAGGCTCAGGCCGAGGGCCTCGGCGACGGATGCCATCGTGTTGGCGGTGTACATGCCGCCGCAGGCGCCCTCACCCGGGGCGAAGGCGCACTCGATGCGCTTGAGGTCCTCCTCCGTCATCCGGCCGGCGCGGCAGGCCCCGACACCCTCGAAGGAGTCGATGATCGTGATGTCCTTCTCGGTGCCGTCCGAGAGCTTGACCCAGCCGGGTGCGATCGATCCGGCGTACAGGAACACGCTCGACAGCCCGAGGCGCGCGCTGGCCATGAGCATGCCGGGGATCGACTTGTCGCAGCCGGCGAGCAGCACCGTGCCGTCGAGGCGCTCGGCCATGATCACCGTCTCGACCGAGTCGGCGATGACCTCACGGCTCACGAGCGAGAAGTGCATGCCCTCGTGGCCCATCGAGATGCCGTCGGAGACGGAGATGGTGCCGAACTGCAGCGGGTAGCCTCCGCCGGAGTGCACGCCCTCCTTCGCGCCCTGCGCGAGCCGGTCCAGGCTCAGATTGCAGGGCGTGATCTCGTTCCAGCTCGAGGCGATGCCGATCTGCGGCTTCTCCCAGTCGGCGTCTCCCATGCCGACGGCGCGGAGCATTCCGCGGGAGGTGGTGGCCTCGATGCCGTCGGTGACGACGCGGCTGCGGGGCTTGATGTCGATGGGCGCGCTGGCGGAGGGATCGTGCGAGGACATAGACGGAAGTCTATTCCTGCGCGGCGGCCCGCTCCGTCGCGACGGCGCCGAGGAGTTCCGCGATCTGTTGTGGGTTGTCCACACGGAGCGTCGCCTCGGTCTCCCCCGGTCCGACGCGCACGCCGAGATCTCCGGGCCCGAGAGCGCGCAGCGCGTCCTCGTCGGTCACGTCGTCGCCGGCGAACAGGATGCCGGTGGCGGCGAAGCGTTCGCGCAGCACCTGCATCGCGCTGTCCTTGCCCTCCAGGCGGGAGGAGAACTCCAGGATGTGGTTGCCCTGCCGACGACGCCAGTGCGGGAACCGCTCGGCGACCAGCGCGTCCACCTCGGCGAACGCCGCCGCCTCGTCCTCCGGTGCCGCACGGCGACCGTGCACGCCCATGCCGTAAGTCTTCTCCTCGAGCACGACGCCCTGGTACCGGTCGATGATCGGCCGGGCCGCCTCCCACAGCTCCTCGCGCGTGCCCTCCACCTCGTCCGCCTCGAGCGGGTCCGCCAAGCCGTGCCCCGGGTACCAGTACTGGGCTCCGTGGGATCCGGAGAGCGCGATGGCGGAGTCGTCGTCGTGTTCGGCGATGACGCGGAGGTCTTCGAGGCTCCGCCCCGACACGAACGCGACGACGGTGTCCGGCAGCGCGGCGAGGCGGTCGATCGCGGCACGCACCTCGGGCAGCGCCCGTGCCGACATCGGGTCGTCCACGAGCGGCGAGGCCGTGCCGTCGAAGTCGAGCGCGACCACGAGGCGGGGTGTGGCGGCGATCGCGGTCAGGTGCGAGTCGGCGCTGCCGGGGGTCCAGGTGCGCGTCATGCTGTGCTCCTTCGTTGCGGCTCGTCAGTCGACGTCTGGGCGGATAGTACTCAGTGCGCCCGTCGTGCGCTCTCCAGTTCGGCGAGGAACGACGACGACCAGGCCGCGACGTCGTGTTCGAGCACCCGCTTGCGGAGCGCGCGCATCCGCCGGCCCTGCTCGGCCGGCGGCATCTCGATGGCGGTGAGGATGGCATCCTTCACCCCGTCGATGTCGTGCGGGTTGACGCGAACGGCCTGGCGCAGTTCATCGGCCGCGCCGGTGAACTCGCTGAGCACGAGCACGCCGCGGTTGTCGGCGCGGGTGGCGACGTACTCCTTCGCGACGAGGTTCATGCCGTCGCGCAGGGCGGTGACCAGCATCACGTCGGCGGCGAGGTAGAGCGCGACCATCTCCTCGCGGGGGAACCCCTGGTGCAGGTAGCGGATCGCGGTGTGCCCCATGGTGTCATGGTCGCCGTTGATCCGGCCGACGGCGAGCTCGATCTCATCGCGGAGGTGCACGTAGGCGTCTACCCGCTCACGACTGGGGCTCGCGACCTGCACGAGCGTGACGTCCTCCACCGAGATCCGGCCCTGATCGAGCAGTTCGCCGAACGCCTTGATGCGGTGACGGATGCCCTTGGTGTAATCCAGCCGGTCCACGCCGAGCAGGATCTTGCGGGGGTTGCCGAGACTCTCGCGGATCTCGGCGGCCCGTGCCTGGATGTCAGGGCGCTGCGACAGCTCGCGGTACGGGGTGGTGTCGATCGAGATCGGGAACGCCTTCACGAGCGGGAGACGGCCGTCGGGGAGCGTGACGGCCGCGCCCTTCACCTCATAGCGCAGCCGGCGGCGCACGGCGGCCAGGAAGCTCTGCGCGTCCTGTCCGCGCTGGAAACCGATCACGTCGGCCCCGAGCAGCCCCCGGAGCACCTGGTCGCGCCAGGGAAGCTGGGAGTACAGGCCGTGCGCCGGGAACGGGATGTGGTGGAAGTACCCGATGGTGATGTCGGGCCGCAGGGCGCGCAGCATCTCGGGCACGAGCTGCAGCTGGTAGTCGTGCACCCACACCGTGCCGCCGTCCACCACGGCGGACGCCGCGGCCTCGGCGAACCGGCGGTTGACCGCCATGTACGCCTCCCACCATTCCCGGTGATACTGCGGCGGGGCGATGACGTCGTGGTACAGCGGCCAGATCGTGTCGTTCGAGAAGCCCTCGTAGTACTCGGCGACCTCGTCCTCGGACAGGGTGATCGGGATGAGGCGGATGCCGTTCGCCTCGAACGGGGCCAGCTCCAAGTCGGCCTGGCCCGGCCAGCCCACCCACGCGCCGTTCACGGTGTGCATCATCGGCTCGAGCGCCGCGACCAGGCCGCCGGGCGACGTGCGCCACTGCTCCTCGCCGTCCGGGGTGATCACCCGGTCGACGGGAAGACGGTTGGCGACGACGACGAACTCTGCGGCGGTCATGAAGCTCCTCTGCTCGATTCCTCCAGGCTACCCACGAGCCGCTGCGCCCGCCGGGGCGGCCGCGGGGCCTTGACGCCGCCACCGCGGCGTGGCTACGAGGATCGGGGGTGTGCCGACCTGCGCCGTCACCACCGCGGCGCGGGCGTGAGGAACCAGTTCACGACACCGGCGGTCAGCACCAGGCCGGCCGCGACGGCGGGCAGCAGCAGCGCGGTGGGCGTGCCCAGCCGCTCGGCGACCTCCCCGGTCACCGCGGACGCGAGCGCCTGGCCGACCACGACGCCCGAACCGAGCATGGTCATCACCGTCGCCGACCGACCCAGCGGACTGCGTGAGGCCCCGAGGCTGTACAGCGACACGATGGTCGGACCGACGCCGATGCCGACGATCGCCAGCGCGACGCACATGAGCAGGACCGACGACGCGGTGGCGACGATCACCGCACCGGCGGCGAGCGTGACCGCGAACGCCAGCCAGCGGGCGCGCAGGCTGAACCGCGGCGGGAGCCATGCGACGCCGAGGGCGAGGACAGCCGACCCGATGCCCATGATCCCGTAGAGCAGGCCGGCCTGCTCGGCCGCGTCGCGATCGGCCATGAACGAGGTCAGCGCGGTGAGTGTCGATCCGAAGAACAGCCCGACGCCGAAGATCCCGACGACGACCACGAGCAGCGCGGGACGGAACAGCTCCGACACCGCGGATGGCGCGGTGCCGTCCTCCCGGCGGGCCGCGGAGACGTGCCGGGCGGTCGGGTGCAGCGCGAACGCGCCGACGAAGAGCAGGGTGAGCGCAGAGGCGATCGCGATGGGCGCCCACGGCGCGATGAGCGACGCCAGCAGCCCGACCAGGAACGGGCCGAACACGAAGACCATCTCGTCCGCCGCGGACTCGTACGACATGGTGGCCGAGAGGGTGCGGGCTCTCGCCTGCTCCGGCATCCGTTCGGAGATGATCGTGACGAGCCGGGCGCGCGACATCGGCGACACCTGCGGGGCGCTCGCGCCGATCCCGAACGCCGAGAGCAGCAGCACCAGGTCAGGGGCGGGGCTGTACACCACGACGGCGAACACCGCCAGCATGGTGGCGTTCAGGACCGCGGCGGCGATCAGCGCGGGGCGCTGCCCGAAGCGGTCGGCGGCGGCGCCCAGGAACGGGCCGATCAGGGCGGTGCCCAGTCCGACCGCCGCGGAAGTGAGCCCGCCGAGGGCGAGAGTCCCGCGAGCCGACACCACGACCGTGAGCACGCCGACCACCATCATGGCGAACGGCAGGCGCGCGACGAACGCGATCAGGAAGTACGGCAGGCCTGCGGTGCGCAGCAGGCCGGGGGCGGACGTGGTCCGCTCGGTGGAGATGGTCTGTGTCATGGCTCACGCGCGTCCGTGGACGCGGGGTCGGGTGCCGCCGCTGTCCGCCGGGGAGCCGACGGCCGGTAGATACACAGCTGGTGAGGGCGCGAGGCCCGGCTCCAGTCTACCAAGCGGTCACATGACGACCAGAAGCGGCGTCGCGGCGATGGATAGGTTAGGCTCACCTATGCTTTGACCCTGCTTCGAAGTGAGGCCGCGTGCTCCCCCTCTCCCCCGCTCCCGCCGTCGATCTGCTGCGCGGCGACCCGTCCGCGATCGCGCTCCTGACCGACGATGACCAGGTGACATACGCCGAGCTCGGCGCCCGCGCGGCGGAGGTCAGAGCCGCGCTCGGCCTCACGCGACGGCTGGTGATGCTGGAGGCTCGCAACACCGTGGACGCCATCGCGGGATACCTCGGGGCGCTGTCGGGCGGGCATCCCGTGTTGCTCGTGCGCGGTGGCGAGGACGAGTCCGCGGTGCGCACCCGCGAGGCGCTGTCCGACCGCTTCGACCCGGACGTGGTGATCGCCGACGGCACTGTGGCGCCCCGCCGCGACGGGACCGCGCACGATCTGCACGAGGACCTCGCCCTGCTGATGAGCACCTCCGGGTCGACCGGGTCTCCCAAGTTGGTGCGGATCTCCGGAGAGGCCGTTCTCGCCAACGCCGCAGCCATCGCCGACTACCTGCGGCTGACGGACGGCGACCGCGCCATCACCTCCCTGCCGATGCACTACTGCTACGGCCTGTCGGTGGTGAACAGCCACCTCCTGGTCGGCGGCAGCCTGGTGCTGACCGAGCGCTCCGCCTCCGACGACGGGTTCTGGCGTCGCGCCGAGGAGGCGTGCATCACCGGCTTCGCCGGCGTGCCGTACTCGTTCGACCTCCTGGATGCCGTCGGCGGAGTGGAGCGGCTGCCGTCCAGCATCCGCTATGTGACGCAGGCCGGCGGGCGGCTCCCGACGGATCGGGTGTGCGAGCTGGCGCTCTCCGGCGCCCGGCTCGGCTTCGAGTTCTTCACCATGTACGGCCAGACCGAGGCGACCGCGCGCATGTCGTACCTGCCTCCGGAGGACGCCATCCGCGCCGCCGGGTCGATCGGGCGGGCGATCCCCGGCGGCACCTTCCGCATCGACATCGACGAAGAGGCGGATGCCGGGGAGCTGGTGTACTCCGGACCGAACGTGATGCTCGGCTACGCCGAGTCCCCCGCCGACCTCGCGCTCGGCCGCACCGTGCACGAGCTGCGCACCGGGGATCTGGCGCGCTGGCGTCCGGACGGGTACGTGGAGATCGTCGGCCGGATGAACCGCTTCGTCAAGCTGTTCGGTCTGCGGGTGGACCTCGACGCAGTGCAGCGCGAACTGGAGTCCGCCGGCATCCCGGCCCGCACCGCCGCGGACGGCGAGGAGCTGCTGGTGTTCGTGCTGAGCGCCCGCGATGCCGTGCGGGCCCGCGAGACGATCGCGCGGCGGATCGGCATCCCGCAGCGCAGCGTCCTCACCTACGCGGTCGACGCGTTCCCCCTCACCTCCTCGGGCAAGCCCGACGGCGCGGCGCTGGTCAGGCATCATCGGCTCCACGCGAGCGCGGGGCAGCGACCGGCGACGGGCCCTGCCACCGCTGCCCGCGTGCGCGACGTGCTCGCGGTGTGCACCGGGCGCCCCGACGCGACCGAGCAGGACGGCTTCGCGACGCTCGGCGGCGACTCGCTGAGCTACGTGGAGGCGTCGGTGCAACTGGAGGAGCTGCTCGGACCGCTGCCGCGCGACTGGCCGTCGCGGTCGGCCGCAGACCTCGCCGCGACCGCGAGCCCCACCCAGACCCCGACCGCCACGACGACCGCCGAAGCGACCGCGCCTTCCCGTCTCGTGCCGCGACGCCGGATGCCGAGCGTGGAGACGCCCGTGCTGCTGCGCGCGCTGGCGATCGTGCTCATCGTCGGCACGCACGCCGACCTCTTCCTCGCGGACGGCTTCGCCCTGAAGGGCGGCGCCCATCTGCTGCTGGTCGTCGCGGGCTACAACCTGGCCCGTTTCGCGCTGTCGTCGGCGCCGGGCGGCAGGCCGCGCCGGCTGCTCGGCGCGGTCGCGCAGGTCGCCGTCCCTGCGGTGCTGTGGATCGGAGCCGTCGCGGCGCTGAGCGGAAAGTACACCGCCGGGACCGTCCTGCTCGTGAACAACGCCCTGCCCTCGGACGGCCGCTGGAACGAGCAGTGGCAGTTCTGGTTCCTGGAGGCGATGGTCTGGAGCATGCTCGCTGTCGCCCTGCTGTTCGCGGTGCCGGCGGTCGACCGGCTCGAGCGCCGGGCACCGTGGGGCTTCGCGCTCGGCGCGCTCGCCATCACGGTGACGATCCGCGTGGCCGTTCTGGGCGCCGCGCCCGCCACGCACGTGGAGCGCTACGCCCTGGCGACGGTGCTGTGGTGCATCGCCCTCGGTTGGTTGGTCGCCCGCGCGGACAGCGTTCCCCGGCGGGTGGCGGCGACCGCGGCCGCTCTGGTGCTGGTGCCCGGCTTCTTCGGCGAGCCGCTGCGCGAGGCGATCGTGGTGGCCGGCGTGCTGGCGCTGGTGTGGATCCCGTCGGTGCGGGTGCCGTCCTGGTCCCGGCCGGCGCTGACCACCCTCGCGTCTGCGTCGCTGTTCGTGTACCTCACGCACTGGGTGGTCTACCCGCCCTTCGAGAGCACCGCGCCCCTGCTGGGCACGGTGCTGTCCTTCGCGGTCGGCATCGCCGCCTGGGTCGCGCATCGCGAGGTGGTCGCGTTCGGTCGTCGGCTGCGCACCCGGCTCGCGTCAGCTCGCCAGACGGATGCCGTGTCTCACGCCGAGGGCGCCACCGCCGGCGCCGCAGCGGTCGCAGCATCGGAGGATGCAGCGTCCGCGGGTCCCGCAGGGCGGACCGCGGGATAGAGCACCACGCCCCCACCGAGAGCCAGCCGCACCACGTCGCCGTCGCGTGTCTCCCGGGCGCGATGGGTCGGCACCTGCAGCCACACCCTGGCGCCGTCCTCCCCGTCGACGTCCAGGCGCAATTCGGTGCGTGCCCCCACCGACCTGCGCGCGGTCACCGTGGCCGGCCCGCCGCCGCCCTGGGTGACGATCTCCAGCTGACTCGGCCGTACCATCGCCACGACGTGCCCGGCGCCGCCGGAGCGGTCGTGGCGGACCGGCACGACGCCGAGCGCGCACTCCACGGCGTGCGGACCGTGCCTGCGGGCGGGGAGGTGCACGGCGTCGCCGAGGAACGCCGCCGTGGCGGCATCCGCCGGCGCGTCGAACACCGCCGCCGGCTCGCCGTGCTGCACGAGCGCACCTCCGGCGACCACCCCGATGAGGTCGCCGAAGGACAGGGCCTCGTCCTGGTCGTGGGTCACCAGCAGTGTGGTCACCCTGGCTCGTTCCAGGATGTCGGTGGTCGCCTCCCTGGTCTGGGCGCGAAGCCCCGCGTCGAGCGCGCTGAACGGCTCGTCGAGCAGCAGCACTCGCGGGGCGGGGGCGAGTGCGCGGGCCAGCGCGACGCGCTGCTGCTGTCCGCCGGAGAGCTCGTGCGGTAGTCGCTCCGCAAGCTCCGGCGCGAGGGAGGTGAGCTGCATCATCTCCGCCACGCGCGCGGATGCCGATGCGCGGGGCAGTCCGAACGCGATGTTGCGCGCCACGGTGAGGTGCGGGAACAGCGCCCCGTCCTGCGGGACGAACCCGATGCCCCGGCGGTGGGCGGGGACGTACGTACGGCCGTCCGCGAGCGGTGCACCGTCCAAGGCGATCGTCCCGGCATCCGGCTTCTCGAAACCGGCGATGAGACGCAGCAGCGTGCTCTTCCCGCTGCCGGAGGCGCCGACCAGCGCCATGCGCGACCCGGTGGGGACCTCGAACGTGACGTCGGCGACGACGGCGGCGGCGCCGAACGACTTGCCGACACCGGTGAGCTGAAGAGTCATGCGCTGCCCCTCGAGGTTGCTTCGGAGAACATGAGGTGCACGGCCGGCACCGACAGGACGATGAGCACGACGGCGTACGGCGCCGCCGCGACGTAGTCGATCGCGGACGCCGCCGACCAGAAACCCGTGGCGACGGTCTGCGTGCCGGTCGGTGCGAGCAGCAGCGTCGCGGTGAGTTCGTTCGACGCGCCCAGCGCGACCAGCGCCGCCCCGCTCGCCATGGCGGGGGCGAGCAGCGGCAGGGTGATGCGCAGGCGGGCGATCAGCGGCGAGACGCCGAGCGAACGCGCCGCCTCTTCCCAGCCCGGGGAGATCTGCGCCAGGCCCGCGCGGATCGGCACCAGGCTGCGCGGCAGGAACAGGATCGCGTACGCGATGATCACGGTCGCCGCGGTCTGGTAGATGCCAGGCGCGAGACGCAGCACCACCGCGACGAGAGCGAGCGCCACGACGATCGCGGGCAGACTGCCGGCGAGGTAGAACGCGCTCTCGAGGACGCGGCTCGTCCTGGCGGGATGCCGCACCGCGAGCCACGCCACGGGCAGAGCCACCGCGGTGCACACGACGGCGGCGCCGACCGCGAGCACCACGGTCTGCGCGGCGGCGGGCAGCACCGGCGCCCAGTCGCCTGGCCCACCGCGCAGCGTCCAGCGCAGCACCGAGGAGAGCGGAACTGCCACCGCAGCCACGACGAATGCGCTCAGTGCCAGCACGGCGGGGGCCGTCCAGGCACCCAGTCGCGCGCGCTGCGCCGGCCGCGCCGGGGAGGAGGTCGACAACCGGGACGAGCCGCGCATGCGGGACTCGCCCGCCACCAGCACCAGGCACAGGGCAGTGAGCACGACACCCAGAGCCGCGGCCCCAGGGCCGCCGAAATTCGCCCGATACGCCGTCATGATCGCCGTGGTGAAGGTGTCGAACTGCAGGAAGGCGAAGGCGCCGTACTCGGCAAGCAGATGCAGACCGACGACAAGGCCGCCACCCAGGACGGCCAGGCGCAGCTGCGGCAGCACGACGCGCCGGAACACGCGCCACGGCCCGAGGCCGAGCGAGCGGGCGGTGTCCTCCAGTGCCGGATCCAGGCCGCGCAGCGCCGCGACGGCCGGCAGGTACACCAGCGGTGAGTAGGCGCAGGCCGAGATGAGCACGGCGCCGGAGAGACCCGCCATCGAGGGGGCGACGGTCGCCCAGCCGTAGCTGGTCACGAAGGCAGGGATGGCGAGCGGTGCCGCGAGTGCGACGGCGAAGAACCGGCGGAACGGCAGACGCGTGCGTTCGACCAGCCAGGCGCCGCCCACGCCGACCACGAGGGTGGCCGCGACCCCCAGGATGACGAGCAGCACCGTGTTCGCGGTGAGCTCGGCGACCAGCGGTCGCAGCAGCAGTCGCGCCAGCCCCTGTCCCCCGGTCTGCGCGGCCGACACCACCACGTAGCCGACAGGCAGCAGAGCCACCCCGGCGCCCACGGCGACCGCGGCGGCAAGCCCCCACGGGAATGACCGTCCCGCTGAGGGTGCCGCGCCGCCGCGGGGCGGACGCAGGGCCGCGGTCGTCAGAGCAGGCCCGCCTCGGTCATCAGCTCGAGGACGGTGGGCCCGTTCAGTTCGGACGGATCGATCTCGGGAGCACCGAGCGACTCGAGGGCGGGCAGCGGCGAGCGCGCCGGGATGCCGCTTGCGACCGGGTACTCGTAGCTGTAGCCCTCACCGAGGATGGTCTGCCCCTGCTCCCCGACCAGCCAGGCGAGGAACTCCTGCGCCTCCTCCTGGCGGGAGCTGGAGGCCAGCACGCCGCCGCCGGAGATGCTCACGAACGCGCCCGCGTCCCCGGGTGCGAAGCGGTGCAGAGCGGTGTTGCCGCTGTTCTCCTTGGTGTCCGCCTGATCGCGGTACCAGTAGTAGTGGTAGATGATGCCCATGGGAACCTCGCCGGCGTTGACGGCCTTCATGGTGACGATGTTGTTGCGGTAGATCTCGGCGTTCTCCGCCATGCCCGCCAGCCAGGACGCCGTCGCCTGCTCCCCCTCGGTCGCGAGGATGGCCGACACGATCGCCTGGAAGTCCGCACCGCCGGGCGCGGCGCCCCACTTGCCCTTCCACTTCGGGTCCTGCAGCTCCATGATGGACGTCGGCAGCTCCGCCTCCGAGATCAGCTCAGGGTTGTACACCAGCACGGTGTCACGGGCGGCGATTCCGGTCCACGCGCCGCTGCCAGGGCGGAACTGCTCCGGGACCAGCGCCAGTGTGTCCTCTTCGACCGGGGCGAACAGACCGGCCTCCTCGACGAGCGACATCGCGGGCGAGTTCTCGGTGAGGAACACGTCGGCGGGCGAGGCCTCGCCCTCCTGCACCAGCTGGTGACCGAGTTCGCTGTCGTCACCATGCCGCAGTTTCACCTCGATGCCGGTCTCCTCGGTGAACGCGGCCGTCCACTCCTCGGTGAGCTGCTCGTGCTGCGCGTTGTAGATCACCAGCGCGTCGTCGCCGCCGGCGTCACCTCCCGGCGCGGACGTGTCGGCGGCGGCGCAACCGGCGAGCAGGGGCACGAGAGCGAACGCGGCGCCGAAGGCGAGCGGACGCAGACGGGTGGCGGGCATGAGGGTCCTCTCGGGCAAGGTTAGGCTGACCTATCCTAGCGCGTGCAACACGCCGCCCCCGCGGCGCAAGCCCCTGGATTTCATTCCCGCTGCGGCTAGCGTGGAGGAATGCGCTATCTCCTCCGCACCGGGCTGCTCGGCGCCATCTCGACCGGCTTCACTCTGCTGCGCGGCACCCGCGACAAGCCCATCACCTGGCGCGCCGCGCTGGGCTGGCTCAGCTGGGCGATCACCCTCGCCCTGGCGATCGGGGCCGTCAGCGATCTGCGTCGCCAGGAGCGCGGCCTGCCGGTGGCTGTGGACTCGCCCTTCGCGCCGAAGCCCGACAAGAAGACGGTGCGCAAGACCCGCCGCAAGGAGGTCGCGCGGATCGCCGCTGAGCGCTGAGCCCCGCCGAGCGCTGCTCACGGACGAGCGCTGAGCACGGACCCTGCCCCGGGCTCAGCGCGTCAGGATGAGCGCCTCGCCCTGACCGCCGCCACCGCACAATCCGACAGCTGCCGTCCCGCCGCCTCGGCGTGCCAGCTCGTGCGCCATGTGCACCACGAGCCGTGCGCCGCTGGCACCGATCGGATGCCCGATGGCGATACCGCCGCCGTGGATGTTGACGATGTCCTCGGAGACGCCGAGCTCGCGCTGCGAGCGTGCCACGACGGCGCCGAAGGCCTCGTTGATCTCCACCAGGTCGACGTCGTCGGCGGCGATGCCCTGCTTCTCCAATGCCCGCTCGATCGCACGGGCGGGCTGCGCCTGCAGGGAGTTGTCCGGGCCCGCGGTCTGCCCGTTGGCCCCGATGACGGCGAGCACTGGCCAGCCCTTCGCGTCGGCGTTCTCGCGGGTCGTGACGACCAGGGCGGCGGCGCCGTCGGAGATCTGCGAGGAGTTCCCGGCGGTGATCGAGCCGCCCTCGGCGAACGCGGGGCGGAGCCCCGCCAGCGTCTCGAGCGTCGTGTCGGGACGGATGCCCTCGTCCTTCGTCACGAGCAGCGGAGCGCCCTTGCGCTGCGGCACCTCGACCGGCACCATCTCCGCGTCGAACACGCCCTGGTCCGTGGCGAGCGCAGCACGCTGGTGGGAGCGCGCAGCGACGGCATCCTGGTCCTGGCGGGTGAGTTCGTACCGGGCGTTGTGCCGTTCCGTCGACGCGCCCATGCTCTCGCGGTCGTACGCGTCGGTGAGGCCGTCGTAGGCCATGTGGTCGAGCACCTCGACAGTGCCGTAGGTCCAGCCGTCACGCGATCCCGTCAGCAGGTGCGGGGCGCGCGTCATCGACTCCATGCCGCCGGCGACCACCGTGACGGCGTCGCCGGTGCGGATCATCCTCGCCGCGTCGATGACGGCGGTGAGACCGGACAGGCACACCTTGTTGACCGAGCTGGACGGCACGTCCCATCCGATGCCGGCGCCGACGGCGGCCTGTCGGGCGGCGTTCTGGCCCGACCCGGCCGCGAGCACCTGCCCCATGATGACCGCGTCGACGTCGGCCGGGTCGACGGATGCCTGCTGCAGCGCACCGCGGATGGCGAACGCACCGAGCTGCGGTGCGGTGAAGGCCGCCAGTTGGCCCTTGAGCCTGCCCTGGGGTGTGCGGGCGGCCGCCACGATCACGATGTCGTTCATGAGTGCTCCCGGAGTTCCTCGGAGATGGTCAGTGCGGGTTCGGTGGCGTCGAGGACGTCCTGAACGCTGACGCCCGGTGCGGTCTCGACCAGCACCAGTCCGTCGTCCGTGACGTCGATGACGGCGAGATCGGTGATGATCCGGTCGACGACGCCGCGTCCTGTGAGCGGCAGCGAGCACTCGTCGACGATCTTCGCGGAGCCGTCCTTGGCGACGTGCTCCATGAGGACGATCACCCGACCGGCGCCGTGCACGAGGTCCATGGCACCCCCCGGTCCCTTCACCATCTTCCCGGGGATCATCCAGTTGGCCAGGTCGCCGCGGGCGGACACCTGCATGGCGCCGAGGATGGCGGCGTCGATCTTGCCGCCGCGGATCATGCCGAAGCTCGTCGCGGAGTCGAAGAACGCCGCCCCGGGCAGGACGGTGACGGTCTCCTTGCCTGCGTTGATGAGGTCGGGGTCGACCCTGTCCGCGGTGGGGTACGGGCCGACGCCGAGGATGCCGTTCTCGGACTGCAGCACCACGGTCACGCCCTCCGGCACGTGGTTGGGCACGAGCGTGGGAAGCCCGATGCCCAGGTTCACGTACGAGCCGTCGCTGAGTTCGCGGGCCGCGCGCGCGGCCATCTCGTCGCGTGTGAGCGGCATATCAGGCTCCTTCCGTGGCGCGCACGGTGCGCCGTTCGATGCGCTTTTCGATGTCACGTCCGACTTCGACGATGCGGTGCACGTAGATGCCGGGCAGGTGCACCCTGTCGGGGTCGAGCTCGCCCGGTTCCACCAGTTCCTCGACCTGGGCGATGCAGACCCGGCCCGCCATGGCTGCGAGCGGGTTGAAGTTGCGCGCGGCCTTGTTGAAGATCAGGTTGCCGTGGCGGTCGCCGACCGCCGCGTGCACGAGCGCGAAGTCCGCGGTTATCGCCTCCTCGAGCACGAACTCGCGCTGTTCGCCGCGTACCTCGAAGGAGCGCACCTCCTTGCGCGGTGAGGCGACGGCGACCGTGCCATCAGGGTTGTGGCGCCGTGGCAGACCACCCTCGGCGACCTGGGTGCCGACTCCGGTCTGGGTGAAGAACGCGGCGATGCCGGCGCCTCCGGCGCGCAGCTTCTCGGCCAGTGTCCCCTGCGGCGTGAGTTCCAACTCCAGATCGCCTTCCAGGAACTGCCGTTCGAACTCCTTGTTCTCACCGACGTACGACGAGGTCATCTTGCGGATCCGGCGCGAACGCAACAGGATGCCCAGCCCCCAGTCGTCGACGCCGCAGTTGTTGCTGATCACGCTGAGGTCGGCGGTGCCCTGCGCGTGCAGCGCCTCGATGAGGGCCATCGGGTTGCCCGACAGGCCGAATCCGCCGACCGCGAGCGAGGCACCGTCCAGGATGTCGGCGACGGCCTCCGCGGCCGATGCCCATTGCTTGTCGATCACACGCCACTCCTTCGTGATGGGGCTCCTCCCAGCATCCGCCCCTGGCGCTCCACCGACAAGGCGATGCTTGCGATGTGGGCGGCTGCAACGCTAGCGTCCACAATGTGGAACCGACCTCGTCACGGCGGCGCACCGTCCCGGGTGCGCAGGCCGTCGCGCGCGCTGCCGCCCTGCTGCGGCTGGTGACTGCGGCGGGCAGCGGCGCGACCCTGCAGAGCCTGGCGCGCGACGCGGGCCTGAGCCGATCCACGGCTCACCGGCTCCTGTCGGCGCTGCGCGCCGAGGGGCTGGTCGACCAGGACGAGCAGACCGCGCGGTGGATGCCGGGCCCGGAGCTCTATCTGATGGGTACGGTGGCCGCCGCGCGGTACGACATCACCGAGTTGGCGCGGGACATCGTGCGCTCGCTGGCGGTGAAGACCGAGGAGAGCGCCTTCCTCTCCGTGCGCCGAGCCGACGAGACGGTGTGCCTGCTGCGTGAGGAGGGCTCCTTCCCGATCCGGTCGTTCGTGCTCAGTGAGGGTGTGCGGTTCCCGCTCGGCGTGGCGAGCGCGGGTCTGGCGATCCTGGCGTTCCTGCCTGACCACGATGTGGATGCTTATCTCGACCGGCATCCCGAGCTGGGCGAGCGCTGGGGACACGCACACGACCCCGTGCCGCTGCGCGCGCGGCTGCGCGAGACGAAGGCGCGTGGCTACGCGGTGAACCCCGGCCTGATCGTGAGCGGCTCGTGGGGCATGGGCGCGGCCGTGTTCGATCGCGAGGGTCGCCCGGAGTGGGCACTGAGCCTGACCGGGGTCGAGTTCCGCTTCGGTCCCGACCGGCTGCCGCAGCTCGGCCGGACCCTGCTCGCCCACGCGCACCAGCTGTCGTCGCGCATCGCGGGCGCCCGGCGCTGAGCCTCATGCCTTCCATACCTTCTGATATATATTGGATGGTATGGACAAGCCCGAGATCATCCCCGCGATCGTGCTCGCCTCGCACGCACTGGCGCGGATCGCCGCGCAGGATGCCGGCAACGACGCACCCTCCGCGCAGTGGCGCGTGCTCAGCATCCTGGAGCGGGACGGCGCCCTGCGCATCGGCGGTCTGGCGCGTGCCGCCCGCACCACGCAGCCGGGGATGACGCGGTTGATCGGGGATCTGGAGCGCGCCGGCTTGGTGGCGCGAACCGCCGATCCGGCGGATTCCCGCGCCACGCTGGTCACCGTGACCGCGAAGGGCCTCGACGCGGTGCGCGCGTGGCGCGCCGAGCTCAGAGACACGCTGGCGCCGCGGTTCGCCGCACTCGGCGAGGACGACTGGGCCGCGCTCGCGAGGGCCGCGGAGATCCTCGCCGCGCACACGCAGGACGAACGGATGATGGGAGAGACGCAATGAGCGGAACGACGACGGGTTCGGTGTGGAACCAGCCCGCGCAGGTGTGGGCGGTGGCCTTCGCGTGCGTCGTGGCCTTCATGGGCATCGGGCTGGTGGACCCGATCCTTCCGGCCATCGCCGCGTCGCTGGAGGCGTCACCGTTCGAGACCGAGCTGCTGTTCACCAGCTACCTCCTGGTCACCGGACTCGCGATGCTGGTCACCAGCTGGATCTCCAGCCGCATCGGCGCCAAGGCGACGCTGCTGACGGGGCTCGGCCTGATCGTGGTGTTCTCCCTGCTGTGCGCGCTGAGCGGCAGCGTCGATGCCGTGATCGGATTCCGTGCCGGGTGGGGGCTCGGGAACGCGCTGTTCATCTCGACGGCCCTCGCCACCATCGTCGGGGCCGCGTCGGGCGGCAGCAGCGCCGCGATCGTGCTGTACGAGGCGGCGCTCGGCCTGGGCATCGCGGTGGGGCCGCTGCTGGGCGGGCTGCTGGGTGAGCACAGCTGGCGGGGGCCGTTCTTCGGCGTCGTGGCGCTCATGGCGATCGCGTTCATCGCCGTGCTGACCCTGCTGCGCGGCCCGGTGGGCGAAGGTCGCGCCCCCGTGCCCTTCTCGGCGCCGTTCCGCGCCCTCGGACGTCCGGCTCTGGCCGTGCTCGCCGTGGCGGCGCTGTTCTACAACATCGGCTTCTTCGTGCTGCTCGCCTTCTCGCCGTTCCCGCTGCGGTTCGGCGCGATGGGCATCGGCCTGACGTTCTTCGGCTGGGGCGTCGCGCTCGCGGTGACGAGCGTGTGGGTGGCCCCGCTGCTGATGCGGCGGATGTCGCGCACGGCGATCATCCTGGCCACGCTGCCGCTGCTGGCGGTGGACCTGGTCGCAGCCGGGGTCGTCGTCGCCAGCCCGCCGGCGCTGGTGGTCTGCATCGTCATCGGTGGGCTGCTGCTCGGCATCATGAACACCGTCCTCACCGAGGCCGTCATGGAGGCGACCGACCTGCCGCGGTCGGTGGCATCGTCGGCGTACTCCGCCGTGAGGTTCCTGGGCGGGGCGATGGCTCCTCCGATCGCCGCCGCGCTCGCGCACGCCTTCACCGACACCGTGCCGTACCTGTTCGCCGCCGCGGCGGTGCTCGTGGCCGCACTCATCGTGCTGCTCGGACGGCGCGTGCTCTCGCACATCGACGATCCGGCCGACGGGCCGGGCGAGGACGCCGAGGCTATCCTCGTCGGTGACGCCGCTTGACCGGCATCCGGCCCGCCGCACCCCCGCCTGATCGGCATCCCGCCCGCCACTCGACGAAGGAGCACCGATGACCGCAGCGCATGCGCTCCCCGAGCGAAGTCGGATCGTGCGCGAGCACCTGCACGCCGCCGGTGTCGACACCGAGGTCGTGGTGCTCCCCGACTCCGCCCGCACCGCGGTCGCGGCAGCGGATGCCGTGGGCTGCCCGGTCGGCGCCATCGCGAACAGCCTGGTGCTGCTGGCCGACGGCTTCCCCGTGCTGGTGATGACCAGCGGCGCGCACCGGGTCGACTTCGCGGTGCTCGCCCGGACCATCGGAGCCCGCGAGGTCGGCATGGCGCCGGCGCGCGTGGTGCGCGAGGCCACCGGTCAGGCGATCGGCGGGGTCGCCCCGGCCGGGCATCCCGACCCGCTCACGACCTATCTCGATGAGGATCTGCAGCGTCACGAGCGGATCTGGGCGGCAGCCGGTACACCGCATACCGTGATGCCGTTGACGTTCGCACAGCTGCAGAAGCTGACGAACGGCACCGTCGTGCGCGTCGCCTGAGTCAGCGGGTGACGACGGGCGTCACTCGATCATGAGGTCGTCGACCTCGAGATCCTCGTCGAGGAGGCAGTAGATCGTCATGTCGGGGTACTCCTCGGGCGCGACGTACAGCAGGGTGATTCCGCCGTCGCCGAACACGACGACGCCGTCGAGGGTGAGGTCCTCCCGGAGGGCAGCCAGGGGCTCCTCGAGATCCTCCTCGTCGTCGTCCTCGTAGGCGACCTCGATGAGTTCCTCGGCGACATCCCGTTCCCGCGCGTCGAGGACCTCGGCGGTGAGGCGGGCCAGCGCGTGCTGCACCGTCTCCTGCATCGTGTCCATGTCCGGGAGGTCCTCCGGATCGATGTCCTCCTCTTCGAGGTCGTCGTCGTCCTCGTCGCGCTCGAAGTCCTCCTCGTACTCGTACTCCACGGTCACGCGGCGGCCACCGGGAAGTTCGACCGTCGCGGTGAGCGCGCCGTCCTCGTCGGTGTCGATGTCGTCGAGTTCGATCATGGCTCCTCCTCGACGCCATGATCTCACCCGTGCCCGTCCGGCGGAAGAGTGCCCGCGCAGATCACCCGATCGCATTAGCCTGGGACGGCCACCGCGCGTGTCGCGGTCGCAGCGGATGCCGTACGGCGCGAGCCTGGACAGGGGACAGTGTGGGATGGAGCAGGATCGGTGGGCGAGCCGCCGTGAGCGCGCGCCGAGCGATCCGGCCCGCCCGCCTGCTGCTCGCGGCAAAGACCGCGCTCGCGGTCGGTCTGGCGTGGGTCGTCGGGCATTGGATGCCGGGGAGCGCCGACGAGTACCCGTACTACGCGCCGCTCGGAGCGCTGGTGAGCATGTACCCGACGCTGATGGGGTCGGCGAAGATGGCACTGCAGACGCTGCTGGGTCTGGCCGCCGGGGCGGGGCTCGCCGCGCTCGTGGTGATCACGTTCGGACCCAACGTGTGGACCGTGCCGATCGCCGTCGGCATCGGTGTGCTGGTGTCTGGAACGGGATGGTTCGGGGCCGGGCAGGAGTATGTGCCGATCGCGGCGCTGTTCGTGCTGATCATCGGCGGGCCGCAGGCCGACGACTATTCAGTCGGCTACCTGTCGCAGATGGGCATCGGGCTCGCGATCGGTCTGGTGGTCAACTTCACCATCGCCCCGGCACCCTTCACCGCCGAAGCCGCCGCTCGCATCGACGCCTTCCAGCGTCAGCTGGCCGATCATCTCCGTCAGATCGGGGACGCCGTCACCGAACCG
This sequence comes from Microbacterium sp., assembly GCF_031180975.1. Classification (GTDB taxonomy): domain Bacteria; phylum Actinomycetota; class Actinomycetes; order Actinomycetales; family Microbacteriaceae; genus Microbacterium. Next base: position 623 of record NZ_JAPSLI010000013.1, on the reverse strand, counting down.
TGGCCGCCGGAGCACGACGCGTGGGCGCGGGACGCCGGGTCGCTCGCCGAGACGATCCGCGACGTGCGGCTCGCTCTGGCGGAGGCGGACGACAGCAGGCGCGGAAACCCGCGGGCCTGGCGCCATCGACACAACACCGACCGCGAGCACCAGCGGCTCGAGATGCTGGACGGCGTCGCGCATCACATCAGGGACGTGTCGCGCGCGCTGTCGGAGACCATCTGGGACGAGGCGTCGGGTCTCCCCCTCGATCCGCACATCACCGACCCTCTGGCGCGGGCGTGCCACGCGATCGCGGACGTCGTGGAGCAGGCCGGCGACGAGTCCCCTGCGGCGAGCCGAGCGCGCGAGCACGCGGCGCGCGCGGTCCGCGTGCTCGTAGAGGCCGTCGACGACCGCAGCATCAAAACGCGGCAGACCATGGGCCCCGGCGTGCTCACCGCGATGCACCTGCGCAACATCCTGCTGCTGGTGCGGTGACGGCGCGTGGAGGCGGCGGGGGTTATCGGCAAGAAAGTGTGGACGGGTTCTCGTATTAGCCGCGTGATTTCGCGGTAGAACGGGGATCGGTATGGTTCACGATCCATAGTCGTGAAGCCTCCGACGAACTCGGCACGTTGTTT
>NZ_JAPSLI010000001.1:115520-670021 GCF_031180975.1 Microbacterium sp. | reverse complement strand
ACGTGCCCGGCCGTGATCCGTCCCGCCCCCTGCGCCTGCCACACCAGCGGGAACCGCTCCACCCGCTCCGACGCCTCCGCCATCCGCCGCTGCACCGTCCGATCCGTGACCCGCAACGCCGCCCCCAGCTCGGCCGCGACCGCCCGCACCGACACGTCCGCCTCATCCGCATCCCCCGCCACCGACAGCGCCCACCGGGACGCGAGCGCGAGGACCCCGTCCCGGGCGGCCTGCAACGTGGAGAGGGAACGCTCCAGGTCCTGCGCCAGGTCGACCAGCTGATCCAGCGTGGCCACCTGCTCCGCAGACACATCCCACAGCGCCCTCATCACCCCAGTATGGAAGGGGCCACCGACATTCGAACCCCAGATCCCGGGCCGAAACCGACGCACGAATCACGAACAGATAACGAAGTGTCGGCAACGCTCCACGCCTCGCTTCGCGGCATCTGGGCGGTTGCCCAGGCAGGACCGGTAGACTCATGCGGTCGGCTTCGGGCACCCGCTTCGTGCGGGGCGTGTTCTGAATGTGTGAGCCCAGGGGCCGATGGTTCATAAACCATCACATGAATGGCCCCGGCCGACGAATGCCCGGGTATGTCCGCCGTGCGCTGAGCTCTGTGCGCACGGGGCGGACGCTGTTCTCGTGTCAGAGACAGTCAGGAAACACCATGCCCAAGAACAGCAAGCCCAAGGGCGGTCGACCCGCCCGTAACTTCGAGCCTCGCTACGGTGCGAAGAAGACCTCCTTCCACGACCGTCAGGCCGGGCGCGGCTTCGGCACACCCAGGAGCGAGCGAGCGGATGCCGGAGAGCGCCGTCCCGACGCCGGGCTGCGGCCCGGCAGTCGCAGCCCGAAGCACCGCGGCTTCCGCCCGGCCGAGACCGAGGCCCCGAAGCGCCGCTGGACCGCTCAGGAGCGGGCCGGACGCGACGAGGCCCGCACCATCCGCAACCGTGCCGAGTCCGGCCGCCGTGAGGCGCCGCATCACCGCGGCGAGGACCGCGCTGACCGTGGCTACACCGAGCGCCGCTTCGAGGCGCGTCGCTTCGACGACCGGGGCGACCGCGGCTTCGGCGCACGGCGTACTGACGACCGTGGCGAGCGTCGGTTCGGCGCCGGTGGCGCAGGTGACAGGGCCGGTGGCGTAGGTGACAGGAACGGCCGCCGGTTCGAGGAGCGTGGCGAGCGTCGGTTCGACGACCGCCCGCGCCGCGACGAGCGCCCCACCGCCGGACGATTCGGTCGTGACGAGCGCTCCGGACGCCCGCAGTTCGGTCGTGACGAGCGTCCGCGGTTCGACGGCGCCGAGCGCGCCGGCTCCGACCGTCGCGACGACCGCGCCGGTCAGCAGCGTCGCGACGACCGTGGCGGCTTCGACCGTCGTGACGACCGGGCACGCTTCGACCGCAGCGAGCGTCCGATGCGCGACGATCGTCCGCGCCGCGATGACCGTGCCGGTCGTGACGAGCGTCCGCGGTTCGACCGCGCCGAGCGCGCCGGCTTCGACCGGCGCGACGACCGCGCCGGTCGGCAGCGTCGCGATGACCGTGGTGGCTTCGACCGCACTGAGCGTTTCGGCACCGAGCGCCCCCGCGACGACCGTTTCGACCGCACGGACGGTCCAGTCCGCCCCGCCCGCAACGACCGGCCGCGCTTCGATCGCCCCACCCGCGACGACCGGCCGCGCTACGACCGCGCCGACCGCGCCACCAGCGACCCGCGTCGGGACGAGCGCCCCCGCCGCGAGGACCGCCCCACGCGCAGCGACTGGAACCGCCCGGAGACGGCATCCCGTGCCCGCACCGAGAAGGAACAGGCCGACGACGTCGTGCACGAGCGCCTCGAGGCCCAGGCCGTGCAGGCCGGCGAGGTCGCCGATGTGACCTTCGCCGACCTCGGTCTCGGCTCGAACATCACCGAGGTGCTGCGCAACATGGGTGCCGAGACGCCGTTCCCGATCCAGGCGGCGACGATCCCGTCGATCCTGCAGGGACGCGACGTGCTGGGCCGCGGCCGCACCGGCTCGGGCAAGACCATCGCGTTCGGAGCCCCGCTGGTGGAGAGCATTCTGAAGTCGCAGGCCGGCAAGCGCCGCGAGATCGGCCGCAAGCCGCGCGCCATCATCCTGGCGCCGACCCGTGAGCTGGCGCTGCAGATCGACCGCACCGTGCAGCCGATCGCGCGCAGCGTCGGCCTGTTCACCACGCAGATCTACGGCGGCGTGCCGCAGGCGCGCCAGGTCGGCGCGCTGAAGAAGGGCGTCGACATCATCATCGGCACCCCGGGCCGCATCGAGGACCTCATCGAGCAGGGCAAGCTCGACCTTTCCGAGGTGCGCATCGCCGTCCTCGACGAGGCGGACCACATGTGTGAGCTCGGCTTCGTGGAGCCCGTGCAGCGCATCCTCCGCCACTGCGGCGAGGGCTCGCAGAAGCTGCTGTTCTCGGCCACGCTCGACCGTGAGGTCGCCGCGCTGGTGGACGAGTTCCTGGTCGACCCGGCCGTGTACGAAGTCGCCGGCGAGGACCAGGAGTCCAGCTCGATCGAGCACCGCGTGCTCGTGATCGAGCACCGCGACAAGGCCGAGGTGCTGACTTCGCTCGTCGACCGCGACGGCCAGACGCTCGTGTTCGCCCGCACCCGCGCGTACGCCGAGATGCTCGCCGAGCAGTTCGAGGATGCCGGGATCGCCGCCGTGTCGCTGCACGGAGATCTCAACCAGGCCAAGCGCACCCGCAACCTGCAGAAGCTCACCGCCGGCAAGGTCCAGGTGCTCGTCGCCACGGATGTCGCCGCGCGCGGCATCCACGTCGACGACATCGACCTCGTCGTGCAGGCCGACGCCCCCGACGAGTACAAGACATACCTGCACCGCGCCGGTCGCACCGGCCGCGCCGGCCGCTCCGGCCGCGTCGTGACCCTGATCACCCGCCACCGCCGTCGCCGGATGGAGGACCTCCTCGGCCGCGCCGAGATCGATGCGCCGTTCGAGAACGCGCAGCCCGGCGACGACGTCATCGAGGAGATCGCCGGCCGGATGCCGTCCGCCGCCGAGCTCACGTCGTAACCGGCGTTCACAACTCAGGAGAAGCCGCCCCATCCGGCCCCGAAACGGGCCGGATGCGGCGGCTTCCGGCGTTCCATCCTGAGAAGTGAACGCGTCAGAACAGCATCGGCGCCGCCGCCGGCACCGGCGGCGGCGCCTGGCGTTCCCGCGCGGCGCCGCGCATCAGGTCTTCGCTCTCGGAGCGCGCCTGCAGCCCGTGCATCCGGATGAGCGGGCGCATCCGCTTCGCCAGCCACTGCTTGTAACCCTTCGGCGCCTCGGCCGATGTGCCCGGGTACAGCCCGCGATACGACGAGACCAGGTCGGGCCGTTCGCGCTCCAGCCACTGGAAGAACCACGGCTTGACCCCCGGACGCAGATGCAGCGCGCCGTAGACGGCGTGATCGGCCCCGGCCGCCTTGATGCGCTGCAGGGCGAGGTCTAGCGCGGGGATCGAATCGGTCAGGTGCGGCAGCACCGGCATCAGGAACACGCCGACCCTGAACCCCGCGTCCGACAGTGCCCGCACTGTGTCCAGGCGGGCCTGCGTCGTCGGCGTGCCCGGTTCGATGGAGTGTTGCAGCGCCTCGTCGTACATGGCGATCGACATCTGCACGTCGACCGGCACCTGCCGCGCGGCCTCCACCAGCAGTGGGATATCGCGGCGCACCAGCGTGCCCTTCGTCAGGATCGACATCGGTGTGCCGGAGTCCGCCAGAGCGCGGACGATGCCGGGCATGAGCCGGTACCGTCCCTCCGCCCGCTGATAGGGATCGGTGTTCGTGCCGAGCGCGACGGTCTCGCGCTTCCACGATCCGCGTCGCAGCTCCCGCTGCAGCACCTCGACGACGTTGGTCTTCACCACGATCTGCGAATCGAAGTCACCGCCCCCGTCGAGGTCAAGATACTCGTGGGTGCCGCGGGCGAAGCAGTAGACGCAGGCATGACTGCATCCGCGGTACGGGTTGATCGTCCAGTTGAACGGCATCTTGGAGGGGCCGGGCACGCGGTTCAGCGCCGACTTGGCGAGCACCTCGTGGAACGTCATCCCGGCGAACTCGGGAGTGGTGACCGACTGCACCAGGCCGCTGCGGCTCTCGAGTCCGGGCAGTGCGTCGTCGTCCGCGCCGTCGATCGTCTGACCCTGCCACCTCATCTTCCTATTCGAACAAAGAATCGAACGCATGTCAACGCCGATTCGAACCTCTCATCGAAGCCTGCGCAGCGGCACGAGGTGCGCGACAATGGACCCATGAGCGCGACGCAGCCACGGCATGCCGTGCGTACGCCGCTCGCCGTTCGGATCGCCACGCCGATCGGCGTGCTGGTCACCGCGCTGGCATCCCTTTTCACTCTCTGGGGCGAGTTCGAGCCGACGCCGGTCCCGCCCGCGCCTGCCGCGGCGATGGCGCTCCCCTCCGTCGCCCGGGATGCCGAGACCGCGCGCAACCCGTGCGGGGACGCAGAGGTCAAGGCCGCTCTCGCCGCCGGCGACGACGCCGCCACCATCGCGGCGTTCGGCGGCGGCGAGCAGTTCCGTGCCGCCATCGCGGCGGGTAACGCCCCCTGCATCGCGCTGGACGACCCGCAGCGCGTGTGGGTCGTCGTGAACAAGCTGCGCCCACTCGAGCCGGCCGACTATGCCCCGACATCCCTCGGCAGGATCGGTCTGCAGGCGACGTCCCGCTCGACAGGGCTGCGAGCCGAAGCCGTCGCGGCGCTCGACCGGATGGCCGCCGACGCGCGCTCCGCCGGGGCCGGCGTGCTCGGCGTGAACAACGGCTACCGCTCCTTCGGTGTGCAGCAGACCACCTACGCCTCGCACGTTCGCGCACGAGGGCAGGAGGGTGCGGATGCCGGATCCGCCCGCCCCGGACACAGTGAGCATCAGACGGGGCTCGCCGTCGACGTGATCGCGTGCTCGCCCGCGTGCGGAGGGCTCGACGAGTTCGGTGACACGCCCCAGGGCAGGTGGGTGGCCGAGAACGCCTGGCGGTACGGGTTCATCGTGCGCTACGAGCAGGGGGAGACCGGCACCACCGGCTACCTGGCAGAGCCCTGGCACTTGCGCTACATCGGCCCGGAGCTCGCCGCCGCCTATCAGCAGGGCGGCTACCGCACGCTGGAGGCCTTCTTCGGTCTTCCTGCGGCGCCCGACTACGGCCACTGAACCGCCCACCGCGCCAGGGTGGCGACTTCCCACAATCACGGAACGCGGTGTCATCATGTGTGGGACGCATTCTCACAAACGGCTCCTCGTGCCGGCATCCGTTCCGTATGATCGCGGTGCGACGACGCACACGAGAGGGATGCCATGGAACGCGACATCTATGAAGAGGACCACGACGCCTTCCGCGATCTGGTCAAGGATTTCGTCAAGCGCCACGTGAGCACCGAGGCGCGTGAGAAGTGGGATGCCGACGGCGAGATCGACCGGGCGACCATGCGTGCCGCCGGCGAAGCGGGCATCATCGGCCTGTCCGTGCCGGAGGAGTTCGGCGGTGCCGGGATGCTGCAGGACTACCGCTTCCGCACCGTCGTGATGGAGGAGGTCATCGCCGCGGGCGCCGGCTCTCTGGCCGGCGCGTTCGGCATCCAGGACGATCTGGCTGTCCCCTACCTGGTGCACATGGGCACGCAGGCGCAGAAGGAGAAGTGGTTGCCCCGCATGGCCACCGGCGAGGTGATCGGCGCGCTCGCGATGACCGAACCGGGGGCGGGCAGCGACCTGCGCGGCATCAAAACGACGGCGAAGAAGGTCGACGGCGGCTACCTCGTGAACGGCGCCAAGACGTTCATCTCATCGGGCGCGACGGCCGACCTGGTGGTGACGTTCGTGAAGACCGGTGAGGGCAACCGCCCCGACGCGTTCAGCCTGCTGCTCATCGAGAGCGGCATGGACGGCTTCGGCCACGGCAAGAAGCTGCACAAGATGGGCTTCCAGGGGCACGACACCGCAGAGCTGTCGTTCAGCGACGTCTTCGTGCCCGACGAGAACCTGATCGGCGGCATCGAGGGGCAGGGGTTCGTGCAACTGATGATGAACCTGCCGTTGGAGCGGCTCTCCATAGGCGTCGCGGGCGCCGCTGCCGCGCAGGCCGCACTGGACTGGACCGTCGCGTACACCAAGGATCGCGAGGCGTTCGACGAGCGGATCATCGACTTCCAGAACAGCCGGTTCGTGATCGCCGACATGGCCACGACGGTCGACGCGCTCTGGGCGTACATCGACCGTGCGCTGCTGGCCTACAAGGACGGCCGGCTCTCCGCCGAGGAGGCGGCGGCGGTGAAGTTCTGGGCGACCGAGCGCGAGTGGGAGGTGCTCGACAAGGGCGTGCAGCTGCACGGCGGCTACGGGTACATCACCGAGTACCCGATCGCGCGCGCCTTCCTCGACGCCCGCGTGCACCGCATCTACGGCGGCACGAACGAGATCATGCGCGAGATCGTGGGGCGCCACATCGCCGGTAAGCGCTGACGCCGCCGACGCCCCGGCGCCGACGACCAGGCTCACCACCGCGCACAACGAGAGGCCGCCCGGATGCAGCATCCCGGCGGCCTCTTGCGCTCCCCAGCGCCCCCAGCCCTACCTCGTCAGGGCCTCCATGTAGATCGCGATGAGCTGATCGATGTAGGCGGCGAAGAAGTGGTCGATGCCCTTCGCGTCGTTGATCATCCGCTCGTGCGTGTTCCCCTTCGGGAGCGTGAACCGGGTGAAGATCGCGAAGCTGTCCGGCATGCCCTGCGCCTCGGCCTCGGCGAGCGCCCACGCGGTCTGCTCCTCGTTCAGCGGCGGAGCCCCCAGGATCTCCGGCGCCTCGGCGAGCAGGTCGGCGATCGTCAGGTTGAACCAGTTGCCCGAGTGCGATGCGCCGACCGACCCCTGGTCGGACCGCTTGACGACGTAGCACTCGTGTGCCGACGCGGCCCCAGAGCCGGCGAAGACGAGTCCCACGCTCAGAACGGCCGCTGCGGCCGTCGTCGTCAGTGATCTGCGAATCATGGATGTCCCCTATCCACCGGGCAGGAACCCGGCATCATCTCATCGGCGGTGGTCCGCCGCGATACAGCATCCTGCTGGCGAGGGCGAGCCACTAGGACCACCGCGCACTGGGTTTGTCGCAGGGCGCACACTCCGGCGGCACGCGGGTCTATGATGGCCGCATGCTGGGGGCTGTTGACCGCTCCTTCACGACGGCCGGCCACCGGCGGGAGCGGCAATTCGACGTGTGGCGGAGCATCGTCGCGGACGCCTTCGTGCCGGTCGAGCTCGACAGCGGGGCGTTCGACGCCGACGCCGGATTCGCCTCCGACTGCCAGGTGCGCCGCGTCGGCGGACTGACGGTCTCGTGGATGCGTTCCGCCGCCCAGCAGGTGCGGCGGACCCCTGCACAGACCGCGTCGACGGTGTGCGGGGTCTACTTCCTGAACTTCGCGCTGGACAGCCACTCGACGGTGCATCAGGACGGACGCATCGCCCGGCTCGGACCGGGCGACTTCGCGCTCGTCGACGGCGACCGCCCGTTCCGGCTGGAGTTCCCCGACGTGTTCGAGCAGATCTCGCTGATCATCCCGAAAGCGGGCCTCGACCCCTCGCTCGTCGACCCGCGCGTCGCGACGGCGGTCACAGTCCGGGGCGATCAGGGGATCGGCGCGCTCGCCGCCGCCGCCTTCGCCGGGCTGGCGGCGCAGGCGGGTCGCATCGACGACCGCGCCGCGGCGGCGGTCGGCGTGCACATCGTCGGCCTGCTGGCCGCCGCGCTCGACGCTCAGGCGCCCGCCCCCGCGGCCCGGAGGGCGGCGCTGTACCGCGCCTTGCTCGAGGAGATCGAGCGGTCCCACCTGGACGCCGACCTCACCCTGCAGGACGTGGCGCGACGGATCTCGATCTCCCCGAGTTACGCGACCAAGCTGCTCGCCGAGAACGGCACGAGCTTCGGCCGCTGGGTGCTCGCCCGGCGCCTCGACCACGCGTGGAATCTGCTGGTGCAGGCGCCGTGGACGATGAGCATCACCGACGTCGCCATGCGGTGCGGCTTCCGCGACCCCGGCCACTTCGCCCGGGCGTTCCGGGCGCGGTTCGGCATGACGCCGAGCGAGCGGCGTGCCGGGTGATCCCTCCCGCCCGACGCCCGCGTCGCCGCGGACTCGGCCGCGTCCGGCGCGGCGACAGGTGTTCCGAGCGCGGCGCGGCGCGCCCGGCAAGCTCGGCAGACACCGAGGCGGCGCCTGTCAGGGGAGCTGCCAGGGGAATGTGACGGCGAACACGACGGCGGATGCCGTGAGCACCGCCACGACGAAGACGACGTCCCGCGCGCGGAACGGCACGAGGTGCCGCTCGGTGCGGGTGGGATGCGCGCCGAACGCCCGGGAGTCCATGGCGAGCGCTATGCGCTCGGCGTGCCGGATGGCGCCGGCCAGCAGCGGAACGATGTATCCCCAGCCGCGGGCGACGCGCGCGAACGGGCCCCGCCCGCCATGGTGGCCGCGCACGCGGTGCGCCGCGCGGATGACGGACAGCTCGTAGCCGAACCGCGGGACGAACCGGTACGCGGCCAGCGCGGCGTAGCCGATTCGATACGGCACGTGCAGATGTTGCACCGCGGCGCGCACCAGGTCGGGGCCGCTCGTGGTGAGCCCGCCGATCAGTGCCAGCGCGAGGATCGCGGCGAGACGCAGGGCCGTGGCGAGACCGATCGCCACGGCGTCTTCGCGCAGGGTCCAGCCGCCCACTCGCAACACGGATGCGGTGTCCGAAACGAGCGTGGGGTCGACCCACACCGAGAACCCCACCGTCAGCAGGACGATGCCGGCCGGCATCCCGACCAGCAGCAGCATCAGCGCGCGCCGGGTGAGCCGCGCGCCGGTCAGCACCACGAGCACGGCGAGCGCGAGGAAGACGGCGGGCGTCGCGAGGTCGCGGGTGAACACCAACAGCACCATCGCCGGGACCACCGCGCCCAGCTTTGCGAGGGGGTTCAGGTGGTGCAGGTAGCGGGATGCCGGCGCCTCAGCCTCCGCGTATGGATCGATCGGCACGGGGGCGTTGCTCGCCTGACGAAGCCCTCTCATCGCGCGCCTTCCGAACCGCCGAGCAGGCGCAGCGTGGACGGAAGACGGAGCCCCGCCTCGTTGAAGGCGGAGCCGTCACTCAGCAGGTGGGCCGTCGGGCCGGATGCCGTCAACCGACCGTCCGCGAGGATCACGGTGTGCGTGCTGTACTCGGCGACCAGCGCCAGGTCGTGCGTGACGACGACGATCGTCGTGCCGTCCGCCTGCAGATCGCGGAGCAGGTCGAGCAGCTCCGCAGCGCGGGCCCGGTCCTGGCCGAACGTGGGCTCATCGAGGGCGAGCACACCCGGCCGCGTGATCAGCGCGGTGCCGACGGACAGCCGCCGCTTCTCGCCGCCGGACAGCAGGAACGGATGCGTGTCGGCCTTGTGTGTGAGACCGAAGCGGCCCAGCATCTGGTCGACCCTGCGGGAGATGTCGGATGCCGGAAGCCGCTGCAACCGCAGGCCGTGGGCGAGCTCGTCCCGCACAGTGTGTGCGATGAACTGATGCTCCGGGTTCTGGAACACGAAGCCGATCCGCTCGGACAGCCGACGAGGGGAGGTGGTGCCGACGTCCAGACCGTCCACGCGGACGGTGCCGCGCGGAGGTGGGACGACACCGCCGAGTGCCTGGATGAGCGTGGTCTTGCCGGCACCGTTCGCGCCGACGATCGTGGTGAACCCGCCGCGCGGGATGTCGAGCGCGGCGATCTCCAGCACCGGAGTGCGGCCCCGGCGCACGACGAGGTCGCGCACCATGATCGCCGGGGCCCTCTGGGTCCCTGAGCCGGGCCCAGAGGCCCCCGAGGCTCCGGGCATCGCGAAGCGATGGCCGGAGTGGGGCGTGGGAATCGAAGCGCCCGATGTGGAGGGGCTGTACTGGGTCCCTGAGCTTGTCGAAGGGCCCGCCTCGAACTCCTCCACCGTCACCGGCAGCGGGCCGGCCCACGCTCCGCGGTCGCGCAGCCGCAGCGCGGCGAGCGTGCTGGTCGGCAGCCAGACACCCATGTCCCGCAGCGCAGCCGCATGCTCGCGTATGACGTCCTTCGCCGGGCCGTCGAATGTGAGGCGCCCCTCGGCGTCGAGCACGAGCGCTCGTGTGGCGAACCGCATGGCGGCGTCGAGGTTGTGCTCCACGAGGACGATGGCGCGTCCGGCATCCTTCACGAGCGCGGCGAGCGCGTCGTACACGTCGTCGATCCCCTGCGGGTCGAGGTTCGCGGTCGGCTCGTCGAGCACGATCAGCCGCGGCCGCACCGCGAGGGCGCACGCGATCGCCAGCCGCTGCCGTCCGCCGCCGGACAGCCGGTCGGGGTTCCACGATCGGCGACCCCAGAGCCCCACCCGGCGCAGCGCAGCCTCGCTGCGCTCCAGCACCTCCGTCACGGGCAGCAGCAGGTTCTCCAGAGCGAAGGCGACCTCGTCGAGGACCGTCCCGGTGACCAGCTGCGCGTCGGGATCCTGGAACACCATCGCCACGTCCGCGCTCAGCTGCGCCACAGGCGTCGATCGGGTGTCCCGCCCGGCGATCTCCACCGCGCCGCGGAACGATGCCGGCACCGACTGCGGCACCAGACCGTTCAGCGTCAGGGCGAGGGTGGACTTCCCGGACCCGCTGGGCCCGAGCACGAGCACCACCTCGCCCGGGCCGACATCGAACGAGACGCCGTCCGGCGAGGGTCGCCCGGCGCCGGCGTGGGTGACGCTCAGGTCACGCACGCGTAACAGGGGCGTGGAGGAAGGCACGGTCGGCATCCGGGTCGGAGGGCGCCGGCGGCGAACCGGCACCTCCAACTTAGCCGACCCTAACCTGCGTGCCGGCGCAGCCTGATGGCCACACGGGGGTCCGCGCCTCGGGCGGCTAGAGTGAATCCGCTTCGCCCCGGAGGTCCCGAAGGAGTCTCATGAACGATCTGCTGTCCCTGCTGCCGCCGGGTTCCGACGTCGACGGCGGGGTGCTGCGGATCTCCGGATGCCGGGTCGATGACCTGGCCCGTGAGTTCGGGACGCCCGCGATCGTGGTCGCGGAGCCGGCGCTGCGGGCCAGGGCGCGGGAGTATCGGGACGAGGCGGCGAAGCGCTGGCCGCGCTCGCGCGTCGTGTTCGCGTCGAAGGCCTTCCCCGCCACCGCCGTCCAGCGGGTGATGGTCGAGGAGGGCCTCGGCCTGGATGTGGCTGGGGGAGGAGAATTGCGCAGTGCCGTGAAGGCCGGCATCGACCCAGCGCTGATCGTCCTGCACGGCAACGCGAAGTCGACGGAGGAGATCGAGTACGCGGTGAGCGTCGGCGCCGGTCTCGTGGTCGTCGACAACGCCGACGATGTGGACCGGCTGGAGGCGATCGTGCCGCCCGGTCACACACAGGACGTCCTGGTGCGCATCGTCCCCGGCATCGCCTCGTCGACGCACCCGCACGTCGCCACCGGTCAGATCGGGTCGAAGTTCGGACTCACCCCGGATGCCGCACGCGCACTGATCGCGAGGATCGAGCGCAGCGACCGGCTGAGGATGCAGGGCGTGCACGCCCACGTCGGGTCGCAGGTGCTCGACCCGGCCGAACTCGCGGCAGCCGTCGCGCCGCTCGCGGCGATGGGCGAGTTCCCGGTGTACGACCTGGGCGGCGGACTCGGCACCCGCTACACGTACGCCGAGCAGCCGCCGTCCGTCTCGGCGTACCTCGACGCGCTGCTCGGCGCAGCGCGAGAGCACCTCCCGGCGTCGGCGGAGATCATCATCGAACCGGGGCGCAGCATGGTGAACACCGCCGCGGCCACCCTGTACACGGTGACCACGGTCAAGCGGGACGCCCGTAACTTCGTCGCCGTCGACGGCGGCATGGGCGACAACCTCGAGGTGGCGATGTTCGATCAGCGCTACGAGGCCGCGCTCGCCGCGCGGATGGACGAGGATGCCGTCGAGGACGCAATCGTCGTCGGGCGGCACTGCGAGAGCGGGGACGTACTCATCGACGGCATCCGGCTGCCCGCCGCGCAGGTCGGCGACCTGCTCGTCGTCGCGGCCACCGGTGCATACACGCACACCATGGCGAACAACTACAACGGTGCGCGGCGACCTCCCGTGGTGTTCGCCGCAGACGGCGACGCGCGGGCGGTGGTACGGCGGGAGACCTGGGAGGAGCTGTTCGCGCGCGATCTTTGACACATGAGTCAAAGAATCCCGTGAGCGGGGTACCATCTAACGCGGCCCGATCGACGAGGATCGGCGCGACCTACCCGGGAGTACCTCACATGACCTCACTGAGTCAGCAGCTTCTTCGGCGCAAGCCCGCCCCGATCGAGGGGGTGGAGGACTCGCACCTGAAACGCAGCATCGGTCTCTTCGCCCTCACCATGATCGGCATCGGCGGCACGATCGGAACCGGCATCTTCTACGTGCTGTCCGGCGCCGTCCCCATCGCCGGCCCCGCCGTCGTCTGGTCGTTCGTCATCGGCGGCGCGGTCGCCGGCGTGACGGCACTGTGCTACGCCGAGCTGGCCGGGTCCGTCCCCGTCTCCGGATCGACGTACTCGTACGCCTACACGACCCTCGGCGAGGCGCCCGCGATGGGAGTGGCCGCCTGTCTCCTGCTGGAGTACGGCGTCTCCACCGCCGGTGTCGCCGTCGGCTGGTCGCAGTACGTGAACCAGCTGCTGTTCAACCTGTTCGGCTTCCGCATCCCCGAGGCGCTGTCGAACGCACCCGAGCAGGGCGGCATCATCAACCTGCCCGCCGTGATCGTCATCGTGCTGTGCGGCCTGCTGCTGCTCCGCGGGGCGGGCGAGTCCGCGAAGGCGAACGCCGTCATGGTCATCATCAAGATCGCGGTGCTGCTGTTCTTCGTCGCCGTCGCGCTCACCGGCTGGAACGCCGACCACTTCGCCAACTTCGCCCCCGCCGGGTTCCAGGGCATCGTGGCCGCCGCCGGGCTCATCTTCTTCTCGTTCATCGGCCTCGACGCGGTTTCGACCGCCGGTGGTGAGGCGAAGAACCCGAAGCGCAACCTGCCGCTGGCGATCCTGTTCGCCCTGCTCGTGGTCGTCGTGATGTACGTCGCGGTCGCGATCTCCGCCGTCGGCGCGCAGGAACCCGGCAAGTTCGAGAACCAGAGCGCGGGCCTCGCGGCGATCCTCGAGGCGATCATCGGCTCGTCCTGGCCCGGCACTGTCGTCGCCGCCGGCGCCGTCATCTCGATCTTCAGCGTGACCCTGGTCACACTGTACGGCCAGACGCGCATCCTGTTCGCGATGTCGCGCGACGGGATGCTGCCGCCGGTCTTCTCGCGCGTCGACCGCCGCACCCTGGCGCCCGCCGCCAACACCATGATCGTCACCGCGGTGATCGCCGTCATCGCGGCCCTGGTGCCGATCAACTTCCTGCTCGAGATGACCAGCATCGGTACGCTGGTCGCCTTCCTGGTGGTCTCGGTCGCCGTCATCATCCTGCGCCGGCGCCAGCCGAACCTCGAGCGCGGGTTCACCCTGCCGCTGCACCCGCTGATCCCCATCCTGTCGATCCTGGGCTGCATCTGGATCATCACGCAGCTGCGCCCCATCACGATCATCGTGTTCGTGGTGTGGACGGCGGTCGTGCTGGTGTTCTACTGGTTCTACGGGCGCACCCACTCGGTGCTGGGCGGCGCCGCGGCGCAGCCCGCGGACGTGCCGTTCACGTCCACGGTGGTGCAGCCGAAGGACGGCGACCGATGAGCATCCTCGTCGGTGTGAGTCCGGGGCAGCGGTCGGCATCGGTGATGCACCTGGCCGCCATGCTGGCCCGCTCGCTCGACACCGACCTGATCGTGGCCGCCGTGGTCCCGCAGACATGGTCGCCGCTCACCCACAACACCGACCGGGAGTGGCTCGACCACATGCGCGACTCGGCCGACGTGGTGCTCGACCACGCGGCATCCGTGCTGGTGGGCGTCAAGGCGACGTTCCTCCAGCACACCGCCCGCTCGGCCCACAAGGGGCTGCTGGAACTGATCGAGAAGCACCAGCCGGACCTGGTCGTGGTCGGCTCGTCGTCGGCCGGCGCGCTCGGGCATATCGCGCTCGGCTCGGTGAACGACGCGCTGCTGCACGCGTCGCCGGTGCCAGTGGCGATCGCGCCGCGTGGGTTCCGTGCGTCCGACACGGCGCGGGTGAGTCGTGTGACCGCCGCCTACGGCGGGTCGGATGCCGCCGCCGACGTGGTGCTCGGTGCCGCCGGCGTCGCCGAAGAGATCGGCGCGTCGCTGCGCATCGCCTCGTTCGCCGTCATCCCGACCGGCAGCGTGACGGCCGGCGTCGGCACCGCCGAACGCGGCGTCGCCGACGAGTGGGTCAGCACGATTGAGGACCACGTGCGCTCCCTGCTCGACGACGTCACGGCGCTGCCGCGCGTGCCGGAACTGGACGGCGCGGTCGTCGGCATGGGCGACTCCTGGGCGAAGGCGCTGGAGGACGTGGAATGGGATGCCGGTGACGTGCTGGTCGTCGGTTCGAGCACGCTCGGTCCGCTGGCGCGGGTGTTCATCGGCTCGCACGCGACGAAGGTCGTACGGCATTCGCCGGTTCCCGCCATCATCGTGCCGCGACGTGCCGCGGAGGAACTCGCGGAGGCCGCGGAGGAGAGCTGACCCGTTCGTGAGACGGACAGCACGGCGCCCGCCGATCCATCCGGACCGGCGGTCGCCGTCGTGTGTGCGGGTGCGGGTGCTTCAGTCGCGGACGCGCACCGACAGGCAGGTGACGCAGCCCTCGAGCTTCTCGAACTCGCTGATCGGCGTCTCGATGACCGTGAGGCCGCGGTCGCGGAACAGCTGCGCGCTCTGCGGCGCGTCGGACGACATCAGCACCGTGTCGTCGTCGAGCACGACCACGGCGGTGCCGTGCTCCTCGGGCACGGCCAGGAAGCGGGGGTAGACGGCCGGGTCGTCGACCAGCGGCGGGTAGCCGATCACGGTGCCGTCGGGGAGGGCGGTCACGCCACTCTTCAAGTGCAACACCTTCGTGACGGGCACCGCGACGACCGTCCAGCCGCGCGGCGACAGCAGCGCGCTCAGCTGCGCGATGCCCTCCGCATTGGTGCGCAGGGTCTGCCCGACGTACACGGTGCGGTCGACCTTCAGCACGTCGCCGCCGTCGAGGGTGCCCGGCTCCTCGATCTGCAGGAACGGGATGCCGGCACGCTCCAGCGCCGCGCGGGTGGTCTCGATCTCACCGCGACGTGAATCGGCGCCGGGGCGGGTGAGCACCGCGACATCACCGAACATCACGACCGTGTCCTCGACGAAGACGCCGTCGGGGTGCGAGTCGTCCGGTTCGATCTCGACGACATCCCAGCCCTGCGACCGGTAGACGTCGACGTACTGCTCCCACTGGCGCTGCGCGAGCTCCGGGTCCACCGGAACGCGTTCCAGGTGCGTGAGCTCGCCTTCGGCGAGACGGGGAGAGGGACGACGGACGAGAATGCTGGCCATCCGTCAACGATACGACGACGGAGGAGGCACCTCACGTCGTGCGACGCCCGCCCTGGTCAGGGCGCTGCCCACGGCGAGCCCGACGGCCGTCCAGACGACCGGTCCGACCACCGAGACGACGAGGTAGACCGCCTGCGCCCACCCCGGGAAGGTCGCGAGGTGCGCGGCCAGGAACACCACGGCGGCGACCACGACGCCGATGAGCGCGGCCGACGTGAAGAACCGCCAGGCGCCCCAGGCGCGGTAGCGGGTCAGCGCCGCGACACCTTCCTGGATGGCGCCGAACAGCAGCGCGGTGCCGACGAACCGCAACGCCCAGGCCGGGTTGAACGCGCTCGCGATCAGCGCGGCGAACACGTGGGTGACGATGGCGACCAGCGGCCGGCGGAGCACCTCCTGGGCGATGATGCCCGGCAGCACATGCGACCCGAGCAGCAGCCCGTAAAGGTACGGGGCGCCGAGGAGCACCACAGGTGTGAGCAGCCCGGCGACGCCGCCGAGGATGCCGGTGGCGACACCGATCGCGGCGCACACGAGCAGCGTGCGCGTGCTGAGGAGGGTGGTGGGGATGCTCACCGGATCAGGCTACCGGCGGGCTCGGACGCGGGTCCCTTCCGGGGGTGTCGCGGACGGGGAGGCAGTGCGCGAGGGCGGTCGGCGGACCGCGCGTGCGAAACACCCGTGCGAAACGCCCGTGCGCGTGGCGCTCTGGCGCGATGTCCGGGGCCCGGCTAGGTTGATCGACGGTGCGGCAACGCCGCCGCATCGGAAAATCGGGAGCACTTCATGAGACGAACACCACTCAGAGTGACGGCGGCCGTATCCCTGGCCGCGCTGTTCATCGGTTCCACGGCCACCGCGGGCTTCGCCGCGCAGGGGGTGACGCATCCCGCGCCGGTGGAGGGCACGCCAGGGCACTACATCGTGCTGCTGAAGGGCGATCCGCTCGCCACCTACGACGGCGACACCAAGGGGCTCAAGGCGACCAAGCCGAAGAAGGGTGAGCAGCTCGACGCGACCTCGTCGGACTCGCAGAAGTACATCGCACACCTGCGCAACGAGCAGCGCAAGCTCGCGAAGCAGGCGGGGGTCACCCCCGACGTCGAGTACCAGGTGGCACTGAACGGGTTCAGCGCCGATCTCACCGGCGCCCAGGTCGACAAGCTCCGCGCGTCGAAGGACGTCCTCGGCGTGTTCGCCGACACCGTTCGGCATCCGCAGGCGCAGTCCTCCACCGATTTCCTCGGCCTCGGTTCGGACACCGACGGCACCGGCGGCGTGTGGGAGCAGCTCGGCGGCGTGGACAGCGCCGGCGACGGCGTGGTCGTCGGCGTGGTCGACACCGGCATCGCCCCGGAGCACCCGTCGTTCGCGGGGGAGAAGCTCAAGAAGCAGACCAACAAGAAGTCGGCGGGCCAGCCCTACACCGACGGCTCCTACGTGTACTACGAGAAGGCCGACGGCAACACGTTCCGCAGCCCCGTGGTCACCGGTCAGGACTGGGACAAGCACGACTACACCACCAAGCTGGTCGGCGGGCAGTACTTCCACACCGGTGCGAAGGCGGCCGGCTTCGACTTCCAGCACGACTACCTGTCGCCCCGTGACGGCGACGGGCACGGTTCACACACCGCCAGCACCGCGGCCGGGAACTTCGGCGTTCCGGCATCCGTCGAGGGCGTCGACTTCGGCACCATCTCGGGTGTCGCACCCGCCGCGAAGGTGTCGGCCTACAAGGCCTGCTACGTCGGGCCGGACACCACCGTCACCGACGACGACATCTGCGCGCTGAGCGACCTGGTCGCGGCGATCGACGCCGCAGTGGCCGACGGTGTGGACGTCATCAACTACTCGATCGGCGGCGGCTCGGCGACGAGCGTGCTCGAGCCGGACGACATCGCGTTCTTCAACGCGGCGGCGGCCGGTGTGTTCGTCGCGGTGAGCGCCGGCAACGCCGGGCCCGACCCGGCTACCGCCGACCACGCCTCGCCCTGGTACACCACCGTCGCGGCGTCCACCATCCCGACCTGGGAGGGCACGGTCCGCTTCGAGGGCTTCGAGGAGGCCGGCGCGTCGGTGAGCGTGCCGTTCGGACAGGAGGTCACCGGTCCGTCGATCTACGCCGGCGACGCTGCTGCGGGTGAGAGCGCGAACCTGTGCCTCCCGGGCACGCTGGACGCCGCGAAGGTCGCCGGCCACATCGTGGTGTGCGACCGCGGCAGCAACGCGCGCGCCGAGAAGTCGCAGGTCGTGAAGGATGCCGGCGGTGTCGGCATGGTCCTCGTGAACGTGCCAGGCGGTGCGGATTCGCTCGACAACGACTTCCACGCCGTGCCGACCGTGCACCTGTCGTCGGTCCACCGTGAGGCCGTGCTCGCGTACGTGCGCGGTGGGGCCGACCGTCCGATCACGCTGATCGGCGAGAACACGACGGGCGAGACCACGCCGGTCCCGCAGGTCGCCGGCTTCTCGAGCCGCGGACCCATGCACGCCGACGGCTCCGACATCATGAAGCCGGACGTGGCCGCTCCCGGCGTGGCGATCCTCGCTGCGACGCACAACGCGGTGGACGCGGACCCGACGTTCGGCATCCTGTCCGGCACGTCGATGGCGTCCCCGCACGTCGCGGGCCTCGCCGCGCTGTACTTCGGTGAGCGCCCCGACGCCCCGCCCGCGGAGATCAAGTCGGCGCTGATGACGACCGCGTACGACACCGTCAACGCGGATGGATCGGCCAACACCGACCCGTTCGCGCAGGGCGCCGGTCAGGTGGACCCGAAGCGGTACTTCGAGCCGGGGCTGCTGTACCTCAGCGGGGCGGCGGACTGGGCCGCGTTCATCGAGGGCAAGGGCCTGGTCGACTTCGAGGGCATCGAGCCGATCGACGGCAGCGACCTGAACGGCGCGTCGATCTCGATCGGCACGCTCGCCACGGCGCAGAAGGTCACCCGTACGGTGACCGCGACCGCGGCCGGTACCTACACCGCCGAGGCGTCGGTGCCCGGTGTCAACGTGACCGTCGAGCCGTCCACGCTCAGCTTCTCGAAGGCCGGTGAGTCGAAGACCTTCACGGTCACGTTCGACAACGCCACCGCGCCCGTCGAGACCTGGGCGACCGGATCGCTCACCTGGAAGGGCGAGGCCGGCGACGTGCGTTCGCCGATCGCCGTCTTCCCCGTGACGGCCGATGCTCCCGCCGAGGTGGCGGGCACCGGCACCGACGGCTCCGCCGACGTGGAGATCACGTCGGGCGTCGACGGTGAGCTGCCCTTGAACCTCAGTGGCCTGACGCCGTTCTCGCTGCTGGTCGACGAGGACAACCCCGTCGAGGGCCACTCGGGTGACGAGAACTCCGGCGACGAGAACAAGGACGTGTCGTGGATCGTGAACGTGCCCGAGGGCACCACGCTGTCGCGGTTCGACCTCGACTCCTCGGACGACGAGGGCAGTGACCTCGACCTGACCGTGTACCGGGTGGTCTCGCCGGAGGACCTGCGCTACTACGAGCGCTGGCAGTCGGCGAGCGGCTCGGCGGACGAGCGGGTCACGATCACCGAGCCCACCGCAGGCACCTACCTCGTCGTCGCCAACATGTACGCGACGAGCGGTCCGATGACGTGGGACATGACCTACGCCAACGTGACGCCCGGCGGAGAGGGCGCGTTCACCGCGACGCCCAACCCGCTGAACACGTCGCGCGGTGAGGTCGTGGACTACCGGCTGAGCTGGTCGGGCCTCGCGGCCGGTGAGAAGTACCTCGGTGTCGTGCAGTACGGCGACTCCGACGTGCGCACGATCCTCACGGTCGACGCGCAGTAACCGCACCCCGGAAGGCCGGATGCTCCCCGCAGGCATCCGGCCTTTCGCGTGCCGGCTGCCGCCGGTCGGATGCCGGCCGCGGGCGCCCGGCGTGGGAGCGTAACGCTGGTTCGGGGGCCCTCCCACCTGCGTTTGCATCCCATGAGAGCGGATGCCGGCCGCGGGGCGTCCGGCAGGCGCTCAGATCTTGCGGACGCGGGGGAGCAGGTGCACCGGGGGGATGGGCGGCGCCGGGATGCGCTCCGCACCGTGCCCCGGCACGTGCGGGAACCGGTCGTCGCCGGCCTCCCACGCCTCCCGGGCCTCCGCGATCTCGTCGTGCGAACGGCCCGCGAAGTTCCACCACATCACGAGGTCCTCGGTGAACGGCTCCCCGCCCAGCACGAACAGCAGGGCTCCGGCCGTGCTCGCCACCTCCACGGCATCCCGCCCGTCGCCCAGGTACAGCATGCCGTTCACGTCGAGCGCATGCTCGTCCACCCGCACGTCGCCGTCGACGAGCAGCACGGCGTGCTCCCACCCGGCATCCAGCGGCAGCGGCACACGCGACCCGGCCGGCAGCCGCACCTCCGCGCCGACGATCGGCGTGTACGCGCTCGCCGGGGACTCCGCGCCGGCGAACCGGCCGAGCACGACGATCGCCGTCGCGTCCTCGCCCTCGGTCGCCGCGAGACGCACCTCCGGCAGGGTGGTGTGCTGTTCGAACCCGTGGGCGCTGTGCCGCGCGCTGTCCGGCAGCGCCACCCACAGCTGCAGGGCGTCCAGCGGCACGGCATCCTCGCCGACGGAGTACTCCGAGTGCACGATGCCGTTCCCGGCGGTCATCAGGTTCAGCTGCCCGCGGCGCAGGTCGACATCGCTGCCGACGCTGTCGCGGTGCCGGATCTCACCGACCAGCGGCCAGGTGACGGTCTGCAGGCCGATGTGCGGGTGGGGTTCGACGCGCATCCGCACCTCGGACGGGCCGAACCGGTCCAGGAAGCACCACGCCCCGATCGTCGGCAGGTTGCGGTGCGGGAGGGTGCGCAGCACGTGCATGTTCCGCACCCCGCCGAGCGGGACCTCGCGCGGCTCGAGCAGGATGCGGCGCTGACCGATCATCGCTTCGGCCAGCGGATCTCGGCGCCCGGCACGTCGTGGGTCTTGAGGTACTTGGCGATGTACGGGCAGTAGGGGACGATGGTCTGACCGGAGGCCGCGGCGTCTGCGAGCGCCTCGGCGGCGAGAGTGCTCGCCAGGCCCCTGCCGCGGAACGCCGGGTCGACCTCGGTGTGCGTGAAGCGGATCTCGCCGGGGCGCCGTTCGAACTCGGCGAAGCCCGCGAGGGTGCCGTCGAGACGGATCTCGTAGCGCGACGCGTCGTCGGCGCGGGTGACGGTGGGTGCGGTCATGCTGCCTCCTCATGCGATTGCATCCAACCTAGCCGCGTTGCGGCGGGGCGGCGCCGTGCACGGCCGGATCCGATGTCGGCCACGGTCGTTAGGCTGGACGGATGCCGCAGACTTCGCGCGACCCGTACGAGGGATGGGCTCCAGCGCCCGGAGACGCGTACCCGGACGAACCGTGGGGCGAGCCGGAGGAGATGGACTGGGTACCGCCGGACGACGGCTACGAGCCGCCGCTGGACTGGGGGCCGGGTCCCGTCACGCCCGCGGGCGCGCCCACGGCATCCGCTCGGCCGGCATCCGCTCCGCCCACGGCGGCCCCGTCCCGCTACCCGACCGCGCTCGATGCCCTGCGCACCGTCTTCGGCTACGACGAGTTCCGCGGCGACCAGGCGGCGATCGTCGAGCAGGTGATCGGCGGCGGGGATGCCGTGGTGCTGATGCCGACCGGCGGCGGCAAGAGCGTCACGTATCAGGTGCCCGCCCTGGTGCGGCCGGGCACCGGGCTGGTGATCAGCCCGCTCATCGCCCTCATGCACGACCAGGTGGACGCGCTGCGGGCGAACGGCGTCCGCGCGGCGTATCTGAACTCCACGCAGTCGCCCGGCGAGCGCGCCGCGGTGGAGCGCGACTACCTGTCGGGCGAGCTCGACCTCATCTACGTCGCGCCGGAGCGGCTGTCGAATCGGCAGACCACCCAGCTGCTGCAGCGCGGAGTGCTCAGCGTCATCGCGATCGACGAGGCGCACTGCGTGTCGCAGTGGGGCCACGATTTCCGGCCAGACTACCTGGCGCTTGGCGACCTGGCCGAGCGGTTCCCGGGGGTGCCGCGCATGGCGCTCACCGCGACGGCGACCCGCGCCACCCACCGCGAGCTCACCGAGCGGCTGCAGTTGGACGGGGCGAAGCATTTCGTCGCCAGCTTCGACCGGCCGAACATCCAGTACCGCATCGTGCCGAAGGTCGACCCCCGGCGACAGCTGCTGGCGTTCATCCGGTCCGTGCCGGAGCTGCTGCCCTCCGCCGGCGCTGCGGCGCCGTCGGGCATCGTCTACGCCCTCAGCCGCAAGTCGGTCGAGCAGACCGCGCAGTACCTGGCGGGGCAGGGCATCGACGCCATGCCCTACCACGCCGGCCTGCCTGCCGACGTGCGCGCGTCGAATCAGGCGCGGTTCCTGCGCGAGGACGGCGTGGTGATGGTGGCCACGATCGCGTTCGGCATGGGCATCGACAAGCCGGATGTGCGCTTCGTCGCGCACGTCGACCTGCCGAAGTCCGTGGAGGGCTACTACCAGGAGACCGGCCGCGCCGGGCGCGACGGTGAGCCGTCGATCGCGTGGATGGCCTACGGACTCGGCGACGTGGTGCAGCAGCGCCGGATGATCGACCAGAGCCCCGGCGACCGCACGTTCAAGATGCGGATGGGCCAGCATCTCGACGCGATGCTGGCGCTGTGCGAGACCGTCGAGTGCCGCCGGCGGAACCTGCTGAACTACTTCGGGCAGAGCCTCACCCGATCCGGATCGCCGGGCGGGAGCGACGGAGCCGGGCCGGCCGAAGGATGCGGCAACTGCGATACGTGCCTGGAGTCGCCGGAGACGTTCGACGGGCTGATCCCGGCGCAGAAGCTGCTGTCGACGATCGTCCGGCTCAAGCGCGAGCGGAACCAGGCGTTCGGCGCCGGGCATCTCATCGACATCCTGCGCGGCTCGTCGACCGAGCGCATCCGCAAGATGGGCCACGAGCAGATCGCCACCTACGGCATCGGCGCCGACCTGTCGGAGCAGGACTGGCGGAGCGTCATCCGGCAGCTGCTGGCACGCGGCATCCTCGTCGCGCAGGGGGAGTACGGCACCCTCGCGCCCGGAGAGGCCGCCGCCGACGTGCTGCGCGGGGAGACCGCGGTGCCGTTGCGGCGCGACACGATCGGACGGGTCAGCGCAGGTCGGGCGCGCGGAGGCAGGCAGAGCCAGGCGTCGGCCGCCGTCGCCGACGGCGATCGCGGGTTGTTCGAGGCGCTGCGCGCGTGGCGGGCCGAGACAGCCAGGGAGCAGGGCGTCCCCGCGTACATCGTGTTCGGGGATGCCACACTGCGCGCCCTCGCCGAGCACCGTCCGACATCGGTGGCCGAGCTGGACGGGATCAGCGGCATCGGTGCCAAGAAGCGTGAGGCGTACGGCGAGGCCGTGATCGCGGTGATCGCCGCGGCCTGACCCCCCCCGGTCGGTCACGCCGTCCCTCTCCCGGTCGTTGAGCGAGCCCGCGCGCAGCGCGAGCGAAACGAAACGCGCCGCCCCCGACCCCCTCCCGCCACCCGCCGAGATCGCTCTGGCGCCGGCCCCGCCGCAGGTCTACCCTGAGCGCCAGGAGCGCGGGCACCCGTCGCCCCGGGGGACGCGGATCTGGGGAGATCACCATGAGAAGACGCTTCATGACCGTCATCGCCGCCATGCTCTTGGCCGGCACGGCGACGCTCGGCGCTGTTCCGGCCGCCGCGGAGACTCCGCCCGGCGCGCCCTATGTCGCACTCGGCGATTCGCAGGCCGCCGGCACCGGGAACCTGCCCTACGTCGATGACAGCTGCCTGCGCTCGAAGAAGGCGTACCCGCTGCTGCTGTCCGCCGCGTCGGGGATCCCGGTGGCGTCCAGCGCCTGCGCCGGGGCCTCGACACAGGACGTGCTCACCGGGCAGCTCGGCGATCTCGGGCCGGGGACGCAGCTCGTGACCGTCACGGTCGGCGCCAACGACTTCGACTGGCGCGCCATCTTCGCGGCGTGCAGCAGCGTGGGAAGCGACGCCGCGTGCGCCGCGGCGGTGAACGCCGCCCAGGCGACGGTCGCGGCACTCCCGCTGCGGATCGCCCAGATCATCGGCACCGTGCGCACTCTCGCGCCGAACGCGCAGATCATGGTCACCGGGTATCCGTTGATCTTCGGCACGGTCTCCGGCACCTGCAGCATCGGTGCGGTCCAGGGGGAGCAGGTGCGGTTCTCGGCCGCACAGGCCCTCGCCGTCAACAACGGTGTCACCGGGCTCAACATGGCCGTGCAGTTCGGGGTGGCGGCCTACGTGGGGCAGACCGGTGACCCCGGCGTCGAGTACGTCGACATCGCCGCCGGATTCGCCGGTCACGGGCTCTGCGACACCGGCGACCGCTGGATCAGCGGCCTCGTCTCGGGCGGTCCCGTCCAGCAGCGCGGATTCCATCCCAACGCGGCCGGCCAGCAGGCCTACGCCGACACCATCGCCGCGGCGCTGTCGCAGTGAGGCCGTCGTGGAACACGGAGGCGGCCGCCCGCCTCCGTGTTTCGTGATGTGACGTCCCGAGTCGGCAGATGTCATGACAGGCCGTACCGTGGTCGTCCATGAGCAACACCCAGACGGCTGCGCCCACTGTCATCCGCTCCGCCCGCGACGTGCACGCTCTGCTCGCCGAGCGCGGGTCGCAGGGCGCGCGGACCAAGGCGATCATCGTCCTCGCCCTGGGCGGCATCTTCATGGACGCCTACGACTTCTCGTCGCTGGCGTTCGGCATCACCGCCGTCAAGGAGGAGTTCGGTCTCGACCCGCTGATGACCGGGTTCGTGAACGCCGCCATCATGGTCGGCTCGGTCGTCGGCGCCATCTTCGGCGGCATGCTCGTCGACCGCTTCGGCCGCTACAAGCTCTTCATGGCCGACATGGCCTTCTTCGTCGTCGCGGCCATCGGCTGTGCGCTCGCACCCAACGAATGGGTGCTCATCTTCTTCCGCTTCCTGATGGGCGTCGGCGTCGGCCTCGACCTGCCGGTCGCCATGGCGTTCCTCGCCGAGTTCTCGCGCCTGCGCGGCTCGGGCAGCCGCTCGCAGCGGGTCAACGCCTGGTCGCCGGCCTGGTACATCGCCACCGGCTTCGGCTACCTGCTCGTGCTCGCCGTCTTCCTCGCGCTGCCGCTCGAGCAGCACGGCATCCTGTGGCGCATCGTGGTGGGCTTCGGCGCCGTCCCCGCCATCATCGTGCTGCTGGTCCGCCGCCGCTACATGGCGGAGTCGCCGCAGTGGCTCGCCGACCAGGGCGACCTGCGCGGAGCCGTCGACGTCATGCGCTCCCACCACGGCCTCGAGGTCGAGCTGGCGCCGGATGCTGAGACCTCGCGCACCACCAAGGAGCGCACCGGCCACTGGCGGCAGTACGCCGAGCTGTTCTCCAGCCGGTACCGCCTGCGCACCATCGCCGCGCTGTGCGTGTCGGTGTTCTCCACCTTCGGCTACAACGCAGTCGCCTACGGCACCCCGCTCATCATCGCCATGCTGTTCCAGCAGGGCCCGCTGGTGACCATCCTGTCCGCCCTGGTCATCAACCTCGGCTTCGGCGCGGTCGGCGGCATCCTCGGCGTCAGCCTGGTCAACCGCATCGGCGCCCGCAAGCTCACCATCATCGGCTTCGCGATCCAGGCGGCATCGCTGCTGACGCTCGCCATCGTCGGCATCCCGACCGGCGCGCTCGTGCTCATCTCGATCGCCATGCTGGCCGCGTTCGTGTTCGCCCAGGCCGGCGGCCCGGGCGCCAACCTGATGAGCTACGCCACGCTGTCGTACCCGACCCGCCTGCGCGGCGTCGGCGTCGGGTTCAACGAAGCGGTCAAGCGCGTCTTCTCGATCGCCTCGCTGGTGTTCTTCCCGGTGCTCGCGGCCGCGCTGTCCACCGGCGTGTTCTGGATCGTGGCTCTCGCGCCGCTCGCGGGCCTCGTCTCGCTGCTCATCGTCAAGTGGGACCCGACCGGGAAGGACGTCGACGCCGAGGACCACGCCGCCTGACGTTCACAACTCAGGAGAAACCGGCCGATATCCGCGGATATCGGCCGGTTTCGCGTCCACGGGCCGCAGCGTTCCTGAGTTGTGAACGCCGCGCCGCCGGCGCCGAGACGATCCAGCCGTCGGTGAACGTCGAGCCCATCACGTCCTCGAACGGCGCCGAGCGCGGCCGGCAGGGACTCCGGCATGTGCTGCATGGATGACTGCAGGTTCGGCGCGGTCTGCCAGGCGTCCAGCGGAGGGACGAACCCGTCCACGCCGGTCGTGGCGGACCGGAGCGTGGTGGCGCCGGCCGCGAGACGGACGCTCCGCGGACGAAGCGCCCGTCTCGTCGTTCATCACTTCCCTTCGACGGCGGATGTGAGCTACTACACGGGCGTGCTGACGGCGTCGGCGTCGACCCGGTCGGTGCGGCGCTTGGCCAGGTTCCGCCGCACGAGCGGCCAGAACAGCACCAGCACACCGGTCGCGATCAGGCTCGCCCACACCTGGGTCCGGCCGGACTCGGTGGTGAGCATGATGACGAAGATCGCCAGGATGCCGGCGACGAGCAGGATGTTCAGCCACGGGTGCAGCCACATCCGCAGCTTGAGCCCGGCGACCTCCTCCGGCGTCATCTTCTGGCGCAGCCGCATCTGGGTCAGCGCGATGAACACGTACACGAACAGGGCGACCAGGCCGGCCGAGTTCATGATGAAGTCGAAGATGCCAGAGCCGGGTGCGATGAAGTTCACCAGCGTCGCGAGCAGGCCGCCGACGGTGGATGCCAGCAGCGCGAGCACCGGCACGCCGTTGCGTGACCGCTTGGTGACGGCCTTCGGGGCGAAGCCCTTGTCGGCGAGCGCGGCGAACATGCGCGATGCCGAGTACAGGCCGGAGTTGAGCACCGAGATGACGGCCGTGAAGATGACCAGCTGCATGATGACCGCCGCGCCGGGGATGCCGAACAGCGACAGCACGTAGGTGAACGGTGCGTTGGCGACGTCGGTCGGCTCCGGCAACTCGTTCCAGGGCACGACCGTGACGATGATCAGCACGGACCCGACGAAGAACAGCAGGATCCGCCAGATGATGGTGCTCGTCGCTTGCCGGATGCCCTTGGCGGGGTCCTCGGACTCGGCGGCCGCCATGACCGCGATCTCGGTGCCGAAGTACGAGAAGATCACCAGTGCGACACCGGTGAGGGCGGTGCCGACGCCGTTCGGTGCGAACCCGCCGTGCTCCCACAGGTTCGGCACCGAGAACGTGGCGTTCGGCCACAGGCCCAGGGCGAACAGCGTGCCCGCGCCGAGGAACACGACGATCGCGAGCACCTTGACGCTGGCCAGCCAGAACTCGACCTCGCCGAAGGTGCGCACCGAGATGATGTTCGTGCCCACGAACACCGCCAGCAGGAAGAGCGACCAGCCCCAGGACGGGATGGCGGGGAACCAGGTGTGCATGGTCTCACCGCCGAGCACCGCCTCGTACGCGAGGACGCCGACCCAGAAGTACCAGTACAGCCAGCCGACCAGGTAGGCCGCCCAGTCGCCCAGACCGACCCGGGCGTACTCCATGAACGAGCCGATGGCGGGGCGCGATGCGGCCATCTCGCCCAGCATCCGCATGGCGAGGAAGACCAGCAGACCGCCGATCAGGTACGACAGCACGGCGGCGGGGCCGAC
Source organism: Microbacterium sp. (assembly GCF_031180975.1). Lineage (GTDB taxonomy): Bacteria > Actinomycetota > Actinomycetes > Actinomycetales > Microbacteriaceae > Microbacterium. The sequence goes on along the minus strand of NZ_JAPSLI010000001.1, from coordinate 642,798 downwards.
CGCGCGGACCACGTTGCCGGAGCCGACGAACAGACTCGCGCCGATGATGCCGCCGAGCGTGATCATCGTCACGTGGCGGGGGCGGAGCTTCTTCGACTTCGCGTGGGTCACTCCGCCGAGACCGGCGGACGTCTCGGGTGAGACCGGGCGGTCCCAGCCGGATGCGGTCGGTTCCTGTGCGGCCATGCGGCCCTCCTTCTCTCCGTGCGCCCGATTTCGAGCCTTGAGAACGATACCCGGGCCGCGAGGCCTGGGCGATTCCGTCTCATGGACGGGTGCACGGAGGGGCCGGTCGCCTTGACGCGTGCGAGAACGCCAGCAACTCGCCCGACGGCTCACAAGGGATCGGGCAGCACGTCGTCCAGGTGCGCGCGCAGGTGGGCGGCGACGTCGACGGCATCCCGGTCGTAGAGCCAGCGGTACTGCAGTCCGTCCCACAGCGCCGTGAGCCAGATCGCCTCCTGCGCGGGGTCGCGATGCGAGGGCAGGTCGCCGTCGTCCCTGGCCGCCCGGAACAGGTCGGTGAGGTGGCCCACGGTGCGGCGGAAGCGCTTCTCGAAGTAGTCGTGGGCCGGATGCCGGGACGGCACGGCCTCGCATGACAGCACCGCGTACACCTCGATGAGTCCCGCCTCCCGCGCGGCGTTCTCGGCGGCGCCGACCGGCAGGTCGCGGAGTGCGTCGGCGGCGCGGGCGGGCGCGACACGGGACACCCGTTCGGAGATGCGCCTGTCGCGCTCGCGCAGCACGGCACGCAGCAGATCCTCCTTGGTGGGGTAGTGGTGCATCAGGGTGGACTTGGCGACGCCGACGCGCTCCGCCACCTCCCGCAGGCTGGTGTCGCCGTACCCCTCCCTGGCGAAAAGCGCCATCGCGTCCTCGACGATCCTGGTGCGGCGCTCGCGGCCCACCGCGTACCCGTCGGCGTCCTCGATCTCGCCGAGAGCGTCCAGCCGGGGGATCGCGGCGGGGACGTCGTGCGGAGCCGGATCCTCGGGATCCCGCCATCCCACCGGGAACGCCCACAGATCCTCCCGTGCCTCGAGGATCGACACCAGATCGACCTTCGCCGGCAGGTACCGCGTCAGCAGTTGCAGGCCGTCCCACCCGGCGGAGTGCCGGATCGCCTCCGCGACGGGGTCGCGGTCGTCGGCGACGATCCCGTGCTCGATCGCCGCGGCGATGTTGTCGGCGGCGAGCGCGTCCAGGCGGGCGTAGCGCTCCCGCATCCGTTGGTGCGCGGGGTGCGCAGGAGTGGACGCCTCGCCGGTGAGCGCGGCGAACAGGTCGAGATACCCGGGTATCGCGGCGTTGCGGCGGGCGAGCTCGGGGAACAGCAGGGCGCCCGGCTCCGCGGCATCCGCCTGCTCGGCGTAGAACCGCGTGTTCTCCTCCTCGAAGCGCTCGACGACCTCGGCGAGCAGCTCGTCCTTGGAGGAGAAGTGCCGCAGCAGTCCGGGGTGGCTGATGCCGGCCGCCGCGGCGATCTCCCGCAGCGACGTGGTGCGGTATCCGCGGGTGACGAAGGCCTCCTGCGCGGCGTCGAGGATGCGCGCGCGGGTCTGCTGCGCGCTGCGCTGCCGCGATCGCGCGGTGGCCGTCGGTGTCATTCGTCCTCCCGTCCATATCCTGCCCGATTACCAGGTGGTCGGCTTTCAGTTACCATTTGGTCGGGTTTGTTGTATTCTGGGGGAACCCGCGCGTGTCGCAGCGGACACGACCCGTCCTCCGAAAGGCTCTCCCATGACAGAGATGTCACCCGCCGCCCAGGCGGCAGTCATCGGCACCACCGGCTTCAAGGCCCCCGGCAGCACCCCCGAGCGCACGCCGCGCGGCTTCACTCTGGGGCTCGCCGGCGTGAACTTCGGGGTCTACCTCTCCCTGCTCACGCCGGTGCTGGTGTCCATGGCGTTCAAGATCCAGCACATCTCGCCCGACGCCGAGGCGGCGAAGGGGAACCTGGGCCTGGTACTCGGTGTCGGCGCCCTGTTCGCGCTGTTCGCCAACCCGCTCGCCGGTCGTCTCTCCGACCGCACCACCTCCCGCTGGGGCATGCGCCGTCCGTGGATCCTCGGCGGCGCGCTGGTGGGTCTGGGCGGCTTCGCCCTGATCGGCGTCGCGAGCTCGGTGTGGGTGGTCCTGCTGGCCTGGTGCCTGGTTCAGGTGGCGATGAACGCGGTCCTGTCGGCCGCCAACGCGACCCTCCCCGACCAGGTGCCGGTCGCCAGCCGCGGCCGGGTGTCCGGCGTGGTCGGCATCACCACCCCGCTCGGCATCCTCGCGGGCAGCTTCCTCATCAACTACCTGCCCGGCGACGTGGAGCGCTTCGTCGTGCCCGGTGCCATCGCCGCCGCGCTCGCCGTCATCTTCGTGATCCGCCTCAAGGACCGTCGCCTGACCGAGAAGCCGGCCGAACGCCTCACGATCGGGCAGTTCTTCGGGTCCTTCGTGTTCAACCCGGTCAAGCACCCCGACTTCGGCTGGACCTGGCTGACCAAGTTCTTCGTGATGTTCGGCTACACCGGTGTCGCGACCTTCCTGCCGTTCTACCTGGTCGAGCGCTTCGGCCTGGCCGAGCAGGACGCCATCGGGACGATCCTCCTCGCCAACATGGCGTCCATGGCCGCGATGATGGTGTCCTCGCCGCTCGGCGGCATCCTGTCCGACCGCATCGGCAAGCGCCGCCCGTTCGTGACCGCCGCCGGACTGGTCATGGTGGTCGGGCTCGCGCTGCTCGCGACCGCGCCCAGCATCGCGGTGCTCATCGTGGCGCAGGCGATCATCGGCTTCGGCGCCGGATCGTTCTTCTCCGTCGACCTGGCTCTCGCCACCGAGGTGCTGCCCGACCCCGACGACACCGCGAAGGACCTCGGCGTGCTGAACATCGCCAACGCGCTGCCGCAGTCGATCGCCCCGGCCGTCGCCCCGAGCATCATCGCCCTCGGTGCCGCCACCCCGCTCGGCGGGTACACCCTGTGGTACCTGTTCGGCGCGCTGGTCACGTGCGCCGGTGCCGTGCTCGTCTACCGGATCAAGGGAGTCAAGTGATGACGGATGCCGTGACCGACCGCCCCTGGCTCGACGCGAGCCTGCCCGTCGACGAGCGCGTGCAGCTGCTGCTGGACGCGATGACGATCGAGGAGAAGGCCGGGCTCTTCTTCCACACCATGATCACGATCGGCGGTCTCGACGAGCGCAACCCCGCGTTCGGGCTGCCCTCCGCCCGCGAGTACGTCGAGGGCAAGCGGATGACGCACTTCAACCTGCTCGGCGCCGCGCCCACCGCCCGGGAGATCGCGGTGTGGCACAACGAACTGCAACGGCTCGCGGCCTCCACCCGCCTCGGCATCCCGGTGACGCTGTCGACCGATCCGCGGCACTCGTTCAGCGACAACCCGGGCGCCTCGATCATGGCAGGCCCGTTCTCGCAGTGGCCGGAGACCCTCGGGCTCGCGGCGATCCGCGACGAGCAGCTGGTCGAGCGCTTCGGTGAGATCGCCCGTCAGGAGTACACCGCGGTGGGCCTGCGCGTCGCGCTGCACCCGCAGGTCGATCTCGCCACCGAGCCGCGCTGGGCCCGCCAGACCGCCACCTTCGGCGAGGATGCGGAGCTGGCGGGGCGCCTCGGCGCCGCGTACATCCGCGGTTTCCAGGGGTCGTCGTTCGGCCCCGGCTCGGTGTCGACCATGACGAAGCACTTCCCCGGCGGCGGACCGCAGAAGGACGGCGAAGACCCGCACTTCGCCTACGGCCGCGAGCAGGTCTATCCCGGCGGGCAGTTCGACCTGCACCTCAAGCCGTTCCAGGAGGCGATCGCGGCGGGTGCACGGCAGATGATGCCGTACTACGGGATGCCGGTGGGCACCGAGTACGAGGAGGTCGGCTTCGGCTTCAACAGATCCGTCATCACCGGCCTGCTCCGTGAGCGGTTCGGCTTCGACGGTCTGGTGTGCACCGACTGGGGTCTGATCACCGACGCCGAGATCCTCGGCGACCTCCACCCGGCTCGCGCGTGGGGCGTCGAGCACCTCAGCCCCAAGGAGCGGATGAAGAAGGTCCTCGACGCCGGCGCCGACCAGTTCGGCGGCGAGTCCTGCACCGACCTGCTGCTCGAGCTGGTCGCGGAGGGGGAGATCTCCGAGGAGCGCCTCGACGTGTCGGCGCGGCGGATCCTGCGCGAGAAGTTCGAGCTCGGCCTGTTCGAGAACCCCTTCGTCGACGAGGACGCCGCCGACTCGATCGTCGGGCGTGCGGACTTCCGGGCCGAGGGCGAGGCCGCGCAGCGCGCATCGATCACCGTCCTCACCAACGACGGCGTGCTCCCCGCGACCCCCGGGCGCCGGCTGTACGTCGAGGGCGTGGACGCCGAGACCGCGGCCGCGTACGGCGAGATCGTGGAGTCGCCGGAGGACGCCGACCTCGCGGTGATCCGCCTGCAGGCGCCGTACGAGCAGCGCGCCACGGCGTTCGAGAACTTCTTCCACGCCGGGTCGCTCGCCTTCGACGACGAGACGATCGCGCACGTGCGCGCCGTCGCCGCCGCCGTGCCCACCGTGGTCGACGTGCTCGTCGACCGCCCGGCGATCCTCACCGAGATCGTGGATGCCGCCGCCGCGGTCACCGTGAACTGGGGCGCCTCCGGCGCAGCGCTGCTCGACGTGCTCACCGGTGCCGCCGAGCCGAAGGGCCGGCTGCCGTTCGACCTGCCCCGGTCGATGGCCGCCGTGGAGGCCTCGCGACCCGACGTGCCGTTCGACACCGAGGACCCGCTGTTCCGGTTCGGGCACGGCCTCAGCCTCTGACCGACCGACCGCTCGAGGGGCCGGCCGTCCGCATCCGCGGGGCCGGCCCCTTCGGCATCCGCTCGACGACCGCGGCGGCACTGTCGTGAGGTGACAACGGACGGCCGTCTCGCCCATCGCCCCCGTTGGGGGAACCCCACAGGCGGCTTCGCTATGAGTTGTGGCAGACCTACCATGTAGGTGTCCCCGACACCGTCCGAGAGGAACGCCCATGGTCGACGCCGCCGTCCGCCCCGCATCCGCCCACGAGCACGAGGCGCACCGCCTCGACGTCGAACGGGTGAACCAGTTGCTGCTGGGCACGTGGGCCGACACCCGCCGTCAGGCCCGCGAGATGATCAAGGATCCCGCATTCTGGCGCGACGACAGCCTCGGCAAGGACGAGCACCGCGAGCGCGTGCTCAGCCAGCTGCACCTGCTGGTGCAGAACCGCGCCGTGCATCGGGCGTTCCCGAAGGAGTTCGGCGGCGAGGCGAACAACGGCGCCAACATCGCCGGGTTCGAGGAGCTCGTCGTCGCCGATCCCAGCCTGCAGATCAAGTCGGGCGTGCAGTGGGGACTGTTCGGCTCGGCGGTGCTGCAGCTCGGCACCGAGGAGCACCACCGCCGGTGGCTGCCCGGCATCATGGACCTCACCATCCCCGGCGCTTTCGCCATGACCGAGATCGGACACGGCTCCGACGTCGCCGCCATCGGCACCACCGCGACGTACGACCCGCAGACCGAGGAGTTCGTCATCCACACGCCGTTCCGCGGCGCCACCAAGGAGTACCTCGGCAACGCCGCCCTGCACGGCGTCGCCGCCACGGTGTTCGCGCAGCTGATCACCGACGGCGTGAACCACGGCGTGCACTGCTTCTACGTGCCGCTGCGCGGAGAGGACGGCGACGACCTGCCCGGGATCGGCCGGGAGGACGACGGGCTCAAAGGCGGGCTGAACGGCATCGACAACGGTCGCCTCAGCTTCGACCACGTGCGGGTGCCGCGCACCAACCTGCTGAACCGGTACGGCGACGTCGCCCCCGACGGCACGTACTCCAGCGCGATCGACAGCCCGGGGCGCCGCTTCTTCACCATGCTCGGCACGCTGGTGCAGGGCCGCGTCTCCCTCGACGGCGCCGCATCCTGGGCATCCGCTCTCGGTCTGCACATCGCGATCACCTACGCCACACAGCGCCGACAGTTCGACGGCGCCGACGGGCAGGAGACGGTGCTGCTCGACTACGGCAAGCACCAGCGCCGGCTGCTGCCGCGACTCGCCACCACCTACGCGCAGCTGTTCGCGCACGACGAGTTCCTGCAGAAGTTCGACGGGGTGTTCTCCGGGGCGACCGACACCCCCGACGACCGGGAAGACCTCGAGACGCTCGCCGCGGCGCTCAAGCCGCTGTCCACCTGGCATGCGCTGGACACCCTGCAGGAGTGCCGGGAGGCGTGCGGCGGCGCCGGCTTCATGTTCGAGAACCGCTTCGTCGGGCTCCGCGCCGACCTCGACATCTACGTCACGTTCGAGGGCGACAACAACGTGCTGCTGCAGCTCGTCGGCAAGCGGCTTCTCGCCGACTTCGCCAAGCAGTTCCAGGGCAAGGACGCCGCCGCCCTCGCCAAGTTCGCCGTCGGGCAGACCGCGGGAAAGGTGTTCCACGGGGCGGGGCTGCGGGCGCTCGGCCAGACGTTCGTCGACCTCGGATCGACCGCGCGGGCGGTGGAGAACGGCCTGCGCGAGGAGCAGCAGCACGAGCTGCTCACCGACCGTGTGCAGCAGATGATCGCCGACATCGCCGGCCGGATGCGCCCCGCCGGCAAGGACAGGGTGCTCGGCGAGAAGCTGTTCAACGAGAACCAGGCCGAGCTCATCGAAGCGGCGCGCGCGCACGCCGAGCTGCTGCAGTGGGAGGCGTTCACCGACGCAGTCCGCCGGATCGAGGACGCCGGCACCCGCACAGTGCTGACCTGGCTGCGCGACCTGTTCGGGCTGCACGTGATCGAGAAGCACCTGGCCTGGTACCTCATCAACGGCCGGCTGTCCGCGCAGCGCGCGCTCGCCGTTTCGCGCTACATCGACCGGCTCTGCGCGCGGCTGCGCCCGCACGCCCTCGACCTGGTCGAGGCGTTCGGCTACGAGCCGGAGCACGTCCGGGCGCCGATCGCCAGCGGGATCGAGCAGCAGCGGCAGGACGAGGCCCGCGCGCACTACGCCGCGCTCAAGGCGTCCGGCCAGGCACCGGTTCCGGAGAAGAAGCTCAAGCACCGGCGTTGACCCCGGCACTGGGTAGCGTGGGGGAATGGACTCCGTCATCGCCAGCCCCGACGGCCTGGCACGCTGCCGCTGGGTGGGTGAGGATCCCGAGTACCTCCGCTACCACGACGAGGAGTGGGGCGTGCCGCTGCACGGCGACCGTGCGCTGTTCGAGAAGATGGCGCTGGAGGGCTTCCAGGCCGGGCTGAGCTGGATCACCATCCTGCGCAAGCGCCCGCGGTTCCGTGAGGTGTTCGCGGGGTTCGAGCCGGAGCTCGTCGCCGAGTTCGGCCCCGACGACGTCGACCGGCTGATGACGGATGCCGGGATCATCCGCAACCGCGCCAAGATCGAGGCGACCATCTCCAACGCCACGCTGGTGCGGGACATGGCGGACGGCGAGCTCGACGAGCTGATGTGGTCGTTCGCGCCTCCGGCATCCGACCGCCCCCGGCCGCAGACCATGGCGGAGATCCCCGCCGTGACGGAGGAGTCGACGGCCCTCAGCAAGGCACTGCGCCGGCGCGGCTTCCGGTTCGTCGGACCGACCACGATGTACGCGCTGATGCAGTCGACGGGAATGGTCGACGACCACGTCGAAGGGTGCTGGCGCACCGCGTGAGCTGGGCACGGGTGGGAACTTCTCCCCATCCGTGCTCGGCCGCGTCCCCGGTTAGGATGTTCCGGTGCCTCGCGGCCCCGATCCGGGGCGCCGCGAACGGGAAAGCACCACAGGGGGAACGTCCGAGATGAGAGCGCTGTCGTGGGTGCGTGCGCGTCCGAAGACGTTGGCATCCGCCGCAGGTGTCGCCATCGGCGCTCTGACCGTCACCACCATGGCGGTCGCCTATGACGGCTTCCCCACCACCAAGGTCGACCTGCACGACGCCGGCGTATGGCTCACCAAGACCTCGACGCTGCTGGTCGGACACTTCAACAACGAGTCGACGGTGATCGACGGCGGCCTGCGCACCGCGAGCGACGATTACGACATCCTGCAGGACGAGGGCACGGTGCTCCTGGTCGACGACGGCAGTGACACGGTCACGTCCGTCGACCCCGCCCGCGTGGCCCTCACCGACAGTGCACCGATCCCCGCCCGCGCGAAGGTCGCTCTCGGCCGGCTGACCACCGCCGTCCTGGATGACAAGACGGGTGAGCTGTGGGTCACGTCGGCGAAGGGACTCGCCGGCTTCGACACGAAGAAGGCCGACCCGGTCGCCGAGCTCGGGGACGGCGCGGATGTCGCCGTCGGGCGCGACGGCACCGTCTACGCCCTGTCGGGCGAGCGGGCAGAGGTCGTCACGATCCCCACCGACGCCGAGGGCCTTCCGCTCGAGTCCGAGTCGTCCGAACTCGCGGACATCGAGCTCTCGGCGGAAGCCGCCATCACCGTGGTGGGCGACACGCCGGTCGTCCTGGACGCCGCCGCCGGCGTCGTCACGACCCCCGGCGGCTTCCGCACGCAGGTCGACGGTCTCGAGGACGCGGTGCTGCAGCAGACGTCGGCGGAGTCGGATGCCGTCGTCCTCGCCACCCCGACCGCCCTGATCCGCGTGCCGATCGACGGCGGGGACCCGATCGTCACCGAGGTGTCCGGCCAGGGGAACCCCGCCCAGCCCGTGCAGCTGCGCGGCTGCACCTACGGAGCGTGGGCGGTGTCCGCGCAGTTCGTCCGCGATTGCAGCGGCGAGTCGCTCGATCTGAGGAACGACATCCCGGGCGCTGAGGAGAGCGCGGCGGTGACGTTCCGAGTGAACCGGGACATCATCGTCCTGAACGACATCATCGGCGGCCAGGCCTGGCTGCCCACCAAGAGCCTGCAGCGCGTGGACGACTGGAGCGTGCTCGTTCCGCCGGAGGGCGAGACCGAGGACGAGGAGGAGACCACCGAGGAGACGGTGGAGACCTCGCTTCCGGAGCGCACCGAGGACAACACGCCGCCCACCGCCGAGGACGACGACCTCGGCGTCCGGCCCGGCGGCAGCACCCTGCTGCCAGTGCTCGACAACGACAACGACCCCGACGGGGACGTCCTGGCGGCATCGCTCGTCGGAGACCAGCCCTCCATCGGGGATGTGCAGCCCATCTTCAACGGCGCCGCGCTGCAGATCAGCGTCCCCGAGGACGCCGAGGGCTCGGCGACCTTCGAATACCAGGTCGACGACGGGCGCACGGGCAAGGACACAGCATTCGTCACCGCCACCGTCTACGACTGGAAGACGAACACCGCTCCCCGCCCGAAGCGCACCACGAAGCTGTCGGTCGAGAGCGGCGGCACGGTGTCGTACAACGTGCTGCCCGACTGGATCGACCCCGAGGGTGACGACGTCTACCTGAAGTCGGTCGTCGCCGCCCCGGGTGACGAGGTGGAGTTCACCACCGACGGCCAGCTCACGTACAAGGCGGTGGCCAGCCTGCAGGGGCGCAAGACCGTCGAGATCACCGTGGCTGACGCGCTCGGCGAGGTCACCAACGGCAAGATCCTGCTCGACGTCAAGCCGAGCGGCACCAGCAACCCGCTCACCAACGCCGACCACGTGGTCACGCGCGTGGGCGAGACGGTCACCGTCGCGCCGCTCACGAACGACACCAGCTCCGGTCAGGAGCAGCTCCGTCTCGCACGCGTCGAGGAGACGGCGGGCGCCACGATCGTTCCCGACTACCCGAACAAGCAGTTCACGTTCAAGTCCGCCACCGCCGGCACCTACTACGTGCAGTACCTCGCCACCGCCGGGCCCAAGCCCGCGAAGGGGCTCGTCCGCGTCGACGTGCTGGACGGCAGGCAGAGCGAACTGCCACCCGTCGCCGTGCGCGACGTGGCGCTGCTGCCCAAGGGCAGCGAGGCGCTGGTGGGCGTGCTGGGCAACGACACCGACCCCTCCGGGGGCGTGCTCGTCGTGCAGTCGGTGACCGTTCCGCCGCAGAGCGGCATCGCCGTGTCCGTGCTCAACCACGAGACACTGCGGATCAGCGACGAAGGCGCGCTCGACGAGCAGGTGCGCATCTCGTACCGCATCTCGAACGGCTCGAAGTCGGCCGAGGGCGATGTCATCGTCATCCCGATCCCCGCACCGTCGAAACTGCTGCCCCCGGTCGCCAACGACGACGAGGTGGTCGTGCGCGCCGGTGACGTCGTGACGATCCCGGTCCTCGACAACGACGTGCACCCCAGCGGCGACACGATGCACGTCGCGCCGGAACTGGTGGAGGCGCCGGAGGCGGACGCGGGCGAGGCGTTCGTCTCGCAGGACGCCGTGCGCTTCCGTGCCGGCCAGAAGGCGCAGACCGTCCACCTCACGTACGAGGCCACCGACTCCATGGGCCAGAAGGACGGCGGTCTCGTGACCGTGCAGATCCTCCCGCTCAACGATGCGAAGAACGCGGCGCCACGCCCGCGCGACCTGACCGCCCGAGCGCTGGCGGGCTCGACCACCAACATCCCCGTCCCCCTCGATGGATTGGACGCCGACGGCGACTCGGTCGAGCTGCTGGGGATCGACCAGGCGCCCTCCAAGGGACGCATCGCGGACATCGGCCCGAACTTCCTCACCTACGAGGCGTTCAAGGGCTCGGCCGGCGTGGACACCTTCACCTACCGGGTGCGCGACCGGCTCGGTCAGGAGGGCACCGCGACGATCCGGGTGGGCGTGGCACCGCCGGAAGCGATGAACCAGGCGCCTTACGCGGTTCGGGATGCCGTGATCGTGCGACCAGGCCGGTCGGTCGCCGTGCCCGTGCTGGTCAACGACTCCGACCCCGAGGGCGACCGCATCGGCATCGTCGGGAACGGACTCACCCTCTCCGACGAGCAGGGGCTGGACGCGGAGGTGTCCGGTGACCGCGTGATCGTCGAGGTGCCCGACCGCGAGCTGGAGACGTCGCTGCAGTACACGATCCGCGACGCCAAGGGCGCCGAGGCCACCGCACCGATCTCGGTGACCGTGGACAAGGATGTCCCGCTGATGACCCCCGTCGCGCGTGACGACAGGGTCCAGGTGTCGGACGTGAAGGACGGCCTGAGCGTCGACCTCGACATCCTGCGCAACGACGAGGATCCGGACGGCACTGTCGAAGGCCTCACGATCGACGTCGAATCAGGCGCGCGTCTCCTCGGCGACGGCAGGGCCCGCGTGACGGTGGCCGAGGAGCGCCAGTTGATCCGGTACACCGTGACCGACCAGGACGAGCAGACCTCGTCGGCGTTCATCTTCGTGCCGGCGATCAGCGAACTGCGCCCCACCCTGTCCTCCACCAAGCCGCTCGAGGTGAAGAGCGGCGAGACCAAGGAGATTTCGCTCGCCGATTACGTCACGGTCGCGGGTGGCGGGGACGTGCGTCTCACGGAGGCGGCGAAGGTGAGCGCCGTCCACGCGAACGGCGACTCGCTGATCAAGGACACCACGACGCTCGTCTACACGTCGAAGGATCGCTACTTCGGAGACGATGCGCTCACCTTCGAGGTCACCGACGGCGACGGACCCGACGACCCGCAGGGCCGGAAGGCCACGCTCACGATCCCGATCACCGTGCTTCCGCCGGACAATCAGCAGCCGGAGTTCGTGAACGGGCAGATGCAGGTCGCGCCCGGCGAGCAGGCGACGCCGCTCGACCTGGCGGCGCTCACCACCGATCCCGACCCTGCGGATGCCGGAAAGCTGCGCTTCTCGATCACCGACCAGCCAGGCGAAGGGGTCTCGGCCCGAATCGACGGTTCCAGGCTGCTCGCGGAGGCGGCATCGAGCACGCCCAAGGGCACGACGGTCAGCGTGGGCATCGAGGTCACCGACGGCACGACGGACCCCGTCCCGGGCACGGTGGAGATCGCCGTCACGGCATCCACCCGCGAGCTTCCGGTGGCGAGCCCAGACACGATCGACGAGGCGGACCAGGGCGAGACCATCCGCGTGCCGGTGCTGCAGAACGACATCAACCCGTTCGCGGCGGACGGTGAGCCGCTGAAGCTGCTGACCGCGCAGGTCGAGAGCGGCGAGGGCAGCGCGAAGGTGTCCGGCGACGAGGTGGAGATCACGCCGGGGTCGAAGTTCGTCGGCGTGATGGTCGTCCGCTACCGCATCCAGGACGCCACCAAGGATCCCGACCGCGAGGTCGACGGCCGTGTCACCGTGACGGTGCAGGGCGTTCCCGAGGCGCCAGGGAAGCCGACGGTGTCGACCGTCGAGGACCGCACGGTGGTGCTGTCCTGGTCGTCCCCGTCGAACAACGGAGCGGAGATCACGGAGTACACCGTCACGTCGGTCTCCGGCTCGCCCTACTCGAAGACGTGCACGTCGACCACCTGCACGCTGGACGGCCTGACCAACAACGTGACATACACGTTCCAGGTCACCGCTCACAACAGGGTCGGCGAGGGCCCCGCGTCGCCGCCGTCGGCGGAGGCGCGCCCCGACACCAGGCCGGACACCCCCACTCCGCCGAACCTCGAGTTCGGCGACAAGTCGCTGAAGGTGTCGTGGGCGACGCCCAGCTCCAGCGGGTCGCCGGTGGACTCGTACACGCTGGAGATCTCACCGATCCCGCCATCCGGCATCGGTCAGAAGACGAACGTGACCGGCAACTCCCTGGTGTGGGAGGGGCTGGAGAACGGCACCAGCTACACGGTCCGCGTGCGCGCGCACAACCAGGCGCCGGACCCCTCGGAGTGGAGCGCGCCGTCTCTCCCGGAGATCCCGGCCGGCCCACCCGGCACCGTGCCGGCGCCGACCGTGAGCAGCGCGCCCTCGGTGGGCAGTGAGGCGCAGATGACCGTCACCTGGCAGGACGCGCCGCAGAACGGTGACGCGATCCGCGCGTACCAGCTGGCGGTGTACCGCGGCGGTTCGCTGGTGAAGACGGTGCCTGTCTCCGGCAGCCAGACCTCGCAGACCGTGCCGGTGCCGACCGACTCGACGGACTACACCTACACGGTGCGGGCCGAGAACAAGGCCGGCTGGGGTCAGCCCTCCGCACACTCCGCGCCGCGGCGCGCGTTCGGAACCCCCGGCGCGCCCACGAACGTCCAGGCCAGGCCCGGCGACAACCGCATCCACGTGACGTTCGACCGCCCGGCGGGCAACGGCGCACGTCCCGAGGAGCTGCGCTACCAGTATCTGATCTACAACGGTCGCTGGAACAACTGGGACGGCTCCTCCGCCATCCCGGCGCGCAACGGGGACGGCACCACCGTCCAGGTGCGGGCGTACTCCGTCGTCGGCGGACAGCAGTCGGCCCCCGGACCGGCCGGTACATCGAACAACGTCGTGCCGTACGGTCCGCCGCACGCCCCGACCGGCAACGCGCAGAACCTCGGCACGTCGGTGCGGTTGAGCTGGAACGCGTCGAACTCGTACAACGGGCGGCCGATCACCGTGTACACCAACATCGACGGCAACGGCTGGGTGCAGCGCAGCGCGCTGTCCGGCTCCGTGGACAAGGGCAACGGGTACAACCAGACGCACACCATCCGGGTGCGCGTGGTGGCCTCCGAGGGAGGCTCCGCCGAATCGCCCACCTACTCTGCGACGACCGATCAGCCGCCGCAGCCGCGCGTGTGGGTCACCCAGGGCGACGCCGTCTCCGGCTGTGTGAACGGATGCCGCAAGTTCGTCGTGAACTGGGAGAACCTGAACATCGGCGGCGCGCGGGTGACCTGCCACTCGAGCGCATACGGCCAGATCGGCAGCTACGTGTACAACGTCGCCTTCGACGGACGCGGCTCCAAGCAGCTCGACTGCTGGCAGGGCCGGGACGGAGTGGACGTGTGGGTCGACATCCTCAACTGGGGCGACGGCGTCGACACCGAGAAGAGATTCTGGGCGAGGCCCTAGACGGGCCGCACGCGCTCCGCGACGAAACCGCTCCGAGACGGGAACGAAAGAACATGACAATGACCCCCGAACAGGCCGCCTGGTTCCAGGGCACCTTCCACCGCCTGGTGGAGAACGTCGACAGGGCGTTGCAAGGCAAGCGCGAGGTCGTCGGCCTCGTCATCGCCGCCATGCTGGCGGAGGGCCACGTGCTGCTCGAGGACGCCCCAGGAACCGGCAAGACGAGCCTCGCGAAGGCGCTGGCAGCGACGGTGCAGGGCACCAGCTCCCGCATCCAGTTCACGCCCGACCTGCTGCCCTCCGACGTCACCGGCGTCACGATCTACGACCAGCAGTCGCACCGCTTCGAGTTCCACAAGGGTCCCATCTTCGCCTCGATCGTGCTCGCCGATGAGATCAACCGTGCCTCGCCGAAGACGCAGTCCGCACTGCTCGAGGTGATGGAGGAGTCGCGTGTCACCGTCGACGGCGTCACCCACGAAGCCGGGCGACCCTTCCTCGTGATCGCCACGCAGAACCCCGTGGAGCAGGCCGGCACGTACAAGCTCCCCGAGGCGCAGCTCGACCGCTTCCTCATCAAGACGTCGATCGGCTACCCCGACATCGCGGTGACCGAGAGCATCCTCGCGGGCGCGTCGCAGCGCAACCCTTCCGCGGCGCTCTCCCCGATCATCACCACCAACGCCGTCGCCGACATGGCCGACCTGGCGGCCACCGCGCACGTGGAGCCCGCGGTGCTGCGCTACACGGCAGAACTCGCCGAGGCCACCCGCACGGACAGCGCCACCAGGCTCGGCGTCTCGGTGCGCGGTGCGATCGCCATGATCCGCATCGCCAAGGTGTGGGCGGCCGCGCACGGGCGCCACTACGTGCTGCCCGACGACATCAAGGCGCTCGCCCGGCCGGTCTGGCAGCACCGCCTGCTGCTCGACGCCGAGGCCGAGTTCGCCGGCACGAACGCCGACACGGTGATCAGCCGTGTGCTTGAGGCGGTCGCGGCACCCCAGGCGCGAACGGCGGCCTGATGTCCTCAGCGACGGTCGCCGCCGCCCCGCAGGGCGAGCGCGAAGCCGGGTGGCGCGACATCGTCGCAGTCATCGCCGGACGCGCGCTCGACCGGTTGCGGCGCATCGCCGCCGCGATCCGTCCGCTCGGCTGGACGCTGATGGCGCTGACCGTCGTGCTGTGGGTTCTCGGCACGGCCCTCGGATGGCAGGAACTGAGGATCGCGGCGCTCGTGCTCGCGATCGTGCTTCTGGTGTGCGCGGCGTTCCTCCTCGGCCGCACCGAATACGACGTATCCCTCGACCTGGCGCGCACGCGCGTCGTGGTGGGGGAGCGCGCCGTCGGCGCACTGACGCTGTCGAACAGCGGGTCGCGCGCCATCCTCCCGTCGCGGGTGGTGCTCCCGGTCGGGGCCGGCCGAGGGGAATTCTCGATCCAGCGGCTCGCGCCCGGCCAGCAGGCCGAGGAGCTGTTCGCGATCCCCACCCACCGCCGCGGAGTCGTGGAGGTCGGTCCGGTGAGCGTCGTGCGCGGCGATCCGCTGGGCGTCTTCGAACGCGCCCATCGCCGCGACGACCCGGTCGATCTCTACGTGCACCCGAAGACCATGCTGTTCGGAGGTCAGTCACTCGGCTTCCTCCGTGACCTGGAGGGGATGCCGGCGACCGACCTGTCGCGCGACGACGTGTCCTTCCACGCTCTCCTCGAGTATCAGCCCGGCGATGACCTGCGGCACGTGCACTGGCGGTCGACGGCGCGCACCGGCACCATGATGGTCCGCCAGTTCGAAGAGACCCGGCGTTCGCACTTCGTCATCGGGCTGTCCCGATCGAGCGGCGACTACCGCACGGAGGACGACTTCGAGCTCGGCATCTCCGTCGCGGGCTCCATCGGGCTGCGCGCGCTGCGCGACTCACAGCGGGTCGACGTCCGCGTGCAGGGCCGCGAGCTGGCATCCGCCACCGGCAAGCAGCTGCTCGACTCGCTCTCGGCGCTCGACCAGTCCAAGCCGCGCGAGGGCGGTGTCCCGGAACTGGCCGGCGTCGTCGCCGCGCACATGCCCCTCGCCAGCGTCGTCGTGCTGGTGTGCGGCTCCGCCGTCCCCACGGCCGACCTCCGTCTGGCGTGCTCCCGCCTCCCGTTCGGCGCGCGGGCGCTGGCCGTCGTCGTGCAGTCCGGTCTCGATCGACCGGCGCTGCGCAGGATCGGCGATGCCGACGTCGTCACGATCGGCGCACTCGAGCAACTCCCCCTCGCGCTGCAGAAGGTGCTCGCATGAGTGCGTCGATGCGGCCGTCATCGGCTCGCGCGGGCCGCTGGGTGCTCGATCTCGCCGCCGTCGCCGTGCTGCTGATCGTCGCCCTGCTGGGGTTCTGGCCCACCTTCGGAGGCCCCGCCTTCCTCCCGCCCGCGGCCGGTGGGCTGCTGCTGGGCCTCGCCGTGGCGACCGTGTGCGCGCTGCGGAACCGGGGGATCCTGACCGTCGCTGGGCTCACCGTCGTCGCGTACTTCCTGTTCGGCGGGGCGCTCGCGCTGCCGCACACGACGATCGCCGGAGTGCTGCCGTCGCTCGACACGACCGCCCGGCTCGCCACCGGAGTCGTGACCTCATGGAAGCAGCTGCTCACCACCGTCGCGCCGGTGTCGGCCGCCGACGGGCACGCGCTGGTGCCGTTCATCGTCGCGCTGGTCTCCGGGGTGACGTCCGCCTCCTTCGCACTGCGCCTCCGGTCGGCGGGATGGGCCCTGGCCACCATCCTCGGCGCGCTCATCCTCGTCATCGCGCTCGGTGTGCCGGTCCCGGCGTTCCCCCTCCTGCAGGGCGTCGTCCTGGCGGTCGCGGCCGTCGTCTGGATGTCGCTGCGCAGCTGGTGGTTCCCGCAGCGCACCGCCATCGCGGTGACCGAAGCAGACCCGGCGCGCGCCGCGCACATGCGCGTGCGGCGGCTGCTGGGCGGGGTCGCCGTCGTCGCGGTCGCCGCCGGCGCCGGAGTCGCCACCAGCGCCGTGTCCGCACCGAGCGAGCCGCGGCACGTGTTCCGTGACGCCATCATCCCGCCGTTCAACGTGCGCGACTATCCCAGCCCGCTGCAGTCGTTCCGCAAGACCGTCCGTGACCAGAAGGAGAAGACGCTGTTCACGGTGTCCGGTCTTCCGAAGGGCGCCCGCATCCGTCTGGCTGCGATGGACGACTGGGACGGCGTCGTCTACAACGTCACGGACGGTGGACCGGAGACCTCCAGCGCATTCACGCCGTTGCGCTCCGACATGGCTCCCGATGCGCAGGGCGTGCCCACCACGCTGCGCATCGAGATCGCCGACTACCGGGGTGTCTGGGTGCCCGGTATCCGCACCACCGACGACATCGCCTTCGACGGCACCCGCGCCGAAGAACTGCGCCGCAGCGCGTACCACAACACCGAGACCGGCACGACGGTCGTCACCGCCGGACTCGAGGAGGGCGACGCGTACACGGTCGAGGCCGTCCTTCCGGCCGAGGTCCCCGACGAACAGCTGAAGGATGCCGAGTTCGGCAACGTCAAGCTGCCGAAGCTCAGCAACGTGCCGGAGGACCTCGGCACCCTCGCCGCCGACGAGATCGCTGACGCGGAGACCCCGATCGAACAGGTGCGGGCTCTGGAGGCCTACTTCGCGGAGGGCGGCTTCTTCAGCCACGGCCTCGAAGGGGAGGTGCTCTCGCGCGCCGGCCACACCGCCGAGCGGATCGGCACTCTGCTCGGCGGCCAGCAGATGATCGGCGATGACGAGCAGTACGCGGTCGTCATGGCCCTCGCCGCCAACGAGATCGGCATCCCCGCACGCGTGGTCATGGGGTACTACCCCAAGAAGGAGCGCGAGGGTGAACCGGTCTTCGCCGCGACCGGCGACGATGTGCACGCCTGGGTCGAAGTGAACTTCGAGGGCTTCGGATGGCTGCCGTTCAATCCGACCCCGCCCGAGGACAAGGTCCCCAACGACCAGAACACGAAGCCGAAGGTCGACCCGAAGCCGCAGGTGCTGCAGCCCCCGCCTCCGCCGCAGGAGCCGGTCGATCTGCCGCCGACGGTCCCCGATGATCGCGAGCCGGAGGACGACTCGCTGAACATCCTCGGGATCATCGGCATGATCCTCGCCATCGCCGGCATCTCGCTGCTCGTTCTTCTCATCCTCAGCTCCCCGTTCATCGTGATCGGCGTGCTCAAGGCGGCGAAACGACGATCGCGACGCAGCGCTCCGCGACCCTCGGACCGTATCAGCGGTGGTTGGGACGAGCTCACCGATCGCGCGATCGACTACGGCGCGCGCATCGCTCCCGGAAGCACCCGCACCGAGGATGCCGCCCAGGTGTCCACGTCGCTCACGCTGCCCACTGTCACCGCACTGGCCGACCGTGCGGACGGACAGGTGTTCGGCCCTGGTGAGCCGACGGGCCAGGACGTCGACGCGTTCTGGCGCGAGGTCGACGCGCTCGTCGCAGGCCTCGGCAAGGACGCCGGGTTCTGGAAGCGCACCAAGGCCCGGCTGAGCGTCCGCTCGCTGGCGGGCGGCGGCCGCATCGCCGCCCGCGTGCAGGAGCTGCGGGATGCCGCCGGCGCGCGCGTGCGCGACGCCGCGGCGGCACGGCTGCGCCGCGAACCTGGCAACATCGACAGCAACACCACGCGATCCGAGAGCGAGGCCCCATGACGATGCTCCCCTTCGGAGAGGTCGCGCCCATCAGGCGGCGCGTGATCGCTTACGTCATCGACGCGCTCATCGCCGCGGCGGTGGCCTTCGTGGTCCCGAGCCTCGTGCTGGTGATCGTGGCGGTGAGCAGCGGCGATCCGCTCACGGCACTGCTGATCGCAGCCCCGCTCTACGGCGTGCTCGGACTGGCCTGGTTCGTGGTGTACACCGTCATGCAGGCCGGACGCGGCTCGATCGGCATGCGCGCTCAGGGCGTGCGGCTGGTCGGCCTGACGGACGGCCGACCGATCGGTGTCGGACGCGCGCTGCTGCGCAACGTGATCTGGGGTCTCGCCACGTCGATCGCGGTCGGCTATTTCACGCCGCTGTTCGACGGCTCCGGGCGGTACCAGGGCTGGCACGACAAGATTGCCGGTGCGGTCGTGCTGGACACCCGTGCCTCCGCGCCGCAGGCGCCCGCCGCGGGCGGGCATGCCCTGCCGCAGCCGGCCGCCGCGCCGTCGCTCGCCACGCCCGCCTTCGCCGGCACGGACCGCCCGTCGCTCCCGGGAACGGGCGCTCCGACGTTCGGGCAAGGGGTGTCGTTCGCCGACGTGCACGGGGATTCCTTCGCCCGGGTGCGCGCGCAGGTGCAGGGCAACCAGCCGGCCGCCGGCCCCGTCGCCGACCCGCAGCCGGTCGCGGCCCCGCAGGCGGACGGCGCGCCGCAGCCTGGCGTGGGGCAACCGCCTGCGGACCTGCCGGAGGAGACTGTGGTGGCTCCGCGCCAGCGCGGCACGCTCCCCGGGGACCCTTTGATCTCGTTCGTGCCGGGCGTGACCCAGCCGCCGCCCGAACGTCCGTTGCCCAGCGCTCCGGCCGCCCCGACCAGCGCTCCGACCGCCCCGCCCGCGGCGGCGACCCCGTCCATGAGTGGTCCGGCCGCGCCGCAGACGCCCGCCTCGGACGGCGCGGCGTCGGCCGTGGACGCCGAGGACATCGAGTCCACGCGCATCAGCATCCCCGGTCACCGGCTCGTCTTCACCTGGGACGACGGGCAGCGCGTGACGGTTTCGGGTCGCACACTCTTCGGTCGCAACCCGGAGGAGGAGCCCGGAGCAGTGGCCGTCGCGGTGCGCGACGAGACGCTGTCGCTGTCCAAGACCCATTTCGAGGCCGGTGCCGAGCCGAGCGGGGGCTGGGTGATGGACCGGCAGTCCACCAACGGCACCGTCATCCTCCGTGAGGGGGCGCGCATCGACTGCCCACCGGGGCAGCGGGTGCCCGTCCGCCTCGGCGACGCGCTCGAGATCGGCGATCGCATCGTGACGATCGGCGGATACGCATGACCTCCCCCGTGGTCGTCCAGTGCGCGGGGGCGACCCACACCGGTCTGCGCCGCTCACTGAACGAGGACGCCCACCTCGCGGCATCCCCGGTGTTCATCGTGGCGGACGGCATGGGCGGCCACGAGGCCGGCGAGCGCGCCAGCGCTGCCGTCGTGGGCGCCTTCGCACCGCTCGTCGGCCGCGAGTCGCTCGCCCTCGACGAGGTGCGACGCGCTCTCGCCGACGCCCGCAGCGCTGTCGACAGCCTCATCTCGGACGGCACGTCGCGTGCCGGGACGACGCTGAGCGGCGTCGTCGTGGCGTCGGTCGACGGCATCGGTTACTGGCTCGCGGTCAACATCGGCGACTCGCGGACCTACCGGTTCGCCGATGGCGAGCTGGAACAGATCAGTGTGGACCACTCGGTGATCCAGGAACTGATCGAGGACGGCCGGATCAGCGCGGAAGCAGCGATGACCGACCCGCGGCGCAACATCATCACCCGCGCGATCGGCGCGGGCAGCACCGCGGATGCCGACTACTGGCTGTTCCCCGCCGAACTGGGCGACCGCATGCTGGTGTGCTCCGACGGGCTCACGTCGGAGATCACCGAGCAGCGCATCGCCGACATCCTCGCCGGCGAGGCCGACCCGCAGAGAGCGGCCGAGCTGCTCACCGCCGAGGCCGTGCGCGCCGGCGGACGTGACAACGTCACGGTGGTCGTCGTCGACGCCGTGTCCGTAGTCACCCACCCCGGGACGATCGTGCATGCCGACGAGGTCGATGAGGACACGCGTCCCCGCGAAGCAGTGAATGGAGAGGTCCGATGAACCAGATCGTCTACAGGCCCGGCGCCTGGCAGGTCGTGGTGGACGACGGCGGCGTGATCGCGGTCCCCGCCGACGTCGCCCCTGAGCGCATCGTCCGACTCGCGCGGATGCTGGAAGGCGGCGCACCGGCGCTCACCGAGGTGATCGACGTGCTGTCCGGCGGGTCGATCACGACGCTCGGGTCGTTCGCCGTGGCGCTGTCCAGCGGTGACGGCGTGCGTTTCGCGGTGCGCGGCCCGGTCGGCGTGCGCCTCGCCGGGGCCGGTGATGAGTTCTCCGGGGCCGATGTCACCACCTGGAGCGAGCGGTTCGTCGTCGAGGCAGAGGGGTTCGAGCTGTCGCTCGGTGACGACGCGGGCTCGGCCGAGTACCCGATCAGGTCGGGGATCGTCCTCGCGGGCGCGGTACGAGCCGGAGCGGCTGCGGCGTCGGCGGACGAGTCGGTGCCCGAGGCGGAGCCGTCCGGCGGCGACGCCGCCGGGGCGCCGGGCGGCGGCCACCCCGAAGGCGGTGCCGAGGCCGAGGAGAACGCCGCGGCCGCGGAGGACGCTGCTGCCGTGACGGAGACTGACGATGCGGCGGATGCCGAGAATGCCGGCATCCCGTCCACCGCCGACGGCACCCGCTTCGCGGACGCGACGCCGTCGGCGGGGGAGAGTGCGGTCGCCGCTGCCGAGCCCGCAGACGCGCAGGACGCCGCGCAGTCCGCGCCAGCCGATGACGGGTCCGCGCCGGACGAGGCCGGGGCCGCGCCGGACGACGTGCAGCACACCCTGGTTCCCGACGACTTGACGTACGCGCCTGCGGCGGAGGAGACCGTGCACGTCACCCCGCCGCCGCCCACCGCGCCCCTGCTCTCCACACCCCCGGCGCCGCCTGCGGCTCCTGCGCCGCCGGCGCTCGGCAACCTGGGCGACCACGACGGGGCGACGATCTCGCTGGCGGAGGCGCGCCGACTGCGCGCGGGCACGTCGGCCCCCGACGCACCGACCGCTGTTCTGCCCACCGTCGACGCACCTGCCGCGACGAACGGTCGCGTGCGCCTGTCGACCGGGCAGGTCGTCGAGCTGGACCGTCCGGTGATCATCGGGCGTCGGCCGCGCTCGACGCGGGCGAGCGGCGACAGCATGCCGCACCTGGTCGCCGTCGAGAGCCCGCAGCAGGACATCTCGCGCAGCCACCTCGAGATCCGCCCCGAGGGGGACTCGGTCGTCGTCATCGATCTGCACACCACGAACGGCTCGACGCTCATCCGTCCCGGCACCGACCCCGTGCGTCTGCACCCTGGCGAGCACACGCTCGTGCTCGACGGCGACACCGTCGATCTGGGTGATGGGGTGACGCTCAGCTTCGAAGGCCTCACGTGAGCCGGGCGCCGTCGTCGCCGCCCGAGCTCCCCGGGTTCGTCTACCTGAAGCCGCTCGGCACGGGCGGCTTCGCCGACGTGTTCCTGTACGAGCAGGAGCTGCCCCGCCGCAAGGTCGCGGTGAAGGTGCTGCTCGCCGAGCGCATCACTTCCGGTGCCGCACAGGAGTTCACCGACGAGGCGAACGTGATGGCCATGTTGTCCACCCATCCGGCGATCGTTACGATCTACCAGGCCGGCGTGGCCGGCGACGGCCGGCCCTATCTGGTGATGGAGTACTGTCCGCGCCCGAACCTGCAGGTACGGGCCCGCCGGGAGCCGTTCAGCGTGGCGGAGGCGCTCCGCGTCGGCGTGCAGGTCGCGGGTGCCGTGGAGACCGCGCACCGGGCGGGTGTGCTGCACCGGGACATCAAGCCGGCCAACATCCTGGTGACCGAGTACAACCGTCCGGCCCTCACGGACTTCGGCATCGCGTCCACCACGGGTGCCGTGAGCGAGGCGGCCGGGATGTCGATCCCGTGGTCGCCGCCCGAATCGTTCGACGACCCGCCGCGCAGCGGTGCGCGCAGCGACGTGTACGCCCTCGGAGCGACGGTGTACACCCTGCTCGCCGGACGCTCACCGTTCGAACGACCGGGCGAGCGCAACACCAGCGCCGATCTGATCGAGCGGATCGAGCGGATGGCGCTGCCTCCGCTGAACCGTCCGGACTCGCCCGTGAGCCTGCAGTCGGTGCTCGCCCGCGCGATGGCGAAGAACCCCGAGGAGCGCTACCCGAGCGCGGTGGCGTTCGCGCGGGCGCTGCAGAAGGTGCAGATCGAGCTGGCGCACTCCGTCACGCCGATCGACATCGTCGACGAGCACCCGCAATCGGACGAGGCGGAAGACGACGGCGACGGTCTCACGCGCGTGCGCGAGGTCCGGTCGATCAGCCCCGATGCGCCGTCCGCCACCCGACCGTCCGCGGTGACCGAGCGCAAGCGCCCGGAACCGGCGCCCGGCGGTTTCCCGCGTTTCGAGAGCCCGTCGCCGGTGCACGACGCGGCCGAGCGGACGCCGCCGGCTGCTATGGCGCCCACTCCGCCGGCGGCCGAGGATGATCGCACCCTGCTGCGGCCGCCCACCATCGTCGCCCCTCAGCCGCCGACGCCCGTCGCGCAGCATGACCCGGTTCCGCCGCTGGACCCGGGTACCCGATCCCAGGGGATGCCCTGGTGGGGCTGGGCGGTCGCGGCACTCGGCGTGCTGCTGCTCGCCGGCGCGTTGTGGCTCAGCGGGCCCCTCACCGACCTGCTCGCGCAGCCACAGCCCGAGCCCTCGTCGTCCGAGCCCGATGCCCCTCAGGATCCGATTACCGGCATCGTCCCGTCGGTTACTGACCTCACGGGCACGCGCAGCGGCGATACGGTGAGCTTCTCCTGGACGAACCCGGATCCCCAGGACGGCGATTCGTTCATCTGGTACGAGGTGACGCTGGACGGTCCCGGTGCTCCGAACACGACGGAACAGACCACGGCGACGCTGCCGGGCCCGCACCCGCAGCGCACGTGCGTCGAGGTCATCCTCAAGCGGGCCGACGGACGGTCCGCTCAGGAGGTCAGGGAATGCGTCGAATGATCGCCCCGTCCGCCCGCCGGCAGTGGCGACGAGACGGTGAAGGGGCTGGGTACTCTTGAGCACAGTCGCGGACGGCAAGAGGCGCACGGGGGAGGCAACCGACGGCATGATCTGGGACGTCGAGGAACGTGAGCGGACGATCGAAGGGGTCGACGCCGCCGGACGGCCCGACCCGGCGTACGCTGCCGCACTCGGACTGCTGAACGCCCCGTTCGGGCGCAGGGCGCTTGCCCTCGCCTGCGATGGTGCGATCTGGACGCTGTTGCAGCTGCCGCTCTGGATCGGGGCGGTCCCATTGCTGCTCAAGCTCGCGACCGGATCGATCTCCGCCTACGGGTTCCTCAACCATCCCGATTTCACCCTCGCTGTGGTCATGGCCGGGATCACCGTGCTGCTTACGGTGGTGTTCGGCGTAGTGCAGCTGATCCTGCACGGGCGGAGGGGGACGACCGCCGGCAAGGCGCTCGCCGGCATCCGGAGCGTGAACGTGCGAACGCTCGAGCGTCCCGGAGTCGGCTCGGTGCTGCTCCGGTTCCTCTTCGTCTGGGCCGCGAACCTGGTCCCCGTACTGGGGCTGGCCGTGCTTCTGTCACCCACCTTCGACAGAGAGGAGCGCGGACGCGGCTGGCACGACAAGGCCACCGGCGTCTGGCTCGTGGACGTGCGCAACGGACTGAATCCGTACGACGAGAAGCGCATGCGTGTGGCGCGCAAGATGGTGAAGGCCGAGCCCGTGCCCGAGCGCGCGCCCCTGCCGTCCCTCGCCACACCGTCGGATCCGTTCGCTCAACCGGAATACCGGCCGGGGACCCGGATGAGCGCGGGAGTGCTCGGCGTCGCGCGCCCGCATGACCCGCACGCGCGTCCGGATTCGGTGCGGGCGCAACCGGTGCCGACATCCGCGCCGGAGCAGGTGCAGCCCGGCAAGCCGGTGCTCGGCGGCTACCGTGCCGCAGAGGAGGAGCGCTCCGACGGCGTCCCCGCTCCCGGCTCTGCTCCGGGCGCTGCCTCGTTGCGACCGGGGGCCGCTCAGCCCACGCCCGCCGCGCCCGTCCCGGCTTCCGCGCCGGCACCTGTCCCTTCCGCTCCGGCATCCGCCGCAGCTTCCGCTCCGGCATCCGCTGCGGTGCCTGCCGCGCCGGCACCCGCTCCGATGCGCTTTGCGCTGCGGTTGGACACCGGGGAGAGCATCACGATCGCAGAGCCGGTGCTCCTCGGACGCAACCCGGACGCCACCGGACACCCGGGCGCCCGCCCGGTCCCGCTCGCCGACGACACGCGCTCGCTGTCGAAGACGCACATGCTGGTGCGCCCGGTCGCGGGCGGTCTGGAGATCGTCGACTGCGGCTCCACCAACGGCTCGGGGCTGGTCAGGGGAGGCGTGGAATACGGCGTCGCCGCCGGCACGCCGGTCACCACCACTGATGGTGACATCATCCGCCTCGGAGACCGCGTGGCCGCGGTGGTGCGCGCATGACCCGCGCTCGGTGCACGATCACGGCCGGCGACCGGCCGCACAGGACTGAGGGAGACCGATGAGGCTGAAGCTGACGCTGCATCGACCGGCCGGTGACGCTGTCGACATCGTGATCACGACCGACTCGACCGCGACCGCCGGCGACGTGGCCCGCCACATCGCCGAGGCCGACCCGACCAGGGCGACCCCCGTCGCGGACGGCGATGTGGTGACGCTGGCGGTCGCACCGCCCACCGGTGATCGCCTGGTGCCGATTCAACCGGACGTCCCCATCGGGGAGGCACCCATCGGGTCGGGCTTCGCCGCCTCCATCGTCAACTACGGTCCGGGCTACTCGTTCGCGGGCAGGGGCGAGACCGTGGGTGTGCTGCGCGCCACCTCCGGTGTCCTGGCGGGGCAGGAGTTCCCGATCACCGCGGGACACGCGTTCCTCGGCCGCGATGCCGGCAACGACGTCGTCCTCGCCGATCCGATGGTGTCGAAGCGGCACGCCCGCCTTGAAGTCGGCACGCACATCGAGGTCGTCGACCTGAACTCCGCCAACGGCGTGCTCGTGGACGGTGTGGCCGTGCAGCGCGTGCGGATCGAGGAGGGCGAACCCTTCGTCATCGGCGGGACCACGCTCGTGCTCCGGCTCGCCCGCTCCTTCGACGGCTCCGCCGCCGAAGAGCCGATCATCGAACGCGGCGGCGGGCTGCTGTTCAACCGCAGTCCGAGGGTGGAGGTGCGCTACCCGGGCACGCTGTTCAAGCCGCCTCGGCTGCCCACCGAGAAGATCGGCAAGATCTTCCCGTGGCCGATCCTGGTCGCGCCCATCCTGATGGGCCTGGCGCTGTACGCCATGAACGAGAACCCGCGCTCGCTCCTGATGATCGTGATGACGCCGCTGATGGCGTTCGGCAACCTGATCAACCAGTCGGTGCAGAGCAAGAAGAGCGAGAACCACGAGTATCTGCTCTTCGAGCGCCAGTTCGAGCAGCTCGAGGAGGACCTCTTCCACGGCAAGCCCGAGGAGGAGCAGGCCCGCAACGCGGAGGCGCCCCCGGTCGCGGAGATCTTCGACCACGCCATGCGTCTGGGCCCCGTGCTGTGGACGAGACGCCCCGAGCACTGGAACTTCCTGGCCCTGCGGCTCGGCAGCTGCCGGCTCCCGGCTCGCAACCGCATCGACGACGCCGACGTGCCGGACGGGCTGCCCGAGTTCATCGAACGCGTCGACCGGTTGCGCGAGCGCTACGAGTTCGTCGACGACGTGCCGGTGTTCGACACTCTCGCGGACGCCGGGTCGGTGGGTGTCGCGGGGCCACACGCTCCGGTCGCGGATGCCATGCGCGGGATCGCCGTGCAGCTGTTCGGCATGCACGCGCCGAACGACGTCGTCGCCGTCGCCTTCGCTGATTCGGCGTGGACGCCCGAGCTGGACTGGCTCAAATGGATGCCGCACACCTCCAGTGAGCGCAGCCCGTTCCGCGACATGGCGCTCGCCGACTCGGCTCCCACCGCCGCCGCGCTGCTGAGCAGCCTGGAGGAGTACGTGCTGCGGGCAGGCCCGGAGGGCGGGGGCGAGCCGCGCGGCCCGTTCAAGGAGGACTGGAACCCGCTGCTGTACGGCACGGACGTCGCGCGCGCGGCCGGCGAGCACAAGAACACACCGCCGCTGTCGGTGATCGTGTTCGTCACCAGCGACGCCCCGGTGGACCGCGGGCGGCTCACCGATGTGCTGGAGCGCGGGGCGGACCGCGGCGTGCACGCCGTCTTCATCTCTCCCACCGTAGAGTCGCTCCCGGCGGTGTGCCGCAGCTACATCGACGTGACGGCCGGACTCGGGGATGCCAGGGTGGGACTGGTCCGCAACGGCGAGGACTTCGAGCACGTGCAGGTGGAGGGCGTGTCCAACGCGTACATGCACATGCTCGCGCGCCGTCTTGCACCTGTCGTCGACGCCAGCACCGTGGTGCACGACTCGTCCGACATCCCCAGCTCGGTGATGTTCCTGCAGCTGGTCGACCCGGCCATCGCGGAGGACCCGCACGTCGTGATCGAGCGCTGGCGGCAGAACAACACCATCGTGGATCGGACCCCCAGCCCTCGGCCACGCCTGAAGAAGGCGGGAACGCTCCGGGCGATCATCGGGCAGGGTGCGAGCGACGCCATGGCGCTGGACCTGCGCACGCACGGGCCGCACGCACTGGTCGGCGGCACCACCGGCGCGGGCAAGTCGGAGTTCCTGCAAGCCTGGGTGCTGGGCATGGCGGCAGCGCACAGCCCCGACCGGGTCACGTTCCTGTTCGTCGACTACAAGGGCGGATCCGCCTTCGCCGACTGTGTCGAGCTGCCGCACTGCGTCGGCCTGGTGACGGATCTCAGCCCGCACCTGGTCCGCCGGGCGCTGACCAGCCTCCGTGCGGAACTGCAGCACCGTGAGCACCTGCTCAACCGGAAGAAGGCGAAGGATCTGCTCGAACTGGAGAAGCGGCAGGACCCGGAGTGCCCGCCGGCGCTCGTCCTGGTGATCGACGAGTTCGCCGCCCTGGCATCCGAGATGCCGGAGTTCGTGGACGGCGTCGTCGACATCGCCCAGCGCGGTCGCTCCCTCGGCATCCACCTCATTATGGCGACGCAGCGCCCCGCGGGCGTCATCAAGGACAACCTGCGCGCGAACACGAACCTCCGCATCGCCCTGCGCATGGCGGACGAGACGGACTCGCGCGACGTCGTGGACAACGCGATCGCGGCGACCTTCCCGCCATCCATCCCGGGGCGCGCGATCGCGAAGACCGGTCCCGGCCGCCTGGTGCCGTTCCAGTCGGCGTACACGGGCGGCTGGAGCGCGGACGACGACACTGCCGTGGCCGAGGTGCGCGTCGCCGAGCTGCGCTTCGGCGCGAGCCGGGAGTGGGAGCCCGACCGTCCCGCCGAGTCGGATGCCCACGAGGAGGACCTCGGCCCGAACGATCAGAAGCGCATCGTCTCCACGCTGATCCGCGCCGCGGACGCGGCGCGGCTGCAGCGGCCCCGTCGCCCCTGGCTGGACGACCTGTCGCCGCTCGTGGAGCTGCGCGACCTGCCGAACGACGGCGACACTCGCATCCCGATCGCCATGGTCGACGTGCCGGAGAAGCAGCTGCAGGAGCCGGCCGTGTTCGTTCCCGACCGGGACGGCTCACTGGTGATCTACGGCACCTCCGGTTCGGGGAAGTCCACGCTGCTGAAGACCATCGGCACGGCCGCGGGCATGCGTCCGGATCTTGGCCGCGTGCACGTGTACTGCCTCGATTTCGCCTCCGGTTCGCTGTCGGCGCTGGCAGCCCTGCCGCACGTAGGCTCGGTCGTGGACGGCGGGGACGTCGAGCGCATCCAGCGGCTGTTCCGCACCCTCGACCGCGAGATGGACCGCCGTTCCGCCGCCTTCGCCGCCGCCAGTGCCGGCTCCGTGCAGGAGTACCGCGAACTGGTCGACCCGCGGATGCCGCGGATCCTGCTGCTCATCGACAACTACCCCGAGTTCAAGAAGGACTGGGAAGTGGCGCCCGGCCGCGGGCCGTTCTACCGCATCTTCATGCGCATCCTCGGCGAGGGACGCACCCTGGGCCTGCACGCGGTGATCACGGCGGACCGCGGTAACGCCGTCCCCAGCGCGGTCGCCTCCAACATCTCCCGCCGAGTGGTGCTGCGGATGGGGGATGCCAGCCAGTACATGCTTCTCAGCGCACCCAGGGACATCCTCGACGAGCAGTCCGTGCCCGGTCGGGCGGTCATCGACGGGCACGAGGCGCAGATCGCGGTGCTGGGCGGCACGTCGAACGCGGTCGAGCAGACCAAGGCGCTCAGCGCCCTCGGCGAGAGGCTGCGCGAGCAGGGCGTGCGCGACCTGCCCGAGATCGGTGCCCTCCCCACGATGGTGCCGGCATCCGACATGCCTGCGCAGGTGGACGGGATGCCGGTGTTCGGCGTCGCGGACGAGACGCTCGCGCCCCACGGCTTCGAACCGATCGGCTCGTTCGTCATCACAGGTCCGCCGACGTCGGGCCGCACGAACGCCCTGCGGGCGCTCGTGGTCGCCATGGAGCGCTTCGACCCGCACGTGCGGATGTACCACTTCGGCAGCCGCCGTGCGGAGCTGAGGGACTTCCGGCCGTGGGTGCGCAGCGCCACGAAGCCCGAGGACGAGAAGGAGCTCGCCGCGGAGCTGACGGAGCTCGTCGTCGCCGACAACCCCGGCGGCCGCATCCTGATCGTCATCGAGGACATCCCGCACGTCGCCGACGGCCCGGCGGACCGTCAGATGCGGACGCTGCTGCAGGCGATGAACAACAGCGACCACATGCTCATCGGCGAGGCGGAGATCAGCCGGGCGAGCGGCAGCATCGGCGTGCTCGGCGAATGGAAGACCGGCCGGCAGGGGATCGTGCTCAAGCCCGACACCTACGACGGCGACTCGATTTTCAAGGCGCCGTTCGGGCGCGTCAAGCGCACGGACTTCCCGGTCGGGCGCGGCATTTTCGTCCAGGCGGGACGGACGATCACGATGCAGGTCCCGTTCGTGCCAGCCACGCCCGCGAATGGGTAGAGGTGCATGGGTACCGCTCCCCGTTTGCGGGGTGGTGATGATTGGCTAACCTCGACGTGAGAGAGGCCGAAGGGGCCTGAACAAGACGAACGCAGGAGGCGGTTCTCATGGCCGGACACGATTTCGGTGCAACTTACAGCGAGATGGAGGGCGCCGCTGCGCGACTCCGTGACGGTCGCAGCACCATCGGCGACACCCTGAAGGAGCTCCAGGGCATCATCGACGAGCTCGTCCAGGACGGGTTCAAGACCGAGAACGCCTCGGACGCCTACAACACGGCCTACCAGGAGCTCACGTCGTCGCTCGACGACGCAGCCGAGGCCGTCAACGACATGGCCGACGCTCTGGACCGGATGGCCGACTCCATCCGCGACAAGGACTCGGAGCTCGCCGGCGGCTGAGCCATCGCATCGGCAGAGGTCGCGGCATCCGGTCAGGGGACCGGGGCCGCGACCTCTCTGCGTGCGAGGGCCGACGGGGACGGCCGCGGAGGGCGTTCGCCCTGAGGCCGCGGCGGACGGCGCATAGAATCGGGAAGATGATCGGAGCACGGGGCTGATGAGCGGGACGCAGAGCTACTACTGGTACAACCTCTCGACGCAGTCGGTGGTGCGCGCGGACGAGCGGCCCTCCGAAGACACGATCGGGCCGTTCTCGACCGCGGAGGAGGCCGAGGAATCGCCGGCGATCCTGCTGGAGCACGCCCGCGCGTGGCTCGAGAGCGAGGAGAGCGAGAGGTTCCGCGAGGTGGCGGCCGAGGGCGACGACGGCGCCGACCTCGTCTGACCTCGTCGCGATGAGAGCCCATCGCCGCGTCGCGGCACCGTTGATCGTGCTGCTGGCGGCAGGCCTGACCGGCTGCGCGTCGACGCTGCCGCAGACCGTCGTGCCCGACACGAAGGTCGCCGTGGGATGGAGCGGCGGGTTCACGTCCGTGAACGCCCTGGCGTCACCGTCGCCCGGCAACATCGACATCGCCGAGACGATCCGCGCGGACTTCGGCGACGTCGTCGACGGCGAGTTCGTCCCGGATGAGAGCTTCGGAACCGTCCGCATCGTGTCGGAGGATCCCTTCACCGTGCGCTACGATCTCGCCGAGCCGACCTGGTCGGACGGCATCCCCCTCGACGCTGCCGACCTGCTGCTGGGCTGGGCGGGAGCATCCGGGCTCTTCGAGCGGGACGAGGAGGCCGACGGGGAGGCCGGAGGGGATGCGCCCGAGGTCGCGCTCCCCGAGGTCGCGCTCCCCGAGGTCGACGAGTTCGCACGGGCGATCGAGGTGACGTTCCCGCAGCCGGCGATCGACTGGCAGCAGGCGGTGACGGCTCCGGTGCCTGCCCACGTCGCCGGCAAGCGCGCCTTCGGCACGGACGACGCGATGGAGGCGAAGAACGCCGTCATCCGCGCGATCCAGGATGCCGATCCCGCGGCGCTCAAGGATCTCGCCGCCGTCTGGAACGAGGGCTTCGAGCTGCCGGACAAGAAGGCGATCCCGCAGGATCTGCGGCTCTCCAGCGGCCCGTACGTCGTCGACCGGGTGCGCGACGAGGAGGCCGGTCAAAGCGTGACGTTGGTGCCCAACCCGTCTTACAAGGGCGGGGTCGGCCCGCAGATCGCGCGGGTCGAGCTCGTCCCGCCGGGCAGCGATCCCGTGTCCGCCATCGGCACCCGGCTGGACGTCGCGCAAGTGACCCCGATGGCGTCCAACCGCGCGGTGATCCGCGAACTCGAGCGTCGGGACTTCACTGTGCAGACCACGCACGACGGCACCGTCTGGGCGGTGATGCTGAACCCCTCCCGGGTGTTCGCTGACGAGCGGGCCCGCTCCGCCTTCCTCCGCGCCCTTCCGGCGCGGGCGCTCGCCGAAGCCGGTGGCGGCGAATGGGCGGCGGCCTACACCGCCACCACCTCGATGGTGTCCGCACCCGGCTCTCGCGCCTACGACATCGTGAACGAGGACTCGGGCTTCGCGCAGACCCTCGGCACACAGAGTGAGGATCCGGCCGCCGAGCGTCAGTCCGCCGGCGTGGGGGCGGGAGCGCGGGTGTGCGTGCTGTACGACCGCCGCAGCGAGTTCGCCGCCGGAGCCTTCAGCGCACTCCGGGACGCCGCAGCGGAGGCCGGCTGGGGCATCGCCGACTGCGGCAGCGACGACGTCGACGCGGCGTTGGGGCAGCGCGGGTGGGATGCCGTCATCGCCCGCGTGCCGATCCCGCAGTCGCCGGCGCAGATCGCCGCGCAATGGGGCACGCAGGGAGCGGCATCCGTCACCGGACATGCGGACGCCGAGCGCGACACACTCATCGCGCAGCTTGCCCAGACGGTCGATGTCTACGAGGCGCGCGACATCCGCGCGCTGATCGAGTTCACCATCGTGCGTGCCGCGCTCGCACTGCCGATCGCGACGAACCCGCGGATCACGGTCGTCGACCGTGACGTGAGCGGCGTGACGGCCCGTAACGGCGCCCCGGCGCCGCTCACGTACGGCATCGTGCAATGGGCGGCCGCGAAGTGACGCGGCGGATGTGGGCTCTTCTCCCCATCGCGAGGGCATCCCGCCTGAGCATAGGGTCGTCTGCGGAGGTTTACTCGTGGGAATGATGTTGCCGAATGAGCTCATCTGGGTGATGGAGAAGCTCGGGTTCGACTGGCCGGATGTGGATGAGGACGAGCTGCGCCGGGGCGCGGGGATGGTCAGCGACTTCCGCGATGAGCTCGAAGCGAAGATCCAGGTCATGGACCGGAAGGTGAACGGCGACCTGGCGGCGGCGATGCGGGGCAAGGCGGGCCCGGCGTATGTGAGCGCGTGGAACACGAACCGGTCGCAGAATCTGCAGCGGCTGGTGGATCTGCTGGGTCCGGTACCGCCGGCGATGGATATCGCGGCGGGGGCGGTGTTCGCGTTGAAGATCAAGGTGATCGCGGACGTCACGACGACGATGATCGCCCTGGTCGGTATGCTGACGAACCCGATCACCGCGGTGGGCGCCGGTCCGATGCTGATCCTGAAGAAGAAGCTGCTGAATGCGGCGGTGGATGTCGCGATCGAGCAGCTGATGAATCAGCTTCTGCCGATGGCGATCGAGCCGTTGGCGGAGGAGCTGCCGGGTGTCGTGATGGCGGCGTTGGACTCGCCGATCGTGGAGGCGGTCGCGGGCGACCCGGACGAGTTCTACGCGGATCTGCAGGCGCTGGAGCAGGCGGAGAGCGAGATGGAGATGCACGCGTCGGATGTCGAGACGCTGACCGAGCGGCTGCTCGCGGACCTTTCGAGCCTGAACATCACGGGGGACTGAGACATGGCCAGAAGCATCGGTGACGAAGCGATCAAGCCGCTGCTGCGCGCGCTGGATGACACTCCGGTGCACGTGAAGCAGCTGGCGGAGATGTTCCGCAAGCACGGGTCGAAGCAGCACCGCAATACGAGCGAGGTGCAGAACCTCGACTCGCCCGACGTCGTGCATCCGCTCAAGGACGGCTGGAAGAAGGACGGCCCCACGCCGAACCAGGTCGTCGACGCCGGCAAGGGCAACCGCCCCGACCCCGAGGACTACCTGGACAAGGACTACATCCAGCAGCACCTTGCCCAATTCGAGAACGGTGCGACGCGCATCTATCGCACCAACAGCCTTCTCGACTGGGGGCCCGGCAACAACCAGGTCCCGGGCAACACCACCAATACGGCGTACGTGTTCCCGACGGACCAGTTGAACAACCTGATGGATCAGGTCAACAGCCCGAAGGAGCTCGCAGAGGCGCTCGGCCTTCCGACGGACTTCTTCGAAGGGGGTGATGTCCAGCTCCGTGACTTCGGCCCGGATGAACTGGCCGGACTGCGTGTGCCGTCGGGCAACGAGGGCGGAACGGACGTGGAGCACTGGATCCCAGGCGGGTACCTGCCCAGCGGCATCCCGGAGGCGGTCATCGACATTCCGCATGACGCCACCGGGTGGCGGAACGGCGACGGTGTGCTCGATCAGTCGAGATGGCCGGGCAGTTGGCGCGAACTCAACCTCTGAGCGGAAGGACTGGCGAGATGGACAGCAGCACTGCGGCGTTCGGGCCCGCCTCGCTCGTGTCCGGTGCGATTCTGCCCGCGCGCGGGCGCGATCTGATGCTGGATTGCGGCGGACTCCCTCCGGGGGCTACGGAGGCCTCTGGTGATGGCTGGCTCGCGCCGGACGTGCCGGTCCTCGTTCGTGGGGACGTGAGGATCCTTCCGCTCGCCTGGAGAGGCGATCCGAGCAGCGGCTACAACCCGTATGCCGAGCCCGGGCAGCTCAAGGCGTTCGCATCGCGCATGCAGGATGCGGGCATGCACAGGGCGGGGCCGTGGGCGGTGATGGATCTGTCGGAGCGCCGTGCCGACAGCATCGGCTCGTACACGGAGGCGCTTCGATCGTCCGGGGCGACGAAGGCGAACCGCTGGGTCTTTCCCGAGGGCGTGGGTGTGGCACTCGTCTGGGCGGGCGATGAGGCTGCCGGGGACTGGTCGCTTGCAGTTCACGTCGTTCCGGCGAGCTGGGTGTCCGAGCGGCTGGTCGCCGGCCCGGTCGAAGGAATTGACGTGACCTGGTCCTGGGCCGACGTCATCAGGCTGGACGCGGCGAGAGCGGACGCCGATGCCTCAGCTGCCGCCGGTAGTCTGGCGGCAGAGGAAGAGGAGCGGGACGCATGACAGGCACGTTCGGGAATCTGACCGTGGACGCGGTTGCGCGCGTCTACGGCGCGAGTGAGCTCGGAGTGCTCGCGGTCACCGCGCCCGGCGAAGCGCATCCGCGCGTCGAGTACGTCGGTGGCGAGCTGTTCGTGGGTCTTGACGAGCGCGACGGGTCCGCGGTGACCCAGGGACAAGCCGAAGCCTGGTCGCAGCCGTTCTCCGACACGGTCGCGGCGACCGTGGCATCCGCGGGTTCCCTTCCGGATCCTGTGGACGGGGTGATCCTGGTCGAGGACGAGCAGGTGGCGGCATCCGTGCTCGTCGAATCGTCCCGGATCGAGGTCGGGGACGTGACCGGACCACCGGTCGTCTTCGTGCTCTCCAGGGATCGGCTCGCGATCGTCGGCGCGGACGACGAAGCGGGGATCGCCCGTGTGCTGGATCTGGCGGAGCAGCTCTACGACGAGGGCGGGCGACTGGTGAGCGCGCATCCGGTGGTGCTCTCGGATGGCGCCTGGGCTCCGTGCCCGTGGCGCGAGCGGCATCCGTCGCTGGAGATGCGTTTCGAGCGGGTGCTGAGGCTGTTCGCCGTTCGCGCGTACGAGGCACAGTCGGTCGCATTGCAGCGACCGGACGTGCACCTGGCGGACCCGAAGATCCGGGTGCTGGACAGCGGGGTCACCACGACGTTCGCGGCGTGGCCCAAGGGGACCGCGACGCTCCTCCCCGTCGTGGACAACGTGATCATCGCCGATCCATCGGGCGCGCTCAGCGTCGCGACCATGGATCAGTTCCTGGATGCCGCGGGCGACGCCGTCGTGCGCACCGGGCTCTCTCCGCTGCGGTATTTCGTGCCGGGGGAGCCTCCTCGCCCATCCCAGGACTGAGGCACGGGACGCATGACAGGCACGTTCGGGAGGGCCACGTTGCAGGCGGTTGCGCGTGTGGCCGACAACCATGGCTGAGTGCTCGATTCGCGTCTCACGTGACGGCGTGGAGCTCGACGCCGAGATCGCGTGGGGTTATCAGCGCGGAGGATGGCAGGTGGCGATCACGTCCGCCGGGTTCGACCGTGTGGAGGCTCAGGCGGATTCGCGCCCGTGGATCCGGCATCCGTGGTCGATCTCGCCGAGCAGTGTGTCGAGATCGAGCGGATCTTCGATGAGATCTCCCGAACTCCGTCAAGGGGCGGCGGCGCGCCGCGCGATCGAGAGAATGCGCGAGCCGCGCGCCTCCGCAGAAGGGATGCGTCACGTGGGTGAGGCGCCCCCCCGCAGCCGCTGATGGGCTGATCTCCCCATCGCCACCGTCATCCGCGACTCGTTAGCGTGATTCTCGGAGGTGGTCGCCGTGGGAATGATGCTGCCGAACGAGCTCATCTGGGTGATGGACAAGCTCGGACTGGAGTGGCCCGACGTCGACGAGGACGAGGTGCGCAAGGCGGCCGTGCTCGTGCGGGGGTACCGAGACGACATGGAGACGCTCGTCCAGACCGCCGATCGCCGCATCAACGGCGAGATCGCCGCCGCCATGCGCGGACAGGCGGGCACCGCGCACGTGACGGCGTGGAACCGGAACCGCTCCGAGAACGTGCAGCAGCTGATCGACCTTCTCGGGCCGGCGGCCAGCGGCATCGACCTCGCGGCCGACATCGTGTTCGCCCTCAAGATGAAGGTGATCGCCGAGGTCACCCTCACTCTGGTGCAGCTGGTGCCGCTGCTCGCAGCCGGACCGTTCGGGGCGGGCGGAGCGGCGGTGCTCATCCTGGCGCGCAAGAAGCTGTTCTCCGCATTGATGGAGGCCACGCTCGAGAAGGTGATCGACGAGGTGCTGCCGCTCGCGCTGGAACCGCTCGCCGAGCAGGTCCCGGGACTGGTCGCGGCCATGCTCGACGCCCCGGTCGTCGAGGGCGCGGTGGGCGATGTGGACGAGTTCTACGCCGACCTCATGGCCCTCGACCAGGCTGCGTCGGACATGGATGCGCACGCCGCCGATGTCGAGGAGCTCACCGATCGGCTGCTCGCCGACCTGGCCAACCTGCAGATCTCGGGAGATTGAAGCATGTCGATGAAGAAGCTGATCCGCGACGTCATCGATGCCGTGGACGGCGCCGGGCACGAGTTCAAACGCGGCTTCGCCGGCGCCTTCCGCAATCGCGGAGGCAAGCACAGAGCGGATGCCGACGCCATCCGCGGTCTCGACAAGCGCAACACCGATTACGAGCCGAAGCATCGGGGAGACGGCAAGAAGCCGACCTCCCATGCCAAGGAGTACGGCGTTCTGCGCGATGTCAGCCGAGGGGTCGACGCGCAGTTGCGCGGGTACCAGCCGCGGCACCGCGACCCGGACTACGACCTGGCGCGCGATCTCGGGCGCTCCGTCGGCAATGACGTGAGGTCGCTGCCGGGCGACATCGCCGACGAGGTGAAGGGCACACCGAAGAAGGTGCCCGGACAGCTCGTCGAAGAGCTCTACGAGGACGCGATCGGGCAGGACAGCCCGGACAAGTACGGGGCGAAGAGCGAGGGCGACATGAGCTTCCTCGCTCCCGCTGGCGAAGCGGATGC
This sequence comes from Microbacterium sp., assembly GCF_031180975.1. Classification (GTDB taxonomy): domain Bacteria; phylum Actinomycetota; class Actinomycetes; order Actinomycetales; family Microbacteriaceae; genus Microbacterium. Next base: position 605,844 of record NZ_JAPSLI010000001.1, on the reverse strand, counting down.
CCTGAGCGCGTCGAGCCAGGCCGAGTTCGAAGCGCGATTCGATCTGCCGCCGGGCGCGCTGGACGGTGCGAAGGTCGAGATCAAGACCATCCCCGATTCGCGGTTCGTGAGCATCGAGTTCGACGTCCCCGGGGACTGACTGCGAGCGCTGGGGGAGCTGTGCGCGTGGGAAGTGCTACCCATGGTGGCCTTCATGACCGGAAAGTACCCTCGATCCAGGAGGTGGCGCCGTGGGAATGATGTTGCCGAATGAGCTTGTCTGGGTGATGGAGAAGCTCGGGTTCGAGTGGCCGGATGTGGATGAGGATGAGGTGCGCAAGGGCGCGACGCTGGTGCGCAATTTCGGGTCGGATCTGGAGGGTGTGATCCAGTCGGTCGACCGGAAGATGAACGGTGATATCGGCGCGGCGATGCGGGGGCAGACGGGTCCGGCGACGCTGAGCGCGTGGAATGCGAACCGGTCGCAGAATCTGCAGAAGCTGGTGGACATCATGCCCCCGGCGGCCACGGCGATGGATGTCGCGGCGGATGCGATTCTTGCGTTGAAGATCAAGGTCATCGTGGATGTGACGTCGACGATGATCACGTTGGTGGCGATGCTGACGAATCCGATCACGGCGGCGGGTGCGGGGCCGATGCTGTTGATCAAGAAGAAGCTGTTGAACGCCGCGGTGGACATCGCGGTGGAGCAGTTGATCAATCAGCTCGCGCCGATGGCGATCGAGCCGTTGGCGGAGGAGTTGCCGGCGGTGATCGACGCGATTCTGGATGCGCCGATGGTGGAGTCCACGGCGGGGGATTCGGATGAGTTCTACGCGGATCTGCAGGCGCTGGAGGAGGCGCAGTCGACGATGAAGGTGCATGGTGCGGATATTCAGACGTTGACGTCGGCGTTCTTCGCGGAGTTCTCCGCCCTGGACTTCGGAGGGGACGACTGATGAGCGCGGTCAAACCCATCATCAAGGAACTGAAGCAGGCGGCGCTGAAGGGATTCGCTCATGCGGACCACAAGCTGCACCAGCTCACGGCGAACATCGACGGCCACCTCGATACTGTCGTGCGCCAGGTCCGGGACCTCGACAACTTCGACGGCAAGGTCGATGTCAGCGTGAAGAGGTTCAAGAGGAACAGCAAGCATGACTCGGCGGAGTACCAGAGGCAGTACGACGAGCAGATGGCCACTCTGCAGTCGATGCCGCTGTCGGATTGGTTGAAGAACCGGATCGAGTTTCTCGAGAAGGGGCGCACCTCGGACTCGCTTCGGGCGCAGGAGAACGCGCGGGACATCGGCCTGAAGGACAAGATCACCGAACTCCGCCGCGCGGGAAAGAGCCGCGATGAGGCGAAGCAGATCGCCGAAGAATGGATGAAGGGACAAGCCGCGCTGCATCGGTTGGACGGCATCGCAGGTGGGAACGTCACCGACATTTCGCGAGTCGGAGACACGCGGATCAATTCCTCTCTCGGCTCCCAGTGGAGGAGCCGAGTCGGTGACATCGATCGGGCCGTGATCGACTTCCTCAACGCGAATCCAGGCGTAGATCTGGACAACACCTACATCAACATCGTCCTCCGATAGGTTGGAAGCATGGTTGAGATCGCTGATTTCGTTCCGCACGCGCCGGTCCCGCCGGAGATCATCGAGGAGTATCGGGGCCGCGTTCCGGACGAGCTGGTCGAGGTCTGGGAGAAGTACGGCTACGGCACCTTCGCCCATGGGTTCTTGCGCATCATCGACCCGAAGCTCTACGAGGCCGAGGTCGGCGATTGCATCGGCAAGACGCAGGGTGATGGCATCGCGATCCCGATCATGGTCACCGGCCTCGGCGACCTCATCACCTGGGAGCCGAGCCACCCGGGGTTGGTCGGCATCCTGTACCGCGAGCACCGTACGGTCGGACTCAACTCCTCGCTCGAGGACTTCCTGTTCATGGTCGACCTCGACGGGCCCGAGGAACTCTCCGACAGCCTCCACTGGGACATCTTCCCGGAGGCGGTGGCTGCACACGGCGAGCTGCCGTACGACCAGTCGTTCATCTTCGTGCCGCTACTTTCGCTGGGCGGACAGGAGAAGGTGGAGAACCTGCACAAGCGGGAGACCATCCCGGCCATCCAGGTGGCCGTCGACCTGCAGGGTGTCATCGGTCACTGACGAATCGCTCGGCCACGTGGTTCCGGATTCCCGAGCTCGGCGATTGGGATGCGTTCTTCCATCCCGAGCCAGTCTCCTGGCACGTCGTGCACGTCGTGGGCGTCGAGGAGCCCGCTGACTCTGCCGACCCACGACCTCCGTGGCAGGATATGTGCCGAGGGGGTCGTGACGTGACCGATGTGAATTCCGGGGCCGAGCTCGAGACGGAGTCCGCCACGAAGGCGAAGCGGGTGCCGCCGCTCCGGCTCGAGTTCGCCGGCGAGTGGTACGACGTGCCCTCGGGGAATCCGTTCATCATCGGACGCGAGGGCGACCTCGAGATCGACGAGAACCCCTACCTGCACCGCCACTTCCTCGAGCTCCAGCACCGAGACGGACTGTGGTGGCTGGCGAACATCGGCGTGCGCCTCGCGGCCACGATCTCCAGCGCCGGCGGCGCCGTGCAGTCGTGGCTCTCGCCCGGTGCGCGGATGCCGCTCGTCTTCGAGCGCAACGTGATCGTCTTCACCGCAGGCCCGGTCACGTACGAGCTGAGCCTGCATACGGAAGAGGCGCCCTACGAGATCTCCCGCCACATCCAGGCGTCGATGAGCGGTGAGACGACCGTCATGCCGGCCAGCTTCACGCCCATGCAGAAGCAGCTCATGGTCGCCTTGGCGGAGCCGATGCTGCGCCGCGAAGGCGTGAGCATGAACGAACTGCCGTCATCGAGCGACGCCGCCAGGCGCCTCGGATGGACCATCAGCAAGTTCAACCGCAAACTCGACAACGTGTGCGACAAACTCGACCGGATGGGCGTGCAGGGCCTGCGGGGCGGGCCCGGAAAGCTCGCCACCAACCGTCGTGCCCGGCTCGTCGAGTACGCCGTGACCTCACAGGTCGTCACACGCGCCGACCTCGCACTGCTCGACGACGAGACGCTCCGGAGCCAGGCCGACTCCGACGAGGACTGAGGGTCCGGCGCGTTCAGCGCCCGGCATCGGCGAGGTGCCGGGCCTGGTGGCCGAGCACCTTGACCATGATGCCTCGACGGCGCAGCTCCGCGACCGTACGGGTCTCCTCGTCCAGGTCGCGGCCGAGGGCGTGGATGTTCGCCACGACGAGCACGTCACCGCGCTGCAGCGTTTCGATCAACCGCGCGAGGCGGTCTCCCCAGCTCTCCAGGATCTCCGGCGCCGGGTGCCGGAACCCCTCGATCGGCACACCGAAGCGGGCCAGGTCTTCGCGCTGCTGCACGACGGACGGCATCCCCTCGCGCGCCACGACGAGCCCGACCAGCCGCGCACCTTCGGGGCGGGCGGACCACCAGTCGTGCTCCGTGTTCGCCAGGCACTTCGGGCACTCGGCCGCCGCGTGGGGAAGGTGAAGCGGACTGGTCAGGGCGATCTCCGCCCCGGCATCCGCGTTCGTCGCGTTGTTCATCGCCGCACCTCCGGTATCCATTCTGCCCGAGTCGGCGCCAGCGGATGACCACGGTCAGACCATGCCGAGCGCGCGCACGGCCTCCCGCTCGTCGACCAGCTCGGCGACCGACGCGTCGAGTCGTGCCCGAGCCCACTCGTCGAGCTCGAGACCCTCGATGATCTCCCAGCGGCCGCCGACCGAGCGCACCGGGAACGACGACACCAGCCCCTCCGGCACGCCATACTCGCCGAACGAGACGACCCCTGCGCTCGTCCATTCCGTGCCGTGCACCCAGTCGCGCACGTGATCGATGGTCGCGCTCGCCGCTGACGCGACCGACGACGACCCGCGCACCTCGATGATCTCGGCGCCGCGCTTGGCGACCCGGGGGATGAACGTCGTCTCCTGCCAGGCGCTCACGTCACCCACCCGCTCGGCGAGCGCCGTCTCGATCGGCCGCCCGTCGACCGTGGCGTGCGAGATGTCGGGGAACTGCGTCGCCGAGTGGTTGCCCCAGATCGCCACCCGACGGATGCCGGACACCGGCGCGTCCAGGGCCAGCGCGAGCTGCGCCCTGGCCCGGTTCTCGTCCAGCCGGGTGAGCGCGGTGAAGCGCTCCGCCGGCACGCCGTCGGCGTGCGAGGCGGCGATCAGCGCGTTCGTGTTCGCCGGGTTGCCGACCACAGCGACCCGTACGTCGGAGGCCGCGTGCGCGGAGATCGCCTCGCCCTGCGGGCCGAAGATCCCCGCGTTCGCGGCGAGCAGATCGCCGCGCTCCATGCCGGGTCCGCGTGGGCGCGCACCCACGAGCAGGGCGATGTTGCATCCGTCGAAGCCCACCGCCGGGTCGTCGGTGACCTCGACGTGCTCGAGCAGGTCGAACGCGCCGTCCTGCAGCTCCAGTGCCGCACCCTCCGCGGCAGCCATCCCCTGGGGGATCTCCAGCAGCCGCAGCCGCACCTTCTCGTCCGCGCCGAGCATGTCGCCCGCCGCGATGCGGAACAGCAGGGCGTACCCGATCTGGCCGCCCGCCCCGGTGATCGTGATCGTCGTCGCCATTCCTCGACCCTACGTCCGGACCGCCCGGCAGGGACAGAGGTCATCGGCGGCGGCCGTCAATCCCTGTGTGCGCAGGTCAGGGAGCGGTAGCGTTTCTGCATGACGTTCAACCCGGATGCCGACATCTCAGGCCACTCCACGCGGCGCCGCGGCCGAGGCGCCGCCATCGGCGGCGGGGCCGTCGGTCTCGGCGGCATCGCGGTGCTGCTGATCAGCATGTTCACCGGCGTCGACCTGACCGGCCTGCTCGGCGGAGGGGGCGGCGCCCCCGGCCCTGCGCCCACCTCGGAGGCGCTGCTGGAGTGCAAGACCGGTGAGGACGCGAACACGCAGGACGACTGCCGCATGGCGGGCGCCGAGGTCGTGCTGAACGAGTACTGGGAGCAGCACGTCGACGGCTACGTGGCCCCCTCGATGACCGTGGTCGAGGGGCAGACGCCCACCCAGTGCGGCACGGCGTCCAACGCGGTCGGTCCGTTCTACTGCCCGCCCGAGCAGGGCGTGTACATCGACCCCGACTTCTTCCAGATCATGCGCGACCAGTTCGGTGCCTCCGCGGGTGAGCTGGCGCAGCTATACATCGTCGGGCACGAGTGGGGCCACCACATCCAGAACATCACCGGCGTGATGGAGCAGTACCCGAACAACGGCACTGGTCCGGACAGCAACGGGGTGCGGATGGAGTTGCAGGCCGACTGCTACGCCGGCGCGTGGCTGGGCGATGTCACCGAACTGAAGGACGACCAGGGCGTCCCGTACCTCGAGAAGCCGACCGACGCACAGGTCAAGGACGCGCTGAACGCCGCGTTCACCGTCGGCGACGATCACATCCAGGAGCAGTCCGGTTTCGTGAACCCGGAGAGCTTCACGCACGGCACCAGCGAGCAGCGCCAGTACTGGTTCGCGAACGGCTACAAGAACGGACTCGGCGTCTGCGACACGTTCGGCGTGCCGGGCGACCAGCTGTAGCAGCCGCGCGCCCGCGCAGGCGGTGAGACGTGCGCCCGCGACGCCGCGGGTGCAGGGAGGGGAGACATGGAGCTGGAGGCGCTGTACCCGCCGATCGAACCGTACGAGACCGGACACCTGCTGGTCGGGGACGGCAACCGGGTGTACTGGGAGCAGAGCGGGAACCCCGACGGCAAGCCGGTCGTGTTCCTGCACGGCGGACCGGGCAGCGGCACCTCGCCGTGGCAGCGGCGCTTCTTCGATCCGGACAAGTACCGGATCGTGCTGTTCGACCAGCGCGGCTGCGGCAAGAGCACCCCGCACGCCAGCGACCCGGGCGCCGACCTGCGCTACAACACCACCTGGCACCTGGTCGCCGACATCGAGCTGCTGCGCAAGAACCTCGGCATCCCGCGCTGGCAGGTGTTCGGCGGCTCGTGGGGGAGCACCCTCGCGCTGGCGTACGCCCAGTCGCACCCCGAGGTCGTCACCGAGCTGGTGCTGCGCGGCATCTTCACGCTGCGCAAGCACGAGCTGGAGTGGTTCTACGAGGGCGGTGCGTCTGCGCTGTTCCCTGACCTGTGGGCGGGCTACCTGGAGCAGATCCCGGTGCTCGAACGAGGACACCTGATCGACGCCTACCACCGGCGCCTGTTCCACCCGGACCCCGCCGTGCACGTCCCGGCCGCCGTGGCGTGGACGACGTGGGAGATGTCGACGATCACGCTGCGTCCGGACGCCGAGGAGATCCGGAAGGCCACGCAGCCGGCATCGGCCATCGCTTTCGCCCGCATCGAGAACCACTACTTCGTGCACGGCGGGTGGCTGCGCGAGGGGCAGCTGCTCGAGAACGTCGGGGTGATCCGCGGCATCCCGGCCGTCATCGTGCAGGGACGCTACGACGTGTGCACGCCGATGATGACCGCGTGGGAGCTGCACACGGCGTGGCCGGAGGCCGAGTTCGTCGTCGTGGACGATGCCGGGCACTCCGCCGCCGAGCCCGGCATCGCACGGGCGCTGCGCGCCGCCACCGACCGCTTCGCGGGCTGACGCGGCCGGGTCCCAGAGCTCGCGACGTGTTGATCCCTTGAGCTTGTGCATGGGTGCTTCGACAGGCTCAGCAACCCAGGCGTGGACCCGTTCGAGGACTACGCCCGCAGCGCCGCCAGCAGCGTGCGGGCCAGACCGAGCACCCCGCCGCGCGCCCGGAACCGCGTGAGCCCTTCGCTCACCCGCGCCCCGGTGCGTGCCGACACGAACCACGGCGGCTTGGGCAGGATGGTTGGCCGCGTCAGCCGCAGGGATGCCGGATGCCGGATGCCGTCGGTGATCCATCGCGGGAGCGGGCGGAACGGTCCGCGCACGACCGACCGCTCGACTCCGTCCAGCAGCAGCGCGTTGTGCACGACGCCGATGCCGCTGCCGACGTCGTCGAGCGTGCCGCCCGGGAAGGCGCCCCAGGTGAGGGTCGGGGTGATGAACCCGAACGCCGCCCATCCGTTGATCGCGATGGTGCCGTACTGCAGGGCGGTGACCGCGCGCGGGAAGCCGGCGCCCAGCGCGGCCTCCGTCGCCGGATCGACGAGCAGGTTCGCCCCGAGCGTCCCGTTCAGCCGGTCGTTCGCATACGCGACCGCCGCGTCGAGGAACTCCTGCCCCGTCCCCGGGAGGGCGATCACACCGAGCACCGGGGCGAAGTACTCGGTGGAGGCCAGCGTCCCGGCATCCGCTCCGTCCTCCACCTCGATGAACAGCCGGTCGGCGAGTACGAGCGCGCCCGGGTGCGCCGCGCCCGCCTGCCGCATGCGCTCGGTCGCGCCCGGATACCAGAGCGGACGCTCCGGCGCCATGGCGTACGCGCGACGCAGAGCCGAGCGGAACTGCGCGGCCTGCGGCCAGTCAGACGAGAGGATCACGACCTGGCCGGCGAGGCAGTTGTGACCGCAGTTCTGCAGCCGCATGGTGGCGATGTGCTCGGCCTGGTAGGTGATGTCGGCGTCGGTCCACTCGCCGGGGACGACGATGATCGGCGACACTCCGCCGAGCTCGGCCGTGATGGGCTTCGTCGGCGCGGCGGGCTCGGCATCCGAGTCCCGGACGATCGCGTCGAACGTCGCCTCCGAACCGGTGACGTGCACCTGGGACACCCCCGGATGCGACACCAGGTACGCGCCGATGTCGGCACCGCCCTGCACGATGCGCAGCAGGCCGGGTTCGGTGAGCGGGGCGAGCGCGCGTTCGAACACCGGCAACAGGGTGTCCTGAGTCGGGTTGAGCTTGAGCAGTGCCACGCGGTTGTGCGCGAGCAGCTCGTACAGCACGTCCAGCACCGGGATCGAGGTGACGTTGCCCGCGCCCAGCACGAGCCCCACGCCACCGGATGCGGTCGGTTCCCGCTGAGCCAGACCCGCCGCGGCCCCCGCCTGACGCCGTGTGACCCCGGGCTGCAGCCACACCTCGCCGGTGAAGCCAGACAGCAGGAAGCGGTCGATGCCGGTGAGCGGGAAGGCGTCGACGCGCACGCGCCCGCCTGGAGCGCGGCCGGTACGGACCCCGTCGAGCGGGCTGTGCCCCGCAGCGAGCTTCCCGAGAGTGTCGGTGTAGGCATCGATCGCACCCAGCACGGCGTAGGGTCCGCTCAGCCACTCCTCGCCACGCAGCGGGTGCCCCGGCGGCAACAGCTTCGAATCGGCGGCGAGCTCAGCCCAGTCCTCGGCCGCCGCCACGACGCTCTCCCGCAGGGCGCGCAGCAGGGTCGCCCGTTGTCCGAGGTCCAGGGCCGCCCACACCGCGGCGCCGCCCTGGAGCGCGTCGACGTGTGCGTCGAGGGCGCGGCGCTCGGCGAGAGCGGGAAGGGCGGCCATCGTCGTCTCCTTCGGATCTCGTCACAGCCTATGACGGACCCGCGGCGCGATCAGATCAGCGAGAGCTCGCGCAGCTTCGCCTCGACGTCGGCGTTGGACGGCTCGACGTGGTGGCTGGCGTCGGGGTAGACGACGACGGGGATGTTGGTGCGACCCGAGATCTCCTTCGCGACGTCCGCTGCAGCCGGCTCCGCGACGAGATCGATGTACTTGTACTCGATGCCCAGCTCGTCGAGCTGCTTCTTCGTGCGGATGCAGTCGCGGCACCAGTCGGCGCCGAACATGGTGATCGTGTCGGATGCGGAAATCGTCATACTTCCAGGGTAATCGCGCTCACAGGGGGGCGGCTCCGCGGGTGGCGGGGCGTGGAACCGGCCCACAGGCGGTCGTGAAACGATGGATGCCGGATCGCAATCGGGAAGGGGAGCAGATGAGCGCGGCCGTCACCGTCATCGTGCCGACCTTCAACGAACGCGGAAACATCGCCGAACTGGTGATCCGGACCGCGGCGGCCCTCGCGGACCGGACCGCCGAGATCCTGTTCATCGACGACAGTGACGACGACACGATGTCCGAGATCGCCCGCGTCGCGGCATCCGCCCCTCTCACCGTCCGCGCGATCCATCGCGACCATAACGTGGGCGGGCTGTCCGGCGCTGTGGTGCTCGGTCTGCGTGAGGCGGCCCACGACGTGTGCGTCGTGATGGACGGTGACCTGCAGCATCCGCCCGAGCTGCTGCCGCAGCTGCTCGACCGCCATGCGGCCGGCGGGGCCGACGTCGTCGCCGCGTCGCGCTACATCGGCGGCGGTGACTCGGCGGGGCTCGGCACTGCGGTACGGTTCGGCGTGTCTCGCGCGGCGACCTGGCTGACCAAGGCGATGTTCCCGCGGCGGCTGTGGGGCAGCACCGATCCCATGACCGGGTTCTTCCTCGTCGACCGCTCACGCCTGGACCTGGACGCGCTTCGCCCGCGCGGGTTCAAGATCCTGCTCGAGATCCTGGCGCGCGACGAGCTGCGCATCGCCGAGGTGCCGATGGCGTTCGGGGAGCGCCGGCACGGCACGTCGAAGGCGAGCCTTCGGCAGGGTGCCACGTTCGTCGCCCACCTGGCCCGGCTCCGCTTCGGCAAGATGAGTCTGTTCGCGCTGATCGGCGGCATCGGCGCGATCGCCAACATCGGCATCATGTGGCTGCTCACGCACCTCGGGATGGACTACATCTGGGCGGCGGTGATCGGCGCCGCCGCCACCATCGTCGGCAACTTCGTGCTGCAGGAGCGCTTCGTGTTCGACGACGTCCGCGGGGATGCGTCCCGGCTGTGGGTGCGCTTCGCGGCATCCGTGTCGTTCAACGGGATCGAGGCGGCGCTGCGCATCCCCGTCATGGCGCTCATGGTGGAGAGCTGGCACATCTCCAGCGTCCTCGCCACCGCACTGTCGCTGGTGGTGGCGTTCTTCGCCCGGTTCCTGTTCCACGCGCTCGTCGTGTACGCGCCGCGGCGGCGTCGTGACACGGATGCCGGTGCCGAGCCGCCCGTCGACACCGCGGCGCAGCGGATCATCCGCGCCATCGATGCGGAGGCCATGCGCCCCGGCGAGCTCTGACGCAACCCAGACCGGGCGTCGCGGCATATCCTGAACCGGTGATGGTCGACGAAGGACGCTCGCGCTCGCGCCTGCACCGCATGGTGCCGCGCGATCCGGAGGAACCGCACCGCACCGCCAGTCCGCTCGAGCTGTTCTTCGACCTGGTGTTCGTGGTGGCGGTGAGCGCGGCATCAGCACAGCTGCACCACCAGCTTGCCGACGCGCACCCGGTCGAGGGTGTCGTCAGCTACGCGATGGTGTTCTTCGCGATCTGGTGGGCGTGGATGAACTTCACCTGGTTCGCGACCTCGTTCTCTACCGACGACTGGCTGTACCGGGTGCTCACGTTCGTGCAGATGGGCGGGGTGCTGATCCTTGCGGCGGGCATCGGGCCGGCCTTCCACCACGACTTCACCCTCGCGGTGCTCGGCTACATCGTCATGCGCGTGGCGATGATCGCACAGTGGTTGCGTGCGTCCCGCCGCGCGGGAGACGCGCAGCGCACGGCGCGCCGGTACGCGCTCGGCATCGCGGTCGTGCAGCTGCTCTGGGTGGGCTTCCTGTTCATCCCGGCCGAGTTCCAGGTCCTCGGGTTCATCGCGCTCGCGCTGGCCGAGATCGCCGTGCCGGTGCTCTCGGAGATGGGCGGCGGCTCGACGCCCTGGCATCCGCACCACATCACCGAGCGCTACGGGCTGTTCACCCTGATCGTGCTGGGCGAGAGCCTGCTCGCCTCGGCCAAGGCGATCATCGGGGCGATCGAGAAGGTGCAGACGCCCTGGCCGCTGATCGCCATCGCGGTGCTCGCGCTCGTCGCGACGGCCTCGCTGTGGTGGATCTACTTCTGGCCGCCGCACCACCACGCGATCGGCGGGCTGCGGCAGTCGATCCGGTACGGATACACCCACTACCTGATCTTCGCGGCGGCCGGGGCCTTCTCCGCAGGCATCGAGGTGGAGATCGACCGGCTCATCGGCGCTTCGGAACTGGACGCCGTCGCCGCGTCGCTCACTGTGTCGGTGCCGATCGCGCTGTTCCTGCTGGGCGTCTGGTTCGTCGCGATCCGCGAGAACGCCGACCGCGTGGTGAACACCGCGGTGCCGTTGGGCGCCGTCCTGGTGCTGCTCGACCCGGTACTGCCGATCCCGGTGGCGCTGACGGCAGTCATCCTCGCCGGGATCGTGGTCGTGCTCGTGCTGCGGCCCCCGCTGCGCGGCTGAGACGGCTCGCACGGCGCGCGCGCGAGTGTCAAGGCCCTCGCCGCCCGGCATCCGTCTGCCCGATCGTGGCAGAAGGCGGCCTCGGTGCCGCGACCCGAAAGGAGCTATCGCATGAGCATCGGAACCGGAATCGTGCTGTTCGTGATCGGCGCGATCCTCACGTTCGCCCTCAATGTGCAGGTCGACTGGGCGGATCTCGACCTGATCGGCTACATCCTCATGGGAGCCGGAGTCGTGGTGTTCCTCGTCGGGATCATCCTGTTGGCCCGCCGTCGCCGCACCGACGTCGTCACCCGCACGGATGCCGCGCCGGACGGCAGCGCCGTCTCGCGTCACACCGTCCGTCGACCCGGCGACGAAGACGTGGTGTGATCCGAACCCCGGAGGGGGCTGCGAGGTCGTGGTTCCCGTCGCCGGCCGTCAGGTCGAGACGGGGTCCACGACCTCGTCTGTGAGCAGGATGCCGCCGCTGGTGTTCGCCGAGTGCATGAGCCGCTCGATCCACGCCATGTTCAGCTGAGGCGGTTCCGGCTCGTCGAACTGGAAACGCAACGGGATCGAGGGGTGCAGCCACACGGTGGAACGCCCGGTGGACTCACCCTCCGGGTGCTGCCACGACAGCGTGAAACTCTCGTTGCGGCGCAGCTTGGTCGCGATCACGACCTTGAGGTGCGCGAGGGCTCGGTCCTCGATGTGCAGCAGGTGATTCCCGTCGCCGTAATGAAGTACGCCCATGTGCTGAACCGTAGCGCACCCTACGAGGAAAAGCTCATCCGGGCGGTCGCCGCCGTCATATCCCGCGTCACACCGCCGCCAGGGCGGGAGCGGTCGCGGCGACGAACGCCTGGAGCGCATCCTCGCGGGCGGCGAACCGGGTGGGCAGCGACAACTGCCGGAACCAACGCACCTCGACATGGCCCTCGTACTCGGTCACGCACCCCACGAGGTGATGCGCGCCGTCGGACGAGAAGACGTGGTCCATGATGACCCAGTCATCCGGGGACACCTGACGCAGGACGTACCGGTCCTGACCCGTCGCTGACATACGACCCTCCGCTCTCCAACCCCCGAGGACAGTGTCACCCACGAACCACCAAATTCGGAACCGTTGACCTGGCGTGTGTCACTCTGCTACAAGGTGTCGCGTCTGCGCGACTCGTCTCGGCCGGATGCTTTCGTAGGCTGGATGCATGCTGATCGGCCGCATCCGTCCTGTCGAGACCACGACCGTCGAGGTGAGGGGAGGGTCGCTCGCAGACCTGCATGCGAAGCTCGGCGAACAGGCGCCGCACGGATTCGATCTGCTCTCCGCCCCGGCGCGGATGCTGAAGGGCTCGCAGGACATCGAGGCGACCGGCACGTTCGCGCGGCGCGACGAGTCGACCGAGATCGAGGCCGACGACATGGCCGCCCTGCGGGCGAAGGTGCCCGAAGGGTGGGAGCTGCTCAGCGTCCGCAGGGTGTGAGGCGAGGAGCCCGTGCTCCCTCGTCGGCCAGCGCGGCGAGCCGCGCGGTCTCACGGCCGTCGGGGCGCACCCAGATGTGCCGCCCGCCATGCGCGGTCACGCTCGAGTCGGCGACAGACGCGTGCGGACCGCCGTCGCGCAGCACCGCGAGGGTGGTCTCCAGCTGTCGGCCGGCGACGTCGGCGACGGCGTCGACCCGCCCGCCGCGAGCGCAAGCACGCGCTCGGTCAGGCCGTCGCCGTAGGTGGTGGGCTCGGCTCCGAGGGCGCGGAGGTAGTCGTGGCTGGACTCGGATGCCGTGCCGATCACGCGTGCGCCTCGGGCCGCCGCGATCTGCACACCGAACCCGCCCACGCCGCGCGCGGCTCCGTGGATCAGGGAACTGGGTGGGTAACAGCCTGTCCAGGTGACCCGCCATCAGCTTTCATTCGACCGGGTTCACACACCCGCCGCCCGCACCTCGATCAGCACCGACCCAGGCGGAAGCTTCGGCTCGTCGACCTCGCCGACCTGGAGGTCATCGAAGTCCTGGGAGACCGGTCGTAGACGACGGCGCGCATGCTGCTCCTGCTGTGACGATGCGGTGCGTCGGGCTGGACGCGCGGGCAGCATCCACTCTTCCACGCCGTCAGCGATACACGTAGGCCGTTTCCCGTGCAGCCTGGATCGCCATCTCGGCGGCTCCGAGCAGGGCGGCATCCGCGCCGAGGGAGGCAGTGATGATCGCAGGGACGTGCTGGATCCTGCCCTCGAGCCGGCTGCGGAGGGCGGGGGCTATCGCCTCCGACCCGCCGTCCAGGCCCTCGCCCAGGACGATGTACTCCGGATCGAGGATGCTCGCGAGCGCGCCGAGGGCTCGCGCCACGTCGTCGAGGATGCGCTGAGCGAGCGGCGCGGCGCGCTCGTCGCCGGCGTGCGCCAGGGCGACGAGCTGGATCGCCGTCAGGTCGCCGCCGTGCCGAACCCCCGCGCGCTCCGCCTCGCGCGTGACGGTGGCCGGGCTCAGCCGGGTCTCCAGGTCGCCCGCGGACTCGAACCGGCGGCCGAACGAACTGGACTCCACCAGGAGGAAGCCGATCTCGCCTGCGGCCGAGTGCGCCCCTCGGTAGAGCGACCCGTTGGCGATGATCCCCGCTCCGAGGCCCCGCTCCAGCAGCAGTGTGACGAAATTCCGGCTTTCGCGCCCCACGCCGCGGTGCAGTTCCCCGATGGCCAGTGCGTTCGCATCGTTCTCCACGACGACCGGGGTGCTGCGGTCCTCCTCCAGTTGCTGCACCGTGAGTGCGCTCCATCGCTCGGGGTCGAGTCCGGAGATGTCGCCCTTCGGCGTGATGATCGCCGTCACCGAGACGCCGATCGCCAGCACGGGAGTGCCGCGCTCCTGCCCGAGGCGCTCGAGTTCGGCCACCAGGGTGCGATAGGCGGTCAGGCCCGGTCGGGCACCGCGCGCCGGGATGGTCCGCCGGCGCCGCTCGATGATGGTGCCGTCGAAGTCGACGAGCGCTCCTGACACGGCGTCCGAGCGGATCTGCACCGCACCGACCACGTGGGCGGTGCCGGCGAAGGCGAGCAGGATCGGCGGGCGGCCGCCGGTCGAGGCCTCCACCCCGTGCCGGGCGATGAGGCCCTGGGAGATCAGCGCCGCCGTGAGCCGGTTGACCGTCGCCGGGCTGAGCCCGGTGGCCTCGCTGATCTGCGCCTTCGACATCGGGCCGCGCGTCTTGAGGACGTCGAGGATCGAGGTCTGATTGACGAGGAGCAGGGTGCTGGCCGTCGCGGTCGCCGGGCGAGTCCCACGCGCGGGGCTTTTCGTCATGTCACCCATCCTGTCCGAGTCCTGGGCCATTCTGCCCGAACCCATTGTTGACCCGGCCGTGGCTGTGCCTCTACGCTCAGACTACATCTTTTCAATCTGAGTGATAAGAAAGTGATTCATGATCGTCGGAGTCGATGTCGGAGGCACGAAGACGCACATCCGCGTCGTCGACGCCGAGGGACGGACGCGAGACCTTCGCGTCTCGACGGCGAGCTGGCTGGAAGGACGCTCCCTCGAGCACCCGACCAGTGTCGAGGGCCTGCTCGCAGCCATCGCCCGGCTCGAGCCCGCGGCCGGTGCCGCGCCCCTCGCGGTCGGCGCGCACGGATGCGACACCCCCGCACAGATCAGCGCCTTCCGTGCAGCCCTCGCCGCTCGCAGGCCGGGAGACGTGCTCGTCACCAACGACGCCGCGCTCGTGGGCCCAGCGGCAGGGGTAGAACGCGCGATCGGCGTGATCGCCGGCACTGGCTCGATCGTGGTGGGTGCCGACGCCGCGACCCGCCCCGTCACCGCCGGTGGCCACGGTTGGCTGCTCGCCGATCCGGGAAGCGCACCGGGTATCGTCCGCGAGGCCGTCATCGCGGTCCTCGAGGACGCCGACGCCGGCGGGAGCGGCGACCGGCTCGGCCCGGCGCTGATGGCGCACTACAGCGCTGCGAGCGCGAACGACCTGGCCTGGGTCCTCACCGCGCAGGCCGGCATCCATCGATGGGCGGAGGCGGCGCCGCTCGTCTTCGACGCGGCCGATGGCGGGTCGGCCGTCGCCGCGACGGTGATCCAGCGCGCCGGCGCAGCCCTCGGACGGCAGGTCGCCCAGGTGCTGCGGCGGGGCGCTGTCGCCGATGCCGTCGTGGCGGCCGGTGGTGTGGTCACGAACCAGCCACGGCTGGCGTGCGCGATCGAGGCGGAGCTGCGCCGACGCGACGTCCGGCTTCCGTTCCGCGTACTCGACACCCCACCCGTTGCCGGCGCGATCGCGCTCGGCGCGCGCCTCGAACACACCGGGGCTCCATCCATCCATCCGTGGATGACTGACCAAAGGAGGCAGAAATGAACATCCACCGCAATCCGAGACGCCGCCCCGCGACACTCGTCGTCGGCGGCACCCTGGTGCTGGCGGCATCGCTCGCCGGCTGCAGCGTCACCGGCGTGTCCAGCGGCGGCGGCGCCGGCGATGGCACGGGCACCGTCAAGGCGCTGTTCATGAAGCAGGCGGGATACACCGAAGAGGACTACGCGGCAATCATCGAGGACTTCGAAGCGGAGCATCCGGACATCGACGTCGAGCCGACCTTCGTGTCTTACGAGGCGCTGCACGACAAGATCGTCACCTCGGCGCCGTCCGGCAGCTACGACGTCGTGCTGATCGACGTGATCTGGCCGGCCGAGTTCGCCTCGAAGGGGATCATCGCCGATCTGACCGATCGCTTCCCCGACGAGTGGAGCGACGAGATGCTGCCCGGTGTGCTGCCGACCGCCGAGTACCAGGGCCGCTACTACGGCGTGCCCAACGGTCCGGCGACCAAGCTCTTCTACTTCAACAAGGAGATGGTCGCCGCCGTGGGCGCCTCCGAAGCGGATCTCGCCACGTGGGACGGTGTGCTCGAGGTCGCCCGCAGGATCAAGGCGCAGGGCATCAGCGAGTACCCGATCGCCTGGAGCTGGGCGCAGGCGGAGGCGCTGATCTGCGACTACGCGCAGCTGCTCGGGGCGTTCGGTGGCGAGTTCACCGACGACGAGGGCAGGCTGATCATCAACGACGGTGCGGGGGTCGCAGCGTTGGAGTGGATGATCCGGATCCTCGAGGAGGGTCTGTCGAACCCGGCATCCACGACGTTCCTCGAGGATGACGTCTCCAAGGCGATGGCTCAGGGACAGACCGCCTTCGGTCTGAACTGGGACTCGACCCTGCGCGACCTGCAGGACCCGTCGATCTCCTCCATCGAGGCCGGGGTGCTGCCGACGCCGGCGGGCCCCGATGGAGCACGACCGGGCGTGAACGGCGCGATGGCGTACTCCATCGGAGCGAACTCGAAGAACCAGGACGCGGCGTGGGAGTTCATCTCGTTCATCACGCGCCAGGAGGTGCAGGACCAGTACGTCGAATCCAGCCTGCCCAACTGGACGTCGAGCTACACCGACGAGGAACTGGTCGCCACCAACCCCGAGATCTTCGAGGTCGCCGAGGAGGCGTACGACGCGTCGATCCTCCGGCCGGCGGTGCCCAACTACTCGAGCGTCTCGCAGATCATCCAGGTTGAGCTCCAGAACGCTCTGCTCGGCGACAAGAGCGCGCAGGAAGCGCTCGACGACGCCGTCGCCGCAGCGAACGCGAAGCTGGAGGGCTGAGATGACGGTCGCGACGGCGGAACGCATCCGCCGCTCAGAGCAGACGCGCCCCCGGCGCCGCGGACGGGAACGACAGGGAAGGCTGGCATTCTGGCTGCTGCTGCCCGCCTTCCTCGCGGTGTTCGGCGTCATCGTCTATCCGATGTTCCGGACGCTGCTGATCTCGCTCTTCGAGGTCAAGTCCGCCGTCGCGACCGTCACGCCGTTCGTCGGCCTGGACAACTACCTCCAGGCTCTCAGCAGCGGCGGCTTCTGGAGTGCGATGGGCCGCACGCTGTACTTCACCATCGCCTCGACCGGGATCGAGCTCGTCCTGGGGCTCGCCATCGCGTGGCTGCTCAACGCGCGCCTGCGGGGGCGATGGCTGCTGCGAGCGCTGGTGGTGCTGCCGTGGGCCCTCCCGACGATCGTGAACGCCGCGATGTGGAAGGGCATCTACAACGCGCAGTACGGAGCGCTGAACGGGCTCCTCAGTCAGCTCGGGCTGATCGATCAGTACCAGGCATGGCTGTCCGACCCGTTCACCGCGCTCAACTTCCTGATCGTCGCGGACGCCTGGAAGACCACGCCGCTCGTGGCGTTCTTCCTCCTGGCGGGGCTGACCGCCATCCCCGGCGAGCTGTACGAGGCGGCGCGCGTGGATCGCGCCGGCTGGTTCCGGACCTTCCGTTCCGTGACGATCCCGCTCCTCGCGCCGTCGATCGCGCTGGTGCTCGTGCTGCGCACGGTCGAGGCGGTGAAGGTGTTCGACATCGTGTACGCGATGACACGCGGCGGCCCGGCGAACGGGACGCAGACGATCTCGTACTACACGTATGTGACCGCGTTCTCCGAGCAGAACTACGGGCTGGGATCCGCGATCTCCTACCTCATCGTCGTCGTCATCCTCGCGCTGTCGGCCCTGTATCTGCGGCTGCTGCGCCGATCGGAAATGAGCATGCTGTGAAGCGCAGGACCTCTGTCACCGTACTGACGTACGCCGCCGCCCTGATCGTCGCCATCGGGTGCATCGCGCCGCTGGCGTGGACGCTGCTGGCGAGCGTCTCCCCGCAGAACGACATCGTCGCCAAGCCGGCACGATGGTGGCCTTCCGAGCTGTATCTCGACCGGTACGCCGCCATCCTGTTCGACGCCGAATCGGCGGTAGGCCGGAGCTTCCGCGCCGCGTTCGTGAACTCGCTGGTGGTGGGCTCCGCGACAGTGCTGATCTCGATGTTCGTCGGCGTCTTCGGGGCGTATGCCTTCGCGCGGCTGCAGTTCCCGTTCCGCCGCACGACGCTGATGATCTTCCTGGCCACCTACATGCTGCCGCAGGTCGCCCTGCTCATCCCGCTCTACCTGATCCTCAGCTCTCTCGGCCTGCTGGACACCACGATCGGCCTGATCCTGGTGGACTGCGCGCTGGTCATCCCGTTCACGCTCTGGATCCTCAGCAACTACTTCGCCACCATCCCCGCCGACCTCGAAGAGGCCGCGCGCATCGACGGCACCACACGCCTGGGCGCGCTGTTCTGGGTCATCCTGCCCTCCGCGAAGCCGGGGATCTTCGCGGCGATGATGTTCGCCTTCCTGCTGGCGTGGGACGAGTTCATGTACGCGCTCATCTTCACCTCGACGGATGCCGCGAAGACCCTGCCCGTCGCCATCGCCGAGTTCGCCGGCCGGTACACGACCGATTTCGGGCTCGTCGCCGCTGGCGGTCTGATCGCCTCCATCCCGCCCGTGCTCATCGCGCTCGTCTTCCAGCGGCAGGTCGTCAGCGGCCTCGCCGCAGGCGCCGTCAAGGGTTGAGCCGGTGCGACTGTCCGCACCCATCGAAAGGAATCCCATGTCAGATCGTGTCCCCTTCTCCACCGCCGTATGGGACCAGCCGCAGACGCTCGAGGTCGCCGCACGGGAGCTGGCCTCCTCGATCGCGGCAGCCGACATCGCGCCTTGGCGTCCCGGCGAGACGGTCGCCGTCATCTCGATGGGCGCATCGAGCCACTCCGCGAATGCCCTGGTCGCCGCGCTGGCCGCACAAGGGGTGCGCGGGGTGAACATCACGGCATCCGACCTGTACGGCGCGGCAGAGGGATACGAGCCGGGCGACCACTACATCCTGGTGTCCGAGTCCGGCCGCAGCCCCGAGCCCATCGAGGTCGCCAGGAGGCTCGCGCCCGGCCGTCGCATCGCGGTGACCAACTTCGCTGCGTCGCAGATCGCCGAAGTCAGCGACACCGTCGTCTCGTACGGCGGCATCCCGGACTCCCCGGTCTACACCGCCGGCTACAACGCGACGCTGATGGCGTACTCGGCCCTGCTGCGGGCGGCCGGGCTGCCGGGCGAGTCGATCGACGAGGCGGCCGTGCCGGCGCTCGTGCGGGAGGCGCTGGAGCGTTTCGGCGCTCAGGCGGAGTCGCTCGCAGCCTTCTTCGACGGCGTCGGGTCCGTCGACCTGGTGGGGATGGGGTATTCGTACACGTCCGCCGCACAGGGCGCTCTGGTGTTCCGGGAGGCGCTGCGGCTTCCGACGGCGCCATACGAGACCTATCAGTACCTGCACGGGCCGATGGAATGCGCGAAGCCGGGTACTGGTCTGGTGCTCTTCGGAGACGGGCGTGGGCTCGGCATGGTGGCCGCGCAGGCGGAGGCAGGCGTGAAGACGCTCGTCGTGACGGCTGCCGGTCAGGAGGAGCTCGCGCCGCTGGCGCACGAGAATGTACGCGTCCTCGCGCTGCCGGCCGGAGCGGCTCGCGGGTTCGCGCGCGTCATCGCTGAGGCGATCGCCATCCACGTGGTGACCGAGGCCGTCGCGGCACGACGAGGGCTCGTGATCGAGGACTTCCTGTACCACCAGGACGACACCAAGCTCGAGAAGGACACCGAGCTCGAGACTGCGGGGTGATCAGCTCCCGCCGGGTCAGCGCCGCACGCGCGCGCGGGACTTCGCGACACTGCTGAGCGTCGCGCGCACCGGCGTGCCGAGGTAAAGGCCGAGCGACGCGCCGGCGGCGAGGGCGATGCCGATCGACGCCGCGAGCACGAGCGGACCGACGCCGACCAGGATCCCCTCGGCCGTGCCGTCGGACTGCATGAGCCCGAGCAGCCCGCGGAAGACCGCGAGGCCCGGCACGAGCGGGACGATCGCGGCGGTCGTGACGGCGACCGACGGCACGTGCAGGCGTCTGGCGACGAGGATTCCGGCGAAGCTGGCGAGCAGTGCACCGACGGCGCTCGCCGCGGCCTCGTGCAGGGCCAGCAGCAGCATCCCGTTGTAGCCGGCGATTGCGATCAGACTCAGCGCGGCGCTGACCAGGATGATGCGCGGGCCGGCGCCGTTGAACAGCGCGACCGCGACGGCGACGATCGCGGCGCCGGCGAGCTGCGCCGGCAGGGGACCGAACGGGAACGCCTCGATCGGTGTCGTCCCACCGAATCCGAGAACGCGACCGAGCTCGAGCCCGATCAGGATGCCGAGCACGACGCCGATGGTCTGCATCGTGAGGTCGAGGATGCGTCCGCCCGCCGTGAGAGCGAAGCCGTCGATCGCATCCTGCGCCGCGCCCACCACGGTCAGCCCTGACAGCATCAGCACGATCCCGGAGGCGACGATGATCGACGGGCGGATGCCGGTGAAGGCATCCACTCCGGCTTCGCCGAGCGCCGACACGGCGAGGGCGACCATGGTCGTCACGAATGCGCCGGCGATCTGGCTGAAGAAGGACGGCACCTGCAGACGCGCCAATCCGGCCTGCACGACGGCGGCGCACAGAGCGGCGACGAAGCTCAGCAGCACGATGAGCGGTGCAGCGTCGAACATGATCGCGACGCCCACGGCGAGCAGCGCGCGGGCCACGATGACGACGAGCGGTCGGTACAGGAACGGGGTGCGGCGGATGCTGCGGAACGCCGCGCGAGCGGCATCCAGCTCGAGTCCCTCGTCGATCTCCACGACGAGCGCCTGCAGCCGCTGCAGCTTCGCGTGATCGGGCGACGCGACGCGCACCACGCGCAGCAGCGTCGTCGGCCGATCCTCGTCACCGCGGTGGTACGAGGCGGTGATGGAGTTGTAGGTGACATCCACCTGCACGCCGTGCAGGTGATACGCGTCGGCGACGCGGATGATCGTGAACGCGACGTCGTGCGCTGAGGCGCCGACGGCGAACATCGACTCGCCGATCCGCATCGCGAGCTCGAGGATCCGGCCCACCATGGCGTCGTCGATGACGGCGAGTACCTGGGTCGACGCGACCCCCGATGGGTCTGTGCGGATCACGCGCCGGACGGAGGCGATGAGGCGCCGGTGGTGATCGATGGGCATGGCTCCAGGCGGGGTCGGTGGCTCCCGGTACGGTATCAGGGCGTCGGCTTCGGGAGGTGGCGGTGGACGAACTGGATGCGAGACTCGCGCGGATCGGGCGCCACCCGTTCCGGGCGAAGTTCCGGCTCTACGGACGCGACCGGGCCATCGTCGACCTGCGCGGAATGGCGGCGGTGCGCAACCACGCCGCCGAACTCATCGAGGCGCGGCTCGCACCCGCCGAGCCGCGCAACGACGGGCGGCAGACGCCTTACCGCGGTCATCCCGTGTTCGTGGCGCAGCACGCCACCGCCACGTGCTGCCGCACCTGCCTGAGCAAGTGGCACGGCATCCCCGCCGGCAGACCGCTGCACGCCGCGGAGAAGGAGTACGTCGTCGAGGCGATCTGCCGGTGGATCGCCGGGCAGTATCCGGACGGGGCGGCGCCGGAGTGAGGGCGGCGTCGGGCGCCACGGAGACGACTTCGGAGGGGAGGCGGGGAGACGGAGACCTCGACCACAGCGTTCGCGGACGACTTCTGAGTGCAGTAGTGCGGGGGAAGAGTCTGGTCTACCTGGACGCCAATGTTCTCATCCCTCGGTGAGCGGGCTTCTGCTGATCGCTCGCGTGGGTGACCTCTGCCGAGGAGGCCAACCAGCTGCGCCGCGAGCTGATGG
This sequence comes from Microbacterium sp., assembly GCF_031180975.1. Classification (GTDB taxonomy): domain Bacteria; phylum Actinomycetota; class Actinomycetes; order Actinomycetales; family Microbacteriaceae; genus Microbacterium. The sequence goes on along the minus strand of NZ_JAPSLI010000001.1, from coordinate 584,016 downwards.
ATGCCGGATTCCTCGTGATGGATGCCGACCCCTGGGAGCTGCGAGGGGTGTCCAGGGCCCGGAAGCTGTCGATCGCGAGGCTCGACGTTTCGACGTCCGACCAGATCAGCCTGTCGAAGGGCTTCCTGCCCGACCGGTGCTGCTTGACCCGCTTCGTGACGCCGCGTGCGCGAGCCGCATCGCCGGCGTAGACCTGGCGGTACTCGAGGCCGCCCCCTTCTCTCCGTGTGAACGTGGGTCAGTGGCCGCTGCCGAGGTTCCCGGTGAGGCGGCCATGAAATGCTGCCGCGGTGTCGTTCAGGCCTTGGATGGTGACGGTCTTGCCGTGGTTTTCGTACTTGGTGATGATTGCGTCGAGGGCCGCCACAGTGGAGGCGTCCCACACGTGGGAGTGGCTCATGTCGATCACTACAGTGTCGGGGTCGTCGGCGTACTCGAATTGGGTGGTGAGGTCGTTACTGGAGGCGAAGAAGAGTTCTCCGTTGACGGCGTAGTGCGCTGTCGCAGTGGAAGCGTTGACGGTGCGGGTGACGCTGACGAAGTGTGCAACCCGTCGGGCGAACATGATCATCGCGGCGATTACCCCGAGGATGACGCCGACTGCGAGGTTGTGGGTCCAGACTGTGGCGATGACGGTGATGAGCATGACTGCCGTCTCACTCTTCGGCATGCGCTTGAGCGTGCCCCAGCGGATGCTGTGCCAGTCAAACGTCGCGATCGAGACGAAGATCATGACAGCGACGAGCGCTGCCATCGGGATGATCGCCACCACGTCGCCGAGCGTGAGCACCAGGACGAGCAGGAAGACACCGGCAAGGAACGTCGAGATCCGCGTGCGCGCGCCGGAGGCTTTGACGTTGATCATGGTCTGGCCGATCATCGCGCACCCGCCCATACCGCCGAACGCTCCCGAGAGCACGTTCGCCGCGCCCTGGCCCAGCGCCTCGCGGGTCTTGCGCGAATGGGTGTCAGTGATGTCATCGACGAGCTTCGCGGTCATCAGCGATTCGAGGAGACCCACGACCGCCATCGCGAGAGCGTACGGCGCGATGATCTGCAGCGTCTCCAGGGTGAGCGGCACGTTCGGGATGAACAGCTCTGGAAGACTTTGCGGCAGCTCGCCTTGATCGCCCACGTTCGGCACGTTCCAGGCAAAGACGACGACGGCCGCGGTGAGCAGCACGATCGCGACCAGGGGCGCAGGGATCACCTTCGTGATCCGCGGCATCAGGTAGATCACCAGTAGGCCGACCGCCACGAGCGGGTAGACCAACCAGGGAACGCCGATGAGCTGAGGGAACTGCGACGCGAAGATCAAGATCGCCAGGGCGTTCACGAAGCCAACCATCACTGAGCGCGGGATGAACCGCATCAGCTTGGCGACACCGAGCAACGCGAGGACGATCTGGATGAGTCCTCCGAGCAGGACCGTGGCGATGAAGTAATCCATGCCGTACTCACGAGCGACGGGCGCGATGACGAGCGCGATCGCACCTGTCGCTGCGGTGATCATCGCGGGGCGGCCGCCGAGGAACGCGATCGCGACGGCCATGATGAACGACGAGAACAGGCCAACGCGCGGGTCAACACCGGCGATGATCGAGAACGCGATCGCCTCAGGGATGAGCGCGAGTGCGACGACGAGGCCAGCGAGGACTTCACGGGTGAGAAGGCGCGGGCTGCGGAGCGCCTGCATGACGGTGGGTTCGATGCGGTAACGCGAAGCGGAGTCACGGGTGGGGGTGACGACAGTCATATGCCCTCCGGATGATGGGCTCTCGTGAGAGCGTGGGAAACGGATGAGAGCGCAGCAGTGCGCAGGCGTCGGTCAGTCCGACACGCGACCGACGCTGGGAGGGGCGTCGGTCTCGCTTTGCTCGCCCGGGAACCGCGGTCTGGACAGGGCAAAGCAAAACCCCCGCCATGTAGAAGCTAGGCGAGGGTTTCTGGGACCGTTGTAACGACGGTCCTTGTGGCTCCGACCGGCATCGATCCGGTGACCTTTCGATTTTCAGTCGAACGCTCTACCAACTGAGCTACAGAGCCGCGCGACCGGCGAACCTGTCGCGTCCTAGACGAAAGGCCTCCTCGAAAGAAGGCCCGTCGCTTGGAGCGACCCTGACGGGACTTGAACCCGCGACCTCCGCCGTGACAGGGCGGCACGCTAACCAACTGCGCTACAGGGCCATAACTTTTCAATTGTATCGGATGAGTGACCCCAACGGGATTCGAACCCGTGCTACCGCCGTGAAAGGGCGGCGTCCTAGGCCGCTAAACGATGGGGCCGCAGGGGAGTTCCGAAGGTCTCCCTTGCCGACGCTCAAGCATAAGGGATGTCGAGAGCAAAACAGAAATCGAGGGCGGGTCGTCTTCCATCCCGGGCGTTTCGGGCGCACCATGGAAGGGTCGCGCGTGCCTGGAGTGACACTGGGGTCTGTTGCTCATGTGACGAATGTTGTTACTGTGGCATGTGTGAAACCGGCGGAAGGGGCCGCGTGAACGAGGAATTGATCCAGGATGCTGCCCGAACGGCATCCGAGGAGTGCGGCTGCGCGCCCAGCCCGACTGAACGACGAGATCTGTGGGGTGCCGGTTCGGTCACCCGCCGCGGCGCACTCGCCGTCGGAGCCCTCAGCGCGGTCGCGCTGAGCGCCTTCGGCATCACCAGCGGCGTGAACGCCGCACACGCCGCGAGCTACCCGAGCTGGGATGACGTGCAGCGCGCCAAGGCCAACGAGGCGGCCAAAGCCGCCGAGATCACCCGTATCGAGGGACTCATCCAGGCCCTCACCCAGCGCGCCGCCGAGGCGGAGGCCGCGGCCAGGGCCGCCGGTGACGAGTTCTACGCCGCGCAGCAGGCCTACTTCGACCAGGCGGCGAAGGCCGACGACCTGCAGGCGCAGGCCGACGAGAAGGCGAAGCTCGCCGATGAGACCGCCCGGAAGGCGGGGCAGGTCGCCACGCAGCTGTACCGCAACGGCGGCGACGAGACCGCCCTCGAGCTGTTCTTCTCGGGATCGGCCGAGGGCGCCGACTCGCTCCTGGCCCGACTCGGCACGATGGACAAGCTGCTCGAGTACAACAGCTCGGTCTACGACGAGGCCGTCGCCGCTCGCGACGCGGCCCAGGCGCTCACCGACCAAGCTGTGGCGGCCCGCGACGAACGAGACCGCCTGCAGAAGCTCGCCGAAGAGAAGATGATCAAGGCGCAGCAGGCAGCGGATGCCGCACAGGCCGCGCTCGAGGAGAAGCAGGCCAACCTCACCACACTTCAGGCGCAGCTGGCCGCGCTCCGGGACAACACCGCGAAGACCGTGGCCGCCTACCAGGAGGGCGAGCGCATCCGCCGTGAGGAGGAGGAGCGCCGTCGTCGCGAGGAGGAGGAGCGCCTGCGCCGCGAGGCCGAAGCGGCCGCAGCCGCCAACAACGGCGGCGGTGGAGGCGGAGGAGGCGGCGGCTCCGGCGGAGGCGGCGGCGGCGGTGGCGGCGGCGCGTGGCGTCGCCCGCACGGCGGTCGTATCTCCTCCGGCTACGGACCCCGTCCCCGCAAGTGCAGCAACGGGCGCTGCGGCTCCAGCTACCACCGCGGGCTCGACTTCGCGAACGGGTGCGGCGGGGCCATCTACGCCGCGGCCGCGGGGCGCGTCGACGCGCGCTTCTACAACGGCGGCTACGGCAACTACATCCGCATCCAGCACGGCGGGGGAGTCGCCACCGGCTACGCGCACATCAGCCGGTTCGCCGTCTCGCACGGCCAGCACGTCTCGGCCGGCCAGGTCATCGCCTACGCGGGCAACACCGGCAACTCGCTCGGCTGCCACCTGCACTTCGAGGTGTACGTCGGCGGCGGCACCACCAACCCGTACACGTTCCTCGCGAACCGCGGCGCCCTCTAGCATCCGCTCTCGCGCATACGACGGAACCCCCGGGCCGAGACCGGGGGTTCCGTCGTATCGGGGGTCAGTGCCCCTCGGAGCCGAAACGTTCGATGGCTTCGTCGAGGATGCGCTGCGCCTCGGCGGCGTCGCCCCACGCGTCGACCTTGACCCACTTGTTGGGCTCGAGGTCCTTGTAGTGCTCGAAGAAGTGCTCGATCTCCTTCTTGGTGTACTCCGGGATGTCGGCGATGTCCTGGATGTGCGCCCAGCGCGGGTCCTTCGACAGCACGGCGACGAGCTTGTCGTCCCCGCCGGCCTCGTCGCTCATCTTCAGCACGGCGACCGGGCGCACGTTCACGACGACGCCGGGGAAGATCGTGTGGTCGAGCAGCACGAGCACGTCCAGGGGATCGCCGTCCTCGCCGAGCGTGTTGTCGAAGTAGCCGTAATCCGCGGGGTACCCGAAGGTGGTGTACAGTACGCGGTCGAGGTGGACTCGCCCGGTCTCGTGGTCGACCTCGTACTTCACGCGGCTGCCGCGCGGGATCTCGATGACGGCGTCGTGTGCGCCCATGCGTGTGCTCCTTGAAAAGACGGTTGGATGCCGGGACAAGCCTACTCGGGCGTCCGCGGCTCCACCTGCCGTGAGCGGGCCACGGGCCGTGCGGATGAAAGGATCGAGACACCGCACGACATCCACGGAGGGAACGGCATGGCTCTACGCGAGGCTGAACGCGGCTACCTCGAGGCTCACCCGGAGCGTTACGCCCGGCGCCGCTCACGGCCCAAGCTGATCGGCTACGGCATCGGTGCGGCGGTGCTGCTCATCCCCGCGATTGCCGGGACGGTCGCGATCCCCACGCTGTGGGAGCACTTCAGTGCGCTCACCCAGAGCGGCTACGAGTCGGTGCGCCCGAACCGCGGACCCGGCATGGCATTCGTCGGCGTGATCATCGCGCTCGCCCTGCTCTGGCTGTTCGGCCTGCTCCTCACCCACGCGGCGCTGTTCCGCGCCAAGGACTGGATCGACACCGCGACCGGTCACCGCGTCCGCATCGGCCGGACCGCGCGCTTCGGTGACCTCGGCGCCTACGACCGCTGGCTGGTGGAGCTTCAGAGCGGGCGTTTCACGATCTTCCCGGAGGCCCCGGACCGGGCGGGCACGGGCAGGGTGGTCCTGCAGACGATCGAGGACCGTGACGCCGGCACCGTGGTGGTGTGGCTGGAGGCTTCAGACGGCCGGAGCGTCGCCGTCCCGCTCGAGGCCGCCGCGGCCCGGCCGCTTCTTACTGCCTGAGGCCGACTCCTGCGCGGCGGGATCGCGCGCCTTCCCAGCGGCATGCACGTCGCCGCGCACCCTGTCGTGCCCTAGCGTGGGGGCGTGCCTTCGCTGAACCCTGCCATCGCCGAGGTCCGCCGCGCCGTCCGGGGCGCGCTGAGCGGGCTGCCCGGCGGATCCGCCGTGATCGTCGCCCTCTCCGGTGGGGCCGACTCGCTCGCGCTCGCCGCCGCGACCGTGTTCGAGGCGCGCGCCCTCCGGCTCGAGGTCGTGAGCGTGACGGTCGACCACGGCCTGCAGGACGGATCGGCGGATGCCGCGGCAGCGGCGGCCGCGCAGGCCGAAGCCCTCGGCATCCGCGCCCGCGTGGAGCGCGTCGACGTCGCCGCGGGATCCGACGGACTGGAGGCGGCCGCGCGGGAGGCGCGATACGCCGCCCTGCGCCGGGTGGCGTCCGCCGAGCGCGCGCCGGTGCTGCTCGGCCACACCCTGGACGACCAGGCCGAGACCGTGCTTCTCGGCCTCGCCCGCGGCTCGGGGGCGACCAGCCTGCAGGGGATGGCGCCGGTGCGGGACGACCCCGACGGCACGCGCTGGCTCCGCCCCTTGCTGGCGGTGCGGCGGCAGACGACGCGCGCGTTCTGCACCGCATCCGCTCTGGAGATCTGGGACGACCCGCACAACACCGACCCGCGCTTCACCCGGGTGCGCGTGCGCGAGCGGGTGCTGCCGATACTCGAGGCGGAGCTCGGCCCGGGGGTCGCCGAAGCCCTGGCGCGCACCGCCGAGCAGCTGCGCGAGGACGCCGAGGCGTTCGACGAGATCATCCACGAGACGATCGAGGACATCGTCGAGCACGCCGAGGCGGGCATCTCGGTCAGTGCGGCCGCGCTCGCCGCGAATCCGGCGGCGCTGCGCAACCGCATCATCCGCCTGGTCGTCGACAGCGAGTTCGGGGTGGCGCTCACCCGCGCTCAGACGCTCGAGGTCGCCCGGCTGGTGACGGACTGGAGCGGGCAGGGCCCCATCGACCTGCCCGCCTGCACCGCCCGGCGCGTCGGCGGGCGGATCGTGTTCACCGCCCGCTGACGCGCCGGGCGAGCCGGGTCAGCGGCGGCCGAACAGGCCGCCGAGGATCTCGCCGACGACGTCGCCCATGCCGCCGCCGCTCGCCGACCCCGACGAGCCGCCGCCGAGCAGGCCGCCGAGGATGTCGCCGAGCCCGCCGCCGCGGGAGCCGGACCCGCCCGCGGCGCCGCCGGTCGAGCCGCCCTTGTTCTTGGTCGCGTTCGCGATCAGGCCGAGGATGATCGGGGCCAGGATGGGCAGCAGCTTGCCGAAGTCGATGCCGCCCGCGGTCTTCTCGGACTTCGTGAGCTTCTCGGCGACGTCCTTCTCCTTGTCGCCGAACACGTGCTTGACGATCTTCTCGCCGTCCGCCGCGTCGACGTCGTCCACCTTCGACGCCCCGGGGAACCCCTCGTGCCGGGAGAGCGCCTTCTCGATGGCGGCCGAGCCCTCCTCGGTCTCGGCGTTCTTCGACAGGCCGCCGACCAGGGCCGCGCCGCCCTCCTTGACCGCACGCTCCGCCACCTCGCGGCTGACGCCGAAACGCTCCGCGATGTCGTCGACCGGCACCTGCTTGAGGATCGCGTCGAAGTCCATGGTTCCTCCCGATTGCTTCCCGCGGGCCCGCGCCCGCCTCGTCGCTCACAGTACTGCGCCGTCGACGCCGGTGGGGAGTGCTGATCCGCCCGCGGCGGGGCCCGCCCGTGGCATCCGCTCGTGGCTTCCGCCCCGCTCGCTCCGGCGCGCGCGTCCGGCTCGCCTAAAATCGAACCCATGCGCGCTGCGGACATCCAGGACGACCTCGAGAAGATCCTCGTCACCGAGGAGGAGATCCTCGCCAAGCTCGACGAGCTCGCGCAGCGGGTGGCCGCCGACTACGCCGGCAAGGACCTCCTGCTCGTCGGCGTGCTGAAGGGCGCCATCATGGTGATGGCCGACTTCGCCCGCGCCCTGCCGTTCCACGCGCCGATGGACTGGATGGCGGTCTCCAGCTACGGCGCCAGCACGAAGTCGAGCGGCGTGGTGCAGATCCGGAAGGACCTCGACACGGCACTCGCCGGCAAGCACGTGCTCATCGTCGAGGACGTCATCGACTCCGGCCTCACCCTGAGCTGGCTGCTGGAGAACTTCGCGTCGCGGGGCGCGGAATCGATCGAGGTGCTCGCGCTGCTGCGCAAGCCGGAGGCGGCCAAGGTGCACATCGACTGCAAGTACGTCGGGTTCGACATCCCCACCGACTTCGTCGTTGGCTATGGGCTGGACTACGCCGAGCGGTACCGCAACCTCCGCGACGTGGCCGTCCTCGCCCCCCACGTCTACGCCTGAGCCCGCGGCGTCCACGCCTGAACCCGCGGCCGAGAGACGCTGCTGCGGGCGGAGCGGAATGCCGGTGCCGCGGCGCTACGCCGTAGGTGAACGCACAGCAGGGGCCTAAGGCCCGGGCGGTACGCTGAACGCATCATGGATGTCAAGAAGATCTCCCGGAATCCGCTGATCTACGTCGCGCTGATCGGCCTGCTCATGTTCGCCGGGTTCCTGCTGATCTCCAACCTCGGGGCGCCGAAGCAGATCACCGTGCAGCAGGGGCTCGAGCTGCTCGAGGGCGACACCGTGACCAAAGCGGTGAACACCGACGGCGACCAACGGGTGGATCTGACGCTCTCGAAGGAGTTCGAGGGCGCCAAGAACGTCCAGTTCTACTACGTCGAGGCCCGCGCCGACCAGGTCGTCGAGGCGATCGACGAGGCCGCTCCCAAGGACGGCTTCGCGGATGTCGTGCCGCGCGCCACCTGGTTCGACGGCTTCCTGTCGCTGCTGCTGCCGCTCGTGCTGCTCGGCCTGCTGTTCTGGTGGCTGCTGTCGTCCATGCAGGGCGGTGGCAGCAAGGTCATGCAGTTCGGCAAGTCGAAGGCGAAGCTCGTCAACAAGGAGACCCCGACGGTCACCTTCGCCGACGTCGCCGGCGCCGACGAGGCCATCGAGGAGCTGCAGGAGATCAAGGAGTTCCTGCAGGATCCCGCCAAGTTCCAGGCGATCGGCGCCCGCATCCCCAAGGGCGTGCTGCTGTACGGCCCTCCGGGCACCGGCAAGACGCTGCTCGCCCGCGCGGTCGCCGGTGAGGCGGGCGCCCCGTTCTACTCGATCTCCGGATCCGACTTCGTCGAGATGTTCGTCGGCGTCGGCGCCTCCCGGGTCCGCGACCTGTTCACCCAGGCGAAGGAGCACGCCCCGGCCATCATCTTCATCGACGAGATCGACGCGGTCGGTCGTCACCGCGGCGCAGGCCTCGGCGGGGGCAACGACGAGCGCGAGCAGACACTGAACCAGATGCTCGTCGAGATGGACGGCTTCGACCCGAACGCGAACGTCATCGTCATCGCGGCCACCAACCGCCCCGACATCCTCGACCCGGCGCTGCTGCGTCCTGGCCGCTTCGACCGGCAGATCGGCGTGGACGCGCCCGACCTGAAGGGCCGCCAGCGGATCCTCGAGGTGCACGCGAAGGGCAAGCCGCTGTCGCAGTCGGTCGACCTCGAGGTCGTCGCGCGCAAGACGCCAGGCTTCACCGGCGCCGACCTGGCGAACGTGCTGAACGAGGCGGCGCTGCTGACCGCGCGGTCGAACGCGCAGCTCATCGACAACCGTGCCCTCGACGAGGCGATCGATCGCGTCATCGCCGGTCCACAGCGCCGCACCCGGGTGATGAAGGACAAGGAGAAGCTCATCACCGCGTACCACGAGGGCGGCCATGCGCTCGCCGCGGCGGCGATGAACCACACCGACCCGGTGACGAAGATCACGATCCTGCCGCGCGGCAAGGCCCTCGGCTACACGATGGTGCTGCCGCTGGACGACAAGTACTCGGTCACCCGCAACGAGCTGCAGGACCAGCTCACCTACGCCATGGGCGGCCGCGTCGCCGAGGAGATCGTGTTCCACGACCCCACCACCGGCGCCTCCAACGACATCGAGAAGGCGACCAGCATCGCCCGCAAGATGGTCACCGAGTACGGCATGACCACTCAGGTGGGCCCGGTCAAGCTCGGCTCGGAGAGCGGCGAGATGTTCGTCGCCCGCGACATGCACCGCGGCCGCGACTACTCGGACAAGGTCGCTGAGACCGTCGACGAGCAGGTGCGCGCGCTCATCGAGCAGGCGCACAACGAGGCCTACCAGGTGCTCACCGACAACCGTGACATCCTCGACCGGCTCGCGCTCGCGCTGCTCGAGCACGAGACGCTCGACCACAACCAGATCGCCGAGATCTTCACCGACGTGCGCAAGCTCCCCCCGCGCCCGCAGTGGCTGTCCAGCGAGGACCGCCCGGTGTCGCCGCTGCCGCCCGTCGAGGTTCCGCGCCGCGCCGACCGGGGTCTCGCCGCGCAGACGGCGGCGCAGTCCGGCACGGCGCGCAGCGCGGGTGCGCAGCCCTCCGGCGGACAGGCTCGACCGGCGACGGCCTGACGTGGCTGTCGACAGGGAACGCGTCGAGCGGCTCACCCGCGAGCTGCTCGAGGCGATCGGCGAGGACCCCGACCGACCCGGGCTGAGGCAGACCCCGGCGCGGATGGCGGAGCTGTACGCGGAGTTCTTCTCCGGCGTCGGTGAGGATGCCGCGGCACCGCTCGCCCGTACGATCAGCGTGTCGCGCGGACCGGCCCCCGAGACCCTGCCCTCGGGCGCGGTGCTGCTGCGCGACATCCGGTTCCGCTCGGTGTGCGAGCACCACCTGCTGCCGTTCGCCGGCCACGCGCACCTGGCGTACCTGCCTGGCGAGCAGGTGGTCGGCCTCGGCACGCTCGTCAAGGTCGTCGAGACCCTCGCCGCCCGCCCGCAGGTGCAGGAGCGGCTGGGCGAGCAGATCGCCGACACCATCGCCGAGAACCTCGACACCCGGGGTGTGCTGGTGGTGATGGATGCCGTGCACGGGTGCGTCACGCTGCGCGGCGGGCGCCAGCCGTCGGCATCCACCCTCACCATCGCCGCACGCGGCGAGCTCGCCGACCCCGCCGCCCGGGCCGAGCTGATCACCCTCATCGGGGCATCCGTCGGCTCGACGCCAACCGGCTCGGGGGCGGAGCGATGACCGGCATCTGGGGCATCCTCAACGTCACGCCCGACTCGTTCAGCGACGGGGGGCGGTACACCGACCCGGACGTGGCCGTCGCGCACGCGCGGATGCTGCGCGCCCAGGGCGCGACCGTGATCGACGTGGGCGGTGAGTCCACGCGGCCCGGCGCCGAGCGGGTGCCCGCGGACGAGGAGCAGCGCCGCGTGCTGCCGGTCGTCGAGGCGCTGTCCGCCGACGGCATCCCGGTGTCCATCGACACGCTCAACGCGAGCACGGCCGTCGCCGCCGTCCACGCCGGGGCGCGCATCGTCAACGACGTGTCAGGCGGCCTCGCCGACGAGCGGATGCTGTCGGCCGTGGCCGATACCGGCGCGGATGTCGTGCTCGGGCATTGGCGCGGTCCGTCCAGCGACATGTACGCCAGGGCGCAGTACGCCAGGGTGGCCCGCGAGGTGGCATCCGAGCTGCGCGCCCGCATCGGCGCCGCCGCGGCAGCCGGCATCGCCCCGGCGCGCCTGATCCTCGACCCCGGGGTCGGGTTCGCGAAGTCCGGCGAGCAGAACTGGGAGGTGTTGCGCGGTCTCGACGAGACCGTCGCGCTCGGTCACCGCGTGCTGGTCGGCACCTCGCGCAAGCGGTTCCTCACCGAGGCCCTGGCCGCGGCCTCCACGCACGAGGTCACGGAACGGCGCCGCGACCTCGCCACCGCGGTGACCAGCGCGCTCGCCGCAAGAGCGGGGGCGTGGGCGGTGCGCGTGCACGACGTCGCCGCCACGCGCGACGCGCTCGCCATCGTCGGCGCATGGGACGGAGCGTGACATGGACTTCCTCGACGAGATCACCCTTACCGGGCTGACCGTGTTCGGCCACCACGGCGTGTTCGACCACGAGCGGCGCGACGGGCAGCAGTTCACCATCGACCTCACGTTGGCTCTTCCGCTGAGGGACGCCGCCGTGTCCGATGACGTCGCCGACACCGTGCACTACGGCGAGCTCGCCGACCGGGTCGCCGGGATCGTCGCGGGAGAGCCGGTGAACCTGATCGAGACGCTCGCCGAGCGGATCGCGGATGCGGTACTCGAGGACGACCGGGTGCGGCTCGTCACCGTCACGGTGCACAAGCCGCACGCGCCGATCGCGCAGGACTTCGCCGACGTGTCGGTGACCGTCCGCCGGGGCAGGGCCTGATGGACCGCCGCCGCACGCACATGCCGCCCGCGCCGGACCCGCGACCGGGTCGGGAGCCGCAGGTGGCCGTCGTCGCGCTCGGTTCGAACGAGGGCGACCGCGGCGAGACCCTGAACGCCGCGGTCGAGCGGCTGCGCCGCCTGCCCTTGGTCGACGAGGTGCGGATGTCGGAGCCGATCGAGACCGTCGCCGTGCGCACCGACGGCCCCGACCCGGATGCGCCCCGGTACCTGAACGCCGTGGCGCTGGTCACCACGCGTCTCGCGCCGTCCATCCTGCTCGGCATGCTGCACGCGATCGAGGAGGAGCACGGCCGCGTCCGCCGGGAGCGCTGGGGCGACCGCACCCTGGACCTGGATCTGATCGCCTACGGCGACTTCACCAGCACCGACCCGCATCTGATGGTGCCGCACCCGCGCGCCGCCGAGCGGCTGTTCGTGCTGGAGCCGTGGCTGAGCGTCGACCCGGATGCCGTGCTGCCGGGCGCCGGTCGCGTCGACGAGCTGGTCCGCCGGCTGCGGGCGGAGGGTCGGTCGTGAAGCGCACCTCGCCCGGCGTCCTGCTCGTGCTCGCGGTGCTGGCCGGGGCGGCCGGCTTCGGATTGAACCACTTCGCGACCATCACCGGTCGCGCCACCTTCACTCCATCGGGACTGCTCCCGGTGCTGCTGCTGCTGATCGCCGGCGTCTCGCTCGGCCTCGCGTGGCCGGTGCGGCGCAGCGTGCGCGAGGGCACCCGCATCGACCCGTTCCGGGCGACGCGCGCGGTGACCCTGGCGCGGGCGTCGAGCCTGCTCGGCGCGATGGTCGGCGGATTCGGCGCCGGGCTGCTCGCCTACCTCATGTCGCGTCCGGTTCCGGCGCCGGTAGGGTCGACAGTGGCGATGGTCGCCCTGATCATCGGCGCAGTCGTGCTGGTCGGGGCGGCGCTCGTCGCCGAACAGTTCTGCACTCTGCCGAAGGATCCTGATGACCGAGAGCCAGCCGACCCCGACGAGTGACCCGAACGGCGTCGGCGCTCCGCTTCCCTCTGCGCCGCCGGCACCCGCGCCGCCCTCGCCACCGGCATCCGCCCCGGCCGTGCCGCCGGCGCTCGACGAGGGCAACTACCGGGCGCTGCGCACCCCGCGCAGCGCCGCCGCGCTCGCCCTCGACGGCACCTGGCATCAGATCTCGCCGCGCTACGTGGCATCCCAGTTCGTGCAGAACCTGGTGTTCGTGGCGATCGTCGCGGCGATCATGCTCGTGGCGGTGTTCGCGTTCGAGCAGACCTGGGCGTGGATCCCCGGTGGGGTCATCATTCTGCTGACGCTGCTCACGGTCGCGATCCTGCCCCGGCAGGCGAAGGCGATCGGCTACATGCTGCGCGCCGACGACATCGTGTTCCGCCGCGGCATCCTGTGGCAGCGCATGGTCGCCGTGCCGTACGGGCGCCTGCAGCTGGTGGACATCACCCACGGTCCGCTGGATCGCGCCTTCGGCGTCGCGCAGTTGAAGATGGTGACGGCCGCGGCCACGACCGGTGTGCAGATCCCCGGTCTCAGTCAGCCCGCCGCTGAGGCGCTGCGCGACGTGCTGATCGAGGTCGCCGAGACACGGCGGACCGGACTGTGAGCCTGCCCCCGGTACCGGCGGCCCAGCCCGCGCCCACCGCGCTTCCCGGCGGGGGAGCGTCGAGCCTGGCCGACGGCGAGTGGCACCGCATGCACCCGCTGACACCGCTGTTCAAGGGCGGGCTGGTGCTGCTGATCGTGGCCGGCATCGTGGTGTCGAACATGCGCGAGCGAGTGCTCGGCTGGTTCGTCGCCCTGTTCACCCCCGACCAGGTCGACTACGGGCGGTACGGCGGCGGGGACCCGGTGGACTGGGTGCTCAGCAACAACCTGATCGCGGTCGCGCTGGTCGCGGTGCTCGTCCTGCTGCTGCTGCTCATCGGCGCCTTCTGGGTGGTGTGGCGGTTCCACCAGTTCCGCATCACCGGCTCGCACGTCGAGGTGCGCAAGGGCATCGTGTTCCGGTCGCACCGGCGCGCGCCGCTGGACCGCGTGCACGGTGTGAACCTGACCCGTCCTTTCCCCGCACGTCTGATCGGTCTGGCGAAGGTGGAGGTGGTCGGTGCGGGCACCGACTCCAACGTCGACCTGGAGTATCTCGCCACCAGCAGGGCGGAATCGGTGCGCGCCGACATCCTCCGTCTGGCGTCGGGCGCACGCAACGCCCGACTCGTCGCGGCAGGACTGTCGCCGGTGCCGGTCGGCGCCACCCCGCCCCCGGCCGCCGGCACGGTCCGCAGCGAGCTGATCGGATCGGTCAACGCCGGCGTCACTGGACTCATCGAGGGCGTCGACCTCGCCGACGTCGCCCCGGAGAGCGTCGTCAAGATCCCCACCGGCCGGCTGATCGGATCGCAGCTGGTGTCGGCGGTCATGTGGGTGGTGTTCTTCGGCGCCATCTACGTGGTCTCGCTCGTGGCGATGTACTTCGGCATGACGGCCGACGGCGAGGACGACGCCAGCATCGCGCTGGGTCTCGTGGGTCTGTCGGTCGGCATGGGCGTGCCGCTCCTGCTCGCCGCGGTCGGTATCACCTGGGCGCAGATCTCCAAGTCGCTGCGCTACGCCATCGCTCCGACACCGGACGGCGTGCGGGTCACGTTCGGCCTGCTCACGACGATCACCGAGACGCTGCCCCCGGGGCGGATCTTCGCCGTCGAGGTGTCGCAGTCGCTGCTGTGGCGGCCGTTCGGGTGGTGGACGGTGAAGATCAACCGGATGTCCGGCAAGTCCGCCGCCCAGCAGCAGTCCGGCACCGCGCAGCAGTTCAACACCGTGCTCCCGGTCGGGCGCCGCGAGGACGTCGAACGCGTGCTGTCGCTGATCCTTCCCGAGATCCCCGCTCACGACGTGGCGCTGCTGTGGCGGCACGGCGTGGAGGGCCCGGTCGCGGACGACCCGTTCCGCACGGTGCCGGCGCGCGCCGCCTGGCGGCATCCGCTCACCTGGCGTCGTCACGGTTACGCGCTGACCGACGGCGGACTGCTGCTGCGCCGCGGCCTGCTGTGGCGCCGGCTGGGGGTGTTCCCGCTCGCCCGGCTGCAGGGGTTGTCGGTATCGCAGGGGCCGCTGTCGCGCGCCCAGCGCGTGGCATCCGTTCAGGCACACTCCGTCACCGGGCCGGTGGCGGGACGATTGAGCGCTCTCGATCTGGTCGACGCGCAGGCCCTTCTCAAGGACGTCGCGCACGCCGCCGCCGTGGCGGTGAGCACCGACCGCGGCCACCGCTGGGCCGAGGACGCTCCGGCACCGCCGCGCCCCGTGGCACCCGCAGGAGGGGCCTGACATGGCCGCGCCGGGCCGCCTCGGCGTCGGCATCATCGGAGCCGGGAAGGTCGGCCCGGTGATCGGCGCCGCGCTTGCCGGCGCCGGGCATGCCATCACAGGCATCACCAGCGGATCCGACGACGACCGCGCGGCCGCGGTGCTGCCCGGCGTCCCGGTGCTCGACGCGCCCGAGGTGGTGCGGCGCAGCGAGCTGGTGGTGATCGCCGTGCCGCACGACGAGATCCCCGGGCTGGTGCGCGGGATCGCCGAGGTCGGCGGCTGGCAGATCGGCCAGCTGGTCATGCACGTCGACGCCGCCTACGGCACCGATGTGCTGCGTCCCGCCGCCGAGCGCGGCGCCATCCCGCTGGCCGTGCATCCCGCCATCAGCTTCAGCGGCACCACCGTCGACCTCCGCCAGCTGCAGGCGGCGTTCGCCGGTGTGACCGCGCCCGCGGCCGTGCTGCCGATCGCGCAGGCGCTCGCCGTCGAGATGGGGTGCGAGCCGGTGGTGATCGCGGAGGAGGACCGCGCCGCCTACGCGGAGGCGATCGCGACGGCATCCGAGTTCTCGCAGTCGATCATCCGCCAGGCGACGTCGCTGCTGCGCGGGATCGGTGTGGAGAACCCCGGCGGGTACCTGTCGGCGCTGGTGTCGTCGAGCGTGGATCGGGCGCTGCGCGACGCCTCGGATCCGCTCGGTCCACCGCCCGCGCTCTGACTCCGCCGGCAGCGGGCGCCCAGCCGCGGAGGCGTGCAGATCCAGGGCCTCCGCGTTCGAGGCTATCCGGCGGGGTCATACCGTTCGCCGGGCAGGGTCACCGTCACGACGAGGCCGCCCTCGGGCCGGGACGCGAGCGCGACCTCGCCGCCGTGCGCCTGCACGATCGCGCGCACGATCGACAGCCCCAGCCCGACGCCCGGCGCGCCGGCCGTGCGCTCCCCGTCCAGCCGGCGGAACGGCTCGAACAGGGTGGGAAGCTCGTACTCTGGCACCACCGGTCCTGAGTTCGACACCACGAGCATCGCCCGTCCGTCCGGAGCCGTGCGGGTCTCCAGCCGCACCCAGCCGCCCTCCGGCAGGTTGTGCCGGACGCCGTTCTGCAGCAGGTTGCGCACCAGGTGCTCCAACAGCACCGGGTCTCCGGACGTCGGCGCCTCCGCGGCATCCGTCTCGACCCGCACCGCGCCGTCCGCGTCGCCGGTGCTCTCCGCGACGTGCTCGACGAGATCCGCGAGGTCGACGAACCGGCGCTCGCCCAGCTCGCGCTCGGAGCGTGCGAGCAGGAGCAGCCCGTCGATCAGGCGCTCGTGGCGGGCGTTGATCTCGAGCAGGGTCGCGCCGAGCAGCCGCACCTCGGCGGACGCCCCGGGCTGATCGGATGCCACTTCGATCAGCGTCCGGTTCAGGGTCAGCGGGGTGCGCAGCTCGTGCGACGCGTTCGCGATGAACCGGCGCTGCCCGTCGAAGGCGGCGTCGAGCCGGGCGAGCATGCCGTCGAACGTGTCGGCGAGCTCGCGCACCTCGTCGTGGGGGCCGGTCAGGTTGAGGCGCTCGTGCATCCGGCGGTCGGCGTCCGGGGCATCCGCGATCCGCCGCGCCGTCGCCGTGATGGTGGCGAGCGGGCGCAGCATCCGTCCCGCCATCAGCCAGCACACCCACACCGCGACCGCGCCGACGACCGCGACCGCGATCACGCCCCAGGTGACGAGGGCGGCGAGCGCCTGATCCTGCGTCGCGCTGATCGCACGGATGACCACGTCCGCCGGCTCACCGGTGCCCTGCGGCAGCGGTTCCGCGCGCTCCTCGGCCGGGATCGGGCCCACGCTGTCCCACGCGGGGCCGACGAGGAGGAACTGCTGCTGCATCAGCAGCCAGGTCAGGGCGATCACGACGAGCCCCGCGGCGACGAACAGCGCCCCGTACACGAGGGTGAGCCGGGTGCGCAGCGTCAACCGGAAGCGCTTCATGGGATCCGGTAACCCACGCCGGGCTGGGTCTCGATCAGCGGCGGGTCGCCGAGCTTGCGGCGCAGCTTCAGGATCGTCACCCGCACCACCCCGGTGAACGGGTCGATGTTCTCGTCCCACGCCTTCTCCAGCAGCTGCTCGGCCGACACCCACCCGCCGCGGGCGAGGATCAGCTCCATCAGCACGGCGTACTCCTTCTTCGACAGCGGCACGTAGCGGCCGTCGCGCACCACCTCGCGTCGGTGCGGGTCGACGCGGATGCCGGCGCGCTCGAGCAGCGGCGGCGCGGCCGCGCGTGCCCGGCGACCGAGCGCGGCGACGCGCGCTTCCAGCTCGGCGAAGGCGAACGGCTTGGGCAGGTAGTCGTCGGCGCCCAGCGACAGCCCGCGGACACGGTCCTCGACGGTCCCGGAGGCGGTGAGCATGAGGATCCGCGGCCGCTCGTCCTCGGCGGCGAGGGCACGGCACACGTCGTCGCCGTGCACGATCGGCAGGTCGCGGTCGAGGACGAGCAGGTCGTAGTCGTTCACGTCGAGGTGCTCGAGAGCGGATGCCCCGTCGCCGACGACGTCCACGGCGTGCGCGGCGGCGCGCAGCCGGGTGGCGACCGCATCGGCCAGCATCCGCTCGTCCTCCGCGATCAAGATCCGCATGCTCCGATTCTCGCCGCTTCGGCGTTGCTTCCGCGTTACCGATTTCGGTGACGCCAGGGCAACGCGGCGCCTGATGACGTGGGAGGACCAGACCGGAAGGAGGACACCATGGTCCACACGAAAACGGCCGAAAGGATCGTCGCCCGCACGAGGACGATCCGCGGCGGGATGGGCGCGCTGGCGATCGCCGCGCTCATGCTCACCGGATGCGCGGCGGAGGGCGAGAAGGTCGCGAGCCTCGACGACGACGCTCCCGCGACCAGCGAGCCGGATGCCCGCGGCCAGGGCGGCGACGGCGCGAAGTTCGCCGAGTGCATGCGTGATCACGGCATCGACATCGAGGATCCGGACGTCAGCGAGGGCGCCTTCGCGGTCACCATCCCGGAGGGCGTGGACCGCGAGGAGATGGAGGAGGCCATGCAGGCCTGCAAGGAGTTCATGCCGAACGGGGGAGAGCCGCCGAAGCTCGACCCGGAGGCTCAGGCCAAGATGCGCGCGTTCGCCGAGTGCATGCGCCGCAACGGGGTCGAGGAGTTCCCCGACCCGGGTCCGGGCGGCGGCTTCGAGATCGACGGCGACTCCGGATTCGATCCGATGTCGGAGGAGGCCCAGGCGGCGCAGGAGAAGTGCCGCGACGAGATGCCGGTGCTGCCCGGTGCACCCTCGGCGCCCGGAACGTCGGAGGACGGGCCGGAGAGCGCGCCGTCCG
Source organism: Microbacterium sp. (assembly GCF_031180975.1). GTDB lineage: Bacteria > Actinomycetota > Actinomycetes > Actinomycetales > Microbacteriaceae > Microbacterium. The sequence continues at coordinate 565,879 of NZ_JAPSLI010000001.1, read as the reverse complement.
GCGGGGCGCCCAAGGAGTCCGCGGGGGTGACGGCATGAGCACATCGCGCCGGATCCTGTTCGCCGCGCTGGCGTTGCTGGGCGCCGGCGGCATCGCGCTCACCATCGCCGCGGCCGCCGGGTTCGGGTTCGCCTCCGCCGACGACGAGGCCGACGATCCGCCGCCGGCGACCGCCGAGGTCACCCGGCAGGACCTCGTCGCCAGCACCGAGGAGCGCGGACGGCTCGGTTACGCCGAGGAGACGACGCTGCGGGCCGGCGGCGGACGGGTCACTTGGCTCGCCGCCGTCGGCAGCACCGTCGATCGCGGCGGGCAGCTCTATCGCGTGGACGAGCAGCCCACCGTGCTGCTCATCGGCGGCCTGCCCGCGTACCGGACGCTGGAGTCCGGCATGACCGGCGCCGACGTGAAGCAGTTCGAGGAGAACCTCGCGGCGCTCGGGTACACCGGCTTCGACGTGGACGAGGAGTACACCAGGAACACCGCTGCGGCGGTGAAGAAGTGGCAGAAGAGCCTGGGCCTCGAGCAGACCGGCACCGTCGATCCGGCCCGGGTGCACTACGCCGCCGGCCCCGTCGTCGTCACGGCGCACGAGGCCCGCGTGGGCGACGACGCCGGCGACCTCGTGGTGGTGGCCGGCAGCACCCGCGTCGTCACCGTCGACCTGGACCTCGGCGACAGCCGGTTCGCCGTGGCGGGGGCCGCGGTCTCGGTGACCGTGCCGGACGGCACCTCGTTCACGGGCACGATCACCGGCACGCAGCCCACGGTCGTGGACGGCGATGTCGAGGGCGAGGAGAAGACGGTGCTCCGCGTTACGATCACGCCGGACGACCAGGCCGCCGTCGCCGCACTGCCCTCGTCCTCCGCCAAGGCGACCTTCGAGGCTGACCGTCGCGAAGGGGTGCTCGTCGTGCCCGTCACCGCGCTGCTCGCCCTCACCGAAGGCGGCTACGCGGTGGAGGCCGTCGACGGCGAGAAGACCCGCCTGGTCGCGGTGGACACCGGGCTCTTCGCCGGCGGACTGGTCGAGATCAGCGGCGAGGACATCGCCGAGGGCGACCGGGTGGTGGTGCCGGAATGAGCGCGGTGACGGATGCCGGACGCGACGGCGCGAGCCTCGCGGTCGAGCTGGACGGCGTGAGCAAGGACTATGCGGGGCTCACCGCCCTGCACGCGGCCACGCTCACCATCGCGGACGGCGAGTTCGTCGCCATCGTCGGCCCGTCCGGGTCGGGCAAGTCCACGCTGCTGCAGCTGATCGGCACCCTCGACCGGCCCAGCACCGGCAAGATCCGCATCCACGGGCACGACGTCGCCCGGCTCGACGACCGCGCCCTGGCGGCGCTGCGCGCCCGGCACGTCGGCTTCATCTTTCAGCAGTTCCACCTCTCACCCGGCATGCCGGCGGTCGACAACGTCGCCGAGGGGATGCTGTATCAGGGCATCCCACTCGCCGAGCGCCGACGCCGCGCCACTGCGGCCCTCGAACGGGTCGGGCTCGGACACCGGGTGCGCCACCGGCCGCACGAGCTCTCCGGCGGGGAGCGGCAGCGGGTCGCGATCGCCCGGGCCATCGCCACCCGGCCCTCGCTGCTGCTGGCCGACGAGCCCACCGGCAACCTCGACTCCAAATCGGGGGCGGGCGTGATGGCGCTGCTGGCCGGGCTGCACGCCGAGGGCACCACCCTCGTCGTCATCACACACGACGCCGACATCGCCGCGCGGGCGCCGGGGCGCATCCGGCTCAAGGACGGGAAGGTCATCGAATGAACGAGAAGCTGGTGCCGGCGCGGCTCGGGCTGCGCGACATCCTCCGGGTCGGTGGGGCGGGGCTGCGCACCCGCCCCACCAGGGTCGTCCTGTCGGCTCTGGGCATCGCGATCGGGATCGCCGCGATGATCGCGGTGGTGGGCATCTCCACCTCGGGGCGCGCCGAGCTGGACCGTCAGCTCGACCGGCTCGGCACCGACCTGCTCACGGTCAGCCCCGGCGACGACCTGTTCGGCGGCGACGCGGTGCTGCCGGAGGAGGCGACCGAGATGATCGCACGGATCGGGCCGGTCACGGCGGTGTCCGCGATCGGCACGGTCGACGCGAAGGTGTACCGCAGCGACCTCATCCCGGAGCAGGCGTCCGGCGGCATCCGCACGAGTGCGGCAGACCTCGACCTGCTGGAGACGATCGGGGCGACGATGGACGAGGGGCGCTGGCTGAACGCCGCGACCGCCCGCTATCCGGTCGTCGTGCTCGGCGCCACCACGGCCCGCCTGCTCGGGATCGAGCAGGCGGGCGCGGACATCCAGGTGCGCATCGGCGGAGAGTGGTTCACGGTCGGCGGCATCCTGAACCCGATCGCGCTCGCCCCCGAGCTGGACACCTCGGCGCTGATCGGGAAGGAGATCGCCGCCCAGCTGCTCGGCTTCGACGGGCACGCCACGACCGTGTACACCCGCTCCGACGAGTCGTCGGTGACCGACGTGCAGGCCGTGCTCGCGGCGACCGCGAACCCGGAGGCGCCCAACGAGGTGCAGGTCTCCCGGCCGTCCGATGCTCTCGCCGCGAGCGCCGCGGCGGATCAGGCGTTCACCGGCCTGCTCGTCGGGCTCGGTGCTGTCGCCCTGCTCGTCGGCGGCGTCGGAGTCGCGAACACGATGGTGATCTCGGTGATCGAGCGGCGCGCCGAGATCGGTCTGCGCCGGGCGTTGGGAGCCACCCGCGGGCACATCCGCGCGCAGTTCCTGACCGAGTCGTCGCTGCTCGCGCTCGTCGGCGGGGCGGCCGGTGTCGTGATCGGCGTCGCGGCCACCACGGGGTATGCGCTGCTGCAGACGTGGCCCACCTTCGTGCCGTGGTGGGCGTCGGCCGGGGGCCTGGCCGCCACCGTGCTGGTGGGTATCGTCGCCGGCCTATACCCGGCCGCGCGCGCCGCCCGCCTCTCGCCGACCGAGGCCCTGGCCGCCCCGTGACCGGCCGCAGGCGTGGGAGCGGCGGTCGGTAGACTGGACGGGACTTCCGAGGAGCCCCCACTCATGACTGACGCGCCTGCGCAGACCGCCGCCCCCGCCGACCCTTCGACGCCCTCCGCCTCCGCCGAGGAGGACGTCTTCGAGCAGAAGGCGGTGCGGCTGGCGAAGCGCGAGAAGCTCATCGCGACCAGGACGGATGCCGGTGGCGGCGCGTTCCCGGTCGGTGTGCCGGTCACCCACGGCATCCCCGCGCTGCGGGAGAAGTACGGCGACCTCGAAGCGGGCGCGGAGACCGGCGAGATCGTCGGTGTCGCCGGGCGGGTGGTGTTCAGCCGCAACACCGGCAAGCTGTGCTTCGCCACCCTGCAGGCCGGCGACGGTTCGCGCATCCAGGCGATGGTGTCGCTGGCCAACGTCGGTGAGGAGTCCCTCGCCGCGTGGAAGGAGCTCGTCGACCTCGGCGACCACGTGTTCGTGCACGGCGAGGTGATCTCCAGCCGCCGCGGCGAGTTGTCGATCATGGCCGACGACTGGCGGATCGCCGCGAAGGCGATCCTGCCGCTGCCGAACGTGTACGCCGAGCTGAGCGAGGAGACGCGCGTGCGCAGCCGCTTCCTCGACCTGATCGTGCGCGAGCAGGCCCGCACCACGGTGCGCGCCCGCGCGGCCGTGAACGCCAGCCTGCGCGCGACGTTCACCGCGCACGACTACCTCGAGGTGGAGACCCCGATGCTGCAGGTGCAGCACGGCGGGGCGTCGGCACGCCCGTTCATCACCCACTCGAATGCGTTCGACACCGAGCTGTACCTGCGCATCGCGCCCGAGCTGTACCTGAAGCGCGCCGTGGTGGGCGGCATCGAGCGGGTGTTCGAGATCAACCGCAACTTCCGCAACGAGGGCGCCGACTCCACGCACAGCCCCGAGTTCGCGATGCTCGAGGCCTACCAGGCGTACGGCGACTACCACCAGATGGCGGAACTGACCCAGGAGCTGGTGCAGAACGCGGCGATCGCCGTCGCCGGCTCCACCACGGTCACCTGGGCCGACGGCACCGAGTACGACCTCGGCGGGGAATGGGACCGCATCTCGATGTACGACTCGCTGTCCGAGGCGTCCGGACGCACCGTCACGCCGCAGGATGCCGTGGAGGACCTCATCGCGTTCGCCGAGGCGAACGGCGTGGAGGTGCCGCCGCACGCGACGCACGGCAAGCTCGTCGAGGAACTGTGGGAGCACTTCGTGAAGGGCGACCTGGTGCGCCCCACGTTCGTGATGGACTTCCCGGTCGACACGTCCCCGCTGGTGCGCGACCACCGCTCCATCGACGGGGTGGTGGAGAAGTGGGACCTGTACGTGCGCGGTTTCGAGCTCGCCACCGGGTACTCCGAGCTCGTCGACCCGGTCATCCAGCGCGAGCGGTTCGTCGAGCAGGCGAAGCTCGCCGCGAAGGGCGACGTCGAGGCGATGCGCGTCGACGAGGAGTTCCTGCGCGCGCTGGAGCACGGGATGCCGCCGTCGGGCGGCATGGGCATGGGCATCGACCGTCTGCTCATGGCGATCACCGGCCTCGGCATCCGCGAGACGATCCTGTTCCCGCTGGTCAAGTAGCCGGTCGGCGACGGCAGGCAGACCGGCCGGAACGCAGCAGGGCTCCGGCTGGTCATGTGGCGGCCGGCCCCCGCCGCAGCGTCCACTCAGGCAGGATCGCCGCCGACAGCAGGGTGCCGATCAGCGCCGCCATGCGGTGCTGAGGGTCGATCGCTAGCGCCTGCTCCACGTAGTGGCCCGCGTGCGTCGACCGGCCCAGCGCCCAGGACAACCACGCCGCGGCCGTGAACGCGCCCGGCCGGGCGTCGCGCGGCGCGCGCGACAGCGCCCGGCGCACCAGCTGCAACGCGCAGCCGAGACGGTCAGGATCTGGGCGCACGCCACGACCCAGGAACACCTCGCCGACGGCGTCAGGGACCCCCTCGCCGTTCTCGCCGAACACCAGCTGCGCGTCGAGCGCCCGGCATCCGAACTCTAGATTGGTCGCCCACTGCACCAGGATCGCGTCCCGCAGCATGGGCCGGGTCAGGCACCACAGCAGTGCGGCGCAGGCGAACGGATCGTCGTCGTCGGGCGCTTCGAGCAGCGCCTCCGCGAACCCCGGCAGGTTGTCGAGCAGGAGCTCGGCCGCGTCGATGGCCTGCGGGTGCTCGTCGGCGGCGGGCGCGGCCACGCCGCGGCGATGCCGTTCCAGGACCTTCTCCAGGTCGCACAGCGCCCGCCCCACCCGCTCGCGGTCGGCGAGATCCCCCGGCGGCAGTTCGGTGCCCGCCCACTGGTCGCCGCTGACGTCGCCGGCGCCCGGCACCGGCGCCGGCCAGGGGATGCCGGACATCGGCGAGATCACCGGGTCGTCGATGAGGTAGTCGCCCCAGCCCTCCGGCGTGACGCACAGTCCCTCGAGCACGCGCAGGCCGGCATCGTGGCAGACTGCCAGCACGGTCTCGATCAGGCCCAGCCGGGGCAGCAGCAGGCCGTCGGGAATGCGTTGCGCGGACTCATCGGTGTACACCACGGCGGCGACGGCATCGATGCCGACGACACGGGTGAGCAGCGTGAGCACGGTGTCGGCGTACTCTTCCGGGTCGACATCGTCGGCCGGGAGGTCGAGGCGCATCGCGCCGTAGGTGCGCTTGCCATGGAACGGCAGCAGGACGAGGCTCTGCCGGGGTGTGAACCCCGCCAGGGTCGGGACGATGCCGAGGAGCTCGGCGGAATCGGAGGCTTTCAGGATCGTGCTCATGCGGGGAGTGTGCTCGATCGGATGCCGTCCGCGAGGGCCGAACAACCCGATGTGCACGGATCGGCGGCGAACCCGGAATGTGCAGGACGAATGGAGGCGACGCCCGACGATCGAGCGGAGCGCTCCTGCCGTCCGCTCGAGCCGAGCCCTCCGGCCTTCCGCACTGCCCGAGCGCGTAGCATGGAGGGGTGGAGAGCTTCTGGGTCGCGGCGCTGTGGTCGATTCTGCCGACGGCGGTCGTGGCGACCGTGTTCTTCTTCGTGCTGCGCGGCATCCTGCGCTCGGACAGCACTGAGCGCAAGGTGCATGCCCGCATCGAGGCGGAGGAGCGCGCCGCGCGCGGACTGCCGCCCCGCGCCTCCTGACCCGCGCTCGTCCTGAGCGTCGACGCATCGGGTTACGCTGAACCCAGGCGCCTCACGGCGCGGGGGAGAAGGGGCGTGGCGGGTGTTCGACATCTCGAGCTGGCCGTGGTGGGTCGTCGTCGGGTACGTCGTCATCGACATCACGGTCCGTGTGGTCGCCGTCATCGTCATCCCCCGCAACCGCCGTCCCACGTCCGCGATGGCGTGGCTGCTGGCGATCTTCTTCATCCCCGTGCTGGGGGTGCTGATCTTCCTGCTGATCGGTAACCCCCGGTTGCCGCGCGCCCGGCGCCGCAAGCAGACGCAGATCAACGAGTACATCGCCGACACCGCCAGCCACCTGCACTTCGGCACGCTGCGGCCGGACGCGCCGGAGTGGTTCCCGCCGCTGGTGGCGATGAACCAGCGGATGGGCGCGCTGCCACTGGCCGGTGACAACGGCGCGCACCTGATCGCCGACTACCAGACCTCGTTGGACACCATGGCCGCCGCGATCCGCGAGGCTCGCGAGTACGTGCACGTGGAGTTCTACATCCTGCAGGCCGACGCCTCGACCGACGACTTCTTCCGCGCCCTCGAGGAGACCGCGGCCCGCGGCATCCCGGTGCGGGTGCTGCTGGACTACTGGGCGAACCGCTGGAAGCCGAAGTACCGGCAGACCATCCGGCGGCTGGAGCGAATGGGGGCCGACTGGCACCTCATGCTGCCCGTGCAGCCGCTGCGCGGTCGCATTCAGCGTCCCGACCTGCGCAACCACCGCAAGCTGCTCGTCGTCGACGGCAAAGTCGGCTTCCTCGGATCGCAGAACGTCACCGACTCGTCGTACAACCTGCCCAAGAACATCCGCCGTGGACTGCACTGGGTCGACCTGATGGTGCGCGTGGACGGGCCGGTCGTTGCGAGCATCAACGCGGTGTTCCTCAGCGACTACTACGCCGAGACCGACCGGGTGCCGGACGGGATCGACATCACTCGCGTGCAGCCGGGCGGCGGCGACCTGGACTGCCAGATCGTGCCGTCCGGGCCCGGTTTCGAGGTCGAGAACAACCTGCGCCTGTTCCTCAGCCTGCTGTACGCGGCCAAGTCGAAGATCATGATCGTCAGCCCGTACTTCGTCCCCGACGAGGCGCTGCTGCTCGCGGTCACCGCGGCGGTCGACCGCGGCGTGCAGGTCGAGCTGTTCGTGTCGGAGGAGGGTGACCAAGCCATCGTGTACCACGCACAGCGCAGCTACTACGAGGCGCTGCTGCGCGCCGGTATACGCATCTGGATGTACCCGAAGCCGTACATCCTGCACACCAAGAGCGTCACCATCGACGACGAAGTCGCCGTCATCGGGTCGAGCAACATGGACATGCGCTCGTTCGGTCTGAACATGGAGATCTCCATGCTCGTCCGCGGCGAGGAGTTCGTGCGCGAGGTGCGCACCGTCGAGGACGCCTACCGCTCGCTCAGCCGTGAGCTCACCCTCGATGAGTGGATGCAGCAGCCGCTGCGCTCCACGGTGCTCGACAACCTCGCCCGGCTCACCTCGGCGCTGCAGTAGGGCTTTGAGACGATCCGAGGCCACGTGACACCATCACGGTATGGCCTCCCGACTTCTGCGCTCCGCGCTCGCTCTCGGCGCACTCACCCTGCTCATCGCGGGCTGCACCTCGGCGCCCGGTGACTCTCCGGCCCCCACCAGCAGCGCCGGAGCGGATGCCGGACAGCCCGGCGACGGCCGGGACGAGGAGCCCGAACCCGGCGACGTCGAGGCCGCCTGGCTCGACGACGGCCGCGGCTTCGCCGTGGTCACCTGGGGCTCGTCGGGCTGCGTACCGCACGCGGCGGAGACCGTGGCCGATGGTCAGACGGTGACCGTGACGTTGCAGGACCGGCCGGCGGATGCCGTGTGCACCATGGACTTCGCCCCTCGGGCCTCGTTCGCCGCGCTGCCGCAGGGCGTGGACCCGACCCGCGACGTGCGGGTGCGTGTCCGCTACGGGGACGTCTCGGGCGACGCGGAGCTGGAGGCGCTGCCGGCCGCGCCGGACGGCGACAGCGGCGTGCTCACTGGCAAGGCGTCGGCCGGGTGGTTCGACGACCAGGGCCTTGTGCTGCTGACCTGGGGGTCGGGTTCCTGCCGGCCGGTCGTAGAGGAAGTGGTGCAGAGCGCTGCCGGCGCCACGGTGACGTTCGCACCGTTCGACGGGGTGTGCACGGCGGACATGGCGCCGCGCACGACGGTGATCGTCCTGCCCTCCGAGCCCGAAGACGACGCCCCGTTCACGCTGACCGTCCGCGACGGCGACGCCCAGACCGAGGTTCCCGTCAGGTAGCCCCTCCAGCGGCAGAAGCAGGCCCGGGAGACCGGGCGGCGGCTAGAAGCGCGAGACGTCGTGTCCGGCGGGAAGCACGATGGTGAGGCCGCCCTGCTGGATGCGGCACGCCATCCGCACCGCCAGGCCCAGCTCGTCTCCGTCCAGTTCGATCGAGGTCGGCGCGACCATCGCCGCCTCGGCCGAGCGCCCGCTCAGGTAGCGGATCGACGCGTCCTTGCCGCGGCGCTCCAGCACTCGCCGCCCCGCCCTGGTGCGCCGGAGCACCGAATTGTCCCACCAGATCTTGCGCCAGATGCCGAGCCAGCCCAGCGGACCGGTCGGCTGGATGACCGCGATGTCCATCTTCCCGTCATCCAGCGAGGCGTCGGGCATCAGCGAGATGCCGGCCGGCAGCGCGCCGCAGTTGCCGAAGAGCACGCTCTGCACCTTGGCGGAGTGCAGTCGGCCGTCCTCGATCTGGTACACGATGCGGAACGGTCTCGCGCCGGGCAGCGAGCGCGCGGCGCCGTCGATGTACGCCACCCACCCGACCGACCGCTTCAGCTCGGCCTTCGTGTTGGCGATCATGTCGGCATCCAGCCCCATGCCGGCGAGCACGACGAACGCGTGCTCGCTGGCGGTGCCGTCGGGGCGGGTCAGCGCCGCCCAGCCGATGTCGACGGGGTGCGTGAAACCGGTGAACACCGCCTCGATCATGGTCTCCGGGTCGGCCAGGGGCAGGCCGAGGTTGCGGGCGAACAGGTTTCCGGTGCCACCGGGGATCACTGCGAACGGCACACCGGTGCCCGCCATCGATTCCGACACGGCTCGCACGGTGCCGTCCCCGCCGGCCGCGAGCACGGCCGCCGCGCCTGATGCCAGCGCGTCGCGCGTGACCTGCTGACCTGGGTCCTCGATCGTCGTCTCGTAGAACCACGGCCGTCCCCAGCCGTGCTTCCTGGACAGCGCGATGACGGCGGAGCGCAGGCGGGCGGCATCCACTTTCACCGGGTTGTAGACGAGGGCCGCGTGCGCGACCTCGAGCCCGGATGCCGTCATGACCACACTCTACGGCGGAAAAGCCGCCGGACCCGGCGGTTCGGAGGGCGTCGATAGACTTGCACAATGATCGATCTCGCCCTTCTCCGTGACGAGCCGGAGCTTGTCCGACGCTCCCAGATCGCGCGCGGCAATGCGCCCGAGACCGTGGACGCGGCCATCGAGGCGGACCGATCGCGCCGCGCCGCGCTGACCCGGTTCGAAGAGCTGCGCGCCGAGCAGAACGCGTTCGGCAAGGTCGTCGCCAAGGCGCCCAAGGACGACAAGCCGGGCCTGGTCGCGCAGGCCAAGGAACTCGCCGAGCGCGTGCGGCAGGCGCAGCAGGAGGCGAATGAAGCGGCCGAGGCCGCGGCATCCGCTCTCGCACTCATCGAGAACGTCGTGATCGACGGCGTCCCCGCCGGTGGCGAAGAGGACTTCGTCGAGCTGCGCCGGGTGGGCGAGATCCCCGCGTTCGGCTTCGAACCGCGCGACCACCTGGAGCTCGGTGAGATGCTCGGCGCCATCGACATGGCCAGGGGGGCGAAGGTCTCGGGGGCGCGGTTCTACTTCCTGCGCGGCATCGGTGCGCGCCTCGAGATCGCCTTGATGAACCTTGCCCTCGACAAGGCGCTGCAGAACGGCTTCGTGCCGCTGATCACGCCGACACTGGTGCGTCCGGAGATCATGCAGGGCACCGGCTTCCTCGGCGAGCACGCCGACGAGGTGTATCACCTCGACAAGGATGACGACCTGTACCTGGTCGGGACCAGCGAGGTGCCCCTCGCCGGGTACCACAAGGACGAGATCGTCGACCTGTCCGAGGGTCCGCTCCGGTACGCCGGCTGGTCGACGTGCTACCGCCGCGAGGCGGGGTCTTACGGCAAGGACACCCGCGGCATCATCCGCGTGCACCAGTTCAACAAGCTGGAGATGTTCGTCTACACCACCGTCGAGGACGCCGAGGTGGAGCACGAGCGGCTCGTCGCGCTGCAGGAGGAGATGCTGACCGCGCTGGGCCTCGCCTACCGGGTGATCGACGTCGCCGCAGGCGACCTCGGCTCCAGCGCCGCGCGCAAGTTCGACATCGAAGCGTGGGTGCCGACGCAGCAGGCGTTCCGCGAGCTCACCTCCACGTCGAACTGCACCACCTTCCAGGCCCGTCGTCTCGACATCCGGCACCGGCCGGAGAGTGAGGAGGGCCCGGCGAAGACGCAGCATGTCGCCACGCTGAACGGCACGCTCGCCACCACCCGCTGGATCGTCGCGCTGCTGGAGACCCACCAGCAGGAGGACGGCTCCGTCGTCGTTCCGGAGGTGCTGCGGCCGTACCTCGGCGGGCTCGAGGTCATCGAACCGGTGGCGGCGACGCGACCGCCGCAGGGCGTCAAGTGACGGATCGGCGCCTGGTCGGGCTGGACATCGACGGCACGATCATCCTGCAGGACGAGACACTCAGCCCCGGCGTCGTCGAGGCGGTCGCCGAGGTGCGGGATGCCGGACACGAGGTCCTGCTCGCCACCGGGCGCAGCTGGTCCGCCACCGAGCGGTACGTCGACCTGCTCGGACTGACCAGCGAGTTCACTGTCTGTTCGAACGGCGCCGTGACGATGCGCCGCCGTGACGGGGAGTGGGAGCGCTGGCACGTCGAGACGTTCGACCCGTCTCCCGTGCTGACCATGTTGCGCGAACGGCTCCCCGAGGCGCGCTACATGGTCGAGCTGGGCACCGGGCAGCGGCTGTACACCGCGGTCCTCGACGACTGGACGCTCGACGGGGGCCGGGAGGTGCCGTTCGAGGAGCTCGCCGCCCAGCAGGTGTCCCGTGTCGTGGTGGTGTCGCCGCAGCACGACGAGGCCGACTTCCAGCGACTCGTCGCCGAGGCCGGACTCAACGAGGTCACGTACGCGATCGGGTGGACGGCGTGGCTCGACATCGCTCCGGAGGGCGTCGACAAGGGCACCGCTCTGGAGCGGGTGAGCGCCGAGCTGGGCCTGGACGGCGACGGCGTGTTCGTCGCCGGCGACGGGCGCAACGACATCGGCATGTTCGGGTGGGCGCTGCGGCGCGGCGGCAGGGCGGTCGCGATGGGGCAGGCTCCCGACGAGGTGCAGGATGCCGCCGGCGAGCTCACCGGGCACGTCGAGGACGGCGGGCTGGCGTCGGCCCTGCGCACTCTGCTCTGAGCGGCGCGGACCGGTCGTCGTCGACGCCGATCATGACCCCCGCCCAGGGTCTCCCCAGGTGAGCACGGAAGAATGGGTGGTCGGCCGAACGGGCTGGTCACCGAACCGGATAGACTCGGCCCTGGTCGTCCGGTGCGAACCGGACGAGGAGGGTTGTCCGAGCGGCCGATGGAGCTGGTCTTGAAAACCAGTGGGCAGAGATGTCTCGTGGGTTCGAATCCCACACCCTCCGCTTAGATCCGAAAGGCACCGTGTGAGCACGTCGAGAACGCACCGGCATCCGGTCGCGCGCCACGGCCAGCTGCACTCGCCGACCCCGCTCGGGCAGCTTCTGAAGATCATCGGCATCACGCTGGCCGTCGTGCTGGTCAGTGGACTGGGCGTCATCGGCTACGTCGTCGGCGGCTGGACCAGCACCGTGAACGCGAACGCGGTCGAACTGGAGAACCAGAAGGAGCTCCCGCCCGACATCGGCGCCTACAAGGGCGGTTTCGACATCCTGCTGACAGGCGTCGACACCTGCGAAGAGAAGTACAAGCACCTGTTCGGCGACCGCTGCAAAGGTCCCGACGCCAACGGCACCCTCAACGACGTGAACCTGCTGGTGCACGTGTCGGAGGAGCCGCGCCGCATCACCGCCGTCAGCTTCCCTCGCGACCTCATGGTGCCGATCCCGGAGTGCACCGACGAGGACGGCAACACCCGCTCGGCGAAGAGCAGGCAGGCGTTGAACAGCGCCTACCAGGACGGCGGACTGAACTGCGTCGTCAACACGATCAGCGAGCTCACCGGCGAGGATATCGAGTTCGCGGCATCCGTCACCTTCGGCGGCGTGATCGAGATCACCGACTCGATCGGCGGTGTCGAGGTGTGCCTCGCGAACCCGATCAAGGACCGCTACACCGGCCTGGACATGGCCGCCGGCACGCACACCATTCAGGGCTTCCAGGCGTTGCAGTTCCTGCGCACCCGGCATGGCGTCGGCGACGGCAGCGACCTGGGCCGCATCGGCAACCAGCAGCAGTACATGACCCGTCTGGTTCGCAAGCTCATCAGCGGTGAGGTGCTCGGCAACGTGCCCACGATGTTCAAGCTCGCCGACACCGGGCTGAACAACGTCGAGGCCAGCACGTCGCTGGCCGACCCGATGAAGATCGTGCAGATCGCGCTCGCCGTCAAGGACGTCCCGTTCGAGGACATCGTGTTCGTCCAGTACCCCTCGGTCGAGGACCCCTCCAACGCGAACCGGGTGGTGCCCGACCGCGACGCGGCAGCAGAGCTGTGGGACGCCATCGCGGCGAACAAGCAGCTGCAGATCACGCACGAGACCACCGGAAACGACGGCGTCGTGCTGGAGGAGCCGACCACCCCGGAGACGCCGGAGACCCCGGCTCCGGAGCAGACCGGTGGCACCGAGACTCCGGCACCGACCACCTCCGCGACGCCGGCGCCCGACGTGGCGCAGCTGCCGTCCAACATCAAGGGCAACTCCGCCGCACAGCTCACCTGCTCGAACGGCAACGTCCGGGGCTGACGCGCAGGTTGCCCTGTCCCGCCGACCCGCCCGCCGAGTGCACGGGAAGTCGCTGAGCGCACCGGATCGCCGCGCCGGAAGGCCGTTCACTGGACGGGATGCCGTGCGCTCGGCGCGCCATGCCGGTCGGGCGCCCTGCGGTTCGTGGGTCTGCGCGGACAGGTTATGATGGCATGACGCGTTCAGCTCCGGCCGGGCGCGTGGAGACGTCGCATAGTCAGGCCTAGTGCACCACCCTGCTAAGGTGGAGTCCCCTTTAAGGGGACCGAGGGTTCGAATCCCTCCGTCTCCGCCATTGTCCTGAGTCGCGACATCGTTTACGAACGAGTCGCTGCTCAGGACTTTTTTGTGGGTTCGGGGTGTTGACGGTGGCGGGGTGCTGGTGAGTCGCGTCATCGTTGACGGCGCGGGGGTCATGGATTCTTCGGGGTCGGCATCCGCGCCCGCCGGTATCAGCTCGCGGCGCAACTCGATGATCCGGTCGCGGATCGCGGGAGCGGTGGTCCCGGGCCGGGTTCTCGGGGCGCGAGAGCGCGGCGCGACTCCTTCCGGCCATTCGGCCTGGTAGCGGCGCACGAGGGTATGCACCCACTGGCGAGTGACACCGAAACGAACGGCGGCTTCCGCGTGGGTGAGGCCTTGTTCGTGGACAGCCCGGACGGTCACGAGGTTCTTCGGTTCACCGTCAGCGATGACGCGACTCAGGTGTCAACGATCACGCGCACGATCCAAGCGAACAGCTGTCAACGATGTGGTGAATTCCAATACCCCCGTCTCCGCCATTCGTCTGAAGGGTTCTCGCGTAGCGGGGACCCTTCCTCGTTCCTCCCGGCACCAGCGGTGCACCCCCGCACGCCGCGGCCTCTCCGGTAACCTCTCACCCATGGCCACCGCTAGAACGCACACAACGAAGCGCGAGGCGTTCGGCTCGCGGAACGTGTTCATCCTCTCCGCGATCGGCTCTGCCGTCGGGCTCGGGAACATCTGGCGGTTCCCGTACGTCGCGTACGAGGGCGGCGGTGGCGCCTTCCTCATCCCGTACCTGTGCGCGCTGCTGACCGCCGGCATCCCGCTACTGTTCTTCGACTACGCGATCGGCCACCGCTTCCGCGGCTCCGCGCCGCTGGCGTTCCGCCGCATGCACCGGGCGGCGGAGCCGCTGGGGTGGTGGCAGGTCCTCATCTGCGTGGTCATCGCCAGCTACTACGCCGCGATCATCGCCTGGGCCACCATGTACACCTGGTTCTCCGCCCAGCTCACCTGGGGGCCCGGCAACGAGCAGGACTTCTTCTTCGGCGAGTTCCTGCAGTCGGCCGACGTCGCAGAGGCCGGCGTCTCCACCACGTTCGTCCCGCAGGTGGGCATCCCGCTGGCGTTCGTCTGGCTCGCCGTGATCGTCATCATGGCGCTCGGCGTGAAGCGCGGCATCGGCCGCGCCAACCTGATCCTCATGCCGCTGCTCACCGTGATGTTCGCGATCCTCGTCGTGCAGTCGCTGTTCCTCCCCGGCGCGCTGGAGGGTCTGAACGCGTTCTTCACGCCCAACTGGGAGGCGCTGGCGAACCCGGCCGTGTGGGCCTCCGCCTACGGGCACATCTTCTTCTCGCTATCGGTCGCCTTCGGCATCATGGTGACCTACGCGTCGTACCTGAAGCGCAAGACCGACCTCACCGGCTCTGGGCTGGTCGTCGCCTTCGCGAATTCCGGGTTCGAGATCCTCGCCGGCATCGGCGTGTTCGCGGCCCTTGGTTTCATGGCGCAGGTGCAGGGCACCGAGGTCTCGGGCGTGGCCTCGTCCGGCATCGGGCTCGCGTTCATCGCCTTCCCGACGATCGTCTCGCAGGCGACGGGCGGCTCGATCATCGGCGTCCTGTTCTTCGGCGCCCTGGTGTTCGCCGGGGTCACCTCTCTGATCTCGGTGCTGGAGGTCGTCGTCGGCGCCCTGCAGGACAAGCTGGGCTGGGGCCGGGTGCGCACCACCCTGGTCGTCTCGATCCCGATCGCGGTCATCTCGATGGCGCTGTTCTCGACGACGACCGCCCTGACCGTGCTCGACACGACGGATGCCTTCGTCAACGCGTTCGGCATCATGCTGGTGGCACTGGTCGCGGTGATCGTCGTCGCCTGGCTGCTGCGCCGCGTGCCGATGCTGAAGGAGCACCTCAACCGCCGCTCGAGCTTCAAGATCGGCTGGTTCTGGATGCTGCTGGTCGGCGTCCTTGCGCCGGTCGTGCTCGGCTACCTGTTCATCAGCGAGCTCATCGCCAAGATCTCCGCGCCGTACGGCGACTACCCCGGCTGGTTCCTCGGCATCTTCGGCTGGGGCATGGTCGTCGCGCTGATCGTCCTCGCGGTGCTGCTGTCGCTGCTGCCGTGGGGAGGCCGGTCGCACGCCAAGGACGACCCCGACTACGACGAGTTCCTCGACGTGGAGCAGTACGATCCGGATCCGGAGACCAGTGCGGTCCCTATGGAGCGGGCCGGACAGAGGGGAGCGGACGCATGACCACCGCAGCCGTCGTCATGATGATCGTCGCGATGGTCACGGTCTGGGGCGGTCTGATCGCCGCCACCGTGAACCTCGCCCGCCACCCCGAGCTCGCCGACGCGGAGCCCGATCCGCCCGTCGAGCTGTAGGCGTCACCGCCGCGCGCCAGCGCCCGCCCCGTCCGTCCTCGCCCCGCCAGCGAAAGCACTGGCGCGGCCGGGCGGAAGCGAGGATGATGGGCGCAGGCACGCATGAGGACACCGCCGTCTGTCGCTCGTCACATCGCTCTTTCACTGGTCCCCATGCCCGGCAGAGGGAGCCCCGATGAGCACGCCGTCCGAACCGTCGCCGGTCCATCCGCGCACCGCGCACTCTCATCCCGCACTGGGCGGGCAGGGGCCATGTTCGTCTCCACGGTGACCGTCGACGGGCACCAGCGCATGGCCGACGCCGCCGTCCGTACGGCGGCTCTATCCGACGACGCCTACGTCGTGGTGCGCCGCCGCGCGGACTACGGCCCCCTCTTCCACGCGGTGCGCGCGGGATCGATCCGCAGCCTGGCCGCCCGCGACGGCGACGCCACGGTGATCGACGCCCTCGGCCTGCGACAGCAGAGGGCACTGCGGTCCGTGCAGCTCGTCGACATCGCCCGTCGACCGGATGCCGCGGACGGGGCGATCACGGTCGTACTCGACGGGGCCGGCGTCGAAGGGCTGCTGGTCGCGGATGCCGGCGGGCGAGGGGACGTCGGAGACGAGCGCGTCGGCGCGCCGCCTGCCCCCTACCTGCCTCCGGCCATGGCGCCCCCGCCGACGGGTCCCATCCCCCTTCCGGCGCCCGCCCTGCCGTCCCCGCCGCCGCGGCGGGAACCCGGCCCGATCACCGGCGTCGTCCCCGTCCCCGGGTTCGTACCGGTCCCCGACCCGCTGATCCAGCCGGACGGGGCTCCGCCGCCGGCCGCGCCTGCGCCGGCCGCCCCGCCGCCCGCCGCGCCTCCGCCTGCCGCCTCTCCGCCACCGGCATCCGCCCCTCCGCCACCGGCCCCGGCGGCCCCTCCGCCACCCACCGCGCCTCCGCCTGCCGCCTCTCCGCCCGCCGCTTCTCCGCCACCGGCATCCGCCCCGTCGTTCACGCCACCAGCGCCAGGAGGCGACGCGCCTCGGGTGGACACCACGACGCAGACGATCCCGATCATCGACGACCCGGCCGCGCCTTTCACGTCCCACCCGCGCATCGACAGCCCTGGCCAAGTCGTCGTGGGGCGCCCGTTCGACGTCGTCGTCGGGCTGGCCCCGCGGCCCGCCGCCGGGACGGCGGGCGGGCCGGTGACCGTCGAGACCGCGCTGGCGGAGTTCGACCTGATCGTCTCGATCACCGCCCCCGGGTTCTCGGCAACGCGCACCAGGGACGTGCTGCACGTGGTGCGCGCGGACCCGGCATCCGAGCGGGTGACCTTCACCCTCACGCCGGAGCCGATCGAGGACCCCATCGGATCCGCGCTGCTGCAGGTCGACTTCTCGTTCGGCGGCCTGCCATGCGGCCGCGCCTGGCACGCCGTCATCGTCTCGTCGGGCGGTGTCGCGCCCACCCTCGTCGGCCCGGTCCCCGGGCCCGTGCCCGGGTTCAGCACCCCCGTGCAGGTCCTCGAATCCGAGCGTCCGCCCGATCTGGTCATCACGGTGACCGAGAACGACGACAGCACACAGCTGGACTGGCAGTTCGACAGCCGGCATGCCGGCCTCCCCGTGCCCGACCGGCCGGTGCGCACCCGGTTCCGCCAGCACAACGCGAAGTCGTTCGCGATGCAGCAGGTGCGGCTGATCCACGAGAGCGCAGGCGCCGGCGCGGTCGGCAACCGGGTGCTCGGCGTCGCCAGGACGATCGCCGATCAAGTGCCGCCCGAGGCGTGGCAGGTGCTTGCCGCAGTCTGGCAGCGGACCGCGCAGGAGGGGCGCCCGCCGGCCGTGCTTCTGGTGAGCACCGACGCCTACATCCCGTGGGAGCTGGCGTCCACCGAACAGGACTACATCGACCCGCAACTGGTGGATACGTCGCTGCCGCCCCTGCTCGGCGCGCAGACCGCCATCAGCCGGTGGAACGCCCCGCGGCCCCGAGGTGCCGGCGGACTGCTGTTCCCGCCGCTGCCGCCGCCGGAGTCGCTGGACGTGCGGGTGATGACCCTCGTCATCGGCGACTACCTGGCCACCAGCGGTCAGCGCGCACTGCCGAAGGCGATGGAGGAGGGCGACGAACTCGCGGCTCTGTACCGCGCCGTCCGTCTCGTCGCCACCCTGGGCGAGATCGACGCGCTTTTCGACGGCACCCTGGTCCGCGACGGCGCGCCGGTCGTCCCCGACATCGTGCACTTCGCGTGCCACGGGCAGATCGACCCGAACCCCCGCTTCAACGGGATCGTGTTGAACGAGGGGCATGCCCGCCTCGACGCGCTCTACGTCGCCGGCAGTCGGCTGCGCGGCAGCTTCGTCTTCATCAACGCCTGCCAGGTCGGCCAGACCACCGAGCTCCTCGACGACGCCGGCGGACTCGCCACCGCGTTCCTGCGCACCGGTGCGAGCGGCTTCGTCGCGCCGCTGTGGAACATCGACGACCAGATCGCCAAGGACACCGCGCTCGGGTTCTACCGCGCGGCGCTCGACGACCGGGTGCCCGTCGCGGAGGTGCTGCGGCGGCGTCGCGCCCTGTTCGACCCCGCCGCGCCCACGCCGCAGCCCACGCACCTCGCGTACGTGTACTACGGCCACCCGAACCTGGTGCTGGCCAGGGCCGCCTGAGCGCGAGAGGAAACGGAGGCACCGGATGATCCCCCTCGATGGCACCGGCACCGGCGTAGATGTGGCGCCCGGCTACCGCATCACGGCTCCCGGCCTGGTGGGCACCGTCACAGCACGCCCGCCGCGCCCGCCGGGAGCCGCCGACCGCGGGCCGGAGCAGGCGACGCAGGCGCTCGACCTGGCGTTCGGGCTGAGCGGCTTCGCAGAGATCATGAACTTCGACCTCGACGTCCGTGAGGTGCCGCCTCCGCCGTCCGCCCCGCAGACGCGCACGGCCGCCGGCGAGGACGCGTTCGTCCTGGAGACGCCCGATCTCGGCCCGGAGGTCGGGCAGGTCGTCGTGGTGCTCGACGAAGCGGGCGCGGTGTCGTGGAGCTTCCCCGAGTCGGCCGACCACGCCGTCGAACCGCCGAGCACGCGCGGAGCGGGCGGCGTCAAGCGCTTCGTCATCCGGCAGTCGACACCCGTCCCGCCGGCCGAGGCGGGCGAGCGCGGCCTGTTCGGCGCGCTCGGACGCAAGCTGCTCAAGGTGCTCGTCTACCCCGTGGTGGATGCCGTCCTCGGGCCGGTCACCGAGCACTTCGCGAACCGGTGGGAGAGCGCGCGCCGCCCCTACCTGGTGCGCTCCTTCCTGCCGGACTCGTTCCGCCGCCCGGCATCCGTCCCGCTCGGCGAAACGGACTGGAACCGCCTCGGGAGGGGGCGCGCTCTGCTGTTCGTGCACGGGACGTTCTCGCGCTCGCACGCCGCCTTCCACCAGCTGCCCGACCAGACGATGCAGGAGCTGCACCGCCGCTACCAGGGCCGCCTGCTCGCGTTCGACCACTTCACCCTGTCGCACACACCGCAGCAGAACGCGGCCGAGCTCGCCGCCCGGATCCCGCACGGGATCGACCTGGAGGTCGATGTCGTCTCGCACAGCCGGGGCGGGCTGGTCACGCGGGTGCTCGCCGGCGAGCTCGCGGATGCCGGCGTGCCCGGCCTGCACGTCGAGAAGGCCGTCTTCGTCGCCGCGCCCAACCACGGCACCGCGCTCGCCGACGCCGACCACATGATCGCCTTCCTCGATCGGTGCACCACTCTGCTGAACATGGCGCCACCAGGGCCGGCCGAGATCGTCGCGGGTGTTCTCGAGGCGATCCTGACCGTGGTGAAGATGGTGGGCCACGCCGCGCTGAACGGACTTCCGGGGCTGACGTCGATGGCCCCGCAAGGCGCGTTCATCGAGCGCATCAACGCTGGCCGCCGCCCCCGCGCGGAGTACTACTCCATCGCGGCGGACTACCGGCCCGACCGGTCCGGCCCCTTCTGGGCGATGGTGCGCGACACCGCGAAGGATGCCGTCGTCGATCGCGTCTTCGGCGGCGCCGCGAACGACCTGGTGGTGCCGACGCTCGGGGTCTCCGAGGGGAGCGCCGACCCGGTCTTCCCGCTCGCCGGCGACCGCGTGCATTCCTTCGCGGGCGCCACCGGCGTGCACCACAGCAACTACTTCGAGAAGGCAGCGACCTCCGAGCGCCTTCTCGCCTGGCTCACCGGGGAGTGACCCATGAACCTGTCGTCGCGCGCCGCCCGCAGGACTCCGACCCGCGCCCTTGTCGCCGCACTCGCCCTGGCGCTGGCGGCAGGGCTCGGCGGATGCACCACCGCTGCGCCCGCGCCATCGCCGGAACCGACCTCAGCAGACCCTGCGGAGCTGCTGCTCATCGGCATGCGCGGCTTCGCGATGGAGGACCTCGGTCTCGACTTGGAGGACCTCGGCTACAACGTGGCCGACGCAGGGGAGGGCGTCACGTCGACCACCGACCTGGTGCTCGTCGTCGTGAGCGGCGTCGACGGCCCGTTGCCGCCGACGCGGGAGGCCGTCGCCGGCCTCGCCGGAAGCGTGGTGCCGAGGGTGGCCGTCGCGGTGACCGACGTGGACGAACAGGACGACCCGGAGATCATCACGTTCGTCGTGCGGGAGACCGTCGAGCTGCTCGCCTCTTACGGCATCGCACCGGTGGACGCCGAGAACCCCGTGCTCTCTCCCAGTGGCGACATCCGCGCCACGATCGACCGCCACCTCCGGCGCGCCCCGCGCGACTACCGCCCGATGGCGCCGGAACCGCCGTCGCCGCCGGAGGGACCGGCGATGGTCGATAACCTCGCCGGCGTGCCGATGAACGACGCGCTCAGCATCCTCACCGAGAAGGGGCTGGTGGGCGAGGTGCTCGCCGACCCCGACCTCGGAGTCGTCAGCGACTGCAACCCGCCGGTGCAGGGACAGGCGCCGGCCGCCGGCACGACCCTGCCGGTCGGCAGCATCGTCGGACTGCTGGTCCCTCCACCGGATCGAGCAGACCCCGCCATGGCCGGCTGCCTCCTCCCGGAGCGGACCAGAGCGCAGATCGACGAACGCCTGGCGGCGATCGACGCGCAGCCGACCGGATGATCCTCAGAATCCGGTCACGATGCCGAACATGCAGTTCTCGAAGTGGTCGAGCGTCAGATCCAGCGGGTAGATGTTCCCCCACGAGTACACGCTGAACCGGATGCGCCCGCCGCTCTCGTCGAGACCGCCGGCGTACACCACCCAGTGGTCGGGCCATGGCGGCACGATCCCGGACGGCGCCGAGAACATGTCGGAGTGGATCATGACGAACGCGCTGCCGCCACCCGCCCACACCTGGTGCGCATAACGGATCGCGTCGAACTCGCCCCACACGAAGGTGGTGCTGTTGGACACGTTGTCCTTCAGCAACAGTTCGCTGGTCCAGCCCTCCATCTCCCACGGTGTGGTCATCCCCTCGATCATGCTCGTGACGCCCGTGGAGCTCGGCGACACCCCGAACACGGCGTTCTCGCTGTTGCGCATCGTCGCGATGAGCATCCAATCGGCGGGGCGCATGTTCTGCCCGGCGTGCGTGGAGCGCAGACCGTCCGGCGCGTCCACGCGGTGAGTGCGCGACCAGAACCCTCCGGTCTCGAACAGCTGCCGGCACAGGTCGACATACCGGCGCGGCTGGGTGCGCGCCAGCTCGAACACGATCGACGTCGGACCGCAGAAGTTGGAGTTGACCTGGTTGATGTGCGTCGGGTTCCACCGCCGGTCGCGCAGGTCCTGGATGATGTCGGCCTTGTTCAGTCCGGGCCACATCGAGGGCGCGGCGGATGCCTCGAACTGGTCGATGGCGAACGTCGCGAGGTCGCTCGCGGTGATGTCGGAGCGGTCGATGACGCTGTAGGTCAGTGTGTAGTCGGCGTCGTCCTGCCGGAACGTCGCGGTTGCGTGCTGCGTGTCGACCGGACCGATCGCCACGATGCCCAAGGCGTCGTCGTCGTCGCCCGGGAAGTCGCCGTCCTCGTCGAACAGCCGCAGCGTGCAGCTGCTGGAGAACAGCAGGGCTGCGTTCAGCGCCCAGTCCTGCCCGTTGTCGAGGTCACGCCGGTAGGCGAAGTGCAGCTCGCCGTCGTTGTACACCTCCAGCCGGCACTCGTCGGCGCCGGTCCAGTCCTCGGTCTTCGTGCAGTGCAGGTTCTCGAGTGTGATCTGTTTCATCGTCCCTCTCCTCGATCTGTCGTGGCGGATGCCGGACCCCTCCGGCTCTCGGGAGGCGGCGCCATCCCGACGTGGTGCACTATCGTCGGCGCCCCGGCCAGGGCGACCTCCGACAGCGCGGTATGCAAAGGGCGGCGCAACGGCGCCGGATGGGCCAGCGGCAGCGACGCCGCCGCGTACAGCTCCGCCGATGGCCAGCGCTCAACGCGGGCGCGGGCGAGCACGGCATCCCGGACCCGGTGATCGCGCCGGAACCGCTGGTGGGCGAAAGTGAAGGCGGCGACGGCGACGACCGACGGACCGGCGGTCGCGACGCTCACAGCATGGTTGCGGCCGGCGGCGGCGTCGTCAGTCCCGACGGTCGCCGCCGCGAGCGCGGAGGCGAGGCGAGTCAGGCCGGCCCGGCCCGCAAGCGTCTGCAGCAAAGCGGTATCCGTGTAGGGCGGGCGAACGTACAGTTCGACGGCGTCCGACCCGTCAAGCGCCAGCCCGATCAGGCGGACGGGACCCGTCCCGGCGAGCACATGCCACGCCTGTGGCGCGACCGCGGCGGCCAACCGCGCGCCTCGCTCGGCGGCGGGGTCTACCTCGACGTACAGCTTGTGCCTCGTCGCCGCGGCGGTGTGACGGCTGCCGAGCCACGCGCCGAAGCGCGGGGTGAAGCCGCGCTGGTGGCGGTGCAGCAGCTCGGCGACACCCGCCGGCAGGCCGGTGGAGCCGAACAGCGCGGCGATCCGCACGGCCTCGTCGACCGCGCCGCGCCGATCGGCCTCAGGCGGGACGACATCGACGACGGTGCGCACCTCGTCGGTCGCCGACGTCACGGCGAACTCCACCGGATGCCGATCAGGGGTCAGACAGCTCGATTCCCACGCCAGGGCGCCCGTCGCCGAGCGTCGCAGGCCGCCGAGGGAGATGTCGAGCTCGGCGCGGGCGCGCTCGGCGTGCAGCGGCCGCACGCCCCCGATGCGCTCCAGCAGGCCGGCGACGCGCGTCTCGCCGGCCGTCGTCTCCAGGGTCTGCGCTGCCATGTCACGCCCCCGTGATGCTCCCGTCCTCGGCGACCGTGAGGAACTCGCCGGGCCCCCTGGCCGGGGCCCCGCGGACGACCTCGCCGTCGGCGCCGAGCAGGGTCGCCTGGGTCGTCGTGTCACGGCGGGCGGGGTCCACGATCCCCACCTGCATGCGGGCGGGGGAGAGGCCGGCGCCGTCGAGCTCCAGCCGGCGCGTCGCGCGGTACGAGCCGTCATCGTAGGACAGATCGATCACGACCTGGGCGAATCGGCCCGCCGGGACGGCGAAGTCGATTCGCCGCACGAGGTGGTCGGCGAACGGTGAGCCGACCACGACGGCGGTGGCTGTCGCGTCCCTCGCGGGTGCGACGATGGTGCCGCCGTCGACCAGATGGTACGTCGTCTGCACGCTGTAGGCGATGTCGCTGCGGCGGTCGGTGCGCACTCGCCAGGCCTGGGTCTCGCCGCCGGGGCGGACCTCGAAGTGACGCGTGGACGTCCAGCCGGTGCCGGTCACGTGGGTCAGCACGACCTCCGCCGAGGCCACCTCGAGCGGGTCGAGACGGTCACTGCGCACGTCGACGCTCAGGAACCCGATGTGGTGGGTCGGGTCGAGCTGCAGAGTGCGGTCCTCGACGCGGCCGGGTTCCACCACGACCTCGTTGCGTTCGGCATCCCATCCGCTCTGCGGGTCGAAGTGGTACTCGATGCGCGGCCGGTATCCCAGGTCGTAGTCGCCCGCGATGGGGACCACCCAGTGCTGCGGCTGCGGATGCGCGGCGTCGAAGACGAGGTCGGCGTGCCGGTGCTTCTGCGGGTCGACGGCGGCGTCGCCGTAGTCCAGCGCCACCGCGACGGACTGCAGCCCGATGGGCTCGAACGCGCTCGTCACCGACACCTCGACATCGAGCGTGCGGAAGAACGGGTCGTCGAGGTCCACCTCCAAGAAGTGACCGGGACCGGTCAGGTCGTCCAGCATCAGCCCGAGGAGCGACTGCGGGGCATACTGCCTGGTCACCGCCTGCTCGCGGTGGTATTCGAAGACCATCGTCTTCCGCTCCACCTGCTTGATCGCCTTCACCGCGAACGTGAGGATCGCGCCGGACCCGGCGGCACTCGCGCCGGGGACGGCCGGAGTCGCGCCGGTGCCAGGGGCGGTGGGCGTGCCCGGTGCGGCAGGGGTGCCGGGGCTGGGCGGGCCGGCGGGCGCGCCGCCTCCTGGCGGTCGAGGTGGCGGGGTGGGGGTGCCGCCGGGCGGCGACGGCGGTGCGGGCGGGGCGGGCGGCGTCGGGGCGCCACCCGGTGCAGGGGGCGTCGGCGCGGTGCCGCCAGCGGCGCCGCCAGGCGTGCCGGCCGGCGGCGTGGTGCCGGGGGGCGGTGGTGGCGGGGGCGGGGTGCCGCCGCCCGGAGGGGTGCCGCCGCTCATGGTGTGCCTCCTGTGGGTGTCTCGATCGTCGCCGGCCAGCCCGGGATGATCAGCTCGAAGTCATTGGTCCCTGTGATGCGGCGACAGTCGTACACGCCCCGTTGCACGAGCTGACCGCCGGGGAAGACGGCGGCGACCAGCGCGTCGGGCGACGCCGCGGTGACGATCGTCTTCGTGACCGGGATCCGCACCGTCAGGGTGCCGGGGAGCGGGGCGGTCAGCTCGTCCAGCGCCTGGTTCGGCTCGGCGGGGCGCTGGCCGGAGGCCAGCACGGGCTCACCGGTGGTGGCGTGGCTGCGAAGCTGCCCCGCGTCGGCGACGGTCAGCTCGGGGAGCGAGGTGATCGCGGCCGACACCCAGCCCGTCCAGCCGGCCGGCACGGACACCTGGAGCTGGCTGGCGCTGCCGGGTGGGGTGGTGACGTCGTGCCAGGTCTCGCCGACCTGGTAGCCGAACGTGTACACGCCGTTGACGCCGTGGGTGCCGTTCTCCTCTACGAAGTTCACGAACACGTCGCGGGTCTCCGGAGCGGCCGGCGGCGTCGGTGTCGGCCCTGCAGGCTCGGTGCCACCGCCGGGCGGCGGTGTGGGTCCGGCCGGCGGCGTCGGCCCGGCGGGAGGTGTGGGTCCGGCCGGCGGTGTCGGCCCGGCGGGGGGTGTGGGTCCGGCCGGGGGTGTCGGGCCGGTGGGTCCGGGCGGGACGGGGGTGCCGCCGCCGGACGGCGGGGGAGGAGTCGGAGGGGCCGGCGGGCGGGGACCCCCTCCGCCGCTCGGGGCGGGTGGCGCGGGCGGGGTGGGCGGTCGCGGCTGTCCACCGGTCGAGCTGCCCGGCGCACCGGTGCCCTGCCCAGTACCGGTGCCGGGCCCGAAGACGGCGGCGCCGCCTCCGGCGCGGGGCGCGGCGGCCATGCCGCCCTGCAGGGCGCCGGGGGTGAGTGTCGGGGTGAACCACGCCTGGAGCAGGTGCTGAGTGAAGAAGTCGATCGCCGCCCTCTCCTGCTCGAGCCGGTTGGCATCGGTGCTGTAGTTGGTCACCTCGATCGTGATCGCGCCCTGCTGCACCAGCTCCTCGATGCCGGCCTGGATGGCGACCTCCACGTAGTACACGTTCGCGTTCAGGCCGGCGCTGAAGTGCCGGTAGACGCGTTCGAGGTCCGCGGTGATCCGCACGTCGAGCGACGGCTGCATCGCAGTGAACGTCAGCGTGTAGATGACGCCGATCGGCGTGGCGCCCTGCGCGAACGCGGCTTCCAGGAGCGTGGCGCCCTCGGCGCTGAGGGTGAGGCTGAACACGGCGTGGTTGTCGCCGAACAGCGACGGCGTCCGCGCCCCGAGGATCTGCTGCACGGCGACGAACGTGCCGTCGTCGCCGACCGTCGCCGTTGTGCCGCCAGGGCCCTGAAGGTTCAGGGCAACGCACTCGACGGTCCCGGAGTCGAACGGCACAGCCGTCAGGCGCGCGTTCGCCGGGATCTCCGCGCGCACGCGGCGCTCGATCTCCTCCGGCAGCGTCAGCGCCACGGTGAACATCAGGAACCCGCCGCCGCGCACGCCGCCCTCCGCTGCGGCGCGCTTGTACTTGATGAACGTGAACTGCGGCCGGTCGTCGGAGGGTCGTTTCGCGATCTCGAGATGCGCGGGGAGGTACCAGTACTGGTCCTCGTCCGCGTGATCGGGGAACACGGTGACGCCCTCGATCGTCCGCATTCCGCTGCCGAGCTGGAGCATGCTGCCCTCCCGGGTCTCAATCGAGACGGGCGACGATGAGGTCGCCGGTCGTGGTGGTCCAGGGGCCCTCGCGCGTGATGCCGTTCTCGAGGGAGTGGATGACGCGGTACGACAGGGCGGGATCGCCCTCGGCGAAGTCGTACTCCACCGTGTCGCGCGGCACGGACGGCGACAGCACAGCCGAGTCGGCGAAGCGCAGGCCGTGTGCGGGCCGGTCGTAGAGGGTCTCGACGGTCGCGTGGCGGATGCCGGCGCCGGCGAAGTCGACGCCGTCGGAGCTGACCGCCACGGTCCGGTGACCGCGCATCTGCGGAGTGACGTAGATGCGCTCCTTCTCCGTCGTCGATTCGGGGATCTCGATCACGACCCCGTCGGTGCGCATCATGGTCACGCTGTAGGTCACCCGCCGGACGGCGGGATCCACGAGCTCGACGACGAACCGTTTGGTGGCGGTGTCGGCCGCGTTGAGCTCGAACGACTCCCGCTTGTGCACGTCGTTCGCGTCGTCGTCGTACCGGACGTCGACGAACACCCGGTCGAGCTGGGTGCCGAACAGCGCGCCCGGCGCGACGATCTCGACGGTGCGCCTGGCGCCGAAGGGGTCGGTGATGCGGATCTGGTCCTCGTCGGTCTCCAGCTCCCCGCTGTCCCAGTCCCTCCCGTCGACGCCGTGCAGGATGAGCCGGTAGCCGACCGTGCGCCGCGCGGGATCGAGCGCGAAGACCGGCCACGCACCGGCGGACTGGGTCTGGGTGAGGCCGTACTGGTTCGCGATCCTGATCCCGTTCGCGTCGTCGACGTACCGGCAGTGCACTTCGATCGTGTGGTACAGATCCCACGGGAAGTCGATCACGGTGAAGCTCACCCAGCGCAGTTCGTAGCCGACGCCGTCGCGGGGCGCGATCTGCACGACCTCGCCCTCGACCGCCGTGGGCGGGGCCTCGAGTCGCCGCGGCCGGCCTGCAGCGGCCGAGGAGAAGAGCACCTCGTACGACACCGTGACGGGGGCCCGCATCCGCCCTCCCTCGAGCGAGCTCATCCATTCGACGGTCTGCTCGGCGGAGCCCGGGGCGAGGACCACGTTCTTCACAGTGCCGTCGTAGTCCAGGCTGACGTTGATCGCCTCGATCTGGTCGGTGGCGAAGTCTGCCCGGGGGATCACCCGCACGCTGCGGCGGGCGAAGAACGGATCCTCCAGCGACACCTCGCTGATGAACCGGGTGAGCTCGAGGCCTTGCGACTCGACGAGGCGAATTATCCCAGGCAGGTGCCCCTGCGGGTGGATCTCACGGATGACCGACGTGCGCTCGCTCATCTCGATGTTCAGCTTCTTGCGGTCGATCCGCGTGATGTCCACCTCCTTCCGCTCCCACACCGAGCTCATGCCATGCGTCGCGATGGTCCGCAGCACCCTGCCGAAATCGTCGATGGCGTCGCCGGTCTGCCGCTCGATCGGCTCCAGGCTCGGGGTGAAGAAGTTCTCGAACACGAGTTCGCGCACCTGGGCCAGGGCCGCTTCGTAGCGGCCGGTCTCACCGCTCGCGTCGTCTCCCTCGGCGACGAGCAGATCCGACTCGATGCGGATGTACTGCTTCTCCACGAGCTCGTCGATGACCTTCTCGACCGTCGAACTCGCGATCAGGGGCACGTTCACCGACTCGCTCTCCTCGAAGTGCTTCTGCACCCGATCCCAGTCCGCCTCCACCTTCACGCGGTAAGCCGGGCGCAGGCCGACGTACTCGAGGCTGTACACCACGCCGATCGGCAGCATCTCGTCGCGGATCGCCTGGTCGAGGATGGTCACCCCTTCCTGGTCGAGACGCACCGAGAACGCCGCCTGATTGTCGCCGTACAGGGAGGGGGATGCTGCGTGCACGATCTTCTGCACGAACTCGGTTCCCGGAACCGCGGTCTCCTCCCTGCGGCCGGGAACGCCGGTCTCCTCCCTCGGTGACTCCTTGCCGAACAGCATCATCCGGACCGTCCCGCCGATGAGCGGCACCGGGGCGAGCCGCGGCGTGCCCGGCAGGCTCGCCTCGCCCTGCAGCCGGCCGGCGATCTCCTCCAGGCGGCCGGGATCCAGCCCGAGGTTGCAGTCGAAGTCGAGGAAGCCGCCGGAGACGACGTCGTCGGCGGGGGTGGGGCGGCCGGTGAACTTGATGACCTGCAGCTTCGGGATCCGGAGGGCGCCGTCGGCCATCTCGCTCAGGTGCGGCGACATCGGCATGTAGTAGAACTGCAGCGGATCCTCGTGGTCGGGGAGCAGAGTCACTCCTCCGATGACGAAGTACGGCGGGTTGAGATACAGCATGGTTGCTCCGCTCGGATCGTTCCTGACGCCGTCATCTGCCGGGGATCGGCGGCGGAGGCGGGGTGCCGCCCGGCGTCGGCGGCGGGGGAGGCGTCGCCCCGGGGCTGGGCGGGGGAGGCGTCGCCCCGGGGCTGGGCGGGGGAGGCGGGGTGGTGCCGGGCGAGGGAACGGGTGCCGGGGCCGGCGCGGGGGCGGGGTGCGGGGCGGGGGGCGGCGCGGGAGTCGGCGACGGTTCGGGTGCCGGCGGCGGTGCGGGTGATGAGCCGTCGGTTGGGACGGGGACCGGTTGCGGCACCGGCGTGGGGGTCGGTGCCGGCGCCGGTGCCGCCGCGGGCGGCTGCAGCACGAGTGACGGCGCCGTCGCGTCGACGGGGCCTGTGGTGGACTGCGTGCCGTCGGCGAGGAAGTACACGGCCGTCCAGGTGTAGGTCGTGCTCTCGCCGTCGCCCAGCGGCAGCTCCCAGCGCTGGCTGGCCGGGGTCTGCGCGGAGAACAGCATGTCCTTGGCGTGACCGCCGGGCTGCGGCCCGT
This sequence comes from Microbacterium sp., assembly GCF_031180975.1. Classification (GTDB taxonomy): domain Bacteria; phylum Actinomycetota; class Actinomycetes; order Actinomycetales; family Microbacteriaceae; genus Microbacterium. The sequence goes on along the minus strand of NZ_JAPSLI010000001.1, from coordinate 536,864 downwards.
GCCGCAGCGCCACCTGCACCAGGCGGATGCGCGTCCAGTCGACAAGGTCGGGCACGACGGTGACGTCAAGCTTCTGCGACGCCACGTCGCCCACCATGATCGCGCCGTCGGCGGTCGCCGGCGGGATGGGTTTCACGGTGCCGTCCTTGTAGCGGATCGAACCGCTGTACCGCACCACGCCCCCGCCGTCTCCGAGCACCGCGTAGGGCTGGGACGCGGCGGTGTTCCCCTCGGACAGCACCACCGAGTGCTCGACGGTGTAGTCGTTGGCGGTGTCCTCATAGACGAGGTCGAGATAGATCGCCTCGATCCGGGTCGTGAAGTCGCCGACGCCGCGGACCTCGAACTTCTTCGTCCGGCCCAGCGGGTCGTTCACGAGAACAGGACTGCGCTCGGTGGTCTCCTCGGGGGAGACGATCCGGCGGCCGTCCGTGAGGAAGTACTCGACCTGGTACGCGACCGGCTTGCGGCGGGGCTGGAACAGCACATGCTGCACGCGGTGCGACGGCTCCTGGGAGGTGAGGGCGAACTGCTCCTCGAACGTCTCCACGCCGGTGTCCTCGTACCGGACCCTGACCTGTGCGGAGGCGACCTTGGCGAAGTCGATGTCGCCGGCCTGGAACATCACGTCGAGCAGCCCGATGTCATCGACGTTCACGGTGAGGACGGTGTCGTTCGTCGTAGCGGGCGGCGAAGCGAAGACCTTCGACGAGCCGACGTAGTTGACCTGGTACGAGTACGTGTAGTCGCGCACTCCGGCGTCGATGTAGGTACGGAATTCGGCGACGGCGTCCGGACTCGTGAACGCGAACTCCTCGACTTTGTGCTGGGAGCCGTGGTGGTACTCCAGCTTCACCTCGATCGAGTGGATCGGCAGCGACGCGAAGTCGGCGTTCGCCGACACCTTCACGTGCAGGGTCTGAAAGAACGGGTCGTTCAGGTCGACCTCGCTGGCATGGTCCGCCCAGCGTACGGGCTGCCCGTCGGCGCCGGTGAGCGTGGTGATGTTCGGGAGGGTGCCCTGCGGCACGATGTTCCACTCGATCGCCGAGTTCTCGCGGTACACCTGCTCGAACGACGCGACCCTCGAGGCCGAGAAGGCCCGCCGCAGATGCTCGATGTCCTCGGGCATCCCCCGCGCGTCCCGGGGGATCGCCTCGATGTCGGGGATCATCTTGCGCAGCACCGCGTCCTGCAGGGCGCGCTCCATCATCGACCGGATCTTGTCCTTGAGCTTGCGGTCCGCCTCGGGGTCGGGGAGGACCGCATCGAGGTGCAGCTCGATCCCCATCGTCTCCCGGTCGACGAACTCTTCGGTGATGCGGTCGACATACTCGTCGTCGCCGTACATCTCCCAGTCGATGTCGATGGTCTGCTCGTACGAGTAGAACTTCTCGGCCTCGAACCAGGCCCTGGCGCTGATGGTCGGCAGCTTCGCCACGAAGTTCAGGTCGTAGACCACCTGCACGACGCCGCCCTTGCCCTGCAGCGCCTGCTCGAACAGGGTGGCGCCCTGCGGACTGAACTCGACCATGAACGCGGCGATGTTCCGGCCGAACAGCGACGGCTTGCCCGCACCTCGGACGGCCTCGATGAGCGCCCCGCCGTCCTCCTTCAGCAGCAGGTTCGCCGTGCCGCTGGTGTAGGTCATCGTGCCGATGTGCGCCTCGGGCGGGCCGGGGCGGGACGCCCGGAACCCCGGCGAGCCGGCCATCGCCTGCACCTTGGCGTCGAGTGCTTCGGTGATCCGCGACAACGCCTCGGGGGTGAACGTGAACTCGGTGTCGAAGAACGCGAAGCCGCCGCCGCGCTTGCCGTCCGCGTGCTCGAGCGGCGCCCGGTATTTCAAGAACCGGAACACCGGGTCGCCGTTGTCGTCCACCCGGAAGCGGGGGATCTCCGGGATCGGGTAGAACACGTCGTCGAACGTGTCGTCGCCGAACACGGTCACCCCGTCGACGACCTCCTGCTTGCTGATCTTCAACATGTCTGACTCCTTCGCCGGCTGCGTCAGTGCAGCCGTGTCCAGTCGGCGACGTCCGCCGCGATGGTCGCAGGGCCGTCGTCGGTCTCGGCCAGGTAGGCGACCGAGAGGCGGCCGTGTTCGCCGCGGAGCGCCCCTTCGAAGGCGGCGCGGTCGTCCGCGCCGGCCGGGATGGACAGGACGGCGGTGTACGGCGGGTACCCGCTGCCGCCCGACCGGCCGACCACCCGCCGCTGCGGTGTCCGACCGACGGCCACCTCAACCGCGTGCACGGCGCTCACGCCGCTGACGAGCGTGATCCCTGCGGTGTCGCCGTCGCGCGCGAGGGCGGCTCTGAGCTGCTCCAGCATCCAGCCGGGCGGGTCCAACTGCACGCTCAGCTGCAGGAACGACACTTCGCCGGTGGACAGCAGGCCGATCATCGGTATGCCCGCTTCGGAGAGTTGCGGCCACGGTGCGACCGACACGTACCGCCAGGTGCCGGCGTCAGCGCGCCGGCACACCACGCCGAAGGCGTTCAGCCGGTCACGGGTCTCGGACATGGCGTCACATCCCGACCGGTGAGACGAACAGTTGCCTGCCGGTGATGCTCGCCCATTCCGACCAGTCGCCGGTGCCGGATCCGGCCATGTTGCGCCGGCGCCACTCGAAGGTCGGCTGCTCAGGGCGCATGCCCGCGACGATATCCTTGAGCGAGAACGAGATCTGCACCTCGACCCGCGGCTGGTCGGTGGTCAGGAAGACGGTGACGGGCGCCGACTCCTCCGATCGGCGCAGCTGCACCTCCAGCCCGAACACGTCGGCGAGAGCCGGCGGTCGGGATTCCGGATGCTCGAGCTGGTAGCAGCGCACGTCGACGCTGCTGGACACCGACCCGGCCGTGCCCGTGTCGTACGCCTTCGCCAGGACCTGCTGCGGGTCGATCTCGACGTCGATCCCCTCGAACGTCACCCCCGCCGAACCGAACACGGCCGGTTGGGCGCTGGGTTCGGCGGTGAGCACGACGTCGACCGTCGACGGCGCCTCAGCGGCCGGCGGCAGACGGAACGCCGACGGCTCGGCGGTGGCGGCCACCGAGCCGATCGGGCTGGGCAGCGATTCGTCCACGACGAGCAGCCGCGCGACCGTGCGTGAGACCGACACGGCGTACGGCAGGGGATTGCTGACCCGCAGCACCGGCTGGGCGGGGGTCGCGGCGGTCTCGGCGGGCGGTTCCGCGCCGGCATCCGCCGCCGGAGCGGGCGGGACGAGCGCGGCCGAGAGGACGTCGCTCGCGGGGCGGTCGAGTCGCAGCCGCACCGGCACGGATGCCACGCGCGGACTCTCCGCCGGGCTGACGAGCGTCGCCGTCACCTCCGCTTCGACCCCTTCCGTGACGAGCAGGTGGGTGAGGGTCGCGTAGAACTCGCTCGTGCAGTCCAGAACCAGGTCGAAACCTGCGCCGTCGACCTTCACCGAGCCGGTGTCCGCCCCGACCAGCGACGAGCCCAGCTCGTGGAACACCGACGACAGCTCGCAGGTCGCCTCGCGGATGCCGCCGACGACGAGGTCGGGATAGGGGACGCGGGCGTGACGCGCGATCTCGCCGCGGAGGCGCTCCCGCCGGGCCGGGTCCACCCAGGGCACGACGCTGAACTTCGTGCGCAGCGTGTAGTCGGCGCCGAAGGAGGCCGGGGTCTCCGTCCCCTCCTGGCGCTTGGGCGGCACGAGCAGCACCATCAGCGCCGGCTGCTTCGTGTCGGCGTCGAAGCCGACACGGTACTCGTCGGGCAGCATGTAGAACTGGTCCGGGACGGGGGAGTCCATGAACGCGCCCTCGGGCGAGTCCACCCACTCCGACCACGGCTCTGATCCGAAGCCGGATGTGACCTGCGCGTAGATGGCGCGATTGCTCATCACGTCCCGGGGGAAGCAGGCCGCCACCCCGCCGTTGTCGGCGGCGCCTAGCGACAGGCGCGCGGTCTTCGACACCCACTGCGCTGCGGATGCCGGCCCGACGGGCGGCGGTGTGCGGTGATCGCGGATCACCGCACCGGCGCGGTGATCGCGGACGAACCGGGAGACCATGCCGCCGCCGAGCGCCGGGGCGGACGGCTCCGGCTGGACCGGGAGCCGCATCCGCAGCAGCGGACCGACGGGCGACTCCAGCACGCGTAGGCGACCGCCGAGCCGCGGCCAGACACCCTCGACCTCGGGCACGCCGGAGCCGCCCTCCTCGATCGTGTAGTGCACGTCCCCTTCGACGCGGAACCGTGTGCCGGGCGTCTCGAGCATCGGTACCACCGTGTTCGGGTCGACGGGCGTCTCGCAGTACAGGCGCGCGAGCACCTCCTCCGGGCGGTCGCCCCGCGGCAGCAGATCGCACCGCTCGAACACGATCGGGTCTCCGGAGAGCGGCACCAGCGCGACCGAGTGGTGGTCCACCGGCAGCGGCGAGGACCCCGTGGGAAGGGACGGGAAGAGCACCAGGTCGAACCAGACCTGCAGCGTGACCACCCCGGCTGATTTGGCGAGGAAGACGTGCGGGGCCCCCGTGGCCTTCGAGCGCTCGGCGATGCGCGCCTGCGGCACGAAGTACGTGTTCCCATCGGCGCCGGCGATCGCGCGCTCCACCTGCTGGGGCGCCGACGTCACGCGTGGCGAGTCGTCGACGTGGGCGGCGACCGACATGCTCTGCAGCGCGGAGAGGTTGATCAGTCCGGGCACGAGCCGCGTGACGATCTGCGACCGCAGCTGCATGGTGGGTGCGGCGAGCGCCGCGACGGAGAACTCGGCGTCAGGCATGTCCGCTCCTCAGAACTCGAGCACCAGCAGCGAGTCGGTCGACGGCGTGGGGTCGACCATGTGGCGCTCACCGGCGTTGCCGTACGCCTGGATCTGGTACGTGTAGCCGCGCTTTGTGGCATCCGTGATCGGGATGACCCATTTCAGGGCGGCGGGGTCGGGTGGCGCCGCGGTGAGCTGGGCCACATGCTGGGCGGTCGTGCCCGCGCCGTCGTCGTACGACAGGCGGACGATGACGAGCTTCCACTTCGTCATGTCGAGGAGAGTGGGCACGATCTCGACCTGCAGCATGTCCCGCGCGACATCGCCCACCAGCACGGTCCCCTCCGCGCCGGTTCGCGGTTCGCCCTGGCTCGACGAGCCGTCGGCGTAGGTGACGTCGACCCTGTAGGTGAACTCCCGCTTCGAGCGATCGCGCAGGTCGACGCTCCATTCCCAGGTGTCGCCGACGCCGGCGAACGAGTGCACGTCGCTGACCTCGTAGTCGCCGTCGGTGTAGGTCGCGGTGACGACGATGGACGCGATCGGGGGAAATGCGCCCTGCGGCACGAAGGTGGCGCGCAGCTTGTCCTCGAACGGCGCGTTCATGATCAGTCGCTGCGTCGACGATCGCTGCGTGGGCAGGGTCACCCGCTGCCCGTCGGTCATGAAGAAGGTGACGTCGTACTCGTATTCGCTGGAGCGGTGGTCGCCGGTGTAGGTGAACCAGCTCGCCTGCGGGGCGTCCAGGCGGAGCACGACGTCGGCGGTCGCGGAGGGGAGGTCGACCCCCGGGTAGCGGAACGACACCTGCACCTGCTGTACGGCATCCGCGGGGATCGCGCCCCAGTACACCGCGACGTTGACGCAGTTCAGCTGGTCGTACCCGATGATCAGGTTGCGGTCGTTGGTGGTCACCGGCGCGAGGTCCTGCGACTTCGCGCTGGCTTTGTAGATGATCTGACTGCGGTAGGTGTACTCGTCCTTCGGGGTGCCGTCGGCCCCGCGCGCCATCACCACCCGGAAGAAGTAGCGGTCCTCGTTCGAGTCGAACAGGAACTCCTCGACCTGGCGCTTGCGGCCCCCGCCCTTCTCGTCCTCCTGGTCGTACTCCAGGAACACCTTGATCGCGGCGATCGGGTCGCGGTCGAAGTCGGCCGTCACCTGCACGGGCACATCCAGCAGGGTGAAGTACGGCTTGCTGAGGTCGGCTTCGATGATGGACTTCTTCACCTGCTCCCGGTCGATGACGGCGAACAGTTCGGAGGTCGGGTGCTTCTCGACCAGGAAGTTCGTCGTCCCCTCGAACGTGAAGTCGATCGTGGCATCCGCACGCTGTTCGAAATCCTTCAGCCACAGCTGGTTGCCGCCCGGCATCCGCTCGCCGCCGCCGTGCGCGAGCGGATCGGTGCCGAGCTTCTCCGCCTTCAGGCCGGGCTCGAACCCTGGGCTGAGGAACTTCTCGATCACCATCTGCTGGACGATGTTGAACACGAGGTCCTCGATCGCCTTCGTCGGGTCCTCTCCGCCGGAAGCTGCGGCCGTGCGGAAGTCGCCGAGGTCGTACTCGATGTGCAGGGCGGAGGACAGGTTGCGCAGCTCGGTAAGGCTCGACACCTGCGGGTACCGGTAGGTGCGGGTGCTGCCGTCGCTGCGGTACGTCTCCACGACCGTGCAGTGCTCTTTGATCTCGTTGTAGACGTCGTGCGACTCACCCCAGACGTGCACCTTGAGGTTCGGGATGCGGGCGACGAAGGACAGCGTGTAGTTGATCGTCCCCGGGCTCCAGCCTTCCTCGACTGCGTTGCGGATGAGCCGCAGCCCTTCCTGCCCGAGCAATGCGGTGTAAGAAGCCAGATTGCTGCTCACCAGGGACGGCTTCTCCGAACCCTCCATGGCTTTGATGAAGGTGGCGCCGCCGCTCGGGAACAGGTGGAACGCCACCTTGCCGTCCACCCAGGTCGGATACGACAGTGAGATGTCACCGCCGACGAGGGAGGCGGCGGGCATCAGCGTGAGCCGCCGCCCGCTCAGTCGCGGCACCATCGCACGCCCCATGCCGCCCGCGATGTGCTGCCGGATCTTCTGCTGGTCTTCCTGACTGACCTCGAGGCATGTGGTGAGTTGCAGCAGTCCGCCCTCGGTCTCGGCGGTGGGAAGCGCGGTCGCCTTGTCCGCGAGCAGCGTGAAGTCGCGCGCGAACGAGATCAGCGAGAACGACGGGCTGCCGTCGTCCCTGGTCAGCAGGGACGGCAGCTCCGGGACCATGTAGAACTGCTTCGGGTCCTGGTCGTCGTGGAACACCATGACGTGATCGACGCCGGGGACGGTGAAGTGGTTGAGGAAATTGAGCACCGCGGACTCCTTCGCACGCGATCGGGCGCGAATCGGGCACACGAAGGTACTGCCCCGATCGCCCCAGCTTCCCCCTGGTCACCGCGCTGCTGGAGTGAAACCCCTCCGAGTGATGGGCTAATGATGCTCCTGCCCGCTGGCCGTCCGCAAGATGTTTCTCGGCAGGTTTCGAGGGTCCCTGGGCAAGGTCCGCCGCGCGTGGTTGAATCCCGTCATGACTGGGGAGAAGGTCTCGGGGCTTGAATCCGAGCGGGTGGCGGGCATACTTCGGGAGGACATCATGCTCGGCAGGCGCCCACCCGGCGCTCGTCTCGTCGAGCGCGACATCGCCGCGGAGCTGAACGTGTCGCGTCTGCCGGTGCGGCAGGCGATCTGGACTCTCGTCTCGGAAGGGATCGTGGTGCAGAAGCCGCGTTCCTGGGCGAGGGTGCGGGAGTTCTCGGTGAAGGACATCCGCGACTTCGCCGAGGTGCGCGAGGCGATCGAGACGCTGGTGTTCGTGCTCGCCACCGAGCGACACGACGACGCCGGCATCGCTCGGCTGCGCGAGATCGTCGCGCGAGAGAAGGCCGCTGCCGCGGTCGAGGATGCCGACGGCGCGCGCACCGCCGCCGCGCAGTTCCATCTGGCCGCGCTCGCCCTCGCCGGCAACGACATGCTCGACGAGCTCGCCTCGATCCTCGTCACGCGGCTGCGCTGGCTGTTCGGGCAGCACGACAATCTCGTCGAGTCGGCGACCGAGCACGAGCAGATCGTGGAGAGCATGGCCGCGCGCGATGTGGACGCCATCCGCGTACTCCTGCCGAAGCACCTCGAGGGCGGCCGCGAGGCGGCGGAGCGGCGCCTGCGGCGACTGGCGGGAGAAGGCTCCTGACAGGCGCTCGTCCCGCCCGGTTCCTGCCGGTACGCTCGATCCTGGAGGTGACGGTGGGACGGACAGCGGATGCCATCGCCGAGGGCGTCGCGATCGCCACGGCGGCCGCTCGGCTGGCCGTGAAGAACCACATCCTGGTCGGGACGATCGCCCAGGGCGGCGCGTTCGACATCGAACGCTACTCCGACGACGCGCGGGAGGCGCTGCTCGCGATGGCGAAGGAGTCCGAGCAGGCCGCCGAGATGCTCGAGAAGCTGCGCAAGAAGGCGCGCGGCCGCCACTCCGACTCGCACGGCACCCACGACTACCGCGACCGGGACGTGCGGAATCTGAAGCGTCGTGCCAGGCAGTCCCTCGGTGTCGCCGCCAAGCTGCGCGAGATGACGCAGGACCCCGAGGCGCTGCGGGCCCTCGTGGAGGACGCCAGAGCGGCCGCCTGGGCCGACGTCCGCGGCAACCTCGACCGGCGCCTGCGCGTCGAGGGGATGAGGCCGGATCAGGACCCCGAGTACGAGAAGATGCGGGAAGCCCGGATGCAGGCGCTGAAGCTCGTCGATCTGCAGGCGCTCTCATCGCAGCAGCGCGCACGCCGCAAGCGGGCGAAGGCGGCCGAGAAGGCCGCCGAGAAGGCGGCGCGCAAGGCCGCCGACCGTGGCGTCGGGGCGTGAGCAGTCGGCGATTTCGCAACCGGCCCGAACGTGTTGTAGGCTATTCCCTGGCCCGCTGAGCGGGTCGTGCGCCCCTAGCTCAATGGATAGAGCATCTGACTACGGATCAGAAGGTTGGGGGTTCGAGTCCCTCGGGGCGCGCAAGTCGAAAACCCCCGTCGCGGAAGCGGCGGGGGTTTCGTCGTACCCGGGAAGAGAGGAAAGGCCCGTGGCCCAGGCGGCACCTGGACCACGGGCCCCTTCCGGCTGACGCGGATCGGATCAGGCCTGCGGCAGCGCGGCGACCACGTCGATCTCGACGAGGATGTTCGCCAGCTGCGAGCCGACCGTCGTGCGGACCGGGTACGGGGGAGTGAAGAACTCCTGGTACGCCTCGTTGAACTCGGCGAAGTCGGCGAGGTCCTGAAGGTGCACGGTCGACTTCACGACGTCGTCCATGGTCAGGCCGTGCACGGCGAGGACCTTCTGGATGTTGCGGAGCACCTGGCGGGTCTGGTCGCCGACGTTGTCCGAGATCGCGTTGTCGTTGTCGGCGTCCTGCGGACCGAATCCGGCCGTGTACAGGAACCCGTTCGCGACCACCCCGTGGCTGTACGGGCCGGCGGGAGCGGGAGCGCCCTCTGCGTAGAAGCCTTCCTTCGGCATGTTCTCTTCCTTTCTTTCGATGACACTCTGTGATGACACGACTGTTCCAGCCTGCCGTGACTGCGACTCAGCGTGCGGCCCCGGCTCGGCGCAGTCCTCGACCGGGCAGAGCCCCGGTCGGCTCGCCGCCTGCGAGGACGCGGACGCCGTCGACGAAGACGTCGTCGATCCCGACGGCGAGTGAGCGGGGGTCTTCGTAGGTGGCGGTGTCCGCCACGGCCTCGGGATCGACCAGAACGAGGTCGGCGACCGCGCCCTGCTCCACCACGCCGCGCCGCCCCAGACCGAACCGGCGGGCGGGCAGCGCGGACAGGTGGTGGACGGCATCCGCCCAGGTCCACGTCCCCAGCTCGCGTACGTACTCGCGGAGGTAACGCGCGAAAGAACCTGCGGCGCGGGGATGCGGATGCGCGCCGATGAAGATGCCGTCCGAGCCGCCCATGTGAGCCGGGTGTGCGAAGATCCGGGCCAGTTCCGCACTCGGGCGAGGGCTGCGCACAGCCATCACGGCGCTGCACTCGAGTCGCGACGCCGCCAGCACGTCGAGCGCGAAGTCGATCGGGGAGGCGCTGGCACGCTCAGCGGCCGTCCGCAGCGTCAGACCGTGCGCCCACGCGAACCCGGGGGCGGCGATGTGCGCCAGCGTGATCATCTCGGGCCAGTCAGGTCCGAGGCTCGCACTCTGCGTGGCCCGGCGCGTGCAGGCCTCCGCGAGCGCCGCACGCGCGGCGGGGTCGGCGATCACGGCGACCGCTTCCTGCGACGGAAGCATGGACACCTCGGGCGGCAGCAACGGCATGCCCAGGAGGGTGCACCCGCGGATGTAGGGGTACGCGTCGAACGTGGCGTCCACCCCGGCGGCATCCAGCAGGGCGAGCTGCGCCAGCACGATGTCGGCGTCCGCGTGCAGATGCGAGACATGCACCGGCAGGTCGGCCCCGGTGCCCTCCGCGACCCGGCGGACGATGTCGGCGATCTCCGTCATGCCGGCGGACGTGTTGGCCTCGTACCCTCCCCGCATGTGCGTGACGTACACGCCGCCCGCGCGCGCCACGGGCTCGCACAGTCCCGCGATCTCCGCGGCGTCCTGGAAGAGGCCGGGGACGTAGTCGAGGCCGGTCGACAGGCCGAGGGCTCCGTCGGACATGCCCTGCGCGACGAGGGCGCTCATCCGCCTCCGCTCCTCGTCGGTCGCCGGACCGTCCTTCCGCCCGCAGACCTCGAACCGCACCGTGCCGGCCGGGACGACATACCCGGCGTTGAGCGGCGAGGTGGCGTCGACGGATGCCAGATAGGCCGCGACGCCTCCGCCGCGGTACGCCGGGTGCGGCCCGTTGATGGCCGCGAAGTACTCCGACGCGTAGGCGCCGTCTCCCGGCGCATACGACACGCCGTCCTGCCCGGCGATCACGGTCGTAACGCCCTGACGCAGCAGGGCCCGCGTGACCTCCGGGTCGCCGAGGAGCCCGTCCGCGTGCGAGTGCACGTCGATGAAGCCGGGGAGGATCAGGCGATCGGTGGCGTCCACCTCGACATCGCCCGACCGCGGGGGCACCTCGCCGACCGCGGTGATCGTCCCGCCCTCGATCGCCACGTCGGCATCCGTCGGCCCGGCGGGTGAGACCACCGAACCGTGGCGCAGCACCGTACGACCCGTCATCCGATTCCTCCTCAGAAGTAGGTCCGGACGAGGTCGACGACCACGTCCGAGTCGGCCGACTCGATGACGGGCAGCACGCGCCACTTGTCGAATGCGGTGCAGGGGTGCGACAGACCCAGCCGCACCACGGCCCCGATCGGCAGCGCCTGTTCCGGCCGCACGTACGAGTGCTGGTCGTTCATCGCCGTGAGCTCGGCGGCGAGCGGATGCCAGGGACCCGCGGCATCCGGTGCCCACGCGCGGGGGATCGGGAGTCCCTCGTCGTACGGCAGGTCGCGCTTGCCGCCGTCGACGAGGGCGAGGCCCGGCTCCGGGCTCGACACCACGCGGGCGAAGCCGTGCATGGCGTTCACGAACCGGGGTGTGTCCTGAGCCCCGCTGCCGCCTTCGTCGAACGGCGAGATGCCGCGGTAGAAGCCGTCGTCGTGCACGATGTACGCACCGGAACGGAGCGTGAAGCGGGTGCGGCCTTCGCGGGCCGCGCCCGCCCAGACCTCGGCGACCACGTCGAAGTAGGCGCTGCCGCCGGCGGTGACGAACACCTCGCCGTCGTCGTACAGCGGGGTGATCGCGGTGTGCAGTTCGAGCTGCGCCTCGAGGTACGAGCGCACGGCGGCGATGCCTGCCGGCATCCTGTCGTGCGCCAGGCTTCCCTCGTACCCGGCCACACCCGCCAGCCGCAGCTCCGCGGAGTCCGCGATGCGACGGGCGACGGCCACGCCCTCGTCCAGTGAGCGGGCGCCGGTGCGGCCGCCGGCCGCCCCGAGCTCGACGCACACGTCGACTGGACGCGGCGCGCCCGCCGTCTGCAGGCCCTGCTCCATCGCCTCCACCGTCGCCACCGAATCGGCCCAGCAGACGAACCGGAAGCCGGGGTCGTTCAGCTCGCCGGCGAGCCAGGCGAGCGATCGCGGGTCGATCGCGGCGTTGGCGAGCATGATCGAGTCGAGTCCGAGGCTGCGCCCCGTGCGCACCTGGCCCATCGTCGCCAGAGTTATGCCGGCGGCCCCGGCATCCGTCTGCCGCTTCCACAGCGCCGGAGCCATGGTGGTCTTGCCGTGCGGCATGATCTCCAGCCCCCGTTCGGCGCACCACCTCGCCATGGTGTCGACGTTCGCGGTCATCGCGGCGTCGTCCAGGGCGATCAGGGGCGTCCAGAACTCGCTCAGGCGTGGGCGGGTGGAGAGGAATGCGGCGGCGGTGAGGCCGATCGCGCGCGCGGGCAGGCCCTTGTCGGCGGGTGTCAGGATCTCGTCGTCCACGGGGGACATCCTCCTCTGCGGTGGCCGGGGGTGGCGTCGTGGGCGATCAGGAGCCGACCTTGACCGTCTCAGTGCCGGGCAGGGCGTGCAGGCGGTCGGATCCCTCGACGTCGGGCAGGACGGATGCCAGCAGGGTGGCGACCACGCCGAGGACGGCGATCACGGCGGCGTAGATGACGACGGGCCAGAAGGCGCCGCCCGCGGCGGCGACCAGGGCCGTGCAGATCAGCGGTGCGAGTCCGCCGCCGAGCGTGTTCGAGAGCTGGTAGCCCAGGTTGACGCCCGTGGTGCGGGCCTCCGGGTCGAACATCTCGGCCAGCATGGTCGCGAGCGTCGCCTGCATGGCCACCCCGAATACGACGAACCCGAGGATCTGCCCCAGCCAGATCAGCCACAGGTTCCCGGTGCTGAACATCATGAACGCGGGGTACACCATGGCGGCGAACCCGAGGCAGCCGATGATGTACACGGTGCGGCGTCCGATCCGATCGGAGATCGCGCCCCACAGTGGGGCCACGACGATCTGCAGCAGACCGACGATCATGGTGCCGGCGAAGCCCATCCAGGCGGGCAGGTCCTTGTCGGACACCATGAACGCCAGGCCGTAGGTGAGCACCACGTATCCCGCGATGGACTGCGGCAGGCCGATCAGGATGCCCAGGATCGCGTTCTTCGGATGCCGGACGGCCTCCTTCAGCGGGTTGGGCTTCTTGCCCGTCGCGGCGATATGCAGCGACTGCGTCTGCACGAACTCGTCGGACTCTTCGAGCTGGCGCCGCAGCAGCACGGCCGCGATCGCCAGGACGATCGACAGCACGAACGGGATGCGCCACCCCCAGGTCAGGAACCACGAGTCGGGCGTGAGGCCGAGTGCGGCCATGAATCCACCCGACGCGACGTTGGCGATACCGGCGCCGCTGATGAGGAACGCGCCGTACAGGCCGCGCTTTCCGCGCGGGGCGGCCTCGACGACCATCGTCGCGGCGCCGCCCATTTCACCACCGACGAAGAAGCCCTGCAGGAGCCGGAAGAACAGCAGCAGCAGCGGCGCTGCGATGCCGATCATGGCGTCCGGCGGGATGAGCCCGATACCGGTCGTTGCGAGTCCCATGCCCACGACCGTGCTCATCAGCACGACCTTGCGCCCCACGCGGTCGCCGATGATGCCCCAGATGATGCCGCCGATGGGACGGAGGAAGAACCCGACGGCGAAGGTGGCGAACGACGAGAGCTGCGCGATCAGCGGGTCGTTCGACGAGAAGAACACCGCGGGGAAGACGGCTGCCGAGGCCAGACCGTACAGGTAGTAGTCGTAGTACTCGATGAGCGTTCCGATCGCGCCACCGGCGACGGTTTTGCGCTGCTTCGGTGACAGACCGCGGGATGAGACGACAGTGGCCATCCGAGCCTCCTTGCTTGGGGTTGAGATGAAGACGGGCCTCGACGGATCGTCTCGGCGTCGCTAAGCTAGCAGCACGATGGACAGTTTGTCTATCACTCGTATTTTTAGTTCAGGTTCAGGATGAGCGCATGACCACACCAACCGTCGCCGAGAACACCGCCGCGGCGCTCGCGGATGATATCGGACGCCAGACCTACGAGAGCGCCGAAGAGGTGCTGCGGCTGTACCAGCCGGTGCTGCGCGCACTGGCCACCGCCGCCGGGCCGACGGTCGAGGTCGTGCTGCACAACCTCGACGGCGCGGACGTCGACCTGGGCCACACGATCATGGCCATCGAGAACGGTCACGTCACCGGCCGCGCGGTCGGCGGCCCGTCGACGTCCCTGGGACTCGACGTGCTGAAGGATCGGCGAGGGAACCACGACGCCTTCGGGTACACCGGGTACACCGCCGACGGGCGCGAACTGCGCTGCTCGTCGGTGTACTTCCACAACGCCGCCGGCGACATCATCGCCTCGCTGTGCATCAACGTCGACCTGAGCCCGCTGCAGCAGGCCCGCAACATGCTCGAGGCGCTGCTGCCGTCGCCCGCGCCGGCCGTCGACGCGCCACGAGAGCACTTCGGCGCCGACCTGGTCTCGGTGATGGACGCGATGATCCTCGAGGCGATCCGCGAGATCGGCCGTCCGGTCGAGAACATGTCGCGCGACGACAAGATCACCGTGCTGCAGCGCCTCGACCAGCGCGGAGCCACGCAGATGCGCAAGTCGATCGAGGCCATCGCGAAGCGGCTCGGCATCTCGCGGGTGACCGCTTACAACTACCTGGAGGAGGCGAGGACCAGGGGCTGATCCCGGACCTCGACGCACAGCATGGACACCACCACGCCCGACCTGATCGCCATCGGCGAGACCATGGTGCTCATCGCACCGCGGGACGCGACACCCCTCGCCGACGCCGAGGACATCCGGCTGAGCATCGGCGGTGCCGAATCCAACGTCGCCGCTCACGTCGCCGCACTCGGCCACCACGCCGCGTGGGTGAGTGCGCTCGGCGACGATGTCCTCGGACACCGCGTGCACCGTGCGATCGCAGCGCACGGCGTCGACACCCGGTGGGTGAGCTTCGACCCCGACGCGCCCACGGGGGTGTACTTCAAGGACCCTGGGCGTGGCGTGCTCTACTACCGGGCCGGCTCCGCGGCATCCCGCATGGGGCCCGCGAGTCTCTCCGCGGTGCCGCTGGAAGAAGCGCGGATCGTGCACGTCTCGGGGATCACTCCGGCGCTGTCGGCGGACTGCGCGGCCATGGTCGACGCGGTCATCGCGCGGGTCGCCGGTGGCGGCGGCACGCTGAGCTTCGACGTCAACCACCGTGCGGCGCTCTGGCCGGCATCCGTCGCCGCCCCCGTGCTGCTCGATCTCGCCAATCGCTCCGACATCGTGTTCGTCGGACGCGACGAGGCCGAGAACCTGTGGGGGACCCGCACCGCCGAGGACGTGCGGGACCTCATCTCCACTCCCGGCCGCCTGGTCGTCAAGGACGGCGACGTGGGAGCGACCGAGTTCTCGGCCGAGGGTGTCGAGTTCGTCCCGGCGATCCCGACCGAGGTGGTGGAAGCCGTCGGAGCCGGTGACGCCTTCGCGGCAGGCTACCTCGCCGGTCTGCTCGCGGGTGAGTCGCCGCGCGAGTGCCTGCAGCGCGGGCACCGCCAGGCGCACCTGGTGCTGCAGTCCACCGACGACGTCGTCGGCATCGGCACCACCGCGCGAGCGGATGCCGTCACAGAACCGCAGCACTGACCAGAGAAGGATGAACATGGACAACTCCCGATTCGAGGAGCTCTTCGCCGGCGCGCCGCTGATGGCGATCCTGCGCGGGATGGGACCCGAACGCAGCCTCCAGGTGTCGACGACGGCGTGGGACCTCGGCATCGACGTGGTCGAGCTGCCGATCCAGTCGCCGGAGGACGTCGAGGCGCTGCGCGTCGTCGCCGCCGCCGGTCGCGAGCGGGGCAAGCTCGTCGGAGCCGGCACGGTGGTGTCCGCCGAGCACGTCGCGCAGGCGGCATCCGCGGGGGCGGCGTTCACGGTCAGCCCCGGCTTCGACCTCGACGTGGTGCGTGCCTCGCAGGATGCCGGGATGCCCAGCCTCCCCGGCGTCGCGACCGCCAGCGAAGTGCAGCTCGCCCGGAAGGCCGGCCTCACCTGGCTGAAGGCGTTCCCCGCCTCGCTGCTGGGGGCGCAGTGGCTGCAGGCCATGCGCGGTCCGTTCCCGGAGGCACGCTTCGTCGCGACGGGAGGCATCAGCGCCACCAACGCGGCCGAGTACCTGCAGGCCGGTGCGCGCGTGGTCGCCGTCGGTTCGGCGCTGGAGGATCCTACGCAGCTGCCTCTGTTGGCGTCGCTGCTCGATCGGGCGGCGCGGCCATGAGCGACGCTGACGGCCCGATCGAGGTCTCGCGCACGGCCGACGCCCGGCGCGCCTCGATCGAGGCCCGCCTCGCGCACGTGGACGCTCGGCTGGCGTACGAGATCGACGTGGTGGCCGCGGCCGAGGCCGTCGCGGCAGGCGAGGCCGTGCTGGTGGACACGCGGCGCCGCGAATCCTGGGAGCACGGCCACATCGCCGGCGCGATGCATCTGCCCACGACGGCGGTCGAGGAGCGGATGCCGCAGCTTCCCCGCGATCGGACCCTGATCGTGTACGGCTGGGGGCCCGGGTGCAACGGCCCCACCGCCACCGCCCGCACGCTGCTCGCCGCGGGCCTCGACGTCAGGGAACTGCTCGGCGGGTACGAGTATTGGGTGCGCAACGGGTTCGAGTTCGAGACAGCCGACGGCGTGACGCGTCGCACACCCGACCCGCTGGTGACCGCCGAAGCCTGATCGCGTCGCCGCCGCCCGGCCCGGGAGGGTGGGAGGGTCATAGGCTGGGTGGGTGACAGCGTACGTCTCGGCTTTCGACCTGTTCTCCATCGGTGTGGGACCGTCGAGCTCCCACACGGTCGGGCCGATGCGTGCCGGTCGCGACTTCGCCGCGCGGCTGCAGGCCGGCGGGATGCTGGACCGCGTCGCCCGCGTGGAGTGCGACCTGTACGGGTCGCTCGGCGCCACCGGCATCGGACACGGCACCCCCGACGCCGTGGTCGCAGGTCTCCAGGGCCTTGCGCCCGAGTCGTGCGACCCGGCCGATGTCCGCGCCGCGTGGACCGACTGGCCGCAGGGGCGGGCCCTGATGCTCGCCGGCTCGCATCCGGTCGCGTTCGCGAAGGAGGACATCGTGTTCGCTCCCCGCACGCGCCTGCCGGGGCACCCCAACGCGATGACCCTGCGGGCGACGGATGCCGACGGCGCGGCGCTCGCCGAGAAGACCTACTACTCGGTGGGCGGCGGGTTCATCCGCCGGGAGGGCGAGCCGACCCAGGTCGCGAAGGCGAAGCTGCCGTTTCCGTACGACGACGCGGCGTCGATGCTGGCGCTGTGCGACGAGCACGGCCTGTCCATCGCGGAGCTCGCCCGCATGAACGAGATGGCGTACCGCACCGAGGAGGAGATCGCCGCCGGACTCGACGCCATCTGGGACGCCATGGCCGCCTGCGTGGAGGCGGGGCTGCGCACCGAGGGGACGCTGCCCGGCATCCTCAAGGTGAAGCGTCGCGCCGCCGACATCCGTGCCCAGCTCGAGGCGGCCGAAGCAGGCGGGCATCGCGAGCTGCCCGGTGAGTGGCTGGGTGCTTTCGCGCTCGCGGTGAATGAGGAGAACGCCGCAGGCGGCCGGGTCGTGACGGCACCGACCAACGGCGCCGCCGGCATTCTGCCCGCGGTGGCCATGTACTGGTGGCGGTTCCTGGCGGACTCCGGCCTGGGCGCCGGCAACGCCGTGACGCCCTACGGCGAACTCGTCGGCAGCGCGCTCCTCGGCTTCGACGGCACGGCCCCCCGGTCGTTGAGCGAGGAGCGCAGCGAGGAGACGAAACGCGTTCAAGAGGAACTCATCGCCGAGGCGAACCGCCGCCGCGGCATCCGGCGCTTCCTGCTGACCGCGACCGCCCTCGGATCGCTGTTCAAGGCGAACGCCTCGATCTCTGGTGCCGAGGGCGGATGCCAGGCCGAGGTCGGATCCGCCTGTGCGATGGCGGCGGGCGGTCTCACCGCGGTCATGGGCGGCACCAACCGGCAGATCGAGAACGCGGCCGAGATCGCCATGGAGCATCATCTCGGGCTCACCTGCGACCCGATCGGCGGACTCGTGCAGATCCCGTGCATCGAGCGCAACGCCATCGCGGCGTCCACGGCGGTGACGGCCGCCCGGCTGGCCCTGCGCGGCGACGGGCATCACTACGTGTCGCTGGACGCCGTCGTCGAGACGATGCGGCAGACCGGGCTGGACATGTCGACCAAGTACAAGGAGACCAGCGAGGGCGGGCTCGCGGTCAACGTCATCGAGTGCTGAACCGGTACGCCGGTCGTCGCGTCGCTCGCAGATCTGCTCTACTCCGCAACGAATCCGGTGTTCCGCTGCGGAGCTGTGCAGATCTGCGAAGCTGTGTCGAGCCGCCGTAGGCTGACGTCATGGTGAGCAGGCGCGGACGAGGGCGGCCGCGCGGCGAGTCCGACGCGCGGGAGCGCATCACAGCCGCCGCCGTCCACGAGTTCGGAGAGCACGGGTACGAGTCGGCCACGATCCGTGCGATCGCCGCTCGCGCGGGCGTCGACCCCGCGCTCGTGCACCACTACTTCGGCACCAAGGCCGACCTGTTCGCCGAGGCCGCCGGCTTTCCGCTGCGCCCTGACGTCGATGTGCCGGCAATCCTCCGCGGGCCGCGTGAAGGGGCGGGGGAGCGGGTGGCCCGCTACGTGCTCGAATCGTTCGAGCGGCCCGAGGTACGCAAGCGCGGCATCATGCTGCTGCGCACGGTCATCGGCAGCAAGCTCGCCTCGCCAGTGGTGGCGGGTTTCCTCACGCGCGAGATGCTGCCGCGCATCGCCGGCGCGCTGGACGCGGACGACGCGCAGTTGAGGGCCTCGCTCGCCGCATCGCAGATCGTCGGCATGATCGTCGCCCGCCACATCGTCAAGGTGCCCGGGATCGCCGACGCCACCGTCGACGAGCTCGTGGACCGGATCGGCCCGACGCTGCAGAGGTACCTGTACGAGTAGCCGCTCGGTGTGAGGCTCGTCCCGCGGGCTCCTCGGGTCGCGAAAGGTGTCGATTCGCGGTGGCATCCGCCGTTCGGGTCGCGAAAGGTGCCGCTCTCGCAACGGGAAAGCGGCGGTTTCCGAGACCCGAGCGCGGTGCGCCCGCCGATTCCGGCACGCACTGCGACCCGAGCGGATGCCGGATGCCGGCCGAGCCCGCGGTCAGGCCTTGACCGTCCCCGACCGCGGGTGCATAATTCATCACATGATGAATACCGCCGCGATCGTGATCGAGGGACTCGACGTCCGCCGCGGTCGACGCACCATCTTCGAGGGCCTGTCGCTTGAGATCCCGCGCGGCCAGGTCATCGGCCTGCTCGGGCCGTCCGGTTGCGGCAAGACCACGCTCATGCGAGCGATCGTCGGCGTGCAGCGCACCCGCGGCGGGTCCGTCACGGTGCTCGGAGAGCCGGCGGGGTCCGCCACGCTGCGTCGCCGGGTGTCGTACGGCACGCAGGGCGCGGCCGTCTATCCCGACCTGAGCGTGCGTGAGAACCTGCGCTACTTCGCTTCCGTGATCGGCGCACCCCGCGGCGACGTGGAGCGTGTGCTCGACGAGGTCGGTCTGCGCGACCACGCCCAGCAGCCGGTCGACGCGCTCAGCGGCGGCCAGATCAACCGCGTCTCCCTGGGTGTCGCACTGCTCGGGGCGCCGGAACTGGTGGTGCTCGACGAGCCGACGGTGGGACTGGATCCGGTGCTCCGCGCCGAGCTCTGGGCGCTGTTCCGTCGGATCGCCGAGTCCGGCACGACCATGCTGGTGTCCAGCCACGTGATGGACGAGGCGCTGAGGTGCGACCGCCTGCTGCTCATGCGCGACGGGCGCATCATCGCGGACACCACTCCGCGTGCGCTTCTCGAAGACACCGGCGAGCGCGACGCCGAAGCCGCGTTCCTCGCCCTGATCGATCGGGACGTCCGCGCCCGTCGGGAGACCCGCCGCTCGCTGAGGGAGGAGGAGCGATGACGCCGCGTCGCACCCTCGCCACCGCGGGGCGTGTGCTGCACCAGCTGCGCCACGATCCGCGCTCGATCGCGCTGATGCTCATCGCCCCCAGTCTGCTGGTAGGGCTGTTCGCCTGGCTGTTCGCGGATCTGGAGGGCGTGTTCGACCGATTCGGCGGCGCGATCCTCGCACTGTTCCCGTTCATCGTGATGTTCCTGCTCACCTCGATCACCACGTTGCGCGAGCGGCGGTCGGGCACGTTGGAGCGGCTGATGACGACGCCGCTCGGCAAGGCGGACTTCATCCTCGGGTACGCGCTGGCGTTCGGGTCGATGGCGATCCTGCAGGCCGCTATCACGGTGGCGTTCGCGGTGTACGTGTGCGGACTCGAAGTCGACGGGCCGATCTGGCAGCTCGGCCTGGTCGCCGTCGTCGACGCCCTGCTCGGCACCGCGCTCGGCCTGCTCGCGAGCGCCTTCGCGCAGACCGAGTTCCAAGCGGTGCAGTTCATGCCCCTGCTCGTGTTCCCGCAGATCATCCTCGGCGGACTGTTCATGCCGCGCGAAGACATGCCGGACGTGCTCTACGCGGTTTCGGACTGGCTGCCGCTCAGCCACGCCATCGACGCCGTCCAGGCCGTCGCCGCCGGCGACGAGGGGTGGGATCTGGGCGGACCGCTGCTGATCGTGGTGGCGTTCGCGAGCGCGTTCCTGGTCCTCGCACCGCTCACGCTGCGGCGGCGCACGCCCTGAACCCGGTCAGTCCCGCGCCGCACGGCGCGTGGTGTGGCGGGTGGGAGCGGCCTGCCACGGGTCCTCCGGCCACGGATGCTTCGGATACCGCCCGCGCATCTCGGCGCGCACCTGCGCGTACGGCCCGGACCAGAACGACGCGAGGTCGCCCGTCACGGCGAGCGGGCGCCCCGCCGGAGAGAGCAGGTGGAACACCACGGGCACCCGCCCGCCGACCAGGCGCGGGGTCTCGGCCCAGCCGAAGCACTCCTGCAGCTTCACGGCGACGACCGGGCGCGCGGCCGGGTCGTCCGCGGCCGGGTAGGCGATCCGCACGCGCGAGCCGCTCGGCACCTCGATCTTCTCCGGGACGAGCGCATCGAACTCGGATGCCGCGGGCCAGGGCAGAATCCGTCGCAGCGCCGACGCCAGGTCGAGCCGGTCGGCTCTCACTCCCGTCGCGAGGGCGTCGAGTTCGGGGTCGAGCCAGGCGTCGAGCCGCTCGAGCAGCGCGGCGTCGGAGACGTCGGGCCACGGGTCGCCGAGTTCGCGGTGCAGCAGCGCGAGCCGGCGGCGCAGATCGTCCGCGGCATCCGACCAGCTGAACAGCCCCAGCCCGTCCGCGAGGACGGCGCGCCGCACGGCGTCGTGTCCCTCCTGCGCCGTCACGCGGACCGGCACCGACGAGCGCACGATCGCGCCGACCCGGCGTTCCCGTCGTGCCACCACCCGGCCGTCGACGAACTCCGCCTCCACCCGGTCGGTCATCAGTTGACGCGCGGCCCGCTCCACCTGCTCCTCGGACAGTGCCGCCGCGGAACGGATGACGGCGCCCGAGCCGGCGGCGACCCGTCCCGCTGCGCGGGCCACCTCCGCGACGGCAAGCCACTCCGCGCCGGCAAGTGCGCCGGGCGCACCGGCGCGGGTTCCGGATGCCAACAGGAACGTCGCCCCGTCGCTGGAGCGCTCCACCCGCCGGGCGACCCGCTCCGGGAAGGCGAGGGCGATCACGAGTCCGACGCCATTGGTGTCCGCGTGGCGGCCGCCTCCGGCGGAGGCCGCGTACCGCTGGAACCGCTCGACCTCCCGCTCCCAGCGCCGCGCTTCGGGGTGGCGCCCGTGCCGCAGGGCGACGAGCGCGCTCACCGCATCGGCATCTCCGATCCGGATGCCGCCGACGAGCAGCGCGACGACCTCGGCGGCCAGCCGCGCGCCGACCAGCGGGCTGCCGTCGCGCAGCGCCCGCGCAAGTCGCGGGTCAGCCGGGATGCGCGCGAGCTCCCGCCCCTCGGGCGTCGCACGTCCCTCCGCGTCGATGGCGCCGAGGTCGCGCAGCACGGCTTGTGCCTCGCCGAGTGCCGCGGCCGGCGGCGGATCGATCATGCGCAAGCCGGTGCCGCCGGGCGCTCCCCAGCAGGCCAGCAGCAGCGTGGCATCCGTGAGATCGGCGGTCCCGATCTCCGGCGCGGGCCGGGCAGGGGCCGCCGCGTAGGTGCGCTCGTCGACGCACCGGATGACGGTGCCGGGGCCCTGGCGGGTGGCGCGTCCGGCTCGCTGCACCGACGACAAGCGCGGCGAGCCGGTGGTGACGAGGCCGCTCATGCCGCGCGCCGCGTCGCGCTGCGGATGCCGGGACAGGCAGCTGTCGACCACCACCCGCACCCCGGGCACGGTCAGCGACGACTCGGCGAGGGAGGTGGTGACGACGATGCGCGGAGGCTCATTCTCCGCTCGGCCGCGGATGACGGCATCCTGGTCCGCGGCCGGGATCTGGCCGTGCAGTTCCCGCACGTCGAATTCGGGAGCGGACCGGCGGATGGCGCGCGCGATCTCGGACACCTCGCGTGCACCAGGGGCGAAGACGAGGACGTCGGCTGCCGGCAGGTCACGTGCCAGCTCGCGAGCAGCGGATGCCGCGGTGCGCGCGACATGGTCGAGGAAGTCCCGGGTGACGCCGCGCTCGTCGAGCCGCGGACCGGCGGGCGGCGCCCAGCGCTCGGTCAGCGGATGCGCGGCGACGTTGTGGAGGACGACGGGCGCGGGGGCGTCGTCGGCGCCGATCACGGCCGCGATGCGGTCGGCATCGATCGTGGCCGACATCGCGATGAACACGAGGTCGTCGCGCAGTTGGCGCGCCTCGCCCAGCATCCCGATGAGCAGGTCGGTCTCCAGAGCCCGTTCGTGGACCTCGTCGACGACGACCGCGTCCACACCCTCGAGACCCGGGTCATCCAGCATCCGTCGCAGCAGAACACCGGCGGTGACGAACTCGATCCTGGTGGTGGGGGTGACGCTGCGCTCGCCGCGGACCGTGAACCCGACGCGGGAGCCGAGCGGGGAGCCGTCCAGCTGCGCGAGTCGCCGGGCGGCGGCGCGGGCGGCGACGCGGCGCGGCTGTGTGACGATCACCCGGCCGGAGGATCGCGAGGCGAGCAGTGGCGGCACCAGGGTGGTCTTGCCGGTGCCGGGCGGCGCGCTCACCACGGCGGCGGTGTCCCGGTCCAGCGCGGCTACCAGGTCGTCCAGCGCGGCGGCGAAGGCCAGGCCGTCGCCGATCCGGGCGAGGTCGAAGGGGGGTGTCACCTCACCAGTCTGCCCGGGCGTGGGCACGGCGCTCGCTGGGGGCGACGTTCTGGGGGTCGACACACCGGATGCCGGACGATCTCACGGCATCCGTCCGACATGTGGCGTGTCGACCCCGAAGCGTGCGCCTCGGACTACTTGCCGCGGAGCTTGTCGGTCAGTTCGAGCAGGGCGCGCAGCTCGTCGTCCGTGAGACGGGACATGTGCTCGGCGATGGAGCGCCCGTGGACGGTCGCCAGCTGACGGAAGGCACGGGCACCGGCATCCGTCGCGGTGATCACCGCGCCGCGCCGGTCTAGGGGGTCGGCGGCCTTCGTCACCAGGCCGCGGGCGACCATCCGGTCGACCAGGCGCGAGACGCTGGGTTGACTGATGAGCATCTTCGCCGTGACGTCGCGCAGTCGCGCGGACATGTCGGGAGCGCGGGTGACGGTGAGCAGCACGTCGTACTCGGCCTGGCTGAGCGCGGTGGCCTCGAAGTCGCGTGCCATCGACGTGAACAGCTCGTGCTGGGCGCGGAAGAGGCTCTCCCAGGCTTCGACGGCGAGCTGACGATCGGTCATGCTCACAGCGTAGCGGCGAGATCGGATCCAAGCCTGGACGCAGTAAGGGCCGGTCGGAGAGGCTTCCGGCCGGCCCTTGTCCCTTGCACCAAGAGTGTCCTGCAATCACATGCGGTGGATGCCACAGCAAACATTCACCGTGCGATCACTGTATAACGGCGAGGTAACGAATGCAACGGTTTGGTCACGGAATTTTGCGCAGCAACTCCGCCAGCCGCGCCGCCTCGCCCTCCGGCATCCGATATCGGTGTTCCGGAGCCGGGTACACCCCGCGCCGCACCTCGTCCGTGTATGCCGCCACGCCCTCGAGCGCGGCGCCCCGCAGGTCGGCGTAGCGCTTGACGAACTTCGCGGCGGCACCGTCGTACATGCCGAGCAGGTCGTGGAAGACGAGCACCTGCCCATCGGCATCCGCTCCGGCGCCGATGCCGATGACGGGGATGTCGAGCAGCGGCATGAGCGCGGCGGTGACCTCGGACGGCACCGCCTCGATCACGAGCAGCGACACCCCGGCGGACTGCAGGGCGAGGGCGTCGTCGATCACCGCGACAGCGGCCTCGGCGGTGCGGCCCTGCGCCCGATAGCCGCCCAGCGCGGTGGCGGTCTGCGGCGTCAGCCCGACGTGCCCGACGACCGGAATGCCCGCGTTCACGAGCGCACGGGCGCGATCGACGGTCGTGCCGCCGCGCTCGATCTTGACCAGGTCGACGCCGGCCTCCTTCACGAAGCGTTGCGCGGTGGCGATCGCGATCTCGTCGGATGCCTCGTACGAGCCGAACGGCAGGTCACCGATGAGCAGCGGACGGGTGAGTCCCCGCCGCACCGCCGCGGTCAGCATCAGCATCTCGTCCACCGTCACCGGCACCGTGCTGTCGTAGCCGAGCACGGTCATCGCTGCGGAGTCGCCGACCAGCACGATGTCGACGCCGGCCTCCTCAGCGATCTGCGCGCTGGGGTGGTCGTACGCGGTGACCATGACGATGCGCTCGCCGGCATCCTTCTTCGCGGCGAGATCCCGCAGGGTGATGCGCTGCGCGGGGGCGGCGTGCGTGCTCACGAGGTCACCAGCTCGCCCACGGCGTCATCGACGCGGATGATGCGGTTGCTGCGGTCGACGTGCACGACGACCGGCTCGTACTCGGAGAGCTCCTCGCGCGAGTACTCCGCATAGGAGATGACGATGACGGTGTCGCCGGTGTGCACCAGCCGAGCGGCCGCGCCGTTGACCTGGATCACTCCGGACCCCCGTTCGCCCTCCAGCGTGTACGTCACGAACCGGGCGCCGTTGTCCACGTCGACGACGTGAACCTGCTCGTGCGGCAGGATGTCGGCCGCTTCCAGCAGGTCGGGATCGATGGTGATCGATCCGACGTAGTTCAGGTCGCTGCCGGTGATGGTGGCGCGGTGGATCTTCGACTTCAGCATGGTGCGTCGCATCAGGCGTCGCCCTTCAGGAGGTGGTTGTCGATCAGGCGGGCGGCTCCCACGCGGGCGGCGACGGCGAGCAGCGTGTCCCGCCTCGTGTCCGCGACAGGGGCCAGCGTCTCGGCATCCCGCAGCTCGAGATACTCGGGCGCGATGCCCGCCTCGTCGAGCACGGCGGCGGCCGCCGCACGGATGCCGTCGGCGTCGCGCTCGCCGCTGTCGTGCAACGCCTGCGCGGCGTCGAGCGCGCGACTGAGGAACACGGCCCGTTGCCGTGCGGCGGCGTCGAGGTACACGTTGCGCGAGCTCATCGCGAGGCCGTCCGGCTCGCGGGCGATCGGGCAGGCCTCGATGCGGACGTCGAGGTTCAGATCACGCACCACCCTGCGCACCACGAGAACCTGCTGGGCATCCTTCTGACCGAAGAATGCGACGTCCGGGCGCACGATGCCGAACAGCTTCGTGACGACCGTGGCCACGCCGTCGAAGTGATGCGCGCCGCGGCTGGCACCGTCGAGCACGTCGGTCAGGCCGGCGACATGGATGCTGGTCGCGAAGCCCTCCGGATAGATCTCCTCCGGCGCTGGGGCGAACAGGATGTCCACGTGCTCGCCCGCCGCCAGCTCCGCATCGCGCTGCTCGTCGCGCGGGTAGGTGCTGAGGTCCTCGTTCGGTGCGAACTGGGTGGGGTTGACGAAGAGCGACACCACCACGAGATCGGTGTCCTTGCGGGCGGCGCGCATCAGCGAGAGGTGACCCTCGTGGAACGCGCCCATCGTCGGGACGAGGCCGACGGTTCGGCCGTCGCGTCGCGCCTCGCTGACGGCGGAGCGCACCTCGCGGATCGTGCGGAGGATTCTCATGGCTGCCCCCTTCCAGCCGTCTCGGACTGCTCCCGCGCGAGGGCGCGGGTGGCGGTGGTGAGCGCATCGAAGAGTCCGGTCAGCTCCGGCCTTCCCATGGCGGCGACGGCAGTGCGCTGGCGGGTGACGGTCGCCTCGTCGCCGCGGACGATGGGCCCGGTGAGAGCGTTCGCGGCTCCGTGCTCTCGCCAGTTCTGGACGGTCCGGCCCACCAGCGGGGCGAGGACGTCGCGCGCGTTCCGGATGCCCGCGGCGATCGCCAGCCCCTCGGCCGCGTCGAGCACCGTGAGGACGAAGTTCGACGCGACGGACGCCGCGGCGTGGTAACCGGCCCGATCCCCGACCTCGAACGGTGTCATTCCGAGGACCCTGACGAGTTGCTCGGCGACGCTCCGCGCGGCGGGCGTGCGCGCGTCGACGGCGGCGCCGATGCCGTGGAGCACCTCGGGCGGTTCGCTGCCAGTGAAGGTCTGCAGGGGATGGATGCTGAAGTCGACGGCGTCCAGTCCCGTGGCGCCGGACACGTGACCGACCGACTGTGCGGCGGTCGCGGCATCCGCGGCCGCAGCCGGGATAGCCTCGTCGGGGACGCAGAGCAGTGCCACGTCGCTCTCGGGGATCGCGTGGTCACGCCGCAGCGGGCCGCGCACGTCGAAGCCGGCGGCACGCAGAGCCCCGGCGAGCACTGTGCCGAGGCGACCCGCGCCGATGACGGCGATGGTCGTGTCAGGCGCGAGGGAGGACGCGGTGGGCATGGCGGATCCGGGTTCGGAGTCGGGTGGCGCGGATGCCATGAGTATCCGCCCGCAGGGAGCGCCACTCCAAATCCGAGATCATACTGCCAAGCCCTTACCGACAATGGCTTGGTTGTTTGGCGACAGTTCGCCAGGTGTGGTTGTCAGAGTGGTCTCGGCGGTCGGCGCCCGCCGCGATCAGCGGAAGTCCACGAGCCCGGCGTGCGCCGCAGTCACGAGGATCTGCACGCGATCCCGGACGTGCCATTTCGACATGATCCGACCCAGGTGCGCCTTGACCGTGCCCTCGGACACAACGAGCGCACGCGCGATCTCCGCGTTCGACATCCCCTGGGCGAGACGCTGCAGCACCTCGGCCTCACGGTCGGTCAGCGGCTCGAGCTCCGCGGCGTTGGACGTCTGCGACTCCCCGTCGCGCACATGTCTGATCAGCATCGAGGCGATCTTCGGCGACAGCGAACTCGCGCCGTCGTGCACGGCGCGCACGCCGGCGACGATGCTCTCGGCGCTGGAGTCCTTCAGCAGATAACCGGACGCACCGGCGCTCAGCATGGGAAGCACCGTGTCGCTGCCGTCCAGGGTCGTCACCGCCAGGATCCGCACCTCCGGCCAGCGACGGGAGATCGCCCTGGTCGCCTCGATCCCGTCCATCTCGGGCATCTGCACGTCCATCATCACGACGTCGGGACGATGCTGCTCGACGGCGGCGATCGCCTCGTTGCCGTCCTCCGCCTGCCCGATGACCTGGATGTCGGGATCGCGCGCCACGAAATGCGCCAGCGCGGTGCGCACCAGGGGATCGTCGTCGACGATCAGGACGCGGATATCCGGCATGACGCAAGCCTATCGGGGGTGCGGCCCTGACCACAGGCCGGTGGGCCATTAGACCTTTGTCTAGAGAAGTCTGGTCGCTGGTCAGATGTGCAAATCCGGCTCAACCGAGAAGATGTAACTATGTCTCGACAAAAGACCAGGTAGGGAGGTGAATCACCATGACCTTTTGGCACCAGCTCTGCATCCTTCTGGGCATCCTTCGCTAGAGTATCGCCGAACAGGAGATAGCGGAACATGGCCTTGAGCCGGTCGTCTCAGGATGAAGCGGGTCCGCTCCGGCTGGGCCGGGGCGAGCGTCTGACCCGCATCGAGCGGATCGTCGTTCTCGTCGTCCTCGTGGGCGTCGCCTCCGTGGACCTCTTCGAGCTTCTCTTCACACCGAGAGCCGACATCCTCGTGTCGTTGCTCAGCATCGCCACGAGCGCCGCGTTCGCGCTGTATCTCTGGTCGCCCCTCGTCGCCACATGCATGCTCGGCAGCATGCTGGCGCTCTCGTTCTTCACCGAGACCCAACCGCAGACCCTGCTGGCGGCGGCCGTCGCCGCGGCGCTCATCATGCGCCTGGGCTGGACGTCCCTGATCCTCGTCTACACGGCGGCCTTTCTCGTCGCCGCCGGAATCATCGCCACGCTCGACCGGGCCGTCCCGGTGAACGTGGGCATCTACCTCATCGTCGCAACGGTCGCGGGGGCGATCGGATTCGCCCTGCGGATGGCATCCGCTCGCGGCCGCCGACTCGAGCAGGAGCTCGCCGAGAAGGCGCGGCAGGAGCGGGAAGCCGTCCTCGCCGAGCGCCGATGGATCGCCGGCGAACTGCACGACAGCATTGCGCACCACCTCACCGTCGTGTCGCTGCACGTGCAGCTGCTGGACGACGGAGAGGCGCGCCCAGCGTCGCAGGAGGCGATCCGCGTCGCCGCGAAGAAGGCCATGGCCGACCTGCGATTCGTGATCGAACTCGCGGACGACGCGCCGAGCGCTCCAGGCATGCAGACCGGAGACCTGGAGGAGGCCGTGGCCGAAGCGCGCGGCGAACTCGAGGCCGCCGGGCACGAGGTGGTCTGCGAGGGCGAGTTCCGCGATGAGCGGCTGACCAGGGCCGGGGAGATCATCTTCGCGCGGGTGGTGCGCGAGTCGGTCACCAACATCCTCAAGTACGCCGGCGGCGGCGCGATCGGCATCCGGCTGCGCATCGAGGACGATGCCGCACACCTCACCATCGACAGCCCGCTGCCCACCACGCCGCGGAAGGAACTGTCCTCCAGCCGCACCGGCCTCGGGCGCATGGCCGAGCGCGTCCTCGGTGCGAGCGGCGACTTCTCCGCCGGCGAGGTCGATGGCCGTTGGCGGGTTTCCGCGCGGTTGCCGGTCGCCTGACGCCGGCCGCGCACGAACGCTCCTACCGTGAGCTGATCGAACGGATGCCGTCGCCGACTGTCCCGACGTACGACGAAAGTCCAATGGAGTATGGCCATTGGGTTCTATTGCCCGACCTCCGGGTTGACTAGCGTAATGGCTGACCGGAGCGTCCCCAGTGCTCTGATCAGCGTCCCCAGCGCTACGGTCGCGAGCGCGATTGTCGGGCATTCCCGCCCCTTCGCGCTCGCGATCGCGTCATCTCCAGCCTCTTCCGAGCAAGCGTTTCCCGCCTCCTCGGAAACCCCTACCCTTCCGCGGGCCGCGGGTCAACCCCGGAGACATGTGCGGGTCGGCGGCGCATGCTGAGTGTGGGGAGAGGGCGGGTTCTAGGAGGGTGCCATGGTCTTGATCGATGTTCACAGGATCACGGCCGACGCGCTGCCTGCACTGCAGGAGCTTCCCACCCGGCGGGCACCGTCCGAGCCGGAACCGGATCAGGTGATCAGGTGGGAGCGCGTCGCGCCGGAGCGGTACGTCGTGCTCGACGGTGAGCGGGTCGCCGGTTTCGTCGACGTCGTCGGGGCAGTGTTCGTCGTACTCCGCGGCACCCGGTACGACCGAGCGGTCGAGGTCGCCCAGACGCTCGTCTTCCAGAAGGCGATCGAGGTGCTCACCTGCTGACCCTCCCGTCAGGTCGATTCGAAAGCGGAGAAGGCTAGGCGGGCAGTTCGATCAGCATGCCGCTCTGCGGTTGCGCGGGAATGCGCCGCAGGCTGATCCGCAGATCCTGCTCCGGCACCCGGTACATCGGTCCGGTGGCGAGCAGCCACACCGCCGACGCCAGCAGATCCGTGGTCGCCTGCTCGCCGGGGCAGTGGTGCGCCGAGGTCGGGTCGCCCACGCCCTGCGCGACGACGAGGTGCGGGGACGCGGTCGCGAACCGCTGCGGATCGAACGAGTTCGGGCTCTCCCACAGCGCAGACGAGTGGTCGGTGCCGTACAGATCGAACAGCATCCACTGGCCGTGGGGGAATCGCGTGCCGGCGAGGTCGAACCCGTCGGTCGCGATGCCGGCGATCATGGGGAAGAACGGATAGAAGCGGCGCACCTCCTCGGCGATCCACGGCGCGGGTGTGACCTCGCCGCCGCGAAGTCGTTCGGTCCATTCCGGATGCCGGTGCAGGGCGTGACCGGCGAAGGCGACGAACCGCGCCACCGCCACCACGGGCCGGAGCAGGTTCAGCAGCTCCACGACCGCGGCATCCGTCGGCAGCGGCGACCCGTTCTCGACATGATGGGCGAGGCGGCCGATCGCGGTGCTGGTGTCGGTGTCGCGGCGTGCCCCTTCGATCCGATCAGCGGCCCAGCCTTCGACCCGCAGCCGGCGGGCGCGAGCCCACCAGTTGAGGGGGCCCAGGGCGGACGCCCGGTCGATCATGGCACGCAGGTCCCTCGCCAGCTGCGCGTCGCCGGCGGCGTCGTCGGCGCCCACCCACCGCAGCGCGGCCCGGGCGAGCACGCGAGAGCTGAGATCGAGCAGGCTCACCGTCGTGCCGCGTTCGCGGTCGAACGCCCGCTGCCATTCCTCCTCGAACAGCTCGACCAGCCGGGCGCGGTCGTCGTTCGCGATGCTGAGCATCAGCGCCTTGCGGGCGTCGTGGGCGCCACCCTCCAGGGACTGCACGCTCCCCTCGTCCTGGAGCAGGTGCACGACCGAGCGGGGGAGCGCACCCGAACGGGCGAACAGGCCGGGCGTCCCGAAGACATGCGCGGCCTCGGCGCCGCGGGCGATGAGCGCCGGCCTGCCGAGAAGGCGGGTGCGGACGGCATCCGCTCCGGCGTCTCGGAACAGACGCGTGCCGAACAGATAGCCGTCGCGAAGGAGACGCAGGGTCGCGTCGCCGGCGATCTCCGGCACCGCTGCCGCGGATGCGCGGGCGAGCGGGGGATCGGTGTCTGCAGTCATACCGACACACCACCAGCGGCGACCCCCGCGCGCCACCGGGTTGACGATCGTGCACGCGCGACGTAGGCCGCGGTCTGCGGCATCCGTCATCCGGCCTCGCCGCCGCGACGGGCCTGCGAGAATGGAACCTCCGAGCGTCGACCTCCGAGGAGTCCCCGTGCAGTACATCTCCACCCGCGGCGGCATGCAGCCGCAGCCGTTCAGCGAGACGCTGCTCGAGGGGCTCGCTCCCGACGGCGGTCTGGCCGTCCCGGAGCAGCTGCCGACGGTCGACGCCGCCACTCTGGAGTCGTGGCGCGGGCTCAGCTATTCGCAGCTGGCCACCGAGGTGCTGGCGTTGTTCGCCACCGACATCCCGCGCGAGGATCTCGCCCGCATGTGCGAGGCGGCCTACGCCGACTTCCCCGACGGTGTCGTGCCGCTGCGGTCGATCGGCGGGGGGATCACGCTGGTGGGGCTGTCGGAGGGCCCGACGCTGGCGTTCAAGGACATGGCCATGCAGTTCCTCGGCCAGATCCTCGAGTACGTGCTGGAGAAGAAGGACAGCGTGCTCAACATCCTCGGCGCGACGTCGGGCGACACCGGATCGGCTGCCGAGCACGCGCTGCGCGGCAAGGACCGTGTCTCGGTCTTCATGCTGTCGCCGCAGGGTCGGATGAGCCCGTTCCAGCGTGCACAGATGTACTCGCTGCAGGATGCGAACATCCACAACATCGCCGTCGAGGGCGTGTTCGACGACTGCCAGAACCTCGTCAAGGCGCTCGCCGGCGACCTGGAGTTCAAGCGCGCCCAGCATCTCGGCGCGGTCAACTCGATCAACCTCGCCCGCATCACCGCGCAGGTCGTCTACTACTTCTGGGCGTGGCTGCGGGTGACGGATGCCGTCGAGCCGGAGTTCCGCGACGGCTTCGAGGTGTCGTTCACGGTGCCGTCCGGCAACTTCGGCAACATCCTGTCCGGGTTCTTCGCGAAGGGCATGGGCGTACCGGTCCGTCGTCTCGTGCTGGCCGCGAACGAGAACAACGTGCTGGACGAGTTCTTCCGCACCGGCGTGTACCGCCCGCGCAGCGCCGCCGACACGCTGGCCACCTCCAGCCCGTCGATGGACATCTCCAAGGCGTCCAACCTCGAGCGCTTCATCTTCGACCTGGTCGGTCGTGACGCCACGCGCGTCGTCGGCGCCTGGGATGACCTCGCCGCGCAAGGATTCTTCGACTTCTCCGCCGACCAGCCGCGCTTCGGGTCCGAGTTCGGCATCGTCAGCGGCACGTCGACGCACGCCGACCGGCTGGAGACCATCCGCTCGGTGCACGAGACGACGGGCGAGATCATCGATCCGCACACCGCCGACGGGGTGAAGGTGGCCCGCTCGTTCGTCGAGCAGGACGTGCCCATGCTCGTGCTCGAGACGGCGAAGCCGCAGAAGTTCGCCGAGACCATCGCCGAGGCCGTCGGAGTCGACCTGGAGTTCTCGCCCGAGCTGCGGGAGATGCTCGCCGCACCGCAGAAGGTCGTCGAGATGCCCGACGACGAGGCCGCGCTGCGCGGGTACATCGAGACCCACGCCCGGCACTGATGCGCCGCCGCGCCGCGCCGGCGTCGGCGACTCTGGCGCCTCGACGTCGCGTCAGCGATCCCGCCGCCTCGCGGTGGCGTCAGCGCGCCCCGACACCCGTCGCGCGGTCGACCTCTGCGACCGCGAGGTCGAAGTCCTCCTCCACCAGCGCACCGTTCACGGCGGCGCCGACCATGGCGCCGGCGCCCATCGCGATCGGCACGTTCACCATCGGGTTGACGACGTTCCCCGCTGCCCAGATGCGCGGGTGACTGGTCCGCCCGGACTGGTCGACCGCCAGGAACGACCCGAGTCCGCCGGGCAGCTCGGAGCGCGCCAGCGCGAGATCGGCGAGGAATCCGTCGCGCGGCAGGGGCGCTCCGGCCGTGAAGAGCGCGTCCAGCTCGATCACGCGCCCGCCCTCCAGGCGCGCCCCGGACACCTGATCGCCCTCACCGAGAACCTCGACGACGGCATCCGGAACGATCTCGACGCCCCGAGCTCGCAGTCGGCGCTCGTCCGCGGCGCCGACGACGCCCAGCCCGGCCGAGAACAGCACCACCCGATCGGCCCACTGCCGCACCATGCGCGCCTGATGCAGCGCCGGCGGTGAGGTGGCCAGCACCCCGAGGCGACGGTCGCGCACCTCCCAGCCGTGGCAGTACGGGCAATGCAGCACGCTCGCGCCCCAGCGCTCTGCCAGCCCCGGGATGTCGGGGAGCACGTCGGTGATGCCGGTCGCCACGATCAAGGAGCGCGCCGACTCCACCCTGCCACCGGCCAGGGTCACCAGCAGCCCGGCATCCGCGTCCTGCACCCGCGCGACCGCGTCGTCGACGAACGCGACGTCGTACTCGGCGAGCTCCGCGCGACCCTTGGCCAGCAGTGCGGACGGAGGTGTGCCGTCGTTGCCGAGCACGGCGTGCATGTGCGCGGCGAAGCGATTGCGCGGGCTGCCGGCGTCGACCACCAGCACCCGCCGCCGCGCACGGCCGAGCATCAGTGCGGCCGACAATCCGGCCGAGCCGCCGCCGACGACGATCGAATCCCAGGAATGAGAGGAGGAAAGCGATGAGTTCATGACCCCAGTCGACGCTCTCTGTGACACAATCGCAAGCAGTCTTGCGAAATTGGCAAACAGGAGAGGTGGGCGGGATGCAGCAGGAGCTCGCACAGGTCGGAGCCCGGCTTCGAGCGATGCGGCGCTCGCGCGGCTGGACGCTCGAGGAGCTCGCGGAACGGGCCGGGATGTCGGCCAGCACCCTGTCCCGGCTGGAGTCGGGAAAGCGCCAGGCGAGTCTGGAGCTGCTGCTGCCGTTGACGAGGCAGCTCGGCATCCGCATCGACGATCTCGTCGTGGTCGAGGCCCCCGACCCGCGGGTGCGGCGGCCCGTCATCCGGCGGGACGGGCTGGTCATCGCGCCCCTCGCGCCCGAGGGGTCGGCGGTGCACACCTACAAGATCACGTATCCGCCCGCGCGGAGCCTTCCCGAGCTGCGGGTCCACGAGGGCTACGAGTGGCTGTACGTCCTGAGTGGGCGGCTGCGTCTGAGGCTCGGCGAGCAGGACATCGTGCTCGCCCGGGGCGAGGCCGCCGAGTTCGACACCCGCACCCCGCACGCGATGTCCGCGGCGGGCGGCAAGCCCGCGCAGGTCATCAGCATCTTCAACGACGACGGCATGCGCATGCACACCCACGTCGCTCACGAAGGCGCGCAAAGCGCGGGCGGGTGAGCCGGACGGCTTCTGATTCTAAAAGATATTCTCCTTGACTTTAGAAGTCGCGCGGGACTGTAATGGAGGCAGCAGCTCAAGGAGGATGCCATGACCATCTCGCTGGCCTACGACGAAGACGCCGCCGAAGAACCGCTCGCCCCGCTCGCTCCGCTGCCGGCGCCGAGCCGCGTCCCGATCCGACCGGCCCCGCGACCGGTGGATCTGGACGCCGCCGAGGAGGCGGGCCGGCAGTTCCTGCTGGCCCTCGGCATCGATCCGGACGCGCCGGAGAACCCCGACCTGGCGCGCACCCCGCTGCGCTTCGCGGCCGCGTACGCCGAGATGCTCAGCCCGCAGCCGTTCGACTTCACGACGTTCGCGAACCAGGAGGGCTACGACGAGATGGTGCTCGTGCGTGACATCCCCGTCCGGTCCCTCTGCGAGCACCACCTGCTGCCGTTCACCGGCACCGCGCACGTCGCGTACCTGCCGGCCGACCGCGTCGTGGGGCTGTCCAAGATCCCTCGGCTGGTCGACCACTTCGCGCGGCAGCCGCAGACGCAGGAGCGCCTCACCGTGCAGATCGCCGACGCGCTCGCCGGTCACCTCCAGCCGCGCGGCGTCGGCGTGCTCATCGAAGCCAGCCACAGCTGCATGACTCTGCGCGGGGCCCGAGCCGGCGACGCCGCCACGAAGACGTCCGCGGTGCGGGGAGCTCTGCGCGACGACGCCCGCAGCCGGGCCGAGTTCTTCGCCCTCGTCGGCGGACACGCACGCTGATCGCCACCCGAATCGAAAGAGGAGCACACCATGACCATCGCCATCGTCGGCGGCGGACTCGCCGCAGCGACCGCCGTCACCGAACTCCGCGACCAGGGCTACGACGGCGAGGTGGTGCTCTTCGCCGCCGAGAAGCACCTGCCGTATGAGCGGCCGCCGCTGTCGAAGGACTTCTTGCTCGGCAAGAAGGATCTCGACGCCGCCACCGTGCACGACGCCGGCTGGTACCGCGAGCACGACGTGCGACTGCAGCTCGGCACCCGCGTCACCGCACTCGATCGTGCCGCGCACACCCTCGCCACGGATGCCGGGACGCAGCGCTACGACAAGCTGCTGCTCGCCACCGGGTCCACGCCCCGCCGCTTCGCTCTCGCCGACGAGGTCACCGACCCGCTCTACCTGCGCACCATGGAGGACAGCATCCGCCTGAAGGAGCAGCTGCGTCCCGGCATCCGTGTCGTCATCGTCGGAGCCGGGTGGATCGGGCTGGAGGTCGCCGCGGCCGCGCGCGAGGCGGGGTCGGAGGTGACCGTGTTCGAGGCCGCCGAGCTGCCGCTGGTTCGCGTGCTCGGCCCCGAGATCGCGCGCGCGTTCGCCGACCTGCACCGCCACCACGGGGTGGACCTGCGCCTGAGCAGCAATGTCGAGGCGTCCGATCTGAAGGACGCCGAACTGGTCGTGGTCGGCGTGGGCGCGGCACCGGCCACCGAACTCGCCGAGGCGGCGGGACTGGAGGTCGACAACGGCGTGCTGGTCGACGCGACCCTGCGCACCTCCGACCCGGACATCTACGCCATCGGTGACGTCGCCAACCAGGACCATCCTGTGCTCGGCCGCCGGATCCGCGTCGAGCACTGGGACACCGCCATCGAGCAGGGCAAGGTCGCCGCACGCAACCTGCTCGGCGCCGCCGAGCCGTACCAGCGCCAGCCGTACTTCTTCACCGATCAGTACGATCTGGGCATGGAGTACGTCGGCAGCGTGGGGCCCGAGGGGTACGACCGGGTGGACATCGAGGGCGACACCGACGTCGCGCACGGGGGAGCGTTCCGGGCGTACTGGGTCGCCGACGGCACCGTGCGCGCGGCGATGCACGCCAACGACTGGGACGCCTCCGACGCCATCCGCGAGAGCATCGGGACCCGCCGATGACGATCGCCCCGGCGCCGATCACGACCCTGCGCATCGGCGGCCGGGAGTTCGATCTGACCAGACGCGTCATCGTGATGGCGGTCGTGAACCGCACGCCGGACTCGTTCTATGACCGCGGCGCGACGTTCGCGCTGGACCGCGCCGTGGAGAGCGCCATGCGCGCCGCCGACCTCGGTGCCGACTGGGTGGACGTCGGCGGAGTGCCGTTCGGACGCGGGCCGGTGGTCTCCACCGCGGAGGAGATCGATCGGGTCGTGCCGCTGGTCGACGCGATCGCGGGAGCACGCCCCGGACTGGTCATCTCCGTCGACACCAACTCCGCCGAGGTGGCCGCGGCGGCGGTCGCCGCGGGCGCGGGCGTGATCAACGACACCAGCGGCCTCGGCGACCCGCACATGGCCGGCGTGGTCGCAGACGGCGGCGCG
Source organism: Microbacterium sp. (assembly GCF_031180975.1). Taxonomy (GTDB): domain Bacteria; phylum Actinomycetota; class Actinomycetes; order Actinomycetales; family Microbacteriaceae; genus Microbacterium. Next base: position 500,397 of record NZ_JAPSLI010000001.1, on the reverse strand, counting down.
CACGTCGTCATCACGCACAGCGTGGGGCCGCCACGCGTCGAGAAGCCGCCGGCGCACTACGACGACGTCGTGGGCGAGGTGCGCGCGTTCCTGGTCGAGCGGGTGGCGCGTGCCGAAGCGGCCGGCGTGCCGCGCGAGCGCATCGTCGTAGACCCCGGGCACGACCTCGACAAGAACACGCTGCACTCGCTCGAGCTCACCCGGCGGCTGGATGAGATCGCCGACATCGGGTTGCCGCTGCTCGCGGCGGTGTCGAACAAGGACTTCATCGGCGAGTCGATCGACCGGCCGCAGGGGCAGCGGCTGGCCGGGTCGCTCGCCGCGATGACCGCCTGCATCCTGCGTGGGGCGCGGATCGTGCGGATGCACGACGTGGCGGATGCCGTCGACGCGGCGCGCATGACCGAGGCGATACTGGGCATGCGTCCGCCGATGCGGCTGGAGCACAACATGCATCCGACGCGGAACGTGTGACATCCGACCCGAGCAGCAGAGGAGCGACCATGGCGCGCATCGACCGGATCTGGCCCGAGCCGGCCTCCGACCTGAGCGACGACGACCTGCTCGAGCAGACGCGGATGCCGGAGGGGCAGCGCTGGCTGCGGATGAACTTCATCTCCAGCCTGGACGGCGCCGCGACCCACGAGGGCCGCTCCGGTGGACTGGGTGACCCCGCCGACCGGAGGCTGTTCGAACTGCTGCGGTGGCCGGCCGACGTCGTGCTGCTCGGCGCCGGCACGGCGCGCATCGAGGAGTACGATGACCTGCGACTCGACGACGCCGCCGTGCGCTGGCGGGAGGAGCGCGGGATGCCGCCGCACCCGGTGCTCGCGCTGGTGTCGCGTCGGCTGGAACTCGATCCGGCATCCCCGGTCTTCACGGATGCACCGGTCCGGCCGATCGTGTGCACGGTGCCGTCCGCACCGCCCGAGCGTCACGCGGCGCTCGCCGAGGTGGCCGACATCATCGAGACCGGCGACGAGTACGTCGATCCGGCACGACTGTGCGACGAGCTGGCCGACCGTGGGCTGCGGCACGTGCACAGCGAAGGCGGGCCGAGCCTGTTCGGCTCGTTCCTGGACGCCGGGGTGGTCGACGCCCTGCACCTCACGCTCGCGCCGCGGGTGGAGGGTGAGACCACGCGTCGGATCACCGCGCACGGCCCCGCTGCCCCGGTCGGGATGCGTCTGGCATCCGTGCTGCGCGCCGAGAGCGAGCTGCTGCTGCACTACGTGCGGGAGTGACTCACTCGACGAGCTTCCCCACCGTGTCCACCTCGCGGATCAGCGCCGCGATCTCGGCCGGCACCGGCGGGATCTCCTCCCGCGTCACGCCCGTGGACGGCGACCAGACCAGGTTCACCTGCAGGTCCGGGTCGGTTTCGGGATAGTCGCTGCGGTTGTGGCATCCGCGGGTCTCCCGGCGCTCGAGCGCCGCCTCCAAGGTCGCGCGCGCGGCCAGCGCCGACGCCTTGAGGTCGAACGCGTGCGCGAGATCCTGGAAGCCGGCGATGTCGGGGTGGACGCCGATCTCCAGCATCCGCTGCTCGATCCCGTCGAGTTCGGCGAGGCCGGCCCGCAGCCCGTCCTCGGAGCGCACGACGCCCGCATGCTCGGTCATGGTGTTGCGGATGCCGCGCTGCAGCGCCCGCACGTTCTCGCGGCCGTCCGCCGCGAGCAGTTCGTCGATCTCGTGTCGGGCCTGCGCGACGGCATCCGCCGACCGCCGCTGGGCGTCGAGGCCCGCAGCGTGCGCCATCGCGGCCTGGCCGGTGAGCCGGCCGTAGACCAGCAGCTCGATCAGCGAGTTGCCGCCCAGCCGGTTGGCGCCGTGCAGTCCACTGGAAGACTCGCCGATCGCGTACAGACCGTCGACATCGGTGCCGTGGTCGTCGGGCCGCACCCACACGCCGCCCATCGAGTAGTGCGCGGTCGGCGCGATCTCGATCGGGTCGGTGGTGATGTCGAGCATCTGCAGCTCGAGCATGGTCTGGTAGACGCGGGGGAGGCGGGTCATGATCGTCTCGCGGGGCAGGTGCGAGACATCGAGCCAGACGCCGCCCTTCTCGGTGCCGCGTCCCTCGGCGATCTCGGTGTACGCGGCGAGGGCGACACGGTCACGGGTGGACAATTCCATCCGCTTGGGGTCGTACTTGGCCATGAACCGCTCGCCGAGCGCGTTGCGCAGGATGCCGCCCTCGCCGCGCGCAGCTTCGGAGATCAGCGTGCCGGCGGCGTTCTCGGGCTCGATGATGCCGGAGGGGTGGAATTGCACCAGTTCCGGGTCGCGCAGGCGTGCGCCGGCCTCGACCGCCAGCCGGAACGAGTCGCCGGTGTTCTCGTCGCGCCGTGAGGAGGTGCGGCGCCAGATGCGGTTGTGTCCTCCGGCGGCGAGGATGACCGCGTCGGCGTGGATCAGGTAGCGGGTGCCGTCGTGTTGGTCGAACCCGTATGCGCCGAAGACGACGTTGTCGCGCACCAGGATGCGGGTGATGTAGACGCCGTCGAGGATGGGGACGTCCAGCTGCTCGGCGCGCCGGACCAGTGTGCGCTGGATCTCGAGTCCGGTGTAGTCGCCGGCGAACGCGGTGCGCGGGAAGGTGTGCGCGCCGAAGAAGCGCTGCGAGATGCGGCCGTCGTCTTCGCGGGCGAAGTCCATGCCCCAGCGCTCGAGGTCGCGGATGCCGCGCTCGGCGCCGCGGGTGACGACCTCGACCGTGTGCGGGTTGGCGAGGAAGTAGCTCTCGGTGATGGTGTCGGCGGCGTGCTGCTGCCAGCTGTCCTCGGCGTCCATGGTGCCGAGGGCCGCGTTGATGCCACCGGCGGCGAGGGCGGTGTGTGCGTCGCGGCGCGGGCGCTTGCCGACCGCGAGCACGTCGACGCCGTGCTCGGCGACCTCGATCGCTGCCCGCAGCCCAGAGCCGCCGGTGCCGATGACGAGGACGGTGGTGGAGATCTGGCGTTCGTACATGCCTTCTACGCTAGGAATCGTCGCTCGATTACTCCAATGAATAGTTCTACTGGTGATGATGCCGCTATGGTATGGAGCATGAACCTCGAGCAGCTCCGCGGATTCGTGGAGGTGGCCCGGCTCGGGCATTTCACCCGGGCCGCAGAGCACCTGCACGTCGCCCAGCCGTCGCTGAGCCGACAGATCTCGACGCTGGAGCAGGAACTGGGGTCCGAACTGTTCCACCGGGCGCGCGGGCACATCCGGCTCACCGCCGCGGGGGAAGCACTGCTGCCGCGCGCGAAGCGGATGCTGGCGGATGCCGACGCGATCAAGGTCGAGATGGCCGAACTCGCCGGTCTGCAGCGCGGGCGGGTGCGCCTCGGTGCGCCGCCCACGCTGTGCGTGAGCCTCGTCGCCGAGGCGATGAGCACGTTCCGCGCCGCGCATCCCGGCATCGACCTGCAGCTCACCGAGGGTGGGACGAATCTGCTCATGGAGCAGCTCGCCGGCGGCGTGCTGGATCTCGCACTCATCACGGCATCCGGTGGTCCGCCCGCCGGTGGAGCATCGCTCGTGCGCACCGCGCTGCTCACCGAGGAGCTGGTCGTGGTCTCATCGGCCGCGCGGCCCCCGGTCGCGGACGGCGACGCGATCGATGTGGAGCGGCTCGCGGCGCTGCCGCTGATCGCGTTCCCGAGCAGCTACGCCCTGCGGGCGGCGACCGATGCGGTGTTCCGTGCGGCGGCGGTGATGCCGTCGATCGTCGTGGAGGGCGCCGAGATGGACACCGTGCTGCGCTTCGTCGAGCGCGGCCTCGGGGTCGCGGTGGTGCCCGCGATGGTGCTGCTCGACCGCCCGGGCCTGCGGTCGGTGCGGCTGGCCTCACCGGGGCTCAGTCGGACTGTCAGCCTGGCGCACCGCTCCGACGTGACGCCCACGCGGGCCGCCGCAGTGATGCACAAGGTCATCGTGCGGACGGCGCGGGAACTCGCGGGGCGGGCGCCGGAGCGGATGCGCGCTGCGGCGGCAACCGACTGACGTTCAGTCGTTGATCGCGACCATCCAGGAGATGCCGAACCGGTCGACGAGCATGCCGAACTCGCCACCCCAGGGCGCGGGTTCCAGGGGGAGCACCACCGTCGCGCCGTCGCTCAGGCCGTCCCAGATCGCACGCAGCCGATCGCTCTCCGAGCCGCTGACGGACACGGAGATGCCCTGCGCCTGCCGGTACTCCATGCCGCTGGGGGTGTCGGATGCCATCAGCACCATGCCGTCGTCGGTGGTGAGCTGCCCGTGCATGACGAGCTCGCTCTCGCTCGGGTCGTAGCCCATGTCGGGCATCGAGCCGAACGTCATGATGTCCAGCGAGCCGCCGAGCACCTGCTGGTAGTGCTCGAGCGCCGCGCGGGCGTTGTCACGGAACGAGAGGTAGGGATTGAGCGTGGGCACGTCGGCTCCTTCGGCGAACGGATGCCCCGGCGGGCGCCGGGCACGGCTCAGTCTCCGCCCCCGGTGATCCGCACCACAACCCCCGTCGTCGCCGTGTTCACGCCGCCATCCATCGAGACTTCTGTTCTGGCATGAGACTGCACGACAGCCGTGATGTTTCGTGCTGAAAGATAAGTCTCGGCGGTGGGGCGGGGGGCGGGGGCTACTCGCGGACTTCGGCCGGCGGGTTGTGCATGAACTCGATCCGGATGCCGTTGTCGTCCTCGACGAACGACGCGAAGTAGCGGTCCGAGAAGCGTGGGTAGGGCTTCGGAGCGCGCACCTCGCGCCAGCCGGAGTCGAGGGCGACGGCGTGCAGACGGTGCACCTCGTCGCGGGAATCCACCGCGAAGGCGAGGTGCTGCCAGCCCACACGCCCGTGCTGGTGCGGGCCGGTGTCGGATTCCCGTGGGGCGTAGAGGATGATCTCGGTCTCATCACCGCAGTGCCAGGAGATCCCGCCCTCCTCCTCACTGCCCAGCGAGTAACCGAGGGCGGTGAGCACGGGATGGAACTGTGCGCGACCGCGTGCGACGTCTTCGACGGTGAGACCCAGATGATCGACAAGCGCCATCCCGCCAGTCTTGCGGATGCCGGCGTGCGGTCGGTCGGTGGCACGCGGCGTGTCAGTCGTCAGTCGGGATCGAGACCGAAGGTGCGCTTCACCAGAGCCTGCACGTCGCGATCCAGGCCGTCTATGCGCATGTTGACCGCGTCGAACGGTGCGTTCACGGCGTCGAGCGGGCGTTCATCTCCTGGCGGAGACCGCCGATCTCGGCGCGCAGCACGCCCACGAAGAGCGTGGAGACCACGGTGACCATGCCCAACATCAGGGCTGTGAATGCCCCGATGATTGCCCAGATGTGCGCGTCGTTCACCACGCCTCCATGGTCGCACCGCCATTCGCAGCATGCCAGACCCCGGTCGCCCGCAGAGGCCGTTGACCGTCCGCGGTGGAGAACCAGTCGTCTCCCGCTGTATGCGCAGGACTAATCGGAAACCGTCGCCGACTCGGGCTGCAGCCCCAGCAGGCGGACGATGTGAGGCCACGCCGCCGCCCCAAGGGCGGCGTCCGCCTCCGGCGTGCCGCCGTGGGCCATGCCGACACCGCCGAACGCCGGCTGTTCGCCGGGAAGGATCGCGCGGTGGCCGGCATCCGGGCGCGACACCAGAGTTGTTCGCAGGCCGTGCTCGTCGCGTGAGGCGCGGATACGGGCGGCGAACTCTGCCGCGGGCCAGACGCGGTCGTCGTCGCCGGCGACGAGGACGACCTCGCCGACGATCTGCTCCACGGGGATCCGCGCGGCGGCGGCGCTCTCGGGTGCTCGCCGCAGGCTCTCCTCGTACAGCGATCGGAACGACGGTGGCTCCTCGTCGGGCTGCCACCCGGGCGCGAAGGGGACAAACGGCAGCGGCGCACCCCGATGGGTCCAGTGCGACGACCAGTCGCCGTCGAGTACACCGGGCCACACGACCGAGCTCGGCGCGAACGCGATGACGCCGTCCACGGGCGTGACGCATGCGGTGCACAGCGCCGGCTCGGCCCCGAATGAGGTGCCGAACACGAGCACCCGCTCGCACTCCGCCCGCAGTCGATCGACCTGCTCGACGAACAGTTCCAGGGGCACCTCATGCGGCGCGGGCCGCTGCCCGGCGCCGCCGAACCAGCGGATGGTGCGCACCCTCGCGCCGTGCGCGGCGAGCAGGTCGGCGCGTTCGCGTTCGACGCGCCCGCTGGAGCCGGCGAGCAGAAGCACTGCCGTGCCGCACGGATCGGCCGGTAACGCGTCGTGGCGATCCTCGGGAGCAACGGCGAACATGGCCTCAGCCTATGCGGCGGCGGTTTCGCTCAGTGCGGTGCGTGGTACTCGGCTTCCCCGCGCTTCCAGTACCCCTTCACGACCGCCCGTGCCGGGTCGACGCCCCAGCGCTCCAGCAGGGCGCGTCCCGGCTTGACGATCTGCTGCTCGGCGGCGATGAAGCAGAACGGATCGCGGCCGACGGCATCCGCGGCCGACAGCGTGTCGAGGAAGGCGATCAGTGCCGACGCGGCCGGAGCGTCCCGGCGGTGCAGCCACTCGACGTCGGCGGGTGCGTCGAGTGCCACCTCGTCGTCGGACGAGCGCGTCTCGATGACGATGCGCGCCGGCGTCCCCGACGGGATCAGGGTCGCGAACCGGCGGATCGCCGGGATGGCCGTCTCGTCGCCGACCAGCAGCCATGACCCGGGCTGCCCGGTGATCACCGCCGAACCGCGCGGACCGCCCACGCCGATGGGCGATCCGAGCGGCGCGGTGGCGGCCCACGGCGCCGCCACGCCCTGGTCGCCGTGCACCGCGAACTCGACGTCGAGCCAGTCGTGGCCCCATGCGAGCGGGGTGTACTCGCGGCTCGGCGCGGCGCGCAACTCCTCGACCGAAGACACCGTCCCCGCCGGGAAGAACAACCGCATGTGGTCGTCGGCGCCGAGGGATTCGAAGCCCGCGAGATCGGCGCCGGTGAGCCGTACACGGACGTAGTCCGGCGCCAGCCAGGTCCGCTCGGCGAGTTCTGCGAAGCGGAAGCGGAGGTCGAGTCCGCGACGCTCGATGGTGAAGCCCGATTTCGTGATGCTCATAAAGTAAGGCTAACCTAACATCGATGGCGTGAGTCGAATCGGGCTCCGCATCCTGCGCTCGACGCGCAACGATCACTGCAGAACAGGAGTTCCTCCATGTCCGTGCCCAGAATCCTCGCCGGCACCAGTCTCGGCCTCGTCAGCATCCTCGCTCTCGCCGGCTGCTCCAGCCCTGCCGCAGCCGAACCGGAGAAGTCGGAGGCGGCGGCGAGCACTGTCACGGTCGAGGACAACACAGGCACGCACAAGATCGCCACCCCGCCCGCGTCGGTCGTCGCCACCGACAATCGCACCTTCCAGACCCTGTCCGACTGGGGCATCGAGCTCTCCGCCGCCGCCGTCTCGCTGATGCCCGACACCATCGGCTACGTCAAGGACAAGGGCGTCGTCGACCTCGGTACGCACAACGAACCCGACCTCGAGGCGGTCGTGGCCGCCGAGCCGGACCTGATCGTGAACGGCCAGCGGTTCGCGCAGTACCATGACGATTTCACCGAGCTCGTTCCTGACGCCACGGTGCTCGAGCTGGACCCGCGCGAGGGCGAGCCGTTCGACGAGGAGCTCAAGCGGCAGGTCACCGTCCTCGGCGAGGTGTTCGGAAAGCAGGACGAGGCGAAGAAGCTGGTCGACGACTTCGACGCCGCCGTCGAGCGCGCCAAGAAGGCCTACGACGACGCCGACACCGTGATGGCCGTCACCACCTCCGGCGGCGACATCGGCTACATCGCCCCGACCGTGGGCCGCACGCTCGGCCCGGTGTTCGACATCCTCGGACTGACTCCCGCGCTCGAGGTGCCGGAGGCCACCGACGACCACCAGGGCGACGACATCTCCGTCGAGGCGATCGCCGAGTCCAACCCGGACTGGCTGCTGGTCATGGACCGCGACGCCGTGTTCGCCAGCGAGACCCCGGACTACGTGCAGGCCGCGGAGATCCTGGAGGGCTCAGAGGCCCTGACATCCGTCACCGCCGTCAAGGACGAGCAGATCGTCTACATGCCCACCGACACCTACCTGAACGAGGGCATCCAGACCTACACGACGTTCCTCAACGACTTCGCCGACGCCCTCGAGAAGGCCGCCGAGAAGGCCGCCGAGAAGTGAGATCCGGCGCGGCGGCATCCGGCACACCAGACCGGATGCCGTCGCCCGGCGCATTCCGAGCATGACCGCCACCACCTCACAGACGCCGTCCCGCACCGCCGGCCGGCTGTTCGACACCAAGCTGCTCGTCGGCATTCTCGTCGTCGCCGCACTGCTCGCCGCCTCGCTGTTCACCGGCGTGTACGACATCGCCGGCAGGGCTGACGGCGGCGACATGTTTCAGATCACCCGCGTCCCGCGCACGATCGCGCTGGTGCTCGCCGGCGCCTCGATGGCGATGGCCGGTCTCGTGATGCAGCTGCTCACACAGAACCGGTTCGTCGAGCCGACCACGACGGGCACCACCGAATGGGCGGGGCTCGGGCTGCTCGCCGTGATGATCCTTGTTCCTCAGCCGACCATCCCGCTGCGGATGGCCGCCGCCGTGATCGCGGCGTTCGTGGGCACCCTGGTGTTCTTCCTGTTCCTCCGGCGCGTATCGCTGCGCTCCTCTCTGATCGTGCCGATCGTCGGGATCATGCTCGGCGCCGTGGTCGGCGCGTCCTCCACCTACCTCGCGCTGGTCACGAACACGCTGCAGAGCCTGGGTGTGTGGTTCGCGGGCAGCTTCACCTCCGTGCTGCGCGGGCAGTACGAGATGCTGTGGATTGTCGCGCTCGTCGGTGTGGTGGTGTTCCTCGTCGCCGACCGGCTCACGGTCGCCGGGCTCGGTGAGGAGATCGCCACCAGCATCGGCGTGAAATACGACAGGGTGATCCTGCTCGGCACTGTGCTGATCGCCGTGGTCACCGGGGTGGTCACGGTCGTCGTCGGCAACCTGCCGTTCCTGGGGCTCATCGTGCCCAACATCGTGTCGATGATCCGCGGCGACGACCTGCGCAGCAACCTGCCCTGGGTGTGCGTGATCGGGATCGGGATCGTCACGGTCTGCGACCTCATCGGCCGCACCATCATCATGCCGTTCGAGGTGCCGGTGTCGCTGATCCTGGGCGTCGTCGGCGCGGCCGTGTTCATCCTCCTTCTGCTCAGGCAGCGTCGCCGTGGCTGAGTCCGCCGTCGCCGCCCCCGCACTGCGGACGCCGCCCACCGGCATCCGCGTCTCAGGCCCCCTGTCCGCACCCGGAGCGCGCCGCCGCTATGTCACCGTTCTCACCATCCTCATCGTGCTGGCCGTCGTCTTCGCGTTCGGCCTGCTGGCATGGGACAACCCGATGCCGGTCGGCTCCGACGGCTTCTGGCGCATCGCCGCCCGCCGGGCCACCAACGTCCTCGTGATGGTGATCGTGGCGGTGTGCCAGGCCGTGGCGACGGTCAGCTTCCAGACCGTGACCACGAACCGCATCATCACGCCGTCGATCATGGGCTTCGAGGCGCTGTACCGCACCGTGCAGACCACGTCTGTGTATCTGTTCGGCGTCGCCGGGCTGGTCGCCATCCAGGGTCTCTGGCAGTTCGGCATCCAGATCGCGGTGATGGTCGGGCTGGCCATGCTGCTGTACGGTTGGCTGCTCTCGGGACGCTACGCCGACCTGCAGATCATGCTGCTCATCGGCATCATCATCGGCGGCGGCCTGGGCGCCGTCGCCACGTTCATGCAGCGGCTGCTCACCCCCAGCGAATTCGACGTGCTCGCCGCACGCCTGTTCGGCAACATCTCCAACGCCGACGCCTCCTATCTGCCCGTGGCGATTCCGTTGTGCGTCGTCGCCTCCGCGCTGCTGTGGGCGCGGTCGCGGCGCCTGAACATCATGGCGCTGGGCTCCGACACCGCCCGCTCCCTCGGCGTCGACCACCGCCGGGAGCTGCTGATCGTGCTGTTCCTGGTGGCCGTGCTGATGGCCACGTCCACCGCGCTGGTCGGTCCGATGACCTTCCTCGGCTTCCTCGTCGCGACGCTCGCCTACCAGTTCGCGGACACCTACGATCACCGGCTGATCTTCCCCGTCGCGACGCTGACGGCCTTCACGATCCTGGCCGGCGCTTACTTCGTCGTCCGCAACCTGTTCTACGCGCAGGGCGTGGTGTCCATCGTGATCGAGCTGGTCGGCGGAATCGTCTTCCTCATCGTCATCCTCAGAAAGGGGCGGCTGTGATCACCATCGACGGCGTCCGCCGTGACTACAGCAGCCGGGTCGCGATCGGTCCGCTCGACCTGCGCATCCCGGCGGGCGGCATCACCGCCCTCATCGGCCCGAACGGGGCGGGCAAGTCGACGCTGCTGACGATGATGGGCCGGCTGATGGGGATGGATGCCGGCAGCATCGCCATCGCAGGCTACGACGTCACGTCGACGAAGTCGGCCGACCTGGCGCGGATCGTGTCCATCCTGCGGCAGGAGAACCACTTCATCACCCGGGTCACGGTGCGGCAGCTGGTCGGTTTCGGCCGGTTCCCGTACTCGAGGGGGCGCCTCAACAGGGGGCGCCTCAACAGCGCCGACGAGGAGATCATCAGCCGGTCGATCGATTTCCTCGACCTCGGTGAGCTGGAGGGCCGGTACCTCGACGAACTGTCGGGAGGGCAGCGGCAGCGGGCGTACGTCGCGATGGTGCTCGCGCAGGACACCGAGGTCGTGCTGCTCGACGAGCCGCTGAACAACCTCGACATGAAGCACGCCGTGCAGATGATGCGGCTGCTTCGCCGTGCCGCAGAGGAGCTCGGCCGCACGATCGTCATCGTGCTGCACGACATCAACTTCGCCGCGCATTACGCCGACCACATCTGCGCCATGAAGGACGGGCAGGTCGTCGAGTTCGGTCGCCCGGCGGACATCATGACGGATGCCGTGCTCAGCCGCGTCTTCGACACCGAGGTGCAGGTCGTGGACGGCCCGAGCGGCCCCCTGGCCGTGTACTACTGACCCGCGGCGGTGCGCACGTTCTGGTGAGACTTCTCTTTCTGCATGAGACAGCACGCCAGTCGTGAAGTCTCATGCTGAAAGGTAAGTATCACGGCGGGTGGCGGTGGGCGATCTGGCGAGACTTCTCTTTTGACATGAGACAGCACGCCAGTCGTCATGTTTCGTGCTGAAAGAGAAGTCTCACGGCGCGGGCACGGCGCGCGCGGGCACGGCGCGCGCGGCGACGGGGCGCGGGCGGTCAGCGGCGGCGGTGGTCTTCGGGGGCGAGGCGGGGGCCGCGCCGCGGCTCGGTGGCGCCGGATGCCAGGATCAGGCGGATCACCCGATGCCGGTGGCCCTCCCACGGAGCGAGCAGTTCCAGCATCCCGTCGTCGTCGGTGCGGGAGCCGGTGAGCGCGTAGCCGACGTGATGCGCGAGGTGGAAGTCGCCGACGCTCACAGCGTCCGGGTCTCCGAGTGAGCGCGCGCGGGTCTCGGAAGCCGTCCAGACGCCCACGCCGGGCAGGGACGTGAGCACCCGGTCTCGGGCCGGGCCGTCGGCTGCCGCGGCGACGGCGCGCTGCACGCTCGCACCGCGCGCGGCGGCGCCGACGAGGGTGCGGGACTGCGGCGGCTGGACACCCGCGCGGTGCCACGCCCACGACGGGATGCGCCGCCAGACCTCGGGCGGGGGAGCGGCGAACAGCGCGCGTGGCGCCGGCCCTGGCGCGCGCTCGCCGTAGCGGGTGACGAGGGAGCGCCAGGCGCCGAACGCCTGCATCGTGGTCACCTTCTGCTCGATGATCGACGCCGCCAGCGCGTCGAAGACGCGGTCGGTGCGCGCCAGCCGCAGACCGGGATTGCGCCGTGCCGTCTCGGCGATCAGCGGATGCCGGGACGCGTCGAACCCGGTGGGATCATCGTCCGCGCCGCACAGCCGGGGTACCGACGCCAGCGCCTCGTCGGCGCCCGGCCCCCACGCCGTCGCGCGAACCTCGCCGGTCGCAGCCCGCAGCGCGAGCGTGGCGACGCCGGACGGGGTGCGGAAGGCCAGCCAGATGCGCGAGCCCTCGCGGTGCATGGTGGGATCGGTGCCGCCGCGGCGCAGCACGCCGACGGTGCGGTCGAGGTCGAGCGGATGCCGCGGGCGGTAGACCGTCTCACGCGGAGAGGTGTGCGCAACGGAATCGTTGGGGTTGGGCGGTGCCGTGGATGGCGGGTGCGCGGAGCGGACGCCTGTCGGCGGAGCGCCGGTGAGCCCGGCCGGCCGCTGCGCGGCATCCGCCATCAAGGTCATGCAAGAACCCTACGCGGCCCTGCCGACAACGCCGGTGCGCGGTCCGCGCCTCGCACCGTGTGCGCTGCAGTTTCCGGCATCCGCTGCATCGATCGATGGCGCGGATGCCGCAAGCTGGCGCGCACGTGAGAAACAGCGACAACGGCGCACCCCGCCGCACACCGCCGCACGCCTGAGGAACGGCCCGGGGCCCGCGGTTCAGAACCGGTCGGGCGACGGCGTCCCGTGACCGTAGCGGATCACGACGTCGGCGTGGCGGTCGAAGCGGTAGCCGACGCCGCGCACGGTGCGCACGATGTCCTCGTGGCGGCCGAGCTTGGCGCGCAGTCGGCGGACGTGCACGTCGATCGTGCGCTCGCCGGGTGCCTCCTCCTCGGAGGACGCCTGCCACAGCGCCGAGACGAGCTCGCTGCGCTCGATCGTGCTGCCCTCGCGCAGCACCAGGTACTGCAGCAGCTCGAACTCCTTGTAGGTGAAGCCGGCGGACTCGCCATCCAGCAGCACGCGCTTGCGGGAGATGTCGACGACGACGCCGGGCTCCTCGCTCTTCTCCTCCTCGGCAGCGGCCTTGGAGCGGGCGATGGCGCCCGGCTCCTGCAGGGCGAGGCGCACGACGTCGAGGTCGCGGCCGCCGGAGCCGTGCGGCGCGAGGGCGACGGTGGCGTGGGTCTCGGCGTTCGGGGCAAGCTCGGCGAGCGTCCGGCGCAGTGCGTCGACCAGCAGCGGCAGGCTCACGCCGGCCTCGGCGGCCTTGATCTCGTCGATGCCGACGTAGAGGGCGAAACCGCGCGGCGACCGGACGGCGGGGAGATCCGCAGTGGCCGGGTCGCTGACGGGCTTGACCGGCACGGTGCGCACGGGGGCGGTGCGGGTGGAGACGTTGCGGGCGGAGGCGGCGACGGGACGCTCGAGGAGTGCGGTGTTCGACATGATGATGGTCCTTGGGGGATGCGAGCGACGAGCTCGGAATGCGTTGCACGAATGACCGGGCGGAGCCGGTGGAGGGGCGAGCACACGGGGTGCGGTGCTCGGGACTCAGACCCCGCAGATGGCGGGAAGGACGAGTCGGTGAGGGCGGTTGCGCCTTAGCAACACATTCGGCAACACATGCCAACGCGGCCGGCCATCATCATGCCGGCAGTCCCGTTCGCCTCCTGGGCGGACATGGGGCGTGCGTTGGTGGTCATGGGGGCGATTATTTCGGATCATGACCCGCCGTGTCAAAACGTGTCGATCCTGCGCGTGTCACAGGGCGTAACGTGGGGACGTGTCGATGCCCGCTGATGCTTCCGAGTTCGTGCTCGCCGACGACAAGGACGCCTCGCGCTACACCCTCACGCGCGACGGCGTGCTGCTGAGCGTCCTGGACTACCGCGACGACGGCCGCACGATCGCCATGACCCGCGCGTTCACCATCCCGGCGTTCCGCGGCCACGGGTACGCCGGCCTGGTCGTCGAGGGAGCGGTCGCCGACATCGAGGCGCGCGGCGACCGCCGCGTCATCCCGGTCTGCTGGTACGTCGCCGACTGGTTCGACCGGCACCCCGACAAGCAGCGGCTGCTCGCCGGCCGCTGAGGCGGTCCTGCCCTCGCACGGCACGCCTCGGAGGCGATGTCGGAGGCCGTCCGTACCGTGTGAGTATGCGAATCCTGCACACCTCCGACTGGCACATCGGCCGCACGTTCCACGGGCACTCCACGCTCGCGGCGCTGTCCGAAGTGCTCGACGTGCTCGTCGAGCAGGTGCGCGAGAACGACGTCGACGTCGTGGTCGTCGCCGGTGACGTGTTCGACTCCGCCACCCCCGCCGCGGCCGCCTACACGCTGCTCGACCGGGCGCTGCTCGCGCTGCACGAGACGGGCGCGACCGTGGTGATGACCAGCGGCAATCACGACTCGGCGGCACGGCTCGGCTTCCACTCCGGGCTGCTGCGCGACGGCATCCACGTCCTCACCGACCCGCTCGCGATCGCGACGCCCGTCACGGTGCACGACGAGCACGGGCCGGTGCACTTCTTCGGCATCCCCTACCTCGAGCCGGCGATCGTCCGCCAGCACTGGACGGATGCCGACGGCGAGGGCCCCGCGCTGCGGACGCAGGCGCAGACGATGAGCCACGCCATGGACCTGGTCCGCGCGGGCATGGCCGCCCACGCCGGCCGCGCGGTCGCCGTCGCGCACTGCTTCGCGGCAGGCGTCGACGCCACCGTGGGGCTCGAGCGCGAGGTGCGCCAGGGTGGCCTCGATCTTGTCCCGATCGCCGCGTTCGACGGGCCCGACTACGTGGCCCTCGGGCACATCCACGGCCGGCAGCAGCTCGCCGATCGGGTGCGCTATTCGGGGGCGCCGCTGCACTACAGCTTCGGCGAGCAGCACAAGGAACGCGGGTCCTGGCTGGTCGAGCTCGACGCCGACGGGCTGGTCTCCACGACGTGGCTGGCGCTTCCCGTGCCGAGGCCGCTGGTGACCCTCACCGGCACGCTCGACGAGATCCTCACCGACGCCAACGTCGCGCTGCACGCCGACAGCTGGGTGTGCGCGGTCTACACCGACGCCGTGCCCCAGCACGAGCCGATGCGCCGCCTGCGCGACCGGTTCCCCTACTGCGCGCTGGTGCAGCACCAGCCCGAGGGGGCGGATGCCGCCGACGAGCGCTCCTACGCGCAGCGGCTGCGCACCGCGGTGACGGATTTCGACCGCGTCGACGCGTTCCTGCAGCACGTGCGCGCCGGTCAAGGACCGACCGAGCGCGAGGCGGAGCTGATCCACGAGGTGCTCGACGACCGGGTGCGCGCCGAGGCGCTCGTCTGATGCAGCTGCACCGCCTCGAGGTCGAGGGGTTCGGACCGTTCCGCGCCAAGCAGGTCGTCGACTTCGACGCGTTCGCCGACGACGGCATCTTCCTCATCGCCGGGCGTACCGGCGCGGGCAAGTCCAGCATCCTCGACGCCGTCTGCTTCGGGCTGTACGGCGGCGTGCCGCGGTACGACGGCGGCGAGAAGCGGTTGCGCAGCGACCACTGCGAACCCGACGACCCGACCTCCGTGTCGGTCGAGTTCAGCACGGTCGCCGGCCGGTTCCGGGTGACCCGCTCGCCCGCGTACGAGCGGCCTGCGAAACGCGGCGGCGGTATGACCACGCAGGCGCCGTCCGCGGTGCTCGAGGAGCTCACCGACGCCGGGTGGGTCGGGCGGGCCGCGCGCGTCGTCGACGTGGCCAACGAGCTCGAGGAGATTCTGCAGCTCAGCCAGGAGCAGTTCCTGCAGGTCATCCTGCTCGCCCAGAACCGGTTCGCCGACTTCCTGCTCGCCGACAGCAAGGAGCGTCAGGCGCTTCTGCGGCGGCTGTTCGGCACCGGCCGGTTCGCGGATCACCAGGCGCGCTTCGACGAGCGCCGCCGCGTGGCCGAGCAGGAGCTCAGCGGACGCCGAGCGGGCGTGGATGCGCGGCTCGAACAGGCCGAGCAGATCGTCACCGACGCGGAACTGTGGGGAGACGACGGGGCGACCGACCCGACCGCGACCACCCAGGACCGCCTCGGCGCACTGCGCCGCGCGATCACTCGCGCCGAGTATCAGGTCGAGCGCTTCACGGCCGAACGAGAGGTCGCCGAGCGTCGGCACGCCGCGGCTGACACCGCGCTGACGGATGCCAGGGAGCGTGCCCACGCACAACGGGAGCGCGACCGCTCCCGGGCGGCCCTGGCCGCGCTCGACGCCGAGGCCGACGATATCGCGGATGCCGTCGCGCGGCGCGACCGGGCGCGGGCGGCGGAGGGGTTGCATGGCCTGATCGCGGCCGCGAAGCGTGCTGCGGCCGCGCTCGCCGACGCCGAGCGGGCCGAAGCGGATGCCGTCCGCGCCGCCGCCCGGATCCCGGAACTGGCCACACTCCTGGCGGCTGACGGTTCCTGGGTCCCTGAGCTTGTCGAAGGGCCCGACGTCGCTTCGACAGGCTCGGCGACCCAAGACGGCCGGGCCCCCGACCCTGGCCGGGCTCCTGAGCCGCTGCGCGCCTGGGCGTCCGAGCGCACCCGCGAGAGCGGCGCGTGGCAGCGCGCTGCCGAACTGGAGCAGCAGGCCCGTGCACGTGATGCGGAGATCGCCGCCGCGAAGGAAGCCGTCGACACGGCATCCGCCGAGCTGGAGGCGATCGACGCCGAGCGCGCGGAGCTCCCCGCCCGCCGCGCCGAGATCACCGCCCGGCGCGACGAGGCGCGACGCACCGGCGACCGCGCCGACGATCTCGCCCGCGCGGTCGATGACGCCCGTGCCCGGCTCGCCGGGACGACCGAGGCGCAGCGGCTGCACGCGCAGCGCGAAGACGCCATCCGTGTCGAGTCCGAGGCCTCGACCGCGCACGCCGCCGCGCAGAACACGCTCGCCGACCTGCGTCGGCGCCGCTTGGACGGTTTCGCCGGCGAACTGGCATCCGCTCTGGTGCCGGGCGAGCCGTGCGCGGTGTGCGGCGCGACCGAGCATCCGGCACCCGCCGAGCACGCCGACCCGGTCTCCGCCGACGACATCGCCGCCGCGGAGACGGCCCGGGATGCCGCCGCCGAGACGGAGCGCGCCGCCACTCGGCGCGTCGCGACTCTCACCGCCGAGCACGCGGCCGCGATGGAGCGCGCCGGCGGCCGTACCGTCGAGCAGGCCGACACCGAACTCGCCACCGCGACCGAGGCGCACACCGCGGCGCTGGCTGCCGCGCATCGCGCGCAGGAACTCGACGCGCAGCTCCGTGACGCCGAGCAGCGCGCGCAGGAGCTCGAGCAGCACCGCGCCGACGTTTCTGAGATGCTCGCCGCGCTGCGCACCGCCCTCTCGCTGGCCGAGCAGCGCGCCGCGGACGCCGATAAGCTGATCGCCGCTGCGCGTGGTCATCACCCCACGGTGGCCGCACGCCTCGGCGAGGCGAAGGAGCAGATCGCCACGGCCGAGGGCGCTGCCGACGCGATCGACGATCGCATCGCCCGCGCCACGGCAGCCGCCGAGGCGATCGCGGAGCGTGACGCCGCGATCGCGGACTCCCCGTTCCCCGACGCCGGAGCGGCTGAGGCGGCGCTGCTGCCGTCATCCGAGATCGCAGCCCTCGACGCCCGCATCACGCAGCACACGGTGCAGCGCGAGAAGGAGAAGGAGATCCTGCTCGCGCTCGAGCTGCGCGTCCTCCCCGAAGACCCCATCGACCTGGCGCCGTTCGAGCAGGCCGCCGCCGACGCCCGCCAGGCCTGGATGCAGGCCGTCGACGGCGACAGCCGCGCCCGCGGCGTGCAGCAGAACCTCACAGCGCTTGTCGACGCCGCGGCCTCCGAGCACGCCGCCTCTGCCGCGCAGGCCGAGGAGTACGAGGTGCTGCGCGGCCTGGCCGACACCCTCGCCGGACGCTCCGGCAACACCCACAAGATGAACCTCGAAACCTTCGTGCTCGCCGCGGAACTCGAGGAGATCGTCGACGCCGCCAACCTGCGGCTGCACGACATGTCCGACGGGCGCTACCAGCTGCGGCACTCCGACGCGCTGGCGGCCCGCGGTGCGGCATCCGGTCTCGGCATCGTCGTCTTCGACGCCTTCACCGGCCACACTCGGCCGGCGAAATCGCTCTCAGGCGGCGAGACGTTCCTGTCATCTCTGGCGCTCGCCCTCGGACTCGCGGAGGTCGTCACGGCGCGCGCCGGCGGCATCCGGCTCGACACCCTCTTCATCGACGAGGGGTTCGGATCACTCGACGCCGACACCCTGGAGACCGCGATGCGCACGCTCGACGAGCTGCGCCAGGGCGGCCGCACGGTCGGCGTGATCAGCCATGTCGAGGCGATGCAGGAGCAGATCCCGGCTCAACTCACGGTCCGCGCCCTGCCCGACGGTCCCAGCGTCATCGACGCCCGCTGACGCCGCACTGCCCCGCACCCCGACCCGAGCGGATGCCGGTCAGACGGCGTATTCGGCCTGCACGCGCGCCCACAGCTGGGCGCTGCACGCCGCCACCATGTCGTCCCAGATCGTCGTCGCGCCGTCCTGCGCGCGATCCGACACGGCCCGCAGCACGCGGATCGGCACGCCGAACTGCTGCGCCACCCACACGAACGCGAACGTCTCCATGTCGACCAGCACGCCGCCGAGCGAGCGGATCCGCTGCACGGCATCCGCGTCGTCCACGAAGATGTCGCCCGTCGCGATGGTCAGACCCTCGCGCCCGGTCTCGATCCGCGCCGGCAGTGACACGTGCTGCCCGACGATCCCGTCCAGGTCCTGCACGTCGTGCTGGATCGCCGCGCTCACGTCGTAGACGCCGGCGTCGATGGCATCCTCCACCGCTCCCGCGGTGCCGACCACGAGCACCTCGTCGTACTTCTTCGCGTCCAGGGCGCGGGTCAGTCCGTAGGCGGCCTTCAGCTTGCCGGGGCCGGTGACCAGCCGGTCGAATCCGGGAAGGTCGGTGGGGAAGGCCTGCAGTTCGGACTCGAGGGCGGCGACGAGGAGTTTCACGTAGCCATCCTGGCAGGTGACACTGGTTACCTGACGAAGGAGGAAGCCGTGAGCATGCAGCAGCAGATCATCGCCGACCTGGGGGTGCGGCCGGACATCGACCCCGAGGCCGAGATCGAGAACCGGATCCGGTTCCTCGTCGACTACCTCACCTCGACCGGCGCGAAGGGGTTCGTGCTCGGCATCTCCGGTGGCCAGGACTCCACGCTCGCCGGACGTCTCGCGCAGCTGGCCGTGGAACGCGTCCGCGCCGAGGGTCGCGAGGCGCGCTTCCTCGCCGTCCGGCTGCCGTACAAGGTGCAGCAGGACGCCGACGACGCCCAGGCGGCCCTGGACTTCATCCGTGCCGACAAGGCGGTCGAGGTGAACATCCAGCATGGTGTCGACGGGCTCACCACCGACTTCGAACAGGCGAGCGGCGCCGACATCACCGACTTCAACCGGGGCAACATCAAGGCGCGAATCCGCATGGTCACCCAGTACGCGCTCGCCGGGCACGACGGGCTGCTCGTGATCGGCACCGACCACGCCGCCGAGGCGGTCACCGGCTTCTACACGAAGTTCGGCGACGGCGCTGCGGATGTCGTGCCGCTGGCCGGGCTCACCAAGCGCCAGGGACGCTCGATGCTGCTGCAGCTGGGCGCACCCGACCGGCTCGCCTACAAGGTACCCACTGCGGACCTGCTCGACGACCAGCCGGGTCGGCCCGACGAGGACGAGCTCGGGCTCACCTACCAGCAGATCGACGACTACCTGGAAGGACACCAGGTCGACCCCGACGTCGCCGCGCGTATCGAGGCGCGCTACGTCGCGACCAGGCACAAGCGGCACCTGCCCGTGACGCCAGCCGACGACTGGTGGCGCTGACGCCGGCCGGGGAACGTCGGAGGCCGCGGATAGTCTCGAATGAGCGGCCCCCGAAGGCCGCGGATTGGGAGCTTCCGTGCGCGTCGTCACCTCTGCCAGCCCGCCCCGCGTCGTCTGGAGCGCCAGCGACCTGAAGGCGGCGGCCGAGTGCGAGTTCGCTTGGGCGCGGGCGCTCGACGCCAAACTCGGCCGCGTGCCCGCGGTCGAGGAACCAGAGGACGTCACCCTGGCGCGCGCCGCCGAACTCGGCGACGTGCACGAGCGGGCCGTGCTCGCCGACTACATCGCCGAGCACGGCGAGGCGTCGGACGGCGGCCCCGGCGTGGTCGCCCTGCCGAAGGTGTCGTCGGCGGATGCCGTCGAGCTGGGCACCGCGGTCGCAGAGACCGAACGGGCGCTGCGGTCCGCGGCGACCGTCGTGTTCCAGGCCGCGTTCGCCACCGACGAGTTCGTCGGGTTCGCCGACTTCCTGCGCCGCGACGCCGACGGTCGCTGGCGGGTGCAGGACACCAAGCTCGCCCGCACTGCCCGCGTTACCGCACTCATGCAGCTCGCGGCATACGTCGACCAGCTCGACCGGCTCGGCATCCCGCGGGCCGACGAGGTCGACCTGATCCTCGGCGACCGTACGGTCAGCACGCACGCCGTCGACGACCTGCTGCCGCTGTTCCATGTCCGCCGCGCTCGGCTCCGGGCCCTGATCGCCGACCGTCGCATCCACGACGGGGTCGCGGGCGAACCGCTCGCGTGGGGCGACGACCGCGACGATCTGCAGATCACCGCATGCGGGCGCTGTGCCACGTGCGAGGAGCAGGTGACCGCGCACCGCGACCTGTTGCTGGTCGCCCGCATGCGGCCGGTGCAGCGGCAGCGGTTGCGCGCCTCCGGCATCCGCACCATCGACGAGCTCGCCGAGGCGACCGATGCGCCGGACGGCATGAACGGCGACACCTTCGCCGCCCTGCGTGCCCAGGCCCGGCTGCAGCTGGGCGCGCCCGCGGAGCCGGGGGAAGCGCCGCCCTTCGAACTGGTGTCGGCGAACGCCATCAGCCTGATGCCGCGGCCCAGCCGCGGCGACATCTTCTTCGACTTCGAGGGCGACCCGCTGTACACCGAACAGGTCGGGGCCGGGCAGAGCGCGCAGTGGGGCATCGACTACCTCTTCGGCTGGACCGACAACGCCCAACAGTACAGCGCGCTGTGGGCGCACACCTTCGCCGACGAGAAGCAGGCGCTGCTGGACTTCCTGGAGTTCGTCAAGGTGCGCAGGCAGACGCACCCCGACATGCACATCTACCACTACGCCCCGTACGAGACCGCGCATCTGTCCGCGATGGCCGCCCGCCACGGTGTCGGGGAAGCCGACGTCGATCGCCTGCTCCGCGAGGGCGTGTTCGTCGACCTGTATCCGATCGTGCTGCGGTCTGTGCGGGTGGGCTCGCGGTCGTACTCGATCAAGAAGCTCGAACCGCTGTACATGGGTGCCGAAGTGCGCACCAGCGATGTGCAGAAGGGTGACGAGTCCATCGTCCAGTACGTGCAGGCGCGCGAGCTGCTGGCGCACGGCCGGGGTGCCGACGCGCAGGCGATCCTGGACGATCTGGCCGACTACAACCGGTACGACTGCGTGTCGACGCGGCGCCTTCGCGACTGGCTGATCGGCCTCGCGCGGCAGGCGGGGGTGCTCCCCGCTCCCCCCGACGATCCGGAGACCCGCGCCTACGAGCCGTCGCCGCTGTCGGTGTCGCTGCAGAACGAGGCGCAGCGGGCGCAGGCGGAGGGGCGCGACGGTGAGGCGTACCGTGTCGCCGCGGCCGCGATCGACTACTACCCGCGCGAGGCGAAGAGCTTCTGGCAGGGACATTTCCAGCGGCTCAGGGAGCCGGTCTCGCTCTGGGAGAGCACTCGCGACGTGCTGCGGATCGACCAGGAGGCCAGCGCCGTCGAGGAGGACTGGGCCGTCGATGAGGGCCGGCGTGCGCAGACGCGGCTGCTGCGGCTTCGAGGCGAGGTCGCCCCTGGCAGCACCATCGGCGTCGGCGGCCGCCCGTTCGCGCTGTACGCAGCCCCGCCGCCGTTCGACGTGCACGCGCCGTCGCGGGTGATCCACGTCCCGCACGAAGTGGAGATCGTCGAGGTGCTCGACGACGGCTACCTGGTGCGCGAGCGCACCGTTCAGGGACAGATCTGGGACGAGCTGCCGCTCGCCCTCACCCCGGCCGCTCCACCGAACGTGGCGTCGCAGCAGGGCGCAATCGAGGAGTGGGCCGGCACCGTGCAGCACGCCGCGCCGGAGTTCCCGAGGGACCCGGCCACCGACATCCTGCGTCGCGCCGTGCCCCGGACCATCTCCGGCCGGCCGCTGCCCGACCCGGGCGACGACACGGTGGATGCCATCGTGCGTGCGGTTCTGGATCTCGACCGCAGCTACCTGGCGGTGCAGGGCCCGCCCGGCACCGGCAAGACCTACACCGGCTCGCACGTGATCTCCCGACTCGTCCGTGAGCACGGTTTCACCGTGGGGGTGGTCGCGCAGTCGCACGCGATCGTCGAGAACCTGCTCGAGCGCGTCGTCGCCGACGGGGTGCCGGCCGAGCAGGTGGCGAAGGCGCCGAAGGACCCGGATGCCGACCCGTGCTTCACCGTCATCCGCAAGGACGGAATGGCGGCGTTCCTCGCCGAGCACGCCGAGCACGGCGCCGTCGTCGGTGGCACGGCGTGGGACTTCAGCAACACCCGCCGGGTCGACCGCGCCGGGCTCGACCTGCTCGTCATCGACGAGGCCGGTCAGTTCTCGTTGGCGTCGACGATCGCGGTGGCCGCCGGTGCGAAACGGCTGCTGCTCCTCGGCGACCCGCAACAGCTCCCGCAGGTCAGCCAGGGTGCGCACCCCGAACCCGTGGACACCTCGGCTCTGGGCTGGGTGATGGACGGGGATGCCGTCATCGACCCCGCCTACGGCTACCTCCTCGCTGAATCCTGGCGCATGCATCCCGCTGTCGCGGCGCCGGTGTCGCGGTTGTCGTACGCCGGCAAGCTGGCGTCGGCTCCCGGGGCCGAGCACCGCATCGTCGAGGGGGTGGAACCCGGGCTGCACGTGGTGCCGGTGCGGCACCGCGGCAATGCGACCCAGTCGGCCGAGGAGGCCGCAGAAGTGGTGCGGATCGTGCGCGACCTGATCGGTCGCACCTACGCGGACAACGGGGACGCGCCACGTCCGCTCGGCGAGGAGGACATCATCGTCGTCGCGCCGTACAACGCGCAGAAGCAGCTCATCCACGAAGAGCTTTGCGCGGTGGGTCTCGGCCGCGTCGCGGTGGGCACCGTGGACAACTTCCAGGGCAAGGAAGCGGTCGTGTCCATCACGTCGCTGGCGGCGTCCAGCGGTCGGGACGCGCCGCGCGGCCCGGAGTTCCTGCTGCTGCAGAACCGTCTCAACGTCGCCATCTCGCGGGCCAAGAGCGTCGCCTACCTGGTGCACTCACCGGCGCTGCTGGACGACCTGCCGTGGACCCCGGAGGGTGTTGCCCGGCTCAGCGCGTTCGCCCGTCTGGTCGGAGCCGACCGCGACGCCTGAGCGCGGAGTCCCCGCCCGGTGGGCGAGTGTCGCGCGCCGTGCCTGTGCCCGTGCGGGTGCGTGCGCGGGTTCGTGCGCGCACCCGCAGGTGCCCGCGCCCCACGTGTGCGCCAGTTTCCGGCATCCGCGCCATTGATCGATGTAGCGGATGCTGTTTTCTGCAGCGGACGTGTTGCCAGCGCAAGCCTCCCGACGAACCCGCGCATGCTAATTTGCTAGCATGCACTCGGTCGATGACATCCTTCGCGCCTCCGCGGCGTGGGTCTGGTTCCCGCGCGGCAGCGATCAGGAGAACACGCATCTGCAGCTCGTCCGCTACCCGGCGCGCTTCGGCGGGGGAGTGCGGGCCTCGCAGGTGGCATCCGAGCTCGATCCGGCGTCGGTCATCGACCACGCCTTCGCGGTCACCCGGGAGTGGGGCGAGTCCCGGCTGACGTTCTGGACGAACGCATCCGACCGGCCCGACCTCGAGGACGAACTGCGGCGCCGCGGCGCCGCGCACACCGACACCGTCGCGGTCCTCGCGCGGCCCGTGGCCGGAGTCCCGATCGACGTGCCGCACGACGTCGTGGTCGAGACGGTACGCACCCTCGAGCAGGTGCGGGCGATGGATGCCATCAACGTGCCGGTCTGGGAGCAGCAGCCGCTCGACGACGAGGGTCTGCAGGCCGAGCTCGCCGAGGTCACTGAGTCGCTGGCATCCGGCCAGGGCGCGCGAGTCCTCGCCCGTGTCGACGGCGTCGCGGTGAGCACCGGTGGATGCACGATCGTCGACGGATTCCTTCGCCTGTGGGGCGCCGCCACGCTGCCTGAGTTCCGGGGCCGCGGTGCCTACCGCGCCGTCCTCGCGGAGCGGATGCGCATCGGCGCCGAGTCCGGGGCGACGACGGCGCTCGTCAAGGGCCGCGTGACGACATCCGCGCCGATCCTCGCCCGTGCCGGGTTCACGCACTACGGGGATGAGCGCTGCTACGTCTTGGAACTCGGCTGACGCACCGCGTGTGCGACAGTTTCCGGCATCCGCGCCATCGATCGATGTCGCAGACGTCAGATGCTGCAGCCGACGCGGTGCGAACCCGAGTCAGACCGTGCCGTACAGCCGGTCGCCGGCGTCGCCGAGACCGGGCACGATGTAGCCCTTCTCGTTCAGTCCCTCGTCGAGCGCGCCGAGCACGAGCGTGACGTCGCGGTCACCGACGAGCTTCTCGATCGCGGCGAGACCCTCGGGAGTGCCGAGCAGGCAGATCGCGGTGACGTCCTTCGCGCCGCGGTCGAACAGGAACTGGATCGCCGCGCCCAGCGATCCGCCCGTCGCGAGCATCGGATCGATGGCGAAGCACTGCCGGTCGCTGAGGTCGTCGGGAAGCCGCTCGGCGTACGTGACGGGCTCGAACGTCTCCTCGTCGCGGACCATCCCGAGGAACCCGACCTCGGCGGTGGGCAGCAGCTTGACCATGCCCTCGAGCATGCCGAGGCCGGCGCGCAGGATCGGCACCACGATCGGGCGCGGCTCGGAGATCTTCACGCCCGTCGTCTTCGTCACGGGGGTCTGGATCTCGATCGGCGAGACCTTGACGTTGCGGGTCGCCTCGTAGGCGAGCAGCGTCACCAGCTCCTCGGTGAGCTGGCGGAACACCGGCGACGGGGTGTTCTGGTCACGCAGCACGGTGAGCTTGTGGGTGATGAGGGGGTGGTCGGCCACGTGAACGCGCATGCGTACAGGCTACTTCGCCGAGGTCGATGCGCGCGCGGCGGCTAGGCTCGACCGTCGGGAGGACACGTGACCGCAGCAGACCCGATCGCCGCCGCGATGACGCGTGCCCTCGCGCTCGCCGCTGACGCCGGCGCCGCCGGCGACGTGCCCGTGGGCGCGGTCGTGCTCGATCCGTCGGGTCGCATGACGGGGGAGGGGCGCAACCTGCGAGAGCAGACCCACGACCCCACAGCCCACGCGGAGGTCGTCGCCCTGCGCGCCGCCGCCGAGGCGCACGGGTCGTGGAATCTGGAGGGACACACGCTGGTCGTCACCCTCGAGCCGTGCGTGATGTGCGCGGGCGCGATCCTGCAGGCCCGCGTCGGCCGGGTGGTGTTCGGCGCGTGGGACGACAAGGCGGGAGCGGCCGGGTCGATGTACGACGTGCTGCGCGATCGCCGGCTTCCCTACCGCGCCGAGGTGGTCGGCGGGGTGGAAGCGGATGCCGCCACGGCACTGCTCCGGGAGTTCTTCGAACAGCGCCGCTGAGCTCCGAGCCCGCCGTTGCCGCAGCCCGAAGACGGCGCTCAGTCCGACGACTTCAGCACGAACGTGTCGGTCGGCGGCTCGGGGTCCAGCGACGGCCGGTACACGTCCGGCTCGAGATAGATGAGGCGCGCCGCGGGAACGACATCCCGGATCCGGCGCTCGATCTCGTCGATGTCGTCCGCCGCCTGCCGCACCGTCTTGTCGGCGGCGAGGGCGATCTTCGCCGCGACGAGCAGCTCGTCCGGGCCGAGGTAGAGGGTCTTGATGTGGATGAGCTTGACCACATCCGGACCGCCGGCGATGGCGTCGACGATGCGGTCGTAGTCCGCACGGCTGGCGCCCTCGCCCACGAGCAGGCTCTTGGTCTCGATGCCCAGCACGATGGCGATGGCGATGAGCAGCAGACCGATCATCAGCGTGCCCAGCGCGTCGAAGACCGGGTCGCCCGTGATCACGCTCAGACCCACGCCGAGCAGCGCGAAGGTCAGACCGGTGAGCGCCCCGGTGTCCTCCAGCAGCACCACCGGCAGCTCCGGCGCCTTCGCGCGCCGGATGAACGAGATCCACGACTGGCCCTGCTCACGGACCCTGTTGCTCTCCTTGATCGCGGTGCGCAGCGACAGCGACTCCAGCACGATCGCCACGACGAGCACGGCGATCGGCAGCCACCACCAGCGCTCGTCGAGCTCGTGCGGGTCGACGAGCTTCTCGACGCCCTCGTACACGGCGAACAGGCCGCCGAGGGAGAACAGGATGATCGACACCACGAACGCCGACACGTACCGCTCGCGGCCGTACCCGAACGGGTGCTCACGGTCGGCGGTGCGCTGCGCCTTGCGTCCGCCGAGCATCAGCAGCAGCTGGTTGCCGGAGTCGGCGACGGAGTGGATGGCCTCGGCCAGCATCGACGCCGATCCGGAAAGCGCCCAGGCGAGGAACTTCGCCAGCGCGATGCCCAGATTCGCCAGGAATGCCGCGATGATCGCCTTGCCGCCGCCCGATGCGCTCATGCCACGAGTCTACGTCGCACCCTTCACGCGGACCGTAGGATGACGCCATGGCCGACTCTCTTCCCTCCCTCGCGTTCCTCGGCGCCGGCTCGATGGGCGGCGCCATCCTGCACGGTGTCCTCGCCTCCGGTGTGCCGGTCGACGGCGGCATCGTCGCCACCAACCGCACCGTGCAGAAGGCGCAGGCGCTCGCCGCCGACGGCGTGACCAGCATCGCGCTGGAGGACCGCCCGGACGGGAACCGCGAGGCGGTGGCATCCGCTCGCATCGTGCTGGTCGGCGTGAAGCCGGCGATGGTGCCCGACCTGCTCCGCGAGATCGCGCCGGCACTGCGTGAGGATGCCATCGTCGTGAGCGTCGCCGCCGGGGTCACCCTGGCCACGTTCGCCGACGCGCTCGGCGACGACGTCCGCACGATCCGCTCGATGCCGAACACCCCGGCGACCGTCGGAAAGGCGGTCACCGGTCTGGCTGCGGGCCCGGCCGCGACGCCGGATGATGTCGCGCTCGTGCGCCGCCTGTTCGAGACGGTCGGCGCCGTGATCGAGGTGCCCGAATCGCAGATCGACGCCCTGTCGACCGTGTCGGGCTCCGGCCCCGCCTACGTCTTCCTGCTCATCGAGGAGCTCACCGCGGCGGCGGTCGGCATGGGGTTCTCGCAGGCCGACGCCCGGCTGATGGCCGAGCAGACCTTCATCGGCGCGGCGGCGCTGCTGGACTCGTCAGGGGAGGACCCGGCCGAGCTGCGCCGTCGGGTGACCAGCCCGAAGGGCACGACCGAGCGGGCGATCGCGGTGTTGCAGGATGCCGGACTCGCAGACACCTTCGCGCGGGCGACCGCCGCGGCGCTGGCGCGGGCCAAGGAGTTGGCCGCCGGAGCGTGAGCGCGGTCCGCAGATCTGCGAAGCTGAGAGGCCGACCGGCCCGCGCGGTCAGCGGTCGAGGCCGGCGAAGCGCTCGATGTCGCTGTTGGTGCCCGACACGATGATCAGGTCGTGGTTGGTCACGACCGTCTTCGCCTCCGCATAGCGGAACGGCTTGCCGGGGCTCTTCACACCCACGACCGTGACGTTGTACTTGGTCCGCACGCCGGACTCGTTCAGGCCGACGCCGCGGATGAACTTCGGCGGGTACATCTTCGCGAGCACGAAGTCGTCGTCGAAGCGGATGAAGTCCAGCATCCGCCCGCTGACCAGGTGCGCGACGCGCTCCCCGGCCTCGCGCTCGGGGTAGATCACGTGGTTGGCGCCGACGCGGGCGAGGATCTTGCCGTGCGACTGCGACACCGCCTTCGCCCAGATCTGCGGCACCTTGAGGTCGACGAGGTTGGCGGTGATCAGCACAGAGGCCTCGATGAGCGAGCCCACCGCGACGACGGCGACCTGGAAGTCCTGGGCACCGATCTGACGCAGCGCGTCGATGTTGCGCGCGTCGGCCTGCACGGTGTGGGTGACGCGGTCCGACCACTTCTGCACCAGGCCGAGGTCCTCGTCGATCGCGAGCACCTCGCGGTCGAGGCGGTCCAGTTCACCGGCGCAGGCCGCGCCGAAGCGTCCGAGTCCGATGACCAGCACCGGGGCGTCGCCCCGCACCATCTCAACCAACGATCGGCCTTTCCACGGGCAGCGAATACAGCTGCGATCGGGATGTCGCGGCGACCGCCGCGGCGAGTGTCACTGTACCAACGCGCCCCATGAAGATGGTCGTGGCCAGCACGTAGGTGGCGGAGTCCGGAAGTTCGCCGGTGAGGCCCGAGCTGAGGCCCACCGTGGCGAACGCGGAGATCACGTCGAACAGCACGTCGATGATGTCGGCCTTCGTGATCTGGGCGATCACGATCGTGGACACCGCCACGATCGTGGCGCCCCAGGCGACGACCGACAGCGCCACGCGCTGCACGTCGCTGGGGATGCGGCGGCCGAACGCCTCGACCGACTGACGACCCTTCGCCTCCGACCACACTGCGAGGGCGAGCACCGCGAGGGTGGTCACCTTGATGCCGCCCGCGGTCGACGCCGAGCCGCCGCCGACGAACATGAGCATGCAGACCGCCAGCATCGACGACCCGTTCAGGTCGGCCATGTCGATGACGTTGAACCCGCCCGAGCGCGTCATCGAGGACAGGAAGAACGCCTGGAACGTGGTGTCCACGGCGTCCATCGACCCGAAGGTGCGCATGTTGTCGTACTCGAGCACCAGGATCACGGCCGCGCCGGCGATGAACAGCAGCACGGTCGTGATCAGGGTGAGCTTGGTGTGCAGCGACCAGCGCTTCACGTGCCAGGTGTGCCGGGCGAGGGTGTAGATCACCGGGAACCCGATGCTGCCGAGGAACACGCTGATCATCAGCACGGTGAGCACGAAGTAGTCGTCGGCGAAGATCGTCACGCCGCCGGCGTTCGGGGTGAAGCCGGTGTTCGTGAAGGACATGGCCGCGTAGTAGGGCGCCTCCCACAGGGCGACGAACGGATCGATGCCGGCCATCACCAGACCGGGGTAGAGCAGTAGCGCGACCGCCGCCTCGATGATGAGGGTCGACAGCGCCACCGTCGTGAGCAGCTGACCCACCTCGCCGAGCCGCACGGTCTGGCTCTCGTTGACCGGCCCGCCGTGCGCGCGCAACGGGTTGGTGTCGCCGGCGGCGAGCAGCTTCGCCCGCAGGCCGAGGCGCTTGGAGATCACCATGCCCATCAGCGACGCGAGCGTCAGCACACCCATGGCGCCGATGTTCACGCCGAGGAAGATCACGACGTTCCCGAACGCCGACCAGTGCGTCGCCATGTCGACCGTCGTCAGGCCGGTCACGCAGATGGTCGACATCGCGGTGAACAGCGCATCACTGAGCGGGGTGATGGTGCGGTCCGCCGACGAGATCGGCAGCGACAGGATGCCGGTGAACAGCAGGATCAGGGCGGCGAACACCGCGATCGCGAACCGCGACGGAGACGACGTCACGAGGCGCTTGAAGAAGGCGCCCGCCCGCGCGAAGCCGCGGCGCCGCGCCAGTGCCGTCACGTTGCCGGACATCGCACCCCTCAGATCCCGCGCCGACCGCGCCCGTTGAAACCCGTGCGTTTCGCCGGGCCCCCGTCATGGTACTCCGTGCGTGCGACGACTACTCTGACTCTCATGACCGACATCTTCGACGTGATCGCCGACGGCACCAGGCGGGACATCCTGCAGCTGCTGCTGAACCGGTCGACACAGAGCGATGCCGGCACCAGCGTCACCGAGATCGTCGCCGAGCTCGGAATCAGCCAGCCCACCGTGTCGAAGCACCTCAAGGTGCTGCGGGATGCCGAACTGGTCACCGTTCGCGAGGACGGCCAGCGCCGCTACTACAGCCTGTCGGTAGCACCCCTGGAAGCGGTGGACGACTGGCTGGTGCCCTTCCTGATGGACGCGTACGGCGACGACGCCCCCGACATCGACTACCCGGCCGTGCCGTT
This sequence comes from Microbacterium sp., assembly GCF_031180975.1. Taxonomy (GTDB): domain Bacteria; phylum Actinomycetota; class Actinomycetes; order Actinomycetales; family Microbacteriaceae; genus Microbacterium. The sequence goes on along the minus strand of NZ_JAPSLI010000001.1, from coordinate 470,467 downwards.
GCCCGATGGCGCTGCGCACGCCGCCGAGGTGGTCGGGCGCGCCGCGGCATCCGCGAAGCACGTCGTCACGACGGCACTGAAGCGACTCGGCACCTGACCCAGGGTCAGGCGGAGCGGATGCCGGACGCGCGGCGCCGCCGTCGCTCCGCCGCGTCCCGCACGGCCCACAGCCCCAGCGCCGCGATGACCAGCGCGCACGCCGCCACCGTGACCGCCGTCCAGCCTCCGGCATCCCACAGCGGACCCGCGACGGCGGACCCGGCCGACCCGGCGCCGAAGTTGGTGACCACGAACGCGGTGTTCAGGCGGCTGCGAGCGGCGGGGTCGATCGACAGCATCCCGATCTGCAGCAGCACCATCGCCGCCTGGACACCGACCGAGAACAGCGCCACAGAGACGATCACGGCGATCAGCGAGCCGCTGCCGAATCCCGCGACGAGCAGTGCCGCGAGCGTCAGGGCGAGGCCGAGACCTGTCGCGGGCGACGCCCAGCCCCGGTCGAACAGCCGGCCCGCGTGCTGCGCGGCGACCGCGCCGGCGATGCCGGCAAGGCTGATCAACCCGATGTCGCGCGTGCCGAGCCCGAACGGCTCGGCGGACAGCAGGAAGGTGAGCGCGGTCCAGTACAGGGTGAACACGCACATGACCACGGCGCCCAGCCCGAGCATGATCCGCGCGGACGTGTGCCGCCACATGGTCGGGTACACCGACCGCAGCAGCGGTCCGTAGGCCACCCGCTCGCGGCGCGCAAGCGTCGGGATCAGCCACGCCATGAGCGCCGCCATCACCAGCATCACGACGGCGGCGAACACGTACACCGCTCGCCAGTCCAGCGCGTCGGCGATCGCGCCGCCGAGGGTGCGCGCGACGAGGATGCCGAGCACGATGCCCGATGCGACGGTGCCGACCGCGCGCCCGCGTCGCCGATCGTCCGCGATGTCGCCGATCAGCGGGGTGAGCAGCTGCCCCGATACGGTCGTGACGCCCGTCAGGCCGAGGCAGAGCAGCAGCACGCCGAAGGCCGGGGACAGCGCCGCACCGAGCAGGCACACCGCCGACAGCGTCATCATCAGCGGCACCATCCGTCGCCGGTTCACCGTGTCGCCGAGCGGGACCAGGAAGAACACCCCGGCGGCGTAGCCCAGCTGCGACACGGTGACGAGCAGGCCGCTCTCGCTCGGCCCGACTCCCAGGTCGTCGCCGATCGCCGAGAGCAAGGGCTGCGCCCAGTAGAGGTTGCCGACCGCGGCGCCGCCGGCGACCGCGAACAGGAACGCGAGGAGGCCGAGGTGCCGCTCACCGGCGGAGGGGGTCGCATGCGTCACAGGAACAAGCATCCACCCGCCCCGCCGGTGGCGGCATCGGCGGTCAGCGGCGACCGGCCTTACGGCGGAAGGTCCACGCTCCCCACGTCACGGCCACGACGAGGATCCCCGCGCACCACGCCAGCGCGGTCCACGGCTCGGAATCGAACGGCGTCCCCATCAGCAGGCCGCGGAGGGTTTCGACCACCGGCGTGATCGGCTGGTGTCGGGCGACCGGCTGCAGCCAGTCCGGCATGCTCGCCACCGGGACGAACGCGCTGGACAGGTAGGGGAGGAACAGCAGGATGAATCCGTAGCCGCTCGCCGCCTCCGGTGAGCCGGATGCCAGACCGATGGCGGCGAAGAGGTACGTGATCGCGAGGATGTACAGCGCGATGACGGCGGTCGTCGCCACCCACTCCAGCACGGTGGCATCGGGACGGAACCCGACCAGCACGCCGACGCCGACCACGATCGCCGTCGCGATCAGGTTGCGCAGCAGGCTCGCCACGACGTGACCGGTGAGCACCGCGCTCGCCCGTAAGGGCATCGTGCGGAACCGGTCGATGATGCCGTTGCGCATGTCGCTCGCAACGTAGGCCGCGGTGGAGGATGCGCCGAAGCCGGCGCAGGTGAGGATGATTCCCGGCACGACGTAGTCGACGTAGCCGCCGGACGGATCGATCGCGCCGCCGAACACCCACGTGAACATCAGCATGAGCATCACCGGGAGCAGGACCGCCATCAGCAGCGATTCTCCGTCGCGGAGCGAATGACGAAGGCTCCTGCCGATGAGCACGACCTCGGCCGTGGCGCCGCGCAGGCGGGGCCGGAGCGCCGGCGGCGGGACGAGGGGAACGGATGCCGCCGGTGCGGCGTGTACGAGGGTCATGCGATCTCCTTGGCGGGGTCGAGGGCGGCCGCGCCTGTCGTCACGGCACCCGGTTCGGTGAAGGCGAGGAAGACGTCGTCGAGGGAAGGACGGCGGATGCTGACGACGCCCCGCGCGTCCTGCTCGTCGAGCTGATCGAGGGCGCGGCGCACGCCGGCGACCGAGCCGTCGGTCGGAATGCTGCGCAGCAGCTCGCCGTGTTCGTCATGGAGATCGACGCTGTCGCCTCGGACGCGCGCCTTCAGCTCAGCCGCCGTGCCGAGCGCGGCGATCCGGCCGTCGTGCAGCACCGCGACGCGGTCGGCGAGCTGATCGGCCTCCTCCAGGTACTGGGTGGTGAGGAACACCGTGGTGCCGGCGCCGGCCAGGGAACGGATGATCTCCCACAGTTCGCGCCTGCTGCGGGTGTCCAGGCCCGTCGTCGGCTCGTCGAGGAACAGCACCTCCGGTGTGACGACGAAGCTCAGGGCGAGATCGAGACGGCGCCGCATGCCTCCCGAGAAGGTGCGCACGCGCCGGGTGGCGGCATCGGCGAGGCCGAAGTGCGTGATGAGCTCGGTCGAGCGGCGGCGGGCGGCGTCGCGGTCCATGCCCGCCAGTCGGGCGAACATCATGAGGTTCTCGGTCGCCGACAGCCCGTCGTCCACGGCCGCCGCCTGCCCGGTGAGGCTGATCCGTCGTTTCACGTCGGCCGGCTGCGTGAGCACATCGAAGCCGCCGACGCGGGCGGAGCCGGCGTCGGGCCGAACGAGCGTGGTCAGGATGTTGATCGTGGTCGTCTTGCCCGCACCGTTGGGCCCGAGCAGGGCGAAGATCTCGCCGGGCGCGACGGTCAGGTCGAGACGGTCGATGACGGTGTGCGAGCCGAATGCCTTGCGCAGCCCGCTGATCGCGATGGCCGGTGCGGTCATGGGTCCTCCTCTGTGTAGGGATTAAACTGTGTATGTCAGTAACAACCGTGTATGACCGTAACACACTGTTTAGGAAATAAACAGAAGTAGGATGAGGGCATGACCGACGAGGAACCGCCCGAGCTTCCACGCGGCATCGCGCTCGCCTGGGGAGTGGCGGCGACGCCGCAGCGCGGGCCCAAGCGCGAGATGAGTGTGGAGCGGATCGTCGATGCGGCGGTCGAGCTCGCAGACGCCGAGGGGCTGGGAGCGGTGTCGATGGCCGCCGTAGCCGCACGGCTCGGCTTCACGCCGATGTCGCTCTATCGGTACGTCAGCGCCAAGGACGACCTGTTGCTGCTGATGCAGGAGCAGGCGATCGGCCTCCCGCCCGAGGAGCACCGGGAGCACGACGGATGGCGCGCCCGGCTGCGAGCCCTGTTCGAGGCGCAGGTGCACCTGTACCTGAGGCACCCGTGGATGCTGTCGCTGCCGATCAGTGGCGCTCCGGCCACCCCGAACAGTTCGGCCTGGTTGGATGCCGGTCTGCAGGCGCTGCACGACACTCCGCTGGCGGAGGCCGAGCGGCTCGCGATCGCCCTCGCATTGATGGGCCATGCGCGGTGGTACGGGACGGTGATGGCCGGCTACTCCGAACAAGCGCGGAGCAGGGGGCTGTCCGCCGACGAGGTCTCGGCCGCTGAAGCGGCGCTGTTCGACCGGGTCATCAGCGCCGACGAGTACCCCGCCCTGCGCCGTGCGATCGAGGCGGGCGTCTTCACCGCGCCCGACGACCCGTTCCGCTTCGCCGCCGAACGGATCCTGGACGGCGTGGAACTGTACATCGCGGGTCTCGAACGCGGTGAGCCGCATGCCGCGGCGACCGACTGGGCGGACGTCGAGAGCTCCGAGGTCGCCGCCGACCGAAAGGTGCGCGAGACGCGCAAGACGCTCCGCGAAGCGGAGAAGGCGTTGCGTGCGGCACGCAAGCTCGAGAGGCAGGCGGTGCGGGAGGCGGTGGAGAGAGCGGGGCGTACCGGCCCTCGATGAGGTCGGACCGAGCCACAACGGCAACATGTGTTTACACCCGTCGCACCTACCCCATAGAGTGTGCATCAGCAGAAAGGGGTACGGGGGATGCCCGATGTCCAAGATGTCCGATTCTTGACGGTGGCCGAGGTCGCCGAACTCATGCGCGTGTCCAAGATGACCGTGTATCGGCTGGTGCACTCTGGGGAGCTGCCGGCCATCCGCTTCGGACGCAGCTACCGCGTGCCCGAGTCGGCTGTCGCTGAGGCGATGCAGCGGCCGATCGCGGACGTCGGCTGATCCGTCGTTCCGGAGCCGGTCCGACCATTTGCTAGACTCATCCGAGGCATTTTTCCGTGCCCGTACCCGGGTGTCCGATCGTGTGGCATCCAGCCCCTGACTTAGTGAGGTTTCCGTGGGTTCAGTCATCAAGAAGCGCCGCAAGCGCATGGCGAAGAAGAAGCACCGCAAGCTGCTTCGCAAGACTCGCCACCAGCGCCGCAACAAGAAGTAAGCGGCACGACACCGAGCGCCTCCCGACCGCGGTCGACGGGGGCGCTTCGTGTCTGCGCTTCAGGAGGAACCCATGAAGACGATCACCGTCGACCAGCTCGCCGCCCGCACCGGCGTGCCGCTCATCGATGTCCGCGAGCGGCACGAGTTCGCCGCCGGGCACGTGCCGGGTGCGGTCAACCTGCCCATGTCCGAGCTGGGGGACCGGCTCGAGGAGCTGCCCGGCGAGGCGTTCGACGTCATCTGCGAGCTCGGCGGCAGGTCTGCGCGCGTGGTGCAGGCGCTCGAGGCCCGCGGCTACGACGCCACCAACGTCGAGGGCGGCACCGCCGAGTGGGTCGCGCAGGGACGCCCGGTCGAGCAGCCGTGACCGCGATCACGCTGATCGGCAAGCCCGACTGCCACCTCTGCGAGGTCGCGAGCGAGGTCGTCGACGCCGTGGTCGCCGAACTGCCGGATGCCGCCGCCGAGCGGATCGAGATCGTCGAGCGCTCCATCGCCGACGACCCCGAACTGTACGCGCTGTGGTGGGAGAAGATCCCCGTGGTGCTGATCGACGGCGCGCTGCACGCGCACTGGCGCGTCTCTCCGGAGCGCCTGCGCGACGCGCTGCAGGAGGCGCTCGTGCACGACCAGGAGGAGGACGCATGATCCGGCACGTGGTGATGTGGAAGATGGCAGCCGAGGATGCCGGGGTGCGCGCCGCGCACGCCGCCGAGGTCGCCCGGCTCCTGAACGCGCTCGACGGCGTCGTGCCGGAACTGCGCGCGGTGTCGGCGGGTCCGAACGTCGCCTTCCCGGAGACGAACTTCGACGTCGTGCTGGTGGCCGACGTCGACTCGCTCGAGGCGCTGGCCGCCTATCAGGTGCACCCCGCGCACGAGGAGGCCGCGGTGTACATCCGGTCGGTGGCGGCATCCCGAGCCGCGGTCGACTTCGAGATCTGATACGTGTTCGCAACGGAAATGTGATCCGGCCGAGCGGGCCTCGAATGGTCCCGCGTCCGGCCGCGTGTTTAGATGTTTCCGTACCCCCTCCCAGGCGAAAGCCCCGTCACACAGGAGTGACCATGAACAGTCGTCCTCTTCTTCTCGGCGCCGCCACCGCGGCCGCCGCCGTGCTCGTCCTCACCGGTTGCGCCAGCGGATCGGGTGGTGACGCCGGCGGCGAGGGCTCGGAGGCAGGTGACGAGTACGGGCTTGTCACGCCGGGCACGCTCACCGTCTGCTCCGACGTGCCGTACCCGCCGTTCGAGGTCGAGGATGCGTCGAGCGAATCGGGGTACTCCGGCTTCGACATCGACCTCATCACCGCGATCGCCGAGCAGCTCGAGCTCACCATCGAGGTCCAGGACGTCAACTTCGATGCGCTGCAGTCCGGCACCACGTTGGTGGCCGGGCAGTGCGACATCGGAGTCTCGGCGATGACGATCACCGAGGAGCGCAAGGCGAACATCGACTTCTCCGACCCGTACTACGACTCGCTGCAGTCGCTGCTGGTGCGGACCGATTCGGGCATCGAGAGCATCGACGACCTCGACGGCAAGAAGGTCGGCGTGCAGCAGGGCACCACCGGCGAGTCCTACGCCAAGGCGAACGCCAAGGGCGCCGAGCTCGTGCAGTACACCTCGGACGGCGAGCTGTGGCCGGCCATCCAGGCGGGTCAGATCGACGCGATCCTGCAGGATCAGCCGGTCAACCTCGAGCACGAGAAGGCCGACAAGGCGTATAAGATCGTCGAGACGTACGAAACGGACGAGTCCTACGGCTTCGCCTTCGCCAAGGGCGAGAAGGACGAGCTGCGCGAAGCGGTCAACGACGCTCTGGCAGAGCTGCGCGACAGCGGCGAGTACCAGACGATCTACGACACCTACTTCACCGCCGAGTGAGCACGGAATCCGTGACCCTCGGACGAAGGGGAGCCCCGCGATGGCGTTGAGGCGCACCACCCGTAACAAGCTGTACCGCTACTCGATGTACCTGCTCTTCGTGGTGCTCGTCGTGTGGTCGGTCGTCGCCACCGACTGGGCCGTGGTCGGGCGGCAGTTCTTCAATCCGCAGGTGGCGGCAGAGATGTTCCCCGAGATCATCACCATCGCCCTGAAGAACACCATCTGGTTCACGCTGGTCGCCTTCACCGGTGGCCTGCTGCTCGGCATCCTGATGGCGCTGCTGAAGCTCTCCAGCATCGGGCCGTTCCGCTGGTTCGCCACCGCGTGGATCGAATTGTTCCGCGGTCTGCCCGCGCTGCTGACGATCTTCGCGTTCGCATTCATGCTGCCGATCGCGCTCAAGGTGCAGGTGCCCGGCGGCGCGATCGGAGCGGGCCTGCTCGGTCTGATCGTCGTGGCGTCGGCGTACATGGCCGAGGTGATCCGCGCCGGCATCCAGGCGGTGCCGAAGGGCCAGACCGAGGCGGCGCGCTCACTGGGCATGTCGCCGATGAAGACGATGTTCTGGATCGTGCTTCCCCAGGGCTTCCGGATCATCATCCCGCCGCTGACGAACGAGTTCGTGCTGCTGCTGAAGGACACGTCGCTGCTGTTCATCGCGGGGACCACCGTCTTCTCCAAGGAGCTGACCTCGTTCTCGCGTGACGCGCTGACTGCGAACGCGAACGCGACACCGCTGATCATGGCGGCGATGCTGTACCTGCTGGTGACCATCCCGCTCACACGGGTGGTCGCATGGCTCGAGCGAAAGATGGCGAAGCAGCGATGAGCACCGATCTGATCGACGTCCACGCCCCGGCGATCGAGGTCCGCGGCCTGGTGAAGGCCTTCGGCGACAACGAGGTGCTCAAGGGCATCGACCTGACTGTGACGGCGGGCGAGGTGGTCTGCGTGATCGGGCCGTCGGGTTCGGGCAAGTCCACCCTGCTGCGCTCTGTGAACCTGCTCGAGGAGCCTACGTCCGGGCAGATCCTCATCGAGGGCATCGACATCACCGACCCCGATGTCGACATCGACCGGGTGCGCACGCGCATCGGCATGGTGTTCCAGAGCTTCAACCTGTTCCCGCACCTCGACGTGCTGGGCAATCTGACGATCGCCCAGCAGCGGGTCAAGAAGCGCGGCAAGGCGGAGGCCGAGAACGTCGCACACGAGATGCTCGAGCGGGTCGGCCTGGCGCACAAGGCGGATGCTTACCCGGGGCACCTGTCGGGCGGTCAGCAGCAGCGCGTCGCGATCGCGCGAGCCCTGTGCATGAACCCGGACATGATGCTGTTCGACGAGCCGACCTCGGCGCTCGACCCAGAGCTGGTCGGCGAGGTGCTGCAGGTGATGCGGACGCTGGCGGACGAGGGCATGACCATGCTCGTCGTGACGCACGAGATGGGCTTCGCCCGGGAAGTCGGCTCGCGGCTGATCTTCATGGACGGTGGGCACATCCTCGAGCAGGGCGACCCGCGCGTGGTGCTCTCGAATCCGCAGCACCAGCGCACGAAGGACTTCCTGTCCCGCGTGCTCTGACGCGCCGAGACCCCGCATTACAGCCGAGACCCCGGGCTGCCTGCGCTGGCAGCCCGGGGTCTCGTCGCGTGCCCGGGGGTGTCGGCGTCAGTCGGGGTGCGCGGGGCACCCGGCGTCTCGATGTCGCGCCCCCGTCTGGCATCCTGGAGGGGATGGACATCGGCGCGCTCCTGGGACTGGAACAGCTCACCTGGGCGACGCTGGTCCTCATCGTTGTCGCCGCGTTCGCGGCGGGCTGGGTCGACGCGGTCGTCGGCGGAGGCGGTCTGCTCCAGCTGCCCGCCCTGCTGCTGATCCCCGGCATCGCACCTGTCCAGGCGCTCGCCACGAACAAGCTGGCATCCGTGTTCGGCACGGCCACCAGCAGTCTCACCTACTACCGCCGGGCGAAGCCCGACCTGCGTACGGCACTGCCCATGGCCGGAATCGCGCTGGCCGGATCGTTCGGCGGCGCCGCGGTCGCCACGGTGCTGCCCGCCGCGGCGTTCAAGCCGATCATCGTCGTCGCGCTCCTGGCCGTGGCGCTGTTCACCGCGTTCCGGCCGCAGATGGGCGCCACCACCCGGCTGCGCTTCGACGGACGTCGGCACCACGTGATGGCCGGGGCTGCCGGGCTGGTGATCGGGTTCTACGACGGACTGATCGGCCCCGGCACCGGAACCTTCCTGGTGATCGCGCTCGTCGCGCTGATGGGCTACGACTTCCTGCAGTCCAGCGCGAAGGCGAAGATCGTCAACCTCGCGACGAACGCCGGAGCCCTGCTGCTGTTCATCCCGCATGGCTCCGTGCTGTGGCTGCTCGGCGGCATCCTCGCGGTGGCGAACGTCGCCGGCAGCTACCTCGGCTCGCGCATGGCGATCGCGCGGGGTTCCACGTTCATCCGGGTGGTGTTCCTGGTCGTGGTGATCGCCCTGATCGGCAAGCTGGGCGTGGACGTCTGGCACGAGAACGTGGCCCCGCTCTTCGCCGGTCGTTGAGCGATGACGCCACCGGCGACCGAGACGAAACGCGTTACGCCGGGGCGTTTCGTCTCGTCGCTGCGCTCCTCGCTCAACGACCGGGAAGGTTACGCGTCGGCATCCTCCGGGACGAAGTCGACGCCGGCTTCGGCGCGCTGCTCCGGGGTGATCGGAGCGGGCGCCTCGGTGAGCGGGTCGAACCCGTTCCCCGACTTCGGGAAGGCGATCACCTCGCGGATCGAGTCGGTCTTCGACAGGTGCTGCAGCACCCGGTCCATGCCCAGCGCGATCCCGCCGTGCGGCGGAGCGCCGAACTTGAACGCCTCCAGCAGGAAACCGAACTGCTCGTCGGCCTGTTCGTCGGTGATGCCCATCACGTTGAACACCCGCTTCTGGACGTCCTCGCGATGGATGCGGATCGATCCGCCGCCCAGCTCGGAGCCGTTGCAGACGATGTCGTACGCGTAGGCGAGAGCGGATGCCGGGTCGCTGTCGAACGTGTCCTCGAACTCCGGCTTCGGGCCGGTGAACGCGTGATGCACGGCCGTCCACGCGCCCGCGCCGACGGCGACGTCGCCCGAGGCGACGGCATCGGACGCCGGCTCGAACATCGGCGCGTCGACGACCCAGGTGAAGGCGAACGTGTCGGGGTCGAGCAGGTTCAGTCGGCGGCCGATCTCGACGCGTGCGGCGCCGAGCAGCGCGCGGCTCGCCTTCGTCTCACCGGCGGCGAAGAAGGCGCAGTCGCCCGGCTTCGCTCCGACCAGCTCGGCGAGGCCGGCCTGCTCGCTCTCGGACAGGTTCTTCGCAACAGGGCCGCCGAGCGTGCCGTCCTCGTTGAACAGGACGTACGCGAGACCGCGGGCGCCGCGCTGCTTCGCCCAGTCCTGCCAGGCGTCCAGCGTCTTGCGCGGCTGCGAGGCACCGCCGGGCATGAGCACCGCCCCGACGTACTCCGACTGGAACACCCGGAACGGGGTCTCCTTGAAGTAGTCGGTGGCCTCGACCAGTTCGAGCCCGAAACGCAGGTCGGGCTTGTCAGAGCCGTACTTCGCCATGGCGTCGGCGTAGGTCATCCGCGGCAGCGGGGTCTGCACCTCGACGCCGATCGTCTTCCACATCGCGACGATGAGCGACTCCATCAGCGCGATCACGTCGTCCTGCTCGACGAAGCTCATCTCGATGTCGAGCTGGGTGAACTCCGGCTGCCGGTCGGCGCGGAAGTCCTCGTCGCGGTAGCAGCGGGCGATCTGGTAGTACTTCTCGACACCGCCCACCATGAGCAGCTGCTTGAACAGCTGCGGCGACTGCGGCAGTGCGTACCAGCTGCCCGGATGCAGGCGAGCGGGCACCACGAAGTCGCGGGCGCCCTCGGGCGTGGACCGGGTCAGGGTCGGCGTCTCGACCTCGACGAAGTCGTTCTCGTGCAGCACGTCGCGGACCGCCTTGTACACCTGCGAGCGCAGGCGCATGGCGGCGGCCGGGGCCGGACGGCGCAGGTCGAGGTAGCGGTGCTTGAGGCGCACCTCCTCGCCGATCGGGTCGGTGTCGGCGAGCCCCGTGGACACCGGGAACGGCAGCGGCGCCGACTCGTTCAGCACCTCGACGTCGGCGGCGATCAGCTCGATCTCGCCGGTGGGCAGGTTCGGGTTCTCGTTGCCCGCGGGGCGGCGGGAGACCTCGCCGGTGACCTTGAGGACGAACTCGCTGCGCAGCGGGTGCGCCACCTCCTCGTCGCGGATGACGACCTGCGCGATGCCCGAGGCATCCCGGAGATCGATGAACGCGACGCCTCCGTGATCGCGGCGACGGTCGACCCAGCCCGTGAGGGTGACGGTCTGACCGATGTTCTCGGCTCGCAGCGAGCCGGCCGTGTGTGTGCGGAGCACGGAGTTTCCTTCTGATCGGGGAGATGATGGACCCCACCATCCTACGTGGCGTGTCGCGGCCGGCCCGGGCCTGGCTGAGGCCGGCGGACCCGGGTCAGAGCGGGTGGAGCGCGGGTTAGACTCGCCGCATGCCCGCCTCCCGCCTGCATCTGGTCCGTCACGGTGAGGTGCACAACCCCGACCGCATCCTGTATGGGCGGCTCGCGGGCTTCCACCTGAGCCCCGCGGGACGCGAGATGGCGCAGGCGGCCGCCGACCACGTGCTGGGCCTGGGCGGCACGATCCGTGAGATCCGTTCCTCGCCGCTGGAACGCGCGCAGGAATCCGCCGCGCCGTTCGCCGAGGCGCTCGGCATCGACCCGGTCCTGGACGAGCGCATCATCGAGCCGACGAACGTGTTCGAGGGAAAGCGGATGCGCCGTGCTCTGCGTGACCCGCGGAACTGGCACCACCTGCGCCGCCCCTCGCTGCCCAGCTGGGGGGAGCCGTACAACGCGATCGTCGCGCGCATGCGCGCCGCGATGGACGAGAGCTGGCACGCCGTCGACACCGCCACCGGTGCGGCGGAGGAGGGGGACATCGTGTTCGTCTCCCACCAGGCGCCGATCTGGATGGTGCACCTCTCCGTCGCGGGGCTTCCCCTGCGGCACGACCCGCGTACCCGACGCTGCACGTTGTCCAGCGTCACCACGTTCGAGCGCGCCGGCGACGTGTGGCGCGAGATCGGCTACGCCGAACCGGCATCCGGCGGGATCGATCTCGGCGCTGTCTGAAACCGTCCATCACGCGCGAGATCCTGCTTCCGGCTCACCCATAGGAAGCCGTACGTACACTGGCATCGTGCCTCTCGCGTCGACGGTTCGTTCTGTCCGCAGTGGGCGCCCATCCCGCAGCATCCGCCATCTGCGTGCCGCCGGGGCCGCGCTCGCCGCGGTGCTCGCCGTCGCTCTCAGCGCCTGCACACCCGACCCGGCGACCGAGGCGTATCTGAACGGCGAGCAGAAGGCGTACACCTCCGCCGACTTCACCGTCGTCGAGATCCCCGCCGCCGAACGCGGTGAGCCGGTCGACTTCGGCGGCGTCACCGAGAACGGCGACGACTTCTCCAGCGACGAGATCCGCGGCCGTGTCGCGGTCGTCAACTTCTGGTACGCCGGCTGCGGTCCGTGCCGTGCCGAGGCGAAGGACCTCGAGTCGGTGTGGCAGCAGCATCAGGCCGACGACGTCGCGTTCGTCGGGATCAACATCTACGACCAGCCCGACCAGGCGAAGGCGTTCGCCGACACCTACGGCATCACGTATCCGAGCCTGATGGATGCCGACACCGGCGAGGCCAAGCTCGCCTTCGCGAAGGTCACCCCGATCCAGGCGCCGCCCACCACCCTCGTGCTCGACAAGCAGGGCCGGGTGGCCGCGCGCATCATCGGCCCCATCAAGAGCCCCTCCATCCTCTCGGCGCTGGTGAAGACCGCGCTCGAGGAGAAGGCGTGAACCCGTCCGACGTGATCGGCGCCGGGGCCCTCTGGGTCGCGATCCCGCTGGCGATCCTTGCGGGGCTGGTGTCATTCCTGTCGCCGTGCATCCTGCCGCTCGTGCCCGGCTACCTCGGCTTCATCGGGGGAGCGGTGGGGGTTCCGGGCCCTTCGATCGGCTCAGGGGCCCGGACAGCGTCCGTCGGCACCCGCGTCACGGCGCGGCGGCGGATGCTGCTGGGCGTGCTGCTGTTCATCCTCGGCTTCACGGTGGTGTTCGTCGCGTACACCGTCATCGGGGGCGCCGCCGCGGTGTTCTTCGTGCAGTGGGGCGAACTGATCACCCGCGTCCTCGGCGGCGTGGTCGTCCTGATGGGGCTGGTCTTCCTCGGCCTGTTCGGGTTCGCGCAGCGCGAGTTCCGCATGCACGTCGACTCCACCGCCGGGCTCGTCGGCGCGCCGCTGCTCGGGTTCACGCTGGCGATCGGCTGGGCGCCGTGCACCGGTCCGACCCTCAGCGCGATCGTGAGCGTCGGCTGGTCGCTGGGCGACCCGTGGCGCTCGGCGCTGCTCGGGGTGGCGTATTCGCTCGGGCTCGGCATCCCATTCCTGCTCGTCGCCCTCGGCTTCGGGTGGGCCACCACCGCGACGGCCTTCATGCGCCGCCACATCCGCGTGGTGAACATCGTCGGCGGCATCCTGCTGATCGTGCTCGGGCTGCTCATGGCGACCGGGACGTGGACCGAGATCATGTCGAGACTGACGGCGGTGATGCAGAGTGTCGTCCTCCCGCTCTGACACGCGCGGAGACCGCAGGGGACCGGACGGCGCGTCCGCGGCATCCGATCCGCTCCGCCCGTCCGACCACATCGACGCGGAGGAATCCGAGGTCACCCAGCCCCGGCTGGGATTCGTCGGCTGGCTGCGCTGGGCGTGGCGGCAGCTGACGTCGATGCGTGTGGCGCTGGTGCTGCTGCTGATCCTGGCGATCGCGGCGATCCCGGGCTCGATCTTCCCGCAGCGGATGGCCGACCCCAACGGCGTCACGAAGTTCAAGGCCGACAACCCGGACCTGTTCCCGATCCTCGACAAGCTCAGCCTGTTCGACGTGTACCTCTCGCCGTGGTTCTCGGCGATCTACCTGCTGCTCTTCATCTCGCTGATCGGCTGCATCATCCCGCGCATCCGTCACCACCTGAAGGCGCTGCGCGCCGCCCCGCCGCGCACACCGGCCCGGCTCTCGCGGCTGGAGGACCACCGCGAGGTGCAGCGTGACGGGTCGCCGGACGACGCGGCGACCGCGATCGACATCGCGCAGAAACAGCTCAAGGCGCTCGGCTACCGCGTCGCCCGATACGACCGCGGCTCGACCTGGTCGGTGTCGGCGGAACGCGGCTACTGGCGAGAGACCGGCAACCTGCTGTTCCACATCGCGCTCGTGGGCGTGCTGGTCACGGTCGGAGTGGGCGGCGGCTTCGCGTACACCGGTCAGAAGGTGGTCATCGAGGGCAAGTCGTTCGTGAACACGCTGATCGACTACAACTCGATCAACCGGGGACGGTTCGTCACCGACGACGCGCTGCAGCCGTACGCGATCGGCCTGGATTCGTTCGACGTCACCTACCAGCCGTTCGGCACCCCCGGTGCGGGGCAGGCCGGCGACTTCAAGGCGAACGTCACGGTGCGCGAGGTGGACGGCTCGACGCGGGAGGGCTCGGTGCGGGTCAACCACCCGCTGAGCGTCGCCGGCGACCAGGTGTACCTGCTCGGCAACGGGTACGCGCCCACCATCACGGTGCGCAACGCCGAGGGGACCGTCGTGCACAGCGCGCCGGTCGAGTTCCTGCCGCAGGACAGCAACATGACCTCGCTCGGTGTGCTGAAGATCCCCGACGGGATGCCGGAGCAGCTCGGCATCACCGGATTCTTCTACCCCACGGTCGTGAAGCTCGAGACCGGCGCGTACGCGTCGGCGCATGGCGAGCTCAACCTGCCGCTGCTGACCCTGGACGTGTACCAGGGCGACCTCGGCATCGACGACGGCACCCCGCGCTCGGTGTACACGCTGGACACCTCCTCGCTGACCAAGCTGAACGGCCGCGGCACCGACGTGAAGTCGATCGAGCTGCAGCCCGGCGAGACCGCCGACCTGCCGAACGGGCTGGGCACGATCACCTTCGAGGACGAGTCGCCCGCAGGAGCCACCGACCCGACCGAGTCGGTCAAGCGCTACGTCTCGCTGCAGATCCACCACGACGCGTCCGCGCCGTGGGTGCTCGCGTTCGCCCTGCTCGCGCTCGCCGGTCTCGGCCTCGCCCTGTTCGTTCCGCGCCGACGCATGTGGGTGAAGGCGACGGCATCCGACGGCGTGATCCGACTCGAATACGCCGGGCTCGCGCGCGGCGAGGACCCGACTCTGGCGGCCGCCGTGGACGATCTCGTCCGCAGGCACGCGAGGCTGCTCGACGGCGCCGCCCCGCGCCGCGCGGAACCCGTGAAGGGAGCATGACATGGACCTCGACTCCATCTCCATCCTGCTGCTGTGGACGGCGATCGCGATCTACGCTGGCGCGTTCATCGCCTACGCGTTCGACCTGGCGCGACGCTCGTCGCTGAGCGACGAAGAGAGGGTGCTCGTTGCGGCCGGTGGGGTCGGGGCGGATGCCGTCGCGCGCGGCTCCGTGGCATCCGGCGGTTCGGCGGTCGGGGGAGCCGGTGTCTCGGGTGTGGGAGCGCGGCCGAGACTGGTGATGGCGCGCATCGGCACGGCGCTGACCGTGCTCGGGTGGCTGTTCCACCTGGGCGCCACGCTCACCCGCGGGTTCGCGGCGGGGCGCGTGCCGTGGGCGAACCTCTACGAGTTCGCGATGATCGGCACGCTGCTGATCGTGCTCGTCTACCTCGTCGTGCTGACCCGGATCGACCTGCGCTACCTCGGCACGTTCATCACCGGTCTGGTGCTGGTGCTGCTGGGGGCGGCGGCGGCCAACTTCTACGTGATCGTGACGCCGCTGGTGGATCCGCTGAAGTCGGTATGGCTGGTGATCCACGTGTTCGTCGCCTCGCTCGCGACCGCGCTGCTCGCGCTGGCGTTCGCGCTGTCGGTGATGCAGCTGCTGCAGGCGCGCCGTGAGCACCGTCTCGCCGACGGCGCCGAGAAGGCGGGCCCCGGGTTCCTGCGCACCCTGCCGGATGCCGGTCGGCTCGAGAACCTCGCCTACCGGTTCACGGTGGTCGGGTTCATCTTCTGGACGTTCACGCTCATCGCGGGCGCGATCTGGGCGCAGGACGCGTGGGGCCGCTACTGGGGCTTCGACGTCAAGGAGACCTGGACGTTCATCATCTGGGTGCTCTACGCCGGGTACATCCACGCCCGCGCGACGCGCGGCTGGCGCGGCACCCCCTCGGCCTGGCTGTCGATCACCGGTTTCGCGGCCGTGCTGTTCAACTTCACGATCGTCAACGTCTTCTTCAAGGGCCTGCACGCGTACTCCGGCCTGAGCTGAGGGTTGCGGCGCGCGTCTTGGTCACACGTTGGCTGCAGTTTCTGGCATCCGCGCCGGCGTCGTCACACGTGAGCTGCAGTTTGTGGCATCCGCGCCATCGATCGATGTAGCGGATGCCGGAAAGTGTCGCGGACCTGGTGCGCGGGGGCGAGCGGATGCTGGAAAGTGTCGCGGACGTGGTGCGCGGGCGAGCGGATGCCGGAAGCTGGCGCGCACGCGGTGCGGAGACGGGGTATCCGCAACAACGCGCGCGGCACGCGCGGGCACCCGGCACGGCCCGCGCCCCGCGCCGGCCCCCGCGACCGACGGATGAGCGCGGCCCCGCGACCGACGGACGTCCCCTACGCCGCGGCGACCACGGCCTTCGCGGACGTCGTGCGACGCGCGGCCACGGCGAGCGTGCTCGCCATCAGCGCCAGCACACCCCAGACCACGACTCCGGCGGCCGCCGAACCGTCCGCCTCGATCAGGCCGGTGAGAGCAGGAGCCGTCGGCAGGGCGGCTCCGAGCGCGCCGAGCCATCCGGGCACTGTCGAGATCAGCCCTGTCGCGATCGCCACCACCCCGACCAGCGCGCTGACCCAGCGCCCGGCACCGCCGAGCACCGCCACGAGCGCCTGGTTGACCGCCGCGAACGCGATGCCCGCGAGCACGGCGAACCCGGCGAAGCCCCACCACGCGGCGGCGTCGTACCCGGCGACGACCTGAACGATGAGCGCCACGAGTACCCCCTGACCGGCGCCGAGCGCGGCGGCCGGCCAGAAGCCACGCAGCACCAGTCCCGGCGACGAGCGCCGCGACGTGAGCGTGGTGCCGGGCACGGCGCGCAGCGCCATGAACGACGCCAGCGCCCCGAACCAGAGCACGACGGCGGTCAGCAGGGGGATCGCCGTCGGTCCGAACAGGTTCGCCGCCCCGGCATCGGCCGCGACGGGGTCGGCGATGACGGATGCCACTGACGTGGACTCCTCGTCGCTGAACGACGGCAGCGACGTGGCCGCGGTGTGCAGGCCGTCCGCGAGGTCGCCGCTGCCGGCCGCGAGCGTGTCGAGGCCGTCGGCAAGCTCCGTCGTGCCCTCGGCGAGGGCGGTCGCTCCGTCACCGAGCTGCGTCGCGCCGTCGGTCAGCGAGCGTGCGCCCGCGGCCGAGTGGGCGACACCGTCCGACAGCTGCCCGAGCCCGGTGCCCAGCTGCACGGCGGCCGCGCCGGCGGTGCGCATCTGGTCGGCGATCTCCTTCGGTGCAGCCTGGTCGAACGCGACGAGCCCGGACGACGTGCCGGCAGCGGCCTGCTTCGCGAGTCCCGCCGCCTCGTTCAGCTGAGGCAGCCTCTGCTGCATTCCGGCCAGTCCCGCGCAGACCTGGTCCCCGGCCGGGTCCGCACCCGCTTCGCGAGTCGAGCACAGCGCGACGAGCTGGTCGATGCCCGAGGAGAGTTCGCCCACTCCGCCGGCGACACCGGCGGTCGCGTCGGCCGATCCGCGCGCGGCGGCGAACAGCTGGTCGGGGATCAGTCCGTCACGCTCCAGGGTGGCGGCTCCGGCGTTGAGCCCCTGCCCGAGCTGGATCGCTCCCGCCCCGGCTTCACGGGATCTGTCTGCGACGGTGCCGAGCCCGGTCGCGAGCTGGGATGCCCCTGCGGACAGCTCTCCGGCGCCCGCGGCGAGTCGGGAAGCACCCTCCGGCACCTCGGCCGCACCCGTCGCCGCCTCCCGGGCGCCGTCGGCGAGCTGGTCTGCGCCGCCGGCCGCTTCCCCGATCTGGTCGCCGATCGTCGCGAACCCGACCAGCACGTTGCCGACGGTCGCCTGGCTGAGCATCGTCCCCATCGTGGACGTCGCGACCGACGCGATCTGCTGCGTGATGAGGTCGTCGGCCACGCGGCCGTCGGGCGGCGTCGTCACCGTGATCTGTGCCTGCTCGGCATCCGCGTCGCCGTCAGACAGCGCGGTTCCGGCGGAGGTGGCATCTGCCGAGAAGTCCTCGGGGATCGTCACGACCGCCTGGTAGCTGCCGTCGGCGAGTCCCTCGGCGGCGTCGTCCTCGTTCGAGATCACCCAGGTGAGGTTCGAGTCGACCTCGTCGGAGCCCTGCACGAGCCCGGCCGCCAGTTGCCGGCCCAGCGGCGTGTACTGACCGTCGATCGTGACCGGGTGGTCGAGGTTCACGACGGCGGCGGTCATGGCATCCAGCCGCTCAGTCGGATTCTGCAGCGCGGCGACGAGCGTGCCGCCGACCACCGCAGGCAGCAGCAGCACGCCCAACAGGGTCAGCCAGGTGGCCCGGCGGTGAGGTGCGCGGTCGATAGGGAGGGTCACTTCGTCTCACTCCGTTCGCTCAGTACATCGCATGCGTTCACCTCGGTGCGCTCGAACGGGCACGAGGGCGTGGTGGCGTCGTGCGGTGCGGCGCCTCGGGACCCCGGGTTGTCGTCGACACCGCGGGCTTCGGATGCCGGTATGCCGGGGTCTGGGCGGGTATCCGGGGTGTCGGCGGAGTGGCGAGAGGCAGCACCCCGCGTACCCGGGGTGTCGCGGAGCTGCCGCCCCGCTTCGCCGACGTCGATCACGGACGCGCCGTCGCGCCCGGCATCCGTGAGCACCGCGCCGGCGGCATCCGCATCCTGCGCCGTGGCGAACACCGCCACCCCGGCGCCCGTTCCGCGCACCCGCGCCACCACGCGCTCGCGCGCCTCGCCGGCGAACCGATCGAGGCCGTCGAGAACGACGAGCGTTGTGCGGCCGCGCAGCGCGTCCGTGAGCGCACGGTCGACGTCATCCGCCGATGCGGCATCCGCGGCGAGCACGACGCCGACGTTCCCGCGCACCCATGCCGCCCGACCCGGCAGCAGGTGCCCGGCGACGCGCAGCAGGCCGTCGTCCGGCGCGATCCGTCCCGCGATCGTCAGCGCCAGGGCGCGCAGCGCGCCCGCCGGGGCGCCGGTCGCGATGAGGGCGCCGGCCGGCGGCATCCGCAGGTCGACCCCGCCCACCCCGGCCGCCTCGATCGCGAGGCCATCGGCGGCCAGCACGCTGTCGTCGCCCGGCCAGCCGGCGAGGGCGCGTTCGCGCTCGACCGCCTCGCCCTCGATGTCGACCTGCGGCAGGATCCGCTCCAGCCACCGGGGGATCCGCCACGCGCGCTCGCCGAGGATGGTCATGAGCGCCGGAATCAGCGTCATCCGCACCAGGAACGCGTCGATCGCGATGCCCGCCGCGAGTCCGAGGGCGATCGGCTTGATGGACGAGTCGCCCTCCGGCACGAACGCCACGAACACGGCGAGCATGATGAGCGCGGCGGCGGTGACGACGCGCGCGGACCCCGTGAACCCGCTGCGCACCGCCCGCACGGCGGCGTCACGGTCCGATGCGCGGTCGTGCACGAAGTCCTCGCGCATGCGCGAGACGAGGAACACCTGGTAGTCCATGGCCAGGCCGAACAGCACGCCCATCAACACGATCGGCATGAAGCTGATGATCGGGCCGAGCCGCGCGACATGCAGGGCGTCCGCGAACCAGCCCCACTCGAACACCGCGGCGACCACGCCGAACGCGGCCACGATCGACAGCAGGTAGCCGAGCGCGGCGGTGACCGGCACCCAGATCGAGCGGAACACGATCGTCAACAGGATCAGCGACAGTCCGATCACGAACACCCCGAACGGCAGCAGTGCGGCGCCGAGCTGATCGGAGATGTCGATCGCCACCGCGGTGAACCCGGTCACTTTCAGGTCGACGCCGTACTCGTCGAGCCACTCGTCGTGGTGCGCGCGGAGCTCGCGGACGAGATCGCTGGTCGCCGGGTCGTCGGGCGCCGTCTCGGGCACGACCTGCACGATCCCGGTGTCGGCGGTCTCGTTCGGGGTCGCGAGCGCGACCTCGGCGACGCCGTCGATGGCGGCGACCTCGTCGCCGAGGTCCTTCATCAGGCCCAGGGGGTCCTCGGAGGTGACGATCGTCCCGGTGAGGATGAGCGGGCCGTTGAACCCGGGACCGAAGTGCTCGCCGACCAGGTCGTAGCTCTGCCGCGCCTCGGAGTCCTGGGGCAGCACGCCGGCGTTCGGCAGGGCGAGCTCGAGGTCGAGCGCCGGCACGGCGACCACGCCGAGTCCCAGCACGACCGCAGTCGCGACGACGATCGGATGCCGGGACACGCCACCCACCCAGCGCTGCGCGAACGAACGCCGGGGTTCTGTGGCGCGCGGGGCGTGAGACCCCGGGTTGTCGTCGACACCCCGGTCTGCGGGCGTCGGAACCCCGGGGTGTGGGCGGGAACCCGGGGTGTCGCCGGGCGCCGGGCGGCGCTGCCGCCCCGCCACGCGCTGCCGCCCCGCCACGCGTCCCTTCACGAACCCGAGCAGCGCGGGCGTCAGTGTGACGGCGATCGCCACCGCGATCGCGACGGCCACTGCGGCGGCGACTCCCATCGTGGTCAGGAACGGGATGCGGGCGAAGCCCAGGCCGATGAGGGCGATCAGCACGGTGATCCCGGCGAACACCACCGCAGACCCCGCCGTGCCGACGGCGCGCGCCGCGGACTCCTCGGGCGCCACGCCCGCGCGCACCTGATCCTGATGGCGGGCGACGATGAACAGCGCGTAGTCGATGCCGACGGCCAGCCCGAGCATGAGGGCGAGCAGGGGAGTGGTCGACGACACGGTCGCGAACGCCGTGGCGGCGAAGATCCCGGCCATCGAGATGCCCACTCCCAGGATCGCGGTGAGCAGGGGCAGGCCCGCCACGACGAACGACCGGAACGTCACGATCAGCACGATCAGGGCGATGAGCAGACCGACCGCCTCGGTCGGGGTCACCGACGGGATGGACATCGCGAACAGGTCGCCGCCGAGTGCCGTCCGCGCGCCGTCCGGGAGGGAGGAGTGCAGGTCGTCGACGATCCGCTGCAGCTTGGCCTTCGTTTCGGCCGGGACGTCGCTCGCCTGCCCCTCGAACTGCACCTGCACGATCGCCGCTGACTCCTCGTCGTTCACGAGGCCCGAGACGTTCTCGTCGTACGGCGAGGTGGCCGCCAGCACCTGGTCGATCCGTGAGATCTCGTCGACGGCATCCTCGATCTCGTCGCGGTACGCGGCCGAGGTGACTTCGTCGCCCTCCCCGGCGACGACGACGAACTGTGCGTTCGTGCCGCTGACCTGCGGGAAGGAGCGCGACAGCTGCTCGAGCCCCGCCTGCGACTCGGTTCCCGGGATGGAGAACGTGTTGTCGGTGCCCGTGCCCAGCAGCACCGCCCCGCCCCCGGCGAGGACGAGCGTGAGCAGCCAGCCGGCGAGCACTCGCCACGGGTGTCGATAGGACCACCGGCCGAGCGAGGAAAGGAGAGTGGACACGCTTCCTCCGAAACTCGATACATGAGTGTACTCAATACGCCCATGTATCGTAATTCGATCGCGAGTGCTCACTCTGTGCGCCGGGTGTGAACACCGCCGGACGGCGTCCGTGACAGAGTGGGAAACAGGAGGATCGGATGACGACGTCGACGCGCAGCCGTCAGAACACCCGGGCCCGGTTGCTGGACGCGGCCGCGGAGGTGTTCGCCGAGGTCGGCCTCGAGGGTGCCACGGTCGAGGCCGTCTGCGAGCGGGCGGGATTCACGCGCGGCGCGTTCTACTCCAACTTCGACTCCAAGGACGAGCTGTTCCTCACGCTCGCCGGCACCGTCGGCGAGGTGCGGGTGAACACGGTGCGCGCGCGTGTGGCCGAGATGGCGGCCGAGGGCGCCCTCGCCGAGGGGTGCGACCCGACCGAGCTCGTCCGCGAGATCATGGACTCCGGCGAGGACGACCGCCTCGGCGTCATGCTGATGAGCGAGATCCGCATCCGGGCGCTCCGCGACCAGGCCTTCGGCGACGCGTACCTCGCGCAGGAGCGCGAGATGGTGCGCAGCATCGCGCAGATCATCACCGACATCGCCGACGCGGGTCTGCTGCGACTGCGCGTCCCCGCCGAGGCCGCCGCGCGCATGCTCATGATCGTGTGGGAGGGCACCACCGTGCGTGGTGCGATGGCCGCGCAGGATGCCGTGCAGCTGCGCCACGCCGGGGGCGAGGAGCTCGGCCGCCTGGTGCAGCTGCTCATCGAGGAGTGACGCGCCGCGCCGCCGCTGGGCGTGCCCGCTGGCGCCGAGTGCACGGGTTGGCGCCGAGCGCACGGGCTGTCCGCGCAGGGAAGCCGTGCGCTGGGCGGGAAGCCGTGCGCCGGGAAGCCGTGCGCCGGGCGGGAAGCCGTGCGCTGGGCGGGAGGGCGAGGGTCAGCCCGCCGCGACGAGCTCGTGGCACCGGGACAGGCGCGCCAGCCACCAGTCGCGGCGATCCGCGGACGCGGACAGGCGCTCCAGCGCTCCGGCATCCGGCGTCACGCGGCGCGCATCCACCGCACCGCCGGACGGTCGCGCGTCGGCGACGTCGTCGAGGAACAGTGCGGCCGTGCCGAGCCCGCAGTCGTAGTCCAGCTCGGGGAGGGATGCCGCCAGCGCGGCGCCCTGCGACAGGCCGACCGCGGTGTCCAGGGCGCTGGAGACCACGGCGGGCAGTCCCGTGGCGGCGATGATCTGCAGGGCTCGCCGGACGCCGCCGAGCGGTTGCGCCTTCACGACCAGCAGATCGGCGGCGCCGGCGCGCGCCACGGCGAGCGGGTCGGCGGAGCGGCGCACGCTCTCGTCCGCGGCGACCGGGATGCCCATGTACTTCACGCGCCGTCGCAGTTCGGCCAGTTCCGGAACCGTCGCGCACGGCTGTTCGACGTATTCCAAGTCGCACTCGGCGAGGGCGTGCACGGCGTGCTCGGCCTCGTCGACGTTCCACCCGCCGTTCGCGTCGACGCGGATGCGGCCCTCCGGCCCCATCGCCTCGCGCACCGCCCGCACGCGGGCGACGTCGTCGGCCAGCACCTGGCCGCGCTCGGCGACCTTGACCTTGGCGGTGCGGCATCCGTCGAAACGGGCCAGCACGTCGGCGACCGCCGCGGCGGCGACAGCCGGGATCGTGGCGTTCACCGGAATGCGATCGCGCAGCGGCGCGGGCTGTTCGTGCCACGCGAAGTCGATCGCCGCGGCGAGCCAGGTCGCCGCCTCGGCGTCGTCGTACTCCGCGAAGGGCGAGAACTCCGCCCAGCCCTGCGGACCCTCGAACAGCACGGCCTCGCGCACGTCGACGCCGCGGAATCGGGTGTGCATCGGCAGGGCGACCACGCGAGCGGTGGCGAGGATGTCGGCGAGCGGCGGGGTCATGGCTCCATCATGCCCCTGCGGCGTTCACAACTCAGGAGGGTCGGGCCGCGCGGGGCCGGTTCGCGGCGTTTCTCGCCGATACGGTCCCGGTTTTCCTGAGTTGTGAACACCTGCCCGGGCTCACACCGTCCGCTTCTGCAGCTCCGCCATCCGTCCGACCGGTTCGAAGCCGAGCCGCCGGTTCACGGCCAGCATGTGCGTGTTCGAATCGGCGTTGAACGTGTAGATCTGTGGTGGCAACGGGGTGTGCCGCTGCAGCATCCGCAGGTTCTCGAGCTTGACGCGCAGTCCGAGCCGGTGCCCGCGGTCCTCGCGGCGCACGAGTGTGCCCCACTGGAAGGCGTTGCCGTCGTCGCGGGAGATGACGATCTGCGTGTACGCGGCGACCTGCCCGTCACTCGTGAGCGCGACGGTGCCGAACGACGTGCGGCCCTGTGTGGCGATGAGCTCCTCGCTCTCGCGGATGTCGGCGACGTCGGGCGCGGTCGCCTCCAGGTCCAGGTCTCCGGTGGGGGCCTCGGTGTCGAGCGAGCTGTCGAGCACGGCCCAGGCCGCGACGAGCTCGTCGGGCACCGGGCCGACCCAGCTGCGCGTCGAATAGCCGGCCGATGCGGCAGCGGACTCGTCGAGCAGCTCGGAGATGACCCGATCGTCGACGGGCAGCCGTAGTCGGCTCTGCAGGTCGCCGAGCGCGATGTCGTAGCCGTGCCGTCGGGCGAACTCGCGCCCCGGCTGACCCGAGCCGTCGGCGGGAGCGGATGCCGGCCACGACGTGTCCGCTGCGAGTGTGGTGCGCCCCTCGGATGCCGCCACAGCCTCGATGTGCTGCAGCAGCGCTGTGCCGATGCCGCGTCGGCGGTGCGCGGGCGGCACGGTGACACCGAGGCGTGCGAGATGCCGGTTGTCCTTCAGCATCAGCGCCAGCGACCCGGAACCGACGACCCGCCCGCCCGCCGTGGCGAGGTACGCGCGCCGGTCGACCACCTCCGAGTGCTGCTGCAGTTCGCTGCGGGTCTCCTCCAACGACCAGCGTGTGGCGTGTTCGCCCATGTCGGCGGTCTTCGCGGCGGCGTACGCGTGCCACCAGGCGTTCACGGCATCGTCATCGAACGGATCGACCCGGGTGATCTCGACGGGAGTCGGCATGGCTCCATCATGGCCCGCCTCGTTCACAACTCAGGAGACTCGGCGTGCACAGTGCCGTTCCGGCGCGGTTTCGGTCGAACCGGGGCTGCTGTTCCTGAGTTATGAACAGCAGGCGGGCCACACGATGATGTCTGGTTGACGATGATGTGTGTCACACAATATCATGTCGAACATGAACGAGGACGACTTCGACGGCCACCTGCAGGAGCTCCGGCGCGGCACGATCGTGCTGGCCAGCCTGCAGCTGCTGCGCGCGCCCGGCTACGGCTACGGGCTGCTGGAGCAACTCGCGGCGGCCGGATTCCCCACCGACGCGAACACGCTGTACCCCCTGCTGCGACGCCTGGAGAAGCAGGGGTACCTCGACAGCGAGTGGAACACCGATGAGGCGAGGCCGCGCAAGTTCTACCGCACCTCGGCAGCCGGCATCCGCCTCGCCGAGACCCTCACCCGTGAGGTCGCCGCCATCGCCGCCGCGACCGCCGCACTCGACGAGAAGGAGAACTGACATGACCGCCACCCTGACGGAGCGCTACATCTCCGCCACCATCCGCAGCCTGCGCCCTGATGTGCAGGCCGACGTCCGCGCCGAGCTGCAGGCGTCCATCGACGACGCCGTCGAGGCCCGCCTCGAGCAGGGTGAGAGCCGCGAGCAGGCCGAGCGCGCCGTGCTGACCGAGCTCGGCGACCCCGGCATCCTCGCGGCAGGCTACGCCGACCGGCCGCTGCACCTCATCGGCCCGCGGTACTTCTTGACCTGGTGGCGGCTGCTGAGGCTGCTGCTCATCGTCGTGCCGGCTTGCGCGATGCTGGGCGTCGCGATCGCCGAGGTGCTCGGCGACGCCACCGTCGGCGAAGTGTTCGCGTCCGTGATCGCGATGGGGCTCTCGGTGATCGTGCACGTGTCGTTCTGGACGACGCTGGTCTTCGCCGTCCTCGAGCGCACCGGCACCGACACGGGCGTGAAGTGGGATGTCGACCAGCTGCCCGAGCAGCAGGACGACGGGGCGGGGCGCAGCGAGCTGATCGGTTCGCTGGTGTTCCTCGCCATCGCCGTCGGCGCGATCCTGTGGGACCGGTTCCGTGGCTTCGTCCAGGAGGACGCCCGGGCGCTGCCGATCCTGAACCCGGAACTGTGGCCGTGGGGGATCGCGGGCCTGTTCGCACTGATCGTCCTCGAGGCGGCGCTCGCCGTCGCGGTGTACGCCGCGCGGCGCTGGACGACGACACTCGCGATCGTGAACTCCGCCCTGGCCGTGCTGTTCGTGAGCTGGGCGCTGACACTGCTCGGCCGCGGCGAGCTGGTGAACCCGGCGTTCGTGGACAGCCTGGTGGGCAGCGGTGCTGTGCAGTCCGCGGAGCCGTCAGGGCAGGGCGGGGTGCTCGCGGTGCTCGCCGCGATCACCGGGGTCGCGATCGTCGCGTTCGCGGTCTGGGACGTCGTCGACGGCTGGCGCAAGGCGCGTCGCGCCGCAGAGCAGCCCGCCGGTCGCCAGGCCATGGCGAACTAGCCCGCCGGGCGCCGCGTCATCGCGAACTAGGCTGAGAGCCGTGACCGACGACTTCGTCTCCGAACTGTTCGACCCTGCCGAGTGGACGTTCGCGCCCGGCGCTGAGCGCTACACCGACATCACGGCGCACGTGTCGCGGGACGGCCGGATCGCCCGGGTCGCGCTCGACCGCCCCGAGGTGCGCAACGCGTTCCGCCCGCACACCGTCGACGAGCTGTACCAGGCACTCGACATAGCGCGGCAGGACCCCCGGATCGGGGTCGTGCTGCTCACCGGGAACGGCCCCAGTCCGAAGGACGGCGGCTGGGCGTTCTGCTCGGGCGGCGACCAGCGCATCCGCGGACGCGACGGGTACCAGTACGCGGAGGACGACCCGTCCACAGGCGCCGGGACCGACCCGGGTGGCGAGGCGCAGGCCCGTGCCGGCCGGTTGCACATCCTCGAGGTGCAGCGGCTCATCCGGTTCATGCCGAAGGTGGTCATCGCGGTGGTGCCGGGTTGGGCGGCGGGGGGCGGACACTCGCTGCACGTGGTCTGCGATCTGACGATCGCGAGTGCCGAGCACGGCCGGTTCAAGCAGACGGATGCCGATGTCGGCAGCTTCGACGCCGGATACGGCTCCGCGTACATGGCGCGCCAGACCGGTCAGAAGATCGCCCGCGAGGTGTTCTTCCTCGCCGAGGAGTACTCCGCGCAGCGCGCCTATGAGATGGGCGCGGTGAACCGGGTCGTGCCGCACGCCGAACTGGAGCGCGAGGCGATCGCGATGGCGCGGACCGTCCTCACCAAGTCGCCCACCGCGATCCGGATGCTGAAGTTCGCCTTCAACGCCGTCGACGACGGACTGGTCGGTCAGCAGGTGTTCGCCGGGGAGGCCACCCGGCTCGCGTACGGCACCGACGAGGCCGTGGAGGGCCGCGACGCGTTCCTGCAGAAGCGCGACCCGGACTGGTCGCCGTACCCCTGGCACTATTGAGGTGACGGATGCCGGAACTCATCGCCCTCCCCGGGGATGATCCCGTCCAGGTGCGGGACGGCATCCGCCGCGCGCTCGACGGCGGCCCGGCGATCGGGTTGGGCATGCTTCCCGCACCGGGGCGCGAGGTGCCGGAGGGCACGGCGGCCGTCATCGCGACATCCGGCTCCAGCGGCATCCCGAAGCAGGTGGTGCTGAGTGCGGCCGCCCTGCGGGCGAGCGCCGAGGCGACCGCGGCCCGCATCGGCGCCGGGCGCTGGGTGCTGACGCTGCCGGCAGGCTACGTCGCGGGGCTGCAGGCGCTCGTCCGGTCGGCGCTGGCCGGCACAGAGCCCGTGCTGCTGAGCGGGAGCTTCCGTCCGCTCGTGTTCGCCGACGCCACCCTGGTGCACGCGGCGGGCGCCGACCTGTACACGTCGCTCGTGCCCGCCCAGCTGGCCACGCTCCTGGACGCCGCCGACGACCCGGTCGTGAGGTCGGCGCTGCGCGCCTACCGGGCCATCCTCGTCGGCGGGCAGTCGCTGCCCGAGGCGATCCGGGAACGCGCCGAGGCGGTGGGGGCCCGCGTGGTGCGCACCTACGGCTCCACGGAGACCAGCGGAGGCTGTGTGTACGACGGGGTGCCGTTGGACGGCGTCACGGTCCGCCAGGTGGAGGGGGAGCTGCGGGTCAGCGGACCCGTGCTCGCCGACGGGTACCTCGGTGACGACGCCCTCACGGAGCGGGTCTTCGTGCGCGACGCGCACGGCATCCGCTGGTATCGCACCGGCGACCTCGGACTGGTCGACGACGGCGTGGTGCGGGTGCACGGTCGGGCCGACAACGTCATCGTGTCGGGCGGCATCAACATCTCCCTCGACCGCGTGGAGCGCGTCGTCCGCGGCATCCCGGGGCTGGACCGTGCCGTGGTGATCGGGGTGCCGGACGAGCGCTGGGGCGAGGCGTGCGCGATCGTGGCGCCGCGCGGGGCGGCGCTGCGCCGCACGGAGGCCGAACAGCTCGAGCAGGCGCGGCACGCCGTGGCATCCGAGGTCGGTGCGCATGCCCGCCCGACCCGCCTGATCGTCGTCGATGAGCTGCCCGTGCTCGCGTCCGGCAAACCCGACCGGGAGCAGATCCGCCGCGCCATCGCCGACCCGCGCTGAACCGGCGGGGTGCGGCAGACTGGCGCGATGGCCGTCTACACCCACGGGCACCACAGCTCGGTGCTGCGCTCGCACAACACCCGGAGCGTCGCGAACTCCGCCGCCTACCTCGCCGAGCACCTCGCGCCGGATGCCGTGCTGCTCGACGTCGGGGCAGGGCCGGGCACCATCACCGTCGACTTCGCCGGCCGCGTGGCACGCGTCACCGCCACAGAGATCGACGCCGGGGCGCTCTCGCTGTCGCAGGCGCTCGCGGCCAGGAACGGCGTGACGAACATCGACTTCTCCGTCGAGGACGTGCACGCACTGAGCTTCGCCGACGACAGCTTCGACATCGTCCACGCGCATCAGGTGCTGCAGCACGTCGGCGACCCGGTGCAGTCGCTGCGCGAGATGCGCCGAGTCGCGAAGCCGGGCGGCGTCGTCGCTGCCCGTGACGCCGACTACGCCGGGTTCATCTGGTACCCGCTGCTGCCTGAGCTGGACGACTGGCTGCGGCTCTACCGTCTCGCCGCGCGGGCGAACGGAGGAGAGCCGGATGCCGGACGCCGTCTGCTCGCCTGGGCGCGAGCGGCCGGGTTCACCGACATCGCCGCCACCGCATCCACCTGGTGCTACACCACCCCGGCCGAGCGCGAATGGTGGGGCGGCATGTGGGCGGACCGGATCCTGGAGTCCGACCTGGCCCGGCAACTCGTCGATCAGGGGCATGCCCGCCTGGACGACCTGCGCCGGATCAGCGCTGCCTGGACCGCGTGGTCGCAGCACGACGACGGCTGGTTCCTCGTTCCGCACGGCGAGATCCTCTGCCGCGTGTGACACCGGCGCCAGGCGTTCACAACTCAGGAGAAACGGGCCCGAAGGGCCCGGAACCGGGCCGGATCGGGCTTCGCGGCCGGATCATTCCTGAGTTGTGAACGCCGCGCGCCGCATACATCTCGCGATGGATGCCGGGCGGGGCGCGGTCGCGTAGCGTGGCGGGGTGATCCGACAGCTCAAGCCGTATCAGCTGGCCCTCGACATCGTCGGGGCGGTCGTCGGACTCCTCATCACGCTGCCGCTGGGCTTCGTCATGCTCGCGAACACCGGTGGCACCTGGATCGCGGCGCCGAGCATCCAGGCCGCCCACCACATCCTGGTCGGCATCGTGCTGTGGGGCGCGGCAGCGATCGCCCGCCTGGCACCCGGCATCGCGCTCGCCGTGGCCTGGATCGGCGCCGTCCTGCAGATGGCCGGCGGCATGTGGCCGTCGCCCATCAACATCGCGGTGTTCGTCGTGCTGTTCGCGACCGCGGCGTGGGGCACCAAGCGACTGCTCTGGATCGGCGGCGCCTCGGCCGTCGCCGGGGGCGCCATCGCCGGACTGTACGTCACGCTCCTGCAGGGCGGGGCGTTCGGCCCCGACCTCAACCCGTTGCGCGTCGTCGCGTTCGCCGGCCTGGTCAGCGCCGTCGTGGTGCTGTCCCTGGCCATGTCGTGGGGCGCGGGCGTGCTGTGGCGCGTGGTGCTGCACGGCCGCGCCACCCGGGAGGCGCAGTTGCAGGCCGAGGCGACCGCCGCCGAGGAGCAGGAGCGCGTCCGGATCGCCCGCGACATGCACGACATCGTCGCCCACTCGCTCGCCGTGGTGATCGCTCAGGCAGACGGGGCCCGCTACGCCGCGGCCGCCCATCCCGAGCTCGCCCAGGAGTCGCTGGGCACCATCGCGCAGACCGCGCGCGCCGCGCTGTCGGACGTGCGGATGCTGCTCACCCAGCTCCGGCACCGCCAGGGCGACGGGCCGCAGCCGACCCTCGCCGACCTTGAGGCGCTGTTCGCGCAGGTGCGCAGGGCCGGCGTCGAGCCGCGAGTCACCGTCGACCCGATGCCGCCGGCCGAACCGCCGGGCGCGATCCAGCTGGCCGTCTACCGCATCCTGCAGGAGGCGCTCACGAACGCGATCCGGCACGGTGAGGGTGACGTCGTGGTGCGCCTGTCATGGTGGGCGGATCGCGTCGACATCGAGGTGCGCAACGCCGTCGCCGTCGCCACGGCACCGTCGAGCGGCGGGCACGGGCTGATCGGTATGCGGGAACGCGCGCAACTGGCGGGCGGTACGCTCGATGCGGAGCGGGATGCCGGGCAGTTCGTCGTCCGGGCGACGCTGCCGATCGGCCCGTCGGCGAGTCCGGGGCCGCACGGATGACGAATCCGAGCGACACCAGGAGGGCCGCATGATCAGGGTCGTGCTCGTCGACGACCAGGCGCTGTTCCGCGCCGGCGTCCGCATGCTCGTCGCCTCCCAGCCCGACATGGACGTGGTCGGCGAGGCCGGGGACGGTCGGGAGGCGGTCGACGTGGTCGCCCGCACCGCCCCGGATGTCGTGCTGATGGACATCCGGATGCCGGTGATGGACGGCCTCACTGCCACCTCGCAGATCCTGTCCCGGCCCGATGCGCCGCGCATCGTCATGCTGACCACGTTCGACCTCGACGAGGCCGCCGCCAGGGCGATCCAGCAGGGGGCCAGCGGGTTCCTGCTCAAGGACGCCGACCCGGAGTTCCTCCTCGCGGCCATCCGCACCGTGCACGCCGGTTCGAGCGTGATCGCGGCATCCGCCACGCGTGAACTCTTCGCGCATTTCACGCCTGCCGCCAAGCCGGTGCCGCCGTCGTACGGCGAACTCACCGACCGCGAACGGGAGATCTTCGCCCTCGCGGCGCGCGGGCTCTCGAACGCCGAGATCGCCGCCCGCGAGTACCTCAGCGAGGCCACCGTGAAGACGCACATCTCCCGCATCCTCACCAAGCTCGCGCTGCGCGACCGGGTGCAGCTGGTCGTGTTCGCTTTCGAGCACGGCCTGGCCTGACCCGCCGCCACCCGCCGACCCGCCGGCGCGACCCGCCCGCCCGGCGGCGCACGACGAATCATCCTGCCGATGTAGCGCGAATGCATCCGGCGGGCGACGCGACGTCCGCACCCCCGGAAATAGCGTCGAAGGCATGGAGATCACGACCTCGGACCTGGGCCTCGCCGCCCGCGTCCAGCACCTCACCAAGACCTACGGCACCGGCGATGCCGGCGTCCGCGCCCTCGACGACGTCAGCGTCGGCATCCGCCGCGGCCAGTTCACCGCGATCATGGGGCCGTCCGGCTCCGGCAAGTCCACGCTCATGCACATCATGGCGGGCCTGGACACCCCGACCGAGGGGCGCGTCTGGATCGGCGACACCGAGATCACCGGCCTCGGCGATCTGGACATGACCGTGCTGCGCCGGCGCCGCGTCGGATTCATCTTCCAGGCGTTCAACCTGGTGCCGACGCTCGACGCACTGGGCAACATCCTGCTGCCGTTCGAGCTCGACGGCCGCCGCCCGAGCGCCATGGAGCGCGCCCGCATCGACGCGCTCATCGACACCCTCGGACTCGGGGCGCGGCTCACCCACCGTCCGCATCAGCTCTCAGGCGGGCAGCAGCAGCGCGTCGCGATCGCCAGGGCCCTCGCCACCGCGCCCGACCTGGTCTTCGCCGACGAGCCGACCGGCAACCTCGACTCCGCCACCGGGCGCGAGGTGCTGCAGCTGCTCGCCAGGGCCAGCCGCGAGCACGGGCAGTCCATCGCGATGGTCACACACGACGCCGTCGCCGCCAGCCACGCCGACCGGGTGCTGTTCCTCGGCGACGGGCGTATCACCGCCGACCACCCGCGGCAGAGCGCCGAGCAGATCGCGTCGTACATGCTCGCCGCCGAGGTGGCGGCGTGAGCGCCCCCGCCGACTCGGGCACGTCGACGCTGACGGCCACAGTGGCGCCCGCCGCCCTCGAACGGCCGCGTGGCCCGAGGCTCGCCTGGCTGCGCGGCCGGGGGATGGGCGCCAGCATCCTGGTCGCGGCGCTCGCCGCCGCCTTCGGGGTGTTCCTGGTCGAGGTGACCGTCTACATCGGCGCTGTGCTGCAGGCCGATCCGTTCATCGGAGACAGCGAGATGCTGGCGCTGGTCGTCGCGATCCTGTCGGTGCTGCTGACCGCGGTCGCCATGTACGTCGCCGCCATCGTCACCGCCAACACGTTCTCGACGATCATCGCAGGCCGCACGCGGCGCATCGCGCTGATGCGCCTGATCGGGGCGTCGGCGCGCTCGCAGCGCGCCGAGGTGACCGGGCAGGGCTTCGTCGTCGGACTGATCGGTTCGCTGCTCGGTCTCGTGGTCGGGCTCGCCGTGTCGGCCGGCGGCGTGCTGGTCGGCGAGCGGATGCTGGACGGCACCCCCGACGGCTTCACGCTCGCGCAGCCGGGTATCGTGGTGCCCGTCGTCGGCGTGGCGCTCACCACGTGGCTCGCCGCGTGGGTCGGCTCCCGGCGGGTGCTGACGGTCACGCCGTTGCAGGCGCTGGGCGGTTCGGTGGAGCGCAGCCACGAGGAGGTCGCGGCCCGCCCAGCCCGCCACGTCGGCGCGCTGATCCTGCTGATCCTGGGCATCGCGCTGCTGGTGTGCGGCGTCATGGTCGGACTGATCACGCCGCTCGGCGTGGTGGTGGCGTTCTTCGGCGGCGTGCTCTCGTTCACCGGCCTCGCCACCGGCGCCGCCCTCGTCATGCCCCCTGTCCTGCGTGCGGTGGGCGGCCTGTTCGGCGGCAGCGCGACCGCCCGCCTCGCCGCGCAGAACGCACTGCGGTATCCGGAGCGGTCGAGCCGGATGGCGATCGGCGTGGTGATGGGGGTCACGCTGGTGACGATGTTCGCGGTCGCGATGGAATCGACGAAGGCGCTGCTCATCCGGCAGACCGAGGGGGACGCCGCCGACGCGTTCTTCGCCTCGGTGGACGCGTTCACCACCGTCATGATGGTGCTCGTCGCCGTCTCCGCGGTCATCGCCGCGGTCGGCCTGGTGAACCTGCTCACCATCGGGGTGGTGCAGCGCCGCCGTGAGCTGGGGCTGCTGCGCGCGATCGGACTCACCGGCGGGCAGGTGCGCCGCATGGTGCTCCTCGAGGCCCTGCACATCACGGTCGCGGCCACCGGCACCGGGCTGATCCTCGGCATCGCGTACGGATGGATCGCCGCGCAGTCGCTGCTCGGATCGGTGCCGGTGCTGCCCGACTTCGCCCCCGCAGGCCTGGTCGCTCCGGCTGTGCCGTGGGCACCGGTCGCGGTCATCGTGGCCGCGACCGCGGTGCTCACCCTCGTCGCCGCGGTCACGCCCACCCGTCTGGCGACCCGCGTCGCGCCCGTCGAGGCGCTCGCCGCCGAGTGACGCGTGGCACGGCATCCCTCCGCCGGCTGAATAGGCTGGAGGGATGCCGTCGCCGTTCGATCAGTCCACCTATCAGGTCCGCTTCGACTGGGGCGTCGAGGGGCTCGCCCGGATCGCACCCGCCGACGTCGTCGTCGTGGTCGACGTGCTGCGGTTCTCCTCGTCGATGGCGGATGCCGTCGCGCGAGGCGACCGCATGGGGCGGGAGGAGGCGCTGGTCTGGTCGGTGAACGGGGCCGCCGTCGCCGCCGCGGCCGCCGATCGCGCCGACGCCCCCGTGGTGCTGCTGGGCAGCATCCGCAACGCCGCCGCGACCGCTCGCGCGGTGCTGGCGGTGCAGGAGCGGCGCGCCGCGCGCACGGCGGTGACCGTGATCGCGGCGGGGGAGCGCACACCCGAGGGCGGGTTGCGCTTCGCCGTCGAGGATCAACTCGGCGCCGGTGCGGTGCTCGCCGCGCTCAGCGATCTCGGCATCGACCACTCCTCACCCGAGGCCGCCGCGGCCGCGGAGTCGTTCCGCGCGCTGCGGAGGGCGCTGCGCCACCTCTTGACCGCGAGCGGCTCGGGCCGGGAGCTGGCCGAGGGCGTCGAGGTGACGGAGCGGATGCGGGCCGCCGGCGTGCAACCGGTGACGGTCGCGGATGCCGCCGAACTCGATGCCGTGGACGCCGTGCCGGTGCTGCGTGATGGAGTGTTCATGGCGTTCGACGCGGCGGGCTGAACAGCGAGGCGCGTCCTCCGCGCGCCGCGGAACGAGCGGCATCGCCCGGCGTAAAGTCGGGCTATGAGGTACCTTCCCGCGTTCGTCGTCGATGCCGTCCTGGTGCTGGTCTTCGCGGTGATCGGCCGCGCGTCGCACGGGGAGGATCCGCTCGGCTTCCTGCTCACCGCGTGGCCGTTCCTCGTCGGCCTGGTCGTCGGGCACCTGCTCGCCGCCCTGGTTCCCGCTCGCCCTCGTCGGCCGTGGTCGCTGGGCTGGGGCGCGGTGGTGTGGATCGTGACCGTCGCCGGCGGGATGCTGCTGCGCATCGCGAGCGGTGACACCGCCGAGACCGCGTTCATCGTCGTCGCCTCGCTGGTCCTGGCGGCATTCCTGATCGGCTGGCGCCTGGCCGCGCTGCTCGTGCGCCGCTGGCGCGGTCCGCGCGCCGAGGCCGCCTGATCCCGTAGAGGTCGCCCGGTGCCGGTCGAACGGCATCGGCTGCGCACGGCGTTCACGCCGGTTCCCAGCATCCGCTGCGGCCCGCCCGCCCCGCTCCGGCTCGCCCGGCTCCGCGCACCCTGTGTGCGCCAGTTTGTGGCATCCGCTGCATCGATCGATGGCGCGGATGCCGGAATCTGCAGCGCACGCGTGATCACACCCGCGCGGATGCCGGAATCTGCAGCGCATGCGTGATCGCACCCCCGCGGGGATGCCGGAAACTGCAGCGCATGCGTGATCGCACCCCCGCGGGGATGCCGGAATCGGCAGCGGACGCGGGATCACACCCGCGGGGATGCCAGAAACTGCATCGGATCCGGCCGGCGGGCGCGCTCAGGACAGCGGCGGCATGACCGTCACAGCCAGCAGTGCGGTGGCTCCGGCGAGCAGACCGGCCGCGGTGGCAGCGGTGAGCTGCATGCGCGCCATCAGCCGTCGGCCGCGGACGTTGAGCGGATGCGCCGTGCTGCGCACCGCGGCCTTGGCGTCGCCCAGCGTGGGGTAGCGCCCGACCGGGGTGTTGTAGGCGTCGCGCGTGACGAACCCGCCGCGGACGGCGTCGACGCAGCCGAAGTACTCGCCGGCCCGGTTCGCCACCCAGAAGCCGGTGTCGACCTCGGCCCATGACACGGCGGCCAGGCGAGGGAGCGCGGGTGCCACCCCCGAGCGGACGCCGGACGCGGTGCCCACCGGCGCGCTCATGCCGCCGTCCGCACCGGAGCGGGACGACTGGCACGTGCACGCCGCCGCTCGGGCACGTGGGGGAGGGATGCCGCATCTCCTCCGTGCTCGGGCCGGTCGTTGAGATCGATCACCAGGCCCCTGCTGGTGGAGGCGAGCTGGGCCATCTTGGTCAGGGCGCCCGGATCGAGGTCCTCGGTCTCCGCCGAATCGAACACGAAGCGCAACGGGATGGAGGGCTGCAGCCACAGCGTTGTGGAGCCTTTGCCCTCCCGTGAGCGGTCGCAGGTGAGCGTGAAGCTCTCGTTGCGGCGCAGCTTGGTGGCGATGACCACCTTGAGATGAGCAAGAACCCGGTCGGGGATGCTCTCCGGTGTCGTCGAGCTGCCGTAGAAGAGGTGACCCATCTCTGCTCCATTCGTCGGTGTGAAAACTAACTTAGTCACCTAACTACTAGTTTGTCTAAATTAATTTTGGAAGCGTAAGATGGGTCTTCTTGCCTTTGAGCCCGACCGAGGAGCACAGTGGACACGCCCGCCGACGCCGGCTATTGGTACGCCGCACACGAGATCGACGAGAAGGCCCGCGCGCGCGAGGTCCTCGAGACGATGCGGCTGTACCGCGCCGCCGACATGGCGATGCGCCGCCGGACGCGGGATTCCATGGCGATGGGCGAGAACGAGCTGCTGGCGCTGCGCTTCCTGCTGCAACAGCCCGATCACACCGCACGCCCGTCGGAGATCACCAAGTATCTGGCGCTGTCCTCGGCGTCCATCACGGCCCTGCTCGACCGGCTGGAGAAGACCGGGCGGATCACGCGCATGTCGCATCCGTCCGACCGCCGCAGCATCCTGGTGAAGGTGACAGAGCACGCCGATCAGGAGGTCAGGGAGACCCTCGGTGTGATGCACGCCCGCATGTACGCGGTGGCCGCGTCGCTCAGCGCGGAGGAGCAGGCCACCGTGGTGGGGTTCCTACGGCGCATGGTCGACGCGGTCGACGGCGTGGCTCCGCAGCCCGCCGACTGACGGGCCACCCGCCGACTGACCGCTCTGCGACCGCGACTGAGCGCGGCCGAACGCGGCTCAGCGCGAGACGAGCGCGGCGCGCCGATCGGCGGCCGTGATCTCGCGACGGGTCCACTCGAACAGGTAGCGCTGATCGAACCGCCGCGAGCACTTGGCGCACGACGTGGCGCGTGCGGGGCGGCGATGCCGGTACACGACGTGGCCCGCGGGGCACTGCCCGATCCAGGGAGCGAGTTCGGTCGCGGTCTCGCCGGTGTGCGTGGTGCCGCCGATGTAGCCCAGCTCGCGCGCGACGCGCTTCCAGGCGGGGCCATGAGCGGCGTCATGGCCGGCGAGGGCGTGGGCAACCTCGTGCAGCAGCGTCTGGTGGATCTCGTCGTCTTCGAACCGCGCCGCCAGGTACCGGGACACGGTGATGCGCTTGCGCCGGTAGTCGCACAGGCCGGCCCGGCGCTTGGCGTTGTCGAAATCGAACGACCAGGACTCGTCGAGGTGCAGCGCGATCAGCGCCTCGCCCCAGACGCGCACCCGGTTCAGATCAGCCATGGCATCAGAGTAGAGCGCTCCGCGGACATCGGGCGCGGTGGAAGCCGAACGTGTCGCGAGCGTGACGGATGTCAGACGCCGACGGGCTGCTCGGAGCGCCGACGATCCGCCGCCTCGATCGCGAGCAGCGTGGTCTGCAGCTCGCTGTCGTCGGCGCCCGCCTCGCGGCGCAGGAACAGCGCGCGCTTGAAGCTCTCCCTGGCCTGCTCGTAGTCGCCCGCGTCGTAGGCGTTCTTGCCGTGATGCTGGTGCGCGAACGCGGCGATGCCGGCCCAGCGCTGCCCCTCGGCCTCGTCGGCGCAGGTCGCCAGCTCCTGTTCGGCGGCGGCGTGCGCTCCGCGCTTCTGCAGCACGGTGGCGTGCAGCACGCGGGCGCGCAGCACGTCCTTGCGGGTGCCGGCCATGCGGGCCTGGCGGACGGTCTCGTCGGCGAGTTCGAGGGCCTCGTCGAGGCGGTCGAGCACCTTCAGCAGCCACACGCGCTCGAGGAGGGCGGGGAGGCTGCGCTGATGCTCGATCTCGGCGAGCCGTGCCGCGCACTCGCGCGGGTCGACCAGCTCGTGCAGAGTGTCGGGGTCGTAACCCTGGATCAAACTCACGACTGATGGCTCCTCTCTCGCGGCGTCCGCCCACCAGTCTGCCTCGCGCGTCGGCGAAGCCCATGAGGCACGCCCGGCATGCCCGGCATCCGCTCTCCGGCGCGTCGCGACGTCAGCGCAGGAAGAGCGATGCGTCGGGGCGAGGGGAGTCGACGGCGTCGGCATCCGTCACGATCGCCGCGCTCTTCGCGAACGCCGCGACCTCGTCGCCCTGCGCGATCTTCGCCGGGTGCGGTCCCGCCGCCAGCATCCGCGGCAGCCAGCGGGTGGGCAGCGGGGTGGCGGATGCCGCCAGCACGAGGTTCCCGAACCGTCGGCCCTTGAGTACCTGCGTGTCGGCGAGGACGGCCACGTCGGCGAACACGGTCGCCACCGTGGCGACCTGGCGGCGGGCGAACGCCAGCCCCGGGCCATCGGCGACGTTGACCAGCAGCACGCCGTCGGGAGCGAGCAGGGCGGACAGCTCCCGGTAGAACTCCACACTGGTCAGATGCGCCGGGGTCTGCGCGCCCGAGAACACGTCCGACACCACCAGGTCGCAACGCCCAGACAGGGCGTCCGGCAGCCGCCGCACGCCGTCCCTGGCGTCGCCGATCCGCACCCGGATCGACGCGCCGCGCGGCAGCGGCAGCTCGTCGCGGACCAGCTGGACCAGCGGCTGCTCGAGCTCGATGACCTGCTGACGCGATCCTGGCCTGGTCGCCTCGATGTAGCGGGGCAGCGTGAGCGCGCCGGCCCCCAGGTGCACGGCCGTCAAGGCGGCGCCCTCCTCACCCAACTGGTCGATCACCGCTCCCATCCGCACGATGTACTCGAAGTGCAGGTGGGTGGGGTCGTCCAGGTCGACGTGCGACTGGGGAGTGCCGTCCACGATCAGCTCGAACCCGTTCGTGAACTCGGACGGGGCGATCTCGGCGATCCCGCCGTGCGTCAGCCGCGCTCGCGGGTTCTCGGCGTCGCGCCCGCGTGCTCGTCCCATGACGTCGAGCGTACTGCCGGCCCGATCACCGGCGTCGGCCCGAGCAGGTCTCCTGGTTCAGGTCGATGCCGCTGATCTCGGGCGGCAACTGGGCGCGATCGGTGGGGGAGGGCGTCCCCGACGGCGTTCCCGACGGCCCTTCCGACGGGGCCCCGGACGG
This sequence comes from Microbacterium sp., assembly GCF_031180975.1. Classification (GTDB taxonomy): domain Bacteria; phylum Actinomycetota; class Actinomycetes; order Actinomycetales; family Microbacteriaceae; genus Microbacterium. The sequence goes on along the minus strand of NZ_JAPSLI010000001.1, from coordinate 432,090 downwards.
CGAGGGGACGGGCTCCGTCGGCGCCGGGGTCTGCTCATCGACCCCGCCGTGGTTGCTGGCCCGGCCGGTGACGTCGATCGGGCGGCCCGCCGCCAGCGCCTCCCAGAGCGGCTCCGCCGCCTGCGCGTTCGGGATCACCCTGTTGTCGTCGTCCGGGTCCTCGAGAGTCGGGTACTGCACGAACACGAAGTCCTCGAACGGCACGTCGTTCATGGCGAGGGCCAGCTGCGCCAGGCGCACCGGATCGGTGAGGCTCTCGCTCGGCACGATGTTGTCGGCGATCGTGTAGGCCAGCCGCATCACGGTCGGCACGTCGCTGAGCGTCTCGCTGCTCAGCACCTTGCGGGCGAGCCGGGACATGTACTGCTGCTGGTTCGAGATGCGCGCCAGGTCGCTGCCGTCCCCCACCGACTTGCGGGTGCGCAGGAACTGCAGGGCCTCGTATCCCTCCACGGTGCGCAGTCCCGGCTCCCAGTCCAGGCCGGTCTCCCTGTCGTGCAGGCCGTCCTCGCCGATGCACACCTCGACGCCGCCGACGGCGTCGGTGATCTCCATCACGCCGTCGAAGCTGAGCTTGGCGGCGAAGCCGATCTCGACCCCGCTGAGCTCGGTCACGGTCCGCGCCACGCACGACAGCCCGGCGTGCCGGAAGACGGTGTTGATCTGCTTCTTGTCGGAGGGGGATGCCGTCGAGCCGTCCTCCGTCACGCACGCGGGCACCTCGGTCATGAGGTCGCGGGGGAACGACACCACGGTCACCTTGCGCGGCTCGTCCGACACGTGCACGAGCAGGTTCACGTCATTGCGGATGCCGTCCTCGCTCTCGCAGCGCTCGCCGAGCAGCTTGGTGGACACCGGTCCGCACTCGTCGGTGCCCACCAGCAGGATCGCGAACGCGCCGGGGTACTCGCCGATCGCGGGCGGTGCGACGGACGGTGCGCCGTCGAGCGGAACCGCGTCCTTCCCCACCCGCGCCGTGAGGTCGGCCACGAGGAACGCGCCGACACCGAGGGCCGCGACGGTGAGCACGGCAGCGCCGATCCCCAGCATCCGCAGCAGCGACCGCGAGGCCGAGGCGTTGCGGTTCGGGGCGTGCTGCGCGACGGGTCGCTTCATTCTCCGACCCTACCCATCTCGGGTCGCAGCCGATATCGGATCGCAACGTGCGTCGAGTTGGCACGGCGGCGGTCCGTGGGTAGCGTCGAGGACATGCGGATGCGAAGCGGCATCCGAGAGCGCAATGAAGCGTCCACAGAGAGGCACACAATGCACAAGACATCCATGCGCCGACGCGGCCTGATCGCCGTCGCCGGTACAGCGGTCGCCGCGATGCTGCTGTCGGGCTGCGTCGCCAGCCAGCGCGACGACGACGAGGGAGACGGGGGCGCGGCCGAGGTCGACTCGACGTTCGTCTTCGCCGCGTCGGCGGACCCGGCGAGCCTCGACCCCGCCATCGCCCAGGACGGCGAGACCTTCCGCGTCTCGCGCCAGATCTTCGAGGGCCTGGTCGGCACCAAGCCGGGAACTGCCGACCCGGCTCCGCTCCTCGCCGAGAAGTGGGAGTCCGCCGACGACGGCATGAGCCACACCTTCACTCTGAAAGAGGGTGTGACCTTCCACGACGGCACGCCGTTCAACGCCGAGGCCGTCTGCTTCAACTTCGACCGCTGGTTCAACTGGACCGGGCTGCTGGCCTCCGAGGCGCTCGGCTACTACTACAACAAGCTCTTCAAGGGCTACGCCTCCAACCCCGCCGACGCGGTGTACAAGTCGTGCACCCCGAACGGCGACACCGAGGTGACGATCGAGCTCAACAAGCCGTTCGCCGGCTTCATCGCCTCCCTCTCGCTGCCCGCGTTCGGAATGCAGAGCCCTTCGGCGCTGCAGGAGTTCAAGGCCGACGAGATCGGCGGCACCGCCGAGTCGCCCGCACTGTCCGAGTACGCGAAGGGGCACCCGGTCGGGACGGGGCCGTTCCAGTTCGAGTCGTGGAAGCCCGGCGAGAACGTCACACTGACGGCCTACGACGACTACTGGGGCGAGAAGGGTCAGATCGAGGAGATCATCTTCCAGATCATCGGCGAGCCGAACGCCCGTCGCCAGGCGCTCGAGGCCGGCACCATCGACGGGTACGACCTCGTCGCCCCGGCCGACACCCAGGCGCTCGACGAGGACGGCTTCACCATGGTGTCGCGTCCGCCGTTCACCATCCTGTACCTCGCGTTCAACCAGGCCGTGCCTGAGCTTCAGGACCCGAAGGTTCGCCAGGCGCTGTCGCACGCGGTCGACAAGGACGCGCTGGTGAAGCAGGTGCTGCCGGAGGGCACGAAGAAGGCCACCCAGTTCGTGCCCGACATGGTCAACGGCTACAACAAGGACGTCACGACCTACGAGTACGACCCTGAGAAGGCGAAGTCGCTGCTCGAGGAGGCCGGCTTCACCGCCGAGAAGCCGCTGGCGCTGACCTTCAACTACCCGGTCAACGTCTCGCGCCCGTACATGCCGAACCCGGAGCAGATCTTCACGGTGCTGTCGAAGCAGCTCGAGGAGGTCGGGGTCAAGATCACTCCCGAGACCGACGCCTGGTCGCCGGACTACCTCGACCAGATCACCGGCACGCCGAACCACGGCATCCACCTGCTCGGCTGGACCGGTGACTACAACGACACCGACAACTTCCTCGGCGTGTTCTTCGGTCAGAAGAGCGCGGAGTGGGGCTTCGACAACCCCGAGCTGTTCCAGATGCTCACCGAGGCGCGCGGCGTCGCCGACCTCGAAGAGCAGACGAAGCTGTACGAGGAGATCAACGAAGAGGTCATGCAGTTCATCCCCGGTGTTCCGCTCGCGCACCCGGCCCCGACCCTGGCATTCGACCCGCGGGTCGAGAGCTACCCGGCCAGCCCGGTGAACGACGAGGTCTTCACGGACATCGTCCTGACCGAGTAAGACCGACCGCTTCTGGTCGCACCTTCCTCGGTCGTCGAGCCGGCAAAGCGAGACGACGCGCGGTCACTTTCGGTCACCGCGTATCGCCGTCATAGCTTTGCTGCTCGCTCGACGACCGGGAAGGGCGTCCGGGTCGACTGGAGACTCTGTGCTGCGAACCATCGGCAGGCGACTGCTCTTCCTCATTCCCACCCTTCTCGGCCTCAGCATCCTGCTGTTCGCATGGGTCCGCGCCCTCCCGGGCGGCCCGGCGATCGCGCTGCTCGGCGAGCGGGCCACCCCCGACGCGGTCGAGCGCGTCAACGAGCTCTACGGCTTCGACCGGCCGCTGTACGAGCAGTACTTCACCTGGATCGGTCGGCTGCTGCAGGGCGACTTCGGGTCGTCCATCGTCACCTCTCGCCCCGTCGTGGAGGAGTTCTTCCGGCGCTTCCCCGCCACGATCGAACTCAGCGTCCTGGCGCTGATCTTCGCAGTCGGCGTGGGCGTGCCGCTCGGGTACTGGGCGGCCCGGCGCCACGGGAAGTGGTCCGATCACGGCGCCGTGGTGTTCAGCCTGGTCGGCATCACCATCCCGGTGTTCTTCCTGGCGTTCATCCTGAAGTACGTCTTCGCCGTCGAACTGGGCTGGCTGCCGTCCGACGGGCGGCAGAACCCGCGCATCGACGCCACGCACGTCACCGGCTTCTACGTCTGGGACGGCATCATCACCGGCGAGTTCGACGCCGCCGGTGACGCGTTGGCGCACCTGATCCTGCCGGCGCTCGCGCTCGGCACGATCCCGCTGGCGATCATCGTGCGGATCACACGGGCGAGCGTGCTGGAGGTGCAGAACGCCGACTACGTGCGCACCGGCAAGGCGAAGGGCGTCACCCCGCAGACGCTGCGAAGCCGGTTCATCCTGCGCAACGCCATGCTGCCCGTGGTCACCACCATCGGCCTGCAGACCGGCCTGCTGATCTCGGGGGCGGTGCTCACCGAGACGGTGTTCGCCTTCCCGGGCATCGGGTCGTTCCTGGCGCGCGGGATCTTCGCCCGCGACTTCCCGGTGCTGCAGGGCTTCATCATCTTCATCGCGATCGCCTACGCGTTGATCAACCTGGCCGTCGACGTGTCGTACAGCCTGATCGATCCGAGAGTGAGGGTCCAGTGATGAGCGCCGTGCTCCCACCCGCACAGGGACCGCTGGGCCAGGGGCCCGCCGAGGGCGGCGACGCGGTCGACACGATCTCCGTCGCCCAGCTGGAGATGAAGGGCGGCGGCGGGTTCTGGCACGACGTGCTGCGCCGACTGCGCGGCAACCCCACCGCCTGGGTCGGCGCCGTGATCGTCGTGCTGTTCCTGCTGATCGCCGTGCTCGCCCCGGTGCTGGCCCCGTACCCCGAGACCGCGCTGCCCGGCGCCAGGCACATCACCCCGACGCACATCCCCGGGCCTGGCGAGGTGGACGGCTTCCCCCTCGGGCTGGACCGCTTCGGCGGCGACGTGCTGTCCAAGCTCATCTGGGGCGCGCAGGCGTCGTTGCTGGTCGGGATCATCTCCACCGCGCTGGGGCTGATCGGCGGGATGCTGTTGGGCCTGCTGGCCGGCACATTCGGCGGCTGGGTCGACACCGTGATCATGCGGCTCGTCGACATCATCCTGTCAGTGCCGAACCTGCTGCTCGCGGTGTCCATCGCCGCCATCCTTGGGCAGACGCCCTCGGCGGTGATGATCGCGATCGGAGCGTCGCAGGTGCCGATCTTCGCCCGGTTGCTGCGCGCCTCGATGCTGCAACAGCGCTCGGCGGAGTACGTGCTGTCGGCGCAGACGCTCGGTCTCGGGCGCGGCCGCATCACGATGTCGCACGTGCTGCCGAACGCGGTGGGGCCCGTGATCGTGCAGGGCACGCTGACGCTCGCCACCGCCGTGATCGACGCCGCCGCGCTGTCGTTCCTCGGCCTCGGCGGCGGCCGGCCGGAGACGGCCGAGTGGGGACGCATGCTGACGTACGCGCAGAACGAACTGGCCATCGCGCCGTGGCTGGCGTTCCTGCCCGGCATCTGCATCGCCGTCACCGCGCTCGGCTTCACGCTGTTCGGCGAGGCGCTGCGCGAGTCGATGGACCCGAGGACGAGAGCGCGATGACCCCGATGAAGGACGAGCGAATGACCGCATCCCTCCCGCCGCAGGCGGCTCCGCTGCTGCAGGTGTCCGGCCTGGCGGTCGACTTCCGCACCATGGACGGCGTCGTGCACGCCGTCGAGGACGTCGATCTCGAGATCGCCCCGGGCGAGACCGTCGCGATCGTCGGTGAATCCGGGTCCGGCAAGTCGACGACGGCGATGGCCGTGATCGGGCTGCTCGCGTCGGGCGGGCACGTGTCGGCCGGCAGCATCCGCCTGGACGGGCGAGAGCTGGTCGGGATGCCGGAGGGCGAGCTGCGCCGCATCCGTGGGCGCGACATCGGGATGGTGCCGCAGGATCCGATGTCGAACCTGAACCCGGTCGCGAAGGTCGGCACGCAGGTGGCGGAGACGCTGCTCGCGCACGGGCTCGCGACCCGGAAGGATGTCGGCGCGAAGGTCGTCGAGGCGCTGTCGGCGGCGGGTCTGCCCGATCCGGAGCGGCGCGCCGCGCAGTACCCGCACGAACTGTCCGGAGGTCTGCGGCAGCGCGCGCTCATCGCCATCGGGCTGGCCTGCCGGCCGCGGCTGCTCATCGCCGACGAGCCGACCAGTGCGCTGGACGTGACGGTGCAGCAGACCATCCTTGACCAGATCGCCGAGATGACTCGCGAGCTCGGCACGGCGGTGCTGCTGATCACGCACGACCTCGGCCTCGCGGCCGAGCGCGCGCAGCGGGTGGTGGTGATGCACCGCGGCCGCGTCGTCGAGCAGGGGCCCGCGCGGCAGATCCTCGACGACCCGCAGCATCCGTATACGCAGAGCCTCGTCAAGGCAGCGCCCTCGATCGCCGCCGCGCGCCTGCGGCCGGAGGCCTTCCGCACCGCGCCGGCCGTTGAGCGCGCCGAAGGCGAGCGCCGCACTGAGCGAGCGGAGCGAGCCGAAGTGACGAAAGGCGCAGACAACATCGTGGAGATCGAGAACCTGCGCAAGGTGTACCCGGTCCGCGGCCGCCGCGAGGACTTCGTCGCGGTCGACGACGTCTCGCTCGCCATCCCGCGCGGCGAGACGGTGGCGATCGTCGGCGAGTCCGGTTCGGGCAAGACCACCACCGCCCGGATGCTGCTCAAGCTCATCGAGCCCTCCGCCGGCAGCATCCGCTTCGAGGGGCAGGACATCTCCACGCTCGACCGCGCGCAGGCGCGGGAGTTCCGCCAGCGCGTGCAGCCGGTGTTCCAGGATCCCTACTCCAGCCTGAACCCGATGTTCACGATCGAGCGGCTGATCGCGGAGCCGCTGGAGTTCTACAAGCGGGGGAGCAGGGCCGAGCGCCGCGCCCGGGTGCGCAAGCTGCTCGACGACGTGGCGCTGCCGCAGTCGATGCTGCAGCGCTACCCGTCCGAGCTCTCCGGCGGGCAGCGCCAGCGGGTCGCGATCGCCAGGGCGCTGGCGCTGTCGCCCGATCTGGTGGTGTGCGACGAGCCCGTGTCGGCGCTGGACGTGCTGGTGCAGGCGCAGATCCTCACCCTGCTCGGCGACCTGCAGCGCGAGTACGGACTCAGCTACCTGTTCATCTCCCACGACCTCGCCGTGGTGCGATTGATCAGCGACTACGTGTGCGTCATGAAGGACGGCGCGCTCGTGGAGGCGGCGAGCTCCGAGGAGATCTTCACGAACCCGCGCGACCCGTACACGCGCCGGCTGCTGGCATCCATCCCCGGCAACGAGCTCAACATCGCATCATGATGGACCGCGGTTGATCGACCCGTCGGCGCGCTGATCGCAGAAGGCCTTGTGGTCGCCCGCCTCGCGGGTCTAAACCTGGCTTGTGCGGCGATCATCGCCGCATGCGGCCGCTGGGGGAGTCGGCCGGTGATTCCACTGGGGTTGGGGACGCATATGAAGAAGACGATGATCGGCGCTGCGCTGGGACTGATGCTCGTGCTGGGCAGCAGCGGCGCGGCCATGGCCGGGGAGTACAACGGGCAGGGCGGTGACATCAAGGGCGGCGACAAGGCGCACTCCGCGTGTCACTTCTCGGGTCGCGACCTTCCCGACGACGTGGAGATGAACCCGCTGCCGGAGCTCGACGACGACATGGTCACCGACGGACACGTGCAGAGCTACGGCCAGTACGTGGCGGCGGGCCTGAAGGACATGCTGCCGCTGAGCCCGGGGGAGAACTGTCGCGGCAACGTCGCGCACACGGAGTGATCAGCCGCAGCATCCGATGAGGTGGGGAGAGCGGCCCCGATACCGCAGCCGAGCGCGATCGTCAAGAACCTCGGTGGACATGGCGCGTCGAAGCGTCTATAGTGGTACTTTGCGTTCGTTTCTCCCTGCCCTCATATGGTGGTCGGCAGTCGTCGCATGCCCCGCTCCTTGAGAGCGAAGTGCGCATGCGGGGTGGACTCGAGCGCGCACTCCACCGACGACAAGGAATCGACTGGCCCTGCCCGGGCCGACGGAGGTTATTCCCTTGGCTGCTGCTCGCAACGCATCCACATCCACCACCACCCCCAAGAACGGACGCGGAGCATCCCGCCTCTCGTTCGCCAAGATCTCCGACACGCTGACTGTCCCCGACCTCCTCGCCTTGCAGACCGAGTCCTTCGGTTGGCTCGTCGGCAACGACGCCTGGAAGGCGCGCGTGGCCGAGGCCAAGGCCGCAGGCCGCACTGACGTCTCCGAGATCTCGGGTCTGGGTGAGATCTTCGAGGAGATCTCCCCGATCGAGGACCTCGCCGAGACGATGCAGCTCTCGTTCACGAACCCGTACCTCGAGCCGGAGAAGTACTCCATCGAGGAGTGCAAGGAGCGCGGCAAGACCTACGCCGCTCCGCTGTACGTCGAGGCCGAGTTCATGAACCACCTCACCGGTGAGATCAAGACGCAGACGGTCTTCATGGGCGACTTCCCGCTCCAGACCGACAAGGGCACGTTCATCATCAACGGCTCCGAGCGCGTCGTCGTCTCGCAGCTGGTGCGCTCGCCGGGTGTCTACTTCGACAAGACCCCCGACAAGACCAGCGACAAGGACATCGTCACCGCCCGCGTCATCCCCAGCCGCGGCGCCTGGCTCGAGTTCGAGATCGACAAGCGCGACCAGGTCGGCGTGCGCATCGACCGCAAGCGCAAGCAGTCCGTCACCGTCTTCCTGAAGGCGCTGGGCATGACCAGCGAGGAGATCCTCGCCGAGTTCGCCGGCTTCCCCTCCATCGAGGAGACCCTGTCGAAGGACACCATCCTCACCAAGGAGGACGCGCTCCGCGACATCTACCGCAAGCTGCGTCCGGGCGAGCAGGTCGCCGCCGAGGCTGCTCGTGCGCTGCTGGACAACTTCTACTTCAACCCGAAGCGCTACGACCTGGCCAAGGTGGGTCGCTACAAGATCAACCACAAGCTGGGCCTCGACACCCCGCTCACCGACTCGGTGCTGACCGTCGAGGACATCGTCGCCACCATCAAGTACCTGGTGCGTCTGCACCGCGGCGACGAGAGCTTCGAGGGCATCCGCTCGGGCAAGAAGACCCAGATCCGCATCGCCGCCGATGACATCGACAACTTCGGCAACCGTCGCATCCGCGCGGTGGGTGAGCTGATCCAGAACCAGGTCCGCACCGGTCTGTCCCGCATGGAGCGCGTCGTCCGCGAGCGCATGACCACGCAGGACATCGAGGCGATCACCCCGCAGACCCTGATCAACGTGCGCCCCGTCGTGGCCGCGATCAAGGAGTTCTTCGGCACTTCGCAGCTGTCGCAGTTCATGGACCAGAACAACCCGCTCGCGGGTCTGACCAACAAGCGCCGTCTGTCGGCTCTCGGCCCCGGTGGTCTGAGCCGTGACCGCGCCGGCGTCGAGGTCCGGGACGTGCACCCGTCGCACTACGGCCGCATGTGCCCGATCGAGACCCCGGAAGGCCCGAACATCGGTCTGATCGGTGCGCTCGCGACGTTCGCGCGCATCAACTCGTTCGGCTTCATCGAGACCCCGTACCGCAAGGTCGAGAACGGCCGCGTCACCGACCAGATCGACTACCTCACGGCAGCCGAGGAGGTCGAGTTCAACATCGCGCAGGCGAACGCGCCGCTCGACAAGGACGGCCGCTTCACCGAGAGCCACGTCCTGGCCCGCCCTCGCGGCGGCAGCGGTGAGGTCGACCTGTTCCTCCCCGAGGAGATCGGCTACATCGACGTCTCGCCGCGCCAGATGGTCTCGGTCGCGACCTCGCTCGTGCCCTTCCTCGAGCACGACGACGCGCAGCGCGCGCTCATGGGCGCCAACATGCAGCGTCAGGCCGTGCCGCTGCTCCGTTCCGAGTCGCCACTGGTCGGCACCGGTATGGAGGGCTACACCGCCATCGACGCCGGTGACGTCGTCACCGCGCAGAAGGCCGGTGTGGTGACCGAGGTCTCGGCCGACAAGGTCGTGGTCATGCTCGACGAGGGCGGCACGCAGGAGTACCACCTGCGCAAGTTCGACCGCTCCAACCAGGGCACCTCCTACAACCAGCGTGTGATCGTCTCCGCCGGTGAGCGCGTCGAGGTCGGCGAGGTCATCGCCGACGGCCCCGCCACCGAGAACGGCGAGCTCGCCCTCGGAAAGAACCTGCTCGTGGCGTTCATGCCGTGGGAGGGTCACAACTTCGAGGACGCGATCATCCTCAGCCAGGAGCTGGTGAAGGACGACACCCTCTCCTCGATCCACATCGAGGAGTACGAGGTCGACGCCCGCGACACCAAGCTGGGCAAGGAGGAGATCACCCGTGACCTCCCCAACGTCAGCCCCGAGCTGCTGAAGGACCTCGACGAGCGCGGCATCATCCGCATCGGCGCCGAGGTCCGCCCCGGCGACATCCTCGTCGGCAAGGTCACGCCGAAGGGTGAGACCGAGCTGAGCGCCGAGGAGCGCCTGCTCCGCGCGATCTTCAACGAGAAGAGCCGCGAGGTCCGCGACACCTCCCTGAAGGTGCCGCACGGTGAGCAGGGCACGATCATCGCCGTCAAGGAATTCAACGCAGAGGAGGGCGACGACGAGCTGGGCTCGGGCGTCAACCGCCGCGTCGTCGTCTACATCGCTCAGAAGCGCAAGATCACCGAGGGCGACAAGCTCGCCGGCCGTCACGGCAACAAGGGCGTCATTGCGAAGATCCTGCCCGTCGAGGACATGCCGTTCCTCGCCGACGGCACGCCGGTCGACGTGGTGCTGAACCCGCTCGGCATCCCGGGTCGAATGAACTTCGGCCAGGTGCTGGAGACCCACCTCGGGTGGATCGCCAAGCAGGGCTGGAAGATCGAGGGCAACCCGGAGTGGGCGGCGAAGCTGCCGGAGGAGGCGCGCGACGTCGCTCCGAACACGAAGGTCGCCACCCCGGTGTTCGACGGTGCCAGCGAGGCGGAGATCTCGGGTCTGCTCGACTCGACCCTGCCGACCCGCGACGGCGAGCGTCTGATCGACTCCTCGGGCAAGACGCAGCTGTTCGACGGTCGTTCCGGCGAGCCGTTCCCGGCGCCGATCTCGGTGGGCTACATGTACATCCTGAAGCTCCACCACCTGGTGGACGACAAGATCCACGCCCGCTCGACCGGTCCGTACTCGATGATCACCCAGCAGCCGCTCGGCGGTAAGGCCCAGTTCGGTGGCCAGCGCTTCGGTGAGATGGAGGTGTGGGCCCTCGAGGCCTACGGCGCCGCGTACGCGCTCCAGGAGCTCCTCACGATCAAGTCCGACGACATCCTCGGCCGCGTCAAGGTGTACGAGGCCATCGTCAAGGGCGAGAACATCCAGGAGCCGGGCATCCCCGAGTCCTTCAAGGTGCTCATGAAGGAGATGCAGTCGCTCTGCCTGAACGTCGAGGTCCTCTCGGCCGACGGCACGGCGGTCAACCTCCGTGACACCGATGACGAGGCCTTCCGCGCTGCGGAGGAGCTCGGCATCAACATCTCCAGCCGTTTCGAAGCCGCATCGATCGACGAGATCTGATCGCAGGCACGCTCAGGGCCGCTCGTTCCATCGAGCGGCCCAGAACTGAAAACTTTTCTACACAGGAGAACTAGTGCTCGACGCAACTACTTTCGATGAGCTTCGGATCGGCCTTGCCACTGCTGACGACATCCGCGGATGGTCGTACGGCGAGGTCAAGAAGCCGGAGACGATCAACTACCGCACGCTGAAGCCGGAGAAGGACGGCCTCTTCGGCGAGCAGATCTTCGGACCCTCCCGCGACTGGGAGTGCGCCTGCGGCAAGTACAAGCGTGTCCGCTTCAAGGGCATCGTGTGCGAGCGATGCGGCGTGGAGGTCACGAAGAGCTCGGTGCGCCGTGAGCGCATGGGCCACATCGAGCTCGCCGCCCCCGTCACCCACATCTGGTACTTCAAGGGTGTCCCGTCGCGCCTCGGCTACCTGCTGGACATGGCGCCGAAGGACCTCGAGAAGGTCATCTACTTCGCCGCCTACATGGTCATCTCGGTCGACGAGGACGCTCGTCACCGCGACCTGGCCACGCAGGAGAACAACATCCGTCTCGAGCTGAAGACGCTCGGCGACCGCCGCGACGCCAAGATCGCGGAGCGCCTGGCCAAGCTGGAGGAGGAGCTCGCCGCTCTCGAGGCGGAGGGCGCCAAGGCCGACGCCAAGAAGAAGGTCAAGGACGCCGCCGAGAAGGAGATGGCGCAGATCCGCAAGGGCGCCGACGACGCGATCGCGAAGCTCGAACGCGTGTGGGAGGACTTCCGCACGCTCGAGGTGGGCGCGCTCCGTCCGGAGGACGACGTCTTCCACGAGCTGCAGGACCGGTTCGGCCAGTACTTCGAGGCGCACATGGGCGCTGAGGCGATCAAGAAGCGCCTGGAGTCGTTCGACCTGGCCGGCGAGGCCGAGAGCCTGCGTCTGCAGATCTCGGAGGGCAAGGGCCAGCGCAAGATCCGTGCGATCAAGCGCCTGAAGGTCGTCAGCTCGTTCCTGGAGACCGGCATGAGCCCGGCCGCCATGGTGCTCGACGTCGTGCCGGTGATCCCGCCGGAGCTGCGCCCGATGGTGCAGCTCGACGGTGGCCGCTTCGCGACCTCCGATCTGAACGACCTGTACCGTCGCGTGATCAACCGCAACAACCGTCTTCGTCGTCTGATCGACCTCGGCGCGCCCGAGATCATCGTCAACAACGAGAAGCGGATGCTGCAGGAGGCCGTCGACGCCCTGTTCGACAACGGCCGTCGCGGTCGTCCCGTCACCGGCACCGGCAACCGCGCCCTGAAGTCCCTCAGCGACATGCTGAAGGGTAAGCAGGGTCGCTTCCGCCAGAACCTGCTCGGAAAGCGCGTCGACTACTCCGGCCGTTCGGTCATCGTCGTCGGCCCGCAGCTGAAGCTGCACCAGTGCGGTCTGCCCAAGCAGATGGCTCTGGAGCTGTTCAAGCCGTTCGTCATCAAGCGTCTGATCGACCTCGGCCACTCGCAGAACATCAAGGCCGCCAAGCGCGCCGTCGAGCGCACCCGTCCCGAGGTGTGGGACGTGCTCGAGGAGATCATCCGCGAGCGTCCGGTGCTGCTGAACCGTGCACCCACCCTGCACCGTCTCGGCATCCAGGCGTTCGAGCCGCAGCTCGTCGAGGGCAAGGCCATCCAGCTGCACCCGCTCGTCTGCGCCGCCTTCAACGCGGACTTCGACGGCGACCAGATGGCCGTGCACCTGCCGCTGTCGGTCGAGGCTCAGGCCGAGGCCCGCGTGCTGATGCTCGCGTCGAACAACATCCTGAAGCCGTCGGACGGCCGCCCGGTGACCCTGCCCTCGCAGGACATGATCATCGGCCTGCACCACCTGACCACCGTGGTCGAGGGTGCGAAGGGCGAGGGGCGCGCGTTCGGCTCGGTGTCCGAGGCGATCCTGGCCAAGGACGAGGGCACCCTCGACCTGCAGGCGAAGGTCCGCATCCGCATCCCGGGTCTGACCTTCCTCGAGGGTGAGGCACCCGAGGGCTACGAGCGCCACGGTCTCGTGGACGCGTCGCTCGGTCAGGCGATCTTCAACGACGCGCTGCCGAAGGGCTACCCCTTCGTGCGCGGCGTGGCCGACAAGGGCAAGCTGTCGCAGATCGTCAACAAGCTGGCCGAGGAGTACCCCAAGGTCGAGACGGCGGCGACGCTGGACCGCATCAAGGATGCCGGTTTCTACTGGGCCACGCGTTCCGGTGTGACCGTCGCGCTGAGCGACATCCTCACCCCGCCGAACAAGGCCGAGATCGTCGCCGGCTACGAGAAGCAGGCCGCGAAGGTCCAGGCGCAGTACGAGAAGGGTCTCACCACCGACGCCGAGCGTCGTCAGGAGCTCATCAAGATCTGGACCGAGGCGACCGACGAGGTCCAGGCCGCGATGAAGGAGCACTTCCCGAAGGACAACACCATCAACCGCATGGTGTCCTCGGGTGCCCGTGGTAACTGGCTGCAGATCCGCAACATCGCGGGTATGCGTGGTCTGGTGAACAACCCCAAGGGTGAGATCATCCCGCGTCCGATCATCTCCTCGTACCGCGAGGGTCTGTCGGTGGCGGAGTACTTCATCGCGACGCACGGTACCCGCAAGGGTCTCGCCGACACCGCTCTGCGTACCGCCGACTCGGGTTACCTGACCCGTCGTCTGGTGGACGTCTCGCAGGACGTCATCATCCGCGAGGAGGACTGCGGCACGACCAAGGGTCTCGAGCTGCCGATCGCGGCGCCGAACTCGCAGGGCGAGCTGGTGCGCGACGCGAACGTGGAGAACTCCGTGTTCGCCCGTACGCTGGCCGCCGACGTCGTGAACGAGGCCGGCGAGGTCCTGGCATCCGCCGGTGACGACGTGGGCGACGTGCTCATCGACAAGCTCGTGGCGCTGGGTGTCGAGAACATCAAGGTCCGCTCCGTGCTGACCTGCGACTCGGCCGTCGGTGTCTGCGCGCAGTGCTACGGCCGCTCGCTCGCGACCGGCAAGACGGTGGACATCGGTGAGGCCGTCGGCATCATCGCGGCCCAGTCGATCGGTGAGCCCGGTACTCAGCTGACCATGCGTACCTTCCACACCGGTGGTTCCGCGTCGGCCGACGACATCACCCAGGGTCTGCCCCGTGTGCAGGAGCTCTTCGAGGCGCGTACCCCGAAGGGTGCGTCCCCGATCGCCGAGGCCGACGGCCGCATCACGATCGAGGAGACCGAGAAGGCCAAGAAGGTCATCCTGACGCCCGACAACGGCGACGAAGAGGTGGTGTACCCGGTGCTGAAGCGTGCGACGCTTCTCGTCGAGGACGGCCAGCACGTCACCGTCGGTCAGCCCTTGCAGGTCGGCACGCTCGACCCCAAGGAGGTCATGCGTGTCATGGGTGCCCGCGAGGTGCAGAAGTACCTGGTCGGCGGCGTGCAGGGCGTGTACCGCTCGCAGGGTGTGCCGATCCACGACAAGCACATCGAGGTCATCGTGCGCCAGATGCTGCGCAAGGTCACGGTCGTCGACCACGGCGACACGAACCTGCTGCCGGGTGAGATGGTCGACCTGAAGCGCTACCAGCAGATCAACCGCGAGGCCGTGGCCGAGGGCAAGCGTCCCGCGTCGGGTCGTCCGGAGCTGATGGGTATCACCAAGGCGTCGCTGGCGACCGAGTCGTGGCTGTCGGCCGCGTCCTTCCAGGAGACGACCCGCGTGCTCACGCAGGCCGCCATGGAGGGCAAGCGCGACCCGCTGGTCGGTCTCAAGGAGAACGTCATCATCGGTAAGCTCATCCCGGCCGGAACCGGTCTCTCCAAGTACCGCAACATCACGGTGGAGGCGACCGAGGAGGCCAAGAGCGAGCGCTACCCGAACCGGATCTTCGCATCCGACGGTGCGTACGCCGACGGCGACTTCGGTTACGTCGACTTCGACGCGTTCTCGACGGACGACATCACGCCGGGCTCGTACAACTGATTGAGGCGAGAGCGGAGCGAGCTTGCTCGCTTGGCCGAGCCGATTGAGGCCCCGGGTTCTTCGGAACCCGGGGCCTTCTCCGTTCCTCGAGCGGTCGGCGGCTTGGGTCCCTGAGCTCGTCGAAGGGCCCCGAGCGAATGAGCCATCCGGCGCGATATCCTCGCCGGATGGACATTGAGCAGTCTGGTGCGGTCGTCATCGGCGATGCACTGATCGACGAGATCCGGGATGCCGGAGGTGTGCGGGAACTGGTCGGGGGAGCGGCGCTGAATGTCGCCGTCGGCCTTCGCCGTCTGGGCGTGCCCGCCACGCTGATCGCGATGGTGGGTCAGGATGCCGCAGGCGATCACATCCGGGAGTACCTGCACGACCACGGCGTGCGGCTCATCGAGAGCCGTGCGAAACACGGCTCGTCCCGCGCCGTGGTGCAGCGGAACTGGAGCGGCGAGCCCGAGTACTTCTTCAACAAGGCCGCTCGCAAGCGCAGCATCCGCTTCGGCGAGGAGGCGCGCGAGGCGATCTCGGCGGCGGAGATCGTCGTGGTGAGCTGCTTCCCGTTCGATGTGGAAACCGAGGCGGACGCGCTGGCGGAGGCGGTCGAAGGGTCGCGCCTGGTGATCGACCCGAACCCGCGTTCAGGGATGATGCGGGACCGCGGCATGTTCGTGCGCAGCTTCGAGAGATTGGCCGTACGCGCCGAGCTGGTGAAGGTCGGCTCCGACGACGCGACGCTGCTGTACGACGGCGACCTCGACGCGTTGCGGCGCCGGCTGCGCGAGCTGGGCACGGAGGCGGTGCTGGCGACGGCCGGCTCGCTCGGCGCGATCCTCGACACGGATGCCGGGGTCTTCACCGCTCCCATCGCAGAGCTGCCCGGCCCCATCGTCGACACCGTCGGCGCCGGCGACGCCACGCTCGCGGCCGCCGTGGCCGGGTTGATGACGGCACCGCCCACGACGCCCGACGCTTGGCAGGAGCTGCTGGAGCGGGCGATGGCCGTCGCCGCCGCGACCTGCCGGTCGGAGGGCGGGCTGCTGCGCACGCCGGAGTCGCTGGTGGATGCCGAACGCGGGGTGTTCGGCAGCTGACTCCCCGATTTCATACCCACCGCTCTGGGCGGGTATGATGGATCTTCGCGCCCCCGGTTGGCTGAACAAGCCGGACGGGTGTGCACTGGCAAGTTGCCCGAGCGGCCAAAGGGAGCTGACTGTAAATCAGCCGCGTAAGCTTCGGGGGTTCGAATCCCTCACTTGCCACCGAATGTCTGGAGGCCTCCGCGAAGCGGGGGCCTTCAGTCGTATCCGGGTGGTGCTCGACTTTGCTCAGCGAGACCTTTGCTCGGAGATGTGCGCTTCGCGCGGACGGCATCCGAGGGAAGCGCACAAGTCCGCGCGAAGGGACACGCGCCGGGCCGGGGAGCGCAGCGGCCGCGTCGTGCCGTCCCGAGAATGTTGAGAAAACTTGTTGACGCGCGTTAGTAACTCGGGTAAGTTGATCGCAGCGTCGGAAAGTCGGCGCGACGAAGGAGTCCGAAATGCCCACTGCGCGCCCGCGGGCCGTCACGATGGCGGATATCGCCAAAGAGGCGGGTGTCAGCCGTGCGACGGTGTCGTTCGTGCTGAACGACCGCGAGGACGTCGCGATCCCGGAGGCGACGCGTGCTCGGGTGCGGCGGATCGCCGCCGACCGCGGCTATCGCCCCAACGCCGCCGCCCGGGGTCTCGCGCGGCAGCGGAGCGGTTGGTATGGGTTGGTCACCGAGATCGTGACCTCCCCCCTGGCGGTTCAGGTGATCCGTGGGGCGCAGCAGCAGGCGTGGGCCGAGGAGAGATTCCTGCTCATCGCTCCGAGCGATGATGAGTGGCAGATGGAGTCCGCGGCGATCGAGAAGCTGCTCGAGCAGCGCGTCGAGGGTGTGATCATCGCCGCGACCTGGCACCGCCCGGTCGTCGTGCCGCCGAACGCATACGACGTGCCGTGTGTCCTCGTGAACTGCTTCGACGCAAAGGGCATTCTGCCGAGCATCGTGCCCGACGAGGTCAGCGGCGGACGCACTGCTGCGCAGGTCCTCATCGAGGCCGGTCACCAGCGCATCGGCCACGTCACTCTGGAGCCGGGCATCCCTGCACAGGTGGGCCGGTTGGACGGATTCCGCCGCACACTCGCGGAGGCGGGTATCACCCTCGACGAGGAGTTGATCGTCGCAGGTGACGGCTCGACCGAAAGCGGCTACCGCGGCGGTGTCGAACTGCTTGAGCGCGACGACGCGCCGACCGCGATCTTCTGCGGCAACGACCGCATGGCCATGGGCGTCTACGATGCCGCGAAGGAACGCGACATCCGGATCCCGGAGGACCTCTCGATCGTGGGATTCGACGATCAGCAGTTCCTCGCGGAATCCCTGCGCCCGGGCCTCACGACTGTCGCCCTTCCTTTCGAGGAAATGGGCGCCCGCGGGGTGAGCATGCTCACCTCGCTCACAGCGGGCAGCGCGATCGACAACGCGAAGGTCGAGATCGACTGCCCGCTGCGCTTGCGTTCATCAGTCGGATCACTACTCCGCTGATGAGCTTTCCCTCCCCGCACCGATATGTCCAAGGAAGGACCATCCCATGCTATCCGTACGATCGCGTCGCCTGCGGGCGACCCTCGCGCTGGGGGCCGCCGCCGTCTCCGCAGCACTGTTGCTGAGCGGCTGCACCTCCAGCGGCTCCAGCGGCGGCGGCGAAGCCGGCGCACTGCTCACCATCCCGCGTGAGGACATGGGGACGTTCACCCAGAACTTCAACCCGTTCTCACCGAACGCGGCGCCCATGACCCAGCAGGCCGTGTACGAGTCGATGCTGATCTACAACCCTGCGGACGGCTCCACCGTGCCCTGGTTGGCGGAGGAGTGGGTGGCCGCGGACGACGGGCTGAGCCTCACGTTCACCTTGCGCGATGACGTGAAGTGGTCGGACGGCGAACCGTTGCGGGCGCAGGACGTGGTGACCACCTTCGCGCTGCAGCGGCAACTGTTCGAGGGTAGTTTCGCTTATCTCGCCGACGTCCAGGCGACCGACGAGCGCACCGTGGTGTTCACCTTCGCGGAGGCCTTCTCGCCGGCGCTCTACGAGATCGGCCAGCAGGTGATCGTCCCGGATCATGTCTGGGCGAAGCAGAAGGACGCCGCGAAGTTCGAGAACAAGGAGCCGGTCGGCACCGGCCCGTTCACCGAGGTGTCCAACTTCCAGGCACAGTCGTTCGATCTGCTCCAGAACCCGCACTACTGGGGCGAGGCGAAGATCCCCGGTATCCGGATGCTGGCCTTCGCCGGAAACGACGGAGCGAATCTCGCCGCGATCAACGGCGACGTCGATTGGGCGCCGCAGTACATCCCGGACATCGAGAAGACGTTCATCGCCAAGGACCCGGAGCACCGCACCTACTGGTTCCCGCCGACCGGTTCGGAGATCCACCTGCAGCTCAACACCACGCTGCCGATGTTCTCCGACCCCGACGTGCGCAAGGCGCTGAGCATGGCCATCGACCGCGAGCAGGTCGTCGACGTCGGCATGTCCGGCTACACCGTTCCCGCTGACTGCACCGGTCTGTCCGGGAACTACGACGAGTGGCGCGACAGCAGTATGGCCGAGAAGTGCACTTGGACGAAGCGCGACGTCGAGGGTGCCGCCGAGCTGCTCGACGCCGCCGGTTACGTCGAGGGACCCGACGGCATGCGCATGACGCCTGACGGCCAGCCGTTCGCCTTCGACATCTCGGTGGGTTCGACATCCACCGACTGGCTGTCGGTTGCGAACATCATCTCGCAGAACCTCGAGGACATCGGCGTGACAGCGACGGTGGACGCGCCCGACTGGGCCGCCGTCGTGGCCGGTTACGAGACCGGAGAGTTCGAGAGCGGCATCGTGTGGAGCGACAACGCGCCGACGCCGTTCCAGTACTACCGCGCGGTGATGGGATCTTCGACCGTGAAGCCGGTCGGGGAGCAGACCTTCTCGAACTATCACCGATTCAGCGATCCGCGTGCCGACGAACTGCTCGCACGCTTCGCCGCCACCTCGGACGAGGCGGAACAGCACGACATCGTGAACCAGTTGCAGGCCGTCTTCGCCGAGGTCGCCCCCGTCATCCCGCTCTTCCCCGGCCCGGAGTGGGGCGCCTACACCGACGTGCGGTTCACCGGCTGGCCCACCGAGGAGAACCCGTACGCCACGCTCGCGACCCGCTCTCCCACCACTGTGCTCGTCCTCACCACGCTCGAGCCCGTCAAGGACTGATCGCTCTTGCGATCGTCCTTCCCGGGGGTCGGACCCGCCGTCCGATCCCCGGGCCCACCTCCTGACGCGAAAGGCTCGCCATGCGATTCATCCTGCGCCGTCTCGGCTTCTACGTCGTGGCCTTCTGGCTGTCGATCACGCTCAACTTCCTGCTCCCGCGCCTCATGCCGGGCGATCCTGTGTCGCGAATGCTGTCCCGCTCGCAGGGGAGACTGGACCCGGACCAGGTCGAGTCGCTGCGCCGTCTGCTCGGCGTCGACGCGCGTCCGTGGTGGGAGCAGTACCCCGAGTATCTCGGCCGCATCCTGACCGGCGACTTCGGCATCTCGATCTCGCGGTTCCCCACTCCGGTCGCCGAGGTCATCGGCACACAGCTCGGTTGGACGCTGCTCCTGGGCGCGACCTCACTCGTCTTCGCCGTGGTCATCGGCAACCTGCTCGGCATCCTGGCAGCCTGGCGGCGGGGAAGCGTTCTGGACTCGTTCCTGCCACCGTTCCTCGTCTTCATCGGATCGTTCCCCTACTTCTGGCTCGCGATGGGGCTGCTCTGGCTCTTCGGAGTCACCCTCGGCTGGGCGCCGCTGCGTCACGCCTTCTCCGTCGGCCTCACCCCGGGCTGGAATCCCGCATTCATCGCCGACGTCGCCGCTCACCTCGTACTGCCCGCGCTGTCCATCGTCCTCGTCTCCGTCGGCGGATGGATGCTCGCGATGCGCAACACCATGATCTCGACCAACAGTGAGGACTACATCCTCATGGCCGAGGCCAAGGGTCTCCGCCCGTCCCGCATCATGCTGCGGTACGCCGCGCGCAACGCGATGCTCCCCGCCGTCACGAACATCGGCATGAGCATCGGCTTCATCGTCGGCGGAGCGCTGCTGACCGAAGTCGTCTTCGCCTACCCGGGCGTCGGATACCAGCTCATGGCAGCCGTGCAAGGACTCGACTATCCCCTCATGCAGGGAATGTTCCTCACCATCACGGCGGCGGTGCTCATCGCGAACTTCCTGATCGACATCATCTACGTCCGCCTGGACCCGCGCGTGCGGGTGGCCTGAAAGGAGCGGAAATGGCAATCTCCCAGACCCAGGCGCTGGCCACCGACCGTCCGTCCGCGCGGGGCAGGTCCTTCCTGCGACTCATCCGAGCGCTCGGAAGCAACGGCAAGGCCGTCGCCGGACTCACGATCATCGTCGCGTTCATCGCCCTCGCGCTGCTCGCACCGGTACTGTTCCCGGGCGACGTGTCCCGGATCGGATCCGGTGGTGCGACCCCGCCGAGCCTCGAGCACCTGCTCGGCACGACCTCCAAGGGGCAGGACGTGCTGGCGTTGACCTTGTGGGGCTCGCGCTCATCGCTTCTGGTGGGCTTCGTCGCCGGCATCCTGGCGACCGTGATCGCGATCCTAGTGGGACTGGCCAGCGCCTACTTCGGCCGTGTCGCCGACGACGTTCTGAGCATGCTCACCAACGTGTTCCTGCTCATCCCCGGGCTGCCGCTTCTGGTCATCCTCGCGGCATTCCTGCCACCGGGCCTGGGGACGGTCATCGTCGTGCTCGCGATCACAGGATGGGCCGGAGGCGCACGGGTGCTCCGAGCGCAGGCGATGTCCATCCGGGGCAAGGACTACGTGGCGGCGTCCATCGTCACCGGTGAACCGGCGCTGCGCATCATGCTGAGGGACATCCTGCCGAACATGGCGTCGATCGTGATGATGACACTGCTCGGCAGCATCATCGGCGCGATCGGCGCCCAAGCCGGACTCGAGTTCCTCGGCCTCGGCGACTCCAACACGATCTCCTGGGGTACGAACCTGTTCTGGGCGACCAGCGATGGCGCGTTGATGCTCGGCCAGTGGTGGATCTTCTTCCCCTCCGGTCTCGCGATCGCTCTCATCGCCTTCGCCCTCGCGCTGTGCAACTACGCCGTGGACGAGATCACCAACCCTCGTCTGCGCAAACCCCGCCGCACGACGACCGCTGCCGAGCCCACCCCCGTCGAGATCACGCCCATCGAGATCACCGGCGATTCCACCGCAGGGCGAAAGGAGAATGTCCGATGAGCGCGCTGCTCGAGGTCGAGGACCTCGTGGTCGACTACGTCAGCGACGAGCGCGCCGTGCGTGGAGCCGATCGCGTCAGCTTCGCCATTGCCCCAGGCGAGATCCTCGGCCTGGCGGGCGAGTCCGGCTGCGGAAAGTCGACCGTCGCGAACGCAGTGATGCGACTGTTGAAGGAGCCCGCGCGCATCAGCGGCGGAGCCATCCGTTTCGACGGGCGCGACGTGTTGCGCATGGAAGTCGACGCCCTCCGTGACTGGCGCTGGCGAGAGGCCGCCATGGTGTTCCAGTCGGCGATGAACTCGTTGAATCCGGTCATGCGGATCGGCGATCAGCTCGCCGACGTCTTCACCACCCACGAGCGGATGCCGCAGCGCAAGGCGCTCGCCGAAGCGCGCCGACTGCTCGAACTGGTGCGCATCGACCCGGCGCGCATGAAGGCCTACCCGCATCAGCTGTCCGGTGGACAGCGCCAACGCGTGGTGATCGCGATGGCGTGCGCGCTCCGGCCCAAGCTGCTCATCCTCGATGAGCCCACGACGGCGCTGGACGTGGTCGTGCAGCAGGAGATCCTGGCGCAGATCAAGGAGCTGCAAGCGGAGTTCGGGTTCTCGGTGCTGTTCATCACCCACGACCTGTCCCTGATGCTCGAGCTGTCCGACCGCATCGGTGTCATGTACGCCGGTCGCATCGTCGAGCTCGCGCCCGCGAACGTGATACACCACGACGCGCGGCATCCGTACACGCAGGCGCTGCTCGGTGCCTTCCCCGCCATGACCGGTCCGCGCGTGAGGCTGACAGGCCTCGCCGAAGGCACCCGGTTCACCGATATCGGCGATCTCACTGAGGTCGCCCCGGGACACTTCGTCGCCGCAGGCGACGTCGTCCTCACGAAGGAGGAAGCATGATGGCCGAGGCAGATCGCGTCCCCGCCATCAGGGTCGCCGGGGTCGACAAGACCTTCGTTCAGGGCGACTGGCGCTCGCGACGGCGAGTCCACGCGCTGAGAGCGGTGGACCTCGAGGTCGGCCGTGCCGAGATCGTCGCACTCGTGGGCGAGTCGGGCTCGGGCAAGTCCACGCTGGCGCGCTGCATCGCGCGCCTGGAGCGGCCGGACAGCGGAGTGCTCGAGGTGCTCGGGGAGGACGTGCTGCGCACGCAGCCCCGGCGGGCTTCGAAGGCGTATCGCCGGACGGTCCAGATGGTGTTCCAGGATCCGTTCGGATCCCTCAACCCGACCCAGCGGGTCGAGCACGTGCTGGCGCGACCCCTGTTGCTGCACGGAAAGGTGCGCGGGGACATCCGTACCCGGTTGGAAGAGCTCGTGACATCGGTCGGCCTGCCCCCCGACGTGCTCGGTTCCTTCCCGCACGAGTTGTCCGGCGGGCAGCGCCAGCGCATCGCCATCGCGCGAGTGCTCGCGGTCGAGCCCGAGATCATCATCGCGGATGAGCCGACGTCGATGCTCGACGTCTCGGTGCGGATCGGCGTGCTGAACCTGCTCGCCCGGCTGCGGGACGAACGGGGGATCGCCATCCTGTATGTCACGCATGATCTGGCTTCCGCGCGCTACTTGGCCGATCGGATCGTCGTGATGCACCAGGGCACCCTCGTAGAGGGCGGGGAGTCCATGGCGCTGCTGGCGGAGCCGCGCCACCCGTACACGCGAATGCTGGTCGGGGCCGTGCCGGATCCCGATCGCCGTGGCGGGTACGACGCCGGAGAACGAGCGCGCCAGCGCACGGAGATCTGGGACTGGGCGGAGTCGGACTCCGCCCGTGTGTACGTGGACGAGGGCGCCGGCCACTGGGTGTGGGCGCCGAAGGACAGGAGGGTGTCATGACAGAGAAGGAACAGGCACACGGTATGACTCGCAGGAACCTGCTGGCGGGCGTTGGGGTCGCAGCCGTCGGAACGATCTGCTCGCCCGCGGTCCCGGCTTCGGCAGCCGATCCAGCGGGAGGAGCCTCTTCGGCCAACGGAATCTCCACCGCGAACGGCGTCGGCACCGGCAGTGCGGCCGCGCGTGAGCGCAGTCGTCCCGCGTACCACTTCAGTGTGCCGGACAACTGGAAGAACGACCCGCAACGCCCGATCTTCGTCGACGGCGAGTACCTGTACTACTACCTGTACAACGCTGATTACGTCGACGGCGGGGCCGGCACGGCATGGCGGCTCGCGACGACGACGGACCACGTGAAGTTCCGCGACCGCGGCGTGGCCATCCCGAAGTTCTCCAACAGCAACGGTGATTGCTGGTCGGGGAGCCTCGTCGTGGATGAGCATGACACAGCCGGTTACGGGAAGGGCGCCATCATCGCCCTGGTGACGCAGGCGCCGCAGGGGCGCCAGGCGCAATACCTCTGGTACTCGACGGACGGCGGACGCAGCTTCGCCGCCGGTGATCTCGCTCCAGCTCTGCCGAACCCCGGCGTGCACGACTTCCGGGACCCGAAGGTGATGTGGGATGCCGACCGGGAGCGATGGTCGATGGCGAATGCCGAGGGCGACCGGATCGGCTTCTATGCTTCGGCCGATCTGAAGTCCTGGACCCGCACCGGCGAGTTCGTGCGCACCGATATCGGCCTGCTGGAGTGCCCGGACGTCTTCCGGATGACGGCGGACGACGGCACGTCTCAGTGGGTGCTCGGTGTCAGCGCGAACGGCAAGGGGCGCGGCCTCCCCGCGACGTACGCGTACTGGACCGGCCGGTTCAACGGAACGACGTTCCTGCCCGACCGCGACGAGCCGCGGTGGCTCGACTGGGGCTTCGACTTCTACGGTGCTGTGACCTACCCGGATCACGACGCCTCCGGGTCGGAGAACCCCTCGCTGCGGCGGGCTATCGGCTGGGCCAACTTCTGGGACTATCCCCACAACACGCCCACGCTCGCCACCGACGGTTACAACGGCGACGACATGATCGTGCGCGAGCTGACCCTCGTCGCAGCGGACGAGGGCTACCGGCTGCACTCGGCGCCGCCGGCCGCGCTCACGGAGTACGCGACGCGAACGCACCGACTGGGCGACGTCACGGTGCAGGGGACGCGCGATCTCGACATCCGCTCCGGCGCGTACGACCTGACCGCCGAGCTGGTGTGGGACCCGGCAGCGGCTCCGGCTAACATCGGGCTGGAGGTGTGCCGGGCGCCGGGCGGGGGACGACACGTCGCAGCAGGCGCCTTCCTCCGCGGCTCATACGCATATGTGAACCGCCGTCCGACCATCAATCCGACGGGCGGGGAATCCCAGACGCCCATCGATCCGGCCGCCGGCCGGCTGAAGGTGCGGCTGCTCGTCGATCGCACCAGTGTGGAGCTGTTCCTCGACGACGGGCGCACGGTGCATTCGCATCGAGTCTTCCCGTTGTCGGGGGATGACGGCATCCGTCTGTACGTGCACGAGGGGTCGGCGACGTTCCAGGACCTCACGATCCGCGAGATCGCGCTGTGACGCCGAGGTGGCCGGCGAGGAGGAACCCCTGATGGCAGGCGAAGCGGTGGTCATCGGCGACGCACTCATCGACGAGATCCACGATGATCACGGGGTGCGGGAGTTCGTCGGCGGGGCGGCGCTGAACGTGGCGGTCGGGCTGCGGCGTCTGGGTGTGCGGACGACCCTGATCGCCATGGTCGGGAACGACGACGCGGGCGCGCGCATCCGGGACCACCTCAGCGCCTACGACGTCAGGTTGATCGCCAGCGACGCGCCGTCGGGGACTTCGCGCGCGATCGTGCAACGCGCCGCGAACGGCGAGCCGGTCTACGTCTTCAACGAGGCGGCCCGCGGTCGCAGCATCCGCTACTCAGACGAGGCGCGTGCGGCGATCGACGGCGCGGCGCTCGTCGCGATCAGTTGCTTCCCGTTTGATCGGGTTGCCGAGGTGGACGCTCTGATCGACGCCCTGGGCGACACCCGGGTCGCCGTCGATCCCAACCCCCGGTCGGGCATGTTGAGCGATCGCGCGGCGTTCGTGCGGGGCTTCGAGCGGATGGCGCCGAGGGCGGCCCTCGTGAAGGTAGGCGCCGACGACGCCGCTCTGCTCTACGACGACGATCTCGACGGTCTGCGGAGCCGCCTGCGTGCGCTCGGAGTGCCGGCGGTCCTCGCGACGGCCGGCGCCCAGGGCGCGGTGATCGAGACGGACGCGGGAACGGTCACGGCGCCGATCTCTGCCCTGCCCGGCCCCGTGATCGACACCGTCGGAGCGGGAGATGCCACGCTCGCCGCTGTCGCCGCCGCGCTGGTGGAAGCAGGGCCGACGTCCGGTCACGACTGGGCCGTCGTGCTGAGGCGGGCGATGGACGTCGCCGCCGCCACTTGCCGCGCGGAAGGCGGCCTGTTGCGCACGCCGGAGTCGACGTCTCGCCGGTGCCGTGCTGTCGATGATCCCCGCCCTGGTGAGCAGCTTCGGCCAGAAGCCGCTCCGCGAAGGCCTGACGGCCGGAGCGGGCAAATGACATCCCCCCTCGAATCGACGCTCAAGGAACCACGCGTGATCCACGACTCTGAACTCGGCCCGCTGCTGCATTTCGCTCCCGAGCGGAACTGGATGAACGATCCGAACGGACTCGTCTTCCACAAGGGGCGCCATCACCTCTACTACCAGTGCAACCCGTACGGGTCCGATCACGCGCACATCAGCTGGGGGCATGCGTCGAGCGCGGATC
This sequence comes from Microbacterium sp., assembly GCF_031180975.1. GTDB lineage: Bacteria > Actinomycetota > Actinomycetes > Actinomycetales > Microbacteriaceae > Microbacterium. The sequence continues at coordinate 406,098 of NZ_JAPSLI010000001.1, read as the reverse complement.
TCGTCACCTGGGAGCATCACCCCGTCGCCATCACCGCCGACGATGACGGGCAGATCTTCTCCGGCTCCATCGTCCTGGACGTCGGAAACACCTCCGGTCTGGGAACCGACGAATCTCCCGCCCTCGTCGCCTTCTACACGCTCGCCTCAAGCAACCCGGGCCGCCAGGCGCAAGCACTCGCGTACAGCACTGACGACGGGATGACGTGGACGAAGTACTCGGGCAATCCCGTGCTGGATCGCGGCACCACTGACTTCCGGGACCCCAAGGTGTTTCGCTACGAAGGAGCGGATGGCGGCTACTGGGTGATGGTGGCGGTGGAGGCGGTCGACCGTCAGGTTCTGCTGCACCGCTCGGACGACCTCATCACATGGAGTTTCCTGTCGGCATTCGGCCCGGCGCGAGCGGTGGACGGTGTGTGGGAGTGCCCCGACCTCTTCCCGCTCGCTGTCGACGGCGATGAGTCGGATGTGCGCTGGGTGCTTCTGATCAGCCTCAATCCCGGCGGTGTCGCGGGCGGCTCCGGTACCCAGTATGTGATCGGGCATTTCGACGGCGTGACCTTCACCCCGGATGACGGTGCGACGGGCGAGCAGGTGGCCTGGCTGGACTACGGGCGTGACTGCTACGCGGGTGTCACGTTCGACGGGCTCGCACCGGATGAGCGGACGCTCATCGCCTGGATGTCCAACTGGGATTACGCGCACCGACTGCCCTACACCGACGGGCCGCTTCAGAGCGCGATGATGACGCTTCCGCGACGTCTCTCTCTCACCACGGTCGATGGCAGATTGCGGCTGCGGCAGCGCCCGATCGCACCTGTGCAAGATGAGCGCGTCGTCGCGTCGGACGTGCTGGTGGGCTCGTCGACCGGGCTCGGCGCGACCCCTACTGCCGGGCGCATCTCCTTGCGTGTGGATGTGCTGGATGCCGACGGTTTTGCGCTGCGGATGCACGCCGACAACGCCGGTGACGGCGGGGTGGTGCTCACGCTCGACCGCGCGGCGCAGTCGCTGACCCTGGATCGCCGGTCCGGGGCTGAGGGCGTCCACGCTCTCTTCGGCAGCGCCGAGGTCATGCCGTACGCCGGAGGTCGAACGGTCGACCTGGAGGTGTGGGTAGACCGCGCCTCGGTCGAGGTGTTCGCTGAAGGGGGCACTCGTGTGCTCACGGATCTGATCGCCCCTCAGGGTGGACGGATCCTGTCGATCGAGGGAGTAGGCGGCACGGTTCGAGTAGAACGGATCGCTGTCGCCGAGGTCCCGGCGGCAGGAGTACCGCGCGCCACGGGCGATGCGTTCGCCGGTTCGACGACGCCACGCTGATCTCTCGCCGGCACAGCGAGCTCTTGGCTCCGAGCGCCGGATCTTGGCTCGGCGATGTGCGGTTCGCGCGGACGGCATCCGCGCTTTCGATCCGAGGGAAGCGCACAAGTCCGAGCGAAGGGACACGCGCCGGGGCACGCGAACGACTGCGCCATCGGGCTCGCAGTCCGCGGTCAGGCCAGGACGAGTCCCTCGAGGGTCGGGCGCGGAGTGCGCCATCGTTGCAGGGGGTCCCACCAGGCGAGGCCGCGGATCTGGGGCAGCCCGTCGACGACGCGGATCTCCCAGCCGTTCGTGTCGATGGTGCGGTGGTGGTACCAGCAGAGCGGAACACCGTTGTCGGTGCAGGTCGGCCCGCCCCGGGAATGCTCGATCACGTGGTGAATTTCACACCAGGTCGCCGGCACGTGGCATCCGGGGATCAGGCATTCCTTGTCACGCAGGGCGATCGCCCGCCGCTGATGGGCGTTGAAGACCCGGTCGGTGACGGTGATCCCGACGATGCGGCCCTCGTCGGTGATCACCCGCTGTATCGCCCCGGTGCACGCGGTGTGCGTCGCCACCGCGATCGGCACGGGTTCTTCCACTCCGGCGATCTCGGCCCATCCCTCGCCGGAGGCCAGCGCCGTGATGTCGGCGTGCACGACGAGGGTGGCCGCTGCCCCGCCGAGCGTGGGCATGTCGTGGTGACGGGCGGCGATGCCGAGAGCGAAAGCGAGGGCATCGTGCTGCTTCTGGCCGCGGGTGCGCCCGTCGATCACGTTGCGCGGATCGGAGTTGAACGGGTCCTCGTCACCGTCCGGCTCGTCGGCGTCGGTGAACGCCACGCCGGCCGGTGGGGGAGGGCCATCGGTCTACGGGTTGAGCTGCGCGTCGAAGATCATCTGCAGCTGCGCCAGGGTTTCGGGCAGCAGGTTACCGCGGATCGGGTACACCCCGTCGCGCAATCGGCCGATGGACAGGTACCGCTGCCGCATCGCCCGTGACTCGCTGGGTTCGGCGCCGTCGGGGTCGAGGTAGGTCCGCAGCACGTGCGCGTACTGCTTGAGATCCTCCGGTGTCGCCGGCGGTGCGGGCATGGCCGCGTCATCGGAGCCGGCCGCCGCTTCGGGGAGGCCGCGTGCCAGATCAGCGAGCAGATCGTCGGCCTTCAGTCGCTGCTCGCATTCGATCCGGCCGCCGGCCTGATCCAGCGGGGTCGTCGCCGCCAGCAGCCCGGCGATGCCCACCACGCCGTCCAGCAGCGCCGCCCGCATCGCGGCCCAGCGGCGGCAGCGGGTCTCCCGAGGTGAGATCGGTGTCGCGGTGCACGGCCGCGGCGGCTTTCACGACCCGGCTGGCGCCCGCCGCGTCGGTGCGCAGCACCCGTTGCAGCAGTTCGTTCATGTTCCGGCATCCGAACCGGGCGGGGAAGGTCTGCACCCCGCCGCCGGCGGGACGCCCGTCGACGTTCGCGACCGTCTCGACGATCAGCGCCTCCACTCGCCGCAGCACGTCGCCTGCGGTCCGCAGCAGGTCCATCTTCTCGATATCGGATGCCGTGCCGAGCGCCCCCGACCGAGCCGATGCGAGCACCCGATCGAGGTCTGCGACGACCCGATCGAGGATTGCGGCACTGCTTTCCATACCTCCATTGAACACGGGGCCACCGACATTGGTCGGGGGCGGGATCGGCTGATCACCGGGGGAATCGGCGGTGCCCTCCTGGGGCCCTTCGGCGAGCTCAGGGACCCAGCAACGCAAACCTTTCGCGTAATGATTCGGGCTCTTCCGCGTCTCACAGTCATGACCGACTGCGAGACGAGTGCGCCCACGGGCCGGGAGACGCACCAGCCGCCGCGGCTCACCAGGCGAGCCGCGCTCGACCTCAGCATCGATGACGAGCTGCGCCGCGGCGAGGACTACGGCGTCGCACTGCAGGGCTCGCTGCGCGACGTGCTGCTCGTCCTCGTCGATCACGAACTGGCCCGACTCAAGCCGCTCACCGTCGAGGCGCTGCTCGCCGAGGGGCCGCTGGCCGGTCCGTTCCGCGCCAGCCGACTGCAACGGCGGATCGAACTGCTCATCGACATGAAGCTGGTCCGGCGGGAAGGAGCACTCGTGCGGCCGACGGTCGCCGGCATCGCGGCGGTGTGCCGGTTCACCGCGTTTCCTGGACGGTCCCGACCTCCGCAGGATCAGCTGCGAGCGTTGCGACGCGCGGAGACGAACAGCATCCAGAACTGAGCCCCTGTCCTCGGCCTTCGTTCTGGCCTCACGCCTCTCCTTCGCCGGTCGACTCGGCCGCGCCGGTCTCTTCGGCGGCGGCGCTCTCGTCCATCGCCTCGATCTCGTCGACCAGGGTGATGCCGCCGCTGGAGTTGGCGGAGTGCATCAGGCGCTCGATCCAGTTGCGGTTGAGCTCGGGCGGATCGCTCTCCTCGAACACGAAACGGATCGGAATCGACGGGTGCAGCCAGATCGTGGAACGCCCCGGCTCGTCGCCCTCGCCGTGCTTCCAGGAGAGGGTGAAGCTCTCGTTGCGCCGCAGCTTCGTCGCGACGACGACCTTGAGGTGCGCGAGAGCCCGGTCCTCGATCGGGATGTGGGACCCGCCGCCGTCGTATTCGATTCTTCCCATGAGCGCACAATACGCCCGAATCACCCGCGCGGTCACGAAACGATTTCGCCTCGGATGCCAGGCGCGCGATGCCAGGTCCGCCCCCGTTGGCACGTGCATAGACTGGGGCGATGCGTGCTCTGACCGAGGTTGAGATCCGCGCAGCGATCGCGAACGCCGACGAGGACGAGATCCGGCAGATGCAGCTGCCGGTGTCGCTTCTGGTCGCCGACTGGGACTACCTCGATTTCGTCGCCTGGCGTGACCCAGGCTCTCCGCGCCGCGGGTACGTGATCGTCGAGCACGACGGCCGCGCGCTCGGCATCCTGCTCCGCTCGACCGATCCGGGACGCGCCCGCTCCGGCATGTGCAACATCTGCCACACGCTCCAGCCGGGCAACCAGGTGGCACTGTTCACCGCCCGCCGCGGCGGGGAGAAGGGGCGCCGGGGTGACAGCGCGGGCACCTACATCTGTGCGGACCTGTCCTGCCACGAGAACGTCCGCCTCGCCCATCCGCTCGCACCGAACGAGGTGCGCGCGCCGGGCCAGGCGGACATGCGCCTGGACGGCACCCGCCGCCGGATGGAGGCGTTCGTCACCCGCGTGCTCGGCGAGGTCTGAGCCGCGGATACCCTGGTCGAGCAGCACCCGTGCATCGAAGGAGACGCCATGAGCGACGCCGTCCTGTTCACCGTCGACGAGGGCCTCGCGCGCCTCACCCTCAACCGGCCGGCGAGCCTCAACGCGTTCAACGCCGAGGTCGCCCACGCGTGGCGGGATGCCACCACCGAGGCGGTGTCGCGCGACGATGTCGGCGCGATCCTCATCGATGCGAGGGGGCGGGCGTTCTGCGCCGGGGGAGACGTCCGAGAGATGGCGACCAACACCGGCTCCGGTGCCGAGCTGACGGCGTTCGCGCGCGTGATCAACGATGGCATCCTCGCGCTCACCTCGTCGGCGATCCCGGTGGTCGCCGCCGCGCACGGAACGACGGCCGGCGGCGGGCTCGGCATTCTGATGTGCAGCGACTACGCCGTGGTCGGCGGACGCTCGCAGATCGGCAGCCTGTACGCGAACATCGGTCTCACCCCCGACCTCTCCGTCTCGGCGCAGCTCGCCCGGGCGATCGGCGAGCGCCGCGCGCTGCAGCTCGTGCTGCAGGACCGGCTGCTGACGGCATCCGAGGCGCAGGAGTGGGGTCTCGCCGCGGAGGTCGTCGAGGCCGACGACGCCGAGGCGGAAGCGGATGCCGTCCGCGCCCGCGCCGAGCAGATTGCGCGTTTCTGGCTGGCCGGCGCCGCCGCCGCGTACGGGCAGGCGAAGCGTCTGGTGCGCTCGCAGCCCGCGCGCGGATTCGCCGAGCAGCTCGAGGAGGAGGCCGTCACGATCGGGGCGTCGTTCGACACTCCGGATGCCGCGGCACGCATCGCCGCGTTCGCCGCCGCATCCGCTCGCACCGGCCGCTGAGCCGGGCTTCGCGGCCGGCCGGGGCGCGTCCGGCCTCCGTGGCAGGATGAGAGGACGACGCCGAGAGGATCACCATGTCTGACGTCCCGCAGCAGGCCGAGACCCGGCCGAACATGTCCCTGCTTCTTCGCGGAGCGCTCTGGATCGCGATCGGTGCGCTCGTCGCCGCAGCCCTGGTCTGCGTCGTCTGGGTGCTCATCGGCGACCAGGACGGACTCATCGGCCGCGCCTTCCTCACCATCCTGCTGCTGGCCGCCTTCGCCGGCATCGCCTTCGCCGAGGCGAGCCTGGCGTCCCGCCGCCCCGACTGGCTGGCCCTGGCGAGCATGGTGACGTGGATCATCGCCCTCCTCGCCGGCGCGGTGAAGATCTGGCTGCCGCAGGACGACGAGTACTTCGGCTGGGGTTCGGAGCGGTTCTTCCAGCTGCTGCTGATCGTGATCATCCTGCAGCTGGCACTGCTGCACGTGCGGTTGTACGTCAAGGCGGCGAGCCGCCACGTCACCACGTTCACCCGCGTCATCGTCATCACGACGTTCGCGCTGCTGGCGGTGCTGGTCGGGATGCTGGTGTTCTACCTCACCTTCCCTGAGCTGTTCACGTACGGAGAGCTGTACTGGCGCATCACCGTCGCCATCACGATCCTCGTGGCGGTGGGCACGACGCTCGTGCCGCTGCTGAACGCGCTGTTCGCTCCGCGCCCGCCCAAGCCGGATGCCGCAGTGCGGCCGTTCGGGGTCGGCATGCAGCCCGCTCCGCAGCCGGTCGCCGCGTGGCCGACGTACGCCGACGGTCGCACCCCACTGCCGGTCATGCCCGACGGCAGCCCGGACTGGAACGCCTACTACACGGGTCGCCCGACCTACGAGCAGCAGCCGCAAGCCCAGAGCTTCCCCGCACTCGCGCCGGCGCCGCAGGGTGCGCGGACGCCGGGGCAGGCACCCGTGCCGCCGGTCGACGGCATCCCGCCGCAGCTGCAGCAGGCGCGGAACGCCCAGCCTCCCCACCTGCCCGCGCCGAACGGTTTCCCGCCCCCGCCGCCGGCGCCTGGCACGCCGGGTGCTCAGGGGGAGGAGCGATGAACCCGGCAGAGCTCCGCGATCTCGCCGCGGACATCGCCCGCGAAGCCGGCGAGTTGGCGCTGCGTCGTCGCTCGGAAGGCGTCTCGCTGGCGGCGACCAAGTCCACGCTCGCCGACATCGTCACCGAGGCCGACCGTGAGGTCGAAGACCTCATCCGCGGACGGCTGCAGCGCGAGCGTCCGGGTGACGGGTTCCTCGGCGAGGAGTCCGGCTCGGCCGCGTCCGACAGCGGCCTGACCTGGGTTGTGGACCCCATCGACGGCACCGTCAACTACGCGTCGGGCATGCCCACCTACTCCGTGAGCATCGCCGTCGTCTCGGGCGACCCGGTGTACGAACGGTGGCAGGGGATCGCGGGCGCCGTGTGCGCTCCCGCTCTCGGCGAGCTGTACACGGCCGCGCGCGGCGAGGGAGCCTGGCTGGGCGGCCAGCGGCTCCACGTGTCCGAGGCGGGTCCTGCCGGCGCCCTGCTCGGCACCGGCTTCGGCTACGACCCGGCCACCCACGACGGCGACTTGGCGAACGTCCGGCGCGTGATGCGGATGGCCCGCGACCTGCGGCGGATCGGGTCGGCGGCCGTCGACCTGGCGTACGTCGCCGCCGGCCGACTGGACGGCTTCTTCGAACGCGGGCTGAACCCGTGGGACTTCGCCGCCGGCTCGGTACTCGTCGCGGAGGCAGGCGGAGTGCTCACCCGGCTCGACGTCGATGCCGCACGTCCGCTCGTGATCGCCGGATCGCCGGCCGTGCACGCCCGCATGCTCGAACTCCTTGCAGAACGTGACTGACTCATGGCTTTCTCAGGCGGGAGCCGCTAAGGTTTATTCGATCGTTACTTTCGTCGCCCGAACGAGAGTGGTCAAGCACCCCCCGAGCTTGCATACGTAACTGGAAGATCGCTTTGCCCTCTGAACACCCGCAGGTCGCCCCCGCCCTCACGCGCCGAGCGAACCGTCTTCGCACCGCGCCCGCAGGCGCGGACCGGAAGACCCCGTCGACGGCATCCGCACCCTCCGACGCTCGCGTGACCATGTCCGACATCTTCGAGACCGAGGCGGCCGCCGCCGTCATCGTCGCCGCGAGCACGCGTCGCGCCCGCCGCCTCGCCGGTTCCGGAACCGTCCCCTCCACCAACGCCGCCGAGGCCGTGCAGCAGCGCACCGACGACGCCGTCGAGCACGCCGCGCCGCAGGCGGCCACGCCGGCACCGGCATCCGCTCCCGCCGACACCCCGGCGCGCGCGACCACGGCATCCGCCGCCGGTGACGTCGACCCGTTCATCGTCGCCGCCGAGGCGTTCGGCTTCGGTGAGGAATCGGATGCCGCGGAGCCGGCATCCGCTCCGACCTTTCCCGAGCCCGTCGACGCAGCTGCCGCCGCCGAGACCGAGTCCACGCAGACCCGCCGGTCCAGCTTCCGCAAGCTGGCCACCGCCGGCGCGACCGTGGGCGTCATGGGCATCGCCGGGCTGCTGGCCGTCTCGATGACGCTTCCCGCCAGCGCGGTCGCCGCCATCCAGGGCAGCGGATCGCAGGCGTCCACCTCGCTCGTCGCCGGCGGAGGCTCGACCTCCAAGGCCGCGATCGACGAGGAGGAGATCCAGGCCTACGTCGCCCCGGGCGACGTGCAGACCGAGCAGATGGCCCGCGCGGACGACTACTCGACCGTGTCTCTCGCGCAGGTGGCGGCCGAAGAGGGCATCGCGTACTCGAACAGCGTGTACACGAACGACCCTGATGCGGCGATCCAGTGGCCGTTCATCGTCGGCACGCGCATGAGCTACGGCTACGGCATGCGCAGCGGCCGGATGCACCAGGGCATTGATCTGGTGCCCGGTGCCGGCGCGCCGATCCAGGCGATCGCGGACGGCACCGTGCGCATCGCGACCGAGTCGGGCGGCGGGTACGGCGTCACCGCGTACGTCGACCACATCATCGACGGCCAGGTCGTGACCAGCCACTACGCGCACATGCAGCACGGTTCGCTGCGGGTGAAGGCGGGCGACAAGGTCAAGGTCGGCGACATCATCGGCAAGGTCGGCAACACCGGACACTCGTTCGGCGCGCACCTGCACTTCGAGATTCTCATCAACGGTTCGACCATCGACCCGCTGCCGTGGATGAACAAGAACGCCGGACGTTACGACGGGGTCACCCCGATTTCGTGAGAACCGGCATGAGGTGATAATCTCATCTGGTTGCCCGGACACGGGCAGCACGCCCCGATAGCTCAGTGGCAGAGCACTTCCATGGTAAGGAAGGGGTCGTCAGTTCAATCCTGACTCGGGGCTCTGGCATTCGCTCGACTGGGCGGACGCGGTGCGGCGGAGTAGCTCAGTTGGTGAGAGCGCACGACTCATAATCGTGAGGTCGCGGGTTCGAGTCCCGCCTCCGCTACGGACACCCCGAGATTCTGCGGAATCCGGGGTTTTTCGCTGTCTGGCTCAGACCTCGGTGAGCACACCGGGATGCCCCGTCGCCGGTGCGGGTGCGTCCGCCGGCGCAGGCTCGGGAATCAGGTGCAGCCCGGCCGGCGAGCTGGCGACGAACGCCAGTGCTTCGATCCAGTCGCGGTTGATCGCGTTCGTCCGGCTCGTGTCGTACTTGAACACCATGGAGCTTCGACGGTGCACCCACACGCTCGTGCGACCGCCGCCGGTGCTCGGGTCTTCTCTCCAGGTGAAGGCGAACGGTTCTCCCCTGCGCAGCTTCGCGGCGATGACGAGCTGCAGGTGCTGAAGGGCGCGGTCTTCGATGTCGACGCGTACGATGCCTTCGTATATGAACTTGCCCACGATTGTTCCTCTGGGTTCCACGGAAACCCGTGCCGAGGGCGCAATCGAGGTGATTACTTTGTGGACCTTTCAGCGTGACACACTTCTCGCGTTTTCGGGCCCCCATCTCGTGTCGGCCCAGACGGTGCCGGCCCTGCGCGCGGCGCTCGCGTCGCGGAAAGTGCCGCTTTCCGGCATCCGGAGCGGCAGGTTTCGCGACCTGAGCGAGCGCGCCCGCCGTGCCGGCAGGTTTCGCGACCTGAGCGCGGGATCGAGGCTTGACGGAATACCCACAGGGGGTATGCTGTTGTCTCACACAGATACCCCTGACGGGTATGCGACGGAAGGAGCGAACATGAGCGTGAACGAGTACCAGGTGACGGGAATGACCTGTGGCCACTGCGAGATGTCCGTCCGCGAGGAGGTCAACGAGATCCCCGGCGTCGAGGACATCCAGGTGAGCGCTCAGAGCGGAAAGCTCGTCGTCACCGGCTCCGCCGAGATCGACGACGCCCAGGTCATCGCCGCGGTCGAAGAGGCCGGCTACTCGGCGGTGCGAGTCTGATGAACACCGCGGCGCGGCTGTCGCTCTTCGGAGCCGGCGTGGTGGTGGCCTTCGGCGCGGCCTTCGGGCTCGCCGGAGCCATCGTCCCCGCCGAGCTGGTCGCGGGCTGGCAGGAGAAGAGCGAGATGAACGAGCACGACACGCACGACGAGCCCTCCGCGACCGCCGCGCCGAAGAACGACGACCACGGCGGCCACACGGGCCACACCGCTGCGCACACCACCCCGCAGGGCCTGTCCCTCAGCGAGAACGGATACGTCCTCTCGCCGGTGCAGGCGCCGACCGCGGTGGGCGCCGACGGAGAGCTGAGCTTCCAGATCCTCGACGACAGCGGCGAGCCGGTCGTCGACTACACGACCGAGCACGACAAGGACCTCCACCTGATCGTCGTCCGCAGCGACGGCACCGGGTTCCGCCACGTCCACCCGCAGCTCGACGCCGGCACCGGCGTGTGGTCGCTGCCCTGGCGGTGGCAGGATGCCGGGACCTACCGCGTCTTCGCCGATTTCGCGCCCCAGGGCGCGGACGGCATCACCCTCACCCGCACGGTCCACGTCGGTGGGGAGTGGGCACCGGTGGCATCCTCGGCGTCGAAGACCGACGAGGTCGACGGCTTCACCGTCACCCTCGACGGTGAGCTGACCGCGGGCGCCCCGAGCGAGCTCACGCTCTCGATCGCCCGCGACGGACAGCCGGTCACGGACCTCGAACCCTACCTCGGCGCGTTCGGACACCTCGTCGCGTTGCGCGAAGGCGACCTCGCCTACCTGCACGTCCACCCGGAGGGTCCCTCGCCCGAATCGGCGGCGCACGACGATTCCGGTGACCACGAGCACTCCGCCGTCACCGCGCACGGCGGACCCGACATCGGCTTCGTCGCCGAGGCGCCCACGCCGGGACGCTACCTGCTGTACCTCGACTTCCAGGTCGACGGCACGGTGCACACCGCGACGTTCGTCGTCGATGCGGCATCGGCACAGCACGGCGCGCACGACGACAGCCACTGACCCGACGACCCCAGAGAGAAGGACGTGATGAGCACGGCATCCGCAGGCAACGCGGTCGAACTCGAGATCGGCGGGATGACCTGCGCCTCCTGCGCCAACCGCATCGAGCGCAAGCTGAACAAGCTCGACGGCGTGCAGGCGTCGGTCAATTACGCGACCGAGAAGGCCCGCGTGAGCGTGCCCGACGGGTACGACCCCGCGCTGCTGATCGCGGAGGTCGAGAAGACCGGGTACACGGCCGCTCTTCCGAAGCCGCGGGCATCCGAGGGCCTTTCCACAGGCTCAGGGACCCAGGACGGAACAGGCTTGGGGACCCGGGAGGCCGACCCCGAACTCGTCTCGCTGCGGCAGCGGCTGATCGGGTCGATCGTGCTCACGATCCCGGTGATCGCGATGTCGATGATCCCGGCGCTGCAGTTCACGTACTGGCAATGGGCGTCGCTGGCGCTCGCCGCCCCCGTGATCGTGTGGGCGGCCTGGCCGTTCCACCGCGCCGCTTGGATCAACCTGCGCCACGGTGCGGCCACGATGGACACGCTCATCTCGATGGGCACGTCGGTGGCGCTGCTGTGGTCGCTGTACGCGCTGTTCTTCGGTACCGCAGGCGAGCCGGGCATGACACACCCGTTCGAGTTCACGATCGCGCCGTCCGACGGCGCCGCGAACATCTACCTCGAGGTGGGTGCGGGCGTGACGATGTTCATCCTCGCCGGACGCTATTTCGAGAAGCGTTCCAAGCGTCAGGCGGGTGCGGCGCTGCGCGCGCTGCTCGAGCTGGGCGCGAAAGATGTCGCCGTGCTGAGGCCCGCGTCCGGCCCCTCGACCGGCTCAGAGACCCAACAGGAGGTGCGCATCCCGATCTCCGAGCTGCGCCCCGGCGACGAGTTCGTCGTGCGCCCCGGCGAGAAGATCGCCACCGACGGCGTAGTCGTTGCCGGCACCTCCGCCGTCGACGCGTCGATGCTGACCGGCGAGTCCGTGCCGGTCGAGGTGGGGGAGGGGGATGCCGTCACCGGCGCCACCGTCAACGCCGGCGGCCGCCTGGTCGTGCGGGCCACCCGCGTCGGCGCCGACACGCAGCTCGCCCAGATGGCGCAGCTCGTCGAGGACGCGCAGAGCGGCAAGGCCGAAGTGCAGCGCCTCGCCGACCGGATCTCGGGCGTCTTCGTGCCGATCGTGATCCTCATCGCGGTCGCCACCCTCGGCGCCTGGCTCGGGGCCGGGTTCCCGGCCACCGCCGCTTTCACCGCGGCCGTCGCCGTGCTCGTGATCGCGTGCCCGTGCGCGCTCGGACTCGCCACCCCCACGGCGCTGCTGGTCGGCACCGGCCGCGGCGCGCAGATGGGCATCCTCATCAAGGGCCCGGAGGTGCTCGAGTCCACCCGTCGTGTCGACACCGTCGTGCTCGACAAGACCGGCACCGTCACCAGCGGGCGGATGACCCTCGTCGACGTCGTCGCCGAGGCCGACACCGACCCGGCCGAGTTGCTGCGGCTGGCCGGCGCGCTCGAGCACGCGTCGGAGCACCCGATCGCCCGTGCGATCGCGAAGGCGGCGATGGATGCCGGGCAGCTGCCCACCGTCGAGGACTTCGCCAACGTCGAGGGCAAGGGCGTGCAGGGCATCGTCGACGGACACGCCATCGTCGTCGGCCGGGAGAGCCTGCTCGCCGACTGGGCGATGCACCTCGGCAGCGAGGCGGCGGACGCGAAGGTCCGCGCCGAGCGCGAGGGCAAGACGGTGGTCACCGTCGGCTGGGACGGCCGCGCCCGCGGCATCCTCGTCGTCGCCGACACCGTCAAGCCGACCAGCGCCGAGGCGGTCGCCCAGCTGAAGGCCCTCGGCCTCACCCCGGTGCTGCTCACCGGCGACAATGACGCGGTCGCGCGGACCATCGGCGCCGAGGTGGGCATCGTCGAGGTGATCTCCGAGGTGCTCCCGCAGGACAAGGTCGACGTCGTCAAGCGGCTTCAGGCCGAGGGGCGCGTCGTCGCGATGGTCGGCGACGGCGTCAACGATGCGCCTGCGCTCGCGCAGGCCGACCTGGGTCTGGCGATGGGCACCGGCACGGATGTCGCCATCGAGGCGTCCGACATCACCCTGGTCCGCGGCGATCTGCGGGCGGCGGCGGATGCCATCCGGCTGTCGCGACGGACCCTCGGCACCATCAAGACCAACCTGTTCTGGGCGTTCGCGTACAACGTGGCCGCCATCCCCATCGCGGCACTCGGCATGCTCAATCCCATGCTCGCCGGCGCCGCGATGGCATTCTCGAGCGTGTTCGTCGTCGGCAACAGCCTGCGGCTGCGTACGTTCACCAGCATCACGTCCGGCGACTCCACCCGGACCGCCATCGCGGCATCCGCCACCCCGGCACCCGCCCCCACGGCATCCGCCCCTATGGCGGCCGCCGCCCCCACCCGAAAGGAAGACCGATGACCGGCACCGCACACGAGACCACGACCGTCGCCGGCTGCTGCAGCACCACCGCCCAGGCAACCGCCGTCCCCGTCGAGGGACGCCGTGACCTCCTCGCCGCGCAGGCACCGGCCGCGGCCGGCTGCTGCGGAGGCGGTCGAAGCGAAACGGACGCATCATGACGACCGCATCCGCGCCGGCGGCCTCCGCCGCGCACGAGCACGCCGGCCACGAGTCCGCCGCGCACGAGCACGCCGGCCACGAGTCCGGCGACACGGCGTGCGACCGCGGGCAGCACGGCTACATCAGCGACAAGGCCCGCTACCTGGCGCGCCTCAAGCGCATCGAGGGGCAGGCCCGCGGCATCCACCGCATGGTCGACGAGGAGCAGTACTGCATCGACATCCTCACCCAGATCTCGGCGCTGACCAGCGCGTTGCAGGGTGTGGCCGTCGGCCTGCTCGAGGACCACCTTCGTCACTGCGTCACCGACGCGGTCGGTGTCGGCGGTGAGGTCGCCGAGCAGAAGATCAAGGAGGCGTCGCAGGCCATCGCCCGCCTCGTCCGCTGACTGCGCCGCACACTCGCGGACGTCCCACGAACGGCGCCCCGCTCGCATATGACGAGCGGGGCGCCGTTCGTCATATGCGCCGTTCGTCGCGCATCCGGCGCCGTTCATCGCACGAACGCGCACGGAGCGGAACCGAACGGCCCGCGACGTGACCGGCGTTCCTAGGGTTTCGGCAGACGCGATGACGCGTCCCGGATGCACTGCCGCATCCTCGCTGAAACTCGAAGGAGAGCCTCTTGATCCACTTCGCTTCCCGGCCCCGCACGACGGTCCTCTCCGTCAGCGGGGCTTTTCTGATTGCCGGCCTCGCCCTCAGCACGGCGATGGGCGCTCCGGCCGATGCGGCCGCGAACGGCACCGCCGCGAGCGACACGGCCTCGAAGAAGGTGCTCGCCAGCCCCGATGCCCCCGCCGCGATCGGGCCGTACTCGCAGGGCATCGCGGCCGGCAGCACGGTGTACGTGTCCGGCCAGCTCCCCATCGACCCGAAGGTCGGCAAGATCGACAACGACCAGACCATCGCCGAGCAGACCGCCCTGTCGGTGCAGAACATCGAGGCGGTCCTCGCCGAGGCGAACCTCGAGCTCGAGCACGTCGTCAGCGCCACCGTCTACCTGGCGGACATGGACGACTTCGCCGAGTTCAACAAGGTGTACGCGGAGTACTTCGGCACCGAGGCGGCCCCGGCGCGCGCGACCGTCGAGGTCGCCGCCCTGCCGCTGGGCGCCAAGGTCGAGATCAGCGCGATCGCTGTGCGATAAGGAGACGACAGACATGGACTCGAAGATGATGCACACCACCGGATTCTCCCGCCGCTCCGCGCTCAAGCTGTTCGGCGTCGGGGCGGGCACCGTCGGGCTCGGCACCCTCGGAATCGCCCCGGCCGCCGCGGCATCCCCCGTCGCCGCCGGCGTGCCCGCCGCGAACGACCCCGGGTACTGGAGCAAGGTCGCGGAGATGTTCACCCTCGACAAGCGCATCCTGTTCATGAACATCGGCACGGTCGGTTCGTCGCCGCGGCAGGTGCTGGATGTCGTGGACTCGGTGCACCGTCAAGTGGCGCGCGACGCGGAGTCGTCGTACAGCGACTTCGCCGACGTGCGAGCCGTCGTCGCCAAGGCGCACGGCGTCGACAAGGACGAGATCGTCATCACCCACAACACCTCCGACGGCATGTCGAAGGCGCTGCTCGGGCTGAATCTGCGCGAGGGCGACGAGATCCTCACGACCAACCACGAGCACTCCGGCGGCAACACCCCGCTGGCACTGGTGCGCGACCGGTTCGGTGTCGTGATCAAGCGGGTGCAGCTGCCGATCGGCGACGACCAGCGCGCCGAGGACTACGTCGAGCTGTTCCGCGCCGGCATCACCAGCCGCACCAAGGTGATCATGTTCTCCGCCCCGACTTACCTCACCGGCACCATGCTGCCGATCAGGATGCTGGCAGAGCTGGCACAGCAGCACGGCATCACCACGGTCGTGGATGGCGCGCACATCCCCGGCATGCTGGCGTACGACTTCCGCGCCCTCGGCGTGGACTTCCTCGCCGGATCGGCCGCGAAGTGGCAGTGCGGGCCCGCCGGCACCGGCATCCTGTACATCCGCAACCGCGTCACGGCAGCCAACCCCAACCCGCTGCCGGAGTTCTGGCCGGTGGTGTCGTCGGGCTACCCGACCGACCAATCCGTCGACCTGCGGTCGCGCGATCAGTCGCAGGACATCGGCCGCTACCTGCAGTCGGTCGGCAACGGCAGCAAGGCGTTGAACGCCGGCGTGCAGAAGGTGTCCGAGATCTGGGACGAGATCGGCAGGCAGCGCATCCAGGACCACATCGTCGGGCTCGGCGACTACACCAAGCAGCTCGTCGTCGAGCGCTGGGGCGCGAGCGCCCTCTACTCGGCGAAGAGCGATGCGCGGCTGACGTGCGCGCTCACCGCGTTCAACCCGTTCCAGAACCCGGCCGACGTGAAGAGCGCCGAGAAGTCGGCGGCGTTCGTGTCGCGGCTGCTCGAGGAGTACGGGGTGGAGATCCGCAACACCCGGCTGGCGGTGATCGGCGACCCGACGCTGCACAGCCCGGTGCGCGTCTCCACCCACCTGTTCCACCAGCGCGAGGACGTCGACCGGCTCATCGACTCCGCGTGGAAGCTGTCGAAGAGCATGGCCTGACAGTCCCATCGGTCTCCTTGGCTCTTCTTGGGGCACTTCGACAAGCTCAGTGACCCATGAAGAGCCGAGGAGGGCCGACACGGAGAAGGGCGGGAACACTCCCGTCGTACCGTTCGTCGCTCAACTCGTGCCGTTCGGCGCACGAACCGCCCCGATCGCCGGGCGGCGCTCGCGTCGCACGGACGGCGCCCGTAACCTCGCCAGCGCGCAGCGCTGCGCTCGGCGCGCCGGGCCGCAGTCGCACCCATCAACGCAATGCGTCTCAAGGAAGAAGACCTCATGACCACCACCCCGTCATCCGGCCAGGGCGCCAGCGCCCTCGTGCAGGATCCCGACCTGCCCCCGGTCGCCGTCCCCGAGGCGGAACTCGAGCGGGAGTCCCGCTGGACGCTGCCGAAGATCATCGTCTGGTCCGCCATCGCCCTGCTGGGCGCTGTGGCGTGGACCATGCTCGCGATCGTCCGCGGTGAAACCGTCAACGCGATCTGGTTCGTGTTCGCCGCGGTGTGCACGTACCTGATCGGCTACCGGTTCTACGCCAAGGTCATCGAGCGGTACATCACCCGCCCGGACGACCGCCGTGCCACCCCCGCGGAGGTCCGTGAGGACGGCAAGGACTACGTCCCCACCGACCGTCGGGTGCTGTACGGACACCACTTCGCCGCGATCGCCGGCGCCGGTCCGCTGGTCGGACCGGTGCTCGCCGCGCAGATGGGCTTCCTGCCCGGCACGATCTGGATCATCGTCGGCGTCGTGCTCGCCGGCGCGGTGCAGGACTACACCGTGCTGTTCTTCTCCATGCGCCGCGGCGGACGCTCGATCGGGCAGATGGCCCGCGACGTGCTGGGCAAGGTCGGCGGCACTGCTGCGATCATCGCCTCGCTGCTCATCATGATCATCATCATCGCGATCCTCGCCCTGGTCGTCGTGAACGCCCTCGGTGAGAGCCCGTGGGGCGTGTTCAGCGTGTCCATGACGCTGCCGATCGCGATCTTCATGGGTCTGTACCTGCGCTACCTGCGCCCGGGCAAGATCACGGAGGTGTCGCTGATCGGCTTCGTGCTGCTCATCGCCGCCATCGTCGCCGGTGGCGCGGTCGCCGGCACCGAGTGGGGCCAGGCGGTCTTCCACCTCGACCGCACCACGATCGCGTGGGGCATCATCATCTACGGCTTCATCGCCGCTGTCCTGCCGGTCTGGCTGCTGCTGGCGCCGCGCGACTACCTGTCGACCTTCATGAAGATCGGCGTGATCGTCATGCTCGCCGGCGCCATCGTGCTGGTGCGGCCCGAGATCGAGGTGCCCGCGTTCACCGAGTTCGCCGAGACGGGTCTCGGCCCGGTGTTCTCCGGCCCGCTGTTCCCATTCCTGTTCGTCACGATCGCGTGCGGCGCGCTGTCCGGCTTCCACGCACTGATCTCCTCCGGCACCACGCCGAAGCTGGTCGAGAAGGAGCGCCAGACCCGGTTCATCGGGTACGGCGGCATGCTGATGGAGTCGTTCGTCGCGATCATGGCGCTGGTCGCCGCGATCTCGATCGACCAGGGCATTTACTTCGCCATGAACGCGCCCGCCGCGCTCACCGGCGGCACGCCGGAGGCCGCGGTGGCGTTCGTGAACTCGCTGGGCCTGACCGGCGTGAACCTGACGCCCGAGATGCTGACCTCCACGGCCGCAGCGGTCGGCGAGGAGAGCATCGTCTCGCGCACCGGAGGCGCGCCGACGCTGGCGCTCGGTCTCGCGCACATCATGCAGCAGATCGGCGGCGGCGCCGCGATGATGGGCTTCTGGTACCACTTCGCGATCATGTTCGAGGCGCTGTTCATTCTCACCGCCGTCGACGCCGGTACGCGCGTCGCCCGGTTCATGCTGCAGGACTCGATCGGCGCCTGGGTGCCCAAGTTCCGCGACATCACCTGGCGTCCGGGCGTGTGGATCTGCACGGCGATCATGGTCGCCGGGTGGGGTTACATCCTGATCCTCGGCGTCACCGACCCGCTCGGCGGCATCAACACCTTCTTCCCGCTGTTCGGCATCGCCAACCAGCTGCTGGCGGCGATCGCGCTCGCCGTGGTGTTCGCCATCGTGGCCAAGCGCGGCCCGAGCTACGTGCGCTGGCTGTGGATCATCGGCCTGCCGCTCGCGTTCGCCGCGGTGGTCACGATCACGGCATCCATGTACAAGATCTTCTCGCCGGTGCCGAGCATCGGATACTGGGCCAACAACGCCAAGTACCGTGCCGCGCAGGCCGCCGGTGACGGCAGCCTGGGTGAGCCCGAGGTGGTCGAAGCCGTGATCCGCAACACGGCGGTGCAGGGCACCCTGTCGATCGTGTTCGTGGTGCTGACGATCATCGTCATCGCCGTGGCCGTGCTGTCGGCGATCCGCTCGATCCGCGCGGGGGTCGCGGATGACGGCGAGGAGGCACCGGTGCCGTCGCGGCGGTTCGCCCCGGCCGGCCTCATCCCGACGCCGGCCGAGCGCGAGCTCGAGGCGCAGTGGCAGAAGGTCCCGGATGCCGGGCCGCACGCTCGCCGCGGAGCGGCAGGGCACTGATGTCGGTCTCCGACCTGGAGGTCCGCTCCGCATCCGTCGCCGTGTGGCGGCGGGTGCGGAGCGCCCTGTCCGGCATCCGCTGGTATTTCACGACGCTGATGGGCGACCGGGCGTACGACGTCTACGTGGCGCACCACCGCGCCGAGCACCCCGACGCGCCGATCCCGACAGAGCGCCAGTTCTGGCACGACCGGATGGCCGAGCAGGACCGCAACCCCGGCGCGCGCTGCTGCTGACCGGGGCACCCCGGACGTCGAACCGCCCGGGGGCGCGGTCGTTCGCGCGTTCGGGTCGCGAAAAGTGCCGGTTTGCGACGCTGGAAGCGGCATCCGTTGCGACCTGGATGCGGTGGGCGGGGCCGTGGGGCCGGTAGCGCGTGCGTTCGCGCGTTCGGGTCGCGGAAACTGCCGGTTTGCGGCGCTGGAAGCGGCATCTCTTGCGACCTGGACGGTGAACCCCCGCCGATCACGCGTTCGGGTCGCGAAAAGTGCCGGTTTGCGACGCTGGAAGCGGCATCCGTTGCGACCTGGATGCTGCGGGCGGCGCCGCGGGGCCGGTCTCACGGTCGTTCGCGTGTTCGGGTCGCGGAAACTGCCCCTCTGTGGTGCCCGAAGCGGCATCCTTTGCGCCCTGGATGCCGCGGGCGGGGCCCCGCGCCGACCGAACGCGCCGGTCGCGCCGGCCGGAACGAGCGGGCCCACGCCGACCGAACGCGCCGGCGCGGCGCGCGTCATAGGCTGAGCGGATGACCGATCTGGCACTGATCTCCGGCGCGCTCGGAGTGGTCGTCGGGATCCTCCTCGCCCTCGTGCTGGTCGGCGCGCTCCGCCTCGCCCGGCGCGGGTCGCGCGATCTCGGCGGCGAGGCCGAGCGCGCCACCAGTCGCACCCTGCACCTGGCCGGCCTCGCGGCCGCCGAACTGCGTGCCGAGCACGGTCCCGAACTGGTCCGCGCCGCCCGTCACCTGCGCCACCTCCTCGGCGTTCAGGCCGTCGCCTTCGTGTCACCGGACGGGTCCGTCGCCTCCGACGGCTCCGTCAACGGACTCGCCACCTCGGCCCGGCGGATCGCCGACCGGGTGCACGAGACCGGGCGACGGCAGGTTTTCCCGCGTCGCGGCAAGGGCGACGACACCCCGCACGAGGCGGTCGGCGCGCCGATGACCGTCGACGGCGAAGGCAGGGGAGTGCTGGTCGCGTTCGCCGAGAAGGTCCGCGGCCCCCTCGTGCGCGCCACCGGCGAGGTGGCCGAGTGGTGCGCCGCGCAGATCGCGCTGACCGAGTTGGAGGCCTCCCGCGCCAGCCTCGCCGAGGCCGAGCTGCGCGCGCTGCGCGCCCAGATCAGCCCGCACTTCATCTACAACTCCCTCGCCGCCATCGCCTCGTTCATCACCACCGACCCCGAACGGGCGCGCACGCTGGTGCTGGACTTCGCCGACTTCACCCGGTACTCGTTCCGACAGAAGGGCGAGTTCGCCACCCTGGCGCAGGAGCTGGGCAGCATCCGCAACTATCTCGAACTCGAGCGGGCGCGCTTCGGCGAGCGGCTCGACGTGCGGCTGCGTATCGCGCCCGAGACGCTGTCCACCGTCATCCCGTTCCTGTCCGTGCAGCCGCTGGTCGAGAACGCGGTGCGACACGGGCTCGAGCCCCTGGCATCCGGCGGCCGCATCGTCATCGCCGCGGAGGACGAGACCACCCACACCGAGATCTCGGTGGAGGACGACGGCGTCGGGATGAACCCCGAGGCGGTGCAGCGCGCCCTTGCCGACGTCGGAGAGACGACCCACGTCGGGCTGCGCAACGTCGACGCGCGCCTGCGCCGGCTGTACGGGCCGGACGGCGGCCTCGTGATCGAGACGAACATCGACGCCGGTACCATGGTGCGGATGCGGATACCGAAGTCCCAGCCGCTGCACGAGACGGACGCGCCGTGATCATCGACGTGCTCATCGCCGACGACGAGCCGCCCGCGTTGGCCGAACTGGTCGCGCTGCTGCGAGCGGATGCCAGGATCGGCGCGATCCACGCCGCCTCCAGCGGCGCCGAGGCACTGCGGATGCTGTCGGTCGAGGCCGTCGATGCGGTGTTCCTCGACATCCACATGCCCGGCGTCAGCGGGTTCGACCTGGCCCGCGCCCTCGATCGGTTCGCGGAGCGTCCCGCCGTGGTGTTCGTCACCGCCGACGAGGCGGGCGCCGTCGAGGCGTTCGAGCTGCAGGCCCTGGACTACGTGCTCAAGCCGGTCCGCCCCGAGCGGCTGCGCCGCACCGTCGACCGCGTCGTCGCCGAGCGGCGCGGCAGGGAGTCCGGCGAGGATGCCGAGGGGCAGACCGTACCGGTGCCGATCGGGCAGTCCGTGCGGCTGGTGCGCCGCGACGACGTGCGCTGGGTGAAGGCCGAGGGCGACTACTCGCGGCTGTGGACGGAAGCCGGCGACAGCCACCTCGTGCGCATCCCGATCTCCGAGCTCGAGGAGCGCTGGGCGGCCGCCGGGTTCGTGCGCATCCACCGCTCCTACCTCGTGCACGCCGATGCCGTCACCGAGGTGCGCCTCTCCGGATCGCTGCCCGTGGTCGGACTGGCCGAGATCGAGCTGCCGGTGAGCCGCCGGCTGATCCCCGCGGTGCGCAGCCGGCTGGTAAAGGCCGAGCGGCGATGACCCGCACGCCGAACGACCGGCCGCAGCGGGTGCGCATCACGTTCGACGCCGCCGCCGCGTCCGCCGACGCGTCGCGAACGCAGGGCATCGCGCTGCCGGGCGCGCCGGTGCGTGAGGCCGAGTCGGTGTTCCTCACCGACCTGATGCGCGCCCAGCTGCGCCTGGCGGCGGCGTGCCTGATCGGCTTCGTGCTGATGTCGCTGGTGCTCACCTTCGCGATCGTCATCATCGCGAACACCGTCGACCTGCCGGTGTTCGGCGTGCCGCTGTCGTGGCTGTTGCAGGCGTACGCGTACTACCCGGTCATCCTGCTCTTCGCGGTGGTGTTCGCCCGCTACGCGGCGCGCAACGAGCGACGGTTCCGCACGGTGACCGGCGTCGACGACGACTTCGCGGCGGCGTCGAGGTGAGCATCGCCCTCGGTCTCTCGGCGGTCGTGCTGATCCTCGCGGTCACGATCGTGCTCGGCGTGATGGGCGTGCGGATGAGCCGCACCACGGGCGACTTCTTCGTGGCATCCCGCAGCGTCAGCCCGGTGTGGAACGCGTCGGCCATCAGCGGCGAGTACCTGTCGGCCGGAACCTTCCTCGGGCTGGCCGGCCTGGTGCTGCTCGTCGGCGCCGACGGGTTCTGGTTCCCCATCGGGTACGCGGCCGGGTACCTGCTGCTGCTGCTGTTCGTCGCCGCGCCCCTGCGCCGCAGCGGCGCCTACACGATCCCCGACTTCATCGAGGCGCGGCTGGAGTCGCGCACCGTGCGCCGCGTGACCAGCCTGCTCGTGCTCGTGATCGGCTGGCTGTACATCGTGCCGCAGCTGCACGGCGCCTCGCTCACCCTGCAGGTGGTCGCCGATCTGCCGCCCTGGGTGGGCGCCGTGGTCGTCGCCGTGGTGGTGTCGGGAATCGTCGCCGCCGGCGGCATGCGCGCCATCACCGTGGTGCAGGCCATGCAGTACTGGGTCAAGCTGAGTGCCCTGGCCATCCCGGCGGTGCTGATGCTCATGGCGCTGTCCGGCCGCGAGCCCTCGCTGGAACCGCTGCACGCGTTCCCCGTCGAGGTCGGGCCGGCCGCCACCGACCCGTACTCCACGGCGTCGCTGATGATCGCGCTGCTGCTCGGCACGATCGGCCTGCCTCACGTGCTGATCCGCTTCTACACCAGCCCGGACGGCGGCTCCGCGCGCCGCACCACGGTGCTGGTCGTCGCGATGATCGGCCTGTTCTACGCCGTCTCCGGAACGCTCGGGCTCATCGCCCGCGTGGCGGCGCCCGACCTCGCCCAGGCCGGCATCGCCGACACCGTGGTGCTCGCCCTGCCCTCGCGCATCCTGCCCGAGCCGATCGGCACCATCGTCACCGCGATCGTCGTGGCCGGAGCGTTCGCGGCGTTCCTGGCCACCTCGTCCGGACTCGTCGTCTCGCTGGCCGGCGTCATCAGCCAGGACGTGTTCGACGGCTCGGTGCGCTCGTTCCGGCTCTCCGCCGGGCTGTGCGTGATCGCCCCGCTCGGGGTCGCGCTGCTCACCGGGCCGGAGGCACTGGTCTCCAGCGTCGGCACCGTCTTCCTGGTGGCGGCCACCAGCCTGACGCCGGTGATCCTGCTCGGCGTGTGGTGGCGCGGGCTCACCGCGCGCGGGTCGCTGGCCGGGATGGTCGTCGGCGGGCTCACCGTCGGGGCGTCGCTGGGCGCGTCCGCGCTGCTCGGACCGGATGCCGGCTCGGCGGCGCCCCTGCTGGTGCAGCCCGCGGCGTGGGCGATCCCGTTGGTGACGGCGGTGATCGTGGTGGTGTCGCGGCTCGACCGGCGGCGCATCCCCAGCCGGGCGGAGAAGTACGTCACGCGGCTGCACCTGCCGGAGCGTCAGGAGGAGGCCGGTTGACCGCCGCGTCCAGGCGGGCTGACCGCCGCGTCTAGGCTGGGTCCGTGCGCATTCGGTTGGACATCGCCTACGACGGCACGCATTTCCGCGGCTGGGCGAAGCAGCCGGGGCTGCGCACCGTGCAGGGCGTGCTCGAGGCGGCCCTCGCGCGGATCGTCGGCTCCGACGTGCAGCTCGTCGTCGCCGGGCGGACGGATGCCGGGGTGCACGCCTCCGGCCAGGTCGCGCACGTCGATCTGGACGAGGCGCAGTGGGCACGGGTGCGGACCCGCCACGGCCAGGCGGCGTCAGATCCCGCCGGGTCGCTCGCCCGTCGCATCCGCGGAGTGCTCGGCACGTACCCCGACGTGACGGTGAGCCGCACGACTCTCACGCCGGAGGGGTTCGACGCCCGCTTCTCCGCGGTGTGGCGCCGGTACCGGTACCGCCTCGCCGACGTCGCCAGCGGGTACGACCCGATGCGCCGGCACGACACCACGACCCTGCGCATCGATCTCGACGTCGAGGCGATGGATGCCGCGGCGCAGACCCTCATCGGGCTGCACGACTTCGCGGCGTACTGCAAGCCGCGCGAGGAGGCGACCACCATCCGCACGCTGCTGGACTACCGCTGGCGCCGGGACGCCGAGGGCGTGCTGATCGCCGAGGTCAAGGCCGACGCGTTCTGCCACAGCATGGTGCGCGCCCTCGTCGGCGCGTGCGCCGCCGTCGGCGAGGGCAAGCTCGCGGTCGACGACGTCGCCCGGCTGCGCGACGAGTTGGAGCGCACCAGCGCGTTCAAGGTGCTGCCCGCCCGCGGGCTCACCCTGACCGAGGTGGGATACCCCGACGACGCCCTGCTCGCCGCGCGCGCGGAGCAGACCAGGGCACGTCGCGACCGCGACGGGTCGATGGCGGGGACGGATGCCGTTGACGACGAGTGACCGGGGCGAACCGCGGGTCGTGGACGTCACGTCCCCGACGATCGCGGTGGGCGGCGCGGTGCGCGACGTGCTGATCGGCGCATCTGCCGGCACGGCCGTGACGTTCGCGGTGCTGCTGGTGACCGGCATCCTCGCCGAGGAGACCGAGCTGTTCGGAGAGTTCACGGCCGCGGCCGACGCGCTGTTGCGCGCCAGCATGGGGGTGATCCTCCTGACGGGACTGGTGCTCGCGATCGCCTGGCCGGCGTTCCTCGTCGCCGAGCGCACGGCGCTGCTCGGCGCGCTCGAGAAGCGAGCGGTGACGCACCCCGACGAGGTGCCCACGAGCGCGCTGCGCGCGAAGCTCGCGGTCCCGCCCGGCGTCGTGCTGGCGCGCGTCGGCATGGTGGTGTTCTGGATCGGCGTGGGGCTCGCGGCGCTGTTCCTGATCACGACGTTGCTCATGGAGTCCGGCGAGATCGGCCTGTTCATGACCGGCGGGGCCGTCGTGGTGGCCGCGCTCGGCTGGGTGGTCGGGTTGATCGGCGGCCGCGCCGCCGACCGGCAGCGTGAGCGCTTCGAGTCGCTGCGGGGTGGGTGGCGACGGGACGCCGCCCGAGCGGATGCCGTCGCCCGGCGTCGCCGCGCGGCACTGCCTGCCGGACGGCTGCCGCGGCTGCTGCGCCGGCGCGGCCGCCACACGGCCCGCCTCGCGACGATCGGCGTGTGGGTCGTGATCGCCGGGTTCGTGCTGTTCTACGCTGCGGTGTTCCTGCGTCAGCCGTGCCGCGGCTGCGACCCCCGATACTGGGCGGAGCCCGGTGAGCGGCTGATCGACGTGCTCGCCACGATCGGCGGCGGTGCGCTGCTCGTCTTCGCGGCCGGGGCGCTCGCCGGATGGTTGGTGTCCGTCGGCGGCCGGTTCCTCGCCGAGCGCACGCTGGGGCGATGGATCCGCACCACGAGCCCGCAGCGTGTGGACGAGGTCGAGCTGCGCGTCATCCTGGCCCTGCCGTCGGCCGGCCGCCTCACCGCCACGGCGCTCGCGTTCGCCGGCATCGCCGCGCTCATCCTCGCCACCGGGATGTCGTGGAGCGAGCAGGCGGTCGAGTCATGGCCGCTCTCGGCGGCGGGTGCCGGGATGCTGCTGGTCGGTGCGCTTGTCGGCATCCCGGCCGCGCAGGCGCAGGCGCGGCTGCGCAACGACCTGCGGGAGCACACCTCGTCGGGCGACCTGCGGGACCCTCTTGTGGCCGCGGACGACGGCGACGGGTCCTGACGCATCCGGCATCCGCAATGCAACCCCTAGCGGCGCCGGCCGCCCGCACGAGTACCGTGGGCGCATGAGAGCCATCTCGTACAACCTCCGCAAGCATCGTGCGGCTCCGGAGCTCGCGGCGCTGGTCAGCGAGCACGACCCCGACATCCTGTGCCTGCAGGAGTGCGACACGCGGTCGCTGCCGGATGCCGTCGGAGGCCTCGCCCTGGTGGAGGCCACCAAGGGCAACCGGCTGGGGCTGGCGCTCTACGTGCGGAGGAACACCTTCCACGTGGAGCAGGTCCGCACGATCGGGCTCAAGAAGTCGCTGCATGACCGGCTGCTCAAGCCGGCGCACGAGCGGGTGCTCGGCGCCCGGCTGCGCGACATCGACGCGGGTCGGAACCTGGTGGTCGCGTCGTTCCACGCGGCGCCGCTCACCGCGCTGAACTCGCTGCGGCGCAATCAGATCCGCGCCGCACTGGACGAGCTGGAGTCGATCGGTCCGGGGCTGCCGATCCTCATGGTCGGCGACTACAACTACCCGGTGTTCAAGGAGAACCTCGGCCAGACGGTGCGCGACCACGGCTACTCGCTCACCCTCAGCGACGACCACACGTACACGCGGTACCGCGTGTTCCGCGGGCACTATGATTTTGCGACGTCCGTGCGGTTCCACATCGACAGCATCCGCACGCTGCCCCAAGGCACCAGTGACCACCGCCCCATTCTGGTGACGGCGGAGCCGCACTGAGCTGGGCTTCCGTGGCAAGGCCCCGCGTGGCCCCGCCGGGCCCTGCTTGGCCGACGGTGATGTGGCGCATCTGGTCGCCTCGCCCCGTTGATGTGGCGCACCTGGTCGCCTAGCCCCGTTGATGTGGCGCACCTGGTCGCCTAGCCCCGTTGATGTGGCGCGTGTGGTCGCCTCCGCGGCCGCGAAGCGGCCATATGCGCCCCCTCTCTGGGCGCTCGCCCGGGTGTGCACTCCTGGGCGGCGCGCTCATGCGTGCCGAGGTGTGCGCCGAGGTGTGCGGCGGCGCGACGGTGATGTGGCGCGAATGGTCGCCTCGCCCAGTTGATGTGGCGCACCTGGTCACCTTGCGCCGTTGATGTGGCGCATGTGGTCGCCTCCCGGGCGGCGAAGCGGCCATATGCGCCCCCTCTCTGGGCGTGCGCCGTGTGTGCGCCCCTGGGCGGCGCGCTCCTGCGTGCCGAGGTGTGCGCCGAGGTGTGCGGCGGCGCAACGTCGACGTGGCCCACCTGGCCGCCTAGCCCCGTTGATGTGGCGCACCTGGTCGCCAGGCCCCGTTGATGTGGCGCACCTGGTCACCTTGCGCCGTTGATGTGGCGCATGTGGTCGCCTCCGCGGCCGCGAAGCGGCCATACGCGCCCCGTCTCTGGGCATGCGCCGTGTGTGCGCCCGTGGGCGGCGCGCTCCTGCGTGCCGAGGTGTGCGGCGGCGCGACGGTGATGTGGCGCGAATGGTGACCTCGCCTCCGGGGAGGTGGCGCATGTGGTCGCCTCCCGGGCGGCGAAGCGGCCATGTGCGCCCCGTCTCTGGGCGCCCGCCCGGGTGCGCGCTTGCGCGGCGGGCTCGTGCGCGCCGAGGTGTGCGGCGGCGCGACGGTGATGTGGCGCGAATGGTCGCCTCGCCCCGTTGATGTGGCGCACCTGGTCACCTTGCGCCGTTGATGTGGCGCATGTGGTCGCCTCCCGGGCGGCGAAGCGGCCATATGCGCCACCTTCACCGGGGGCACGGTCTGGGGGCCACGCCTCATAGGACCCCCAGCGGGGCGACGTCAGCGCCCGGGCCTCCATCCGCGGCGCACGAGAGCTTCGCGGACGATCGCCACGCCGTTGCGCTGGCGCCGAACGTGCGCCCCGGTCAGCCGCTCGACGTGCCATCCCGCGTTCATGTACGCGCGGACCTTGTCGATGTCCCGATTCCACTGCGCCACCGACGTGCGGTGATGATCTCCCTCGATCTCCACGGCCACCCGGTATTTCTCGTACACGATCTCGGACACCCCGAGCAGCCGCCCGCGCTCATCGCGGATCTCGACGTCGAGCGCAGGCACCGGAAGCCCCGCGGCAGCGGCATCCAGCCGGTAATCCGTCTCAAGGGGCGAGGCGCTCCCGGTGACCGACAACGCGAGCGCCTGGGTCAGTCTCGCGATGCCGGCTCGGCGTCCGGCATCCAGCGCGGCCTGCAGCTCGTCGCGCGTCGCGATCGCGAGTTCCGGATGCCGTCGCGCGAACGAGTCACGCGGAATGAACAGCATCGCGTCGGCGAGGACGATCAGCTCCCTGAGGGAGAGGTCGCGACCCAGCATCGCCCAGGTCGTCGCCGGAGTGCTGATCGGCAGCCCGTCGAAGACCTCGAGGCCGACGAGGTGCGGCTCGATCTTCCTTCCCCGGATGCCGGAAGCCCGAGGCGCCCGCTGCGGAGCGAGCACCCCGAACTCGAGCTCTTCGCCGTGCCGCACCGGAAGGGCTCTGATCGCGGCGGCCGTGCGTCCGCAGAGGAACGCACCCTTCGGCATCACCGATGCGTACGCGAGCGCGCGCCCTTTCACAGCGAGCGCGGTGCGCCGACTCAGCGACATCGGGCCGGTGATCGCGTCGCACTCCGCCTGCTCGCGAGCCAGGTCATCGAGTCGTCGGCGCGCGCCGTGGAACGGCGCGATGAGGTCGCCGCCCCGCATCCGCCTTCGGGTGAGCCCCTCATCGAGCGCGGCGGTCGTGGAGAAGTGCGTTCCGAGGGAGGTGGGGAGCGGGGACGGCGACTTCGGCATCCTTCACTTTCGTGCCTGACAGCGCACGAGAAGAGGCGAGAACCCACGGATTGTGAACAACGCACCAAAGCGCGAGGCTGTGCAGGAGGAACCGCCGCGCTCGATGGGTCGCGAGTGGCCGCATCCGTGCCCGCGAGGCGACCACCTGCGCCACATCCACCCCGGCAGGCGACCACCTGCGCCACATCCACCCCGCGAGGCGACCACCTGCGCGCCGCAAGCCCCGGGCGATTCTGCGTCGGGACGCCGGATGCTGTAGGCTATCCCTTTGGTGCCTGCCTTGCGGTCTCGCTGCAGTGCAAGCACGACGAACGTGAGCCCTCCACTGGCGTGTTCCGCACGGAACCACCCCGGAGTGGGATTCACGAACCTCTCCGTTCGAATCAAGAAAGCAGCACTATCGTGACGCGCACTTACACCCCGAAGGCCGGGCAGGTCCAGCGTGACTGGATCGTCATCGACGCCACCGACGTCGTTCTCGGCCGGCTGGCCTCGCACGCCGCAGCGATCCTGCGCGGCAAGCACAAGCCGACCTTCGCTCCGCACATCGACACCGGCGACTTCGTCGTCATCGTGAACGCCGACAAGGTCGCGCTCACCGGTCAGAAGCTCCAGAAGAAGCTCGCCTACCGTCACTCGGGCTACCCGGGTGGCCTCAAGTCGGTCAACTACGCCGAGCTCCTCGAGAAGAACCCCGTCCGCGCCGTGGAGAAGGCCGTCCGCGGCATGCTCCCCAAGAACAGCCTGGGCCGCCAGCAGCTGTCGAAGCTGAAGGTGTACGCCGGTGCCGAGCACCCGCACGCCGCTCAGCAGCCCACGCCGTACACGCTCGACCAGGTCGCCCAGTAAGCGCCGCTCAGAATAAGGACATACTCGTGGCTGACATCCAGGACACCACCGAATTCCCGCAGAACTTCTCCACCTCGACCCCTGAGGCCGAGACCGTCGAGGCTGCGCCCCGCCCCGTCCTCTCCGTTCCCGGCGCTGCCGTGGGTCGCCGCAAGCAGGCCATCGCCCGCGTGCGTCTGGTCCCCGGCTCGGGCACGATCACGGTCAACGGCCGTACGCTCGAGGACTACTTCCCGAACAAGCTGCACCAGCAGCTGATCAACGACCCGTTCACCGCCCTCAACTTGCAGGGCGCGTACGACGTCATCGCCCGCATCTCGGGTGGCGGCGACTCGGGCCAGGCCGGCGCCCTGCGCCTCGGCATCGCTCGCGCGCTGAACAACATCGACGCCGAGAACAACCGTCCGACCCTGAAGAAGGCCGGCTTCCTCTCGCGCGACGCCCGCGTCAAGGAGCGCAAGAAGGCCGGTCTCAAGAAGGCCCGCAAGGCTCCGCAGTACTCGAAGCGCTGATCCGCTCAGTTCCCTCTATGGCACTGTTCGGAACGGACGGCGTGCGGGGGCTGGCCAACGGCCCCCTCACCGCCGAACTTGCGCTCACCCTGGCCCAGGCGACTGCCGTCGTCCTGGGCCAGGGCCGTATTGCCGAGGCGCGTCGCGCCGCCGGCAAGCGGCTCACCGCCGTGGTCGCCCGCGACCCCCGCATCTCCGGTCACTTCCTCAGCGCCGCCGTCGAGGCGGGGCTCGCCTCGTCGGGCGTGGATGTGCTGGATGCCGGGACGCTGCCCACCCCGGCCGCGGCCTACCTCATCTCGGACATCGACGCCGACTTCGGCGTGATGATCTCGGCCTCGCACAACCCGGCGCCCGACAACGGCATCAAGATCTTCGCCCGCGGCGGCGTCAAGCTGCCCGACGAGGTCGAACGCCGTATCGAAGAGGCGATGTCCGGTCCGAAGCTGCAGCCCACCGGCGGCGACGTCGGCCGCGTGCAGCGCTTCTCGGACGCCGAGGATCGCTATGTCATCCACCTGCTGGCATCCCTGCCGCACCGGCTCGACGGCATCCACGTCGTGCTGGACTGCGCGCACGGCGCCGCGTCGGGCGCATCGCCTGAGGCGTTCCGCGCGGCCGGCGCGAAGGTGACCGTCATCGGTGCCGACCCCGACGGGCTGAACATCAACGACGGCGTGGGCTCGACCCACCTCGACAAGCTGGCGGCTGAGGTCGTTCGCGTCGGTGCCGACGTGGGTATCGCTCACGACGGGGATGCCGATCGCTGCCTGGCCGTCGACCACGACGGCAACATCGTTGACGGCGATCAGATCATGGCCATCCTGGCGGTGGCGATGAAGAGCCGCGGCAAGCTCGTCGACGACACCCTCGTCGCGACCGTGATGAGCAACCTGGGTCTGCACGTCGCCATGCGCGAGCACGGCATCACCGTGCGTCAGACCGCCGTGGGCGACCGCTACGTCCTCGAGGACATGAACGCCGGCGGCTACTCGCTCGGCGGCGAGCAGTCCGGTCACGTGATCATGAGCGACTACGCCACGACGGGCGACGGTCTGTTGACGGGCCTGCACCTGGTGGCCGAGATGGCGCGCCAGAAGAAGACGCTCGCCGAGCTCGCCTCGGTGATGACCGTCTTCCCGCAGGTGCTCATCAACGTCAAGGACGTCGACAAGACCCGCGTCGCCGACCCGGAGGTCGCCAAGGCCGTTCAGGAGTGCGAGCAGATGCTGGGCGACACCGGACGCGTGCTGCTGCGGGCTTCCGGCACCGAATCGCTGGTGCGCGTGATGGTCGAAGCGGCCGACAAGGAGACGGCGCAGCAGTGCGCCGAGCGCCTCGCCGACGTGGTGCGCGAGCGCCTCGCGCTCTGACCCGCACGTCACCGACAGCAACGCCCCCGCGGACTCCGATCCGTGGGGGCGTCGTGCTGTGCGTCGAGCGGATGCGTCGCGGCACGGCATCCGGCTTCGCTCGCGGCACGGCATCCGGTGTCGTCAGCGGGCAGCCAACCAGCGCACCTGCTTCACCCACTGGTACGTCTGCCCGGCCTCGTGCCCGTTGAACGGGTACACCTCGATCTCGGCATCCGTCGTCGCGAGGTGGTTGTAGGCGGCGAACACGCTCGACGGCAGCACCACGTCGTCCATCAGCGCGACCGAGAACAGCGCGGGCACGCGGATGCGGCGGGCGAAGTTCACGCCGTCGAAGTACGACAGCGTATGGAACACCTCGTCGACGCGGTCGCGGTGCACGGCCAGGTACCGCTCGATCTCGCGGAACGGGTTCTGCGGCGTCAGCTCCACCGAGCGGCGGAAGTGGCACAGGAACGGCACGTCGGGCATCACCGCGATGGCATCGGGATGCAGGGCGGCCACCGCCAGCGAGATGCCACCTCCCTGGCTCACGCCGGCGACCGCGATGCGCGACGGGTCGACGAACGGCAGCTCCTTCGCGGTGTCCACGGCGCGCACCCCGTCGGTGAACAAGCGACGGTAGTAGTACGTCTCGGGGCTGGCGATGCCGCGCGTCATTACGCCGGGCGCCGCGCCGTCGGAGCCGTGCGGGTCGGGGGTGCCGCCGCCCGAGCCCCAGGAGGCGCCCTGGCCGCGCGTGTCCATGAGCACGTGGACGTATCCGGCCGACGCCCAGCGCAGGTGCTCGCCCGGCAGGCCGCGTCCACCGCCGTAGCCGATGAACTCGACGACCGCGGGCAGCCGGCCTTCGCGCCGCGGACGGGTCACCCACGCGCGGATCGGCTCGCCGCCGAACCCGCTGAACGTGAGATCCTCGACGATCAGTTCGGTGATCGGGGTGTCCGCCGCGCGGATCTCTGGAGCGGATGCTGTCGCCCGCGCCTCATCGAGAGTGCGGCGCCAGAAGTCGTCGAAGTCCGCCGGTTCGGCGACCTCGGGGCGGAACGTGCGGAGTTGTTCAAGCGGGAGATCGGTCAAAGCCACGATCGGAACCGTATCGCATGGTGCCCCGCGGGCAGGGGCGACGGATCGGATTGTGGCTCGCGCGGCGCGATCTGCCGCCTCGGGTGGTGCGCGCCGTGGATGGGTCGCATGTGGTCGCTTCGGGCGCGCGTCGCGCGGGTGATGGGTCGCATGTGGCCGCGTCGGGCTCGCCGGTGTGGTGGATGGGTCGCATGTGGTCGCTTCGGGCGCCTGGAGGCGACCATTTGCGCCACGTCGGCGGGGCGAAGCGACTATTCGCGACACATCGCGCGGCGGGGTGGGATCGTGCGGGGGCTCGTGGTTCCCGTGCACGGCGGCTGACGCCCGGTGTACGCCGTGGATGGGGCGCATGTGGTCGCGTCGGGCTTGCCTCGGGCGGGTGATGGGTCGCATGTGGTCGCTTCGGGCGCGGGGAGGCGGCCATTTGCGCCACGTCGTCGGGGCGAAGCGACTATTCGCGACACATCGCGCGGCGGGGTGGGATCGTGTGGGCGCTCGTGGTTCCCGTGCACGGCGGCTGAGGCCCGGTGTACGCCGTGGATGGGGCGCATGTGGCCGCTTCGGGCGCCTGTCGCGGGGTGGATGGGTCGCATGTGGTCGCTTCGGGCGCGGGGAGGCGACCATTTGCGCCACGTCGGCGGGGCGAGGCGACCATCTGCGACACATCCCGCGCCTGGTCGCGGGGCATGAGGAGCGCCGCATCTCAGGGGGGCGCATCCGTGTGGGCGCCGCATCCGTGTGGGCGCCGCATCTCAGGGGGGCGCATCCGTGTGGGCGCCGCATCCGCGGCGGGGCGGGGCTCAGGGGGCGGCGCACACGCGGTAGCGCGGGCCCTCCACGAGAACCTCGGTGTCGCAGGCCTGACCGGTGACGCGGGGGACGCCACGCATGTTGGCAGCGTCGGACAGGCCGACGTGGGCCCCGCTCATCACGACCGGTGAGACAGCGGCGCCCCATGGGTGGGCGGCGAGCCACTCGGTTCCGGTCTCCTGGACCCACTGGCGGATCGGCTCGACCGCTGCGCGCTGCGTCTCCAGGGTCTCGCCACGCGGCGTGGACGTGGCCGCCACGTGCCCGGCGACGCTGAGCGTCGCCGAACCGACGATCACGACCGAGGCCCCCGCGGCGACCACGCGCAGAGCCAGGCCACGCGACCACAACACGCGCACGCCCCACAGGGCCACGATCGCTAGCACCGGGAAGAACGCGAGCACGCCCGGCGCCGGGTGCCGCACCCAGAGCGGGGTGTGGGATGCCGTCGACCACCACCCCACGAATGTGAGCGCACCGACCAGCGCGGCGCATCCCAGCATCAGCGCCAGCCGCCACGAGCCTCGCCCGGCCGGCCGCGACGACGGCCGCTCCGACTCCGCCGACTCCGTCGACTCCGCCGACCCTGCCACGTCGCCCGAGGCACTGTCCCGCACACCCCGCCACCCGACGACCAGCCCCGCCACCGCCACCGCCGCGCACACGAGCGCCACCACGATGATCAGCCACCCCGGCACGAACCACGCCGCGGCGAGGGTGTCCAGCTTCTGCGTCACCGTCGTCGGTTCGACGCGCTGTCCGCCTCCGCGCACGAAGTCCCGCATGCCGCGCAGGTGGTCGCGGAAGCCGGACGGCCCCAGCGCCACCAGGGCCCACAGTTCGAGCAGCAGCGTCGGCACGCCGGCGAGCACGAGGGGCAGCCAGCCCCGCTTCACGGTCTCCCACAGCTTCTGCCAGCCGCGTCCGGGCGCGAGCACGAACATCGCCACGGCGAACGCGGGCAGCGCGAGCAGGGCGATCAGCTTTGCCTGCACGGCCAGCCCGACGAGCAACCCGGCCAACCATGCCCGCCGCGGCAGCACGACCAGCGCCCACACGAGCAGCGCCGCCGCCGGAATCTCACCGAGCAGATCCGCCGGTCCCTGAATGGGCGAGTAGCTGCCCAACCCGTTGAACGCCAGCGGCGCGGCACCGGCGAGCAGGCCGACCCAACGGCCGGCGAGCCGCGTGCCGAGCACGACGAGCCCGGCGACGAGCAGTCCCCAGTACGCCACCGGCACCATCCGCGCCCCGATCACCGGATCGACGCCGAACGCCAGCACCGCCGTCACGGGCAGCAGCACGCTCGGTCCGGTCGAGATGCGCGGGTCGAACGGCGTGATAGCCGACCCCGACAGCGCGCCGTCGCTGGAGTACCCGAGGCCCGCCAGCAGGTTGAGCGGCACGGTGAGGTTGAACGCCTCGTCCTCCCAGAACCGCGCGGTCAGGCTGTGCCACACCACCACGACGTGGGCGCAGAGAAGCGCGATCGCCAGCGCCCAGAAGGCGAGCAGGCGGAGACGGGTCATGACCCTGCGGTCTCCGGTCGACGGATGCTGCGCAGCGCCGCCCCCGGACGCAGCGAGACATTCCACAGCTCGCGCAGCGCGTCCACCGCGAACCGGCGCAACCGCTGCGGCGGCAGCCAGGCCTTCACGCCGCCGCCCCACATCGTGCCGCTGGCGGACTCGCCACGCCGGGGGATGCTGCGCACGGCGACGTACCGCACGTCCAGCCCGGAGCGCGCTTCGGCGAGCGAGAAGTGCACGTGCGGCACGAGAGCCGCCGACGGCACGGCATCCACCAGCATCCGCACCGCCTCGGGGCGGTACGCGCGCAGCGGAGTGTTGACGTCGGGGATCCGGCGGCCCGCGGCGATCGCGACCAGCAACGACACCGCACCGGTGAGCGCCCGTCGGTACCACGGGTCGGTGCGGTCGCGGCGCACTCCGTGCACGACGTCGGCGCCGGTGCGCTCGAAGGCGGAGATGAGACGCGCAAGGTCGGCGCCGACGAACTGGCCGTCGCCGTCGACGTGCACCAGGACGTCGGGGGAGAGGTCGAGTCCCGCCCGGTACGCGGCGAGAGCCGTCGGGCCGTGGCCGCGGTTGGCGGGCTGCGTCTGCACGTCCACGTCGTCCAGCCCCTCGAGGCCCGCAGCGGTGTCGTCGGTGGAGCGATCGTCGGCGACGACGAAGCTCAGCCGGTCGGCGAGCGGCGACACGTGGTCGCGGATCTCCGCGATGAAACCGCGGATGCCTTCCGCCTCGTTGTAGGCGGGCATCACGATCGCGAGATGGGGAATGGGCACGCAAGGACCTCACAGCGAAACGTCGGGAGAGCGGACGATCCCACTCCCTAGTAGCCTAGTGGAGCTATGGATATCCGCTCCCGGCTGCGCCGTCTCGCCTCCGTCGGGAGCCGATTCCTCATCGTCGGCGCCATAAGTACCCTCATCGAGGTCGGCGTGTTCAACGTCCTGGTGTACGGCATGGGCGTCGACGTCGTCTGGGCGAAGATCATCGCGTCGCTCGTCGCGCTCGTGAACGCGTACATCGGCAACCGGGAATGGACGTTCCGCCACCGCGACCGCCGCGGCCGCGTCAACGAGCTGGTGCTGTTCGTGCTCGTCAACGCCGTCTGCACCGGTCTCGGTGCGGCTCTCGTGTGGGTCGGCGTGCAGGGCGCCGGGATGCTGTTGGGCCGCGCCCCCGGCCCCTTCGCCGTCAACTTCGTGAACCTGGTCAGCATCGTCGTGGTCGTGCTGCTGCGGTTCGTGCTGTACCACAAGATCGTGTTCCGCCCGAAGGCCGAGACCCCGACCGCCTGAGGGCCGCGCGCCGCTCGGCGGTCAGCGCGCCGGGATCAGCGCGCGGGGATCAGGTGGCGCGGCGGTCCTTCGATCCGCGCGATGGCCACCTTGACTTCGGTGAGCTCGTCCTTGACCGCGTCGAGACGGTTGCTGAGCTTCTGATCGAGCGCGTCGATGCGCGCGTCCATGCGGCTGGTGAGCTTGTCTTCGAGCGAGTCGGTGCGCGTGGTGAACCTGTCCTCGAGCGCGTCCATGCGGCTGGTGAGCTTGTCTTCGAGCGAGTCGGTGCGCGTGGTGAACCTGTCCTCGAGCGCGTCCATGCGGCTGGTGAGCTTGTCTTCGAGTGAGTCGGTGCGGCTGGTGAGCTTGTCTTCGAGCGAGTCGGTGCGGCTGGTGAGCCTCTGCTCGAGGTCGTCCATGCGCCGGATGATCCACGCGAAGCCCGCGAACATGCCTACGCCGAGCACTGCGAAAGCGCTCAGAATCGCGATCAGCTCGGCACTCACGTACATACCTCCATTCTGCCCGCGAGATTGCGGCGTGTCAGCGACATTAGCCAGCGCACCGAACAGGCGGCTGCTCACCCCCGGGCGTTGTGGAAATGTCATCCGAAGCTCGAACCGTGGAGAGCGGACCGGCCGCGCGCCGCTCGCTCGCCCGGGTGCCGGGAACCCGGGGTGTCGCCGCGCGACGTCACCGACACCCCGGGCTGCGTTCGACACCCCGGCGTAGCGACATCCGTACCCCGGGGTGTGGGCGGCAAGTCGGGGTGTCGGCGCCACGCAGACGTCGAGAACGACGTCGAAAAGCTCAGCGCCGCAGGTACTCCGCCAGCGACTCCGTCACCTCCCGCGGCGTGAACCCCGCCGCGGTGATCTTCGCGAGATCGAGCACACTGTTCCGCGGGCGCGGAGCGACCGGACCCGCCGCATCAGCGAAGTACTCGTCGGTCGACACCGGGGTCACCCGCGCCGGGTCGTGCCCGCTCAACCGGAACACGTCGCGGGCGATGTCCGCCCATGAGCGCGGCTCGCCACCGCCGGTCAGGTTGTACACCCCGTACGGCGCCTGCGAATCGAGCAGGTGACGGATGCCGGCCGCGATGTCCCCGGCGAACGTGAGGCGACCGGTCTGATCGTCCACCACCCGCGGATCCACGCCGCGCTCGGCGAGCGACGCCATGGTCCGCACGAAGTTCGCTCCCTCGCCGATCACCCACGACGTCCGCACGATGTAGTGCCGCGGCACGGCGGCGACCAGCGCGTCGCCGGCGGCCTTGGTCTGCCCGTACACACCCAGCGGACACACCGCATCGTCCTCGACGTACGCCCGATCCAGCGAACCGTCGAACACGTAATCGCTCGAGATGTGCACCAGCGTGATGCCGTACTCGGTCGCCACGCGGGCCAGGGCTCCGACACCGGTGACGTTGGCGGCCCAGGCATCCGCTCGTCCCTCCGCCGTCTCGGCGCGGTCGACGGCCGTGTACGCGGCCGCGTTGATGATCGTGCCATAGTCCCGCCACCGCCGCCTCCCGGCCAGCCCGGGGTCGGTCAGGTCGAACGCCGCGCGCGAGGCGTACTCGATGTACGGATGCTCTCCGAACGCCTCCCGCAGGGCCTTGCCGACCTGCCCGTCGGCGCCGGTGATCAGCATCCGCTTCGGCGCGACCGGCGCGACGTCGGCGAGCCGGGGGTGGGTGCGGTCCTTCTGCGACAGCTCGGCGCGCTGCAGCGGAATCGGCCAGTCGATCCCGACCGTTTCGTCCGCCAGGTTCAGGAACGAGTAGCTCGCGTCGGCCGACCAGTGGTCATTCACCAGGTACACGTACACCGTGCCCTGCTCGAGCGTCTGGTACGCGTTGCCGACGCCACGCGGCACGAAGATCGCACGCGACGGGTCGACCTCGATGGTGAACACGGTGCCGAACGTCGGGCCCTCGCGCAGATCCACCCAGGCGCCGAAGATGCGTCCGGTGGCGACCGAGACGTACTTGTCCCACGGTTCGGCGTGGATGCCGCGCGTGGTGCCGACCCCGTCGTTGAACGCGACGTTGTTCTGCACCGGTCCGAAGTCGGGCAGGCCGGCGGCGGTCATCCTGGTGCGCTGCCAGTTCTCCTTGAACCAGCCGCGGTTGTCGCCGATCACCGGCAGGTCGACGACGAGCAGTCCCGGGATCGTCGTCTCGCTGACGGAAAGCTGCTTGCCGTACTCCGGCTCGGATGCCATCACTGCCCCTTCTCGGCGTAGAACGCCTCGGTCGCATCCTTCGACGGCGCCCACCACGCCTCGTGCTCGCGGTACCAGTCGATGGTGTCGGCGAGTCCCTTCTCGAAGTCGGCGTACCGCGGCGTCCAGCCCAGCTCCGTGCGCAGCTTGGTGGAGTCGATCGCATACCGCAGGTCATGGCCGGCGCGGTCGGTGACGAGGTCGTAGGCGTCCTGCGGCTGCCCCATCAGCCGCAGGATCAGCTCCACCACGCTGCGGTTATCACGCTCGCCGTCCGCACCGATCAGGTAGGTCTCGCCGATGCGCCCCTTCTCGAGGATGGTCAGCACGGCGGAAGAGTGGTCGTCGGCGTGGATCCAGTCGCGCACGTTGCGTCCGGCGCCGTACAGCTTGGGGCGGATGCCGCGCAGCACGTTCGTGATCTGGCGGGGGATGAACTTCTCGACGTGCTGGTACGGCCCGTAGTTGTTCGAGCAGTTCGAGATCGTGGCCCGCACGCCGAACGAGCGCACCCACGCCCGCACCAGGAGGTCGCTGCCGGCTTTGGTCGACGAGTACGGCGACGACGGGTTGTACGGCGTCGACTCGGTGAACCGCTGCGGGTCGTCGAGCTCCAGATCGCCGTACACCTCGTCGGTGGAGATGTGATGGAACCTGACGTCGTGTTTCCGCACCGCCTCCAGCAGCGTGTACGTGCCGACGATGTTCGTGTCGAGGAACGGACGAGGGTCGTGCAGCGAGTTGTCGTTGTGCGACTCGGCCGCGTAGTGCACGACGGCGTCGGCATCCGCCACGAGGTCCTCGACCAGGGGCGCGTCCGCGATGTCGCCCTGCACGAATGCCACCCGGTCCTCGGGCAGCCCGTCGAGCGAGGCCCGGTTGCCGGCGTACGTGAGCTTGTCGAGCACCGTGACGTGATGGTCGGTGTGCGCCACCACATGGTGCGCGAAGTTGGAGCCGATGAACCCGGCGCCGCCGGTGACGAGCAGACGCGCCATCAGCGCCCCCGCTCGAGCAGGTCGAGCAGGTACTGCCCGTAGCCCGACTTCAGCAGCGTCTCGGCCCGCGCGCGCAGCGCGTCGTCATCGAGGTACCCCTGCCGCCAGGCGACCTCTTCGGGGCAGCCGATCTTCATGCCGGTGCGCCGCTCCATCGTGCGGACGTAGTCGGCGGCATCCGTCATCTGGTCGAACGTGCCGGTGTCGAGCCAGGCGGTGCCGCGGGGGAGTACCTCGACCGAGAGCCGGCCGCGCTCGAGATAGGCGCGGTTCACGTCGGTGATCTCGTACTCGCCGCGCGCGCTCGGCTGCAGCCCGCGTGCGATGTCGACCACGTCGTTGTCGTAGAAGTACAGGCCGGGCACGGCGTAGTGGCTCTTCGGCTGCGCCGGCTTCTCTTCGAGCGAGATCGCTCGGCCGTCGGCGTCAAACTCGACCACGCCGTACGCCTGTGGCTCCGCCACCCAGTAGGCGAAGATCGCGCCGCCCTCGATGTCGGAGAAGCGCGCCAGTTGCGTGCCCAGGCCGGGCCCGTAGAGCAGGTTGTCGCCGAGCACGAGCGCGACGCTGTCGTCGCCGATGAAGTCCGCTCCGATCGTGAACGCCTGCGCGAGCCCGTCGGGGGAGGACTGCTGTGCGTACGTCAGCGAGATGCCGAACTGCGACCCGTCACCGAGCAGGCGTTCGAAGAACGGCGCGTCGAGCGGGGTGGTGATCACGAGGATGTCGCGGATGCCGGCGAGCATGAGCGTCGACAGCGGATAGAAGATCATCGGCTTGTCGAACACCGGGATGAGCTGCTTCGAGACTCCCAGGGTGATCGGATGCAGCCGCGATCCCGTGCCCCCAGCCAGGATGATTCCCCTCATGGGGTCCATCGTGGCACGGTGGGGGAGGACAGTGGTCCCCGAGCTTGGCGAACGGCCCGGTGTGGCTTTGGGGCCCTGAGCTTGTCGAACGGCCCGATGTCGCTCCGCCAAGGCTCAGCAACCCAGGCACTCAGGGCCCGACGTCGAGCCCAGCCCTCAGGCCTTGACCTTCTCCCGCCGCTTCGGCTTCGCCTGGGCGCGGCTGAGCTCGGGCTCGGCCTGCTCGGCGATGTGCTTGGCGCCGTAGGTGTAGCTGCCGTAGCCGTAGCTGTCGGGGCCCTTGGTCGGCAGCATCGTGACCACCGTGCCGAGCAGGTTCACGCCCGCGGTCGTCAGCGTGCGCACGGCTCCGGTGAGCTCCTGCTTCTTGGTCTTGCCCGACGCCGCGACGAGGATCACGCCGCGCGTCTTCTTGCCGAGCACCGCGGCATCCGTCACGAGCAGCAGCGGCGGCGCGTCGATCAGCACGTAGTCGAAGTACTCGCCGAGCGGGCCGAGCACGCTGTCCATCGCGGTCGAACCGAGCAGCTCGCTCGGGTTCGGCGGGATGCGTCCGCTGGTGAGCACGTACAGCTCGTTGGTGCCCCACTTCTGCAGCGCGTCGGCGACGTCGACTCGGCCGATCAGCACGTCGGTGAGTCCCACGCCGCCCTCGAGGCCCATGTAATCGGCCACGCGGGGCAGGCGCAGGTCGCCGTCGATCAGCGCGACGCGGGCGCCGGTCTCGGCGAGGGCGATCGCGAGGTTCGCGGTCGTGGTCGACTTGCCCTCGCCCGGTCCGGCGCTGGTGACCACGAATATGCGCGGACCCGACTCGACGTCGAGGAACTGCAGGTTCGTTCGGAGCGTGCGGAAAGACTCGGCGCGCGGGCTGCGCGGGTCGGCGTGCACGATGAGCGGCCGCTTCTGCGCCTCGGGGTCGTACGCGATGCCGCCGAGCATCGGGCGGTCGGTGATGTCCTCGAGGTCGTGCAGCGTGTGGATGCGTGTGTCCAGCAGCGTCCGCAGCATCGCCAGGCCGACGCCGACGGCGAGACCCAGCAGGCCGCCGAGGATGATCAGCATGCGCACGTTCGGGCTGGCGGGGGAGGCAGGCGGCACGGCCGGCTCGGTGACGGTGATCTGCACCGGGCTGGCAGCGTCGGCCGACGCCGGCTGCTCGAGCGTACCCTGCACGACATCCGAGAAGCTCTTCGCGATGGCGTTCGTGATCTCCGCCGCCTTCTCGGCGTCGCCGTCGGTCACGGAGATGTCGATCAGCACCGTGTTCAGCGGCGCCGACGCCTCGACGCGGGATGCCAGGGCCGCGACGTTCGTGTCGAGACCGAGCTCCTCGATGACCGGCTCGAGCACCACGGCGGTGTCGACCACGTCGACGTAGCTGGTGACCATCTGACGGGCGAACGTGGTGCCCTGCACGAGGTCACCGGTCGCGGCGCCTTCGGTGCGCACCGAGACGTAGAGCTGCGTGGAGGCGACGTACTTCGGCGCCTGCATGAACGCGTATCCCGCCCCGCAGGCGAGACCCAGCACGAGCAGGACCACCAGCATGATCCAGTTCTTGTGCAGGATGCGCACGTAATCGCGAAGCTCCACGCGAGATTCTCCTCATTTTGGGATACCAGTGAGATCGATTCTTCCATAGCCGCCTGTTGCGGCCCCGGGAAAGGCGGTCAGGTGCGCGCGAGCGCGCCGTATCCGTACGTGCCGTAGGCCGTCTTGTCCGCGCCGCGGATCGGAAGCATGGTGACGACGGTGCCCAGCACGCGGGAGTCGGCGGCCTCGATGCGACTGGCGGCGTCGGTCAGGTCACCGGCCCGGGTGGAACCCGCCGCCGCGACGAGCACCACGCCGGTGGCGTACCGGGCCACGACGGCGGCGTCAGTGACGGGCAGGATCGGCGGTGCGTCGATGACGACCACGTCGAACGCGGCCTTCAGATCGTCGATCAGAGTCTTCATCGCCGTTGAGCCGAGCAGCTCGGCGGGGTTCGGCGGCGGGGTGCCGGCCGGCAGCAGGAACAGCATGCCCTGGCCCCAGCGCTGCATCACGTCGGGCAGGCCGACACGGCCGACGAGCACGTCGCTCAGCCCGACGGCGCCCTCGATGGCGAACGTGTGCGCGAGGCGCGGCTTGCGCAGATCCGCGTCCACCAGGGCGACGCGGTAGCCCGACTCGGCGAGGGCGATCGCGAGGTTCGATGCGGTGGTGGACTTGCCCTCTGATGGGCGCGCGCTGGTCACCACGAACACACCGATGTCGTGCGGAGGGAACAGAAAGCGCACGTTGGTCCGCAGCGACCGGAACGCCTCGGCGCGCGGGTCGTGCGGGTGCGTTGCGACGATGAGGGGCCGCTCTGCGGCATCCGGGTCGAACGCGATCCCGCCCAGAATGGGCGCCTGAACCGCGGTCTCGACGTCGTTCAGGTTGTGGATGCGCGTGTCGAGCAGCGTCCGCAGCAGCGCCAGGCCGATTCCGGCGCCGAGGCCCAGGATGGCGCCGAGCGCGAGCGACAGCTGCAGGTTCGGTGCCGCCGGCTCGGTCGGGACCTGCGCCGGCTGCACCGGCACGATGCGGATGCGGTACGCCGGCGCCGTCTCGCGCTTCTCGAGCTGTTCGGTGATGACCGTGGTGAAGCTCTCGCCGATCGCGTTCGCGAGCCGCGCCGCCTGACCCGGGTTCGCGTCGCCGACGGTGATCGTGATGATCACGCTGCGCTGTGCGACCGTGGCGTTCACTTTGGCGGCGAGCTGGTCGGGCGTGAGGTCGAGCCCGAGGTCCTCGATCACCGGCTCGAGCACGACCGTGCTGGTGACGATGCTGCGGTAGCTCTCGACGACCTGCTGCGCGTAGCTGTTGCCCTGCGTCAGCTCGATCGGGCTCGACGTGGCGGTCTCGACCGCGACCATCAGCTGGGTCGACGCCTCGTAGCGCTGCGGTGTCGTCAGGGCGAGGATCGCGCCGCACGACACCCCGATCACCAGGGCCGCGATGACGACGACGACCTGCCGCCGCAGCACGCGGACGAAGTCGCGCAGATCCATGTCGCTCCCGTTTGCAGGTTCTTCGGGTGATCACCCGGGTATCGTCTGAGGATATCGGC
Source organism: Microbacterium sp. (assembly GCF_031180975.1). Lineage (GTDB taxonomy): Bacteria > Actinomycetota > Actinomycetes > Actinomycetales > Microbacteriaceae > Microbacterium. Next base: position 363,428 of record NZ_JAPSLI010000001.1, on the reverse strand, counting down.
TGACAGCCGCCCGGACGGGCAGGCGCTTACCAGGACCCCGTGATGACCTCTCTTGACGAACTCTTCCCCGACGGTGCACGTCGCCGCGCCGACGCGGCGCCCGACCTGCACTCCGGCAGCCGGCTCGGCGACGTGTTCGGCGACACCCGTCGCAATCCCGCGCGCATGCGGCCGCTGTCGCGCCGGCAGGAACTCATTGAGCTCGTGGACTCCGCGGTCGCCGACGCCAAACCGATCATGTCGGCGCCGCCCGCTCCGGCCCGCGACCGCCGCCAGCGCCGCCGGATCGACGTGATCAACGTGGGCATGGCAGCGCTGGCCGTCGTCGCGCTCGCCGCGGCGGGCATCGTCGGCGGCGTGCAGGCCGCCACCGCCAGCCCGGCCGACAAGGCGCTGCAGGTGCTGCGGGCCGACGAGGAGTCGATCGAGAGCGGCTCGGCTGGGCTGGCGGCGACACAGTCACGTCTCGAGACGTCGATCGCCGAAGCGGATGCCGAAGCCGAGGCTCTGCGCGCCGCACTGGATGCCGTGCGCGAGGCGCCGGACCCCGCCGACATCCCGCCGGGCCAGACCGCGGCGCCCGAGGATGCCGGGACGATCGAGCTCGCGGACCCCGAGGCGCTGAAGACGGTAGTCGCGGCCGTGGACGCGTTCCGCGCCGAGCTCGCCGCGATCGAACTGCCAGGCCTTCCTGACGAGTACACGCGGCAGAAGATCGACGAGGGCTCGCTGGCCGAGGTCGGTTCGGCCATCGACGCCGCGAACGAGAAGCTGAGCGAGATCGACCGCGCCGGCGCGCAGCTGCGCGCCGTGCGCACCGACCTCGACGCGAAGATCGCGGCGTACGAGCAGAAGCTGACGGCTTTCACGGCATCCTTCCCGCCGCGCGCCGAGCAGGCGATCGACGACAACCCCGACGCCGATCAGGAACTGAAGGATGCCGTCACCGCCGCGGCCGCCGCTGTCGTGGCATCCGGACTGCAGGGTACGGAGGGTCCGGCATCGCTGACGGCCTACCGTGAGGCGGTGGTCGCCCTCGTCGCCGACCAGGTGCACGCAGACCGCGTGCGCGAAGAGGAGCAGCGCGAACGCGAGCGCGAGGAGCGCGAGCGGAACCGCTGGCAGCCTCCGGGGACCGAGCAGCCGACAGAGCCGACGCCGGCGCCGACCGAACCCACAACCCCGCCGAAAGACCCAACCGACCCCGGTGCGGGGAACGGCTCAGGCGACGGCGGGGGGAGCGGCGACGGCGGCGGCCTGCCGATCGGCTGAGGTCGCCGAGTCTGAGAATCTGGACTCAGTGTGGGATCATGGCTGCGGGGGATTATTAGCGTGCGGAGCGATAACACATGACCGGAGCTGGGGCGGACGCCTCGCCGTCGTTGAACACGGGCGAGATCGGCGTCGTCACAACCATGTCCATGGCGCAGCATCGTCGCCGAGTCGCGGCAGCGACTGTGGACGCACTCGCGTGGGGCTTCGGCGTGCTGCTCGCCGTCGCGCTGCGCTTCGAGTTCGGCATGTCGCTGCGCGGCTGGATCGCGACCATCCTGCTGGCGCTGGTGGCCGCGGGCATTCACGTCGCCGCCGGGTACTTCACCAAGCTGTACCGCGGCCGGTACACCTATGGCTCGTTCGACGAGGTGCGCCTGCTCGGGACCGTGGTGCTCGGCATCACTCTCATCCTCGGCTTCGTGGTCATCGGCGGCGGCAGCCTGATCGGCCTGCCGCGCGCGACCATGTTCCTCGCCGCGCCGTTCGTGCTGCTGATGATGTTCGGCGTGCGGTACATGGCGCGTCTCGTGCTCGACCGCTCTCGCAAGCCTGCCGAGGATGCGGAGCCGGTCGTCATCATCGGGGCCGGGTACATCGCCGACAAGCTGCTGCACCACATCCAGACCGACCCCACCTCGCCGATCCGGCCGGTGGGCTTGCTCGACGACGACCCTGCGAAGCGCAATCTGGTGCTGCGCGGAGTGCCGGTGCTCGGTCGCACGTCTCAGGTCGCCGATGTCGTGAAGCGCACCGGAGCCACCCGGGTGGTCATCGCGATCGGTCAGGCCGACAGCGTCATGCTGCGCAAGATCAGCGACCGTGCGTCGAAGGCCGGAGCCAGTGTCGCGATTACGCCGTCGCTGGGTGCCATGATGTCGGGCGAGCAGTCGCCGACCGACGTGCGCGACATCAGCATCGAAGACCTCATCGGACGGCATCCGGTCGACACCAACGTCGAGCTGATCGCGGGATACATCACGGGAAAGCGCGTGCTGGTCACCGGCGCGGGCGGCTCCATCGGCTCCGAACTGTGCCGGCAGCTGTCGAAGTTCGGGCCGGCCGAGCTGATCATGCTCGACCGCGACGAGACAGGTCTGCAGATCGCGCAGCTGGGCACGTCCGGGCACGGTCTGCTCGACACCGACGACGTCGTGCTCGCGAACATCCGCGACGTCGAGGTGATCAACGGCATCTTCGACACGCGCCGTCCCGAGGTGGTGTTCCACGCGGCGGCTCTGAAGCATCTGCCGATGCTCGAGCAGTACCCCGACGAGGCGTGGAAGACGAACGTGCTCGGCACGTTGAACGTGCTCACCGCGGCGATGCGCGTCGGCGTCACGCACTTCGTGAACATCTCGACCGACAAGGCGGCGAATCCGACCAGCGTGCTCGGCCACTCGAAGCGGGTCGCCGAGAAGCTCACCGCGTGGGCGGGGGAGCAGACCGGCCTGAACTACGTCTCGGTGCGTTTCGGCAACGTGATCGGCAGCCGCGGCTCGATGCTGCCGACGTTCCAGACGCTGATCCGCGAGGGTAAGCCGATCACGGTGACGCACCCCGAGGCGACGCGCTACTTCATGACGATCCCCGAGGCATGCCAGCTGGTCATCCAGGCCGGCGGCATCGGCCGCGCGGGTGAGGTGCTCATCCTCGACATGGGGGAGCCGGTGTCGATCCTCGAGGTCGCCAAGCGCATGATCGCGATGTCGGGCAAGAACATCGAGATCCGCTTCACCGGTCTGCGCCCTGGCGAGAAGCTGCACGAGGAGCTCGTCGGTCAGCGCGAGAACCTCGAGCGGCCGTTCCACCCGAAGGTGTCGCACACCCGTGCGGACCCGATCAGCCCCGATCGACTCGATAAGGACGGCTGGAAGGCGCGCATGTACGCCGAGCCACGCAACAACGACACGGCGATCATTGAGCCGTTGAACCTTCAGAAGGCAGACAAGGCGTGAGCGAACGCATCTACATGTCGTCACCCGACGTGACGCAACGGGAAGAGGACGCCGTTGTCGCGGCGATGCGGTCGGGCTGGATCGCACCGCTGGGGCCGGATGTCGACGCGTTCGAGCGGGAGCTCGCCGAGCGTGTCGGGGTCGACCACGGCGTCGCGCTCAGCTCTGGCACGGCGGCGCTGCACCTCGGCCTGATCACCCTCGGCGTGCGCCCGGGGGATGTCGTGGTCACGTCGACCATGACGTTCGCGGCGACGACCAACGCGATCGTGTACACCGGGGCGGAGCCGTACTTCGTCGACGCCGACCTCGCCACCGGCAACATGAACCCGGAGCTGCTGCGTCGGGCGCTCGAGCGCCTGCGTGAGAACGGCGAGCGCGTCGCTGCAATCGTGCCGGTCGATCTGCTCGGCAAGGCCGTCGACTACACAGCGATCGAGGCGATCGCTGCGGAGTTCGAAGTGCCGGTGCTCGCCGACGCCGCGGAGTCGCTCGGCGCCACCCACAGAGGTCGTGCCGCGGGCAGCTTCGGGCGGGCATCGATCGTGTCGTTCAACGGCAACAAGATCATGACCACGTCGGGCGGCGGGATGCTGCTCACCGACGACGGTCGATTCGCGCAGCACGTGCGGTACCTCGCCACGCAGGCGCGTCAGCCCGTGGTGCACTACGAGCACACCGACGTCGGCTACAACTACCGCATGAGCAACCTGCTCGCGGCTCTCGGTCGGGCACAGCTGTCGCGTCTCGACGAGATGATCGCGCGGCGCCGTGAGATGCGCGAGGAGTACAAGCGTCTGTTCGCGGGCGTCGCGGGCGTCGAGGTGTTCGGCGCGGAGGGCGACGACGCGGACAACGTGTGGCTCACCTCGATCATCGTCGACTCGGATGCCGCGGGCTGGACGCCGCAGCAGCTCGCCACCGCTCTCGCCGAGGACGACATCGAGAGCCGCCCGCTGTGGAAGCCGATGCACCGCCAGCCGGTGTTCGAGAAGTACCGCGGCGAGATCGACGGATCGTCGGAGCGACTGTTCGAGCGCGGCCTGACGCTGCCGAGCGGCTCGGCGCTGACCGGGGCGCAGCGTGAGCGTGTGCTTGGAGCCATCTCGTCGTTCGTGGCGACGCGTTAGGCCATGGCGAAGACGAACAACTTCCGTCCGTACGACGGCGTCAAGCGTGCGCTCGACGTCGCTGGAGCAGCCGTCGGCCTCGTCGTGCTTTCGCCGGTGATCGCCGTGACGGCGCTGCTGGTCGCGGTCAAGCTGGGGCGCCCTGTCATCTTCTCGCAGCCGCGGCCCGGCCGTGGTGGCGAGATCTTCACGCTCTACAAGTTCCGGTCGATGCGCAACGTCGACGAGGCGAAGGGCTGGGTAACTGATGCGCAGCGCCTCACGCCGTTCGGCAGGGCCCTCCGCGCGACCAGCCTCGACGAGCTGCCGTCGTTGTGGAACGTGCTGCGCGGCGACATGAGCTTCGTCGGACCCCGCCCGCTGCTCGTCGAGTACCTCGACCGGTACACACCGGAACAGGCGCGCCGTCACGAGGTGCGGCCCGGTATCACCGGCCTCGCGCAGGCGAACGGTCGCAACGCGCTGAGCTGGGAGGACAAGTTCGCCCTCGACGTGCGCTACGTCGACGGGCGCAGTCTGCTCCTGGATGCGAAGGTGCTGCTCGCCACCGTGAAGTCGGTTGTCTCGCGCGACGGCATCTCGCAAGAAGGGCACGCCACGATGACGAAGTTCGGAGAAGCGGATGCCTGAGGACGTCGTCGTCGTCGGTGCCGGCGGCTTCGGCCGCGAGACGCTCGACGTGATCGAAGCGATCAACGATGCGGGACCGGAGCCGGTCTGGAACATCGTCGGCGTCGTTGACGACGGCCCCGCCGAGATCCAGCTGGAGCGCCTCCGTGACCGGGGCGTGGCGATGCTCGGCGGTCTCGACGCTTACCGAAGCATGGCCCTCACCACCCGCTTCGTGGTCGGGATCGGCTCGCCCCGGGCGCGGGCTCGCATCGCGGCATCGCTCGAGGAGTGGGGCGGTCGCGCAGCCACGCTCGTACACCCCGCGGCCGTCGTCGGCGCTCGAGCCGTCGTCGGTGCCGGCGTCGTCATCTGTGGCGGGGTGCAGGTGTCGACGAACGTCGTGCTGGGTGAGCACGTGCACCTCAATCCCGGCGCCATCATCGGACATGATGCCGTGCTCGAAAGTTGCGTCTCCGTGAACCCCGGAGCCATCGTCTCGGGAGAGGTGAGGGTCGGCCGAGAGTCTCTGATCGGTGCCGGCGCCGTCGTGTTGCAGAATCTGGCCGTCGGCGAAGAGGCGATCGTGGGGGCGAGTGCGTGTGTGACCAAGAACGTCGCCAGCAGAGGGACGGTGGCTGGGGTCCCGGCGCGCCTGCTCGGACGGGACGGTAATGCATGAAGATCCTCGTCGTCTCGCAGTTCTACGACCCGGAACCAGTGCCCATCCCGGGGGAGATCGCACGTGAGATGCAGGCGCGCGGGCACTCGGTTCGCGTGCTGACCGGCTTCCCGAATTATCCGAGCGGCCGACTCGCGCAGGGCTATCGTCAACGATGGCGTCATCGCGAGATGGACGGCGATGTCGAAGTGCGTCGCGTCCCGCTGTTCCTGGACCACTCGCAGAGCGCCCTGCGTCGACTCGTGAACTATGTCACGTTCGCCCTTTCTGCGACGAGCGCCCGACGGTTCGCACGAGGCGCGGACGTCATCTACGTGTATGCCACACCGATGACGGCAGCGTTCTCCGCCTGGTTGTGGCGCATCACCGGTGGTGCTCCTTATGTCGTGCACGTACAAGACCTGTGGCCGGACTCCGTCGTCGGGTCGTCGATGGTGAGTGCCTCACGCAGTTCCGCAATCATCTCCGCCGCCCTGAGCCCGTGGCTCCGCAGCGTGTATCGGCGCGCGGCATCCGTGGTGGGCATCGCCCCGCGGATGGTGACGACGCTGGTGGAACGAGGGTCGCCGCGCGATCGGACGATGCTCCTGTACAACTGGGCAGAGCCCGCGGAGCGTACGAGGAGCACGCTCCGCGAGCCCGGCGGCCCGGTGCGCATCGTCTATGCCGGAAACGTCGGCGAGATGCAGGACCTGGACACAGTTGTGCGTGCGGCGAGCGCCGCCGCGGATGCGGGTGTGGAACTGCTGATCGTCGGTGACGGAGTGGCGCGCCCCGGCTTGCGTGAACTCGCGAACGAACTCGGTGCGGACAATGTGGTCTTCCGGGACCCCGTACCCCGTTCGGAGATGGCCGATGTGTACGAGCAATCGGACTTCGCGCTCGTCACGTTGAAGGATCTCCCGGTGTTTCGCGGGACGATACCCTCGAAGTTCCAGGCTGTGCTCGCGGCGGGCCTGCCCGTCATCACGACGGTGCAGGGTGACGTGCGGGAGTTCGTCGAAGCGAACTCCGTGGGGCTCACCGCCGATGCCGAGGACGTTGCTTCGCTGGAGGTTGCCATGCGCCGGGCAGCAGCGATGGACCCCGCTGCGCGGACCCTGATGTCCCGCCGGGCTGGGGACGTATTCGAGGACAGCTTCTCGCGGGAGTCCGGGCTGGCACGCCTCGAAGAGATCTTCAAGACAGCATCGAGAACGAACGGAGCCTCATGACCGAGTCATACGGCGGAGCAACAATCCTTGTCACCGGCGGCACCGGGTCGTTCGGTCACACCGTCGCACGGAAGCTGCTCGACCGCGACGTGGCGGAGATCCGCATCTTCAGCCGTGATGAGGCGAAGCAGGATCTCATGCGGCATGAGATCAAGGACAATCGACTGCGGTTCTACGTCGGTGACGTCCGCGATTACGACAGCGTGGAACGCGCGACCCGCGACGTGGACTACGTGTTCCACGCTGCGGCACTCAAGCAGGTTCCGTCCTGCGAGTTCTTCCCGATGGAAGCAGTGCGGACCAACGTCGTCGGCAGTGAGAACGTCGTGCGCGCGGCCGACCGCAACGCGGTGAAGTCGCTCGTCTGCCTGAGCACCGACAAGGCCGTCTACCCCGTCAACGCCATGGGCATGTCCAAGGCGATGATGGAGAAGGTGGCGCAGTCGTACGGGCTCAACAACCCACACGCCGCCACGACCGTCTCCTGCGTGCGCTACGGCAACGTCATGTACTCCCGTGGCTCCGTGATCCCGTTGTTCATCAGCCAGCTCAAAGCAGGCAAGAACATCACCGTCACCAATCCCGACATGACCCGATTCATGATGTCGCTGGCCCATTCGGTCGACCTCGTGGAGTTCGCCTTCCGCAACGCGCAGCAGGGCGATCTGTTCGTACGCAAGGCGAAGGCGTGCTCGATCGCGACGCTCGCGCAGGCGATCCTGAACCTCTTCCGCTCGACCGCGAAAATCGAGGTCATCGGCACACGGCATGCGGAGAAGCTCTCCGAAGCGCTTGCGACGCGTGAGGAGCTCTCTCGCGCCCGGGACATGGGGGAGTACTTCCGTATCGCGGCAGACAACCGCGACCTGAACTACAGCCTTTACTACGAGGAAGGCGACGTGGCTCAACAGAACTTCGACGATTACGACTCTCACACCGTGGAGCAGATGACCGTCGAGCAGGTCGAAGAACTGCTGCTGACGTTGCCCGAAGTCAGGCACGAACTCGCCCTCGCAGGGCTGTCGGTCGACGGGGAGCGCGCAGGATGAGCCACGTCGCACTGACCGGTGCGCAGGGGTTCCTGGGCTGGCACACTCGGGCAGCCCTCCACGCCGACCAGGTCGAGGCCCGCGGAATTCCGGTCGGCGACAGATTCAACCTCGAGCAGGCGAAATCCGCCATCGAAGGCAGCGAGCGGGCCATTCACATCGCGGGAGTGAACCGCGCCAGTGACGAGGAGGTGATGGCTGGGAACGTTGAGTTCGCCGAACAGTTCGCGCAGGGTCTACGCGCCGCCGATGCCGCACCTGCTGTGGTCGTTTTCGCGAATTCGACTCAGGCCGACAACGGCACGGTGTACGGAAAGGCGAAGTCACGGGCGGCCGATATCGTCGCCGCAGCGGCATCCCAGGTGGGAGCCGAGTTCGTCGACGTGCGACTGCCCAACCTGTTCGGCGAGCACGGGAAGCCCTTCTACAACGCGGTCACCGCCACCTTCTGCCACCTGCTCGCATCTGGAGACGAACCGACCGTCCAGCAGGATCGCGACCTGACGCTCGTTCACGCGCAGGATGCGGCGGACCTCCTCACCGGCGTGAGGGCAGTCGGGGAGCAGCCCCTCGTAGAGCGGGAGGAGAGCGTTTCCGGCCTGCTGGCGCGCCTCGCCGAGATCGCGGCACTTTACCGAGGCGGAGAGATCGCGGACGTCAGCACGGACTTCGGACGAGACCTGTTCAACACTTATCGGTCGTACGCGTTCCCGCAGCACGCTCCCATCCGCCTGGAGCGCCATGCAGACACGCGCGGGTCGTTCTTCGAGATCGTCCGGTCGCATGGGGGAGACGGCCAGTCGTCGTTCTCCACGACCGTCCCCGGGGTGACTAGGGGGGATCATTACCACCGTCGCAAGATCGAACGGTTCACAGTCTTGTCCGGCAGCGGAACGATCGCTCTCCGCAAGCTGTTCACCGACGAGGTCATTCGCTTCCACGTCTCAGGCGAGGAGCCCGCGGCAGTGGACATGCCCACCATGTGGGCGCACAACATCACGAACAGCGGGTCTGAAACGCTGTACACGTCGTTTTGGACCAACGACATCTTCGACCCTCAGAACCCCGACACGATTGCCGAGGTAGTGTGACGTGACCGACAAGCTCAAAGTGATGACGGTGGTCGGCACGCGGCCCGAGATCATCCGGCTCTCCGCGACGATCAAGCTGCTAGACCAGCACACCGAGCAGGTTCTGGTCCACACGGGGCAGAACTACGACTATGAACTCAACGAGGTCTTCTTCGAAGATCTCGGTCTGCGAAAGCCCGATCACTTCCTCAACGCAGACACCTCGTCGCTGGGAGCGGCTCTCGGCTCGATCCTCACCAAGACAGAGGAAGTGCTCCAGGCCGAGCGACCGGACGCCTTCCTGGTGCTCGGTGACACCAACAGCTGCATCTCGGCCGTGATCGCGAAGCGGATGAAGATCCCGGTGTTCCACATGGAAGCGGGTAATCGCTCGTTCGATGAGAACGTTCCCGAGGAGACGAACCGCCGCCTCGTAGACCACGTCTCGGACTACAACCTCGTCTACACCGAGCACGCCCGTCGGAATCTGCTCGCCGAGGGCATTCACCCCTCGCGCATCCTCCTGACCGGATCGCCCATGCGGGAGGTCCTCGAACAGAATCGTGAGCAGATCCAGGCGAGCGACGCGGTGGAGCGTCTCGAACTGATCCGAGGCGAGTACTTCCTGGTCAGCCTCCACCGCGAAGAGAATGTCGACACCCCCGCACGGCTGCGCTCCGCGATCGGTGCGCTGCAGGCGCTGCGCGCCGAGTACGGACTTCCCGTGCTGGTCTCCACCCATCCGCGGACGCGGAAGCGCATCGAGGCGCTGGACGATCCGCAGGCTGTCGATGGCATCCGGTTCCACCCGCCGTTCGGTTTCCGCGACTACATCAAGCTGCAGCTCGACGCGAAGCTCGTTCTCTCCGACAGTGGGACGATCAGTGAGGAGTCGAGCATCCTGGGCTTCCCCGCGGTGACGGTGCGTGACTTCATCGAACGGCCCGAAGCGCTTGATGCCGGCGCCATCATCACGACCGGCCTTTCCGCCGAGGGTGTGCTCCGAGGCGTCGCGATGCGACTTGCGCAAGATCCTAAGTCCATGCCGTCGGGGTACGAGATCGGCGATACCGCTGTCCGGGCGACCTCATTCATCCTGTCGACCGCGCACTCGCATCGGCAGAGGCTGGGGCTTCATGGGAGGCATTGACCCGATACTCGTATCGGTCCTTTCACCGATCTTCAATGAGTCCAAGCACCTCGAGGAGATGATCGCGAGCGTGCGCGCGCAGTCTCACGCGAACTTCGAACTCATCCTTGTGGATGACGGTTCAACGGACGACACGGTCACAAAGGCGCGCCTCGCCCAAAGCCTCGACCCGCGCATCCGGGTCATCGACGAAGGCAAACTCGGCAAGGTGGGGGCATTCAATCGCGCTTTTGCCGAATCGACCGGCGACGTCATCGTCCTCATGGGCGGAGACGACGTTATGCCACCGGAGTCTCTCGCAGTGCGAGCAGATGCGGTGCGGCAGGCCGTGGCCGGCGGCGCTCAACGGGTCGCCGTGTTCGCCCGCCTGCAGACAATGTCCGAGAACCGGAAGTTCGACGGCCAACTCATCCCCCGTTCTCGGCGGAAAGGCGCCCGCTCCGGCGGGACGCTGGCCCTTTCTCGCGAGCTCGCGCGGGTCGCTTTCCCGATCCCTCAGAGGCTTGTCGCCGAGGACCTGTGGATCGGCGGAATCGCGGGCGCGCTGGCAGACGCAATCGTCGACTTGCCTGATGTCGTACTTCGTTACAGGATCCACGACGGCAACTCCAACCCCCGCAACAGGGACTTCGCCACGATGACTGAAGCGATGCACGCTCGAATGCTGGCATATCGTCTGCTGGCTGAAGTTCCGGTTCTAGCCGTTCCGGCCGAACCAAGACGACGTTTCCAGGTTTTAGCAGAACTCGAGGAACGCAGGCACGCCGGAGATCTGTTTGGGCTGCTCGCCCACAGCGAAGCGCGGCTTACGGACAAGCTGCGCGCGGCCTCTATGGCCACCCCACTTCTGTTCCAACTTCGCACGAGCCTTTTCAGGCTCTTTTCAGGATGGTGAGACCGATCGCAGCGCAGCGCGGAACCTTGCGGGCTCGAGGGATCACCTTCGAGGTCTCTCCCCGTGCTGCGGTGCCACTGGGCTCTTTCAAGGCCGGCGGGCGCCCCTGGGGAGGCGTGGCCGACGCGGTAGAGATCAACATGATCGCTTTGGACTCTGGCGACAGCTCAATGCCGACCCTTCTTGTCGGGGTTGACGCGTTATACGTCGGTCGCAAACTCAGAGACACCATCGCCGCAGCCACGGGGCTGCCAGCCGAGCGGATCTTAACCTTTGCAAGCCACACGCACAGAGCCCCGATGCTTGACGACTCCAAACCATTGTTGGGGTCGCCGGAGCCGGGGCACCTACAGCGAGTCCTGAACATGGCGGAAGCACATGCGACCCGACTCGTATCCGCGCCTCGCGCGCCTGCGGAGCTTCTGGCGGCGAAGGGAAATGCGGACCACAGCATCAATCGCCGACTGCGGAAAGCCCTGACACTTTCGCTTCCCCCCACCTTTGGCAAAGTGGTAAACGCACCGAACGTAGCAGGCCCGCGCGACGAAACTATCATTACCGCCACGGTTAGAGACTCTGTGGGTCGCGCACTCGGGGTCATCTGGAACTACGCGTGTCACCCTGTTGCAGGCCCGCACGCAAACGTTGTTAGCGCGCACTTTCCAGGTGTTGTGCGATCGAGCATCAGAAGCGCGGAAGGTGACGCCGAGTTGCCTGTGATTTACGTTCAAGGATTTTCTGGTAACACCCGCCCCAAGGCGAGTGCGAACGCGACATCGGTCGTTAGGAAGATCCAGCGTTTCCTGACTGGTCCGGTGTTCGAAGACATGTCGCCAGAGAGATATGACGAGTGGGCGCGCGGGTTGGCTGAAACGACGGGTCGCGTGCGTTCACAGGAGCGCGCGCTCAAGGTCGATGGCATCGGAGTCCGCCGACAGAATATGAGAGCAGAAGAGTTCTATACGGGCGGTGGGCCGTCTGTGACGTTCGCCCGCGTCAGTATCGGTGCACATTTCGCCATTGTCGGCATGAACGCCGAGGTCATGGCCGAATATGCGCCCAGGGTTCGAAACATGGTCGGCGGTGAATTTGTCTGCTGCGCTGGATGCATGGACGATTCGTTCGGCTACCTGCCTACAGCTGCCATCCTCGGTGAGGGAGGCTATGAGGCATCGGGGTTCTGTGCCGAGTTCGGCATCGGCCGCGTACTTCCGAGCGCCGAAAGCGCTGCCCTCCAGGGGTTCCGGGCCGTCGCCCGTGCCGCTGAGTCCGGAGTACAGTCTGGGGCACCGACAGCTGGAGAACCGACCCAGAATGTCTAAGTTCAGCGCACTGAGGCTAGTCGGTGGGGCGGCGGCCGGCCAAGCTGTCTCGTTGCTCGCTTATCCCCTGCTAACGCGAATTTTCTCCCCCGGGGAGCTTGGCGCACTTGCGGTCTACTCATCGGCGCTCGGGATGGTGGCGGTCGTAGCGTCGTTCCGCTTCGAGCAGGCGATCCCGCTTCCTCGCGTGTCCACAGCCGCGAACGCGCTGCTGCTCGTATCGCTATCGATCGCGGCTGGCCTGGCCCTACTTATTGCAGGCCTGCTGCTCTTCTGGCCGAATCCGCTCGCATTCGCAGGAGCTCCTCCCGTGGTGGCGGCGATCTTGCCACTGGGAGTTTTCCTAGCTGCTGCGTACCAAGCATTGAGCATGTATGCATTGCGACACCGACAGTATGGCCGACTGGGGATGACGCGAGCGACGCAGAGCCTCGCCGCCGCTGCAGCACAGATCGGCGGAGGTCTCGCGGGACTCGGCGTCAGCGCGCTTGTGGTTGGACACATCTTGGGTCAGTCCGCTGGGTCTGTGAGCCTTGGGATAGCCGCCGTCCGGTCGGCACCCCGCACGAGGATGTCACTGTCGCGAGTGTGGGCGGTCATAAAGCGATATCACCGTTTTGCGTCGGTCGGCGTGCCTTCAGCAGTGCTGAACACGGCTGGGCTGCTGCTGCCAGCGATCCTGATTGCTGGTGCGTATGACCCCGCTGCCGCGGGCTATTTCAGCCTGGCGGTACTCGTGCTGTCCGCACCAGTGCAGTTGGTGGGGCGGTCGAACGCCCAGGTGTTCTACGCCGAAGCGTCGAGGGTGGACACGCGCGCCAAGGCGCACGCCATGCTGGCGCGAACGACGCGCCTACTCTTCTTCATGGCAGTCTTCCCGACGATCGCGTTAATTTTCGCCGCCCCTATTCTCTTCGAGATCGTTTTCGGTGCCGCATGGGCCGAGTCGGGACAATTCGCGACGATTTTGGCCGGAGCCTACATGCTGGCTCTCGTGTCGGCGCCAGCATCCCAGGTGTTTCTGATGGTCGAGAAGCAGGGCCTCAGTTTCGTGCTTAACGTTTTCAAGCTTGTGGTGGCGATAGTTTCATTTGGATTGCTCCCACGCCTCGGTGTCGCATCGGCTGGTGCGGTCACCGCCTATGCGGCGGGGCTGGCAGTCTACTATGTGCTCGTGCTCGCGCTCGCATACCGGCTGTTGAGCACGCGAGATGGGGAAGGAATCTAGCGGCATGACTGGCTTGTTCAACGTATCCGATTTCGCTATTCTCTCGCGGGAGATGCCACGCGACGACTTCCCAACCGTCCAAACTCATCCGGAAATCGTCAGCGAACTGACTCGTGACGACATCGAGTTGATCGAGAGCTCGCGCGAAGGTTACAGTCGCGTGGTTCGCCACTATCTCGATAACGGCCACCGAGGGGTCAAGATCGTCAGAAGAGGGATTATTGTCGCCTTGGGGTGGCTCTGGGTCAACGAGGGTGCCACGACAACGCGCGTGAAAGGATACTTCCCTGTTTCGCCGGGAGAGGCATATTTCCATGCCGACTGGACCGCGCCCGCTGCGCGCGGACAGGGACTTCATTCGAACCTGATCGTTTTCAGAATGCTTCTCTTGCATCGAGAGGGCTTCGGAGGGAGGCTGGTCGCGAATATGAGCCACTCAAACCTGTCGTCGATGAAAAACTATGAGCGGGCGGGATTCCACGTTTCTGGAGAGCTACGGGTCCGAAGCTTTCTCAAGTGGCCGTTATCGGTCCACCTACTGAAGGAGGATAGATGATGAGAGTAATGCTGCTTGACGGCCAGTACAGCCACTCGTTGCCCATCGCCGCGGAACTCGCGACGGACCTCGGCGCCGAGGTCATTGGCGTGGCGCCCTCAAAGCGGTCGCACCTACACCGATCGAGATATGTCGCAGAGAAGCTCATTGCTCCCCTAGCGGTATCGGATGACTACGGCGCCCACGTGCTAGACCTTGTGTCGAGGGTCCGGCCTGATGTGGTCGTTCCAGTCGGATATTACTCGTTTCGGAGCCTAATCCCACTGCGCTCGAAATTCCCAGAATCCACAGCTTTCCTCGCACCGGCCGCGCATGCGTTCGCTATCGCGGAGGACAAGGTCGCCACCTACGACTTGGCTGCGGAAGTTGGGGTCGATCATCCGAGAAGTATGACCGATGTCGTCACGTCCGGCGACATCGGACAGATCCGGTTTCCGATATTTGTAAAGGCCCGCATGGAGCGAGGCGGCCAGTCGACGGCGCTCGTGCGCGACGCGCAAGCGCTCCGGTCACTGGATGTCGAGTCTCTTGGGGGGGACGTCCTGTTTCAGGAGTACATCGACGCCGAACCGTACACGTACGCCCACTCAGGCTATTACGAGGATGGGGTGCCAGTAGCTGAGCACCAACATCTCGAGCTTAGATCCGTTCCGCGTCGTGGAGGCAGCGGCACGCGGCTCCGGACGTTTCATGATCCCGAGCTTCGTAAGCACGCCAACTCCTTGATGCTCGCGCTTAGGTGGAACGGGGTCGCGCAGGTAGAGTTTAAGCGTCGTAAAGATGGCGGGTACGCGTTGATGGAGATCAACCCGAAGTTCTGGGCCTCATACGCGCTTGCCTCTCGCTCAGGTGCGCGGATTGCGGCCACTGCCGTGGCCCGTCTCGCCGGGCGCCCGCTCGGCGCTGTCCGTCCGACACGCGACCTTGAGATGGTCTTCCCGGTGCGTGAGGCTTTGCACGTCGCGTCCAATTTGCGGACAGAGAGTATTGCAGGGGCGGTTAAGGCGATTCTCTGGCCGCCTGCTGTCTGGGACATTGAGTTTACCGATTTATGGGCCAATGTCCCGCTCCGGACACGCAGGCCGCATTCCGGTCGGAGCGGACTGTGAGCCACTGGGTTGCGGTTTCGTTCGGCGCGCTGGATCTGACCAACCACGCCCTCGCCGAGGAAGGCTACGAACTCGTAGTCTGTCCCATTTTTCCGGGATCTCCGCATTTCTTGTATGGGGCAGGGGCGCGGCTCTGGCGGAAGTTCGTGGCGGATGCGATCGAGCCAGCCGCGCTCTCCCCAGCTGAGCGCGAGATTGCTGAAGAAATGCGCGGGATGGGCCTGCTTGCGGAAAGTGAGTCGCACCCGGCGCGCGTCACCCATGTCGCTGAGCCATGGATGAAATCCTATCGCCACGAACTTGTCTACGCGCTAATACAGAATGTGGCGCGTGAGAATGGAATTGACGTAGTCTTCATTAAGGGCCCGACTCTCGCGGCGCAGGCGCTCCGAGAGCGGGATCACTCCGGCGATGTTGACTGTTGGGTGCACCCGCGAGAAGCGTTACGGCTCGCCAATGCCCTACGCCCGTGGGGCTGGTCCCCAGCACTCTCAGCCTTTACCGGCACACTAGTTTTGCACTCACTGACGTTGCGGGGTAATGATTGGTCGTGTGCTGTCGACGTTCATTCGTGGTTCCCTGGGCTCGCGCTCGAAGCAACCGATGCCTACCGAAGGGTCCGGTCGCGCACGGAGGAGCGGTGTTTCGCCTCAGTCAGAGTTCGTACGCCCGACCGCGTTGCACACGCGGTGCTGAGCGCGTTGCACGACGTTAGGCCTCTGCAGGGCGAACTTCCTGGCCCAGGGAAGCTGAGTTGGGCGGCTAATACTCTGCGCGCCGCCGGCCCGGACGTGGTTGGCGTTGTCCGGGAACTGGGGGCCGTCTACGCTCTCCGCGACCCGCTCAGACTAGCGTTCCCGGGCCTCGATGTTGAGTCGGATGCGCCACGGCCTCCGGACTGGGCGTGGCGTTCGCAGAGATCACCTCTGTTGGCGTACCGAGAAGCGTTCAAATTGGTGGGTTGGCGCAACGCTCCTCGCATCATCTACCGAATGATCTGGCCAGCGCCGGAGACGCTGCATGCGACGGAAGGTGTGACGACTGCTCTCCTGCGGTACCGCATCAACCGTCTAGCAAGCATCATTCGGCAACTGGGTAGGCGCCAGTGAACGGCACGAGGCGGGGACGTCGCTTATACGGAGGGGGTGACGTCGTGATCTTGCGTCATTCTGCGTCGCATCAGCACGGGCGAATATGTTGCATCCGAGGCCTGCGAGCTTTAGCAATGGCCCAAGGGCGGGGACGTACTCGGCCGCAAGGGATGGTTAGTACGACGGGGCACCAGCTGTCTAGGGGACCGAGGGTTCGTTATGTCCGATAGCATGATAATTGTCTTCGTGTTGCTAGCGGTATTTGTACCGACTGCCGGGGCTCGCTTCGGGCATCTGTCTGTCATCAGCCTGTTCGTATATGCTCAAGCCACCATGGCAGCCGGAACGCTACCAGCATTGGATCCAGCGCTCGAAGCAGATGTGGTTCACGCGTCTGTGATTCTGTGGTCGTTTGGCACCCTCGTTGGTGTGTCAGTTCTCTATGCGTTCACGATTCTCAAGTCGCCGCGAACGGCATATGATCCGCTCGTCGACTTTGCCTACCCGAAGCGCACTACGGCATTTTGGATTTTGGCGTCCATTGGGATATCGACGCTCTACTACATGAGCGTTGGCTACCTGGCGTTTGTGGAGTCTCTACAGGCTCTCATAAATGATACGGGCGAAGACGTAGCAGCTTTGCGGCTCGAGTCTTACGCCGGTGAGAAGTACTTTTTCCCGGGTTATGTGAACCAGTTCAAGAACGCTCTTTTGCCAGCACTTACGATTGTCGTGTTGACCTCTGCCTACCATTTCCGGGTAAGCGGCCGCGCAGTCGTTGGGCTCATACTCGCTCCTTTGACGCTTCTGTTTCTACTCGGCACCGGTCAGCGTGGCGCATTTGTCATTGCACTGGCGCTCGCCGTCGTCACTGCTTACTTCGTCGTCCCGCGGCGCGTGAAGAAATATATTGTTCGAATCGGAATCGTGGGCATACTTTTGTTCTTTCTGCTCACGATCGCGAGCGGGAGGGCGAACCGAGACCTAGAGGCGGCTCCGGATTTTGGCAGCAAGCTAGGTGTGCTGTTTGAACAACTTGCTTTCCGGATCCTGGGGAGCAATCAGATGAGCTCAATCGTCGGTTTCCAGTACATTCACGAGCAGGACATCCCCGCTGGAAGTGAATGGTGGCAGGCGTTCGTCGGCTTGCTGCCGGGGCAACCTGGAAGCGATCTTTCCAACAGGATCTTCGCGGTTCTCTACGGCTCGACGCGTGGAACTTCTCCTCTATCGCTCTGGGGCTCGACCTACCACAATTGGGGCCTGGTGGGGACCGTGCTCATCGCTGCGCTGCTCGCAACTATTTTCTGCAGGCTGGCCGCGAGCATAAACTCTACAACTTACGGAAACCTAGTTCAGTTTGTTGGAATGGCGGGCGTGACTATCACGCTCGGAACATGGATCGCCGACGGGCCGGTTTCCGTTCTGAACAAGGGCCTCGTGATGTATGCGCTGGTTTGGTTGTGGGGAAGTCGCATCGCTCGACGAGGTCAGTCGGCCGTGTTGGGTGGCACGGACAGCGCGGTGGGGCATCCGCGACGATCGATGCCCCGCGAGTAGCGTTCCACGGAGGCAAAACAATGAGCGATCTCCAGCGCGACCCAGCCGAGAGTCGGCTGGGGTCAGGGCCACGTCTGCCCGTGGGGGATGTCCTACGCGGCGTTGCCATCGTCTCGATGCTCGTCGCTCACGCTGGGCCTTTTCTCCCTGACGCAGCGTGGCTCGTCCACGTCGTTCGGGACAATCTGAACGACCTTGCTTCACCGCTGTTCGCGCTGGTGATGGGGATATCCGCACAGATCGTTTGGAACCGCGGCGGCTCTGTCGGAACGACTTGGGCGCGGCAAGCTCTCAGGGGTGCGATCATCATCGCCCTGGGGATGTGGATGGTCACCTGGGGGTCGTGGGTGGCGATCGTGCTCCAGCCGCTCGGACTGCTGCTCATTGTGGGCGTTCCCATGCTTCTGCTGGGCATCCGTGCTCTCACAGCCGTGACCCTCACCCTCCTGTTGCTCAGTCAGCCGCTGCTGATGCTCGCCCGCGAGGCGATGTGGATCTACACTCAGCCGTTCCTGGTTCGCGAGCTCGCCGGGTGGGTGGCGTTGGGAAGCTCGTACCGTCTCGTCAATCTGCTGCCGTTCTTCCTGCTCGGGGCGCTGCTGCTGCGGCACGGCTTCAAGCGAGACGGCGTGCTGTGGGCCATGGCGGCCGCAGCGCCCCTCGCTTATCTCGCGCAGCCGGTCAGTGAGAAGTTGCTCGGCGTGCAGGGGGTCCAGTCCGGCGACTACCTCGACACCCTGCACGATGTGGGTCTCGTCTTCGCCGTCTATGTCGTGGTCGTTCTGCTGTCCACGACGGAGGCATCAGCCGTGCGGCGCGCCTGGGCCGCAGTCTCGCTGCCGTTGCGCGCGTGGGGACAACTGGCGCTGACACTTTACGTGCTGCATGTCGGACTCATCGCGCTGTGGGCGAGGTCGAACGGCATGCCGACGGAGAACACCTATCTGGGGTGGCTGCTCATCGTTCCGGGTGTCGCGCTCGTGGGCTGGGCGTGGTGGCGCTGGGTCGGCACCGGGCCGGTGGAGTGGGTGATGGGGCTGGTCACGGGGCGGCCGAAGAAGTTCTGGACGGCGGGGGACCGGGCGACCGAGCGGGCCGCCGTCTGACGGCTGGGCCCTTCTCGACAGGCTCACGGACCCAGACCGGGGCTCAGGGACCCCGGGCCGGGACTCAGGAGGCTTGTTCGCGGGCGTTGACGATGCCCTGCACGAGAGCGTCGATCTCGTCGCGGCGGGCGATGGGGGATGCGACGTACGGGTGGTCCATGCCTCCGAGAAGAACCGCGGCGGCCGAACCCTCGACGCCCAGCGCCCGCTTCGCCGAGAGAGCACCGAAATACGCCAGCGGTGCGGCGTCCGGCATCCGCTCCGCGAGCACGCCGGGGCGGGACGATGTCGCCACCACGAGCTTGACCGGCGCGATCAGACGCTGCCAGTCGGGGAGGTGACGGGCTACCGGCACGCATTTGGAGCACTCCGCCGAGAGGAACACCAGCAGCACAGGAGTACCGGCTCCCAGCGCATGGAGGGGAACGGCGACGCCGTCGCGGGTGACGAGTTCGGCATCGGGGATCGGCGACCCGACGCCGGCCACGACGGGCCCTGTGCCGGCTGCGGTCTGTGTGCCGGTGGAGCGACTCCGCAGACGCACCAGGGTCGTGAGCACGACGGCCAGCGCGACCAGCGCCCAGCCGAGCCCGATGGCGAAGATCGTGGCGGGCTCCGCGCCCGCGATGTCTACGACGAACGGGGGTCGTCCAGGCGATGTGGACAGGGTCGCGACTGTCGCCACGATGAGGGCGACGTTCCGCGCGACGGTCCAGCCCGTGACGCGCGTGTCCGCAGACAGCGCCCCGAAGCATCCGCAGTCGACCTCTTCACCGCGGGCGAGCACGCGCGCGAGGAGAACGGTGAAGACGGCGAAGGTGCCGAGAGTCAGCACGCCGGCCACGATGAGCGGCGCGTCCGCCGTCAGCAGGAGTGCGGTGCCGAGCAGGATCTCCCATGCAGGAACGGCTGCGGCGATCCAGTGGCGCTGGAGGAAGTCCGGCACGCGCAGCGCCGCCATCGCTTCGAGCGTCGCGGCTGTGCGTGTCGCCTTGGTCGCTCCGGAGAGGAGCAGCACGAACGCGACGAGCCCCGTCGAGAACAAGAAAATGAACTCGACGGGGCTCGACTGCATGAACCTCAGACTAGCGTCAGATCAGATCGCAGGTCTGGACGGCCAGCGAACCGTCAACCAGCGGAATGCCGAGCGTGCCGAGGTCGACCGCTGCAGCGAGGAGCGTGCTGGCGGTGGCGCTGTTGTCACCGTTGTTCGCGTCGGACTGCACCTGGGTCAGCGTCAGGCTGCTGAGCGCGCCGACGTTGACGATCGCGTCGTACAGGTCGACGAACACCGAGCTGCCCTCGGGGATCGGGTTGGAGAGGGTCAGCGTGTAGCCGCCCGCCGTCGCGACGACGCCGATTGCGTGAGCGGCCAGAACCGTCTCGAGACCGCCGATCGTGAGGATCGCGTTCGGGTCCTGCAGGGTGTACTGCGTGCCGGCCGGGATGGTGCCCGTGGTCGCGGTGATCGTGAAGCCGCGCGTGGCGCCGGGGGTGATGCCGAGCAGGCCGAGCGCTGCCTGCACCGTGCCGAGCAGGCCGCTGCCCACGATGCCCTCGAGCACCGAGAGGTCGTAGTCGTTGCTGCAGTTCGCGGTCACCGTCGCGTTGAACGGGGCAACGCTCGCGGATGCCAGCGGAGTCCCGACAGCGACTGCGATGACGGGGACGGACCAGGCGGCACCCTTGACGACGGTACGGCGGGTGAGGCCCTTGTTCTCTTCGGTCATTGACGACCCTCCTGTGTAAACACGAAATGATGTGTAGTGCGAGAGAGGCGACATGCTCTGTCCCCCAGAGCCTCTCCTGAGGATCAACATAGGGAACGGTCGGGCGTCATTCAGGCCGCGTGCAGGTTTTCCGCGCATTGTGCGCTATACCTGCGCAAACTGTTCTACGCGGGGAGATCGGTGCCCTGCGCGACGCCGGACACCTCGCCGCCGCGGCACCGCCGCAGCTCGCGGGGACCGGTGCCGTAGATCTCGTGCAGCGCACGCCGCAGGCTCATCGTGTTGCGGAACCCGGAGCGCTGCGCGACCTGCTCCACCGACAGCACGTCGTAGCGGCTGTCCAGCAGGGTCGCACGGGCGAGCCGTGCCCGATGCCGGCGGATCTCGCCGGCGACCGTCGTGCCGGCATCCGCGAACAGCGACTGCAGATGCCGCAGCGACGACTGCACCGCCTTCGCGACCCGCTCGGGCGTGAGGTCGGAGTCCTCGCACTGCTGGGCGATTACCGCCAGCGCACGGTCGCGCAGCGCCGCCGCGGGATTGCCCTGCGCCCACACCGTCCCCAGACGATCAAGCAGAATCGCTCCGCACATCTCCAGCACGAGGTGTTCGATCGCGTAGCGGTCGATGGCTGAGCCTTCGCCCTCGGCATCCATCACGGCGGTGAGGAAGGCGAGCAGCGCACGATCGAGCAGCCGCTGGTCCTCGAGCACGCGTGCCGAACCGGGGAGCTCCGTCACGAAGCCGGCGATCGCGGATTTCGGCACCTTCGCGACGGTCAAGCGGCACGTGCCCTCGAACCGCAGCCGACGTTCGAGCCCCTCCGGGGCGATGACGAGCGACGGACCGATGTTGCGCCAGGGCTCGTCGTGGAACTTCGACAGCACGCGGCCCGACTCGATGAACGCGAAGGTGAAGAACTGGTCGTCGTCGGGCTCGGGCTGCACCTGGTACTCGGCCGCGTCCGTCTCGATGGTCCAGATGGTGACGCTGCCGCACACGCGCTGTCTGGTCGTGATGCGCGGCGCACCCGCGGTTCCGCGCACCCGATGCGCAGCGATGACGCGTACGTCGTCTTTGCCCGGCACCAGCATCAGCGCCTCATTCCAGCGCGGCGCGCACGGCGCGCTCCACCTGATCGATGGCCGGGCCCAGCTGCGAAGCGGAGAGCTCGTAGGTCTCCTGCGAACGGCGGTACGGGTCGATCACGTCGTCCTCGTCGGCCTGCGCCAGCACCAGTCCGCGTTGTCCGCCGACGAGCGCCGCCAGCGCGCGCAGGCGGTCGCCGGCGGCGGAGCCCGTTGCGTCGGCGGCGCTGCGGATCTGCGCGTCGGACAGCGTGGCGGCCAACCGCGCGAACTCGCGCACCGTGAACGCGCGCCGCAGCAGCGAAGGGGCGAGCTGGACGATGTAGGAGCGGTGCTCGCGCGTCATCGCCAGCACCAGGTCGCTCTCGGTCAGGATCGCCTCGGTGAGCAGCCGCGCAGCGTGCCCGCGGGCGTCGGTCTCGGCGGCGCCGAACCGGGTCGCGAGTGCGAGGGCCTGCTCGGTCATGGCGTGCCCGACCAGCGCGTGCGTGCCCGCGCTGTGCACGCGCACGCCGAGGTCGCGCAGCCGGGCGCGCAGCAGCGCCTCGGCCATGGGGGAGCGGCAGATGTTGCCGGTGCAGACCGTGAGGATGGTGGCGGCGGCCGGGTGGGCCGCCGGGGTCGGGATGCTGGGCTGGGCCGGCGGGAACAGACCGGGAGACTGCGGCTGAGGAGGGGCATCGGGCAGCGCCTCGCGCAGCTGACGCAGCTCTCGGCGGCTCATGCGCGGCACGGTGTCGCCGTCGGGATCGCTCATTCCTCCAGCGTACGGCGAGACCACTGGGCAAGAGTGCGCACCACAGCGACGACGGTCCAGCCGATGATGCCGCCGAGCGTGTTCGCGACCAGGTCGGAGAACGACGGGTACCTCGACGGGATCAGGATCTGCACGGCCTCGATGGTCACGGTGGTCGCGAGGCCGGTCGCCGCGATGCTCCACCAGGGCAGGCGCGGCCATCCGGCCGCGAGCAGCAGGCCGAGCGGGACGAACAGAGCGATGTTGGCGAGGAACTCGAGCATCGGATAGCCGAGGGAGTAGGGCACGATGTCGCGGGCCGCGAGGAAGCGCGCGATGCGGTTGACGATTCCCGTCGCCACCGAGGCCTGCTCGCCGGGGAGCCAGGTCAGCAGCAGGAGGACCACGGCGTAGGGGACGAGCATGAAGCGGGGGAGGAAGAGGAGGGGGTCTTGGGCGGGGCGGTGCGGCTGGGGCCCTTCGATCCCCGCGCCCCACTCCGGCCGGCGCTGAGCGCCGTCCGGAGCCTCGGGGGCGCGTGGGCCCGACTCAGGGACCCAGCGTTTCTCGGGGTCCCCGAAGAGTTCGGAGAACCAGTCGTCGGGGTCAGGCATGGGGGGACACGAAGGAGCGGATGCGGGTGAGGAAGACGTCGTCGCCGAAGCGCGCGACGGCCGTGCGGGGGTCGAAGGGTGCAAGGGAGAGAGCGTACTCGATCGCGGAGGCGAGCGCCCCGGCATCCGCCGCCTCGGCCGTCACTCCGCTGACGCCGGGCGTGTATGTCTCGACCTGACCACCCACCGGGCCGGTGACCACGGGCGTGCCGGCCGCCTGCGCCTCGACGGGAACGATGCCGAAGTCCTCCACGGCGGGGAAGACGAACACGGCCGCTCGCTGCATCAACGCGTACAGCAGCGCCGTCGACGGCGAGGTCACGAACCGCACCGGCACCCCGGCGCTCGCCGCCGCGGCGCGCAGCCGCGCCTCGTCGGGTCCGCCGCCCGCGACCACCGCCGGCAGCCCCGCGCGCGCCGCCGACTCGATCACCAGGTCGAGGCGCTTGTACGGCACGAACCGCGAGACGCCGAGCACGAACGTCTCCGGCAGCCCGTCCAACACGCGGCACTCGGCGTCGCCGGTGACCTCGGTGCGCCAATCCGGCCGCGACATGATCCGCTCCACCGCCACCGGCGGGTGGATGACCGTCGCATCACGGTCCCACGCACGGCGGATCCGATCGCGCACGAATGCGCTGTTGGCCGCGATCGCGGTCGCCTCCTGCGCCCGGCGGCGGTCGATCCGGCGCAGTAGAGGAGCCACGGCGCGCACCGCGACAGGATCACCGCGGCTGTCCAGCTCGGGGTTCCAGATGTAGCGCGCCGGTGTGTGCGCGTACACGAACTTCGGCACATCGCGTCCGGCCAGCCGGGCGTGATGGGCGAACAAGTGCGAGCTGACCAGCATCCAGTCGGCGTCGGCGCGCAGCCGCCGCCACGTCGGGATCATGAACGGCAGTGCGAGCGCCTTGTGGTGGCGCAGCGGCGTGCCCGCCAACCACGTCTCGCGGACGTCGCGCTGCGCGAACCGGTGCGGTGCGTCGTTCCACAGGCAGCGGATGCCGGCATCCGGGAACGCCCTCGCCATCGTCTCGAGCACGTTCTCCGCGCCGCCGGACGACTCGATCCATTCGTGGACGAGGAGTCCCGTCACTACGGTCGCCCCATGCCGAAATAGGTCCAGCCGGCCGCCCGCCACGCCTTCGGGTCGTACGAGTTGCGGCCGTCGACGACGACCCGGCCGCGGGTGAGCGACGCCGCGTGCTCGGGAGTGAGCTGCCGCCGGTACTCGTCCCACTCGGTGACCAGCAGCACCGCGTCGGCGTCGCGCAGCGCCTCGTCGCGGTCGGCGATGTAGGTCAGCTGCGGGTGCAGTCGCCGGGCGTTCTCGATGGCCTGCGGATCGGTGACCACCACGTCGGCGCCCAGGCCGCGCAGCCGCACCGCCGCGTCCAGGGCGGGGGAGTCGCGCACGTCGTCGCTGAACGGCTTGAACGCGGCGCCGAGTACGGCGACCCGCTTGCCGAACACGCTGCCGCCGAGCCCGTCGATGACCAGCTGCACCGCGCGGTCGCGGCGGCGCAGATTGATGGCATCCACTTCGCGCAGGAAGCTGACCGATTCGCGCCGCCCGAGCTCCTCGGCGCGGGCCGCGAACGCGCGGATGTCCTTGGGCAGGCATCCGCCGCCGAAACCGATGCCGGCGCCGAGGAAGCGGCGGCCGATGCGCACGTCGTGGCCGATCGCGTCGGCGAGCAGCGTCACGTCGGCGCCGGTCACCTCCGCGATCTCGGCCATCGCGTTGATGAACGAGATCTTCGTGGCGAGGAACGCGTTCGCCGCCACCTTCACGAGCTCGGCGGTGGCGAAGTCGGTGATGATGAACGGCGTGCCCTTCGCGACCGCCGGGTGGTACACCTCGCGCAGGATGCCGGCGGCGCGCTCGCCCTCGTCGCCCTCCGGCACGCCGACGACCAGTCGGTCGGGGTCGATGGTGTCCTGCACGGCCCAGCCCTCGCGCAGGAACTCCGGGTTCCACACCAGTGTCGCCCCTGTGGTCGCCACCCGCTCCGCCAGGTCGGCGGCCGTTCCCACCGGCACCGTCGACTTGCCCGCCACGACGTCGCCGGGTCGCAGGTGCGGCAGCAGCGAGTCGAACGCCTCGTCGACGTGGCTGAGGTCGGCGGCGTGGCCGCTCTGCTGCTGCGGAGTGCCGACCCCCACGAAATGCACGGCCGCCCCGGCAGCGGCGGAGATGTCGGTCGTGAAGGCGAGACGGCCCGACCCGACGCCCTCCTCCAGCAGCTCGGGCAGGCGCGGTTCAAAGAACGGCGCCTCGCCACGGGACAGCGCGGCGACCTTGCCGGGGTCGATGTCGATACCGACCACCTCGTGGCCGATGGATGCCATCGCCGCCGCGTGCACGGCCCCCAGGTAGCCGCAGCCGATCACCGACAGTCGCATACGTCCCTCTTCCCCAGGCGCCGACAACCCTCATCATGCCCCATCGGAGTGGCGCAGAGGTGAACGATCCTGACGCTGTGCAGGGCGGCGCCCCGGTGACATACTGAACTCACGCTTGAGGGGGCGAACATGGGGCTGGGGCTGCGGAGCCGTACCGACGCACTCGCGCGCCTCGGCGACGTCTGGGCGCACGCCTGGCGCTGGACCTTCTTCGCCGCCGGTGTCGCGATCGGTGCCTACCTGCTGCTCGATCGCGGGATCACCAACGGCGCGGTCACAGCCGCCGCGATCGGCGTGCTGACCATCGGCGCGGTGCTGTCGTCGGCGAAGCCGATGGCGATCCCCCTGCTCGCCACGCCCGCCCTGTTCATCACCGAACGCGTCGGCCTCGGCGCCGGTGATCTCACCGTGTCGGACGCGGCGCTCGCCGCCGCCTTCGCCTCGGCGGTGTTCCTCGGCGACCGCGAGATCAGCCCGCCGCTGAAGGCGCTGCTGCGGCTCAACCTCGTCTACCAGTTCGCGACCCTGTTCACCGTGATCGCGAACCCCTTCATCCAGAACACGGTGGAGTGGTTCCACGCGTGGTTGCTGGTCTCGGGCGCGCTCCTCGCCGGCTGGGCGCTCGGGCGCGCCGGCAAGGCGCGGACGGCGTTCATTCTGATCCACCTCATGGTGGCGCTCATCGCGGTGGGCACCATCGGCACCGCGGTCCCGATGCTGCTGTCCGGTCAGTTCGGTGCCGTCTACCCGCAGTGGCCGTGGGTGATGCACAAGAACTTCGCGGGCGGCGCGCTCGCGTTCGCCGCGTTCGTCGCATACGTCAACCCGGACTGGGCGCAGATCCCCAAACGGTGGGCGCGCGCGGCCATGGTGCTGTTCCTGGTCGCGCTGGCACTCACACAGTCGCGGCAGGCCATGGTCGGATTCCTCGTGGCGCTGCTCATCTTCGTGATCCGGCAGGGTGCGGCCCGGCACTGGCTTCTGATCACCGTGATCGCCGTGCCGGGCGCGATCCTGATCGTGCAGAGCGTGATCGAACAGATCGAGTCGCAGAACCGGTTCAACTCCGTCTACCAGCGGCTCGCCTGGATGCAGGAGGTGTACGCCCTGTGGAAGCATTCGCCGTTCTTCGGGCACGGCCTGCGCTACTGGTACGTGCACCCCACGGCCGCGTTCCAGCCGCCGCAGGCCGAGCTCGAGGTCGTCGCGTCGGCGGGCATGGTGGGGCTGGCCGGCTTCATCGTGATGTGGATCGGCATCGTGGTGGTGCTGTGGCGCCTCGATCTCCGGTTCGGGATGCTCGCTCTGGGCTCGGTGCTGGCACGCATCGTGCAGACCCAGTTCGACCTGTTCTGGGTGTCGGCCGGCGTCTCGATCCCGTTCTTCATCGCCGGCATCTGCCTCGGCGCGCAGGCGTTGGCGGTGAACACCGGGGACGCCGCCGGGTTCAGGAACGTCCGGCGGCCACGGCGTCCGGTGGGGCGAGTGCACGCGTCCACGGTGGCGCGGGAGCGGATGCTGCGGCGGGCGCAGCACACGGCCGCACGCGAGAGGTCGCCGCACGGCGATGAGGCGCGCGTATGATCGGTCCAAACACACGGGGGTGGGGATGGAGCTTCGCGACTATTTCCTGGCGTTGAGGCGTCACGCGATAGCGATCGTCCTGCTGGTGGCGGTGGGCTTGGGGGCGGCCTACGGCTGGACGAAGATGCAGACGCCGATCTACGAGGCGTCCGCCAGCGGGTTCGCCAAGTCGACGCTGCTCGCGGAGGAGGGCACCGCGATCACGCCCGCGGCCAATGACAGCCTGGCGAAGTCGAAGGTGCCGACCTTCGTGGACATGGCGACCTGGCGCACCGTCGCCGAGCACGCGGCCGAGGAGCTCGGCCTCGACACCCGACCCGAGGACCTGGTCCGGCGCATCAGCGTGACGAACCCGGAGGGGACGGCGATCCTGAAGATCACCGCGACCGGGACCACGCCGGAGTCGGCGCGTGCGCTCGCCGAGGCGTGGGTGAACGGCCTCATCGTGACGATCGACACGAACGACGGTGACGGAACCCCGGGGTCCGCGCCGGTGACCGTGATCCTGGGGGAGTCGGCCTCCCTGCCGACCTCACCCGCCTTCCCCGACACGACGACCTCGCTGCTGATCGGCGGGCTTCTCGGCCTCGGCGCCGGCATCGCGTTCGCCATCATGCGCGCGATCTCTGACCGGCGCATCCGGCCTGGCGACGACGTCGAGCAGCGGCTGGGCGTCTCGGTTCTGGGCACGATCCCGCAGGTCACCTCGATGGGCGCCGGTCAGCGTCTGATCGACCCGAACGACACCCACTCGAAGTCCGGCTTCGCGGTGACCGAGTCGCTGCGGACCATGCGCACGAACCTGCAGTTCATGGACGTCGACAACCCGCCGCGTCGGATCGTGGTCACCAGCCCGCTGCCCGGAGAAGGCAAGTCCACGGTCGCGGCCAACCTCGCGGCGATTCTCGCGGCCAACGGCGAGCACGTGGCCCTCGTCGACGGTGATCTGCGTCGTCCGACGGTGGCGAACACGATGGGCCTGGTGCCGGGCGCCGGTCTCACCGACGTGCTCGCGGGCCGCGCCGAGCTCATCGAGGTGCTGCAGCGCGCACCGAAATCCCCCGGTCTGGTCGTGCTCGGCGCGGGGACCATCCCGCCGAACCCCAGCGAGCTGCTCGGCTCGGCGCGCATGCGGGCGGTGCTCGACGAGTTGGCGCAGCACGCCATCGTCATCATCGACGCTCCGCCGCTGCTGCCAGTGACCGACGGCGCGATCCTCACGCATCAGGCCGACGGTGCGATCCTCGTCGTCACCGTCGGCAAGACCACCTACGACCTCGTGGAGAAGGCGTTCAGCGCACTCGAGAAGGTGAGTGGGCGTCTACTCGGCGTCGTGCTCAACCGCGCCCCGCTGACCGGCGCCGGGGCGAAGAACTACGCATACCAGTACCGCTCCCGGCACGCTGAGACCCCGGAGGCCGAGGAGCAGCCGCCGGCCGAGCCGAAGAAGACCCCGACTGCGTCCCGGCCGAAATCTCGCTCCCGGCGCCCGCAGGCGCGGCGCGGGCGCTCGAGTGTGGCGATGCCGCCGCAGCCGATCGACGCGATCGACGACGAGGCCGCCCTGCAGGAACTGTTCGGCGACGAGACGGTCGTCACGCCGGCGCCCAAGCGGACGGCGGGCGGTACAGGTGACGACGGCTGACGCGGGCGACGGCCGACCGCTGCGCGTCGCATTGGTCTCGTCGTCGTTCATCCCGCACGTGGGCGGTGTGGAGACCCACGTCGCGCGCGTCGCGACCGGGCTGCACGAGCGCGGACACACGGTCGAGGTCTGGACCGTCGACCGGGGGATGCGCTCCTCGCGCACCTTCCCGGTGCCGGTGCACTACCTGCCGGCACCCTTGCCGTCGCGGACGCCGGACGGCGTGATCAGCACGGTCTGGTCGATGCCACGGGCCTGGCGGGAGTGGCGCCGCGCGCACGCCGACCTCCGCCCCGACGTGTTGTCGGTGCAGTGCTTCGGACCGAACGGCGTGTACGCCACGGCGCTGCATCGCGCCTTCGGCACCCCCATGATCATCAGCTCGCACGGCGAGACGCTCGGCGACGACAACAATGCGTACGTCCGTTCCGCGTTCCTGCGCCGACGGCTGCGGCACGGACTGGATGCCGCAGCGGCGGTGACCGCACCGAGCAGCTACGTGGTCGACGATCTGCGTGCCCGGTTCGGGCTGCGCGCCGACGCCGAGATCGTGGCGAACGGGGTCGACCTGACCCGCGGCGTGCACGACCCCGCCGAACCGCGCGGGGCGCTGTTGCTGGCGATCGGGCGGCTGGGTCGGATGAAGGGCTTCGACCTGCTGATCGACGGGTTCGCGCGAGCCGCGCTCGATGGCGTGCGCCTGGAGATCATCGGCGGCGGGCCGGAGCGCGAGCGGCTGCAGGAGCAGATCGACGCCGCCGGCCTGAGCGACAGGGTGGTGCTCGCCGGCGAGATGGACGAGGAGACCGTCGCACGGCGGATCGGCGAGGCCGCGGCCGTCGTCATCCCCAGCCGTTCGGAATCGTTCGGGATCGTGGCGCTGGAGGCCTGGCGCGGCGGGGCCGCCCTGGTGATGACCTCCCGCGGCGGAGCGACGGATTTCGTCCGCGACGGTGTAGACGGCCTTCTCGTCGACCCCGAGGACACGTCGGCTCTGGCCGCCGCGCTGCGCCGGGTGATGGCCGACGACGAGCGGCGTCTCCCGCTCGCCCGCAACGGCGCCGTCCGCGTGCAGGAGTTCAGCTGGGATGCCGTCACCGACGCCTACGTACGGCTGTTCACCCGTGTCCGCAGCTCTCGGGTGGGTGCGGTGGAAGGCGCGGGTGCCCGCGCGGGCGGCGGCGCGTGAAGTACCACGGGACGCTGCGCCGGCGCGGCCGGCAGGCGCGGCGGATCATCGCGTCACTCGGTCAGCCGCGCATCCGGCGCGACGGCGTGATCATCGGCACCTTCTGGTGGGACGGTCATCCCAACTTCGGTGACGACCTCACCCCGTGGTTGCTGCCGCGCTACGGCATCCTGCCGTTCTACCGCCGACCAGGCGCGGCGCGACTGACCGGCGTGGGCAGCCTGCTCGAGTTCGTGCCGACCGACTACACCGGGGCGATCTGGGGCACCGGCCTGATGAACGACGCCGCCCATCCGCTGCCCGACGCGACCGCCCTCGCGGTGCGTGGTCCGCTCACGGCGGAACGGCTCGGCCTTGCGGACGAGCCGGTGTACGGCGACCCGGGACTGCTGGTCGCCCGGCACCTGACTCGGCCGCCCGGTGACGGCCGCATCGTCGTCGTGCCGCACGGGCACCACCGCGCGCACGTCGGCCTGGCGGAGTTCGCTGCACGGGCCGGCGCCCGCGTGGTCAACGTGCATCAGCGGGCCGCGACCGCCGTCCGGCAGATCGCGTCAGCGCGGGCGGTGGTGACGACGTCACTGCACGGGCTGATCACTGCGGACGCCTTCGGCATCCCGGCGGTGTGGACCACGCTCGACCCGCCGCTGGGCGGTGGGGATTTCAAGTTCCGCGACTACGAGGCGGCCGTGACCCCTGGGCGCACCCGTTTCCGCTCCTTCGCGGAGGCGACCTCCCTCGGCGATCTCCTCGCCGACGCGTGGTCCGCGGATGCCGCGGACGTGGCGCGGCTGTGCGACGGTCTGGAATCGGCGCTGGAGCGCGCACGACGGCTCGATCTCGGGCAGCAGCCGTTCCCGACCGGGCTGCTCCGCGTGCGTCGTCACCGCTGACGATCGAGGCGCGCGGCGATGCGAGGGAGACGCTCGACGACGGCGCGCCGTTCCATCTGCGCGCGCCAGCCGTCCGTCATCGTCAGCCGACGGCATCCGGGTGCGCAGCGAAGTCGACGACGACCTCGTGGATGCGCGGATCGTCGGGCAAGGACGTCGGGCGGTTCGCCGCTGGATGCCGCACCGTCGTCACCAACGCCAGCACCGGCGGCCCCGCAGTCATCGCACCGCGCTCCACACGCGCGCGTGACCGGCGGCGCTGCGCTCCCACGTGAACGCGGCGGCGTGCGCGCGGCCGCCGCGGACGAGCGCGTCGAGCGCGGAGTCCCCGGAGGTCGCGTCGAGGATGCCGGCCGCGATCGAGTCGGCATCCGGCTCGACGAGGAGCGCGTGTCCGGCGGCGACCTCGGGGAGGCTGCTGGTGTTCGCCGCGACCACGGGCACCCCCGCCGCCATCCCCTCGAGCACGGGGAGTCCGAACCCCTCGTACAGCGACGGCACGACGACGGCGGTCGCGGAGGCGACGAGCCCCGGCATCAGGTCGTCGGGCAGGCGCCCGAGCAGGCGGGTGGCCGGTATGCCGTCGAAGAGCGCCGTGCGGCGCGGATGCGGGGGACCCGCCAGCGCCAGCACGAGGTCGTGACGCTCGGGTTGCACGCGCCGCCACGCCGCCGCGAGCCCCGCCAGGTTCTTGCGCTGCGCCGCTCCGCCGGCGTGCAGCACGTACGGACGATCCAGCCCGAGCTCGCGCAGCGTCGGCTCGGGAAGCGGTGCGGCGTCGAGATAACGCGGGTCCACGCCGTTCAGGACGACGTGCGGGTCGCGGACGCCGAGGAAGCGGACCGCCTCTTCGGCCGTGAAGGCGGAGACGCAGATCACCGCCGCGCTGCGCCGCAGCTCCTCCGCGGCCGCGGCCACGGGAGCCGCCTCGTCGGGGAAGCGCCAGGCCACCACGTCGTGCAGCGTGGCGACGTCGGCGTGCGGCGAGGGCGGCAGCTCCAGCGCCATCCGGTGCGAGACGGTGTCGCCGGCGTACAGCATCCGTCCCACTGCCCGCCGGACGGATGCCGGAGCCGCGGCCAGCCTCGACAGCGGCAGGCGACGGTCGCCCGGCAGGCGGGAGCGCAACGAGCGCGCGGTGTGCTCACGCACCGTCCACCGCGGATCGATCGCCGCCAGCGCCTCGGCCGCGCGTGACGTCACCTGGCGCTGATACGCCTGGGCGCCCATGGGCGTGTCGGTCGCGATCGTCGTGATGGAAAGCTGAGGCATGCGCTTCTCTCGTGGCAGGTGTGCTGACGAATCTAGCGCCCCGCCGCAGACCGCTCGCTATAGTCGAGACATCGCGGGTCCCAGGGGGCGGAACCGCCGGCAGGGGGAGTGGGAGCGCATGGTGCGTGACGCCGTCGTCGTAGTGGCCACCTACCGGCGCCCTGAGCACGTGCGCACGTGCCTGCGTCACCTGGAGGCGCAGACCGTCGCGCCGGCGCGCATCGTCGTGGTGGACGCCTCGCCCGACGACCTCACAGCCGCAGTGGTGCGTGAGTTCCCGCATGTCGACTATCGCCGCAACGACCTCGGTGTCGGCACCCTGGCCGCCTCCCGCGCGATCGGATCGCACGACGCCGACGAGGACGTGGTCGCCTTCATCGACGACGACGCCTACGCCGAGCCGGAGTGGCTCGAGCGCATCCTCGCCGCGTACGCGCCGGACGACGTCGGTGCTGTCGGCGGACGCGCGCGGAACAATCGCGACGGCGAGGAGAGCGAAGGACTCGATCGCATCGGCCGGTTCCTGCCGGACGGCTCACTGACCGGCAACTTCGGCGCCGACCCGGGGCGCACGATCGACGTCGACCACATGCTCGGCGCCAACATGACCGTGCGCACCAGCGTGCTCCGCGAGATCGGCGGCATCCACGATTACTACCCCGGCACCTGCCTGCGTGAGGACAGTGACATCTCGCTGCGAGTGCGCAAGGCCGGATACCGCATCGTTTATGCGCCGGATGCCGTCGTGCTGCACGTCGCCGGCGACTACGCGCGCGGCCGCCGCTTCGACCTGCGCTACCGCTTCTACGGCGCGCGTAACCACGTCGTGCTGCTGCGCACGACCCTGGGTTGGGGCGACCCGCACCTCGCCCGGCACCTCCTCCGCACCGCGCCGCGGGCGCTCGCCGAGGCGGTCTCCGGCATCCGCTCCTGGCCGCAGAAGCGTGGCCTGCCGGCGCGTCTGCGCGGCCTAGCGGGCGGCGTGGTGCGCGCGGGGGCGGATGTCGCGGGGACGGTCACCGGACTGCTCGCCGCGGTGCGGCCGCACGACCGGGCACGGCAGGTGTACAAGACGGACGCGCGATGACCGCCGGGGCGGTCTATGTCGTGCTGTCCCATCGCGACTGGCCGCAAGTGCGCCGACTCGCCGGTGCCATCCTCCGCTCCAGTCCGTCGGCGCGCGTCGTCGTCGTGCATGACGACCGGCAGGAGGCGTTCCCCGCGACCGCCGGCGACGACCGCATCGAGATCCGCACGCACGGTCTCGCAACGGACTGGGGGTCGTGGGAGCTCGTCGAGGCGACGCTGGACGCGTTCGCGCACGCGCGGCGAGCCTACGATCCGCGGCTGGTCGTGCTGATCTCCGGCCAGGACTACCCGGCGCGCCCCCTCGGGGAGTGGGAGGCGGAGGCGCTCGCCGCGCCCAGCTGGATCGGGCGCGCCCAGCCCCTGCGGTACACCCCGCGCTGGGGGCGCCGGCGGGGCGACGGTGACGACCGGCTCACGCGCTACGCGTATCGGTGGTTCCGATCGCCGGCATCCCGGTGGGGCATGAGGCCGCCCGTCCGACTCGCCGCGGCCTGGCGCTGGGTGCGCAGCGCGATCGCCCTGCGCCTCGAACCGCTCGTCTCGGCGCGGGTCGTCGCGCGCGGCCGAGGGGTGCACTACGGCGTCCGGCGGCTGCGCTCGCCGTTCACGGCCGAGCAGCCGTGCTGGTTCGGAGACCAGTGGGTCGCGGTGCGCCGGGAGGAGCTCGATCGTCTGCTCGATGTCGACCTCGCCCCCGGCTCGCGCCTGCGGCGGGTCTATCGCCGCTCGATCATCCCCGACGAGTCGGCCCTCGTCACACCGCTGAGCTGGATCGCGCCGCCGGCCGCACTGCCGCGGGTCAGCCACCACCGCTGGGACGATGACGCCGACCGCGTGCTGACCTGGACACTCGACGACCTGGACGCGATCGTCGCCTCCGGCTCGCCGTTCTGCCGCAAGGTGGAGGCCGGGGTCAGCGACACGCTCATGGACGCCCTCGACGAGCGGACCGCACCGGCCGGGTGAGCCCGCCCTCGCGTTCAGTCCAGCGACCCGAGTTCGACGAGTCGCGCGAACTCGGCGTCCGCCGCCCGCACCTGGTCGAACGTGCCGGATGCCGCCACCCGGCCCGAGCGCAGGAAATAGAGGCGGTCCACCGAGCGGACGGTGGAGAGCCGGTGGGCGACGATGATGATCGTCATCGTGCCCTGCAGCTGCGCGAGCGTCTGCGCGATCTGGTACTCGGTGGCGTTGTCGAGGGCGGAGGTCGCCTCGTCCAGCACGAGCACGCGCGGGCGGCGGTACAGCGCGCGCGCGAGGCCGACCCGCTGGCGCTGCCCACCGGAGAGGCGGACGCCTCGGTCACCGACCATGGTGTGGATGCCCTCGGGCAGTTCGGCGATGAGGTCGTCGAGCAGGGCGAGCCGGGAGGCTTCGGCGACACGATCCGGATCGATCTCGTCGGCGCTGCGTCCGAACGCGATGTTCTCGGCGAGGGTGCGGTTCGCCAGGAACACGTCCTGCGGCACCACGCCCAGTGAGGCGTGCCAGCCCGCCGGATCGTCGGCGATGGCCCGACCGCCGCAGAGCACCTCGCCCGAGGTGGGGGTCAGCAAGCCGAGCACGAGGTCGAGGAGCGTGCTCTTGCCGGCCCCGCTCGACCCCACGAACGCGGTGGTGCGGTGCCGTGGGATCTCCAGGCTCAGATCCTCCAGCACCAGGGCGTCGGCGTCGGGATAGTGGTACGACACTTCGCGCAACACGATGTCACCGTCGTAGGGCGTGGTCGAGCGCGGGGTCTCGTCGTGCGTACCCTCGCGCTTCAGTTCGGCGACGGCGGTGAGCAGGATCTGCAGCCCGGCGTTGCCGGTGCGCATTGTCGCCACGTTCGCCGTCACGCGCGTGAGCAGGGGCAGAACGCGCATGGATGCCGCGGCGAACACTCCCAGCACCGGGATGGTCTCGGACTGCGCGCCGATCAGGGCCATCACCCCGGCGATGCCGATGATCGCCACGATGAACACGACCTCGAGCAGATAGCGAGGCACGTCGGAGAGGATCGCGGTCTGCCGGCCGACGTGCGCGCCGCGCAGTTTGGCATCGCGGAACGCCGACACGAAGCCCCGGCCGCTGGCTGTGAGGCGCGTTTCGCGGAAGCCGTCGATACCCGGCATCAGCGACTGCCAGGCGGTCAGCGCGGCATCCGCCTGCTCCTCGCCGAGCGCGAGCTGACGGCGCCGCAGCAGCCGCTGCACGCCGGCGACGAACACGGTGAACAGGCCGGCGGCGAACAGGGTCGGCAGGGGAGCGGTGATGAAGAGCACGGCGACGATCGCGGCGAGGGTCACGATGTCGGTCGCCGCACTGACGGATGCCAGCAGCACGCTCGCCGCCTGAGCCGAGGCGTCATTGATGTTGCGATAGATCTCGCTCATGCTGCGACTGCGATGCGCGGCGTACGGGGCGAGGACGTAGCGGCGCATCAGCTCGGTCGCGGTGAGCGCGGAGACGCGGGTGGTGCGGCCGAGCAGCCACCAGCGGAAGGTGATCGACCCGAGGCTCTTCACGATGAACGCCAGCGCCACGAGGCCTGCGACGACGGGCAGCAGCACCGAGGGCGACGAGGAGCCCACGACGTCGGCCACGGCGGTCAGGAACGGGCCGTCGGTCTCGCCGCTGGTGATCAGCTGCATGAGCGGCAGCATCGCGACCACGCCGGCCATGTCGAGGCCGGCCAGGATGAGTGACACCACGACCGTGGTGGCGAGCCAGCGGTTGGGATTCGCTCCGGTCAGCCGCAGCATCTCTCGGAGTGAACCGATCATTCCCCCCGGCGCCGCCCCCATGCCGCTCCCCCTGAAAATCCGTGCTCGACTTGCGGGTTACGCGGCGAGCGGTCCTACGCTATCATTGCGCAGGTAGCCGCCCGATGTTTGGGGACATCGGCCCCTGGGGGATGCCGAAGCGGCACACGTTCTGGGGAGTTCAACGATGGTTGACAGTGTAGAGACCACGTCCACCGGCATCAGTCGCCGTACCGTGACGAAGGCCATGGCTTGGGCGGTGCCGGCGATCGCCGTCGCCGCGCCGGTTCCGGCGTTCGCCGCGTCCGGCCGGGGGCCGATCATCACGCCCGGAGCCGCCTGCAAGGCGCCCGGCAACAGCTGTAACCCGATCCGCAAGGGCTACAGCGTCCCGGCAACGGTGTCCAACCCGACCAACAAGGACATCTGGATCACGGCCATCGTGATCAACATCAACACCAGCGGCATCAGCTTCGGCCTCAACCCGATTCCGGCTCTGCCCTGGTTCGTCCCGGCCGGCGGTTCGATCGACGTCAACT
Source organism: Microbacterium sp. (assembly GCF_031180975.1). Lineage (GTDB taxonomy): Bacteria > Actinomycetota > Actinomycetes > Actinomycetales > Microbacteriaceae > Microbacterium. Next base: position 326,898 of record NZ_JAPSLI010000001.1, on the reverse strand, counting down.
TCAACGCGACGAGCGACAACAGCGCCAACCTGGACTTCCAGCTCGGCTTCTCGGTCACCTGGGGTCACGCCTCGGACGGCTCCGACACCGAGCACGACCCGATCCAGGTCACCGTCACGGTTCCGGCGACCCCGCCGGACTGCTGCAAGTAAGCAGCGGACGACGCCTGCTGAACTCGCCGCGGGTCGCTGCGACCCCCGGCGAGTTCAGTGTGTCTGCTGCAGAGCGGCGAGGACCTCGCGCATCTCGACGACGCGTTCGCCCCAGTCGGGCGGCGCAGGTGCGCGATCCGGCAGCGGTGCCGCGACGGCATCCAGCACGGCGTCGGCGAACCCGGCACCGTCGGCGATGCGCACGCGCGGGTCGTCCGCGTCGCGGAAGCCCGCCACCGGTGTGGACACCACCGGCCGGTTCGCCGCCTGGTATTCGTACAGCTTGATGGGGTCGAGGCTCTCGGTGAACGGGGTCACGACGTGCGGCACGACGAGCACATCGGCATGCCGCAGATGCGCCGGTACATCGGCGCGCGCGAGAGGCCCGAGCCGCCGTACGCCGGCCTCGTCCAGCATCCGTCGTTCCGCGGGCCCGAGCGCGTCGGGCCCGGCGAGCACGAGCCGTACCCGCCCGGCGAGCGCGCGGGCGGCGTCGGCGCACAGACGCACGTCGAGCCGATCGGTGTGCAGCGTGCCCACGTACAGCGCCACCGGACCGTCGCCGAGTCCCGCCGGCCGCGGGGCCGGCTCACGATAGGCGGTCACATCGACCGCGTTGGGGATGAGGCGGATGCCGGGGCGCCCGCTCTCTGCGCGCACGGGCGCCTTCCGTCGGACGAGTTCCGGGGAGCAGGCCACCACCTGTGCGGCCCGCGTCAACAGCATTCGCTCGCCGTCGGCGACCCGGGTGAGCTCGGCGTCGGCGCGGTCGGCGCTCAGCCAGTCGTCGGTGATGTCGTACAGCGCCGGCCAGCCGCTGCGCACGAGCAGCGGCGCCGCCGACGGGTCGTTCACCCAGAGCAGGGGCGCCGCGAAGCCGAGCCGCGCGGCGACCCGCCGCACACGGTCGGCGCGCCGCTCGTCGCCGTGCGGGTCGAGACGGCGGGGCAGCCACTTCACGGGGCGGTAGGTCCACAGCCGCTCGTCCACCGCTCGGACGGCGTGACCGAACCGCGGGCGGCGACGCCCGCGCAGGTCGTGCAGGGGGTCGTCGGGCGGCTCGACGAACAGCACCCGCAGGTCGCGGTCCTCGGCGAGCAGACCGGCGACCAGATGCTGGTTGCGCCGCCACACGGCATCCCACCCCTCGAGGGAGATCACCACGAGATCCGTCATCCGGCGCGCCTCCGCATCGCCTGGCGGTACACGGCCTCGGTGCCGGCGGCCTGCGCAGCGATCGAGAACTCGGTCTGGGCACGCTCCCGCGCCGCCGCCGCCAGACGTCGGCGCCGTGGTGCGTCGCGGGCGAAGGCCTGCAGCGCGGCGGCGGCGTCGCCGACATCGTCCGGTCGGAATCGCGCCCGGTCGTCGAGCCCGTCCAGCAGGTCGAGATGCCCGGCCGCGCCGGCGGCGACCGGAGCGACCCCGTGCGCCATCGCCTCGAGCACGGCGAGACCCAGGCCCTCCACCGGGCACGGCGCGATCAGCAGAGCCGCACGCGCGAGCAGCTGCGGGACGTCGTCGCGCACACCCAGCAGTCGCACCGCCGTGCCGTGCGGGTGCGCCGCGATCAGCGCCTCCAGACGCGGCCGTTCCGGTCCTTTGCCCACCACGTCGAGGCGCCAGCCGTCGGCGGCGAGGCCGGAGGCGAGGAACGCCTCCACGCCCACTGCGGCACGCTTCTCGGGCTGCAGTCGCTGCACCATCAGCACGGTCTTCGACTCGCCGTCCGCCACCGTCGCGGCCGGCGGGATGCCGGTGTGCACCACGGTCGACGGACGACCCGTCGCCGCCGCCACGGCGCGGCTGATCGAGATCTCCGCGTCCACCCGACGACCGATCAGAGCGTCGATCGGCACCGGGCCCAGCCGTCCGCGCCGGCCGGCGAAGTGACGGGTGGACACCAGCGCGACGCGCGGCCTGCCGGCCAGGGCGATCGCGCATCCGGCATCCGCGGCGGTCATGTGCGCGTTGACGACGTCGGCGGGGAGGCGCCGCACCTGACGGATCACGTCGGTCAGGCGATCCGCCGGCAGCGACCGTGCGCCGGCCGCGGCGAGCGGGTCGCGCATGCGCGCGGCCGCGCCGCCGACGACCGTCACGTCGTGCCCCTGCTCGGCCTGTGCGCTCGCGAGCCGCAGCATGAACTGCTCCACCCCGGCGAACCCGTCCGAGCGGACGGCGTGCACGATGCGCAGCGGGGTCACGGCGCCCGCTCCGCGAGTTCGGGTCGCAGTTCGGCGAGCAGATCGACGTACCCCTGTGCGGTGGCTCGCCAGGTGAGCGGCAGCACGCTCTGCCTGCAGGCGTCGCGACGCGCGCCGGGTGCGTCCGCCGCGAACCGCTCGAAGGCAGCGGCGAGCTCGTGCGGGTCGGCCGGGACCAGTGCGCCGTTCACGCCGTCGCGCACGATCTCGGGCGCGAAGCCGACCGGCGTCGCGATCACCGGGATGCCGGACGCCAGCGCCTCGAGCACGACGAGCGCGTTCGCCTCGTAGGCACTCGGCAGCGTGAACATGTCGGAGGCCGCGAACAGCAGCGGCAGGTCGCCGCGCCGCCCGGCGAACAGCACCCGGTCCGCGACGCCGCGCGCCTCGGCACGTCGTCGCATCCGCCCGATGCTCTCCTCGTTGCCGCCGACGACCAGCAGCATCACCGTGGTCGCCTCGCCGAGCGCGTCGATGGCGTGGTGCAGGCCCTTGCGGTCGAACTCGTGCCCGACGAAGATCACCACGCGGTCCTCGTCGTCGAGATTGAACGCGGCGCGCGCCTCACGGCGCTGCTCGTCCGTCGGCGGGCGGAAGCGCTCCAGGTCGACGGCGTTCGGGATGACGTGGATCGGGGGACGCAGCCGCGGGTACACCTGCCGCAGGGTGGTGACCTCGCTCTGCGACAGCGCGACGATCGCGCGATGGGCGCGACTGCGGTAGCGGATGCGATCGCGCACCGTGGTGAATATGTGCAGCGGGTTGCGCAGCACACGCCACCACACGCCGCCACGCGCCTTGAACGAGGCGAGCAGCACGCCGTGGTTGACGTAGATGTCCCCGGTGAGGACGGCGTTGTGGCAGACGGATGCCGCGTGCGGCCGCTCCGCGAGGAAGCGCTTCGCCGCCCGGGTGCCGTTCACGCTGAAGTCGACCGCCTCGACGATGCGCTGCAGCGCCCGCACGACGCGGTTGCCGGAGTCCGGGGCGGGACGCCGGCCGAGCTGCGCCATCGTGAAGGACTCGACGGTGTGCCCGAGCGCACGCCATTCCCGCTCCAGGTTCCAGGCGACGCCGGCGACACCGGAGCCGCGGGCGATCTGCGGGGCGATCTGGACGATGTGCATCATGGCCTCGCGCGGAATCGGGCCTCGACGCGCACGGGGCCGAGGCGGTGGATCGCGGCGCGCCGTCGCGCGCGGACGCGCTCCTCGCCCCGCAGCGCGAGTGCACGGACGGAAGCGCCGGCCCAGTTCGCCCAGCGGGCCACGGCCCACCCGACGGCGCCGTGGTGCTTGCGCAGGTACCGCTCCAGCGAGGCGTAGAAGTGCGCCTCGCGACGCCTCGGGTCGGAGCTGGTGCCGCCGGCGGCGTGGACGGCGGTGACCTCGGGCACGGCCGCGTGCCGCCAGCCGAGCAGGTGCGCCCGGTACGCCCAGTCGGTCTCCTCCGCGTACAGGAAGAACCGCTCGTCGAACCCGCCGACCTGCGCGAGAGCTTCGGCGCGCAGCAGCAGCACCGACCCGATCACGAAGCGCGGGCCGCCGGCCAGCCCGCCCAGACCGACGGCCTCCAGCACCGCACGGTGCGGAGCCGGGAAGGGCCACTCCACCTGCGCCGTGTGTCCGTCGGGGTCGGCCTGCGCGGGGCCGACGCTGGCGAGCCTCGGATCCGCGCGCAGAGCGCGCTGCAGGGCCGTGATGCCGTCTCGGTCGATCTCGGCGTCGGGATTGAGCAGCAGCACGTCCGCGTCGGGGAGCAGGCGATCGGAGAGCGCGACGTTCACGGCCGCGCCGAACCCGAGATTGCTGCCGGGGTCGATGTAACGGATGCCGAGTTCCTGACACAGTGCGGCGATCTCGGGCAGGGAGGAGTTGTCGACGACAGTCACCGGCATTCCGGCGACCGGCGCGAGGGCGCGGCGCAGCATCCCGATCGCGCCGTAGGCGACGACGACGACCTCGACGGAGTGTCCGTCCCCGTTGGGGCCCTGCGACAAGCTCGGGGACCCGACGGGAGTGGGGCCGTTCGGCGGGGTCGGGGACCCGACGGGAGTGGGGCCGTTCGGCGGGGTCGGGGACCCGACGGGCAGCACACTGTCGTACAGGTCGCGGTAGGCGGCGGCGACGGCCGGCCAGGAACACGCGCGCGCCCGCTCGAGCCCGGCGTCGATCAGTTCGGCCCGTTGCGGACCGGCCGCGTCGAGCAGCACCCGGGCGAGCGCCCGGGAATCGCCGGCGGGAACGATCAGCCCCGCACCCCCGACCACGTCGGGCAGGGCACCGGCGTCACTGGCGACGACCGGCACGCCCAGGGCCATCGCCTCCACGGCGACCCGACCGAACTGCTCGGTCCAGCTGCGTGTGGGTACAGACGGAACGGCGAGGACGTCGATCGACCGGTAGAACTCGGACACCTGCTCGGGTGCCAGCGGGCCGGCGAGCTCCACCCGCTCGGCCACGCCCCGGGCGGCGGCCAGGGCGGGCAGTTCGGCTGCCAGCGGGCCGGCGCCGGCGATGCGCGCCCGCAGCCGCGGTTGCAGCCGGAGGGCGTCCAGAAGCACCGACACACCCTTCTCGGGCACGAGACGTCCGAGAAACCCCACCGTCACGGGCCCCTCGGCCGGCACAGCATCCGCTTCGCCGCCGACCGCCGGCTCGACGTCCACGCCCAACGGGATCACCCGCGCCCTCCCTGGGAAGCCCTTGTCCTGGGCGATCCGCGCCGCCTCCGCATTGCAGGCGGACACCCCGGCTGCCGTGCGCAGAGCCCACCGCTCCAGCCAGCGGAACGGCGGCGGATAGCTCTTTCGCAGGTTCTGCGCGGTGTAGAGCACGATCGGGGACCGGTTGCGGCGCAGCATCCGCAGCAGCAGCACCTCGGCGGTGCTGAGTGCGAACGGCTCCTCGTGCACGTCGACGACGTCCCAGGGTTCGGCGAGAGCGCGCCAGATCGGCCGCGGGTCGTACAGGAACAGCGCCGGGTGCGAGCCCCAGGTGCGCGCCGGGCGGACCCGCTCGTCGGGGTCCGCATCGAGTTCGACCGGGACGCCGCCGGCGTGCCAGCAGGCGGCTGTGATGAGTTCGACGTCCACACCGTCAGCACGCAGCGCGCGCTCCCTGCCCCGCCACGCGGACACAGTGGCGCTGTGCGAAATTCGCAGCACCCGCACGCGGCCTCCCCCAGATATGCTGTGAGAGCAACCATAGCCGTCGGACGAGTGCCTGGGGAGGCCCCGGCGGCAGAGGTTCTGGGGAGGCCTCTGTGAAGGCGGGGATTCTGGGGACGAGTGCACCTCGCGTCGTGCACCTCGATCACACCACCGTGCGCGGTGGTGCCGAGCTGGCGCTGATCAGGCTGCTGCGCGCCGGGCCGTCGTGGACGCCCGCCGTGCTCGTGCCCGCCGTCGACGAGGTCGACGCGTTCAGTCAGTTGCCTCCCTCGGTCGTACGCCGCACGGGCGGAGTGCGCCAGGGCAGCGGCGGCAGCGGCAGCTCGCCGCTCCGGTTGGCCGGTCTGGCGCTGCGGCTCATGTACCAGGCGGTCGTGACGCGGATGCACCCGCTCGTGCGCTCCGGAGATCTGGTGGCCGCGAACAGCAGCCGTGCCGCGGCCTACGCCGCCCTGGCGCTGCTCGGATCCCGCCTGCCCTTGATCGTGCACTTGCGCGACCTCGTCGAGCCGGACAGCCTGGGCGCGTTCGGATACCGGGTGATGACCCGACTCGTGCTGCCGCGCGCCGACGGCGTGATCGCGAACTCGCGCACCACCCTGGCCACGGCGGCACCGTTCCTGCGGCCGGACGCGGTGCGGGCCGTGATCCCGAGCGCCGCCGGACTCGTCATCGCGCCGCGGGGCGCGCGCGGCGACGGTCCGGTGCGGATCGGCATGCTGGCCCGGATCGACCCGTGGAAGGGGCAGGCGGAGCTGCTCGAGGCGTTCGCCGCGGCGTTCCCCGACGGGGACGCACGGCTGGAGTTCGCCGGCGGAGCGCCCTTCGAGCACGAGGCGTTCGTCGAACGGCTGCGCGCTCGGGCCGAGGAACTCGGGGTGTCCGATCGAGTGCGCCTGCTCGGTCACGTCGACGACGTGCCGGGCCTGCTCGGCGGGTGGGACATCGCCGTGCAGTACTCCACCCGCGCCGAGCCGCTGGGTCAGAACGTGCTGCAGTATCTCGCGTCAGGAGCGGCCGCAGTGGTCGCCGACGAGGGGGGACCGGTGGAATGGGTGGACGACGGCGTGAACGGGCGCCGCGTGCGCCCGCGCGACCCGGTCGCGCTCGCCGCGGTGTTGAAGGAGGTCGCCGACGACCCGGAGTTGCGGGCCCGGCTCGGGGCGGCGGCGGTGCGGACCCCCGGTCTGCTCGACGACGCGGCTGTGGCGCGGGCGCACGCCGACGTCTTTCACGAGGTGATCCGCCGTCGGGGACGGACCGGCCGGGCATAGGCTGGCCCCGTGCAGTCATGGGACACCACGCCGATCAGCCTCGAGGTGCGCCTGGCGTTCACCCGCGCGGCCGTGCAGGTGATCGGACGCCGCGCCGATGCGCGGCTGCTGCACATCAAGGGCAGCACGGTGGAGGGGCGTCTGCGCGGCGCCGTTCGGGGCAGCACCGACGTCGACGTCCTGATCGACCCCTCGGCCGTCGACCGGATGCACTGGGAACTGCTGCGAAGCGGATGGCGTGTCTACAGCACGTTCGTAGAGGGATCGCCGTTCGAGCATGCGCAGACCTACTTCCACCCGGAGTGGGGGTACCTCGACCTGCACCGACGCTTCCCCGGCATCCGTATCCCCGACCAGGACGCGTTCGAACTGCTCTGGACCGGCCGCGGCGAACATGTCACGGCCGGGATCACCTGTGCGGTGCCCTCGGCGGACGTGCAGGGGGTGCTGCTGACGCTGAACGCCGCCCGCGACCCGGAGCGCCGCAGCGACGCCACGACGCTTTGGGCTCAGCAGACGCCCGAGGAGCGGGCGCGGCGCACCGAACTGGTCCGCCGCCTGCGGGCGGAGGTGGCCGTGGCAGCCGCCCTGGGCGACCTGGACCGCTATCGCGGTCGTCCGGAGTACCTGCTCTGGAAGACGGTGTCGCAGGGCGGCGGCCGGGTCGCCGAGTGGTGGGGCCGCATCAGGGCGGCTCCGACGATCGCCGCCGCGATCCGCACGGCTGCACGAGCGCCCCTGGTGAACCGGTCCTCCCTGGAGCACGAACTGGGTCGTCCGCCCGGCCGTCGGGACATCGCGGTCGCATACCTGCGCCGCATCCGCACCGCGAGCCGGGACCTGCTCGGACGGAGGGGACAGCCGTGACGCGCTACCGCCTCGCGCCCGACGTGGGCGTGATCGACGACGGCGTGCGCGTGTTCGCCGCCGCGCTCCCGGAAGGACCGATCGTCGTGCTGGCCGGGATCGGTGCGGAGGTGTGGCGCGCCGTGCTGGATGCCGACTTGCCGACGGCGACCGCCCGACTGGTCACCGAAGGCGCCGGCCCGCAGGAGGAGGCCGCGTCCGACGCCGCCCTCTACACCGCGGCACTCGTCGACGCCGGCCTCCTGGTCGCCGAGCACGGGGAGGACGTATGACGGTTCTCGCGGTCGCGCCGCTGCTCGTATCGGCGGTGCTCGTCGCCGGAGCGGTGGGGAAGCTGCGGCATCCCGACGACGACGGCTGGGCCGCCCTCGGCGTCCCGGCCGTGCTGCGGCGCGAATGGCTGCAGCGACTGCATCCGTGGGGCGAGCTGCTGCTCGCGGGCGCCGTGGCGCTGCTCGGAGGCGGGCTCGGCCTGCTCGCCGGGGTCGCGTCCGTCGCCCTGTTCACGGTCTACCTCGTGCTCGTCGTGCGTGCCCGGATGCGGGACGAGGGGGCGTCCTGCAGCTGCTTCGGGGCGCGCCGGCCGATCACCGCGGTGACCGTGGTGCGCAACGCCTGGTTCCTGCTGCTCGCGGTGGCGACGGCCGGCACCACCTGGACGATGCCCGTCTTCGGTGGGCCGGCGCTCGCACTCGGCGCCGACTTGTCGTGGCTTCCCGCGCTCGCCGCGGCGGCGCTCACGGTCGCGCTCTCGCTGTGGCATCCTGCCCCGGCGTCCGCAGCGGTGGAGGCGGGGGTGCCCGTCGTCGGCGCGGGCGGGGCGGATGCTGAACCGGGGGAGTACGTGCGTGCGAGGACGCCCGCCGTGCCGGTCATGCTCGCCGACGGGCGCACCGTGAACCTGCGGGATCTCGCCGCTCGCGGGCCCATGCTGCTGCTGGCGGTGAAGGAGGACTGCGGGGCGTGTCGGCCGGTGATCGAGGCGGTGCCGCGCTGGCGCGCGCTGCTGCCCGAGGTCGCGGTGCGTTTCCTGCTCTGGCCGGCGCCGGAGAACAGCAGCCTCACCGAGTACGACGAGCCGCAGTCGCTGCACGACCGGTTCATGTACGTGCAGGGGTCGATCGCGGACTGGTCGACTCCGGCGGCGGTGCTCGTCGGAGCGGACGGCTATCTGGCGGGCGGGCCGGTCTCCGGCTACGACGAGATCGAGGCGTTCATCGGTGACGTGTACGAGGTGCTGCACGGCGAACGTCCGCCGAGCAGCACCTCGGCGGGCTGAGGCGTCAGCAGCCGGGCGCCTGCGCGTCGACCGGCACGGGGCGCACCATCGGCGTGTGCCGCACCTCGAGCGGGCCGTACTCGCCCGCGGCTCCGGTGAACTCGGCGACCACGGTGTGCTTCTGACCGGGCGGGTTGTGCACGGGCACCTTCACGGCGCTGCGACCCAGGTGCTGCAGGCTGGACGCCTTCACGGCCTTGCCGTCGATCGTGACCGACTTCAGGGTCGAGCCGACCGGGCCGTAGAACACCAGGTCGGTGGCCACGTGGCCGCGAGGGAAGAACCGGGTCGTGTGGATGGCCTTGGGCAGCTTGGCGGCCTGGTCGGCGCCGATCGTGTTCGTCAGCGTCGCCGTCGTGGTGAAGGCCGGGCTGTCCGGTGCCGTGCACTGCGTGGACGCCGCCTTCACGTCGAGCTGCATGTAGTAGTCCATCTTGCTCTGCGTCCGGTCGTTGACGTACACGCCCACTACGGTCGTCGACTCGTTGGTGCTGGGCAGTCGGCCCGACAGCTTGGACTCGGCCACGAGCTTCGCCTCGGCCTCGGAGGCGGGAGCGTACAGGAGGCGGTTCTCGTCGACGGCCTTGAGCAGCGCGTCGAGCAGCGCCTTCGGCTCGGCCGTGCCGGATGTCAGCGCGGTGAACACCGAACGCGCCGCGGCGGCGAAGAAGGCGTCCTGCTCCAGACCGGTCGGGAAGCGGATGTAGGCCTCGTTCAGCAGCAGCGGGACGGCGTTCTCGGCGGTGAGCGTGACCGGCTCATCGATCACTCGCACCGTGCGGCCCTGGATCTCCACCTCTTCGGCGGGCACGACGGTCGGGCCGGTCGCCTTGAGCAGGTAGCTCAGGCCGACGGGGTCGAAGGACACCACGGCGTCGACGGGAGCGTCGAACTCCTCTGCCCACCAGGCGCGCATGATGTTCGCGGTCTCGATGAAGTCGGGTGTCATCGTGGCATCCGGGACCCAGCGACCCACCTTGTCGCCGTACAGCGCCTCGGTCTCGGGGTTGAGCGCCGTCACGGGGTCGGGGCGCGCGTTCTTGAAGTCCGTGCTCGACGCCTGTTCGGCGATGCTGATCTTCCCCTTGTCGACGTTCATCAGCACGAGGGCGGCCGGGTTGCCGCCGGTGCCACGCGACTCGGCGTTGTTCTGGAAGATCATCAGGTAGTTGCGTGGCGTCTCGGCGCCGAGCGCGGCGGGCAGGATGCCCAGGATCTCCTGGGCGGGCGCGAGCATCGGCTCCAGCTCGTCGACGGCGTCCGTCAGCGAGTCCAGAGCGGAGTCGACCTCATCGATGAGACCGTCGCGGTCGATCGTGTCGAGGTCTGCGGCCGCCTTCTTCACGGCATCCGCCGCTTGGCTGACCGTCGACTGCAGCGCGGTGATGCCGGCGAGGTCGATCGCGCCGTCCTTCGGCTTCAGCGCGTCCAGCGAGAGGGCGGTCGCCGGGGTGACGGCGCCGGTGACGAGGTCGTCGGTCACGGCCGCGGCGGTGCGCACCGCATGCAGGTTCGGACCCGCGACCGGCACCCACTCCAGGCTCTTCCACACGTCGTCGTCGGTCTGCTTTCGGGCATCCGCGGTGAGGGCCGCGAGCTGCGCCGCGGTGGCCTTGGCGCCTTCGGTGTCTCCGGCGAGGATCTGGTTCCGCACGGTGGTGGCGAGCGGCATGGCCTGCTCGAGTGACGACTTGGCGGCCATGCCCCGGTCGTACACGCGCTTTCCGACGATCACGCCCGCGACGGCGAGGGCCACGAGGATCAGGATGATCCCGACCGGGACCCAGAATCGGAAGCTGCGCAGAAGGGGTCGGCGCGGCTTCTCGGCACGGCGCTCGGCTCTCGTCGTCATGCTCCCATCGTAGGTCGGGCGTTCGAGCGCTCCATGTGAGCCCTCAGTACGCCCCCTGCCGTTGGATGACCGCGCGCAGCGTGCGCCACAGGATGATCAGGTCGGTGGTCAGCGACCAGTTCTCGACGTAGTACAGGTCGAGGCGGACGCTGTCCTCCCACGACAGGTCGGAGCGGCCGCTCACCTGCCACAGGCCGGTGATGCCCGGCTTGACGAGCAGACGGCGCTCGACGCCGCCCTCGTACGACTCGACCTCGCTGATGAGCGGGGGACGCGGGCCGACGAGCGACATGTCTCCGCGCAGCACGTTCAGCAGCTGCGGCAGCTCGTCGACGCTGAGCCGACGCAGGATCCGGCCCAGGCGCGTCACCCGCGGGTCGTCGCGCATCTTGAACAGCACGCCGTTGCCGTCGGATGCCGGGACGAGTGCGGGCAGCATGTCTTCGGCGCCGACCACCATCGAGCGGAACTTCAGCATCGAGAACGTGCGGCCGTCCATGCCCACGCGCGACTGACGGAACAGGGCGGGGCCGCCGTCGGTGCGCACCATCGCCCCGACCATGAACATCACGGGGGCGAGGACGAGCAGCGCGAGCGACGAGACGACCACGTCGAAGGCGCGCTTCGTGGCGTAGCGGGTTCCGGTGAACTCGGGATAGTCGACGTGGATGAGCGACAGTCCGGCGACCGGGCGGGCGTGGATACGCGGCCCCGCGACGTCGGTGAGCGCGGCCGCGACGACGAGGTCGACGTTCCGGGTCTGCAGGTCCCAGCCGAACTGGCGGAGCATCGCGGGGGTGATGTGGTCCGAGCCCGCGTACACCACCACGTCGGCCTCGGCCCGCTCCACGCTCGCGACGATGTCGTCGAGGCCGCCGATCACAGGGACACCCGGCAGCAGCATCCGATCGGTGCCGCACTCTGTGACGGCGCCGGTGATCACCATGCCGGTGCTGGGGTCGCGCTGCAGCTCCCGCGCGATGTGCTGCGACTTGGCGTGCTCGCCGACGACCACGGTGCGCGCCAGGCACTCGCCCTGTGCGCGCCGGGTGCCGAGCCACTGCCGCCAGACCCAGCGGCTCACCACGAGCAGGCCGGCGCCCGCGGGCAGCGCGAGCAGCAGGTAGCCGCGCGCGACGTCGATGTGCAGCAGGAAAGCGCCGATCGTCAGCACGCCGAAGACGCGCAGACTCGCGTCGGCGACCTGACGGTACTCCTGCCAGCCGCTGCCGACGACCTTCGCGTCACGCGTGCCGTGCACGCGCAGCGCCAGCAGCCAAGCGGCGATGAACACGATCGACACCACGGTGTAGGCGACGCCGAAGCCGTCGCCGGTGACACCGGGGATGTGCAGGTCGGCGCTGGTCTGGCCGAACCGCAGCACCTGGGCACCGAACACCGCCGCGACGACGATGAGCGTGTCGGTCGCCAGGAGGCGGCGTGCGTAGCCGCGCTGCCAGCGGACCGTGCGCGCGGGCGATGCGGCAGCCTGCGCCCCGACTGTCTGCGCGGGTGGCGTCGAGCGCCGCCCCGCGGTCGGTTGCACATACCGAATCGTCTTGCCCCGCCGGCCCGGCAGGACAAGGTCCCCAGAAAACGCCACGTTCCCTCCCCAGAGGACGAGCACATACCCCAGTGATCCCTGCAGCGCAGGGCCCCCTCACCGCCTCCCACAGGCGATGCGTCATCCCGTCGTTTCCCGACGACGGAATGCCGTGTCCTCCGTCCCCAGACGAAGGAATGTCGTGAGTCTAACCCTCAACCGCCGATTCCGGTAGGTGTACGGCGCAGCCGGCTCAGAGTCCGGTCCAGCGGCTCACCGGCCACAGGATCACGACGGCGCGCCCCACGATCTGATCGCGCTTCACCCACCGCCAGCATCCGGGGTCGGCGCCGCCCGCACCGCGGCACTGCGCGGCGGAGTCGGACGAGTTGGATCGGTGGTCGCCGAGCACCAGATACGAGTCGTCCGGCACGACGATCTCGGGCAGGCAGCGCAGCGACGCGGGCTGCGTGGTGCAGTTCTGGTTCGCGTCGAACGGCAGATCCTGGTGGACGTACGGCTCGTCGACCGGCTGCCCGTCGACGATCAGCCGCCCCTCGGTCGTGCAGCAGCTGACCGTCTGCCCCGGGCCGGCGACGATCCGCTTGATCAACGTGTGCGGGCCGGACGGCCCGAACCCGGTGACCTCGCCGAGCCAGCGCAGCGCGCCCTTGACCGGTCCGTCGTCGTCGGCGGAGGTCGGACCCCACGTCTCGTCGGCGTCGAAGACCACCACGTCGCCGCGGCCGGGATCCGCCCCGACGTAGGCGAGCCGGTTCACCAGCACGCGGTCGCCCGGCTGCAGCGTCTGCTCCATCGACCCTGACGGCACCAGGTACGGCTTGGCGACGAACGAGAGGATCAGGCCGACGATCAGGAAGGACAGCGCCAGGTGGAACCACACGCTGCCGGTGATCCGCCTGCGGAGGGAGATCGGCTCGTCAGCGCTCACGGCGGCTCCTGGTCGGGCTCGGGAAGGGTGAGTGCCACCTTACCCGCGGGCCATGGCAGGGCCGTTCACTGTAGTAGTTTGGTGAGGATATCGGCCGAGTCGGGGGGACCTGGGGTGCCGCAACCAGGAACAGAGAGCTCATCAATGGATCTGCGCCATTATCTGCGTATCTTCCGCGCGCATTGGCTGGGGATGCTTCTCATCATCGTCGGCGCCCTTGTCGTGACGTTCGGATGGACACTGCTGCAGCCCAAGGTGTACGCCGCCGACACGACCGCGATCGTGCAGGCGACGGCATCCGGCGACGATCTCGGTGCCAAGACGCTCGGCAACCAGCTCGCGAACTCGCGCGTGAAGACGTTCGTCAACCTCGGCACCTCGCGTTCCGTCGCCGAACGCGTGATCGAGGAGCTCGACCTGGAGTCCACGCCGGAGCGACTGGTGTCGCAGGTGACGGTCACGAACCCGATCGACACCGTGTCGCTGCGCGTGAGCGCCCAGGCGTCGTCGCCCGCCCAGGCGCGCGACATCGCCGAGGCGTGGGTGCGCGGCATGGCCGCCGAGGTGAACCTGCTCGAGACCGGTGACGAGGAGACGCCCGGCTCGGTGTACCTCGCCCCGATCGACTCCGCGGTGCTCCCGTCGGCGCCGGCGTCGCCGAACACGCGCCTGGCGCTGGCGATCGGCGGCCTGATCGGTCTGGCGCTCGCGTTCGGATACGCGATGCTGCGGTACACGCTCGACCGCCGCATCCGCTCGGTGGAATCGGTGGAGCGCGAACTCGGGATCGCTGTCGTCGGCACCATTCCCGAGGAGAAGAGCTTCACCGCCGAGAACCGGCTGATCCCGGCCGACGGCGGCACTTCGTCGCGCAGCAGCAGCGCGCACCTGTTCGCCGTCGCCGAGTCGATGCGCGAGCTGCGCACCAACATCCAGTTCATGGACGTCGACAACCCGCCGCGTGTGATCGTCGTCACCAGCCCGCTCCCTGGCGACGGAAAGTCGACCACCGCGTCGAACCTGGCCATCACCCTGGCCGCCAACGGCGAACGCGTCGTGCTCATCGACGGCGACCTGCGCCGCCCGATGATCGGCACCATCTTCGGGCTGGTGCAGGACGTCGGTCTGTCGGACGTGCTCGTCGGCCGCGCCGAGATCGCCGAGATCGCGCAGCGCGTGCCCGGCCACCCGAACCTGGTCGTGGTCGCGGCGGGCAAGCTGCCGCCGAACCCCAGCGAGGTGCTCGGGTCTGGTCGGATGCACGACATGCTCGCCGCCGTCTCGCGCGAGGCTGTCGTCATCGTCGACGCGCCGCCGCTCATCCCGGTGACGGATGCCGCCGTGCTGACCCAGCACGCCGACGGCGCCGTCGTCGTCGCCACCGTGGGCAAGACCACGTTCGAGGTGCTCAGCAAGGCGCTCGGCAACCTGCAGCGCGCCAACGCCCGCGCCCTGGGCGTCGTGCTGAACCGCGTGCCACGCCGCGGCAGCGGCGCCGCGTACTACGGCTACCAGTACCACGGCGACTACTACCGCTCCGACGAGCCCGAAGACGAGGCCGAAGCCGTCGAGGCGCCGCGCCGCCGCAGCGGATCCGCGGCGTGAGGCCGTCGGTGACCGCTTCGTCGCTCACCATCCGCGCACTCGGCGCGCACGTTCGCGTGGCGTTCGGCGACGCCGTACCCGGCGACGTGGTGGCGCGCGCCCGGCGGGCGTGGAGCGGGGCGAGCACGGCATCCGATCGTGAGGACCGGCTGGTCGACGTGCCGACCGTCCTCGATGCGGACGACTTCCTGCAGCACCTGTCCACGAGCGTCACGCTCGAGGCGCTCTCGCACGGCAGGGGGCGGCTGATGATGCTGCACGCCGCCGGCGTCGCGATGGAGGACGGACGCGTGCTCGCGTTCGTCGGGCCCTCCGGGCGCGGCAAGACGACCCTGAGCCGCGCGCTGGCGCAGCGGTTCGGTTACGTGTCGGACGAGACCATCGCGTTCGACCGCGACCTGAACGTGCTGCCGTACCGCAAACCGCTGTCGGTCGTGCGCGACGGGCGGCCCAAGGACCAGGTCGCGCCCGAGGATGCCGGCCTGCGCGAGCTGCCCGACGTGCCGCTGCGGCTGGCGGGGATCGTGTTGCTCGACCGCGACGCATCAGCCGAGTCGGTGACCGTGGAGCACCTGCCGTTCGCGGTCGCAGCCCCCGAACTCGTGACGCAGACCAGCTACCTGATGGAGCTGCCCGGCACCGTGCGCACCCTCGCCGAACTGTGCGAGCGCGCCGGGGGAGTGCGCCGGCTGCGCTACGCCGAAGCGACCGACGTGCCCGACATGATCGACGAGCTGCTGGTCGCAGATCCCGAGCCGGAGACGTGGGCGGCGCTGACGCTGCGCGTGCGGGATGCGGTCGGCAGTGTCGTGCCGGCGGATGCCGTCGACTACGGCGACGTGCTGGTCACGCTCTCGGAGCGCACGCTGCGCGTGCTGGACGGCATCGCGCCGACCATCCTGCGCCACGCGCAGCGCTCGGAGGAGGACATCACCGCGGCCGTCGTCGACCGGTTCGGGGCGCCGCCGCACGGTGACGCGACGGCGATCGTGCGCGGGGCGATCGACGAATTGCGCGAGGCCGGGTTCGTCATCGGGGGCGCCCATGGTGAGTGAATCGGCCGGCGGGTTGCGGGTGGGCCCCGACGTCGCGTGGGTGTCGAGCGAGCAGCGCGCCGTCGTGCTGAACCTGGCGGATCCCGGGGCCACGCCGATGGCGCTGGAGGGCTCCGCGGCGGCGATCTGGGAGGCCATCGCCGCCGGCGACGGGCTCACCCGCGAGGAGCTGCTCGCCACGCTCGCCGAGGCGTTCGGGGTCGCGGAGTCGGACATCGCGGCGGACGTCGACGCCGCGCTCGGGCGGTTCCGCGAGCTGTCGCTGCTGGGCTGAGAGGCGGCTCAGCGACCGGCGGCTTGGGACGCGCCGGTGGGTCGGGATGCCGCCGGGGTTCGGGATGCCGCCGTGCGCGGGGCGCGACGGCATCCGCTCCTCATTCCAGCGCCAGCCGCACCACCCGCTCCACCTCGTCGAGGGCCGGGATCAGCTCGCGTGCGGACTGCTCGTACACGTCGGCCGACTGGCGGTACGGGTCGATCACGTCGTCCTCGTCGAGCGCGCCGCCGGTCTCCAGACCGCGCCGGTGCGAGATCGTGATGACCGTGGACCCGAGCCGCGCCCGAGTGTTGTCGCCTCCGCCGTCGGCCGCGTCGAGCAGCTCGTCGTCGCTGAACGACCGCGCGAGGCGCGCGAACTCCCGCACCGGGAACACCCGATGCAGCCGGCTCGGCGCCAGCTGCACGGCGAGGGCGCGCTGCTCGCGGGTCATGGTCAGGATCAGGTCGGCCTCGAGCAGCATCCGCTCGTGCACCAGCCGCGCGCGATGTCGGGCGGCGTGGTGCTCGTCCGCGCCGCCGGCGACGGCCAGGCGCAGCGCCTCCGGGGTCATCTGCTCGTCGACCAGCGCGTGCGTGCCGGCGCTGCGCACCACGACGCCGAGGTCGCTGAGCCGCGTGCGCAGCAGCGCCTCGGCCATCGGCGAGCGGCAGACGTTGCCGGTGCACATCGTGAGCAGAGACGGTGCCCCGTCGCGCGCACGATCGGGCGCGGGCGCGGCGTCGAACAGCGATGAGAGCGGGGATCGCGGCTGCAGAGTGGAATCGGATCCCGGTTCCCCCTGTGCCGTTCGTCGCTGTCGGCGCGTCATCCCCAGCCGCGCCGCATCGCGATGCGATTCGTGCATGCGCACAGCATAGGACTACCCAGGGGCGGTCGGGCCCGCGATCTGCACAGCACCGGCCGGAGCGGACGTCGCCTGCGCCTCGATGTAGCGCAGCAGCACACCCTCGCGGAGCGCCCACGGCGACACCTCCAGCTCGGCGATGTCGAGCAGTTCCATCGCGGCGTTCAGCACCACGGCGGCGGCCACGATCTGGAACGAGCGGTCGGCGGTGATGCCAGGCAGCTCCTGCCGAGCGGATGCCGGAATGCGCGCCAACCGGGGGATCCACGACGCCAGGGAGGCACGCGGCAACAGCATCCGCTCGGTGCCCGACCAGCCCGGTGTCGGGTAGCCGACCAGCTGGGCCAGCGAGCGGATCGCCTTCGAGGAGCCCACCACGTGGTCGGGGCGGGGGAGGGGCGCGAAGCGCGCGACGACCGGCTCCAGGGTCGCGACGGCGTGTGCGTGCAGCCGGGCGGCGGCATCCTCGCCGGGCGGGTCGTCCGGCAGGAACTGCACGGTCATCCGGCCGGCGCCGAGCGGAGCGGATGCCGCGACCTCGGGGAGCTCCTCGGAGCCGCCGGCGAACTCGAACGAGCCGCCGCCGATGTCGAGCAGCATCAGCCGCCCGGCCGACCAGCCGAACCAGCGCCGCACGGCGAGGAAGGTGAGAGCGGCCTCGTCGTCGCCGGCGAGCACCTGCAACGGATGCCCGAGCGCCGCCTCGATGCGCGTGATGACCTCGTCGCCGTTGCGCGCCTCGCGCACCGCGCTGGTGGCGGTGGCCAGCAGCGTGTCGATGCGCTCGGAGTCCGCGACGGCGCGGGCGCGCCGCACGGCGTCCTCGAGAGCGCGGATGCCGGCTTCGTCGATCGCCCCGTCGGGCGTGAGGTACTGCATCAGGCGCAGCACCGTGCGGTCGCTGGTCGTGCCGAGCGGACGGCCGCCTGCTCTGGCATCCGCGACCAGGAGGTGGACCGTGTTCGAGCCGATGTCGAGGACTCCGAGGCGCACGGGACGAGACTACTCGCGCGGAGGGGGCGAGCAGGGGTCATGCGGGCTCAGATGCGCGTGAGTGAGCGTGGCAGCCTCCTGCTGCGCGAGCGGGGGCGCGGGCCGCCGATACGATGTACCCCGTGACCGCCGCCCCGAAC
This sequence comes from Microbacterium sp., assembly GCF_031180975.1. Lineage (GTDB taxonomy): Bacteria > Actinomycetota > Actinomycetes > Actinomycetales > Microbacteriaceae > Microbacterium. The sequence goes on along the minus strand of NZ_JAPSLI010000001.1, from coordinate 308,683 downwards.
ATGCCGCTGTCTCCGTACCGTGAGATCGACCGCGCTGACTGGGCGCGGTTGGCGGCGGGCCTGGATCAGCCGCTCAGCGAGACCGAGATCGTGGCGCTGCGCGGCATCGGCGACCGGCTCGACCTCGCCGAGGTGCGCGAGGTCTACCTGCCGTTGAGCCGGCTGCTCAGCCTGTACGCCACCGCGACCAAGCGGCTGGGCGCGGCGACCAGCGAGTTCCTGCAGGAGGACGACTCCACCACGCCGTTCGTCGTGGGCGTCGCGGGCTCGGTCGCAGTGGGGAAGTCGACGATCGCGCGTCTGCTGCGGGAGCTGATGAGCCGCTGGCCCGGCACCCCGCGGGTGGAGCTGGTCACTACGGACGGGTTCCTGTATCCGAACGCGGAGTTGGAGCGGCGCGGATTGATGGACCGCAAGGGCTTCCCGGAGTCGTACGACCGGCGGGCGCTGCTGTCGTTCCTCACCGAGGTGAAGAGCGGGGCCGCCGAGGTGCGCGCGCCGTTCTACTCGCACATGCGGTACGACATCGTCCCCGATGCGCACGTGGTCGTGCGCCGGCCGGACGTCGTGATCGTGGAGGGGCTCAACGTGCTGCAGCCGCCGCCGGCGCCGAACGACGTGGCCGTGAGCGACCTGTTCGACTTCTCGATCTACGTCGACGCCGATGCGAAGCACATCGAGCGCTGGTACATCGACCGGTTCCTCGCGCTGCGGCAGGGGGCGTTCAGCAACCCGTCGTCGTACTTCAACGTGTTCGCGCACCTCACCGACGAGGAGGCGGTCACCACGGCGCTCGGGTACTGGAACGAGATCAACATGCCGAACCTCCTGGAGAACGTGCTGCCCACCAGGCACCGCGCCACCCTCGTGCTGCGCAAGGGAGCGGATCACGCAGTGGAGACGGTGCTGCTCCGCAAGGTCTGAGGGCGGCGCTGGGCCGGCGCGGTGCGCGGGCGCGGCGTCGGGCTTGGCAGTGCTGGGGATGTGGCGCGGGTGGCCGCATCCGGGCGGGCGAGGCCTCTGGATGTGGCGCGGGTGGTCGCATCCGGGCGGCGTGCCCTCGGATGTGGCGCGGGTGGCCGCATCCGGGTGGGGGAAGCGACCATTTGCGACACTTCGTCGGGCGCGTGCGGGCAAGTGGGCCACATCGCGCGGGGCGTGGGTCGTGGCATCCGGGCACGCGAGGGCTATGGATGTGGCGCAGGTGGCCGCATCCAGGCGCGCGAGGCCTCCGGATGTGGCGCAGGTGGTCGCATCCAGGCGCGCGAGGGCTATGGATGTGGCGCAGGTGGTCGCATCCGGGTGGGCGAAGCGACCATTTGCGACACTTCGTGGGGCGCGTGCGGGCAAGTGGGCCACATCGCGCGGGGCGTGGGTCGTGGCATCCGGGCGGGCGAGGGCTATGGATGTGGCGCGGGTGGCCGCATCCGGGCGGGCGAGGCCTCTGGATGTGGCGCAGGTGGCCGCATCCAGGCGCGCGAGGGCTATGGATGTGGCGCAGGTGGTCGCATCCGGGTGGGCGAAGCGACCATTTGCGGCACTTCGCCGAGGGGGAGTGGTCATTTGCGCCACATCGGCGCGCGGCGGGGGCGAGCCCGCGCGAGGTGGTGCGCCGTGGATGGGGCGCAGGTGGCCGCATCCGGGCGGGGAATTCTCACAAGCTCGGCCAAGTATTCTGGTGACTATGTGTGGAATCGTCGGATACGTGGGCCCGCGGCCCAGCCAGGACATCCTGCTCGCAGGGCTCGCCCGCCTCGAATACCGCGGCTACGACTCGGCCGGCATCGCCGTCATCGATGAGAGCGGCGAGCTGGGCATGCGCAAGAAGGCCGGAAAGCTCAAGGAGCTGCGCGACTCGCTGGCCACGGCCGCGCTCGGCGACGGCACCACGGGCATCGGGCACACCCGCTGGGCGACCCACGGCGGCCCGACCGATGTGAACGCCCACCCTCACCTCGCCGACGACGACCGTCTCGCGGTCATCCACAACGGCATCATCGAGAACTTCGCCGCGCTCCGCGACGAGCTCGCAGCTGAGGGCGTCACCTTCCGCAGCGAGACCGACACCGAGGTCGCCGCCGCCCTGCTCGGGCGCGAGTACCGCCGCACCGGCGACCTTCAGCAGGCCTTCCGCGACGTCGTGAACCGCCTCGAGGGCGCCTTCACCCTGCTCGCGATGCACAAGGACCACCCGGGCCTCGTGGTCGGCGCGCGCCGCAACTCACCGCTGGTCATCGGCCTCGGCGAGGGCGAGAACTTCCTGGGCTCCGACGTCGCGGCGTTCGTCGAGCACACCCGCAAGGCCCTCGCCATCGGGCAGGACCAGATCGTCGCGATCACCCCGTCCGAGGTGACCGTGACCGACTTCGACGGCAACCCCGTCGAGGCTGCGCCGTTCGACGTGTCGTGGGACGCCGCCGCCGCCGAGAAGGGCGGCTGGTCGAGCTTCATGGCCAAGGAGGTCGCCGAGCAGCCCGAGGCCGTCGGCAACACCATCCGCGGCCGCATCAAGGACGGCCAGGTCGTGATCCCCGAGCTCGACGGCATGGACGAGCTCTTCACCGGCATCCGACGCGTCATCATCACCGCCTGCGGAACCGCCTCCTACGCCGCCCTCGTCGGCAAGTACGCGATCGAGCAGTGGGCGCGCGTGCCCGTCGACGTCGAGCTCGCGCACGAGTTCCGCTACCGCGACCCGGTGATCGGCGACGACACCCTCGTCGTGTCGATCAGCCAGTCGGGCGAGACCATGGACACCCTCATGGCCGTCAAGTATGCCCGCGAGCGCGGCGCGCGCACCCTGTCGATCTGCAACACGCAGGGCGCGACCATCCCTCGCGAGTCGGATGCCGTCGTCTACACCCACGCCGGCCCCGAGGTCGCCGTCGCATCGACGAAGGCGTTCTCGGCACAGATCACCGCGCTGCTGCTGCTCGGCCTGCACATGGGCCGCGTCCGCGCGACGCTCAGCGATGCCTCCGCAGAGGTCGCCGAGCTCGCCGCGCTGCCCGAGAAGATCGCCACCGTCCTGTCGGAGGAGCACGACCACGTCGAGCAGCTCGCGCACTGGATGGCCGACACCCGCTCGGTGCTGTTCCTCGGTCGCCACGTGGGCTTCCCGATCGCGCTCGAGGGCGCGCTGAAGCTCAAGGAGATCTCGTACATCCACGCCGAGGGGTTCGCCGCCGGCGAGCTCAAGCACGGCCCGATCGCCTTGATCGAGCCCGGGCAGCCGGTGTTCGTGATCGTCCCATCGCCGCGTCACTCGGCGCTCATCCACTCCAAGGTGGTGTCGAACATCCAGGAGATCCGCGCCCGCGGCGCTCGTGTGATCGTCGTCGCCGAAGAGGGGGATGCCGCCGTGCTGCCCTATGCCGACGAGGTCATCCGCATCCCGCTCGCCGGTGCCATGTTCGAGCCCGTGCTCGCCGTCGTGCCGCTGCAGATCTTCGCCATGGCGCTCGCCACGGCCAAGGGCCTCGACGTCGACCAGCCGCGCAACCTGGCGAAGTCGGTCACCGTGGAGTGACCTGTACCGTTCGATCGCCGCGCCGCCATTCCTCGATGGTGGCGCGGCGTCGTTCGTTCGGGCCTCTCGGGTCGCGGGCTGCGTGGCGAGTAGGCTGATCGGGTGATCATCGGCACCGGAATCGACCTCGTCGACATCGCGCGATTCGAGCAGTCGGTCGGCCGCACGCCTCGGCTTCTCGAGCGCCTGTTCACCCCCGCCGAGCAGCAGCTGCGGCTGCGCTCGCTCGCCGCTCGCTACGCCGCGAAGGAGGCGCTGATCAAGGCGCTCGGCGGCAGCGACGGGGTGTACTGGACCGAGATCGAGATCGCTTCTGAGGCGTCGGGCCGCCCGCACTTCGTGCTGAGCGGGTCGACCGCTGCGGTGGTCGCAGAGCGCGGCATCACCGCCCTGCACCTGTCGCTCACCCACGACGCCGGCCTCGCCGCCGCCTACGTCGTCGCCGAGAGAGCGGATGCCGTATGACCGCGCCTCTGTCCTCGCGCGCCGAGACCCCGGTTTCGCGTCGCTTCTTCCCCGAGACCCCGGTTTCGCGTCGACACCCCGAGTTCGCGGCGTCCGCGCCCCGGGGTGTCGGCGGCAGCCCGGGGTATCGGTTCTCCCGCGCCGAGACCCCGGGTTCACGCGCGGCGCGCGCCGAGACCCCGGTTTCGCGTCGTTCTTTCCCCGAGACCCCGGTTTCGCGTCGAGACCCCGGGTTCGCGGCGTCCGCGCCCCGGGGTGTCGGCGGCAGCCCGGGGTGTCGGCGCAACGAACCCGTGAGCCGCGGAGTGATCGCGTGACCCGCGGGGCCCCGTTCCGCGAGGCGACCATCGACCTCGACGCTATCGCCGACAACGTGCGCCACTTCCGCGCCCTCACCGGCGTGCAGGTGATCGCGGTCGTCAAGGCGAACGGTTACGGGCACGGTGCGCCCGAGGTCGCCGCGGCCGCGCTCGCCGGCGGCGCGTCACGGCTGGGCACCGCGACGCTCGAGGAGTCGTTCGCACTGCGCCGCGCCGGCATCACCGCCACCCTGATGGCCTGGTTGCACGAGCCGGGTCGCCGCTTCGACGACGCCGTCGAATCAGGGATCGAACTGGGCGTCTCGTCCCTGGAGCAGCTGGTCGCAGCATCCGAGGCGGCCACCGTCGGCACCCCGACGCCGATCCACCTCAAGTTCGACACCGGGCTGTCGCGCAACGGCATCGCCACGCACGACATCGACCGGGTCCTCGCCGAAGCCGCCCGCCTCGAACGGATCGGTCGGGTCCGAATCATCGGCGTCTTCAGCCACCTCTCCGGCGCCAGCCTCGACGACGACCGTGCCGCACTGTTCCGATTCCACGACATCCTCGGCAGAGCGGATGCCGTCGGCATCCGTCCCGAGATCCGTCATCTCGCGGCCACGGGTGCCGCCATCGCACTGCCGGAGGCGCGGCTCGACGCCGTGCGCGTGGGCATCGGGCTCTACGGGCTGTCGCCGTTCGCCGGGCGGACCTCGGCGGAGCTCGGCCTGCGGCCCGCCATGACGCTGCGCGCCGCGGTCGCGGCCGTGCGTCGCGTGCCCGAGGGCACCGGGGTGTCGTACGACTACGTGCACCGCACCGCAGGCGAGACGACGCTCGCGCTCGTGCCGCTCGGCTACGCCGACGGCATCCCGCGGCAGGCGTCGTCGCGCGGGCCGGTGCTGATCGGCGGGCGCACGCACGCCGTGGCCGGGCGGGTGGCGATGGACCAGTTCGTCGTCGACGTCGGCGACCAGGAGGTCGCGGTCGGCGACGAGGTGATCGTGTTCGGCGACCCGACGCTCGGTCACCCGTCGGCGGACGACTGGGCGGATGCCGCCGGCACCATCAACTACGAGATCGTGACGCGCATCGGCGCACGCGTGCCGCGGAGGGCGATCTCGTGAGTGTGCTCGATGCGATGGCGGGACGCCACGAGATAGCCACGGCGGAGCAGATGGAGGAACTGGGCCGGTCCATCGGCGCCTCGCTCGACGCGGGAGATCTGCTCGTGCTCACGGGTCCTCTCGGCGCAGGCAAGACCACGTTCACCCGTGGTCTTGCCGAAGGGCTCGGCGTGCGCGGACCCGTGCAGAGCCCGACGTTCGTCATCGCCCGGACGCACCCGTCGCTCGTCGGCGGGGCGCCGCTGGTGCACGTCGACGCATACCGGCTCGGCTCGGCCGCGGAGCTCGACGACCTCGACATCGACTTCGCGCGGTCGGTGGTCGTCATCGAGTGGGGTCGGCCGATGGCGGATGCCGTCGCCGACGCGTGGTGGGACATCGAGCTGGAGCGTCCGGTCGGCGGCGACGCGCAGGGCCTGGACGATGAGGACCTGGATGCGGACGCCCCACGGGTGGTGACCATCGCCCGCGTGCAGCGCTGAACGCCGGCGCGGCGGGCGTCGTGGGAGCCTAAGTCCGGTCCGGAGGCGCTGGGACCTGCGTTCGGCTCCCACGCTGGGGTCCGGGGCGCCGGGGGCGGCCGCGACCGGCGCTGGGGCGGGGCAGGGCGGAGCCCGACTACCCTGGAGGGGTGATCCTCGCCGTCGACACCTCGCTCGGAACGGCCGTCGCCGTGACCGGCCTCGACGGCCGTGTCGTCGCGGAAGCGTCCAGCCCCGACCCGCTCGGCCACGCCGAGGTGATCGGGGACCTGCTGGCCCGCGTCGCTCGACCCGGCATCGCGTATGCCGTCGCCGGCATGGGGCCGGGTCCGTTCACCGGACTGCGCATCGGGATCGCCGCCGCTCGCGCCTTCGCGCTCGGCCGCGGCATCCCGGTCGTGCCGGTGCCCAGCCACTACGCCGCCGCCCTCGCCGCACTCGACGACGGCATCGAAGGCACCTTCGCGATCGTCACCGACGCCCGCCGCCGCGAGATCGCGGTCAGCGTCTTCGACGGGACGGACGCCGACGGCATCCCGAACCTCGTCCAACCCACCCGCCTCGAGAAGCAGGGCACCCCGCTCGAGGTGCCCGTGATCGAGACGGGGCGGCTGTCGGCCGCCGACCTCGCGCGAGTCGCCGCGCGTGCCATCGCCGCCGGCCGCACCCTCGCCGACGGCGAACCGCTCTACCTGCGCTCGCCCGACGTCGTGCAACCCGGCGCTCCGAAGCGGGTGAGCGGATGACCCTTCGACCGGCCACGATCGACGACCTGCCCGCGATCATGGACCTCGAGCGCCGCAGCTTCCCGACGGATGCCTGGAGCGAGGAGACCATGGGCACCGAGGTCTCCAGCATCCACAACTTCTACCTCGTCGACGAGGAGGACGGCGCCGTCGTCGGCTACGGCGGGCTGCGCGCCCTGCCGGGTGCAGCGGATGCCGACATCCAGACCATCGCGCTGGATGCCGCCCACCGCGGAAAGGGGCGCGGGCGTGCGCTGCTCGAGGCGCTCATAGCCGAGGCGAAGCGCCGTGGCGCGCGGGAGCTGTTCCTGGACGTGCGCGCCGACAACCCGGTCGCCGAAGGGCTCTACCTGTCCGAGGGTTTCGTCGAGCTGGTGCGCCGGCCCCGGTACTACCAGCCGGACGGGGTGGACGCCATCGTGATGCGCTTGGATCTTGCGCGGTGGACGCCGACGGCGGAGGCAACGGCATGAGTGGACCCCTGGTGCTCGGCATTGAGACGAGCTGCGACGAGACCGGCATCGGCATCGTCCGCGGTCGCACGCTGCTGTCCAACACGATCGCGTCGAGCATGGACGAGCACGCCCGCTACGGCGGCGTCGTGCCCGAGGTCGCCGCGCGCGCCCACCTCGAGGCGCTGCAGCCGTCGATCGAGCGTGCCCTCGACGAGGCGCAGGTGCGCCTGGACGACCTCGACGCGGTCGCGGTCACCAGCGGTCCGGGCCTTGCCGGTGCGCTCATGGTGGGCGTCGGCGCGGCCAAGGGTCTGGCCGTGTCGCTGGGCAAGCCGCTGTACGCGGTGAACCACCTGGTCGGGCATATCGCCGCGGACATCCTCGACGCCGACGCGCCCCCGCTGGAGTACCCGACCATCGCGCTGCTGGTCAGCGGCGGGCACACGTCGCTGCTGCACGTGCGCGACCTCACCACCGATGTCGAACTTCTCGGTGAGACGGTCGACGACGCGGCCGGCGAGGCGTTCGACAAGGTGGCGCGCATCCTGGGGCTGCCGTATCCGGGAGGCCCGCAGATCGACCGCGCGGCGGCGGACGGCGACCCGAAGGCGATCCGGTTCCCGCGCGGGCTGTCGAAGGCGTCCGATCTGGTCAAGCACCGGTACGACTTCTCGTTCTCGGGGCTGAAGACCGCCGTCGCCCGGTGGATCGAACGCGCCGAGGCGGAAGGTGTGGAGGTGCCTGTCGCCGACGTGGCGGCGAGCTTCCGCGAGGCCGTCGTCGACGTGCTCGCCACCAAGGCGCTGGCGGCGTGCGCCGACCTGGGGGTGCCGCGGCTGCTCCTCGGCGGCGGTGTGATCGCCAACCGACGGCTGCGCGAGGTCGTGATCGAGCGCGCGGAGGCCGCCGGTGTGAGCGTACGTATTCCGCCGCTGTCGCTGTGCACGGATAATGGCGCCATGATCGCCGCCCTCGCCGCCGAGCTCATCATGAGCGGACGCGGCCCGTCCACGTTCGCCTTCGGCGCGGACTCGACGCTGCCGGTCACCGAGATCCAGGTGAGCCCGGCATGAGCGATCCCAAGATCGAAGGCCCGACCCCCGAGGTCGAGCGCCCCGAGAGCCCGCCGGTCGTCCCCGGTGCGACGGCCGGGTACGGCACGCTGCCGAAGGATCCGGTCGACATCGAACCGGCGCTGAGCGGACCGGATGCCGACGGCGAGGCGTTCGCGGCGGCGTGGGAGCCGCACGAGGAGCCGGAGGCGGTCGACGACGCCCGGCTCGCCCCGTGGGCGCTGTTCGCGGCGATCGTCGCGCTCGCCACGTCGCTGTTCGTGGGGTGGGGGATCCCGGTCGCGATCGTGTCGGTGATCGCCGCGATCATGTCGCTGCGGCGTCCGGTCGAGAGCCGCGCCATGGCGCGGTGGGCGCTCGTGCTCGGGATCGTCGCGACCGTGTACAGCTCAGGCTGGCTGATCTGGGCCGGCATGCAGTTCGAAAGCGGGGGCTGACGGATGCCGGACGCCGAGCAGCGTGCACGACGACGTGACCTGCAGCGGCGGGCCTTCGCTCCGGGTGGGGGACTGAACCCGGCCGAGGCCGACGAACTGCAACGGCTGAACGAAGAGGTGGCGGGGTGGAGCCGGCACGGGGGCGCGCATCAGCGGGTCGTCGAGCCGGGGGAGGCGACTGTCCAAGCGACGTCGGGCCCTTCGACAAGCTCAGGGACCCATCACGGGGGCGACCACTCTTGGGTCGCTCAGCCTGTCGAAGCGACGTCGGGCGAAGCGACGTCGGGCCCTTCGACAAGCTCAGGGACCCAGCCGGAGACCTCTGCGACCGAGGTCACGGCGAAGCGCCGAAGGCTGCTGCTCCCGGTGGCGCTCGCCGTGGCGGCCCTGATCGGGTTCGGCGGGGGAATGTACATGGCGACGCGCCCGCCCGGACCGCTGCAGATGTCGAGTGCCCAGCGCGATGCGCTGACCGCGCTGGAGTCGTCCGACGACTACGACCCGGGCTCGATCCTCGTGCACGGAGAGAAGTACGGGGTGACGGTGTGGGAGGCGACCAGGGAGGCCGCCGCCCAGCGCTGCATCATCCTCGTGCACGGCGAGGACCAAGCGGCCGACTGCCGCCTGGTCGAGGACATCCAGAATCAGCCGCCGAGCACCAACCTCGAGCTCGTCGACGACGGCGAGCGCGTGATGATCTGGGCCTTCATGACCGACGACATCGGCGGCGAACGCACCGTCATCGTGCAGCGGCATACCGTCGACGGTGGCAACGGGTGGCAGGACCAGTACTCGCCGGAAGAGCTCGCCATCGTAGGCGTGCTCCAGGATGCCGGATACTCGGGCGCTTCGCTCAGCATCGTGGGGCACGACGGCGACACCCCGATCTGGGTGAGCGAGAGCAGCGATACGTGCCTGATCGTCGCGGACAGCACCAGGATCCTCGGCCAGGAATGCACCGACATCCTCTACGACACGGGAGAGAGCCTCGACCTCGCCGTCGACGGCACGACCTACAGTCTTCAGTCCTCGACGAGGCGCGGCAATCAGCTGACGATCATTCGCGGCGACGCCCCGTCGGACGGGGTCTGCGACCCCGATTCCGGTGAGTGCGCGGTGGACGACAAGACCGGCGAGACCCGCTGAACGCCGCGGTCAGACCCGGTCGGCGAGAATCGCGACCCGTCCGGCCGGTGTGCGCGTGAGGATCAGCGTCGCCTCGCCCGAACCACGCAGCGCCAGCTTCTTCCGGAACGCCGCCGGGTCGACATCCATCCCGCGCTTCTTGATCTCCAGCCGGCCGACATCGTGCGCGCGCAGCGCGGCGTTGATCGTCTTGACGTGCGCCGGCATCGTCTCGCGCACCCGGAAGGACTGCACGAACGGGCTCGTGACCGCCGCGTCACCGGTGAGGTACGCGATCTGCGGATCCAGCATCCCGGCATCCAGCATCCGTGCCGCGTCGCCGATGAGTCGGGCGCGGATCACGGCGCCGTCCGGCTCGTGCAGGAACGCGCCGAGCTCGCGGACCGGCGCGTCCTCGGCATCCGCTCTCGCCGTCAGCTCGTGGGTGCTGCCGCCGCGCATCACCAGCGCGGCGCGGCGGATGCCGTCCCTGGCGAGCGACCCGCTCCACGGCACCAGCTCGACGACGCTTCCGTCGACGCTGATCCACTGCGCCTCGACGTCGTCGGGCAGGAGATCGCGATCGAGGCCGGGGCCGAGCTTGATGCCGGTCGGATGCCGTCGCGCGACGTCGAAGCTCCAGTCCAGCGACGGCGAGTAGTCGGATGCCGTCACGCGGCGCGTCTCGCTGTGTCCTGCGGTCCGGCGAGCAGGGTCGAGCCAGATGGCGTGAGACGGGTCGGCGGGTGCGGTGGCGGAGGGGTCCTGCTCGGCGGTGCCCTGTCGGACGGAGGCTGCTTCGCCGAACGGCGCGAGGTTGTACGCGGCCAGGGCCGCGGTGACCGGATCGGCGTCGACGGCGGTCACGGTCAGCCCGGCGCCCGCGAAGGCCAGGCTGTCGCCGCCGATGCCGCAGCCCAGGTCGGACACCGCGGTGATGTCGGACTGGCGCATCCGCACGGCATGCAGGGTCGCGACCGGCAGACGGGTCGCCTGCTCGAGCCCGGCGCGGGTGAACAGCATCCGGTCGGCGAACTCGCCGAACTTGGCCCGCCCCTTCGCCCGCAGGTGCGCCTGGCCGACGACGGCGGAGACGAGGTCGGGGGAGTGCCCGGCCGCGCGCAGCCGGGAGACGGCCGCGGCGACGTCGGCGGTGGATTCGATGGTGCCGAGCTCGTCGAGCAGGACGAGGCCCTCGCGGGTGAGCAGGGCGCTGAGCTGGGTCATCTCCACCCGGTAAGCCTATGGCGCGGGCGGACCTCCCCGGTCGTTGAGCGAGGGAGCCCGGACCTTCCCGCCGGTCGTTGAGCGAGGGAGCCCGGAGGGCGACCGAGACGAAACGGTTCGTTGATGTGGGTGCGTTTCGTCTCGCGCCGCCTGCGGCGGTGCTCGCTCAACGACCGGGAACGGTGGCGGCGGGAGTTTCCCCCGGTCGTTGAGCGAGGGAGCCCGGAGGGCGACGGAGACGAAACGATCCGTTGGTGTGGGGGCGTTTCGTCTCGCGCCGCCTGCGGCGGTGCTCGCTCAACGACCGAGGGCTGGCACTCGCATTGCGTGAGTGCCAGCGGTCGTCATAGACTGGCGTTAGCACCCTCGGTATGAGAGTGCTAACGAGTCTTCTGATCTCAGTCAAGAAAGCAGAGGTACACCGTGTCGGTTTCCATCAAGCCGCTCGAGGACCGCATCGTCATCAAGCAGGTCGAGGCCGAGCAGACCACCGCAAGCGGTCTGGTCATCCCCGACACCGCCAAGGAGAAGCCCCAGGACGGCGAGGTCGTGGCCGTGGGCCCCGGCCGCATCGACGACAACGGCAACCGTGTTCCGCTGGACGTCGCCGTCGGCGACCGCGTGCTCTACAGCAAGTACGGCGGAACCGAGGTGAAGTTCGGCGCCGAGGAGTACCTCGTGCTGTCGGCTCGCGACGTTCTGGCGGTCGTCGTCCGCTGATTCGGGTCCGACGAGACCTGCGAGGGTCCGGGTGCTTCGGCATCCGGGCCCTCGTGCGTCTGCGGGCGGCCTCCGCCCGTTACTCTGGAAGCGCCGTGCCGAGTCGGCCGGAGCCGGACAGCCCAGAGGAGCGCTGTGACGAATCTCGTCTTCGACCATGTCGCCTCGCTGGAACAGCTCTCGCCTGCTGAGGCCGTCTCGGCGGCCGTCGCCGCCCAGCGGCATGGTTTTGACGGGACGTTCGTGTCGGATCGGTTCCAGCCGTGGCTGCCCACGCAGGGCAACGCTTCCTTCGCGTGGACAGTCGCCGGTGCGCTCGGTGCACAGACCGCCGGCGGAGTGACGGTGGCGGCCGTGGCGGGGTACCGGATGCACGCGGCCGCAGTGGCGCAGGCCAGCGCGACGACGAGTCACCTCTTTCCCGGCCGCCACACCCTGGTGCTCTCGGCCGGGAACGCGATCGACGAGCACGTCGTGGGTGGTTACTGGCCCGAGAGCCACGAACGCATGTCACGCATGCTCGAGTCCGCCGAACTCATCCGCAAGTTATTCCACACCGGCGCGCGCGGTGCCGACACCCGGTACGAGGGGCGATCGACCAGGATGGAGTCCGCTCGTCTCTGGACGGCACCGCAGAGTCCCCCGCAGACGCTCGTCTGGGCGGGCGGGCCGGTGACCGCGAGACGTGCGTCACGAGTGGCGGACGGGTTCGTCGCCTCCGCCGGCCCCTCAGAACGCATGACCGCTCTGATCCGCGCTGCACGGGATGGCGCCCGCGAGGCCGGCAAGACGCCGGAGTCGGTGACGGCGGCCGCCTATGTCCAGATCGCGTGGGCACCTGAGGAGAACGACGCCCTGCGCGGCGTGCTGACCGACTGGCCCATGAGCGGCCTGCAGTTCCCCGGAGGGGACATCCGCTCTCCGTTCGATGTGGCCAGGCTGGCCAGGCATGTCACGGTGGACGACATCCGAGCGCGGATGCCGGTCACAGCGGATCCCGCAGTGATCACGGCTGAACTGCGCCGGCTCGCCGGACTCGGGTTCCGCCGATTCTTCGTGCACAATGTCTTGCGCGATCAGCGCGACTGGGCTGCCGTCTTCGCGGCGGCGATCAGGCCTGGCGTCGTGGATCAGGCGAGCCGCGGCTCCGACGGTGAGGAAGGATCGTGATGCAGAGGATCTGCGTCTGGGCACTGCCGGGTATCGGGGAGATCGCGCCGGGCGCTGACGTCGCAGGGGTCATCGCAACGGCCGTGGATGCCACGGGCGAACCCCTCATCGACGGTGACATCCTGGTCATCACGTCGAAGATCATCTCGAAGGCCGAAGGCCGCATCATTCGCGCGGAAGACCGGGAGGCGGCGATCACCTCTGAGACAGTGCGCGTCGTCGCCACCCGTGAACGCACCGACGGCACGTCACTGCGGATCGTCGAGAACCGGCTCGGAATCGTCGGCGCCGCCGCCGGCGTCGACGCCTCGAACACCGAGGCGGGCACGGTGCTTCTGCTCCCGATCGATCCCGACGATTCCGCCCGGCGGATCGGCGCAGCGCTGCGGCGGCGGTGGAACGTTCGGATCGGTGTGGTCATCACCGACACGCTCGGGCGTCCGTGGCGGGGTGGGCAGACGGACATCGCGATCGGCGCTGCCGGCGTGCGGGTGTTCGACGAGATGCACGGAATGCGCGACTCCACAGGGCGGGAGCTTCGGGTCACCAGGCCGTGCCTTGCCGACGAGATCGCCGGTGCAGGCGACCTCGTAAAGGGGAAGGTGAACGGCACCCCCGTCGCGGTGCTGCGCGGGCTGGGTCATGCCGTCGGCGAACTCGACCTTCCCGGAGCCGCCACCATCGTGCGCACAGGCGAAGACGATCTCTTCCGTGAGGGAACCGCCGAGGCCTACCGCCGCGGGCTGGCGGACGGCAGCCGCGGCGACCGCGAGTAGGCGAACACCGGCGCATCGTCCTCGGCGCGGCGCAACACGCTCGCCGTGACATCGAACACTCGGGCGATCAGGTCCGGGGTGAGAACCTCATCCGGGGGGCCGGCGGCCGCGGCGACGCCGTCGGCGAGCACCACGACCCGATCGGCGAAGGCGGCCGCGAGGGTCAGATCGTGCAGGGCGAGCACCACGCACATGCCGCCGCGGGCGACGCGCCGCGCGAACTCAAGCACGGTCAGCTGCGCGCCGATGTCGAGGTGATTGGTCGGCTCGTCGAGGACGAGCACCGACGGTTGCTGGGCGATGGCACGGGCCAGGAGCACGCGGCGCCGCTCGCCGCCGGATAGGTGGGCGAAGCTGCGATCCTCGAGATGCCCGACGCCCATGCTGTCCATCGCGGCACGCGCCATGTCGGTGTCCCGGGCGCCCGGGGCTCCCATGACTCCGAGGTAGGGGATGCGGCCGAGCAGCACGACGTCGAGCGCGCGGAGGTCAAGGTCCGTCGCCGGCTCCTGCTCGACGAACGCGACGAGTCGAGCGCGCTGCCTGCCGGGGACGCCCTTCAGGTCCGCTCCGCCGAGGAGGACGCTCCCCTCGCCCGGCCGCTCGATTCCCGCCAGGATGCGCAGCAACGTCGACTTGCCCGCGCCGTTCGGACCGACCACCGCCGTCACGCAGCCGCCATTCGCCGTGATCGTGACTCCGGCGAGTACGGCGCGCCCGCCTGTGACGGCGACGATCCCCTTCGCCTCGAGCCGGACTGCGAAACCATCGGATGCGGGAGGGCTGTTCATGCCCGCTGCTCCCGTCGCGCTCTCACGGAGCCTCTCCGCAGAAGCAGCAGTCCGAAGGCGGGCGCACCCAGCAACGCGGTCACGACCCCGACCGGCAGCTCCCGGGGTTCGAAGAGCGACCGCGCCGCGGTGTCAGCCCAGACCATCAGCACCGCTCCGCCCAACGCGGAGCAGGGCAGAAGCAGCCTATGCCTGACGGCGCCGAGCAGCCGGACGGCATGAGGAACGACCAGCCCGACGAAGCCGATGGACCCGCTGACGCTGACCATGATTGCGGTGAGCAGCGTCGCGACGACCAGCAGCATCCAGCGTGCGCGGACGACCGAGACGCCGAGGGACGCCGCCGCGTGGTCGCCGAGCAGGAACGCGTCCAGGGTTCGTGCGCTTCCCATCAGCAAGGGCGCCGTGAGCAGCAGCGCCGCAGCGACGAGTGCCGTGCCGGTCCAGGAGGAACCGGCGAGAGATCCGAGCAGCCAGCCGAGGATCTCTCGGTAGCTGTCGCCGTTCGCGAACCAGAAGATCCCGAGACTCGTCAGGGACCCGAAGAACGCCGACACGGCCACTCCTGCCAGAATCGCCCGGCCGGGCACGACGGTGGTGCCGTCACGTGCGAGCGCCAGGGTCATCGCAAGCGCGAGCGACGCTCCGGCGAACGCCGCCAGCGGCAGGGCGATCGCCGCGCTGAGAAGGATGACGCAGGCGGCCCCGAGGGAGGCCCCTGCGGAAATACCCAGCAGGAACGGGTCTGCAAGCGAGTTTCGGGTGGTGGACTGCAGCACCGCCCCGCACAGAGCCAGGCCGGCGCCCACGGCGGCCGCGGTGAGCGCGCGAGGCAGGCGGATCTGCCAGACGATCGCGTCGAGAGTCGGGGGGAGGACGGCGGGTCCTCCGCTCACATGGGCGAGCACGGTGCCCCATGTCGCGGCGGGAGAGATCTCGGCGGGACCGATCGTCACGGCTGCGACGATCGACGCGGGGACGAGGACCGCCAGCGCGCTCATCATCGCGGCGTCGCGCAGCAGTGCGGATGCCGGCGACCAGGCCACCGGCCGGGCGAGGGACCTCGTCGCATCGGTCATGGCAGATCGTCGATCTGCGCTCGCAGGGTCTCCACCGCGTCGACGTTGCGCACGCCGGCCTCGCCGGCAGGGAAGGGCACCACCAGATACCGGCCTTCGGCGACGGCCCGCATCGATGACGCGGCCGGATGGGAGGCGAGCACAGACTTCTTCTTCTCGGCGCTGCCCCAGGCAGAGTCGACGAGGACGATGACATCCGGGTCGGCGGCGACGGCCGCCTCCCAGGACAGCGAACCCCACGGTTCGGGGATGTCAGCGGCGATGTTCTCCAGACCGACGGCGTCCATGATCATCTGAGGGGCACCCGTGCCGCCTCCCACGAACGGGGTGTCGCTGCCCGAGCTGTACCAGAGCGCCCGCAGGCCGAGCTCGGAAGGCGCGACGGCTTCGAGCCGGGCGCGCTGATCGGCGATGAGCTGCGCCGCGCGGTCGGAGACGTCGAAGATCTGCGCCACCTCCTCGATCGAGTCGAAGACGTCCTCGAATGTCAGACGATCCGGCCGCTCGGGTCCGGTGCAGGCGGCAGGCGCGACATACGTCCCGATCCCGAGCTGGGCCAGGCTGTCGCGCT
Source organism: Microbacterium sp. (assembly GCF_031180975.1). GTDB lineage: Bacteria > Actinomycetota > Actinomycetes > Actinomycetales > Microbacteriaceae > Microbacterium. The sequence goes on along the minus strand of NZ_JAPSLI010000001.1, from coordinate 292,608 downwards.
CGCCCACGCCCTCGGCGGTGACGTTGGACTCCCACCCGGCATAGATGAAGTCGGGTGCGAGCTCGAGCACACTCTCTTGACCGGGCAGGCGTTCAGAGATCACGACGAGCCCGTCGGCGCGTTCACGCCACTGCTCGGGGACGGGACCGTCGGGGAAAGCCGTCGCGACGATGCGGTCCTCCAGCCCCAGGGCGAGCAGCATCTCGGTTGAGGTCGATTTGATGGCGAGCACGCGCTCGGGCGGTGCTGCGATCTCGAGCTCAGTCCCGCAGTTCTCCAGTTGGACGGGGAAGCCGGTCGAGGCGCCGGGCTCCGAGGAAGGGGCGGCTCCCGGGGAGGGAGCGCAGCCGCCGAGAAACACGATCAGGAGTAGAGCCGGGATGCCGGCGCGGAGGGTGCGAGAGGTCACGGTGGTTCCCAAGGCTGGGTCTCGCCGATGTCGGCGAGGTCACGGGATGCGTCCGGCGCACGATCCAGATCAGGACCGCTGGTCCCGCAGCGTCGACGGGATGCGTCGATAGTATCGGAGCCGTTTGCACCCCTCACGCTCCGAAGCGTCCAGCGGACGATCGGGAATGTACGAATTGTCGATTGAGGGCTACGGGAGTGCCTGGCTAGTTTTCAGACAACGGTCATCGTCGACCATCTCCCCGGAGCACGGGCGGCGATCCGAACGACGGAGAGGTTTCTTTGATGAACTCTGGTGGAGGAGGCGCCGCAGTGACGCTGCGGGACGTCACAAAGACGTTCCACACGGCGGCCGGACCGATGCAGGTCGTGGATTCCGTGAGCGTCGGCATTGAAGCCGGCAGCTTCGTGTCCGTGATCGGCCCATCGGGGTGCGGGAAGACCACGGTGGTCCGAATGGTCGGCGACCTGCTTGCACCCACATCCGGCCAGATCCTCATCGATGACCAGCCCCCGGCCGCAGCCCGCGCGTCCCGGCAGTTCGGATTCGTCTTCCAGCGGCCCACCCTGGTGGAGTGGCGTTCGGTGCTCCGTAACGTCACCCTGCCGCTGGACGTTCTCGGCTGGTCGAAGAAGGCGAAGGAGGACCGCGGCAGAGAACTGCTCGCTCTCGTCGGTCTTGAGGACTTCGCCGATCACCGCCCCGATCAGATCTCCGGCGGCATGCAGCAGCGCGTGGCGATTGCGCGCGCATTGTCGTACGACCCGGGCGTGCTGATCATGGACGAGCCGTTCGGCGCTCTCGACCTGATCACACGGGACCGGATGGGCTTCGAACTGCTCCGGATCCATGAGGAGGCGGGCAAAACCATCCTCTTCGTCACACACAGCATCGATGAGGCGGTTCTGTTATCCGACAAGGTGCTGGTGATGGGGCCGCGGCCCACCGTCGTGCAGAAGTACGAGCGGGTGCAGCTGCCCCGCCCCCGGACGCCCGACCACCGTGAAGACCCGACGTTCATCGCGCTCTCCCATGAGCTCCGACAGATGCTGGAACCCCATGACTGACACCATCGCCACGGACGGCCCGCGTACGGCGACGATCATCGCGACGAACACACGGAGCGGCGCGTGGAAGCGGCACTTCACCAGCCTGCCGGCAGTGCTGTTCTATGGTGCGCTCTTCATCCTCTGGGAGATCGCCTCGCAGCTGGGGTGGGTGCGCGCCTTCATCCTGCCCGGCCCGTCGATGATCATCCAGTCCATGCAGCTGAACTCCTCGTCGCTGTGGTCGAACACCATCGTCACCGCTCGTGAGATCGTGATCGGTTTCGTCATCGGGTCGTTGCTCGGGTTCCTGCTCGCCCTCGGCATTTTCTACTCCAAGCCGCTGCGCACCATCATCTATCCCGGTGTCGTCTTCCTGCAGACCGTGCCGAAGGTCGCTCTCGCTCCGCTCTTCCTCATCTGGTTCGGCGTCGGCGAGACATCGATCATCGCGATCACGGCGCTGATCTGCCTCTTCCCGGTTCTGGTCAACACGGTGGTGGGCTTCGAGGGCGTCGACGTGAACCTGCTCGAGCTGATGCACTCCGTGTCGGCCAACGGTTGGCAGAAGTTCCGCATGATCTACCTGCCCTCCAGCCTTCCGGAGATCTTCGCCGGCCTCGAGGTCGGCATGTCGCTGGCCGTCGTCGGTGCGATCGTCGGCGAGTTCATCGGGGCAAGAGCGGGACTCGGCTACCAGATCCTCATGGCCAACAGCCGTATCGACACCGCGGAGGTGTTCGCGGCCATCGTCTTCATCTCCGCGATCGGAATGCTGTTCTACTTCGGCGTCCGGCTTCTCGGTCGCCTCATGGTCGGCACGCGGGCCAACACCCGACTCGCCCGGGAATCCGGCTGACCTCATCCCTGCACCATCCACCCCACCCGTTTGGAGCCCCTCATGCACAGCACAACGAAGTCCCGTGTGATCAGCGCCGCGGCAGCATCCGCTGCTCTCGCCCTCGCCCTCGGCGGCTGCGCCGCAGCCGACCAGGGCGGTGGCCAAGCGGCCAAAAGCGAGGACGGTCTCGACCTCGTCACCCTCCGCCACTCCTGGGTTCCCGACCAGATCACCTTGCCGTACGCCGCGGCGAAGGCGCTCGGCTTCTATGAGGAGGAGGGCATCCAACTGGTCGACCAGCCCGGCAACGGAGGTGCAACCGCCGTGCAGCTGGTCGCGAACGGAGAAGTGATGTTCGGCACGGGCGAGGCCTCGCACCTGCTCTCGGCGCAGACCAAGGGTATCGACATGGTCTCGGTGATGCAGCAGTACCAGGAGAACCCGAACGCCGTCATCGCCCTGAAGGACTCGGGGATCGAGACATGGGAGGACCTGCGCGGCAAGTCCATCGGCGGCTCGGTGACCTCGTCGGGACACCTCGCCACGCTGGCGGCCCTCCAACTCGCCGGAATCGACAAGAACGAGATTGACTTCATCAATCTCAGCCCCGGCGCCCAGTTCGCAGCCCTCTCCGAAGGGCAGGTGGACGCGGCCGGAACGTTCCTCGGCAACCTCGCCGGCTTGCCCGACCTCAAAGACGAGGTGAACATCCTTACCGTTTCGGATGCCGGCTACATCACCCCGTCGACCGTCCTGTTCACCACGCCCGAATTGATCGAGAAGGATCCGGACCTCGTCGAGCGCTTCGTGCGTGCGTCCCTCAAAGGTCTGAAGGCGGCTCTGGAAGACCCGAAGGGGACCGCCGAGGCGATGGCCGGCATGTACGCGAACGTGAACGCCGAATCCCTGGCCGCCACCTTCGAGATGGACAGCCGCTTCCTCGCCACGGAGTGGACGGACGAGAACGGGCTGGGCCTGCACAACGAGGAGGCCTGGGCCCTCCAGGCGGAGATGCTCACGACGCTGGGCGAGCTTCCTGAGACGGACCCCACGAAGAACTACACCAACGAGTTCGTCGAGAAGGTCGACCTTGCCGATCGGGAGTTCATCCGTGAATGACCCGGATCTCAGTAACGGCGCCCCGGCGCGACCATCAGGAAGCTCGAAGAAGAGGAAGCAGGAAGAGATGGGATTTCCCGAAGCGTACCGGCTGAACTGGGAAGACTTCCCGCGTGACGAGTACGAGTCACGAGTCCGCCGAGCGCAGGAGATCATGCGTGAAGACGGGCTGGACGTCGTCGTGATCACGTCGGGGGAGAACGTCGAGTACTTCTCCGGGTTCCAGAATGGACACTGGAATTCCAAGTCGTTCCCGACCGGCGCCCTCCTGCTGCACCGTTCGAAGGATCCGGTGCTGCTGATCCCGCGATTCTTCTCGGGCACGGCGTGGTCGACGTCGTGGGTGGACGAGCTCGCCATCTTCCCCGAACCGCATGCAGCGCCTCGCGACTTCGGCCGGGTCCTCGTCGAAGCCGTACACCGGCTCGGCGGACGGACGGCAGTCGTTGGTTTCGAGCGCGGCACGCACATGTCGCCAGGCTGGAACCTCGACGACCTGCTGTACGTCACCGAACAGCTCGTCTCCGGCGAGATGCGCAGCGCCGCCCGTGTGATCTGGGGTGTGCGGATGATCAAGTCTCCGCGCGAGCTGGATCGCATGCGATGGCTGACCAGGATCACCGACGAGGCGATCACCGCGGTGCGCGACGATCTGGCGCTCGGGCAGACCGAACGCGAGATCGGCAACCGCATCGCTTTCGAGATCATGAAGCGTGGCGGTGATGACACCTCGTTCCGCAACATCCGCGCGGGTAGCGACCGGTACCACTGCAGCGACTCGCTGCCGCAGGCCCGGCCCTTCGAGGAAGGCGACCTGCTCATCATCGATACCGGCGCCAAGTACGGCCAGTACGGCACCGACGTGGCGTACACCACCCTGCTGGGCAAGGCGACCGACCGGCACCACGAGGTGTATGACATCACGGTCCGCGCTCAGGACGCCGCCGTGTCGATGTGCCGCCCCGGCGTGCCAGCCAAGGAGGTGTTCTTCGCCGCCGCACGGATCATCGAAGAGTCCGGACTGCCGACGCTCGACATGATAGGACACGGCATCGGGATGGACCTGCACGAGCCCATCATGCTGACGCCCTACAACGACGAAGTCCTCCAGGAGGGCATGGTGCTCTCGGTCGAGCCGTGGCTCTACGACCCCAGCGGACTCGGCGTCTTCGCCCTCGAGGAGCACGTCATCGTCACCGACGACGCTCCGGAGATGCTGTCGTCGATTCCCCGCGACGAGCTGCTCGAGGTCCGTTGAGGCGATGACACTGCCCGCGCTGAGCATCCAGCTCTCCAACCACGGCGATGCTGCCCGCGTGGTCGATGACGTGGTGCGCGCCGAGGCGGCAGGAGTGCGGCGGGCCTGGCTGTCGGAGGACCTGTTCCACCGGGGGGCGATGCCGACGGCGGCAGCGGCACTGGCACGGACACGCGACATCGAAATCGCGTTCGGCGTGCTCGCGTCGCAGCACCGGCATCCGGCATCGCTCGCCATGGACATCCGCAGCCTCTGCGAACTCGGGCATGGACGGGTGATCGTCGGACTCGGTGCCGGCGTGGCCGAACGCGGCGCGCTGATCGACAAGCCCGCCTCGCCGCCGCTGCGGATCGTCGACGAGGCGGTGACGGCGTTGCGCACTCTGCTGAGCGGCGACGCACTGACACAACAGGGGGTGCTGCACTCGGCGAATGGGCTGCGGCTGTCCCCGGCGGAGCATATGGAGGTTCCGCCGGTGTACGTCGCCGCCGTCGGCCCCAAGGCACTCGCGCAGGCGGGCAGGCGCATGGACGGTGCGGTGCTGACGATGATGTGCTCGCAGGAGCACGCACGGTGGGCAGCGCAGGAGGTGCAAGCGGCGGCGCGGGATGCCGGCAGGGAAGCGGTGCCCGTGGTGGCCTACATCCCCATCGCGGTCGACGCCGACGGCGCGCGGGCGCGGTCGCGCATGCGGGGAGTTCTCGGGTACTTCATCGCGAGGTGGTCACAGGTCGCCTTCCTGTCGCGGCTCTTCCTGGACTGGAGCGATCTCGATGAGGAACGGATGAAGCGGATCCGCACCGAGTTCGACGCAGGGCGCCCCCTCGACGAGCTGATTCCCGACGAGCTGGTCGATCAGTACTGCGTCGCAGGAACACCCGACGAGTGTCGGCGCACGGTGGAGGCGTTCTCGGACGCCGGCATCACGGAGATCGCCTTCGACTCCGGTGGCGACCTGGACGGCGTGCTCGCCTTCATCCGGTCCTGCCAGAGCGACGGGGACTGAGATGCGCATCGGCGTCGCGCTCCCGCAGAGCAGTGCCGGTGAGCCGGGCTTCGCGGGGTTCACCGAGCGGTTCGCATGCCGAGCCGAGGAACTGGGACTCGACAGCCTGTGGGTGCAGGAGCAGCTGCTCGGCGTGGATTCCAGTATCGAACCGCTCATCAATCTCGCGTTCGTGTCAGCGGTCACGCGGCGAGTGCGTCTCGGCACCGCAGCAGTGATCGCCCCCGCTCGCAACCCGATCGTCCTCGCGAAGCAGCTGGGCAGTCTTGACCGTCTCAGCGAAGGTCGGCTCATCGCCGGATTCGGTATCGGGGACATGCCCCAGCTGTTCGACGCGTCCGGTGTCGATCACCGCCACCGAGGTCAGCGGCTGGACGCGATGCTGGATCTCATGACGGCGTTGTGGTCGAGCGAACCCGTCCACTACGCCGACACCGAGCGACAGCTGGACGGCGCGCGGATGAGTCCCTCGACTCTGCAGCGGCCTCACCCGCCGCTGTGGTTCGGAGGCGCATCGCCCGGAGCGCTGGCGCGCGCCGCACGCCGTGGCAGCGGGTGGGTCGGCGCGGGCGGCAGCTCACCGGCGTCCTTCGCGAGAGCGGCACGGCGGTTGCGCCAACTCGGCGCCGACCGCGACGGCTTCACCATCGCTAAGAAGGTATACCTGGCGGTCGAAGACGACACGGGCCGGGCCAGATCGCGCATCGTCGACTGGTTCGCAGCACACTGGGGAACGATTCGCGAGCCCCAGGAACTCGCGGCGGAGGTGGCGGTGTTCGGGAATCCCCAGCAGTGCGCCGCGGCGCTCGACGAGCTCGTCGCGGCCGGACGTCCGGACCTGCTCATCCTGAATCCGGTGTACGACGAGGCCGACCAGCTCGAGTCGGTGGTGGCGGAGGTGCTGCCGCGGATGCGAGCGGTGATCGAGCCCGGTGGCATGACGAGAGCGGAGACATGACATGGCATTGAGATTCGGGTACAAGGCGTCGGCGGAGCAGTTCGGTCCCCGGGAACTGGTCGAGCTCGCAGTGGAGGCCGAAGCCCACGGATTCGATTCCGCCACCGTCAGCGACCACTTCCAACCGTGGCGGCACAACGGGGGGCATGCGCCCTTCGCGCTTTCCTGGCTCACCGCGGCGGGCGAGAGGACCGAGCGGATCCTGCTCGGCACTTCGGTGATGACCCCGACGTTCCGCTACAACCCCGCCGTGCTCGCTCAGGCGTTCGCGACGCTGGGCTGCCTCTACCCTGAGCGCGTCTTCCTCGGCGTCGGTTCGGGGGAGGCGCTGAACGAGATCGCCACCGGGTTTCAGGGCCCAGGCGCCCAGACCTGGCCGGAGTTCCGCGAGCGCTTCGCGCGGCTGCGCGAAGCGGTGCGGCTCATGCGTGCGCTTTGGCGCGAGGAACGGGTGACCTTCGACGGCGAGTATTACTCGACACACGACGCCAGCATCTACGACCGCCCCGATCGACCCATCCCGGTGTACATCGCCGCGGGCGGTCCGACGGTGGCGCGCTACGCCGGCCGGGCCGGCGACGGGTTCATCTGCACATCCGGCAAAGGAATGGAGCTGTACACCGAGCAGTTGCTGCCGGCGGTCGCCGAGGGCGCGGCGCTGTCACGCCGCGAGTCCGGGTCCATCGACAGGATGATCGAGATCAAACTCTCATTCGCCGACACGATCGACGAGGCGTACGAGAACACCCGATTCTGGTCACCGCTGTCGCTGTCGAAGGAGCAGAAGCACGACATCACCGACCCCCTGGAGATGGAGCGCGCCGCGGATGCGCTCCCGATCGAGCGAATCGCATCGCGTTGGATCGTCAGCGCAGACCCTGACGACGCGGTCGCACGCATCATGGAGTACGTCGAAGCCGGGTTCGATCACCTCGTCTTCCACGCTCCGGGCAACGATCAGCGGCGCTTCATGGCGCAGTTCCAGACGCAACTCGCGCCACGTCTACGTGCGCTGGCAGGCGCTCACCGCGGGAGCTGATGACGCTCGAGGACGAGTCCGCCGATGGCGCGGGTGTCGAAGTATGCGAAACGCCCGCCGTCGGCAAGGGTGCCCTCCGAGATGACGGGGAATCCGGCCTCCGCCATCTCCGCGATGTCGGCATCCAAGTCGTCGGTGTAGGCGCAGATGTGCAACGTGTGCTCCCCGCGCTCAGCCAACGCCTCCGCCTGCACGCTCGCGCCGCTGACCGGCTGGAGCAGCTCCAGCTCGATCGGCCCCATCTGTGCACAGGCGCCGCGCACCACCGCATCCGACGGCGCGCCGTGCACGCGCCGCGCCGTCACGTTCTCGGACGGACCGGCCTCGAACGGCCCTATTCCCGCTAGGGCGTAATGCGCTGCGGCGCGCCCGATGTCCGCCACAACGATCCCGACCTGGTATACCCGATCCCAGTCCACGGCGCTCCCTCCATGCCGGCTTGCGGCGGCTTCCGCGGCAGGCTACCCGGGCTCCCCTGCGAAGCGGAATGTCCGGATCGGACGATCCGGCGGTTCGCCCTGTCCATCGTGGACAGCCCGATGGCGGGCTGGGTTCAGCCCGGCAGACGGCCCCGCAGCTCGACAGCGAGCCACAGTTCGAGATACTGGCCCGGCTGAGTCAGGTCGTATCCGCTGACCTCGCCGATCTTCCGGAGCCGTGCGCGCATCGTGTGCCGGTGGATGCCGAGTACGCCCGCCGCTGTCTCGATACTGGCGATCGCATCGAAGTACGCCCGAAGCGTCGGCAGCAGTTCGAGCCGCGGGTTGTCACGGTCGTGGCTCTCCAGCGGGGCGAGGACGCTGCGGGAGAACTCGGCCAGCCGCTCCGCGTCAGAGAGGATCCGGCTCAACTGACACCCTTGCTGCGGGGCGGTGGCGACGCGCATACCCATCATCCGCGCCGCGCCTTGTGCACGCATGGCCTCGATGTGGCTCTCCGGCGTCCGCTCGATCGAACCCGGCTCACCCAAGCCCACGTCCTCGAGCTCGATCTCTTCAGCCAACGCCAGGAAGCGCTCCGGCAGATCCGGCACAGGGTCGCAGAGCACGAGTGCCGTCTGATCCTGGTCGTTGAGTGCGAGAGCGTCGTCAGCGAGTTCGATGAGACCCGCCATCAGCGCCCGTCGCTGGGCGACGGAACGGGTGCGAACCCGCGCGACTTGAGTGCGGCTGGGTGCCAGCCTCGCCGCACGAAGCATCTGCTGCAGGTGCTCCGCTCCCTCACGGGCGCTGATCAGGGATGCGGCCGCCGCGCCCCGGGCCTGGCGCAGCGGACTCTCCGCTGCCTCCCTGAGATCGAGGAGCAGGCCGAGGATGGGAGCCGCGACCTTCAGCAGAGACCGCTCTTCGACGGTGAAAGGAGCGTCCTTCGTGGCGACCGCATAACCGCGTACCCGGCCATCGCCAACCAGCGGGAGTATGAAGGCCGAGCGGTCGGCATCCTCCTGGATCGAGATCGAGCCCTGCCTGTCCCGCATCAGCTGGCGCCGGATGCGACGCCTGAGCTCTTCGCCCAGCACGGAGTCGGCGGGCCCTGCCAGCTTGCGGAGCCGTGCATCGTGCACCGAGACCCAGAGACCGCTGGCCGTGCGGATGCGTTCGGTCGCTCCGCTGAGCCCGCTCCCGGACGCCGCTTCCAGCATCAGCTTCTGCTGCAGTTCCACCTGTGACCGCAACGGTCGTTCGCTGGCGGAACTGATCTCGTCGGCCACCGCGCGCACTACCGCCTGAAGCGGCGTCAGATGCGGTACGTGCACGAGGCGCAGTCCCGTGCGCTCCGCGGCCGAGAGCAGGTCTGCGGGAATGGCCTGGTGGGTGAGGTCCGAGCCTGTGCTGACACCGAGCGCCACGACACCGCGATCGACGAGCCGCTGACAGTACCGCAACGCGTCCTCGCCCTCCCACGACGCGCTGAGTCCCGTGGTCAGCAACAGCTCGCCGCCCTCGAGCCAAGGCGTGGGGTCGTTGAGCTCGCTGACATGCGCCCAGCGGATCTCCACTTCCGGGGAGTCGACGCCGACCACGAGCCGCAGCCCGAGACCAGGGAGCACGAGCAGCGAATGAAGAGGAACCATTCCCTCACCTTGTCTCACCCGGGAGCCGGTCGCAAACAATCAGGACTCTCCACATCGGCGCTCCCCCGACGCAAGATGTACATGTTGGACGCTGCCACGGTCTGGTTCCCTTTCTAGTCTTGGGACAACCAGACCAAGGAGGAGCACATGCGCGAAGACGCGCCGGATGCGCATCCCTATATCCCGAACTCCGCCCCCATGGCCAAGGCACAGATGCTCGAGGCCATCGGCGTGGATGATGTCGAAGACCTGTACGCGTCGATCCCTGCCGCACTGCGCTTGAACGCACCCCTCGACATCCCGCCCGCTCTCTCGTCAGAGGTGGAGCTGCGGCGCCACATGACAGGGCTGCTCGACCAGAACGTGCCGGTCTCTCGTGCGCTGTCGTTCCTCGGGGCCGGGTGCTACCACCACCACGTCCCATCGGTATGCGGTGAGATCAACTCCAGAGCCGAGTTCCTGACCGCCTACGCCGGAGAGCCGTACGAGGACCACGGCAAATGGCAGGCCATCTTCGAGTACACCAGCCTGATGGCGGAGCTCGTGGAGATGGACGTCGTGAACGTCCCGAACTATGACGGCTACCAGGCCGCGGCGACCTCGCTACGGATGGCACTGCGGATGACCGGCCGCTCCCGCGTGCTCGTCACCGAGGCGATGCTGGCCGACAAGCGGCGAAAGGTGGACTCGTACCTCGCCGGCGTCGCGGAGACCGAGTCCGTTCCACTCGACCGGTCCACCGGTCGCACTGACCTGGCAGCCGTGCGGGAAATGTTGGACGACTCCACGGCCGCGATCTACATCGAGACGCCGAATGCCATCGGCGTCATCGAGACCGAGATTGCGGAGATCGCCTCCCTGGCGCACGAGCGGGGGGCACTTCTGATCTGCGGTGTGGAGCCGCTCGCGTTGGGGTTCATCGCAAGCCCGGCGCGATACGGCGCCGACATCCTGTGCGGAGACATCCAGTCGCTCGGCCTCGGGATGCATTTCGGCGGCGCTCACGGCGGATTCATCGCCACGCACGATGAGGAGGCGTTCGTCTACGAGTTCCCCTCCCGCCTGTTCGGCCTCGCTCCCACCTCCGTCGACGGCGAACTCGGATTCACCGACGTCGCCTACGAACGCACGTCGCTCGCCATGCGGGAGGACGGAATCGAGTGGGTAGGCACGGCTGCAGCACTGTGGGGCATCACGGCCGGCGTCTACCTCTCGCTCCTCGGTCCTCAGGGTCTCCGGGAGATCGGCGACTACGTGGCGGCGACCACCCGCTACGCGATTGAACGACTACGCGCGGTCGATGGCGTAGAGGTGGTGGCAGCGGACGCGGCGCACTGGCGCGAGTTCGGTGTGCGGTTCACCGGGCGGGACGCCGCGGACATCCTCGCAGACCTCCGCGGGCGCGGCATCTTCGGTGGCGTGCCACTGACTCGGGAGTTCCCCGAACTCGGACAGGTGGTGCTCGTCGCCGTCACCGAGATGCACACCGCTGCCGACATCGACAGGCTCGCACTCGCACTGCAGGAGGTACTCCGATGACGGATGCATTGACCCGAACCCTTCTCGTCGCCGCCGACGGCTCGCGTCCCACCGCGCAGCGCGACTACCACGCTGCGCGGTGGAGCGAGCCGCTGATCTTCGGTCTCGGTTCGCCGGGCGAGCGCGGAATCCACGTCCCGAGGCCGGACGATGCCGTGGAGGCAGCGTTACGGAACTCGCCGGAGTCCGGCGTGCGGCGCGACGACGTCAGCAGTCTGCCCGAGATCGGGCAGGCGCAGGTGCTGCGGCACTTCCTGCGGCTGTCTCAGGAGACGCTCGGCGCCGACCTCAATGTCGACATCGGTCAGGGCACGTGCACGATGAAGTACAGCCCGAAGATCAACGAGGAGTTCGCCGGGTCGCCGCAGAGCGTGGAGACGCACCCCCTGCAGCATTCGTCCACCGTGCAAGGGACGCTGCAGATCATCCATGACCTCGAGAGCTGCATCCGCGCGGTGTCGGGGATGGATGCGATATCCCTCCAGGCGGGGGCCGGGTCCGCCGCTATCTGGGGGAATGTGCAGATCGTGCGCGCGTACCATGCGAGCCGCGGAGCGGGGGAGACCCGCGACGAGGTGGTCACGACCATCTTCTCGCACCCCTCGAACGCCGCTGCGGCGAAGACCGCCGGCTACCGGGTGATCACCCTCTATCCGGGGGAGGACGGGCTGATCGACGTCGGGACATTGCGGGCATCGCTGTCTGAGCGCACGGCTGCGCTTATGATCACCAATCCCGAGGACACCGGGATCTTCAACCCGCACATCGCCGAGATCGTCCAGATGGCTCACGAAGTCGGCGCGCTCTGCGTCTACGACCAAGCCAACGCCAACGGCATCCTGGGTATCACCCGCGCCCGTGAGGCCGGGTTCGACCTGTGCCACTTCAACCTGCACAAGACGTTCTCGACACCGCACGCCTGCGGCGGCCCAGCCGCCGGTGCGATCGGCGCCACAGCCGAACTCGAACCCTTCCTGCCCGGTCCGCGGGTCGTGCTCGACGGCGGCGAGTACGTCCTGCGGGACCGCGGGCCGCTCAGCACCGCTCCCATCCGCCCGTTCTGGGGTGTGATCCCCAACCTGATCCGCGCGTACGCCTGGATCAGGGCACTGGGACCTGAGGGGCTGCGCGAGGTCGCCGAAATCGCCGTGATCAACAACAACTACGTCATGGCGCGGCTCACGGCGGCGGAAGGCGTCGAGGCGGCGTATCTCGAAGGCGCGCCGCCTCCGATCGAGCAGGTGCGTTACAGCTGGGCGGAACTCGCCCGCGACACGGGCGTCAGCTCGGGGGAATTGGGACAACGCCTGGCCGACTTCGGCATGCACCTGTGGACCAGCCACCACCCGTACGTCGTCCCCGACCCCACCACGATCGAGCCCACCGAGGCGTATTCCCGGCGGGAGCTCGACGAGTACATCGACGCGTTGCACACCGTCGCGGCGGAGGCGCGTGAAGACCCCGACTTCATCCGGTCGGCCCCGCATCGGTCGAGCATCCACCACGTCGATCCGGATCCCGTGACCGACCCCGAGACCTGGGCCACGTCATGGCGCGCGTACCGGCGCAAGTACCTGGGCATCGGTCCGACGGTTCCGCAGCATTGGCAGGCGGCCGAGGACGCGCCGGTGCGTGAGCGGCGCGAGAAGCTGTTCCACAGATGACCGGGGTGTGCGGCCTCATCGTCAACCCGGTCGCGGGGATCGGCGGCGAGGCCGCACTCGCCGGCAGCGACGGTGAGGACGTGCAACAGCAGGCCCTGGCACGCGGCGCCCGTCCTCGCTCAGGTGCACGTGCGGAGCGTGCTCTCCGTGCGGTTGTAGCACTGACACCAGAGGTCCACGTCCTCACCGGTGGTGGCGCCATGGGCGAGGAGGCGTGCCGCAGGGCGGGCATCCCCCACACCGTGGTGCATCGGGCGTCCGAACACACGACGGCCGATGACACTCGTCGCCTGGCGATGATCCTGCGGGACGCCGGTGTCGAGGTGCTCCTGTTCGCCGGCGGTGACGGGACAGCACGGGACGTGTGCGAGGCGGTGGGAACGGAAACACTCGTGCTCGGCATCCCGTCCGGCGTGAAGATGCATTCGGGCGTCTACGCCGTGACGCCAGAGCACGCCGGACCGTTGTTGTCCGGTCTCCTGGCGGGAACCACAGGCGAGACATTGGCGGAGGTGGTCGACATCGATGAGGAGGCGCGTCGCCGAGGTGTCCTCGGCGCACGGCTCTATGGATATCTCCGGGTACCGGAAGCCCCGGAGGCGATTCAACGCGGCAAAGTCGGCTCAACAGCCGATCCGTCGTCACTCGGGGGTATCGCACGCGAGGTCGCCGAGCGACTGGCACCCGGCGTCCCCTGCCTGCTCGGTCCCGGAACCACGGTGCGGGAGGTCGCCGCTCAGTTGGGAGTGCAGGCCAGTCTTCTCGGCGTGGACGTGCTCGAAGACGGCAGGATCTCGGGTGAGAACCTGGATGCCGCTGGTCTTCGTCGCGCAGTGGGGGCCCGACGCTTCCAGGTGCTGCTCTCACCGATAGGCGGGCAGGGCGTGCTGCTGGGCCGTGGCAACCAGCAGATCGACGAGTCGCTTCTGCAGCACCTTCATCGCGAGGACCTCCTGGTCGTCTCCTCGCCGCGCAAGCTCGCGTCGTTCGCGGGGCGTGGCCTGCTCATCGACGCACCCACCGCAGCACTCAACGAACGCTTCCGAGGTCGGGTAAGAGTGATCACCGGTTACCGACAGGAGGCGTTGTTGCCGTTGCGATGACCCGGGACGCGTTCCGCCTTCCGGCACTGTCGACTCACCACGCCGGATTAGGGTTGTTCAGTGATCACCTACGCGCCGCGGCGCGCCGACAACGGCGCCGGTGTGGCCTACACGATCGGCGCGTACCTCATCTGGGGCGTCCTGCCGCTGTACTTCCTGCTGCTCACGCCGACCGGACCGTGGGAGCTCGTCGCCTGGCGGGTGCTGCTGTCGTTGGTGTTCTGCATGCTGCTGCTCGCGATCACGCGCGGATGGGGTCCGCTGCTCACCGTCGTCCGCCAGCCGCGACTGCTGGCGCTCACAGCCCTCGCGGGCGTGCTGATCTACGTCAACTGGCAGGTCTTCGTGCTGGCCGCCCTCAGCGACCACATCGTCGAGACCAGCCTGGGTTACTTCATCAACCCGATCACCACGGTGCTGCTGGGCGTGTTCGTGCTGCGGGAGCGGATCCGCAGGCTGCAGTGGGCTGCGATCTCGATCGCGGCGCTCGCCGTGATCGTCATCGTCGCGGCGCTCGGAACCGTCCCGTGGATCGCGCTCACCCTCACAGCATCCTTCGGGCTCTACGGACTGGTGAAGAAGAAGATCGGACCGGCGGTCGACGCTGTCAGCGGGCTGACGCTCGAGTCGTTCTGGCTCATCCCGATCGCCGTGGTGCAACTGGTCCTCGTCGAGCAGGACACCGGCATCACGTTCGGCGGGGAGGGCGTCCTGCACGCGGCCCTGCTGGCCTTCGCGGGCGTCGCCACCGCCGTGCCGCTGCTGCTGTTCGCGGCGGGCACGCGCCGCATCAGCCTCGCCGCAGTCGGCATCCTGCAGTTCATCACCCCGGTGATGCAGTTCGTCATCGGCGCCGGGGTGCGCGGCGAGCCGATGCCGCCGGAGCGGTGGGCGGGGTTCTTCATCGTGTGGGTGGCGATCGCCGTCTTCGTCGTGGACATCCTGCTCGCCTCCCGCCGCGAGCGGCACCGCCGGGCCGTCGCCGAACACCAGAAGCCGGCCTCGCACGACAAGCCCGCCGAGCTGATCTGAGCCGCCACCCGATGCCGACGCCGCGCGGCTCGATCGTTAGGCGACCGAGACAGAATGGGCGAGCCTGTATGCAGTCCAGCGCATAGGGTAAGAACCACCCGACACCGGGACCCACGTTCATTCAGGCAAGGGAGCAACATGAACGCATTGAGGGGCTCGCGACCCGCGAGGATCTTCTCCGCGGCGGCGATGATCGGCGTCTCCGCACTCGTCATCGCCGGCTGCAGCAGCACGCCGTCCGAAGAGCCGAGCGGAGACGGCGACAACAAGCCAGCGGCCGACCTGACGCTGAAGCTCGGATCGCTGCTTCCGCAGACCGGTTCGCTGGCCTTCCTCGGTCCGCCCATGGAGTCGGGCGTCGGCCTGGCCGTGCAGGAGATCAACGAGGCCGAGGCGGGCGTCACGATCGAGATGACCAGCGAGGACGAGGGCGACACTGACACCAAGGCGTACGAGACCTCGATCACGAAGCTGCAGAGCGAGGGTGTGGCCGGCATCGTCGGCGCCGCGTCCTCTGCCGTGTCCAAGCTGATCCTGGATGGCAACATCGGCGCCGGCATCATCACCATCTCGCCGTCGAACACCTCGCCGGACTTCACCGAGTGGGATGACAACGGCCTGTACTTCCGCACCGCACCGAGCGACCTGCTGCAGGGCGAGGTCCTGGGAAGCGTGATCGCCGAGGACGGCCACAAGTCGCTCGGCATCATCTACCAGAACAACGCCTACGGCACCGGCCTGTTCGATGCCATCAAGACGACGTTCGAGGGCACCGGCGGTGAGGTCGTCGCCGACGCGTCCTTCAACATCGGTGACGCGCAGTTCGACGCGCAGGTCTCCGAGGTCATGGCGGCCAACCCCGACGCGATCGCGGTGGTCTCCTACGACGAGTTCAAGACGATCGCGCCGCTGTTGGTGAACGCCGGCTTCGACCCGAGCAAGTTCTACCTGGTCGACGGCAACCTGTCGAACACGTACGACACGGAACTGCCGGCGGTCAAGCTCGAGGGCGCGAAGGGCACCAAGCCCGGTCCCGCACTCGAGGACGACTTCACCGACCGTCTCCAGGCGTACTGGACCGGCGAGGGCAACAGCGAGGTCGAGGACTTCACCTACGCGGCCGAGGCATACGACGCGGTCGTGCTGATGGCGCTCGCGTCGCTCGCGGCAGGCTCCACCGAGGGTGTCGACATCGCCGAGAAGATGCAGGAGGTCTCGGGCGGCTCCGGCGACGGTGAGAAGTGCACCAGCTTCAAGGAGTGCGCGGAGATCATCAACAACGGGGACGTCGCCGACTACGACGGCTACTCCGGCGACATCACGTTCGACGAGAACGGCGACCCGAAGGGTGCCGCCATCGGCGTCTTCCAGTACGGCGCCGACAACACCTACGAGCGGATCAACTGATCCGACTCACAGCGAGGGCCTCCGGATGCTGCATCCGGAGGCCCTCGTCGTATGCGCGGAGCGATCAGGCGGCGTCGGTGCCGAGCGTGCCGAGGTAGAGCCCGATCACCTTCGGATCGTTCAGCAGATCGCGCCCGCTGCCCTCGTATGCGTCCCTGCCCTGGTCGAGCACGTACCCGCGGTCGCAGATCTGCAGGCAGCGGCGGGCGTTCTGCTCCACCATGATGGTCGTCACGCCCGCCTTGTTGATGTCGGAGACGCGGATGAACGCGTCGTCCTGACGGACGGGCGAGAGGCCCGCGGACGGCTCGTCGAGCAGCAGCACCGACGGGTCCATCATCAGCGCGCGCGACATCGCCACCATCTGGCGCTCGCCGCCCGACAGTGAGCCCGCGCGCTGGTTGAGACGTTTGCCGAGTTCGGCGAAGATGCCGGTGACGAACTCCAGCCGCTCGTCATAGATCTTCGGGTTCTGGTACAGGCCCATCTGCAGGTTCTCGGCGATCGTCAACGACGGGAACACGTTGTTGGTCTGCGGCACGAACGCGACGCCACGGCGGACCAGCTTGTCGGCCTTCAGCCCAACGATGCTGTGGCCGTTCACGGTGATCTCGCCGCTGCGGACATTGACCAGGCCGAAGATCGCCTTCAGCAGCGTCGACTTGCCGGCCCCGTTCGGGCCGATGATGCCGATCAGCTCGCCCTTGCGGGCGACGAGGTTCGCACCGTTGAGGATGTTGACTCCGGGCAGGTAACCGGCGTGCACGTCGGTCAGCTCGACCACGACCTCGTGGTCGGACCTGGCCGGCGAAGCGGCATCCGTCATGATTCGTCCTCCTTCGGACTCTCGAGCTCGGCCTCGGCCTCGGTCTCGATCTTCTCGCGCAGTCGACGCGCGTCAGCGTCCTCGATCACCGGCAGTCGCCCGGTGACCGCACCCAGGTCGACGTCCTGGTGCGCGCCGAGGTACGCGTCGACCACGGCCGGATCGTCCATGACCTCCTCGGCGGGACCCTCGGCGACGACGCGGCCCTCGGCCATCACCACGACCCAGTCCGCGATGTGACGCACCATGTGCATATCGTGTTCGACGAACAGCACCGTCATGCCCAGGTCCTTGAGGTCCAGGATGTGATCCAGCAGCGACTGCGTCAGCGCCGGGTTCACGCCGGCCATCGGCTCGTCGAGCATCACCAGGGTGGGCTCGCTCATCAGCGCGCGCGCCATCTCGAGCAGCTTGCGCTGGCCGCCGGACAGCGACGCCGCGAAGTCCTTCTCCTTGGCGTCGAGCTTGAACCGCGTGAGCAGCTCGCGGGCGCGCTCCTCGATCGCGGCCTCCCGCTTGCGCCACAGGAACGGGAACAGGCTGGGCCAGAACTTCTCGCCGAGCTGGTCCTTCGCGCCGAGCTTCATGTTCTCCAGCACGGTGAGCAGCGACAGCGACTTGGTCAGCTGGAAGGTGCGCACCTGACCCATCCGGGCCACCTTGAACGAGGGGATGCCGGCCAGCTCGGTGCCGTCGAAGCTCCACGTTCCGCTGTTGGGGCGGTCGAACCCGCACAGCAGGTTGAACAGCGTGGTCTTGCCGGCGCCGTTCGGGCCGATCAGTGCGGTGATCGCGCCGCGCGGGATCTCGAGGTGGTCGACGTCGACCGCGGTGAGACCGCCGAAGCGGCGCTCGACACCGTCGATCACGAGGATCGGGTCGACTTTGGCCACGCCAGGGGCGGCGGGTCCCTTCGCCAGCCCGGTCGTCTTCGGCCGGCGGATGCTGCCGGTCGGGGTGTTCTCACTTGACAAAGGTCATCTCCCTCTTGTCGCCGAGGATGCCCTGCGGGCGGAAGATCACGAGAAGCATCAGCGCGATGCCGATGAAGATGTTGACCAGGGTGGCCGCCTGGCTGTCGGACATCGGCAGGTATCCGGCCTTGGCCATCTGGGGCAGCAGGTTGGCCATGAACGCGAACACCAGCCAGAACAGCACGGCGCCCAGCGTGGGTCCGAGGACGGTCGCGGCGCCGCCGAGCAGCAGGATCGTCCACAGGAAGAACGTCAGCGACGTGGTGTAGCTGCTCGGCACCACGGCACTGGGCAGTACGAAGACGATGCCGCCGGCGGCGCCGATGACGCCGCCCACGATCAGCGCCTGCATCTTGTACGCGAACACGTTCTTGCCGAGCGACCGCACCGCGTCCTCGTCCTCGCGGATGCCCTTGAGCACTCGCCCCCACGGGCTGCGCATCAGCGCCCACACCAGCAGGACCGCGACGACGAGCACGATGAGCCCGAACACCCGGTTCCACAGGTCGTTGGCGTTGTACGTCCACGGCCCGAAGCCGTAGGTGCCCTGCGGGAACGGATTGGCGTCGCGGAAGCCGCCGTTGTACTGGGCGAGGCCGTCGGCGGAGTTCGTCCACTCGTCGAACAGCTGCGTGGTGAACAGCAGCCGCACGATCTCGCCGGCCGCGATGGTCGCGATCGCGAGGTAGTCCGCGCGCAATCGAAGGGTCGGGATGCCGAGCAGCACTGCGAACAGGGCGCCGGCGGCGAGCCCGATGAGCATGCCGACCCACCAGGGCGCGCCGAACGTGAGTACCGAGATCGCGTAGCCGTAGCCGCCGAGCGCCATGAACGCCGCCATGCCGAAGTTCAGCAGGCCGGCGTACCCGAAGTGCACGGCCAGGCCGGTCGCGGCGAGGGCGTACGCCAGGGTGACCGGGCTGAACAGGTAGACGGCGGTGTTGGAGAAGATGGTTCCGAAGTCCATGGCGATCAGCCCAGCCTTTCCCTGCGTCCGAGCAGTCCCTGTGGCCTGACGAGCAGGATGATGATGAGGACGACGAGCGCGCTCGCGTACTTCAGGTCGGACGGGATCCAGAGGGTCGAGACCTCGACCGCGATGCCGACGATGAGCGAGCCCAGCAGGGCGCCGAACGCGGTGCCCAGGCCGCCGAGGGTGATGGCGGCGAAGATCAGCAGCAGCATCTGCCCGCCCATGTCCCACTTCACGCCGGGGCGGAAGTACGCCCACAGGATGCCGGAGACCGCCGCCAGCACGCCGGACAGGATCCAGACGTAGCGGATGACCCGGTCGACGTCGATGCCCGACGCCGCCGCGAGCTGCGGGTTGTCGGAGATGGCTCTGGTGGCCTTGCCGATGCGGGTGCGGGTGAGGAAGTACGCCACACCGAGGATGACGGCGACGCTGACGCCGATGCCTATCAGGTCGATGTAGGACAGCGCGACGGGGCCGAACCGGATCGGCTGGGGGCTCGCGCCCGGCAGCTGACGGGTCGCACCGCCGATGAAGTACTGGAACACGTAGCGCAACGCCAGCGACAGGCCGATGCTGACGATCATCAGCTGGACGATGCCGAGGCCACGGTGGCGGAGAGGGCGCCAGAGCGCGGCATCCATCGCCCAGCCGAACAGCCCGCCCCCGATCACCGCGGCGACGATGCCGAGCCACAGCGGCAGGTGCCAGAAGGAGGTCATCACCAGGGCGACCAGCCCGCCCCAGGTGACCATCTCGGCGTGCGCGAAGTTCGACAGCCGCGTGGTGCCGTAGATGAGGGCAGCGCCCATCGACGCCAGCGCGAGCAGCAGACCGAAGTTCAGCCCGCCGACCAGTCGCGAGAGCAGCTGATCGATGAACGAGGTGGTGATGCGTTCCCCCTCGCCGAGGAACAGGTTGACGATCTTCGTGCCGGTCAGCCCGAACTCCACCTCGAACGAACCGGTCGTCCCGGCGATCGGCTGGGTGCCCTCCGGAAGAGTGGCAGGGTCGACGATCACGCCTTCGGGGAGCGTCTCCTCGTCGACGGTCAGCGTGTACCTGTCCTTCTCCGGCACGTACAGGCGCCACTTGCCTTCGGCATCCGTCTCGGTCTCGGCCTCGAAGCCGCCGCCCTCGATCTTCATGACGACGCCCTCGATCGGCTCACCTTCGAAGGTGATGTTGCCGCCGAAGTAGTAGTCGGTGATCTCCTGGCCGTCGTCGGTCGTGTCGGCGTACGCCGAGCCGGCCGGCAGGCAGAGCACGATGAATGCGGCCGCGAGTGCCGCCAGCAGCGCGAGCAGCCCGTGACGGGGGCGCTGAAGCGCCGTTGATCTGAGTCCCACGCATCCTCCACATCGAGTGCACACGGCGCGGCCTCGGGCGGCCGTCCGGGCGATGGACGTCGCACTGAGCGTAACCCGCCGGATGACCGATCGCACTCATCCGTGGCCGTATCGGAATACCGGGAGTGTCACGGCGTTTAGAATCTATGGAAACGCGGACTCCCCGGCCGCCGTCCCCAGCGCACTCGCCCACGACCGCGCCCCCCGGCGCAGAGGAGCTTTCATGGAGCAGCACGACCCGTTCGGTTTCGTCGGACTCACCTACGATGACGTGCTGCTGCTTCCCGGCCACACCGACGTCATTCCGAGCGAGGCCGACACTTCCTCGCGCGTGACCCGCCGGATCTCGGTGGCCACGCCGCTGCTCTCCAGCGCGATGGACACCGTCACCGAGGCGCGCATGGCGATCGCCATGGCGCGCGAGGGCGGCCTCGGCATCCTGCACCGCAACCTGTCGATCGCCGACCAGGCCGCGCAGGTCGACCGCGTCAAGCGCAGCGAATCGGGCATGATCACCGACCCCATCACCACCCGCCCCGACGCGACCGTTCAAGAGGTCGACGCGCTGTGCGCGAAGTACCGCATCTCCGGTCTTCCCGTCGTGGACGAGGACAACCGCCTGCTCGGCATCATCACCAACCGCGACATGCGGTTCGTGTCGGGCTTCGAGCGCCAGTCCACGCTCGTGAAGGACGTCATGACGTCGGAGAACCTGGTGACCGCTCCCGTCGGCGTGGCCGCCGGCGAGGTCATCGCGCTGTTCGCTCAGCACCGCGTCGAGAAGCTGCCGCTCATCGACGAGGACGGCCGCCTCGCCGGCCTCATCACCATCAAGGACTTCGACAAGAGCGAGAAGTACCCGCTGGCCACCAAGGACGAGCACGGCCGCCTGCGCGTCGGCGCCGCGATCGGCTTCTTCGGCGACGCCTGGGAGCGCGCCGAGGCGCTGCGGGATGCCGGTGTCGACGTGCTCGTGGTGGACACCGCCAACGGGCAGTCGCAGGGCGTCATCGACCTGGTCAAGCGACTCAAGGCCGACTCGTCGTTCGACGCGATCGACATCATCGGCGGCAACGTCGCGACCCGTGAGGGGGCGCAGGCGCTGGTGGATGCCGGCGTGGACGCCGTCAAGGTCGGCGTCGGCCCCGGCTCGATCTGCACCACCCGTGTCGTCGCCGGCGTCGGCGTGCCGCAGGTCACCGCGGTGTACGAGGCGGCGAAGGCCGCCGGTCCCGCCGGTGTGCCGGTGATCGCCGACGGCGGGCTGCAGTACTCCGGCGACATCGCCAAGGCGCTGGTCGCCGGTGCGGATGCCGTCATGCTGGGCTCGCTGCTCGCCGGGACCGACGAGTCGCCGGGCGAGATCGTCTTCCAGGGCGGCAAGCAGTTCAAGCAGTACCGCGGCATGGGCTCCCTCGGCGCGATGCAGACCCGCGGCAAGCAGACCTCGTACTCGAAGGACCGCTACTTCCAGGCCGACGTGCCCAGCGACGACAAGCTGATCCCCGAGGGCATCGAGGGCCAGGTGCCCTACCGCGGTCCGCTGTCGGCGGTGGCGTACCAGCTGGTCGGCGGCCTGCGGCAGTCGATGTTCTACGTCGGTGCGCGCACCATCGAGGAGCTCAAGCAGCGCGGCAAGTTCGTGCGCATCACGCCGGCCGGGCTCAAGGAGTCCCACCCCCACGACGTGCAGATCGTGGTCGAGGCCCCCAACTACAAGCGCTGACCCCCGCGTTCTCCTCTTTCCCCGGGTTTGGGGCGGATTCTCGCGTTTGGGGCGGGGGAGACCCGCCCCAAACGCGAAAACCCGCCCCGGACGGCCCGTGTCGGGAGTGAGGGAGGGGTTTTGGAGGACGGGAGCCGGGGGTAGCGTGCGGGGTATGTGCCGCAGCATCCACACCCTCCACAACTTCGAGCCGGCCGCGACCTCCGAAGAGGTGCACGCCGCCGCACTGCAGTACGTGCGCAAGATCGCCGGGACGACCAAGCCGTCGAAGGCCAACCAGGAGGCCTTCGATCGCGCCGTCGCAGAGATCGCGCACGCCACGCAGCACCTGCTGAACGATCTGGTCGCCACGCGTCCTCCGAAGAACCGCGAGGAGGAGGCGGCGAA
Source organism: Microbacterium sp. (assembly GCF_031180975.1). Taxonomy (GTDB): domain Bacteria; phylum Actinomycetota; class Actinomycetes; order Actinomycetales; family Microbacteriaceae; genus Microbacterium. The sequence goes on along the minus strand of NZ_JAPSLI010000001.1, from coordinate 269,878 downwards.
GGCCAGGGCCCGCGCAGAGGCCTCGGGCCGTTACGCCGCGTGACATTCGGTTTCACCGTGTGACGGGACGTTTCTCGTCATGACGACGCCGCGTGCACGGCATCCGCTCGTCTCGCTACGGTCGCGACATGACTCTTCTCCAGGACCAGACCGCAGCCCTTCCCGACGTGACCGCCGAGGAGCGCGCCGAGCGCCTCGCTGCGGCCGGCGCGGCGTGGAACGAGCGCATCGCGAAGAATGCCGGCAACGCGCAGCTCACGTACACCGTGACCGGTCGCGGCGTCGGCGCCGTGGGCACCGAGATCCGCGCGGGACGGCACCGCTTCCTCGTCGACGAGCCGGCCGGCCTCGCCGGGGATGACGCGGCCGCGAGCCCCGTCGAGTATGCGCTCGGTGCGCTGATCTCGTGTCAGGTGGTCGTCTTCCGGCTGTATGCGCAGGCGCTCGGCCTGACCATCGACGACATCGAGGTGACCGCCCAGGGCGACCTCGACGTGCGCAAGCTGTTCGGCATCGACGAGTCCGGCCGTGCGGGCTTCCACGACGTGCGCGTGGCCGTCGAGATCACCGGACCGAACACCGTCGAGGAGTACGACCGGCTGCGCGCCGTCGTGGAGGAGCACTGCCCGGTGCTCGACCTGTTCGCCAACCCCGTCCCCACCTCGGGCCGCCTGGCCTGACCTCCCTCACCGGCCCCCATTCGGGTTTGGGGCGGATTCTCGCGTTTGGGGCGGGGGAGACCCGCCCCAAACGCGAAGATCCGCCCCAAACGGCTCAGAGCGGCATCGCACTAGAGTGACGGCATGGGTTCAGGGGTGAATCGGATGCCGCGGGGCCAGGTCGCACGGTACGCGATCGGGTCACTCGGCACGGGCGGGTTCGCCACGCTCCCGGGACTCGTGCTGGTGTACTACCTCACCGACTCCCTCGGTGTCGCCGCGCTCGCCGCCGGCGCGATCGTCACCGCCGCGAAGGTGTGGGACGTGCTCATCGACCCGGTCATCGGCGGGGTCAGCGACCGCGTGCTCGCCCGCACCGGCAGCCGACGGCGGCTCATGCTGATCGGCGCGCTCGGGCTGCCGGTCGCGTTCGTGCTCACCTTCGCGGTTCCCGGCGGCCTCGGCCCGGTGGCGTCGGGCGTCTGGGTGCTCGTGGCGTTCATGCTCGCCGCCACGTTCTTCAGCATGTTCCAGGTGCCGTACATCGCCCTGCCCGCCGAGCTGACCGACGACTACCGGGAGCGGACCCGCATCCTCAGCTGGCGGGTGGTGCTGCTGACCGTCGCCATCCTGCTGTTCGGCGCCGGCGGGCCCGAACTGCGCGCCCTGTTCCCCGACGACCCGCTGCTCGGCTACCTCGTGATGGCGATCGGGGCCGCGGCGGTGCTCGCGATCGGGCTGCTGGTCGCCTGCACGGTCGCCCCGCAGCGCCCGCTGCTGCCGGTACGCGCCGGTGCGTCGATCGCCACGCACTACCGCAACGGCATCCTCGTGCTGCGGGAGAGCCGTCCGTTCCGGGCGCTGCTCGTCACCTTCATGCTCCAGGGACTCGCGACCGGGCTGATGCTCGCGGCCGCCCAGTTCGTGGCCCGCTGGATCCTGAACGACGAGACCGCGGTGACGGCCCTGTTCCTCGCGCTGATCGCTCCGGCCCTGCTGATGGCCCCGGTGTGGAAGCTGATCGCCGACCGCGTCGGCAAGGAGCGCGGCTTCCGTCTCGCCACCGCGCTGTTCCTGCTCGCCACGATGGTGCTCGCGATCATGGTGTGGGCGCCCGGCTGGTGGATCCTCGCGCCGGTCGGACTCGCCGGCGCCGCCTACGCCGGCATGCAGACCCTCCCCATGGCGATGCTGCCCGACGTCATCGCACACGACCACAGCACCACCGGCGGCCAGAACCGTTCCGGGGTGTTCAGCGGCGTGTGGACGGCGGGCGAGACCGCCGGCATGGCCCTCGGCGCGACGGTGCTGTCGATCGTGCTCGCGCTGACCGGCTACATCGAGACCACCGCCGACGTCGAGGCGGTGCAGCCGGCCGCCGCCCTGACCGGGATCGCGGTGTCGTTCAGCCTCGTCCCCGCCGTTCTGCTGGCGCTGAGCCTGGTCTCGCTCGCCCGTTACCGGCTGCGCGAGCAGGACATCATCGGCACGTCGACGTTGCGCATCCCGGTATGAACGCGGAGGCCGGCGGCGTCCTCGACCGGCTGCGGCGACTGCGCGCCGCCGACGCCCCCACCCACGGCGGCAGGGTGCTGTCGTACGTGTACGACCCGGGCCGCGACGACCTCGACGCGCTCGCCGACGCAGCTGCGTCGCTGGCGCGGCCCGTGAACGCGCTCGACCCCACCGTGTTCCCCTCCGTCGCGGCGATGGAGCGCGACCTGGTCGGCTTCACCAAGCGGATGCTGCACGCCGGCCGATGCGTGGTGGGCTCGGTCACCAGCGGCGGGACGGAGAGCTGCCTGCTGGCGGTGAAGACCGCACGCGACCTGTGGCGCGCCGCGGGCGGGGACGGGCGGCCACGGCTGGTGGCGCCGGTCACCGCGCATGCGGCGTTCCAGAAGGCGGCGCGGCTGTTCGACCTGGATTGGGACCCGGTGCCGTGCGGGCCCGACGGCGCGGTGCGCCTCGAAGACGTCGTGGCGCGGTTGGGACCGGACGTGGCGCTCGTCGTCGTGTCGGCGCCGGCCTATCCGACCGGTGCGCTCGACCCGGTGCGCGCGGTGGCCGGAGCGGCGCGGGCGCGGGGCATCGCCTGTCACGTCGACGCCTGCTTCGGCGGGTTCGCGCTGCCGTGGTGGCCGGAGCTTCCGGCGTGGGACTTCCGCGTGGCGGGCGTGACGAGCGTGTCCGCCGATCTGCACAAGTTCGGCTACGCACCGAAGGGCATCTCGGTGCTGCTGCACCGCGGCCGGCACCGCCAGCGCGCCCAGTTCTTCGCCACCACCCGATGGCCAGGGTACCCGGTCGTGAACCCGACGCTGCTGGGCTCCCGGTCGGCTTCGCCGCTCGCCGCCGCGTGGGCGATCACCCAGCACCTCGGCCGTGCCGGGTACGCGGAACTCACCGCGGCGATCGTGCGGACGGCATCCGGCATCCGCTCGGCCGTCGATGCCATCCCGGGTCTGGTCATGCTCGGCGACCCGGTCGGCCCGGCGCTGGCGCTCGCCGCCGACGCGACGGTCCCCGCCGCCGGGCGCGTCGACCCGCACCACCTCGCCGACGCGCTCACCCGGCTCGGCTGGCGCGTGCAGCACCAGCCCGGACTACGGCAGCCGAACGGCATCCGGCTGCCGCGCACCGCGCACCTCACCCTGACGCCCGTGCTGGAGCGGTCGCTGCCGGAGTTCCTCGGGGCGCTCGCGGCGGCATCCGATCAGGTGCGCGGTCGCCCGCCCGCCGATGCCGGGGCACTGGTCGGGATGCTGGCCGCGCTCGGCTACCGTGAGGGCGGCCGCGTGCCCGGTCCACGGGCGGCGTGGACGCTGCTGCGCCTGGCCGGGGTCGGCCGCGACACCGCCGACCGGCCGATGGCGACGCTCATGGCGTTGGTGGAGGCACTGCCCGCCCCGGTGGCGGAGGCGCTGCTGTCGGAACTGCTGGCCCGGCTGTCCCAGCCGCGCTGACATGCGCCCCGCGCCCGCGCCGCGCGTCCCGCAGGCTCGCGATCCCACCCGGACGCCGTCCGGGGCGCCCGCTAGGGTGGAAGGGTGAGCATGGACATCGAGATCGGCCGGGGCAAGCGCGCCCGCCGCGCGTACACGTTCGACGACATCGCGGTCGTGCCGTCGCGGCGCACCCGCAACCCCGAGGACGTCTCGACCGCCTGGTCGATCGACGCGTTCCCGTTCGACATCCCGGTGCTCGGCGCGCCGATGGATTCCGTCGTGAGCCCGCGCACCGCCATCATGCTCGGCAAGCTCGGTGGCCTCGGCGTGCTCGACCTCGAGGGCCTGTGGACGCGCTACGACGACCCGGAGCCGCTGCTCGACGAGATCGCATCGCTGCCCGAGGACCAGGCGACCGTGCGCATGCAGCAGCTGTACTCCGAGCCGATCCGGCCCGAGCTCATCAAGCAGCGACTGGCCGAGATCCGCGAGGGCGGCGTGACCGTCGCGGGCTCGCTCACCCCGCAGCGCACACAGGAGCTGTACGAGACCGTCGTCGCCGCCGGTGTCGACCTGTTCGTGATCCGCGGAACCACCGTGTCCGCTGAGCACGTCTCCAGCGTCGCCGAGCCACTGAACCTGAAGAAGTTCATCTACGACCTCGACGTGCCCGTCATCGTCGGCGGCGCGGGCACCTACACCGCGGCGCTGCACCTGATGCGCACCGGCGCGGCCGGCGTGCTCGTCGGTTTCGGCGGGGGAGCGGCATCCACCACCCGCGCCACCCTCGGCATCCACGCCCCGATGGCGACCGCCGTCTCCGACGTCGCCGCGGCGCGCCGCGACTACCTCGACGAGTCCGGCGGACGATACGTGCACGTGATCGCGGACGGCGGCGTGGGCACCTCCGGCGACATCGTCAAGGCTCTCGCGATGGGAGCGGATGCCGTCATGCTCGGCGTCGCCCTCGCCCGCGCCACCGACGCGCCGGGCCGCGGGTACCACTGGGGCGCCGAGGCGCACCACCCGCAGCTTCCCCGCGGCCGTCGCGTCGCTGTGCAGGGCATCGCGACGCTCGAGGAGATCCTGTACGGTCCCGCCCCTGTCGCGGACGGCACCGCGAACCTCATCGGCGCGCTGCGCAAGTCGATGGCGACGACCGGCTACTCCGACCTGAAGGAGTTCCAGCGGGTCGAGGTCGTGCTCGCGCCCTACGAGCTGGGATGACCGCACCGACCCCCGATCCCGCGGCTCTGCCGGAGTTCCCGCCGACGCTGCGCGAGGTCATGCTGCGCGCCCGTTGGCTCGGCACGCTCGCACTGTGCCTGGTCGTCGCCGGCGTGTTCGCCTGGCTCGGCCAATGGCAGCTCGGCCGCGCCATCGACACCGACCCGCCGGAGCCCGGCGCCACGGAGAAGGTCGTGCCGCTGACCGACGTGGTCGAACCCGGCGAGTACCTGCCGGAGGCGCGCGGAGGTCAGCGGGTGCACACCTCCGGCACCTGGGTGCCGGAGGACTTCATCGTCGTCTCGTCGCGCTTCAACGACGGCGTGAAGGGGTACTGGGTGACCGGGCAGCTGCGGGTCGCCGAGCGCACCTCGATCGCCGTCGCGCTCGGGTGGGCTCCGACGCGGGAGGAGGCGGATGCCGCGGCATCCGCTCTGTCGCAGGCCGGCGCCGCACAGACCGAGGTGGTCGGTCGCGTGATCGACGACGAGGGCGTCACCGTCCCTCCGCGCGACGATCCGTGGGAGCTGAGCCGCATGTCGCCGGCGGCGCTGCTCAGCCGCTGGCACGACGTGGAGCAGCTCGACGTGTACCGGCCGTATCTGGCATCCGTCGAGGCGCCCGCCGGACTCACCGACATCTCCTCGCCGGCGCCGGTCGAGAAATCCCCGATCAACTGGCTGAACATCTTCTACGCGGCGGAGTGGGCGGTGTTCGCCGGGTTCGCGTTCTACCTCTGGTACCGGCTCGCGAAGGACCAGTGGGAGCGCGAAGTCGAGGACTTCGAGGACGCCACGGCCTGACCGAGGCCTCCGCCCGGTGACGATCCGGTGACCGGATCGGGAACGCTCTTGCCCGATGTTGGAGGACCGCTCTAGGGTCACACTCGTACGTGCGCGCACCCGCGCGTTCGCGCGACGGCGGCTTCACGAGATCCGCCGCCCACACCACCGAGGAGACAGCACCGATGATGTCCGCCCCCGACGAGAACCGCCGCGTTCTCGCTTCGCACCGAAACCGGGGGCGCACCATCGCCCTCTCCGCGACCACCGTGGTCACCCTGTCGTTGGGCTGCCTCGCGGCGGCCCCCGCCTACGCCACGCCCGCCGGCGACGCCGTCGTGATCAACGAGGCCTACCTCTCCGGAGGCAGCAGCGGCGCCGCGTTCACCCACAAGTTCGTGGAGTTGTACAACCCCACCGACGCACCGATCACGCTGGACGGCATGTCGTTGCAGTACCGCTCGGCATCGGGGACGGCCGCGTTCACCGGCGTCGTGCCGCTGAAGGGGCAGATCCCCGCGGGCGGCCACTTCCTCGTGCAGGGCGGCAGCAACGGCGCCAACGGCGCGGCACTGCCCGCCCCCGACGCCACCGGCAGCCTGAACCCGAGCGGCAGCGCGGGCACGATCGCGCTGGTCGAGGGCACCACCGCGGTCACGCTCCAGACCGGTTCGGTGGCGGGGGCGGACGGCGTCATCGACGTGCTCGGCTACGGCACCTCGAACACGTTCGAGACCGCCCCGGCGACGGCCCCGGCCGGCAACACCGACGTGAAGTCGTTGAACCGCGCCGAGGGATCGGACACCGACAGCAACGCCGCGGACTTCGACCTTTCGGCATCCATCACCCCGCAGAACTCCGGCGCGACCGACCCTGGCAGCGGCGAGGCGCAGAAGGCGACCATCGCCGAGGTGCAGGGCACCGGCGACGTGTCGCCGCTGAACGGCACTCGGGTGACGGTCGAGGGCGTGATCACCGCCGACCACCGCCGAGCCGGCAGCTATGCGGGTGTGGTGATCCAGACGCCGGGTTCGGGTGGCGCGGCGGATGCCACGCCCGGCGCCTCCGACGGCGTGTTCGTGTACTTGAACGGCAAGACCGTCCCCGGCGAGATCGGCGACCTCGTGTCGGTCACCGGAACCGTGGGCGAGCACTTCGGCCAGACGCAGATCACCCCGGCATCCCCCGACGAGGTCACCCTCGTGACGGCCGGTGCGGGTGTGCCGCAGCCCGCGCCGCTGGCGACGTCCGTCGTCGGTTCGGCACGGGAGGCGTACGAGAACATGCTCGTCGCTCCCACCGGCTCGTACCTGGTGGCATCCAGCCACGAGCTGTACAGCTTCGGCTCGCTGTGGCTGAACCCCGGCGAGCTGAACGTGAAGAGCACCGAGACGACCCGCCCCGGCGCAGAAGCGGATGCCATCGCGCAGGCGAACAGGGCCGAGCGGCTCCTCCTCGACGACGGCTTCTCGATCCGTGCCAGCAGCGCTGAGCATGTCGACGACCAGCCCTACTTCACCAAGGACGTCGTGGTTCGCAACGGTGACGCGGTCGACTTCGGCGGCAAGGGCTTCGTGCTGCAGTACGGCTTCGACGAGTGGCGCCTGCAGCCGGTGACGCCGCTCGACTCCGCCAGCCCGGCCGCCGAGAAGGTGACGTTCACGACGAACAACCTGCGGCCGGCGGTGCCGTCGGTCGGCGGCGACGTGCAGGTCGCCTCGTTCAACGTCTACAACTACTTCACGACGCTGAAGTCGGAGAACCCGGATGCCAGGGGCGCGGCGACCGCGGCGCAGTTCGCGATCCAGAAGTCGAAGATCGTCGCGGCGATCAACGGACTCGACGCCGAGATCGTCTCGCTGATGGAGATCGAGAACTCGGTCAAGCTCGGGAAGCCCGTCGACACCGCGCTCGCCGACCTGGTCGACGGGCTCAACGCCGCCGCCGGCAGCGAGGTGTGGGAGTTCGTCCCGACGCCGGACGAACTGACGGACGCCGCCACCACCGACTACATCACCAACGCGATCATCTACAAGAAGGGCGAGGTCACCCCGAAAGGCGACAGTGCCACGATCGTCGACGAGAGCGTGTGGGGCAACGCGCGCGAGCCGATCGCGCAGGCGTTCGACGTCGACGGGCGCACCGTGACGGTGGTCGCGAACCACTTCAAGTCCAAGTCCGGCGACGGCGCAGAGCCGGCTGACGGGCAGGGGCACTTCAACGCCGACCGCGTCAAGCAGGCCGAGTCGCTGCTCGCGTTCACCGAGCAGCTCGCCGCGGACAGCGGCAGCGACGACATGCTGCTGATCGGCGACTTCAACGCGTACGGGCAGGAGGACCCGATCCACGTCTTCACCTCGCAGGGGTGGAGCGACATCGCGGCCGAGAAGGCGAAGGGTCAGTACAGCTACACGTTCAACGGAGAGGTGGGCTCGCTCGACCACGTGATCGCGTCCCCGTCGCTGGCGCGCTCGATCACCGGCGCCGGGATCTGGGCGATCAACTCGCCGGAGTGGGGCGACCGCGGCTTCGCGTACCCGGCCACCGAGTCGGGCACGCCGTTCCGGTCCAGCGACCACGACCCGATCCTGGTGGGCGTCTCGGCGACCGAGCCGCCGGTCAGCATCGACATCGCCACGATCAACGACTTCCACGGCCGCATCGAGGCCGATCGCGCCTCCGCGGGCGCGGCGGTGATGGCAGGTGCCGTGCAGCAGTTCCGCGCGGCGAACCCGAACCTGATCTTCGCCGCAGCGGGCGACCTGATCGGGGCGTCGACCTTCACGTCGTTCATCCAGGACGACAATCCGACGATCGACGCGCTGAACCTCGCGGGGCTGGACGTGAGCGCCGCGGGCAACCACGAGTTCGACCAGGGTTGGGCGGATCTGCGTGACCGCGTGCAGGACCGCGCAGAGTGGGAGTACATCTCGTCGAACGTGTTCCTCACCGAGACCGGGGAGCCGGCGCTCGCTCCGGCCTGGGTGAAGGAGCTCGAGGGCGTGCGGGTCGGTTTCGTCGGCGCCGTCACCGAGGACCTGCCCACGCTGGTGTCGCCAGACGGCATCAAGGAGCTCGAGGTGCGCAGCATCGTCGATTCGGTGAACGCCGTGGCCGACGACCTGCGCGACGGCGACGCCGCCAACGGTGAGGCGGATGTCGTCATCCTGCTCGTGCACGAGGGCGCGGCGACGGTCGAACTGTCCAGCATCACGCCGGATTCGCCGGTCGGCGAGATCGTGTACGGCGTGGACGGCGACGTGGATGCCATCGTGTCGGCGCACACGCACCTGGCGTACAACCACGTGATCGACGGACGCCCCGTGGTGTCGGCCGGTCAGTACGGCGAGAACATCGGTCTGATGAACGTCAAGGTCGACCGCGAGACGAAGGAGCTCATCTCCATCGTCAACGAGATCAAGCCGCTCACCGACGGCACGAACGCGCTGTACCCGGCGGTGCCCGAGGTGCAGGCGATCGTCGACGCCGCCGAGGTCGAGGCCGACAAGCTCGGCTCGGTCAAGGTCGGCGACGTGACCGCGGACTTCAACCGGGCGCGTCAGAGCGACGGCAAGACCGAGAATCGCGGCGGAGAGTCGACGATCGGCAACTTCGTCGCCGACGTGCAGAAGTGGTCGACGGGCGCGGAGATCGCGCTGATGAACCCGGGCGGCATCCGTGCCAACCTGACGTTCGCGTCGACCGGCGCGAGCGACCCCGACGGCAACGTCACCTATCGCGAGGCGGCGACCGTGCAGCCGTTCGCCAACACGCTGGTGACGCTGGAGCTGACCGGGGCGCAGCTGAAGGCCGTACTCGAGGAGCAGTGGCAGCCGGCCGGCGCGAGCCGTCCGTTCCTGAAGCTGGGCGTGTCGAAGGGTCTGCAGTACACCTACGACCCGACGGCGGCGCAGGGGTCGCGGATCACCACCATCACGCTGGATGGGGTGCCGATCGACCTCGCGGCGAGCTACACGGTCGCGGCGAACTCGTTCCTGGCGGCGGGAGGCGACAACTTCGTCACCTTCAAGGAAGGCACGAACAAGCGCGACACCGGCAAGGTGGATCTGCAGTCCATGGTCGACTGGTTCGCCGCGAACCAGACGGCGTCGCCCGACTACGCGCAGCGCGCGGTCGGCGTGGTGCTGAGCCCGGAGGATGCCGACGGCTACAGCGCCGGTGACCAGGTGTCGGTCGCGCTGTCGTCGCTCGCGTTCAGCGCCGGGGAGCCGGCACCGACGTCGGTGTCGCTGTCGCTCGGGGATCGCGAGCTCGCGACCTCGACGATCGACACGACGGTGGTGGATGCCAGTGACGAGGTCGGTCGTGCGACGCTCGGCTTCGTCGTCCCCGAGGGCGTGCACGGGCCGCAGGCGCTCACCGTGACGGTCGCCGGGACGGGCACCACCGTTCAGGTGCCGGTGACGTTCGCGGAAGAGGCGGAGTTCGACGGAAGCGTCGAGCTGGAGTCGTCGACGGTCGCGGCCGGCGGAGAGGTCTCGATCAGCGGCGACGGATACCGGGCGGGGGAGACCGTGACGGTCGAGCTGCGCAGGAAGAAGACCGAGCCGATCGAGCTCGGAACAGTCGTGGTGGGTGAGGACGGTTCGTTCTCGGCCACGCTCGCCGTTCCGCAGGGCACCAAGCCCGGCAAGCACACCCTGGCGGTGTCGCAGGCCGACGGCGATGAGGCCACCAGAAAGGTCATCGTGAACCGCGCCCGCCGTTAGGTCTGGTCGTGGTGGAGGCCGCCGGGAGACTCCCGGCGGCCTCCGTCGTCCCCCGGTCGTTGAGCGAGGACGCCCTCCCTCCCCGGTCGTTGAGCGAGGAGCGCAGCGACGAGACGAAACGCCCCGGCGTTCCACCGGAGCCCCGGCTCCTCGGAGCGAGAGACGAAACGCCGCGCTGCCGGCGCTCGAGTCGCAGTAGCATCAACCATGGCATCGGCGAGCCCCGGATGGTACGACGACGGAACCGGAACCACCCGGTGGTGGGACGGCACGCAGTGGACGGCGGACGTCCAAGCGTGGGTGCCGCCGGACGGCGCCATCCACGTCGGCGCTGCCGCGCCGACGGGCGGGCCGGAGAACACTTCGCCGTTCCCGGCAGGCGTCGTCACGCACCGATCGCCCTCGACACCGGCATCCGCCCCCATCCCGCGTCGCACGGTGCGCGGCTGGCTTCCCGCCATCCTGATCGGCGTCACCGCCGGTCTGGTCACCGCGGTCGTCGTGAGCGCGCTCATCCTCCTCGGCCCGCTGCGCGACATGCTCGGGTCGGACGCCCCGACCACGGCCACGTCCTCGGGTGAGGACGGTGCTCCTCCCGCGCGCGAGCACACCGAGGAGGAGCTGGCCGCAGCGGCCGCCGGCGTCGAGGCCTTCACCCAGGCGTGGTGGCGATCCGACTGCGACGCGTACTTCGCCACCACCACCGAGGGATATCGGGAGATCACTGAGACCACCGACTGCGAGACGTTCTACCTCTCCTCACGCACCTACCGTGAAGGAAACGTCACGTTCAGCCTCGAGACCGTCGCGACGACGTCTGTCGGCAACGCCATCGAGGTCTCCGTCGTCGAGCACTACAGCAGCTACTTCGATGAGGAGGGCGTCCAGCAGGAGGAACCCGTCGACGTCGACGAAGCGTGGGACTACTTCGTCGTCCAGATCGACGGCGAGTGGAAGGTCGACAACTTCTTCTCGTCTACCGACTGACGCCACCCACCGACAGCGCTGACCGCACCCGCACCGGCCCCGCGGCCCGGCATACCACCAGCGCCGCCGCGACTAGACTGGACCCATGCCCGAGCCCAAAGTCGCCAGCTTCCCGGCGATCCGCGGAGCGCTGAAGTTCTACCAGATCGCATCGATCATCACCGGCGTCATGCTGCTGCTGCTCGTGGCCGAGATGGTGCTGAAGTACACGCCGATCCACCTCGAACTGTTCGCCGGCGGCTCCGGCGGACCGCTCTGGTTCGCGAAGGTCGTCGAGGGTCCGGAGGGCCTCGAATCCACCGGTGACGGAGCGAACCTCTCGCTCGGCATCCTCATCGCACACGGCTGGTTCTACGTCGTGTATCTGTTCGCCTGCTTCCGGATGTGGAGCCTGATGCGCTGGCCGTTCCTGCGCTTCATCCTGCTCGCCCTGGGCGGCGTCATCCCGTTCCTGTCCTTCTTCATGGAGACGCGCGTCGCGCGCGACGTGAAGACCTACCTCGACTCCCGAGAGGCGGCCGCCGCCTCCGTTCCCGCCACGGAAGGTGCCCGTTGACCGAACAGACCGAGACCCAGCAGCGCCCGGCGCTCGTCGTCGACTTCGGCGCGCAGTACGCGCAGCTGATCGCCCGCCGCGTCCGCGAAGCGGGCGTCTACAGCGAGATCGTGCCGCACACGGCATCCGCTGAGGAGATCGCGGCGAAGAACCCGGTGGCGCTGATCCTGTCCGGCGGCCCCTCCTCGGTCTACGAGGACGGCGCACCCAAGCTCGACCCGAAGGTGTTCGACCTCGGCGTGCCCACCCTCGGCATCTGCTACGGCTTCCAGTACATGGCGCAGACCCTCGGCGGCGAGGTCGCCAACACAGGCCTGCGTGAGTACGGCGCCACCGACGCCCACATCGCCGACACCTCCAGCACCCTGCTCGCCGGCCAGCCCGCCGAGCAGAACGTGTGGATGAGCCACGGCGACCAGGTCTCCCGTGCCCCCGAGGGCTTCGACGTGCTCGCCACCACCGACGCCACCAAGGTCGCCGCGTTCGCGAACGAGGAGCGCAAGCTCTACGGCGTGCAGTGGCACCCCGAGGTGAAGCACTCGGACCACGGCCAGGCGATCATCGAGAACTTCCTGCACCGTGGCGCTGGCCTTCCCGCCGACTGGAACAGTGGCAACGTCATCGCCGAGCAGATCGAGCGCATCCGCGCCCAGGTCGGCGACGCCCGCGTCATCTCCGCACTGTCCGGCGGCGTCGACTCCGCCGTCTCCACCGCCCTCGTGCACAAGGCGATCGGCGACCAGCTCACCGCCGTGTTCGTCGACCACGGGCTCCTCCGCAAGGGGGAGCGCGAGCAGGTCGAGAAGGACTACGTCGAATCCACCGGCGTGCGCCTCATCACCGTCGACGCCGCCGACACCTTCCTCGCGCATCTGGCCGGCGTCACCGACCCCGAGACCAAGCGCAAGATCATCGGCCGCGAGTTCATCCGCGCGTTCGAGCAGGTGCAGCGCGACCTCGTCGAAGAGGCCAAGGCCGAGGGCGGCGCTCCGGTCAAGTTCCTCGTCCAGGGCACGCTGTACCCCGACGTCGTCGAGTCCGGCGGCGGCGCGGGCACCGCGAACATCAAGTCGCACCACAACGTCGGCGGGCTGCCCGAGGACCTGGACTTCGAGCTCGTCGAGCCGCTGCGCGCGCTGTTCAAGGACGAGGTCCGCGCCATCGGCCGCGAACTCGGCATCCCCGAGGCGATCGTCGGCCGCCAGCCGTTCCCCGGCCCCGGCCTCGGCATCCGCATCATCGGCGAGGTCACCCGGGAGCGCCTCGAGGTGCTGCGCGAGGCCGACGCGATCGCCCGCGAGGAGCTCACCAAGGCCGGTTTCGACCAGACCATCTGGCAGTGCCCGGTGGTGCTGCTCGCCGATGTCCGCTCGGTGGGCGTGCAGGGCGACGGCCGCACCTACGGCCACCCGATCGTGCTGCGCCCCGTCTCCAGCGAGGACGCCATGACCGCCGACTGGACCCGCCTGCCGTACGACGTGCTCGCCCGCATCTCGAACCGCATCACCAACGAGGTCCGCGAGGTGAACCGCGTCGTGCTCGATGTCACCTCGAAGCCGCCGGCGACCATCGAGTGGGAGTAAGGGCAGAGATCGACGCCGCCTCAGGGACGTTCCCCGAGGCGGCGTATCTCGTGCTGTCGAGCCGTCTCGTCCCCGACCTCGACGGTGGATACACGATCGCGACCCTGGCCCGCGCCCGGCAGATGGCAGAGCGCGGCGCCGACGTGCAGCTGCTCACCCTCGACCCCGCGGATGCTGTCACGCACGCCGCCCACCGGGCCGAGTTCACCCGCCGGGGGATGCTGCCCGCCGGGCTCCCGCTGCGCAACCTGTTCGACGAGGCGGTGGCCCCGGCCGGCGGCGCCGCCGAGTGGCTGCGACGCACCGCGGCATCCGCTCGCCCAGTGCACGGCATCTCGCCGAACGCACGGGATACCGACGCGGGCAAGCCGTTCGGTGGGCGGCAAGCCGTGCACTCGGCGCCCGCCGCGCACTACCGCGAGTTGACGGATGCCGAGGGGCGGGCGTTCCTGTCCCTGCCGGTGATCACGGGTGACCCGGACTGGCACCTCAGTACCGCGCCGGTCCGGGTGCACGGCGCGGACGGAGCGGAGGTCGGCACGCTCCCCGGGTTCGGCGGCCTGTACCTGGCCTGGCTGCGGCACGTCGTCGCCGTCAGCGACGGACCGGTGGTCCTGATCTGCGAGTCCCGCCAACTCGGCGAGCTGATCGCCGGCTGGAGCGACCCGCGCGTGCGCATCCTGCACACCATCCACACGATGCACCTCGAACCGCCGTACACCCCCGACGCGCCGCTCAACCCGCTGTGGACGCGATGGCTCGGCATCGCCGACCGGTTCGACGCGGTGTTGTGGCCCACTCGGGCGCAGCGCGACGACGTCGTCGCGCGCTTCGGCGACGGTGCCCGGCACCTCGTCGCGCCGAACGGCATCGACCTGCCCACCGCGACCGACGACGGCGCCCGCGAAGACGGCGCCCGCGAAGACAGCGCTCGCGAGCCCGGGCTCGTCGTCAGCATGGCCCGCCTCGCCCCTGGGAAGCGCATCGACCACAGCATCCGCGCCTTCCTCGCCGCCGACGTCGACGGCGCCGTGCTGGAGATCTGGGGCGACGGTCCCGACCGCGACCGCCTCGCGGCTCTCCTCGCCGAGACGGATGCCGCAGACCGGGTGCGTCTGATGGGCGCGACCGACGACCCGGCAGCGGTGCTCCGCCGCGCCACCGTGATGGTCACCTCCACGGCGTTCGAGGGGCAGGGGCTGTCGATCGTCGAAGCGCTCGCGACCGGGTGCCCGGTGATCAGCTACGACGTCCGGTACGGGCCGGGCGACATCCTCCGCGGCGGCGGGGGAGTGCTGGTTCCCAGCGGCGACGAGCAGGCCCTCGCCGCGGCGCTTCGCGCCGTCCTGACCGACCATGAGCTGCGCGGCCGCCTGGCCCGGGAGGCGCGCACCGCGGCATCCGTCTGGAGTGCCGACGCGGCGATGACAGCCCTCGCCTACGCCGCCCGCATGGCCCTCGCGGCGCCGCCGCGACGCTGATCCGGGATTCGCGAAAAAAGTTTCCCGCCGATGTCGATCCGGCGTCTTCTCGTTCGACGTCTTCAATGAGAGGGTCGAGAGACGGCCCCTTTACAAGGAGACAGAATCATGAAGTTCATGCTGATCATGCGCGCGACCGACGAGGCTGTGAAGGCGTACGAGGAGATCCCCTTCGAAGAGGTCATCGAAGCGATGGGCAAGTACAACGAGTCGATGATGAAGGCCGGCGTGCTGCTCGCCGGTGAGGGGCTGACCGACGCGGCCGAAGGCTTCGTGGTCGACTTCAGTGCTGAGAAGCCGCTCGTCACCGACGGCCCCTACGGTGAGACCAAGGAGCTGTTCAACGGCTTCTGGATCATCGAAGTCGCGTCGCGCGAGGAGGCGGTGGAGTGGGCCAGCCGTGCCCCGCTCGGTCCGGGCGCGTTCCTCGAGGTGCGCCGGGTCACCGAGATGTCCGACTTCCCGGCCGACAACGAGTGGATCGAGAAGGAAGCGGGCTGGCGCGAGGAGCAGGCGCAGCGCGCCCAGGGCTGACATGGCCACCGGAGACGTGACGGCGCGCCCCGCATCGGACGCGGGGCGCGCCGTCGCTGCCGTCTGGCGCATCGAGTCGGCCCGGATCGTGGCGACGCTCACCCGTATGGTCGGCGACTTCTCGCTCGCCGAGGACCTCGCTCAGGATGCGCTGACCGAGGCGCTCCAGCAGTGGCCATCAGACGGTGTGCCGCGCAACCCGGCGGCCTGGCTCACCGCGGTCGCGAAGCGGAAGGCGATCGACGGCTGGCGGCGGCGCGAGCGCCACGACGAACGCATCGCCGCGATCGCGCACGACCTGGAACGCGAGCAGGACGAGGCCACGGATGCGCTGCCGTGGGACCCGGATGCCATCGACGACGACGTCCTGCGGCTGATCTTCATCGCCTGCCACCCCGTCCTCTCCCGCGAGGCACAGGTCGCGCTGACCCTCCGTGTGGTCGGCGGTCTGAGCAGCGAGGAGATCGCCCGCGCGTTCCTGGTGCCGGTCGCCACCGTGCAGCAGCGCATCGTCCGCGCGAAGAAGACGCTCGGCGCGGCGCACGCGCCGTTCGAGCTGCCGCCGCGCGAGGAGTTCCGCGGGCGGCTCAGTGCCGTGCTCGGTGTGCTGTACCTCATCTTCAACGAGGCGCACGCCGCCAGCAGCGGCCCCGACTGGATGCGCCCCGATCTCGCCCGTGAGGCGATCCGGCTCGCCCGGGTGCTCGCCGAACTGGTGCCGCGCGAGCCCGAGGTGCACGGGCTGCTCGCCCTCATGGAGCTGACCGCCGCCCGCTTCCCGGCGCGCACCGACGCGAACGGCGATCCGGTGCTGCTGGCGGATCAGGACCGCACCCGATGGGATCGGTCCGCGATCGCCCGGGGGCGCGCTGCGCTCGCCCGCGCCGACGCGCTGGGGCGAGGCCGCGGCGGGTACGCGCTGCAGGCGGCGATCGCGGAGTGCCATGCCGTGGCGGCATCCGTCGAGGAGACCGACTGGGAGCGCATCGTGATCCTGTACGAGGCGCTCGGGCAGCTGACGCCTTCGCCCGTGATCGAACTGAACCGGGCCGCTGCGGTCGCGATGGCCACCGGCCCGGCATCCGCTCTGCTCATCGTCGACCGTCTCGTCGCATCGGGACAGCTGCGTGGCTACCACCTGCTGCCGGCGACCCGCGGCGAGCTGCTGCTGCGGCTGGGGCGCACCGAGGAGGCCAGAAACGAGTTCGCGGCCGCTGCCCGACTGGCGGGCAACGACCGCGAACGGTCCGCACTCGAGCTCAAAGCCCGAGGCTGACGGTCGGTCAGGCGCGGGTGCGGTCCCCGCGGCCGACGATGAGGCCGTAGATCAGCAGCACGACGATCGAACCACCGATGGCGAGGAGCCAGGTCTGCAGGCTCCAGAACTCCTCGAGGGGAGCGTTGAAGAGCACGGAGCCCAGCCAGCCGCCGAGGAGTGCGCCCACGACACCGAGCAGCAGCGTGACGATCCAGCCGCCGCCCTGCCGGCCGGGGAGGATCAGCTTGGCGATCGCACCGGCGATGAGACCGAGGAGGAGGAAAGCGAGGAAGCCCATGAGAGTCTCCGTTCTGTTGGTAGGTGACGGGGTGCCGTCTCCACCAGCATGCTCCCGGTGTCCTCCCAGCCCGCACCCCCTTGCGCCGATGCGCGAGAATGCGCTATTCGCGTGATCGGCGCACGAAAAAGGCGGTCGCCCCATCGGGACGACCGCCTCTCTCAGAGTCGGATCGGTCTCACTCGTTGCCGCGCAGGATCGCGAGGATCCGCAGGATCTCGACGTACAGCCAGACGACCGTGACCATGATGCCGAAGGCGCCCAGCCAGCCGTACTGGCGGGGAGCACCGTTGCGCACGCCCTGCTGGATCTGGTCGAAGTCGAGCACCAGCGAGTATGCGGCCATGAACACGACCAGGATGCCGATGATGAGACCGAGCGGGATGCCGGCGACGTCCATGCTGTACAGGCCGAACGCGCCACCGGCCATCGGGACGTTCGTCCACATCAGGATGAGGTTGAGCACCGAGAAGGCCATGTAGCCGAACATCGCGATCATGACGATCTTGGTCATCTTCGCGGAGGCCCGGATCTTGCCGCTGGCGAACAGGGCGAGGGTGACGCCGACCACCGAGACGGTCGCGAGGGTGGCCTGCACGACCACACCGGGCCAGATCAGCTCGAAGAACGCCGAGATGCCGCCGACGAACAGACCCTCGAAGGCCGCGTACGCCCAGATCAGGCCGGGGCGGACCTTCTTGCGCGAGGTGAACGTGACGACCATCGCCAGCACGAAGCCGCCCAGCGCGCCGATGATCCACGGCATCATGTTCGCCTGGCCGGTGGCGATGGCGCTGGACCAGGTCCACATCCACCCGACGACGGCGGTGACGAGCAGGATGCCGAACAGGCCGGCGGTCTTCCAGACGGTGTCCTCGACCGTCATTCGGTCGGTCTCGATCGCGCCGGCCGGGGGAGCGGCGTACATGCCCTCCAGGTGTGCGTTGGTGGCGGCGTCGACTCCGGCGTGCGTGAACGCGGAGGTCTGCGCGGGCGGGGGAGTGTACGGGCCCTGAGTGGCCTGCGGCCCGCCCGGGTAGGTCGCGACATTGCGCGGATCCTGCTGCTGGAACGCCGGGTTGTTGAATGCGAAGTTGCTCATGGTGGCCTCTACTCCCGAGGGATCGGTCATCGCTTTCCTTTACGATACCCGCGCGGGGCTATGAGAGAGGTGCTTTACGCTGTGAGCGTGCCCAGGAAATCGCCGCTCGTCATCGGTCATCGCGGCGCCCCCGGGTACCGGCCGGAGCACAGCAGATCGTCGTACGAACTGGCCCTCGCGATGGGGGTCGACGCGGTCGAACCCGATATCGTCGCTACCAAGGACGGCGTGCTCGTCATCCGGCACGAGAACGAGATCTCCGGCACCACGGACGTCGCTCAGCGCCCGGAGTACGCCGAGCGTCGCACCACCAAGCGCATCGACGGGGTGGCGCTGACGGGCTGGTTCACGGAGGACTTCACCTGGGACGAGCTCTCGACGCTGCGCACGCGGGAGCGGCTGCCGAAGATCCGCCGCTCCAGCGCCAGCTTCGACGACGGGCAGCCCATCCTGCGTCTGCGTGACCTCCTCGACCTCGTGCGGGAGGGGTCCGACGAGCACGGCCGTGAGATCGGCGTGGTGCTGGAGATCAAGCACGCCACGTACTTCGAGAGCATCGGGCTCGCTCTGGCGCCGCTGATCGAGCGGGAACTGCGGGAATCCGGTTGGGCCGATGGCGAGTTGCCGCTGATCATCGAGGCGTTCGAGTCGACCGTGCTGCGCCAGCTGCGGGAGCGTGGCGTGGCGGCATCCTTCGTCTACCTCATCGAGGCCACGGGAAAGCCGTTCGACCTCGTCGCCGCCCACGGCAAGGCTGCACCGTCGTATCGCGACGCGGTCACCCCCGCTGGACTCGACGCGCTGGTGGGGAAGGTGGACGGCATCAGCGTCAACAAGCGGATGCTGTTGGAGCAGGGCAACCGGATCGTGGCCGACGCGCACGCCCGCGGGCTGAAGGTGTTCACTTGGACGGCCCGGCCCGAGAACGCGTTCCTGTCGCCGGAGTACCGCACCGGGGGCGGCAAGTCCGCATACGGCGACTACGAGTCGGAATGGTCGGCCATCGCCGCCTCCGGGGTCGACGGCGTGTTCGTCGACCACCCGGATCTGGCGGTGTCGTTCTTCCGCGGCTGAGCGGCGCGGGCCGGATGCCGGATCAGCGCGCGAATGCGCCGCTGCGGGCCGGCACGATCTCCTTGCCGAGCGGCATGAGCGAGATCGGCACCATCTTGAAGTCGGCGATGCCCATCGGGACGCCGATGATTGTGATGCACAGTGCGATGCCGGACAGGATGTGCCCGATCGCCAGCCACCATCCGGCCAGCACCACCCACACCACGTTGCCGAGCAGCGAGCCGATGCCGGCCGTGCCGCGGTCGACGACCTCGCGCCCGAACGGCCACAGCGCGTAGTTGGCCAGGCGGAACGACGCGATCGCCCACGGGATCGTCACGATCGGGATGCATAGCAGAACCCCCGCCAGGACGTAGCCCAGGAAGAGTGCCCAGCCGGCCAGGATGACCCAGATGATGTTGAGGATCGTGCGCATGTGCTGATTCTCGCACTCCCGCCCGGATCCGGGTGTCGGATGCCGCACCTAGACTCGTAAGGCCATGATCGACGCGCCTCTCACCACCACCGCCGGCCCCGGATCCACCGGCGCCGGACCGGACCCGCTGCTCTCCGGACTCAACCCGCAGCAGCTCGAGGCCGTCACCTACCGCGGCGACGCGCTGCTCATCGTCGCGGGCGCCGGATCCGGCAAGACGAGCGTGCTCACCCGCAGGATCGCACTGCTGCTGCGCCAGCGCGAGGCGTGGCCGAGCCAGATCCTCGCCATCACGTTCACCAACAAGGCCGCCGGTGAGATGCGCGAGCGCGTCGAGTCGCTGGTGGGGCAGGCCGCCCGCGGCATGTGGATCTCGACGTTCCACTCCGCCTGCGTGCGGATCCTGCGTCGCGAGGCCGAGCAGTTCGGCTTCACGAAGTCGTTCACCATTTACGACTCGGGCGACTCCCGTGCGCTGCTGAAGCGGCTGGTGAAGGAGCACGAGGCCGACGCGTTCGGGCTCACTCCGGCATCCGTGCAGTCGCGGATCTCGAAGCTGAAGAACGAGCTGACCGATGCCGAGGGCTATGCCCGCCAGGCCAACATGAGCGACCCGGCCGAGCGGGTGTTCGTCGACATCTTCACCGACTACCAGCGCGCGCTGCAGAAGGCGAACGCGTTCGACTTCGACGACCTGATCGCACAGACGGTCTTCCTGTTCCGGGCGTTCCCGCAGGTCGCCGACACCTATCGGCGCCGGTTCCGGCACATCCTCGTGGACGAGTACCAGGACACCAACCACGCCCAGTACGCGCTCATCCACGAGCTCACGCGGCCGGTGTCGGGCTCGGCGTCCGAGCCGTATGCCCTGAACGGCATGATGATCTTCGAGCCGGACCCTTCGCCTCAGCCAGGTGAAGACGCCCCGGTCGGGGGCGCCTCGCTGACCGTGGTGGGCGACTCCGATCAGTCCATCTACGCGTTCCGCGGCGCCGACATCCGCAACATCAGTGAGTTCGAGCGCGACTTCCCGGGCGCGAAAGTAGTGCTGCTCGAGCAGAACTACCGGTCGACGCAGAACATCCTGTCGGCGGCGAACGCCGTCATCGGGCACAACTTCGACCGCAAGGCGAAGAACCTGTGGAGTGACAAGGGGCCTGGTGAGAAGATCGTCGGCTTCACCGGCTACTCGCAGCACGACGAGGCGCAGTTCGTCGCCGACGAGATCGAGGCGCTGCGCCTCGCCGGCATCCCGTACTCCGAGATGGCGGTCTTCTACCGCACCAACTCGCAGTCGCGTGCGCTGGAGGAGATCTTCATCCGCTCCGCCGTGCCGTACAAGATCATGGGCGGCACCAAGTTCTACGAGCGCGCCGAGATCAAGGACGCCCTCGCCTACCTCGTCGCCGTCGCCAACCCGGCGGACGACATGGCGGTGCGCCGCATCCTGAACAAGCCGCGCCGCGGCATCGGCGATGTCACCGAGACCGCGATCGCCCGCTTCGCCGACGAGCACGGACTCAGCTTCCGCGACGCGCTGCGCCACCCGGGGGAGCTCGGCGTGGGGCCGAAGCTGCAGGCGGCGATCGGTCAGTTGGACGCGGTGCTCGCCGAGGCCAGTGAGATCGTCGCCCCGGCATCCGGCGAGGTGCCTCCGCCGACGTCGGTGGCCGAGGCACTCACGGTGCTGCTGACCAAGAGTGGCTACTTCGACGCGCTGCGCGCCAGTCGCGACCCGCAGGACGAGGCGCGCCTCGAGAACCTCGACGAGTTCATCGCCGTGGCCCGTGACTTCGCACGGAACAACCCCGACGGCACCATCGTCGACTTCCTCACCGAGGTAGCGCTGGTGTCGGATGCCGATGATCTCGACGACGAGTCCGGCACGGTGTCGTTGATGACCATGCACACAGCGAAGGGCCTCGAGTACGACGCGGTGTTCGTCACTGGCGTCGAGGAGGACCTCATCCCGCACCGCATCTCCGCGGGGGAGCCCGGTGGACCGCAAGAGGAGCGCCGGCTGTTCTACGTCGGCATCACCCGCGCCCGCAAGCGGCTGCACCTGTCGCTGGCGATGACCCGCGCGCAGTTCGGCGAGGTTTCGGTCGCGATGCCGAGCCGGTTCCTGCAGGAGATCCCCGCCGACCTCATCGACTGGCGGCAGTCTCCGGGCGACGTGAACTCCCGCGGCGGGATGCAGTCGCGCGCGCTCAACGCGCGGCGTCCCGGCGGGTTCGGGTCGTCGGGCGGCGACCGGTTCGGGGTCAGCCCGCTGCCGAAGAGCCAGCTCAAGCCGCTGTCGACCGCGATGGACAAGTTCGCGAACAGGGTCACCGGCAAGGTGCGCGACAACGGCGACCTGGAGCTGGCCGCCGGCGACCGCATCCGCCACGACGACTTCGGCGAGGGGCGCGTCGAGGCCATCACCGGCGAGGGCGCCAAGCGCATCGCGCACGTGCGCTTCGACACGGCGGGGCAGAAGAAGCTCCTGGTCAAGATCGCCCCGATCACCAAGCTCTGAGTGACCATCGGTCGTTGAGCGAGCCCATCTTCGGTCGTTGAGCGAGCGGAGCGAGACGAAACGCGCCCGTTGTGGCGGGGGCTCCGCTGAGGGGGGCGTTTCGTCTCGGTCGCCTGCGGCTTCCTCGCTCAACGACCGGGGGAGGGCTCAACGACCGGGGAGGCCGTCGGCGTTAGGCTGGCAGATATGGGCCTTTTCTCCCGCCGTAAGAAGTCCGACGACGCACTCATCGACGAGGCCGTCGAGACCGGCACCCCGGATGGTGCCGACGCCGACCCGGCGGACGCCGAATCCGCGGCATCCGCCGAGGCCGCCGCCCCGGCCGAGCCGGTCCCCAGCGTCGGCATCTCGGTGCAGGCGTTCCGCGGGGTCGGAGCCGACGCCGGCCCAGAGGTGACGCTGTCCTCGGAGGACGAGCCCGCGCAGCGGGCATCGGCGCCCAGCGCGCCGGCATCCGCTCCCTCCGCCGCGCAGCAGCAGGCCACGCAGGAGCCGCCCAAGCTGCCCCTCGCCCCGGCGCTCCCGCCGGAGCAGACGCACACTGTCGAGGGGCTGAACGACAACGTCCTGCTGCGTGAGGCCCTGGCCCAGCTCGCCGAAGGGGCGACGAACGAGCAGTTCCTCGGTGTGCTGCGCCAGTCGCTGCAGGGCCACCTCTACCTCCGCGTGCACGGCGATGCCCGCCAGCAGATCAGCGAGGGCAAGCCGCTGTCGGTGGGCGTGATCCGCGACGGCGAACGCTCGTTCATGCTCGCCTACAGCTCCGGTGCCGCCCTGCGCGCGTCGGTGCAAGGTGACGAGGAGGCGGCCGCCACCTCCGCCATCGCCCAGCCGGTCACGTCGGTGTACCAGCAGGTGGTGTCAGGGGGGTTCACCGGCCTCATCATCGACAACGCCTCCGCGCCGCACCGCGCCGTGTTCCCGACCGAGCTGTTGAAGAGGGCGCTCGAGCAGGGCGACGAGAACATGACGATCAAGACGATCCTCGCCGCCCCGCGGCAGGCCGACTCCGCGGCACGGGTCGCCGAGGCGCTCGCCACCACACGCACCTGGGTGGCGGTCAACGAGGGCGGCAACGGCCAGCCAGTCGGGATCGCCGAGGCGCGCACCACCGACGGCCGCCGCTTCCTGCAGGTGTTCTCGCACCCGCTCGAGGTCGTCGCCCTCGGCCGTAAGGACAAGCCGATGCCGTTCCCGCCCGAGCAGCTCGCCAAGGTGCTCAGCTCGCACTCCGAGATCGCAGGCGTGCTGGTCGACATCGGCGGACCGTCGATCGCGCTCGAACGTGCCGATCTCGCGCCCGTTCTCGTACTCGCCGTCGACATCGGCGACTGACAGATACCGCCACAACCGGGCGCGGTTCAAGCCCTGTCGCGGCGTCCGTCTCTCGCTCTAGGGTCGGAGTCATGGCCGCTGACCGTGTGACCCTGACCGTGACAGACCCCGACGGTGAGCGCGAGGTCGCGCTTTCCAGCCCGAACAAGGTGGTGTGGCCGCCCGCCGAGGGCGACACCGGCGACGGGATCACCAAGGCCGAGTTCGCGGAGTACGCCCAGCAGGTCGCCGAGCCGTTCCTCGCCGCGAACGGCAACCGGCCGGTCTCGCTGGAACGCTTCCGTGACGGCATCCAGGGCGAGCAGTTCTTCTCGAAGAACCCGCCCAAGGGAACCCCCGACTTCGTCGATGCCGTCATGTGCACCTACAACAGCGGCCGACGGCATCCGCAGATCGTGCTGAACCGCCCCAGTGCGATCGTGTGGGCGGTGCAGATGAACACGGTCGTCTTCCATCCCTGGGCGTCGCTGGCTGACAACACCGACAACCCGGTCGAGCTGCGCATCGACCTCGACCCTCAGCCCGGCACCGGCGTCGAGCAGGCGATCCCCGCCGCGCACGAGCTGCGCAACGTGCTGCGCGAGGCGGGCCTGGAGCCGTTCATCAAGACCAGCGGCAACCGTGGCCTGCACGTCTTCTGCCCGATCGTGCCGGAATGGGAGTTCCTCACCGTCCGGCACGCAGTTATCGCCGCGGGACGCGAGTTGGAGCGGCGGATGCCGGAGCGCGTGACCACCAGCTGGTGGAAGGAGGAGCGCGGCGAGAAGATCTTCGTCGACTTCAATCAGGCCAACCGCGACCGCACCATGGCCGGGGCGTACAGTCCCCGGGCGAAGCCGGGAGCGCCCGTGTCGACGCCGCTGCACTGGGACGAGGTGGATGACGTCGACCCGCGCCGGTTCACGATCCGCACGATCCCACAACGCCTGGCCGACATCGGCGACCCGTGGGCCGAGCTGCAGAAGGACCCGGGGCGCATCGACACGCTTCTGGAGTGGTGGGAGCGCGACGTGCAGAACGGCCTCGGCGAGATGCCGTTCCCGCCGGAGTTCCCGAAGATGCCGGGCGAGCCGCCGCGGGTGCAGCCCAGCAAGAAGGTCGCAGCGAACTGGAACCCCGACGGCACGCCCGTCGAGGACTGACCGTCACTCCAGCACGTCGGCGAGGTCGTACCCGGCCACGGTGTCCAGCTGGTCGAACGTGCACGAGCGGGCGTCCCGGTCCGGACGCCACCGCTCGAACTGCACCGTGTGCCGGAAGCGCGCGCCCTCGAGCTGGTCGTAGCGCACCTCGAGCACGAGCTCGGGGCGCAGGCGCACGAAGGACACGTCCTTCGCGCCGCTGAAGCGCGAGCGTTCGCCCTCGCCCATGACGGCCTCGCCGCCGGCATCCCGCTCCACGAGCGGGTCGAGCTCGTCGACCAGCTTCCGGCGCATCGCGTCGCTCCACGCCGCAACGCCGCCCACCTGACGGAGCGCGCCGGAGTCGTCGTACAGGCCGACGAGCAGCGAACCGACGCCGGAACCGCTCTTGTGCACCCGGTAGCCGAGCGCGACGACATCCGCGGTACGGGCGTGCTTGATCTTGATCAGGGTTCGCTTCCCCGGCGCGTAAGGGTCGTCCAGTGGTTTGGCGACCACGCCGTCCAGCCCGGCGCCCTCGAACTCGGCCAGCCAGCGGCGGGCGAGGTCGGCGTCCTCGGTCGTGCGGGTCAGGTGCAGCGGATGCCTGGCGCCGGCCAGCATCCGCTCGAGTCGTGCCCGCCGCTCGCGGAACGGATGCTGCTGCAGATCCTCATCGCCTTCGGCGAGCAGGTCGAACGCGATGAACATCGCCGGCGTCTCGACGGCGAGCTTCGCGACCCGAGATGCGGCCGGGTGGATGCGCTGGCTGAGCGCCTCCCAGTCCAGGCGCTGAGCACCATCGGGTCCGGTGGCGACGACGATCTCGCCGTCGAGCAGGCACGGGCCCGGAAGGATGCCGGGCAGCGCCTCGACCAACTCGGGGAAGTAGCGCGTGAGCGGCTTGGCGCCGCGGGAGCCGATCTCGAGCGTCTCGCCATCCCACGCCACCAGCCCTCGGAAGCCGTCCCACTTCGGCTCGAACAGCATCGGCTTCTTCGTCGGGTCGGGGACGGATGCCGCGGCCTTCGCCAACATCGGGGCGGGGATGTCGTAACGCATGCTCCCATCCTGCTGCCCCGGCGCCGGGGCGGGAAGCCCGCGCGGCGTGGTGGACCTGCTCGGCGCTCCGGGTTGAGGTGGCGCAGATGGTCGTCGCCCCCCACCAGGATGTGGCCCGAATGGTCGCTACACGGCGGGGGATGCGGCAAGGTGCGCCACATCGGGGCACCCGCGTGCGCGCGTTCGTCGCCTGGCGCCCCGTGGAGGTGGCGCGCATGGTCGTCACCCCCCCACCAGGATGTGGCGCGCATGGTCGTCACCCCACCAGGATGTGGCGCGCATGGTCGCTTCACGGCGCCGGATGCGGCAAGGTGCGCCACATCGGGGCACGCGAGCGCGCGGGATGCGGCGAACTGCGCCACGTTACAGGGCGCCGAGCAGGGCGCGGCGCTCAGGCGAACAGCTCCTCGGGGGTGGTGCGGATGCCGGCGTCGCGGAGCGCCGTGCGGGCGGCGTGCCAACCCGGCATCCCCGTCACTCCCGGCCCGGGCGGTGTCGACGCCGACGCGAGGTACACGCCGGACAAGGGCGTGCGCCACGGCGCCGGCGAGATCACCGGGCGGCGCACCGCCTGCAGCATGCTGAACGCGCCGCCCAGGATGTCCCCGTCGATCTCGGCCGGGTTCAGCATCTCGCGGGCCGACGCCGGCACCGCGTGCGAGGCGAGGATGCGGTCGCGGAACCCTGGCGCGAAGCGCTCGATCTGCCGGATGATCAGCTCGGTGGCATCCAACGGCGAGTCCGCCGGGACGTGGATGTAGGTCCACAGCACGCTCTTGCCCTCCGGCGCCCTGCTCTCGTCGAGCACGGATGGCTGCACGACGAGCACGTACGGCCGGTCGCTGACCGCCCCGCGGACGACCGCGTTCTCGCTGGCCCACACCTCCGCCTGCGTGCCGCCGACGTGCACGGTGGGGGACTGCGCGACCAGCGGATTCGTCCACGGCACCGGACCGTCGAGGGCGAAGTCCACCTTCGCCGCCCCCGACCCGTAGCGGTACGAGCGGATCGCCCTGGCGTAGTGCGGCGGGATGTCGGGGTGCGTGAGCGCCAACCGCGGCGACGTGTTGAGCACGAGCACGTCGCCGTGCGCCGGGTCCCCCCAGTCGAGCGTCGCGAGGTCGTCGACCCGCTCGCCGGTGCGGATCGTGCCGCCGTGCCCCTCGAGGTCGGCCTGCAGGACGTCGGCGATGCGCTGTGCGCCGCCTCGCGGGTAGGGCCACCCGCCGGCGTGCGCGTGCGCGGCCAGCAGCAGGCCCGCCGCCGCGGCGCTCGGGGCGGGCAGAGCGGCGTTGGCGTGCGCGATCACGCCCGACAGCAGGGCGGCTGCCTCCGGTGTGCGGAACGTGCGCTTCGCGAGCGGGGATCCCTGCTCGAGCACCCGCAGCCCGTACCGGATCGCCGTGATCGGATGCCGGGGGATGCGCAGCAGCGCGTTGCCGGTGAAGTCCTGCACGCCCTCGATGTGCGTGGACAGCGGGCGCAGCAGCGCGTACCAGGCGCGCGCGTCCACCCCGAGGGCCTCGGCGGTGCGGTCGATGTCGCGCCAGGCGATGCCGGCCCTGCCGTCGTCGAGGGGGTGCGCGAACGAGATCTCCGGGCGCACCCAGTCGATCCGCTCCGCGAGCCCGAAGGCGCGGAAGAACGGCGAATCCGGGGCCGCCGGGTGCACCGCCGAGCACACATCCGTGACGAAGCCGGGAAGCGGGCCCGGCTGCGTGCGGACGCCACCGCCCACCGTGTCGGCCGCCTCGAGCACCTCGACGTCGTAGCCGGCGCGCGCCAGGGAGACGGCCGCGACGAGCCCGTTCGGTCCGCTTCCGATCACCGTCGCCCGTGCCATCCCGCCAGTCTTCCATGCGATCCTTGAACGTGATGAAAGAAGTTCAGGGGCCGACGCCCGCAGGCACGTCCCGTCCCTACAAGTCCCTCGCCGACGCGCTGCGCGCCCACCGTGTGCCCGAGGAGAACCACGCCTTCATCGCCGAGATCCTCGACGCCGTCGGCGTGACCACGCTGATCGACCGCGGCCGCTACATCGAGGCGCTGCGCCGCGGGGAGGGCGCGCCGCTGCACATCGGCAGGACGTACACGAACGGCTTCGCGGAGGGGGAGCAGGTCGTGCTGCGCTCCGGCCCGCTGCGGCTGCAGCCCAGCGAGGGCCGCCCGCCGTACTGGTACGCGACGCAC
Organism: Microbacterium sp.; assembly: GCF_031180975.1. Classification (GTDB taxonomy): domain Bacteria; phylum Actinomycetota; class Actinomycetes; order Actinomycetales; family Microbacteriaceae; genus Microbacterium. The sequence goes on along the minus strand of NZ_JAPSLI010000001.1, from coordinate 242,015 downwards.
CCGAGTGAGTTCCTCGACGCGGCGCCGGTGGGCAAGCGCACCGCAGTCCGCAAGCCCGCCACGCCCCGGGCCACCGCCGAGCGCCCGCCGCGCGCTCCGAAGTCGGTCGAGCGCGACTACGGTGTGTGCGACGTGTGCTTCATGGTGCGCAACGCCGCGGGCAACTGCGGCTGCGACTGAGCGGGGGCGCCCGCCGTCACGCGTGGGCTGTAGTTTCTGGCATCCGCTGCGTTGATCGATGGCGCGGATGCCGCAAGCTGGCGCGGACATGGTGCGCACGCCCGCGGGGGCCGGAGATCGAACGCGAAGCGCGGGCGCGAGCTCAGACGAAGGCGCTCATCCCGGTGATGTCGCGGCCCAGCAACAGGGCCTGCACGCTCTCGGTGCCCTCGTAGGTGTGGATGGCCTCGATGTCGGCCATGTGCTGGATGACCCCGTACTCCAGCAGGATGCCGTTGCCGCCGAGCAGGTCGCGCGCGGTCGCCGCGATCCGGCGCGCGGCGCGCGTGTTGTGGAACTTCGCCAGCGACGCCTGCGTCGGCCGCAGCGCGCCGGCCAGCTCGAGGTCCGCCAGCCGGCGGCAGTACAGCTGCATCGCGGTGAGGTCCTCGAGCATGTGCGTGAGCCGTTCCTGGACCATCTGGAACTTCGCCAGGGGCCTGCCGAACTGCATGCGCTGCATCGCGTACGACAGCGCCGCCTCGTAGCAGGCGGTGGCGTGCCCGAGTGCTGACCAGGCGACCCCGGACCGCGTGGCGTACAGCACCGTCGAGGCGTCCTTGAAGGTGCGCGTGCCCGGCAGCACGGCGTCGGCGGGCAGCCGGACGTCGTCGAGACGGATGTGCGCCTGATGGATGCCGCGCAGCGACGCCTTCCCTTCGATGACCGTGCCCTGATAGCCGGGGGAGTCCTGCGGCACGATGAAGCACCGCACCCCGTCGTGGTCGTCGGCGCCCTCGTCGTCGATCCGCGCCCAGACCAGGGTGATCCCACCGGACGCACCGTTGCCGATCCACTTCTTCGACCCGCGGATCACCCACTCGAAAGCATCCGACCCGTCCGTCCGCACCCGCCGGGCGGTGGTCTCCAGTGAGACCGAGTCGGACCCGTGGTCGGGCTCGGTGAGGGCGAAGGCGGCCAGCACACTGGCATCCGCCACCGGCTTCAGCCAGCGCTCCTGCTGCTGCGCGCTGCCGAACAGCGCGAGGGTGCGCAGTGCCAGCCCGCCCTGGACGGCGACGATCGTCCCCAGCGAGCCGTCACCGCGAGAGATCTCCATGTTGACGAGTCCGGCAGCCAAAGGCGACATGCGGGTCAGGGCCGGGTGCTCGATGCCGTCCACGATGAGGTCGTACTCGCCGAGTCGGCGCGCCGCCTGGAGAGGGTACTCCGCCCGGTCCCAGGCGGCGGTCATCATCGGCGCGACCTCGTCGACGTACTCCCTGGCGCGCTCCCAGACCGCCCGGTCGGCGTCGGGGATGTCGGCGAAGACGGCGTAGTAGTCGGTGTCCAGGCGCGAGCGGATGTCGTAGCGGTCGACGCTCTCACCGGGGAAGACGGGGTCGGCGGTCATGGCGCTCCTTCGCGGACTCGATAGGTACTGAGTGTCAGCCTAACCGAAACGGAGTCTCACGAACCCTCGGGCCGGTGCGGGTCAGTCGGACAGCTTGGCCTGCACCCGGCGGGACATCTCGGCGATCGGCATGACGCGCGGGAACACCGCGACGACGACGTCGTCGGGCTGCGGCTCGGGCTCGCCGGGCAGGACGCCGTACCGCCGCCGGACGTCGTCGAGTGCGCGGCGCAGCGTCGCAACCGGCACCTTCTCGCCGCGCAGCAGCTGCCGCAGCACGTGGTTGTGGACGGCCGTCACCAGCGCCGAGAAGCCCACGGCGTCGATGGGGGCGAGACCAGGGAGCGACTCGCGCAGGTACTCGTCGAACAGACGCTCGTAGCGGAACACCGTCACGATCTCCCGGTCGCGCAGACCGGGCACGCCTCGGACGATCTCGTACCGGCGCCGGGCCAGTTCGGGATCGCGGGCGAAGTGCGAGAAGACCCGCTCGGATGCCGCGCACACCGCCTCCCACGGGTCGTCGTGCGGCTCGGAGAGGAACGCGCGCAGCTCGGCGATGAGCCCCTCGTGGTCGGCGAAGACCACATCCTCCTTGCCGCCGAACTGCCGGAAGAACGTGGAGCGGGAGACGCCGGCGGCGCGGGCGATCTGCTCCACCGACGTCGCGTCGAACCCCTGACGCGCGAACAGTTCGAGCGCTGCGGCGACGACAGCGGTGCGCGTGGGCGACACCTCGGCATGCTCGGTCATACCGGCGAGCCTATCGCCGGGCGATCGGCTGGACACGGCCCCTGACGGCGCGTGACGGGATGCCATTCGCCATGCACCGCCCGCGAAACCGCGTACGGGGAGGGGGGATCCGCGGTAGTAGGCTGTGGAATCGGGTCGACTCAGGTCGACACACCCGACAGAACTGTCGCGTCCCATCCGCCGCAACCAGCGAAGGACTGCACTGTGGATCTCTACGAGTACCAGGCACGAGACCTTTTCGAATCCTACGGAGTGCCGGTTCTCGCCGGCATCGTCGCCGACACCCCCGAGGAGGTGAAGGCAGCGGCTGAGAAGCTGGGTGGCGTGGTCGTCGTCAAGGCGCAGGTCAAGACCGGCGGACGCGGCAAGGCAGGCGGCGTCAAGGTCGCCAAGAACCCCGACGAGGCGTACGAGGCGGCCAAGGCCATCCTCGGCCTCGACATCAAGGGCCACGTCGTGCAGCGGGTCATGGTCGCGGCCGGTGCTCGCATCGCCGAGGAGTACTACTTCTCGGTGCTGCTCGACCGCGCCAACCGTTCGTACCTGAGCCTGTGCTCGGTCGAGGGCGGCATGGAGATCGAGCAGCTCGCCGTCGAGAAGCCCGAGGCCCTTGCCCGTATCGAGGTCGACCCGCTCACCGGCATCGACAAGGCCAAGGCCGTCGAGATCGCCAAGGCCGCGAACTTCCCCGAGGACCTCGTCGAGAAGGTCTCGGACGTGTTCGTGAAGCTGTACGAGGTGTACAAGGGTGAGGACGCCACCCTCGTCGAGGTCAACCCGCTGGTGCGCACCGAGGACGGCGAGATCATCGCCCTCGACGGCAAGGTCACCCTCGACGACAACGGCAGCGAGGTACGCCACCCCGAGCACGAGGAGCTCGAGGACAAGGCCGCCACCGACCCGCTGGAGGCGAAGGCCAAGGCCGCGGGGCTCAACTACGTCAAGCTCGACGGACAGGTCGGCATCATCGGCAACGGCGCTGGACTCGTCATGTCCACGCTCGACGTGGTCGCCTACGCCGGCGAGAACCACGGCGGCGTCAAGCCGGCGAACTTCCTCGACATCGGCGGCGGCGCGAACGCCCAGGTCATGGCGAGCGGCCTCGACGTGATCCTCGGCGACGAGCAGGTCAAGAGCGTCTTCGTGAACGTGTTCGGCGGCATCACCTCCTGCGTCGCGGTCGCCGAGGGCATCGTCAAGGCTCTCGAGATCCTGGGCGACTCGGCCACCAAGCCGCTCGTCGTGCGGCTGGACGGCAACCAGGTCGAGGAGGGCCGCGCGATCCTGGCCGAGGCCAACCACCCGCTCGTCACGCTCGCCGCCACCATGGACGAGGGTGCCGACAAGGCGGCCGAGCTGGCGAACGCCTGACCCTTCGACAGGCTCAGGGACCCAATCTTTAAGGACTGAAGAAATGTCGATCTACCTCAACAAGGACTCCAAGGTCATCGTCCAGGGCATCACCGGCGGCGAGGGCACCAAGCACACCGCGCTCATGCTGAAGGCCGGCACGAACATCGTCGGCGGCGTGAACGCCCGCAAGGCCGGCACCACCGTCACGCACGAGAAGCCGCACGAGGGCGAGGTCGACCTGCCCGTGTTCGGCACGGTCGCCGAAGCCATCGAGAAGACCGGCGCTGATGTGTCGGTCGCCTTCGTGCCGCCGAAGTTCGCCAAGGACGCGATGATCGAGGCCATCGACGCCGAGATCCCGCTGCTGGTCGTCATCACCGAGGGCATCCCGGTCGGCGACAGCGCCGAGGCGTGGGCGTACGCGAAGTCGAAGGGCAACAAGACCCGCATCATCGGCCCGAACTGCCCCGGCATCATCACCCCCGGTGAGGCGCTCGCCGGCATCACCCCGGCGAACATCACCGGCAAAGGCCCGATCGGCCTGGTGTCGAAGTCGGGCACGCTGACCTACCAGATGATGTACGAACTGCGCGACCTGGGCTTCTCGACCGCCATCGGCATCGGCGGCGACCCGGTCATCGGCACCACGCACATCGACGCGCTCGCCGCCTTCGAGGCGGACCCCGAGACGAAGGCGATCGTGATGATCGGCGAGATCGGTGGCGACGCCGAGGAGCGCGCGGCCGAGTACATCAAGGCGAACGTGACCAAGCCGGTCGTCGGCTACGTGGCGGGCTTCACCGCGCCGGAGGGCAAGACGATGGGCCACGCCGGTGCGATCGTGTCCGGCTCCGCCGGCACCGCGCAGGCGAAGAAGGAGGCACTGGAGGCCGCCGGTGTCAAGGTCGGCAAGACCCCGTCCGAGACCGCCGACCTGATGCGCGAGATCGTCGAGTCGCTCTGACGCGCTAGACTCGAACGCGAAGGCCCTGGGTTCCACCCCAGGGCCTTCGTCATGTGCGGTGTGAGGAAGCGGCGACCGCGACGAGCATTCCGTCGAGCGCGTCGTGCACGGACCGCCGGCTCGTGGCGTCCGCACCGCTCTCCACCAGCCAGAGGGCCGCTTCGTTCATCGCGCCCGACAGCAGGGCTGTCGTGGCGTCCACGGCGTCGGTGGGGACGCCGACGTCCACGAGCGCCTCACGCAGGTGCACCGCCGAGGCCTCCGCATCGGCACGTCGCCACGCCGACCACCCCAGCGCGGCAGGCCCGTCGATCAGCAGCACCCTGGCGCGACCGGCCTCGGTGATGGCATCCAGGAACGCGTGACTGCCGGCACGCAACGCCGCCACCGGGTCCGGGTCGCGCACCGCCGCGACCACCGCGTGCGCCACGTCCTGCTGCATCCGCGAGACGACGGCGAGGAACAGGCCGGTCTTGGACCGATAGTGATGGTAGACGGCACCGCGCGTCACCGCCGCATCGGCGGCGACGTCATCGACGGAGGTCCCCGCAAACCCGTGCTCCGAGAATCGGGTGAGCGCTGACCGCAGGATCCGTTCTGCGGTCATCGCGGCGTCAGCGGCGCTGGCTCGCGGCATCCCGTCTCCTCTTCACATACGTACGTTGTGCATGTATCCTAGCCGGAAGAGATACATACAGCCTGTACGTAAAGGAGGGCCGGATGCCGGTCACCAGCCTCTATCCCGTGGTCATGGTCGAGGACGTCGCGGCCTCGGCAGCGTTCTACCGCGATCACCTCGGGTTCCGCAGCGCCTTCGAGAGCGAGTGGTACGTCAGCCTCGCGTCGGATGCCGGGGAGCTCGCCATCTTGCACCATGCGCACGAGACCATTCCGGCCGGTTTCCGGCAGGCCGTGGCCGGCCTGCTGCTGAACCTCGAGGTCACCGACGCCGCCGCTGAGCACCGCAGGCTCGTGGGAACCCTCGGCCTGCCGGAGAGGCTCAGCCTGCGTGATGAGGAATTCGGTCAGCGGCACTTCATCATCGAGGCGCCTGGCGGTGTGCTCGTCGACGTGATCGAACCGATCGAGCCATCGCCCGCCTTCGCCGCCGCGTACGCGGCAACGGAGTGAGCGCACGCCGTCGAACGGCGCCCGTCGCACGCGGCGCGGTCGTCAGGCGCCCAGCAGCGCTTCGATCGGGCCGCGGGCGAAGAAGATCAGGAAGCCGGCGCCCACCACCCACAGCAGCGGACTGACCGACTTCGCACGCCCCGAGAACGCGTGGATGAGCACCCAGCTCACGAAGCCCGCGCCGATGCCGTTCGCGATCGAGTAGGTGAGCGGCATCACCGTGACGGTGAGGAACACCGGCAGCAGCACCCGGAAGTCGGCGAAGTCGATGTGCCGGATCTGCGCCATCATCATCGCGCCGACGATGATCAGCGCGGCGGCGGCGATCTCGGTGGGAACGATCGAGGTGAGCGGCGTGAGGAACATCGCCGCCAGGAACACCAGGCCGGTGACCACGTTCGCCAGGCCCGTGCGGGCACCCTCGCCGATGCCGGCACCGGACTCGATGAACACGGTGCTGGACGACGACGAGGTGGCACCACCGGCGATGGCGCCGACGCCCTCGACCACCAGCGCGGACTTGATGCGCGGGAAGTCGCCCTTGGCGTCGGCGAGCTCGGCCTCCTTGGCCAGGCCGGTCATCGTGCCCATGGCGTCGAAGAAGTTCGTGAAAAGCAGGGTGAAGACGATCATGATGAGCGTCACCACACCGACCCGGCCGAGATCGAAACCGAAGTCGACGGCGCCGATCAGGCTCAGATCCGGCACGCTGACCGGCGAACCCTGCAGCGCCGGCACGGTCAGGCCCCAGCCGCCCGGGTTGGCGACCTCGCCGTCCGCACCGGTCTTCGGCCCGATGTGCCAGACGGCCTCGACGACGACCGCCAGCACGGTGCCGGACACCAGGCCGATCAGCATCCCGCCCTTGATCTTGAGCGCGACGAGGATGCCGGTGATGATCAGCGTCACCACGAAGAGCAGGCTCGGAACGGTGGCGACGGAGCCGTTGACACCGAGGCCGACCGGCGGCGACGGGCTGCCGGTGGTGGTGACGAAGCCCGAGTTCACGAACCCGATGAAGGCGATGAACAGGCCGATGCCGACAGTGATCGCCATCTTCAGCTGGAACGGCACGGCGTCGAAGATCAGCTTCCGCAGGCCGGTGGCCGCCAGCAGCACGATGATCGCGCCGTTGATCATCACCAGCGCCATCGCCTCGGGCCAGGTGACCTGCCCGATGACGCTGAACGCCAGGAATGCGTTGATTCCCAGGCCCGCGGCGAAACCGAACGGCAGACGGGTGATGAGGCCGAACACGATGGTCATCACACCGGCGGTCAGCGCGGTCGCCGCGCCCACCGCACCGAACGCCAGGGCGTTGCCGGCGACGTCCTCCTTGCCGGACAGGATGATCGGGTTCAGGATGACGATGTACGCCATCGTCACGAACGTGACCAGCCCGCCGCGGATCTCGGCGCCGACGGTGGAGCCGCGCTTGCTGATCTCGAAGAAGCGGTCGAGTGCGCCGGCCGGTTCGCGGTCGGGCGTGCGTCGGTTGGTGGCGTGCGCCGGGGCAGTCTTCATCGGGTGGAACCTCCCTGGAAAACCTACCGTGTCGGCGCTGCTCCGCGCGTGCCCCGGCCCGGGTGCAGGATGCCGTCGTAGGCTCGATCCGTCATGCAACGCCTCCTCATCGCGCTCCTCGCCGCGCTCGACGCCGTCGTCGCCGCGGCCGTCGGCCTGGTGGCGCTGCTGGCGCCCTTCACGCTGCTGTGGCTGCTCGCCTTCGGGCTGACCGCGGACTGGGGAGCGCTGTGGCCGGTCAGCGGCACGCTGTGGCAGTTCGCGCACGCGGTGCCCGTCGAGGTGCGACTGCCCGACGCGCTGCTCTCGTCGCTCGGCATCCCCACGGCGGCGGCATCCTTCAACCTGACCGTCCCGCCTCTGGCGGTGCTGCTCTTCACGCTGCTGTTCGGCGCTCGCTCGGGGCGGCGCGCCTCGGCAGCCGGGTCGTGGCCGATCGGCGTGGCGTCCGGCGCCCTCGCCTTCACCGCCGCCAGTGCCGTCGTGGCACTCACTGCGCGCTCCGGAGTGCTGCGAGTGGAGTTGTGGGCGGGCATCGTCATCCCGGCTGCCGTGTACCTGGTCGGTCTGCTCGCCGGCGCCGTGGTGCACGCATGGTCGGAGGGCGACGGCGGTCTCATCGATCGCCTGCACGACATCGTGGACGGACTCGGCGACTGGGCTCCGGTCACCGCCGAATCGCTCAGAGGCGCGGCGGCGGTCCTCGTCGCGCTCACCGGCGCCGGCGCGGTGGGAATCGCGGTCATGACGCTGCTGCGCGGCGGCGAGGTCATCGCGCTGTTCGAGGCCGCGCGGGTGGACGTGCTCGGCGCCGCAATGCTCACGCTGGCGCACCTCGCCTATCTGCCCACGCTCATCGTCTGGTCGGTGGGCTGGCTCGCCGGGCCCGGATTCGCGGTCGGCAGCGGCACGGCCGTGTCACCGGCCGGCACCGAACTGGGGGTCGTCCCCGGCATCCCGGTGCTCGGTCTCATCCCGGAGAACTCCTCGATGTGGATGCTGATCAGCGTCCTCGTCCCGGTCGCGGCCGGCGCGGTCGCGGGGTGGATGATCCGTTCCCGCCTGGTCTGGGAGGGGCTCGGAACCGGGCTCGCTCCGCGCGCCGCGATCGCTGCCGGTATCGCCGCGCTATCGGCGGGCGCTGCGGCGCTCGCCGCCGTGCTGGCATCCGGCTCGATCGGACCGGGCCGGCTCGCGGAGGCGGGGCCGGCGCCCGGTGCACTGGCCCTCGCGATCGGTGTGGAGGTGCTGCTCGGCGCCGGCATCCTGCTGCTCACCCCTCGGCACCGCGACGAGCTCGCCGAGGAGCGCACCGACCGCTGGAACGCGGAGATGGCCGGGCTCACCGCCCCGATAGACTGACCGGGTGCTGACGCTCGCCGTTCTCATCTCGGGCACCGGTTCGAATCTTCGGGCCCTGCTCGATGCCGCGAGCCACCCCGACTTCCCTGCCCGTGTCGTCGTCGTCGGCGCCGACCGGGAAGCCGAAGGCCTCGCCCACGCCGAGGAGTTCGGCATCCCGACCTTCACCGTGCCGTGGGGGTCGTTCGACAGCCGGGAGGCGTGGGGCGAGGAGCTCGCCCGCGAACTCGACGTCTGGACGCCCGACCTGGTGGTGCTCAGCGGCCTGATGCGCCTGCTGCCGGCATCCGTCGTCGCCCGCTACGCGCCGCGGATCATCAACACCCACCCGGCCTACCTGCCCGAGTTCCCCGGCGCACACGGCGTGCGCGACGCGCTCGCCGCGGGCGTGACCCAGACCGGCGCCAGCGTGATCGTCGTCGACGACGGCGTCGACACCGGCCCGATCCTCGCCCAGGAGCGCGTGCCCGTGCACCCGGGCGACACCGAGCACAGCCTGCACGAGCGCATCAAGCCGGTCGAGCGGCGCCTGCTCATCGACGTGGTGCGCCGCATCGCGACCGGCGAGCTCGCGCTGACCGGTTGACCCGACCGAACCGACGTCCCGCACGATCCGACGCAGACCCGAACGCACGAACGAAGGAGCACGACCATGGCCGGCCCCCGCCAGGACCCCTCGCTGTACCGCCACCGCGACACGGTGCCGATCAGGCGGGCCCTCGTCTCGGTGAGCGACAAGACCGACCTGCTCCCGCTGGCCGAGGCGCTGGTCGCCGCCGGGGTGGAGATCGTGTCGACCGGGTCGACGGCTGCCACGATCCGCGAGGCCGGCCACCCGGTCACCGACGTCGCGGCCGTCACGGGCGTGGACGAGATGCTGGACGGGCGCGTCAAGACCCTGCATCCGAAGATCCACGGCGGACTGCTCGCCGACCTGCGGTTGGAGGACCACGAGGGCCAGCTCGAGCACCTCGGCATCGAGCCGTTCGAGCTCGTCGTGGTGAACCTGTACCCGTTCGTCGAGACCGTCGCGTCCGGCGCCGAGGGCGACGACGTGGTGGAGCAGATCGACATCGGCGGCCCCGCGATGGTGCGTGCCGCGGCGAAGAACTACGCCAACGTCGCGATCGTCGTCTCGCCGGAGTCGTACGGCGCCGTCATCGAGGCCATCCGTGCCGGCGGGACGACGCTGGCGCAGCGCCGCCAGCTCGCCGCCCGCGCCTTCTCGCACACCGCGTCGTACGACTCCGCCGTGGCCCAGTGGTTCGCGGAGGGCACGCTCGCCGAGGGTGGAGACCTGCCCGCGCATCTGACCATCAAGGCGGAGCGGCTGGCCACCCTGCGCTACGGCGAGAACTCCCACCAGCGCGGCGCCATCTACACCCGCGCGGGCGGCCACGGCATCGCCCAGGCCACCCAGCTGCAGGGCAAGGAGATGTCGTACAACAACTACGTCGACGCGGATGCCGCGCTGCGCGCCGCCTACGACATGGTGCTCCCGGCCGTCGCGATCATCAAGCATGCCAACCCGTGCGGCATCGCCACGACCGCCCCGAACGCCCTCGACCCGATCGCCAGCGCGCACCTGCGCGCCCACGAGTGCGACCCGGTGTCGGCGTACGGCGGTGTGATCGCGGCGAACGGCACCGTCACGCTGAAAATGGCAGAGAACCTGAAGGACATCTTCACCGAGGTCATCGTCGCGCCCGACTTCGAGCCGGCGGCGCTCGAGGTCTTCAAGGCGAAGAAGAACCTGCGCCTGCTGAAGCTGCCCGAGGACTGGCGGCAGGAGCGCATGGACGTTCGCCTGGTGTCCGGCGGGCTGCTGCTGCAGGACGCCGACCGGTTCCCGGACGACATCTGGTCGGTCGCGAAGAACTGGGAGCTCGTGTCGGGGGAGCGCCCGGACGACGACGAGCTGGAGAACCTGATCTTCGCGTGGAAGGCGTGCCGTGCCGTGAAGTCGAACGCGATCGTGCTCGCCAAGGGCAACGCGACCGTCGGCGTCGGAATGGGTCAGGTCAACCGCGTCGACTCGTGCCGCCTGGCAGTGGAGCGCGCGGGTGACCGCGCCGCGGGGTCGGTCGCCGCGTCCGACGCGTTCTTCCCGTTCGCGGACGGCGCCCAGGTGCTCATCGACGCCGGAGTCACGGCGATCGTGCAGCCGGGCGGCTCGGTCAGGGACGACGAGGTCGTGGATGCCGCCCGCAAGGCCGGCGTGACGATGTTCTTCACCGGGGAGCGTCACTTCTTCCACTGACGCCCGCGGACCCCGCGGCGGGGGCGGTGACCCCTCGCCATGATCCACCCCGTCCCCGAGTCAGGCGAAGTCACTGCCGTGTCCGATTTCCGCTAGTCGGTGTCGGGTGAGCGTGACAGAGTGGAGCCATGAGCTTCACCGTCACCGACTTCGACGAGCGGTACCGCGCGATCCGCGCGCGGGACACCCGCTTCGACGGGCAGTTCGTCACGGCGGTGCGCTCCACCGGCATCTACTGCCGTCCCAGCTGCCCGGCTCGCACCCCGAAGCCCGAGAACGTCACGTTCTACCCGACCAGCGCCGCCGCGCACGAGGCCGGCTACCGTGCCTGCAAGCGATGCCTGCCCGAGGCGGCACCGGGCTCTCCGGCCTGGAACCTCCGCGGTGACACCGCCGCCCGCGCTATGCGCCTCATCGCGGCGGGGGTCGTGGAACGCGAGGGGGTGCCGGGGCTCGCCCGTCGCCTCGGCTACTCCAGCCGCCACCTGACCCGGCTGCTCACGGCCGAGCTCGGCGCGGGTCCGCTCGCCCTGGCCAGGGCACACCGGGCGCACACGACGCGGATGCTGCTGGTCGGCACCGACATGCCGATCTCGGACGTCGCGTTCTCGGCCGGATTCGCCAGTATCCGGCAGTGCAACGACACGATCCGTGAGGTGTTCGGTCTCACGCCCGGCGAGCTGCGCGCCCGCCGCCGCAAGGACGTGCACGCCGCCGACGCGCATTCGAGTCCCGGTCCGATCGATCTCGCCCTCCCGTTCCGGGCGCCGCTGGACGCGGCGGGGGTGTTCGCCTGGATGGCCGCCCGCGCCCTGCCCGGAGTCGAGGAGGCGACGCCGACGTCGTTCGCCCGCCACTTGCGGATGCCGGGGGGCCCGGCCTGGTTCGAAGTGCGCCAGGATGAAGAAGGGCGGCTGCGCCTGCGAGCCGGTGTGACGCAGCTCGGCGATCTCGCGCCACTGGTCGCCACGGTGCGGCGCATCTTCGACCTGGACGCCGACCCGCTCGCCGTCGACGAGGCGCTCGCCGCACACCCCGAACTCGCATCCCTCGTCACGCGCACCCCCGGCATCCGTGTCCCAGGGGCGGCCGACCCGCACGAGATGCTGATCCGCGCGATGGTGGGTCAGCAGATCACCGTCGCCGCGGCGCGCACCGCGCTGACCACATTGGCGGAGGCGCTCGGGGAGCGCACACCGTCCGGCATCCTGTTCCCGACCATGGCCGCGATCGCCGAGCACGGCGCGGAGGTCCTCCGAGGGCCCGCCGCCCGCATCCGCGCGATCACCGGCGCCGCCGCAGCGCTCGCCGACGGATCGCTCACCCTCACGGTGGGCGACGACGGGCCGCAGCAACGCGCCGCCCTGCTGGCCCTCCCTGGCGTCGGGCCGTGGACCGCCGACTACGTGCGGATGCGCGTGCTCGGCGACCCGGATGTCCTGCTGCCCGGTGATGTCGCCGTCCGCGCCGGCGCCGCCGCGGCCGGCATCCCCGCCGAGCCGGCCGCGCTCGCCGCGTGGGCCGGACGGCTCGCGCCGTGGCGCAGCTACCTGACCGCTCACCTCTGGCGCGCGGCTCCCGTGCGAACCGCGCGTGCCAAGACCCCGAAGGAGACCTGATGACCGCGCTGATCCAGACCGTCCGCACCCCCGACGGCCCGTTCACGATCCTCGCCGACGCCGAGCAGCGCGTGCTGTCGTCCGGCTGGACCGACTCGTACGACGCGATCCTCGCCCGGCTGTCGCCCGCGCACCGCCCCGCCGACGTGCGGGAGGGGGAGACGGATGCCGCGCACGCGGCGCTCGCGTACTACGACGGCGACCTGCAAGCGATCGAGACCGTGCCGGTGCGCCAGTTCGGCACCGACATGCAGCACACCGGCTGGGCGGCGCTGCGGCGCATCACTCCCGGTGCGCCGCTCACCTACACCGAGTTCGCGGTCGCATTGGGCAGCCCGCGGGCGGTCAGAGCGGCGGCATCCGTCTGCGCGCGCAACGCGCCGGCGCTGTTCGTGCCCTGCCATCGGGTGCTGCGCGGCGACGGCAGCATGGGCGGTTTCGCGTGGGGCATCGAGGTGAAGCGCAGCCTGCTGGACCGCGAGGCGGGGACGCTCGCCTCCTAGCCCGCTCCACCCGCACGAGGCGCCTCCCGCCCGTGCGGGAAAACGCTGACCCGAAAACCGGAATAGTGCTTGCCATCAGCAGGTTCACAGCAATAGGCTCGAAGGCTGTCGCGCCGACCGGCCGATGAAGCCGAGCCTGAGGGGGACACCATGACCGAGACGACCGTCACTCCGTTCTTCGCTCCGGGCTCGCGGGTGATCAGCGCACGCGACTGACGCCGCCGCGCGCTCCGCTCGTCCCCGCCGATCGACCCCGTGCCTCGGGCATCCGCCCCTCGCCTTCGCCGTCCGCTCGCAACTCGTCTGAGAGTCATGTCCACGTCTTCGTCGTCATCCCTGTCCACGTTCGCCGCGCTCTGGCGCCTGAAGCCGTTCGTGCGGCCCATCCTCGGCCGTCTCGCCGGAGGGGCGCTCAGCGCGCTCGCCGCCGCGATCATCGCGCTGATGATCCCCGTGCTGCTGGAGCAGATCGTCCGCGGGCCCATCGAATCCGGCGTCACCGGCCTCATCGTCGCCGGTGCGCTCGGCGTGCTCGCTCTCGGCCTCGGCGAGGCGGCCATGGTGTGGCTGCGTCGCTGGTTCGTGCTGACGCCGGCCACCGAGGTGGAGTACCGGATGCGCTCGGAGCTGTACGCGCGGCTGCAGACCCTGCCGGTGGCGTTCCACGACCGCTGGCAGTCGGGACAGCTGCTCAGCCGCATGATGCAGGACATCAACATCATCCGGCGGTGGCTGGCCTTCGGTCTCATCCTGCTCGTCGTCAACGTGCTGACCATCATCATCGGCGCCGTGCTGCTGTTCCGGTGGCACTGGCTGCTCGGGGTGATCTTCCTCGTCACCGGTGTGCCGATGTGGATCCAGGGCTACCTGTTCGAGAAGCGCTACGGCGCGCTCGCGCGGCGCAGCCAGGACCAGGCCGGCGACCTCGCCACCAGCGTGGAGGAGAGCGTGCACGGCATCCGCGTGCTGAAGGCGTTCGGGCGCGGCAAGCACGCGCTCAGCCGGTTCAGCCGGCAGGCGGAGACGCTGCGCGAGACGGAGCTGAGCAAGGCCAGGGCGATCGGCGAGATCTGGTTCTGGCTCGACCTCATGCCGCAGATCGCGTTCGGCCTCAGCCTGATCACCGGCATGTGGCTGATCTGGCAGGGCGCCATCGAACTGCCGCAGCTGTTCGCGTTCTTCGCGATGGCGACCGTGCTGCGGTGGCCGATCGAGTCGATCGGGTTCCTGTTCTCGTTCATGCTCGACGCCCGCACCGCCACCGATCGCGTCTTCGAGATCTACGAGGCCACGAACAGCATCACCGACCCGGAGCACCCCGTTCGCATCGCCGAGCCGCGCGGTGAGCTCGCCTTCGAGGACGCGCACTTCCGCTATCAGGACGCCGGCGCCGCCGAACGCGACCTGCTGGACGGGATCGACCTCGTGCTGCGCCCCGGCGAGACCATGGCGCTGGTCGGGCTCACCGGATCGGGCAAGACGACGCTCACCACGCTCCCGGCGCGGCTGTACGACGCCACTGGCGGCCGGGTCACCCTGGACGGCGTCGACGTGCGCGACCTCGCCCTGTCCGAGCTGCGCACGCACATCGCCATGGCGTTCGAGGACGCCACGCTGTTCTCGGCATCCGTGCGCGAGAACGTGCTGCTCGGCCGCGCCGACCTCGACCCGCACAGTCCCGAGGCCGACCGCGTGCTGCGCGAAGCGCTCGACGTGGCGCAGGCCGGGTTCGCGGACTCGCTGCCCGACGGCGTCGAGACCATCATCGGCGAGGAGGGGCTCAGCCTGTCCGGTGGACAGCGCCAGCGTCTCGCCCTCGCCCGGGCGGTGGCGGCGAAGCCGAAGGTGCTCGTGCTCGACGACCCGCTGTCGGCGCTCGATGTCGACACCGAGGCGCTGGTCGAGGAGGCCCTGCGGCACGTGCTCGCCGACACCACCGCGCTCATCGTGGCGCACCGCCCCTCGACCGTCGCGCTCGCCGACCGGGTCGCGCTGCTCGAGCGGGGGCGGATCACCGCGGTGGGCACGCACGCCGAACTGCTCCGCTCCAGCGCGCACTACCGGCACGTGATCTCCAGCTTGGAGGCCGAGGAGGCCGCGCGCACCGGGTCCATCCCGGTGATCCGCGACGCCGACGCAGAACGAGAGGAAACGCCGGACACGGCATCCGACATCGAAGAGGAGGTGCAGGCATGACCGTCACCGGAACCCAGGGCGAGGACCGCTCCGACTACACCAAGGAGGAGAGCCGCGCGATCCGACAGCGCTCGCTGCGCCTGCTCGGCTCGCTGATCCGCCCGCTGCGGCTGCGCATCGTCGTCGCCGCACTGGTGCTGGTCGTCTCCACGGCGCTGCAGGTGTCTGGTCCGATCCTGATCGGCATCGGACTCGACCGCGCCCTGCCGGTGCTGCTCGAGCGGTCGGACTGGATGCCGGCGATCACCGTCACCCTCGTCTACCTGTTCGCCGGCATCACCGGGTCGGCGCTGATCGGCCTGTACGTCGTGCTCGCCGCCCGGATCACCCAGGCCGTGCTGCTCGACCTCCGGAAGCGGATCTTCCTGCACACCCAGCGGCTGAGCCTCGAGTTCCACGAGTCGTACACGTCCGGCCGGATCATCTCCCGCCAGACCAGCGACCTGGACTCCATCCGCGAGCTGCTCGACGGTGGCTTGAACAATCTCGTCTCCGGCGTGCTGTTCGGTCTGTTCACGTTCATCGCGCTGGTGATCGCGGACTGGCAGTCCGGACTGATCCTCGCCGTCGCCGGCATCCCGCTGGTGCTCCTGATGCGCTGGTTCTATCTGCGCTCTCAGTTGGTGTACCGCGAGTCGCGCGTCATCAGCGCGAAGGTGATCGTGCAGTTCGTCGAGACCATGACCGGCATCCGCGCGGTCAAGGCGTTCCGCAAGGAACCGCGCAACGACGAGACGTTCCGCAAGGTCGCCGGCGACTACCGCGACGTGAACCGCCGTTCGATGGTGCTGTTCGGCACGTTCGAGCCGGGCCTGATGGGCGTCGCCGCGCTGACCCTGGCGCTGGTCGTGCTGTGGGGCGGGGTGCGCGTCTCCGACGGCGTTCTCGGCGTCGGCGTGCTGCTGTCCACGGTGCTGTACGTGCGCAACTTCTTCGCGCCGATGCAGGAGATCGCGATGTTCCTGAACTCCTACCAGTCCGCCACCGCGGCACTGGAGAAGGTCTCGGGCGTGCTCGACGAGCAGCCGACCGTGCCCGACCCCGACAAGCCCGTCGACCTGTGGGAGGCGCGCGGCGCGATCCGGTTCGAGGACGTCACGTTCGGTTACAACGGCGAGAAGACGATCCTGCCGCACTTCTCGCTGGACATCCCCGCCGGCCAGACCATCGCGCTGGTCGGGACGACCGGCGCCGGCAAGTCGACGCTGGCGAAGCTGGTGTCGCGGTTCTACGACCCGACCATGGGGCGGGTCACGCTCGACGGCGTCGACCTGCGGATGCTGCACCCGAAGGATCTCCGCCGCGCGATCGTCATGGTGACCCAGGAGGCGTACCTGTTCAGCGGGACCGTCGCCGACAACATCGCCCTCGGCAAGCCGGAGGCGACCATGGACGAGATCAGGGCGGCGGCACGTGCCGTGGGCGCGGACGAGTTCATCTCCTCCCTGCCGGACGGGTACAACACCGACGTGAACAAGCGCGGCGGCCGTGTCTCGGCGGGGCAGCGTCAGCTGATCTCGTTCGCCCGGGCGTTCCTCGCGGACCCGGCGGTGCTGATCCTCGACGAGGCCACCGCCTCGCTGGACATCCCGTCGGAGCGGCTGATCCAGAACGCGCTGCAGACCCTGCTCGCCGACCGCACCGCGATCATCATCGCGCATCGTCTGTCGACCGTCGCGATCGCCGACCGTGTGCTGGTGATGGAGCACGGCCGGATCATCGAGGACGACACCCCGCAGGCGCTCATCGGCGGCGACGGCAAGTTCGCGCAACTGCACGCCGCCTGGCAGGAGTCGCTCGTCTGATCCTGTTCCGGCCGGGTGCTCGCCGTGGTTAGGTGGAGGGTGTGGACCCGATCCTCGCCGTCGCGACGGAGCTCTGGTGGATCGCCCCCGCCGCCGGTGGTGCGGGGGCGATCGGGTTCGGCCTGCGGCGTCGGAGGGATGCCGTGAGCGGCCGCCGTCTCGGCTACGACGCGGCCCGTCTGGAGCTGCGGCAGGCGCAGGCGGATGCCAGGGCCGCGGCGGACGCGGTCCGCTTCGCGCGTGCGGAGCTGGCTCGAGTGGTTGCCGACCACGCGGCCTCGCGAACGGATGCCGGACACGTGGCCGCCGCACGGCGGGCGCTGCGCGACGCGCAACTGGCGGCGAAAGCGGCCCACGCCCGCGTGCGCGCGTGCCGCGCGAGGCTGGTCGCGGAGCGGCGCGCTCTCACGGGGCACGGGGAGACGCCGCTCGAACGCGTGCGCGGACGGCACGACGCGGTGCTCGCGCGCTGGATGGAGTACGAGACGGATCCGGCGAAGATCCTGGCGTTCCCGGCGATGAGCGACGGGCGGCAGCCGGCCACGGCATCCTTCCTCTCCGCGTTGCAACGCGCGCGCGACCTGCGTCCCGGCGGCCAGGGGCGGCCCACCCCCGCCGACTTCGCCGCGTACCGCGACGCCGTCGAGGAGCTCGAGCGCGCGTTCGACGCGGCCGAGCGCACCGCGCGCGGAGACGCGCTCCCGCCGGACCTGCCGGTGATGCTGCGCGACGCCGCGCGCACGATCGTGGTGCGCTCGACCGAGGTGATCAGCCGCACCGGCGGAGTGATCGGCGCGTGGAACGCGCGCCGCCGGGGCGACTGACGAAGCGACGACGGAGCCTCGGTGGGGGAGGGGATCCGAGACCCCGCCGCCGGTCTAGTCCGTGACGCGGATCTCGGCGACGACCTCGCCGTACTCGGTCTCGCCGACCGGCTCGAACCCCACGCGGCGGAAGAACGCCTCGGGACCGCCCTCACCGGCTTCATAGATCACGTTCACGTGATCGACGCCGCGCCGCCGCGCCTCGTCGATCAGGGCCTCCACGGCGAACCGGCCGACACCGCGACCCTGGTCGTCGGCGTCGACGTTGATCCGCCAGAGGACGCTGCGGAACTGCTCGTCCGGAGCGTCGGGGTCGAAGCTGGCACTGACGAACCCGACGACCTCGTCGCCGTCGACCACGACGCGCTGCCACGAGGTCTGCGGGTTCATCACCGTGGCGGCGATCCCGTACGACACCGGAGCGAGGAACTGCTCCTGTCCGGGCTTCAGCGACAGGTTGTTGACGGCGACGATGGTCGCGGCGGACAGTTCGACAACGCGCAGTTCCGACATGCACACAGGCTATCCCCTCGACGCGGTCCGTGGCGGAACGAGTCCGATCATCTCGACGACCGAGCGTGCCTGACCGCGGAAAAGAGGGTCGAGGGCGCGTCGAGGCGACCGGGTATCTTGGTATCGAGATAACAGCCCTCGCGAACGGAGTACCGGTGACCGACGACGCCATCATCTACACCTACACGGACGAGGCACCGGCTCTGGCCACCGCCTCTTTCCTGCCGATCATCAAGGCCTACACCGGGCAGGCGGGCGTCGAGGTGGAGACGCGGGACATCTCCCTGGCCGGCCGCATCCTCGCCGCGTTCCCGCAGCGGCTGACCCCCGAGCAGCAGGTCGGCGATGCGCTCGCCGAGCTCGGCGGCCTGGCGACCCTGCCCGAGGCGAACATCATCAAGCTCCCGAACATCTCAGCGTCGATCCCGCAGCTGAAGGCCGCGATCGCCGAGCTGCAGGAGAAGGGCTACGACATCCCGGACTACCCGGACGAGCCGGAGTCGGTCGAGGAGAAGGACCTCCGCGCCCGCTACGACCGCATCAAGGGCTCGGCCGTGAATCCCGTGCTGCGCGAGGGCAACAGTGACCGCCGTGCACCACTCGCGGTGAAGAACTACGCGAAGAAGCACCCGCATCGCAACAAGCCGTTCCCGCAGGGCTCGAAGACCCGCGTCGCCACCATGGGGCACGACGACTTCAAGTCGAACGAGAAGTCCTGGGTCGCCGCGCACGACGACGTGCTCACCATCCGTCATACCGCCACCGACGGCACCGTCACGGTGCTCAAGGAGGGGCTCAAGGTCCTTCCGCGCGAGATCATCGACGCGACCTTCCTGTCGGCTCAGCACCTCAACGCCTTCCTCGGCGAGACGCTGGAGGCCGCCAAGGCCGACGACGTGCTGTACTCGGTGCACCTCAAGGCGACGATGATGAAGGTCAGCGACCCGATCATCTTCGGCCACGTAGTGAAGGCGTTCTTCAAGGACGTGTTCGCGCAGTACGGCGACCGGCTCGCCGAGGCGGGCCTGAGCCCCAACGATGGGCTCGGATCGATCCTCACCGGCCTGGCCGACGTCGCCGGCGGCGACGAGATCGCCGCCGCGTTCGACCAGGCGATGCAGGAGGGTCCGCGCCTGTCGTACGTGAACTCCGACAAGGGGATCACCAACCTGCACGTGCCCAGCGACGTGATCGTGGACGCATCGATGCCCGCACTGATCCGCAACGGCGGCAAGCTGTGGGGTGCCGACGGGGGAGAGGACGACACGATAGCGGTGATCCCGGACTCCTCCTACGCCGCCGTCTACCAGGCGGTCATCGACGACGTGATCGCCAACGGACCGCTCGACCCGGCCACCATCGGCACCGTCCCCAACGTCGGTCTGATGGCACAGGCCGCCGAGGAGTACGGCAGCCACGACAAGACGTTCGAGATCGCCGCCGACGGCGTGGTGCAGATCCTCGACAGCGAGGGCACCGTGCTCATCGAGCACACCGTTGCCAAGGGCGACATCTGGCGCGCCACGCAGACCAAGCACATCGCGGTCATGGATTGGGTCAAGCTGGCCGTGAACCGTGCCCGCGCCACGGGCGCGCCCGCGGTGTTCTGGCTCGACGCCAACCGCTCGCACGACGCGCAGATCATCGCCAAGGTGCACCAGGGCCTCGCCCTGCTCGACACGCAGGGCCTGACGCTGACGATCCTGGCGCCCGAGGAGGCCACCCGCTACACGCTGGCGCGCATGCGCCACGGCCTGGACACCATCTCGGTCACCGGCAACGTGCTCCGCGACTACCTGACCGACCTGTTCCCGATCCTCGAGGTCGGCACGTCGGCCAAGATGCTCTCGATCGTTCCGTTGCTCGCCGGTGGCGGGCTGTTCGAGACCGGCGCGGGCGGTTCAGCACCCAAGCACGTGCAGCAGCTGGTCGGCGAGAACTACCTGCGCTGGGATTCGCTGGGCGAGTTCTTCGCGCTCGCCGCGTCGCTCGAGCACTTCGCCGACCGCACCGGCAACGAGAAGGCGCGGGTGCTCGCCGAGACGCTGGATGCCGCGACCGGCACCTTCCTGGAGGAGGACCGCTCGCCCGGTCGCGCCCTCGGCACGATCGACAACCGCGGCAGCCACTTCTACCTGGCGCTGTACTGGGCGCAGGAGCTGGCACAGCAGACCAAGGACACCGACCTCGCCGCAGCGTTCGCGCCCGTCGCCGAGCAGCTCGCGGCCAAGGAGCAGCAGATCGTCGACGAGCTCAACGCCGTGCAGGGCTCGCCGGCCGACATCGGCGGCTACTACCGGCCGGACGCCGCCAAGGTCGAGGCCGTGATGCGCCCGTCCGCCACGCTGAACGCCCTGGTCGACGCACTCGCCTGATCTGAGACGGAAGAGGGCGGATGCCGTACGGCATCCGCCCTCTTCGCTGTCCCGGTGCAGGTGACGCGCGTCGGCGCGACTCAGCTGTGGACCCAGACCTCGGTGCCCTTGGTGGCCCAGTCGAACACGTACTTCGCCGCGTCGACCGGCATGTTGACGCAGCCGTGGCTCATGCGCGTGCCCCAGTTGCTGTGCCAGTACGCGCCGTGCAGGGCTTCGTCGCCGTTGTAGTACGACACGTACGGGACGTTCGGCGTGTAGTAGAACGGCGCCTTCGTGGTGTCGGGGCGGCCCATGTTCTGCGAGCGCAGCTGGGCGTAGATCTTGAAGCGGCCCTGGTCGGTGTCCGAGCCGAACTTGCCCGACGAGATCGCCCACGACTTCACGAGCTTCTCGTTCTCGTAGAGGTACGTGCGCTGCTCGCTGAGGTCGACCTCGATCCGGCGGAACAGGGCGGTGGTCTCGAACGGGGTGGACGTGACCGGCAGCTGGAACGCGGCCTCGCCCCCGCCCAGCTTCTCGGCGAACTCGGACGCGACATCCGACGTGTCTCCGAGGACGCGTCCGTCCTTGCCCTCGGTGAGCGCCTTGAGCACGGTGCCGGCGGAATCGACGATGGTCGTGGCGTTCACGACCTCGCGGTTGACCAGTTGCGGCAGCGTGTCCACGACCGCCTGGATCGCGGTCGGGTCGGCGGAGAACTTCAGTTCACCGTCGACGGGCTCGACGGTCAGCCAGCTCGCGGCGACGGCGGGCGCCACCGGTACCGTGCGCTCCTCGCCGACGTAGAAGCCCATCGTGGAGAGCATGCCGTTGAGCTGGTCGACTGTGGCGGTGGCCTCCTCGGTCGTGATGTCGGCCTCGACGGGCGCGGCATCCGCGGAGAACGCGAACGACGTGTCACCCTTCTCGCTCGCGGCGGTGAACGCCGTGGCGAGCTCATCGACGGAGATGCCCGAGCCGGGCTCGGCGGGGGTGACCGTGTAGCTGCCGCCAGCGGCGTCGAAGACGACACTCGCGTCGACCGGGTCGATGTAGCTGCCCGGCACGGCGGACTTCAGCGTGCGCTCCGCAGCCTCGGGGTCCAGCGCGACCGGCGCGGCGATCGGGTCGCCCATCCAGGTGCCGAGGTTCCACATCGGGCGGTCGGCGAACGCCTTCTCGGCGAGTTCCGTCGCCTCGACGCTCGCGCCCAGGTCGGCGCCGGTGATCACCGTGCCGTCGCCGGCGCCGGTCAACTCGACCTCCGTGGCTGCGAGACGGGCACTGACGGCCTCGGCCGCCATCGCCGGCGTCATCCAGCCGACCGGCACTCCGGCGATGGTGGTGCCGGGAGCGATCAGGATCGTCGACGCACCGGCCGCGGCGAGCAGCAGCGCGCCCGCCGCGAGGCCCACCCACAGGCCGACGCGGCGCTTCTTCGGCGCGGGCTCGATGGGAGCCCACTCGAGGGGCTGATCGCCCGGTGGCGTGGGGTCGACGGAACCCGTGACTGGCAGAACACGCGTGGTGTTCTGGTCGGTGCCCGGTCCGGAGATCAGATCGGTCACGGACTCACCCCCCAATGATCAACGTGACGATGTCAATTCATGGTACGGGATCGGACGTCGCGCCAGCCCGCGTTCCGCCCTGGGAACGCCGGGAACACCGTAACGTTTCGGTAACCCGCCTCTGGCCCGATGGTGGGCGCGGGTTGCTGACAGAATCGAACCGGTGCCCCCGGTCCGGACGGCACCGGGGGGCGTGCGCGCCGGCGCATGGCATCCGCCCGCTGTCAGAAGTCGCTCAGTGCAGCCGCTCAGAGAAGGAGCTCGCCCGCTCATGGCCGAAGTCGTCATCGTTGAGAACAAGGACGCAGCGGGTGCACTGGTGGCGGACGAGATGGTCCGGCTGATCGAATCCAAGCCGGACCCGGTGCTGGGGCTCGCCACCGGTTCCACGCCGACCCCGGTCTACCAGGCGCTGCGCGAGCGGCTGGCCGGCCGCGACGTGTCGCACGTGCGCGGCTTCGCGCTCGACGAGTACGTCGGCCTGGACCCCGCGCACCCGGAGAGCTACCGGTCGGTGATCACGCGGGAGGTCGTCGAACCGCTCGGGCTGGACCCGGCGCTGATCCAGGTGCCGAACGGCGCCGAGGAGACCATCGAGCGCGCCGGCGACGACTACGAGCAGGCGATCCTCGGCGCCGGCGGGGTGGATCTGCAGCTCCTCGGCATCGGCACCACGGGGCACATCGGCTTCAACGAGCCGGGCTCGTCCTTCGCGTCGACCACCCGGGTGAAGACCCTCACCGAGCAGACCCGGCGCGACAACGCCCGCTTCTTCGCGTCGCTCGACGAGGTGCCCCGGCACTGCATCACGCAGGGCCTCGGCACGATCCTGCGGGCCCGGCACCTGGTGCTGCTCGCCTTCGGCGAGGGGAAGGCGCAGGCGGTCGCCGGCGCCGTCGAAGGTCCCCTGAGCTCGATGCTCCCGGCATCCGCCATCCAGCTGCACCCGCACGTCACCGTGGTGGTCGACGAGGCGGCCGCGTCGCGACTGGAACTCGCCGACTACTACCGGTACACGTTCGCGAACAAGCCCGCCTGGCAGGGGATCTAGCCCCCGCCGCTCAGCCCCACGCGATCGGCAGCAGGTGCTCCTCGCTCAGCGGCGCGAGCGGCACGGCATCCCAGTCGCCGGGTGCCAGCCAGCGCAGTTCTGCGAGCTCCGCCTGCACCGTGACGTCCTGAGGCTCCGCGCGCAGCGCGAACGCGGTCGCAATCACCCGGTGATCGGCCTCGTTCGCCGCCGCGGACACGAATGTGCCGAGCGGTTCCAGGTCCGACTCGGAGACCCGCAGGGCGAGCTCCTCCTCGAGTTCGCGCACCAGCGTCTGCGCCGGGCTCTCGCCGGGTTCCGGCTTGCCGCCCGGCTGCATGAAGCGGGTGGTGCCCTGCTTGCGTACGACCAGGGCGCGCCCCTCCCCGTCCACCACGACGGCGGCGCTGACGTGGATGTCAGGCACCGGCGAACACCTTGCCGGGGTTCAGGATGCCCTGCGGGTCGAACACCTGCACGATCCGGCGCTGCAGCTCCCACTGGTCCTCGCCCAGCTCCTCGGCCAGCCACCGGCTCTTCAGCACGCCGATGCCGTGCTCACCGGTGAGCGTGCCGCCGAGTCGCACGGCCGAACGGAACAGGTCGTCGGCCGCCGACCACACCTGATCGGGCACCACCTCGCCCTCGAAGATGAAGTTCGGGTGCAGGTTGCCGTCGCCGGCGTGCGCGACCGTCGGGATGCTCACGCCGTAGTCGCGCTCGATGCGGGCGATCTCGTCGAACATCGTCGCCATCGCACTGCGCGGCACGGCCACGTCCTCGATGAGCGTCGTCCCCAGCGATGCCAGCGCGGCGTGCATGGAGCGGCGCAGATGCAGCAGCCGGTCGCCCTCGGCGGGGTCCTCGCTGAGCACGACGGCGCCGCCGGTGTCTCGCAGCACCTGGGCGATGCGCTCGGCCTCGTCGCGGGCGGCGGGGCCGTCGGTCTGGATGGTCAGCTGGGCGGTGCCGGATGCCGGTGCCGACAGTTTCAGCAGGGCGTGGACCGCCGCAAGCGACGGGGCGTCCATGAGCTCCATGATCGCCGGCTGCACCCCCGAGGCGGTCACCGCGGACGACGCGGCCGCGGCGTCGCGCACCGTCGCGAAGTCGGCGGCGATCGTGCACGGCGTGCCCTCGACGGCCGGGCGGAGCTTCAGCGTCGCTCCGACGATCACGCCGAGTCGACCCTCGGAACCGATCACCAGCGACGTCAGGTCGAGTCCGGTCACGCCCTTGACCGTGCGGTGCCCGAGCTTCATGAGCCGGCCGTCGGCCAGCACGATGTCCACGCCGAGCACCGCGTCGCGGACGACGCCGTACTTCGCACAGAGCAGACCGCCCGCGCCGGTGGCGATGTTGCCGCCGACCGTCGAGATGGCGCGGCTCGCCGGGTCTGGCGCCCACCACACGCCGTGGTCGGCGAGCTGGGCGTTCATGTCGGCGTTGAGGATGCCGGGCTCGACGACCGCGATCAGGTCCTCCGGGCGTACTTCGAGGATGCGCGTCATGCGGGCCGTGGAGAGGACGATCTCGCCAGGGCCGGCGTTGGCCGCTCCGGCGAGGCCGGTGCCGGCGCCGCGGACCACCACCGGGGTGGCGGTGCTGCTGGCGATGCGCATGGTGGCCTGCACGTCCGCCACGGTGTTGGCGTGCACGACGGCGAGCGGCCGGCCCGGCGAGCGGTGCCCGCTGCGATCGGCTCGCGCCTGCTCGAGCGCTTCGTCGGACATGTCGACGATGTGGCCGAGTTCCTGCTGCAGCAGATCGACGACGCTCACGACAGTGTCCGCCGGCCGGAGACGACACCGGTGGTGATCGCGACGACCGCGTACGCGATGCCGGCCCAGGCCAGATCCATCGACCACCAGGCGACGGTCACGCCGAGGTAGATGAGGAGTTCGACCGCGGCGCGCAGGAAGGGATGCAGGTGCAGGACGGGCCGCGGCGAGAGGAACAGCGCCCAGACCAGCAGCACCACCACCGGCGCGCCGATCCCGGCGACGATGTTCCAGGGCAGCGGCCACGCGGTGAAGCCCCACAGAGCGAGCGACGCGAGGGCGACGACCAGCACGAGAGCACGGACGATCTCGAGCGGGGTGAGGGCGGGACGGGTCACGCCCGGTTCGGCGGCGGCTTCCTTGGGCATGCTCCCAGTCTATTCGGGCGCCGGTGGGCAGCCCGCCGGGCCGGCCGGGCCGCGCGCGGGGCCGGCCGCGCCGGGCGCTGGGTCAGGTGGCTCAGCCGCGCCGCCCGGTGGTTCAGCCGGTCGGCAGCGGGTCCGGGAGGGCGCCGGCGAGCTCGTCGACCGTCGTGACGATCTCGGGCGGTGTCGCCTCCTCTGCCGGGTCGTTCCCGGCGGGAGCCGGCGCCGGCTCTGACGACGGTTCCGCGGCGGTCGTTTCTTCGGGTGCGGGTGCCGTCTGCGGCGCGACGGGGGCGGGTGCGCCGTCCGAGGTCGGGGAGGAGACGGCGTCGGCGGTGGCAGGCTCGGTCTTGGCCGCTTGGCTGACCGGGGCGGTGACGAGCGACTCGTCGACGGGCAGGGTGTCGTCCACCGGGACCGGGTCCACGGCGACCTCGCGGCACAGCCAACCCTTGGTGAGCGAGTTCAGCCGCACGCGCAGCGCCTCGGACACCTCGTCGCCGGCCACGTACACGAACTCGACCCAGGAGTTGAAGGCGACCTCGTCGAGGGCGGCGGTCAGCTCGAGCGTTCCGGTGCCGTCGCCGCCGAGCGTCGTCGAATCCGAGGCGCCGCCGGTGAGCACTCCGTCGATGGTGCCGCGCACCGTCGCGCCCGGAGCCCCGGACATCGTCAGCGTGAGGCGCACGATCCCGAGCGGGTGCCCGGCGTCGACGACGCACGAGCTCTCGGTGTCCGCGATCGCGGGGCGCCCCTCCGGCAGCACGGCCGGCTCCTCGGGGTCGACCGGCTCCTGCGGCTCCTCGGGCTCGACGGGCTCTTCGGGTTCGACGGGCTCCTCGGACCCGCCCGGCTCCTCCGGATCGGCAGGGGGATCCTCCGGGTCTGCAGGATCTTCGGGCTCGACGGGCTCCTCGGACTCGCCCGGCTCCTCGGGTGCGACCGGCTCGTCCGCGTCGACGGAGTCGGCGGGTGGTTCGATTTGGACGGGCGCGGGCGGCACGACCACCGCCTCCTCGGGGAGGGGCACCGGCTTCGGCGCGGCGGGCGGCTCCGCGGCATCCGGTGGTGCCGGCGCCTCCTCGCCGACGTCGATCGTGATCGGCTGCTCCCGCAACATCGACGCGTCGGGGGCCACCTCGGTGGCGATCGACGAGGCATCGGACTCGGCCGCGCTCGGCTGGGAGGTGGCGGGCGCCGTGTGCAGCATGCCGGGCAGCACGGCGGCCGCCGCCACGGCGCCGGCGACGACCAGCGCCGCCGTGCCCGCGCCGACGAGCGCGCCGATGCCGCTCACGCCGCCGCCGGATGATCCGCCGCTCGACGATCCGGTCGCTCCGCCCGTCCCGGTCGCAGCGCCGGTGAGCACCCCGATCGAGCCCGTCGTGCCGATGGCGCCGTTGACCACCACGGCGCCGTCCATGACGGTCGACGGCATCGCGGCGAGAGCGACCACGGGGGTGCCGCCGCCCTGCAGGGTGGCCAGGTATCCGCTGGCGCCCGTGACACCGAGGACGAGGGGAAGCAGTACGAGGGCGAGCCGGTTCGAGACGTCCTTCGCCTCGGCGGCGACGATCAGGCAGCGCGCGCACTCGTCGAGGTGCTGCTCCAGACGCTTCAGATCGCGTGTTCCGAGGTTGCCCCGTGCGTAGGCGCCGAGGTGCTCGATGCTCCAGTGGCACTCGGAGTCGGGGGCGGCGCTGCGCAGATGAGCCTGGATCCAGGCTTCGCGCAGGCCCTCCCTGGCACGGAACGCCAACTGGGAAACGGCACCCGCCTTCATGCCCAGCAGCGGTGCGATCTCGGCGGGCTTCATGCCCTCGATCTCGGAGTACCAGAGCACCTCCTGCCAGCGCGACGGCAGGCTGCGGAAGGCCTGTGCGGTGAGCCCGCGATCCAGCGCCTCCTCGGCAGCGGCATCCGTGCTGTCCGGGTCGGCGACCGCGTCCAGGTCGTCGAGCGCGGTCTCGCGCCGGCTGCGGCCCCACGCCGCGGCCGTGTTGCGGATGCTGGTGAACAGGTACGCACGGAAGGAGCCGTTCGGACCGCCGCCCTTGAGGATCGCCTGGTAGATCCGGGTGTACGCCTCCTGTACCAGGTCATCGGGGTCGATCGATGACGTGATCGAGCGGGCCACAGCCATTCCGGACGCGTAGTGGCGGCGCCACAGTTCGCTGAAGGCCTCACCGTCCCCGGAACGGGTGCGGAGAACGAGATCGGCGTCTGCGCATGCCGATTCTCCGGTGCTCTCGTGGTGCACGGTAAACCTTCGCTCTCTTCGGCGCCGTCCCGTCCGCGCTGGGGTGTGTCCCCTGGGGGTGAGACGCATGAACGCTCGATCCGTTACGCGCCTCGTCCATTCTCAACCCAAATCGGCGTCTGTGGCCAGTGTTGTGGACAACTCGCGGGAGCGGTCCCACGGCTGGGCGAAAACTTTCTGCCGATTCCGCGTAATGAATCGGGTGCGCCGTCGTCTCATCCCATGGAGCGGTCCTGATGCGCCACCGGGGGGCGGTCGCGTCGGGCCGGATCGCAATCGGTTCGGGCGGGCTCCGGCGCCTCGGGGGAGGAGTGCCGGGGCCCGCCGGCTCCCCAAGTCTGGGGACGCTGCAGTGAGGGGCCGCCGCGCTGGGGAGCGCGGCGGCCCGGTCCCCTGGTTCTCAGCGGGTCGGAGCCGTGCCGACCCACACGCCGCGGACGTCGAGCGCAGCGTCCAGCACGACGGCATCCGCGATGAACCCGGGCTGCAGCCGCCCCAGCGAGCGCTGGAACCCGATCGCTTCCGCCGGGGTGGCGGTGAGCGCGCCGACCGCCTCGACCAGGTCCACTCCGGCCTCGACGGCGCGTCGCAGTGCGACATCCTGCGTCAGTGTCGAACCCGCGATCGAGCCGGTGTCGTCGGCCCGGGCCACGCCGTCCTTCACGGTCACCTTCACCGCGCCCAGGTCGTAATGCCCGTCCGCGCTTCCGGCGGCCGCCATGGCGTCGGTGATGAGCGCTACGCGCCTCGGCGCGATGTCGAACAGCAGCTTGATCACCCGAGGGTCGAGGTGGATGTTGTCGGCGATGGCCTCCAGCACGACGCGGTGGTCGGCGGCGGCGGTGAGCACGGGGCCCGGCGCGCGGTGGTGGATGCCGTTCATGGCGTTGAAGGCGTGCGTCAGGATGGACGCACCCGCCTCGAACGCGGCGCGCGCGACCGCGGCATCCGCATCGGTGTGACCGACGGCGGCGGCGGCCCCGGCGTCGACGATCATTCGCACCGCCTCGATGCCGCCGGGCAGCTCGGGGGCGATGGTGACCTGCCGGATCGTGCCGTCGCCCGCCTCCAGCAGCCGGGCGACGTCGGCCGCGACCGGATGCCGCAGCAGGGTGGGCTCGTGCGCGCCGTGGTGACCGGGGTCGAGGAACGGCCCCTCGAGGTGACTGCCCAGGACGTCGTGATCGGTGCGCATCAGCTCGGCGATGTCGGCGACGCTGCGGGCGAGCGCGTCGATGGTGCCGGTGACCAGCGACACGACCGCGCGGGTGGTGCCGTGATCGCGATGCATGGCGCGGGCGGTGCGAATGGCATCCGCTCCGTCGTCGAAGGCAGCGCCGGCGCCGCCGTGACCGTGGATGTCGATGAAGCCGGGGGTGAGCAGCGCGTCCTCGCCGGCGACGGCGGCGGCGTCGACCACCTCGTCGGCGGGCGTCCAGTCCGAACCCGTGCCGCGCGCGGCGACGATGCCGTCCTCGAAGCGCACCCAGGCGTCTTCGACGAGGCCGTCCGCCTCGACGAGACGGGCGGAGTGGATGACCCGCGAACCGCGGGCGTCGGTGGTCGCGCTCATCGGTGCTCCTCGATGGTCGGCGGAGTGCGGGTCCTCTCAGAGTGCCACAGGCGTCGTCTCACGATGGTCGGTGCGAAGGCCGATCCGCTATGCTTTCAGCGTCGCGACTGGCGTCTGGGTGGGCTACCACCGGGGAGCGACCTGACGGGATTCGACCGCGCGCCTGGGCCGATCTGAGACATCCCATTTCCGCTGTGCGAACAGGAGACCGCCATGACCGATGCCTACTTCAACGCCCCGCTCGCCGAGGTCGACCCGGAGATCGCCGAGGTCCTCGAGCGCGAGCTGAACCGCCAGCGCGGGTTCCTCGAGATGATCGCGTCCGAGAACTTCGTGCCGGTGTCGGTACTGGAGTCGCAGGGTTCGGTGCTGACGAACAAGTACGCCGAGGGGTATCCCGGCCGTCGCTACTACGGCGGCTGCGAGGAGGTCGACGTCGCCGAGGAGCTGGCGATCTCCCGCGCCAAGCAGCTGTTCGGCGCGGAGTTCGCGAACGTGCAGCCGCACTCCGGCGCCACCGCCAATGCGGCCGTGCTGCACGCGATCGCCCGCCCGGGCGACACGCTGCTCGGCCTCTCCCTGGACCAGGGCGGCCACCTCACGCACGGCATGAAGATCAACTTCTCCGGTCGGCTGTACGACATCGTCGCTTACGGCGTCGACCCCGAGACGTCGATGATCGACATGGACGAGGTGCGCCGGCTGGCCCTCGAGCACAAGCCGAAGGTGATCATCGCCGGCTGGTCGGCCTATCCCCGCCGCCTCGACTTCGCGAAGTTCCGCGAGATCGCGGACGAGGTGGGCGCGCTGCTGTGGGTCGACATGGCGCACTTCGCCGGTCTTGTCGCCGCCGGCCTGCACCCCAACCCGGTGCCGCACGCGCACGTGGTCTCCTCGACCGTGCACAAGACGATCGGCGGGCCCCGTTCCGGCTTCATCCTCACCAACGACGCCGACATCGCGAAGAAGATCAACACCGCCGTGTTCCCCGGTCAGCAGGGCGGTCCGCTGATGCACGTGATCGCCGCGAAGGCCACCGCGTTCAAGCTCGCCGGCACGCCGGAGTTCAAGGAGCGTCAGGAGCGCGTGCTGCGCGGTGCGGCGATCATCGCCGAGCGGCTGTCGCAGCAGGACGTGAAGGATGCCGGCATCGCCGTGCGCTCGGGCGGCACCGACGTGCACCTGGTGCTCGTCGACCTGCGTGACGCCCAGATCGACGGCAAGCAGGCCGAGGACCTGCTGCACGACATCCGCATCACGGTGAACCGCAACGCGGTGCCGAACGACCCGCGTCCGCCGATGGTCACCTCGGGTCTGCGCATCGGCACTCCGGCGCTCGCCACCCGCGGCTTCGGCGACGCGGAGTTCACCGAGGTCGCCGACATCATCGCCCTCGCCCTTCAGCCCGGAGCGGACGTCGAGGCGCTGCGCGCCCGCGTCACCGCCCTCGCCGACGCGTTCCCCCTGTACCCCGGCCTGTAAACCGCATCCGCACGCCGAGACTTCTCTTTCAGCACGAGACTGCACGCCACGCGTCATGTCTCGCGCTGAAAGAGAAGTCTCGCGGAAGGGAATGACCATGACCGCGAAGATCCTGGACGGGAAGGCCGCTTCGGCCGCGATCAAGAGCGAGCTCGCCGAACGGGTCGCCGCGCTGCGCGCGCGGGGCGTCGTGCCCGGCATCGCCACGGTGCTGGTCGGCGCCGACCCGGCATCCCAGCTGTACGTCGGGATGAAGCACCGTCAGTCCGAGGCGATCGGCATGAACTCGATCCAGCGCGAGCTGCCGGCCGACGCCACCCAGGCCGACGTCGAGGCGCTGATCGACGAACTGAACGCCGACCCCGCCTGCCACGGTTACATCGTGCAGCTCCCGCTGCCGAAGCACATCGACACGGATGCCGTCTTGGAGCGCATCGATCCGGCCAAGGACGCAGACGGACTGCATCCGACCAACCTCGGTCGGCTGGTGCTGAACGTCAACGCGCCGATCCACACACCGCTGCCCTGCACGCCCCGCGGCGTGATCGAGCTGCTGCAGCGCAACGGCTACGACCTGAACGGCAAGCACGTCGTCGTCGTCGGCCGCGGCGTCACCATCGGCCGTCCGATGGGGCTGCTGCTGACGCGGCGCGACATCAACGCGACGGTCACCCAGGTGCACACCGGCACGCCGGACATGTCGCCATACCTGCGTCAGGCCGACGTGATCGTCGCCGGCGCCGGCGTGAAGCACCTCATCCGCGCCGAGGATGTCAAGCCGGGCGCCGCCGTGCTGGATGTGGGCGTCACGCGTGAGACGGACCCGGAGACCGGCAAGTCGAAGGTGCACGGCGACGTGCACCCCGATGTGGCGTCGGTGGCGGGATGGATCTCGCCGAACCCGGGCGGGGTGGGGCCGATGACCGTGGCGCTGCTGATGACGAACGTGGTCGAGGCGGCAGAGCGGGCGGCCGGGATCGGCTGACGGGTCTGCGTCAGCCGCTGAGGTGTCCCTCGACACTGGTGATCCGGGCCCGCTCGTCGAAGCGGAACCGTGCGGAGCCGCTGTCGTCGCGCACCGTCGCGGCCGAGTAGGCGTCGTCCGCCCACTCCAGCTGCCAGCCCGCGAGGCGGGCGAGATCCCACACCGATGCGCGCGGGTCGGCGAGTGGGAGACCGGGCAGGATGCCGGGGAGCGCGGCCACCGCCGCCGCCACGGTGAGCGGCTCGAGCGGCGCGTCCAGCAGCAGCACCGCGCGCGACCCGCCGGCCGGTGCGGAGTAATACGGCGACAGCCCGGTGATCTCGACCGCCGCGCCGGCGACGGCGTGCGCGAGCTGCGCGATCCACTCCTGGATGTCGTCGCCGGTGTCATCCGGGAACGGCACCTCCGGTGAGGTGAGTTCGGTGACCCCGTGCTGCTCACCGTAGGCGCGCAGCTGCGCGGTCGTCCCGGTGCGATCGCCCTGCGGCAGCGCCCAGGCCCACATCAGGGATCGCGGCCCAGGCGCGATCGAGGCGATCAGATGAGGGGTCGCTCTCAGTGCGCGATCGTCGTCGTCCTCGGCGGTGAAGGTGAACCGGCCCTCGGCGAGGTCCACGTGCCACCGATGCGGGCCGAGCGCTTCGGTCGCCGCGGCGAGCTGATCCTGACGCAGCGCCGTGAACAGGGCTGCGCGATCGGCGAGGGCACGCAGCGTCTCGAAGGTCATGCAGCCAGTGTCACCCACCGCCGGAGCGTCCGCAAAGCCTGAGCACGACGGCCTGGATATGGTCGAGGCAAACCGGAACGAAGGAGTTTCTGTCATGCCCACGACGCAGACCAGAACCGAGAAGCGCAGCGTGATGCGCCCCGTGAACCGATTCCTCGAACGCTGGGTGCCGTCCGCGCTCACCTTCGCGATCGTGCTGACCCTGGTGGTCGCCGTGCTCGCGATGACACTGACGCGGACGAACCCGGTGGACGTGGTGAAGGGCTGGGGCGACGGGCTCGCAGGACTGCTGGCCTTCATGACCCAGATGTGCCTGATCCTGCTGCTGGGGTACATGCTCGCCAACACCCGGCCGGTCCGCCGGCTGCTCGCGTGGCTGGCCCGGGTGCCGTCGAGCCCGGCCGCCGCATACGTCTTCGTGTTCATCGTCGCCGCGCTCGCGAGCCTCATCACCTGGGGTCTCGGACTCATCGTCGGAACGCTGCTGGCCCGTGAGATCGCCGTTCAGGCGCGCGAGCGCGGCATGAAGGTGCACTTCCCGCTGCTCGTCGCGGCCGGCTACTCCGGGTTCGTGGTGTGGCACATGGGCTACTCGGGCTCCGGCCCCCTCACGGCCGCGACACCGGACTCCTTCCTCGCGCCGAGCCTCGGCGGCGAGGTCGTGCCCGTGTCGCAGACCACGTTCTCGACGTGGAACATGCTCGCGGCCCTCGGCGTGATGATCGTGTGCGCCCTGCTGTTCTTCCTCATCCGACCGCGGGAGGGGGACCCTGTCTACGAGCTGCCTGCTCAGGTCGGATCGGAGCGGGTCGAAGAGGTCGACGAGCGCGTAGAGACGCCCGCGGACCGAATCGATGCCTCGCGCGTGCTCACTCTCGTGCTGGGCGCAGGCCTGGTCGCCTACCTCGTGGTGCACTTCGTGCAGGGCGGCACGCTGACGCTCGACATCGTGAACTGGTCGTTCCTCGCGCTGATCCTGCTGCTCGTGCGCAGTCCGTTCGAGCTGATCCACCTGACCAAGCAGGCGGCGTCGAACGTCGGGGAGATCCTGCTGCAGTTCCCGCTCTACGCCGGCATCCTCGGCATCATGACGAGCTCGGGTCTCATTCAGCTGTTCTCCGACGCCTTCGTGTCGATCGCAACACCGACCACGTTCGGTGTGCTCGCCCTGCTGTCGGCCGGGATCGTGAACTTCTTCGTCCCCTCCGGGGGCGGGCAGTTCGCGGTGCAGGGACCGATCATGCTCGACGCCGCGAATCAGCTCGGCGTAGACCCCTCCATCGCGATCATGGCCGTGGCTTACGGCGACCAGTGGACGAACATGATCCAGCCGTTCTGGGCGCTGCCCGTGCTGGCGATCGCGGGGCTGAAGATGCGGGACATCCTCGGCTACACGTTCGTCACGCTGCTCGGTTCGGGCGTCGTGATGGCCGCCGCGCTGTTCCTCGTCAGCCTGTGACGGCCGGATGGGCCGAGGCCTCGGCCCGGCCCATCCGCCACACGCTGGGCACCAGCAGCGTGGCCAGGGCGATGGCGGCGTAGAGGATGGCGGAGGTGACCAGGACCGTCGCGGGGTCGGCCCTGGTGATCAGCCAGCCGTACACCAGTGTGCCGATCGGCATGACCACGAAGCTGCCGAGCATGTCGTAGCTGGAGACCCGGGAGAGCTTGTCGCCGGGGATGTTCTCCATCATCGCGACGTTCCACCCCGTGGAGAACACCTCGGCTCCGGCGCCCGCGAGGAACGCGGCGATCGCGAGCATCACGACGGCGGGGTGCACGCCGAGCATGGTGAGCGGCAGCGCGAACATGGCCATGCCGATCATGCCCAGCCGCAGCGGACGCCGCAGCGGCAGCCACATCAGCACGAGCGTCATCAGCAGCACGCCCGCGCCTTCGGCGCTGACCACCCAGCCCCAGCCCGCGATGCCGAGCCGGTCGTCGTTCTTCGCGATGTAGGGCCCGACGACGCCCCACGCCCCGACGTGGATGGCGTTCATGATCATGAAGGCGAGCACGATCGTCCACAGCCACGAGCGGCTCCAGAACTCCGTCCAGCCGGTGCGCAGATCGGCGAAGAGCGAGAACGCGCCCGCTCCCGCCGGAGCGGGCAGCTTCACCAGCGCCAGGATCGGAATCGCCGCCGCCCAGCCGGCGACCTGCACCACCATCGCCCACGCGGGGCCGACGGTGGTGACGAGGATGCCGGCGACGACGGGCCCGCCGATCGTGACCGCCGACCGGACGAACGACAGCATCGCGTTGGCCTGCTGCAGGTGCTCCGGTCGGGTGAGCTGCGGGATGATGCCCTGCATCGCCGGCAGCACGAACGCCGTCGACGCACCGTTCACCGCCGCCAGCCCGATCATGGCCGGGATCGTGGCGCTGTCGCTGAACAGCAGCACTGCGATCGTCCCGATCGAGAGGATGTCCAGCACGTAGCAGGCCTGGATGACCAGCGCGCGGGGGAGGCGGTCGGCGACCACGCCGCCGAACAGCACGAACACGACGTTCGCGACGGTGAACGCCGTCAACACGTAGGACAGGCTCGCCGGGTCGTTGTCGATCTCGAGCACCGCGAACGCGAGCGAGATCGCCGACATCGATCCCGTGATCATCGTGATCGCGCGGGCGAGGAAGAACCAGCGGAAGTTGCGGTCGTCCATCGCCCCGAGCGCGCGGATCACGACGGGTACCCCAGTTGCAGCATCCGTTCATCCTGGCACCTCGCGGCGGTGGATCAGCGCACGAGATCGAGCAGACGGCTCAGAATCGCCGGGCCGTCCTGACGGATCCCATCGTGCTGGTACCGGTTCGTCACATCGACGCGGATGCCGCGAATCTCCTCGGCCGTTCGGAGGGAGAGGTCCGCAGGCACGAACATGTCATCGAGGTACACCGCGGCGGCGACCGGGACATCGTTCGCGGTGAGCGATGCACGGTCGACCATTGGGGTCCATCCGTCGTGCTGGGCGAGGATCTCCGCGACGTCCGCGAACGGGACGAGGGTAGGATCCTGGGCGAACTGCCACGGGAAGATCATCTCGCCGGTGAAGCGGAACCGCTCGTCGTCGTGCCCAGCAACGGCCTGCATGCGGTGGGCGGACCATCGGGTGGGTCGTCCGGAGGAGTAGATCGACTCGTGCAGCACGGCGTACAGCGGGTTGCGCCCGAACGACAGCACCCCTCCCGCCTCGACGAGGAAGGCGTCGCTGAGACGGCGCCCGGCAGGCGTCTGCACGAACGCACCCTCGAGTTGATAGGCGATGGCCGCGAACCCGCTCTGCGAACCGAGCTGGATGCCGAGCGCACGGAAGCGCTCAGGAGTGAGGCGTTCGCCGGTGGGGAGCCGCTCGTCGTGCTCGGCGAGGTGATGCACGACATCGTGGCAGATCTGCTCCAGGCCCGGATGCGTCTCGAAGAGCTCGTCGCAGCGGCGCGCGGTCTGCGCGTAGGTGCGACGGTAGACCTCGTCCGGATCGCCGTTCAGGGTTGGAAGGCCTGCCGTGATCAGCACGCGGTCGAGGGATTCGGGATGACGGGAGAGATAGCTCGTGGCGATGAAGCCGCCGAAGCTCTGCCCGAGGATGCTCCACGTGGAGGCGCCGAGCGCGGCGCGCAGCGCCTCGGCATCCGCGACGATGGCGTCGGCACGGAAGTGGGTCAGGCGGTCGGCCACCTGCTCCGCATTCATGCCCTCGATCGTGGCGCGCGAGACCGGCGACGACAGCCCGGTTCCGCGCTGATCGATGAGCACGACCCGGAAGTCCTCCAGCGCGCGCCCCAACCAGCCGGAGGCGTTCAGCGGTCGGTCGGCGCGGTTACCGGGACCGCCCTGGAACCACGCCAGCAACGGCAGGCTCCGCCGGGCTCCCGCCGCCGACGCCACCTCGCGCGCGAAGATCTCAATCGCCTCGCCCTCGGGCCGGGCGTGGTCGAGCGGCACGCGAAGCCGGTGCTCGACCACGACCAGGTCGCCCACCCGTCGGGCCGGGGACGACACCAGCTGTGCTGCGCTCACGCCGTGTACCCTTCGATGCCCATCCTTGCGCAGATCGCCACGATGTCAGGGTGCACGTAACGGCCGTCGATTTCGAGAGGCTCGCCGTCGAGGTGGATGGACGGAAGGTTCATGCTCGCATCGGTGTGCGCGGCGGCCTCCCACGGCTCTCCTCCGATCCACGCGCCCTTGGTGCCCATGCCGAACTCCACGGTGCCGAAGACGCGCTCGTCCTCCACGATGCGCCCGGTCAGCTGCGGTACGCCGGGGTTGAAACCGAGGCTCCAGTGCGCGAGCCGGTACATGTTCGGGTCGTCATGCGACGCCATCCAGTTGGCGAAGACGGCGGCATCCGTGCCGGGGCCGGTGATCTCCGTGATGACTCCGTTCTCGACCGTGCAGCGGATCTCGCTGTTCAGCAGGCCGAGCTCGTTCGGCGGCCACGCGCCGCCGTCGAACACCACGGTGCCGTTCTGGGTCTCCTCGAGCGGGTTGAAGGAGATCTGGCCGGACAACATGACCGACTGCCCTGGCTGGGTGGCAGGCAGGCCGCGGAGGTTGATCGGCCGTCCGCCGATCTTCGCCGACACGTCGGTGCCGGCGGGGCTGGTGATGCGGATCTCGTCCGCCTTCTCGATCAGACGCACCAGCGCCCAGCCCAGTTCGGTCACCTCGGCGTAGTCGACGCGCGCGACCGTGTCGACCAGCATCTGCACATCCATCCCGGTGAGGTTGATGTAGCGGGCGCCGTTGGCGAGCGCGGCGCGGAACGCGTTCGAGTGCATGATGTAGCCGAGCTGGTACTCGATCCACACGTCCGCCGCGGCCACCGCCGCTGCGATCGGAGCGGGCGGCTCGGCGGCGCTGGTCGAGCTGGTGGCGTAGCGGATGACGACCGGGTTCGCGCCCGCCGCGAAAGCGGCCGCCGCGGTGACGTCGACCACGCGCTGGTCGGATGCCGTGTCCGCCGTGATGACGACGTTCTCGCCCGGCTTCACCAGCATGATCTCCTCGATCAGGGTGCGAGCGCCGCGCTGGGCTTCGAAGTTCAGGTACTCGGGCCGGCTTTCGATGCGGCTGACGACTTCCACTGTCTCTCCTTCGTGCGAGGCCGGATCGTCCGGCCGATGGGTAGGGGCCTGGGTGGCCGCTGACTTACTTGAAGACCTGAGCGGTGCCCCAGACGGCGTCTCCGGCGATGACGCCGGCGCCGAACAGGACGACCTCGTTGTGGCCCTTCTCCCCGCGCCACTTCTCCCAGATCACCCGGGCGATCAGGCCGACGACGACGAGCACCCCGGCCCAGGGGGTGGCGATGAGCAGGCCCGTGGCGAGCATCACACCCATCTGCCGACCGGAGCCGCCGATGAGCTGGATCAGCGCGCCGGGGATCGCCCACAGTGCCAGGGTGAGCCAGATCCCGGGGTCGGTGAGTCCCTGTGTGATGGTGTCGGCGAAGACCTTCGATACCGGCGGGATCTGCGCATTCTCGAAGAACGGCTGCCACAGGATCGCCACCATGGCGATCGCAACGAGGAAGCCGATGACGGATGCAATGAACTGCTGCCTGCGGCCCTCCAGCTCGAAGCGCGTGTACGGGCGCTCGCCGCGGCGCAGGATCCAGCCGGCCTTGAGGTCGTATCCCATGTCGGCGAAGGCCGGCCCGGTGGCGGCGCAGTATCCGGTGAGCATGGCGAGCGGCACGACGGGGATGCCGATGAGCAGCCCGATGACCATGAAGATCAGGGTCACCGCGAACGCCGGGAACCATCCGGAGTGCATGGCGGCGAGGCCGACGATGAGCTCGTGCACGATGGCGGCGACGGCCGCGAACACGACCCACCCGATCAGGGCGAACCACGGCAGTTCCGTCCACAGCCCGCCGACGACCGCGATCAGGACAGCGCCGCCCAGATACAGGGCGAAGCCGTTGCGCAGCACAGCGCGCAGGGTGCGGCGCGAGACGGTCGAGGCCAGGGACGGATCCCCGGAGCCCTCGACGTCCGGCGCCAGCTTCTCGCTGCGCTTGGACAGCAGGATACGTGCGGCCTGGAACAGCGCCACCAGGCCCGCGCCGATCATGACGCCGTGCGGGATGAACGCGGCGGACAGCGAGATGCCCGTCGTCGCAGGGACGATCTGGTTCGCGAGCAGCCCGACGGCGAACATCGACAGCGCCCAGATGTTGCCCAGGAAGGCGACACCGAACGCCGACATGGGCAGCCCGAAGAATGAGACGCCGACGCCCACAGCAGCGCCGCCCGCGAGGATGAGTGCCCGGCGGCCGCCGCGGTCACCCGCCTTGATGGTCTCGGCCGCGGCGACTCCAGGGGGCCATGCCGCTGTGGCCGGCAGGAATTCCGATCCGAACGCACGATACAGGATGAACCCGTCGACCAGCAGCGCGAACGAGGCGCCGATGAGCATTGGCCAGACCAGATCGGGACGGCCGATGGCGAAGGGGATGGCGATCGGGGTGAGCAGCGAGTTGGCGGCGGCGAAGGTGGCGCCGGAGATGCTGCTCTGCGCGAGGTTCTGCCGGTGGATGCTGCGGAAGCGGCTCAGGCCCATGAACGACAGACGCCCCACCACCATCGCTACCAGCGCGCCGATGACGGACGTGTTCGCTGAAATCCCCAGCGTGGTGACGAGGTGGAGGCCGATGACGGCGCCTCCGACGCTCAGCAGGATGGTGAAGATCAGTGTCGCGGGTTCGAGGGCGCGAGGGTGGCGGGAGGGCGTGTTCTCGGTGACGAACGCGCCGGTTGTGGTGTGGGAGCTCATTCGGGTGGTCCTAACGTGTCGGCGGTGACGTTGCCAGTGTGGGAGCACGATGGTCCGGAACGAAAGCAAATCCCGTTATCTGGGATGCTTTCCCGATATCGGCGCCGCGCTCGTAGAGTGACGGTGTGGCCACGTCCTCGCTGCAGACCGTCGAACGGGCGCTCGCGATCCTGCTCTCCTACTCCGAGAGCCGCTCGGAGTGGGGCGTCACCGAGCTCGCCGCCGAGTTCGGCCTGAGCCGCTCGACCGCGCAGCGCCTGCTCGCAGCCCTGGCCGAACAGGGCTTCCTCCGGGTGGTGCCGTACAGCCGCCGCTACCGCCTCGGCGCCGCGCTGTGGCGGATGGCGATGCTGTGGGAGCGCACCGGAGGGCTCGCGGCCCTCGCAGGACCGGTGCTCGAGGATCTCGCTGCGGCGAGCGGGCGCACCGCCGTGTTCGCGATCCCAGACGGGGCGCACGTGCGCGTGGTCGCTGCCGTCGACGGGGTCAGCGGACCTCCGCGCTCGCACCTGTTCCGGGGCGCGCTCTACCCGGCGCACGCTGGGGCGGCATCCCGGGCCTACTTCGCCTTCCTGGACCGGATCGAGCGCCGCGCGCTGCTCGATGACCGGCCGTTCGGCCGCTTCTCGGAGCACACTCCGGCAGACCTCACCGCGCTCGAGGCGGAGTTCGACAACACTGCCCGACTGGGGTACGCCCTTTCGGAGGGGGAGTACGATGCACGCACTCGCGCGCTCGGAATGCCCGTGCGGATGGGCGCTCGACCCGTGGCGTCGGTCGCGATCATCGAGGACGTCGCGTCGCATCCCGAGGACGACCTCCTCGATCACCTCCCGGTGCTCGAGCGCGCGGCGACACAGTTGAGCGACGCGCTCGCGATGCGAGTGTCGCGCGCGGCCTCCGCGGGCCGCGGCTGACAGTCGTCAGACGCCGCCCGATAGCAGCCGCGTGATGTCGCCCGCGATCTCCTGGGGCTCCGCGCCGCGGGTGAAGAGCAGCGCGGGGCCACAGTCTGCGGCGACCGCTCGCCCGCCGATGGTGAAGCTGTCGCCGATCACGCGGATCCAGGTGCCCTCCCGCAGCGCGACGACCGGTGTGTCGTTCTCTTCGAGGTACTCGGTCAGGCGCAGCGCGCGCGTCTCGCCGGCGTGCGTGGACGAAGGATCGGCGTCGAGGTAGTGGCAGTTGATCTGGAACGGCACGAGGCCGAGCGCCTCGAAGCGGCCAGGGAACACGATCGGCATGTCGTTGGTCGTGCGGATGCTGGGGGCCGCGAGGTTCGTGCCGGCGCTCGCGCTCAGGTACGGCCGTCCAGCCTCGGCGTGGGCGCGCAGCGCGACATCGAGTCGGAGCGAGATGACGCGATCAAGCAGGCGGAACGTGTTGCCACCGCCCACGAACACAGCGGCGGCTCCGGCGATCGCGTCGGCAGGGGAGGCGGACTCGTGCGCCCCGCGGACCGCCACGCCCTGGGCGGCGAACGCCTCGCGCACCTTCGCGGTGTAGGCGTCGTGGTCGGCGAGCGCGTACGGCACGAACACGATCTCGTCGATGCCGTCGAGCACCGGGAGGACCGCGTCCCAGGCGTGCTCCAGGTATCCCTGGCCGACGTTGGTGGAGTTGGAGAGCAGGAGCAGGTTCATGCGGGTGTCTTTCGCTGAGGGGCGTGCGAGGAGAGGAGGCCGCCGATCTGCTGCGCGGTGCGCAGCAGGGCATCGAGGTGGTCGTGGATGTCGCCGAGCTGCTCGCGCTTGTGCTCGCCGATGCTGACGGAGCCGATCGGGCGACCGGCCACGAACACCGGGGCCGCCAGTGCGCGGGTGTTCAGGTCGTACTCGCCCTCGGAGTAGGCCCAGCCGACCTCGGCGACCTTCTGCATCTCGGCCTCGATCTCGGCGGCGTCGAGGGCGGTCAGGTCGCTGAACCTGGCCAGTGGGCGATGGTACATGAGCTGCTGCCGTTGCCCAGCCGAGAGGAACGCGAAATAGGCGCGCGAGGTGGCGCCGGCGTGGGCGGGGTACAGCTCTCCCACGAGCGGATGGTCGCGCATCGGGCTGGAGGCGCCGTCGACGGCGGCGACGCAGCGCACGTAGGCGCCGTCCGCCAGTGCGAAGACGGCGGTGCGCGAGGAGAGGTCGGCGAGATCGGCGAGGAAGGGCTCGACGAGAGCGGCCATGCCGCCGCGCCGCTCCCAAGTGGAGGCGATCCGCCACAGAGCAGGGCCCAGGCGGTATCGACGCGTCGTCGTGTCGGCGTGCAGGAAGCCGCGCCCGGCCAGTGTGCTGAGCAATCGCTGCGCGGCCGACTTGTCGAGGTCGAACTCCTTCGCGAGGTCGGTGACGCCCCAGTCGGTGCGCCTCTCGGTGAACGACAGCAGGATGCTGAGCGCTCGATCGACGGTCTGCAGCGGCGCGCGTCCACCCGTATCGGCCATGGTGTCCTCCCCCTCGTGAGGCCAGCCTACGGGTCACGCCGCGCCATGCGCACCGACATATCAAATAGTGAGAAAGAGTTGCGCATGCTCCCCGGCTGCCCGGATAGTGGGTCCGACCCGCCCGATGCCGTCCCGACGAGGAGAGCAGTGCGCACCATACTTCGCCGAGTGCTGGCGATGATTCCCACCCTGCTGGGCGTCGTCGTGTGCATCTTCGTGATCACCCGCGTGCTCCCGGGTGACCCCGCGCGCACGCTCGCCGGCGAGAACGCCGCCGACTCCGTCGTCGCCAAGCTGCGCGAGCAGATGGGGGTCGACCAGCCGATCCTGGTGCAGTTCTGGGAGTACCTCACCGGCCTGTTCCGCGGCGACCTCGGCTACGCCTGGCACACCGGCCGCCCGGTGGCCGAGGACTTCGCCACGCGCTTCCCCGCCACCGTCGAGCTCGGCCTCGCCGCGCTGCTGATCGGCATCCTGGTCGGCGTGCCGCTCGGCATCCTCGGCGCCACGCAGCGCGGTCGCTTCGCCGACCACGCTACGCGCGTGATCTCACTGCTGGGTGCGTCGATGCCCCTGTTCTGGCTGGGACTGCTGGTGATCTCGGTGTTCTACGGCAGCCTCGGCTGGGCGCCCGCACCGGTCGGCCGCATCGACGACTCGCTGAACCCGCCCACGCGCGTCACCGGGATGTACCTGATCGACAGCATCCTCACCGGTGACACCGCCGCCCTGCAGAGCTCGCTGGCCCACCTCATCTGGCCGGCCATGGTGCTTTCGGTCGGCGCCGTCGCGATCATCTCGCGCATGACCCGCTCCTCGATGCTCGAGGTACTGGGCCAGGACTACATCCGCACCGCGGCAGCCAAGGGCATGGGGCCTGCACGCGTCATCGGCGGTCACGCGCTGAAGAACGCGGCGCCCTCGATCGTGACCATCATCGGCCTCGAACTGGGGCAGCTGCTCGGCGGCGCCGTGATCACGGAGACCATCTTCGCCTGGCCCGGAATCGGCGGCTACGTCGTCGAGTCCATCAACGCCACCGATTACGCGCCCGTGCAGGCCATGACCCTGCTCGCGGC
Organism: Microbacterium sp.; assembly: GCF_031180975.1. Taxonomy (GTDB): domain Bacteria; phylum Actinomycetota; class Actinomycetes; order Actinomycetales; family Microbacteriaceae; genus Microbacterium. The sequence continues at coordinate 199,210 of NZ_JAPSLI010000001.1, read as the reverse complement.
CATCATCTACCTGGTGGTGAACCTGCTCGTCGACCTGTCGCAGGGGATCTTCGACCCGAAGGTGCGCAATGTCTGAGACCACCACGCTCTCCATCGCCCAGCAGCAGGCCGGTGCCTCCCGCCGGGGCAGGACCACCGCCCTGACCCTCCTGCTGCGCAACCCCTCGGCCATGGTCGGCGCCGGCATCATCCTGTTCTGGACCCTCGGCGGCCTCGTCACCTCGGTCTGGTCGCCGTATCCGCCGAACATGACGGATGCGGGCCCGCTTCTCGCCCCGCCCTCGGCGGAGCACCTGTTCGGCACCGACAACTACGGCCGAGACCTGTTCTCGCGCGTGCTCGCCGGCGCCCGCGTGTCGCTGTGGACCGGCGTCATCGCGATCGCCGTGTCGCTGGTGATCGGCGTGCCGCTCGGCGCCATCGCCGGATACTTCCGCGGCGCCGTCGGCATGGTCATCATGCGCGTGATGGACATGCTCCTCGCCTTCCCGTCGCTGCTGCTCGCCATGGCGCTCGCCGTCGCGCTCGGGCCGGGGCTGGCCAGCGCGATGATCGCGGTCGGTATCGTGGGCATCCCCGAGTTCGCCCGCATCATGTACGGCCAGACCGTCTCGCTGCGCGAGCGCGAGTTCGTGGAGTCATCGCGCGCGATCGGGCTGCAGGACGCCGTGATCCTGTTCCGTCACATCCTGCCGAACGGCCTCGTGCCCATCATCGTGCGCTGCGCCCTCGGCATGGGCTATGCGATCCTCACCGCGGCGGCCCTGAGCTTCATCGGCCTCGGCGCCCAGCCGCCCCTCGCCGAGTGGGGCGTGATGATCTCCGATGCCCGCGGCTACATCATCTCGGGGGAGTGGTGGATGACCCTCTTCCCCGGCATCGCGATCGCCTCGTCGATCCTCGGATTCAACCTGCTCGGTGACGGCCTCCGCGACGTGCTCGATCCACGTCTGAGGACCTCAGCCCGCTGACGTGCGGGGCCACAAGACCCCGCACCGCTGCGTGACCCGAACCGCTCCCTACGAAAGGCACCACCATGCGCAAGCAGAGAATGATCTCCGCCGCCGCACTCGCCATCGCCGTCGTGCTCTCGACCGCCGGTTGCGTGGCGAACGCGAACTCCAACGCGAACAACGGCGGAGGAAAGACCGACCAGACCCTGACCATCGCCTACTCCGAGGGCGGCAAGACCCTCGATCCGGCCGAGGCGAACGATGGCACCAGCGACACCCTCGTCGTCGCGGCGTACGACCAGCTCGTCACCTACGGCACCAAAGAGGTCGACGGCAAGCGGGTTTCCGACACCGCGACCATCGCACCGATGCTCGCCACCGAATGGAAGGTCGACGACACCGACACGGTGTACACCTTCACGCTGCGCGACGACGTGACCTTCCAGTCGGGCAAGAAGCTGACCGCCGACGACGTCGTGCGCTCCTTCGAGCACATCGAGGCGTCCGCTTCGGCGAGCTTCCTGTACGGCATGGCCGGCATCTCCACGGTCGAGGCCTCCGACGAGCACACCGTCGTCGTGACCCTGACCGCGCCGAACCACCTGTTCCTGCAGATCCTGCCGATGTACTCGTTCTCGATCCTCGACATGGACCTCGTCGAGGAGAACGGCGGCGCCGAGTGGCTCGCCACCCACACCGCGGGCACCGGCCCCTACGTGATCGACAGCTGGGACCCGGCCAGCGCGGCCAAGCTCACCCGCAACGAGGACTACTGGGGTGAGGAGCCCGCGCTCGACACGGTGAACCTGAAGTTCATCACCGACGCCTCGAACCGCCTGCAGCTGCTGAAGAAGGGCTCCGTCGACGCGGCGCTCGAGATCGCGCCGAAGGACCTCGAGGGCCTCGACGGCGACGGCATCGTCGTCGACTCGCGTCCCAGCAACAAGATCCTGTTCTTCGCCATGAACAACAAGATCGCCCCGTTCGACAACGCCAAGGTGCGTGAGGCGATCAGCTACGCGATCCCCTACGACAAGCTCATCGACGACGTCATGAAGGGTCAGGCGAGCCCGATGCGTTCCTCGGTCGCGAGCTCGACCCCCGGCTTCACCGACGCGGGCAACGACGCCGAGTACGACCTCGACAAGGCCAAGGAGCTGCTGGCGGAGGCAGGGTACCCCGACGGCTTCACCTTCGACTTCACCCTCGGCTCGGGCTTCTCCGACTGGAACGACGACGCTGTGCTGATCCAGGCCGAGCTCGCGAAGATCGGCGTGACCATGAACATCACCAACATGGCCCGCGCCCAGTTCCTCGAGGCCCTCGCAGGCAAGCAGGTGCAGGCGTACATCAGCCGCTGGACCTCGTTCGTGAACGACCCCGGCTACCACCTGGGTCTGCTGATGACCTCGGCCGGCACGAGCAACTACATGAACTACTCGAACCCGCGTGTCGACCAGCTGTGGAAGGAAGCCGCCTCCGAGCCCGACGCCGACGTGCGCAACGAGAAGTACGGCGAGATGCAGCAGATCATCAGCGAGGAGACCCCCTGGGCCTACCTCTACGAGTACAACATCGCGGTCGCGCACGGTGAGGGACTCGAGGGGTACACCTCGTACCCCGACGGACTGATCCGCTTCTTCCAGCTGAGCAAGTCCGAGTGATGCCGCACGCGCCCCTGACCCGACGAGAGAGAAGAGAGATCATGACGCAGGCCGACTGGGAGGACCGGATCCTCGCCGCTGTGGACGAGACCAGTGACGAGCTCCTCGAGCTCGCAGGGCTCCTCATCCGCACCCCGAGCGAGAACCCGCCCGGCGACTGCACCGCGATCGCCGACGTCATCGCCGAGCACCTGCGCGGTGCCGGCGTGGACGCCGAACTCCTCGACGCGGGTCAGGGGCGCGTGAGCGTCGTCGCCCACCGCGGCGAGAAGGGCGAGGGGCAGCGGCACCTCGTCTTCGCCGGGCACCACGACGTGGTGCCGGTCGGCGACGTCAGCCGCTGGTCGTTCCCGCCCTTCGCCGGCGACGTGGTCGACGGCTGGCTGCGCGGCCGCGGCGCCAGCGACATGAAGGCGGGCCTGGCCGGGCTCATCCACGTCTTCATCCTGTTCCAGCGCCTCGGGCTGCCCTTCGCAGGCCGGCTGTCGCTGGCATCCGTCCCCGACGAGGAGACCGGCGGACGCCTGGGCGCTGACTGGCTGCTCGACCAGGGCGTGCTCGACGGTGCCACCGGCGGCATCATCGCAGAGCCCGCCGAGCGCGACCACCCGACGATCGGGCAGAAGGGCAGCAACTGGTTCCGGCTCACCATCAAGGGCAAACCGGGCCACGGCAGCCTGCAGCCCGTGCACGGCACCAGCGCCAACCTGCTCGGCGCCAGGGCGATCATCGCTCTTCAGAAGCTCTGGGAGATGACCCCGAACGCACCTGAGGAGGTGCGCGAGCTCATCGCCGACTCCAAGCGCTTCGCCGTGCAGCGCGAGGGCTACGCGCCCGAGGTGGCCGAGGTGTTCGAGCACGTGACCATCAACGTCGGCACCATCCAGGGCGGCACGTCGACCAACGTCGTCGCCGACACCTGCGTCATCGAGTTCGACACCCGCGTGCCGATCGGCCTCTCGCGTGCCGAAGTGCTGGCCCGCGTGCACGAGATCCTCGAGGAGGAGGGCATCGAGGCCGAGCTTGAGCCCCTCGGGTTCATGAGCGAGCCGAACTGGACCGTCCCCACCGACCCGATCGTCGAGACCCTCGTCGGCGCGCTGCGCGAGCTCTCCGACCCCGAAGCGCAGGGCGTGCTCCAGTGGGCCTCGTCGGATGCCCGCACCTTCCGCAGCCACGGCATCCCCGTGCTGCAGTACGGCCCCGCCGACCTCGCGACCATCCACAGCTTCGACGAGCGCGCGCTCGCCGCCGACGTCGTCCTCGCCGCCAAGGTCTACGCCTTGAGCGCCATCCGCTACCTCGGGCTGTCCACCTGACGTCCGGGGAGACACGCAGAACACGAAGAAGAGAGAGAAACGCATGCTGAATCAGGTACTCGACGTCGTCGACCTGCTCGACTCCCCGAAGACCTCGGGGGAGTCGCTGGCCGGCTACCTCCGCGGGCAGGGTGCCGAGGGAGTCGAGATCCACGTCGAGACGATCACCGGCGACGAGGGGCGGTCCACCGACTTCATCCGCGTGGTCGTCCCCGGCTCCGCGGGCAAGCGCTCCGGCGGCTCGGCTCCGACCCTCGGCATCATCGGCCGGCTCGGCGGGGCGGGCGCCCGCCCCGAGCGCATCGGCTTCGTATCCGACGGCGACGGCGCCGCCGCCGCGCTGTCGGCCGCCGCGAAGCTGCTGCAGATGAAGGCGCGCGGCGACGAGCTGCCCGGCGACGTCATCATCACCACCCACGTCACCGGCTGGGCGCCGACCGAGCCGCACGACCCGGTGCCGTTCATGGGCTCGCCGGTCGACATGGGCACCATGAACGCGCATGAGGTCTCGGACGAGATGGATGCCGTCGTCTCCATCGACACCACCAAGGGCAACCGCACAATCAACCACCGCGGCATCGCGATCTCGCCCACCGTCAAGGAGGGCTACATCCTGCGCCCCAGCGAGGACCTGGTCGGCATCGTCGAGACGGTCACCGGCGTCTCGGCCGTGGTGTTCCCCCTCGCCACGCAGGACATCACCCCCTATGGCAACGACCTGCACCACTTGAACTCGATCCTGCAGCCCGCCGTCGCCACCAGCGCACCCGTGGTGGGTGTCGCCATCACCACCGCCGTGCCGGTGGCCGGCTGCGCCACCGGCGCCAGCCACGAGGTCGACATCGAGCTCGCCGCGCGGTTCGCGGTCGAGACCGCGAAGTACTTCGGCGCGGGTCAGGTCGCCTTCCACGACGAGGAGCAGTTCGCGCATCTCGTCGAGCTGTACGGCACCGCGCACCACCTGCAGACCCTCGGGCGCAAGGCGGGCTGATCACCATGTCGGCTCTTCTCCGCGTCGAGGACCTCACCGTCCAGGTCAGCGCGCAGCACGGCACCAGCACTCCCGTCGACGGCATCAGCTTCGACATCGAGCGCGGCGAGACCGTCGGCATCGTCGGCGAGTCCGGCTCGGGGAAGAGCCTCACCGCCATGTCGATCATCCAGTTGCTGCCCACCAGGGCGGTGCGGATGACCGGCGGCCGCATCCTGTTCGACGGGGAGGACATGGCCGGCTTCGGCGCCGCGCGGATGCGCGACGTGCGGGGCCGCCGGATCGGCACGATCTTCCAGGAGCCGATGACGGCCCTCAACCCGGCCTTCACGATCGGCTTCCAGATCGCCGAGCCCCTGCGCCGGCACCTGAAGCTGAACCGCGCGCAGGCGAAGACGCGCGTCGTCGAGCTGCTCGAGATGGTCGGCATCCATCGTGCCGCGCACATCGCCGCCTCGTACCCGCACCAGCTCTCGGGCGGGATGCGGCAGCGCGCCATGATCGCGATGGCCATGTCGTGCGAGCCTGACCTGCTCATCGCCGACGAGCCGACCACGGCTCTCGACGTGACCACGCAGTCGCAGATCCTCGACCTCATGCTCGACCTGCAGGAGAGTCACGGCACGGCGATCCTGCTGGTCACCCACGACCTCGGCGTGGTGGCACAGACCTGCCGGCGGGTCGTGGTGATGCGCCGCGGCGAGATCGTGGAGAAGGCCGACGTCGACACCCTGTTCCGGGCTCCGGAGCATCCGTACACCCGGGGTCTGCTGGAGTCGATGCCGTCGCGCAACGCAGGCAAGGACCGGCTCCCCACCGTCAGCGAGAGGGCTGGTCAGGCATGAGCACGCTGTTGAGCGTCCGAGGGCTCGTCAAGGAGTATCGTCAGCGCGGCGCCCGCCGGGGCGAACCGCCGTTCCGCGCGGTCGACGAGGTCGACTTCGACCTCGAGGAGGGCACCACCCTCGCGATCGTGGGCGAGTCGGGCTCGGGGAAGTCGACCACCGGCCGCTGCGCGCTGCGCCTGATCGAGCCGACCGCCGGCAGCGTCGTGTACGACGGCGTCGATCTCATCGGCCTCAGCGCCGACGAGATGCGTCGGCGCCGGTTGCAGATGCAGATCGTTTTCCAGGACACCTACGCATCGCTGGACCCGCGCTGGACCGTGGGACGCCTGCTCGCCGAGCCCCTCGAGCTGCACGAACGCATCGGGCGCCGCGAGGTGCGCAGCCGCGTGGGCGAGATGCTCGAGACCGTGGGTCTCGAGGCGGCACACGCCGACCGCTACCCGCACGAGTTCTCGGGCGGTCAGCGCCAGCGCATCGGCATCGCCCGGGCGCTCATGCTCAAGCCGCGCCTCGTGGTGTGCGACGAGCCCGTCTCGGCGCTCGACGTGTCGGTGCAGGCGCAGGTGCTGAACCTCATGAAGGACCTGCAGGACGAGTTCGGGCTGAGCTACCTGTTCATCTCGCACGACATCGCCGTGGTCGAGTTCATGGCCGACGACGTGATCGTGATGAACCACGGCAAGGTCGTCGAGTCAGGGCGTTGCGCCGACGTGCTCGCCGATCCGCAGGACCCATACACCAGGGCGCTGCTCGCCGCCGTGCCGGAGCCGGATCCCGGCGCGGCGCGCGACCGCGCCGCGCGCCGGGCCGTGGTCGAGGCCGGGCTGCGCGCGGCCGCCGCGGAGGTGGCCTGATGATCCTCGGGTGCGTCACGATCGGGCAGGCGCCGCGCGTCGACGTGGTGCCCGACATCCAGCCGCTGCTGCCCGGCATCCGCATCGTGGAGCGCGGAGCGCTCGACGATCTCGGCGCGTCCGAGATCGCCGGTCTCGCACCCGCGCCCGGGCGGCCGGCGCTCGTCTCGCGGCTGCGCGACGGCGGGTCGGCCGTGCTCGACGAGGAACGGATGCTGCCGCTCGTGCAGCGCGCGGTGGATGCCGTCGTGGCCGACGGGGCGGGAGCCGTGCTCGTGCTCTGCACGGGGCACCTGCCCTCTCTCCGCGCCGCCGTGCCGGTCTACACGGCGGAGCGGCTGGCCAGGGGAGCGGCGACGACGCTCGTCGGGGACGACCGCCTCGGCGTGCTCGCCCCCACGCCGCGTCAGGTCGACGACATCGCGGCGCGCTGGCGCGACGACCTCGGCCGTGAGGTGACGGTCGTGGCCGTCGACCCCTACACCGCCGGTGACGAGGAGTTCGAAGCCGCCGGCCGCTCGCTCGGCGAGAGCGGATGCGACTGGATCTTCATGGACTGCATCGGCTACTCCGAGCGCATGGCCGCCATCGTGCAGGACGCTTCGGACGCGCGCACCCTCACCGCGAGGGGACTCGCCGCCCGCATGGCGGCGGCCGCCGTCGCGACCGCCTGACCGGCGCACAGCCCGCCGAGCTGTTCACAACTCAGGAAACATCAGCCGAACGGCGGCCCGCGGCCCCCGTTGACCAGCATTCCGGCCGGTTTCTCCTGAGTTGTGAACGCGCGCTCAGTACGTCTCGCTCGCGGTCCCGCCGGATGCCGGGATGAAACGTGCCGCCAGTGCCTCGGACCCGCGGGCGAGGATCGTGACGTCCGCGCCGGCGGAGAGGAAGTGGGCGCCATCGGCGAGATACGCGTCGCTGATCGTCGGATCGAACGAGTTCACGCCGACCTTCTTGCCCGCCGCCGTCACCGCCTGGAATGTCCGGCGCACGGCCTCCCTCACCTCGGGGTGCGTCTGCCGTCCGGGGAAGCCCATGGACGCCGCCAGGTCGGCCGGCCCGACGAGCACGCCATCGACGCCGTCCACCGCGGCGATCTCCGCCGCGGCGTCCACCGCCTCACCCGACTCGACCTGCACGAGCAACGAGACGTGCTGCGACGCCTGCGCGACGTAGTCTTCCACCCGCCCCCAGCGCCCGCTGCGGGCCAGCGCCGAGCCGACCCCGCGGATGCCGTCCGGCGGGTACCGCACGGCGGCGACGGCCGCTCGGGCCTCATCCGCCGACGCGATCATCGGCACGAGCACATTCTGCGCTCCGGCATCCAGCACCTGCTTGAGAATCACCGCGTCGTTGAACGGCACCCGCACGACGGCCGGCACCCGGTAGGCGGCGATCACCTGCAACTGCTGCTGCACCGTGGTCAGCGTGTTGGGGCCGTGCTCCATGTCGATGAGCAGCCAGTCGAGTCCGGCGCCAGCGCCGATCTCGGCGAGCAGCGGCGAACCGGTGCTGAGCCACATCCCGATCAGCGGCCGGTCGGCGCCCGCCAGCACGTCGCGGAAGGTGGGCTCTAGACGAAGCGGCATGCGATGGTTCCCATCTCGCGGTAATCGCACAGCACCTCGTCGCCGCGCGCCACCCACATCGGGCGTGTGAACGATCCTGCCAGGATGATCTCGCCCGCCTCCAGCCGTGCGCCGTGCTGGTGGAGTTTGTTCGCCAGCCAGGCGACGCCGGTGGCCGGATGGCCCAGCACGCCGGCGGCGACGCCGGTCTCCTCGATCCCGCCGTTCTTCGACAGCACTCCCGGCACCCAGCGCAGGTCGATCTCGTCCGGTCGCTTCTGGACGTCGCCGAGCACGATCGCACCGTACGCGGCATTGTCGGCGATGGTGTCCACGATCGTGCGTCCCTCCATCTCGACGTGCGAGTTGAGCACCTCGAGAGCGGGCACGGCGTACTCGACGGCCGCCAGCGCGTCCGCCAGGGTGCGGTCGGGGCCCTCGAGCGGTTCCCGCATGACGAACGCGAGCTCGACCTCGATCCGCACGTTCGAGAAGTGGTCGACCGGGATCTCCGCACCGGAGCGGTACACCGTGTCATCGAGGATCACGCCGTAGTCGGGCTCCGTGATGCCGGTCGCCTGCTGCATGGCCTTCGATGTCAGGCCGATCTTGCGCCCCACCAGACGCCGCCCGGCCGCCTGCTGCGCGTCGCGCCAGACCCCCTGGATCGCGTAGGCGTCCTCCACGGTGGCGTCCGGGTACCGCGCGGTGATGCGGGGGATCATGCCGTGCGTGCGGTCGGCGTCGGCGAGTTCCGCAGCGATCTGGGCGATCGCCGCTGCTGACAGGCTCACAGCTGGTGTCCCAGCTTGTACTCGCCCTGCTTCCACTCCGGCATGGACTCCTCGCCCTCGTCGGGACGCGTGTACGAGAACCCGTCCGCGCCGATCGTCACCGCCATCTCGGAGCTGTCGGTGCGTGCGACGACCGGCTGCGGGTTGCCGTCCAGATCGAGCACGAGCGACGCGTCGGTGTACCAGGACGGCACGACCGGGTTGCCCCACCAGTCGCGCCGCTGGTTGTCGTGCACGTCCCAGGTCACCACTGGGTTGTCCGGGTCGCCGGTGTAGTAGTCCTGCGTGTACACCTCCACGCGGTGACCGTCGGGGTCGCGCAGGTACAGGTAGAACGCGTTGGAGACCCCGTGCCTGCCGGGGCCGCGCTCGATGGCATCCGATCGGCGCAGCGCGCCGAGCTTGTCGCAGATGGCGAGGATGTTGTGCTTCTCGTGCGTCGCGAAGCAGACGTGGTGCATGCGAGGGCCGTCGCCGCCGGTCATCGCCGTGTCGTGCACGGTGGGCTTGCGGCGCATCCAGGCGGCGTACACGGTGCCCTCCTCGTCCTGGATGTCCTCGGTGACGCGGAACCCGAGGTCCTGCATGAACTTCACCGCCCGCGGCACGTCGGGGGTGACCTGGTTGAAGTGGTCGAGCCTCACCAGCTCGCCCGGCTTGTGCAGGTCGTAGCGCCATGACATCCGCTCGACGTGCTCGGTCTGGTGGAAGAACTCGTACGGGAATCCCAGCGGGTCGACCACCCGCACCGAGTCGCCGATGCCCTTGACGAACCCGTCCGGGTTGCGGCGCACGTCGCAACCGAGTTCGGTGTAGAACGCGACGGCCCTGTCGAGGTCCTCGGGGGTGCGCACCCGGTATGAGAACGTGGCGACCGCCGCCACCGGGCCCTTGCGCAGCACCAGGTTGTGGTGGATGAACTCCTCGGTGGAGCGCAGGTAGATGGCCTCGTCGTCCTCCTCGGTCACGTACAGGCCGAGGATGTCGACGTAGAACTGCCGGGATGCCGTCAGGTCGGTGACCACCAGCTCCATGTAGGCGCAGCGGAGCACGTCCGGCGGGGTGCTGGTGGGCGTCGGGGTGGGATTGTCGGGGTGGATCGGCGCCTCCTGGCTCACGTAGAAGCCGGAGGAGGTCAGCGTCATCGCATCGCGGTGGGTCATGTCAGCGTCCTTGCTCGTGGCGTTTCGTCTCGTCGCTGCGGTTCTCGCGCAACGACCGGGAGGCAGGGTCAGCGGGGGTCCGGGTCGTCCAGGTCGGTCGGCTCGTGGGTCACTGAGCCCGTCAACGGGTCCTGCTTGCCGAAGGTGGGGTTGTGCGGGGCGCCGAGCGTGATGTGCACGCTCTGCTGGTCGGTATAGAAGTCGATGGAGCGGTAGCCGCCTTCGTGGCCGAGGCCGGACGCCTTCACACCGCCGAAGGGGGTGCGCAGGTCGCGCACGTTGTTCGAGTTCAGCCACACCATGCCCGCCTCGACCGCCTGGGCGAAGTTGTGGGCGCGACGGAGGTCGTTGGTCCAGATGTACGCGGCCAGACCGTACTTGGTGTTGTTGGCGAGGGCGAGCGCCTCCTCCTCGGTGTCGAACGGCGTGATCGCGACGACGGGCCCGAAGATCTCCTCTTGGAAGATGCGGGCGTCGGGGGACACGTCGGCGAACACGGTGGGTGCGACGTAGTTGCCGTCCGGGAACCCGTCGGGGCGTCCGCCGCCGGCGACCAGACGACCCTCGGACTTGCCGATCTCGATGTAGCTCATCACCTTGTCGTAGTGCTCGGGGTGCACCAGCGCGCCCACCTCGGTGGACGGGTCGTGCGGGTGGCCGACCTTGACGCGCTGGGCCTGTGCGGCGTAGCGCTCGACGAACTCGTCGTACACCGACCGCTCGACGAGGATGCGCGAGCCCGCCGTGCAGCGCTCGCCGTTCAGCGAGAACACCCCGAAGATGCACGCGTCGATCGCGACGTCCAGGTCGGCGTCGGCGAACACGACCGCCGGGCTCTTGCCGCCCAGCTCCATCGACAGGCCCTTCAGGAACGGCGCCGCGTTGCCGAAGATGATCTGCCCGGTGCGGCTCTCGCCGGTGAACGAGATCAGCGGCACATCCGGGTGCTTCACCAGGGCGTCGCCTGCGTCCTCGCCGAGACCGTTCACGAGGTTGAACACGCCCTTCGGCAGCCCCGCCTCCTCGAAGATGCCGGCCCACAGCGACGCCGACAGCGGGGTGAACTCGGCCGGCTTCAGAACCACGGTGTTGCCGGTGGCGAGCGCCGGACCGAGTTTCCACGATTCGAGCATGAATGGGGTGTTCCACGGCGTGATGAGCCCGGCGACGCCGATCGGCTTTCGGTTGACGTAGTTCATCTGCTTACCGGGCACCTTGAACGCGTCGTCCGCCTGCGCGACGATCAGGTCCGCGAAGAACCGGAAGTTCTCCGCCGCGCGGCGCGCCTGCCCGAGGGCCTGCGTGATCGGAAGTCCCGAGTCGAACGACTCCAGCTCGGCCAGCCGGGCGTCGCGGGACTCGACGATGTCCGCGATCCGGTGCAGCACGCGGCTGCGCTCACGGGGCAGCATCCGTGGCCACGGCCCTTCGGCGAAGGCACGCTTCGCGGCCGCCACGGCGCGGTCGATGTCGGCCTTCTTGCCCGCCGCAGCGTGGACGTAGGTCTCGTTCGTGACGGGGTTCAGCACCTCGAAGGTGTCGCCGTCGACGGAGTCGACGAACTCGCCGTCGATGTAGTGCTGGATCTTCTGCGGCAGGTCCGCCGGAACGTACACGTCGGTCATCATCGTCCTTCTGTCGTGGGAGCGATCAACCGTGGTTGATCGGGCTTGCGGGGGCGGCTTGCGGATGCCGGGCACGCAGGAACTCGTCCATCGTGCGCCAGCGGTGGTTGCGGGCTGCGAGCTCGATTTCGAGCGGGTCGGCGCCGGAACGGATCAGCTGCAGGATCTGGGTGTGCTCCTCGACGGAGTGCCGGGCGCGACCGGGCACGAACGCGAAGGTGGAGTCGCGGATGCCGGACAGCCGCGCCCACCCGCGGTGCACGAGGTCGAGCAGCTGGGGGTTCGGGCACGGCTCGTACAGCACGGAGTGGAAGTCTCGGTTCAGACTGGTGAACGCGTGCGCGTCGAAGTGCTCGAGCAGCCGGGCCATGCGCTGGTTGATCTCCTCGGCGCGGGCGAGGGCCGACTCGTCGAGGTGCGGGGCGGACAGGGCGGTGGCGGCGCCCTCGACCAGCCCGAGGGTCTGCATGGTGTGGACGTACTCGCTTTCGTCGACGAGAGAGACACGGGCGCCGACGTTGCGTTCGAAGGTGACGAGTCCCTCCGCCTCGAGTCGTCGGATCGCCTCTCTGACCGGCACGACGCTCATGCCCAGCTCTTCGGCGATCGTGCCGAGCACGAGGCGGTAGCCGGGACCGAACGCGTGCCCTGAGATGCGGGCGCGGATCCAGGTGTACGCCTGCTCGGACTTGCTGCCCTCGCGGGTGAGGGTGCTCACTTCGACTCGCTTCGGTCGCTCAGTGCGGCGCGTGCGGCCCGCTCGCTCTCGTACCGCTGACGCCATGCCGTGTTCATCGGGAACAGGCCGTCCACGGGGTGGCCCGCCGCGACCTGCTGTGCGATCCAGGCGTCTTCCTCCTCTTGTGCGAGGGCCTCGTCGGCGACCTCCTCGGCGAGGGCGGCGGGGATGACGATCACGCCGTCGCCGTCGCCGACGATGACGTCTCCCGGCTGCACGGTGGCGCCGCCGCAGGCGATCGTGACGTCGACGTCCCAGGGGACGTGGCGCCGGCCGAGCACCGAGGGGTGGGCTCCGCGGGAGAACACCGGTAGGCCCATCTCGGCGACGGCGTCGAAGTCCCGCACACCGCCGTCGGTGACGACACCCGCGGCGCCGCGGGTCTTGGCGCGCAGCGCGAGGATGTCGCCGAGCGTGCCGGTGCCGGCCTCACCGCGCGCCTCGATGACGATGACCTCGCCCTCGCGGACGGCGTCGAAGGCCCGCTTCTGCGCGTTGTACCCGCCGCCGTGCGTCTTGAACAGGTCCTCGCGCGCAGGGACGAAGCGGAGCGTTTTCGCGGTGCCGACGATCTTCGCGCCGGGGAGGTTCGCCGACACACCGTCGATGAAACAGGAGTGCAGGCCGCGCTTGCGCAGCTGGCTGGACAGGCCCGCGGTGGGCGCGGCCTCGAGTTTGGCGCGCAGTTCGGGGGAGAGCGCGGAGGTGTCCGGGCGGCGTTTCGCCTCGGTCGCGCTTCGCGCGTCCGCGCTCAACGACCGGGAGGGCTCGGCCGATCGAGGCAGGCCGGCGGCCTCCCGCGAGCCCCACGCCTCCTCGCGCTGCACGTCGTCCACCGCCGGCAACGAACCCAGGGCGGGGTCGAAGGGCACATCGCCCTGCACGACAGTGGTGCGCAGTCGCCCGGACGTGGCGTGCGGCCCTGCCACCGTGTCGACCTCGATCTCGACCACGTCGCCGGGCACGATCACGCTCGAGCCGGCCGGCGTGCCGGTGAGGATCACATCGCCCGGCTCGAGGGTGAGGTGCTGCGACAGATCCGCGACGAGCTGCGGGAGCGGGAACAGCAGCCCTTCGGTGGTGTCATCCTGTCGGAGCTCCCCGTTCACCCAGGCGCGCACGCGCAGCGCAGCGGGGTCGACGATCGAGGCGTCGATGAGCTTCGGTCCGAGGGGCGTGTACCCGTCGCGGCCCTTGGATCTCACGTTCGAGCCCTTGTCGTTCGCGCGCAGGTCGTACAGGCCGAGGTCGTTGGATGCCGTCACGGATGCCACGTACGACCACGCCTCGTCGACGCCGACGTGCCGCGCCGCGGTGCCTATGACCAGCGCGATCTCGCCTTCGAACGCCAGCAGCTCGGTGCCGGCCGGCCGCTCGACCACGCCATCCGTCGCGGCCACCGAGCTCGCGGGCTTGAAGAAGTAGGAGGGGGCGTCGGGGCGCCGTCCGCGCTGATCGGCGCGGGAGATGTAGTTCAGATGGATCGCGACGATCTTTCCCGGCCGCATCGGTTCCGTCACAGGGCGCCTCCTCGCGCTGGCCGCACCGGGCGGATGCCGGTGCCTTGTGCGTTGTATCCGAAATCGTATATCATCGGTCGCACCTCTGGCAAGCAGCGATGCGAGCCCCCAACGACGAAGCAGTCATCTAAGGAGAAGCACCCCATGAGCGAACAGCCATCGGGCGGATTCACTCCCACCGGAACCATCGCGAGCGCGGCCGATCGTCGCCGGGTCGTCTTCGCTACGATCGTCGGAACCACCGTGGAGTGGTACGACTTCTTCATCTACGCCACCGCCGTCGGGCTGGTGTTCGGTCAGCTGTTCTTCGCGCCGCTCGGCCAGAACAGCGCCCTGATCGCGTTCGCGACCGTCGGGGTGAGCTTCCTCTTCCGTCCGCTGGGCGCGTTCCTGGCCGGCCACTTCGGTGACAAGCTCGGCCGGAAGACTGTGCTGATGTGGACGCTGATCCTGATGGGAGCCGCGACCGCGCTGATCGGTGTGCTGCCCACGTACGAGGCCATCGGCATCGCCGCACCCGTCCTGCTCGTGCTGCTGCGCATCCTGCAGGGGATCTCCGCCGGAGGCGAATGGGGCGGCGCCGTGCTGATGGCGGTCGAGCACGCGCCGAGGCGGCGGAGGGGAGCGTTCGGCGCCTCGCCGCAGATCGGCGTCCCGCTCGGTCTCCTGCTGGCGTCCGGCGTGATGGCGCTGATGACCATCGTCGCGCCTGGCGACCAGTTCCTCGCCTGGGGCTGGCGCATCCCGTTCCTGCTCAGCGTGGTGCTGATCCTGGTCGGTTACTACGTGCGTCGTCGTGTCGAGGAGAGCCCGGTGTTCACCGAACTCGCCGAGCGCAAGGAGAAGGCGCGGATGCCGATCGTGCAGCTCTTCCGCGAGCACGCCCTGCTCGTGCTCATCGCGGCGTTCGTGTTCGCCGGCAACAACGCCGTGGGCTACATGACGACCGGTGGTTACATCCAGGGCTACGCGACGAACCCCGAAGGCCCTCTCGCACTCGACCGGGGGGCCGTGCTGTGGGCGGTGACCGGCTCGGCCGTGACCTGGCTGCTCTCGACACTCGCCGCCGGCTTCGTCTCCGACCGCCTCGGCCGGCGCACCACCTACATCCTCGGCTGGGTGCTGCAGCTGATCGGCGTGTTCGCGCTGTTCCCGCTCGTGAACACCGGCGACATCGGGCTGCTGTTTCTCGGGCTCGCGATCCTCACCGTCGGACTCGGGTTCACCTACGGGCCGCAGGCGGCGCTGTACGCCGAGCTGTTCCCGGCATCCATCCGCTTCTCCGGCGTCTCCATCTCGTACGCGATCGGCGCCATCCTGGGCGGCGCGTTCGCGCCGACCATCGCCACAGCCATCGTGTCGGCGACCGGCTCGACGGATGCCGTCACCTGGTACCTCGCGGGCATGACGCTCCTCGGCCTGGTCGCGACGCTCCTGCTGCGCGACCGCTCTGGCATTCCGCTCGGCCCCGATCACGAGGCCGAGCAGGCGCGCAGCCCGATCCACGGACTGTCCGAGGCGTAACGGCGTCGACACCCAGCACGTCAGGAAGGAATCGAAGACGATGCAGTTCCACCACCACGGGTACGTGTCGGGAGACCCCCGCATCCTGCCCGCCTCCGGCCTGGGGGCCGATCGTCCTGACGAGCTCCCCGACGAGATGGACGTCCTCATCGTCGGGTCGGGGCCCGCCGGCATGCTGCTCGCCGCGCAGATGTCGCAGTTCCCCGAGGTCTCCACGCGCATCATCGAGAAGCGCGAGGGGCGGCTCGTGCTGGGCCAGGCCGACGGCATCCAGCCGCGCAGCGTCGAGACCTTCCAGGCGTTCGGGTTCGCCGAGCGGATCATCGCCGAGGCGTACAACATCGGGTGGATGAACTTCTGGGGCCCCGACCCCGAGAATCCGCAGAACATCGTGCGCACCGCTCGCACTGAGGACTACGCGTACAAGATCTGCGAGTTCCCGCACCTGATCGTCAACCAGGCGAGGGTGCTGGACTACTTCGCCGAAGCGGCGCTCAACGGCCCCGGGCGCATCCGCCCCGACTACGGCGTCGAGTTCCTCGGGCTGACCGTGCACGAGTCGGGGGAGCACCCGGTGGAGGTACGCGTGCGTCACGTCACCGGCTCGCGTGCCGGCGAGGAGCGCACCATCCGGACGAAGTACGTCGCGGGAAGCGACGGCGCGCGCAGCCGCGTGCGGGAGGCGATCGGGCGCAAGCACGTCGGCGCGAGCGCTGCACACGCCTGGGGCGTGATGGACGTGCTGGTGAACACGGACTTCCCCGACTGGCGCACCAAATGCGCCATCACCTCTGAGGCCGGGAACATCCTGCACATCCCGCGCGAGGGCGGCTACCTCAGCCGCATGTACATCGACCTCGGCGAGGTGCCGGAGGACGACCACCACCGGGTGCGGCAGACCCCCATCGAAGAGATCATCCGCCGGGCGAACGCGATCCTGCATCCCTATACGCTCGACGTGAAGCAGGTCGCCTGGCACAGCGTCTACGAGGTCGGCCACCGCGTCACCGACGGCTTCGACGACGCCTGGGGTCAGGAGGGGCGCTCGCCGCGGGTATTCCTCACCGGCGACGCCTGCCACACCCACAGCGCCAAGGCCGGACAGGGCATGAATGTGTCCATGCAGGACGGGTTCAACCTGGGCTGGAAGCTGGGCCACGTGCTCACCGGGCGAGCACCGGAGTCGCTGCTGGCGACGTACGCCGCCGAGCGCCGCCCGGTGGCACAGCAGCTGATCGACTTCGACCGGGAATGGTCGACGCTGATGGCGCGCAAGCCGCACGAGATCACCGATCCGCAGGAGCTCGCGACGTATTACCTGGCCACGGCCGAGTTCCCATCCGGATTCATGACGCAGTACGAGCCGTCGATGATCGTGGCAGGGGCGTCGCAGCAGGATCTGGCGGTCGGCTTCCCGCTCGGCAAGCGGTTCAAGTCGGCGGAGGTCACCCGAGTGGCCGACGGCAACGTCGTCCACCTGGGACACCACGCCAAGGCCGACGGGCGCTGGCGGGTGTACGCCTTCGGCGACCAGGACGGGTCGGGCCTCGCTGCCTGGGCCGAGCGGGTCGAGCCGGTGCTGGCCCGGTTCACCCCGGCCGGGGCCGACGCGGATGCCGTGTTCGACGTCAAGGCGATCTACCAGCAGGGCCACGACGAGATCGAGGTGACGCAGGCGCCGCGGCTGTTCCTCCCCGAGACGGGGCAGCTCGGCCTCACCGACTGGGAGAAGGTGTACGCGGCTGGCCCGACCATCTGGTGCGACAAGGACATCTTCGTGGAGCGGCAGATCTCCCGCGACGGCGCGGTCGTCGTGGTGCGCCCGGATCAGTATGTCGCCGCGATCCTGCCGCTCGGCGACGTCGCAGCCCTCGGGGCCTTCTTCGAGGGTGCTCTCCTCCCGGCATCCTGACCCGCCCCCTCATTTTCCGGCCGTTTGGGGCGGATTCTCGACCTTGGGGCGGGTGTGCACCGCCCCAAACGCGAGAATCCGCCCCAAACCCGGGGTGATGAAACCCGGGGTGATGAAACCCGGGGTGATGAAACCCGGGGTGATGAAACCCGGGGGAGGGGGAGGGCGAGGGGATGCCGGGTCAGGAGTTCACGCGGATGATCTCCTGCTGGTAGGGGGCGATCACGCGACCCGACACACGCAGGTCGAGCACGAGGAAGCGGCGGGATGCCGGATCCTCCGCGGTCCAGGTGCGCAGGCGCTCCAGGTCGGCGAGGCTGCGCACCACCACCCCCTCGGCGCCGACGGCCTGCGAGAGGGCGGCGAAGTCGACTTCCGGGATGAGCATCGGCTCCTCGGCGAGCCCCTTCAGGCCGTACAGGTTGACCTCCGCGCCGTAGGCGGCGTCGTTCCAGATCACCGCCATCCCGCGTCCGCGCGCCGCGCGCACGGCGGATTCCAGGTCGGCGATGGCCATCAGCCCGCCGCCGTCGCCGGATGTCAGCACCACGGTGGCCTCGGGGCGGGCACGTGTGGCGCCGACCACGCTCGGCCAGCCCTGCCCGATCGCCTGGAAGGCGGTGCCGACCATCATCATCCGGTCCGGCGACGCGACCGGCCAGTACATGTTCGCCCAGCCGATGAAGTGCCCGCCATCGGAGACCACCACGCGCTCCTCGGGGAGCAGCTCCGCGATCCGGCGGGCCGCCGAGCGCGGGTCCAGCCGCCCGTCGGGCGCGAGCTCGTCACCCGCGTCGTACCCGCGGGCCGCCGCGACGTCGACGCTCTCGCGCCACGGCATCCGCGAGGCCGCGTCAGCCGCGCTCGCGGCGGCCGCCCGCACCCGCTCGACCAGCCGCTCGGCGACGATGCGGGCGTCTCCTCGCACGAACCCGCCCACGTGCGCGTGCGTCGCAGCGGGCGCGATGTCGACCTGGAACACGCGCGTGCCGGGCGAGAACAGCTCACCGAAGCGCATCGTGAACTGGTTCAGCGACGCGCCGAACACCACCGCGACGTCCGCCTCGCGGACCAGCGCCATCGCGCCGTCTGCGCCGAAGCCGCCGGTCACGCCCAGGTCGTAGCGGGCGTCGGGGAACACCCCGCGGCCGAGGGCGGTGGATGCCGTCAGCGCGCCGGTCGTGTCGGCGAGCGCTCCGAGCGCCTCGCCCGCGCCGGCCAGCCACGCGCCGCGACCGGCGAGCAGGAAGGGGCGCTCCGCGGCGTGCAGCGCGCGAGCGATCTCTTCCAGCATCCCCTCGCCGAACTCGCCTCGCGGTGCGAGCGGTGCGGGCAGCCGCGGCTCCGGCGCCTCCGGGACGGGACCCGCCTCGAGCGTCGCCACGTCGTACGGGATCGCGAGCACGACGGGCACCCGATAGGTGAGGGCGTGCTCGATCGCGATGACCGTGGTCGCCGCGGCATCCGCATGCCCGGCGGTGTAGGTGCGCGCGCCGACGCCGGAGGCGAGGGCGATCTGGTCGACATCCCAGGGGCGGGGGCCGGAGGTGGGCTCGTCGCCCACGACGAGCACCAGCGGCGCGTGCGCCTGGACGGCTTCGGCCAGGGCCGTGAGGGTGTTGGTGAACCCGGCCCCGTACGTGGCGGTGGCGGCGGCGATGCGTCCGGACGCCCGGAAATGGGCGTCCGCGGCGACCACGGCGCCCTGCTCGTGACGGACGGCGGTGTATTCAGCATCCGTCTGCTTCTCGAGCGCGTCGAGGAAGTACGCGTTGCCGTTTCCCATCACCCCGAAGACGTGGTCGATGTGGCGGGCGAGGGTAAGCGCGACGTGTGCGGAGACGCTGGGCATGGCGGAGCCTTTCGAGACGGACGGACATGGTGCATTTCCGTATGTGTCTCGCCTCGCGCGTCATCGCGGAGAGCTTCGTGCCCCTTTTTCGGGCACCGGACCGCAGCGGCCGGACCCGTCGATTCTACCGGGAGCCGACGGTGGCGGGCACGCGCGCCCCGGCCAGTGCGACCGTCTCCGAGGTGCGGTCGCGCAGGTCGATCGCCGTGACGGACTCCGGCGGCATCGCCTGCCATCCCCGTCCGGCCACCCCGGTGGAGCCGACCAGGACGGTGCCGTCCGCGGCGTGCTTCCAGCGCAGGGCGTAGTAGTCCTCGTTGTGCTCGTCCGGCAGGCGGTCGAAGCGGGCGATTGCGCCCAGGTCGTCGTCGGAGAGGATGCTGAGCGCGCAGGCGTGCACGACGACCAGCTGATCGCGGTCCAGGATCAGTGCGTTCAGGCTGGCCAGCGGATACGCCTCGCGGAGCAGGCGAGCGACCTCGAGTGCCGCCTCGGCGAGAGGGACGCCGGCGGCGACGCGTTCCCGGATGAGCGTGAAGTACATCTCGCTGTCGGTGTCGCCTTCGAGGCCGGCGAGCTGCTCCGAGGTCAGCATGCCGCGGATCAGCCCGATCGGCTTCAGCGACCCGTTGTGCGCGAAGGCGAAACGCCCCGACGAGAACGGGTGCGCGTTCTCGGGGCGCACCGGCAACCCGGACGTCGCCCAGCGCAGGTGGGCGACGGCGGCGCGGACGCTGCGGCCCATGGTGTCGGCGAAGGCGGGATCGGATGCCGCGGAACTGGCGGCCTTGCGCAGCACGGGGTGATCGCCCGGGGAGGCGACCCCGGCCCATCCCCATCCGTCTCCGTGCAGACGCGCGAGAGACCGGAGGCTCTCCATTCCGCTGTCCCCGAGTTCGCGCTCGGCGGTGGAGCGGTCGGGTGAGACGAAGGCGAAGAGTCGGCACATGGAAGGGAACCTCGGGAGGATACCGGAAGTCGGGTGGCGGCATCCCTCATACGTTTTTACCGCATTCCCGGGCGTGTTGGGGCCGTGGCTCGCGCGAAGCGGGTGGGTAGGCGAGAATCGAGGGGTGACGGATGCAGTGATCGAGCGCGAGACGCTCACCTGGGACGGTTTCGGCGAGGCGACGCGCGATCTGGCGCGCAGGATCATCGACAGCGGCTTCGTGCCGGAGGTGGTCGTCGCCATCGCGCGCGGTGGCCTGTTGCCGGCCGGCGCCATCGCGTACGGACTGGGCGCGAAGAACTGCGGCGCGATCAACGTCGAGTTCTACACCGGCATCGGCACGGTGCTGGACGCCCCTGAGGTGCTGCCGCCGGAGCTCGACATGGCGTACCTGGACGGCCGCCGCGTGCTGCTCGTCGACGACGTGGCCGACTCCGGCCGCACGCTCGCCCTCGCCGTGCAGTTGCTGAAGGACAAGGGCGCCGACGTCCGCTCGGTCACCATCTACACCAAGCCCACCACCGTCATCCAGCCGGACTACGCCTGGAAGGACACCGATCTGTGGATCAACTTCCCGTGGTCGTACAAGGGCACGGTCATCGAGGAGGACCAGGGCCTGGCTCCCTCGGCCTGACCGCCGCCCGCGCCTGACCGACTGACCGGTCGACCTCACCCGCGCAGCAGCGCGCGCAGGGTCTGGATCGTGTCGGCGTCGGCCGCCGACTTGTCGCGGCGGTACCCCTTGACGCGCGCGAACCGCAGCGCGATCCCGCCCGGGTAGCGCGGTGAGCGCTGCACGCCGTCGATCGCGATCTCGACGACGATCTCGGGGCGCAGCAGCACGGCGCCGCCCGTGCGGTGTGTCTCGTACGCGGGGAAGGTCTCGGTCTGCCAGCGCAGCAGTTCGTCGGTGAGCCCTTTAAACGTCTTGCCGACCATGACGAACCCGCCCGGTTCGCCGAACTCGCCGGAGGGGTCGTACGCGCCCAGATGCAGGTTGGAAAGCCAGCCGCGGCGTCGCCCCGACCCCCACTCCGCGCCGAGTACGACCAGGTCGTAGGTGAGCACCGGCTTCACCTTCACCCACGACTTCCCGCGGCGTCCGGCGGTGTACGGAGAGTCCGTGGCTTTCACGACCACGCCCTCGTGGCCGGCGGCGAGAGCCTCGCGGGACAAGCGCTCGGCCGCGTCCGCGTCGGCGGTCACGATGCCCGGCATCCGCCACTCGCCGGCGATGCGCTCGAGCTCCGCGAGCCGCACCGACAGCGGCTCGTCGATGAGATCGCGGCCGTCGACATGCAGCACGTCGAAGAACCACGGGCGCAACAGCAGCTGCCGCGACACGTCCGCACCGAACCGCGACATGGTGTCCTGGAACGGGCGCGGCCCCCCATCCTCGTCGAGCGAGAGCGTCTCACCGTCGAGGATCAGGTCGTTCGCCGGAAGACCCCGCACGATCTCGACGATCTCGGGCACGCGGTGCGTGATGTCGGCCAGGCTGCGGGTGAACACGCCGACCTCGTCGCCGTGGCGGTGCACCTGGATGCGTGCGCCGTCGAGCTTGTACTCCACTGATGCCTCGCCGGTGATCGCCAGGGCGGCGGTCGGCGTCGCGGCGGTGGCGGCGAGCATGGGCAGCACCGGCCGTCCGACCACCAGCCCCACGGCGTTCAGCTCCTCCGTCGTGCCGGTGAGCGCGAGCCGGGCCGTCTCGCCGAGGTCGCCGGAGAGCATGGCGGCCCTCCGCACCGCTGCCGGGGCTCGGCCCGAGGCGCGGGCGATCGCGTCGACCAGCACCCCGGACAGCGCGCCCGTCCGCAGCTCGCCGAGGATCGCCCTGGCCAGGAAGTCCCACTCGTCGGCGGTGGCGCGGGCGGCGAGATCGCGGAGCAGACCCGAGCGGGCGGCGTTGGAGCCGGTGCCGGATGCCGTCGCCAGCGCATCCAGAGCCCGATCGACGTCACCGATCGTGAGCGTGGGGTCGGACGCCTGCTCGACGGCGAGGGCGGCGATGCCGCGCCAGCCGACGCCGAGCCGACCCTGTCGGGGCGCCGCGAGCAACAGGCCGGTGAGCGGGGCGATCTCGTCGGGCTCCGCGCGTTCCAGCAGGCGCGCGAGGGCCTCGACCTTCGCCAGGCGCGAGGACGTGGCCCCGACCTGTTCGGACGTGGCGACCAGCTCGGAGAGCATCATGCGGGCATTCTCGCACCGCACGCCGACATCCGCCTGCCGACATCGGCCTGCCGACATCCGCCTGCCGGCGCCGACGTGTCAGCGTCCCCGGAACTGCGGCTTCCGCTTCTGCTGGAAGGCCGCGAACCCCTCCCGGTAGTCGTCGGTGTCGCAGAGCGCCGCCTGTGCGGCGTTCTCGATCTCGACGGCATCCCACAGCGCGAGCCGCTCGTCGCGGATGCGCGCGACCAGCTGCTTGCTGGCGAGGAACGCCTGCGTCGCCCCGCGGGCGGCCGCGGCGGCGGCATCCTCGGTGGCCTGCCGCACCTCGTCGTCGGCCAGGACCCGCGAGAACAGGCCGGATGCCACGGCCTCGGCTCCCGACATGAGACGCCCGGTGTAGATGAGGTCGAGGGTGCGGTGCGCGCCGAGACGATCCAGGAACAGCGCGTGCCCGCCGGAGTCGAGCGTGGCGCCCAGCGCGGCGAACGGCGAACCGATCTTCGCGGACTCCGCGACGTACACGACGTCGGTCGCGATGAGCAGTCCGAGCCCGACGCCCAGGCACGCACCGTGCGCGACGGCGAACGTGGGGGCGCGGAACACCGACATCCGCTTCAGCAGCGGCGTGACGAGCCCACCCAGGTAGCCGATCACGTCGTCGTCGCGGGGGTCGACGTCGGAGATGTCCCGCCCGGCGCAGAACGCGCGTCCTTCGCCGCGCAGCACCAGCGCCCGTACGCCGGCCGACTCGGCCTCGTTGTAGGCGGCGTCCAGGCCGTGCAGGGCCTGCTCATCGAGGGCGTTCAGCTTGTCGGGGGCGTTGAGCGTCACATGGGCGACGTCGTCGGCGATGCGGAGGTCGATCATCCCAGGCTCCTTCGGATCAGACGTCGTAGTCCACCACGAGACGGTCGCTGGTGGGGTGGGACTGGCAGGTGAGCACGTACCCGCGTTCGATCTCGTCGGGCTCGAGTGCATAGTTCTCGGTCATGGTGACGCTGCCCTCCAATACGCGGGCACGACAGGTGCCGCAGACGCCGCCCGAGCAGGCGAACGGCGCGTCGGGACGTACCCGCAGCGCCGCGTTCAGCACGGATTCGTGCGCGTCGACCGGGCTCTCGACCGTGGACGAGACGCCGTCGAGGCTGATCTCGATCCGGTACGTCTTCTCGCCCTTGTGCACCGTCACCGGGCGCGGCCCGCGCTCTGTCGGGGCGTCACCGGTGGTGAACAGCTCGAAGCGGATGTGCTCGTGCGGTACGCCGATATCGGCGAGCACCTCGCGGCACAGGTCGACCAGGGCGAACGGACCGCACAGGAACCACTCGTCGACGGTCGATGGCAGGATCAGGGGGTCGAGGATCGTGCGCAGCTTCTTCTCATCGATCCGCCCCGACAGCAACGGTGCGGTGCGCTGCTCGCGTGACAGCACGTGGTGCAGCACCAGCCGCGTGGGGTAGCGGTCCTTGAGCTCGGCGAGTTCCTCGAGGAACATCACGTCGCTGGTGGAGCGGTTGGTGTACAGCAGGGTGAAGCGGGTGGTGTCGGATGCCGTCAGCAGATCGTGCGCGAGCGACATCAGCGGCGTGATGCCGGAGCCTGCGGCGATCCCGACGACGTGCGCGCCGTCGAGCTGCGCCAGGCCGGACGTGAAGGTGCCCTGCGGGCTCATCACGTCGATGGGGAAACCGGGCTTCAGTTCGGTCTGCGCCCACGTCGAGAACAGACCGCCCTCGTCGCGTTTGACGGCGACGCTCAGCGTGGTGCTCTCGCCCTCGGCCGCCGGGGCGGGCGGGCGGCACAACGAGTACGAGCGGCGCACCTCCGCACCGTCCAGGTGCACCCGCAGGGCGACGTACTGGCCGGGCAGGTACCGGTAGTCATCGACGAGGTCGGGCGGGACGGTGAAGGTCACCTCGATGGCGTCGTCGGTGAGGCGCCGCACGTCGGTCACCTCGAGCGTGTGGAAGCGCGCCCGGTGCCGCACCTCTCCGGCGGGCAGCCGCGGCGCCGCAGCCGGGGCAGCCTCGGGGAGCCGGAACAGCGCCATCAGATCACCTTGAAGTGGTCGAACGGCTCCAGGCATGCCCGGCACTCGTAGAGTGCCTTGCACGACGTGGAACCGAAGCGGGAGACCTCGCGGGTGTCGAGCGAGCCGCACCGGGGGCAGCGCACGCTCAGTGCGAGGCGGATGGGTCCTTGCCGCACGGCGGCGCGTCCGTTGGGTGGGGCGATGCCGTACTCGGCGAGCTTGCGCCGGCCGTCCTCGCTCATCCAGTCCGTGGTCCAGGCCGGGGAGAGGACCAGCCGCACCTCGACGTCGTCGAAGCCGGCCGCGGTGAGCGCGAGCACCACGTCGTACCGGATGGCGTCCATCGCGGGGCATCCGCTGTAGGTGGGGGTGATGTCTACGCGCACGTGCTCGCGGCCGTCGCGCTCATCGACCTCCACGGCGCGGAGCACCCCGAGGTCATCGATCGTCAGCACCGGCACCTCGGGGTCGAGGACGGATGCCGCGATGGTCCGTGCTTCGTGCCGGCGGGCGCGTTTCGTCTCGTCGCTGCGCTCCTCGCTCAACGACCGGGGGGTGCGGGTGCGTTTCGTCTCGTCGCTGCGCTCCTCGCTCAACGACCGGGTCGGGGTCACCATGTCGCCCCCGGATGCCGTCGCGCGAGCACCTGCATCTCGGCGAGCAGGTGACCGAAGGGCGTGGCGTGCGCTCCGCGCCGGCCACCGGCCGAGGAGTCACCGACCCCGGGTGTCTCCAGCTCCGCCTCCGCGAACACCGCGTCCACGACGGCGTCGAACCCCGCACGCAGCGAGGACGGGCGCACGGCGATGCCGTCGAGCCGGTCGATGAGCGGCTCGTCGCGGAACAGTTCGGCGACGTACGGCCAGATGTCGGCGAGACCGCGGATGATCCGCCTCCGCGACTCCTCGGTGCCGCCCGCGAGGCGCAGCACCCACTGCACGGCGTGGTCGCGGTGGTAGTCGACCTCCTTCAGCGCCTTCCCGGCGATGGCTGCGAAGACGGGGTCGGTCGACGAGCGCAGCGCCGAGTACAGCTCGAACATGTAGGCGGATGCCGCGAACTGGCGTGCGATCGTCTGCGCGAAGTCGCCGTTGGGCTGCTCGACGAGCCAGCTGCTCCGGAACTCGGGCTCGTCGCGGAAGTACGCCAGGTCGTCCTCGGTGTGGCCGTCCCACGAGCCGGCGTAGCGCAGCAGCGACCGGGCGTGCCCGAGCAGATCGAGAGCGATGTTCGCGAGGGCGACGTCCTCCTCCAGTTCGGGGGCGCGCGAGATCCACTCGCCGAGCTGCTGCGACAGGATCAGGGCGTCGTCGCCCAGCCACAGCGCGTACTCGGCGACGTCGGCCGAAGGCGCGCGGCCGCCCTCGCCGGCGAGCTCGGCGCTGAGGTGGAGCTCGTCGACCGAGACGTGCACGTCGTGGGGCTGCCCGGTCACAGGTGCGGCACCCCCTCGGACGCGGTGTAGTACACCGCGTGCCGGTAGTTCTTGCCCTCCGGGCTCTCGAAGAACGCGTCCTTGTCATCCGGGTCGCTGGTCGTGACGGCATCCGTCGGCACCACCCAGATCGAGACGCCCTCGCCGCGGCGGGTGTACAGGTCACGCGCGTTGCGCAGCGCCATCTCGGCATCCGGGGCGTGCAGGGAACCGACGTGCACATGGCTCAAGCCCCGGTTCGCGCGCACGAACACCTCCCACAGTGGCCAGACGTCCTCGTTCATCACGCCGCCTCCGCTCGACGGGCCCGACGCCGGGCGTACTCGGCCGCCGCCTCCCGCACCCAAGCGCCTTCTTCGTGCGCGGTGCGGCGGCGTTCCAGCCGCTCGGCGTTGCAGGGGCCGTTGCCACGCAGGACCTCGTAGAACTCGTCCCAGTCGATCTCGCCCATGTGCCAGCGGCCGGCCTCCTCGTCCCAGCGCAGCTCGGGGTCAGGCAGGGTGACGCCGAGGATCTCGGCCTGCGGCACCAGCATCCCGACGAAGCGCTGGCGCAGCTCGTCGTTGGAGAACCGCTTGATCTTCCACGCCATCGACTGCGCGGAGTTGGGGGACTGGTCGTCGGGCGGACCGAACATGGCCAGGCTCGGCCAGTACCACCGGTTGACGGCATCCTGCGCCATCTCGCGCTGCTCGGCGGTGCCCTGCATGAGGGTGAGCAGGATCTCGAAGCCCTGTCGCTGGTGGAACGACTCCTCCTTGCAGATGCGCACCATGGCGCGTCCGTACGGACCGTACGAGGCGCGACACAGCGGCACCTGGTTGCAGATGGCGGCGCCGTCGACGAGCCAGCCGATCGCTCCCATGTCCGCCCAGGTCGGGGTGGGGTAGTTGAAGATCGAGGAGTACTTCGCCTTGCCCGAGATGAGCTGCTGCATCATCTCCTCGCGGGTGATGCCCAGGGTCTGCGCGGCCGAGTACAGGTAGAGCCCGTGGCCGGCCTCGTCCTGCACCTTCGCCATCAGGATCGCTTTGCGCTTCAGGCTGGGCGCCCGGGTGATCCAGTTGCCCTCCGGCTGCATCCCGATGATCTCGGAGTGCGCATGCTGGGAGATCTGCCGGATCAGCGTCTTGCGGTACGCCTCCGGCATCCAGTCACGCGGCTCGATGCGCTGCTCGTGCGCGATGAGTTCGTCGAAGCGCTCCTGGTCGTCCGGACCCTGAGCGATCGCGAGGTCTGCGGTGCTGGTCATCATCGACTCCCCACGGCGGTTTACTGACCGATCGTTAGGTTATTCTCGCACCGTTCGGTCGCCGCAAGCAACCCCGCCCTTTTCCGCCCGGACTGATGCGGGTGTCAGCCGGTCACTGGGCGCGGCGCAGCAGGGCGAGGAGCGCCTTGCCGTAGGCCTCGTCCGGGTCGGGATGCTCGAACGACATGTCCTCGCCGAGCACTTCGATCTCGACCACGAACGTGTCGCCGACGCGCCGCAGGGCGCGGAACGTTCCGCCCAGCAGGCGGCGCAGCTGCTCCTCGTCGGGCAGCCAGACCGCGTCGGCGATCGTCACCGAGTCCAGCGCCCACTCGGTGGTGCCGTTGAACGCGAGGATCGTTCCGGTCGGCGTCTGCCGCGCCTCGATGGTCATGTCGCTGACGGTGAAGATGTCGGCCTCCACGTCGAGCTCCACATGCTCGGGCAGATCCAGCTGGAACCGATCGCCGGCCGCCGGATGCCACACGAGCCCGGCATCCCGGAGATCCCTGGCGAGCTCTCGTGTGATCACCTCACCAGGCTAGGCGGTCAGCGCGCCAACGCGGCCGCCGAGCCCGGAGCGTATTGACTTTCGGTGCCCGCCCGAGCAGATTCGGCTTGGACGTATGACGTTCGCACATCTCGCGTCCGCGAGGAGATCCCTCGCCGGCCCGGATCAAGGGAGATCGAGTATGAAGAAGCTGATCAACGCCCCGGAGGACGTGCTCATCGAGTCGCTGCGCGGGCTGAGCCTCGCGCACCCGGAGCTGTCCGTCGACTTCGAGAACCACGTGATCACGCGCGCGACCCCCAAGGAGCAGGGCAAGGTCGCCGTCGTGTCCGGTGGCGGGTCCGGCCACGAGCCGCTGCACGGCGGCTACGTCGGACACGGGATGCTGGACGCCGCGGTGGCGGGCGAAGTGTTCACGTCCCCCACGCCCGACCGAGTGCAGGCGGCGACGCACGCGGTCGACCGGGGTGCCGGAGTGCTGCACATCGTGAAGAACTACACCGGGGACGTGATGAACTTCGAGATGGCCGCCGAGCTCGCCGCGGCCGAGGGCATCGAGGTGGGCACGGTCATCGTGGATGACGACGTCGCCGTGCAGGACTCGCTCTACACGGCCGGGCGACGCGGCGTCGGGTTGACGGTGCTGCTGGAGAAGCTCGTCGGCGCGGCAGCGGAGGAGGGGCGCGACCTGGCATCCATCGTCGAACTGGCCACCCGCATCAACGGTCAGGGTCGCTCGATGGGGATGGCGCTGACCAGCTGCACGGTGCCGGCGGCCGGCAAGCCCACGTTCGATCTGCCAGAGGACCAGATGGAGATCGGCATCGGCATCCACGGCGAACCGGGTCGGCACCGGGAGCCGATCGCGCCGGCGAAGGAGATCGCGCGCATGCTCGTGGAACCGATCCTGGGAGACCTGGATGCGGCGGGAGGACCCGCCATCGTCATGCTCAACGGCATGGGAGGATCGCCGCTGATCGAGCTCTACCTGATGTACGGCGAGGTGGCCGCGCTGCTCGAGAAGGCGGGCGTGCAGATCGCCCGCAACCTGGTTGGCGATTACATCACCTCGCTGGACATGGCGGGCTGCTCGCTCACCGTGCTGAAGGCCGATGACGAGCTGCTTCGGCTCTGGGACGCGCCGGTACGCACGCCGGGACTCCGCTGGGGCATGTGACCGGGGCGGAGGACGAGATGCCAGACACCATCGACACGGCGGTGCTCACCGACTGGGTGCACCGGTTCCGGGACGCGGTCACCGACAAGCGCGAGTGGCTCACCGAGCTGGACTCCGCGATCGGCGACGCCGACCACGGTGCGAACATGGCCAGGGGGATGACGGCCGCCGTCGCCAAGATCGATGCCGGATCAGCCTCGACCTGCGACGAGCTACTGAAGAGTGTCGGGATGACGCTGGTGAGCTCGGTCGGCGGCGCGAGCGGACCGCTGTACGGCACGTTCTTCCTGCGGATGGGGATGACGGCGGGCGCGGCCGCGGAACTGGACGGCGCCGGTCTCGCCTCCGCGCTGCGGGCAGGCCTGGACGGCATCGTCGCGCGCGGCAAGGCGGAAGCCGGCGACAAGACGCTGTTCGACGCCATGGCGCCGGCTGTCGACGCCTTCGACGCCGCGCTCGGGGACGGCGGCGATCTCGCCGAGGCGGCGCTGAGCGCGGCGGACGCCGCGGAATCCGGCCGGGATGCCACCGCACCGCTGGTCGCGCGGAAGGGACGTGCCAGCTACCTCGGTGAGCGCAGCGCCGGCCATCTCGACCCTGGCGCGGCCTCCACCGCCCTGTTGTTCCGCGCCCTCGCCGACGCCATCGCCGGATGATGATCGGGGTCGTCGCCGTCTCCCACAGCTCCCGGCTCGCGGAGGCGGCGAGCGAGCTCGCCTTGCAGATGGTGCCCGGCGACGCCGTGCCGTTGCGGCTCGCCGCGGGCGCCGGGATGGATGCCGACGGTGCGGCGGTCCTGGGCACGGATGCGCTGCTGGTCGCCGGCGCCATCGACGACCTCGCGGCCGAGTGCGACGGCGTGCTGGTGCTCATGGATCTCGGCTCGGCCGTGATGAGCGCGGAGCTCGCTCTCGAGCTGCGGACGAGCGACGTTCCGGTGCGGCTGGTGCCCGCGCCGTTCGTGGAGGGCCTGCTGGCGGCGATGGTGTCGGCATCCGGCGGCGCCGACCTCGATACGGTCGCCGGCGAGGCGGCCTCGGCCCTCGAAGCCAAGGCCGCCCAGCTCGGCGGGGACACCGCCGCAATGCCAGGCATCCCGGAGACGGCGACGGAGCCACCCGCCGACGCCGCGCCGGAAGTTGTGCGGACGGTCCGGGTGCGTAACGCGCTCGGCATCCACGCCCGGCCGGCGGCCCTGATCGCGGATGCCGCCCGCGGTGCGCGGGTCCGCCTCCGGCGCCTCCCCGCCGGCCCGGAGGCCTCGGCGGGAAGCTTGTCGCGTCTGCTCACGCTCGGCGTCCGCGGCGGCGACGAGGTGCAGCTGCGCGCCGCGGGCGACGATGCGGAGGCGGCCGTCGCGCGCATCGCCGCGCTGTTCGAGGAGGGCTTCGGTGAGCAACTGGTCGCCACGCCGGAGGCACCGGACGCGCGGCAGGACACGGCACCCGCTGCGTCGATCGATGGCGCGGATGCCGGAGACGCCGGCGCGTACGCGCGCGCGGACCCTCGGGTGCCCGCCGGCGCCGTGCTCCGCGGTCGCGGGGTCAGCCCTGGCGTGGCGGTCGGCCCGGTGGTGCGTCTCGCCACGCCCGTCGGGGAGCCTCCCGCAGGCGGGACGGTGCCCGCCGCGGACCGCGAATCCGAGGCCGCACGGATCGCGCCGGCGTCCTCGGCCGTCGCCAAGCGTCTCGCCGATCGCGCCGAGGCCGCCCACGGCGAGACGCGCGCCATCCTCGACGCCACGCGGATGCTGGCATCCGACCCCGACCTGATGTCGGAGGCGGCGGAGCGCGTCCGGTCGCAAGGCGTGACCGCCGCACGGGCGGTCTGGGAGGTGGCATCCGAGCAGGCGGCGGCGCTCGAGACGATCGGCGGCCGCACCGGCGAGCGTGCGGCGGACATCCGCGACGTGCGCGACCGCATCGTGGCCGAGCTGCTCGGCGTCGCGGCGGGCGGCATCCCGCAGCGCGACGACGCGTTCGTGCTCGTCGCCGCCGATCTGTCACCGGCCGACACCGCGGCGCTCGCGCACAGTCGGTGCGCGGCGCTGGTGACCGAGCAGGGCGGACCGACGTCTCACGCCGCGATCATCGCGAGGGCTCTCGGGCTGCCCGCGGTGGTGGCGGTGCCCGGTGCGCTCGGCATCCCCGACGGCGCGACGATTCTGGTCGACGGTGAGAGCGGGGAGGTCGGCGTCGAGCCGTCCGCGGACGCGATCGCCGAAGCGCGAGCGGCCGCCGAGCCGCCGCCGTTCCGGCCGCCGGGGCGTCTCGTCGACGGCACTCCGGTGCCGCTGCTCGCCAACGTGGGCGGGGCGGAGGACGCCGCGGTCGCCGCGGATGCCGGAGCGGAGGGCGTCGGGCTGTTTCGGACCGAGTTCTGCTTCCTCGGGCGCGCTGCGGCGCCCGACGTCGGCGAGCAGATCGCGGCCTACCGCCCCGTGCTCGCGGCTTTCGCCGGGCGCAGGGTCGTGGTCCGCACGCTGGATGCGGGTGCGGACAAGCCGCTGCCGTTCGTCGCTGCCGGGCACGAGGAGAACCCCGCCCTGGGCGTGCGGGGTGTGCGGGTCGGGCTCCGTCAGCCGGCGCTGCTGCACGACCAGCTGCGCGCCCTCGCCGCTGCGGCCGAGTCCGAGGGCGCGCAGGTCGAGGTGATGGCGCCGATGATCGCCACCGTCGACGAGGCCTCGCGCTTCGCCGAGGCGGCTCGCGCGGCCGGGCTGCCGCGGGTGGGCGTCATGATCGAGACGCCGGCGGCCGCACTGATGGCGGAGGAGCTGTTCCAGGTCGTCGACTTCGCGAGCATCGGCACGAACGACCTCGCCCAGTACACGATGGCGGCCGATCGGATGCACCCGGCACTGGGCGAACTGAACGACCCATGGCAGCCGGCGGTGCTGCGCCTCATCGCCGCCGTCGGCTCCGCCGGGCAGGCCGTCGGCGCACCGGTCGGGGTGTGCGGCGAGGCCGCGGGGGATCCTCGGCTGGCGCCGGTGCTCGTCGGGCTCGGCGTGACCAGCCTGTCCATGACCCCGCGTGCCCTGGGCAGGGTGTCCCTGGCGCTGGGCGCGCTGTCCGTCGACGACTGCGTGCGCGCGGCGGACGCCGCCGTCGCCGCCGGTACGGCGGAGGAGGCGCGTGCGGTGGCATCCGACGCATTGGGCTGACGCCCGTCGCGCGGACCTACTTCCGCAGGTCGTACACCCGCTTGTACTTGCCCTCGCTGCGGGGCAGGACCCCCGGCTCCTCCACCTGTACCGCGACGCTCGACCCGATGTGCGTCTTGATGCGCTGAGCGAGCACCGCGGCGGCCGCCTCGCACACGTCGCGCTCCAGCGCCGGGTGCCGCTCGATGCGCACCGTCATGGCATCCAGCCGGCCCTCGCGGGTGAGCTCGATCACGAAATGCGGCGTGAGCTGTTCGATCCCGAGCACGATCTCCTCGATCTGCGTGGGGAAGATGTTCACCCCGCGCAGGATGATCATGTCGTCGTTGCGCCCGGTGATCTTCTCGATGCGCCGCATCGCGGGGCGGGCGGTGCCCGGCAGCAGCCGGGTGAGATCGCGGGTGCGGTAGCGCAGCACCGGGAACGCCTGCTTGGTCAGCGAGGTGAACACCAGCTCACCCATCTCCCCGTCCGGCACCGGCCGGCCGTCCTCGTCGACGATCTCGGGGAGGAAGTGGTCCTCCCAGATGTGCGGGCCGTCCTTCGTCTCCACGCATTCGTTGCCCACACCAGGGCCCATCACCTCGCTCAGACCGTAGATGTCGACGGCGTCGATGTCGAGGCGGCCCTCCAGCTCGGTGCGCATCTCGTTGGTCCACGGCTCGGCGCCGAGCACCGCCACCTTGAGCGAGGTCGAGGTCGGGTCGATGCCCGCCGCCTCCATGGCGTCGGCGATGGTGAGCAGGTAGCTCGGGGTGCACAGGATCGCGTCGGGTTCGAAGTCCTGGATGAGCTGCACCTGCCGTGCTGTCTGGCCGCCCGACACCGGGATCACGGTGGCTCCCAGCCGCTCCACGCCGGCGTGCGCTCCGAGACCGCCGGTGAACAGGCCGTACCCGTAGGCGTTGTGCACCTTCATCCCCGGTCGGATGCCGGAGGCGCGCAGCGACCGGGCGATGAGGTCCGCCCAGTTCGACAGGTCCGTCTCGGTGTACCCGACCACGGTGGGGCGGCCCGTTGTGCCGGAGGAGGCGTGCACGCGGCGCACGTCGGCCATCGGCACCGCGAACATGCCGAACGGGTAGTTGCGCCGCAGGTCCTCCTTGGTGGTGAACGGCAGACGGCGGACGTCGGCGAGGGAGCGGATGTCGTCGGGCGACACCCCCGCCTCGTCGAGCGCGCGGGTGTAGTGCGGCACGTTGCGGTACGCGTGCCGCACGGTCCACTGCAGCCGTTCCAGCTGCAGCGCCTCGAGCTCGGAGCGGGACAGCCGCTCGGCAGGGTCGAGGGCGGAGAGTGCAGGGCCGGTCATCGTCGACATCGGTGCGTTCCCTTCGGGTGAGGGTGGGGGTGTCACTCCACCGGGCGGTTGGTGGTGATCGAGCGGCCGCGGAACTCGGCGACCACGTCGCCGGTCTCGTCCGCGACCGTCACGTCGTACAGGCCCGTCCGACCGGTGACGGTGCGGCGGACGGCCGTCGCGGTCAGGGTCTGCCCTGCCCGCGTGGATTTCAGGAATGTGATGTCGGCGCCGGCGGCGACCGTGATCCGCTCGTCCTCGTTGCAGGCGATCGCGAACGCCGTGTCGGCCAGTGTGAACACGAGTCCGCCGTGGGTGATCGCGAAACCGTTCAGCATGTCCTCTCGGACCCGCATCGACACCACCGCGCGACCCGGCTCGTCCTGCTCGACGACCATGCCGAGCGCGGCAGAGGCGGCATCCCGCTGCATCATCGCCCTCATGCCGGCACCGCCTCTGTGGCGGCGGCCGGCTCCTTGCTCACCAGGGTGAGTACGTCGTAGGTCGCGACGATCTCGTCCTTCTGGTTGCGGATGACCGCGTCCCAGCGCACCTCGCCGTACTCGTCGGTCTCGCGCGGCGTGATCTGCTTGGCGGTCAGCTCGACGCGGATGCTGTCGCCGGGGGAGACCGGCGTGATGAAGCGCAGGTTCTCGAGCCCGTAGTTGGCCAGCACCGGCCCGGGTTCTGGATCGACGAACAGTCCGGCGGCCCACGACACCAGCAGGTAGCCGTGCGCGACCCGGCCGGGGAAGAACGGGTTCGCCGCTGCCGCCTCCTCGTCCATGTGGGCGTAGAAGGTGTCGCCGGTGAAGTGGGCGAACGTCTCGATGTCCTCCAGAGTGACCTCGCGGGAGGGCGAGACCACCTGGTCGCCGATGCGCAGCTCGGACAGCGACTTTCGGAACGGATGCCGTCCGCCGGAGTTCGCCGCGGACCCGGCGTGCCAGACCCCGGTGAGCGCCGTCAGCATCGACGGCGACCCCTGCACGGCCGTGCGCTGCATGTGATGCAGCACGGCGCGGATACCACCCAGCTCCTCGCCGCCGCCCGCACGGCCGGGGCCGCCGTGCACGAGGGTCGGCAGCGGGGAGCCGTGGCCGGTCGAGGATCGGGCGTCGTCGCGGTCGAGCAGCAGCACCCGGCCGTTGAACGGCGCGATGCGCGTGGCGAGCTCCACGGCCTGCACGGGGTCGTGCGTCGCGACGCTGGTGACCAGCGAACCGCCGCCGCGCGCGACGATGTCGGCGGCCTGGTCGATCGTGTCGTAGGTGATCAGCGACGACACCGGGCCGAACGCTTCCACGGTGTGCACGGCGTCGGCATCCGCGTCGTCGAAGCGCAGCAGGATCGGGGCGACGAACGCGCCGTCGTCCGCCGGGCCGGTCGTGCCGTCCGCCCGCCGCACTTCGGGTGCGTCCGTCGAGCCGAGCACGATCCGGCCCCCGCCCGCGGTCAGGCGCTGCACCTGACGCAGCACCTCGTCGCGTTGCGCAGTCGAGGCCAGCGGGCCCATCGTGACGCCCTCGGCGCGCGGATCGCCGACCAGGGTCTTCTCCGCGAGCCGTGCCCGCACGGCCTCGACCACGTCGTCGGCGGACGCCGCCGGGACGATCGCACGCCGGATCGCTGTGCACTTCTGCCCGGCCTTGCTGGTCATCTCCACCACGAGCTGGCGGACGTACGCGTCGAACTCGGGCGTGCCGGCGACGGCATCCGTGCCGAGGACGGATGCGTTGATCGAGTCGGTCTCGGCGGTGAACCGCACTCCGCCGGTCTGCACCGCCGGGTGGCTGCGCAGATTCTCGGCGGTGGAGGCGCTGCCCGTGAACGCGACCAGGTCGCCCAGACGCAGGTGCTCGAACAGCGTCGGCACGCTGCCGCTGACCAGCTGCAGCGACCCGTCGGGGAGCAGCCCTGATTCGACGAGGATGCGCACCATCGCCTCGGTCACGTACCCGGTGGGAGTGGCGGGCTTCACCAGGGTCGGCATCCCGGCGAGGAAGGCGGGGGCGAGCTTCTCGAGCGAACCCCAGACCGGGAAGTTGAACGCGTTGATCTGCACGGCGATGCCGGGCAGCGTGGTGTACACGTGGCGGCCGAGGAACGAACCGTCCTTCGACAGCGGTTCCACCGCGCCGTCGACGTACACGCGGCTGTTGGGCAGTTCCCGGCGACCCTTGCCCGAGTACGAGAACAGCACTCCGATGCCGCCGTCGATGTCGACCCAGGAGTCGGTCCTGGTCGCCCCGGCCCGTGCGGACAAGGCGTACAGCTCGTCCTTGCGCTCGGTGAGCGCCAGCGCGAACTGCTTCAACAGCACCGCGCGCTGATGGAAGGTGAGCGCGCCGAGGCTGGCGTGTCCCACGGTGCGGCCGTACTCCAGCGCGGCGGCGAGATCCAGGCCGTCGGTGGAGACGCGGGTGATCACCTCGCCGGTGGAGGCGTCCCGCACCTCGGTGGCGCGGCTCTCAGACGCGCTCTGGGGCATGTGGGCCGGGTCCGGGGCCCACCACTGGCTCTGCACGTAGCTCGGGAGGTACTCGGTCATCGGTTCTCCTCATCCCATTCGTAGAAACCCTGGCCCGTCTTGCGGCCCAGCCGCCCCTCGGCGACCATGCGGCGCAGCAGCGCGGGCGGTTCGAAGCGGTCGCCCAGCTCCCGGGCGAGCTCCTCGGCGATGCCGAGCCGCACGTCGAGG
The DNA here is from genome assembly GCF_031180975.1 of Microbacterium sp. Lineage (GTDB taxonomy): Bacteria > Actinomycetota > Actinomycetes > Actinomycetales > Microbacteriaceae > Microbacterium. The sequence continues at coordinate 163,183 of NZ_JAPSLI010000001.1, read as the reverse complement.
CCGACGATGTCGGTGGTCTTCAGTGGGCCGACCGGATGCCGGTAGCCGAGGGTCATCGCCGTGTCGATGTCCGCGGCGGTCGCGACGCCCTCCTCCAGCATCCGGATCGCCTCCAGGCCGAGCATCACCCCCAGCCGTGAGGAGGCGAAGCCGGGGGAGTCGCGCACCACGATCGGCGTCTTGCCCAGGGCCCGCACCCACCAGCGTGCCGCGTCGAGCACTCGCTCGTCGGTCGCCGCGCCGCGCACGATCTCCACCAGCGCCGACGCCGGAACCGGGTTGAAGAAATGCAGTCCCAGGAAGCGCTCGGGGCGCCGCCTGCCCGCGGCCAGGTCGTCGATCGAGATCGACGACGTGTTGGTCGCCAGCACGGCATCCGCGCCCAGCACGGCCTCCGCACGGGCGAGGGCCTCCTCCTTGAGCGCGCGGTCCTCTGGCACGGCCTCGACGACGAGCCCGTGACCGGCGAACAGCGCGGCATCCGTGCCGGTGCGCAGCCGGCCCGCCGTCGCCTGCCCGTCGAGGGACGGATCGCGCTCGGCGGAGCGGCGGATGCTCTCCGCGACGCGCTGCGCGGCGGCATCGGCGCTCGCCGCGTCACGCTCCACGATCGTCACCGACGCGCCGGCCAGCAGGAAGGCGTGCGCGATGCCGGCGCCCATCCGCCCGCCGCCGAGGACACCGACCGATTCGGGTGCGCTCATCTGCGGGCCCTCCGCTCCAGGAACTCCGTCATGCGTCGCATCTTCTCGGCGCTGTCGAACAGCTCGGCCTGCAGCTCCCGCTCGATCACCGGGTGCTCATGGCGCGGCGCGCGCAGCGCCCGCTTGGTGTACTGGGTGGCGAGCGGATCGTTCGCGGCGATCCGGTCGGCGATGGCGTGCGCGGCGGCGAGCAGGCCGTCCGCGGGATGGATGCCCGAGATCAACCCCCACGCGAGCGCCTCGTCCGCGTCGAGCACCCTGCCGGTGAGCAGCAGCTCCGCGGCGCGCGCACCCCCGACGATCTCGGGCAGCCGCCAGGTGGCGCCCGCGGCCGCGATGATGCCGAGCCCGGTCTCGGGGTTGCCGATCTTCAGGGTGGCGGAGGCGATGCGGATGTCGGCGGCATAGGCGAGCTCCGCTCCGCCGCCGAGCGCGTACCCCTCGAGGGCGGCGATCACGGGCATCGGCAGCTCGCTGACGCGGATGAACGCGGTCGCGTTGATCGCGCGCCGGGCATCCTCGGCGCGGCGCTCGCGCAGCTGGGCGATATCGGCGCCCGAGGCGAACACGCCGCCCGCGCCGGTGAGGATGAGCGTCCGCGGGGCGGCTTCCAGCTCCGCGCACAGCGCGTGCAACGCGTCGATGGTGTCCTGGTCGATGGCGTTGCGCTTGTCGGGGCGGTTCAGCATCGCCACGACCCGATCGTCGGCGCGCTCGATGAGCAGCGGGCCGGTCATGCCACCCGCTCCAGGATCATCGCGGTGCCCTGCCCCACGCCGACGCACATGGTGGCCAGACCGAGTCCCGCTCCTTCGCGTTCCATGCGTCCGAGCAGGGTCACCACGATCCGGCATCCGCTCGAGCCCAGGGGATGCCCGAGCGCGATCGCACCGCCGTCGGCGTTGACGATCTCGGGATCGAGTCCGAGGCGGCGGATCGAGGCGAGAGACTGGGTGGCGAACGCCTCGTTGAGCTCCACGGCGCCCAGGTCGGCGACCGACAGCCCGGCGCGGCGCAGTGCACGCTCTGTCGCCGGCACCGGGCCCAGGCCCATGATCTCTGGAGCGAGCGCGGCGGACGTCGAGGTGACGATGCGCGCCCGAGGAGTGAGACCGTGACGGCGCACCGCCTCGGCGCTGGCGACCAGCACGGCGGAGGCGCCGTCGTTGAGCGAGCTGGAATTGCCGGCCGTCACGACGCTGCCTCCTGGTACGACCGGACGGAGCGCCGCGAGCGCCTCGAGGCTGGTGTCACGGCGCGGACCCTCGTCGACCGTGACCTCGCCCTTCGGGGTCGGCACTGCGAGGATCTCGGCGTCGAAGCGGCCGGCGTCGGTCGCCGCGATGGCGCGCTGCTGGCTGCGCAGCGCGAACGCGTCGGCCTCTTCGCGCGTGACACCGTCGCGTCGCGCGACCTCTTCGGCGGTCTCCGGCATCGAGAACGTCGCCTTGTCGCGTTCGCGCAGCCGCGGGTTGGTGAAGCGCCACCCGATGGAGGTGTCGAACGCCTCGCCCGGCTTCGCCCAGGGCCGCTCCGGTTTGGCCTGTACCCACGGGGCGCGGGTCATGGACTCCACGCCGCCCGCCACGATGAGGTCGGCGTCACCGGCGCGGATCGCCTGCGCCGCCAGCGCGATGGCCGACATGCCGGAGGCGCACAGCCGGTTGACGGTGATGCCAGGGACCTCGTCAGGAAGACCGGCCAGCAGCACAGCCATGCGCGCCACGTTGCGGTTGTCTTCGCCGGCCTGATTGGCCGCGCCGAGGATGACCTCCTCGATCGCATCGTCTGGAGCCCCGCCGCGGTCCACGGCCGCACGCACCACGAGGGCCGCGAGATCGTCGGGCCGTACGCCGGCGAGCGCGCCGCCGTATCGCCCCACGGGGGTGCGCACACCGCCGACCAGGAAGGCGTCCGTCATGATCCATCTCCATTGCGTGGAACGTGCAGGTGGGCGATCGTCAGCGATCGTGGCGCGTCATTTACCAACCCATCGGTCAGTAAATCATGACATCGTGACGAGTCCGTCGCAAGCATCTCGGCGTGCACCCGTGCGCAGGCGGCTCCGCTGGTGTAATCTCCTGATTTACTGACCGGTCGTTCAGTCAGCCCTACCCGAACAATGGAGTTCTCATGGCCAACACTGTCGAACGCCGGCGCGAAGAGCGCCGGGTCCTCGCCGGCACCCTCGTCGGCACGACGATCGAGTGGTACGACTTCTTCATCTACGCGCAGGCTGCCGGACTCGTGTTCGGCGGACTGTTCTTCGCTCCGCTGGGCGAGACGGGTGGGCAGATCGCCTCCTGGGCCTCGCTGGGCATCTCGTTCCTGTTCCGTCCGCTGGGGGCGGTCATCGCGGGTCACCTCGGCGACAAGCTCGGTCGCAAGCGGATGCTGGTGCTGACCCTGATCCTGATGGGGCTGGCGACCTCGCTCATCGGCGTCCTGCCCACCTACGCCGACATCGGCATCATGGCGACCGTCATGCTCGTCTTCCTACGGGTGCTGCAGGGCTTCTCGGCCGGCGGCGAATGGGGTGGCGCGGCCCTGATGTCGGTCGAGCACGCTCCCGTCGGGCGGCGCGGGCTGTTCGGCGCGTTCCCGCAGATCGGCGTGCCGATCGGCATGATCCTGGCCACCTTCACGATGTGGGTGCTGCGGTCGAGCATGACCGAGGAGGCGTTCCTGGCGTGGGGCTGGCGGCTGCCGTTCCTGTTCTCGATCGTCCTGATCGTGGTCGGCTACATCATCCGCCGCGCGGTGGAGGAATCGCCCATCTTCAAGGAGCTGCTGGAGCGCAAGCGGGAGTCTTCGGCACCGCTCGCGATCCTGTTCCGGCACCACGGCCGCGAGGTGCTGCTCACGGCGCTGATCTTCATCGCCAACAACGCCGCCGGTTACCTGCTGATCGCCTTCTTCACGACCTACGTGTCGACGGTGGTCGGGATGCCGCAGCCCACCGCACTGCTCATGACGACGCTCGCGTCGTTCGGGTGGCTGATCTTCACGATGGCGGGCGGCTGGCTGTCCGACCGGCTCGGCCGGGTGCGCACCTTCCAGATCGGCTACGCGCTGATCGCGGTGTGGGCGATCCCGATGTGGTTCCTGATCGACAGCGGGAACGTGGCGCTGTTCTTCATCGCGCTGTTCGTGCTGACCATCGGACTCGGGCTGTCGTACGGGCCGCAGTCCGCGCTGTACGCGGAGATGTTCCCGGCCGACGTGCGCTACTCCGGCGTCTCGATCGGCTACGCGCTCGGCGCGATCCTCGGTGGTGCGTTCGCGCCGCTGATCGCCCAGCTGCTCCTGCAGAACACCGGGGTGTCGTGGTCGATCGGTGTCTACGTGCTGGTGATCACGATCATCTCGCTCGTGGCGGTCTCGGTCGTGAAGGAGACGCGGGGCGTACCGCTCGACACGCACAGCGTCGACGTCCGCGCGCACAGCACCGCGGCACGCTGATCAGAACGGAGGAGGCCGGGGGACGACCCCCCGGCCTCCTCTCATGTCGTGCACGGACGGTCAGATGCGACCGTACGCGCGCAGCGGATGCTCCATGAGCTCGATGATTCGGCGGAGGAAGCCGGCGGCGTAGCCGCCGTCACACACCCGGTGGTCGAACACGAGCGACAGTTGGGCGATGCGGCGCGGGACGATCTGGCCTTCCACCACCCAGGGGCGCTCGATCATCCGACCGATGCCGAGGATCGCGACATCCGGGTGGTTGATGATCGCGGCCGATCCGTCCACGCCGAGCCCGCCGTAGTTGTTCAGCGTGAAGGTCGATCCTCGCAGCCGCTCGGGCGGCAGGGTTCCGGTCCTGGCGGTCTCGGCGAGCCCGCGCAGGGCGGTGTCCAGCTCCTGCACGCTCAGCTCGTGTGCGCGCGGCAGCACCGGCACCAGCAGGCCACGCGGTGTGTCGGTCGCGACGCCCAGGTTCACCCCGTCGAACGAGATGATCTCCTCGCCGTCCTCGCTGAGCCGCGAGGCCAGCAGGGGGAAGTCGCCGAGAGCGATGAGTGCGAACCGGGCGACGAGCGCCGTGAGCGAGGGCGCCTTGACGTCGTCGGTCGCCATCTCGGCGCGCAGCTGCCACAGCCGGGTGGCGTCGACGTCGACCCACACGGTCGCCTCGGGGATCTCCGAGCGGCTGCGGGTCAGCTTCGCGGTCACGGCCTTGCGGAGCGGGGTCATGCGCTCGCGGGAGCGCACCTCGAGTCCGTCGAGGGTCCCGTCCTCGACGGGTCGCGCCGGGGCAGCGGATCCCGCCGCCACGCCGTCCACGGCGTTGTCGACCGCTGCGCGGAGAACGTCGCCGCGCGTGATCGCGCCGTCGGCGCCCGTCGGGGTGATCGCGTGCAGGTCGAGCCCGAGATCGCGGGCGAGGCGCCGCACGAGCGGCGAGCGCACCGCGACGGGCCGTCGCGGCTCTTGGGGCCCTGAACTTGTCGACGGAACCCCTTGGGTCCCTGAGCTCGTCGAAGGGCCCGACGGGGGCGTGGGGATCGAAGGGCCCGACCGAGCCCGCCGCCGTCGTCCCCTTGTCGCGCCCTCGGACGTGCCGTAGCCGATGAGCACGTTCCCCGAGCCGGCGCGCTCCTCCGTGCGGTAGGTCTCCTTTTCGGAAGCTGCGTGAGGTTGGGGCGTTTCGTCTCGCTCGGCTTCGCCGGGCTCGCTCAACGACCGGGGAGGGGAGCCGCGCTCGCTCAACGACCGGGGAGGGGAGCCGGGCTCGGCCGACGACCGGGGTGGGGAGCCGGGCTCGCTCAGCGACGAGGAAGGGGCGGCGACGGCATCCGCGACCTCCAGCACGGGAGAGCCGACGGCGATCGTGTCGCCGGGTTCGCCGTGCAGCGCGGTGACCACTCCGGCGAAGGGCGCGGGCAGCTCGACGACGCTCTTCGCGGTCTCCACCTCGGCGATCGGCTGGTCGGTGCGGATGGTGTCGCCGACCTGCACCAGCCACTGCACGAGGCCCGCCTCGGTCAGGCCCTCGCCGAGATCGGGCAGTCGGAACACCCGCGTCGTCGCGGTGCTCACGTTTCGTCCTCCCAGTGCAGCGAGTCGATCGCGTCGAGCACGCGGTCGGCATCGGGCAGGTACCAGTGCTCGAGCTTGGGCGGCGCGTACGGGGTGTCGAAGCCGGTCACCCGCCGCACCGGCGCCTCGAGGTACTCGAAGCACCGCTCCGACACCCGCGCCTGGATCTCGGAGGCCACGCTCGCGAACCCGGGTGCCTCCGCGACGACGACCGCGCGCCCCGTCGATCGCACCGCCGCGATCACGGTGGCGTCGTCGAACGGTGACAGCGTGCGGATGTCGACCACCTGCACGCTGCGCCCCTCGGATGCCGCGATCTCGGCTGCCTCCAGCGCGACCGGCACCATGGCCGCGTAGGCGAGCAGGGTGACGTCGGTCCCGTCGCGGACCACACGCGCCCGACCGATCGCCGCCGTCACCGACGTGTCCACTTCGCCCTTCGTCCAGTACAGCTTCTTGGGCTCCAGGAAGACGACGGGGTCGGGTGAGGCGATCGCCGCGCGCAGCAGCGAGTAGGCGTCCTGCGGGCTGGACGGGCTCACCACGGTGAGTCCCGGCGTGTGCGCGTAGTACGCCTCCGACGAGTCGCAGTGGTGCTCGACGCCGCCGATGCCCCCACCGAACGGAATGCGGATCACGAGCGGCATCCGCAGCGCCCCGCGAGTGCGGTTGCCGAGTTTCGCGACGTGACTGACGATCTGCTCGAACGCCGGCAGCGCGAACGCGTCGAACTGCATCTCCACCACGGGGCGCATGCCGTTCATGGCCATCCCGACGGCGGTGCCCACGATCCCGGACTCTGCGAGAGGGGTGTCGAAGCAGCGGTCCCCGAACCGAGCCGTCAGTCCATCGGTGACGCGGAACACTCCGCCGAGGGCGCCGACGTCCTCGCCGAAGACCACGACCTCGGGGTCCTCCCGCAGCGCGTCGGCGAGGGCCAGGTTGAGTGCCCCGGCCATCGTCAGGGTCTGGACGTACGGCCTGGAGATGGCCTGCTCCAGACCGATGTCGTCGTGTGCGAGCGTCATCGCGTCCCTCCCGTCTCCGCGGCACTCGCCCTACGGAGTTCGTCGTGCAGCATCCGCCACTGCTCCTCCAGCTGGGGGGAGCGTCCGGTCGTCACGAACCGGAACAGGTCCTCCGGGTCGTGCTCGGCATCCGTGTTCAGCGCGTCTCGCAGCGCGGCGGCCTGCCGCTCGGCATCCGCCCCGATCCGCTCCTCGGCGGCATCGTCGAGCAGACCGGCGCCGCGCAGGTGGGCGCGCAGCCGGAGCAGCGGGTCGCGCTGCTCCCACGCCCGCACGTCGTCGCGCGAGCGGTAGCGCGTGTCGTCGTCGGCGTTGGTGTGCGCCTGCATCCGATACGTGTGCGCCTCCACGAGCGAAGGGCCGCCGCCCGAGCGGGCGCGGTCCACGGCCTCGCCGAGCACGGCCAGCACGGCGGCGACGTCGTTGCCGTCGACGCGCTGCCCCGGCATCCCGTATCCGATCGCCTTGTGCGCGAGCGAGGGCGCCGCCGTCTGCCGCGACAACGGCACCGAGATCGCGAACTCGTTGTTCTGCACGAAGAACACCACCGGTACGTGGAACACGGCGGCGAAGTTGAGCGCCTCGTGGAAGTCGCCCTCGCTGGTAGCGCCGTCGCCGCACAGCGCCAGCACGACGGTGTCCTCGCCGCGGTGCCGGGCGGCGAACGCGAAGCCCACCGCGTGCAGCAGTTGCGTGGCCAGCGGGGTGGCCTGCGGCGCGACCCGGTGTGTGGCGGGGTCGTAGCCGGAGTGCCAGTCGCCTTTGAGCAGCACCAGCGCATCGGCCGGCGCGACGCCGCGACCGATGATGGCGACCGCGTCGCGGTACGTGGGGAACAGCCAGTCGCCGTCGCTCAGCGCGAGCGCCGCGCCGACCTGGCAGGCCTCCTGTCCGTGCGACGACGGGTACACCGCCAGCCGCCCCTGCCGCACCAGCGCGCTGGCCTGGTCGTTGAAGCGGCGCCCCTCGACGAGCCCGCGGTAGGCGCGCAGCAGCGTGCCGTTGTCGGGCAGCGCGTAGTGATCGTCATCGACGGTGGTGCCGGTCTCGTCGATGAGCCGCACCGGTGCGTCGCGCGGGAGCAGTTCTTCGTGCCGCATCGTGTCCGCCTTCCTCGCCGAACGTGATGATGACAGGATGCGCCCCCGGGACGCAGTCGTCCAAGAGTCGGCTGGCGAATGTGGACGTTTGCTCTCTGCTTGCGCTTGATGAGATCAGAGTGTCAGCATTTGCTGACGGATCGAAGGGGAGTCATGGCTGAGCTCGACGAGGTGGACGAGGCGATCCTGGCCGAGCTGCGCCGCGATGCGCGGTCGTCGATGACGGCCATCGCGGACGCCGTGCACATCTCACGGGCGGGCGCGCACGCCCGCATCAAGCGCCTCACCGAGACCGGGGTCATCACCGGCTACACCGTGCGCACCGACCCCGTGCTGCTCGGGCACCACGCGTCGGCGTACATCATGCTCGCGATCGAGCAGGCCACCTGGCAGGACGTGCAGGAGCGGTTGCGCGCCATCCCCGAGGTCGAGCACATGGCACTCGTCGGCGGCGACTTCGACGTGATCCTGCTGGTGCGCGCGCGGGACGCACGGGATCTGCGACGCATCGTACTGGAGGACATCCAGGCCATCCCGTCGGTGCGCTCGACGCGCACCACGCTGATCTTCGAGGACTTCTCGAGAAGCTGACCGCGGTCAGGGCAGGTCGATCACGACGCCGTCCTCGGCTGTCGTGATCCGGATGCCGGAGAGGTCCGCCACGGTGTGATCGGGGGAGTGCGCCACGGATCCTGTGCCGACGCCGATGACCCGCATCCCCGCGGCCTTGGCGGCCTGGATGCCGGCCTCGGAGTCCTCGAACACCACGCAGTCCGCCGGCGCGACACCGAGCTGCTGCGCCGCGAGCAGGAACCCCTCCGGGTCGGGCTTGGACGCCGACACGTTCTCGGCGGTGACGGTCAGATGCGGCAGCGACAGCCCGGCGGCCGACATCCGGGCGGTCATCAGCTCGACGTTCGCGGAGGTCACGATCGCGTGCGGCACGTCGGCGAGTGCCTCGAGCAGGGCCGCGGCGCCGGTGATCTCCACCACCCCGTGCACGTCGGAGCTCTCCCGCGCCAGCATCTGCTGGTTCTCGACCAGGTTGATGGCGTGGTCGCGCTCAGGCAGCAGAATCGCCATGCTCTGATGTCCCTGGCGCCCGTGCACCACCTCGAGGACCCGCGCCTCGTCGAGTCCGTGCGGCTTCGCCCACTCCAGCCAGAGCCGCTCCACGACGGCGGTCGAATCGACGAGGGTGCCGTCCATGTCCAGCAGGACGGCGCGGGCGCGGATGCTGTGGGCCATGCTCTCAGCCTACGGCCGGCCGGGCGCCGGTCTCACCGGGCGGCGGCGCCGACGACGACGCCGAGCGCGACGATGCCGAACCCGACGCACAGCGCGCTGAGCCCGAAGAGCGCGGCCCCACCCGGGGTGCCCGATGGGGGCAGGGCGCCGGTCATCGTGTCGAGGAACCGCACCCGTCGACGCCGACCGGCGATCCACAGTGCCAGGGCGGCCGCCACCCCGACCGCGCCGGGCGCGAACCCCCAGGCCGCGATCTCGGCGGGGAGCACGGCCGGGAAGATGCGCAGTGAGAGCAGCGAGCCGATGGCGATCGCGAGAGCGGTGCGCCGCCAGGCCAGCTCGGTGCGCTCGGGCTGGAGGCCTGCGTCCGCGGGGCCGTTCATCGCCACAGGATGCCGCCGGTCACCAGCAGGCCGATGACGAGCACCACCACCGCGAGGACCACCCCGGAGTAGGCGCCCGGCAGCGGCTGCGACTCGCGCAGCGCCCGCTCCGTGCGCATCCACTCCCAGAACGCCAGCGGCGCCACCGCGGTGCCGGCGACGATGAGCACGAGCGACGCAGCCGTCCGCAGTCCCGCGTGCAGATCGAGGCCGAGAACCTCCAGCGCCACACCGCCGGCGATCAGCGCGAGGCCCGTGCGCGTCCATGCGAGGAAGGTCCGCTCGTTGGCGAGCGAGAACCGCGGATCAGGCTCCTCGCCGCGCTCGTACACGGACCGGGGGAAACGTCGCATGCCCTCATCGTAGACGGGCGTGTCGCAACCACTCCCGACAGCGAATACCCTTAACGGGGCGGATCCGCCTCACCCACCTCATCGCGCTGGTACCCCCGACGGCGCCCGAACACCCATGCAAGGACGCACATGGACGACTTCGCGGCACACCGCGACGATTGGAACAGCAAGCAGGAGATCGCCGAGCGCATTATCCCGCTCGTCGGGGGACTCAACCGCGACCACGACGTGGTCACCTCTCTGCACGGACACCGACTGCTCGGGCTGTCGGCGACCGGCATCCTCGAGGTGCACGAGCGGGTGGCGCAGCTCGGGCACGGGCAGATCGCGCTCGACGACACCCTCGCGGTGCTCGAAGCGCTGCGAGAGATCGCACCCGGCGCCTCCTCCCTCGACGTGGCACGCCTGATCGACGGTCACAAGGAGAGCGGTCAGGCACTCACCGAGTACTTGCGCGAGACGCTGGCCCCGGCACTGGGCGCTGAGCCCGCCGAGCCGACCGACGTCGTGCTGTACGGGTTCGGCCGCATCGGTCGTCTGCTGGCCCGCATCCTCATCGCGCACACCGGCGGCGGCAGCGGACTGCGCCTGCGCGCCATCGTGGTGCGGCGCGGCTCGGACAACGACATCGTGAAGCGCGCGTCGCTGCTGCTGCGCGACTCCGTGCACGGTCGTTTCGAGGGCACCGTCACCGTCGACGAGGAGGCTTCGCAGATCATCGCGAACGGCACCCGCATCCAGGTGATCTACTCCGACGACCCGGCATCCGTCGACTACACGGCGTACGGCATCCGCGACGCGATCGTCGTCGACAACACCGGCCGCTGGCGGGACGAGGCGGGCCTGAGCCGCCACCTCGAGTCGAAGGGCGTCGCCCGGGTGCTGCTCACCGCGCCGGGCAAGGGCGAGCTGAAGAACATCGTGCACGGCATCAACCACGGCACCATCGAGGACGGCGACCGTATCCTCTCCGCCGCGTCGTGCACCACGAACGCCATCACCCCAGTGCTCAAGGCGGTCGACGAGGCGTACGGCATCGTCCGCGGGCACGTCGAGACGGTCCACTCGTTCACGAACGACCAGAACCTCATCGACAACTTCCACAAGGGTGACCGTCGCGGCCGCTCCGCCGTGCTGAACATGGTCATCACCGAGACCGGTGCCGCCAAGGCCGTCGCCCGTGCGCTGCCCGAGCTCGCCGGCAAGCTCACCGGGTCGGCGATCCGCGTGCCCACGCCTGATGTCTCGCTGGCCGTGCTGCACCTCACGCTGGAGAACCCGGCCACGAAGGACGAGCTGAACGACTACCTGCGTCGCGTGTCGCTGCACTCGAAGCTGCGCCAGCAGATCGACTACGTCGAGTCGCCCGAGGTGGTCTCCACCGACTTCGTCGGCTCGCACCGTGCCGGCATCGTCGACGGCCTGGCCACCATCGCGAACGACCGCGACGTCGTGCTGTATGTCTGGTACGACAACGAGTACGGCTACTCCTGCCAGGTGATCCGCGTGCTCGAGGTCATGGCCGGGTCGCACCCGGTCGTGCTGCCCGAGCGGCGCGAGGTGACGCTGCACGAGGAGCGCGAGGTCGCACTGCCGGTCTGAGCGGGTCGCGCCTGATGTGAACGTCGGAGGCGCCCGGCAGGATGGTGGCATGAAGAATGCCGCGCTCCTCGCCGGGCGCCTCCGTTCGCATCGCCTCACCGCGCCGGCGCGGACCGTGGCGGATGCCGCGACGCACATGCTCGCGGTGCAGAGCCAGGACTTCCTGGCCGGCCGCTGGGCGCTCGCGGCGCGCAGCGCGGGCTCGCCGACGATCGTGCAGCTGGACGCCGCGTTCGCGCGCGGGGATCTGGTCCGCGCCTGGACGATGCGCGGCACCCTGCACATCGTTCCCGCGCGCGACCTCGGCTGGATGCTGTCGGTCACCGCCGAGCGCCAACGGCGGCAGGCCGCCGCGCGGCACCGTCAGCTCGGCATCGACTCCGACCTGCTCTCCACCGCGGAGCGGGTGATCCGGCCGCGGCTGCGCGACGGCGGCCTCAGCCGGGCCGACGCGTTCGCGGCGTGGGCGGATGCCGGCATCGACCCGCGCGGTCAGCGCGGCGTGCACCTGCTGGCGGCGTTGACCTTCGACGGCGTGATCTGCCAGGGGCCGGTGATCGAGCGGGCGGGCGCGGTGAGCCGCGACCAGCTGTTCATGCTGACGGAGGAGTGGGTGCGCGACCCCGCCACGCCGTCGGATCCGCTCTCCGAGTTCTTCGTGCGCTACATCGACGGGCACGGCCCCGCCGGCGCGGCCGACTTCGCCTGGTGGTCGGGCCTCACCCTCGGCACCGCCCGCGAGGCCGTCGAGCGGGCCGCCGATCGCGTCATCCAGATCGAGGATGGTGTGTTCGCTGCGGTACGTGCGCCCCGGCGGTCGCGGCCGGAGCACACGGTGTTCGCGCTCGGCGCGTTCGAGGAGTACTACATCTCGTACGCCGACCGCACCGTCGTGTGCCCGCCGGAGCGATCGGACGCCGTCGGCCCCGGCAAGAACGGGATGGTCCGCCCGATCCTGGTCGCCGGCGGCAGGGTCGTCGGCACCTGGTCCGCGTCGGGCGGCGTGGACGCACTCGAGCCGGGTGTGGACGCGGATGCCGTGGCATCCGCTCTCGCTCGCTACGCGCGGTTCACGGGGAGCGACTAGCGGACTCGTCGAGGCCGCTAGTGGGGGCGCGCGGGTTGGCAGAATGATGCCCGTGCCCTACTTCCGACGCCTGTCCGCCGCCTCCTTCGAGCCCACCGCGCACGTCGGCGGTGCGTGGAACCCTGACGAGCAGCACATCGCGCCGGTGCTGGGGCTGCTCGCCCATCTGGTCGAGCAGGATCATGCCGCGCGGCGTGCGGACGCGCCGCTGGCGCTCGCAAGGGCGAGCTACGACATCCTCGGCGTCATCCCGATGTCCGCGTTCGACGTCGCGCTGCGGGTCGTGCGCCCCGGTCGCACGATCGAGCTGGTCGAGGCGACCGTCACCCATGCGGGACGGGCGGCGGTGACGATGCGGGCCTGGATGCTGCAGCGCTCCGACACCGGTGCCATCGCCGGCAGTCCGCTTCCCGAGATGCCCGCCATCGACGTCCTGCCGACGTGGTCGCCGGGCGACATCTGGGCCGGAGGAGCGGTGCGCTCCATCGACGTGCGGCGGGACTTCGTGGAGCCCGGACGCTCGCGCGTGTGGCTGCGCCCGCGCGTGCCGCTGCTGGACGACGAGCCCGTGTCAGCGCGGGCGCGACTGCTCGGTGCCGTGGACTTCGCCAACGGAATCGCCACCAGGATCGACCCGCGCCAGGCGCTGTACCCGAACGTCGACCTGACCGCGAGCATGTTCCGCGAGCCCGAGGGGGAGTGGCTCGCCCTCGACACGTCGGTGTCGTTCGGCCCGGATGGCGTGGGAGTCACCGAGTCCGTCCTCGGTGACCTGGCCGGGCCGCTCGGCACGTCGTCGCAGACGCTCACGATCCGGCCGCGCTGACGGCATCCGGTTCGGTCCCACAGCCCACCACGGCGGGCGCGCGATGTCGGCCGCCGCGGGCTCACTCCACCGCGTGGCGATCCAGGAACGCGTACACCTCGCTGTCGTCGACGCCCGGGAAGGCGCCGCGGGGCAGCGGGGAGAACATGTGTGTGTGCACCCGCGCGCTCGGCCACGCCTTGCCCTCCCAGCGGCGGCTCGCCTCGGCAGGAGCTCGGCGACAGCAGGACTCGTCGGGGCAGGTCGACTGGGCGCGATGCGTCGTCTCGCGCCCGCGCCACCATCGGGCGTCGTCGAACGGCACGCCCACGGTGATCGAGAAACCGCCGTCGCTGGACGAACCCGTCTGCGTCGAGCACCAGTAGGTGCCGGCCGGCGTGTCGGTGTACTGGTAGTGCTCGGTGGTGCGGTTGCGCTGGGTGAACGCCGCCCTGGCCGAGAACTTGCGGCACGCCGGCTGGCCCTCCACGGCACCGGTGATGTCCATCGGCAGCGGGAGGTCGTCGTTCTCGTACACCCGCGTGATGGCCCCGTTCTCGTCCACGCGCAGGAAGTGCAGGCGCATGTCGAGGTGGTGGGTCATGAGGTTGGTCAGCCGCATGGCGGCCGCCTCGTGGGTCACGCCGAACGCGTCGCGGAAGTCCTCCACCGCGAGGTTCTTGTCCTTCTTCGCCTGCTGCAGGAAGGCCGCTCCCGCCGTCTCGGGGATCAGGCAGCACGCGGCGAAGTAGTTGATCTCCAGGCGCTGCTGCAGGAAGTCCGCGTAGTCGGTGGGGCGGGTGTGACCGAGCAGACGGTGGGCCATCGCCTGCAGAGCCATGGACCGCAGCCCGTGACCGCCCGGGATGGATGCCGGGGGCAGGTAGATGCGTCCGTTCTCGAGGTCGGTGATGGAACGCGTCGAGTGCGGAAGGTCGTCGACGTAGAGCAGCTCGAAACCGAGGCGCTCGGCCATGATGCTCACCGTGCGGTGCGTGAGCGCGCCGGACACGTGCCCCGCCGCCTTCAGCTGCTTCTCGGCCAGCTTCTCGATGTCGGGCAGGTAATTGTCGTGCTCGCGCATCTTCAGGCGCAGCTCGGTGTTGGCGCGACGCGCCTCCTCCGGTGTCGCGATCGCCTCTCGCTCCCGGCGCTCCAGCTCCCGGTGCAGCCCGAGGATCGACTCGATGGTCTCGTCGCTCATGCCTTTCGTCACGCGGACCGGGGCGATGCCGAGCTGCCGGAAGACGGGACTCGCCTGGGCGCGGTCGAGTTCGATCTCGAGCGCCGCCCGGCGGTTCGGCGGCTCACCGGAGATGAGGTCGGCGACGTCGGTGCCTGTCGCCGTGGCGATGGCCTGCAGCAGCGACAGTTTCGGTTCACGTTTGCCGTTCTCGATCAGGCTCAGCTGGGAGCCGGCGATGCCCACCTGGGCGCCGAGCTCGTCGAGGGTCATCCCACGCGCGGTCCGGTGGTGCCGGATGCGGTGCCCCAGGGTGGTCAGTTCCAGTGCGCTGCTTGCCATTCCTTGATGGTAGCGAAAGATTCGGACTTCTTTAGCTCCGATTTGGCGATAAGGCGGGCAAAATCTCCGTCACCATGGATTCATACCCCCTCAGAAGGAGCAGACATGGCCATCGCCGAGACCTACGTCCCCCGCGTCCTGTCCGTCGCGCCCGCGCGCACCTTCGGAGCTGCCCCGACGTATGACACTCCGGCGATGGCCGAGCTGCGTGCCTGGGTCGACGAGATCGCGGCGCTGACCGAGCCGGCCCGCATCCACTGGGTGGACGGCTCGCGCGCCGAGAACGACGCGCTGCTGCGCGGTCTCGTGGACGAGGGCAAGCTGATCAAGCTCAACCCCGAGTGGCGGCCCGGTTCGTACCTGGCGCGCTCGCACCCGAGCGACGTCGCCCGCACCGAGGCGCGCACCTTCATCGCCTCCGAGAAGGAGGAGGACGCCGGTCCGACCAACAACTGGGCCGACCCGGCCGAGATCCGCACGACGCTGAACGGCCTGTTCAAGGGCTCGATGCGCGGACGCACGATGTACGTCGTGCCGTTCTCGATGGGGCCGGTGGGCGGCAAGCTTTCGCACATCGGCGTGCAGGTCACCGACAGCGCGTACGCCGTAGCGTCGATCGGCATCATGACCCGCGTCGGCGACGCCGTCACCCGGCAGATCGCCGAGGGCGCCCCGTGGGTCAAGACCGTGCACTCCGTCGGCGCGCCCCTCGAGCCGGGCCAGCAGGACGTGGAGTGGCCGTGCAACGACGAGAAGTACATCGTGCACTTCCCCGACACGCTCGAGGTGTACTCCTTCGGCTCCGGGTACGGCGGCAACGCCATCCTCGCCAAGAAGTGCTTCGCCCTGCGCATCGCCTCGGTGATCGCCCGTGACGAGGGCTGGCTCGCTGAGCACATGCTGCTCATCCGGGTCATCGACCCGAAGGGGCGCGCGTACCACGTCGCTGCGGCGTTCCCGTCGGCGTGCGGCAAGACGAACCTGGCCATGCTCCGCCCCACCATCCCTGGTTGGAAGGTCGAGACCCTCGGCGACGACATCGTCTGGATCCGTCCGGGCGAGGACGGCCGCATGTACGCGATGAACCCCGAGGCCGGCTTCTTCGGCGTGGCACCGGGCACCGGCGAGTCCACCAACGTCACCGCCGTCGAGACGCTGTGGGGCAACACGATCTTCACCAACGTCGCGCTCCGCCCGGACGGCGACGTGTGGTGGGAGGGCCTCACCGACACCCCGCCGGCGCAGCTCACCGACTGGCAGGGCAACCCGTGGACCCCCGAGTCCGGCCGGCCCGCCGCGCACCCGAACTCGCGGTTCACGGTCGCGGCCGCCCAGTGCCCGCAGATCGCGGAGGACTGGGAGTCGCCCGAGGGTGTGCCGCTGGACGTCATCCTCTTCGGTGGTCGTCGCGCCACGAACGTGCCCCTTGTGGTCGAGGCGACCGACTGGACACACGGTGTGTTCCTGGGATCGACGATCTCGTCCGAGCGCACCGCGGCTGCGGAAGGCAAGCTCGGCGAGCTGCGTCGTGACCCGTTCGCCATGCTGCCGTTCTGCGGCTACAACATGGGCGATTACTTCGCGCACTGGCTCAAGGTCGGCCGGACGCTGCGCTTCGACCGCGCTCCGCGGATCTTCCAGGTCAACTGGTTCCGTCGCGGCGAGGACGGGCGCTTCCTGTGGCCCGGTTTCGGTGACAACGCACGGGTGATCGACTGGATCATCCGCCGCATCTCGGGTGAGGTCGACGCCGTCGACAGCCCGATCGGTCGTCTGCCCCGAATCGAGGACCTGAACCTCGACGGTCTGGACATTCCGGAGGAGGACCTCGCCGAGCTGTTCTCCATCGACGTCGACGCCTGGCAGCGCGAGGCGGACTCGACCGAGGAGTTCTACGGCATCTTCGGCGACCGTCTTCCCGCCGCTCTGCGCAGCGAGCTGGAGGCGCTGCGGTACCGCCTGAGCACTGCGGGCTGACACTCGCACTTCAAGACCCGCGACGGCGGGATGTCAGGGACGAATCATGGCTGAGTGGTCCCGGCATCCCGCCGTCGCGTCTTTGTGCTGTCGCGGGGGGATGCCGTGTGCGGACACCCCGGGTTTCCGTCGACACCCCGGGGTGCGGGCGTCAGTGCCTCGGGGTGTCGACGCGTACCCGGGGTGTCGCCGCGCGGTGCGGCGGGTACCCGGGGTGTCGCCGCGCGACGCGCGAAGCGGGCTCAGCGGGCGCAGGGGTGCGCCCGTTCAGGCCAGCAGCTGGTGGCGCGCGAGGTCGCGGTACAGGGGCACGTTCTCGACGAGTTCGTCGTGCGTGCCCTGGCCGACCACCACGCCGTCCTCGAGCACCACGATGAGGTCGCTGTCCACGACCGTGGACAGTCGGTGCGCGATCACCAGCAGGGTGCGGTCCTCTGCCACGGCGTCGATCGCGGCGCGCATGCGCTGCTCGTTCACCCCGTCGAGGGATGACGTCGACTCGTCCAGCAGCAGGATCGGCGCCTCGGTCAACAGCGCGCGGGCGATGGCGAGCCGCTGACGCTCGCCGCCGGACAGCATCACACCGTCCTCTCCCACGGGAGTCTGCAGGCCGAGCGTGCCGCGCTCGAGCACGTCGCCCAGGTTCACGGCCCGCAGCACGCGCTCGCAGTCGGCATCCGTCGCATCTGGTGCCGCCAGCCGCAGGTTGTCGGCCAGGGTACCGGCGAGCGTGGGGGCGTCCTGCTCGACGTAACCGAAGTGCGCCCGCAGCCGGTCACGGAGATACGTCCGCAGTTCGTGCCCGGCGAGCCGGATCGACCCGCCCGTCGGGTCGTAGAACCGCTCGATCAGGCTCAGCACCGTGCTCTTGCCGGCGCCGCTCGGTCCGACCAGGGCCACCCTGGCTCCCCGGGGCACCGCGAACGTGACGCCGCGCAGCACCTCCCGCTGGGCCGACTGCTCCGGGGCGGCATCCGCCTCGACGTGCGCATCGGCGAGCAGCGTGCGGGCTTCGCGTGCGGCGGCGTCGCGCGCCGCGACGACGTTCTCCGGGTACTGGAACCGCACGTCTCGGAACTCCAGGGCCGGCGCACCCACGACCGGCGCCTCGACCGCGTCGCCGTCGGGCTCGTCAGTTGCCGTCTCCTCCGGAAGGTCGAGGATCTCCTGGATGCGCCCCAGCGCGCCCAGCGCCTGATTGACCGACGTGATGGCGCCGAACGTCGTCGCCAGCGGCATCACCAGCATGAACAGGAACATGATGAACGTCACCAGCGACGCGATCGAGATCGTGCCGGCCGCGACCCGGAACCCGCCCACACCCAGCACGACCAGCAGGGACAGCTGCAGTGCGATGCCCGCGACCGGCACCACCAGCGACGAGATCTTCGCGATCCGCACGCCCAGGCTGTACGCCTCGGCGGCGAGCCCGGTCACAGCCTGTGTCTCCCGCTCCGTCGCGCCGGACGCGCGGATCGTGCGGATCGAACTGACCGCCCGCTCCACACCGGAGGCGAGCTCGCCCACCTTCTCCTGCTGCGCGGCGGATGCCGTGCGGATGCGCCCGCTGAGCACGACGACGACCACGACGGAGCCGCCGATCACCACGACGATCAGCAGGAGTAGCAGCGGGTCGATCAACAGCATCGCGACCAGTGCACCGGCGAACAGGACCGCGCTGCCGACGGCATCCGCAAGACCCTGCGTCAGCACCGCGTAGAGCAGGGTGGTGTCGGTGCCGACCCGCGAGACGAGGTCGCCGGTGCGGCGTGCGTCGAACTCGGCGACCGGCAGGTGCAGGATGCGGGCGATCAGCCGGCGCCGGCTGGAGTGCACCACGGCGGTGCCCGTGCGCTGCAGCAGGTAGTGCTGGTAGCCGGAGATGACGGATGCCAGGATCACGAACGCGACCAGCAGCAGCACCAGCATCCCGAGCGTCTCGCCGCGCTGGACCCGCTCGATGACCTGCCCGACCAGCAACGGCTGCGCAAGCGACGCGAGCGCGCCGATCACGCTCAGGGCGGCGACGAGCGCGAGCACCTTCTTGTGCTCGAACAGGAAGGGGAGGAGCTGACGGAACGTGGCGCGCGGACCTTCCTGCGCACCGCGTCCGCGGCGGCGTGGGGGCGCCGTGCGCGACATGGGGACCTCGTTCTGCTGGGGACCCCTCCATCTTCCTCCGTGCCGGTTATGCGCCGCCTGTCCGCCGCCGCTGTGATGGGATGGACGGATGCTGCTCCCACCCAAGGCACGACCCGGCGACCGCGTCGCGGTGCTCTCCCCGGCGTTCGCGGCGCCTGCCGCCGGACCGGCCGTCCACGCGCAGGCCATGCAGCGGCTCGCCGACATCACCGGCCTGGTGCCGGTCGAGTACCCGACCACGCGTCGGCTGGATGCGACACCGGAGGCGAGGGCGGCCGACATCAACGCCGCCTTCGGCGACCCGCACATCCGAGCGATCCTAGCCACGATCGGCGGCTCCGATCAGATCCTCGTGACCCCGCACCTGGATGCGGCGCTCGCGACCGCGGACCCGAAGCCGTTCCTGGGATACAGCGACAACACCAACATCCTGAACTGGCTGTGGCGCCACGGCATCGCCGGCTTCCACGGCGGCTCCACCCAGGTGCATCTGGGAGCGGGTCCTGGCGTCGACGACGTCCACCTGTGGTCCCTGCGCGCGGCGCTGCTGGACGGCGGGGTGCTGGAAGTCACCGAACCGGGCGAGTCCGAGGACTTCGGGCGGCACTGGGACAGCCCGGACGCGCTCACCGCGTTCGGCGACCGCGAGCCGGCCGAGCCGTGGACCTGGGCGGGGCCCGCCCGCCGTGTCACCGCGCACACCTGGGGCGGATGCCTGGAGGTGCTGGTGCAGCTCGCACTCGCCGATCGCCTGCCGTCCAATGACGAGTTACGCGGCGGCATCCTGCTGCTGGAGACCAGCGAACGGCTCACTCCCGCCTCGGCCGTGGCGGAGCAGCTGCGCGCCTTCGGCGAGCGAGGACTGCTCGCGGCGGTCGCCGGCGTCGTCGTGGCGCGCCCGCCGGTGAGCGGATTCGACGTCCGCCCGGACGCGTTCGAGCGAGCGGAGCTGCGTCGGGCCCAGCGCGACGTCGTGCTCGCCGCGCTGGCTCGCTACAACCCGGATGCCGTCGTCTGCGTCGGCGTGCCCTTCGGGCACACACGTCCGCAGTGGATCCTGCCGTACGGTGGGTTGGTCAGCCTGGACGGCGTCGGGCGCACGATGACAGCCGACTTCGCCGGCACGCTGCAGCGCCCGTGACGTCGTGTACGAACGCGGCCCTCCTCCCGGCAGGGGGAGGAGGGCCGCGTCCGTGGGTGGCTCAGCGGCTCAGGCCTGCGGAGGCACCGGGGGCGCCGGCGGCGCCGGCGGCGTGCCGGGCGCGGGCGGCGGAGAGGGCGGGGCCGACGGCGGGACACCGGGGTCGCTGGATGCCGTCGCCTGCGGAGCGGATGCCGACGGCATCGAGCCCCTCGACGACGGTGCCCCCGAGGAGACGGATGCCGTCGCCAACTCGGACTCCATGGTGCCCAGCCACTTCTCCCACCGCGACTGCATGGGGCGGATGAGGCCGCCGCCGATGCCGACGATCGCGATGCCGGCGAGGGTGGCGAGCACGGCGATGAGGATCGGCATCGTCACGGTGACGGCGACGCCGACCTGGTTGAGGGCGGCGATCACTCCCATGGCCACGATCGAGATGGTCACGATCCTGGTCAGGACGGCACCGAACCGGAACTTCGCGAGGGCCGGGCGCATGATGTCGCCGACGAAGTTGGCGATCGCCGCGACCACGATGACGATCACGATGGCGACGAACACCCGCGGCAGCCACGCGATGATCGATTCGACGATGCCGGCGACCGGGTTGCTCGGTCCGAACGCGCCGAGCGCGAGCAAGAGTGCGATCAACAGGATGAAGTAGAACACCAGCTTGACGATCAGCGTCAGCGGGTCGATGCCGGTGGGGGCGAGCAGTCTGGTGATCCCGGCTCTGTCGAGCAGCCGCTGGAATCCGATCTTCTTGAACAGGAACTCGAGCGCCTTCGACACGCTCTTGGCGATCAGCCATCCGATGAGCAGGATGACGAGGAACACGAGCAGCTGCAGCACGAAGCGCCCCAGATTCGCGAGCATCTCGCCGATCCCGGCGCCGGCTTCGGACCAGTCCATGGTGGTACCTCCTTGTCTCGTCCTCCCGGGACGGACCCGAGAGGCGATCTCCGGTCTAGCGAGCCGTGGAGCCTGGGTCAAGGGGGGTTCTGCGCGGCACCGTTCTGTGGGAGGGCCTGCGCGGAAGCGGCGGAGTCAGTCCAGGCGCACCCGTCCGCGCAGTTCC
The DNA here is from genome assembly GCF_031180975.1 of Microbacterium sp. Classification (GTDB taxonomy): domain Bacteria; phylum Actinomycetota; class Actinomycetes; order Actinomycetales; family Microbacteriaceae; genus Microbacterium. The sequence continues at coordinate 141,970 of NZ_JAPSLI010000001.1, read as the reverse complement.
GCGATCGCCGAAACCCCGGCCAGTTGCATCGTGCGGACGGCCTCCGCGCGCATGATCTCCAGCATCCGATCGACTCCGCGCTCGCCGCCGGCCATCAGCCCGTACAGGTAGGCGCGGCCGACCATGCACGCGTCGGCGCCCAGCCCGACGGCGGCCAGCACGTCGGCGCCGGAGAGGATGCCGGTGTCGAGGAACACCTGCGCGCGTCCGTCCACCGCGTCGGCGACCCGGGGCAACAGACGTAGCGGAGTCGGGGCGCGATCGAGCTGTCGCCCGCCGTGGTTGGATACCACGAGGGCGTCGGCACCGGCATCCACCACCTGCTTCGCGTCGTCGACGGACTGGATGCCCTTGACCACCAGCCTGCCTTCCCATCGTTCGCGCAGCCAGGCGAGGTCGGCGAAGCTGAGAGCCGGGTCGAACATCTTCGCCACCAGCTCGGCCACGGTCCCGTCGAACGAGCGCAGGCTGGCGAACTCGATGGGGTCGGTGGTCAGCACGTTGACCCACCACGCCGGGTGCGTCGCGAAGTCCCACATGGTGCGCAGATTCAGCGACGGCGGGATGGTGAGACCGTTGCGGGCGTCGCGCAGCCGGTTGCCGGCCACCGGGGTGTCCACGGTGAGCACCAGCGTGTCGTAGCCGGCGGTGCGCACATCGTCGATCAGTTTCAGCGTGCCCTCGCGGTCCTTCCACAGGTACAGCTGGAACCAGTTCTCGCCGTCCGGCACGGCGCGGCGCAGTTCGCCCGGCGAGGTGGTGCCCATCGTGGATAGCGTGTACGGCACGCCGGCGCGGGCGGCCGCGCGCGCCACCGCGATCTCGCCCTCGTGGTGCATCATCCTGGTGAAGCCGGTGGGTGCCAGGATCAGCGGGAACGCGGCGCGACGGCCCAGGATCGTCGTCGAGGTGTCCACGGCCGTGACGTCGCGGAGCACGCGAGGCTCGAACTCGACGGCGGCGAACGCCGCGCGGGCTCGGCGCAGGCTCAGTTCGTCCTCGGCGGCGCCGTGCACGTAGTCGAACACGGAGCGTGGGGTGGTGCGGCGTGCCACGCGGGCGAGGTCCTTCACCGTCAGGGCGCTGCGCAGCCGACGCTCCACCGGGTCGAGCACCGGCCGGCGGAACCCGAGCAGCGGCGCGACCGCACTCCAGGTGGGGATGCGCCGCCGCACGCGTCGGCGCTCCGGTGCGCTCACTCCTTCGCCCTGCCCGTGCCGAGGTAGGCCTGGATGATGTCGTCGTCCGCGAGCAGGTCGGCGGACGCGCCGGAGCGCACGATCTCACCGTTCTGCAGGATGTGCCCCTCGTCGGCCGCCTGCAGCGCCCGCCGGGCGTTCTGCTCCACGAGCAGCACCGTCGCACGGGACGCGCGGATCTCGTCGATCACCGCGAACACGCCGTCGACGATCTTCGGCGCCAGACCCATCGACGGCTCGTCCATCAGCACCAGGCGGGGACGGGCCAGCATGGCGCGGGCGATGGCGAGCATCTGCTGCTCGCCGCCCGACAGCGACCCCGCCGGGAGGGCGCGGCGCTCGCCGAGCACGGGGAAGCGCTGGTACATCTCGTCGATCGCGGCAGCCGCGTCGCGCCGGGGCAGGGTGCGCGCGCCCATCTGCAGGTTCTCGGCGATCGTCATCGTGGCCAGCACCTGGCGACCTTCCGGCACCTGCACCAGGCCGCGGGGGACGAGCCGGTGCGACTTCGTGCGGGTGATGTCCTGGCCGTCGAAGAGGATCGTGCCGTGCGAGGGCCGTACCAGGCCGGAGACGGCGTTGATGATCGACGACTTGCCGGCGCCGTTGGCGCCGACGAGCGTGACCAGCGAACCCGCGGCGACGTCGAACGTCACCCCGCGTACGGCCTCGACGCGCCCGTACGACACGCTGAGATCCTTCACGCTGAGCAGTGGCTCCGCCATCTCAGTCCCTCCCCTCGGTGTGCGGTTCCGAGGCGCCGGAGTCCGAGTCGGCAGACCCCAGGTACGCTTCGATGACCCGCTCGTCCGCGGCGATCTCGGCAGGGGAGCCCTCGGCGAGCACCTCGCCGAAGTTGAGCACCACGATGCTGTCGCACGTGTCGAGCACCATGCCGACGTTGTGCTCGATGAAGATGATCGTCAGGCCGTCGGCGGCGAGGGAGCGGATCAGGCTGGACAGGCCCTCCGCCTCGACGTGGTTCATGCCCGCGGCGGGCTCGTCGAGGATGAGCAGCGACGGGTCGGCGGCCAGCGCACGGGCGATCTCGAGCCGGCGCTGGTCGCCGTACGACAGCGCCTTCGCGGTGACGTCGGCCTTGTCGAGCAGTCCGACCCGGCGCAGGCAGCGGGCTGCGTGTTCGAGGGCGAGGCGCTCGTCGCGGCGGGCGGAGGGCAGCCAGAGCAGCCGGCGCAGGAACGTCGGCTTGGCGACCAGGTGCGCCCCGATCAGCACGTTCTCCAGCGCGGTGAGCCGGTTGAACAGCTTGGAGTGCTGGAACGTGCGGGTCACTCCCGCGGCAGCGATGCGGTGCACGGGCGTGCGACCGACCGGAACGCCGAGTACGGTCGCGGTGCCCGTCGAGGGCGGGATGAGCCCGCTGATCATGTTCACCAGGGTCGTCTTACCGGCGCCGTTGGGCCCGATGAGGCCGACCACGTCACCGCTGCGCACGGTCAGTTCGACGCCGCGCACCGCGTGCACCCCGCCGTACTCCTTGCCCAGGCCGTTCAGTTCCGCAACGACCTCACCCTTCGCGGGGTGCACACGCCCGGCGACGACGGCGCCGGTGTCGAGCGCGGCGACGTCGATGCGCTGGCGGCGGCGGGGGATCAGGCTGGCGATGCCGCCCGGCAGGTACAGGATGACCAGGAGCAGCAGCAGACCGGACAGGAACGGCCGGATCCAGCCGGCCTCGATCCCGATCGCGCGCTGGATCTCGGGGATCAGCGTCTGGAAGCCGCTGCCCAGGATCGGACCGAAGAAGTTCGCGGTGCCGCCGACGACCGCGGTGACCAGGCCGTCGATGGCCTTGTCGAACGCGAAGTCTTCGGGGGCGATGAGACGGAGGTAGTACGCCCACATCACGCCGTACAGACCGGCCAGGACGCCGGCGGCGACGAACGCGCTGAGCCGGTGGCCACCGACGTTGATGCCGATCGAGCGGGCGGCGAGCTCGTCCTCCCTGATCGCCTCCAGCGCGCGCCCGTACCGGGAGCGGCCCTGTCGCCAGAACCAGTACGCGACGACGGCGAGCACGATCCACGCCATCAGCGGCGTGATGATCTTCGGGACCGGCATCCCCTGCGCCCCGCCGGTCCACTCGGCGTTCAGGATGAAGATGCGGATCGCCTCCGCGAAGCCGAGCGTCGCGATCGCCAGGAACACTCCGCGCAGCCGCATGGTGGGCAGGCCCAGGATGACGGCGGCCAGCGCGCCGACCAGCATCCCGACCGCCATCGCGAAGAGCAGCGTCGGGACGGGCCCCCACTGCGTCGGCGCCGGAGTGATGGTTGCGGCCGTGAAGGCGGCGATGCCGGCGAAACCGGCCTGGGCGAGGCTGAGCTGCCCGGCGACGAGCACCGCGTAGAACGAATAGGCGAAGACGCCGTTCAGGGCGATGAAGACGAGGGTCGACTCGCTGAGCAGCATCACACCTCACGCACCTTGCGCTTGCCGAACAGCCCCTGCGGACGCAGCAGCAGGATCGCGAAGAGCAGGGCGAAAGCGATCAGGTCGCGCCAGCTCGTGCCGATGTACTGGATGGCGAAGACCTCGGCGATGCCCAGGATGATCCCGCCGATCAGCGCGCCGGGGAGCGAGCCCATCCCGCCGACGATGATCACGGCGAGGCCCTTCAGCTCGATGGCGCCGCCCATGCCGAGCTGTGCGCTGTTCACGTTCAGCGCGAACAGCACACCGGCCACCGCACCGAGCGCGGTGGAGATCGCGAACGTGATGGCGGTGACCCGCTCGACGTTGACGCCCAGCACACGCGCGGCGGCGGGGTTCTCGGCGACTGCGCGCATGGAGCGCCCGAGCGACGAGCGGCTGACGAGCACGGTCAGGGCGATCATCAGCCCCAGCGAGACGGCGAGGATCAGCAGCTGCAGGTAGCCGGCGGTGAGCCCGGCGAACTCGACGTTGCCGTCCGGGAACGTTCCGGCCGGGAAGCGCCGGGTGTTGGGTCCGAACGCCGCCTGCAGCAGCGCGATGAGCATGCCGCCTACCGCGATCGACGAGATCAGCCCTGCGAAGTGCGCGTCGGGGCGGTCCTTCAGCGGGCGGAACGCGATCCGCTCGATGAGCAGGCCCAGCACGGCGCCGAACACGAACACGATCACCAGGACCAGCCCGATGGGCAGGTCGAGGCTGTCGGTGAGCCAGATGCCGACGAACGCCGAGGCGGCGAACGCGGCGGGGTGGGCGAGATTCAGCCGATCCAGGATGCCGAACACCAGCGTGAAGCCGATGGCGAACAACGCGTAGATCGAGCCGAGGAACAGGCCGTTCAGCAGCTGCTGCATGGGAGTGGCCCCTCAGCCGAGAGCGGGGTCAGTCCAGAACGGCGAACTTGCCGTCCTCGACGATCTGCACGACCGCCTCGTGCTCGGCGTCGCGGTTCTCGTTGATGCTGATCGAGCCGAGCGGCGTGGCGAGGTCCTTCACCTCGGACAGGCCCTTCTGGATGTCGGCGCGCTCGGCGGAGCAGTTCGCCCGCACCGCGTGGTCGATGATCTTCAAGCCGGTGTACGCCTGTGCGGCGAACTGGTCGGGACCGGCGCCGAACTTCTCCTCGAACGCCTTCATGAACGCGGTGTTCTCGGGGCTCTCGGAGGCGGAGTTCCAGGCGGCACCCACGATGACGCCTTCCGCCGCGTCGCCGGCGTCCTTCATCAGCTGCGGGTTGTTGAAGCCGTTGCCGCCGATGATCGGCTGGTCGAGCCCCAGCTCGCGCGCCTGCGTGACGAGCGGGATGGCGGCCTCGATCAGGGCGGAGACCACGATCGCGTCGGGGTTCTGCTCCTTGGCGGCGGTGAGGAGGCTGCGGAAGTCGGTGTCCTTCACCGAGAACGTCAGGGTGTCGAGCACCTCGACGCCGGCATCCTCGAGCGACGACTGCATCACCTTGTACCCGGACTCGGTGAACGCGTCGTCGTTGCTGTACATCACGATGACCTTCTCGAGGCCGAGCTTCTCGGTCGCCGCCTCGATGGTCTGCGGGATGACCTGCGCCTCGGTGAGCGAGTCGCGGAAGATGAAGTCGCCCTGCTCGGTGATGCCGGTGGCGGTGTTCGAGACCGCGAGCACGGGCACGCCGGCCTCCTGTGCGATGGGCTGCGCCTGGAAGGCGGTGTTCGACAGGGTCGGTCCGATGATGACGCTCGCGCCGTCGGAGACGAAGCCCTCGAACACGCTGATGGCCTGGCGCGGGTCGGTACCGTCGTCCTCGACGGTGAGGTCGTACTTCACGCCCTCGGCGGCGTTCAGCTCCTCGAGTGCGAGCTCGAGACCCTTCTGCTGCGACTCGCCGTAGCTGGCGGCGCCGCCGGTGAGGCTCAGCGCGGCGCCGACCGGGACGGTCCCCTCGATGGTGCAGCTCTCGCCGCTGCCGGTGCCCTTCAGGCCCTCGGCGGCGTCGCCGGAACCGCCCCCGTCGGTCGAACTGCACCCGGCGAGGACGAGGGCGGAGGCGGACAGGACGACTGCGGTGCGAAGGACGTTGCGCATGGTTGCTCCGATCGACGGCGAGGACGGGTATGCGAGCCGGGCTGCGTCGCCGGTCGGCGGCGCCGCGGTGGCGCGCACTGCCTCATCGACGCGCGCCTGCCGGCGATGGCTCGATCATAGTGGCGGGTCGGGACGTGCCGGCGTTCATCCGTGAAGATGCACGACGAAACCCGGCCGGCCCGCGCCGTCGGCGACGAGGGAGAGACGGATGCCGTCGGCGGTGGCCTCGTGCCGCAGGCGCGCGCCCTGCCCGCAGAACAGCGGAGCGTTCGCACGGTACCCGACCCGGGCCGGGGGACGCCCGCCGTCCAGTCGGTGTGTCTCGGCCAGGGCGACCGCCTGGAGGGGGCCGTGCACGACCAGCCCCGGGTAGCCCTCCACCTCGGTCGCGTACGGCCAGTCGTAGTGGATGCGGTGGGCGTTCGCGGTCAGTGCAGAGAACCGCATCAGCAGTGTCGCGTCGGTGCGCAGCATCCAGCCATCGTCGTCGCGGTGCAGTGGCGGGGCGGGGACGGCGTCGGTGGGCAGCCGATCGGATGCCGGGTCGCGCGGCGCTTCGCGGTAGACGAGGTCGAGACGTTCGGTGAGCGCAGAATCGCCGTCCTCGCCCGCGATGCGGGTGCCGACCGAGACGAGGACGAAGGGACCGGACCTGCCGTGCTTGCGCTGTACGGCGGTGACGTGCGACTCGCGCCGCACGGTCTCGCCGACGCGGAGCGGGCGGTACATCGTCACCTCGCCACCGGCGATCATCCGGCGCGGCAGATCGACGGGCGGCAGGAGCCCGCCGCGTCGCGGGTGCCCGTCGACACCGAGCTCGCCCGAGCCGGCCCAGCGCGGCAGCGCCACCCAGTGCCACAACGCGGGCAGCGGCTCGCCGGTCTCAGGCGCGGGCAGGCCGTCGTCGAGGATCGCGGCCAGACCCGCCACTCGCGTCGCGTCGACCGTCTCCTGGCTGCGGACCGTGTGCGGCCGCCAGTCGCCGAACTCCACCATGCCTCCTTGGATCCGATGCGGGCCGTTCGGTGCGGACCCGACGCCTATGCTGGCAGGCGAAGCCGCGGCAGACGAGGAAGGACGCCGGGATGACGGACAGAACCGACCGATGGGGCTCGCTCGTCACGCGGGTGCTGGCACCGAACCCGGGTCCGATGACGCTCGACGGCACGAACACGCTGGTGATCCGGCATCCGTCGTCGCCGTCCGCGGTCGTGGTCGACCCCGGGCCGGCGGACGACGCGCATCTGGACCGCGTACTGGCGGTCGGGCCGGTCGAGCTCATCCTGCTCACCCATCACCATCTCGACCACGTCGAAGCGGCCACGGCCCTGCACGAGCGCACGGGGGCGCCGGTGCGGGCGGCGGACCGCGCACTGGTCGCCGAGGCGGAGCCGCTCGCCGACGGCGAGGCGATCGAGGCAGGCGGATGCCGGATCGAGGTGCTCGCCACCCCGGGACACACCGCCGACTCGGTGTGCTTCGTGCTGCGCGACGACGAGGGGACCAGCGTGCTCACCGGCGACACCATCCTCGGGCGGGGCACCACGGTGATCGCCGACACCGGCACGCTGGGGGACTACCTCGGTACCCTCGAGCGGCTGCGGGCGCTCGGCGATGTGACGGTGCTCCCCGCTCACGGCGAGCGGCTGCCCAGCCTGCGGGCGATATGCGACGAGCTGCTCGCGCATCGCCGCGCGCGGCTGGACGAGATCGAAGCCGCGCTGCGCACCCTGGGACGGGCGGCCTCGGCGGACGACGACACGGTCAGCGCGGTCGTGGACGTGGTCTACCCGGAGGTCGACGGGCGGATCCGGTTCGCGGCGGAGGCGTCCGCACGCGCGCAGCTGGAGTACCTGTCGGACGCCTGAGTCAGCCCCAGAGCAGGGCGATGCCGGCGTTCAGCAGGGTGAGCACGCCGACGCCCCAGAACAGTGCCGGAGCGACCGCGTCCCCCCGGCGCTGACGGGCGGAGCCGATGCCGAGCAGCGCCCCGATGATCAGGAGCACGACGAGCTTGGTGCCGATCTTGGCGTAGTTCATGTCGGCGCCCTCGGCCAGGCCCCACGGGGCCGCCAGGATGAGCCCGGCCACGCCGGCGATCGCGAGGCCGATCTGCATCAGGCGGGTGAAGCGGCGCTGACCTCCGAACGCTTCGACCGCCCACGCGCCGAACAGCGTGGCGAAGCCGATGAGGTGGACGAACACGACGATCTGGCGCAGGGTCTCCATGCCCTCAGCGTATCCCGTGGCCCTCCCGCGCGGCACTACGGCTTCATAGCCTGTTTCGTCTCGCTCGCGCTGCGCGCGTGCTCGCTCAACGACTACGAAAGCGGGCGCCCTCAACGACCGCGACGGGTCAGGCGTGGAGTTCGCGGACCACCAGAGCGGTGCGCAGCGCGGCATCCGCCGCCTCCGCGCCCTTGTCCTCCTTCGAGCCGGGCAGCCCCGCCCGGTCGAGGCCCTGCTTCTCGTCGTCGAGGGTGAGCACCCCGAAGCCGACCGGCTTCCCGGCATCCAGCGACACCCGGGTGAGGCCGTCGGTGGTCGCCGACGAGACGTACTCGAAGTGCGGGGTTCCGCCGCGGATGATCACGCCGAGCGCGACCACCGCGTCCGCGCCGCCCGCGAACGCCGCCTGCGCGGCGACGGCGAGCTCGAACGACCCCGGCACCCGCACCAGCGAGTGCGACGCACCGGCCTCGTCGAGCACATGCTGCGCGCCGGCGATGAGCCCGTCCGTGATGGTTTCATGCCAGGTGCCGGCGACCACCACGACCCGCATGCCCTTCGCGTCGATGTCGCCCTGCTTCGGTGCTCCCGCGCCGCTCATGCGCGATCCTTTCGCTGTGCGAGCGCCTCGGCCAACTCGGTCTCGCCGATGATGTGGCCCATGCGGTCACGCTTGGTCTCGAGGTACTGGTGGTTGTTGGGGCCGACGCCCACGATCAGCGGCACCTGCTCGACGACGTCCAGGCCGAGCTCGCGCAGTTTGCTCACCTTGTCGGTGTTGTTCGTCAGCAGGCGCACCTTCGAGATGCCCAGGTCGGCGAGGATGCCGGCCGCAGCGGCGTACTCGCGGGCGTCGGCGGGAAGGCCGAGGGCGAGGTTGGCGTCGACCGTGTCGAGGCCGTCCTCCTGCAGGCTGTACGCGCGGAGTTTGTTGATCAAGCCGATGCCGCGACCCTCGTGGCCGCGCATGTAGATCACAACGCCGCCGTCCTGTTCGATCGCGTCCAGCGCGGCCTGCAGCTGCGGGCCGCATTCGCACTTCAGCGATCCGAACGCCTCGCCGGTCAGGCACTCCGAGTGCACCCGAACCAGCGACGTTTCGCCCGGCTCGCCGGAGACGACCGCGATGTGATCGGTGCCCGTGACGCGGTCCTTGTACGCCAGGAAGCGGAACGTGCCGTGCTCGGTGGGCACGGTGGCGTCGGCGCGCAGGCTGACGCGGCGGCGCGGGTGCGAGCGGGGGGCCTTCGGCTCCAGCGGTTCGTGCACGTTCAGGTACGCGATGAGCTGTTCGATGGTGATGACCGGGACGTTGTCGCGCTCGCCGAGCTCCATCAGGCCAGGCAGGCGCATCATGCTGCCGTCGTCCGCCACGACCTCGGCGATCGCGCCGACCGGATGCAGTCCGGCGAGGCGCATGAGCTCGACCGCCGCCTCGGTGTGGCCGCTGCGTTCGCGCACGCCGCCGTCCACGGCGCGCAGCGGGAGCACGTGTCCGGGGCGGATGATGCTGGTGGCGGTCGAGTTCGGGTCGGCGAGCACGTTGAGGGTGCGGGCCCGGTCGGCGGCGCTGATGCCGGTGGTGATGCCCTCGGCGGCATCCACGCTCACCGTGTACGCGGTGGAGCGGGCGTCCTCGTTCGTCTCGACCATCGGCGGCAGGTTCAGGCTGTCGGCAAGGTCGGCGGGCATCGGCGCGCAGATGAAGCCCGACGACCAGCGCACCAGCCAGGCGACCGTCTCGGGGGTGGCGAGCTCGGCCGACAGGATCACGTCGCCCTCGTTCTCGCGGTTCTCGTCGTCCGCGACGATGATGGGCCGGCCGGCGCGCAGCGCGTCGAGGGCCTCGGGGATGGTGGCAAGGCTCATCGGGAGCCTCCTTCCGGAGCGGTGCGGAACGCGAGGAGGCGCTCCACGTGTCGGGCGAGGACGTCGGTCTCGAGGTTGACGCGGTCGCCGGGGGCGAGGGCGCCGAGGGTGGTGGTTTCCAGGGTCTCGGGGATCAGCGACACCTCGAACCAGTGCGCGCTCGCCTGGACGCCCGCGCCGTGCGAAGGTGCGGGGCTGACGGCGCTGACCGTGAGCGACGTGCCTGCGACGCTGATCGAGCCCTTGTCGACCACGAGCGGGGCGAGGTCGGCGGGCATGCCGATGCGCAGCACGCGCCACTGGTCGCCGGGGCGCACCTCCTGCACGACGCCGACGCCGTCGACGTGGCCCTGCACGATGTGTCCGCCCAGGCGCGCGCCCACCGGCATCGCCTTCTCGATGTTGACGCGCGAGCCGACGGCGACGTCTCCCAGAGCCGAGACGTCGAGCGTCTGCTTCATGACGTCGGCGGCGAAGGTGTCGGCGGTGGAGTCGACGACAGTGAGGCACACGCCGGACACGGCGATCGACTCACCGTGTACGGCGTCGGATGCCGCCTTCGGTGCGCGGACGGTGAGCCGCCAGCCGTCACCCGCGGGGGTGATGGCGGCGATCTCGCCGATCTCCTCGATGATTCCGGTGAACATCAGGCTCCTTCTTCCCGTCCGGCGGGGTGTGCGATCGCGAGCAGGTCCTCGCCGAGCGGCAGCCACTCGGCGACGGTGAGGCGGCGGGCGTCGGCGATGGTGGTGACGCCGATGTCGGTGAGCGCGAGCCGGTCGCCGCCGAGCAGCACGGGGGCGATGTAGGCGAGGATCGTATCGGCGAGGCCTGCGGCGATGAACGCGCTGGCCAGCGTGGGCCCGCCCTCCACGAACACGGTCTGGATGCCCCGCTCGCGCAGGTCGGCGAGCACTGCGGCAAGGTCGTGGTGCGGGTAGAGCAGCGGGGCGTGCGGATGCCGCCGCAGTGCCGCCTCCGTCGGCACCGGGCGCGTCCCGATCACGACGGGGACGGGCTGAACGGGCAGTAGACGCTCGCCGTCGCGCGCGGTGAGCGCGGGGTCGTCGGCGAGGACGGTGCCGGTGCCGACGACGATGGCGTCGGCCTGCGCCCGGCGGCGGTGCACGTCGGCCCGTGCGGCGGGTCCGGTGATCCACTGGCTGCTGCCGTCGGATGCCGCGGCGCGGCCGTCGAGGCTCTGCGCCCACTTGACGATGACATGCGGGCGGCCCAGGCGCTGCACCTCGAGCCAGTCCGCGATGACCGCGTGCGCGTCGCCGGCCTGCTCGCCCGCGACCACGTCGACGCCCGCGGCGCGCAGACGATCGGCTCCGCCGCCGGACGCCGCGCCGGGGTCGTCCAACGCGTACACCACGCGGGCGATGCCGGCATCGATCAGGGCCTGCGCGCACGGCCCGGTGCGCCCGGTGTGATTGCACGGCTCAAGGGTGACGACGGCCGTCGCACCCCGTGCCTGGTCGGGGGCAAGCCGAGAGAGTGCGTCGACCTCGGCATGCGGGGTGCCCGCGCCGCGGTGCCAGCCCTCGGCGAGGATCTCGCCGGCAGGGGACAGGATGACGGCCCCGACCTGCGGGTTGACGCCGCGCGGTCCGTGCAGTGCGAGCGCCAGCGCACGCGACATGGCGTCGCGTTCGGCCCCGGTCACTGTCATCCGTCGTCCTCCGTCGAGGCTCCGGGGATCGCCGAACGAGCGCGGTCGCGCTGCGTGCTGCCTCTCATCCGGACTAGCGAGCGGTTGCTCGCATCACCGTCGGTTCCGGATTTCCACCGGATCGGCGCCTGTGGCAGGCGTTCGCGGACTGTCACCGCCGGTTCGGATTCTCACCGACCCCGGAGCACGTTGATGCTCCGAGTGTACTCAACGCGCGGGATCGGTTTTCATTCCCGTGCATGCGGAAGGCGCCGTCGATCACTTCAGCAGCCTGGACAGCCGGCGGTCGGCGAGGGGCTTCTCGCCCGTCTGGCAGGTGGGGCAGTACTCCAGCGAACGGTCGGCGAAGAACACGCTGCGGACGGTGTCCCCGCACACCGGGCACGCCTCGCCCCGCCGGGCGTGCACGCGGAAGCCGGCGCGCTTGGCGTCCTTCAGATCGGCGGGCGGCTTGCCGGAGGCGGCCTTCACGGCATCCGTCAGCGTCGTCTGCATCGCCTCGTAGAGCCGGTCGACGTCGTCTTCGGCCAGGTTGGCGGCGATCGCGTACGGCGACATCCTCGCCGCGTGCAGGATCTCATCGGAGTACGCGTTGCCGATCCCCGCGATCACTGCCTGATCCCGCAGCAGCCCCTTGATCTGGGTGCGCTTGCCTGCCAGCATCCCGCCGAACGCCTCCCGCGTGAACCCCGGGTCGAGCGGGTCGGGTCCGAGCCGAGCGATGCCGGGGACCTCCTGCGGGTCGCGGACGACGTACACCGCGAGCGACTTCTTGGTGCCGGCCTCGGTGAGGTCGAACCCGGACCCGTCGTTCAACGCGACACGGACGGCGATCGGGCTCTTGCCGGGGCGGATGAGGGTCTTCGGCAGCTCGTCGTACCAGCGCAGCCAGCCGGCCTTGGCGAGGTGGAAGACCAGGTGCAGGCCGTCGCCGCACGCCAGGTCGACGAACTTCCCGTACCGGGCCGCAGCGGTCACCGTGGCGTCCTGCAGCGCGTGCACGGGCGGGTCGAACGTCTTCAGCGCCGCGATCGCGCCCACGCTGACGCGCGTGATGGTGCGTCCCGTCGCGCGGGCGGACAGGAAGTCGACCAGGCCTTGGACCTCCGGCATCTCCGGCATGGGTTCATCCTGCCACCGGCATCCGACTTCGGGAACGACCCGGGCCGGTTCGAGTCAGGACAGCACCGGCCAGTCGACCGGGGTGCGGTCGTCGGATGCCAGCAGGCCGCCGATCCAGCCGTCGTCCCGGCCGCGCGGGCTGGTGAGCCCCTGCCGCAGCGTCCCCTCGTAGCGGAATCCGACGGCGCGCGCGGTGCGCGCAGACGGCACGTTGCCGACGACCGCCCGCCAGCCCAACCGCACCAGCCCGAGCTCGCCGAACGCCCATTTCACCACCGCGTGGGCTGCCTCGGTCATCACGCCCTGACCGCGGAACCGCGCGACGCCCCAGTAGCCGATCTCCGCGTCGCCGCCGTGCGGGTGCTCGGTGATGCGGTGCAGCCCGATCATGCCGGCGAGCTCGCCGTCGCGGCGGACCGCCCACACGGTCTCCGCTCCCTCGTCCCACCACGCTGCGACCTTCTCGACGAACTCCTCGCCGTGTTCGCGGGTGTACGGGCTCGGCACGGTGGTCCAGCGCGGCACCTCCGGATCCTGACAGGCGGCCGTGATCGCATCCACGTCGTCGCCGGTGGGGATGCTGAGGACGAGCCGTTCGGTGTGCAGGGTCACGGGGCGCATCGCACCAGCGTAGTGAGCGGTACCCCTCCCGCCGCCGCGTAGGCTTGTCCGTACAGCGGCCGCCGGCCGTGACGACCAAGGAGGACGGCCGTGCCGGTGCAGCACTCATCGCCGCGTGGCGTGGCCGTCTCACTGATCGCGTCGGCGCTGTTCGGCGGCATCTTCTACCTCGCCGGGCTGGTCTCGTCGTCCGCGGAAGTGGTGTTCGCGTGGCGGGTGCTCATCACGCTGCTGTGCTATGCCGCCGCGCTGGTCCACCCCGGGGCGCGGCTCGCGCTGCTGGTGCTGTGGCGACGGCTGCGCTCGCGGTGGTGGATGCCGCTGCTCGCGCTCCTGTTGGCCGGCATCGTGGGCGTGCAGCTGTGGCTGTTCATGTGGGCGCCCATGCACGGCCACGCGCTGGACGCTTCGCTCGGCTACCTGCTGCTGCCGATCTGCCTCGTGCTGGGCGGGCGGTTCCTGATGCGCCATCACGTCAGCCGGATGCAGTGGCTCGTGGTGGCCATGGCGGCGGTCGCCGTCGCCGTGAAGCTCGCCGGGACACCGGAGCTGTCCTGGGTCACGCTGGTGATCTGCATCCCGTACACCCTCTACTTCGTGCTGCGCCAGCGCTTCGGCCTCGACGCGCCGATCGTGTTCGGCGCGGAGACGGCCGCGATGCTGCCGGTCGCGGTGCTGTTCCTCGCCACCGCCGCACCCGGACCGCTGCCCGGCGCGGAACTGGCGGCCCTGCTCGGCATCGGCTTCGCCAGCGCCCTGGCGATGACCCTGTACCTGGCGGCATCCTCGATGCTGTCGATGCCGGTGTTCGGGCTGCTCAGCTACGCGGAGCCGGTCCTGCTGGTGGTGGTGGCGCTGCTGCTGGGGGAGCGCATGCAAGGCGCGGACCTGATCGTGTACGGCATCCTCGCCGTCGCACTCGCGATCCTCGCCGCCGATGGTTTCCGTCGCACCCGCAGCCCCCGTGTCGGCGGTGGTGACTAGACTCGTCCGGTGACTGTTCCGGGGATTCTGCGCGCCTTGGAAGAGGCGAACCTGTACCGTGACGCGCTCGCCTGGGCAAAGACCGACGCCGACATCTCCGTCGTGGACGGACTCGACGTGCCCGTCATCGCCGGGCTCCTGGAGCGGCGCGGACAGGCCGGCCTGCCGGCATCCGCTCTCGTCGTCACCCCGACCGGACGCCGGGCCGAGACCGTCGCCGCGGCGTTCGGCAGCTACCTCGCCGACGCCGAGATCCTGACCTTCCCCGCCTGGGAGACGCTGCCGCACGAGCGGCTCAGCCCCAGCCCCGACACCGTCGGCCGCCGCCTGGAGACGCTTCGCCGCATCGCCACGTGGGACGGCAGCCGCCCGCTCGTCGTCGTCGCATCGGTCCGCGCGGCCCTGCAGCCGCTGGCGGCGAACCTCGGCGACGCGGCTCCTCTCGAGCTGCGCGTCGGAGTACGCGGCACCGAACTCGAGCAGGCCGTGGAGAGCCTCGTCGAACGGGCGTACTCCCGGGTGGACATGGTGTCGCGGCGCGGCGAGTTCGCGGTGCGCGGCGGCATCCTCGACGTCTTCCCGCCGACAGCCGATCACCCGGTGCGGGTGGAGTTCTTCGGCGACGAGATCGACCAGATCCGCGCGTTCTCGGTCGCCGACCAGCGCTCGCTGCCCGGCGACATCGACGTCGTCGAGCTGCCCGCCAGCCGGGAGCTGCTGCTCACCCCCGAGGTGCGCGAGCGCGCCGCGCAGCTCGTCGGCGGCTTCCCCGCGATCTCCGGGATGCTGGAGAAGATGGCCCAGGGGATCCCCGTGGAGGGTATGGAGTCGCTGCTCCCCGCCGTCGCCGGGCCGCTCGTGAGCCTCGCCGAGTACCTGCCCGAGGGGACGGCCGCCGCGGTCGTCGACCCGGAGCGGGCCAGTGCGCGCGCACAGAACCTGGGCGAGACGAACCGCGAGTTCCTGGACGCGGCGTGGAGCGCGGCGACCTCGGGGGCGTCCGCGCCCATCGACCTCGGCGCCGGCGACTTCCTCTCCATCGCGCGGCTGCGGGAGATCGTCCGCGACCGTGACGGCGTGTGGTGGCGGCTGAGCCCCTTCGCCATCGACGACGCGGATGCCGCGAACCTCGGCGCGTCCATCATCCCGTCCTTCCACGGCAACGTCGACGGGGCGATCTCGTTCGTCGACGGGCGGCTGCGGGAGGGCTGGCGCGTCGTCGTCATCGCGTCGGGGCACGGACTGGTGGAACGCGCCCGCGACGTGCTCAGCGACCGCGGCATCGCCGCGCGCATGGTCGACGACCTCGCTGAGGCGCCCGAGGCGGGTGTCGCCACCCTCGTCACCGGGTCGGTCGAGTCCGGCTTCCAGGTCGCGGACGCCCGGCTGGCGGTGCTCACCGACAACGAGTTCTACGGGCGCACGATCGGCGGCGACCAGCGCGTCGTCAAGAAGCTCGCATCCCGCCGCCGCAACGTCGTCGACCCGCTGCAGCTGAAGCCCGGCGACTTCGTCGTGCACACCACGCACGGCATCGGCCGGTTCGTGGAACTGACCAAGCGCGAGGTGTCCAGCGGCGGCCGCAATGCCGTGAAATCGACCCGCGAGTACCTGGTGCTGGAGTATGCGCCGTCCAAGCGCGGCTATCCGGGCGACAAGCTGTTCGTGCCCACCGACCAGCTCGATCTGCTGTCGAAGTACGTCGGCGGCGAGGCGCCGACCCTGTCGAAGATGGGCGGCAGCGACTGGGCCGCGGCCAAGGGCAGGGCGCGCAAGGCGGTGCGCGACATCGCCGTCGAGCTGGTCAAGCTCTACTCGGCGCGGATGAGCGCCAAGGGGCACGCGTTCGGACCGGACACCCCGTGGCAGCGAGAGCTGGAGGAGGCGTTCCCGTTCGCGGAGACCCCCGACCAGCTGCAGACCATCGACGAGATCAAGGCCGACATGGAGCGGCCGATCCCGATGGACCGGCTGCTGTCGGGCGACGTCGGGTTCGGTAAGACCGAGGTCGCCGTGCGCGCAGCGTTCAAGGCCATCCAGGACAGCAAGCAGGTCGCCATGCTGGTGCCGACCACGCTGCTCGTGAAGCAGCACCTGGAGACGTTCACCGAGCGTTTCGCCGGGTTCCCGGTGAAGGTGCGCTCGCTGTCGCGCTTCCAGACCGACAAGGAGGCCCGCCAGGTGGTGCAGGGTCTGCTGGACGGTTCGATCGACATGGTGATCGGCACGCACCGCATCCTCACCGAGCAGGTGCGGTTCAAGGACCTCGGCCTGCTCATCATCGACGAGGAGCAGCGGTTCGGCGTCGAGCACAAGGACGCCCTGAAGAAGCTGAAGACCAACGTCGACATCCTGGCGATGAGCGCCACGCCGATCCCGCGGACCCTGGAGATGGCGGTCACCGGCATCCGGGAGATGTCCACCCTCCAGACGCCGCCGGAGGACCGGCATCCGATCCTGTCGTTCGTCGGGCCGCGCAGCGACAAGCAGATCGCGGCGGCGATCCGCCGGGAGATCCTCCGCGAGGGACAGGTGTTCTTCGTGCACAACCGGGTGCAGTCGATCCAGCGCGTGGCCGCGGAACTCGCCGAACTCGTGCCGGAGGCGCGCATCGCGGTCGCGCACGGCAAGATGGGCGAGCACCAGCTGGAGCAGGTCGTCGACGACTTCTGGGAGCGCAAGTACGACGTGCTGGTGTCCACCACGATCATCGAGACCGGCCTGGACATCTCCAACGCCAACACGATCATCATCGACCGCGCTGATAAGTACGGTCTGTCGCAGCTGCACCAGCTGCGCGGACGCGTCGGCCGCGGACGCGAGCGCGCGTACGCGTACTTCCTGTACGACGACATGAGGCCCCTGTCCGAGACGGCCGCCGACCGGCTGCAGACCATCGCGGTGAACAACGACCTCGGCTCCGGCATGCAGGTGGCGCTGAAGGACCTCGAGCTGCGCGGCGCGGGCAACCTGCTCGGCGCGGAGCAGGCCGGCCACATCGCGGGCGTCGGCTTCGACCTGTACCTGCGGATGATCGGCGAGGCCGTGGCGACCTTCCGCGGCGAGGACACCGCGACGGATGCCGAGCTGCGTCTGGAACTGCCGGTGGATGCGCGCATCCCCGAGCACTACATCGACAGCGAACGGCTGCGCCTGGAGGCCTACCAGAAGCTGTCGTCGTCGGCCACGGCATCCGCGGCGGACGACGCGATCGACCTGGTGGTGGAGGAGCTCACCGACCGGTACGGCACGCCGCCGGAGGAGGTCGTGACCCTGGTGAAGGTGGCGCGCCTGCGGCGCCGGGCCGCGCGCGCGGGTCTCACCGACGTGGTGGCGATGGGGTCGAACCTGCGGGTCGCCCCGGCGCGCTTCGAGGACTCCATGAAGGTGCGTCTGCAGCGGCTGTACCCGAAGGCGAAGCTGGTCGGCGGGGGAGAGGCCCTGGTCGTGCCGATGCCCGGCCCGGACGGCCCGGACCTGCTGGAGTGGGTCGGGAACCTGTTCACCGCGCTGTTCCCGGAGCCCGTCAAGACGACCGCGTAGACGGCGGAATCCGCCGCGCTGGGCGTCGCGCGTGTGCGCCAGTTTCCGGCATCCGTCGGGCTCGTCGTCACGTGTCTGCGCCAGTTTCCGGCATCCGCTGCATCGATCGGTGGCGCGGATGCCGGAATCTGCAGCGCACGTGGTGCGGGAGCCCTCGGCGCCGACCCCGGGATACCGGGTGGCGGAGATCCCGGACGACATGCGCGCCCGACGGCGTGTCGCCGCGCGACACGCCGGGCATGCGCCGGTCGATCCGGGATTCGTCACGCGCACTCCGCACGCGCACGCCAGAAACACCGCACGCCAGAAAGACTGCGCACGGGCTATCGGGCGGGACTAGTCTGGCGGCATGTTGTACGAGCACCTCGGGGCTCGGCCCCGGATCCACGACACCGCCGTCGTCGCCCCGACCGCCGTGATCTCCGGCGACGTCGAGATCGGGCCGAACTGCCAGGTGCTGCACGGCGCCGTGATCACCGCGGAGGGCGGACCGATCACCCTCGGCGAGCACGTCATCGTGATGGAGAACGCGCTGATCAGGGCCACCGCGGCGAACGCCGTGCACATCGGCGACCACACCCTCATCGGAACCCTCGCGAGCATCGCGGGCGCGACCGTCGGCGAGGAGGTGTTCTTCGCCTCGGGCGCCCGGGTGTTCAACGGCGCGCTGGTCGGTGCGCACTGCGAGATCCGCGTGAACGCGATCGTGATGCGCCGTGCCGTGCTGCCGGAAGGGACCGTGCTGCCGATCGGCTGGGTCGCCGTGGGCGATCCGGTGCGGCTGTTCTCGCCGGATCAGGCCGAGGAGATCGCCGCGGCGGAACCCGAGCTGGACTTCCCCGGCCATGTCTTCGGCGTCGACCGGGAGACGCCCGACCTGATGGTGCAGCTCACTGAGCGGTACGGGTCGTCGCTGGCGCGGCACGCCGCCGACCGCCAGCTTTGAGGCATCCGCTCCTCCATCCGTCACGAAGTGCCGAGATCCCAGCGGGACGACGGCACTTCGCGACGGATGCCGGATGACGGGTCAGATCACGCCCTGGGCCAGCATCGCGGCCGCGACGCGCTCGAAGCCGGCGATGTTGGCGCCTGCGACGTAGTCGCCCGGCGAGCCGTAGCGCTCTGCGGCACGGAACGACGCGTCGTGGATGTCGGCCATGATCTCGCGCAGCTTGCGCTCGCTGGCGTCGAAGCTCCACCGCTGACGCGACGCGTTCTGGCTCATCTCCAGCGCGGAGGTCGCCACGCCGCCGGCGTTTGCGGCCTTGCCGGGGGCGAACAGCACGCCGGCGCTCTGGAACGCCTCGACGGCCTCCGGCACGCACGGCATGTTCGCGCCCTCCGACACGGCGCGCACGCCGTTGGCGATCAGGGCCTCGGCGTCGTCCTCGCTGACCTCGTTCTGCGTGGCCGACGGCACCGCGATGTCGACCGGCACCTCCCAGACGCTGCCGCCCTCGACGAACCGCGCCGTCGGCTTGCGGCGGGCGTACTCGACGATGCGGCCGCGCTCGACCTCCTTGATCTGCCGGAGCAGGTCGACGTCGACACCATCCTCGTCGAGGATGTAGCCGGAGGAGTCGGATGCCGTGACTGCGGTCGCCCCGAGCTGCTGCGCCTTCTGGATCGCGTAGATCGCCACGTTGCCCGAGCCGGAGACGCCCACGCGCTTGCCGTCCAGGGACTCGCCGTGCACGCCCAGCATCTCCTCGGCGAAGAACACCGCGCCGTACCCGGTGGCCTCGGTGCGCACCTCGGCGCCGCCCCAGCCGGTGCCCTTGCCGGTGAACATGCCCGACTCGTGGCGGTTGGTGATCTTGCGGTACTGGCCGAACAGGAAGCCGATCTCGCGCCCACCCACGCCGATGTCGCCGGCGGGGACGTCGGTGTGCTCGCCGAGGTGGCGGTACAGCTCGTTCATGAACGACTGGCAGAAGCGCATCACCTCGGCGTCGCTCTTGCCGTGCGGGTCGAAGTCCGACCCGCCCTTGCCGCCACCGATGCCCTGGCCGGTGAGCGCGTTCTTGAAGATCTGCTCGAAGCCGAGGAACTTGATGATCGACAGGTTCACCGACGGGTGGAAGCGCAGGCCGCCCTTGTACGGGCCCAGCACCGACGAGAACTGCACGCGGAAACCGCGGTTGACCTGCAGGCGCCCGGCATCGTCGATCCACGGCACCCGGAAGATGATCTGCCGCTCCGGCTCGACCAGTCGCTCCAGCACGCCGTTCTCGACGTACTCCGGGTGCGCGTCGAGCACGGGCCCGATCGAGTGCAGCACCTCGTGCACGGCCTGGTGGAACTCCGGCTCGTGCGCACTGCGGGTGCGCACGGTGTCGAAGACGGGCTGAACGGGAGCGGTGAGCGGATGGAAGTCGGCGATGGTGTCGGTCACGCGGGAAGCTTTCTGAAACGGGGGATTGAAGGAGGCGATCGTGTCGCGCAGTGCTTCGCCGGATGGGCGCGGGTACTCACTTTAGCGGCACGATCCGCCGGGGCCGCACGGCCGACGATCAGCCGGTGTTCTGCAGTCCGGCCGCGACGCCGCTCACCGAGAGCAGCAGCAGGCGCTGCAGTTCGGGGTCCTCGGCGGGCTCCTCAGCCTGCGATCGCAGGGCGCGCAGGGCCCGCAGCTGCAACAGCGACAGGGCGTCGACGTACGGCGTGCGCAGCTGCACGGCGCGCTGCAGGATCGGCTTGTTCTGCAGCAGCTGCTCGCCGCCGGTGAGGCTGACGACCCATCGCGTCGTGAGCTGCAGCTCGTCGAGCACAAGCTGCGCGAGATCGTCGCGGTCGCCGAGCTGGAGGTAGCGGCGCGCGATGCGTTCGTCCGTCTTCGCCAGGCTCATCGCGACGTTGTCGATCATGGTGCGCAGCAGTGGCCATTCCCGGTACGCCTCGCGGAGGGCCGGCTCGTCGCCGACGGCCTCCAGCGCCGAGCCCAGACCGAACCAGCCGGCCAGATTGATGCGCGCCTGCGTCCACGCGAACACCCACGGGATCGCCCTGAGGTCCTCCAGCGACTCCACCGAGAGTCCGCGTCGGGCAGGGCGCGAACCGAGCGCGAGCAGCCCGATCTCCTCGAGAGGCGTGACGGTCGCGAACCACGGGGCGAACCCGTCGGCGCGCACGAGGGAGAAGAACCGTTCCCGCGATGCGGCGTCCATGATGCGCGCGATCTCGGCGTAGCGCTCTGCCGCGCCGCTGGTGCGCTGCTCCACGGTCGGCGAGGATGCCAGCAGGGTGGCGGCCGCGACCTGGTCGATGTGGCGCATCGCGATCGCCGGCTCGCCGTAGCGGGCGAAGATCACCTCGCCCTGCTCGGTGAGCTTGAACCGCCCGTCGACCGAGTGCGGCGGCTGGGCGAGAATCGCCGAGTTCGCCGGCCCGCCGCCGCGCCCGAGGGCCCCGCCCCGGCCGTGGAACAGGGTGAGCTCGATGCCCGACTCCTTCGCCCACTGCGCGATCTTGCGTTGTGCTTCGTAGAGCGCCAGGTTCGCGGCCACGGGTCCGACGTCCTTCGACGAGTCGGAGTAGCCGAGCATGACCTCGAGGCGGTTGCCGGTCTCGGCCATCCGGGCCCGGAACTGCGGGAACTGCACCGCCTCGGCCAGGATGCCGGGGGCCGCCTGCAGGTCGGCGAACGTCTCGAACAGCGGCACGACGTCCAGCACCGGGGCGTCGTCGCCGAGCGCGTGCCGCGCCAGGGTGTGGACGGCGGCCAGGTCGGCGGCGGACTGGGTGAACGACACCACGTAGCGCCCGGCGGCGCGCAGACCGTACCGGCGCTGGATGTCCGCGATGGCGCGGAACACCTCCAGCACCTCCTCGGTCTGGGCGCTGAGCGGGCCGCCCGCCTCGATCTCGGCGAGCGCCTGCGCGTGCACCTTGGAGTGCTGGCGGACCTCGAGCTCGGTGAGGTGGAAGCCGTACGTCTCCACCTGCCAGATGAGGTGCTGCAGGCCGCCGAACGCGTGCCGCGGTGCGCCAGCGGCGACCAGCGAGCGCTGCACCGTGCGCAGCTCATCGATCAGTTCCTCAGGGGCGCCGTACCCGCCCGACGCGCCGACGCGCGTGGCATGCACGCGGTGCGCGAACGACAGCACCAGCCGGCGGTGCGGCTCACCGGGCGAGCGCTTGGCGATGTCGGCCGCGAGGCCGGGCTCGGCCTGCTCGAAACGCCGCCACAGCTCCTCCACCTCGCCGCTGGGCGGGGTGCTCTCGACGTCGAGGGTGAGGGTGCGGCCGATGCGGTCGAGGGCGCGCTCCAGGCCGCGCAACACGTGGTCGGCCGCGATGTCGGCCGCCTCCCTGGTGACGGATGCCGTCACGAACGGGTTCCCGTCCCGGTCGCCGCCGACCCACGAGCCGATGCGCACGAATGCCGGGACGACCGGCGCGCTGGCACCCGACGCCTCGCCGCGGAGTGCGTCGTCGATCCGCCGGTACACGTGCGGGACCGTGGTGAACAGGGTCTCGTCGAACACGCCCATCACGGTGCGCACCTCGTCGGTGGGCGTCGGCTTCTGCGCGCGCAGCGGCGCGGTGCGCCACAGCGTGTCGATCTCCTCCAGCATCCGCCGCCGCGCGCGGCGCTGCTCGGCGCCGCCTTCGCTGGCCGTGTCGTGCTGAGTGAGCAGCTCGGACAGGCGCCGGATGCTGCTCGACACCGCCCGACGGCGGGCCTCGGTGGGGTGCGCGGTGAAGACGGGGTGGAAGCGGAGGCCGCGCAGCCGGCGCTCTGCCTCGTCCTCGCCGACCTCGTCGCGCAGCTGCGCGAACGCGCTGGCGACGGTGTCCGGCATCCGCGTCGACGAGCGAGACGACGAATCGGGCCGGCCGGCGCGCTCACGCAGCACCCGCACGCGCTGGTGCTCCTCGGCGAGGTTCACCAGGTGAAAGTAGCAGGTGAAGGCGCGGGCGACCTCGTCGGCTCGTTCGATCGTGAACGACTCGGCGATGGCGGCGGCGCGCTCGAAGGCCTCGTCGCTCTCGGCATCCGCGGCCTGGATGGCAGCCAGGCGCAGACGCTCGACGTCCTCGAACAGGCCCGGCGTACCGGACTCGCGCAGGACCTGGCCGAGCAGCCCGCCCAGCATCCGCACGTCGGCGCGCATGGCATCGGGGATGCCGTTCGACGCCTCGAAGCGGGTGATGACGCGGATGGCCTCGGTGTTCGTGGGCTCGGTGAAGGAGTGTGCGGGGGTCACGTTCCGAGACTAACCTGGTCGGCCCGGGGCCCCTCCCCGCATGACGCCGCACCGCCGGGTGCACCTAGCATGGGGGAGATGCGCATCTCGGCCAACCCTCTCCGCGGTCAGCAGTTCCCCGCGTTCCTCCTGCTCGCCGCCGCCGGACTCGGTCTGCTGCTGGCGAACATCCCCACCCACGACGCGCTCGCCGCAGTGCTGCACGCGCACATCGCGATCCCGGGCACGGGCCTGGACCTGTCCGTGGCGCACTGGGTCTCGGACGGACTGCTGGCGATCTTCTTCCTGGTGGTGGCGATCGAGCTGCGGCACGAGCTGACCCACGGCGAACTGAATTCGGTGCGAAAGGCCGTCCAGCCGGCCATCGCCGCGGCCGGCGGCGTGATCGTGCCGATCGCGGTCTACCTGATGATCGCGGGCGGACCCGAGACCGCCGGTGGCTGGCCCATCCCCACCGCCACCGACATCGCTTTCGCGCTCGGCGTGCTGGCGATGTTCGGCAGGGGCCTGCCCTCCGGAGTGCGGGTGTTCCTGCTCGCTCTCGCCATCCTCGACGACATCATCGGGATCATCTTCATCGCCGTGCTGTTCGCGCACGACGTCGACTGGCTGCTGTTCCTGCTCGCGGTGGTCTGCGTCGCCGTGTTCTGGCTGCTGAGCCGCTGGTTGCACGCGTCGGGTCACCTCGGGATCGCCGTCACCATGGGACTGGTCGGCGTGCTCACCTGGGGGCTCGTAGCGGCATCGGGCATCCACGCCACGATCGCCGGCGTGATGCTCGGGCTGGTCATGGCGCCGGTGCCGGCCGAACGCGTGCGGCACGCCCTCGAGCCGACCGTGAACGGCTTCATCCTGCCGGTGTTCGCGTTCGTCGCGGCGTTCGTGGTCATCCCCTCGGTCTCGCCGCGCGAGCTGTCCCCGGCGTTCTGGGGGATCGTGATCGCGCTGCCCGTCGGCAAGATCATCGGCATCGGGCTGTTCGGCTGGGTGAGCATGCTGATCCGTCCTCGCGGCACGGCGCCGGGGCTGGTGTTCGCCGACCTCATCGCCGCGGGCACGCTCGGCGGCATCGGCTTCACCGTGTCGCTGCTGCTCGCGAACCTGGCGTTCGCCGACGACGCCGGCATCCGCGATCAGGCGATCCTCGGCGTGCTGGGCGGCTCGCTGATCGCCCTCGCCCTCGCCGCGGTCTTCGTGTCGCTCCGCGCACGCTGGTACCGCCAGGTCTCCGCTGCGAGCGAGTGAGGGCCGACATGACCGCACCCGTGGAGCACGACCCGCTGCGCGACGCCGCCGAGACCATGAGGGCGGTGCGGGAACGGTGCGTGTGGTCGCAGCGGATCACCCACCGCGACCTGGTCCCGTACCTCGTAGAAGAGGCGCACGAGGTGATCGACGCGGTCGAGAACGGCTCTCGCGCCGAGCTCCGAGAGGAGCTCGGCGATCTGCTGTGGCAGGTGCTGTTCCACGCGGCCATCGCTGCGCAGGACCCCGAGGCGCCGTTCGACATCGACGACGTGGCCCGCGGGCTGACCGAGAAGATGGTGCGACGGCATCCGCACGTCTTCGCCGACGCCGTGGCCACCACCCCCGAGGAAGTGCTCGTGCACTGGAACGCGGCGAAGGCCGCCGAGAAGCGCGAGCGGCGCAGCGTGCTGGACGGGGTGCCGCGAGGAATGCCCGCTCTGGCTCTCGCGCAGAAGCTCCTCGGCCGCGCTGCGCGGGTCGTCGACGCACCGGCCGGGCAGCCCGCCGCTCCGGCCTCGGAGGCCGAGCTCGGCGACGCACTGCTCGCACTCGTCGCGCAGGCGCATCTGAACGGCTGGGACGCCGAGCGCGCGCTCCGCGAGCGGCTGCGCCGGCTCGAGGACGAGGTGCGCGCCGCCGAGCAGTGACGGCCGTGGTCGCCCGACCCGTGCGATTCGAGGCCGGGCGGAGCGACCTGGGAAGATGGACGGGTGGCAACCGTGAACCCGCCGCGCGGCATGCGCGACTTCCTCCCCGCTGACAAGGCCCGGCGCGAGCGTGTGCTCGCCGTCATCCGCGAGCGCTACCGCGCGCACGGCTTCGACGAGATCGAGACGCCGGTGGTGGAGGAGTACGACCGCCTGCACGCCGGCATCGGCGGCGACAACGAGAAGCTCTCGTACAACATCCTGCGCCGCGGGCTCGATGCGGATGCCATCCGCGAGGCCGCCGACGACCCCGCCGCACTCTCGGATCTGGGCCTGCGCTACGACCTGACGGTGCCGCTGGCGCGTTTCTACGCCAGCAACCGGGGTCAGCTGCCCACCGTGTTCCGCTCCATCCAGATCGGACCGGTCTGGCGCGCGGAGCGCCCGCAGAAGGGCCGCTACCGCCAGTTCGTGCAGTGCGACATCGACATCATGGGCGACGACTCGGCCCGCGCGGAGGCCGAGCTGCTCGCCGCCTCGCTGGACACCCTCGACGCACTCGGTCTCGAGGGCGGGCAGGTGCGGGTGAACGACCGCCGGGTGCTGGACTGGATGCTGGAATCGTTCGGGTTCACCGAGGACGAACGCCCCGGCGTGCTGATCACCATCGACAAGCTCGACAAGATCGGGGCGGAGGGCGTGACGGCCGAGCTGCGCGAGCGTGCCCTTCGACAGGCTCAGGGACCCAGCTCAGAAGGCGCCGTGGACGCCTTCGCGGCCTTCCTCGCCCGGCCGCAGACGATGGAGTACAACACGTACGGCGAGCGGCAGATCCGCAAGGCGCTGCCCGAGAACGCGCCGGATCACATCGTCGGGCACCTCGTCGCGCTGGGAGAGGCCGTCGCGGCCGCCCGCGCCACGGCATCCGAGGGGGAGATCCCGCTCGTGTTCGACCCGTTCCTGGTGCGCGGGATGGGGTATTACACAGGCACGATCTTCGAGCTCGCCCACCCGTCGGTCGCCTACTCGCTGGGCGGCGGTGGCCGCTACGACGGCATGATCGGCCGGTTCCTCGGCCAGCAGGTGCCGGCGGTCGGCTTCTCGATCGGCTTCGAGCGGATCGTCGACCTCGTCGCCGAGCGGGAGGCGGATGCCGCACCCGCCGTCGTCCTCGTGCACGACGCCGACGTGCCGGTCGCCGAGCTGCTGGCACACAAGGCGGCGCTGCTGCGCTCCCTGCCGGACGGCGGGCGGGTACGCCTGGAGCGTCGCAACAAGAACTTCAAGGGGCTGCTGGAGCGGGCCGCCGCCGACGGTTACACCGCCTTCGCGTCGGTGCGCGCCGGCGACGTCCCGGGCACCTCCGACCTCAAACCCCTGACCTGACGCTCGCCCCCGCCCCCGCCTAAGCCGCGAGACTTCTCTTCCAGCATGAGACAGCCCGGCATGCGTGCCGTCTCGTGCTGAAAGAGAAGTCTCGTCACCGGGGGGGGGGGGGGGGGGGGGGGGGGGGGGGGGCCGCCGGGGCCGGGGGGGGGGCGGCCCCCCCCCCCCCCCCCCGGGGGGCGCGGCGGCCCCGGGGTCTTGACAC
>NZ_JAPSLI010000001.1:0-115510 GCF_031180975.1 Microbacterium sp. | reverse complement strand
TTTTTCCCCCCCCCGCCCCGGGGGGGGGGGGGGGGGGGGGGGGGCGTCAGGAGCCGGCCGGTGCCTGCGAGAAGGATGCCGCCCACTCCGCCACACGGCGGGCGCTCTCCTCGTCGGAGATGTCCTCGACCCTGGTCATGATCGACCACCGCACCCCGAACGGGTCCCGGATGCTGGCGAACCGGTCGCCCGAGACGAAGGTCGACGGCGCTTCGCGCACGGTGGCGCCCGCCGTGACGGCCCGCTCGACCACGGCGTCCACGTCGGAGACGTACAGCCCCATCGAATAGCAGTCGTCCTCGCCTGCGGGCGGCGGCACCAGGTGGTACTTCGGACTCGGCTCTCCGAGCTGCAGCCGGCCGACTCCGAAGTCGAGGTCGGCGTGCGCGATCGCACCGCCGAACTCGGTCACGTCGATCACGCGCGCGCCGAACACGTCGCGGTAGAACTCGATCGCCCCCGCGGCGTCGGGCACCGCGAGGAACGGCGTCAACGACGTCGCCGAGTTCGGCCTGCCATCGGTGGTGTGCTGACCGGTCACGCCGGTCGTCCGTGTCTCTTCCATGGCCCCGACGCTACGGACCGGTCGCGGCCGTCGGCTTGAAGATTCGCGACAGGATGCCGGAGAGCGGCGCCCTCGTAGGCTGGAGCCATGGTCGAGCCCACCCGCGGCATCCTGTTTCCCCGCCGGCTGCCCGACTTCCGCCGGCTTCCGGCACCGCCGGCGGTGGCACACGCGGTGGCTTGGTTCTGGATCCCGGAATGGGATCTCGGCCCCGGGGAGGTGTCGCAGCAGGAGATCGTCGGCTATCCGGCTCTCAACCTCGTGGTCGAAGGCGCGGTCGTGACGCTCGCCGGAGCCACGACCCGGGCGGGTGTCCGGGAACTGCGCGGGCGCGGCTGGGCGGTGGGCGCGCTGTTGCGGCCCGCAGCGGTCGGTCGGCTGATCGACGATCCGGCGTCGCTGCGCGACGGGGAGACGGCGTACCCGGCATCCGAGCTGCAGGCATCCGTCGCGCAGGCGATGGCGAGCGGGCCAGGCAGGCAGGAGCGCGCCGTGACCGCGTTCAGCGAGTGGCTGGCAGATCGCGTCGGAGAGCCGGATGAGGTGGGCGCGCACGCGAACGCCATGGCGGACATGCTCATGGGCGACCCCGAGGTCCGCACACCGGAGCAGGCCGCCGCGCGGCTGGCCGTGTCGGTGCGCACTCTGCAGCGGATGGCGCACCGTTACGTGGGTCTGCCTCCCGCGGCGATGGTCCGACGCCGCCGGCTGCAGGAGGCGGCGGAGCGGGTGCGGAACGACCCGGCGGCCGACCTCGCGTCGATCGCGGCCGAGTTCGGGTACGCCGACCACGCGCATCTCGCTCGCGAGTTCCGCGCGGTGCTCGGCTTCGCGCCCTCCGAGTACCGCGTCCGCCTCGCCGACGGCTGACGCCGCCTCACCACGAGACTTCTGTTTCAGCGCGGGACAGTACGAATGGCGTCCCGTCTCATGCTGGAAGAGAAGTCTCGTCAGGGGGTGAGGCGTAGCCGGACGGCGCGGTACAGCACGCCGGCGACGACCACGCCCGTGCCGATCAGCGACGCCACCGGCGGCAGCGTGCTCACCAGCACCAGGCAACCGAGCGCACCGATCACCTGCAGGGCGCGCGGGTAGCGCCGGACGTCGCTGTCCTGCCGGAACGCCGACGCGTTCGCGAGCAGGTAGTACAGCAGCACCCCGAACGACGAGAACCCGATCGCGCCGCGCAGATCGGCGACCAGCACGATCACGATGACGACGGCGCCGATCGCGATCTCGGCGCGCCGCGGCACGTGCCATCGCTCGTCGACGGCGCTGAGGAACCGGGGCAGGTCCGCCTCCCGCGCCATCGCCAGCGTGGTGCGCCCGATGCCGGTCAGCAGGGCGAGGAGGGCGCCGAGGGATGCCGTGGCCGCGGCCACCCGCACGACCGGCGCGAACGGCTCCCAGCCCGCCGCGGCCAGCACATCGGCGAGGGGAGCGGGGCTGCCGACGGCATCCGCTCCCAGGGTGAGCGTCGTCGCCGCCCCGACCAGCGCGTACACGACTAACGCGCCGAGGAGGGCGATCGTCACCGCCCGGGGAATCGTCCGGGCCGGGTCGACGACCTCCTCGCCCATGGTGGCGATCCGGGCGTAGCCGGCGAACGCGAAGAACAGCAGGCCGGCGCCCTGCAGCACTCCGTACACGGTCGCGTCCGGGAGGGGAGCCGGTGCGGCGCCGGGCGCCGCGGTGAACCCGGCGGCGACGACGATCGCGAGACCGAGCAACGAGACGACCACCAGGATGCGGGTCAACAACGCAGTGCGGGTGACGCCGAAGCAGTTCACGATCGTCAGCGCTGCGACGGCCGTGACGGCCACCGGCACGTCCCAGCCGTCCGGGGCGGCGTATGCGGCGAACGTCATCGCCATGGCGGCGCAACTGGCGATCTTGCCGATCACGAAACACCAGCCGGCGATGAACCCCGCCCACGGTCCGATCTCGGCGCGCGCGTACGCGTAAGTGCCGCCCGACACCGGGTGCACGGCGGCGAGCTGCGCCGACGAGGTGGCGTTGCAGTACGCGACCACAGCCGCGATCGCCAGCGCCACGAGCACCCCCGAGCCGGCCGCTCCCAGCGCCGGCGCCCACACGGCGAACACGCCGGCGCCGATCATCGAGCCGAGTCCGATGGCGACGGCGTCGGGAAGCGTGAGGCGGCGGGCGAGAGGCACGCCACCATGCTGACACGTCCCGATGAACGGCTCGTGACCGGCGGACCCCGTCACCGGCGGTTGGTAGAGTCCGGCACGGAGGAGACGACATGACCGACCCATCTGCACCGGTGCGCTGGCCCGCCGTGCTCGCCTTCATCGTCATCGCCTGCGGTCTGGCGTGGCTGGTCGCGTTGCCGCTGTGGCTCGGCGGCGGCATCGCCGACCCGCTGTCGTTCGCGCTGCTCCCGGTGATGATGCTCACGCCCACGGTTGCCGCCCTGATCGTCACGTTCGCCATGCGGCACCCCGTCAAGGGCGAGCGCCTGCGCTTCCTCGGGCTGTGGCCGCTGCGTCCCGCCCGCCGCGTGGTGTGGCTCACCGTTGCGGCGTGGCTGATCACCCCGGTCATCGTCGCGCTCACGATCGTCGTGTCCGCCGTGCTCGGGTTCGTCGACCTCGACCTCACCTTCTCGGCGTTCGCGCGCGAGCTCGAGCGCGCGCTGCCGGCAGGGGCGCCCCTGCCGCCGGTGGAGGTCGTGGCCGTCGCGCAGCTGGCCGCGATCCCGCTGGGGGCACTCCTCAACGCTCCGCTCGCGCTCGGCGAGGAGCTCGGCTGGCGCGGGTGGCTGCTGCCGGCACTGCGCCCCCTCGGCACCTGGCCGGCGCTGCTGCTCAGCGGCGCGATCTGGGGGATCTGGCACAGCCCGGTGATCCTGCTCGGCTACAACTTCGGCCGCACGGACGTCACCGGGGTGATTTTCATGATCGCCGGATGCATGGCCTGGGGCGTCCTGTTCGGATGGCTGCGCCTGCGATCGGCATCCGTCTGGCCGGCGGTGCTCGCGCACGGCGCGCTGAACGCCGCCGGCGGCGCGATCGTGATCTTCGCCGCGTCGAAGCCCGATCTCGCCCTGGCCGGGCCGCTCGGGGTGTCCGCGTGGATCGTGTGCGGTGTGGTGGTGATCGTGCTGGTGCTCGCCGGTCAGTTCCGGCGCCAGCCGCCGCTCGCGCAGACGCCGCCGCGGATGCCGGCCGGCTCCGCCGGGGCTTGACCGCGTCCCCGTCGGGCCGGTTGGCTGAGCGCATGGTCGATTCCACTCCCGCGAACTGGCGCGCCGCCGACGACTTCCTCGCCGAGACCCTGGTCGGGCACGACCCCGCCCTGGAGGCCGCGCTCGCCGCCCAGCGCGACGCCGGGATGCCGGAGATCGAGGTCGCCCCGGTCGCAGGCAAGCTGCTGAATCTGCTGGTGCGGATGAGTGGCGCGCGGCGCGTGCTGGAGATCGGCACGTTGGGCGGCTACTCCACGATCTGGATGGCGCGGGCCGTCGGCGAGCAGGGCAGGGTCGTCACCATCGAGGCGGAGGCCGCGAACGCCGAGGTGGCGCGGGCCAGCATCGACGCGGCCGGCATCGGCGACCGCGTGGACATCCGGGTCGGCCGCGCCGTGGACGTGCTGCCGACACTCGTCGCCGGGTTCGATCTCGTCTTCATCGACGCCGACAAGGAGTCCAACACGGCATACCTCGACTGGGCGGCGAAGCTCGGCCATCCGGGCACCGTCGTCGTGCTGGACAACATCGGCCGTGACGGCGAGATCGTGAACCCGGACACGGTCGACACCAAGGTGCTGGGCACCCTGGAGGGGCTGCGGATGCTGGGGGAGGACCCCCGGTTCGACGCCACCGCGCTGCAGACGGTCGGACTCAAGGGGTGGGACGGCATCGCGATCGCCCTCGTGGTGTGATCGGGCGTCACGCGACCCCGAGCGGGCCGGGACGCATCGCTAGACTGTGCCACGGACCGATGCCGCTCCACCTTCCCTTCCCTCTTGAACAAGGAGCACAACGTGGCACTGATCGAGGCTGTAGGCGCCCGCGAGATTCTGGACTCGCGTGGAAACCCGACCGTCGAGGTGGAGGTGCTCCTCGATGACGGTGTCGTGCAGCGCGCCGCCGTTCCCTCCGGTGCGTCCACCGGCGCGTTCGAGGCGTACGAGCTGCGCGACGGCGACAAGAGCCGCTACGGCGGAAAGGGCGTGCTGAAGGCGGTCGAGGCGGTCATCGACGAGCTCGGCCCGGCCATCGAGGGCGTCGAGGCGAGCGAGCAGCGCGTCGTCGACGAGATCCTCGTCGAGGTCGACGGCACCGAGAACAAGAAGCGCGTCGGCGCGAACGCCATCCTCGGCGTCAGCCTCGCGGTCGCCAAGGCCGCGGCCGACTCGGCCGACCTGCCGCTGTTCCGCTACCTGGGGGGACCGAACGCGCACCTGCTGCCCGTCCCGCTGTTCAACGTCATCAACGGCGGCGAGCACGCCGACAACGGCATCGACATGCAGGAGTTCTTCCTCGCGCCGATCGGCGCCGAGACCTACTCCGAGTCGCTGCGTTGGGGCGTGGAGACGTACCACGTGCTGAAGGCCGAGCTGAAGGCCGCCGGCTACGCCACCGGCCTCGGCGACGAGGGCGGCTTCGCCCCCGATCTGCCCAGCAACCGCGAGGGCCTGGACTTCCTCATCCGCGCCATCGAGAAGGCCGGCTTCACCCCCGGCACCGACATCGCCCTCGGGCTGGACGTCGCCGCGACCGAGTTCTTCAAGGACGGCGTGTACCGCCTGGAGAACAAGGACTGGTCGGCCGCCGAACTCATCGAGTACTACGAGGGCCTGGTCCGCGACTACCCGATCGTCACCATCGAGGACGCCCTCGCCGAAGACGACTGGGACAACTGGAAGACCCTCACCGACGCCCTCGGCAGCAAGGTGCAGCTCGTCGGCGATGACCTGTTCGTCACCAACCCGGCGCGCCTCGCTGATGGCATCCAGCGCGGCGTCGGCAACTCGCTGCTCGTGAAGGTGAACCAGATCGGGACGCTCACCGAGACCTTCGACGCCGTCAGCCTGGCGCACCGCTCCGGTTACACCGCGATGCTGTCGCACCGTTCCGGCGAGACCGAGGACACCACCATCGCCGACCTCGTCGTCGCGACGAACTCGGGTCAGATCAAGACCGGTGCGCCCGCACGCAGCGAACGCGTCGCGAAGTACAATCAGCTTCTGCGCATCGAGGAGGAGCTGGGCGATGCCGCCGTGTTCGCCGGCCGCTCCGCCTTCCCGCGTTTCACCGCCTGACCGGGAGACGCGCAGCACGAACCACAGCCCCTGACGGGCGAGAAGCGAAGGGGGAGCCATGGCGAGACGTCCGGCTCCCCCTTCGTCGTCCCCGCGTCCGGCATCCGCCCGCGCCGCAGACGAAAAGACCACGACACGAGCCGGCACCCGCGCCCCGAGGACTGCGAAGCCGTCGGCGAAGGGCGGCACGACGAGCCGCAGCGTGGACGTGCGGGAATGGGCGAGCGGCATCCGGCTCTCCGGGTTCGCCGCGATCATGCTGTCGCTGGTGGTGCTCGGCACCTGGGTGCTGGTGCCGACGCTCGGCACCTACCTGGAGCAGCGTCAGCGGATCGCCTCGGTCCAGGAGTCGGTGCAGGTGACGAAGGAGCAGATCGCCGAGCTCGAACTGCAGCGGGAGCGCTGGGAGGACCCGGCGTACATCACGACGCAGGCCCGCGAGCGGCTGTACTACGTCAAGCCCGGCGAGGTGATCTACCTCATCGACGACGACCTGGACCCGGCCGCGCTGCCGCCCGAGCAGCAGGAGGTCAGCGACGAGATCGAGGAGCGGCCGGCCGACTGGATGCCGCAACTGCTGCGCAGCCTCACGTCCGCCGGGCTCGCCAGGACCGCGGTCGAGGCGCCGGCCGGCTGAGGCCTCACACAGGCGCGCTCCCGTACCCTGGAAGTGTGACCAGACCGCCCTACGAGACGCCTACCGACGCCGAGATCGACGTGGTCTCCCGCCAGCTCGGCAGGACCGCGCGCGGCGTCGTCGGCATCGCCGCGCGCTGCGCGTGCGGCAACCCGACGGTGGTGGCCACGGCACCCCGTCTCGCGGACGGGACTCCGTTCCCCACGTTCTACTACCTCACTCACCCGGCGGCGACCGCGGCGATGTCGACGCTCGAGGCCGAGCAGGTCATGCCCGAGCTCGCGGCCCTGCTCGACGAGGATCCCGAGGTCGCGGCGCAGTACCGGGCCGCCCACGAGGCCTATCTCGCAGACCGTGCGCGGTTCGGCGCCGTCCCCGAGATCGACGGGATCTCGGCCGGAGGGATGCCGACACGCGTGAAGTGCCTGCACGCGCTGGCCGGTCACGCGCTCGCGGCCGGGCCCGGCGTGAACCCCATCGGCGACGCCGCGTTGGCGCGGTCCGGCTGGTCGCCCGAGCGCTGCGCGTGCGCCGACCCCGGTGCCGCCCGAGGGGACGCGGCGGGATGACCGCCCGCCGGATGCTGCGCAGCACCGCCGTGTTCGCGGCGGTGGCGGCATCCGTGATCCTCGTCGGCGCGTCCCCGGCCGCCGCCACCCAACCGGCGTCGAGCGCGGTGCCCGCGGCCAGCACGCCCGCTCCCACCCCCACCCCGACCGCGCCGATTCCCGACGATCGCACCGATCCGGCGCGGGCCGCCGAGTACTGGCTCGACAGCACGGGTGTCCGCCAGGCGTGGCAGGTCACGCGGGGCAAGGGCACCACGATCGCGATCATCGACACCGGCATCGGAAAGCCGCCGCTCGCGTTCGACGGCGCCATCGCCGGCGGCACCGACATGTCCGGCAGCGGCTCGGCGGACGGCCGCACGCCCGTCGGGGCGGTGGACGGCAACCACGGCACGTGGGTCGCGTCCCTCGCGGCCGCACGCGGCAAGCCGGACGGGACCGGCATGATCGGCGTCGCCCCGGAAGCGAAGCTGCTGTCGATCTCGCTCGGGTTCGGGGCGTCGGCGGCCGTGCCGTTCACCGAGCAGGTCGCGAAGGCGATGCGCTGGGCGGTCGACCACGGAGCGGACATCATCAACCTGTCGTTCACGACGAACACGCTCGACTGGGACGAGAGCTGGGACGACGCGTTCCTGTACGCGTTCGAGCACGACGTCGTCGTGGTGGTCGCCGCGGGGAACCGGGGGAGCGGCACCTCGATCGTGGGGGCGCCGGCCACCATCCCCGGCGTGCTGACCGTGGGCGGCGTCGACCAGAACGGCGTGGCGAGCGAGGGCGCCTCGACGCAGGGCATCACCATCGGCGTCTCGGCGCCGAGCGAGAACCTGCTCGGCATCTCGGCCGACGGCAAGCTCGTCACCTGGGACGGCACCAGCGGTGCCTCGCCGATCGTCGCGGGGGTGGCGGCGCTGGTGCGCTCGGCGCACCCCGACCTGGATGCCGCGAACGTGATCAACCGGATCGTCAAGACCGCCGTCCCGGTCGCCGGCGCCAAGAAGGGCACTCGCGATCCGCTGTACGGCTACGGCTTGCTGGATGCGAACGCCGCGGTGACGGCGCCCGTTCCGGCGGTCGCCGAGAACCCGATGGGGGATCTCGCGGAGTGGATCCGGGTGTACCGCAGGGCCGAGTCGTCTCCCCAGCCGGAGCCCACCGCGACGCCGATCGCGGTGCCTCCGCTGCCCGCCGCTGACGCCCCGTCGGAGCCCGGCTCGCCGCTGCTGCCGAGTGCGGAAACGCTGCGATACGGTACCCTCCCACTTCTTGCGGTCACAGTCCCTGGTATTCTGATCGGGCTTGGCGTCACCGCAGCTGCCCGGCGCATCCGAACGGAGCGCGGTCGACGCGCATAACCCCCTGACGACGAGGAGTTGTCCCCCTGTGCCTCAGAACAGCACTGTGCCCCGCATTCTGATCGTCGGTGGAGGCTACGCAGGTTTCTACACCGCCTGGAAGCTGGAGAAGCATCTCCGCAAGGGCGAGGCCGATGTGACGATGGTGGATCCGCTGCCGTACATGACGTACCAGCCCTTCCTCCCCGAGGTCGCCGCCGGTTCGATCGAGCCGCGCCACGCCGTCGTCACACACCGCCGCCACCTGAAGCGCACGAACGTCATCACCGCGAAGGTGACCGGCATCGACCACGCGAACAAGGTCGCCACGATCACCCCGCCGGTGGGCGATGCGTACGAGTTCGCGTACGACCAGATCGTGGTCACTGCGGGCGCCGTCTCCCGCACCTTCCCGATCCCCGGCATCGCCGACAACGCGATCGGCATGAAGACGATCGAGGAGGCCGTCGCCGTCCGCGACCGGCTGCTCACCAACTTCGACAAGGCGGCCGCACTGCCCGCCGGTCCCGAGCGCGACCGGCTGCTGACCGTGGTCGTCGTGGGCGGCGGATTCGCCGGCATCGAGACGTTCGCCGAGCTGCGCTCGCTCGCCTCCTCGCTGCTGCCGAGCTACCCGCAGCTGTCGTTCGAGGACACCCACTTCCACCTCATCGAGGCGATGGGCCGCATCATGCCCGAGGTCTCGCTGGAGACCAGCAAGTGGGTCATGAAGGACCTCGGCAAGCGCGGGGCGTACATCCACCTGGACACGCAGGTCACCAGCGCGGTGAACGGCGACGTCGAGCTGTCCACCGGCGAGGTCATCCCGGCCGACCTGATCATCTGGACCGCCGGCGTCATGGCGAACCCGACCGTCGTCAGGGGCGGCGACCTGCCGGTCGAGGAGCGCGGCCGCATCCGCACCCGCGCCGACCTGCGCGTGGGCACCGACGAGGAGATCGTCGAGGGTGCCTGGGCGGCCGGCGACGTCTCGGCCGTGCCGGACCTGTCGGGCGGCGGCGTCGGCGGCTACTGCGTGCCCAACGCTCAGCACGCGGTGCGTCAGGCCAAGCTGATGGCGAAGAACATCGTCGCCGTGCTGCGCGGCGAGGAGCCCAAGGACTACTTCCACAAGAACCTCGGCGCCGTGGCGGGCCTGGGTCTGTACAACGGCGTGTTCCAGTCGGGCAACCTCGCCCTCAAGGGATTCATCGCCTGGATCGCCCACCGCGGCTACCACGGCCTGGCCATGCCGTCGTGGGAGCGCAAGTGGCGTGTGCTGTGGGGCTGGTGGCACAACGTGTGGCTGGGCCGCGACTTCGCGAACCTGCAGGCGGTGCAGAACCCCCGCGAGGCGTTCGAGGAGTTCGCCGCGCGTCCGCGTCCGGCGGCTGCCGCTCCCGCCGAGCCGGCCGCACCGGCCATCCCCGCCGAGGCGCCGGCAGCGGCTGCGGATGCTGCGAAGACCGACTCCGCCAAGCCGGATGCGCCCAAGGCGGATGCCGTGAAGGCGGACGCTCCCAAGTCGGTCGCCGCCGAGGCGAAGCCGGTGAAGAAGTCGCCCGCCCGCAAGGCGCCGGCCAAGACCGCCGAGAAGGCGCGTTCCTGACGCACTGACCCTGTGCAGACCCCGCCGCATCCGTCTGGATGCGGCGGGGTCTTCGCTTTGTCCCTTCCTTTTCGATATCTATCGCCGTACGATAGATATCAATCGTTCAACGTGAGGATGTGGTGGGGATGGGGAATCTGACGATCGTGGCACTGCGGGTGGTGATCGCCCTGTCGCTCGCCGGCTCGCTCGTGGTCCAGGCGCTCCTGCTGCCGCTGATCTGGATCGATCTGGGGGAGGCCGGCGCGGAAACCTGGGAACAGGTCGCCTTCATCTCGATCTTCGCCGGCGCGGTGCTCACCATGCAGGTGTTCGCCGTATGCATCTGGCGGCTGCTCACGCTCGTGCGGCGGGGAGCGGTGTTCTCGCATGCCGCGTTCCGGTACGTCGACGTGATCATCGGCGCGATCGCCACGGCATCCGCTCTCGCCTTCCTGCTCGCGGTGCTGCTGGCGCCGGGCGGCATGGCGCCGGGGATCGTCGGGCTGATCTGCGGAGCATCGCTCGTGCTCGCCGGGATGGTGCTGCTCGTCGTGGTGATGCGGCGGTTGCTGACCCAGGCCATCGAGCGTGAGAACCAGGTCAAGGCGCTGCGCTCCGAATTGGATGAGATGGTCTGACATGCCGATTGTCGTCGACATCGATGTCATGCTCGCCCGCCGCAAGATGCCGGTCGGCGTGCTCGCCGAGCGCATCGGGATCACGCCCGCGAACCTCGCCGCGCTGAAGAACGGCCGGGCCAAGGGCGTGCGGTTCTCCACGCTGGACGCGCTGTGCGAAGCACTGGAGTGTCAGCCCGGGGATCTGCTGCGGTGGGAACCGGAAGAACCCGCAACCGGGGCAGGCGGGCCGTCGGTCGTCGTGGCCGAGCGCTGACGGGCGCGTGCCCCCGCTGGGATTCGAACCCGCCCCACCGGCACTCCACACGCCGCTGCGCGGCGCGCGGAGCCTCGGCCGGCGGGGACCCCGGAGCCTGGGTCTCACCCGGATACGAGAACGGGAGAAGCACCCGCCCGAGGGCGGCCGCTTCTCCCGTGCCCCCGCTGGGATTCGAACCCAGACTGAAGCGAGTTTAAGTCGCCTGCCTCTGCCGTTGGGCTACGGGGGCGCACCGCCAGCCTATCGACCCGCGCACCCGGCGGCCGGTCGCGTCAGGTCGTAGGGTGGGGGAGTGCTCGACCTCACCGCCGCACCGAGCCCGGGATCCGCCGGCTGGCTCGACCCGGCGCGCTACTGGCGGTCGCTCACCGAGGCCACCGCGCACCTGTCCACGCCGGTCGCGGTGATCGAACGCGACGCGTTGCGCCACAACGCCATGGACCTGCTGGTCCGATCCGGTGGTGTCCCGATCCGCGTCGCCTCCAAGTCGGTGCGGGTGCGCGCCGTGCTCGACGCCGTCCTCGCGCTCCCGGGCTTCCACGGCATCCTCTCGTTCACGCTCGCCGAGGCGCTCTGGCTCGCCGACACGCACGACGACGTCGTGCTCGGCTACCCCACAGCCGACCGGGCGGGCATCGAGCGCCTCGCACAGGACGACCGACTGGCCTCCCGCATCACCCTGATGGTGGACGACGTGGCTCAGCTCGACGTGGTCGACTCCGTCGTCCCGGCATCCGCGCGTCCCGAGTTCAGAGTGGCGATCGACGTCGACGCGTCCCTGCGGATGCGCGGACTCGGCCACCTCGGGGTGCGCCGCTCGCCGCTGTTCACGCCGGCGGATGCGGCGAACCTCGCGCAGACGATCGTGCGGCGCCCCGGGTTCCGGCTCGTGGGCCTGCAGATGTACGAGGCGCAGATCGCCGGGCAGGGGGATGCCGGCCGGGCCGACGCGCCGCTCATCCGCATGGTGCAGGCCCGCTCCCGTGAGGAGCTGCTGGTGCGGCGCGCGCGGATCGCGGAGGCGGTGTCCGCCGTCGCACCCCTGGAGTTCGTGAACGGAGGAGGCACCGGCTCGCTGGAGTTCACCGCGTCGGATCAGTCCATCACCGAGGTCACCGCCGGGAGCGGGCTGCTGGCAGGTCACCTCTTCGACGGATTCCCCTCGTTCACGCCCGCGCCGGCCAGCGCCTTCGCCCTCGACGTGGTGCGCAGACCGGCATCCGACATCGTCACCGTCCTCGGCGGCGGCTGGGTGGCGTCCGGCCCACCAGCGGCCACCCGTCAGCCGCTGACAGCATGGCCGTCAGGATTGCGGATGATGAGCAGGGAGGGAGCCGGGGAAGTCCAGACGCCCCTGCAGGGCGAGGCCGCCCGCCGGCTGCGGGTGGGCGACCGGGTGTGGTTCCGTCATGCGAAGAGCGGCGAGACCGCCGAACGCGTCGACCGGTTCCACCTCGCCGCCGACGGCGTGGTGATCGATGAACTGCCCACCTACCGCGGCGAAGGGAAGGCGTTCCTGTGACACGACCAACTCGCGGCAGGAGCGGGTCGCGGCATTCGGCCACTACGAGTTCTACCGGTTCCCGCACACCGACGTCGCCCTCACCAAACGCCAGACCCGGATGCCGGGATCGGCCGCGCACAGGCCGTTGCCACGGATCGGGCGATGGATGGAGGAGACGCTGCTCTCGAACGGCGTCTATCGCGTGGCCTGCGCGACCGGGCGTGTGCTTCCCGTCATCACACCGCCGTTCAATCGACTCGCCGTGCGCCTGACCGGCGATCGGGAGTACACCGACCGCGGCTGGCGCATCGAGTTCCCGGTGGAGGTCCGCTTCGCGGCATCCGACGACCTCTGGATGTCGACCGCTTCGGGCCGCGACACGGCCTACATCGCCGTGCACCGCTACTGGCGCGCCGACCCGCAGCCGTACTTCGATGCGGTCGAGCAGATCATGCTCGAGCACGCCGGGCGACCGCACTGGGGCAAGCTGCACGGGCCGGCGGCCGACCAGTTGCGGGCGCGCAATCCGCGCTTCCACGATTTCGTCGCGCCGCGTGATCGCCTCGACCCGTCACGGCTGTTCGGCAACCGGCGTCTGGAGCGCATCCTCGGCCGCTGAACGGCCGTTCCCGGGGGCCGCACCGTCCAGCCGACGCGCAGACGAGTCGGCATAGGATGGGGAGGATCCATAGAGGGGGCTTCGGAATGGAATGGCTCTGGCCGGTACTGATCATCGTCGGCGTGCTGGTGCTCGTCGGCATCTACCTCTGGTCGACGTACAACTCGCTCGTGCAGCTGAACGTGCGCGTCGATGAGGCCTGGAGCGGCATCACCGTCCAGCTGAAGCGCCGGGCCGACCTCATCCCGAATCTGATCGAGACCGTGCGCGGCTATGCGGCGCACGAGAAGGCGGTCTTCGAAGGCGTCACCCGCGC
The DNA here is from genome assembly GCF_031180975.1 of Microbacterium sp. Classification (GTDB taxonomy): domain Bacteria; phylum Actinomycetota; class Actinomycetes; order Actinomycetales; family Microbacteriaceae; genus Microbacterium. The sequence continues at coordinate 102,192 of NZ_JAPSLI010000001.1, read as the reverse complement.
CCGCGCCGAGACGCTGTCCGCCACCGGACCCGCCGAGGCCGGCGTCGCCGAAGGGCACCTGCAGCAGGCGCTGCGCAGCCTTTTCGCGGTCGCCGAAGCGTACCCCCAGCTGCAGGCCAGCCAGAACTACCTGCAACTGCAGCACTCGCTGGTCGACACGGAGGACAAGATCCAGGCCTCTCGCCGGTTCTACAACGGTGGCGTGCGTGAGCTGAACACCAAGATCAAGGTCTTCCCGAACAACATGTTCGCCCGGGGGCTGGGATTCACGGAGCGCGAGTTCTTCGAAGTCGCCGACAACGGCGCGATCTCCGAACCCCCGCGCGTGCAGTTTTGACACGAGAAGGCTCAATGCGCCGAAGGCGCGTTGAGCCCTCTGCGTGTCAAGGTTGAGCGAGCGAAGCGAGTCGAAACCTCGTTCATGAGGGCTCAATGCGCCGAAGGCGCGTTGAGCCTTCTGCGTGTCAAGGTTGAGCGAGCGAAGCGAGTCGAAACCTTTAGGCCCGTGCGCCGCAGGCGCACCGGACTCCCTCGACAGAGTTCTCAAATCCGCGCCCGCCTGTCACCCCGCCAACACGCCGGCATCCTCGCGCGGATGCCGGTGTCGCTGCACCACCACGTCATGGCCGTGCAGCGCCCGCGCGATCGGCTCCGCGGCATCCCCCCATCCCGACACGCTGAGGTGCTCGAGCCCCTGCCACTCCGCGGCCCGGACCAGTTCGCCGGCCACAGCCACGGCATCCGCCGACCGGGCGTGCGGCTCCCACCAGGCCGACTGCACGCGCAGCACGGATGCCGGCCGGTCGGCCTTCAGATCCACCCGCGCGACGATGCGGTCGCCGACCAGCACCGGCAAGGAGTAGTAGCCGAATCGCCGCTTCTCGGCGGGCACGTAGATCTCGATGCGGTAGTCCAGGCCGAACACCCGCAGCGCTCGCTCGCGGAACCACACGACGGGGTCGAACGGGGTGAGCAGGGCGGCGCGTTCGATGCGGCGCGGCAGCACGGCATCCCGATGCCTCCACGCGCCCAGCGGCCTGCCTCCGCGCTCCCACCCCCGCGCAGCGACCGGCTCGAGTTCACCGGCGTCGACGAGATCGGCCACCGCCGCACGGACCGCGGCCCGGTCGCGCAGGCGGTAGTAGTCGGAGAGGTCGGCCTCGGTCGCCACCCCGTAGGAACGCGCGGCACGACGGACCAGCTCGCGGACGGCATCCGTCCTGCCGACCTCGCGACTCAGCACCTCGGAGGGGATCACCTGCTCGGCCAGCCCGTATCGCCGTTCGAAGCCGGACCGCCCCGCGATCGCCACTTCCCCGCAGCGCCACAGGTGCTCGAGGGCGAGCTTCGCCTCATCCCAGTCCCACCACGTCCCGCGCTCGCGCGGCGCGTCGTCGCGCAGGTCCGCGGGACGCAGCGGCCCGCGGGCGCGCAGCTCGTCGCGCACCCAGTCCAGCGTGCGGGTGTGGGCGTGCATCCAGCTCGACGGGTCGGCGGCTCTCCGCCGCCAGTCCTCCATCCGGAAGCGCCACAGCGCCCAGTCCGCCACCGGCATGAACGCCGCCTCGTGGGCGAGATACTCGACGTAGTGACTTGCGCGCGCGATGAAGGTGCGGTCCAGAACGGCCGGGTCGTAGGAGCCCAGTCGGGAGAACATCGGCAGGTAGTGCGATCGCGCGAACACGTTCACCGAGTCGATCTGCAGCACGCCGAGCCGATCCATCGTGCGATGCAGGTGCCGTGCGGCCACCGCCCCGGGCGGCCGGCGGGAGAACCCCTGCGCGGCGAGTGTCATTCTGCGCGCCTCCGCGGCGCTGAGCGTCTGAGCCCTGCGGCTCTTCTGGCTGCCCGTCACCCGGTCAGCGTATCGGCGAGGGGGGACATCGCGGGCGGACCGTAGAATTGCACAATGAGCGACGAGCGCAGGCCGAGATTCCGAAACCCGTTCCGCTACACACCCCCCGCCACCGACCGCACCGTGACCACGGCCGCCGACGAAGCGATCCCGTTCGGGCTGCGCGTCACCGCCGGCTACGGCTGGCGGATGCTGGTGATCGCCGCCGTCATCGGCGTGTTCATCTGGCTGGTGATGCTCCTGAAGCTGCTGGTCATCCCGCTGCTGGTCGGCATCCTGGTCACCGCCCTGCTGTGGCCGGCGTTCGAGCTCATGCTGCGCGCCAAATTCCCGCGCTGGCTCGCGATCACACTGGCGCTGATCGGCACACTCGGCATCGTGACCGGGCTGCTGTGGCTCGTGGTCTGGCAGATCCGCGAGCAGCTGCCCGATGTGCAGGCCAAGACCGCGAACGCCATCGAACAGTTCCGGCAGTTCCTGCTGGACGGGCCGCTGCATCTCACGTCGCAGCAGATCGACGAGTACATCCAGCAGGGCTTCGCGCTGCTCAACGAGCAGGCGTCCTGGCTGGTCAACGCGGGCGTCGCCGTCACCGGCACCGCGGCCCACGTCGTCACCGGCGCGCTGCTGTCGCTGTTCATCCTGATCTGCCTGCTCGCGGACGGCGCGGGCATCTGGCGCTGGACGCTGCAGCTGTTCCCGCGCAAGGCGCGCCCCGCCGCCGACGCCGCTGCGCGAAACGGCTGGGCGACGATCGTGAACTACGCCCGCACGCAGGCCCTCGTCGCCGCGATCGACGCGATCGGTATCGGCATCGGCGCGGCGCTGTTGGGTGTGCCGCTGGCCATCCCGGTCGCCGTGCTGGTCTTCCTCGGCTCGTTCGTCCCGATCGTGGGTGCGGTGCTCACCGGCGCCATCGCCGTGTTCCTGGCGCTCGTCTACAACGGCCCGCTGATCGCGCTGGCGATGCTGGGTGTGGTGCTGCTCGTGCAGCAGGTGGAGGGACACATCCTGCAGCCGATCCTGATGGGCTCCGCAGTGAAGGTCCACCCCCTCGCGGTCGTACTCGTGGTCGCCGGTGGCGCCATGATCGCCGGCATCCCCGGCGCGCTGTTCGCGGTGCCGCTGGCCGCGTTCATCAACGTCGCCGCGGTCACGATCAGCACGGGGTCGTGGCGCACCGGTGAACGGCCGAACGCAGAACTGATCTGGAGCACGGTGCCGCGCGAGCGGCAGAGGAGGACCCGATGACGACCACTCCGACCCTGGAGGAGTTCACCGCCGCGGCCGAGAGCTTGGCGGGCGTGATCTCGCACACGCCGGCACTGTCCTCCCGCGCGCTCAGTGAGGTGCTCGGCTCGCCGGTCGTGCTGAAGATGGAGAACCTGCAGCGCACCGGTTCGTTCAAGATCCGCGGTGCGACCTACCGGCTGGCCCAGCTGACGCCGGAGGAGCGCTCCCGCGGCGTGGTCGCCGCGTCGGCCGGCAACCATGCGCAGGGCGTGGCACTCGCGGCGCAGGCACTCGGCATCCCCGCCACGATCTTCATGCCGCTCGGCGTCCCGGTGCCGAAGCTGCTCGCCACGCGCGGCTACGGTGCCGAGGTGGTCCTGGAGGGGGAGACGGTCGCCACGTCGCTCAAGCTCGCGGCGGCGTTCGCGGAGCGCACCGGTGCGGTGCTCATCCACCCCTTCGACCACCGTGACGTCGTGATCGGGCAGGGAACCCTCGGGCTCGAGGTGTTCGAGGACGTGCCGGACGTGGACACCGTCGTGATGGGCATCGGCGGCGGCGGACTCATCGCCGGCGTCGCGGCGGCCGTCAAGGCCGCGGCCGCGCGGGCCGGCCGCACCGTGCGGGTGATCGGCGTGCAGGCCGAGAACGCCGCGGCGATGCCGCCGTCGCTCGCGGCCGGGCATCCGGTCGAGATCCGCACCCAGCCGACGATCGCGGACGGCATCCTGGTCGCCCAGCCCGGTGCGGTGCCGTTCGAGATCATCCGGGATCAGGTGGACGACGTCGTGACCGTCAGCGACGACGACATCGCCCGCGCGCTGCTCGTGCTGCTGGAGCAGGCGAAGGTCGTCGTGGAACCCGCGGGAGCCGTGGGAGTAGCGGCGATCCTCGCCGGGAAGGTGCGCGAGAGCGGCAAGACCGTGTCGATCCTGTCCGGCGGCAACATCGACCCGCTGCTGCTGCAGCGCGTCGTCGCGCACGGTCTGGCCGCCGCTGGCCGCTACGTGACGCTGCGGATCCCGCTGCCCGACCGGCCCGGGCAGCTCGCCCGCGTGTCCGACCTGCTCGCGCAGGTGGGAGCGAACGTCATGGAGGTGCTGCACACCCGGCATGGGCAGGGGCTGCAGATCAGCGAGGTCATCCTGCAGATGAGCATCGAGACCCGCGGCACCGAGCACACCCAGCTCACGCTCGACACGCTGCGCCAGGCGGGCTTCGAGCCCGTCATCGTCCCCGACTGACCCCGAGACGGGTCACCCGTATGGCGAAACCCCTCAAGACGGGCTTGGGGCGGATTCTCGCGTTTGGGGCGGCACACAGCCGCCCCAACGTCGAGAATCCGCCCCAAACGGACGGTGAATGTAGGGCAGAGGGTCAGCCGGTGTAGGTCTCCACACCGGTGATCTCGACCGAGATCTGACGACCGTTGGGCGCCTCGTACGACGACTTCTCCCCGATCTTCAGGCCGAGGATCGCCTGGCCGAGCGGGCTGGCCTCGCTGTACACGTCGAGGTCACTGCCCGCCGCGATCTCGCGGCTGCCGAGCAGGAAGGTCTCCTCGTCACCGGCGACGATCGCGGTGACCACGGTGCCCGGCTCGACGACGCCACGGCTGGTGGGCGCCTCGCCGACCTTCGCGGTCTTCAGCAGCTGCTGGAGGGTGCGGATGCGCGCCTCCTGCTTGCCCTGCTCGTCCTTGGCGGCGTGGTAGCCGCCGTTCTCCTTGAGGTCGCCCTCTTCGCGGGCGGCCTCGATGCGCTGCGCGATCTCGTCACGGCCGGTGGTGGAGAGGTACTCGAGCTCTTCGACGAGCCGGTCGTAGGCCTCCTGGGTGAGGAAAGGTACCTGAGCGTCGGTGGACACAGCGTGCTCCTTCGTGCGGGCCCCCGAGGGGGCTTGTGAGGATTCCGGGTCCGGCATGCGGGCCCGGGGATATGCCAAGACGCCCCGGCGTGGGCCGGGGCGTCGGTCATCTTGCGCTCGATTCTAGGCGACCCAGCAGGTGTTCACCAAACCGGTGGTCGCCAGTGCGACGGTCGGGATGCTGACGCTGAGCGCCTGCGCGTGGCTCTCGCCGCCCGGGATCTCGACGATCTTCCAGCCCACCACGCCGAACTCCTCGTCCTGCGCCTCGACCGCGCAGATCACGTCGGAGCCCCCCGGAGCAGTGACCTGGAAACGCAGGGTGACGCTGTGCTCGTCGACCACGTCGAACCCCAGCTCGTCGGCGTCCACGGCGCTCATCGACGACGTCACCGTCATCCATCCGAACCCGATCACGACCGCTGCGGCCACGACGCCGGCCACGATCCACGGCATCCGGCGGCGGCCGGTGCGGCCGTAGCGTTCCTCGAGCTCACGGGCGGTGGTCACGGGTCTCCTGCGTCTCGAGCGGCGGATAGGCTGGAGTTCCAGGTTATGCGACCTGTGCAGGAAAGGCGGACCCATGCTCCCGTTCGGCGATGCGACCCCGATGCCGACACCGTCGATGACGGTCGATCCGGAGTCCGTGACGCCGGGCTTCGCCGGTTTCGCGATCATCGTCCTGCTGCTGGTCGCGGTGGTGCTGCTGATCTGGGACATGAATCGCCGCATCCGCCGGGTCCGCTACCGGGCCGAGGTCCGTGAGGAGCTGGACGCGGAGGAGGCCGCCGCGAACGCCGCGGCGGAGGACGGCGCGCGCCCGCGCGACACCGGCGGCGACCCGGATGCCGGGACGTCCGACACCCGGCGGGACTGACCCGTCAGACCCCGACGCGTTCGAAGGCGTCCTGGCTGATCCCCTGCTCGAGGATGCGCTTGGCCCATTCCTTTGCGCTGTGCAGGCTGTGGTCGCGATAGTTGCCGCATTCCACCGCCGAGACGCCCGGCACGTCGTCCCACTGCGCAGGCCCGGCGATGAACTCCAGCCCGCCCCGCACCGCGGCGACGACGTCCGCCACCGCGGGTTCGCCCCACATGATCAGGTGGAAACCGGTGCGGCATCCGAACGGCGAGATGTCGATCACGCCGTCGATGCGGTCGCGCAGGGCGCTGGCCAGCACATGCTCGATGGTGTGCAGCCCGGCGGTGGGGATCTCGCCCTCGTTCGGCTGCACGAAGCGCACGTCGAAGTTCGAGATGGCGTCGCCCTTCGGCCCGTGTTCGACGCCGATCAGACGCACGTACGGCGCCTTGACGGCGGTGTGGTCGAGCGTGAAGCTCTCGACGTCGGCCATGATGTGTCTCCTTGTTCGTCGACGGGTTCTCAGCCCGGCATCCCGAGCGACGGGGTGTGCGGGTCGAGGGAGATGAGCAGGCAGGCGGTCCAGTGGCACAGGAACGCCAGCACCGTGCACACGTGGAAGATCTCGTGGAAGCCGAAGTGCCCTGGCCACGGGTTGGGGCGCTTCATGGCGTACACCACGGCCCCGGCGGTGTATAGCAGTCCGCCCACGCACACCAGCACCATCATCGCGACGTTCGCGACGAACAGGTCGCCCATGTACATGACGGCCGCCCACCCCAGGGCGAGGTAGAGCGCGACGTACAGCCAGCGCGGCGCGTTGATCCAGAACACCCGGAACAGGATGCCGACCACGGCCCCCGCCCACACCAGGCACAGCAGCAGCAGACCCTTCTCGGGCGCCAGGGCGAGCGTGGCGATCGGGGTGTAGGTGCCGGCGATCAGCAGCAGGATGTTCGCGTGATCGACGCGCTTCAGGAGCAGCCTGATCTTCGGCTCCCAGTCGAACCGGTGGTAAACGGCCGAGTTGCCGAACAGCAGCATCGAGGTCACCATGAACACCGCCGCGGCGGTCTTGGCGGCGCCGCCCTGCGCCAGGGCGATCAGGACGATGCCTGCGATGACGGCCACGGGGAACGTCCCGGCGTGGATCCAGCCGCGCCAGGTGGGCTTGATGTCGACGGCGGCGTCCTTCGCCGCGGCATCCATCAGCGGGAGCTGGGGAACGTCGGCGCCGTCTGCGGAGGGGGAGCTCACACGCTCACTCTAGGACGCGGCGCATGCCCTCGGCCGTACATATCCTGTGCCTCCCGGCGATGCTCAGCCGAGGGCGGTAGCGTAGCCACGTGAGTGCACGCGAGAGCTCGGGGCGAGGACCCCTCTATCGGCTCTACGGGAATCGTCTGCGCAGGCGGATCGATCCGGCATCCGTACCGCACCACGTCGCGATGATGATCGACGGCAACCGGCGCTGGGCCCGCCAACTCGGCTACTCCTCGGCGGCCGAGGGTCACCGCGCCGGGGCCGCGAAGATGCGCGAGTTCCTCGGCTGGTGCGACGAGCTCGGCGTGCGTGTCGTGTCGCTGTATCTGCTGTCCAGCGACAACCTGCGCAAGCGCGACTCGAAGGAGATCGGCGATCTCATCGAGATCATCGCCGAACTCGCCGACACCCTCTCGCAGCATGGACGCTGGCGAGTGCAGCACGTCGGCCGGTCCGACATCCTCCCCGCCGAACTGTCCCGCGTCCTCGACGAGGCGCAGACGCGCACCCAGGGCCACACCGGCCTGCACGTGAACCTCGCTGTCGGTTACGGCGGACGCAACGAGATCGTCGATGCGGTGCGCAGCATCATCGCCGAGCACAACGCCTCCGGCGGCACCCTCGACGACCTCGCCGCGCACCTCACCCCCGAGATGATCGGTGAGCACCTCTACACCGGCGGGCAGCCCGACCCCGACCTCGTCATCCGCACCAGCGGCGAACAGCGGCTCAGCGACTTCCTGCTGTGGCAGAGCGCGCACAGCGAGTTCTACTTCGTCGAGGCGCTCGGTCCCGACCTGCGCCGGGTGGACTTCCTGCGCGCCATCCGCGACTACGCCGACCGGGACCGCCGCTTCGGGCGCTGACCGGCAGGCTCGCGCCGCGCTCGGTTCGCGTACCGCGCCCGCCCGCGCGGTGACAGACTGACGGGATGAGCGCCTTCGACGACTACGTCGCCTCCTTCGGCGACGAACCCGGCTACCTGAACTGGGCGGCGTTCGGTCCGTTGTCGCCGGCCGTCCGGGCGGAGACGGCGCTCGACGCCGACCTTCTCGGCGGGATGCGGCCCTCGGCGCACGCTCTCGTGGGGGAGCGGGGCGTGCAGGCCCGGGAGGCGGTCGCGGACCTGCTCGGCGCGCGCACCGACGAGGTCACCCTGCAGCCCTCGTCCACGCACGGGCTCATGCAGGCGCTGTTCGGGCTTTCCGGTACGGTCATCGCGGCGACCGGCGAGTTCCCCAGCATCAGCCTGACCTTGGACCGCGCGGCGCACGCGTCGCGCGGAGCGCTGGTGGCTCGCTGGGTCACCCCCGACGAGGGGCAGGTCACCCCGGATGCCGTCGTCGCCGCGCTCGATGACGACGTGACCGCCCTCGCCGTGAGCCACGTCGACTTCCGCACCGGGTACCGCGCCGACCTGGGTGCACTGCGTGACGTGCTCGGCCCCGACCGGCTGCTCATCGTCGACGCCGTGCAGTCGTTCGGCGTCGTGGACGACGACTACGCCGCAGCGGACGTGGTCGTCGGGCACGGGTACAAGTGGTTGCGCGCCGGGCGCGGCACCGGCTTCGCGCGGTTCTCCGACCGTGCCCGTGAGCGGATCGTGCCCGTGCTCAGCGGCATCACGGGCACGGCGGCGGACGGCGTGTACGCCGACGAACGCCCCGCGCCCGCCTCCGATGCCAGGGCGTTCACCGTGAGTGCGCCGGACCCGATCGCCGCGGGCCGTCTGGAGGTCGCCGTGCGGGAGGTTCAGGATGCCGGCGTCGCGGCGATCCAGGAGCGCATCGCCGACCGGGTGGGTGAGATCATCCGGATCGCCGACCGGCACGGCATCCGGGTGGCGTCCCCGCGTGGCAGCGCGTGGCGCGCCGGAATCGTCTCGCTGCTGCCCGTCGAACCCGGCCACCTCGCCGCCGAACTCGTGAACGCCGGTGTCGCCGTGACGGCCCGCGGGCATGCGGTGCGGGTGTCCGCGCACGCCGGCACCGACGACGAGACGCTGCGGATGCTGGACGACGCGATCGCGGCATTCCGCAACGAGACGTTCACGATCGGTTAATCCGGCCCGCGGCGTGTCGGAGCGGTCGCCTTCGACGGGGCGGTCGTACGGTCAAGGCATCGGGCACCGTGCCCGGTCGAGTCGGCCAGAAGGTTCGCGACTCGTGGCCCAGGTCGACTCGCAGCAGAACCGGGATCATCCCGGGTCGGGAGTGGATCGTGACCACACGTACAGCGCACCAGTCGTCCGACCTCCAGGCCGCAGCCTCGCGGCCCGCGGCGAGCGAGGACACCGGTCTTCGCACCTATGTGCTCGACACCTCGGTGCTCCTGAGCGATCCGCAGGCGCTGTTCCGCTTCGCGGAGCACTCCGTCGTCCTGCCCGTCGTCGTCATCACCGAACTGGAGGGCAAGCGGCACGATCCCGAACTGGGCTACTTCGCACGCCGGGCGCTGCGTCACCTCGACGAGCTGCGCATCGAGCACGGCCGGCTGGACTTCCCCGTGGAGGTCGGGCAGGGCGGCACCCTGCGGGTCGAGCTCGGCAACGCCGACATGTCGGTGCTGCCGGCCGGCATCCGTCTCAGCGACAACGACAGCCGCATCCTGGCCACCGCCGCCAACCTCGCGCAGGACGGGCAGGACGTCACGATCGTCTCCAAGGACCTGCCGATGCGGGTCAAGGCCGCCGCGCTGGGCCTGCGGGCGGAGGAATACCTCGCCGAGCAGGCGGTGGACTCCGGCTGGACGGGCATCGGGTCGCTCGATCTGTCAGGTGACGAGATGAGCGACCTGTACGAGACCGAGATCGGCCTCAGCGACGCCGTGCGCGGCGTGCCGGTGAACACCGGACTGATCATCCACTCCGAGCGCGGATCCGCGCTCGGGCGGGTCACGGGAGACGGCGAGTACCGGCTGGTGCGCGGAGACCGCGAGGTGTTCGGTCTGCACGGCCGTTCCGCAGAGCAGCGCATCGCGATCGACCTGCTGCTCGACCCGGAGGTCGGGATCGTCTCGCTGGGCGGCCGGGCGGGCACCGGCAAGTCGGCGCTCGCCCTGTGCGCCGGGCTCGAGGCGGTGCTGGAGCGGCAGCAGCAGAAGAAGATCATCGTCTTCCGACCGCTGTTCGCCGTGGGCGGGCAGGAGCTCGGCTACCTGCCCGGCGACCAGGGCGAGAAGATGAACCCGTGGGGCCAGGCAGTGTTCGACACGCTCGGCTCTGTCGTATCCGGCAACGTGCTCGAAGAGGTCGTCGCTCGCGGGATGCTGGAGGTGCTGCCCCTCACGCACATCCGAGGCCGTTCGCTGCACGACGCGTTCGTCATCGTCGACGAGGCGCAGTCGCTGGAGCGCAACGTGCTGCTCACCGTGCTGAGCCGGATGGGCCAGAACTCGCGGGTGGTGCTCACCCACGACGTCGGGCAGCGCGACAACCTGCGCGTCGGCCGCCACGACGGCATCGCAAGCGTGATCGAGACGCTGAAGGGGCACGCCCTGTTCGGTCACGTGACGCTGCAGCGGTCGGAGCGCTCTGCGATCGCGGCGCTGGTCACAGAACTGTTGGAGGGCGGGGAGCTCAGCTGACGCCATTGCGGATGCGCCCCGGGCGCGAGACGCAGAACTCCTGAACGGATGCGCGATCGGACCCATCGTCCGGTCGCGCATCACGTGTCTGCGGGCGGTCAACCTTCTCTGAACCGCCATTCTTCGGACTGATTAAATTTCCTATAGGATATTGAGTCAGCGAGCTCCGGCTCTGCGCCCGATCCGAGGAGGAACGCGATGACGCGTCTGTTCAACGACCCGAACGACTTCGCCGACGAGATGATCGAGGGCTTCGCCCTCGCCGCTTCGCGCTGGGTGCAGCAGGTTCCCGGGGGCGTCATCAGGACGACAGAGGCAGAGGAACCCACCGTCGCCCTGGTCATCGGCGGAGGGTCGGGGCATTATCCCGCCTTCGGTGGTCTCGTGGGCACGGGGCTCGCACACGGCGCCGCGATGGGCAATCTCTTCGCTTCGCCGTCGGCGCATCAGGTGTACCAGATCGCGAAGGCCGCGGACCGCGGGCGCGGCGTGCTGCTGAGCTACGGCAACTACGCCGGCGACGTGCTCCATTTCGACCAGGCGCAGGAGCGACTTCGCGCCGAGGGCGTGGACGTGCGCACTGTCACCGTGACAGACGACATCTGGAGCGCGCCCAAGCACGAGATCCACAAGCGTCGCGGTATCGCCGGCGACCTCGCCGTCTTCAAGGCCGCGGGTGCTGCATGCGAGGCCGGATACGACCTGGACGGTGTCGAGCGCGTCGCGCGCCACGCGAATGCGCGGACCCGTTCGTTCGGGGTGGCCTTCACCGGCTGCACACTTCCCGGCGCCGCACAACCGCTGTTCACGGTGCCCGAAGGCCGCATGGCCGTCGGCCTCGGAATCCACGGCGAGCCCGGCATCGACGAGGTGGACGTGCCGACGGCAGACGGCTTGGCGGCGCTGCTGGTCGACGCGCTCCTCGACGAGGTCCCGGATGCTGTCGACCCGTCGGGCGCACGCGTGGTGCCACTGCTCAACGGGCTGGGCTCGGTGAAGTACGAGGAGTTGTTCGTCGTGTACCGCCGCGTGCACAGGCTGCTCGAGAAGCGCGGTCTCACCGTCGTCGAGCCCGAGGTCGGCGAACTGTGCACGAGCTTCGATATGGCGGGACTCTCACTGACGCTGCTGTGGCTCGATGACGAGCTGGAGAGGCTGTGGAGTGCTCTCGCGGACACACCCGGATACCGGAAGGGATCCACAGAGGCGCGTCGCCGCGTGGTACCCGTTCTCCGGGAAGCGGCGGATGCGAGCGTCGTCCCCGAGTCCAGCCCCGCGTCCCGCTCCGCCGCGCAGCTGGCGGCCAACGCGCTCGAGGCGGTCGCGGAGGCCATCGACGCTGCTGCTGATGAGCTGGGACGCATCGATCAGGTGGCCGGCGACGGTGACCACGGCATCGGGATGCAACGCGGCTCACGGGCGGGCGCCGGGGCGGCCCGTGCCGCGGCGGACCGCGATGCGGGAGCCGGGACGACCCTCGAACGCGCGGCAGAGGCGTGGAGCGACCGCGCCGGTGGGACGAGCGGCGCGATCTGGGCTGAGATGCTCCGCACGCTCGGCCGACACCTCGGCGACGATCAGCCGGTGACCGCTCGGGTGGTCGCCGAAGGGGTCACGGCGGCCAAGGACGCCGTGATGTCCTTCGGCAAGGCGAAGGTCGGCGACAAGACCATGGTCGACGCCATCGTCCCCTTCGCCGAGCAACTCGCGACCCGGATCTCAGACGGCGGACGCCTGCGGGACGCGTGGGGCGACGCCGCGGTGGCCGCGGATCGAGCGGCGCAGGCGACTGCGGCGCTCGCCGCGACGATGGGCCGCGCTCGATCACACGGTGACAGGTCCATCGGTACGCCGGACCCCGGGGCGATCTCGTTCGCCCTCGTGTGCCGCACGGTGCACGGCATCCTCGCCGCTCAGCCCACACTCACCCCACAGAAGGAGAACTGATCACATGGCATTCCGCCTGATCGTCGGAAGCGACAAAGCCGGCTACGACTACAAGGAGATCATCAAACGCGACCTCGAAGCGAACCGGCTCGTCGAATCAGTCGTCGACGTCGGAGTCGACGACGCGGCAGGGACCACCTCTTATCCGAAGGTTGCCATCGAAGCCGCCGAGCGCATTGCGCGCGGCGAGGCTGACCGCGCGGTCCTCATCTGCGGCACCGGGCTCGGTGTCGCCATCGCGGCGAACAAGGTGTCCGGCATCCGTGCCGTCACGGCGCACGACTCGTTCTCGGTGGAGCGCTCGATCCTCTCGAACGACGCGCAGGTGCTGTGCATGGGACAGCGCGTGGTCGGCGTAGAGCTCGCGCGCCGCCTCGCGGCGGAGTGGCTGACCTACACGTTCGACCCGTCGAGCCATTCGCAGGCAAACGTCGACGACATCTGCGCCTACGAGGGCTGAGCGGATGCTGATCGGCTCGAGTCTGAAGATGTACTTCGGGCGCGAACGCACGCGGGAGTGGACGGCGGCCGTGGCGCAGGTCTGCGCCACCCATCCCGCCGTGCGCAGTGGGCTGGTCGAGCCGTTCGTCATCCCCAGCTTCCCGTCGATTCCGGAGGTCGTCGCGATCGCCGGGCCGGCCGGGATGCGAGTCGGCGCGCAGGACGTGCACTGGGAAGACGCCGGCGCCTACACCGGCGAGGTGTCGGCCGCGGAACTCGTCGAGCACGGCGTGTCTCTGGTGGAAATCGGACACGCCGAGCGCCGGACGCTCTTCGGCGAGACCGATGAGACTGTCGCCAAGAAGGTCGCGGCGACCCTGCAACACGGCATGACCCCACTGCTCTGCATCGGCGAGAGTGAGCGGAGTGGGCACCGCGCCGCTGCCGCAGCCTGTATCGCCCAACTGGAAGCATCGCTCGCCCGGGCGACGCGAGACGGCACGACCGGCGAACTGGTCGTCGCCTACGAACCGGTCTGGGCAATCGGCGCGCCTGAGCCTGCGGAGGATCACCACATCCGCGCGGTCGCATCGGCGCTGCAGGAGCAGCTCGCCGACGGGCCGTTCAGGGCCAGGGTGATCTACGGTGGCAGCGCCGGCCCTGGGCTGCTCGCGCGGATTGCCGACGTCGTGGACGGCATGTTCCTGGGCCGGTTCGCGCACAACCCCGCCGCATTCGGCAGAATTCTCGACGAGGCTTTCGAGATTGAGGAGACGCGATGAATGCAGTGGTCCCGCGGCGCGTGACGGAGGTGGAGCGGCGCGGCCTGCGTGACCAGGTGTACGACCGAATCCTGGAACTGCTGCTCGACGGCGGCGTCGAGCCAGGTTCGCGCCTCTCGATCGACACACTCGCTCGCGAGCTGGACGTCTCCCCGACCCCGGTGCGCGAGGCGATGGTGCAGCTCGAGCGCACCGGGCTGGTGACGCGCGAGGCGCTGAAGGGATATCGGGTGGCGCCGCCGCTCGCCCCCGACCAGCTCGACGAGCTGTTCGCGGCGCGGTTGATGCTGGAGGTGGAGGCGACACGACTGGCGACGCCGCACGCGGGCGAGCTGCTCCCTGATCTCCGGGCCGCTCACGCACGGCATGAGGAGTGGACGGCGCGGATCGCGGACGCCATGCGCGCGGGGACGGCGACTGTGCGCGAGACCCAGGATTACTTCGCCGCTGACGCCGAGTTCCATCGGGTCATTCTCAGGGCCGCGGGAAACCGGTACATCATGGGCATGCACAGCGATCTCGGCGCGCTCACCCATCGATTGCGGCAGGCTGTGATCCGCGGCGCGAACGATGTCGAAGAGGCGCACGCCGAGCACGAGGCGATCCTCGCCGCCTTCGAGTCGGGCGAGCCGGACGCTCCGCGGGAGGCCATGCGTGCGCATATCGAGGGCGTGCGTGATCGTTCATTGCGTGAGGCGGACGCCGACCGCTGACAGTTCCGCTCTCCCGCAGCCGCGCCCATCTGCGGCTGAACGAGGCCTGCCTGCGCCGGGCATTGGGCAGTGTGGCATGCTCCGCGCCGCCCTCGACGAGCCTCCCTGCCCCTGTGCGGGGTCGGAAACGAAGATGCGCACGCGGGTTGCATTTCTATAGACTATTTCCTATAGGATTCTCAAAGACGGTTCCGCCGAGATGAGCAGAGCCCAGACCACGATGGAGTGAGATGCCCGCGTTCCCCGCCGCCGAATGGCCGGTCGCCACCTGCCTGCACGGCATCCCGAGCGTCCTCGCCGACGGCCGCAGCCTGCACGAGGCCGGGCCGGACGCATGGGATGCGGCGTTCGCGCAGGTCTCCTCGGTGGGCTTCGCGTTGGCCGAACTCTCCGACTCGCACATCCGCCCCGCCGACCTCACGTCCTCGCAGCGTGCCGAACTCGTGTCGATCGCGGCCGGGCGCGGCGTGACGCTCCCATCCGTGCACGTCCAGCGGCAGAGCGTCGTGGAGCCCGGGCGTGGCGAACGCAACCTCGAATACGCGCACCGGACCATCGACGCCGCCGCCGAGATGGGGATGAGCGTGTTCTCCACCGGCCTGCACCAGCCGCTCACGCGGGCTCAACGCCGTGCGCTCTGGTTCTGGACTGTCGACGGCGCGAAGGACCCGGTGGGCGACCAGGCGACGTGGGAACTCGCCGTCGCCCGTCTGCGCGATCTCGGGCGGCATGCGGCGCAGGTGGGGCTTCGGGTATCCCTCGAGATGTATGAGGACACCTACCTCGGCACTGCCGACTCCGCTGTACGACTCGTCGAGGAGATCGCACTCGACAACGTCGGCCTGAATCCAGACGTCGGCAACCTGGTCCGGCTGCACCGTCCCGTGGAGGACTGGCGGGATGTGTATGCGAAGACGCTTCCGTACGCGAATTACTGGCACGTCAAGAACTACACCCGTGACGAGGCTCCGGACGGATCGTGGGCCACGAGCGCACCGGCCACGATGGAGGCGGGCGTCATCAACTACCGGCAGGTACTGCAGGACGCCGTCGGCGTGGGCTACGACGGGATCATCCTGTGCGAGCAGTACGGCGGGGACAGCCTCGGCGTGTGCGCCACCAACCAGCGCTACATCCGCGACGTTCTCGCTGCGGCCGAACGCGCCGCCACCCCGGCTTCTGCCGCACTGACCATTTCCTGACCCGTCGCAACAAAAGGATCATCATGACCGCTCGCCCCCGCATCGCCCTGACCTTCGGTGACCCCGCTGGCATCGGACCGGAACTCGTGGCGCGTCAACTCGCGGATCCGGCATCCGCCGAGGCGGCCGACATCCTTCTGATCGGTGACGAGCAGGAGCTGATCGCCGCGATGGCCGACGCGGGCGTCGAGTTCGCCTGGACGCGGGAAGCCGGCACCGGCATCCCGCAGCTCATCGAGAACGGCGGCGAGCGGCCCGCCGGCGGCTTCGTTCGTAAGC
The DNA here is from genome assembly GCF_031180975.1 of Microbacterium sp. Taxonomy (GTDB): domain Bacteria; phylum Actinomycetota; class Actinomycetes; order Actinomycetales; family Microbacteriaceae; genus Microbacterium. The sequence goes on along the minus strand of NZ_JAPSLI010000001.1, from coordinate 86,164 downwards.
AGCCGACCCGCGAGGGCGGGCTGTGGGCCATGGCGAGCCTGCGCAGAGCTCTCGAACTGTCGAAGCAGGGTGAGGTTGACGCCATCGTCTTCGCACCGCTGAACAAGTCCTCGCTGCACCTCGCGGGGATGACGGAGAACGACGAGATGTCGTGGTTCGAGACAGTGCTCGACGACGGAACTTCCGCGACGGAACTCAACATCCTGCCTGAGCTGGTCACCGGTCGGGTCACGAGCCACTGCTCGATCGCGGAGGTCGCTGACCTGATCACCTTCGACCTCATCGTCGAGCGCGCGGAACTGCTCGAGCGGGTGCTGCAGGCGCGCGGCATCGAGAAGCCCCGGATCGGCGTGTGCGCGCTGAATCCGCACGCCGGCGAATCCGGCAAGTTCGGCCGCCACGAGATCGACGTGATCGCGCCGGCGGTGGAGGAGTTGCAGAAGCGCGGCGTGGATGCGACGGGGCCGTTCCCGAGCGACACCATCTTCCTCAAGGCGCGTGACGGCGGCTTCGACGGAGTCCTCACGATGTACCACGACCAGGGCCAGATCGCGGTGAAGCTGCTGGGCTTCGATCGCGGCGTCACCATGGCCGGCGGTCTCAGTGTGCCGGTGTGCACCCCCGCGCACGGCACCGCATTCGATGTGGTCGGCACCCGTACCGCATCGACTGGCGCCTACGAGCACGCCTTCCGCACCGCGGTAGGCGTCGGCGCCCAGGCCCGGGCAGCACGCACTGCCTCCTGACCCGACATACCCGACCCGACAGATAAGGAAAGACAATGAAGTCACGATTCGCACTACTCGCCATCAGCGCCGCATCGGCCCTGGCACTCACGGCTTGTTCTTCCGGAGGCGAGCAGCCTGCGGGCGCCGACGAGGGCGGCACCGCCTTCGAGCCCCAGGACGTCAGGATGATCGTCCCGTTCGCGGCTGGTGGAGGCTCGGACGTCTCCGGCCGCGCGATCGCCAGCGGTCTGGAGGATGCGACCGGCGCCACCATCACCGTCGAGAACCGCGAGGGCGGGTCCGGCGCAGTGGGTTACTCGCACTTCCTCGCACAGGAGGGCAACGGCAACTACCTGCTCGCGTCCGAGACCGCACTGCTCGCGCTGCCGCTCACGACTGACGTGGGCTTCACGCATGAGTCGTTCACGCCCATCATGAAGCTCGGCGACGACTACACGCTCGTCGTCGTCCCGGGTGACAGCAAGTTCAAGACGTGCACCGATGTCGTCGACGCGGCGAAGGCCGACGGTGTGGTCGCGGCGGTCTCCGGTGCGGTGAGCCTCGACGAGGTGGTCTTCTCGCTGATCGAGCAGGACCAGGACGTCACCTTCGACCGCGTGCCCTTCGAAGGTGGCAGCGAGGTGCTCGCCGGGCTGCTCGGTGGCACAGTCGAGGTCGCATCACTCAACCCCAGCGAGGTGCTCGGGCAGCTCGAGTCCGGTGACCTCAGGGCGCTGTGCGCCCTTTCCGAGGAGCGCTACGAGTACGAGGCGCTGGCCGACATCCCCACCGCCAAGGAGCAGGGGATCGACGTCGCCTTCGCGCAGTTCCGCGGTTTCATCGCCCCCGGGGGCATCAGCGATGAAGCGCGCGAGTACTGGGTCGAGGCCGCGAAGGAGTTCGCGAAGTCGGACGCGTACACCGCGTACATCGAGGAGAACCTGATGCAGCCCAAGCCGCTCTACGGCGACGAGTTCGCCGAGTACCTCGCCGGTAACTCGGCCGAGCTCGAGGCGGTAGTCGGAAAGTGATCATGACAGCCCGGACCGCCAGGGTCGCCGCGAGCGCGGCCCTGGCCGTCCTGGGAGTCGTAGCCGCACTCATGGGTGCGGGCTACGGCTTCACCAAGGAGGACGGCCAGGTGGGCGCGGGTTTCATGCCCGTCGTGCTCGGTGTCGTCATGACGGTCCTCGCCGTCCTGGACGTGCTCGCCACGCTGCGTCGGCCGGTGGCGGCACGGGCCGTCGACGCCGACGACAGCGACATCGACGTGCTGGGCCGTTCGCAGCATCAGCGGAACCGGATGCTGGCGATGGTCATCGGCATGCTGGTGGTGGCCCTTCTGCTGGTGCCGGTCACCGGGCTCCTGGTCGCTCTCGGCCTGCTCGTGGTGGGCATCGCCGCCCTCGTCGAACGCCGGCACATCGCCGTCGCACTGCTCGTCGGCGTGATCGCCGTCGCCGTCGTCCACGTCGTCTTCGCCGTCCTGCTCAAGGTGCCGATGCCGACCGGCCTGATCGGATTCATCTGATGCTCGAGAACCTGCTCCTCGGATTCCAGACCGCGCTCACGCTGGAGAACCTGCTGTGGTGCTTCGTCGGCGTGCTGCTGGGCACGGTGATCGGGCTGCTCCCCGGCCTCGGATCCACCACCGGTGTCGCCGTGCTGCTGCCCATCACGTTCACGCTGGAACCCGTCACCGCCTTGATCATGCTCGCGGGAATCTACTACGGTGCGCAATACGGTGGCACGATCACCTCGGTGCTCATCTCGACACCGGGGGAGGCCGCGAGCGTGGTCACCACGCTCGACGGGTACCAGATGGCCAAGAAAGGCCGCGCGGGTGCCGCGCTGGCGATCAGTGCCATCGGATCGTTCGTCGCCGCGATCATCTCGCTCGCGCTGCTGATGGCTCTCGCGCCACCGCTCGCCGACATCGCCCTCGAGTTCGGGCCGGTCGAGATGTTCGCGATCATGATCCTGGCGCTCGTGGTCGTCGTCACTTTCCAGGGCAAGGATCTGATGCGTGGTGCGCTGATGGCCGTCGCAGGTCTGCTCACCGCTACCGTCGGCATCGCGCAGGGAACCAGCGAGGCGCGCTTCACGTTCGGGAATGTCAACCTCCTGTCCGGCATCCCGTTCGTCGAAGTCATGATCGGTCTCTTCGCGCTCGGTGAGGTCCTGCACCAGATCCGGATCGGTGCCGCCGCCCCCATCCGGGCTCGATTCAAGGACATGGTGATCACGCGCAAGGACGTGAAGGATTCCGTGCCTGCGATCCTCCGCGGGTCCGGCATCGGTTTCGGGCTGGGCATCCTTCCCGGTGCGGGTTCAACGCTGGCATCCTTCATGGCATACGGGATCGAGCGGAAGGTGAGCCGTAACCGCGACAACTTCGGCAAGGGTGCCATCGAGGGTGTCGCGAGCCCGGAAAGCGCGAACAACGCCGCCGCGAACGCGAACTTCGTGCCCACGCTGGCGCTCGGCATTCCTGGTGGTGCGACGACCGCCGTGCTGCTCGGCGCATTCACGATCTTCGGCCTGCAACCCGGCCCGCTGCTGTTCGAGACCCAGCCGGAACTGGTGTGGGGCCTGTTGGTCTCGTTCTTCATCGGCAACGTGCTGCTGCTCGTGCTCAACCTGCCGCTCGCGCCGGCCTTCGCGCAGATGCTGCGGATCCCGTACGGCTACCTGTATCCGATCATCCTGCTGACCTCCCTCGTCGGCGCGTACTCGGTGAGCAACAACATGTTCAGCGTCTGGCTGGTTCTGGTGTTCGGCCTGATCGGATACGTCATGAAGGAGGTCGACCTGCCGATGGCGCCCTTCGTGCTCGGCCTCGTGCTGGGGCCTCTGTTCGAAAAGGCGCTCGTGCAGACCAGCGCGATCGGAAAGGGCAACCTCGGAGTGGTCTTCGAGAGCCCGATCGCGGTCGGCGTTCTCGCACTGGCCGTTGCGGCGATCGTGGTGCCGCGGCTGCTGGGTCTGCTGCGGGGAGCAAGGCAGCGCGTCACGGTCTGACTCTGGGGCCTGTCCCGATTCGCGAAGCACGGTCCAGGCGTGGACGATCTGCGCGCGATCGAAGCGGAGCGGGACTGCGCTGCGGGCGCAAGATGTGCAGAACTGACGCACGCGGGGGTCGACATACCGGATGTCGGACGGATGGGGTCATCCGGTCCGCGATCTGGCGTGCCGACCCCCGAAGCGTTGAGCCGGGCTCAGCCCGGGTGGGTCATCGACAACAGGTCGAGCTTCTCGTCCAGCTGCTCCATGGTGAGCTCGCCGCGATCCACATAGCCGAGGTCGATCACGGCGTCGCGCACGGTGATGCCCTTGGCGACCGAGTGCTTGGCGATCTTCGCGGCGGCCTCGTAGCCGATGAGCTTGTTCAGCGGGGTGACGATCGAGGGGCTCATACCCGCGAAGGCGGCAGCGCGCTGCAGGTTCGCCTCCAGTCCGTCGATGGTCTTGTCCGCCAGCACGCGCACGGCGTTGGAGAGCAGGCGGATCGACTCCAGCAGGGCCGTGCCCATCACCGGGATCGCGACGTTCAGCTCGAACGAGCCGGATGCGCCGGCCCACGCCACCGTCGCGTCGTTGCCGATCACGCGTGCGCAGACCATCAGCACGGCCTCGGGCACGACCGGGTTGACCTTGCCCGGCATGATCGACGAGCCCGGCTGCAGGTCGGGGATGTGCAGCTCGCCGAGGCCGGTGTTCGGGCCGGAGCCCATCCAGCGCAGGTCGTTGTTGATCTTGGTCAGCGACACGGCGATGGTGCGGAGGGCGCCCGAGGTCTCCACGAGGCCGTCGCGGTTCGCCTGCGCTTCGAAGTGGTCCTTCGCCTCGGTGATCGGCAGCTCGGTCTCAGCCGCGAGCAGCTCGATGACCTTCTGCGGGAACCCGAGCGGCGTGTTGATGCCGGTGCCGACGGCGGTGCCGCCCAGCGGCACCTCGGCGACGCGGGGGAGCGCGGACTGCACGCGCTCGATGCCGAGGCGGATCTGGCGGGCGTATCCGCCGAACTCCTGCCCGAGAGTCACCGGGGTGGCATCCATCAGGTGGGTACGGCCGGACTTGACGGCGTCCTTCCACAGCTCGGCCTTCGCCTCCAGCGCCACCGCGAGATGGTCGAGCGACGGGATGAGCGTGTCGATCAGCGCCTGGGTGACGGCGATGTGCACCGAGGTGGGGAACACGTCGTTCGATGACTGCGACGCGTTGACGTGGTCGTTCGGGTGCACCTTGTCACCGAGGATGCGCGACGCCAGGGTCGCGAGCACCTCGTTCATGTTCATGTTCGACGACGTGCCGGAGCCGGTCTGGTACGTGTCGACCGGGAACTCGCCGTCGTGCTTGCCGGATGCCACTTCATCGGCGGCCTGGGCGATGGCGTCGGCGATCCGGCCGTCGAGCGTGCCCAGCTCCTTGTTCGCGAGGGCCGCGGCCTTCTTGATGCGGGCGAGCGCGGCGATCTGCGTCGATTCCAGGCCCTTGCCCGAGATGGGGAAGTTCTCCACGGCGCGCTGGGTCTGCGCGCTGTAGAGCGCGTTCACGGGAACGCGCACCTCGCCCATGGTGTCGTGCTCGATGCGGTACTCGGTGTCGGTCATTCCGATTCCTCCTGCGCTGCGGGGCCCAGCCCCTCGGTGTCGATTCCAACAGTGATGACGGGCACGGCCGTACCCTCGGCCAGACGGTAGTTCGCGCCGACGATGCCCAGCCGGCCTTCGGCGACCGCGTCGCTGATCAGCTCGGACGACTGCAGGAGGTCGGCCACGGTGTTGCGCAGGTGCTCACGACCGACCACCTCGGGGTCGATGTCCGCCGGCGAGGTGCCGCCGTTCTCGGCCAGGACCTTGCGTGCCGCGGGCACGATCGGGGCGATGAGCCGCCAGATGTTCGGGGGCAGGGGCGCCGCATCGATGGCGGTGCCGTCGATCGCCGCGCGCACGGCGCCGCACGCGTCGTGCGCCAGCACCACGATCAGCGGCACCTTCAAGACCTCAACCGCGTACTCGAGGCTGCCGATCACGTCGGGTGCGACGACCTGGCCGGCATTGCGGACCACGAACAGGTCGCCGAGCCCCTTGTCGAAGATGATCTCAGCGGCCAGACGCGAGTCCGCGCAGCCGAGCAGCGTCGCCATCGGGGCCTGCCCTGCCGCGAGCTCGTGCCGCTTCTGCACGTCCTGATGGGGATGCAGCGGCTCCCCGGCGACGAACCGGCGGTTGCCGTCGAGCATCTCCTGCCAGGCCTGGGCGGGGGTGAGCGTCGCGGTCATTCGGCCTCCTCGAGGTCGGTGATCTGGGGGGACAGGGACTCGGCGAACTCCGCGGTGGAGTCGGCCGAGAGGGAGCCGTACAGCAGCACATAGTCGGGGCCGGCCTGGATGCCCAGCGCGTAGCTCACGTTCGCGGTGCCCCGGGCGCCGAGGTCGTAGACGTCCCAGTCACGGCCCGCGATCTCCGTGGAGCCGGTGGGCGCCATGCCGCTGAGGCGCTGCGGTGCCCACGACACGTCGGCGCCGAACGCTTGCGCGATGCGGATGAAGCCGCGCTCGCGCTCGCCGGTGGGAGCCAGGGTCACGTTCCACACTGCAGGGGCGGAACTCTCCAACTCGGCGGCGTTCACGCGCCAGCCGTCCCGGACATCCGGCACGATGACCGGCCGCTGCACGGTGGACGACACGTCTGCGGCGACCGCGGCCACATCGATCGCCGGGCGGGGAGCGGGCTCACCACGCGGGACCGCGAACACGATCACCGCGACGACGGCGACGGTCACGATGAGCGCCGCGATCAGGTTGCGGAAGGTCTGGCTGGAACGATAGATCCGGCTCGACTCGGCCTTGCGGGCGGCGGCCTCCGCCGGGGTCTCCGGACGGCCCAGTTCGGCGACGATCCGCGGCGCCTTGCTCATCGGTCGTCCTCGCCAGGAGCGGATGCCGCATCGCGGGCGGCATCCAGTCGGCGCTTCGCGCCGAGCAGCCATTCCTCGCAGCGGGCGGCGAGCGCCTCGCCGCGTTCCCAGAGGGCGAGGGACTGCTCGAGGGTCGGGGCGCCCTGTTCGAGCTCGGCGACCACGCGGACCAGCTCATCGCGCGCCGCCTCGAACGACAGCGTTTCGACGGGGGTGTCGTTGGGCGCGGTCACGCCCTCCATCCTATCGCCCGCCGGATCGGCGCCCTCACCGAGCCGTTTGGGGCGGGATTCCGCGTTTGGGGCGGGAGAAACCCGCCCCAAACGCGAGAATCCGCCCCAAAGCCGGGAAAGGGGGATGGATGCCGGGAAGGATGGGGGAAGGATGCCGGGACGCGGGGAGGCGGGGTCAGGCGTCTTCGGGGATCTCGCCCTCGGATCGGGCGCGCAGCGAGCCCCGGTCGACCGTGATGGTCAGTGCCGCGCCGGTCGGGGCGTCGGCGGCGTCGCGGAGGATCACGCCGCCGTCCAGATGCGCGATCGCGTACCCGCGGGCCAGCGTGGCGGCCGGGGACAGCGCCCGCAGCGAGGCGCGCAGTTCGGCGGTCGTGCGCTGGGCGGCGTCCACGCGCCTGGTCACCGTCTCCCGGCCGCGCGACGCGAGCAGCCACACCTCCTGCGCCCGCCCCTCGATGATCGGGTCGGGGGAGCGCAACACGGGCCGCGAGCGCAGCTGCTCCAGCTGGGCGATGTCGTGCGCAACGCGCTGGCGCACTCTGGTGGTGGCGCGCGAGCGCAACTGCGCGATGAGCGCGCGCTGCTCGCCGACATCCGGCACGACGCGCTTGGCGGCATCGGTCGGAGTCGACGCACGCAGGTCGGCCACGTCGTCGAGGAGCGGGTGGTCGTTCTCGTGCCCGATGGCGCTGACCACCGGAGTGGAGGCGGCCGCCACGGCGCGCACCAGCCGCTCGTCGCTGAAGCCCAGCAGGGTCTGCGGGTCGCCGCCGCCACGGGCGATGATGATCACGTCGACCTCGGGGTCGGCATCCAGCCGCTTGAGGGCGGCGAGCGTCTCGGGCACGCACCGGTCGCCCTGCACGGCGGCGTACTCGGTGCGGAAGCGCACCTGCGGCCAGCGCAACTCGGCGTTGCGGTGCACGTCCTTCTCGGCGTCCGACCGCTCCCCGGTGATCAGCCCGATGCAGTGCGGCAGGAACGGCAGCGCCTTCTTGCGGCGCGGATCGAACAGGCCCTCCTGGCGCAGCTGCGCGCGCAGGCGCTCCAGACGCTCCAGCTGGTCGCCGAGCCCGACGTGCTTCATCGCCGAGACGATGAAGCTGAAGTCGCCGCCCTTGACGAAGTAGTCCGCCTTCACCGCCGCGACCACGTGATCGCCGACCGCGAGGTCGGCGGGGATCCGCGGCCGTACGCTCGACCACACCCGGATCGAGATCTGCGCATCGGAGCGGGTGTCCTTCAGCCGCGCGAACACGTTCCCCGCCCGCAGGTTCCAGGACGTGATCTCGCCCTCGACCCACACGGTGCCCCACTGCGTGATGAAGTCGCGGATCGTCGCGTTCAGGCGGGCGATCGAGGTCGGCGCGTCCGGCCGGGAGTCCCGAGGGGCGACCGAGTCCGCGGGCGGCGGCTCGCCGGGAACGGCGGCGGCTTCGAAGACGGTCATCGGATCCTGTCGGTCGGGTGGCGCGGACGCGGCGCCGCCCCCTTCGGTCGGGAAGGGGGCGGCTACAGGATAACGCGCGGGGCGGACGCGACCGGGGCCTACGGCACGCCCGCGCCCTGCTGCTGCACGAACACCACGGCGGTGCGCGCGGGGATCGTCACCGTGCCGGACGCGGCATCCCACGTGGCGGTCGCGGCGACGGCATCCGCACCGTCCGCCTGCACCTCGTTGAGCGTGAACGCGCGCCCCGCGAGACCCTCGACCTGCTGGCTGACGGCCTCGGGGGAGGCGTTGAACACCACCAGCGCCGCGTCCAGCATGGCGTCCGCCTCGGCGCCCTTCGTGTCGTCGATCAGCATGGTGATCAGGCCGGGGGTGGCGCCGGGACCGCTGCCCGGGAAGGAGACCTTCTGTGTGATCGCCGCGGCGTCACCCAGGCGCAGCAGCCGGATGCCGGACCGCGCCCGCAACAGGTCGAGCGCGGCGCCCTCCGCGGCGGCGATGTCGTCCGGTCCGGGCTTCAGCGCCGGGTCGGCCAGCAGCGGCGCCATCACCGGCCACTTGGCCTCGTTGTCGGCCGCCGGCGGCAGACCCGACCCGAAGGTCGACTCCTTCCCGGTCCAGTCGATCCGGTTGAACCAGTCGCCGGAGTCGTAGCTGTTGCGGTCGAGCGACTTCGAGCGCAGCAGCTCGGTGCCGGCGTGCCAGAACGCGGGCGTCTGGCTGAACGCGACGGTGGCGAGCTGCAGCGTGTTCATCCGGACCCGGTCGTCCATCGGGGTGTCCTGCGGCAGTTTCATCACGGCCAGGTCGTACAGCGTCTGGTTGTCGTGCGCGTCGACGTAGGTGATGATCTCCTCGGGCTCATCGGCGTAGCCGGCCGGTGCACCCCGGTAGTCGATCTCGTCGCCGCGCGCGACGGTGCCGTCGGCGGTCTCCAGCTCGTAGTGACGCAGGTTCCCGGCCAGACCCAGCTTGACCAGGTCGGTCTGGTGCGCAAGGTCGCGCAGCTGCTCCTCCTGCGACGCCGTGCCCTCCCGCCCGTTCGGGTCGGTGCCGAGGCCCGTGCCGAAGCCCTGCACGAACGTGGAGGAGGCGTTCACCGGACTGCCGCCGTGCACGGCGTCGCGCAGCCGGTCGCTGAACGTCCCGATGCCGGTGCCGCCGAGCTGACCCTGTGCGGCCTGCTCGAACAGCGCGTTGCCGGCCACCTCGCCGAAGTTCCAGCCCTCGCCGTACAGGTGGATCGCCCTGCCGTCCACGCCGTGCTTCTTCAGGGTGAGCTCGTCGAGCGCAGCACGGACGGCCAGCATGTTCTGCTTCGAGTGGTGCCCCATCAGGTCGAACCGGAACCCGTCGACGTGGTACTGGGACGCCCACAGCACGACGGAGTCGACCATCAGCTTCTCGGCCATGGCGTGCTCGGTCGCGACGTTCTGGCAGCAGGTGGAGGTCTCCACCGTGCCGGTCGGGCTGAGCCGGTGGTAGTAGCCGGGCACGAGTCGGTCCAGCACGCTGCGCTCGCCCTGACCAGACTCGGCGGTGTGGTTGTACACCTGGTCGAGCACCACCTGCAGGCCGGTGGCGTGCAGCGCGCCGACCATCTCGCGGAACTCGCGCACGCGCGCGCCGCCGTCCGGGTCGACGGCGTACGAGCCCTCCGGCGCCTGGTAGTGGTACGGGTCGTAGCCCCAGTTGAACCCGTCCGCGGAGGCCGTCGCCGCGACGCACTCCTGCTGCTCGGCGGAATCCCCGGCGAACGACGCCAGGTCGCAGTCGGGCACCGCCTGCTGGTCGCGGCGCTCCTCGATCGTGGCGATGTCGAACGTCGGCAGCAGGTGCACGGTGTTGATGCCGGCGTCGGCCAGCTCACGCAGCTGCGCAGTGCCCGCGGAGTCGCGCGTGAACGCGCGGTAGGTGCCGCGCTCCTCGGCGGCGACGGTGGCGTCACCGATCGAGAAGTCGCGTACGTGCAGCTCGTAGATAGCCCGGTCGACGTCCCGCGCGATCACCGGCGCGTCGGTGTCGCGCCAGATGCGTGGCTGCCACTTCCGATCATCGAGGTCGATCGCGACGGAGCGCTCGGAGTTCACGGTGAGCGCGACGGAGTAGGGGTCGGTGACCGAGTTGCTCTCGATCCGCCCGGTGGTGGGCGCGTACACGTCGACCAGCCAGCGGTACTCGGCGCCCTGCGTCACCGGGGCGTCGCCGATCTTCGGCTTGGCGACGGTCCAGACACCCGACGCCGGGTCGACGGATGCCGGGAGCACGACCGGGTCGCCGTCGCCGGCGAACACCTGCAGAGCCGCGGTCTGAGCGGTCGGCGCCCACAGTGCGAACGTGGGGCGCTTGCCCGCCCAGGTCACGCCCAGGTCGGCATCCGCGGCCGCGGCCGCGTACAGGTCGTCGAGCACGCCTGGGACCTGCACCCCGGTATACGCGGTGAGCTCGCCGCCGGCATCCCGCTGCGCCACGGCCAACTGCCCGGTGAGCAACCTGCCCAGTGCGCTCCTGTCCTTCTCGCCGAGGGTGAGGGCGAGGTAGCGGTCGCCGCCGAGCGCGGGGAAGCGGGTGAGCTGCGCCTCGGTGAGCCCGTCGGGGGACAGCGTCAGCGTCACGGGGTCGTCCCCACCGGTCACGTTCCCGTCGGCGATCTCCAGACCGGCGTCGGCGGAATTCTCCAGCGTCCAGGTCAGCGTGGCGGCGGCGTCGGTGCCGAGCAGCGCGCGCGGCCAGGCGATGGTGGTGGCGTCGATCCAGTGCGCGCGCAGTTCGCCCGTGCCGGGCAGCGGCGGGTCGTCGACGAGGATCTCCAGCACGTGCGTGGCCAGGGTGTAGCGGAACGTGACCGTCTTGCCGTCCGTGGCGCTGAACCGGTAGTTCGCCCCGCCGGGCACGCCGTCGACGCCGTAGTTCTCGCTCCAGCCGAGGCCGTGCGCCACCTTCGCCTCGTATGCGCCGGTCGGGAGCTGCGCGGTGGAGTACTCGTACATGCCGTCGCGATCGCCGTCGAACATGAGCGTCGCCAGGCACTCCGGCGCCCAGTCTCCCGGGCAGCCGGCCTCCGACTGGAAGGAGCCGGGGACCGTCACGATGGGCCCCTCGGCCGTGGACGTCATCTGGTGCGACCGGGAATCCCAGTAGAAGGTGATCGGTCCGCCGGCATGGTGGTACGGCACGTTGGGGCCGTCCTGCACGCCGCCCGCGCCGTAGTTCACCGTCCACGAGCCGTTCAGCGCCACCTTGTACTCGTAGTCGCCGGCCGGCAGGTCGAATGTGCCGGTGTACACGCCGCCGGTGCCGAGGGTGAGCTTCGCCTGCTCGCAGCCGGGCGTCCAGTCTCCCGCACAGCCCATCTCGGCGTTGTGGGTGCCCGGCACCGTGACCAGGTCGATCGGCTGCTCCGGCTCCTCCTCCTCGACGAGGTTGACGGCGTTTCCGACGCTGGCATATCCGGATGCCGCGACGCGGGTCCCCGCCGCGTCGACGCTCACGGCGCGGTACTCGACGAGCGTGCCCGGCGCGAGCCCGGCGGTGTCGTGGAAGACGCGCGGGGTGGTGTCCTCCGCGGTGCCCAGGGGATGCCATTCGCCACCCGCCACTCGCCAGGAGAACGTCGTCTCCGACCAGGCGTCGGGGACGGATGCCGTGACCGCCGACACCCCGTTGTCGCCTGCACCCGCGGCGGGCGCGGAGACGGTGATCTCCGGCTGTGCCGGGGCGGTGACGGCGCGGTCGGCGCGCAGCACCACGGCGCCGAGGGCCGGCACGGTCAGGGACACGGAGGCGTCTGCGGCCGCCGTGACGGCGGCGTCGGTGCCGTACAGCGGGCTGAATCGTCCGCCGGCGGTCAGGGTCGGGATCGTGACCGTCTTCGCGGCGGCCGTGTTGTTCACCGCGACCAGATGCTCGATCTTCTCGTCGCGGTCGACGCGGCTGAACGCGTAGACGCCGGCGCCGCTGTCGGCGTGACGTTCGATCTGTGCACCCTCCGCGAGGGCGGGGTGGGCGCGGCGCAACTCCGCGAGCGCCGAGATGTGCTGATAGAGGGCGGCGTCGGTGCCGTAGCGGTCGACGCTGCCGGCGGTGGTGCCGTCGACGAGCGGCTGGGAGGTGTACTCGTCGACCTGGCTCGCGAACAGGGTCTGGCGGGCGCTCTTGTCTCCGCCGAGGCCGGCGAAGCCCTGCTCGTCGCCGTAGTAGACCACCGGCTGCCCGCGGGTGAGGAACATCAGCTCGTGCGCCAGTTCGTCACGCTGGACGGGAGCGTCGGTGGAGGCGAGGAACGAGCCGATGCGGCCCATGTCGTGGTTGCCCAGGAACGTCGGCAGCGCGCTCGCGGACGAGTCGGGCGTCGTGTAGTAGTCGTCGCCGGCGAACAACGACGACAGGCCCTTGGCCGAGTTGCCGGCCGCGAAGCCGGTCGCCTGCGCCTGGAAGGTGAAGTCCAGCACCGAGTCCATGTCGGTGCGGCGGACGTACGGGGACAGCTTCACAGGGTCGGCGTCGTACACCTCGCCGAACATGAAGAAGTCGTCGCGGCCGCGCGACTCGGCGTGCGTGCTCAGCCGGGCGGTCCACTCCTCCCAGAACTCGAAGTTCACGTGCTTCACGGTGTCGATGCGGAAGCCGTCGATGCCCAGATCCACCCACGCCTGGTAGACGTCGGCGAAGCCGTCGACGACCTGCGGATGCTCGGTCATGATGTCGTCCAGGCCGTCGAAGTCGCCGTAGGTGACGGATTCGCCCGACCAGGTCGAGTTGCCGCGGTTGTGGTACATCGTCGGGTCGTTCAGCCAGGCCGGGACCTTCAGGTCGGCATCCTGCTCGGCGATCACCGGCGTGTAGGGGAAGCTCGTGGCGGGGTCGAGGGTGGGGAACGAGTCGGTGCCGGCGTGCTCGGCCGGGTCGAACGTGTTGCCGTCCGCGTCCCGGTACGGCTTCTCGGACTGCGGCACGTAGGAGTAGGTCTTCTCGGCGTAGTCCACGACGTCGGCGGTGTGGTTGGTGATGATGTCGAAGTACACCTTCATGCCCTTGGCGTGCGCCTCGTCGATGAGCGCCGCGAGCTCTTCGTTGGTGCCGAGGTGCGGGTCGATCCGGGTGAAGTCGGTGACCCAGTAGCCGTGATATCCCGCGCTGGCGCTGTCGCCGGTGCCCTGCACCGGGCGGTTCAGGAAGCTGGGCGTGAGCCAGATCGCCGTCGTCCCGAGCCCGGCGATGTAGTCCAGCCGGTCGCGGAGCCCCTGGATGTCGCCGCCCTGGTAGAAGCCCTTGTCGGTGGGGTCGAACCCGGTGACGAGGCGGTCGCCCTCGAGACCGCCCCGGTCGTTGGCGGTGTCGCCGTTCGCGAACCGGTCGGTCATCACGAAGTAGAAGACATTGCCGGCGCCGGGCTGCCTGACCGGTGCGGCGACGAGGCCGGCGTCGGTCGCGTCGTCGTATCCGCCGCGGATGCTGAGCAGCTCGAGCCCCACGCGATGCGTGGTGTCGTCGAACACGACCTTCACCCGGCTCGGGCCCTCCAGAACGAGCGGGATGTTGTCCCTGCCGCCGTCGAGGCCGTACGACTCGTCCCAGCCGTCGTCGACCGCGACCTTGTACTGCCAGGATCCGGCCGGGACCGTGAACTCGGCGGCGTACAGTCCGGCCGTCTCCGTGGCGGCCAGATCGGTGTCCGCGCAGTCGGGCTGCCAGTCGCCGGGGCAGCCGAGCTCGGACTGCAGATCGCCGACGAGGGCGAAAGTGCGGGTCTCCGCGGCGGCCGGCGTCGCGGTCAGCGGCGAGGCGACGAGGGCCGTGGCGGCGAGCGCCCCGAGTGAGGCGGTGGCGAGCAGGCGCCGCAGCAGCGGACTCTTGGTCATCTTCGACTCCAGGGATCGGGCACGACGGCGTGCCGACAGCGGGGGGAGGGTCAGCTGCACGTTAGCAAGGGTCACCGACCCGATGCAAGCGCTTGCAGAAAGGTCGCTCGACTAGTGCCTGGGAGCGGATGTGGAGCGGATGTCACTCGGGAAGCGCTTGCATATGGGGCTCACCGCTCCCAGCGCTCTGTCATCGGGCCGCCGATAGACTCGAAGGGTGACTCCGACCGCCGTTTCGCTGCCCGTTCCGCGGCTTCCCCGCGCCCGCAGAACCGAGCCCCTGCGCGATCTGCCGGTGGACGGCGCGAAGCGCGTGCTGCTCGCCGCGCCGCGGGGATACTGCGCCGGCGTCGACCGCGCCGTGGTCGCCGTGGAGAAGGCGCTGGAGCGCTATGGCGCGCCCGTGTACGTGCGCAAGCAGATCGTGCACAACATCCACGTCGTCACCGAGCTCGAGGGCAAGGGGGCGATCTTCGTCGACGAGGTCGACGAAGTGCCGGAAGGCGCGCACGTCGTGTTCAGTGCGCACGGCGTCTCGCCCGCGGTGGTGAACGCCGCCTCCGACCGCGGCCTGCACGCCATCGACGCCACCTGCCCGCTGGTCACCAAGGTGCACCGCGAGGCGGTGCGCTTCGCCCGCGACGACTTCGAGATCCTGCTCATCGGTCACGAGGGTCATGAGGAGGTCGAGGGCACAGCGGGGGAGGCGCCCGACCACGTCACGATCGTGAACTCGCCGGAAGAGGCCGACACCGTCCAGGTGCGCGACCCCTCGAAGGTGGTCTGGCTGTCGCAGACCACGCTGTCGGTCGACGAGACGATGGAGACGGTCAACCGGCTGCGCACGCGGTTCCCCGAGTTGCACAACCCGCCGTCCGACGACATCTGCTATGCCACCCAGAACCGTCAGGTGGCGATCAAGAAGGTCGCCGCGCAGGCCGACCTGGTCATCGTGGTCGGCTCCGCGAACTCGTCCAACAGCGTGCGCCTCGTCGAGGTGGCGCTGGAGTACGGCGCGAAGGCGGCGTACCGGGTGGACTACGCCGACGAGGTGCAGCAGGAGTGGCTCGACGGCGTCCGCACCGTCGGCGTCACCAGCGGCGCGTCGGTGCCCGAGGTGCTGGTGCGCGAGGTGCTCGAGGCCCTCAGCGGTGCCGGCTACCGCGACGTCGAAGAGGTGCGCACCGCGGAGGAGGACCTGATGTTCTCCCTGCCGAAGGAGCTGCGCCAGGATGCCACCGGGCAACGCGACGAGCGCGCCCTCGGCGGCCGCGCCTCGCGCTGACGACGATCGCCGGGCAGGACTAAGATCCTGCCCGAGAGGTGATCGATGACGACCCCCGAGCGCGAGCAGACCCTGATCGGCTCCGTTCAGCGCGCCCTTTCGCTGGTCGACATCGTCGCCAATTCCTCCCGGCCCATGCCCGTGAAGGCGCTCGCGACGGCATCCGGCCTGACGACGGGGACCGCGTACAACCTCGTCCGCACCCTGGTGCACGAGGGGTACCTGGCACACGAGCCGGACGGCGTCGTGCTCGGTCCGCGGTTCCCCGGCTTCGCGGCGACCAGCGGCAGTCGCGGGGTGTTCCTCGCCCGGGTTCGTGACGCCCTCAACACGGTCACCGACCAGACCGGCGTCACCGCCTACCTCTCCCGTTACTCCGACGGCGAGGTGCACCTCGTCGACATCGTCGACGGGCGCCGCAGCCCCCGGGTGGAGTTGTGGGTCGGCTTGCATGAGAGCGCGCATGCCACGGCCCTCGGCAAGCAGATCCTCGCAGAGCTTCCGGCCGAGGAGCGGCTGGACTACCTGTCCCGGCATCCGCTCGGCGAGCTCACCCCGCACACGATCCGCGATCGCCGCGCGCTGCTCGGCCAGCTGGAGCGCGCCGGCGACTGGATGCTGGAGCGCGAGGAGTACGCGATCGGCCACACCTGCATCGCCGTGCCGGTGAGCGCACCGGGGGTGACCGCGTCCCTGGCGGTGTCGGTCCCCACCGAGCACCGCGACGTCGACGTGCCCGAGGTGGTGCGCAAGCTGCGCGGCGTCGCCGGACGGCTCTCCCTGCAGCTCGGCGCGGAGCGCTTCGGGCAATTCCCGGTCTGACCTCTTCGACGCCCCGGCTCGCGGCGGCGATTTCACCATCTGAACAGGCTTCAGGATGTGAAAAAGCTGCTCTCGTCGGTGTCTTCGACCCTTCCTACCGTGGGATCACCATCCGGAGCCTCGACGGTGAGGCTCCCGCTCGAGGAGGAGATCATGGTCGATCGACCCACGCTGACGAACCAGGACAGACTCGATCTGTTCACCACGATGGTGCTGATCCGCACCTATGAAGAGGCGATCCTGCGCGAGTACCACGCCGACAAGTCGCCCGGCTTCGACATCGGTGCCGGGCTCGTCCCAGGCGAGATGCACCTGTCCGCAGGGCAGGAGCCGGTGGCCGCCGGGATCGGCGCGCACCTCACCGCCGACGACGCACTGACCGCCACGCACCGACCGCACCACGTCGCGATCGCGCACGGCATCGACCTGAACGCGATGACCGCCGAGATCTTCGGGCGGGAGACCGGACTGGGGCGCGGGCGTGGCGGGCACATGCACCTGTTCGACCCCGCCACGCACTTCTCGTGCTCCGGCATCATCGCGGAAGGCCTTCCGCCCGCCCTCGGGCAGGCGTTCGCGTTCCAGCGGGCCGGCACCGACCGAGTCGCGGTCGCCGTCACCGGTGAGGGCGCCGCCAACCAGGGCGCCTTCCACGAATCGCTGAACCTCGCTGCCCTGTGGAAGCTCCCGGTGGTGTTCGTCGTCGAGGACAACGACTGGGGCATCTCGGTGTCCCGCTCGGCGTCCACCGCGATCGCGTCCAACGCCGAGCGCGCGGCCAGCTACGGGATGCCGGGCGTGCGCGTCGAGGACAACTCCGTCGAGGGCGTCTGGGAAGCGGTGGGCGAGGCCGTCGGCCGAGCGAGGGCTGGTGACGGCCCGAGCCTCATCGAGGTGCACACGCTGCGGTTGTGGGGGCACTTCGAGGGCGACGCGCAGGGGTACCGCTCCGACCTCGAGGGGGTGCCGGGGCGCGACCCCATCCCCACCTACCGCGACCGGTTGCTGCAGACCGGCGTCCTCACCGAGGGCGACGTGTCCGCGATCGAGATCGACGCGTCCCACCGCGTCGAGGAGGCGATCGCGTTCGCCAAGGCCTCACCCACACCCGATCCCGCGGACGCACTCGCGTTCGTCTTCGCCGAAGGAGCACGAGCATGAGCACGACCATCGAGACACCGGCATCCGCCCTCGCCGTGGAACCGGATGCCGGACGACGCAAGCTGTCCACCGCCAAGGCGATCTCCGAGGCCATCGCGCAGCAGATGCAGGCCGATGAGAGCGTGTTCGTCATGGGGGAGGACGTCGGCGCCTACGGCGGTATCTTCTCGGCCACGACCGGGTTGCTCGACCAGTTCGGGCCGAGCAGGGTGCTGGACACCCCGATCTCGGAGACGGCGTTCATCGGCCTTGGGATCGGTGCCGCCGTGGAGGGGATGCGGCCGGTCGTCGAGCTGATGTTCGTCGACTTCTTCGGCGTCTGCATGGACCAGATCTACAACCACATGGCGAAGATCCATTACGAGTCCGGCGGCAAGGTGCGCGTCCCGATGGTGCTGATGACCGCCACCGGCGGCGGCTACTCCGACGGCGCCCAGCACTCGCAGAACCTGTGGGCCACGTTCGCGCACCTGCCCGGCATGAAGGTCGTCGTCCCGTCGAACCCGTACGACGCGAAGGGTCTGATGACCGCAGCGATCCGCTCCGACGACCCGGTCGTGTACCTGTTCCACAAGGGCGTCATGGGGCTGGGCTGGATGAAGAAGAACCCGCGCTCGATCGGGGCGGTGCCGCAGGAGCCGTACGAGGTCCCGATCGGCAAGGCGCGCATCGCGAGAGAGGGCACGGACGTCACGATCGTGACGCTCTCGCTCAGCGTTCATCACAGCCTGGACGTCGCCGAGAAGCTCGCCGACGAGGGGATCAGCGTCGAGGTGGTGGATCTACGCAGCCTCGTCCCGCTGGATCGAGACGCGATCGTCGCCTCGGCGTCCAAGACCGGGCGCCTCGTCGTCGTAGACGAGGACTACCAGTCGTTCGGCGTCAGCGGAGAGGTGATCGCGTCGGTCGTCGAGCGCAGCCCGTCCGCCCTGCGGCACGTGTCGCGGGTCGCCGTGCCCGACGTCCCGATCCCGTACGCCCGCGAGCTGGAGTACGCCGTGCTGCCGACACCGGCACGCATCGAGGCGGCGGTACGAGAGGCGATGGCCTCGTGAGCGAGGTGCGCTTCCCGGAGATGTCGAGCGATGTGGACGCGACCGGCGTCATCGTGACGTGGTTCGCCACGACGGGGGAGCAGGTGCAGGCCGACGACCTCATCGCCGAGGTGGCCATGGACAAGGTGGACATGGAGCTGCACGCCGAGGCGTCAGGGGTGCTGACGGTCCTGGTGCCCGAGGAGACGGAGGTCGCGCAGGGCGCCGTGATCGGCACCATCGACTGAGGGCGAGGCCGCTGCGGCCGCGACGCGACAGCGGGCGGTGACGGCGCAGCGGCCCACGCCCTCGAGGCCGTGTCAAGCTGCGAGGTGCACCTCGACGCCGCGGCTAGCATGGCGGGATGAGCGCTGACCGCCCCCAGTACGGCGAATACGCCACCCCCGAGGAGCAGCGTGCCCGTGCCGGCCTGCCGCCTCTCGGGCACCAGCCCGCCCCGGCATCCGTCCCGCCGCCCGCCGCGCCGCGGGCTCAGGCGGCGCCCGCCCGTCGATCGGTGAACCGGGTGGACCGGGTGATCACGTTCGCCCTCCTCGGTTTCGGGCTCGTCAACGTGCTCACCTCGATCGGCGGCTACACCGACCTGGGCACCACGCTGAACCGTACCCTGGAGCTGTTGGGGATGGACGGCGAGTTCACCAACTTCGCCGCCGCGCGCGTCTGGGGCATCGTGGCGGCCGTCGCGCTGATGGCCGGGTACGCCGGAACGGTGTGGTTGGCGTTCCGCCGGCTGAACCGCGGACGCTCCAGCTGGTGGGTGCCGCTCCTCGGTTTCGTGGTGACCATGCTGCTGGTCTCGGCGTGCGTGGCCGTGCCCATGTTCGGTGACCCGGCGTTCACCCAGGGGCTGGTGAACCCTCCGGCCGGGTAGCCTCGACTCGTGCCCGCACACGAGATCGCCTTCCACGTCCAGTACGCCGCCGTTCACGCCGCCGCCGGCGGTGACGCGGAGCAGGCCGCCGCCGACATCCTCCGTGAGCAGCGCGTGCTCGCGGCCGTCCGAGTCGGCGACCAGCCGTCGGTGCTCATCCCGGTCACAGAGAGCGGCCATGCGGTCGCGCTCGGCGACGGCGACCGGTTGCGCTTCGACCTGCCGGTGGAGCACCTGCGCGAGCTGTTCGCCGCCCAGGGTCTGCACCTGGACATGCACAGCTTCGACGACCCGCTCGACGCCATCGACGCCGAACTCGACGACGCCTTCGGTGAGGCCTTCGAGGAACTCGACGGCGAGGCCATGCCCACCGACGACCTCGACGGGTTCGGCGATGCCGCCGATGAGGACGACTTCGACGACGAGCCGCTGCCCGGGCAGTCGGTGCGGGTGATCGAGTTCTCCCGCCGCGGGCCGTGGGCGGCGCGGATCACCGCGCAGCTGCTCGGCACCGAGGTGGCGTACGTCGAGCACGGCACCTGGTCGGCCTACCTGTACCGCACGAGCGAGCCGCACGCTGTCGTGACGGGCCGGGCCGCCGACGGCGCCGTCATCGAGCTGAACCTTCCCGAGCAGGGTGACGCCTGGGTGGAGGTCACCGCGGGTGGACGTACCGGCATGTTCTGGCCCAACGCGGAACGGGTCACCCGGCCCGTGCTCGACCTCGACAGCATCACCGACCGCGCCAGCGCCGACGTGTACCGGCGCATGCTCGCGGATGCCGACGGAGCGCGCGAAGAGTTGCGCGAGATCGCCGCTGTCGCGGCCGTCGACATGGATGCCGCGCATCGCGCCGGCATGCCGGAGGCCGTGGGCGGCGTGGTCGGCGAGAGCGAGCGGCTCGCCGCGTTCCTCGCCGCCTTCGGCGTGCCGGAAGCGCTCGTCGCACGGGCGCTGCGGGAGGAGCCGGAGGGAACGAGCGCAGGGGCGGATGCCGGGACACGCCGCTTCTCTCCGCGCGGATGGCCGGGCGTGCTCGGCGACCTCGTCGTAGGCGGCATCAGCGAGACCACGCCGCTGCCGATGCGGGAGCGCCCCTTGCCGCGGCTGGCACGGGCGCTGCGCGAGCGCCCACTGCTCGGGGCGGCGGTGAGCACCGCGGAGCTCACCGCAGGACTGGCGCTGAGCCGTGCACGCTCGCCGCTGGCACGCGGCCTCGGCGTGTTCGTGGTGATCGACGCGGTCATCGACCTCTTGATCTGGGCGGCGCGGATGCGGCGGCGCTGAACGGCATCCGCTCCGTCAGCGCAGAGCGGGCTGTTGGCGCATCACCGCTGCTCCCCTCACAATCCCTGCCCGGCATCCCACAGCCGCTCGGTCCGGCCGGCGAGCAGGGCGTCGAGCGAGATCGCCTGCGCGTCGGTGAGTGAGGCGACGTAGTCGATGACCCCGCGCCCGCGACCGAGCGCGTCGGGATCGACCGCGGTGGGCGTCTCGCCGCGGTCACCCGCGGCCTGCGCATCGCGCGAGATCAGCTCGGGAGCGTCCTTCCGGAGTCGGTGGTAGTCGTCGGTGGCCAGCTCGACGAGGTCGATGAGCCGTCGCGGTGCCCGCCGGGCGTCCCGCGGGTCGTCCAGCCAGGCGATGAACCCGTCGACGAGCCGCTCGAGCACGCTGGCCTGCCCGCGCTGATACACCGCGAGGTCGGGACGTTCGAGGATGAACCGCTCGTGCAGGAACTTCAGCACCGCGACCTCGTGCCACGCCTGCCGATTGAGGCTGACATGGCCCGAGCGGATGTCGGGACGCCGGTGCACCTCGATCGACGACTGCAGCCGCGCGATCCACGCCGTGGTGAAGCGCGCGAGGGCGCGTTCACTGGCGAGCGAGCCGTCGAAGGGCTCCGCGACCAGCCCGTCGATCACTTCGGACGACACCTTCGCGACGGCTTCGCTGAACGCGTCGGGGTCGGCGATCCAGCTGTCCTTGCTGCGCAGGCGGCGCCACAGCAGCTCGAGGGAATGGCCAGGGGAGCGGGTGTCGGCGGCGAGGAACTCCTCGTCGGCGGCGCGCAGCTGGGCGAGCTCACGGCGCCAGGTGCGGAACTCGGCCGACAGCGTCGCGGGGTTGAGCAGCCCCGCCCGGTAGAAGTCGTCGAGGTCGTGGAGCGAGTACGCGATGTCGTCGGCGATGTCCATGATGGAGCACTCGACGGTCTGCTGGCCCGGCTCGATGAGCGGATAGGCCGCCAGCGCCTGCTGAGCGTCCCCCTCGTCGATCGCGTAGAAGTTGAACTTGCTCGCGCCTCCGCGGCGCAGTCCGCCGGAGCCGCGGCGCCACGGATACTTCAGGACCGCTGCGCGCACCGCGGCGGTGAGGTTCAGTCCCACGCCCGGCCGGTCGTGCTCGTCGAGGCGAGTGAGAATGCGGTACGTCTGGGCATTGCCCTCGAACCCCTCGGTGAGCCCGAATCGTGTGCGGGCGAGGCGGTCCAGGGTCTGCTCACCGAGGTGACCGAACGGTGGATGCCCGAGATCGTGCGCTGCGGCGGCGGCCTGCACCACGACGGGGTGGGCGCCGCCGAGTTCGGTGACGATCCGGTTCGCATCGTCGGTGCGAGTGGACAGGTGGGTGGCGATGGCCCGCGCCACCGCGGCGACCTTCACAGAGTGGGTGAGGCGGTTGTGCACGGCCAGCCCTGCACCGGCCTGCGAGATCACCTGCGTCACCGCGGACAGCCGGGAGTAGAAGGGAGAGAAGCGGATGCGCTCGACGTCCACCCGGAACTGCGGGTGCCCCTCCGCCTGCTGGAACTCGTTGAGCGTCTCGGACAGGCGTCTCGCCTGGCGGGGATCGGTGGGCTGCAGCGGCATGCGGTAAGTGTGCCACGTACCCCGCCGGCGGACGGAGCGGAAGACAGGATGCCCCGGACCTGGACGGTCCGGGGCATCCTGTCGGTGCGGTGGGACCCTTCGACGAGCTCAGGCTCCCGGCGCCTACGCGGGTGTCAGCTCTTGGACTGGCCGTACGAGCCCAGCTGACGGGTCGACTCGACCACGCGGGCGGCCATCGCCGATTCGGCGATCTTGCCCCATGCGCGGGGGTCGTACTGCTTCTTGTTGCCGACCTCGCCGTCGACCTTCAGCACGCCGTCGTAGTTCTTGAACATGTAGTCGGCGATGGCACGCGTGTACGCGTACTGCGTGTCGGTGTCGATGTTCATCTTGATGACGCCGTTGGCGACCGCGAGGGCGATCTCCTCGTCGGTGGAGCCGGAGCCGCCGTGGAAGACCAGGTCGAGCGGCTTGGGGCCGGTGCCGTACTTCGCGGCCACCTGCTCCTGGATCTCGCCGAGCAGCTCCGGGCGCAGCTTGACGTTGCCCGGCTTGTACACGCCGTGCACGTTGCCGAAGGTGAGCGCCGCGATGTAGCGGCCGTTCTCGCCGAGACCGAGGGCCTGCACGGCCTGGTCGACGTCCGCGAACGTGGTGTACAGCGCCTCATTGGAGCCCTCGTGCTTGACGCCGTCCTCCTCGCCGCCGACGACGCCGATCTCGACCTCGAGGATCGCGTTGATGGCCTTCATGCGGGGCAGCAGTGACTTCGCGATCTCGATGTTCTCGTCCAGCGGCACGGCCGAGCCGTCCCACATGTGGGACTGGAAGATCGGGTTGCGGCCCGCCTTGACCTCTTCCTCGCTGGCTGCGATGAGCGGCTCGACGAAGCCCTCGAGCGCGTCCTTCGGGCAGTGGTCGGTGTGCACCGCGACGGTGATCGGGTAGGACTTGGCCACCTCGTGCACGTAACGGGCGAAGGCGAGGGCGCCGGTGGCGCGCGCCTTGACGGTGTGACCGGCGAAGTAGTCGGCGCCGCCGGTGGTGACCTGGATGATGCCGTCGGAGCCGGCCTCGGTGAGCCCCTGCAGCACGGCGTTGATGGTCTGCGAGCTGGAGACGTTGAAAGCCGGGTACGCGAAGCCGCCGGCCTTCGCGCGGTCGAGCATGTCGGCGTACTGTTCCGGAGTGGCGACGGGCATTGATTCTCCTGCGATAGAGGTGCGGGGGTCAGTGCTCACTTTAGTAGCGGGATGCGGCGCCGCTCGGTGTCGTTTCGTCGGGCCGACGCCGCACCTCTTCGCATGACGAAAGAAATGCCATTCCTTCATCCGGCGCTGGCCGAAATACCGAGAATTCCGACCGGCGGGTCGTTAGGCTGACGCCATGGTGAGCCTCACAGCCGATCTCAGCCCGCTTCGTCCCGACCGCAACCTCGCACTCGAACTCGTGCGCGCCACGGAGGCGGCCGCGATCCGGGCGGTTCCGTTCATCGGACGAGGTGACAAGGAGGCGGCGGACGGCGCGGCCGTCGACGCGATGCGCGCCTTCCTCGGCACGGTGCAGTTCCAGGGGCGGGTCGTGATCGGCGAGGGCGAGAAGGACAACGCCCCGATGCTGTTCAACGGCGAGGAGGTCGGTACCGGCAGTGGTCCGGAGTGCGACATCGCGGTGGACCCCATCGACGGCACGTCGTTGACGGCCGCCGGACGTCAGAACGCTCTATCGGTGATCGCGGTCTCCGACCGTGGCACCATGCTCGACGCCTCGAGCGTGTTCTACATGGACAAGCTCGTCACGGGCCCCGCCGGCGTGGGCGTCGTGGACATCCGCCTGCCCATCGGCGAGAACATCCGCCGACTGGCCGCGGCGATGGAGAAGCCGGTCGAGGAGATCGTCGTCTCGGTGCTGAACCGGCCCCGGCACGAACAGCTGATCCAGGAGATTCGGGAGGCGGGAGCGGGCACGCGTCTGATGAGCGACGGCGACGTCGCGGGCGGCATCAATGCCGCGCGTCACGGTGCGCGCACCGACATGTGCGTCGGCATCGGTGGCAGCCCTGAAGGCATCGTGACGGCGTGCGCCATCAAGGCGCTCGGCGGGCACATCCAGGGCCGGCTGTGGCCGCGTGACGACGAGGAGCGGCAGCGCGGCATCGACGCGGGACTCGACATGGACAAGGTCTACGAGGCGGACGACCTGGTCAAGGGCAACAACACCCTGTTCGTCGCGACGGGGGTCACGGACGGCCAGCTGGTCGCCGGCGTGCGCCGCGAGGCCGGCTATCTGTACACCGAGAGCGTGGTGCTGCGAGGAGCGTCCGGCACGCTGCGGCGTATCGCGTCGGAGCACCTCGTCTCCAAGTGGCTCTGACCCGCTGAGTCGAGCCGGGTGTCCTGACGGGGCGGTCGCGTGGGCGCGCCCGTCGCTGGCGCGTTTCCCAGAACGGCCTGGCAGAATGAGAGCGATCCGGCGCGCCCGACGTGCGTCGGCAGCGTCAGAAAACAGGAGAGCCCGCGATGACGTCACCCTCGGAGCAGTCCGGCCAGCCTGGCCGTGTGCAGCACGTCACCACCAAGACGGGGCGCATCGTGCGGGTCACCGAGGCCCAGGCCGCGGCCGCAGCCGCTCAGGCCACCAAGACGCCCACGGGTTCGACCAAGATCATCATCGACCCCTCACGCCGCACCGATGTGCTGTTCCGCGTCCGTCGGGACGAGGGCCACGAAATCAGCTCGTGGTGGATGATCGGCGCGTTCCTGGCGACCTCGGCCGTGGTGATCGCACTGCTCTCCTGGGTGCCCGGCGGCGCCTGAGCGCCGATCAGTCCTCCCGCGTCGTCGAGCTGGCAGGCGCCTCCGCGCGCGGCGTCCCGGAGCGCGGCGGCGACGGCATCCGCTCGGAGAGCCGCTCACGCAACTCGCCGAGATCGGCCGACACGTCGGTCGCGAGTTCGGCCCGTGCCGTGCTGTCCTCTTCGAGCGGCAGCAGTTCGGATGCCGTGAACCGGCGCGTCTGCGTGGTGATCGGCTGAGGACTGGCGTCCAGCGTGGACGCGTCGATCCCGGGGAAGCGGCGTGCGGTCACCAGCACGCGGCTCTCCAGCGAGCCCGCGAAGCGGTTGTAGCTGTCGACGGTGCGCTCCAGTGCACGGCGGAGATCCTCGGCATGGCCGGACAGCACGCCGAGGCGCTCGTACAACTGCGTGCCGAGCTGCAGCAGTTCGCGGGCCTCGGCGGACACCTCCTGCTGGGTCCAGGTGTAGGCGACGGTCTTCAGCACCGCCCACAGGTTCACCGGCGACGCGAGGGCGACGCGCTTGCCGAACGCGTGGTCGAGCAGGGTGGGGTCCTCGTCGATCGCCGACGCCAGCAGTGACTCGCTGGGCAGGAAGCAGATGACGAACTCGGGACCGGCGTCGAGCCCGCCCCAGTACGCCTTCTTCGCCAGCGCGTCCACGTGCGCGCGCACCGCCTTGACATGCTGCTGCATGAGGGGCTTGCGCTGGCCGTCGTCGGCGTTCGCGCCCAGAGCGCTCGCCGCGAGGTACGCGTCCAGAGGCACCTTGGCGTCCACCGCGATGGACGCTCCACCGGGGAGCCGGATCACCATGTCGGGCCGGCCCTGACCGCGGTCGGACGTGATCGTGGTCTGCAGGTCGAAGTCGACGTGACGGGTGAGCCCGGCGGCCTCCACCACACGCCGCAGCTGCGTCTCACCCCACACGCCCCGCGTGGCGGTCGAGCGCAGGGCACCGGCCAGCGACTCCGTCATGGCACGCAGCGCCTCGTCGGACTCCTGGGCGCGGCGCAGCTGCTCGCTGAGCGCCCCGTACTGGGCGTGCCGGTCCTGCTCCAGCGTCGACACGGTGCGCTGCATCCGCTCCAGCGTCTCGCGCACGGGCGCCAGCGCCGTCAGCACGGAGTTCTCGCTGCTGGCACGCTCGGCCTGAGCGCGCTGCTCGGCGCGGGCGTGCTCGACCGCGTCACGATACAGGTCGTACTGGCGGTCCCTGTCCTCGCGCAGCGCGTCCGCCTCGGCGGTCGCCCTGGCCAGCGCGGCGCCGTCGCGGGCGCGGGCGGCGAGCCAGCCGATCAGGGCGCCGACGATCAGGGCGACGAGCGCGATCACAGCGGTGGTGGGTGTCATGCCCTCATCCTGCCGGGGGCCTCCGACATTCCGGCATCCGCCCGCCGCGAAGCCGGCGGATCAGTACGAGTCGAGCACGGCACGCATGGCGCGGAGGCCGAACTGATCGGCGATCTGCTTGGCGGTGTGCGCGCCGGCATCCTGATCGGCACCGGCGTCCAGGAGCAGCCGCAGCAGTTCCTCGTTGCGTCGGAACACCGCGCACGCCACGGCGGTCTGGCCGTTCGCGTTCACAGCATCCAGGTCGGCGCCGCGGCGCACGAGATCGGCGACGGTCTCGACCTGCTCGGCGTAGGTCGCCACGATCAGCAGCGTGTCGCCGCGCGGGTTGCGCACGTCGATCGGCACGCCGGCGTCGATCATCTCGCCGAGCGGTCCGGTGCGGCCCTGCCGGGCCAGGTCGAAGGTGCCCTCGATGACCTCGAGGCTCAGTCCGTTGGTCACCGGACCATTCTCCCCGTCGCGGGTCGTGTCACGCCACCGCGCGTTCCGCGTCCGCCAGCGCGGGCCCGCCGAGCGCGACACCCAGCGCCTCGGCGAGGTCGTCGATGTCGGTCGCACCGGCACGGCGGGCGGCGTCGATCACGATGTGCGCGCAGGCGCGCGCGTCGGCGAGTGCGTCGTGATGCGGGAACGCCCCGAAACCGGCTGCCTCGGCCGCCTTCGGGAGTCGGTACGAGTCCAGCTGGTAGGTCTTTCGCGCGACCGCGAGCGAGCACAGCGAACGGTACGGGGGAGCGGCCAGGCCGGTCGCCTCGCAGGCGCGCCGCAGCACGTTCAGGTCGAAGCCGGCGTTGTGGGCGACGAGCACGTCCGCCCCGGCGAACGCGCACAGCCGGTCGATCTGCTGCGCCCAGGTGAGCGCGGTGGCGACGTCCTGCCGGCGGATGCCGTGGATCTTCACGTTCCACTCGTTGAAATCGTCGTGGCCGGCCGGTGGACGGATCAGCCACCCGGTCTGCGCGACGATCTCACCGCCGCGCACCCGCACGAGCCCCACGGAGCAGGCGGATGCGGGGCTGGAGTTCGCCGTCTCGAAGTCGATCGCGGTGAAGTCCAGGGGCACGCCACCACCCTCGCGGGCGTCGCCCGGCGCGGGGCTGAGGCGCGCCGTAGGGTGGCGATATGGCTGATGAACGAGCGACGTCATTCGGTGCGGAGGGGCACCGGTACGAGTCGGGGCGCCCCGACTACCCCCGCGAAGCGGTCGGCTGGATGCTGGAGCCGGGGGCTCCGGTGCGGAGCGTCGCCGACGTGGGCGCGGGCACCGGCAAGCTCACCCGTGCCGTCGCAGAGGTCACCGACGTGGAGCTCGTCGCGGTCGACCCGGATGCCGGGATGCTGGAGCGGCTGACGGCGACGTCGCCGGGTGTGCGGACGCTGCAGGGCACGGCGGAGCGACTGCCGCTGCCGGACGCGTCGGTCGACGCCGTGGTGCTGGGTCAGGCGTGGCACTGGGTGGACCCGGCCGCCGCCTTGTCCGAGATCGGCAGGGTGGTGCGCCCCGGTGGCGTGCTGGGGCTGATCTGGAACGTGTGCGACGAACGCGTCGACTGGGTGCGCGGCCTCACCGCGATCATGCACGGCAGCCCGGCCGAGGAGATGGTGGCAGGGGACGGTCCGGTGGTGACCGCGCCGTTCGGCATCCCGGAGGAGCGGCGGTGGGAGTGGCGGCGGCCGATGACCAGAGCGCAGTTGCACGACATGGCAGGCAGCCGCAGCTACGTGATCACGGCGCCGCAGGACGAGAAGGAGCGGATCGCCCGCGAGATGGACCGGCTGTTCGACGAGCTGGGCCTCGGCGAGGGCACGATCGACATGCCGTACGTGACGGCCGCCTACCGCGCGGTGCGCGTCGGGTGAGACTGCCGCGTCACGCGCGAACGGCGCCGACGACGCTCCAAAAGCGACCGGTGTGCCGATAGCGCGGCGCGAATCCATGGCGCTCCAGCACCGCGACCATGGCATCCGGGGAGTGGACGAATCCGCGGTACTCACTCCGTCGGAGGCGACACCACAGGTTGACGGCGGCGGTCCCCGCGCGGGTGAACCAGTTTCTGGGCGGGAAGCTGAAAACGACCGCGTGGCGGGCGCGGCTCGCCGCGGCGCTCAGCAGCCGTGCGTAGTCGGGGTAGCAGCAGACCACGCGGTTGAGCACGACGAGATCGGCGGGCTCGACGGCGTCGGGCGAGACGGCCAGGTCGACGCCGAGCAGCCGCTCGACGCGTTCGCCGAGGCCTGCCTCGTCCAGCAGTCGCCGCGCCTCGCTCTCGTAACCGGTGGACAGCTCGAGGTTGGTCGCCTTCGAGGCGCCCCGCTTGACGAGCTCGAGCTGGATGTCCCCGATTCCGCCTCCGATCTCCAGGACCGACGTCCCTTCGAGTCCCGCGTGCGACGCGAAGTCCACGATGTGAAGCGCCGTCTCCGTGAGACCTCGGCGGCGATAACCGCGCGCGAGCCGTCGGGCGAACCGATCGCCGAACTCGCGGTCGTATCCGCCCGGCGTGTGCGATGCGCAGCAGTCGTTCACGGCTTCAGTATGCGCTCGGGGGCGTCGGTCGGCCAGGCCCATCGATCTGCGGGGGCGGGGTGCAACGTCCCGCCGGTAGACTCGTGACCCGTGGCTCTCACTATCGGCATCGTCGGCCTGCCCAACGTCGGCAAGTCCACCCTTTTCAACGCGCTCACCAAGAACGACGTGCTCGCGGCGAACTACCCGTTCGCCACCATCGAGCCGAACGTGGGCGTGGTGAACCTGCCCGACGCGCGGCTGAACACCCTCGCCGATATCTTCCACAGCGAGCGCATCCTGCCGGCCACGGTGTCGTTCGTCGACATCGCCGGCATCGTGCGTGGCGCGAGCGAGGGGGAGGGGCTGGGCAACCAGTTCCTCGCCAACATCCGTGAGGCGGATGCCATCGCGCAGGTGGTCCGTGGCTTCGCCGACGACGACGTGGTGCACGTCGAAGGCGCGATCAACCCGCAGGGCGACCTGGAGACGATCAACGCCGAGCTGATGCTCGCCGACCTGCAGACCCTCGAGAAGGCGATCGTCCGCATCGAGAAAGAGGTGCGTGGCAAGAAGACCGACCCCGTCGTGCTTGAGACCGCGAAGGCCGCGCAGGACGCGCTGGAGCGCGGGCAGCTGCTGTCGGTCAGCGGGATCGACCTCGCGCCCATCAAGGAGCTCGGCCTGCTCACCGCGAAGCCGGTGATCTTCGTCTTCAACGTCGACGAGTCGGTGCTGACGGATGCCGCTCGCAAGGCCGAACTGGAGGCGCTGGTCGCGCCGGCGAAGGCGATCTTCCTCGACGCGAAGATCGAGTCGGAGCTCATCGACCTCGACCCGGAGGATGCCGCCGAGCTGCTCGCCTCCACCGGTCAGGAGGAGTCCGGCCTCGACCAGCTCGCCCGCATCGGCTTCGACACCCTCGGCCTCCAGACCTACCTCACGGCGGGGCCGAAGGAGGCCCGCGCGTGGACCATCGGCAAGGGCTGGAAGGCCCCGCAGGCCGCCGGTGTCATCCACACCGACTTCGAGAAGGGCTTCATCAAGGCCGAGGTGATCTCGTTCGACGACCTGGTCGCCGCGGGATCCGTGGCCGAGGCCCGCGCCCGCGGCAAGGCGCGCCTGGAGGGCAAGGACTACGTCATGCAGGACGGCGACGTGGTGGAGTTCCGCTTCAACGTCTGATCGCCTCCTCCGGTCGTTGAGCGAGCGAAGCGAGACGAAACGCGTCGAACCGGGGCAGAGTCGGATCAGCCCGGTCGTTGAGCGAGCCGAAGGCGAGACGAAACGCGCTACCACGGTCCCATTGACGCACCCGCTGGGTTCCAGCAGATTCCGTACGAGCAAGCAGTCGAGCCCGCGGGTGCGGCGGTTGACGCCCGGGATGTGGACACAGTGCGGGCGATTTGGAACGACACGCTCGAGGGCATGTTCACGGACCAGGAAACCGTCGATGCCGTCCAGAAGGTGGTCGACTCCGGCGATCTTGACGACCTCCGTCAGCTCTTCTCCTGACGTCAACTCAGAGTTCTCGAGCCGCGCCGCAGGCTACTCGTCCTCGGCGAGACTATTCATCGCCTTCCAGCCGTGCGTCACGCCACCGCCCGCCCGCAGTGCAGTCGCGACCATGACCGCTTCGGCGACGTCGGCCTTGGATGCTCCGGCCTTGACGGCTCGCTTGGCGTGGTCTTCGATGCAGAACGCGCACTGGGTCGTCACCGCGACGCCCACAGCGATGAGCTCGCGGGTGACCAGGTCGAGCTTGCCGACGTTCTTGCTGAACACCGCCTTGTCGAACGCGAAGAAGGCCGAGACCATCTCCGGAGCTGCTTCTTTGATGTCGGCCATGAAGCGGGCTTCGTCGTTGTGGGAGTGCATCCTGTTCCTCTGCTTGTCGAGCGGTATACCCTCCTGGGGTATCTGGTACTCTTGACAATATACCCCACGAGGGTATCCCCGATGTGGAGACTGCGTCTCACACCCGAGAAGGAGAGTGACGGATGTCGTCGACGAAAGCAGCATCCAGCCTCGTGCCCCTGCTGGTGATCGCGACAGCGCAGCTGATGCTGGTGCTTGACGACTCGATCGTGAATATCGCCCTGCCGAGCATCCAGCGCGAACTCGATGTGCATCCGGTGCATCTGCCGTGGGTGATCAACGGCTACATCCTCGCGTTCGGCTCGCTCCTGCTCCTCGGCGGGCGCATCGGGGACCTCTGGGGACGCCGGCGCACGCTCCAACTCGGACTGGCAGTGTTCGTGCTGGCCTCGCTCGCCGGAGGTCTGGGCCAGACCACGGCCGTGCTCATCGCTGCCAGAGTGGCTCAGGGGATCGGCGCCGCGCTCGTTGCACCCAACGCGCTGGCGCTGATCGCGACGACGTTCGACAGTCGGAAGATGCGCGACGCCGCGTTGTCCCTGTACGGCGCGATGTCCGGCATCGGCATCGTGGTGGGGGTGCTCCTGGGTGGCGTCCTGACCGATCTCCTCGGCTGGAGGTGGGTCTTCTTCATCAACATCCCCATCGGCGTGCTGGTGCTGCTGGGCAGCCGCACTCTCGTGGCTGCGAACCCGCACGCTGGACGCGTGGGCGCCCTCGGCGCGGTTCTCGGCACGGGTGGCATGGTCGCTGTCGTCTACGCGATCACGCGGTTCGCTGAAGCCGGGCTCACCGATTCCGCAGGCTACGCTCTCATCGGTCTCGCCGTCGCCCTGCTGGTGGTGTTCGTACTCACCCAGCGCCGCGTCGCCAACCCGCTCGTGCCGCTCGCACTCTTCCGCGATCGCAACCGCACAGGGGCATATCTGACGATGCTCGGCCTCGCGATCGGACCCATGGGCATCCTCTACATCGCCACGCTCTACCTGCAGCAGGTGCAGGCGTACTCACCGCTTGTCACCGGTCTGTCGATGCTGCCGTTCGCGGCGGGCATCATCGTCGGGGCTGGCGCGGCGCCGAGAGTGCTGCTCACGATCGCGCCGCGTTACGTCACTGCGACAGGAGGGCTCCTCAGCGTAGTGGGCGCCCTGTGGATCTGGTGGGCCGTGGGCGACCACGGTGACGGGCTCCGGTTCGCGCCAGGACTGTTCGTTCTCGCCGTCGGTTTCGGGCTCGGTGTCATGGCCCTCACCCAGGCGGCCGTCTATCGTGTCGATCACGACAAGGCCGGCATCGCCTCGGCACTCCTGAACTCCGCACAGCAGATCGGCGTCGCTCTCGGGTTGGCGCTGCTGGCCGGCGTCGCCGCCACAGTGACGGCGGCGACGGGAAGCGCGACCGCGGACGCTCTGGTGGACGGCTATCGGGCTGCGCTTCTGGTCAGCGCCGGCGTGTTGCTCACAGCCGCAGTCGTCGCTTTCGCGACGCTCCAGGGGCGAGTGCCGACTGCCGCGGATGAGGAGCCCACCGGGGCGGTCGTCTAGAAGCGGAGCCAGACAGGCGCCCGTCGACGTCCTTATCGGACCGCCGCCCCTCCGCCCGCCGCCGACGCGATCAGGTTACTCGTGGGCAGCGCCTCGACCGCGCCGTGGGCGTCCCGACCGGCGTACGCTGTGGTGTCATCGACGGAGGGAACAGCCGTGTCCGACCACAACGACCAGACTCCGCACGGGCACGTCCCCGCGCCGGACGAGCCCAGCATTCCCGAGCTCGAGGAGGATGAGACGATCGCCCCGCGCCCCGAGGAGGAGATCGCCGACGTCCTCCGCGCCGAACCCGACGTCGAGGATCACACCAAACACGTCGAGTGAGCGACGTGCGAGCATGGTGACGTGCACGCCAAGACGCCCGACCTAGAACCGACCGAGTCCCCGCTCCTCGCCGAGGCGCGCCTGCGCGCCGAGATGGCACAGGCCCTCGCTGCGGCCGCGCCCGATGGGTGGGCACGCATCCGATACGAGTGCTCGACGGTCGGGGGCGTGGCCGACATCAGCGCTGTCGCGGAACTGCTCGACGGCAGCTCGGTGGCCGCCGACATCCCGCCGGGCCTCTCGCTGGTACGCAGGCGCCTGCGCGCCGCGATGTACCAGGCCGACCGCGGCACGTGGTTCTCCATGGTGCTCACCGTGCGCCGTGACGGCGCAGCGGAGGCGACGTACAACTACGACGACGAGCCGTCCTGGCACGTCGACGTCGCCGACCGGGAGTGGCTCACGGAGCAGCGGAAGTACCCGCGCTCACCCGACCACCGGCCCGACTGGCTGAAGCGGAACCTCGCGCGGGCCGGGTTGACCGACGAGTGAACCGGCGCCACGGCGACGCACAGCTTCCCCGGCTAGCCTCGCGGTATGCGCCGACTCGCCATCATTCCGCTCCTCGCTCTCGGACTCCTCACCGGCTGCTCGCAGGTGACGCAGCTCGCCGGAGAGGCCGCCGGAGTTCCGGTCGGTGAGATCTGCGCGGCGTTCGACGACGCCTACGGGCAGTATCAGACCCTTCTCGCGGACGGGAACGCCAGCGAAGAGCAGATCGCCGCTGCGCGCGATGATCTCGTCGCCACGCTCGAGGGCGCTGCCGACGACATCGGCGGCGAGATCGGCGACCTCATCTCGTCCAACGCGCAGCGCCTCGCCGACTCGGCCGACCTGCGCGCGCCCGAGACGGTCGAGGCCGTCGAGCGGGTGAAGGAATCGTTGGACGCGTTCTGCGGCTGACGGCATCCGCTCGCCCTGATCGGATGCCGGGGGCAGGGCGTGCCGGATCCCGGACGAACCGAGGCGCGCGCGGCGTGTCGGAGCGCGACACGCCGCGCACAGGCGCGGTGGTCCGGGTTCTGTCACACGAGACGGGACCCCGCACCCGCCCCGCCGCGCCGGATAAGGTTGATGTGACCCCGGCCACACGAGAGGACTGAAGCACGTGACCGAGAGCAGCATCTTCGAACCGACAGGCCGTGCCGTGGCGTACGTCGACGAGGGTGAAGGGCCCGTCACGCTGGTGCTGATCCCCGGCCGCGGTCTGGACGCCGACGTGCTGGGCGTCATCTCGCACTACCTCGCCGAGGAGGCCGGGTTCCGTGTGGTGCGGATCGACTCCGGGTCCCAGGGCGAGGAGACCTTGGAAGAGCGCGTCGCCGACACTCTGGCGGTCATCGACCACCTCGGCATCGAGGACACCTGGATCGGCGGTCACGGCCTCGGCGGCACGGTCGCGCGCACCTTCGCGAACGCGCACACCGACCGCGTGAACGGACTGCTGCTGCTCGGCGTGGAGGACGTCGACATCCCCCTGCCGCCGGTCATGCCGGTGCTCATCATCCAGGGCTCCGACGACGAGGTGACGGTCCCGGCGACCGGCGACAAGCTGCAGGCCACCGCACCGGAGCGCGCGAGCCTCAAGACGCTCGAGGGCGCGGACCACCTCTTCCCGGCGACCCACCCCGTCGACGCCGCCGTGATCATCGAGGAGTACCTCGACTGGGACTGAGCGCGGATGCCGCGCGCCGGCGCGCACGCGGCATCCGATCGGCCACTACTTCAGCTGGCCGCGCACCTCACCGCCGGGGTACGTCGGGGTGTGCACGTTCACGTACCAGTCGCCGGGATCCTCCTGGATTCCGGCGAGGATCGCCGGGTCGGAGACCGTCGCGCAGCCCGACACGTCGAACGACGTCTCGTTCGGCACGCTGAGCGGGATGCGGATCGGGCCGGCTTCACCCCGGGGCGCGAGGTGCACGTGCGCGGCCGCAGCCGCGGTGGTGAGTCCATCGACCTCGATCGTGTAGCAGAACTGATCGCCGTCGATCGTGTAGCTGAACATGCCGTGCGCGCCGCCCTTGGCGTCGGTGGTCTCCTGCCCGTTGTTCAGCGGGACCGCGGGCGCGGCGCTCGCTGCGACCGCTCCGCAGACCGCCAGCAACGAGATCCCGCCGGCGATCGCGGCTCGAGTGACATGGTGCATGATGCTGCCTCACTTCCTTGTCTGCCATTCGCGGGGCGACGCCGGACGCGACAGCCCCCTCCTTCTCACGATGGAGCCCGCCCGAAAGTTCACTCTCGGCACCGCAGCGTGGCGAGCGGTTCAGCCGCCGCCGTTGCCCTTGCCGGACTTCTGCTTCTCCTCGGCGGCCTTTTCGGCCTGCTTCTGGGCTTCCTCCGCCTTCTTCCGCTGCTCTTCGGCGGCCTTCTCGGCCTGCTTCGCCTGCTCCTCGGCGGCCTTCGCGGCCTCCTTCTCGTTCTGCTGGGGCGCGTCGTCATCCTGCTCGCCGCCGTCCTCCTGGGAGTCGTCGTCGGAGGTGTCGACCGCCGGAGCCTGTTCGACGGGCGCCGAGGGCGCCACCACCGGAGGAACGCTGCTGACCGGCTCGGGCGTGCCGTCGCCCAGCGAACTGGCCCACACCACCGCCGCGATCAGCGCCGCCGCCGACCCCGTCCCGAGCGCGGCGAGCACGCGCAGACGCCCGCCCGCCCGCCGCGGCCGGGCGTTCGCCGTCGGCACCGGAGGCATCACGAGCGTCCGCGTACCGCCGTCGTCGCCTCCGGCGGTGACCTCCGAACTGTTCGCGGAGACCAGCGACGCCCCCGCTGCGGCGCCGGGCGCCGCTGATCCGCCGCTCCACGGCTGCGTGTCGCCCTCCGGCCTCAGCGGCCGCACCGCGGACGCCACCTCGAGGGCGGTGGGGCGCAGCACGGGGTCCAACGACGTCATCCGCCGCAGCAGCGCCGCCCAGCGGGGGTCGAGACCGTCCGGGATGTCCGGCGGCAGCGTCTGCCGCGCGGCGATGGCCTCGGCCGGGGTCGCGTTCGAGAAGGGGCGCTTGCCCGTGAAGGCCTCCAGCAGGACCACGCCGAGCGCGAAGATGTCCGCCGCAGGGGCGGGGGCCGCGCCGCGCGCTTGCTCCGGGGCGACGTACGCGGGGGTGCCGAGCACCATGCCCGGGGACGTCATCCGTGCCCCGTCCAACAGCTGTGCGATGCCGAAGTCGGCCAGCTTCGCGCGGAACGGGTGCGACGGGAACCCGGTCGGTGCGAGCAGCACGTTGGACGGCTTGATGTCGCGGTGCACCACGCCCGCACTGTGCACGGCGTGCAGCGCCTCCGCGAGGTCGCCCGCGAGGGAGGCGACCTCGGTGGGCGTCAGGGGGCCCTCGTCCAGCCGCTCCCGCAGGCTCGGGCCGTCGACGTACTCCATCACCAGGTACTCCGGGCCGCCCTCCACGACCCTGGCGTCGAGCAGCGTGACCAGGCCGGGATGGTTCAGCGATGCCAGCACCGACATCTCCCGGCGGGTGCGCGCCCCGGCACCCGGCCCCTCGGTCCCGGAGCGCATGATCTTGATCGCGACCGTGCGGTCGAGCATGAGGTCCTCGGCCCGGTGCACGACCGCCATGCCGCCCCGGCCGATGCACTCCCCGAGTCGGTAGCGTCCTTCGAGCAGTGCTTCGGTGGGTGTCTCGTCAAGCGTCGGCATCGTCGTCTCTTCTCCGCCCCGCGCTCGGGTGCGCCGGTGAGGTGCTTTCGACATTAGAGGCGCTCCGGCACACTGTCGGGGGGCTTGACGAATCCCGCCGCAGCGCACTCGGACGGGTCCATACTCGGAACGAGCGTGCCGTCCGGCGGGAATGAACCCTCGGGGCGCCGCTCCCGTGTCCTGAGCAGGAGGTGACGGATGCCGGATGACGATGCTGCGCGGCTGGGCGCGCTCTACGATGCCCACGCGGGACCGATCTGGCGTTACGTCGTGCATCTCACCGGCGACAGAGCGGCCGCCGACGACGTGGTCCAGGAGACGCTCCTGCGCGCGTGGCGCACTCCCCGGATCCTGGCGGACGAGCCGGAGGCCACCCGCTCCTGGATGTACACCGTCGCCAGACACCTCGTGATCGACGAGGCGCGCAGCGCCCGCCACCAGCGCGAGATCACCGTGCCGGAGACGCCGGACGGGCCGGTGCGGGACGCCACGGACGCGCTGTTCGACGCCATGCTCATCGAGGAAGCGCTGGCGGTGCTGTCGCCGGCGCACCGGGATGTGGTGGTGCGGGCCTACTACCGCGGCCTCAGCGTCGCGGAGATCGCGCAGGACCTCACCGTCCCCGAAGGAACCGTCAAGTCGCGGCTGCACTACGGGCTCAGGGCGCTGCGACTGGCGCTGCAGGAGAGGGGAGTGACGCGATGACCGACGACCACGCCCGCTTCGCGCAGTGGGACGCCGCATACGTGCTCGGCGCGCTGAGCGCCGCCGACCGCGTGCGCTACGAGGCCCACCTCGCGCAGTGCGACCGGTGTCGCACCGCGATCGCCGAACTCGCACCCATCCCCGGCCTGCTCTCGCGGGTGCCCGCCGACCGCCTGGACGAGGCCGCAGCGCCGGTCGGCGCCGCCCCCGATCCCGCACGTCGCGCCGACATCATCCGCATCGGGCGGGCGCGTGCGCGCCGAAGTCGGCGGATGCGCCGCATCGCCGCACTCGGGGTGGCCGCAGCGGTGATCGCCGCGGTACTCATCGTGCCGGTGATGCGCTCGCTCTCGCCGGACGACTCCCTGACCGTGGCACTGGAGCCGGTCGCGGACCGCCCGCTGTCGGCATCCGTCCGGCTGGAGGATGTCGCCTGGGGCACCCGCATCGACATGACCTGCCGGTACGAGGACGCCGCCGACGCGCCCGCGGACGGGTGGACGTATCTGCTCGTCGTGGTGGGTGAGGACGGCTCGGAGACCACACTGTCGAGCTGGCGGGCGTTCCCGGAGTCCACCGCGACGGTGAGCGCGGGCACGGCGCTCCGCGCCGACGAGATCGATCGGCTGGAGGTCAGGGCGGCCAGGACCGGCGACGTCCTGCTGTCCGGTGACCCCGAGGACTCCGCTCCGAGGTGAACCCGCGCGCAGCCGCGCTCGTGTCCACGATGACCGCGTTCCGTCCGGAGCCGGCATCACGACAGGAGGCTCGACATGCATTCGAAGATCAGGGGCGCTCTGATCGGCACCGCGCTCGTGCTCACGCTCGGCCTGGCCGGCTGCTCCTCGCCGTCGCCCGGAGGCGGGGGAGGCGGCGACGAGGCGGTCGACCCGTACGGAGCTCCGCCCGCTGAGCAGGAGAGCCCCTCCGAAGAGACGCCCGCCGGTGACGTCGCACTCATGACGGCCGATTCGTCGCTCGGTGAGATCGTCGTAGACGGGGAGGGCATGACGGTCTACATGTTCGACAAGGACACCCAGGGTGCGGACAAGAGCGCCTGCGAGGGGGAGTGCCTGCAGAACTGGCCGGTGGTGACCGTCGACAGCGAGTCGCCGGAGGTGGAGGGTGTCACCGGAGAGGTCGGCACGATCGCCGGCCCTGACGGCGAGATGCAGCTGACGCTGAACGGCTGGCCGCTGTACTACTTCGCGGGCGACTCCGCGGCGGGCGACGTGAAGGGGCAGGGCGTGAACGACGTCTGGTGGGTGCTCTCACCCGACGGGGAGCGCATGGCGGAATGACCCACCGCGAGGGCGCGGGGCCCGGGCGGGTCAGCGCAGCCGCTTGCGCATGAACACCTGCTCGGTGCCGTCGCCCTGCGGCACCCGTTCGGTCTGCCGGTAGCCGCACCGCTCGTACAGTCGGATGTTCGCCTCGCTGAGGCTGCCGGTGAACAGTTCGGCCTCCGTGGCGCGCGTGCCGTTCTCGGCGGCCTCCAGCAGCATCCGGCCGATGCCCTCGCCCTGCATGTCGGGCGCGATCGCGATGCGGCCGATGAGCAGCAGACCGTCCGACTGCTGGGCGCGGAGCGCACCCACCAGCCGGCCGTCCACGCGCGCCACCCAGCCGATGCAGTCCGCGAGCTCCGCCCGAACCTCGTCGAGCGTCTGCGTGAGCGGCGGCATGTCGGCGGTGCCGTAGATCTGCGCCTCGGACACGAACGCGGCGCGCTGCAGGGTCATCACCTCGCCGGCATCCTCCACGCGGATGGGGCTGATCTCGACCTGCGGGTGCCCGTCGGCGTCCGTCATGTGCTGCTCCTCTCGTCGCACGCCACCCTGCGCAATGGCCGCGCGGGCTGTCAACCCCCTGCGGGGGCGCTCGGCCGCACCGATACGGTCTGGGACGAACCACCCCGCGCCGCATCGGCGGCGCACGACGAGGAGGCCAGCATGGCAGAAGCGAAGAAGTCGACCACGACCAAGGGTGCGGCCAAGGGCGGCGCGAGCACGTCCGCCGCCAAGACCACGCGGCGGCAGAACGCCGAGAAGGGGTTCACCGCCTCCGCGCAGCTCACCGGCAACCTGCAGGCGGTGCTCGTCGACCTGATCGAACTCTCCCTGCAGGGCAAGCAGGCGCACTGGAACGTCGTCGGTCGGAACTTCCGCGACACCCATCGTCAGTTGGACGAGATCATCGAGGCCGCTCGTGCCTTCGCCGACACCGTCGCGGAGCGGATGCGGGCACTGCACGCCGTGCCGGACGGGCGCAGCGACACGATCGCTGAGACCACCACCCTGCCGCCCTTCCCGACGGGCGAGGTCTCCACGCAGGACACCGTGGACCTCGTCACGCAGCGGCTCGAGGCGGCCGTCGCCACCATGCGGAAGGTGCACGACGAGGTGGACGAGGAGGATCCCACCTCCGCCGACATCCTGCACGCAGTGATCGAGAAGCTCGAGCAGTTCGCCTGGATGGTGAGCGCAGAGAACCGCACCCCGTCGGGGCGCTGACCCGCACACGCGAGGAGCCGCCGCGGTCCTGTCGGATCGCGGCGGCTCCTGTGCGTGCGGACGGCGCCGAGCGGATGCCGGTCAGGCCGGCTGCGGCAGCAGCGTGAACGACACGGCGCCCTGCTCGTCCACCGCGGCGTCGAGCGTCTTGTCGGCCAGCGCCTCGGAGGCTGCCTGCTCGAGGAAGACCCGCAGGTCGGCATCCTCGAGCACGGCGTCGCCCGGTTCGGGAGTGGGGGCGACGGTCACCGCGAAGCGGGGCGCGTCGGTCTCCCCTGCGGACGTGTGGATGCGCAGACCGGCATCCGGCTGCGTGCTCTGCTGGGCGACGATGGTCGTCGCGATCATGGCGGCGTTCTCGGTCAGGGTGAGCATGGGACTCTCCTTCCGTGGCGGACACCGCACCGTCCGGCGCGATGTCCGGGCCACGATTCCGAACATGCCGCCGAGGTTCAACCCCGGCTCGCGGTCTGTGAGGCCATTCACACCTGACGCTTGCGAACCTCCCAGCGCGCACAGCCGTCGACGGCGTCAGGAATCGGAATTCGCGCGCCACCGCAGGATCAGCGGCAGCAGCAGCCACAGCGCCACCACGAGCACGAGACCACCGGCCCCGGCGATCATCGCCACGGTGCG
The DNA here is from genome assembly GCF_031180975.1 of Microbacterium sp. GTDB lineage: Bacteria > Actinomycetota > Actinomycetes > Actinomycetales > Microbacteriaceae > Microbacterium. Next base: position 46,017 of record NZ_JAPSLI010000001.1, on the reverse strand, counting down.
CGAGAGCGTGACGTCCAGGATCAGCATCGTCACTCCCACGGTGACCGCCCCGATCACCACCAGATTCGCCTTGACGAGACGGTCGGCGACCCTGACCAGCTCCGGCTTGAGGCGCTGCGCGAACAGGAACCGGTGCAGGCCGACCGGGGCGAGGGCGAGGACGGTGGCCGTCGCCGCGAGCAGCACGAGCAGCACGTACAGCGTGCGCTGGAACCCGTCGAGCTCGGCGAACAGCGGCTGGAAAGCGACCGCCAGCAGGAAGCCGGTGAGGATCTGCGTACCGGTCTGCATGACGCGCAGCTCCTGCATCAGCTCGTCCCAGTTGCGGTCGGCGCGCTCCTCCCTCGTCTCGTCGCGCCCGTCCGGGCGGTGATCCGGCCCCCTCATCGGCTCACCGCCGCCTTCCGCAGCGCGGCGCCCAGCGCGGGCTCCATGCCCGGCACGTCCTCCAGCGGCACGTTCAGGGCCAGCAGCGCCCGGCTGAAGTAGTTGCGCGCCGCGGCGGCGAGCGTGATGTCGACGATCTGCCGGTCGTCGTAGCCGTGCGCCCGCAGTTCCTCGGTGTCGGCATCCGTCATGGTGGCGGCGTCGCCGGAGAGGCGCGCGGCGTAGCGGATGACCGACTGCTCGGCCGGCGTGAACGCACTGTCGTCACCGTCGGCGAACGCGTGCAGGCCCGCCTCGTCGACCACGTCGGCGCGCAGCGACTTGCGGCCGTGGGCGAGCAGGCAGTGCGTGGAGCCGATCGCGCGGGCCGCTCCCAGCGTGGCCGCCTCGTACACGCGGATGCCGATGGACGGCACGATCGCGCGGATGAGCGACTCGAAGGCGTGGTACGCCTCGGGGTTCACCGCCATCGCCTGGGTGTGCCCGTACACGACCCCGTCCGCATCCCGGTCGGCGGCGTACATCCGCGCCGCCTCGCCGGTGGCCGTGTCGACGTCAGGAGGAGTGATGATCATGTCTCGGGACGGTACTCCCGCGCGGTTCGGGATGGCTAGGGCTTGCATCGGTGGCCCCCTGCTCGCTAGGGCGGCGTACGATCGAGGGATGACCGAATCCGTCACCCCGCAGACCGGAACCGTGCTCACTCCGCCGCCGGGACTCGAGTTGCTGTCGGCGCCTGGAGCGGATGCCGGCATGTGCGTGGACGGCGTGTGCGCCGTGCCTGCCCCCGAGCGGGACCGCGAGTCCGAGCAGGGCTGAGACGACGAAGCGCCCCGCCGAGAGGCGAGGCGCTTCGCGCACGCAGCGTGTCAGTGCGCGGCGTGACCCGGGTGCTCGGCGTGGTCCTCCGGCTTGCGGATCAGGAATGCGCCGACGATCGTGACGGTCGCGATGACCGCCGCGATCGTGATGGACGTCCGGGTGGCGGCCGCCACCGCCTCAGGCACCTGCGTGCCGCCGCCGGTGTTGCTGACCGCCGTGAACGCGGCCATGATCACCGCGATGCCGGCCGCACCGGCCACCTGCTGGATCGTGCCGATCACCGCGCTGCCGTACGAGTAGAACTTGGGCGTGAGCGACGCCAGTGACGCGGTGAACAGCGGCGTGAACGACAGGGCGAGCCCGACGGACAGCAGCGTCTGCGCCACCAGCACCAGCCAGACGGAGCTGTGCACGGTGAGGGTGGTGACCAGCCACAGCATCCCGGCGGCCAGGAACGCACCGGGGATGAGCAGGATGCGCGTGCCGTGCTTGTCGTAGATGCGGCCGATGACCGGGCCGAGCAGACCCATCGCGAGGGCGCCGGGCAGCACCACGAGTCCGGCATCCACCGCCTTCATCTCGAGCGCGTCCTGCAGGTACAGCGGGATCACGGTGATGCTGCCGAAGAACGCCATCGACAACAGGAACATCTGCACCATCGACAGGGTGAAGTCCTTCGACCGGAAGATCCGCAGATCCAGCAGCGCGTCGTCCTCACGCTGGAGCACGACCTGGCGCCACAGGAACAGGCCGAGCGCGACGACGCCCACCGCGAGCGCGACGGCCAGCGGCGCCCAGCTGATGCCCTCGCCCATGCTGCCGATCTGGCTCAGTCCGTACACGATGCCGCCGAACCCGAAGGCCGACAGGATGATGGAGAGCACGTCGATGGGCGCGTGGGTGGTCTCGCCCACGTCGGTCAGCCAGCGCCAGCCGATGAACATCGCCACCAGCGCGATCGGCAGCACGACCACGAAGATGGCGCGCCAGCCGAACGTGTCGAGCAGGAAGCCGGACATGGTCGGACCGATCGCGGGCGCCAGCGAGATCACCACGCTCACCCGGCCCATCATCCGGCCGCGCGAGGCCGGCGGCACCAGGTTCATAATGGTGGTCATCAGCAGCGGCATCATGATCGCGGTGCCTGAGGCCTGCACGATGCGCGCGGCGAGCAGCATCGGGAACCCGATCGCGAGCGCGGCGATCAGCGTGCCTGACGAGAACAGCACCAGGGCGGCGAGGAACATCTGTCGCGTCGTGAAGCGGCGCAGCAGGAAGCCGGTGGTGGGGATCACCACCGCCATGGTGAGCATGAACGCGCTGGTCACCCACTGCGCGGCGATCGGCGTGATGCCGAGATCGGTGATGAGGTGCGGGATCGCCATGCCCATCGTCGTCTCGTTGAGGATCGCGACGAACGCGGCGGTCAGCAGCACCCAGATGACCGCCATGTCCTTGCGCGGGATGATGCCGTTGTCGCGCGCGACTGTGGGCGAGGGACCGGTGTGGACAGCAGACATGGGTCTCCTCCGAGGAAAGTGTTGGGATGCGGCGCAGCGTTACAGCGTAACCGCAGCCGCGTGCGTTTGATTCCCTCCTCCGGGTGAATTCTCGTTCGACGACGGGGGAACCGCGATGTCGCCCCCGCGCATTAGCCTGGCGGGATGAGCATGGGCGGCATGGGCGGCATGGGCGGAGGGCGCGGCGGGTTCCGCGGCGTCGACGAGCAGACGCAGCGCCGGCTCAACGCGCAGGCCCCGCGCGTGCCAGGACTCGGGCGCCGCGTCGTGGCGCTGTTCCGCCCCTACCGTTGGCGGCTCGCCCTGACAGCGCTGCTCGTCGTGATCGGCGCGGGGCTGGCGGTCATCCCGCCGCTGCTCGTGCAACGCATCTTCGATCACGCGCTGTTCCCGCTCGACGGCGGGCCACCGCAGATCGGTCTGCTGACCACGCTCGTGGGTGCCATGATCGGCCTGTTCCTGCTCTCCGCGGCGGTGGGCGTCGCCCAGACCTGGCTCACCTCGACCGTCGGCAACGAGGTCACCGGCGACCTGCGGGTGCGGCTCTTCGAGCACCTGCAGGCCATGGAGCTGGGCTTCTTCACCCGCACCAAGACCGGCGTGATCCAGTCCCGGCTGCAGAACGACGTCGGCGGTGTGTCCGGCGTGCTGACCAACACGGTCACCAGCATCCTCGGCAACACCGTCACCGTGATCGCCTCTCTGGTCGCCATGCTGCTGATCGACGTGCGGCTGACGCTCATCGCGATCGTGATGATGCCGGTGCTGGTCCTCGTGCAGCGGCGCGTCGGGCAGGTGCGCGCGCGGATCGCCGCTGAGACGCAGGAGTCGCTGTCCGAGCTGACCAGCATCACGCATGAGACGCTGAGCGTGTCCGGCATCCTGCTGTCCAAGTCGTTCAACCGGCAGCGCACCGAGTCCGCGCGCTACCAGCGCGAGAACGACAACCAGGTGCGACTGCAGGTGCGCAGGGCGATGAGCGGCCAGGGGTTCTTCGCCGTCGTCCAGGTGATCATGTCCAGCGTGCCGGCCGTGGTGTACCTCGTCGCCGGTCTGCTCATCACCGGCGGCACGGGTGAGATCACCGCCGGCGCCATCGTCGCGTTCACCACCGTGCAGGCGCGGCTGCTCATGCCGCTGATGGGGCTGATGCGCGTCGCGCTCGACCTGCAGACCTCCCGTGCGCTGTTCGCGCGGATCTTCGAGTACCTGGATCTCGTGCCGCAGATCAGCGACGCCGCGGACGCGATCGACGTCGCCGACGCACCCGGCCCACGAGGTCAGGTCGCGTTCGAAGACGTCGTGTTCCGCTATCCCGATGCCGCCGGCGACAGCCGCCCGACGCTCGACGGCGTCTCGTTCGTGGCAGAGCCGGGCAGTCACGTCGCGTTCGTCGGCCCGTCCGGTGCCGGCAAGACGACGATCCTCTACCTGGCCCCGCGGCTGTACGAGGCCAGTGCGGGCACCGTGCGGTTCGCCGGCGCTGATGTCCGCACGCTGCGGCAGGAGTCGATCATCGACGACATCGGGATCGTGTCGCAGGAGACGTACCTGTTCCACGCCACGATCCGCGAGAACCTGCGGTACGCCAAGCCCGAGGCGACGGATGCCGAGCTGGAGGCCGCCTGCCGCGCGGCGAACATCCATCACGTGATCGCCGGTTTCGAGCACGGCTACGACACCGTGGTCGGCGAGCGCGGCTACCGTCTTTCCGGGGGCGAGAAGCAGCGCATCGCGATCGCGCGGGTGCTGCTGAAGGATCCCCCCGTGCTGCTGCTCGACGAGGCGACCTCGGCGCTGGACACCGTGTCCGAGCGGCTGGTGCAGGACGCGCTGGATGCGGCGGCGAAGGGTCGGACGACGCTCACGATCGCGCACCGGCTGTCCACGGTGATCGGCGCCGACGTCATCCATGTCGTCGAGGCGGGCCGGATCGTCGAATCGGGGACGCACGCCGAGCTGCTCGCGGCGGGTGGGCTGTACGCCGCGCTCGCCGCGGAGCAGATGGCCGCCAGCCGAGTGCTCGACGCGGAAGAGGAGGTCGCGCCGTAACCGGCCGCCCGCTCAGTGCACCGACATCCCGCCGTCGATGAACAGCGACTGCCCGGTGACGAACGAGGACGACGGACTGGCCAGGAACACGGCGGCGCCGGCGAAATCCTCGGGCAGGCCGTTGCGGCCGATCATGGTCCGCGCCGCCAGCGCCGCCACCTGGTCGGGGTCCTCCTGCAGCCGGGCGTTCAGCGGCGTGAGCACGAAGCCCGGCACCAGCGCGTTGCTTGTCACGCCCGTGCCTCCCCACGCCTCGGCCTCGGAGCGCACCAGCGATTCGACCGCCCCCTTCGACACTCCGTACACGCCGCTGCCCACGAAAGCCCGGTGCGCCTGCTGCGAGCTGATGTGCAGCAGCCGCCCGAACCCGCGCTCGGCCATGCCGGGCGCGTAACGCTTCCCGAGCAGGAACGGCGCGAGCGCGTTCACGGTCATCGTGTCATGCCAGTCCTGCTCGGTGATCTCCGCGTACGGCGGGCGGATGTTGATCCCGGCCGAGTTCACCAGGATGTCGGGTTCGCCGAACGGCTCGGTCGCGTCCTCGGCGAGGCGGCGGATGCCGTCGGCGGACGACAGATCGCCGGTGACGCCGGCGGCACGGCATCCGGCATCCGTCAGCTCCCGCACCGTCTCGTCGACGCGGTCGCGGCCGCGGGCGACGACCACAGTGGCGGCACCCGCCTGGGCGAGCGCGGTGGCGATGCCACGGCCGATGCCGGAGCTGCCGCCGGTGACGACCGCGGTGCGGCCCTGGAGGGAGAAGAGCGAGTCGAGGTAGGTCATGTGGTCACCATTCCAGGGCCGCGGCGAGCGACGGATCGGGGGCTGTCGCGGAGAACTCCGGCAACGCGTGCAGCTCGTCGACGAACGCCGCCAGCGCGGCACGGTACGCCGGGTCGGGGTGGGTGTCGGCGATCCGCTGCAGCGGGGGCAGGTCCATCGCGAGGATGAGATCGAGGCGGGCGACGACGGCGTCCGCGCATCCGGCCGCCTCGAGCACACGGATGCCGCCGCGCAGCGCCGCCAGGTAGTCGCGCAGCACGGGCAGGGTGCCCCTGCCCTGCGTGATCGACGTGCCGTCCGGGCGCACCCGCCACCGCACCACGACGTCGGGGATCAGGTCGAACGTCGCGGCGCGCGTGTACATCAGCTGGGCGACGATCTGGTCCTCGTAGGCCACGCCCTCGGGGAACCGCAGGTCGTCCCAAAAGCCGGTGCGGCTCAGCTTCGACCAGGCGACGATGTTCGCCGACGCGTGCGGACGCTGCACCAGGGTGGTGCCGAGGGCACGCGGCGACGTCGCCCGTTCCACCCACGGCTGCACGCGGCCGGGTCGGTACCTGCCGTCGACCAGCCGGGTGCGGACGTACGCTCCGGCGACGAAGTCGCTGCCGGACTCCTCCAGAGCGCGCGTCCACCGTGCGATGGCGTCGGGGGTGAGCTCGTCGTCGGCGTCCAGGAAGCCCAGGAACGGAGTGTCGACCAGTTCGAGTCCGGCGTTGCGCGCGCCGCCGAGGCCGCGGGCCTCACGGTGATGCAGCACGGTGAAGCGGGAGTCCTCCGCGGCCGCACGTTCGAAGACCGCCCGGGTGTCGTCGGCCGAGCCGTCGTCGATGAGCACGGCCCGCCAGCGCTGCTCGGTCTGCGCCTGCAGCGATGCCAGGGCTGCAGGAACGTAGCCGGCCACGTCCCGCCCCGGCACGATCATGGTCACGAGGGGCGCTGCGGTCACCAGCCGAGTCTATTGGGGCGCCGGCGGCGGCATCCGCTGGCCGCCTTCGACAGCCGCGCGCGTCCGGCGGCGTCACGCGGCGACGGCGCGCACGGCATCCGCCACCAGAGCGGCGAGCCGAGCGCCGAGGCCGGCGGGCGGCGGGGTGCGGTCGAACGTGAACCGGACGGCGGTCTGCGCGACGGCCGCGGGGATGCCGAGCGCGAGCAGCACGGGGGAGGGCTCGTCGCTGCCCGCAGCACACGCCGACCCGCTGGAGGAGACCACGCCGCGGCGCTCGAGCTCCAGCAGCACCGCCTCGCCGGACGTCCCGGCGAACGTGAAGCTCGCCACACCGGGCAGGCGGGAGGTGGGCGACCCGGTGAGTGCGGAGCCCGGCACCGTCCGCAGCACCTCGGCGATGAACGCGCGCACCTCTTCGCCGACGGATGCCGCGGCCGCGGCGCGTTCGGTGTCGGCGAGCGTCACGGCCGCCGCGAGTGCCACCGCGCCTGCCACGTTCTCGGTGCCGCTGCGGCGACCGCGCTCCTGCCCGCCGCCGTGCAGCAGCGGCTCGATGGGGATCCGCGAACGCACGCCGAGCGCGCCGGTGCCCTTCGGCGCTCCCAGCTTGTGCCCGGCGATCGACACCGCGTCCGCCTGCAGGCCGGCGAGGTCCACCCACCCGGCGGACTGCACGGCGTCGACGTGCACCGGCACACCGCGGTCGCGGGCGACGGCGATGACCGCTGCCGCGTCCTGCACGGTGCCGATCTCGTTGTTGGCGTGCGCGAAGCTGACCAGCGCGGTGTCGTCGGTGATCGCGTCCGACAGGGTGGTGGGGTCGACGGCGCCGTGCGCGTCCACGGGCAGCAGCGTCGTGTCGACGCCGTGAAACCGCTGCAGGTAGGCGGCGGATTCCAGGACGGACTCGTGCTCGATCGGGGTGGTGACGAGGTGCCGTCGCTCGCCGCCGAGCACGATGCCCTTGACGGCGAGGTTGTTGGCCTCGGTGCCGCCGGAGGTGAACACCACGTCGCGGGCGCGCATGCCGAGGAACGCGGCGACCTGCGCCCTGGCGTCCTCGAGGGCGGCGGCGGCCGCCTCACCGGCGGTGTGGTGGCTGGAGGGGTTGCCGAACACGTCGGTGAGGTACGGCCGCATCGCGGCGAGCACCTCCGGGCGTACCGGGGAGGTGGCGGCGTGGTCGAGGTACAGCATGCCTGCGGGCATGTCAGCCGATCCGCACGTCGAGTCCGAGGTCGAGGGCACGCGCAGAATGGGTGAGCGCGCCGACCGAGATCACGTCGACCCCGGTCTCGGCGATCGCGCGGACCGTGTCGAGGTTCACCCCGCCGGAGGCCTCGGCCGTGGCGCCTCCGCCGATCAGAGCGACCGCCTCGCGGAGGTCGGCGAGGGAGAAATTGTCCAGCAGCACGGTGTGCGCCCCGCCGTCCAGCACCGCCGGGATCTGGTCGAGCCGGTCCACCTCGACCACGACGTGCACGGTGTGCGGCAGGCGGGTGAGGGCGTCGCGCAGCGCCGTGGCGAGGTCCTTGCCGTCCTGCTGCAGTACGGCGAGGTGGTTGTCCTTGGCCATCACGGCATCCGACAGCGAGCGGCGGTGGTTGCTGCCGCCGCCGCAGACGACGGCGTGCCGCTCGAACTCGCGCAACCCCGGCGTGGTCTTGCGGGTGTCGGCGATGCGCACCCCGGTGCCCTCGACGGCGTCGACGTAGGCCGCGGTGAGGGTGGCGATCCCGCTCATCCGCTGGGCGAAGTTCAGGGCCACGCGCTCGGCGGTGAGGATGCTGCGCGCGCTGCCGATCACGCTGGCGAGCACGTCTCCGGGCTGGAAGCGGTCGCCGTCACCGACGTGCAGATCGACCTGCACGGACGGGTCGGTGAGCGCGAACGCGGCCGCGAACACGTCGCCCCCGCTGAAGGTGCCGGCCTCGCGGGCGACGAGGTCGGCGGTCGCCGTGGCGTGCGCTGGGAGCAGCGTGCTGCTGGTGAGGTCGCCCCAGGGAGCGTCCTCCTCGAGGGCGGCGCGCACGGCGCGGTCGAGGGCGGCGGCGGTGATCATCGGGCTCCGATCAGGGCGGGTTCGGGGAGCAGGTGGTGGGCGCCGCGCGACTCGGTGCGGGCCAGGGCGGCGGATGCCATCGCGCACGCCACCGTGAGGAGGTTGGCGTCCTCCAACGTGGCACGATCGACCGCTTCCGGTGTCTCCCACCCGGAGAGCGTGCGCACTGCTTCCTCCAAACCGTCCCGGGACCGCAGCAGTCCGACGTGCTCCCACATCACCTGCTGCAGCGCGGCGCGGAGGTTCTCCCGCGCTGTGGTCGGAGCGGAGCGATGGATGCCCGAGGCGAGCTGGCATCCGGCTTGGCGGGAGCCGCCCGCAGGGCGGCGGGGGACAGTTTCACCTCGGGCATCCATCGCGGAGCGCCCGACGACGGGCTCAGGGACCGCAACGGTGAGCGACTCCACCGCACGCGCCGCGAACACCGCCCCTTCGAGCAGTGAGTTCGACGCGAGCCGGTTGGCGCCGTGCACGCCAGTGCGCGCCGTCTCGCCGACCGCCCACAGGCCCGGCAGGGACGTGCGGCCGTCGACATCGGTGACGATTCCGCCCATCAGGTAGTGCGCCGCCGGCGTCACAGGGATGGGTTCGCGCGACCAGTCCCAGCCCTGCCGCCGGGTCTCCGCGCCGATCGTCGGGAATCGACGGGCGAGCTCGGCGGCTCCCAGCATCGTGGCGTCCAGCCGCACCGGACCACCCTGCTCGGCGGCACGCCGCGCCACCGCTCGGGCGACCACGTCGCGCGGCCCCAACTCGCCGTCGGGGTGCTCGTCGAGCAGGAAGCGCCGCCCGTCGCCGTCGATGAGGGTCGCCCCGGCACCCCGCACGGCCTCGGAGACGAGGAACCCGGTGCCGGCCAGCACGGTCGGGTGGAACTGCACGAACTCCAGATCCGCGACCTCCGCGCCGGCCCGCAGTGCCATGGCGATCCCGTCGCCGGTCGTCTCCGCCGGGTTCGTGGTGTGCGCGAACAGCCGGCCGGCGCCGCCGGTGGCCAGCACGACGGCATCCGCGTCGATCTCCTCGCCGCCCAGCAGGCGGATTCCGTACACGCGCCCGCGGTCGGTGAGCAGGTCGGCGGCGAGGGCGTGCTCGCGGACCCGGATGCCGGTGGTGCGCACCCTCCGGGCGAGCGCGGCGGAGATGGCGGCGCCGGTCGCGTCGCCGCCGGCGTGCGCGATCCGCGCGCGGCTGTGCGCGGCCTCCAGGCCGCGGGCGACGGTGCCGTCCGCGGCGTGGTCGAAGGCGACACCGGCATCCTGCAGTCGGCGCAGCGCGGCGCGGGCGCCGTCCACGAGTGCGGCGATCGCCACCGGGTCTCCCAGCCCGTCGCCGGCGTGCATGGTGTCCAGGGCGTGCAGGGCGGGGGAGTCGCCCTGGCCGTACTCGCCGGCGATGCCGCCCTGCGCGTGCGGCGTGCAGCCGTCGCCGAGCGAGCCCTTCACGAGCAGCTCGACGCGGTGCCCGCGCGCGTCGGCGAGGAGCGCCGTGCTCAGCCCGCCCACTCCGCCGCCCGCGACGAGGACCTTCATCGCGGCTTCGCCGCCAGCATCCGCTCGAGGGCCGCGCGGGCCGGCTCGGCGACGTCATCGGTGACCCGGATGCGGTTCGGCGTGCGTCCGGCGACGAGCTCCTCGAGCACCCAGGCGAGGTAACCGGGGTGGATGCGGTACATCGTTGAGCACGGGCACACGACGGGGTCGAGGCAGAAGATCTCGTGCTGCGGATGCTGCGCGGCCAGGCGACGGACCAGGTTGATCTCGGTCCCGATCGCGAACACGGTCGGCTCGGTGGCCGCCTCGATCGCGCGGCGGATGTAGTCCGTCGATCCTGCCTCGTCGGCGGCGTCGACGACCTCCATCGGACACTCCGGGTGCACGATCACCCGCACGCCGGGGTGCTCGGCGCGGGCCTTGTCGATCTGGTCGACGGTGAAGCGGCGGTGCACCGAGCAGAAGCCGTGCCACAGGATGACCTGTCCGTCGCGGAGCTGCTCCGCCGACGCGCCGCCCAGCGGGCGGCGGGGGTTCCACATCGGCATCCGCTCAAGGGGGACGCCCATGGCCTTGGCGGTGTTGCGGCCGAGATGCTGGTCCGGGAAGAACAGCACCCGCCGCCCGCGCTGGAACGCCCATTCCAGTACCGTGGCGGCGTTCGAAGAGGTGCACACGATACCGCCGTGCCGGCCCACGAAGCCCTTGATGGCCGCGGACGAGTTCATGTACGTGACGGGGATCACCGGCAGCAGGCCGTCGGCGTCGGGGACGTCGAGCGGGCCGAGCACGTCCGCCAATTGCTCCCAGCAGTCCTCCACCTCGTCGATGTTCGCCATGTCGGCCATCGAGCAGCCGGCGGCGAGGTTGGGCAGGATGACGGCCTGATCCGGGCCCGACAGCAGGTCGGCGGTCTCGGCCATGAAGTGCACGCCGCAGAACACGATCGCCTCGGCCTCGGGGCGGCCCTTCGCCGCGCCGGCCAACTGGAACGAGTCGCCCACGTAGTCCGCGTGCCGCACGACCTCCTCGCGCTGATAGAAGTGCCCGAGGATGACGACGCGATCGCCGAGCGTCGCGCGGGCGGCGCGGATGCGCGCGTCCAGCTCGTCCTCGCCGGCCTCGCGGTACTCGGCGGGCAGCTCGCCCTGCCGAGGAGCGCCGACGCGGATGACGTCGCCCATCGAGGAGCCGGGGCCGTAGCCCGGTCGGGTGTCGAAGTTCCAGGGGCCGGCGGCGAGGTCGGTGGTGCAGGTGGCGTCCTCGGAGGCGCCGGCCACGATCGCCTGGATCGCGTGGTCGACCGAGGGGTCGACGGCGGGGAGTGAGAGCGTGGGCATCGGGCATCGCCTCTTCTGGTCGATCTGACACTTACTGTGCTGCTCACAGATTATGTCGGATTGACCAGAACTGCAACGGCTCTCGCGTGTGCGGGCGACGACCCTGGGTCAGGCCTCGGCGTTGTAGCGGTACAGCCGGGCCGGGCGGTGCTTGCCGGTGCGGAAGTGCTCGGTCGGGACGAGCTCGTCCGAGCCCTCCAGCAGGCGGCGGAAGTTCGACGGGTCGAGCCGACGGCCGAGCACCGTCTCGTACACCTCGCGCAACTCGGTGAGGGTGAACTCGTCGGGCAGCAGGCCTGCCGCGATCGTGCTGTAGCCGACCTTGTTGCGCAGCCGCCAGAGCGCGTACTCGGCGATGCGGTTGTGGTCGAACGCGAGCTCAGGCAGCTCGTCGACGTCGAACCACTCCACGTTCTCCGGCGCGTCCGCCGCCGCACGCTGCGCGTCCACCAGATCGCTGCGCAGCAGCGCCCAGTACACGACCGAGACCACGCGGGTGGGCGATCGGTCGACCGCGCCGAACGTGTACAGCTGCTCGAGGTAGCTGGGCATCAGGGCGGTCGTCTCGGCGAGGGTGCGCGACGCCGCGGCATCCAGATCCTCTGCCACGTCCAGCCACCCGCCCGGCAGCGCCCACATCCCGAGGAACGGCTCGCGGGTGCGCCGCACCAGGGGCAGCATCAGACGATCGCCGTCCGGGGCCGCCCGCAGCGAGAAGATGACGGTGGAGACGGCGACGCGGATGGCGTCGTTCTCAGTGCTCTCTCCGGTCACAGCACCGAGCCTACGGGTCGGCGGGCGGCGCCCGCTGCCGCTACACTGGGGCCACAACCGAACACAGGCCGTACGACCCGTGCGGGAGAGCCCGGTGAACGCAGCCGGGCACCGAAGGAGCAAGCCTCCCCGCCAATCTCTCAGGTACCCCCACCGCCCGGGCCCAGGCCGCTCTGAAAAGCGATGCTCCGGCATCCGCCGACGGTGAAAGCCCCTCTCGAGATCGAGTCCGGGTGAAGCTCTCAGGCCCATGACAGAGGGGGAGTTCCAGGGATCAGCGCCGACGCTGGTCCGCCCGTCCCGACCGGGAGAACTCCGTGACCGAACTCCGCTACACACCGCTCCGCGAGCGCCACGAGGCGCTCGGCGCGTCCTTCACCGACTTCGGCGGCTGGCAGATGCCGGTGCGCTACACCTCCGACCTCGCCGAGCACCACGCGGTGCGGCAGGCGGCCGGGATCTTCGACATCTCGCACATGGCCGAGTTCACCGTCCGCGGTGCCGGCGCCCCCGCGTTCCTCGACTACGCCCTCGCCGGCCGGCTGTCCGCGCTCGCGGTCGGCAAGGCGAAGTACTCGCTGCTGCTGGCCGAGTCCGGCGGCATCGTCGACGACGTCATCGTCTACCGCCTGCAGGAGGACGACTACCTGATCATCTCCAACGCCGGCAACCGCGACGCCGTCCGCGACGCGCTCACCGAGCGCACGGCCGGGTTCGAGGTGGACGTCGCCGACGTCTCCGACGACTACGCGCTGATCGCCGTGCAGGGCCCGCACGCCGAGGCGATCCTGGCGGCCACCGAGGGCATCGGCGACGTGAGCATCCCGTGGGGCGAGCAGAAGTACTACGCCTGGGCGTCGGCCACGTTCGCCGGTGCCCCGCTGCTGCTCGCTCGCACCGGGTACACCGGTGAGGACGGCTTCGAGCTGCTGGTGGGCGCCGAGGACGCGGTCGCGCTGTGGGATGCCGTGACCGCGGCGGGCACGGCGCACGGCCTCGTCCCCGCCGGGCTCGCCGCCCGCGACACCCTCCGTCTCGAAGCAGGGATGCCGCTGTACGGCCACGAGCTCACCCTGGACACCAAGCCGGCGCAGGCCGGACTCGGACGGGTCGTCGTCACCGACAAGGAGCGGTTCGTCGGCAAGGACGCCGTCGCACCCGCCGCCGACGCCCGCGTCCTCGTCGGCCTCACCGCTGAGGGACGTCGCGCGGGCCGCGCCGGCTACCCGGTGCGGGACGCCGACGGCGCCGAGATCGGCGAGATCACCAGCGGTGCCCTCAGCCCCACCCTCGGCCACCCCATCGCGATGGCCTACCTCGACGCCGGTTCCGCCGCCGAGGGAACCGGAGTATTCCTTGATGTGCGGGGCACCCTCGTCCCCGCGACCGTGACCGCACTGCCTTTCTACCGGAGGAAGAAATGACCGATCTCAACGCCCTCAAGTACAGCGAAGAGCACGAGTGGGTCACCGCCGACGGCCCGGTCGTGACGCTCGGCGTCACCGACTACGCCGCCGACAAGCTCGGTGACGTGGTGTTCGTCGAGCTGCCCGCCGTCGGCACCGCCATCACGGCGGGCTCCGTCGTCGGCGAGATCGAGTCGACCAAGTCGGTGGGCGAGCTCTACGCACCCGTATCCGGCACCGTCGTCGAGGTCAACGACGCCGTCGTCGACGACCCGTCGCTGGTGAACTCCGCGCCGTTCGAGGACGGCTGGCTGGTCAAGGTCGAGGTCGCGGACGGCGCCCTGGACGGCCTGCTCGACCGCGCCGCGTACGTCGCGATCACGGAGGGCTGAGAGTGGTCTCGTTCGCAGACCGTCACATCGGCACGCCCGCCGACGCGCAGCGGCAGATGCTCGCCGCGCTCGGCGTCACCGGGGACGAGCCGGTCGAGACGCTGATGCGTCAGGCCGTGCCCGCCGCGATCTTCACCCCCGCCACCTCCGACTCGGTGATCCCCGCGGCGGCGACCGAGGCGGAAGCGCTCGCCGAGCTGCGCCGGCTCGCCTCCCGCAACCGGGTGAACCGGCCGATGATCGGGCTGGGCTACTACGGCACCTTCACCCCCTCGGTGATCCAGCGCAACGTGCTTGAGAACCCGTCCTGGTACACCGCCTACACGCCGTACCAGCCGGAGATCTCGCAGGGCCGGCTCGAGGCGCTGATCAACTTCCAGACCATGGTGTCCGACCTCACCGGGCTGTCCACCGCGAACGCGTCGATGCTCGACGAGTCCACCGCGGTCGCGGAGGGGATGCTGCTGGCGCGCCGCGCGTCGAAGTCGACGTCCAACGTGTTCGTCGTCGACGCCGACGCGCTGCCGCAGACCAAGGCGCTGCTCGCCACCCGAGCGGATGCCGTCGGCATCGACCTCGTGGAGCGCGACCTGGCCGCCGGTGAGGAGCTGCCTGCCGCGCTGTTCGGCGTGTTCCTGCAGTACCCGGGCGCCTCCGGTCGGGTGTGGGATCCGACCGCCGTCATCGACGCCGCACACGTCGCCGGCGGGCTCGCCGTCGTCGCCGCCGACCTGCTCGCGCTCACGCTGCTGCGCTCGCCCGGATCGATGGGCGCGGACGTCGCGGTCGGCACCACCCAGCGCTTCGGCGTGCCGATGGGCTTCGGCGGCCCGCACGCCGGGTACATGGCCGTCCGCTCCGGGCTGGAGCGGCAGTTGCCCGGCCGGCTCGTCGGCGTCTCGCAGGATGCGGAGGGCAGGCCCGCCTACCGCCTCGCCCTGCAGACCCGTGAGCAGCACATCCGCCGTGAGAAGGCGACCTCGAACATCTGCACCGCCCAGGTCCTGCTGGCCGTGATGGCGTCGATGTACGCGGTGTACCACGGTCCGGACGGGCTACGGGCGATCGCTGCCGACGTGGCGGGCAAGGCCGCGCTGCTGCGCGACCGGCTCGTCGAGGCCGGCGTCGAGGTCGTGCACGACGCGTTCTTCGACACCCTGAACGTGCGTGTCCCGGGTGACGCGGAGGCGCTGGTCGCTGCGGCGCACGACGCCGGCATCCTGCTGCGGCTCGTCGACGCCGACACCGTCGGCATCTCCGTCGACGAGACCACCACGGTCGCCGATCTCGAGGCTGTGGCGCGCGTGTTCGGCGGAGGCGTTTCGTCTCGCTCCGCCTTCGGCGGTGCTCGCTCAACGACCGGGAAAGACGCGCTGCCGGAGGCGCTGCTGCGCGATGACGAGTACCTCACCCACCCGGTGTTCCACGTGCACCGCTCCGAGACCGCCATGATGCGGTACCTGAAGCAGCTCGCCGACCGCGACTACGCGCTCGACCGCGGCATGATCCCGCTCGGCTCGTGCACGATGAAGCTGAACGCCGCCACCGAGATGGCTCCCGTCACCTGGCCGGAGTTCGGGCAGCTGCACCCGTTCGCCCCGGCATCCGACGTCGAGGGGTCGCTCGCGATGATCGACCAGCTCGAGGCGTGGCTGGCGGAGGTCACCGGCTACGACGCCGTCTCGCTGCAGCCGAACGCCGGCTCACAGGGCGAGCTGGCCGGGCTCCTGGCGATCCGCGGGTACCATCTCGCCAACGGCGATACGCAGCGCACCGTCTGCCTGATCCCGTCCTCCGCACACGGAACCAACGCGGCATCCGCGGTGCTCGCAGGCATGAAGGTCGTGGTGGTGGCCTGCGACGAGCTCGGCAACGTCGACCTCGACGACCTGCGCGCCAACATCGCCCAGCACGCCGACGAGCTTTCCGCGCTGATGATCACCTACCCGTCCACGCACGGCGTGTACGAGCAGCAGGTCGTCGAGATCACCTCGGCCGTGCACGAGGCCGGCGGGCAGGTGTACGTCGACGGCGCGAACCTCAACGCCCTGCTGGGCTACGCACGGTTCGGCGACCTCGGCGGCGACGTGTCGCACCTGAACCTGCACAAGACGTTCGCCATCCCGCACGGCGGCGGCGGGCCCGGTGTCGGCCCGGTCGCCGCGAAGGCGCACCTCGCGCCGTACCTGCCCGGCCATCCGTTGGCGCAGCGCACCCAGCACGCCGGCGGTCACGTCTTTGAGGGCGGGCCGGTCTCGGCGGCGCCGTACGGCTCGGCCGGTGTGCTGCCGATCTCGTGGGCGTACGTCCGGATGATGGGCGCGGCCGGCCTCCGGGAGGCGACCGCCGCCGCCGTGCTGTCCGCGAACTACATCGCCGTGCGCCTCGCCGACCACTACCCGGTGCTGTACACCGGCGAGAACGGCCGGGTCGCGCATGAGTGCATCCTCGACCTGCGCCCGCTGCGCGAAGCCACCGGCATCACCGTCGACGACGTCGCCAAGCGGCTCATCGACTACGGCTTCCACGCGCCCACCATGTCGTTCCCGGTCGCGGGAACGCTCATGGTCGAGCCGACCGAGTCCGAGGACCTGGGCGAGATCGAGCGGTTCATCGAGGCGATGATCGAGATCAAGGCCGAGGCGGATGCCGTCGCGGCGGGCCGCTGGCCGGCATCCGACAACCCGCTGGTGAATGCGCCGCACACCGCCGCCTCGCTGATCGCGGGGGAGTGGCAGCACGCTTACACCCGCGAGGAGGCCGCCTACCCGGTGCCGACGCTGGTGGCCGGGAAGTACTGGCCCCCGGTGCGGCGCATCGACCAGGCGTACGGCGACCGCAACCTGGTGTGCGCCTGCCCGCCCGTGGAGGCGTTCGCGTAGCATCCGCTCGTCGTTCCCGAGCCCGCCCCGACACCGTCCGGGGCGGGCTCGCGTCGTTTCCCGACCGGCCGTTCAGTAACAGTTCATTAACGGAGTTCCTCCCGGGCGCCGGCCACGGTTACGCGCGGAGCATCGGCGTGCTCAAGGATGAGCGCGTGCTTACTCGTCCACAGGAGGACACAGTGAAGCGCAACAAGATCACCCTGGCGGGACTCGCGCTGCTCGCGGCGAGTGCCCTGGCACTCTCCGGCTGCGCGGGATCCGAGAATCCCGACACGGGCGGCGACGACGCATCCGACGTCGACTCGAGCGCCATCATCAAGGTCAACGGATCCGAACCCCAGAATCCGCTGATCCCGACCAACACGAACGAGGTCGGCGGTGGAAAGATCCTCGACGCGATCTTCGCCGGTCTGATCGGCTACGCGGAGGACGGCTCCGTCTTCAACGACGTCGCCGAGGAGATCACGGTCGACGACCCGCAGCATCTGACCATCAAGATCCGCGAGGGCCTGACCTTCACCAACGGCGAAGAGGTGACCGCCGACAACTTCATCAAGGCCTGGAACTACGGGGCGCTGGCCTCGAACGAGCAGCTGTCCAGCTACTTCTTCGAGGACATCGAAGGGTTCAGCTACGACGAGGACTCCGAGCTCACCGGTCTCGAGCAGGTCGACGAGTACACGTTCACCATCGCGCTGAACAAGCCCGCCTCCGACTTCGCGCAGCGCCTGGGCTACTCGGCGTACTACCCGCTCCCCGACGTGGCCTTCGAGGACATGGCGGCGTACGGTGAGAACCCGATCGGCAACGGACCGTACATGCTCGACGGCGAGGGTGCATGGCAGCACGACGTCGGCATCGACCTCGTCGTCAACCCCGACTACGACGGCCCGCGCAAGCCCGTCAACGGCGGCCTGAACATCGTGTTCTACGCCACGCAGGACGCGGCCTACTCCGACCTGCTCGCGAACGAACTCGACGTGCTCGACGCCATCCCGGACTCTGCGTACGAGACCTTCGAGTCCGATCTGGGCGACCGGGCCGTGAACCAGCCGGCGGCGGTCTTCCAGTCGTTCACCATCCCGGAGCGTCTGCCGCACTTCAGCGGGGAGGAGGGCAAGCTGCGTCGCCAGGCGCTGTCGATGTCGATCAACCGTGAGGAGATCACTGACGTGATCTCCCAGGGCACCCGCACCCCGGCGAGCGACTTCACCTCCCCCGTGATCGACGGCTGGAGCGACGAGCTCGAAGGCAGCGAGGTGCTGGAGTACAACCCCGAGAAGGCCAAGGAGCTGTGGGAGCAGGCCGACGAGATCAGCCCGTGGAGCGGTGAGTTCCAGATCGCCTACAACGCCGACGGTGGCCACCAGGCCTGGGTCGACGCGACGGTGAACTCGATCAAGAACACCCTCGGCATCGAAGCCTCCGGTGCTCCGTACCCGACCTTCGCAGAGCTTCGCGGCAAGGTCACCGACCGTTCCATCCAGACCGCGTTCCGTACCGGTTGGCAGGCGGACTACCCGGGCCTGTACAACTTCCTGGGCCCGCTGTACGCCACCAACGCCGGCTCGAACGACGGCGACTACTCGAACCCGGAGTTCGACAAGCTGCTGGCGGACGGCATCTCCGAGACCGACCCGGAGAAGGCGAACGAGCTGTTCCAGCAGGCGCAGGAGATCCTTCTGCAGGACCTTCCGGCCACCCCGCTGTGGTACTCGAACGTCGTGGGCGGGTACGCCGAGACGGTCGACAACGTGAAGTTCGGTTGGAACTCGGTCCCGCTGTTCGAGCAGATCGAGAAGAAGGCGGAGTAACCCTTCGGAACGAGGCGGTGGTGACGTCCACCACCGCCTCGTTCTCTCTGCCCCCTGGCGCGCGATGCGCGCTCGTACCCGAAGGGAGGTCGAGGGTGGCCTTCTACATCCTCAGACGCATCCTGCAGGCGGTGCCGGTGTTCTTCGGCGCCACCCTGCTCATCTACTTCATGGTCTTCGCCATGCCCGGCGACCCGATCGCGGCGCTGTTCGGGGACCGACAGCCCAGCGAGACGCTGCTGGAGCGGCTGCGCGCGCGGTATCACCTGGATGAGCCGTTCATCGCCCAGTACTTCCACTACATCGCCGGCATCTTCCGACTCGACTTCGGCGTGAGCTTCTCCGGGCAGCCGGTGAGCGACGTGCTGGCGCGCACCTTCCCTGTGACGCTGCGGCTGGCGGTGATGGCCGTCGCGATCGCGTTCGTGCTCGCGATCGTGATCGGGCTGTTCTCGGCGCTGGGCAAGGGCGGGATCTTCGACAACGCCATGCTCGTCCTCGCGCTGGTGTTCATCGCCGTGCCGA
The DNA here is from genome assembly GCF_031180975.1 of Microbacterium sp. Classification (GTDB taxonomy): domain Bacteria; phylum Actinomycetota; class Actinomycetes; order Actinomycetales; family Microbacteriaceae; genus Microbacterium. Next base: position 26,810 of record NZ_JAPSLI010000001.1, on the reverse strand, counting down.
TCTTCGTGCTCTCGTTCCTCGCGCAGTACTTCCTCGCCGTGCAGCTCGGCTGGTTCCGGCCGACGGTCGGCGCCCGCAACGACTGGGGCGACCTCTGGCTGCCGGCGATCGTGCTCGGCGTGAGCGTGTACGCGACCAGCATGCGGCTCACCCGCTCCTCGACGATCGACACCCTCAACCAAGACTGGGTGCGCACGGCGTACAGCAAGGGGCTGCCGCGGCGGCGGGTCATCCCCGTGCACGTGCTGCGCAACTCGCTCATCCCGATGGTGACCGACCTTGGGACCGTATTCGGCATTCTGATGGTCGGCGCGACGGTGACCGAGGGCATCTTCAACGTCCCCGGCGTGGGCAACACGCTCTACGAAGCCATCATCCGGGGCGAGAACCCGACTGTGGTGTCCTTCGTCACCGTGTTCGTCGTCGTGTACGTGTTCGTCAACATCATCGTGGACCTGATCTACGGCCTGCTCGACCCGAGGATCCGCTATGTCTCGACCTGACCCACGGCAGGAGCACTATGTCGCTCCGGTCGCCACCCGCTCCGTCGCCGTCGACGTCGTCCGCATCGACCCGAAGCCGAGCAACCTCTGGCTGGACGCCTGGCGCGACCTGCGCAGCAGGCCGCTGTTCTGGATCTCGGTCGTGTTCGCCGTGCTGATCATCGTCGTCGCGCTGTTTCCCGGGCTGTTCACGAACGTCCCGCCCAACAACGGCTACCAGCTCGCCAAGAGCAACGGCGGCCCTGAAGCGGGGCACCCGCTGGGCTTCACGCGCCAGGGGTGCGACGTCTACTCGCGGGTGATCTGGGGTACGCGCACGTCGGTCGTGGTGGGCGTGCTCGCGACCCTCATCAGCACCGTGATCGGCATCGTGATGGGCGCCTTCGCCGGGTTCTACGGGGGCTGGCTCGATTCGCTGCTCTCCCGTGTGGGTGACATCTTCTTCACGATCCCGTACATCATCGCGGGTGTCGTGGTGATGTCGGTGATGCCGGTGCGCAACGAGTTCGTGCTCGCCTTCGCCATCGGCGGGTTCGCCTGGGCGGCCACCGCCCGCATCATGCGCGCCGAGGTGCTGCGGGTGAAACAGGCCGACTTCGTCATGGGTGCGGAGGCGCTCGGCGTGTCCCGCTTCAAGACGCTGCTGTACCACGTTCTGCCGAACGCCATGGCCCCGGTGATCGTCGTCGCCACCCTCAGCCTGGGCACCGCGATCGTCGCCGAGTCGGTGCTGTCGTTCCTCGGCGTGGGCCTCGGCGGTTCCATCATGTCCTGGGGCAACGACATCAGCCAGGCGCAGACCAGCATCCGCACCGCCCCCATGGCGCTGTTCTGGCCTTCGCTGGCACTGACCATCACGGTGCTGGCGTTCATCACTCTCGGCGAGCTGCTCCGCGACGCCGTCGACCCGAAGGCGAGGGCACAGCGATGAACGCACCGCTTCTCAGCGTCAACGACCTCACCGTCGCGTTCGGAAAGGGCACGAACGCGCGACAGGTGCTGCACGGCGTCAGCTTCGACCTGTTCCCAGGGGAGACCCTCGCGATCGTCGGCGAATCCGGCTCCGGCAAGTCCACCACCGCGTCGGCCATCATCGACCTGTTGCCGGGCACAGGTCACGTCACGGGCGGCAGCATCACGCTCGACGGCAAGGACCTCACCCGGACCGGGCGCGCGGAGATGGAGCGCATCAGGGGCCGCGACATCGGCTATGTGCCGCAGGATCCCATGTCGAATCTCAACCCGGTCTGGTCCATCGGCTTCCAGGTGAAGGAGGCCGTCAAGGCGAACGGCCTGGCGCAGGGTCGCCGTGAGGTGCACGACCGGGCGGTGGAGGTCCTGCAGCAGGCAGGACTCGCGGACGCGCAACGTCGCATGCATCAGTTCCCGCACCAGTTCTCGGGCGGCATGCGCCAGCGCGCGCTGATCGGCATCGGCCTCGCCGCCGATCCCAAGCTGCTCATCGCGGACGAGCCGACCAGCGCGCTCGACGTGACCGTGCAGCGCGTCATCCTGGACCACCTCGCGCGCCTCACGAGCGAACGCGGTACCTCGGTGCTCCTCATCACGCACGACCTGGGCCTTGCGGGAGACCGCGCGGACCGCATCATCGTGATGAACCAGGGCGAGATCGTCGAAGCAGGGCCGAGCGCGGACATCCTCACCGACCCGCAGCATCCGTACACGCAGCGGTTGGTCGCCGCGGCGCCGAGCCTCGCGTCGCAGCGCATCGGGTCCTCCGGCGCGACCGCCGTGCCTGCGCCCACGGCGCCCGCGGTGATCGAGGTACGCGGACTGGTGAAGGAATACTCGATCCGCACGGGCGGGCTGCACCGCGAACGGTTCAGAGCGGTCGATGACGTGTCGTTCCGGATCCCCCGAGGAAAGACGCTGGCACTGGTCGGGGAGTCGGGATCGGGTAAATCCACAGTCGCGAAGATGCTGCTGCAGTTGGAGACGCCTACCGACGGCGAGATCCTGATCGACGGGCAGTCCACGAGCACCATGAGCCGCGGGGAGATCTTCCGGCTGCGCCGGCGCATGCAGCCGGTGTTCCAGGATCCTTACGGGTCATTGGACCCGCTCCGCAGCATCGGCACCCTCATCGCCGAACCGCTGCAGGTGCACGGCATCGGCACCCGCCAGGAGCAGCACCGGCAGACGCTGGAACTCCTCGACCAGGTGGCGCTGCCGCGCGAGCTCGCCTCGCGATACCCCAACGAGCTGTCGGGCGGGCAGCGTCAGCGCGTGGCCATCGCCAGGGCACTGGCGCTGAAGCCCGACATCGTCGTGCTGGACGAGGCCGTGTCCGCCCTCGACGTGCTCGTGCAGGACCAGATCCTCCGGCTCCTGGCGGAGCTGCAGAGCGAGCTGGGGCTCACCTATCTGTTCATCACCCATGACCTCGCCGTGGTGCGAGTCGCCGCGGATCTGGTGTGCGTGATGGAGAAGGGCCGGATCGTCGAGCAGGGCACTGTCGACTCCATCTTCAGCGACCCCCGGGAGGAGTACACGCGGCGGCTGCTCGACGCGATCCCGGGGGCGTCCGCGCCGCTGGGCGGTGGCCTCGCGCCCCTGCCATGAGTCCCGCGACCTTCGTGTACCGGCCGCCCGGTGGATACCTGCTCGTCGCCATCGGTGCACTCCTCGTGGGGATGCTGCTCTGGGATGCGGTCGCGCGGTCCGGAGTGCGAGAGGCGCTGCTGATCGCACCCTGGCCGCTGCTCGCCCTCTGGGCGGGGTACCTCGTCGCGTCGGCCGGCATCCGGGCCGACGCGGACGGGGTGGAGGTGCGAAACCCGCTGCGGCGCATCCTCGTCCCCTGGGGGCGTGTGCAGAAGGTCGCGATGCGTTGGCAGGTCGAGCTGATGCTCGAGGATGGGGCGATCGTGCGCTGCTTCGGCGGACCGGCGATCGCGCGCCCGCGGCGCCTCGGCCCGGAGCGGCGGCTCGAGGATGCCGGTCACACCGGGGAGGACGTGGTGGCGGAGCTGCGCCGGCGTAAGGCGGAGCACTCCGGGCGGCAGCACGCTTCCGGTGCGGTGGGAACGGTGCACGGGGCCGGAAGCGACGAGCCGGTGCATCGCCGATGGGACTGGGTGGCGGTCGCCGTCACCGTCGGTCTCATCGTGTGGGCCGCCGCGGTGGCAGCGCTCGCGTACGCCTGAAGTCGCGCGGTGCCCAGCGCCCGCGCGCGGGTGGAGCCGGTTCATAGGCGCGCCTGGTTGGCTGGCCGCATGCTTTGCCCCGCAGATGGAACCACCCTCGTGATGAGCGAACGCAGCGGCATCGAGATCGACTACTGCCCGCAGTGCCGCGGCGTCTGGCTCGACCGCGGCGAGCTGGACAAGATCATCGACCGCTCCGTCGCCGCTCCGCAGCCGGCGGCGTACCGGCCCGAGCCGGTGCGCCCGGCGCCCGGCTACGAGCCGCCGCGGTACGACCAGCCCAGCGACCGCTATGAGGAACCCCGCTACGACGACCGCGGGCATCGGCCCCACAAGCGCAAGCGCGAGAGCTGGCTCAGCGAACTGTTCGACTGAACCACCGCGGGGTCAGCCCGGCAGCCCGAACAGCTCGGGCCAGGTGGCGGCGGCCCACGGGTAGCCGACGAATGCCGCCGCGTCGATGGCGAAATGCGCCATCAGGAACGGCAGCAGCCGGCCGCCGCGCGCGAACAGCCATCCGAACAGCAGGCCCATCCCCAGGTTGCCGATGAACGCCCCGGGGCCCTGGTAAAGGTGATAGCTCGCCCGCAGCACGCTGGTCGCGATGATGATCGGCCACGTGCCCCAGCCCAGGGCGCGCAGCCGCGCGAACAGGTAGCCGAGTACCACGACCTCCTCGACGACGGAGGCGCGCGCGGCGGACAGCAGCAGCACCGGGACGGTCCACCAGTGCGCGTCCAGCCCGGCCGGGTCGATCGCGACGAAGAGGCCGGCTGCGCGCCCCGCCAGGTACAGCGCCAGCCCCGGCACGCCGATCGCGATGACGAGCAGGATGCCGGATGCCGTGTCCCGCGCCGGCCGTCCGGCATCCAGGCCCAGCGCAGCGAGGTGCGGCCGCGCTGGGCGCCACAGCAGGAAGCACACCAGCAGCACCGGGACGATCGAGAACCCGATCGACAGCAGCTGGTAGACGAGGTCGAACACCTCCCGGTCGCTGCGGGAGGGGTTGAGCGTGGCGGTCTGCTCCGCGAGGGGAGTGGCGTCGGTGAGCCGGTACGCCAGTTGCACGACCGCGTACACCGCGGACTGCCCGAGTCCCAGTGCCAGCACGATCGCGATCTCCCACCACAGCCGGGCGCGGGAGAACGTCCTGGCGGGCTGCTCTCCGGTCACGGTGTCGATGCTATCCCTCGTTCGAATCGTGTGAATGGCTCCGAACCCGGCCAGAACGCCACCATTCACGTGATTCGAAGCGGTCGGAGGGCGTTCAGGGACCGTGCGTTATCCTGGAATGTCGGCATCCCGGCGCACACCCACACCCCCTCTTAGGACTTCTGCATGGCGCACGCCCACCGCCCCGACCTCCGTAACGTCGCGATCGTCGCTCACGTCGACCACGGCAAGACCACCCTCGTCGACGCGATGCTCCGTCAGACCGGCTCGTTCGGCGAGCACGCGCACGTCGAGGAGCGCGCGATGGACTCCAACGACCTGGAGCGGGAGAAGGGCATCACGATCCTCGCCAAGAACACGGCGATCACCTACAACGGCAAGCACACCGATGCGCCGGTGACGATCAACGTGGTCGACACCCCCGGTCACGCGGACTTCGGCGGGGAGGTCGAGCGCGCGCTGTCGATGGTCGACGGCGTCGTGCTGCTCGTCGACGCCAGCGAGGGCCCCCTGCCGCAGACACGCTTCGTGCTGCGCAAGGCGCTCGAGGCCAAGCTGCCCGTCATCCTGCTCGTGAACAAGACCGACCGCGGCGACGCCCGCATCGCCGAGGTCGAGGAGGAGGCGCACGACCTGCTGCTCGGCCTGGCGTCCGACCTGGTCGACGACGTGCCCGACCTCGACGTCGACGCGCTGCTGGACGTGCCCGTGGTCTACGCTTCCGGCCGGGCCGGTGCGGCATCCGCCAACCGCCCCGCCAACGGAGAGCTGCCGGACAACGACGACCTCGAGCCGCTGTTCGAGGCGATTCTGACGCACGTTCCCGCGCCGTCCTACGACGACGAGGCGCCGCTGCAGGCGTGGGTCACCAATCTCGACTCCTCGGCATTCCTGGGCCGGCTCGCCCTGCTCCGTGTCTTCAACGGCACGCTGAAGAAGGGTCAGACCGTCGCCTGGGTGCGCCAGGACGGCACCACCCAGAACGCGCGCATCACAGAGCTGCTGATGACCAAGGCGCTGGACCGCTACCCGGCCGAGTCGGCCGGCCCCGGTGACATCGCGGTGATCGCCGGGTTCCCGGACATCATGATCGGCGAGACCATCGCCGACCCGGAGGACGTGCGCCCTCTGCCGCAGATCACGGTCGACGAGCCCTCGATCTCGATGACCATCGGAACCAACACGTCGCCGCTGGTCGGCAAGGTCAAGGGCCACAAGCTCACCGCCCGCATGGTGAAGGACCGCCTCGACCGCGAGCTGATCGGAAACGTGTCGATCCGGGTCAACGACATCGGCCGCCCCGACGCGTGGGAGGTGCAGGGTCGCGGCGAGCTGCAGCTGGCCATCCTCGTCGAGAACATGCGCCGTGAGGGCTTCGAGCTGACCGTCGGCAAGCCGCAGGTCGTCACGCGCAAGATCGACGGCAAGGTGCACGAGCCGTACGAGCACCTCACGATCGACGTGCCCGAGGAGCACCTGGGCGCTGTGACGCAGCTGATGGCGAACCGTCGCGGTCGCATGGACAACATGATCAACCACGGCACCGGCTGGATCCGCATGGAGTTCATCGTCCCGTCTCGGGGTCTGATCGGCTTCCGCACCGAGTTCCTCTCCATCACCCGGGGGACCGGCATCGCCAACGCCATCTCGCACGGCTACGGCGAGTGGGCCGGCTCGATCGTCGCGCGCCAGAACGGCTCGATCGTCGCCGACCGCGCCGGCGTCGTGACCCCATTCGCCATGATCGCGCTGCAGGAGCGCATGTCGTTCTTCGTGCGGCCGACCGAGGAGGTCTACGAGGGGATGGTCATCGGCGAGAACTCCCGCGCCGACGACATGGACGTGAACATCACCAAGGAGAAGAAGCTCACCAACATGCGCTCCTCCACGGCCGACACGTTCGAGTCGATGACGCCGCCGCGCATCCTGTCGCTGGAGGAATCGCTGGAGTTCGCCCGCGAGGACGAGTGCGTGGAGGTGACGCCGGAGGCAGTGCGCATCCGCAAGGTCATCCTCGACCAGACCACCCGCGCCAGGGAGGCGTCGCGCCTGAAGCGTCAGGACGCGAACGTCTGACCCGCACAGGCTCCGGGCCCCGCACCGCCCACAGGCGGCGCGGGGCCCTTTTGCATGCATTCACATGGGATGCCCACCGGATGTCCAGGTGACGGGCCGGTTTCGTCCAGGCGGATCCGAAAGGCTGGTTCCTGCGCCCGGGTGAGCGGTTCCCGACGTACCACCCTGCATCCGGCAGGACCGGGCGAACGACGACCCGAAAGTCTCGAAATCCTCATGCCTGAAACCCTCGACACCCGCGCGTCCAGACGCGCCGCCGCAACGGCATCCGCTTCCCCCTCGCCCCGGCCCCGCCGCCGCTTCGCGATCCTCGGCGGCACCGCGCTGCTGGGCGTCCTGCTCACCGCCGGCCTGATCCAGGCGCCGTCCGCGCTGGCGGATCTCGCCTCGGCCCCGACCGATGTCCAGATCCGCAAGAGCACCAATGCGGCGGAAGAGGCGGGCATCGCCCTGACCAACGCCGTCGCACTGAACAACGTGGTGGCGGCGTCGGGTCTCGACGTCGCGCAGCCGGCGGTCGACATCACCGAACTGAAGGCCGATGCCAGGGCGCTCGCCGACCCCGACGAGCTGGAAGCCGACCGTCTCACCGCGCTCACCGCCAGTGCGGCCAAGGAGACCCGTGAGGTCCTCGCGGGTATCGAGACGCTGCAGACCGCGCTCACCGAGGCGCAGCAGGCCGAGGCGGCGCGTATCGCCGCCGAGAAGGCCAAGGCTGCGGCCGAGGAGGCCGCCCGTATCAAGGCCGAGAAGGAGGCCGCTGCCGCCGCCGCCCTCGCGGCCGCGAACACCGTGGAGGGCGCCAAGGCCACCGCGCGCGACATGGCGGCCAGCCGTTACGGCTGGGGAGACGGGCAGTTCTCCTGCTTGGAGTCGCTGTGGACCAAGGAGTCCGGCTGGAACTACCAGGCCTACAACGGTTCGAGCGGCGCCACCGGCATCCCGCAGGCCCTCCCCGGCGACAAGATGGCGTCCGCCGGTGCCGACTGGCGCACGAACGCGGCCACGCAGATCGCCTGGGGTCTGGAGTACATCGCGGCGGCGTACGGTTCGCCGTGCAACGCCTGGGGGCACTCGCAGGCCGTGAACTGGTACTGACCCGCGGGTGAGCCGCGCCGCATGCCCGAGAATGGAAGGCATGCGTGCAGCGGCTCATCTCCCCGAGGTCCAGCGACGCCGACGTGAGGTGTGGCGCGAGGGGCTCGGCGTCGCCATCGCCACCAGCGCGTACGGCATCTCGTTCGGCGCGCTCGCCGTGGCGTCCGGACTGGACGTCTGGCAGACCTGCGTGCTGAGCCTGGTGATGTTCACCGGCGGCTCGCAGTTCGCGTTCGTCGGCGTGTTCGCCGCTGGCGGGGTGGCGGCGCTGCCCTCCGCCATCGCCTCGGCCGGGCTGCTCGGGGTGCGCAACCTCGCCTACGGCATGCGCATGTCGCCGATCATCGGCAGCGGGTTCCGCCGCCGTGCGGTGGCGTCGCACTTCACGATCGACGAGTCCACCGCCGTGGCCATCGCGCAGGACGATCCGCGGCTCAGCCGCCTCGGGTTCTGGGTCACCGGCGTCGGCATCTACCTCGGCTGGAACCTCACGACCCTCATCGGCGCGCTGCTCGGCGACGTGCTGGACCAGGTCGGCGGCCCGAAGGCATGGGGGTTGGACGCCGCCGCCGCAGCCGCGTTCCTGGCACTGCTATGGCCGCGCCTGCGCCGCCGTCAGGCGGTGGTCGTGGGAGCCGCCGCGGCCGTGGTGGCGGCGACGCTGACACCGGTGCTGATGCCCGGGCTGCCGGTGCTGGTGGCTGCGCTGGTCGCGTTCGTGGTCGGCTGGTTCAACTGGCTCGACCGCGACAGGGCGGCGACCGGCCCGTCGGCGTGGTCGGGACGTGATGCGGGGTCCGGGTCATGAGCGTGTGGAGTGCCGTGCTGCTCGCCGCATGCATCTGCGTCGCGCTGAAGGCGTTCGGCTACCTGGTGCCGCCGCAGGTGATGGAGGCCCCGCGGCCCGCGCGGATCTCCGACCTGCTCACCGTCGCACTGCTCGCTGCGCTGGTCGCCGTGCAGACGCTCGGCGCGGGGCAGGCGGTGGTCGTGGACGCTCGCGTGCCCGCCGTGCTGGTCGCCGCGGGCCTGCTGTGGATGCGCCAATCGTTCCTCGTGGTCGTGATCGCCGCGGCCGCGGTGGCGGCGCTGCTGCGGCTGGTCGGCTGGGCGGTCTGAGTCGGGCCGGATGCCGGTGGCGCGGCCACTATGCTGAGGCGGTGTCCTCATCGATCTCACGCGGCCTGTCCTGGCTCGCGGCCGCCGTCGTCGGCGGCGTCTACGGGATCGCTGCGACGATCGCGCACAGCTTCCTCTGGGGCCCGGTGCCGGTGGGGTTGATCGTCGGCGGCATCGCCTGCGCGGCCCTGCTCATCTCCCTGCGCGCGCTGACCGGCGACCGCTGGGCGGCGCTCGTGGCCGGGATCGGGATGCTGGCGCTGATCCTCGTCATCTCGCAGCGCGGCCCCGGCGGTTCCGTCGTCGTGCCGAACACGCCGCTGGGTAACATCTGGATGTACCTCGCCGTCGGCATCACCGTGCTGGTCGTCGCCTGGCCGGACCTGTCCCGGCTGCGGTCCGCCCACACGGACGGAGCCGCCGGTGCACCGCCGACCGCGGCCCCGACCGCGACGGGAACCTCCGCGCGCGACGTAGACTGATTCCGTGACGTATGTGATCGCTCTTCCCTGCGTCGATGTGAAGGATCGTGCCTGCATCGACGAGTGCCCCGTCGACTGCATCTACGAGGGGGAGCGCTCGCTGTACATCCACCCCGACGAGTGCGTGGACTGCGGCGCGTGCGAACCGGTGTGCCCTGTTGAGGCGATCTACTACGAGGACGACCTGCCCGACGAGTGGCAGGACTACTACAAGGCCAACGTGGAGTTCTTCGAGGAGATCGGCTCGCCCGGCGGCGCCGCCAAGGTCGGCGTCATCCACCACGACCACCCCATCATCGCAGCGCTGCCCCCGCAGGGGGAGTAGGTGGGGGTCCTCGACCTCGCCGCGTACCCGTGGGACGCGGTGGAGCCGTACCGTAAGCGTGCCGCGCAGCATCCGGGCGGCATCGTCGACCTCTCCGTCGGCTCGCCCATCGACCCCACCCCCGACGTCATCCGGCGTGCTCTCGCGGAGGCCACCGACGCGCACTCCTACCCGCTGACGGTCGGCTCGCCCGCGCTGCGCGACGCCATCGTGGACTGGTACGCGCGCCGCCGCGGGGTGCCCGGCCTGACACCCGCGCACGTGCTGCCGACCATCGGGTCGAAGGAGCTGGTCGCGCTTTTGCCCACTCTGCTGGGCCTGACCGCCGGGGACGTCGTCGTTCATCCGCGCATCGCGTACCCGACCTACGCGGTCGGTGCGACGGTCGCCGGGGCGACCCCGGTGGCAGCCGACGACCCCGACGAATGGCCGGAGGGCGCCAAGCTCATCTGGATCAACACCCCCGGCAACCCGGACGGACGCACCTGGAGCGTCGAGGAGCTCGCCGCCGCCGTGCGTCGCGCCAGGGAGCTGGGCGCCGTGCTTGCCAGCGACGAGTGCTACGCCGAACTCGGGTGGGACGGGCCGTGGGCCGACCAGCCCGTGCCGTCGGTGCTGGACCCGCGGGTCACCGGCGGATCGCGCGCCGATCTGCTGAGCGTGTACTCGCTCAGCAAGCAGTCCAACCTCGCCGGCTACCGTGCCGCGTTCGTCGCGGGATGCTCGGATCTCATCGCGGGCCTGCTCGCGGCGCGCAAGCACCTCGGGCTGATGCCGCCCGCACCTGTGCAGCACGCCATGGCTGTCGCGCTGCGCGATGACGAGCACGTCGCTGCGCAGAAGGAGCTGTACCGTCGCCGCCGTGACGTGCTGAAACCGGCCGTCGAAGCCGCCGGCTTCCGCATCGACGGGTCGGAGGCCGGACTGTACCTCTGGGCCACCGAGGATCGGGACGCCTGGGAGTCGCTGCAGCGGCTGGCGGAGCTCGGCATCCTCGCCGGCCCCGGGCACTTCTACGGCGAGCACTCCGCTCGTCACGTGCGCCTCGCGCTCACCGCGCCGCTGGACCGGATCGAACAGGCCGCCGAGCGACTGGCATCCGCCACCCGATGAGCCCGTTCTCCACCTCGCGAAGGTTGTGGAGGGGCGACGAGCGATCGCGTGATCTCTTGGCGGATGTCACAGTAGGCCGAGTGCGCGACTAGGCTGTACACGCGATGCGGTCGAGACCCGGCCCCGGCGTTGCGCGCCGGACATCGTCCCCAGAGGCACAACGCAGCAGGAGGTTCGCGTGAGCGCAGGTCAGCCCGACAAGGCCACTCTTTCCGTCGGCGACAAGACCGCGGAGTTCCCCGTGCTGCGGTCGACGAGCGGTGCAGGCAGCATCGACCTCTCGACCCTCACGCGGCAGACCGGCTACACCGGACTCGACTACGGCTTCGTGAACACGGCATCCACCAAGTCGGCGATCACGTTCATCGACGGCGACCAGGGCATCCTGCGCTATCGCGGCTATCCGATCGAGCAGATCGCGCGCAGCTGCAGCTATCTCGAGGTGGCGTGGCTGCTCATCTACGGGGAGCTGCCCACCGCGGTCGAGCTGGCCGAGTTCGACGAGCGCGTGCGTCGCCACACGCTGCTGCACGAGGATCTGAAGCACTTCTTCTCGGCACTGCCGCACACCGCGCACCCCATGGCGGTGCTGTCGTCGGCGGTCGCCGCACTGTCGACCTACTACGAGGGCCAGACCGACCCGCACAACCCGGAGCACGTGGAGCTCAACCAGGTGCGCATGCTCGCCAAGCTGCCGGTGATCGCCGCGTACGCGCACAAGAAGAGCGTGGGCCAGGCGTTCCTGTATCCGGACAACTCGCTGAGCTTCGTGGACAACTTCCTCAAGCTCAACTTCGGCGTGCACAGCGAGCCGTACGAGGTCAACCCGGTGATGTCGAAGGCGCTGGAGCTGCTGCTGATCCTGCACGAGGACCACGAGCAGAACGCGTCCACCTCCACCGTGCGCCTGGTCGGATCCACCGGTGCCAACCAGTTCGCGTCGATCTCGGCGGGCATCCAGGCGCTCTCCGGCCCCCTGCATGGCGGTGCCAACGAGGCGGTGCTGACGATGCTCGGGCAGATCCGCGAGTCCGGTCAGAGCGTGCAGCGCTTCGTCGAGCGCGTGAAGAACAAGGAGGAGGGCGTCAAGCTGATGGGCTTCGGCCACCGGGTCTACAAGAACTACGACCCGCGCGCCAAGCTGGTCAAGGAGGCCGCCGACGAGGTGCTCTCCGAGCTGGGCGTCACAGACCCGCTGCTCGACCTCGCCAAGGAGCTCGAGGAGATCGCGCTCGCGGACGACTACTTCAAGGAGCGCCGGCTCTACCCGAACGTCGACTTCTACACCGGCGTGATCTACAAGGCGATGGGCTTCCCGACGCGCATGTTCACCGTGCTGTTCGCGATCGGCCGGCTGCCCGGCTGGCTCGCGCAGTGGCGGGAGCTGCAGCTGGACCCGCAGACCAAGATCGGCCGTCCGCAGCAGCTCTACATCGGCGCTCCCGAGCGGTCCTACCCCGCCCGCTGACCCGCGCCGCCCGCTGACCCGCGCCCGGCGCCGATCGCTCACGTACCCCGTGTCCTGGGGTGTTTGGGGCGGATTCTCGCGTTTGGGGCGGTGGTGCGCCGCCCCAAAGTTGAGAACCCGCCCCAAACCCGGTAGGTGGAGACCCGGGAGGCGGAGACCCGGGAGGTGGAGACCCGGGAGGTGGAGACCGGGGTCAGTGACCGGGTCAGTGGCCCTGGGGGCGGCTGGCGCGGCGCGAGCCCTGCGGGCGGGCGTCGTGACGGGCCGGACGCTGCGCGTCGTGGTCCCGCCCAGCGCTGCGGCCGGCGGGAGCCTGCGCGCCGTGCGCAGGGCGGCCGTGGGCGGCGGAGCGGCCCTGCCCGGCGTGCTGAGACGCCTGCTGTCCGCCCTGCGAACCCTGCCCGCGCGGACGGCGGCGCCGCGACGACGACGAGCCGCCGGCGGACTGGCCGCGGGACCCCGACGACGCCTGCTTCGCGGGCGCGGCGGCGGGGGCCGGACGCACGTGCGCTGCACGCTCGCCGACCAGCTCCTGCACGATCCCGGCGTTGGCGTCCTCCAGCGGCGCGGTGATCTGCGCCTTGCGGAGCAGGTCCTTCACGTCGCGCCGCTGCTCGGGCAGCACCAGGGTGACGACGGTGCCGGCGGCGCCGGCGCGCGCGGTGCGGCCGGAGCGGTGCAGGTACGCCTTGTGCTCGAGCGGCGGGTCGACGTGCACGACCAGCTCGACGTCGTCCACGTGCACGCCGCGCGCGGCGACATCCGTGGCGACCAGCACGCGCACGCCGCCCTGGGCCGGGTCGGCGCCGAAGGCGGCCAGGTTGCGCTCCCGGGCGTTCTGCCCGAGGTTGCCGTGCAGGTCGACCGACGGGATGCCGGACGCGGTGAGCTGCTTGGCCAGCTTCTTCGCCTGGTGCTTGGTGCGCGTGAACAGGATCCGCCGGCCGAGACCGGATGCCAGGTGCTCGACGAGCTGCTTCTTGGCCTCGGTGCTGGTGGCGACCAGCACCCGGTGGGTCATCTCGCCGACCGGCACGCTGGCCTCGTCGACCTCGTGGCTGACCGGGTTGCTCAGGAAGCGCTTCGCGAGCGAGTCGATGCCACGGTCGAGGGTGGCGCTGAACAGCAGACGCTGACCGCCGGCGGGCGTGGCCGACAGGATGCGGGTCACGCCGGGCAGGAAGCCGAGGTCGGCCATGTGGTCGGCCTCGTCCAGCACGGTGATCTCGACCGCGTCCAGCGCGACGATCTTCTGCTTCATGAGGTCTTCGAGGCGACCGGGGCAGGCGACGACGATGTCGACGCCGGAGCGCATCGCCTGCTCCTGCGGGCGCTGGCTGACTCCGCCGAACACGGTGGTGACGCGCAGGCCCACGGCTGCCGCGAGTGGGGAGATCGTGGCAGCGATCTGGGTGGCCAGCTCGCGGGTGGGGGCGAGCACCAGGCCGCGCGGGCGGCCCGGCCGGCGGGAGGCGTTCGTCGCGGCGAGACGCGCCACCAGGGGCAGTGCGAACGCGATGGTCTTACCGCTGCCGGTACGGCCGCGGCCGAGCAGGTCGCGTCCGGCGAGCGAGTCGGGCAGCGTGTCGCGCTGGATGGCGAAGGCCTCGGTCTTGCCGTCCGCGGCGAGCACGGAGGCGAGGGCGGCGGGCACGCCGAGGTCGAGGAAGGAAGTCATGGGTGGCTCCAAAGGGCACGGGCGTTCAGCCGGCGTGCGGGAAGGTGGGCGACGGCGCGGGTTCGCGCATCGGTTCGCCGTTCGAGAAGTTCGCGGCCGGTGGACGGCGCGGGAGCGTTCGACGACGCAGGCGCTCCGCGTGAACGGGAGCGACCCTTGACAGTAGCACGTCCCCCTGTGCGCCCGTCGTCGCGCGTTTGGGGCGGTTTTCCCCGTTCGGGGCGGATGACAACCGCCCCGAACGCGAGAATCCGCCCCAAACGAGGGGGAGGTCAGGCGTGGAGGGCCTCGTTGAGGGTGATGCCGACGCCGGTGCGCTGGGTCGCCTCGACGGCGCCGGTGAGCGAGTTGCGGCGGAACAGGATGCCGTCGCGACCGGACAGCTCGGCCGCCTTCACGGTCGGCCGTCCGCCGTCGGCGGTGTCCGGACCGTCGGCGAGGACGACCTTCGTGCCCGCGGTCACGTACAGCCCGGCCTCGACCACGCAGTCGTCGCCGAGGGAGATGCCGATGCCGGCGTTCGCGCCGAGCAGCGTGCGCTCGCCGATCGACACTCGCACGGTGCCGCCGCCGGAGAGGGTGCCCATGATGGACGCGCCGCCGCCGATGTCGCTGCCGTCGCCCACGACGACGCCCTGCGAGATGCGGCCCTCGACCATCGACGCGCCGAGCGTGCCGGCGTTGAAGTTCACGAAGCCCTCGTGCATCACGGTGGTGCCGGGGGAGAGGTGCGCGCCCAGGCGCACCCGGGACGCGTCCGCGATTCGGACGCCCTCCGGCTGGACGTAGTCGGTCAGCCGCGGGAACTTGTCCAGCCCCTGCACCTGGATGCCGTGCCGCTGGAGCACCGGGCGCAGCCGTGCGGCATCCGTCGGCAGCATCGGCCCCGCATTGGTCCACGCGAGGGTCGGCAGGTGCCCGAAGATGCCGTCCAGGTTCAGCTCGTTCGGCTTCACCAGCAGACGGGACAGCGCGTGCAGGCGCAGGTACGCGTCCACAGTGGACGCGACGGCCGCGTCCAGGTCGATCGAGACCTGCACGAGTTCCACCGTGACGTTGCGGCGCGAATCCGGCTCGGCGAGCGCCTGCCAGGTGTCGGCCGCCGAGGCCGCGTCCTCGGCGTTCGGCTCTCCGAAGCCGATCTCCGGGTACCACGCGTCCAGGACGGTGCCGTCGCCGGCGATCGTGGACAGTCCGATACCCCACACGGTGCGCTCAGTGCTCATCCCCCCAAAATAGCGGAGGCGCTGATGTGCTCGCGGATAGGCTGGGGGTCATGCTGCTCGATCTCTCCGCGTCCTCGCTCGACATCACGCGCGCGATCTGCGACATCCCGAGCGTCTCCGGCGCAGAGGGGCGCCTCGCCGACGAGATCGAGGAGGCGGTGCGGGCGCACCCGCATCTCGAGGTGATCCGGCACGGGAACACGATCGTCGCCCGCACGAACCTCGGCCGCGCGCAGCGCGTGGTCATCGCCGGCCACATCGACACCGTCCCCATCAACGGCAACGTGCCGACGCGGCGCATCGCGATCGAGGGCGAGGAGTTCCTGTGGGGCCGCGGCACGGTCGACATGAAGGCGGGTGTCGCGGTGCAGCTCAGGCTCGCCGCCGAGCTCACCGCGCCCATCGTCGACATCACCTGGATGTGGTACGACAACGAGGAGGTCGAAGCGTCCAAGAACGGGCTCGGTCTGCTCGCCGCGGAC
This sequence comes from Microbacterium sp., assembly GCF_031180975.1. GTDB lineage: Bacteria > Actinomycetota > Actinomycetes > Actinomycetales > Microbacteriaceae > Microbacterium. The sequence continues at coordinate 10,900 of NZ_JAPSLI010000001.1, read as the reverse complement.
CGGCCCGAGCTGTTTCAGGCCGACTTCGCGATCCTCGGCGAGCCCTCGAACGGGCAGGTGGAGGGCGGCTGCAACGGCACGCTGCGCGCCATCGTCCGCACCCGCGGGGTCCGCGCGCACAGCGCCCGCTCCTGGGTGGGCGAGAACGCGATCCACGGCGCCGCGCCGATCCTGGCGCGCCTGGCCGAGTACCGCGCCAGGGAGATCCCCGTCGAGGGCCTCGGCTACCGCGAAGGACTCAACGCCGTCCGCATCACCGGAGGGGTGGCGGGCAACGTCATCCCCGACCTGTGCGAGGTCGAGGTGAACTACCGGTTCGCGCCCAGCCGCAGCATCGCCGGCGCGGAGGCGCACGTGCGCTCGGTGCTCGCCGGCTTCGAGGTGGAGATCACGGATGCCGCCGACGGCGCCCGCCCCGGACTCGACGCGCCGATCGCGCAGCAGTTCCTCGCCGCGGTGGGCGCCGAGGCGCGCCCCAAGTACGGCTGGACGGACGTCGCGCGCTTCTCGGCGCTCGGGGTGCCGGCGGTGAACTACGGCCCCGGTGACCCCCACCTGGCGCACCACGATGAGGAGCGCGTGCCGCTCGCGCAGATCGAGGACGTCGAACGCGGGTTGCGCGCGTGGCTGAGCGGAGCCTGACCCGCGCGGTCCGCTCCTGGGTGCGGATGCCGGTCGCCGCCCGTATCGGGGTGATCTACGCCCTTTCCCGGCTCGTGACCACGGCGCTGCTCGCGCTCGCCGCGGCGCAGTCCACCTCCCTGTCACGGTTCGGTGCCGACGCGTCCGTCGCCGAGTTCGTGATCGGCTGGGATGCGCAGTGGTACTGGACGGTCGCGGAGTACGGGTACCCCGCGGAGCTGCCCAGGACCGACACCGGCGAGGTCGCCGAGAACGCCTGGGCGTTCATGCCCGTGTACGCGCACGTCGCCAAGCTGGTCGGCTTCGGTTTCTGGCCGTCCGGGGCGCTCGTGGTGTCGCTGGTGGCCGGGTTCCTGGCCTGCCTCGCGCTGCACCGGCTGCTGCGCGATCGCATCGGCGCTTCCGCGGCGATGTGGGCGGTGGCGTTCTTCTCGTGCGGCCCGCTGGCGGCGCTCTTCCAGGTCGGATACGCCGAGGCGCTGTTCGTGCTGCTGCTGCTCGTCGCACTGGACCTCGTGTCGCGGCACCGGTACGCCTGGCTGTACGCGCTCATCCCGGTGATGGGGTTCACGCGCCCCGGCATCCTCGCCTTCGCGCTGTTCCTCGGCCTGCACGGGCTGAGCCGCTGGGTGCGTCGACGCGTCGAGCCGCTGGGCGGCCGGGAGGCCGCCCACATCGTGGCGCTCGGGGCACTGGCCACCGCCGTCGGGTTCTCGTGGCAGCTCATCGCGACCGTCGTCACCGGTGAGTGGGACGCGTATCTGCAGACCGAACTGGCATGGCGACGCAACTGGATCCCGGACGCGTCGGCCGAATTCGTGCCGTTCGACGGCTTCCTCCGCGCCGCCGTCTTCTGGTTCTCGCACTGGGGGATGCCGGGGTGGTGGGGCCCGATCGCACTCGCGGTGCTCGTGGCGGGCGCGGCCTTCCTGCTGATGCGCGTGCGGGCGGTGCGGCGCCTCGGCGTCGACATCCGGCTGTGGAGCGCCTCGTACCTGCTCTACCTGCTCGCGGTGTTCTTCCCGCAGTCCAGCACGTTCCGGCTGCTGATGCCGTTGACGCCGCTGTGGGGAGCGGTGGCGGTGCCGCGCCGACCGGGATACCGATGGGCGGTGCTGGCCGCGTGCCTGCTCGGCCAGTGGGTCTGGATCCTCGGAATGTACGGACTCGGGATGACCTTCTGGCAGATCCCGTGATGACACGCGTAGACGCGCGCACCGATGCGGATCGGCGGTCAACGGTCGGTCCGGCGGTACCGATAAACTTGATCCATACCACCGAGGAAAGGGAGCCACGATGGCAGCGATGAAGCCGAGGACCGGCGACGGACCGATGGAGGCCGTGAAGGAGGGGCGACTCATCATCGTGCGCGTTCCGCTCGAGGGCGGCGGCCGACTGGTCGTCTCCGTGAACGACGCCGAGGCGAAGGAGCTTCACGAGGTGCTGGGCGCCGTCGTGAACCCCGCCTGAGAACGAGAAGGAGAAGGGCGATGGATCGGGTGATCCATCGCCCTTCTTGTGTCTCGGCTCAGGCCGTGCGGGCGAGCTGCAGCATTCCCTCGCCGACGGTGGTGAGGGCCGACAGCACTGCTTGCGACTCCTGGGTCTCCTGCACCACCGAGCGGTACGCGGTGGTGACCGCGTCGCGCTGCACCGGATCGGCGACGCGGCCGCCGCCGAGCACGCGCGGCACGAGCACGAGCCCGCCGGTGCGCACCAGGCGCAGGCCGTGCTCGACGTACTCGATGACGTTCTCCGGGTCGGCGTCCACGAGCACGATGTCGTACGAGCTCTCGTTCATGCGCGGCAGCACGTCGGCGGCCCGTCCGGTGATGAACCGGGCGCGCGCGGGCGGCACCTTGGCGTCGGCGAACGCTTGGCGCGCGGCGGCGAGATGCTCCGGCTCGCTGTCGATGGTGGTGAGCACCGCCTGCGGGGCGCCGCGGAGCAGCCACAGTCCCGACACCCCCGCGCCCGTGCCGATCTCGACGATGGATCGTGCGCCCGACGCCGCGGCGAGGACAGCGCACTGCGCGCCGATGCTGGGGCTCAGCGGCGCCGCCCCGAGTTCGAGGGCGTGGGCGCGGGCCCTGGCGATCGCAGTGGGTTCGACGATGGTCTCGCTGGCGAATCGGGCGTTCGCGTCGTGCTCGCTCATTGCTTGATCTCCTGGGGAAGCCGGTGCCTCCAGCGTAAGCGGCCGGAGTGCATCGGAAGGGGAGGCGCGACGGGTAGCCTGGAGGGATGGAACTCGGGTTGACCTTCGACAAGCTGCTGCTCATCGGCCTTGTCGCTGTGCTCATCATCGGCCCGGAGCGTCTGCCGAAGGCCGCCGAGAGCTTCGCGCGTTTCGTGCGCCGAGCGGGCGAGTATCTGCGCGAGACGAAGTCGAAGATGCGGGAGGAGCTCGGGCCGGACATCGACGACGTCGACTGGCGCAAGCTCGACCCGCGACAGTACGACCCGAGGCGGATCATCCGCGACGCTCTGTTCGAGGAACCGTCGTTCGATTCGGCCGCGCCTGCGTCCTCCGCCGCCGTGGCGACCGACCCGGTCACGCCGCCCCCGCGGCCGCGACTGACCCGCACGACCTTCAGTAGCAGCACCCCGCCGCCGTTCGACGCCGAGGCGACCTGATCAGGACACGCGCATCGGCAGGGGCCGTCGCGGCAGGTCGCGCCCCAGCGCCGCGATGGCGCCCGCGAGGTCGATGATCGCGGCGGCGGCGGCATCCGCGGGATTCTCGAGGACGACAGGGCGCCCGTCGTCGCCGCCGACGCGCAGCGCCGGGCTGAGCGGGACGGATGCCAGCAGCGGGACGTCCTGCCCGTCGGCGGACAACGCGCGGGCCACCGCTTCGCCGCCCCCGGAACCGAACAGCTCGAGCGTGGTGCCGTCGGGCAGGGAGAGAGCCGCCATGTTCTCCACCACCCCGATCACGCGCTGACCCGTCTGCCGGGCGACCAGGCCGCTGCGGATCGCGACCTCCGCCGCCGCCTGCTGCGGGGTGGTGACGACGAGCACCTCGGCGTGGGGCAGGATCTGCCCGATCGAGATCGCCACGTCACCGGTGCCGGGCGGCATGTCCACGAGCAGCACGTCGAGGTCGCCGAAGAACACGTCGGTGAGGAACTGCTGCACGGTACGGTGCAGCATCGGCCCCCGCCAGGCGACGACGGCCTCGCCGTCGCGCAGGAACATGCCGATCGACACCGCCTTCACGCCGTGCGCGACCGGCGGGAGCATGAGGTCGTCCAGACGCGTCGGCTGGGTCCCCGGGGGGATGCCCAGCAGCCCCGGAATGGAGAACCCGTGCACGTCCGCGTCGATCAGCCCCACCCGCAGACCCAGCTGCGACAGCGACACGGCGAGGTTCGCCGTCACCGTCGACTTGCCGACGCCGCCCTTGCCACTGGAGACGAGGATCACCCTGGTGAGAGAGTCGGGGCCGAACGGCATGTGCCGCGCCGGTCGCCCGGCGCGCAGCTTCTCGGTCAGGGCGCGGCGCTCGTCGGGAGTCATCACGCCGACGTCGACGGTCACCTCGTCCACACCGGGAACGGATGCCGCGGCATCCCGCACATCCGACTCGATGCGCTGGGCGGCCGGGCAACCGACGATCGTGAGCACGATCGCGACGTGCGCCGTCGCGCCGCTCACGCGCACGTCCCGCACCATGTCGAGATCGCCGATGGGACGCCGCAGCTCCGGGTCGGTGACGGCGGCGACCGCGTCGCGCACCCGTTCGGCGAGGGTCATCGTCGCCGCTCGTCGTCGTCACGGCGGGCCGCGGAATCCGCCGGATCGCGGTCGGCCGGCCGGGCGCCGTCCGAGTGCTCCAGGTCGGCGAGCAGCGACTTCAGCTCCTGCCGCAGCACGTCTCTGGTGACGGTCTGCGCGGTGCGCTCGTCGAGGGCCAGGCGCAGCGCCACGATCTCGCGGGCGAGGTATTCGGTGTCCGCCAGGTTGCGTTCGGCGCGCTGGCGGTCCTGCTCGATCTGCACGCGGTCGCGGTCGTCCTGCCGGTTCTGCGCGAGCAGGATCAGCGGCGCGGCGTACGACGCCTGCAGCGACAGCATCAGGGTGAGCGCGGTGAAGCCGAGGGCGGCATCGTCGAAGCGCAGGTGCTTCGGCATGAGGGTGTTCCACGCGATCCAGGCCGCGCAGAACAGGGTGAGCAGCAGCAGGAACGCGGGAGTGCCCATGGCGCGGGCGACCCACTCCGTGAAGCGTCCGAAACGGTCGCGCGAGGGCGCCGCGCCGCGGGTGGCACTGCCGCGCCCGAGCGGAGTGTCGAGGCGAGGGGACCGGGCCATCATCGCGCCGCCCCGCTCTCGGTCTCGTCGGCGTCGTGCGTGCGCCAGTCGCCGGGGAGCAGGTAGTCGAGCACGTCGTCCACGCTCACCGCACCGACCAGGCGGTGCGCGGAGTCGATGACGGGCAGCGACACCAGGTCGTAGCTGGCGAGCAGACGGGCGACCTCGGCGGCCGACGCGGTGACCGACACCGGTTCGAGGGTGTCGTCGAGGATGGCGCCGAGCCGTTCGTGCGGCGGGTAGCGCAGCATCCGCTGGAAGTGCACGACGCCGAGAAGGCGCCCGGTGGGCGTCTCGAACGGCGGGAGCGTCACGAACACGGCGGCGGCGAGGGCCGGGTGCAGTTCGTGGCGGCGGATCACTGCGAGCGCCTCGGCGACGGTGGCGTCGGCGGAGAGGATGATGGGCTCGGGCGTCATCAGGCCGCCCGCGGTGTCCGCGCCATAGCGCAGCAGCATCCTGACGTCCTCCGCCTCCTCGGGGTCCATCAGCGCGAGCAGCTGCTCCAGTCGCTTCGGCGGCAGCTGCGCGAGCAGGTCGGCGGCGTCGTCGGGTTCCATCTGGTCGAGGATGTCCGCGGCGCGCTCGTCTCCCAGCCGGTCGAGGATGTGCACCTGCTCGTCCTCCGGCATCTCCTCGAGCGCGTCGGCGAGGCGCTCGTCCGGCAGCTCTTCGGCGACCTCGATCATGCGCTGCTGGGGCAGGTCGAGCAGTGTCGTGGCGAGGTCGGCGGCGTGCAGTTCGGAATAGCTGGCGATGAGCTGCTCGGCCGACTGGGACTCACCGGGCTGGCGCAGCTCGGCCACCTCGTTCCACGACGCGAACGTGGTGGGACCTTTCGCGAACGGCGACGCGCTGGTCTTCGCCTTGCGCAGGAACAGCTGGCTGATGGCCCATTCGCCGTGCCGGTCCTGCTCGATGGCGACGTCCTCGACGACGGCGGTGCCGCTGCCGTCCACGAGTCGCACACGGCGGCCGACGTACTCGGCGAGCACGCGCATCTCGCCGGGGCGGGGCTGGAAGCGGCGCACGTTGATGAGGCCGGTGGTGATGACCTGGCCGGCCCGGATCGAGGTGACGCGGCCGATGGAGAGGAACACCTGGCGACGACCGGGAATCTCCACGACGAGCCCGATCACGCGGGGCGCTGCCGTACTTCGGTACACGATGACGACGTCACGGACCTTGCCGAGCCGGTCGCCCACGGGGTCGAAGACGGCGCACCCGGCCAGGCGCGCGACGAAAACCCGTTGTGTGCTCACCTGTCCAGCGTAGTCCGCGAGCCGGGGCGGGCAGCCGGGATGTCGCCACAGGGCGGCGATTGCAGGCGGCGTGGAAGAATGGCCGGATGAGCATGCTGAATCGTCCGGCGAACGGCACCGACATCGGCGAGGTGGTCGCCTCGTCCCGTGAGTACGAGGGGGCGCAGCAGATCGTCTCGAAGCTGATCGCGGGGGAGGTGCCCGCGCGCGACATCGTGATCGTCGGCGAGGGCGTGCGCACGGTCGAGCGGGTGACGGGTCGCCTCGGATACGCGGCGGCCGCGCGATCGGGTGCGATCAACGGCGTGCTGATCGGACTCTTCCTGTCGGCGTGGATGCTGTTCGGCACCCCCGACGCGCCGGTGTCGCTGTTCCTCGGGTTCGTCTTCATCGGCGTCGCGCTGGGAATGATCATGAGCCTGGTGACCTACGCCATCGTGCGCCGGCGCCGCGATTTCGCCAGCATCACGCAGATGGTCGCCGATCACTATGAGGTGCGCGTGCAGCCGCGGTCGCTGGCGAAGGCGCGCCAGGTGCTGGGGCCGCAGCGGGTCGAGACGCCGAAGCCGCCGGTGGATCTCAGCGAGCCGCCGAAGTACGGCGAGCGGATCACGCCCGGCGGTGGTCAGGGGGCGGCGACAGGAGCCGCTGCCGGTGGGACGCCGCATCAGCCGCACGTGGTGCCGCCGCCGCAGCCCGCCCCGCCGGCTCCCGAGCGGGCCGGTTCCCCCGTGCCGGGGGAGGTGCCCGAGGGCGAAGTCGGTGGGGTGCAGGTCGGTGACGCTTCCGCCCCGGGTGGCGACGTGCCTGGTCAGGGCGGGCCCGGTGGAGACGTGCCGGGCGGCGAGCCCGGTGGATCCTCCGGCGGCGAGCCGTCCACCGGGCGATGACGCAGTCGGCGCGACCGGCCACGGGCGCCTCGGCGTGGGCTCTCGGGCTACTCGTGCTGCTGCCCATCCCGCTGCTGGGTCCCTTGGCGGCGGGTGGCGGGATGGTCGCCGCCTACGGCTCGCTCTCTCGTCAGGGGCCGCTCGCGGCCGCGAACGCTCGCTCGGCGAAGCGGTGGGGCACCTTTTTCCTTCTCGTCTCCACCGGATTGCTGGTGCTGCAGCTCGGCATCGCTGTCGCCCTGCTGTGGATGCCGCCGCAGCCGCGCGGACTCTTTCCGGTCGCCATCCCGATGACGCTGTACGTGGTGGTGTGCGTCGTGCACCTGGTGGTGGTGATCGTCGGGACGCTTCGTGCTCGGCGCGGTGAGGTCGTGCGGATTCCGTTCGGGAGGTCGGCGACGTGATGCTCGAGGTGGCACTGCCGAGCGGTCCCGTTTCGGTGTCGCTGGCGTGGGAGCCGGTGGACGGATCACGCGGCGTCATCGCCATCGCGCACGGCGCCGGGGCCGGGATGGACCATCCGTTCCTCCGCGGGTTCGCCGCCGGGTTGCGCGAGCGGGACCTCGCCACGCTGCGCTTCAACTTCCCCTACGTGGAGGCGGGGCGGCGGATGCCGGGCCCGGCTGCGCACGCGATCCTCACCTGGAACGCGGTGGTCGAATGGGCGCGGGTCCAGGCTCCCGGCGCGCGCGTGTGGGCGTGCGGCAAGTCGTACGGCGGGCGCATGGCGTCGATGGCGGTGGCGGAGGGGCTGCAGGTGGACGGGCTCGTCTACCTCGGCTATCCGCTGCATCCGCCCGGCAGGCCCGAGAAGCCGCGTGTGGAGCACCTGCCGGCGGTGGCGCCTCCTCAGCTGTTCGTGGAGGGCACGAACGATCCTTTCGTTCAGCCGCTGTCGCAGCTCGAGGAGGCAGTGGCGTCCTGTCAGGATGCCCGGATCGCCTGGATCGACGGCGGCGGCCACTCGTTCGAGGTGAAGGGCCGCAAGCTCCCCGCCGACGAGGTGGGGAGCGCGCTCGCCCCGCTGGTCGCGGACTTCACCGAGGAGACGGCGCAGGGCCGCTCGGCACGGTGTCCGTGATCTTGCCCAAAGCGATCTCTGTGCCGCGCTGAGTCCGTCGGCGGTCAGGCGATGTGGGGGGGGGGGGGGGGGGGGGGCGGCACCCCGGGGCCGAGGCCGGCCCAGGGGTTGGTGAGGGCGCAGCCGCGGCCCCCCCCGATGGGGGGCCGCCGCCTCCGGCATGTCCGCGGGGCCCGCGCCCGGGCCTACCGCGCCCCGGAGGGCGGTGCCGGCAGCCGCGCGCCGTCCTTCAGGAGCGGGACCGGCTCGCCGTCCGCGCCCACGACCTCACGGCCGCCCAGCGGTTCCTCCAGCCGCACCGTCTGCCGGTACTCCTTGGCGATCAGGATGCAGACCTTGTCCGTCCGCTTCGTCTCGGTCACGGTGACCGTCACCCGGTCCGCGCTCTCGCTCGCCGTCGCCTCGTAGTCGGCGCACACCCCGCCCGTGAAGGCCACGGTCAGCTCCGTGCCCTCGGCGGTGTAGCCCTCGACGGCGACGTTCCGGGTGGAGGTCGGTTCGTCGCCCGGCGCGGTCGGCCCGGAGCTGGGCCGCCCCGACCGGTCCTGCGGGGCCAGGTACTCCGGGTCCACCGCCGGGTACGTCACCGTGAGGGCGTCCCCCGGACCCGCCGGCCGCACCTCGAACAGCCAGGACGGCACGAGGGCCGGCCGGCCGTCCACGGCGTGCGCGGCCAGCCCGAACACCGCCGAGCGGACGGTGAGCGTGTCCTTCTCCGGCGGGATCGTCGCCGTACCGCACGGCTCCTGGTGCCCCTGCTCCTCCAGCGGTACGGGACTGGCGCAGCCGCCGATCCCCGCGCGGTGGCCGGCGCCCGGCGCCGCGTTCATCAGGTCCAGCGCCTCCTCGGCGCTCACCACGGGGTACGCGGCCCCCTTCACCGGCTCCGCGAGCCGGCCGCTGCCCCTGACCACCTCGCCCCCGGCACCGACGACCACTCCGGTCGTCCAGCCGTGCGTGGGCAGTCCGCCGACCTCGGGGTCGGCGTTCACCACGCGGTTGCCGCCCGTGATCTGACCCGCGTCGAGCTTCGCGTCGTCCTGGCCCACCGCCTTCAGGACGGGCGCGGCCGCCTTCTTCGCGACGGCCTCGCTCACCGCCGGTCCGCCGGTGGGAGGGGTCGAGCACGTCGCGCCCTTGCAGGCGTCGGTGCCCGCGGCGTACCGGCTGAACGTCCAGGCACCGGGTGCCTGCCGGTCCACCCGCAGAGTGGGCCCGGAGCCGTCCTGACCGCCGATCCGCCAGGCCCCGCCTTCCGCCACCGGCTTGCCGTCGACCCCCAGCGCCTTCGCCAGCGCGGCCACCCGCTCCTGGGTGACCTGTCCCCCGGCGCGGTACACCGGCGCCGAGCCGGGACCGTCCGGGAGCGTGCCGTCGGCGCGGTAGGTGGCGCCGTAGGGGTTGGGCTCGCCGGGGGCGATCCCGTTGCCGGAGTCCTCGGAGAAGCCGTCGAGCGCGAGCGGCGGGGGAGTGGCGTCCCCGTTGGCCCCCGGCGCCGTCCCGCCGCCCGGACCGCCGGAGGCACTGGCGGCGAGATAGGCCCCGCCCCCGCCGGCGAGCAGTACGGCGGCGGCGACGGCGGCGACGAGCGCGGGTGACCTCCGCCGGGACGACGACGGGTCGCCCGCGGCGGCCCGGTCCCCGACCACGGGCTCGCCCGCACCGTCCACCGGACCCCCGTCGGCACGCACCCCCGCGCCGCCGGAACCCGCCACCCCCTGCGTCCCGGACCCACCGCCGAGCCGGCCCCCGGCACCACCGGCCCCGGTCTCCGCGCCCGGGGCTCCGGCGGCACCGGTCCCGGTCTCGGCGTCCGGGACCCTGTCGGCACCGGCCCCGGCCCCGGTCCCGGCGCTCCGGGTGTCGCCGTCGTGCTCCGCGTCCTGGGGCCCGTCGGTACCGGTGCGGGGATCCGTGCTCCCGGACGCGACGGCATCGGCACCGGAGGGTGCGGGGGCCTGTCGTTCCCGGTGGGGCCGTCGCTCCGGAGCGCTCGGCTCCCCGCCGCCCGAAGCGCCCCCCGTGTCGCGCGCGCTGCCCGGGGCGGTCCGCGCCTCGGCGTCGTCGTGGTCGGGTCGCTCGGTGTTCACCGCATCGCTCCTTCGGCTGCACAGCTGTCCCGGAAGACCCTGCCCGGTCGTGCCGGGACCGCTGGTGGGTCGTATCCCGCATCCCCTTCACGGGGGACAGCGATGGGACGCAGCGGGGGAGCGCACGGTTCCCCTGGAGCGCCGGTCCGGTCGGCGGCGGCTCCGGGGACGGCCCGGTCGCCCTACGGCTCAGTCGCCGTACTCCGACATCGCGTCCAGGAGCCGGGCCGACGCCGGCGGCACGGTCACGCCGTGGATCAGGGACGGGGGGACGGGCCGGGCGGCGACCCGGTCCGGAGCCGCCCAGCGGGGAGCCATCCGGGCGCAGTCACCGCGCAGCGACGCCAGGTCGCCTTCGAGGTCGGCCGGAGAGGGGGCGTGGACCCTGAGGTTCGTCATGTCGGCACCGTACGCAGGCCGAAGGTCACGAAGAAAGGTCTACTATCGGGTAGTTTTGTCTGCTTCTACGGGCGGTCCTCACCCGGTAGCGTGAAGTGTCAAACCGCCTCCCTCAGGAGAGTCCACGCCGTGCGCATCGCAGTCACCGGCTCCATCGCCACCGACCACCTCATGACCTTCCCCGGGCGCTTCGCCGACCAGTTCGTCGCGGACCAGCTGC
>NZ_JAPSLI010000006.1 GCF_031180975.1 Microbacterium sp. | reverse complement strand
ACCTGCGGGCCCGGGATCAACGCTGCCGGTTCACCTGCTGCGGCATGCCCGCCCGGCACAGCGACCTCGACCACACCCACGACGCCGCCCTCGGCGGCCCCACCGACGAAACCAACCTCGGCACCCTGTGCCGACGCCACCACGTGTTGAAGCATCACTCCCCGTGGCACGTCACCCAGCTCGGTGGCGGGCTGCTGGAATGGACCAGCCCCACCGGACGGGTCTACATCGACCGCCCACCCGCGCAGAACACCGTCACCTTCACCGACACCGACCCACCCCCGCCGCACGAACCAGCATGGCGCGACCATGCCTGGGCCACCCCACCACCGCAGATCGACGCACCCTTCTGAACCCGGCGTTTCGTCTCGCGCCGCCTGCGGCGGTGCTCGCTCAACGACCGGAAACCGGGGTCCGCGCCGAACGCGGCGCGTTTCGTCTCGCTCCGCCTCCGGCGGTGCTCGCTCAACGACCGGGGGAAGGCGACCCATGAGAGTGACGCGTTTCGTCTCGCGCCGCCTGCGGCGGTGGGGCTCGCTCAACGACCGGAAACGGGCGACCCATGAGAGTGACGCGTTTCGTCTCGCTCCGCCTCCGGCGGGGCTCGCTCGACCGAGAACGGGGCTGGAGCGTTTCGTCTCGGGCGCGCTCCGCGCGCCCTCGCTCAACGACCGGGACACCGGCTTGCTCAACGACCGGGAGGGAACGACCGCGCAGCCGGGTCAGTGCGCGGTGGCGACGCCCACGGTGTCGTGCACGATGACGGCTGCCACGCGCGCACCGGCACCGGCGGCCACGATCAGCTGCTGCGGGCCGGGCGCTGCGACATCGCCCGCGGCATACAGCCCCGGAACATCGGTGCGACCCGAGCGGTCGGTGCACAGATGGCCGTCGTCGTCGCGCGCAGGGAGGATGCCGTCGAGGAACGACAGGTCGGAATCCCACTCCGGGCGCACGAACCCGCCGTCGATGTCGTGCCGGACCCCATCCGCGAGGAGGATGCCGTCGAGCCTTCCCCGATCACCGACCAGCTCGACGATCGGCGAGCGCTCGACGGCCACGCCCACGGCAGCCAGCTCCGCCTCCTCCGTCGTGCTGACGACATCCGATCCGTGCGTGAACACGGTGAGGCTCTCGGTCCAGCGCGCGATGAGCCGGGCGCGATCGGCCAGGTCCGCCGACTCCCCGATCAGCGCGAGCCGCCGGCCGCGCAGCTCCCACGCATCGCACGCGGCGCAGCTGAACAGGCTCATGCCGTAGAAGCCGCGCAGATTCGGCACGTCGGGCAGCGTCTCCCGCAACCCGGTGGCCAGCAGCACGGCACGCGCCGTGACCGTCTCCGTGGCCTCGCGCCTGCCGATGCCGGCCTCGAACCCGGCACCCGTCTGCCGCAGGCCGGCCACCCGCACACGCGAGCGGATCTCGACGTTGGGGTACGCGGCGAGCTCCTCCCGCGCCAGCCGACGCAGTTCCGATGGAGGTACGCCGTCGCGAGTGAGGAAACCATGCGAGTTGAGCGTGGCGGCGTTGCGCGGTCGGTCCGCATCCACCACGAGCACGCGGGCCAGCGAGCGCCCGAGGTTCAGCGCCGCCGACAACCCTGCCGGCCCGCCGCCGACGATGAGGACGTCGTACTCAGTCATGGCCGCCGTCCTGCGGAGGCAGCGCCGCGACCAGCGGGTGGTCGTGGTGGATGACGCCGACCTTGGCGGCGCCGCCGGGCGAGCCGATCTCCTCGAAGAACTCCACGTTGGCCGTGTAGTAGTCCTGCCACTCGTCGGGCAGATCGTCCTCGTAGTAGATCGCCTCAACAGGGCACACCGGTTCGCAGGCGCCGCAGTCCACGCACTCATCGGGGTGGATGTACAGCGAGCGCTCCCCCTCGTAGATGCAGTCGACGGGGCACTCGTCGATGCAGGCACGATCCTTCACATCGACGCACGGAAGAGCGATCACATACGTCACGGGGTGAGCACCCCGTCCCGCGAGATCGCCACCTGCTCCTCACGCGGCACGACCTTGACCCGCTCCCTGACGTGCGTGTGGCTCTCGCCCAGCGCGCGCTCGTGCGCGTCCAGCGCGAGCCAGCCGTCCCACGTCGTCGCCTCGACGCCGCGCTCGTCGAGCAGAGCGGTGATGTCGCCGTCCTCGGTCGGCGCGGCCAGGCGCCCGGCCGCGGCATCCGCGAGCAGGTGCCCGATCGTCTCGGTGGCGTCCGACTTGGTGTGCCCGATCAGGCCGACGGGGCCGCGCTTGATCCAACCGGTCGCGTACAGACCCGGGATGCCGTCGACGCGGCCCTCCTCGTTCGGCACCACGCCGCGGCGCGCATCGAACGGCGCGCCGAGCACCTCCGAGCCGAAGTAGCCGACGGCACGGTAGACCGCCTGCACGGGGTAGTCGCGGAACTCGCCGGTGCGGACGATGCCGCCCCGTCCGTCGGGTGCGGTGCGCTCGAAGCGGATGCCTTCGACCCGACCGTCGCCCGTGACCTCCACCGGCGCGTGCCAGAAGTGCAGATGCAGCCGCCGCGTCGCCCCGATCGCCGGCCTGGTCCGCCACGAGTTGAGCGTGCGCAGCATCACCTTCAGCTGGTTGTTGGGAGCGGATGCCGGGTCGACACCGTCGAAGTCCTCGTCGTGCACCACGATGTCGACCCCCGGCACCTCACCGAGCTCGCGCAGTTCGATGGGGGTGAACTTGATGTCGGCGGGCCCGCGGCGACCGAAGACGTGCACGTCGGAGACCGCCGAGCGCTCGAGACCCTCCAGCACGTTGTCCGGCACCTCGGTGCTGCGCAGGTCCTCCGGATGCTTGGCGAGCACCCGCGCCACGTCGAGTGCCACGTTGCCGTTGCCGATCACCGCGACCGACTGCGCGTCCAGCGGCCAGGTGCGCGGCACGTCGGGGTGACCGTCGTACCAGGCGACGAAGTCGGCGGCGCCGTACGAGCCGCGCAGGTCGATCCCGGGGATCGGCAGCGCCGCGTCGCGGATCGCCCCGGTGGCGAGGATCACGGCGTGGTAGCGGCTGCGCAGCTCGTCGAGGGCGACGTCGCGACCCACCTCGACGTTGCCCAGGAAGCGGATGCGGCGGCGCTCCACGCCCTCGTCGTGCGCGTCGAGCATCTCGTGCAACGACGAGACGATGCCCTTGATCCGGGGATGGTCCGGCGCGACGCCGTACCGGATCAGTCCGTACGGCGCGGGCAGCGAGTCGAACAGGTCGATCTCCACCCCGCTGGTGGCACCGTCGGCGTCACGCAGGGCGGTGTGCAGGATGTTTCCGGCGTAGATGCCGGCCGGGCCGGCGCCGACGATCGCGACGCGCAGGGGAGCAGTGGTCATGACAGGCCTTTCGGGTGGGGAGCGCAGCCTCAGCGGGTGCGTGCGACGGGGGTGCCGGCGTCGATGGCCAGGCCGGCCTCGAGCGCCGCGACGAGACGGGTCACCAGGGAGGTGTCGGCGGGTTCCGGTTCGGGGGTCGACACACCGGATGTCGTATGCCGGGCGGCATTTCGTCCGTCATCCGGCGTGTCGACCCCCAGAGTGTGCGGAGCGAGGGCCGCCGCGTGCGGGCTCAGCCGCACCACGTCGCCGACGACGATCACGGCCGGGTTGCGCACCCCGCGCGCCGCGGCGACGTGGGCCACGTCGTCCAGGGTCGCGACGGTGACCCGCTGTCCTTCTCCGAAGCCGTCCTCGACGATCGCGACCGGGCACCCGCCGCCTCGTTCACCGCGGGACAGCACATGGGCGGCGTGCGCGAGCGTGCCGACGCCCATCAGCAGCACCACGGTGTGGTCGCGCCCGCCCGGCAGCTCGTCGAGCGGGTCGTGGCCGCTGGCGACGGTGAAGCCGGCGGCCACGCCGCGGTGGGTGAGCGGGATGCCGGCCAGCGCCGGCACCGAGACGGCGCTGGTGACCCCGGAGACGACCTCGACCGGCACGCCCTCCGCCTCGCAGTACAGCTGCTCCTCGCGGCCGCGTCCGTACACGAACGGGTCGCCGCCCTTCAGGCGCACCACGTTCCTGCCTTCACGAGCCAGGCGCACCAGCAGGGCGTTGATCCGCTCCTGCGGCACCGGGTGGTGGCCGGGCGTCTTGCCGACGTCGATCACCTCGGCGCGGAGGGTCTCGCCCTCCTCCGCGAGCTGGTCGAGCACGCGTCGCGCGCCGAGCCGGTCGGCGACGATCACGTCGGCCGTGCGGAGCGCGCGCATGCCGCGCAAGGTGAGCAGGCCGGCGTCGCCGGGGCCGGCGCCGACAAGGGTGACGGTTCCGATGGTCATGAGGTTCCCTCCGTGAGCAGGCCGCGGCGGCGCAGCATCCGCCGTTCCAGCGGCCCGAACAGCATGAGTTCGACGAGGATGCCGATCCCGAGGATCAGCAGGATGGTGGCGAGCACGCCGGCGAGGTCGGCCAGCTCGCGGGACTGCTGCAGCATCGTGCCCAGTCCGAACCCGATCGTGCCGCCGACCGCGATGATCTCGGCGGCCATCAGCGAGCGCCACGCGAAAGCCCAGCCCTGCTTGATGCCGGCCAGGTAGCCGGGCATCGCCGCCGGGAGCACCACCTCGGTGGCGAGCTGCCACCGCGTGGCACCGAGTACGGTCCCGACTCGGCGCAGTTGCGGCGGCACCTGGTCGATGCCGGACAGCAGACCGTTCACGATCGAGGGGATCGCGCCCATCAGGATCACGAAGTACACCGTGGCATCCGAGAGGCCGAACCAGATGATGGCGGCCGGCACCCACGCCACCGACGGCAGCACCTGCAGCCCGGAGATCAGCGGACCGGCCGCCCGACGCAGCGGACGCCACTCCGCGAGCAGCAGTCCGATCGGAGTGCCCACCAGGATCGCGATCGCGAAACCGATCAGCCCGCGCTCCAGGCTGGTGGTCACCGCCTCCTGCACCCGGCCCTGCGCCCACGAGTCGCCGATCGCGGCGGCGACGTCGAGAGGACCGGGCGTGATGTCCGGGCGCGGCCTGGCCAGCGCGACGTACAGCTGCCAGGCCGTGAGCAGCGCGAACAGCAGGGCGACCGGGGGCAGGGCCTTGCCGAGCACCGTACGCCAGCGCGGGCCGGTCTCGGCGTCGGCGGTCTGCAACCGGTCCAGACCGGCGAGGACGTCACTGGGCATTGCGGCGGATCTCCTTCCGCAGCTCGGCGGTGATCTCGGTGGCCAGCGCCGACACCTCCGGCGACTCGATCCGCCGCGGCCCTGCGCTCTTCACGTGCCACTCGCCGGCGATCCGGCCGGGACGGCTGGACAGCAGGATCACCCGCTGGCCCAGGCGGGCCGCCTCGCGGACGTTGTGCGTGACGAACACGATGGTGCGCCCCGTCGCCCGCCACACCCGCTCGAGCTCCTCGTGCAGCAGGTCGCGGGTGATGGCATCCAGAGCCGCGAACGGCTCGTCCATCAGCAGCACCGGGCGCTGCTGGGCGAGGGCGCGTGCCAGCGCGACCCGCTGCCGCATCCCGCCCGACAGCTCGTGCGGCCGCTTGTCGGCGGCGTCCGCGAGGTTCACCGTCTCCAGCAGTCGGCGCGCCTCGGCGCGACGCTCGCCGCGCGGCATCCCGCGCAGCCGCAGCGCCAGCTCGACGTTGCGCGCGGCGCTCAGCCACGGCATCAGCGCCGCCTCCTGGAACATCACGGCCGCCCCGCTGTCCGGGGTGGTGATGCTGCCGGACGAGACCGGCTCCAGCCTGGCGATGAGGTTCAGCAGCGTGGACTTGCCGCAGCCGGATGCGCCGAGCAGGCAGAGGAACTCGCCCGGTGCGATGTCCAGCGAGATGTCGTCGAGCACCAGGGGTCCGGCGCCGTAGCGCTTCGAGACGTGGTCGATCCGGACGATCGGCGCGACCAGCTGCTGCGGCGGGTGCGGCGGCATCACGCCGTCGAAGCTCGGCGAGAGGGGGCCTGCGCTGGCGATGCGCTCGGCGGTGGTGACGCGCTCGGCGGTGAGGGCGCGGTCGGCGGTGACGGTCGGCTCGGTGCTCATCCGTCGTCCCTCCCGAGGCCGGCGTCATCGACCGGCTGCGCGCCGGCCTCCTCGAGCAGTCGGTTCAGCGCTGCCAGGTCGAACAGTCCGTCGATCGAGCCCTGCTTCTGCGTGCCGGCCGCGATGCCGTCGGCGACGAGCTCCTCGAACGCCGACGCGTGCGGGTCCGCACCGAACGAGACGCTCTCCAGCGCCCGGTCGAGCACCGGCTCGCTGAGCGTCTTGCCGGTCGCCTCGTCGAGGGCGGCGTTGATCGCGCTGCCGAGCCCGGCCCGGTGGGTCTCGATCCATTCCAGGGAGGCCAGGTGCCCCTCGAGCAGCTTCTCGACGGCATCCGGATGCTGCGCGGCGAACTCCGCGCGCACCAGCAGCACCGTCGTGGGGAACTCGCCGTCCGGCCACAGGTCCCGCTCGTCGACCAGCACATGCGCGCCCGCGTCGATGACCAGCCGTGACGCCCACGGCTCGGGCAGCCACGCGCCGTCCACGTCACCCGCCTGGAACAGGCTGAGGGTCTGCGCGTTCTCGGTCGGGGTGATCGACACGTCGCCGCCGCCTGAGGTCGAGGTCTCGAAGCCCTCGTCGGCGAGCCAGCTGCGCAGCGCGACGTCCTGCGTGTTGCCGAGCTGCGGGGTGGCCAGCGTGGCGCCGTCGAGATCGGCGGGGTCGTCGATCCCGTCGCGCACGACCAGCGCCGCACCCCCGGATGCCGCACCCGCGACGATCACGGCGGACTGGCCGCCGGACTGGATGAACGTGTTGAGGGCGGGGCTGGGGCCGACGTACGCGGCGTCGATCGCGCCCGCCGAGAGCGCCTCGATCGCCGCGGGGCCCGCGTTGAAGATCTGCGTCTGCAGCTCGACGTCGCCCAGCGCGTCCTCGAACAGGCCCTCCTCGACGCCGACCAGTGCCGGCGCGTGCGTGAGGTTGGCGAAGTAGCCGAGGCGCAGCTGGTCCGTCTCGCCGTGCTGCTGCGCGGATGCCGCCTGGCAGCCGGCCAGCATGGCCGCGGTCACTCCCAGGATGGTGAGGGCCGCGGTGGTGCGGATGGTGTTCACTGTCGCCTCCTTCGCAGGCTGGTCGGGCGGGCTTCAGCCCGCGGTGATGACGGTGGCGGCGGCGAGGGTGGCCCCGTCGCCGGCGTGGATGAGCAGCAGCGCGCCGGCCTCGCGGTCGTCGGCGTACCGCTCCAGCGGCAGCTCGGCCGCGAAGCGGATGCGCACCCGGCCGATGTCGTTGACGCGCAACTCCGCGGTGCGCTGCTGGTCGAGCGTCTCCAGGTCGCGGCGCGAGAGCACGTCGGTGATCAGTGCGCGAGCAATGGCGGTGCCGTGCTTGACGAGCAGCTGGTCGCCCGGGATGAGCGGGCGGCTGTCGAGCTGGAAGATCTCCAACTCCGCCTCGCGCGTTCCGCGCGGTGCCGTCCCGGCGGCGGCGATGACCGCGCCCCGGGCGGCGTCGAGGTCGTCGGCGAGGGTCACCGAGACCGAGTCCGCTGCTTGCGCGCGGTCGGTCTCCCGCCCTGCCACCCGGATGCCGGTGACGGTGGTGACGTGGCCGCCGGGGAACACCTCGACCGCGTCGCCGACCCTGATCGTGCCGGAGGCGATGCGGCCGGCGTAGCCGCGGTAGTCGCGCAGCAGGACGGCATCCTCACCCGGTGCCAGCCCGCCCTGAGGACGGATGACGGTCTGCACAGGCAGGCGGAACGGGCTCTGCTCGCCCTCCAGCTCCGATTCGGTCGGGAGGGTCTCGAGCAGCTCGAGCAGCGCGGGGCCGTCGTACCAGGGGGTGCGCTCCGACACTTCGGCGACGTTGTCCCCCTGCAGCGCCGAGACGGGGATGACGTGGGCGCCGTCGAGCCCGAGCTCGCGGGCCACGGCCTGGGCGTCGGCCTCGACGGCGCGGAACACCTGCTCGTCGTAGTCGGCGAGGTCGATCTTGTTGACCGCGAGGATCACGTTCGGCACCCGCAGCAGCGAGGCGACCGCCAGGTGCCGCCGCGTCTGCTCCACGACGCCCTTGCGCACGTCGACCAGCACGACCACGGCATCCGCCGTGGCGGCGCCGGTGACCATGTTGCGGGTGTACTGCACGTGTCCGGGGCAGTCGGCGAGGATGAACGTGCGCCGATCGGTGGCCAGGTAGCGGTACGCGACGTCGATCGTGATGCCCTGCTCGCGCTCGGCGCGCAGTCCGTCGGTGAGCAGCGCGAAGTCGAACTCGCCGTGCGCGAAGCCGCGCTCGGCGGAGGTGCGGGCCACCTGCTCCAGCTGGTCGGACAGGATCGCCTTGGCGTCGTGCAGCAGGCGTCCCACGAGTGTGGACTTGCCGTCGTCGACCGACCCGGCCGTGGCGAACCGGAACAGGGTCCCGGTCGTCCCGGTGGTTGAGCGAGCGCCGTCGAGTGCGCCCTCCTCCCCGGTCGTTGAGCGAGCGCCGCCGAAGGCGGTGCGAGATGAAACGCCGTTCTCGATGGTCGTTGGCATCAGAAGTACCCGTCCTTCTTGCGATCCTCCATGGCGGCCTCGCTGATCCGGTCGTCGGCGCGCGTGGCGCCGCGCTCGGTGAGGGTGGAGCGTGCGACCTCGGCGACGACGGCGTCGACGTCGACGGCATCCGACTCCACCGCCCCGGTGCAGCTCATGTCGCCGACGGTGCGGTAGCGGACCAGCCGCCGCTCCACCTGCTCGCCGTCACGAGGCCGGCTGAACTCGCCGACCGCCCACCACATGCCGTCGCGGCGGAACACCTCGCGCTGGTGCGCGAAGTACAGCGGCGGCAGCGCGATGCTCTCCCGCGCGATGTAGCGCCACACGTCCAGCTCGGTCCAGTTCGAGATCGGGAAGGCGCGCACGTGCTGACCGGGCAGGTGCCGGCCGTTGTACAGGCTCCACAGCTCGGGGCGCTGATTGCGCGGATCCCACTGCCCGAACTCGTCGCGCAGCGAGAGGATGCGCTCCTTGGCCCGGGCCTTGTCCTCGTCGCGACGGGCGCCGCCGAACACGGCGTCGTGGCGGCCACGCGTGATGGCGTGCAGCAGCGGGCGGGTCTGCAGCACGTTGCGGGTGCCGTCGGGGCGCTCGGTGAGGCGGCCGTCGTCGATCCAGTCCTGCACCGAGGCGACCTCGAGCCGCAGGCCCAGCCGCTCGACGGTCTCGTCGCGGAACGCGATGACCTCGGGGAAGTTGTGGCCGGTGTCGACGTGCAGCACGGGGAACGGGATGCGTCCGGGCGCGAACGCCTTGGCGGCGAGGTGCAGTACGACGACCGAGTCCTTGCCGCCGGAGAAAAGCAGCACCGGGCGCTCGAACTCGGCGACGACCTCGCGGATGATGTGGATCGCCTCGGCCTCGAGCAGGTCCAGCGCCTCGCGGCGCTCGAGCAGCCCGGCGTGGTCGTCGAGCGAGGACGGCGCAGCGGTCTGCGCTGAAACGAGATCAGTGATGGTCATACGTGGAGTCCGCATTCTGTCTTGGCCAGTCCGGCCCAGCGGCCGGAGCGGGGGTCTTCTCCAGGGGCGACGGCGCGCGTGCAGGGGGCGCAGCCGATCGAGGGGTACCCGTTCATCACGAGCGGGTTGACGACGACGTCGTGGGTGCCGGCGTAGCCGAGCAGGTCGTCGAACGTCCACGCCGCCACCGGGTTCACCTTGACGAGGCCGTTGCGCTCGTCGAACGTGACCAGCGGCGTGGCAGCACGGGTGGGCGCCTCCTCGCGGCGCACGCCGGTGAACCACACCTCGTACGCGCCGAGGGCGCGGTGCAGCGGCTCGACCTTTCGCCGAGCGCAGCACAGGCCGGGGTCGCGCGCGAACAGGTCGCGCCCGAACTCGGCATCCTGCTCGGCGACGGTCTGCTGAGGCTTGACGTCGACGATCCGCACGTCGAGCGTGCGGGCGACCTCGTGCCGGGTGAAGGTGGTCTCGGCGAAGTGGTATCCGGTGTCCAGGAACAGCACGTCCACGCCGGGCAGCCGCTCGGCGACGAGGTGCGGCAGGGCGGCATCCGCCATCGAGCAGGCGACGGCCGCATCCCGCACGGCGAAGTTCTCGGCGACCCACGCGACGACCTCGCCCGGGGTCGCCTCGTCCGGCCGCCCGCTGCGCAGCGCGGCCGCGCCGTCAGCGGCGAGGGCGCGCAGAGCGTCGGCGTCGCGGCGGGTCACTGCAGCGCCTCCTCGTCGGCGCGGTGCGCCCACTGCGCGAACGTTTCGCCCTCGGCGCGGTCGGCGAGGTAGCGGCGGATGATGCGCTCGGCGTAGTCGGCGATGCCGTCCGCCTCGACCTTCAGGCCGCGCACGGTGCGGCCGAGGCCGGCCTCCGCGCGGTCCTGCGATGCCAGGCCGCCGCCGAGGTGCACCTGGTACCCGGGCACCTGGCGTCCTTCAGCGTTGGTGATGAGCTGGCCCTTGAGACCGATGTCCGCGACCTGGATCCGGGCGCACGAGTTCGGGCATCCGTTCACGTGCAGGGTGATCGGGCGGCCGATCTCGGGCTCGAGGGCGCCGAGGCGCTCCTCCAGCTGGGCGATCGCGTTCGCCGCGTTCACCTTGGTCTCGACGATCGCCAGCTTGCAGAACTCGATGCCGGTGCACGCGATGGTGCCGCGTCGGAACAGGCTCGGCCGGGCCGACAGTCCGAGTCGGTCGAGTCCGGTGACGAGCGACTCGACCCGATCCTCCGGCACATCGAGCACGAGCAGCTTCTGGTGTGGGGTGGTGCGGACGCGCTGCGAGCCGTTCGCTTCGGCGAGGTCGGCCAGGGCGCTGAGCGTGGTGCCGGAGACGCGGCCGACGAGCGGTGCGGCGCCGACGTAGAAAAGGCCGTCCTTCTGGCGGTGCACGCCGACGTGGTCGCCCTGCCCGGCCGGCTTCGGTGCCGCAGGGCCGTCGGGCAGCGGCGCGTCCAGGTACTCGGTCTCGAGCACCTGGCGGAAGCGCTCGACGCCCCAGTCGGCGAGCAGGAACTTCAGGCGGGCCTTGTTGCGCAGGCGGCGGTAGCCGTAGTCGCGGAAGAGGCGCGTGACGCCGTGCCACACCTCGGCGACGCGGTCGGGGGTGACGAAGGAGCCGAGGCGCTCGCCGAGTCGCGGCACGGTCGACAGGGCGCCCCCCACCCACAGGTCGTAGCCGACGCCCAGCTCGGGGTGCTCGACGGCCACGAACGCGCAGTCGTTGATCTCGTGCACGACGTCCTGGCTGGGGTGCCCGGTGATCGCGGTCTTGTACTTGCGGGGCAGGTTCGCCAGCGTCTCGTCGCCGATGAAGCGCTCGGCGATCTCGGCGATCTGCGGGGTCGGGTCGATCAGCTCGTCGGCGGCGATGCCGGCCACCGGAGAGCCGAGGATGACGCGGGGCACGTCGCCGCACGCCTCGGTGGTGCTGAGGCCGACGTCCTCGAGGCGCCGCCAGATCTCGGGCACGTCCTCGACGCGCACCCAGTGCAGCTGCACGTTCTGCCGGTCGGTGATGTCTGCGGTGTCGCGCGCGAACTCGCGGGAGACGTCGCCGATGACGCGCAGCTGCTGCGTGGTCAGCTGGCCGCCGTCGATGCGCACCCGCAGCATGAAGTACTCGTCCTCGAGCTCGTGCGGCTCGAGCTGGGCGGTCCGGCCGCCGTCGATCCCGGGCTTGCGCTGCGTGTACAGGCCCCACCAGCGGAACCGGCCGTGCAGGTCGGTCGGGTCGATCGACGCGAAGCCGCCGGCGGCGTAGACCGTCTCGATGCGCTCGCGGACGTTCAGCCCGCCGTCGGCGAGTTTGAACTCCTCGTTCGCGTTGAGGGGCTCGGTGCCGTCGACGAGCCACTGGCCGTGCGGCTTCGTGGGCACCCGTGCGGTGCGCGTCCTGGCGCCGCGGGTGGTGGCTTCGAGGGTCATGGGGGCTCGCTCTCGTGGATCGGTGCTGATCACGGTAAGGAGCGGGCGGCGGCGGATGCCAGGACATGACGAACGGCGTGACACGCGAGGTCACAGTTCGTCACGGAGGGGGCTTCACCCGGCTTCGTGTTGTTTCATGGGCGCGTACGTGTGCGCCCGGGCTGGGTCCCTGAGCCCGGCCCACGCGCTCGGGTGGCATCGCGCAGCGATGGCCGGAGTGGGGCGTGGGGATCGAAGGGCCCAGCCGCGGAAACCTCAGCCGAGGCGCCCCGCCGCGTCCCGGTACCTCGCCACGACCAGCTCGACCAGCTCGTCCGGCGCATCCCGGTCGTCGAGCAGGGGCTCGGTGACGGTGTGCCCGGCGACCTGGCGCACGGCGAGATCGTGGAAGAAGCCGTGCGCGAGCAGGTAGGACGCCACGACGGCATCCGGATGCTGCGCGACGGCATCCGTCAGTCGCGGCTCGCGCGCGGCGAGGTACGCGACGGCCACCGGCCGGCCGAGGCGGGCGGCGAGCAGACCGCCGATCGCGTCGGCGTCGCGTTCGGATGCCGGGTCGCGGGAGCCCGCGACGGCGAGCACGACCTCGGGTTCTGAGGCGGGCGCCGCCTCGGAAAGTCGACGCGCGAGCACGACAGCGAGGCGCTCGTCCGGCCCGAGCGGCGGGGCGATCGCGACGTCCTCGCGCGCCAGCGAGCCGATGTCGACGCTGACGTGGAAGCCGCTCGACAGCAGCAGCGGCACCACGACGACCGGGCCGTCGAGAGCGGCGAGAGCGGATGCCGCCTCGGGCTGCTGCACGTCGACGAACGCCTCGTGCACGTCGATGTCGGGCAGGGCGGCTCGCACCCGGTCGACCAGGCGGGCGATGGCGGCGGCTCCGGCGGCATCCGATGTGCCGTGAGAGACCGCGAGCAGCGCGGGTTGCGTCATGACCGGTGAGCCTAGCGGTGTCGCGTTTCGGGCGTGCGTCGGGCGTCATCCGGCGTGATCCAGACCGTTATGGATTCGTGATCTGCGGGCTGAGTTTCGGTGGCGGATCTGGGGTTCCAGTGTCGGTGGCCCCTGGTGTACTGGGGGTATGGAAGCTTTGCTCGGTGCCAGTGACGAGGATGTCGCTCTGCTGGACGAGATCGTGTCGTCGGTGGCGGTGATCGAGCAGACCCTGGCGGGGGTGCAGGCCGCGCGGGATGGGATGCTGGCGTTGGCGTCGCAGGTGTCGTTGCGTATGGCGGAGAACGCGGGCGGGGTGGACGCGTCGGATCTGACGGCGCGGGCGGTGGCGGCGGAGCTTGCCGGGGTGCTGCGGGTGAGTGACCGGACGGTGCAGCGGCGGATGGCGGATGCCGACTGGCTGGTGTCCTGGTTCCCGGAGGTGTGGGCGGCGCAGGGTGCGGGGCGGATCAGCGCCGGCCATACGCGGGTGATCCTGGAGGCGGGGGAGCATCTGCAGGACGCGCGGGACCGGGCCGCGTACGCGGAGCGGGTGCTGGAGGTCGCGGAGGGGGAGTCGCCGAACCGGTTGCGCCCGATCGCGCGGGGGTTGGCGGAGCAGTTCCAGCCGGTGCCGGCGGAGGAACGGCACCGGAACGCGACGGCCAAGCACGGGGTGTGGGTGCGGGATCTGTCGGATGGGAACTCGCAGTTCATCGCGGTGACCTCCTCGGCGCGCGCGCACGCGATGCTGGACCGACTCAGCGGCATGGCCGCCGCGCGGAAGGACCTCAACGCGCGGGAGGTCGCGGACGCGCGCGTGGCGGGCGCGACGATCATCCACCACACGGATGCCGTGACTCCCGCCGTCCACCAGCAGCCGGCGACTACGTGGGCGGAATGGGAGCCATCGGCGTTCGGCCCCGCGGCCGACAGGGCCCGCGCCGACGCCGCCGATGCCGCTGCGGCGGCGGAGGTCTGCGCTGACGCGTCGGCGGTGTTCGTCGCGGATGACCGGTCGATGGGGCAGCTGCGGGCGGATCTGCTGGCCGAGCTGGTGCTCACCGGTATCCCGGCCGGGCACGACACCCCCGACGGGCTGCTGGCCCGGATCACCGCGCACGTCGAGGTCACCGTCCCGGTGTTCACCCTGATGGGTCTCGACGCCCACGACCTGGAGCGCGCGCTGGCCGCATCCGGGGTGGGCGTGGATCTGCCCGGGTGCTCACCCACCCGATCACCGGCGCCGTGCTCGCCGTGGACCGCTACCGGCCCTCCGCACGCCTGCGCCGTCTATTGCACGCCCGCGACAAACGCTGCCGTTTCCTCACCTGCGGGTACCCGGCGAGGGACTGCGACATCGATCACACCATCCCGGCATCTGCCGGCGGCCCCACCGCCACCCACAACCTCAGTGAGCTCTGTCGGCGCCACCATGTGCTGAAGCATCACAGTCCCTGGCACGTCGAAGCCCGCCCCGGCGGGGTGCTCGCCTGGACCAGCCCCACCGGCCGCGTCCACATCGACCGACCACCCCCGCAGAACACCATCACCCTCCACGACCGCGACCCCGACCCGCCCTTCTGAGGCCGCGGGTCCGTCCCGCCCGCCTGCATAGGCTGGACGGGACCTCGAGGAGACCGATGTTCCGCACGCCTGCCCGTCTGTTCCGCGTCCTCGCGATCGCCGAGGCGATCACCTGGACCCTGCTGATCGGGGCGCTGATCGCGCGCGCCGTCGGGCAGTCCGGCGTGCTGGTCACCGCCGCCGGCGGCATCCACGGGTTCGTCTTTCTCGCCTACGGCGCGACGGCGGTGCTGCTCGCCTTCCACCAGCGTTGGATGCCGGGCGTCGCGATCGCCGCCATCGTCAGCGCGGTCATCCCCTACGCCACGATCCCCGTCGAGATCCAGCTGCACCGCACCGGCCGGCTCGTCGGCCACTGGCGCCTGGCCGAGACCGATGACCCGCGCGACCGCACCTGGTACGACCGCACGATGCGCTGGCTGCTGCGGCGTCCGTGGGTGCTTGCGCTGGTCCTCGTGGCCGCGGTCGCCGCAGTGTTCGTCGTACTGCTGCTCGTCGGCCCGCCCGGCGGACGGTGACCGGCGGCTACGTCGTCGGGTGCTCCGTCGTCGGGTGCTCCGATGCGGCGACGAACTCGTTGCGCCCGTCGTTGCGGTCCGGATCCCGTACGAGGTGGTTGAACACGATGTTCAGCAGCACCGCGACCACGGTGGTCGAGCTGATCGCGGAGTTGAAGATGACAGTGAACCAGTCCGGGAAGCCGGCGTACACGTCGGGGCGCACCAGCGGCAGCAGGCCGATGCCGAGCGCGCCGGCGACGACGAGCATGTTGAGGTTGTTGCGGTAGTCGACCTTCGCGAGCGTCGCGATGCCGCTCGCGGCGACCGTGCCGAACAACACGATTCCGACACCGCCCAGCACCGGCGTGGGGATGGCGGCCACGACCCTGCCCAGCACGGGCAGCACTCCGAGCACGATGAGGATCGCGCCTCCGGTGGCGACGACGAAGCGGCTCTTCACACCGGTGATCGCCACGAGACCGACGTTCTGCGCGAACGCGCTCTGCGTGAACGAGTTGAACACCGGCGACACAGCGCTCGCCACCATGTCGGCGCGCAGGCCGGCGGCGATCCGCTTCGCATCCACCTTCGTGCCGACCACTTCCCCGACCGCCAGGATGTCGGCGGTCGTCTCGGTGAACGTGACGAGGATCACGATCATCATGGACAGGATCGCCGCGATGTCGAATGTCGGAGCGCCGAAGGCGAACGGCGTCGGGAACGCGACGATCGGCCCCTCGGGCACCGCGGAGAAGTCGGCAGCGCCGAGGAACACCGCGAGCAGCGTGCCGATCGCAAGCGAGAGCAGCACGCTCAACCGTGCGATGGTCGGCGTGCCGAGCTTCGTGAGCACGACGACCAGCACGACGGTGAGCCCCGCCAGGCCGAGGTTCGCAGGGGAGCCGAACCCCTCGACGTCCGGGCTCGGGCCCATCGCCCAGCCGGCGGCGACCGGCAGCAGCGACAAGCCGATCGAGGTGATGACCGTTCCCGTCACGACCGGCGGGAAGAACCGCAGGATCATCGCGAACGCCGGCGCCAGCAGCAGGCCGATCGCAGACGACACGATGACAGCGCCCATCACGGCCTGGATGCCGCCGTCGCCCTGGATCGCGAGCATCGTGGCGATGCCGGAGAAGGACACGCCCTGCACCAGTGGCAGCTTCGAACCGAAGAACGGCAGCCCGAGCGTCTGCAGCAGCGTGGCGAGGCCGCCGATGAACAGGGCGCAGGTGACCAGCATCCCGATCTCGGCCTGGCTCATCCCGCCCGCCTGACCCATCACGAGCGGCGGGGCGATGATGCCGCCGTACATGGTCAGCACATGCTGGAACCCGTACGCGAGATTCGGGCCGACGCCGAGGCGGGCGTCTTCGGGACGTGCGGGGGATGCGGGGGGTGTCTTCGCGGCGCTCATGCCCTCGGGTTCCTGAATGGGGAGGAGACCAGGGTATCGTCGTCGGCCGCGAGGTCAGGACGATATGAAGCTCCGCTCTTGACGGCCTCGGCGTCGCGTCATATTGTCGCCGTGGGATCCCAGTGTGGGATCCCAGGAAAGATCCCCATGACGGCCGACGAAGACTGTCGGCCACGCCCTTCTCGACGAAGCGAAGGAGGACCCCGGTGTCCCTTCAGAAAGAGACCACCGTGGCGGAGACCACCCCGGTGGCCGAACCGACCGCGACCTCGGTCAAGCCGACCAGGGTCAGATGGAAGCTGTTCGTGCTTCTGCTGATCCTCGTCGCCGTCAACTACATCGACCGCGGCTCGATCTCGGTCGCGCTCCCGATCATTCAGAAGGAGTTCGATCTCGCCCCCGAGATGGTCGGGTTCCTGCTCTCCGCGTTCTTCTGGACGTACGCGCTCATGCAGGTGCCCGTCGGCTACCTCATCGACCGATTCGGTCCGCGCACCATGATGACCGCGTCCTGCGTCGGGTGGGGAGCGGCCACCGCGCTGTCGGGCCTCGCGACGAACTTCCTGAGCATGTTCATCGCCCGCGCGGCGATCGGCGTCACCGAAGCCGGCGTCATGCCCGCCGGCGGCAAGCTCAACGCGCTGTGGATGCACCACAAGGAGCGCGGCCGGGGTGCGACCATCCTGGACGCGGGTGCTCCGCTGGGCGCGGGCCTCGGCGGCATCCTCATCACCTGGCTGATCATGTCCACGGGCTCGTGGCGCACCGCCTTCATCATCGCCGGTGTGGCCACCGTGCTGCTCGGGCTCGTCGTCTGGTGGTACGTCCGCGACAACCCGCGCCAGCACCGCGCCGTGAACGACGCCGAGGCCGAGTACCTCGAGGCGTCGCACCGTGAGGAGGCCGCGTCCGTCCCCGCCGGTGTCACCCGCCGCGGGCTCGTGCAGTACCTGCGCTTCCGCTCCTTCTGGGCGATGTGCTTCGGCTGGCTCGGTTTCAACGGCGTCTTCTACGGTCTGCTCACCTGGGGTCCGCTGTACCTCTCCGAGGCCAAGGGCTTCGACCTCAAGACCATCGGATGGTCGACCCTCGTGATCTTCGGTGCCGGCTTCGTCGGCGAGATCCTCGGCGGCCTGCTCGCCGACAACCTGCGCGGACGCGGTCTCGGAACCAACCTGGTGATGCGCTCGCTGCTCGGCACCTCGGCCCTGGTCGTCACCCTGGGCCTGGTCGGCGTGACCATCGTGGGCGACCCGATCACCGCCGTGGTGCTGCTGTCGGTCGTGCTCTTCTTCCTGCGCTGGGTCGGTCTGTTCTGGTCGGTCCCTGCCATCCTCGGTGGACCCCTGAACGCGGGCGTCCTCGGCGGGGCGATGAACCTCAGCGGCAACATCGCGGGCCTCTCCACGCCGATCATCGTCGGATTCATCGTCGGCGCGACCGGTGGCTACACCTGGGCGCTGCTGTACTTCGTGGGATCGGCCATCGTGATGGGCGTATCGGTCCTCACGCTGGACTACAGCAAGCGCCTCGTACGCGCATGAGCACCTCCGTCCGCGAACCGGACCTTGGCCCGGTTCGCGGACGGGGAGCATCGGTAGGCTGGGATCCCACGACAGGGGGAGGATCAGCCCGTGGTGCAGACACAACTGAATCAGCGGAACCGGCCGCTGCGCGAGGTGATCAGAGACACCCTGCGGAACCGCATCTTCGAGGGGGCGTACGCCCCCGGGATGCGGCTGGTCGAGCGCGATCTCGCCGCGGAGTTCAACGTCTCGCGGCTCCCCGTCCGCGAGGCGCTGCGGATGCTGCAGCAGGAGGGCCTGGTCACCGAACCGGCGACCAAGGGCTCCGTGGTCGCGAAGCTCGACGAGGACGAGGTGGAGGACCTGTTCAGCGTGCGGAGCGCGCTCGAGGTGCTCGCCTGCCGGTTGGCCGCGCAGCGCGCGACCCCGGAAGACATCGACCGGCTCTCCGGCCTGGTCGCACAGGCGAAGGATGCGCTGGCCAGGGGCAGTCTCGCCGAGACGCACGCGCTGAACAGCGAGTTCCACGACGAGGTCACCCGCATCGCCGGCAACCCGTTCCTGCGCACCGCCCTCGAGCCGCTGCAGGGCCGCATGCACTGGCTGTTCCGGCACGTGCGCGACCTCCCCGAGCTCGTGGACGAGCACCAGCGACTGCTCGAGGCCATCGCCAGTGGAGATCCGGAACGGGCCGCGGCGCAGTCCGCACAGCACATCGCGAAATATCGCCAGCAGTATCCAGAAACCACGTGAGCCGCCGTCGGCGGCCACGGCCACCGACAGGAACGACATGAGACTTCTGATCATCAACCCGAACACCAGTGCGGAGGTCACCGAGCTCATCCGCGCCGAAGCGGCGCGCTCGGCCGCCTCCGGTACCGAGCTGATCGTGCAGACCGCGCCGTACGGCGTGCAGTACATCGAGACGCGGTTGGAATCGCTCATCGCGGCCGGCGCCGTCGCCGAGGTGATCGCCGCCCACGCCGGAGAGATCGACGCCGGCGAGATCGACGGCGTCGTGGTCGCCGCGTTCGGCGACCCGGGGATGCCGGCACTGAAAGAGCTGGTCGACATCCCGGTGATCGGCATCACCGAGGCCGCCCTCTGCGCGGCGGCGCTGCAGGGGTACCGCTTCTCGATCATCGCGATCTCCGACCGGATCACCGCGTGGTATCGCGAATGCGTCGAGGGCTTCGGCCTAGCCGGGCGGCTCGCCTCCATCCGCTCGATCCGGGAGGCGCTCGGCGGCATCGGCAGCGTGCAGCAGGATTTCGGGCCGACCCTGGTCGAACTGGCGCAGCGCGCTGTCGCCGAGGACGGCGCAGACGTCATCATCCTCGCCGGCGCACCCCTGGCCGGGCTGGCCCGCGAGGTGGCCGGACAGATCCCGGTGCCCGTCGTGGACGGCATCGCCGCGGGCGTGCGGCTCGCGGAGGCGGTGGTCGGTCTCGACTCGGGAGCGCATCGCGCGGGGGCGTTCGCCCCGCCGCCCGTCAAAGCACGCTCGGGCCTCTCAGCGGCGCTCGACCGCGCGCTCGACATCGCGCAGGGCGCCGGCGCCGTCGTGGCGGGAGGGAAGTGACCATGACCGACCTCGTCATCTCCAACGCCCGGATCGTGAACGCCGACGGCGTCTTCACCGGGCACGTCGTCATCGCCGACGGGCGCATCGACGACATCCTCGACATCTCCGCCCCGATCCCCGCCGCCGGACGCACGATCGACGCGAACGGACGCGCCGTCATCCCCGGAGGCATCGACGGGCACTGCCACGTCGCCCAGATCACCGGACGGTTCCGCACGCTCGACGACTACGCGATCACGACGAGCGCCGCTCTGTGGGGCGGCACCACCACGATCATGGACTTCGGCATCCCGCGCGACGCCACCGAGACGCCGCTCGAGGCCGCACGCAACAAGCGTGACCTCGCCCGCGAGGCGCGCTGCGACGTGGCGCTTCACGGCTCGGTGATCACCTGGGACGAGACCGTGCCGGAGCAGCTGGACGCGCTCGCCGCGATGGGCATCCGGTCGGTGAAGATGTACATGACCAACCGCGGGTCCACGATGAGCGACAACGACACCGTCCTCCGGGTGATGAAGGAGATGCGCCGTCTCGGCGGGCTGACCATCATCCACGCCGAGCACGACGCGATCATCGTGGACTGCACCGAGGAGCATGCGGATGCCGGACGCATCGGCATCGAGCACCTGCACCACACCCGCCCGGAGCTGGCAGAGGAGACCTCCGTGCGCGAGGTGCTGGCGATGGCCGAGTACATCGACACCCCGGTGTACTTCGTCCACCAGTCCACCCCCGGCGCCGTGGATCTCGTCGCCGAGGCCCGCGCGCGGGGGGTGGAGGCGTACTCCGAGACTTGCCCGCACTACCTGCTGCTCGACGACGGGGTGTACGCGTCCCGCTACCCGGAATGGTTCGCGTGCTGCCCACCGATGCGCTCGGCCGAGACCGTCGCCGCGTTGCGGGAGCGGTACGCCGACGGTTCCGTCGACACCCTGTCCAGTGACCACTCCTGCTACGACCTGACCCAGAAGCGCGAGCGCACCGACGACGTGCGTGAGATGCCGCACGGGCTACCCGGCGTGGAGACCCGGATGCCGGCCGGCTTCAGCGCCCTGGCCGGCGACGCCCCGGCCGACGACGCACTGCTCGCCCGGTTCGCCGACCTGTTCTCGACCGGGCCCGCGCGCATCCACGGCCTCGCGCGGAAGGGGCGGATCGCGCCCGGCTTCGACGCCGATCTGGTCGTCTTCGACCCGGAGGAGAGCCGGCGCGTCGACGGCGGCGCGCTGCACATGGGCACCGACTTCTCGCCGTTCGACGGACGGATGCTGCGCGGCTGGCCCCAGGTGGTCATCGCCGCCGGCCGGGTCGTGCTCGACCAGGACGGCTTCCACGACCCCGGCGCAGTCGGACGCCTGATCGGACGGCACGCGCAGGGCGACGACGCCGCAAGAGCGGATGCCGTACCCGTGCTCGCCGGAAAGGACGCGTGACCATGGAGAGCACCGCAGTGCTGAGCGACGCGCCGCCGACGCGGATCGGCATGATCACGCCCTCGTCGAACACCTGCCTGGAGCCGATGACGTACCGGATCCTGGAGGGGCGCGAGGACGTGACGGTCCACTCGACCCGGATCCCGGTGACGCGCATCGCGCTGGACGCCGGCTCCGACCAGCAGTTCGACGCGGCGGGGATGCGTGCCGCGGCGGAGCTCCTGGCCACCGCGGACGTGGACGTGATCGCGTGGAACGGCACCTCGGGCTCCTGGCTCGGGGTGGACCACGACCGCGCCATCGCGGCGGAGATCACCCGCGCCACCGGCATCCCGGCCACCACCTCGACGCTCGCCTACCTCGAGGCGTTCGAGCGCTTCGGCATCGCCGACATCGGCCTGCTGACGCCCTACACCAGCGATGTCAACGAGCAGGTCGCCGCACGGTACGCGGAGCACGGCATCGCCGTGACCGGGCACCGGGCGCTCGGCCTGAGCGACAACGAGTCGTTCGGGCGGGTCGTGCCCGAGAGCCTGGTGGCGCCGTCCCTCGACCTGGCCGAAGCCGGCCCCGCCGCGCTGGTATACCTCTGCACGAACCTGTACGGCGCGCCCATCGCGGCGGAGGTCGAGGACCGCAGCGGCGTGCCCGTGCTGGACTCCGTCGCGGTCACCCTCTGGCACTGCCTGGTGCTCGCCGGGGCGCCGCTTCTCGATGCGAAGTGGGGGCGGCTCCTGGCCTGACCTTACCCGAACTTGAGTCTCCTCATATCAACTTTGTTGACAGCATCCGCCACCCGGGCGTAGTCTTGAGTCATCGCGGCTCAGGTTTCACGGAGTCGCCCCGTGACCAGCCGCAGAAGACTTGGCTTCAACAAGAAGGAGAATCACATGGCACGTGCTGTCGGTATCGACCTCGGTACGACGAACTCCGTCGTCAGCGTCCTCGAGGGCGGCGAGCCGAAGGTCATCGCCAACGCCGAGGGATTTCGCACCACCCCCTCGGTCGTCGCTTTCACGAAGGACGGCGAGGTGCTCGTCGGTGAGACCGCGAAGCGTCAGGCCGTCACCAACGTCGACCGCACCATCTCGTCGGTCAAGCGCCACATGGGCACCGACTGGAAGTTCGACGTCGACGGCAAGAAGTGGACCCCGCAGGAGATCTCCGCGCGCATCCTGCAGAAGCTGAAGCGCGACGCGGAGTCCTACCTCGGTGACACCGTGACGGATGCCGTCATCACCGTCCCGGCGTACTTCAACGACGCCGAGCGTCAGGCCACCAAGGAGGCCGGCGAGATCGCCGGCCTGAACGTGCTCCGCATCATCAACGAGCCGACCGCCGCCGCCCTCGCCTACGGCCTCGACAAGGGCAAGGAGGACGAGCTCATCCTGGTCTTCGACCTCGGTGGTGGAACCTTCGACGTCTCCCTGCTCGAGGTGGGCAAGGACGACGACTTCTCCACCATCCAGGTGCGCGCCACCGCCGGTGACAACCGCCTCGGCGGCGATGACTGGGACCAGCGCGTCGTGGACTACCTGATCAAGCAGTTCAAGGAGACCACCGGCGTCGACGTCTCTGGCGACAAGATCGCCCTGCAGCGACTCAAGGAGGCCGCGGAGCAGGCGAAGAAGGAGCTCAGCTCCTCGACCAGCACGAGCGTCAACCTGCCCTACCTGTCGCTCACCGAGAGCGGCCCCGTCTCGCTGTCCGAGACCATCACCCGCGCGAAGTTCGAGGACCTCACCAAGGACCTCCTCGACCGCACCAAGAAGCCGTTCGAGGACGTCATCCGCGAGGCCGGCATCAAGGTGTCCGACATCGCCCACGTGGTGCTGGTCGGCGGCTCGACCCGTATGCCCGCCGTCGCCGAGCTCGTCAAGCGCGAGACCGGCAAGGAGGCGAACAAGGGCGTGAACCCGGACGAGGTCGTCGCCGTCGGCGCCGCCCTGCAGGCCGGTGTGCTGAAGGGTGAGCGCAAGGACGTGCTGCTCATCGACGTCACCCCCCTGAGCCTCGGCATCGAGACCAAGGGTGGCATGATGACCAAGCTCATCGAGCGCAACACGGCCATCCCGACCAAGCGCAGCGAGACCTTCACCACCGCTGACGACAACCAGCCGTCCGTGGCCATCCAGGTCTTCCAGGGTGAGCGTGAGTTCACCCGCGACAACAAGCCGCTGGGCACCTTCGA
Organism: Microbacterium sp.; assembly: GCF_031180975.1. Classification (GTDB taxonomy): domain Bacteria; phylum Actinomycetota; class Actinomycetes; order Actinomycetales; family Microbacteriaceae; genus Microbacterium. The sequence goes on along the minus strand of NZ_JAPSLI010000006.1, from coordinate 220,317 downwards.
GCTCACCGGCATCGCCCCCGCTCCGCGCGGCATCCCGCAGATCGAGGTCACCTTCGACATCGACGCCAACGGCATCGTGCACGTGTCCGCCAAGGACAAGGGCACCGGCAAGGAGCAGTCGATGACGATCACCGGCGGCTCGTCGCTGTCCAAGGAAGACATCGACCGCATGGTGCGCGAGGCCGAGGAGCACGCAGCGGAGGACAAGAAGCGCCGCGAGGCCGCCGAGACCCGTAACCAGGCCGAGACTCTCGCCTACTCGATCGAGAAGCTGATCAAGGACAACGAGGACAAGCTGCCCGAGGACGTCAAGTCCGAGGTGCAGGGCGACGTCGACGCCCTCAAGACCGCCCTGGCCGGCGAGGACGACGAGGCGGTGAAGTCCGCCTTCGACAAGCTGTCGCAGTCGCAGACCAAACTCGGCGAGGCGATCTACGCTCAGGGTCAGGCGGACGCTGCGACAGGCGCAGGGACCGAGTCCGGCGCTGACGGCGAGACTCCGGCCGGTGACGCCACGTCTGACGACGAGGACGTCATCGACGCCGAGGTCGTGGACGAGGACGAAGAGAAGAAGTAATCATGACGGACAAGAACTTCGACGACAACAACGACGAGGTTCAGCCTGAGGGTGCGGGGTCGGATGCTGCGGCATCCGGCCCCGAGCCGCAGGTGAACCCCGACTCGACCGAGGCCGCCGCGGCGGAGGGATCGGACGACGACCTCACGGTCGAGGACATCCTGAACGCCGCCCCCGCCGACGGCGGGCCGGTCGAGGACGCCACCACCCCCGACAGCAACCCGGATGCCGGCATCGCCGACGCCGAGAACGCGCTGCTCAACGACCTCAAGCGGCTGCAGGCGGAGTACGCCAACTACCGTCGGCGTACCGAGGAGCAGCGCCACATCGAGATCGCGCGTGCCAAGGGCGAGGCCGCCAAGGGCCTCATCCCGGTGCTGGACGACCTCGACCGGGCGCAGCAGCACGGCGACCTCGCGGAGGGCTCCGCGTTCGCCGCGATCGCCGAGAAGGTGCGCACGGTCGTCGAACGGCTCGGCGTGGTCGCCTACGGCGAGAAGGGCGAGGAGTTCGACCCTCAGCATCACGAGGCGATCTTCCAGCAGCCCACCCCGGGCGCCACCACGTCGACCATCCTCGAGGTGGTCGAGGTCGGCTACCGGCTCGGAGATGTCGAACTGCGTCCTGCGAAGGTCGTCGTCGCCGTCCCTGCGGAGTAGGTGATCGATGGCTAGCCAGGACTGGTTCGACAAGGACTTCTACAAGACGCTGGGCGTCTCGAAGGACGTCTCCGACGCCGAGCTGAAGAAGACGTACCGCAAGCTCGCCCGCAAGTACCACCCGGATGCCAACCCGGGCGACACCGCGGCCGAGACGAAGTTCAAGGAGATCAGTGAGGCGTACAGCGTCCTGAGCGACCCCGAGCAGCGTCGCGAGTACGACGAGATCCGTGCCATGGGGTCGGGTGCCCGCTTCACCGCACCCGGCTCCGGCGGCGCGGGCGGGTTCGAGGACGTGTTCAGCCGGTTCGGTCAGGGACGCGGGCAGACCGCCGACTTCGATGACATCTTCTCGATGTTCACCCAGGGCGGCAGCACGTTCGGCTCCGGTCGGTTCGGCCAGACGTCGGGCGGCTACCGCGGCTTCGGCGGTCCGCAGCGCGGCGCCGACGTCACGGCACGCACGACCATCGACTTCGTCACGGCGGCGCAGGGCGAGACGATCACGCTCCAGTCCGAGGACGGCAAGCCGTTCAAGGTGAAGATCCCCGCCGGCGTCGCCGACGGGCAGAAGATCCGCCTCCGCGGCCGCGGCCGGCCGTCGCCCGACGGCGGCGAACCCGGCGACATCGTCGTGCAAGTCAAGGTCCGCAAGCACCCGGTGTTCTCCCGTGAGGGGCTCAACCTGCGCGTGACGGTGCCCGTCACGTTCACCGAGGCCGCGCTGGGCGCCACCATCGAGGTCCCCACCCTCGGCGGCGACGTCGTCAAGCTGCGCGTCGCCGCGGGCACCCCGTCCGGGCGGGTGCTGCGGGTCAAGGGCAGGGGCATCACGAGCGCCAAGGGCACCGGCGACCTGCTCGCCGAACTGCAGGTGGTCGTCCCGTCGCACCTCGACGGCGCCGCCCGTGAGTCGCTCGAGCGGTTCCATGAGCTCGAACCCAAGGAGAACCCGCGCGCCGATCTGATGGCCAAGGCGCGAGGCTGAGCGGAGCGAGGTGGCGAGGATGACCCCGGACGACGAGGATGCACCGCTCTTCGCGATCGCCGTCGCGGCGGAGCTGGCCGGCATGCACCCGCAGACGCTGCGCCAGTACGACCGCATCGGCCTGGTCGTGCCGGGCCGCACCCGCGGCGGTTCGCGCCGCTACTCGCTGCGCAACGTGCAGCAGCTGCGCGAGGTCGCCCGGATGTCCGGCGAGGGGATGAGCCTGCCCGCCATCGCCAAGCTCCTCGATCTGGAGGACGAGGTGCGGATGCTGCGCCGCCGCGTCACCGAGCTGGAGAGCGCGCTGCGCGCCGAGCGGGAGAACCGCCCCGGCGTGCGCGTGTTCGCCGCCGGGGCGTCCGGCCAGGTCATCACACTGCCGTCCGGGCGTCGCATCCGCCGCTCCACCGAGCTCATGCTGTGGCGGCCGCGGATCGTGCCGACGGCTCAGGACAGCGATGCCGGCCGCCCCGACGCCGCACCCCGCGCCGACGAGGATCGGCCGGACCCCGGCCGCCGCTGAGCGCCGGCGTCAGCCGGTGGCCGCGCCCGCGGCATCCGCTCCCGACCCGGCGATCTCGTCGGACTTTTCCCACGGCGCCCTGATCGGGAACAGTCGCTCCAGCGCGTGCCGCACGGCCCGCATCCGCAGCTGCTCGGGGACCTCGGTCTCCCACCCATCGTTGAGGCAGAACATGTCCAGATCGGTGCGCTCGGTCAGCCGGTGGATGCGCTCCAGTGCGCCCGTGATGGTCGTCTGCACGTAGCGGACCCGCGCCTCGGTGGTGGGTACGGCCCGTCCGGTGAACATCGCGTAGTAGTGGTACAGGCTGTTCGTCACCGAGATGTCCGACACCGACCGGAACCGCGCCGCGGCGGTGCGGGCGAACTCCTCCGGGAACGCCTCCTCCATCTCGAACAGGATGCTGCGCCGCAGCGGCGCCGCGCAGTGCTCGAGGTCGCGCACGATGGTGCGACCGAAGCGCTCCCGTAGCAGCGCGCGATTCACGCGCAGCCCGTTGTCGTGGCCGCTGCGCTCCGTCAGCGGGTCGCCGACACCGATGCGCACCTCGCTCTCCACGAACTTGGTCGTGCCGGCCGGGGTGAAGAACAGCTCCGGCTCGACCATCCGCCCGAAGAACATGTCGTCGTTCGAGTACAGGAAGTGCTCCGAGAGCCCGGGGATGCGGTGCAGCTGCGCCTCCACCGCGTGCGAGTTGTGCGTGGGCAGCACCGACGGGTCGGCGAAGAACTCCTCGCTGCGCACGATCCTGACCTTCGGGTGGTCGGCCAGCCAGCGCGGCGCCGGTGAGTCGGTGGCGATGAAGATCCGCCGGATCCACGGTGCGTACATGTGCACGCTGCGCAGCGCGTAGCGGAGCTCGTCGACGTGCCGGTAGCGCGCCGGCCCGTCATCGCCCTCACCCACCACATGCGCGGCGAGCTGCGCGGCCCGCTGCCGTTGAAAGTCGGTGGAGGATCCGTCCACCCACGAGAACACGATGTCCACGTCCTCACGGAACTCGTCCGGGTGCGCGTCGAACATCCCGTCCAGCGTGCGCCACGATCGCCCGTACCGCTGCACGGTCGCGTACCGCAGGTCGGCGGCGGGGATGACGTCGCGGGTCAGCGCGTTGTCGGCCGGGGCTTCGACGAACTGGTCCCCGAACCTCCAGAACTCGATGCGGGCGGCCAGGCTCGTCCCGTATCGCAGGGTGCGTTGCGGGGTGATGCGGGGTCGGTACACCCGCAGAGCGGACGGAGCGGATGCCGGCGGCGCGGCGTCCTCCACGGGCACCGGCGGGAGTCCTTTCGCCTTGACGTAGAACGGATCGGCGGGAAGGTGCTCACGCAGCGCGTCCACCACCGCACGCCGGTGCTCCGCGTCGACGACCAGTGCGGGCGTGGACCGGTCGCGCCGGATCAGCAGCACCGGGATACCCGCTGCGTCCAGAGCGTCGGCGGTGACGCGCAGGTCGTCGATCCGCGCCTGCCACGGGGTGACGTCGTCGTGGACGAGATGCAGCAGCCCTCCGTCGAGCAGCACGTCCGGCCGCGTGAGCAGGTCGGTGCTGCGGTGGCGGGGGCTGGGCAGCGCCGAGAGTGTCGTCATCATCGTCCTCCTTCACGTGTCGGGCGAGACACGGTCGGAGGGTCGCTGAGAGGTGTCGATCGGCGTCGCCGAATCGACGGTGACCGTGCTCAGAATGCGGGCGCTCGGCTGCGGAAACGCCGAGAAGCGCGTGAATCGATCTTATCGAACGGCCATCAGAAGGCAGGGGGCTTGCACAACTGCCCTCACTTGGGCAAGGGCCTCGTCGTCTCTCACACCCCGACCCGAGGATGAGGGCACGGCCGGACAGGGGGGTGTGCAGTGGCGGGGACCAAGAGGACCATGGAGAGGACTCGTGCTCCAGGGCGCGACCGCTACGACCGGCGCGAGGCGATCGCCGGCTACCTGTTCATCTCCCCATGGATCATCGGGTTCCTCGTCTTCACCGCCGGCGCGATGGTCTACAGCCTGTACATCTCGTTCGGCGACTACAACCTCGCCACCAACACGGCCCGGCCGACCGGCGTCGACAACTACGCGCGGCTCTTCGAGGATCCGCGAGTGGCGGTCTCGCTCGGCAACACACTGTTCTACGCGGTGCTCGCGGTGCCGTTGGAGATCGTGTTCGCACTCGTGCTGGCGATGCTGCTCAACCGGGTCGGCCGAGGTGCCGGCTTCTTCCGCACGGTGTACTACCTGCCGAAGATGACGCCGCCGGTCGCCACGGCGGCGATGTTCTTCCTGCTGTTGAACGGCAACAACGGTGCCGTCAATCAGTTCCTGCGCCTGTTCGGCATCGAGGGGCCGCAGTGGCTCGTCGACCCCGCCTGGGTCAAGCCGAGCATCGTGATCATGACCCTCTGGACGGTCGCCGGCACCATGGTGATCTTCCTCGCTGCGCTGAAGAACGTGCCGGCCGAGCTGTACGAGGTGGCCGCGCTCGACGGTGCGGGGCCTGTGCGGCGCTTCTTCGCGATCACGCTGCCGATGATCTCGGGCGCGATGTTCTTCAACGTCATCGTGCTGTCGATCGCGGCGTTCCAGGTGTTCGACCAGGCGTTCATCCTGTTCTGGCGGGATCAGAGCAACTCGTCGCCGGAGGCGTCGCTGTTCTACGCGATCTACCTGTTCCAGCAGGCGTTCCGCCAGTTCGACTTCGGCTTCGCCGCGGCCATGGCCTGGCTGCTGTTCGTGATCATCATGATCGTCACGGTCATTCAGGTGAAGTTCGGCAACCGCTTCGTGTACTACGAGGGGGAGCGCTGATGGCCTCCTCGCTGCGGATGGTTCCGCGCACGGGCGAACCCGACCAGGGCCCCGAAACGGTCACCGCCACCACGCTGCCCGGGCGCTCGAAGTGGCGGCGCCGCATCTCCCAGCCGAAGAGCCTGCTCTCACGCGTCCTGCTGACCGGGGTGCTCATCGGCTTCACGCTGGTCTTCCTCTACCCCCTGGTCTGGTTGATCGCCGCGAGCCTCAAGCCGCGCGGCGAGGTCTTCGACAACGCGCTGATCCCGAAGACCGTCATGCCCGAGAACTACGTCGAGGTGTGGAACCAGCTGCCGCTGATGAGCTGGATGTGGAACAGCATCGCCATCGCGCTGCTCGCCGCGACCGCCGTGTCGATCTCGAGTTCGATCGTCGCCTTCGGCTTCGCGTACTTCCGCTTCCCGGGCCGGAAGCTGCTGTTCGGGCTGGTGCTGGCCACGATGATGCTGCCGGGCGCGGTCACCATGATCCCGATCTACCTGATCTGGAAACAGACCGGGTTCCTCGGCACCTGGGTGCCGCTGTGGGGGATGAACCTGTTCGGCTCCGCGTTCTACATCTTCCTGCAACGGCAGTTCTTCCTCGGGCTGCCGCGGGAGCTGTTCGAGGCCGCTCGACTGGACGGCGCGGGCTACTGGGGGCTGTTCTGGCGCATCGCCATGCCCCTGTCGATCCCGTCATTCATCATCGTGTTCCTGTTCGAGTTCCAGGCCAGCTGGAACAACCTTCAGGCCGCGCTGATCTACCTGAACGCCGGTTCGGTGGACGAGTTCACCGCACCGCTGGGCATCGCGTACGCGATGACCAAATACAGCCCGACCGCGGGCGGACACGGCGACTATCAGTACGTCATGGTCGCGTCCCTCGTCGTCACGCTCCCGATGCTCATCCTCTTCGCCTTCGGGCAGAGGTACTTCATCGAGGGTGTCGCGACGCAGGGTCGCAAGGGATGAGTGGGAACGAAAGGGGAATGACATGCGCACGCGCATTCTGGGGATCGCCGCGCTGACGGCATCCGTCGTGGTGCTGGCAGGCTGTGGCGGAGGAGGTGCCGAGGAGCAGGCCGAGGGGGCCGACTTCGGTGCCGACCCGACCGGCACGCTCAAGGCGTGGGGCTTCGAGAACGCCGACGACGTCGGCCAGTCCCGGCTCGACTACGCCGCCGAGCAGCTGGACGGCGTGGAGATCGACCTCGACGCCACTGCGTTCGACGCGCAGAAGTTCACCACCCGCCTCGCCAGCGGCGACGTGCCCGACGTGGTGCAGATGGATCGGCGATACGTCACCACGTACGCGGCGCAGGATCTCATCCTGCCGCTGGACGAGTGCTTCGCCGCGCACGACGTGGAGCCGCGCGAGCACTGGTACCCGTTCGTGGTGGACGACGTCGCCTACGAGGACGCCATCTGGGCGGTGCCGCAGTTCTACCAGCCGCCGGCGATCCTGCTGAACAAGAAGGTGATGAACGAGGCCGGCGTCACCGCCGACCAGATCGACACCTCGAAGCCCGGCGTGCTGCTCGAGGCGATCGGCAAGATGTACCAGGAGTCGGGCGGCGTGCCCACGCGGTTGGGATTCGACCCGGTTGCCACCGGGCAGGGCGGACTGTGGATTCTCGGCATGGGCGGGCAGCTGAACGACGACAAGGGCGCGCCCACGCTGGACGACGAGAGCAACATCGCCGGCATCGAGATGCTGAAGAAGATCACCGACGCGCAGGGCGGCTTCGCCGCGGTGAAGAGCTTCACCGACTCGTTCGACACCTTCGGCGAGAACAACCAGTTCGTCGCCGGGCAGGTCGGGGCGCAGGTGAACGCGCAGTGGTACCCGAACGTGCTGTCGCCGTACATGGACCAGCTCGACCTCGAGGCCGTGCCGTTCCGCAACGCAGACGGTGAACCGTTCTCGGTGGCGTCGGGCACGGCGTTCGTCATCCCGGTGGGGGCGAAGAACCCCGCGGCCGCGTGCGCCTGGATGGTGCACCTGACATCGGACGACGCGTGGATGGCGGCCGGGGAGGCCCGCGCCGAGACGCGGAAGGCCGACGGCGGCGTCAACACCGGCCTGTTCACCGGTTCGCCGGAGTCCGACAAGGCGATCCGCGACGAGTGGGTCGTCGAGAGCGGCAACGCCGGGTTCGACCAGGTGATCTCGACGTACTACGAGGTGGTCGAGTACGGGCAATCGTTCGGTTCCTCGCCGGCCGGGCAGGAGATCCAGAACGAGCTGAACAACGCGATCACCGCCGCGCTGCTGGGCGACAAGACGCCGGAAGAGGCGCTCTCCGACGCTCAGGATGCCGCGATGCGGGCGTACGAGAAGGCGACGAAGTAGCACCTCGGCACGCGCCCTGTACTCTGTCAACAGTCGACAGAGGGAGGGCGCGTGTCGGAGGACGTGAAGCGCGGAGAGTCGCTCGGCGCGCAGGTGACCAGGGTGCTGCGCCGGCGGATCGTGCACGGGGAACTCTCACCGGGCGAACGCATCACCGAGGAGGGTCTCGCCGAGGAGTTCGCGGTCAGCCGCGGACCGATCCGTGACGCGATCACGCAGCTCAACTTCGAGAAGCTCGTCGAGGTGCACCGCCCGCGCGGCATCTACGTCGTGGGGCTCAGCAAGGATGACGTCGACCAGCTGTACAGCCTGCGCGGGGCGCTCGAGCAGCTCGCCCTGAGCCGCGCGATCCGCGAGAAGGATCCGGCGCGCTGGGAGGCGATCACCCGTGCGGTCGAGACGATGGCGGAGGCGGCGGATGCCGGTGACCACCCCGCCTTCGTCACCGCCGACCTCGAGTTCCACACCCAGATCTACGCGCTCGCCGACCACCCCCGTCTGGAGGGGGTGTGGCGGCAGTACCTCCCCACGTTCTCGGCCCTGCTCGAGGTGACCATCAACCACGACGAGGACCTGCACGAATCCGCCTCCGATCACGCTCTGCTGCTCGACGTGATGCGCAGCGGCTCGCCGGCGAAGGCGGCGAAGGTGCTCACCGCGCACCTCGACGGCGCGCGCGACCGGATGCTGAGCGAACTGGAGCACCGGCCGCGCTGAGCCGGGCGCCATCGTCCGGCCATCTGTGTGGCCTCAGTGTTGACTGTTAACAGTCGACACTGCTACGCTCGGGCGCGTCGACAACCCGGTCGGCCCACGCACCGAGGAGCAACGATGCCCCGCATCCGCAAGACCCGAGCCGCCGCAGCGCTGGCGGCCGTCGCCGCAACCGTCGTCGTCCTGGCCGGCTGCACCAAGGTGGAGGAGGGGGAGGCCGCGTCGAGCTACCCCGAGAAGGACATCCGCCTCATCATCCAGGCCAACCCCGGCGGTGGTTCCGACCTGTCCTCGCGGGCACTCGCGACCGAGCTGGAGAAGATCCTCGACGTCAGCGTCATCCCCGAGAACATGCCCGGCGCCGCCGGTGCCCTCGCGATGGAGTACGTCGGCTCGCAGAAGCCGGACGGATACGTCATCGGCTTCGCACCCGTCGAGATCGCCATGCTCAACACCACGCAGGATGCGAACGTCCTGCCCGAGAACTACGACCTGCTGGGCCAGATCATGCTCGCCCCGGGTGTCATCACCGTCGGGGCGAACAGCGGCATCGAATCGCTCGAGGACCTCATCGCCAAGGCCGAGACAGGCGCGGTCACGGTCGCCAACTCCGGTGCCGGCTCGATCTGGGAGGCGGCGACGCTCGGCCTCGGTGAAGCCACGGGCGCGCAGTTCACCCCCGTGCCGTACGACGGCGGCGCCACGGCCGTCTCGGCCGCGGCATCCGGCGAGACCGTCGCCGCGGTCTCGGGACTGGGCGAGGCGCTCGCACAGGGCGAGGCGGTGCGCATCCTCGCCGTCATGCACGACGAGCGCCACCCGGACGCCGAGGACGTCCCGACCGTCGAGGAGGCCGTCGGCGAGAAGGTCGAGTTCGGCGGCTGGGGCGGCATCTACGCGCCCCAGGGCCTGCCGGAGGACGTGCACGACACGCTCGAGTCCGCGATCAAGGAGGCCGTCGAGTCGGAGGGGTACCAGAAGTTCCAGGAGGACGCCGGGAACCTGATCGTCTACCGAGACTCCGAGGAGTGGACCGAGTACGTCGACGAGCAGTTCACGCTGTTCCAGGACCTGCTGGGCTGATGGCCGACGCCGTCCACGACGAGTACCAGGGGGCGGCGGCATCCCGCCCCCTGGAGATCGCGTTCGCGGCCATTGCCCTGGCGGTCGCCGCGGGCTACCTCGTGCTGGCCACGCAGATCCCGCTGCGCCGTGAGGCCGCGGCCGGGCAGATCGACGCCCGGTTCTGGCCGATGGTGCTGGGGGTCTCGGCAGTGACGGTCGCCGTGCTGCTGCTCGTGATCGCCGTCACGCGCCCGGCGCCGGAGCGCGAGGATGTCGAGCGCATCCAGCCCGGAGGCCTCGCGCGGGTGGCCGCCACTCTCGCGACCACCGTGGCGTTCATCGCGCTGTGGTCGCTCGGCGCGGTGATCCTGGTCGGCTACCGGATCGAGATCTTCCCGATCGCGGCCGGGCTGCTGATGGCAGCCCTGATGCTCGTCTACGGGCACCGCCGCTGGCCGAGCCTGATCGTCTATTCGGTGGTGGTCACCGCGTTCGTCTACGTCGTGTTCGGCATGCTCCTGAGGATCCCGCTGTGAACCCGTTCGTCGAGGGCATTCAGTCCCTGCTCGACCTGTCGATCCTGCTGTACATGGGCGTCGGGCTCGTGCTCGGCTTCATGGTGGGCGCGTTCCCCGGCATCACCGCGACCATGGCGGTGGCGCTCGCCGCCGGCTTCACCATGACGCTGGAGCCGGTACAGGGCCTGGCCGTGCTGCTCACGATCTACGTCGCGGCGAACTTCGGCGACCGGGTGCCGTCCATCTTGATCAACACGCCGGGCACTCCGGCATCCATCGCCACCACCCTCGACGGCTATCCGATGGCCAAGCAGGGCAGGGCGGGCCTCGCGCTCACCATCTCGGCGATCGTGTCGGCCGTCGGCATCCTCGCCTCCCTCGTGCTGTTCTCGGTGGCGGCGGTGCCGATCGCCAGCTTCGCCCGCGACTACTTCAAGTCGCCCGAGCTGTTCGCGCTGGTCGTCTTCGGCATCGCGATCATGATCGGCATCTCGTCGAAGTCGATGTTGAAGGGCATCCTGGCCGGTCTGTTCGGACTCATGCTCGGCACGGTCGGGACCTACCAGGCGACCGCCGACCAGCGCTTCACGTTCGGCTTCCTCGAACTGGTCGAGGGTGTCAACTTCATCGCCGTGATCATCGGGCTGTTCGGCATCGCCGAACTGTTCGATCAGCTGCTCACGCACCGCGCGTCGCGGACCCGCCCCATCTCCAGCCTGGGGCGTTGGTGGCCGAACGGGTCGGAACTGCGTCAGGGCGGCAGGGCCACCGCCGTCGGCGGCGCCGTCGGCCTCGGCGTCGGCCTCATCCCCGCCGCCGGGGGCGACATCGCCGGCCTGATCGGCTGGGAGCGGGCGCGCAAGGTGTCGAAGCACCCCGAGCTGTTCGGAAAGGGCTCGATCGAGGGAGTGGCCGCCGCCGACACCGCATCCAGCGCCACTCTCGGCGGGTCGCTGACCACGACGATGGCGCTCGGCATCCCCGGTGACTCGGTGATGGCGGTGATGATCGGGTCGATGATCATCTGGGGCATCACGCCCGGGCCGACGCTGTTCTCGAACCGGCCGGAGCTCGTCGTCTCGATCGCCGGCATCATGCTCATCGCGACGCTGCTGTCGCTGGCGCTCAGCCTGGTGCGGATGAAGGGCATGGTGAAACTGCTCGACGTGCCGCAGCCATACCTGTGGAGCGGCATCCTCATCTTCTGCATCATCGGCACCTACGCCACCTCGAACAGCCTGTCGACCGTGATCACGATGCTCGTGTTCGGCGTGATCGGCGTGCTGCTGAAGCGGATGCAGGTGCCGGCCGGCCCCGTGGTGCTGGGCCTGCTGCTCGGGCCGCTGGCCGAGGAGAACCTGGCGCGGACCCTCGCGATCCTGCCGACGCGGCCGTTCTTCGAGGTGGTCAGCCCGATCGCCATCGCGTTGATCCTGCTGGCGGTGCTGTCCATCGTGATGCCGGCCGTCCGCGCCGCGCGGAAGCCGCGGGCGCAGCGGGCCTCGCTCGAGGACTCGGTGCTCGACACCGCCAGCATCGCGCAGCTCGCCGCCGCTCGCGACGAGCTCGCCGCTCAACCGGATCTGCTGACCTCGACCGTCCGCAACCCCGACGACACCATGCCGCGCCGCCGGCGCCGCGCCAAGAAGGAGAACGAGAAGTGACCCGCTACGACATCCTCACCGCGATCCCCACCGCGTTCCACCGCGACGGATCGCTCGATCCGGAGGGGTCGCGCGCGATCTTCCGCTACGTCGGTCAGTCCGGCAACGAGGGGGCGTTCGTGCTGGGCACGACCGGAGAGTTTCCCGCGGTCGACGTCGACGAGTTCACCGCGCTCGTGTCTGCGGCCATGGAGGAGCTTGCCGACCGGATGCGCGTCATCGTGCACGTCGGCCGTCCCAGCGCGTTCGAAGCGGTGCGGCTGGTCGGCGTCGCTCGCGCCCTCGGGGTGCGCGAGTTCGCCGCGCTCACCCCGTACTACCTCCGCTCGACCGACGATGCGGTGTTCGACTACTTCCGTCAGGTGTCGGATGCCGTCGGCGACGGGCGCCTGTACGTGTACGTCTACCCGGCGCGCAGCGGCAACCCCGTCTCACCCGAGCTGCTCGCGCGCCTCGCCGAGCTGCCGAACGTGGTGGGCGCCAAGGTCAGCGAGCTCAGCCTGGACGACCTCGCCGCCTACCGCGCGGTGGTGCCCGAGGACTTCGACCTGTACACCGGCGCCGACCGTGACCTGGTCGCCGCCGTCCGGGTGGGTGCCCAGGGCGTGGTGTCGGGGGTCTCGGCGGTGACGCCGAAGCCGTTCCGCGCGCTCGCGGACGCGGCTCGCTCGGGCGACGCCACCGCCGTCGCCGCGGCTCAGGATGCCGTCGACGAGGTCGTCGCGCTGATCGGCGGCGACATGGCGCGCATGAAGGAGGGCTACCGGGTGCTCGGCGTCACCGACGCGCACTGCCGGATGGCGATCGCCGAGCCGGACGACGCCGGACGCGAGGAGGTCGCGCGCGTGGTGCGCGCGCACGCCTGAGGCGCGTGTGGGACACGACCAGACGCCGGTAATGTCAGAAGTCTCGCCCGCCATCACGCAAAGGACCGCCATGGCCACGATCTACGACGTCGCACGCGCCGCCGGCGTGTCTCCGGCGACCGTGTCGCGCGTGTTCAACGGGACGAGTGTGTCGGCGGAGAAGGTGGACGCCGTGCGGGCCGCGGCCCGGGAGTTGCGGTTCGTGCCCAACCGCACGGCTCGCACCCTGCGGCGGCGCAGCTCCGAGGTGATCGGGCTGATCATCCCCGACATCGAGAACCCGTACTTCACCGAACTGGCGCGCGGCGTCGAAGACGTGGCGTCCGAAGCGGGCTACTCGGTGGTGCTGTGCAACTCCGACGCCGAGCCGGCCAAGGAGGCGACGTATCTGGGCATCGCGGTCGCGGAGCACATGTCAGGCGTGATCCTCGCGCCCGCCTCGGATCGCTCGGACCTCGACGCCATCCAGTCGGCCGGCCGCCCCGTCGTCGCCGTCGACCGGCACGCCGATCGCGAGATCGACAGCGTGGTGATGGCGAATCGGGATGCCGGATACGCGGCGGCCTCGCACCTGCTGCGTTCCCACCGCCGCGTGGCGTACATCGGTGGGCCCGAACACATCGAGACCGCCGCCGAGCGAGCCGAGGGATGGCGCCAGGCGCATCGCGATGCGGGTGTCGAACCGCCCGGGGAGCTGCTGTTGTTCTCCTCCTTCCGGGTCGACGGCGGGCGCGAGGCGATGGAGCGGCTGCTCGCCCTGCCCGATCCGCCGGATGCCGTCGTCGCGGGCAACAACCTGATCGGCGTGGGCGCGATCCAGGTGCTCAGCGAACACGCGCTCACACCGCCGAGGCTCGCCGTCGCCGTCATCGGTGGTCTGCCGTTCACCACCCTCTCGCCCTCGGCGGTCACCGTCGTGCGCCTGCCCGCCCGCGAGATGGGGATGACGGCCGCGCGGATGCTGCTCGAGCGGGTGCGCGGCGGAGACGCACCGCCCCGCAACATCGTGCTCGGCGGCGAGCTGCACCCCGCTTCCGCCGGCGACTGATCCGCGGTCCGCCGACTCGTGCGGCATTGCGTGATGAAATCGATTTCGCGTATCGTGGACGAGGTCACACACCGGTCAGGGAGGACGAGATGCGCTGCACACTCGGCGTCGACATCGGCACATCCAGCAGCAAGGGCGTGCTCGTCGCCGAAGATGGCACGATCCTTGCGAGCGCCACTCGCAGCCACGAGGTCGATCGACCGCACACCGGCTGGGTGGAGATGGACGGTCGCGTCTGGTGGGACGAGTTCGTTCAGATCGCTCGGGAGTTGCTCGGCCCTTCGACAGGCTCAGGGACCCATGAGCGCATCCAGGTCACCGCCGTCGGCGTCAGCGGCATGGGCCCGTGCATCCTGCTGACCGACGAACGTGACGAGCCGGTGCGCCCGGCGATCCTGTACGGGGTCGACACTCGCGCCACCGCCCAGATCGCCCGCCTCACCGGCGAGCTCGGAGACGACGAGATCACCCGTGTGGGCGGCTCGACACTCACCTCGCAGGCCGGCGGGCCCAAGATCGCCTGGATCGCCGACGAGGAGCCGAACGCCTGGGCCCGTGCGCGCCGGCTGTTCATGCCCGCCTCGTGGCTCGCGCGGAAGCTCACCGGCGCCTATGTTCTCGACCATCAGTCCGCCAGCCAGGTCTCCCCGCTGTACGACATCGAGGGGGAGCAGTGGCACGACCCGTGGTGGCAGCGGTACGCCGGCACGCTCGAGCAGCCCCCGCTGGCCTGGGCGGGCGACATCGCCGGCACCGTCACTGCCGGGGCCGCGGAGGTCACTGGCATCCCCGTCGGCACCCCGGTCATCGCCGGCACCATCGACGCATGGACCGAGGCGGTCAGCGTCGGCGCGCACGGCATTGGCGACCTCATGCTCATGTACGGCACGACGATGTTCCTCGTCGCCACCGGCGAGGAGACGTTGCGCACGCCGTCGATGTGGACCACCGCCGGCGCGTTCCCGGGCACGCGCAACCTCGCCGGCGGGCTGTCCACCTCCGGTGCGCTGACGGCCTGGCTCAAGGAGCTCACCACGGCCGACTACCCGCAGCTGCTCGCCGAGGCCGAAGCCTCCGGCCCCGGCGCCCGCGGACTCGTGATGCTGCCGTATTTCGCCGGGGAGCGCACCCCCATCCAGGACCCGGACGCACGCGGCGTCATCGCGGGCCTCACCCTCCGGCACGGCCGCGGCGACCTCTACCGCGCAGCCCTCGAGGCCACGGCGCTCGGCGTGCGTCACAACGTCGAGACGATGCGCGCCGCCGGCGCCGACATCCGGCGCATCGTCGCGGTCGGAGGCGGCACGCAGGGGCGGCTGTGGCTGCAGACCGTATCGGATGCCACAGGGCTGGCGCAGCAGGTTCCGCAGACCACCATCGGCGCGAGCTACGGTGCCGCGTTCCTCGCGGCATCCGCCACCGCCCCCGCCGAGGCGCAACCGCGGATCGACGACTGGAACCCGGTGGCCGAGACCATCACCCCCGACCCGGGCGCCCGCGCCGCCTACGATGCGCTGTTCGACCGCTACCTGCGCCTCTACGACGCCACGAAGGACGTCGTGCACGAGCTCGCCGCCGAGCAGCACACCCACTGACCGCCATCCCAGAACCGGAGCACACCATGAGCTACACCCTCCCCTCCCCGGCATCCCGCCCGGCATCCGCGCCGAAGACGGCCTACCTCATCGCTTCGGGCGACCTGCGCGAGTCCGCCAACGTCGCCGGCTGGCCGACGCAGGTCGAGCTCGAGAAGGGCGTGACCGGGGTGCTGAACGACCTCGGCTGGAACGTCGTCCGGGCCAACGACGTCGACCCCGCGACCGGCCACGGGTTCATCTCCAGCCAGCGCATGGGCATCGAGGTGTTCAAGAGCATCCCCGTCGATGCGCCGCTCATCGTCGCCGAGGCGGTCTGGCAGTACTCGCACCACGTCCTCGCGGGGCTGCGCACCCACCAGGGCCCGATCCTCACCGTCGCCAACTTCGCCGGCGAATGGCCCGGCCTCGTCGGGCTCCTCGGCCTGAACGCGGGCCTGACCAAGATGGGCAAGGAGTACGCCACGATCTGGTCGGTCGACTTCACCGACGACTGGTTCCGCGCGGGCCTGAAGGAGTGGACCGAGACCGGCCGTATCACCCACGACGCCTCGCACGTCCGCCCGCTTCCCGAGCTGCCCGACACCCCCGAGACCGAGCTGGGGCGTGCGCTTGCCGCGGAGCTGCTCGCCGACAAGGCCATCATCGGCGTCTTCGACGAGGGCTGCATGGGCATGTACAACGCGATCTTCGACGACGAGCTGCTCAACCGCACCGGCATCTACAAGGAGCGGCTGTCGCAGTCCGCGCTGTACGCGGAGATGCTCAATGTCACAGAGGAGGAGGCCGACGCCGCCTACACGTGGCTCACCGACCGCGGCATGACCTTCAAGTACGGCGAGGACCCGGCGACGGAGCTCACCCGTGAGCAGGTGCAGTGGCAGCTGAAGATGTACATCGCCGCCCTGCGCATCGCCGACGACTTCGGACTGGATGCCGTCGGCATCCAGTATCAGCAGGGGCTGAAGGACCTCGTGCCGGCATCCGATCTCGCCGAGGGGATCCTGAACTCGACCGAGCGCCCGCCGGTGCTGTCCCGCGACGGCTTGCGCGAGCTGTTCGCCGGACGCGCGTTCCCGCACTTCAACGAGGCAGACGAGGGCGTCGCGGTGGACGCGCTGGTGACCGACCGGGTGTGGCGGGCCATGGGCCTCGTACCGGACAACACCCTGCACGACGTGCGCTGGGGCGAGGAGTACGACGGGCAGTTCGTGTGGGTGTACGAGATCTCCGGCTCCGTGCCGGCCTCGCACCTCGGCGGCTGGGACAAGGCCGAGGGCTGGCGGCAGGGACACGTCTTCTTCCCTGCCGGCGGCTCGACCATCAACGGCGTCTCGAAGCCGGGTGAGATCGTCGTCTCGCGCGTGTACATCGCCGACGGCATCCTGCAGGCGGACCTGTTCCGCGGCTCGGTGATCGAGCTGCCGGACGAGGAGACCCAGCGACGCAAGAACGCCACCAACCCGGAGTGGCCGATCGCGCACGTGGTGCTGCACGGCCAGACCCGCGACCAGTTCATGGCACGGCACAAGGCCAACCATGCCCAGGTCGTCTACGCCCCCGACGCCGAGACGGCCGACAAGGCCCTCATCGCCAAGGCGGCGATGTTCGACGGCATGGGCATCAAGGTGCACCTCGCCGGCGACGTACGGATCTGAGCGGCCGCAGCGGCGGACCTCACTCGTCGTCGAGGGGGAGTTCCAGCGTGGCGTCGGCCAGCGCCGCGCCGGCGCCGCCGTAGATGTTCACCACGGCGCCCACACCCTCGCGCGACAGGTGCTCGAGGTGATCCTGATGCTGCGCGACGGCGGAGATCCGCCCGTCGAACCCGGCGGCGCGCAGTTGAGCCAGGGCGAACATGTTCGAGTCGTGGATCGGCATCGCCAGCAGGACAGTCCTGACGAAGCCGCCGGCGACGATGCGCCTCCAGAATTCGTGGTCGGTTGCGTCGCCCTCGACCACGTTGTATCCCTCGCTCTTCAGCCTCAGCACCACGAGGTGGTCGTTGTCGACGCCGAGCGGCTTCAGGCCGCCCGCCTCGGCCAGCCGCGTGTACGCGGCGCGCCCGACCCGCCCCATGCCCAGTACGACGACGTCGGCGTCGCTGGTGTCGATCGGCCGGTCGGCCAGCCGCAGGCGGCTGACGTCCTGCTCGGGCAGGCGGTTGCTGAGGGCGTCCGTGAGGTTGAGGCTGCGTGTGTTGACGAGCGAGGAGACGACCATGCTCAGGGGTACGGCGACCGCCACGATCGTCAGCCAGCGTTGCGAGACCAGCCCGCCCGCGGCGCCGACGGCGGTCACGATGATCGAGAACTCGGAGAAGTTGCTCAGCACCAGGCTCGTGCGGATCGTGGTGCGGTTGCGCAGGCCGAACATCCGCCCGAGCACGACGAATCCGACGAAGGTGATCGGCAGCAGCACCACGCAGAGGCCGACCGCGAGCAGGAGGTCCACCCAGGTCGGAGTCGCGGTCATTCCGATCATCACGAAGAATCCGACCAGGAAGAGCTCTCTGACGCTGAACAGCGCCTTGGAGAGCTCGATCGCGCGGGGATGGGTCGAGAACAGCAGTCCCATCACGAGGGCGCCGAGGTCGCCCTTGACTCCGAGCGCGCTGAACGCGAAGTAGCCGGGTCCGAGGGCCATGACAACCCCGAAGAGCACCAGCAGCTCGCCGTGGCCCAAGTGGTTCAGGACGCGACGCAGCGGCCAGGATGCCGGGATCAGCAGCACCAGCAGCAGCGCCCACGGGCTTGGCGGCTCCGACGCGCTCGCCGTGAGGAAGGCGACGGCGATGATGTCCTGCGTCACCAGGATGGCGATCGCGGTCTGCCCGTAGAACGACCCGTCGTCGGAACGGTCCTCCAGAACCTTCACACACAGCACCGTGGAGGAGAACGACAGGGCGAACCCGAGCACGGCAGCCTCGCGCCAGCCACCCTCGAGCGAGCCCAGCGCGACCGCCGCCAGCAGGCCGACAGTGCCCATGCCGATCAGCGTGAGCAGCACCAGGTGGATCGTGGCGGTGCCGTACGTCTCCGGCCGCAGCAGGGAGCGGAGATCGAACTTGAGGCCGATTGTGAAGAGCAGCAGGACGACGCCGATCTCCGCCAGCTGCGGTAACCCGGCGAACGGCTCCAGCCCGACCCCGCCCAGCAGGAACCCGGCGATCAGGAAGCCCACGAGGGGTGGCACCCGCAGGGTGTGGGCGAGCGTGCCGAGGGCGGCCGCCGTGAGGATCGTCAGAACGATGTCCTGCATGGTCGCTCCCTCGGCCCGGTGTGCGGCGGGCCGCGGCGTCCAGCGGCCGGCTCCCGCTGCTCCTGAGAGTACCGCGCCGCTTGCTGCCGATGACGCGCTGCGCTCAGGCTGGCGGAAGCCGCAGCACGTCCCCCTCGCCCGTGGTCAGGTCGTCGGCGATGCGGATGCTGCGCGCCAGCGCATCCAGCGCCGGCTCGAGCGTTCCGAACCGCTCGCGATCGCTGCACACGGCGGTGAGCGTCACCAGGTGCGTACCGGTGTCCCACGTGTACGTCGCCGTCGGCGGCGACCCCGGGTTCGGGGGCATCGGCATGAGCAGCTTCTCGCCCGCGCCCAGCGGTGTCGGGAAGCTCTCGGTGTCGTCGTACTCCATCGGCATCATGGCCCGCGCCGTGCGCAGCTGCGGTGTCAGTTGCTGCACGGTCGCCATCGCGACCACGAGCTCCGGCTCGGCGCGCCACGTCCAGGCCAACACGCGGCCGTCAGCCTTGCGCATCGCGAGCGGCGCGGCCTGGCTGGCGACCCACGCGCCGAACCGCGACCCCGGCCTGGCCTCGCCGCCCACGGCGGCGCGGGCCTGGCCCATCAGCATCCGGATCGCGGCCTTGCGGTGCCGACGGCCGCGCAGCCCGAACGACTCGGTGACGGGGATCCACAGGGCCGGGTCGGCGGAGGAGATCAGGCGCATGACCTCACGCTACGTGAGCGAGCCCGGCCCCGGCTGGGAGCGGCGGCCCGCCTCCCTCGTTCCCGCAGGCTGCTCGGGTAGAGTTGCCAGCGCCACCCGCGACCACGGCGTGGCGTGACTGTGCCCCAGCGTGGCAACCGAACCCCGAGAGCTACAGATAGGCAGCCCCTCCGTGACATCTTCCGACGACCATCCCGGCGACCAGGCCCCGGCTTCCGACGCCCGTCCTCTGAAGATCCTCATCGGCTGCGACACGTTCGCGCCCGACATCAACGGAGCCGCCCGTTTCGCGGAGCGCCTCGCCGCCGGACTCGTGCAGCGCGGACACGACGTGCACGTCGTCGCGCCGAACACCGCGTACCGCCGCTCGGCGACGCACACCGAGACGATCGAGGGGCAGCCGATGACGCTGCACCGGCTGCCGTCGGTCCGCTGGCTCCCGCACGACTGGCTGCGCTTCGTGTGGCCGTGGCGGTCCAAGCACTACGCCCGCAAGGTGCTCGACGAGGTCAAGCCCGACGTGGTGCACATCCAGTCGCACATCATCATCGGCCGCGGTCTGATGCGGATCGCCCGCGAACGCGGCATCCCGGTCGTCGCCACGAACCACGTCATGGCCGAGAACATCCTCGATCACACCACCATGCCGAAGTTCGTGGACGACATCGTGCTCAAGCTCGCGTGGGCCGACGCCAAGCGCACCTTCGAGATGGCGCGCGCGGTGACCACCCCGACGCGCAAGGCCGCGGACTTCCTCGAGCGCACCATCGACATCCAGGGCGTCGTGCCGATCAGCTGCGGCATCGACCGGTCGCACTACCGTCCGGTGATCGGGCCGCGGGAGAAGCAGCGCGTCATCTTCGTCGGCCGCCTGACCGCCGAGAAGCAGGTGGATGTGCTGCTCCGCGCACTCACGAAGCTCGGTCCCGACGTCGACGCGCACCTCGACATCGTCGGCGGCGGCGACCAGCGCAAGAGCCTGGAGCACCTGGCGCACGAACTCGGACTCGGCGGCAGGGTCACCTTCCACGGCCAGGTCAGCGACGACGAGCTGCGCGAGCTGTACTCCCGCGCCTCGGTCTTCGCGATCGCCTCGATCGCCGAGCTGCAGTCCATCGCCACCATGGAGGCGATGGCCTCGGCGCTGCCGGTGGTCGGCGCCAACGCGGTCGCGCTGCCGCACCTGGTGCACGACGGCGAGAACGGCTACCTGTTCGAGCCCGGCGACGTCGACGACCTCGCCGACAAACTCACCCGGGTACTGACGGCGGTGCCGCAGGAGTACGAGCGGATGCAGAGGGCGTCGCTCGACGGCGTCGCCGTGCACGACATCAACCGCACGCTCGACACATTCGAGGCGCTCTACCGGGGCGAGCCGCTCCCCGACTGAGCCGACGCGGGTCCGCGCGGAGTCAGCGGTACAGGGTGGTGGCTTCCGGTCGCTGCGAAGGGTCGATCCCTGCCACGCGCGACCAGTCGGTCGGCACGGCACGGTAGCCGTCCCGACGCCACTCGACGACGGTGGCCACCGCGGCCCAGAGGACGAGAGCGAGAAGAAGGATGGCGATGAACATGGCAGAAATGCTACGATCAGAGCCAATTGGTCACGAGTGGCTGTCAAGACACCATTCGCAGGAATCCTGCCAATACCAAGCGCCGAGGAGGACGCCATGAAGACGGTCGCCTGCGTCATCGACGACGGATTCGCGCCGTTCGAGTTCGGCCTCGCCTGTGAGGCGTTCGGGCTCGACCGCAGCGACGACGGCGTGCCGAACTTCGACTTCCGGGTGGTGGCGCCGCAGCCCGGCGCGGTGCGCTCCAAGCTGGGCTTCTCGGTGAACGTCGAGCACGATCTGTCGTTCGCGCACACTGCCGACCTGGTGGTCTTCTGCCCGTTGCCGCGACAGAAGTGGGCGCACATCGATCAGCGGCTGATCGAGCTGGCCCGCGCCGCCGTCGCCCGTGGCGCCTGGGTGCTCAGCGTGTGCAGCGGGTCATTCGTCCTCGCCGCCGCCGGCGTGCTCGACGGGCGCCGTGCCACCACGCACTGGATGTACGCGCACACCATGGCATCGATGTACCCGCAGATCGACGTCGACCCCGACGTGCTGTTCGTGCAGGACGGCCGCATCATCACCAGCGCCGGCACCGCCGCAGGCATCGACGCGTGCCTGCACCTGCTGCGCATCGAGCTCGGCGCCGAGCTGACCAACCGCATCGCCCGCCGCATGGTGGTGCCGCCGCAGCGCGACGGCGGGCAGGCGCAGTACATCGACCGCCCGCTGCCCGCGGCGCCCAGCGACTCGCTCGCCGCCGTCGCCGAGTGGGCGGTGGAGAACCTCCGCGACGAGCTCTCCGTCGAAGAGCTCGCGGTGCGCGCCCACATGTCGCCGCGCACCTTCGCGCGCCGGTTCAAGTCCGAGTTCGGCGCGACCCCGGCATCCTGGCTCACCCGCCAGCGGCTCATCCAGGCGCAGCGGATGCTGGAACGCACCGACCTCGGCCTGGAGCGGATCGCCCAGGAGTGCGGCTTCGGTTCGGCCGCCGTGCTGCGGCAGAACTTCGCGCGCGTGCTCGGGACGACCCCGACCGCCTACCGTGCCCGGTTCTCCTGCACCACCGGCATGCATGAGGCGGATGCCGTGGCCGAGCTCACCCCGGCCTGACCGGCGCACCCCGCGGCGTCAGCCCCACTGCCCCGGACGCGCGAGCGTGTACGAACGGGCGACGGCCCCGGCATCCGACACCGCCGCGATGCAGTACAGCAGCGACATCGTCGGATAGCCGTGCACGTGGTTGTCGCGGATGATCGCCCGGTCGTCCTCCGGCGACAGCTCGCCGCTCTCGGCGAGCAGCTCGAGCCAGCGCGCCGACCAGTCCGGGTCGTCAGGAGCGGGGCGCTCCGCTCGGAACCGCGGCAGCCACGTCGCGATGCGGGCGGTGGCCGGGTCGTCCAGTCCGTCGTGGGCGATCATGTGCACCCCGTCGACGACCGGCGTCTCGGTCAGTTCGACGCCGTCCCACGACAGCACCCTGGCGTGCTCCGGTGACACCTCGAGCAGGTTGAAGCCGTGCGTGCGCAACGGCGGCTCCGGAGAACGCCCGACCACGGACTCCAGCACCAGTCCGCCCCGTGAGACCACCTCGCTCGCGGGTAGATCCAGCACGTCCGCCCGGTTCAGCAGCACGGCGAGGCGGCGGGTGGCCGGGTCGAGCGCGAGCCATGCGCCCCCCGCGCGGCGGTCGCGGATGCCGGTGACGCCGGGGTAGTGCTCCGGCCACCACGCGCCCATGTCATCCCACTCGCGCTGCGGATCCTCGTCGCGCACGGCGAGCAGGCGGGTCGGGGTGGAGACATCGATGACGACCGTGCACACGAGGGAGAGTCTAGGCGGATGCCGGAGGCGCGGCGTCGCGATTCATCCCGACATCGAAACAATTCGATCGCGCCGCGCTTGACATCGTCGGCATCCGTCCCCTAATGTCCCTAAACATACCCTTTTAGATACCAATTGATCAGGACAGAGACGAGGACGTCTTGACGACAAACATCCTCACGCCGGCGCCCACGGACGGGGACAGCCCTGCACGGCGGCGTCCTCGGCGACCCCGCCGTCCCCTGAGCCAGCGGCTCCGCGATCTCATGGCCAATCCGACCAATGCGATCGGCCTGCTCGGTCTGGTGCTGTTCGGCTACCTGATCGTGATCCCGATCGTGGCACTGCTCGCCGAGAGTGTCATGGTCGGCGAGCCCGACGAGGACATCACGCAGCAGCCCGAGGGCACGCTCACGTCGTACTACTTCTGGCGGGTATTCGTGTCGCCGCAGGCGGCAGCCATCTTCTGGGAGCCGCTGATCAACACCCTCGTCATCGCCGGGGTGAGCATCGTGCTCGCGCTGGCGCTGGGTCTCAGCATCGCCTGGCTGCTGGTGCGGACCAACACGTGGGGACGCCGCTGGTTCGCGACGGCGCTCATCGTGCCGTACATGCTGCCGTCGTGGACGTTCGCCCTCGCCTGGCTCACACTGTTCAAGAACCGTACCGCGGGCGGCCAGGTGGGATGGCTCGAAGCGATGGGCGTGCGCGTTCCCGACTGGCTCGCCTACGGGCACGTGCCGATCATCCTCATCTTCGTGATGCACTTCACGCCGTTCGTGATCCTCCTCGTCGGCAATGCGCTGAAGCGCTTCGACTCCACACTCGAGGAATCGTCGCAGATCCTCGGTGCGTCGAAGGTGCGCACGGCGTTCAGCATCGTGCTGCCCATCCTGCGGCCGGCGATCATCTCGGCGATCACCCTCATCCTCGCCAAGGTCATCGGCGAGTTCGGCGTGGCGTATGTACTGGGCCTGCCGATCAACATGAACGTCCTCGCGACCAGCCTCTACCGCAGCATCTACAGCAACCAGAGCGGCGCCGCCGCGGTGATCGCCGCCGTCATCGTGCTGATCGGAGCCATCTCGCTGTGGGTGGACGTGCACTTCGTGAAGGAGGCCAAGCGCTTCGTCACGATCACGGGCAAGAGCGGCAGCGCCGGCACCGTGGTCGACCTCAAGCACGCTCGTCCGCTGACGACCCTCGCCTGCGGCGTGCTGTTCCTGGTGAGCGTCGCAGTTCCGCTGCTCGTGCTGATCCTGTCGACCCTGATGCGACGCCCCGGCGACTTCTCCCCGTCCAACTTCACGCTGGACTGGTGGGTCGGCACCGACCTCGACACCCTGGGCTTCCCGAACGGCATCCTGCTGAACTCCGACGTCTGGCAGGCGACGTGGAACAGCTTCTGGATCGTGGGGTCCTCGTCGGTGCTCGCCGGCATCGTCGGCCTGCTCGCCGGATACGTCGTCGTGCGGTCCGACTCCCGCGCCATCTCCGGAGGGCTCCGGCAGATGCTCTTCCTCCCCTACCTCGTGCCCGGCATCGCCTTCGCCACCGCGTACATGGCACTGTTCGGCGAGCAGCGCGGGCCCATCCCGGCGCTGTACGGCACCGCATTGCTGCTGGTGATCATCTACTTCACCGAGCAGATGCCGTTCGCATCCCGCTCCGGCATCTCGGCCATGATGCAGCTCGGCAGCGAGACCGAGGAGGCCGCCAGGGTCGCCGGCGCCGGCTGGTTCCACCGATTCCGCACCATCGTGCTGCCGGTGCAGAAGAGCGCCGTCGCGGTGGCGATGGTGATGGCCTTCATCTCCGGCATCAAGAGCCTGAGCCTGGTGATCATCCTCACAGTGCCCGGCCTCGACGTCCTCACCACTCTGTCGATCCGACTGCTCGACCTCGGCTACTCGCAGGCCGGCAACGGGGTCGTGCTCATCGTGTCGGCCCTGGCCTTCGCCGGCACCTACACGGTGCAGAAGGTCATGAAAACCGATCTCTCTCGCGGACTAGGAGCCTGAGAACCATGCCAACGATCACTCTCAACGACGTGGCCAAGAGCTACGGCGGCGCGGCCAACGCGGTCGACGGTCTCGATCTGACCATCGAGGACGGCGACTTCATGTGCCTGCTCGGCCCCTCCGGGTGCGGCAAGACGACCACGATCCGCATGATCGCCGGCCTCGAGAACGCGACCGCCGGCTCGATCACGATCGGCGACCGCGTCGTCGACGACCCCGCCGCCCGTCGGTTCGTGGCTCCGGAGGCGCGCGATCTCGGCATGGTGTTCCAGAACTACGCGCTCTGGCCCCACCTCACCGTCGCCGACAACATCGACTACGGTCTCAAGCTGAAGAAGCTCGACAAGGCGACGAGGGACAAGCGCATCGCCGAGGTGCTCGAGTCGCTGAGCATCACGAAGTACGGCGACCGCTACCCCGCGCAGATGTCCGGCGGGCAGCAGCAGCGCGTGGCGCTGGCCCGGATGCTGGCGGTGCAGCCGCACACCATGCTGCTCGACGAACCGCTGTCGAACCTCGACTCGCGGCTGCGGCTGGAGATGCGGGCCGAGCTGAAGCGCATCCACGAGGAGACGAACTCGACCATCGTCTTCGTCACGCACGACCAGTGGGAGGCGATGACGCTGGCCACCAGGGTGGCCGTCATGTTCGACGGCGAGCTGCAGCAGGTCGGCACCCCGCTGGACATCTACGACCGCCCCGCGAACCGGTTCGTGGCCAACTTCCTCGGAGTGCCGCCGATCAACTTCTTCGAGCTGGACCCGGTTGCCGACGACGCCGTGGAGGCGCACGCGTACCTCTCGCGGCGCGTCGACCCCGCCCGGCTCGGCTCGCTCGGCATCCGGCCGGAGTCCGTGCGCATCCACGCCCCCGGGGACGAGCTGCGCGCAGGCGATCTGGTGATGCACGGTGTCGTCGACTCCGTGATGCCCACCGGCGGAAGCTGGATCACCGAGGTGCGCATCGCCGGTCGGCGGGTGTACACCACCTCGTCGGTGCAGAGCGCGGCTCGGCCGGGAGATCGGGTCGTGCTCAGCGTGGCCGGCCCCGCGCTGCACGTGTTCGACCGTCAGGGGCGCCGCATGGAGGTGGCATCCGCATGATCGACGCATCGATCGAGCTGGCCGACATCGCAGAGGAGGCGGCTCGCGAAGCCGGTGCCGTGGCCGCGCAGGGCTTCCGCACGCCCGGCCTCGAGTTCCAGGCGAAGAGCAGCCTGCACGACTTCGTCACCGAGTACGACCGCCGCAGCGAGATCCGCGCCCGTGAGGTGATCGGGGCGCGGTCCCCGGGCTCGAGGATCGTGGGCGAGGAGGACGGCGAGACCGGCGGGGGCGACCTCACCTGGTACATCGACCCGATCGACGGGACCTCGAACTTCGCCAGGGGCATCGCGCTCTGGGGGGTGTGCATCGCGGCCGTGGTCGCCGACGAGGTGGTGGCGGGAGTGGTCTTCGACCCCATCGCCGGGCACGTCTTCCGGGCGGACTCCCGCGGCGCCTTCCTGAACGGCGCTCCCCTGCGCGCGGAGGGCATGACCGCACCGGACCGTGCGACCGTGCTCGCGACCTTCCCTCCGGCCAAGGACCTGCAGCGCGACCGGGAGGAGAAGCTCGAGACCCTCGCGCGACTGCAGGACACGTACTCGCATGTCCGCGACCTCGGCAGCGCCGCGATCGCCATCTGCCATGTGGCGGCCGGCTGGGCGGATGCCGCCTTCGGCTTCGGCATCCACCCGTGGGACGTCGCCGCGCCCTCCCTCATCCTGCGCCGCGCGGGCGGCGTCTACCGGTCCTACGGCGGCGGCGAGGAGCTGCCGCGCCGGGCCGACCACCTCAACGCCAACTACTGCGGCACGGTGGCAGGCGCCGACTTCCCGTTGCTGGACACCCTCATGAGACTGCAGACCCGGCCGGCCGCCGGGGCTCTGGCCTGAACATCACCCACCCGAAACGAAGGAACCCATCATGCGATCCACATCCCTGACCATGCCTCGTCCGCGGCGCGCCGGTGCGTTCGCGGGCCTCGCGCTCACCGCCGTCGCCCTGGCGGCCTGCGCCCCTCCCGGCGCCGCCGGCGGCAAGCCCGTGGAGGACGCGAAGCCGAAGGTCTCCCTGGCACCCGACGAGACCGCCGACGGCTTCGACCTGGAGAAGCTCGTCGCCGCGGCGAAGAAGGAGGGCCCGATCACCATCTACGACCAGACCGGCAAGGTCGTCCAGATCGCGGAGGCATTCACGGCGAAGTACGGCATCGAGGCCACCGGCGTGAAGATCGAGACCAACGTGATCGAGAAGGTCCGCACAGAGGGGAAGTCGGGCAACGTCATCGGAGACGTGCTGGCATCCGCCGAGGTCGCCGGCGTGTACTCGCTCATCGAGGACGGCCTCCTCACCAACTGGGTGCCGGGCGACATGTACGACAAGCTCCCTGAGGAGGCGCGCTACCCCTTCCTCAACCTGTACGAGACGTACGTGTGGACCTACAACGCCGCCGCCTTCCCCGACGGCTGCCCCGTTGAGAACGTGTGGGAGCTCACGGAGCCGGACTGGAAGGGACGCGTCGCGCTGCCCGACCCGGAGAAGTTCGCGACCTACCCGATCGGCTGGAACCAGTCGGCACGTGACCACGACGACGAATTCGCCGATGCCTACGAGGCGCAGTTCGGCGAGGAGATCGACACCGACGAGGAGTCGGCCGTCCACGAGTGGCTCAAGCGGTTCGCGCAGAACTCCCCGATCGTCGGCAAGGACGCCGAGGCGCCCTCCGACGCTGTCGGCGGCGAGGGGCAGCCCGACCCCGCCATCGCCCTCATCCCGGGCTCGAAGTACCGCAACAACGAGGACAAGGGCTACGCCCAGGCCGTCTGCACCGACCTCGAGCCGTATGCAGGCTGGACCGTTCCGCAGTCGATGGCGTACGCCTCGAACACCGACAGCCCGAACGCGGCCAAGCTCTACATCCACTTCGCCACCTCGCAGGAGGGGATGGAGTTCGTCATGCCCGACGGCAAGGCCTCGTTCTCGCCGGACGTGAAGCCGGCCGAAGACCGCCACGGTCTGCTCGCGCTGGCCGACGAGGGCAAGCTGCAGCCGTACAGCACTGAGTACCTCAGCGACGACTTCTCGAGCATCTCGGAATGGTTGGACTTCTGGCGCAGCAGCCGGTGAGTCGCTGATGCCGGGGGCCAGGGGGGTGCTGCACTCGGAGTGGGGCACCCCCTTCCGCACTAGACTCCGGAGAATGGCCGGACAATCGGAGGTGACGCGGCCCCCGCGTCGGATCCACTTCGACGAAGTGTTCCGTGCTATCCCCGCCACCAGCAGGGCACCGCGCTACGTACAGGTGATCGACCAGCTCGAGAACGCCATCCGCCGTGGCATCGTCATCCCCGGCGACACCCTGCCTACCGAGCAGCAGTTCTGCGAGGGCTTCGGCGTCGCGCGCTCCACCCTGCGCCGCGCCATGGACGACCTCGAGCAGCGCCGGATCGTGTCGCGGGTGCAGGGCAGCGGGACGCGAGTGGAGCAGTCGCCGGCGATCGGCTATCGCCCCGAGACCTCGCACACCATCTTCCAGGCGATCGCGCTGAGCCATCGTCAGCCGCGTTCAGTGGTGACCGAGTTCGAGCCGGTGATCGCGGACGACCAGGTCGCCGCGCTCACCGGGTTCCCGGTCGGCACGCCGCTGCTGCGCATCGTCCGCGAGCGCTACGCGAACGACACCCCCATCGCCGGGCTCGAGACCTATCTCCTGCCCGAAGCGCTCTGCTTTGAGCGGCGTGACCTCACCACGAACAGCCTGGACGCGCTGCTGCACGAGAACGGCTGGACGATGGACCGCGTGGAGTACGACATCAGCGCGCAGTCGCTCGGTCAGGAGCTCGCCGAGTTCATGCGGCTGCCTGCGGGCACGCCGGTGCTGCAGGAGGTGCGCCGCGGGTTCCACGGCGAGCGGCTGTTCTCGGCCGGGCGCAACACCTACCACCCGGTGAACCACCGCCTGTACGGAGTGGTCGACCACCACGACCCGAGCCCGCCCGGCTAGCGGTCCGGGTCAGCTCCACTGGCCCGGTCGAGCGAGGGTGTACGAGCGGGCGACCGCCCCGGCATCCGACACGGCGGCGACGCAGTACAGCAGCGACATGGTCGGGTACCCGTGCGCGTGGTTGTCGCGGATGATCGCGCGGTCGTCGTCGGGGGAGAGCGAGCCGCTCTCGGCGAGCAAGTCGAGCCAGCGCGCCGACCAGTCCGGGTCGTCGCTCGACGGGTGCTCGGCGCGGAACCGCGGCAGCCAGGCGGCGATGCGCGCGGTGGCGGGGTCGTCGAGGCCGTCGTGCGCGATCATGTGCACCCCGTCGACGACAGGCGTCTCGGTGAGCTCGGCCCCGTCCCACGACAGGACTCTGGCACGCTCCGGCGACACCTCCAGCAGATTGAAGCCGTGCGTGCGCAGCGGCGGCTCGGGCGAGCGGCCGGCGACCGACTCCAGCACCAGCGCACCGCGCGAGACCACCTCGCGCTCGGGCAGGTCCAGTACGTCCGCCCGGTTCAGCAGCACCGCAAGGCGGCGGCTGGCCGGGTCGAGGGCGAGCCACGCGCCGCCGGCCCGGCGGTCGCGGATGCCGGTGACGCCCGGGTAGTGTTCCGGCCACCACACGCCCATGTCGTCCCACTCGCGCTGCGGATCCTCATCACGCACGGCGAGCAGACGGGTGGGGCGGGAGACATCGATCACAACGGTGCACACGCGGCCGAGTCTAGGCTCATGCACATGAGCAGGCGCCGCCCCACACGGTGGAGCGGCGCCTGCGGGACGATGCGGGTCAGGGCTTCGGGTCGGCCTCGGGCCGAACGACACCGTCGTGGAGACGGATCTCATCGACCATCCGGATCTCGGGGTATTCGTCCTCGAAGGGTCCGCCGCCGAACTTGGGAAGCGGCGGCTTGCCCTGGGCGATCCGCTCGGCGTTGACGCGCTCGAACTCCTCGTCGGCGCCCAGCATGATCGCGGAGTCCTCGTTGGTGATCGCGCCGGCGAAGGCGGCCTTCATCACCTTGCGGTCGAACTGCTTCTCCCAGTTCGCGACCACGAACGTCGCCACGCAGTTGCCCAGCAGGTTCACGCTCACGCGCATCGAGTCCATCAGGCGGTCGGCGCCCAGCAGCAGCGCGACGCCCGCGACCGGGAAGATGCCGAGCGCGGCGGCGGTGGCCGACAGCGCGAGGAAGCTCGAGCCGGGAACGCCGGCCATGCCCTTGGACGTGAGCAGGAGGATCCCGAGGGCGGCCAGCTGCTGGCCGAAGCTGAGATCGTGGCCGAACGCCTGGGCGAGGAACAGCAGCGAGATGGAGAGGTAGATCGCCGCGCCGTCGAGGTTGAACGAGTAGCCGGTCGGCACGACCAGGCCCACCGTGGCGCGCGAGCAGCCGGCGTTGGTGAGCTTCGTCATGATGCGGGGCATGACCGCCTCGGTGGAGGCGGTGCCGAGCGCCAGCAGGAGCTCGTCCTTGATGTATTTGATGAAAGACCAGAGGTTCACGCCGGCGAAGAGCCACGCCACCAGGAACAGCAGGCCGATGAAGACGATCGCGGCGCCGTAGCAGGCCAGTATCAGCACGCCGTAGGTGCTGAGCGTCTCGATGCCGTACTGGCCGATGATGAAGCCCATCGCGCCGAAGGCGCCGATCGGGGCGATGCGCATGATCCAGGCCATGATCTTGAAGATCAGCTCGAGCACCAGCTCGAACAGGCTGAGGATGGGCGCGCAGCGCTTCGGACCGATGACGATGATCGCGGCGCCGAAGAAGATGGCGAAGAACAGCACCTGCAGCAGCGAGTTGGTCGCGAAGGCATTGACGACGCTCTCGGGGATGACGCCGAGCAGGAACTCCGCGGCCCCCTTGGGCTCGCCGGTCTTGCCCTCCAGGGCGTCCTCGCTCAGTGAGGCCGGATCGATGTCGAGGCCCTTGCCCGGCTGGATCAGGTTGGCGACGACGAGCCCGAAGACGAGGGCGAAGCCGGTGGCGGCGGTGAAGTACACGAGCGCCTTGACGCCCACCCGGCCGACCGCCTTGACGTCGCCGACGGCCGTGATGCCGGTGACGATCACCAGGAAGATCAGCGGGGCGATGATCATCTTGATCAGACGGATGAACCCGTCGCCCAGCGGCTTGAGCTGGGCCCCGATGTCGGGGAAGAAGTGCCCGATCGCGACGCCGAGGACGACCGCGATGGCGAGATGGAAGAACAGCGACTTGTAGAACGGCTGGCGTTTGACGGGGACGCCGATGGTGGCGGTAGGGGTGGACGGATCCGTGATCCTCATGGGGGAGACCTCTCTTGCTCGTCATCGAGTTGAGTCTGGATGCCGCTCGGCGAGGGCATGTAGGAACTGTAGGCGGCAGAGGCATTATTCCGCAATAGCAAATCTTTAATCCGTATCGTGGAATTGCTACACAGCGCGCCGCAGGTCGTCCGCGCTGAGGCAGAATCGGAACCGTGAACATCGTGGTCGGAGTCACAGGCGGCATCGCCGCCTACAAGACGGTTCATCTCGTGCGCATGCTCATCAAGGAGGGCCACGACGTCACGGTCGTTCCGACCGCCGACGCCCTGCGCTTCGT
Source organism: Microbacterium sp. (assembly GCF_031180975.1). Classification (GTDB taxonomy): domain Bacteria; phylum Actinomycetota; class Actinomycetes; order Actinomycetales; family Microbacteriaceae; genus Microbacterium. The sequence goes on along the minus strand of NZ_JAPSLI010000006.1, from coordinate 188,994 downwards.
CGGTGTGCCGACCTGGGAGTCGATCAGCCGCAACCCGGTCACTACGAGCGTGCACGAGGATGTGGCCCAGGTGCGCCACGTCGCTCTCGGGCAGCGGGCCGAGCTCGTGATCGTCGCGCCGGCGACCGCCAACACGATCGCGAAGATGGCTGCGGGTCTGGCTGACGACCTGTTGGGCACGACGCTCCTCGCGACCACAGCGCCGGTGGTGATCGCCCCGGCCATGCACACCGAGATGTGGCGGCATCCGGCCACCCAGGCCAACGTCGCCGCCCTGCGGGACCGCGGGGTGACGATCGCCGGTCCCGCCGACGGCGAGCTGACCGGCGGCGATTCGGGCCCGGGGCGGATGCTGGAGCCGGAGGACATCATCGCCCAGGCGTTCACCGCCATCGGCAGGAGCGGCGACCGTGCCGGCGACCTCGCCGGGCTCCGCGTCGCCGTGTCCGCCGGTGGGACGCGCGAGCCGATCGACCCGGTGCGCTTCCTCGGCAACCGCTCCAGCGGGAGGCAGGGGGTGGCGCTCGCCCTCGCGGCGGCGGATCGCGGTGCGGAGGTCGCGCTGGTCGCCGCGCACGTCGAGACGCGGGTGCTGGAAGACGCCGTCCGGCATCCGCTCGTGCGCATAGAGCACGCCGGCACGGCGGCCGAGCTCGGCGAGGCGATGCGTCGGGAGTCTGCTGAGGCCGACGTGGTCGTGATGGCGGCGGCCGTCGCCGACTACCGCCCGGCGCAGGTCGCCGAGGCCAAGCTCACCAAGGAGGCCGGGCCGCTCACGCGCATCGAGCTGGTCGAGAACGACGACATCGTCGCCGGGCTGGCCGCCGCACGCCGGCCGGGTCAGACCATCGTGGCCTTCGCCGCCGAGACCCCGGCCGACGAAGACGACCTGCTCGACCGCACCCGCCGCAAGCGGGAGCGCAAGGGCGTGGATCTGCTCGTCGTGAACGAGGTCGGCTGGGAGCTTGGCTTCGAGTCGGCCGACAACACCGCCCAGGTGATCGGCGGCCGGGGTGACGTGCTGGCCAGGGCGTCGGGGTCGAAGCGGGCGGTGGCGGACGCGGTATGGGACGCCGTGATCGCCGCGCGGGGCTGACATCGCCCCCTCCTGCTGGTAAACTTGAGTCAGGTTCACTCAAGTTTTGACAGAAGGAGTTCTCCCAGGAGGAGCAGATGGTCAACCCCGCACAGCAGCAGGAAGAACAGCAGAGCGCGCTCGAGCAGTTCGGCATCAACCTCACCGACCGCGCCCGGCAGGGCAAGCTCGACCCGGTGATCGGCCGCGACAACGAGATCCGTCGGGTGAGTCAAGTGCTCACCCGGCGCACCAAGAACAACCCGGTGCTCATCGGCGAGCCCGGTGTCGGCAAGACCGCGGTGGTCGAGGGTCTGGCTCAGCGCATCGTCGCGGGGGACGTCGCCGAATCCCTCAAGGACAAGGAGCTCGTCGCGCTGGACATCTCCGCCCTCGTCGCCGGTGCGATGTACCGCGGGCAGTTCGAGGAGCGGCTGAAGAGCGTGCTCAAGGAGATCACCGAGTCGGAGGGTCGTGTGATCACCTTCATCGACGAGCTGCACGTGCTCATGGGCGCCGGCGGCGGCGAGGGGTCGGTGGCGGCATCCAACATGCTCAAGCCGATGCTGGCGCGCGGCGAGCTGCGCATGATCGGCGCCACCACGCTCAACGAGTACCGGGAGTTCATCGAGAAGGACGCCGCGCTCGAGCGGCGGTTCCAGCAGGTGTATGTCGGCGAACCGAGCGTGGAGGACACCATCGCGATCCTGCGCGGTCTCAAGGGCCGCTACGAGGCGCACCACGGAGTGACCATCTCCGACAGCGCGCTGGTCGCTGCCGCCGCGTTGTCGAACCGGTACCTGCCGGCGCGGCAGCTGCCCGACAAGGCGATCGACCTGGTCGACGAGGCGATGTCGCGGCTGAAGATGGAGATCGACTCGTCGCCGGTCGAGATCGATCAGCTCAAGCGCCAGGTCGACCGGCTGCGCCTCGAGGAGCTGGCGCTGAAGAAGGAGAAGGACGACGCCTCGAAGGAGCGCCTGGCGACGCTGCGCGAGCAGCTGGCCGGGATGGAGCGCGACCTGGCCGCCCTCGAGGAGCGCTGGGCGCGCGAGCGGCAGGGACTGAACCGGGTCGGCGAGCTGAAGAAGCAGCTGGACGACGCGGTCACACAGCGCGACCTCGCCATGCGCCGCGCCGACTACACCACCGCATCCAAGCTCGAGTACGAGACGATCAAGCGGCTCGAGCGCGAGATCGCCGAGGCGGAGCAGGCCGAGGCCTCGGCGTCGACCGAGGGCCGGATGGTCAACGAGCAGGTCACCGACGAGGACATCGCCGCCGTGATCGCGGCGTGGACCGGCATCCCGATCGGTCGGCTGCTGCAGGGCGAGAGCGAGAAGCTGCTGCATCTCGAGTCCGAGCTGGGCAAGCGGCTGATCGGCCAGAAGGATGCCGTCAAGGCGGTGTCGGATGCCGTCCGGCGCTCGCGCGCCGGCATCAGCGACCCCGGCCGCCCCACCGGATCGTTCCTGTTCCTCGGCCCCACCGGCGTCGGCAAGACGGAGCTCGCCAAGGCGCTGGCCGACTTCCTCTTCGACGACGAGCACGCCATGGTGCGCATCGACATGTCGGAGTACGGCGAGAAGCACTCCGTCTCGCGGCTGGTGGGTGCCCCTCCGGGCTACGTCGGCTACGAACAGGGCGGCCAACTCACCGAGGCCGTGCGGCGGCGCCCGTACAGCGTCGTGCTGCTCGACGAGGTGGAGAAGGCGCACCCCGAGGTGTTCGACGTGCTGCTGCAGGTGCTCGACGACGGGCGGCTCACCGACGGGCAGGGGCGCACGGTCGACTTCAGCAACGTCATCCTGGTGCTGACCAGCAACATCGGCTCGCCGATCCTCATCGACCCGACGCTGTCGGTCGAGCAGAAGCGCGAGTCGGTGATGGCATTGGTGCGGCAGTCGTTCCGTCCCGAGTTCCTGAACCGGCTCGACGACATCGTCATGTTCTCGTCGCTGAGCGAGGACGACCTCGCGCAGATCGTCGAACTCGCCGTCGACCAGCTTCAGCGGCGCCTGCATGACCGCCGGCTCACCCTCGCCGTCACCCCGGATGCCAGGGCGTGGCTGGCCGAGCGCGGCTACGATCCCGTGTTCGGTGCGCGCCCGCTACGCCGACTGATCCAGAGTGAGGTGCAGAACCGATTGGCGACCGCCCTGCTGTCGGGCAACGTGCGCGATGGCGACACGGTGCGGGTGGATGTCGCGGTGGACGGCTCAGGGTTGGCGCTCACCAGCGCCGGCCCGGGTGCGCAGGGCGCGACGGGCGACGAGGACGACGTGATCGAGGCCGAGCTGCTCGACGAGTAGTGATGCGAGCGCAGGACGGGGGGTGGGTGGAGCGGCACCCGTCTTCTTGAGCCCGGCATCCGCGGTCACGCGGGATGGGTGATTCGCCTTGCCCCGATTTCATGTAGCTGCGGGTCTCAAACTATCTCCCGAAGTCGGACGAATACCTCGCAACTTTTGCTTGCTATTCGCCAGAAGTCGGCGCATACTGGACTGTATACGGACTGACCCGCAGTCCACCGTAAACGTTCAAAGGAGATCGTTTCGACATGAACACCTACCTGCGAACCGCGCTCGCAGCGACTGCCGCAGCCACGCTTCTGATGTTCTCAGGGTGTGCGGCTGCCGAGCCGAAGTCGGGCGAGAACGCCACAGAGGTTGCCGGGGAGAAGCCGGCAGCCGAGCTGAGTGACCTTGTTCCCGCCGCGATCAAGGAGCGCGGCTATGTCATCGTCGCCACCGACTCCCAGTGGGGAGCCCCCACCAACTACCATCCCAACGGCGACACCACCAAATGGGCCGGTATCGAGCACGATCTCATCAAGGCGATGGAGCCGCTCCTCGGCGTCGAGTTCCGCCAGGAGGCGGCGGCGTTCACGTCGATCATCACCGGGGTTGCGTCCGGTCGCTATGACCTCGGCGTCAGCGGCTTCCAGGACAAGATCGAACGCCAGAAGGTCGTCGACATGATCAACTACATGGGCGGCGGTGGCAGCACCCTGATCGTGAAGTCGGGCAACCCGTCCGAGATCAACGACTTCCCGGACATGTGCGGGAAGACGGCCGCCTTCGTCGTCGGCTCGACGGATGAGACGTTCTGGAAGACGTACTCCAGCGAGGAGTGCGCCGCCGATGAGCAGATCGAGATTCTGACGTTCCCCGATCGACCTGCGGCACTGCTCGCCGTGGATTCCGACCGGGCCGACGTCACCGCCGGCGGTGCGGTGTTCGCGCTGAACCTCAAGCACAACTGGGACGGCGTTCACTCCGGCAACACCGATAAGTTCGAGACCTTGGGTGACAAGATCACCTACGGGATCGCCAACATGCCGGCGTCGTTCGCTGCCCCGAAGGGCGACGATTCCATCCGCGACGCGGTGGTCGCTGCCCTCCAGGAGCTGATGGACAACGGGGAGTACCAGGAAATCATGGCGAAGTGGGACTACCCGGACAGCTGGCTCTGGGACGCGCCGAAGGTCAACTCCGCCACGGAGTGACCGGGCGTCCCGGCGCTCACCCATCGAAGAGACCGACCTCCCGACGAAGAGAGGCGAGGCGAGAAGATGCACGTAGAGAACCCACCCGCAGCCGACCGGCTGACGCACGACGCGGGGCGCGAAGGGGCGGTGTCGGGCGTGGACGATGACACGCCCGTGCACACCACCTTCCAGTTCCGTCCGTTCCGCGCACTGCTCACCATCGCCGGGTTCGCCCTGCTGGCGCTGCTCGCGTACGGCTTCATCAACTCCCCGAATCTCGTCTGGTCGGCCTTCTTCGAGTTCCTGTTCTCCCCTCAGGTCATCGAGGGGGTGAAGCTCACCCTGGTGCTGACAGTGATCTCGATGGTGCTCGGCACCCTCCTCGGTATCGTCGCCGCGTTCTCGAAGATGTCTCGCATCCAGGGCGTTCGACTCCTCGCGAACGTGTACATCTGGATCTTCCGCGGCACGCCACTGCTGGTGCAGGTGATCATCGCGTTCAACCTCGCGCTGTTCATCCCGACGTTCCAGTTCGGGCCGTGGGCGATCAGCACCAACCAGATCATGACTCCGTTCTTCAGTGCGGCGCTGGCGCTCACGCTGAACGAGGGCGCCTACATGGCCGAGTACATCCGGGGGGCCATCCTCGGAGTTGACCCGGGGCAGCGCGAGGCCGCTCTTGCCCAGGGGATGAGCCCGTTGCGGGCGATGCGGCGGATCATACTTCCGCAGGCGGTCCCGTCGCTGATCCCGGTGCTCGGCAACCAGACGATCTCGATGCTGAAGGCGACCTCGATCGTCTCGGTCATCGCCGCCGCGGAGTTGCTGACCCAGGTGACGATCATCTACAACCAGAACTACTACGTGATCGAGCTCCTGCTCGTCGCCTGCGCCTGGTACATCACGATCGTCTCGATCGCCTCCGTCGGACAGCACTTCATCGAGCGTGAACTCGCCAAGCGCAATCAGACCGGCGGGGGCCGCACGAGCTTGCGCTCCAAGTTCCTTCGTAACCTGTCGTTCCGGCGGGCGTGACCGGCGACCAGAGGAGATGGCCGAGATGACGAATTCGCGCGCAGCCCTGCGGATTGAGAACGTGACCAAGAGCTTCGGCTCCACTCCGGTGCTCCGCGGGATCGACCTGATCGCGGAGCCGGGCACCGTGACCTGCATCATCGGTCCCTCCGGATGCGGGAAGAGCACGCTGCTGCGGTGTATCAATCACCTCATCGCAGTAGACGCGGGCCGGATCTTCATCGGCGGCCGCCTCGCGGGCTATCGCGAGGCCAACGGTCGTCTCTACGATGCGAAGGAGGGCGAAATCAACCGGATGCGGTCACGCATCGGGATGGTGTTCCAGCACTTCAACCTCTACGGGCACATGACCGTTCTGCAGAACATCGTCGAAGCGCCGATTAACATCCTCAAGCAGAAGCCGAAGGTGGCCAAGCAGCGCGCGATGGCGCTGCTTGAGCAGGTCGGGCTGAGCGACAAGGCCAAGGCCTACCCGCGACAGCTCTCGGGCGGTCAGCAGCAGCGCGTCGCGATCGTCCGGGCGCTGGCCGGCGACCCGGACCTCGTGCTCTTCGACGAACCGACCTCCGCGCTCGACCCCGAGCTGGTCCAGGAGGTGCTCGACGTGATGCGCGACATCGCCGACCGCGGCATGACGATGATCGTCGTCACGCATGAACTGCGGTTCGCGCGCGAGGTCGCCGACCAGGTCGTCTTCATGGACGCGGGGCGCGTCGTCGAGCATGGAACGCCCGAGGAGGTCCTCGACAATCCGCGCGAGGAGCGCACGCGGCGCTTCATCGCCCAGGTGCGCCGGGCCGCTCCCGACGAGCTCGTGTCGCCGCCCGCAGTCGTGCCTCCGCTGCCCTCCGAAGTCATCCCACCGCTGCCCTGACCGACCCGCTCCTGCGACTACGAGAAGGATCTCGCCACCATGCCCACCGACCACATCCCCACCGACAACATCTCCGTCCAGCTCTGGACACTGCGCGAACTGGTCGGCGACGACCTGCCCGGTACCCTGGCCCGCCTCGCGGAGGTCGGCCTGACGAAGGTGGAGCCCTACCGGATCAAGGATGCAGAGGGTCTCGGAGACGCACTGAAGGATTCTGGCCTGCAGGCGCCCACGACGCACCAGGTGTTCATCCGCGACGACTCCATCGCGGATGTGGCCGCCGCCGCGGCGTCCTTCGGAATCGGCACCGTGATCGATCCTGTCGTCGCGCCCGAGTTCTGGACCGACCCGGCCGACATCCGGCGGACCGCGGAGCGCCTCAACGCCGCCGCCGCGGTGGCCGCAAGGCACGGGGTCAGGGTGGGCTATCACAATCATGCGCACGAGCTGCTGAACCGGGTGGACGGCCGACCGGCGCTGGAGTACTTCGCTACTCTGCTCGACCCCGGCGTGGTTCTCGAGGTGGACACGTACTGGGTGGCTGTCGGCGGCGAGGATCCGGTCGACATCCTGTCCCGTCTCGGTGACCGTGTGGTCGCCATCCACGTCAAGGACGGCCCGGCGACCGCGGAGAAGAAGGATCAGGTACCCGTCGGCGAGGGCTCGCTGGACATCCCGGCGATCCTCGCCGCGGCGCCGCAGGCGCTCCGCGTCATCGAGCTCGATGACAGCCGGATGGATCGGTTCGACGCGGTCGTGCAGAGCTTCGCATACCTATCCCGGCTCGAGCACGGCGGCGGTCAGTGAACAGCGGGCCCGTCGGCGTCGGGGTCATCGGCGCCGGAGTGATCAGCAGCCGCTACCTCACGAACCTCACCTCGTTCCCGGATGTCGACGTGCGCTTCGTCGCCGACATCGACGTCCCCCGCGCCGCGGCCCAGGCCGAGACCTTTGGCATCCCTCGCGCGGGCACGGTGGCCGAGCTGCTCGCCGACCCCGAGGTGGAGATCGTCGTCAACCTCACGATCCCCGCGGCGCACGCCGAGGTCGGCATCGCGGTCGTCGAGGCAGGGAAGCACGTCTGGAGCGAGAAGCCGTTCGCCCTCGACCGTGACGCAGGCCGGGAACTGCTGCGCTGTGCCGCTGCGGCCGATCGCCGGGTGGCCACGGCACCGGACGCCTTTCTCGGCGCAGGAGTGCAGACGCTGCGTCGGCTCGTCGAGGCGGGCGAGATCGGGGAGCCGCTGACCGCCCTGAGCGTGATGCAGACTCCCGGACCGGACAGCTGGCACCCGAATCCCGATTTCTTGTTCCAGGAGGGCGCTGGTCCGCTGTTCGACATCGGGCCATACCATCTCACCGCCCTGGTCCAGATCTTCGGCCCCATCGCCGCCGTGTCCGCCAGCACCTCGCAGGCGCGGGCGCGGCGGACGATCGCCACAGGGCCGCGGGCCGGGGAGAGTTTCGACGTGTCGGTGCCGACGCACGTGTCCGCCATCTATGAGTTCGAATCCGGCGCGAGCGCGCAGTGCCTGTTCAGCTTCGACTCGAAGCTGCCGCGCGTCCTCTTCGAAATCGCCGGCACCACCGGCACCCTGACCGCCCCCGACCCCAACATGTACGACGGAGAGCTGCGACTGCATCGCGGCCGCGACGATGTCCGCACGATCCCCGCGAGCGGTGTGACCACCAACCACGGCATCGGCGTCGCAGAGCTCGCTCAGGCCATTCGCGCGGGACGGCCCGAGCGGGCGAGCGGGGAGCAGGCGTTCCACGTGCTCGACGCCATGCTCGCCACGCTCGATTCCGCCCGGGCGCGCCGCCGCGAGACGGTGGAGAGCACGACCACGGTCGCACCCCCGCTGCCCGCCGACTGGGACCCGCACCGCGCGACACTTTCAACTGAGGAGGACGACCGCAGGCTGACAAATTGACACCGGGCCACGCGCCCACTCACCGACCGACCATAACAGACACCACTGCACACCTGAACGAAAGGCACTGAGAACGATGAGCAAGATCGAGGTCAACAACCTGGAAGACGCGGAGTCATACCAGTTCGACGAGATCACCGAATGTTGGACGAATCTCGTCTCGGCTGACGACTATGGAGTCTTCCTCGGAGTCTGCGCGTACGGCGCCCTCCCGAAGGGCACGAGCCCCGAAGACCTCGCGCACCCAGAGGGAGAAGCCGAACTGTTCCACGTGATCCGCGGTAACGGCTTCGTCTTCCTGGAGGGCAACGAGGTGACGCCGCTTCGTGCCGGTGACTCCTTTGTGCTGCCGGCCCAGCCGAACCACCAGATCTGGTCGGCGTCGGAAGACGAGCCGATTGTGATTCTGTTCGTGGCCATGGACGGCAAGCGGCGCGGCTGACGGGCGACGGCAGGTTCCGCGGGCCAGATCGCTTGTGGAACCTGCCGTCGATAAGGTCCGGCCGCGAATGGTCGACCGCAAGGATAGGAGGGAGTCGAGATGTCGGCAGCTACAGTGTTGGCGTCGGAAGAGCCGATTGCGACGGGCGAGGAGGTTCGTGCAGGCTTCGTCGGTGGGGGGTTTATGGCAGCGGTGCACAGCCGAGCCGCGCGAGCAGCTGGCGCGAGGCTGGTCGGCGTGCGCTCGTCGAACCTCGCGAGCTCTCAGGGCGCTGCCGACCGGCTCGGTATCGAGATGGCCGCGGAGACGATCGGCGAGGTAATCGCTGCCTCGGACATCGTTCATATCTGCACCCCGAACGGGCAGCACGTCGTGCAAGCTCTTGAAGCGCTCAACGCGGGATGCCACGTGATCTGTGAGAAGCCATTGGCGACGAGCGTTGAGGAGGCGCGGATGGTCGCGGGAATGGTGGATGCGGCCGGCCTGATCGGCGCGGTACCTTTTGTGTACCGCTACCATCCGATGGTGCGCCGGGCGCGGCGCATCGTGGCGGACGGACAGGTTGGGGACGTGCTCACGATCGACGGTTCTTACCTCCAAGACTGGCTGTCGAACGAATCAGACACCAATTGGCGGGCAGACCTAGCGCTTGGTGGATCCTCCCGTGCATTCGCCGACATTGGATCCCACCTGTGCGATCTGCTCGAGTTCGTGACCGGGTCGCGCATCCGCGCCGTGGTCGCCCGTACCCGCACCGTCTTTCCTACTCGCAACGGCGAGCGGGTGCAGAACGAGGACGTCGTCGCGGTTCTCGCCGAGATGGGCGACGGTGCGCTCGCCACGCTGTTGGTGTCCCAGCTTGCCCCGGGACGGAAGAACGGCCTGGTTCTCGAATTGCACGGCACTCGGCGGAGCATGCGCTTCGAGCAGGAGAATCCAGAGCAGCTATGGCTCGGCGCGGCCGATGGCTCTCAGCTACTGATGAGGGATCCTCAGGCGGCAGGCGATCGTGGTCTCTCCTTGCTGCCTCCCGGGCATCCGATGGGCTACCAGGATGCGTTCAACGCGTTCGTCGCCGATGTCTACGCGGCTACACGTGGCGAATCCCCCGATGGCATGCCAACTTTCGCAGACGGTGCGCGCGCGGCCGTCCTCACCGAGGCGGTCCTTGCATCCGCGCAGAGCGGGGCATGGGTCGAGGTCGCGAATGCATAAAGATGTGAGACCAGCAGCAAGGAGAGCCCATGGCACAGCACCCAGTCACACTGTTCACTGGTCAGTGGGCCGATCTGCCCTTCGAGGAGTTGGCACGCCTGGCATCTAGCTGGGGCTACGACGGTCTAGAGATCGCCGCATCGGGCGATCACCTTGACCTTCGGCGAGCAGACGAGGACGACAAGTACGTTGCCTCGCTCCTGGAGATCCTGGACAGAAACGCATTGAAGACCTTCGCGATATCCAACCACCTCGCCGGACAGGCGGTGTGTGACGCTCCGATCGACTTCCGGCATAAGGCGATCCTGAGGGATTACGTATGGGGCGACGGCGACGCTGAAGGCGTGCGGCAGCGGGCGGCCGAGGACATGAAGCGCGCTGCGCGGGTGGCGCGCAAGCTCGATGTGGACACCGTCGTCGGCTTCACCGGCTCGTCGATCTGGCCGTACGTGGCGATGTTCCCGCCGGTACCGGCATCTGTCATTGAGGGCGGCTACGAGGACTTCGCCGCGCGTTGGAACCCGATCCTCAACGTGTTCGACTCCGAGGGTGTGCGGTTCGCGCACGAGGTGCACCCCGGTGAGATCGCGTATGACTACTGGACGTCTGTTCGCGCGCTGGAGGCAATCGACCACCGCGCAACCTTCGGCTTCAATTGGGATCCGTCGCACATGATGTGGCAGAACATCGACCCGGTCGGGTTCATATGGGACTTCAAGGACCGGATCTATCATGTCGACTGCAAAGACACGCGTATACGGCCTCGGAATGGCCGTGCGGGCGCCCTTGGATCACACCTGCGCTGGGGCGACCCGCGGCGCGGCTGGGACTTTGTCTCCACCGGCCATGGCGACGTTCCGTGGGAAGATTCGTTCCGTGCGCTCGACGCGATTGGATACACCGGCCCGATCTCGATCGAGTGGGAGGATGCCGGCATGGACCGTATGCATGGCGCTGCGCAAGCGGTTGGGTTCGTACGGTCCCTGCTATGGTCCGGATCGCAGACGTCCTTCGATGCGGCGTTCAGCAACCAATAGCACAGTCGGCACTCTTGGCGCCTTCAGCGATCGGTCCGTGTGGGGAGCCGCCCAGGGTCGAGCATGGATTCGACCGACTCTTCCGTCAGCACATGGCGGCTCACCATGATCGCCGCGCCGAGCGCGCCGGCCGAGTCTCCCGCTTGCGATTGGACAATCGCGAGATGCTGTGTGGCGAGCGTAATCGAGCGGCGGTATACGACCTCACGGATACCGGCGAGGAGGTGCTCGCCAGCTCGCGCGATGCTTCCGCCGATGACGATAATCGACGGGTTGAGCAGATTGACCACGGTGGCTAGTACCTCGCCTACCTCCCGCCCTGCCTGGCGAGTTGCCATTATCGCGTCGGTATTGCCCGCATTCAGGAGTTTGACGACTGCGGCGCTGTCTGGCGCGTCTAACCCTCGTTCACGTAACGATTCCGCGATCGCAGTGCCGCTCGCGATCGCTTCCAAGTCGCGCTCGTCCTCGGGCGGGCGCGGGGAGTCCTTGCTATAGGGTACCTGTACGTGCCCGAGGTCGCCCGCTCCGCCCGCCGCGCCTCGCTGGATTTCGCCTCCCGAGATGATACCGGCGCCGATGCCTGTGGCCACTTTGACGAAGACGAGATCGCGTGCGGTGAACCAGCTGAGTGCGTGCTCGCCTAGAGCGAGGATGTTTACGTCGTTATCTACGAGCACGGGTACGGGATAGCGCTGCTGAATATAGTGCGGAATATCGAACTGGTTCCAGCCGGGCATAATTGGCGGATTGATCGGCCGGCCGGTGCTGTGCTCCACAGGCCCCGGTACGCCGATCCCGATGCCGGCGAGCTGGACACCTTCGAGCGCGCGGTTTGCGGCCAACAACTCGGCCAGCGTGGCGAGGCAGCGGTCAAGCACCGACTCCGGCCCAGCATCGATTCGCAGCCGGAGGTGTTGGATGTCGAGAACTGTGGCGCCGAGATCGGTAATCGCGACGCTCGCGTGGGTGGCGCCGAGATCGATGGCGAATACGGCACCTGCTCCTGGATTGAACTCAATACGGGACGGGGGGCGGCCACCGGTCGAGGTGCCGGACCCGGCGGCGCGGATGAGGCCGGAAGTCAATAGGAGATCGACGCGCGCTGCGATGGTCGAACGTGCCAGGCCGGTTAGGTCCGCGAGTTCCGAGCGCGTGCGGGCCTGCCCGTCGCGTAGCAACTGAAAAAGGGCTCCAGGCCCATATCCGGCAACTTGTGCCACGCGTCCTCCCGCTCCCACCCGTTGTATTCGATGCTATGCCGTGGATCGCCTAGACGTTACACCGCTGTGATCGGCTGTACGATATACATGTCTGTATACCGAAGTGGAGACATGCTGCTTGCACCTTCACCTCAAGACAGCACGACCGCAACCCGAGCGGATCACCCCTGAGAGGAACAGATCATGACAAAGATGTCACGGCGGCGCGTCACGCGCCTCACTCTGGCCCTGGCCGCCGCCGGCGCGCTTCTGCTGACCGGTTGCACGGTCAATGCGGGTAACGAGCCCGCGCCCGCCGATACCGAGGGAGAAGGCGGCGGTGAACCAGCCGTCGAGACCCTGACCCCGGGCGTGCTGAAGATCGGTTCCCAGCAGTCCTACATCCCCGGCGAGTTCTTCCCCGAGGGGGAGGATCAGGTCACGGGCTTCAGTGTCGACTTCGTCGACGAGATCGCCAGCAGGCTGGGACTCGAGACCGAGTGGGTGCAGGTGGACTACTCGGCCATCATCACCGGCCTGCAGTCCAGCCAGTTCGACATGGGCTCGGGTGGCATGAGCCCGAACCCCGAGCGCCTCGAGCAGGTCGACATGGTCGGCTACTTCCAGTCCGGTGCGACCTTCATCCTGCGCAAGGAGGACGAGGGCAAGTACGCCGACGCGCAGTCGCTGTGCGGCCAGACGATCGGAATGCTGGAAGGCTCGTCGACGCTCGAGGCTGCGGTCGCGAAGGAGAACGAGACCTGCGACACCCCAATCAACGTGCAGTACTACACCTCCACGCCGCTCGGGCTGCAGGGCCTGCTCTCCGGTCGCATCGAGGCCTACACCCCCGATGTCGCCCAGACGCAGTTCATCGTCAAGGAGAACCCGAACGACTTCGTGCCGATCGGGGACTACACGCTGGTCGACTACCTCATCAACTACACCTTCACGAAGGAGAACACCGAACTCCGCGACGCTGTCTACGAGCAGCTGCAGGCGATGATGGAGGACGGCACCTACGACGAGATCCTCGACGAGTGGGGCATCACCGCCGGCGGCCTCGACAAGCCCGCCTTCAACGGCGACCTCGACGCAACCCCGTGACCGCATCCGGTGGGCGGGCCGAGCCCGCCCACCGGATCGCATCGACGGAGCGCCCGGCGCTCGTCCCGATCCCGAAAGTCTTCGCATGACTAGAACACAGACTCTGGCCCAGATGCCGGATGTGTATTTCCCGGTGCGGAGACGCACCCCGTGGGGCCAGGTGCTGCAGGGCGTGGTCGTCCTGCTGCTCGTGGGCTGGCTGCTCACCGGATTCATCACCTCCGGCGTGTTCGATTTCGCCACGGTTGCGCAGTACCTGATCGGCCCGCAGCTGCTGATCGGTGTCTGGAACACGCTCACGCTGGCGACACTCGCCACCGCGATCGCCCTCGTCCTCGGCACGTTGGTCGCCCTGATGAGGATCTCGGAGAACCGGGTGCTCTCGGCCGTGGCATCCGTGTACGTCTTCATCTTCCGCGGCACCCCGATGCTGGTGCAGCTGCTGATCTGGTTCTACGCGATCCCGCGCATGGTCGGACAGGTGACGATCGGCATCCCGTTCACCGACATCGTCTTCGTGAACGAGTCGGCGAGCAGCTTCTTCACGCCGTTCATGGCCGGCCTGTTCGCCCTCTCGCTCGCCGAGACGGGGTACATGGCCGAGGTGATCCGCTCCGGCATCCTGGGTGTGGACCAGGGTCAGCGGGACGCGGCGCGGGCGCTCGGCGTGCGGCGCTGGAAGATCACGGTGCAGATCGTGCTGGCCCAAGCCTTCCGCATCGTCCTCCCGGCGACGGGCAACCAGTACATCATGATGATCAAGAACACGTCGCTGGCCTACACCATCGGCTACATGGAGATCCTGCTGACAGTGAGCCGGATCTACTATGCGAACTTCAAGTACCTGGAACTGCTGCTGGTCGCCGCGTTCTGGTATCTCGTCCTCACTGCCCTGATCTCGATCCTCCAGCAGGTCCTCGAGCGCCGATTCCCTGCGAGGTGATCACATGACTGAACACAACATTCTCAAAATGGAGTCCAGCCACGTCTACAAATCCTTCGGCGAGGTGAAGGTGCTGCAGGACGTGTCGGTGAAGGTGCACGAGGGCGAGGTCGTCGCGCTGATCGGCCCGTCCGGGGCGGGCAAGTCGACCTTCCTGCGCTGCGTCAACAACCTGTATCCGATCGACTCGGGCACCGTCGAGATCGACGGCGAGCTGATCGGGTATCGCAAGGTCGGCAAGGAGCTGCACGAACTCTCGGACAAGGAAGCCGCCAAGCAGCGCGCCAAGGTCGGGATGGTCTTTCAGAACTTCAACCTCTTCCGCCACATGACGGCGCTCGACAATGTCGTGTACGGGCAGGTCGAGGTGCTCAAGACGCCGCGCCGTCAGGCGCGTGAGGTCGCGCTGGACTATCTCGCAAAGGTCGGTCTCGAGGGCAAGGAGGACCGCTTTCCGGCTCAGCTGTCCGGCGGTCAGCAGCAGCGTGTCGCGATCGCCCGGGCGCTGGCCATGGAGCCGGCGATGATCCTGCTCGACGAGCCGACCAGCGCGCTCGACCCGGAGCTGCGCGTGGAGGTCGCCGCCGTCATCAAGGGCATGGCCGAGAACAATCGCACGATGCTCATGGCCACGCACGACATCCCGCTCGTACGCGAGATCGCCGACTACATCATCTTCATGGTCGAAGGGCGCATCCTCGAAGCGGGTTCGGCCGAGAAGCTGCTCAACGACCCCGAGCACGAGCGGACCAGGACGTTCCTGGCGAGGATGTCCGAGTGACATGACCGGCGGCCATGTCGCCCGGCCGGGTGAGCTCGTCACGCCCGGCCGGATCGGGCTTTACGCCCTGATGACGACGATCTGGGGCTCGAGCTTCTTCTTCACCGCGCTCGCGCTTCGCGCCTTCAACCCCTTCCTGCTCGTGCAGCTGAGGATGGTGCTCGCCACCGTCGTCCTGGGGCTCGTCGTGGTGTTGACAAGACGCCGGCTGCCCCAGACCCGGCGCCTCTGGGGGCACTTCGTGGTTCTCGGCCTCATCAGCATCGCGATGCCGTACACGCTGCTCACCTGGGCGCAGGTCTGGGTGAACTCGTCCACGGCGATCGTGCTGTCCAGCACGACGCCCATCTTCGTCTTCCTGTTCGCGACCTTCGTCACCCGCGCAGAGAAGTTCAGCACGCTGAGGCTCGTCGGGATCGTGCTGGCATTCGGCGGAGTGGTGCTGCTCACGGCCGGCGGCGGCGGCGGGGGCGGATGGTTCTGGCCCGTCGTGATCGTGGTCACCTCGGCGGTCTACGCGGTCGCCAACATCTACACGCGCACGTTCGTCTCGTCCGTCGATCCGATCATGGTCGCGTTCCTGCAACTCGGATTCGGGATGCTGTGGCTCGCGCCGGTCACCACGATGACCGGCAGCTGGCACGTCGAAGATCTGGGGCTGATTCCGCTGATCGCGGTGCTCGAGCTCGGCATCCTCGGCTCGGCGTTCGCCTATGTGCTGTTCTTCTACTTCATCCGCACGTGGGGATCCACTGCGACCAGCATGAACACGTATCTGCAGCCCGCAGTCGGGGTGCTGCTCGGCGTCGTCGTGCTGCACGAGCGGCCCAGCGCGACGGGCTGGATCGCACTGGCGATCATCCTCGCGGGCGTCATCGTGTTCGGCGCCTCCCGAATGCCCTGGGGTCGCCGGATGGTCGTGCCTGAGCGAGTCGGCAGCGCGGATCTGACTTCTTAGCTCTTGCGGATCTCGAGGATCGTACCGGCCCCGTCGCGGGTGTCGAAGTAGCAGAATCCCGTGCCGTTCTCGCGGAGCCCGCGCGAGATGATGTCGAGGCCGAGGTCGCGGCCCTGCTGCACCGACCCTGGCAGGTCATCGACGTCGAAGCCCAGGTGGAAGACGCCCTCGCCGCGCTCGTCGAGGAAGCGGCGCTGCGGAGTGTCGTGCTCGCTGGGCTCGCACAGCTGCAGCTGGAAGTTCTGCAGGTCGCAGCACTTGTAGCGCATCGCCTTGGTGCCCTCCTCGCTGGGTACCTCGAGTTCAACGTACGGGCTCGACTTCGGGTAGTCGTACCACGGTCCGATGCCGAGCTTCTCGTAGTACTCGACGGACTTCTCAAGGTCGCGGACGATCACGCACACGTGGTGGAGACGGCGGAACGGACCGGGTAGGGGCGCAGAGTCTTCGTGCATGCGGTTCAGTATACAGAGATGTATCTGACTGCGCAGCGTTCGACGAGCTTGTCGATTTTCAACGCATGTCGAGGCCGAGGGATCGCGCGATGATTCCCGCCGTCGCCAGCACGTGCGTCTTCGCGACCTTCTCCGCGGCATCGGCATCGCCCCGCTCGAGAGCGTCGAGCAGCGTGCGATGCTCGTCATCCACGCGCTGGTCGTCGGCCTCGGTGAACACGATCGGGGTGGTGAATGTCCAGTAGTTGATGTCGGTGTTTCGGGCGAAGGTCGTAAGGACGGAGTTGCCCGCAGCCTCGGTGATGAGCGCGTGGAAGTGGCTGTTGAGGGTGTTGATCTCGCGCCGGGATCGCGTTCGATCCGACATCGCATCGAGCAGTTCGCGCAACTGCTTCAGCTGCTCTTCGGTGATACGTGTGGCAGCGAGGCCGGCGGTGACCGATTCCAGTGCCGCACGAGCCTCGAGGTACTCCAGGACCTCCGCCGGGTCGTGGTCGCGGACCACCCATCCCTTTCGTCGCACCACCAGACCTTCGTGGCGAAGGCGCAGCAGGGCTTCGCGCACCGGGGTGCGACTGACCCCGAGCTCCGCGGCGAGGTCCACCTCGACCAGCCGGTGATTGGGGCGCATCTCGCCGCTCAGAATCGCATCTCGCAGACGGACATGCACCTGGTCGGCCGCGTGCTCCGCGCTGAAAGCCGTTCGTGTCACAGTGCGTCCTTTCGCTCTGTCGAGAAGTGTATCCACGCCATCAGCGTGTCCTGCGCAGCTGCAGCAGGGTGAGCACTCCCGCCGCCAGCAGCGGGATCGCGGCGGAGATCACCAGGGTCGCCCTCGGGCCGACCGTCGCGCAGCCCCACCCGAGCAAGGGGCCACCGAGTGCCTGGCCGCCGACGGCGATCATCAGGTAGAGCGACATGATCCGACCACGGATGCCGGTGTTGCTCGACCACTGCAACAGTGAATTGGCCGCCGTCCACATCAGGATCAGACCGACACCGGTCGAACCGACGGCGAGGAGGAAGGTCCATTCAGCGGGAGCGAACCCGCACAGCAAGCGCAGGAAGCACATCACCGAGACGCTGAGGATCACCGTGCGCAGCCCGCGGTGCACGCGTCGCAGCGATGCGAGCGCGCCGAGGAGGGAGCCGGCTGCGAGGGCGGTGTTCGCCAATCCGTACCCGTCCGGCCCGGATGCGAACTCGGTCGTCATCATCGACACCAGGATCACCGGCCAGTTCAGCCCGACCACGCACACGAACACCAGCAGCGTGAGCGTCACGTGGATCTCGGGCTTCGACGCCGCGTAGCGCAGAGCGGCGACGATCTGCCCGCGCCCGCGCGCACCCTTCGCGCGCGGGATCAGAGTCGCCGTGGCGAAGAGCACGCCCATCGAAACGAGCGCCACGAGGTGCAGTGCCGCCGCAACGAGGAAGGCCGCCGACGCCCCGGGGCCCGCCAGCAGCAGCCCGCTGACCGCCGGCCCGATCATCCCGCCCACCTGGAACACGATCGAGTTCATGCTGATCGCGTTGGAGAGGTCCTTCCCCGGTACGACCTGACCGACCAGCACCTGGCGCGCGGGCTGATCCACCACTGCGGAGAGGCCGAGCACGCCGGCACACGCGAAGAGGACCCAGGGTGCGAGCGCCCCCGACAGTGCGACCACGGCGAGCGTCGCGCAGACGGCGAATGCGAGGGACTGGCTGGCCATCATCAGCATCTTCGTCGGGTAGCGGTCGACCAGCACGCCTCCCCACATCCCGAGCAGGAGCACCGGCCCGAACTGCAGCACGACGAGCATGCCCACGAGGGTGATGTCGCCGGTCAGCTCCATCAGTGTCCAGTCGACGGCGATACGCTGCGCCCAGACCGCGATCGTCGACAGCGACTGACTCGCGAGAAACAGTCGGTAGGCGCGATTGCGCAGGGATGAGAACATCGCTCGCCCGCGGGGGCGCGAATCGAAGACGGGGATGCCGGTGGTGTCTGTAGCCATGAGCCTCACCAGCATACGCTCGGAACTCGCGACCATGGCCAGAACGGTATACAGTAGCGTGTACACGCGCGGATCGCGCCGGAAGACCAACCGGAAGACCAAGGAGAGAAGATGTACTACTTCGGATACTGCACCTACCTGCTCGACGAAGAGCGTGCGAAGTACCTTCCCGAGTCCAAGCCGATCACCAAGGCGAGCGTGGCGAACCACGAGATCCAGTTCCGTGCCGCCGGTGACCGCGAGGATCGCGGATGGTGCCACCTCGCCGATCGTGGGTCGGCGCTCGGCAAGACCGCCCAGGGCATGGTCTACGAGGTGAACGATGACCGTGTGAACGACGACTTCGACGACTTCGACATCGTCTTCCTCACCGCCAAGGGTGAGGACGGCAACTACTACGACTGCTTCACCTACGTGCTGCAGCAGCCTGGCAAGCGCATGCGCCCGCCGCGCTATTACTGGGAGCGCGTGCCGAACGGATTCCGCGAGCAGAAGTTCCCCGAGGAGTACGTCCAGTCCATCGAGAAGACGTTCGAGGAAGCCGCCGAGTGCCCCGACTTCGACCGTCCGATGCCGGCGGCGACCCCCGGCCGGTCTGCGGCCACTCGCTGAGATGAGCGAAACGCGAAACACCGAGCAGGGCGACGTTCTTCCGAGCATCGCCCTGCTCGGCGTCGGAGCGATGGGTGGCGCGATCCTGCACGGGCTCGTGGAGTCCGGCATCGACATCCGCGGTGGGATCCGGATCTCTGACCAGTGGTCTGAGCGGGTGTCCGAGCTGGCGTCACTGCACCCGGGCATCACCGGGTACGACGGATCGGTCGACCCCACCGCGAACCGGCGCGCCGTCGACGGCGCCGGCATCGTGATCGTGGCGGTCAAGCCCCACCAGATCCGCGATCTCCTTCGCGAGATCGCCGACTCCCTGGGCGACGATGTCACGGTGATCTCGATCGCCGCCGGCGTGCCGACTTCCGCGCTCGAGGAACACCTGCCCGAGAACGTCGCCGTCGTCAGGGTCATGCCGAACTCGCCCGCTCGTGTTCGGGCGGGAGTCACCGGCATCGCGCCCGGCTCCCGGGCCGATGGGCGGGACCTTGAGCGGGCCAAGGTGCTCTTCTCGACCATCGGCGACGTGCTCGTCGTGGATGAGGAGCGCATCGACGCGCTCACCAGCATCTCCGGCTCCGGGCCCGCCTACGTCTTCCACTTCATCGAGAAGTTCGCCGATGCCGCCCGTGCGCGGGGCTTCTCGGACGAGGATGCGAAGCTGCTGGTCGAGGGCACCGTGCGCGGCGCTGTCGAACTTCTGACGGCGACCGGCGACACCCCGGCGAATCTCCGGGTTCAGGTCACCAGCCCCGGCGGCACCACCCAGGCCGCGCTCGAGGTGCTGGACGCCGCGAACATCGACAGCATCCTCGACCGTGCGACGCAGGCTGCGGTCGTGCGCGCGGAGGAACTGGCTGCGGGCTGACACCGGTGACGGTGGTCAGCCCGCAGCGGCTGGCGCCGTCGCCGCCTCCAGCGCCCTCCCGGTGAGCGATTCCTCAAGCCCGACGAGGTCGGCCGGCGAACCCTGGAACACCAGCCGTCCGCCCTCGGATCCGGCACCCGGGCCGATGTCGATGACGTGATCGGCCTGCGCGACGACCCGCATGTTGTGCTCGACCACCACGAGCGTGGTGCCCTCGCCGACGAGATCGTCGAAGAGGCTGTTGATGGTGTCGACATCGTTCGGGTGCAGGCCTGATGTCGGCTCGTCCAGCACGATCGGCGCCTTGGGGTCACGGCGCGGATCGCTGAGATGCCGCGCCAGCAGCAACCGCTGCTTCTCGCCGCCGGAGAGCGTGTCGAGCGATCGGCCGACGGCCATGTATCCGAGACCGGTTCGCTCCACCCACTGCAGTGCGTCGGAGATGCCCGGGTCGTCGGCGAAGATCTCCGCGACCTCGGCGGGAGTCGCGGCGAGCACGTCGGCGATCGACCGACCGTTCAACTCTGCACCCAGCGCCGTGTCGTTGAAGCGCAGCCCGCCGCAGGCGTCACACGGTGTGGAGACGTCGTCGAGGAAGGCCAGTTCGGTCGTGATGTGGCCCTTGCCTCTGCAGGCCGGACAGGCGCCTTTCGCGTTGAAGCTGAACCACGAGGCATCCAGGCCGGTCGCCTTCGAGAACGCCTCGCGCACGGCATCCGCTATCCCGAGCACGCTGAGCGACATCGAGCGCACCCCGCCCCGCAGCGGGTCCTGCCCGACCACGACGAACTCCGGATGCTGCCGGGGCAGCTCCACGGTGGCGAACGAGCTCTTCCCGGATCCTGCGACCCCCGTGACGGCGGTGAGCACGCCCAGCGGGATGTCTGCATCGAATCCGGTCAGGTTGTGTGCGCGGACATCCGTCACTCGTACCGACCCGCGTGGCGACCGCGGGTCGCGACGCAGGTGGAGCGGCTCGGCGAGCAGGCGGCCGGTGATCGTGTCGCCCTCGCGCAGGCCCTGCGATGTGCCCTCGAACTGGATGCGCCCACCGTCCGCCCCCGCTCCGGGCCCGAGGTCGACGACGTGATCGGCGACGGCGATCACCTGCGGGTGGTGCTCGACCACCAGGATCGTGTTCCCCCGGTCGCGCAGGCGCTTCAGCAACGCGACGAGGCGCTGGATGTCGGCAGGATGCAGGCCGGTGCTGGGTTCATCGAACACGTAGGTGACGTCGGTGAGCGCGCTGCCGAGGTGCCGCACGATCTTCACCCGCTGCGCCTCGCCGCCCGACAGCGTGGAGGACTCCCGATCGAGGGTGAGGTAGCCGAGACCGACGGAGAGCAGAGCGTCGAGCACGTTCCGAATGCCGCCGAGCGCCGGAGCGACGCGCGCATCGCTGGTCTTCTCGACCAGCGCGCGCAGCTCCGAGACTGGCATCCCCATCCAGTCGACGATCGAGCGCCCGTCGATCTTGCTCGCCCGCGCGGCCGCGTTCAGGCGCGCGCCGTGGCAATCAGGGCAGACGTGCACCGTGATCAGCCGATCCAGTTCCTCCCGCACCTCGGCCGACATCTTCGGGCGCCCCTGCTTCAGGTACACGTCGCGCATGCGCGTGATCACTCCGTCGAAGCGGGCGCTCTTCGGGAACTCGGGGTCGGGGTTGTCGAGCTTCAGCTTGTCGGCATAGAGGAAGAGGTCCATCTCGTCGGACGTGTAGTCCTTCAGCGGCTTCGACCGGTCGAACAGCCCGGCGTGGGCGAACCGCTTCCAGCGGTACACCCCCGGCCGGAACATGCTGAAGCGCACCGGTCCCTCGTCGATGCTCTTCTCCGGGTCGATGAGCTGCTCCTCATCGATGTCGTACACCGTCCCCAGTCCCTCGCAGGTGGGGCACATGCCGGACGGGTCGTTGAACGAGTACGCCGGGGAGTAGCCCGCCGACGGCTCGCCGATGCGCGAGAAGACGAGCCGGAGCAGCGGAGCGAGGTCGGTCGCCGTGGCGACCGTGGAGCGCGAGTTTCCCGTGAAGCGCCGCTGGTCGATGAGCACGGTGAACGTGAGGCCGTCCATGGCCTGCACGTCCGGGGCCGGCATCTGCGGGAGCCGCGCGCGGATGAATGTCGAGTACGAATCGTTCACCAACCGCTGCGACTCTGCGGCGATCGTGTCGAGCACCAGCGACGACTTTCCCGACCCCGAGATGCCGGTGAACACCGTCAGGATCTTCTTCGGCACCTCGAGCGACACGTCACGGAGGTTGTTCGTCCGCGCTCCGTGAACGATGATCGGCGTGACCTGCGGCTGCCCCGCGCTCACCGCCTCACACCTTCGTGCCCACGACGATCGCGGACCCGTCCTCGAGGTCGTCGATCGTGACGTGCCACAGCCGGGTGGTGATCGTCGAGCCGGCCGCCGTGCGGTACTCCGGTACATCGATCGCGAGTTCACCGGTGTCGCTCTGCATCAGCTCGGCGGGAACGTCCACGCCGTCCTGAAACACGATGCGGAGCCCGCGGGGGCCCGAGCCGAGCTCCTCCGCGGGTATCGATGCGAGCAGCCGCGCACCCCGGTAGAGGTGTGTGTTCGTGGCGTGCACGGTCAGCCGATCTTCTGCCATGTTCCCTCCCGACGATTCCCGATTCGACCCGGTCACGATGACGTCGATGTCGCCCAGGCCTTCGGCCCGGTCGAGCCGGCGGCGTACTCCTCCAGCGGCACATCGCCGCGCTTCCATGCCTCCCGCACCGGTTGGATGATGCGCCAGCACTCCTCGGCCTCGTCGGCTCGCACCGACAGCGCCACGTTGCCGTCGAGCAGCTCTTCGATGACCTCCTCGTACGAGCGCTGCTGGCCCTCGCCCAGATCTGTGACGAGATCCTCCTCGCGCAGCTCGAACGGGTCGTCACCGCCGGTCACGTGCAGACGCAGATGCATCTCGTCAGGCCCGAGCGAGAACGTCAGGCGCCCGCCGTCTTCCGGCCGGCCGTCCAGCCCCGGCGGCACATGCCGGACGGGCTTGAACGTGACCACGATCTCGGACCACTTGCGCGTGAGCGCCTTGCCGGATCGCAGCACGAACGGCACGCCGGCCCAGCGATCGCTCGCGATCTCGAACGTCACCTCGGCGAGCGTCTCGGTCTGCGCGGCCTCGTCCACACCCTCCTCGTCGGCGTAGGACGGCAGTTCACGCTCGCCGATCCGGCCGGCCGTGTAGCGCGCACGCCGCGAGAAGCCGACCGGGTCGTCGTAGAACACCCGAGTCGCCCGCAGCACGGCGGCCTTGGCGTCTCGCAGGTCGCGCTCGCCGAGGGTGGCCGGCGGATCCATGGCCAGCAGGGCGAGCACCTGCAGCAGATGACTCTGGATCATGTCGATCATGGCACCGGCATGGTCGTAGTAGCGGGCGCGGCCCTCGAGGGCCACACTCTCATCGAAGCGGATGAGCACGTGATCGATGTGCTCGGCCGACCAGACCGGCTCCCAGATCCGGTTGGCGAGCCGGACGCCGAGCAGGTTCAGCAGGGTCGACCGGCCGAGGAAGTGATCCACGCGGAAGATCTGCCGTTCCGGCACGAGTGCGGTGAGCTTCTCGTTCAGCTCGCGCGCGCTCGCCTCGTCCTCGCCGAACGGCTTCTCCATCGCGAGCACGGTGCCCTCCGGAAGGGTCACGCCCTTCATCGCATCGATCATCGCCGTCGTGATCGCCGGCGGCAGCGCGAAGTACAGCACGGTCGACGGGGCGAGGCTCTCGACGAGCGCGGCGACCGCCGTCGGATCGGTGACGTCGGCGGCGATGTACTCGCCGATCTCGACCTGTTCCAGCGCGTCGGGGGCGCTGGAGAACGCCGCTCGCACCAGTGAGGCCCACTGCCCGGCATCCCACTGCTCCGCACCCGCCCCGCGAAGGGCGACGCGTCGGTCGGTCTCCTTGCTCAGCAGCGCCGCGAGCGAGGGAAGGAGCAGGCGCGAGGTGAGGTCGCCGGAGGCGCCGAGGATGAACAGTGTCGTGTTCGGCATGTCCCGACCTTATCCAGGAGGCCGGGCCACGCAACCCCCTGGCACCGGCAGTCGGGCAAGTGCGAGACTTCGCGAGATGGCCGAACTGATCGAAGACTACGCACTGTTGAGCAACTGCCGTACCGCCGCGCTTGTGTCGAGGTACGGCTCCATCGACTGGCTGTGCCTGCCCCGCCTGGATTCTCCGTCGGTCTTCGCCCGCCTGCTGGGCGACGAAGCGCACGGCCGGTGGGAGGTGCGGCCGACCGATCCCGACGCGACGTGCACCCGGCACTACGACCGCGACACGTTCGTGCTGGTCACGCGCTGGGAGGTCGGTGGTGCGATCGCCGAGGTGCACGATTTCATGCCGATCGACCCGGATCCGCACGTCGAGATCCGCCGCATCGACCTCGTCCGTCGCGTCGTCGGCGTGCAGGGCGAGATGACGTTCGGCCAGCGGCTCAGCATCCGCTTCGATTACTCCCGGGCGATGCCGTGGGTGCGGCAGACCGGCTCGGCCGACGAGCCGCGGCTGGTAGCGATGGCGGGGCCGGATGCCGTTGCGATGCGCGGCGCCCCTCTGAAAGCCGCCGATCACGAGCACCGCGGGGAGGTCTCCGTCTCGGCTGGCGATGTGCGCGACCTGCACCTGACGTGGTTCCCGTCCTATCGTGAGGTTCCCGAGCCGCTCGACGTCGACGACGCGCTCGAGCGGACCCGCGCATGGTGGCAGGGCTGGGCCGACCGTATCGAGCATGACGGACCGCACCGCGAGCTCGTCGTGCGGTCGCTGCTGATTCTGCGGGCGCTGACCAACCACGACACCGGCGGCATCGCCGCCGCGGCATCCATGTCTCTACCGGAGGACATCGGCGGGGAGCGCAACTGGGACTACCGCTACGTGTGGCTGCGCGACGCCGCCCTGACGCTGGAGGCGCTGCTCGCGCACGGTTTCCTGGGCCTTGCCGACCGCTGGCGGGAGTGGCTGCTGCGGGCCGTCGCGGGCGACCCCGCCGATCTGCAGATCATGTACGGGCTGGCCGGAGAGCGCGACCTCACCGAGCGCATCATCCCCGACCTGCCGGGGTACGAGGGCTCGCGGCCGGTGCGGATCGGCAACGGAGCGGCCGGGCAGTACCAGGCGGATGTCGTCGGCGAGGTGCTCGTCACACTCTCGGCCGCTCGCAGCGCCGGGCTCAACGAGGCCGAGTTCTCGTGGCCGCTGGAGCGGCAGCTGGTGCGCTTCGTATCGGAGCAGCTCGAGCGTCCCGACCACGGCCTGTGGGAGATCCGCGGCGAACCGCACATGTTCACCCACTCGCGGGTGATGATGTGGGCGACCTTCGACCGGGGGGTGCGCGCCGTCGAGGAGCACGGGCTGCCCGGGCCCGTCGAGCGCTGGCGCGGACTGCGCGACCGCATGCGCGAGGAGATCGACGAGCACGGTGTGGTGAACGGGCACTTCACGCAGTACTACGGCACCGACGAGGTGGACGCGTCGCTGCTGCTGCTCGTGCAGGTCGGCTACTGCGCGCCGGACGATCCACGCATGCTCGCGACCGTCGAGCGCATCGAGCAGACGCTGATGCACGACGGTCTGGTGCTGCGGTACCGCACCGAGACCGGAGTCGACGGACTGTCCGGTGACGAGAGCCCGTTCCTCGCCTGTTCGTTCTGGCTCGTGGAGCAGTACGCCTCGACCGGTCGCATGGAGGAGGCACGGGCGCTGATGGAGCGGCTCTGCTCGCTCGCCAACGACGTGGGGATGCTCTCGGAGGAGTACGATCCGCGCGCGCAGCGCCAGGTCGGCAACACGCCGCAGGCGTTCTCGCACCTCGGGCTGGTGCGCGCGGCGGACGCTCTCGCGCGGGGCGACCGCCTCCCGCGTTGAGCTGAGCCCTCCTGGGTCCCTGAGCCGGTCGAACGGCCCCAGGAGGGGTCAGCTGCTCAGGCGCTCGCGATGACCGTCTCGGCCAGCGGACGGCGGACGCGCGGTGCGACCTCGCGTTCCTGGAGTGCCTCGGGAAGCTGCGAGACGTCACCGAGCTCACCGAGGGCGATGACCGTCGTGGGAACGAAGCGCTCTTCGAGGTCGAGGAGGTCGCGGAGCTGACCGGGTGCGAAGCCGCTCATCTGGTGGGCGACCAGCCCGTCATGGTGCGCCTGCACCGACAGATGTGCGACGGCCTGCCCGAGGTCGTAGACGGCGTGCGGGATCGGCTTGCCGTCGGCATCCGCCGTCTCCGCCACTGCGACGACGAGGGCGGCCGCCGCACCCGCCCAGGTCTGGTTGAACCCGATGAGCGTCTCGAGCACCCGGGCATGCAGTTCGCTGCCGCGCCGCGCGACGACGAATCGCCACGGCTGCAGGTTGTACGCCGACGGCGACCAGCGCGCCGCCTCGAGCGCGGACGCCAGCTTCGCCTCGTCGATCGGGGCGTGACGATCGTAGGCGCGCGGGCTCCACCGGTCGGCGAGGACGTCGAGGACGGGGTGCTCGGTCTGGGCGGTGCGGTCGAGGACGGGAGTGCTCACGAGATGAGGCCCTTCGGATCGGTTCGAATGCGGGAGGACCTCATCGTCCGTTGGTTGCAACCATTCTATGCGGGCGCATATTCCCTCAGCCTCGCAGTGCCTCCCGCAGCTTCACCCGTGCACCCATTCGCAACAGCGAGTTCTCGTAGATCTTCGCCGCCACGAGAATCGCCGCCACGCACGACAGCAGCAGCACGACGATCGAGACCAGCGGCTCCCACCACTGGGCTTCGCCGACGAAGAGCCGCATCGGCATCCCGACCGGCGCCGAGAACGGCACGTACGACATGATCGTCAGCACCAGCGGGTTGTCGTTGAAGAAGATGACCAGCATGTACGGGGCCATCACGAGCATCGTGATCGGCATCGTCGTCGCCCCGATGTCCTCTTGTCGCGACACCATCGCGGCGGCCGCCGCGAACAGGGCCGCCAGCAGGACGAAGCCGAGCCCGAAGAAGACGGCGAACCACACCACGGGGCCGCCGATCCCGGCGAGCAGCTCGTTCTGCCCGGTCACGATCAGGCCGACCACGGCGATCGCTGCCAGCAGCACGATCTGGCCCATCGCGAGCACCGTGTTCCCGACGATCTTCCCTGCTAGAAGGGCGCGGGTCGGGATCGCCGAGATCAGCAGTTCGACGACTCGGGTCTGCTTCTCTTCCACCACGCTCTGGGCGATCGTCCCGCCGAAGGTGGATGCCGCGATGAGGAACACCAGGCCGAAGCCGAGGGCGATGAAGTAGCGGATCATCGGGTCGGTGGTCTGCGGCTCGAGGATCTCGACCTCGGGGGATTGCGACAGCATCATCGCCAGTGTGCGAGGAGCCTCTTCGAGCGCCAGGATCGTGTATCCGAAGGGCCCGTCGTCAGAGGGTACGAGGGCCGCTTCGACGTCGCCCGAGCGCACGAGCTCTTCGGCCGCTGCGCGGTCGGCGACCTCGGTGGGATCGATGAGATCGACGCCCTGCACCACCTCGGCGGTCTCGGCCGTGACGGCGACAGCCGTCTGTCCCGCCGACTTGCCCGCGAACCCGCCGAAGAGCACGCCGGCGAGTGCCAGGGCGAGCAGGATGCCGGTGCCTATCAGGAACGCCTTACTGCGCAGCTTGGCGCCGATCTCGCGTTCCGCGACCAGCCAGATCGCCGAAGGAGTGGATGCCGCAACGCGGGCAGTCGTCGGGATCACTGGATGACCTCCTTGAAGATCTGGGCGAGGGAAGGCTGCTGAGGGGCGAACGAGCTGACGTCGCCGTGCTGCAGGGCGGTGCGCAGCACCCGCTGGGCGGTGGCCGGTGCGTCGACGTCGAACAGTGCGGTGCCGCCCTCGAAGTCGACGACCGTCACGCCGGGTTCGCCGCGCAGCCAGCCGGTGTCGCCGCTGGCGACGAGACGGTATCGGTCGGTGGAGTGCTGTTCCCGCAGCTCGTCGCGGGACCCGGACGCGCGGATGGTGCCACCGGCGATGATGATCAGGTCGTCGCACAGCCGTTCGACGACGTCGAGCTGGTGGGAGGAGAACAGGATCGCGGCGCCCTGCGCAGCCCGACTCTGCAGCACTCCCGCCACCACTTCGACGGCGAGCGGATCAAGACCCGAGAACGGCTCGTCGAGGATGAGCACCTGCGGGTCGTGCACGAGAGCGGCGGCGATCTGCGCGCGCTGCTGGTTGCCCAGCGAGAGCGACTCGATGGTGTCATCGAGGCGCTCGCCGAGTCCGAGCTCTTCGAGCAGCGCGGTCGCGCGCGTGGTGGCATCCGCCTTGCCGAAACCGTGCAGGCGGGCGAGGTACACCACCTGCTCGAGCACCTTCATCTTCGGGTACAGGCCGCGCTCCTCGGGCATGTAGCCGAATCGCTGTCGGTCAGCGGTGGTGAGCGCGGTGCCCCCGAGGGTGACCGTCCCGCCGTCGGCGGAGAGCACGCCGAGGATGATCCGCATGGTGGTCGTCTTGCCGGCCCCATTGCCGCCGACGAATCCGGTCAGTCGCCCCGGAGCGACGCCGAAGCGGATGCCGTCGAGCACCAGCCGGGAGCCGTAGCTCTTGGTGATGCCGTCGAGTTGCAGCAGTCCTGTCATGCTTCAACGCTAGGGAGGGGTGGATGCCGGGGCATCCCCCGCCGGGCTGATCGCCCCGCATCCGCCCTGCGGCGGATGGCTACACCAAGCCGTGGCGATGGGCGAGCACGACGGCCTGCACGCGGTCGCGGGCGCCGAGCTTCTGCAGCACGCGCGAGACATGCGTCTTCACCGTGGCCTCCCCGATGAAGAGCGCCCGGGCGATCTCGGCGTTGCTGCGGGCGTCGGCCATCAGGTGCAGCACCTCCGCCTCACGCTCGGTGAGCGGCTCGGCGGGGAACCGTTGGGCCCCTGGGGCCTGTCCTGAGCCTGTCGAAGGGTGGGGTCGTTCGCCCGTCGAAGGGCCCGCGAATCTTCGCAGGACTCTCCTGGTGACCTCGGGCGCCAGCATCCCGTCGCCCGCGGCGAGCGACCGTACGGCGGCGATCAGCTCTTCGGGACCGGCGTTCTTGAGCAGGAAGCCGCTGGCGCCCGCCTGCAGCGCGTCGAACAGGTAGTCGTCGCGGTCGAAGGTCGTCACGATCGCGACGGCCGCGGGGATCGTAGGGTCGGCGATGATCCGGCGCGTGGCGTCCAGACCGTCCATGTCGGGCATCTGCACGTCCATCGTGATCACGTCGGGGCGCAACTCGGCGGCGAGGGCGACGGCCTCGGCGCCCGATGCCGCCTCGCCGACGACCTCGATGTCGGGCTGTGTGCCGAGGATCGTGCGGAAGCCGGCGCGGAGCATCGCGTGATCGTCGACCAGCAGTACCCGCGTCGCCGTCATCGCACGCTCTCCTTCGCCGCGGACAGCGGCAGCGTGGCGCGCACCCGGAAACCGCCCTCAGCGCGCGGCTGCAGTTCGATTGCGCCTCCCGACGCGTGCGCGCGCTCGCGCATGCCCAGCTGCCCGAGCCCGGGGCGTACGGGCCCGACGGGGCGACCGGTGTTGACGACCTCGAGCTCGACGGCATCCGGCTCGTACCGCACCCGTACATCGGCGCTCGCGCCAGCACCGGCATGCCGTCGAGCGTTCGTGAGCGCCTCCTGCGCGATGCGGTACAGGTTCACGCCGACCGTCGGCGGCACCAGTACGGGGTCGCCGATCACGTGGTGCTCGGTCGGCAGGCCGGCCTCTGTCGACGCGGCGACGAGCTGGGCGATGTCGTCGACGCCGAACGTGGAGGCAGCCTCATCGACGGCATCCCCGGGTGCGCGCAGGGTCTCCAGCAGCTGGCGGAACTCCCGGGTCGCCTCGCGCGAACCCTCCTCGATGCCGGCGAGCATCTCCCTCGCGCGCTGGGGATCCTGATCGAACACCAATCGCGCGGCCCCGGCCTGCACTCCCATGACCGAGACGTGGTGCGCGACCACGTCGTGCAGCTCGCGGGCCAGGCGCACACGATCGAGGGCGACGGCCTGTGCGGCGGTGACCTCGCGTTCGCGCTCGAGCTCCCGGGTGCGCTCCTCGAGAGCGTGGCGCTGGGCGGCCGCATGCCAAGAGCGTTCGCCGAAGTAGTACGCCCCGCCGAAGTAGAGGACGTTCAGCAGCAGCTGGAGCATCATCACCGCCACGTAGGGCGAGAACAGCCCGGCCGCGACCCCGGCCTCAGCCGCCTGTTCGATGGCTTCGCGGTACATGGCCACGACCAGCCACACGAACATGCCGATGATGATGGCGACCCGTACGATCATCGCGGCACGACGGTTCGGCATCCAGGCGCCCACGGTGTAGAAGGCGACGAACATCGCGATGTTCAGCACGTACATCTCCGGCACGTGTAGCGTGACGCTCACGAAGAAGACCAGCGCGACGACGATGGCGACCGCAGCCGGCCAGCGGCGGCGCACGGCGAGCGGAGCGGACACCGCAGCGACCGAGACCAGCGCCGTCCACATCGGCGCCTGCTCGTCGCCGTAGACGCGGGCCACGGTCGACAGCCCGGCGCTGATGATCCCGCCCACCAGCAGCGCGGCGGCCAACAGCAGATCCTGCTGCAGCTCGCGCTGGGTGGGGACGCGGGTGAACGAGGCGGATGCCGGCATGGATCCACCGTACGGGCGAGCGCAGGGCGACGGCATCCGTCGCAGGGCGGATGGCCACTTGCTATTGACAAGCATGGTTGTTATTTGCAAGTATGCTTCGACAGGCTCAGCAATCCGACCGGGGTTCACGAATCGAGCCGAACGATATCGACAGAGGAGTCATCGTGACCAAGATCTTCGTCAACCTGCCCACCAGCGACCTCGAGCGCAGCAAGGCGTTCTATACGGCGCTGGGTTGCGACCTCAACCCGCTGTTCACCGACGAGAACGCCGCGTGCATCGTCTGGAGCGAGGACGTGTATTTCATGGTCGTCACCCGGCCGCACCTCGCGCAGTTCACCGACAAGCCCATCGTCGACCCGAAGGATGCGGCGCAGGTGCTCGTGGCGCTCAGCCGCGAGTCGCGGGAGGACGTCGACGACGTCGCCGCGAAGGGCCTCGCCGCCGGCGGCACCGAGCCCCGCGAGCCGCAGGACTACGGCTTCATGTACTCGCGAAGCCTGGAGGACCCGGACGGCAACATCGTCGAGTTCCTCTACATGTCCGACGAAGCCGCCGAGAAGGGGCCCGAGGCGTACATGGCCGAGCAGAACGCCGGCGAGTCGGCCTGACGTGGCCGCGCGCAGCTACGGCCAGTACTGCGGGGTGACGACGGCCATCGAGCTGGTCGGGGAGCGGTGGGCGCTGCTCATCGTCCGCGACCTGCTCGTCGGTCCTCGCCGCTACACCGATCTGAAGCAGGGCCTGCCGCGCATTCCCACCAACATCCTGTCCACGCGTCTGAAGGAGCTGCAGGAAGGCGGGGTCGTGCGTCGCGTCCCGCTGATGCACTGCGGCCTCGTCTACGAACTCACCCCCTACGGCCGGGCGCTGGAGCCGATCATCCTGGCGCTCGGCCGCTGGGGGTTCCAGGCCATGGGAGACCCCTCGCCCGACGACGTGGTCACCCCGGACTCGATCACCATGGCGCTGCGGACCTCCTTCCAGCCGCAGCGCGCCGAGGATCTCGACATCGAGCTGCACGTCGGCGATGTGGCGTTGCGCGTGATCGTGCGCGACGGCGGCCTGTCGGTCGCGCAGCTGGCACCGCCCGCGCCGCCCGTCGGGGGTCGGATGCCGGAGGGCGAGCCGGATGCCGTGATCGTCGCCGGCCCCGGCATCCGCCTGCTCATCGGGGGAGAGGTGACGCCCGACGAGGCGATCGCGCAGGACATCGTCGCCGTGGTGCGCGGCGAGAAGCGGATGCTGAACGCGTTCGCCACCACCTTCCACATCGCACCGGTCACATCCGAGCTGCAAGGGAGCACCTCATGAGCGGACGCATCATCATCGACCTGTTCACCACTCTCGACGGCGTCGCGCAGGCGCCCGGCGGGCCGGAGGAGGACCCGAGCGGCGGCTTCCGGTTCGGCGGATGGCAGGCGCCGCTGCCGAGCGAGGCCGTCGGCCGCAGCGTCACCGAGGGCATGCAGACCCTCGACGCGCTGCTGCTGGGCCGGCGCACCTACGACATCTTCGCGGGGTACTGGCCGCAGCACACCACCGGCCCCGAGGGCTGGATCGGCCAGCTTTTCGATCGCGTGCCGAAGTACGTCGCGTCGCGGGATGCCGGGATCGAGCTCGGCTGGCAGGGCTCGACGCGGATCGGCGACGACCTCGGGGCGGAGATCGCGGGGCTGCGGGAGCGTCACCGGGACGTGCACGTGATCGGCAGCATCGACCTCGTGCAGACCCTGCTCGCCAAGCGCCTGTACGACGAGCTGCAGTTGTGGGTGTACCCGATCGTGCTCGGCCAGGGCAAGAAGGTGTTCCCCGAAGGGGCGGTGCCGTCGAGGCTGAAGCTCCTGCAGGCCGAGTCCGGCGACGGCGGCACGCTGCTGTTGCGCTACGCGCCGCTGCCGGGTGAGCCGGAGGTCGGCAGCCTCGGGTGACACGCGTAACTTCCGACTTGCAGGATTCTCCCACTTTGCGGTATTCATTGCTTACGTCTCTCTCACCCCGGAGGACGGTGTTCTTCGTTCTCGGGCACTGCCCCTCTTGAGAGAGGCCTTACGCGATGGCGCGTATCGCACGTTTCTGGCTGCTTGCAATGGTCGCGGCGGTCGCTGTAGTCGGTGGGTTGCTGATCGCTCCTTATGAGGAGGCGGTTGCCGCTGAGCCTGCCGTTAGTGTCGCCCCAGCGCTGGAATCGCAGAAGGCGGATGCGATCGAGCCTCAGGTGCCGGCGGGTGATTTCGCCCCGTCGCCCTCGGAGGCGACGCCGTCGCCGGTACCGGCAGAGAGCGAGTCGTCGACGCCGGCCGCCGGGCCGGTCAACCGGTCGGGACTGACGTTGAAGGCGCGGCACGAGTACCGGAACGAGTATGTCAACGGGGAGGGGGCGACGGTTGCGCAGTTGTCGGCCATGCCTCTGAACGCACGGGACAGTCGGGGTGAGTGGGCGGAGATAAAGCCGGATTTTCACCACTCGGGTGATGGTTGGGTTGTGCAGGCGCATCCGCTTGCGCCCCGGTTCGAGGAAGTCGACAGCAGTCGCCGTCGCCTCATCGTTCAGCGCGATGGGCACGAAGTGTCGCTGTCGCTGCTGGGTGCTGGGGCGGGTCGGACGGAATCGCCTTTCTGGTTCTGGGATGACTGGTCGTCGATGGCGTTCCGTGACATTGCCGATGGTGAGGACCTGGAGTACGAACTCACCAAGACGGCGATCAAAGATTCGGTGATTCTCAAGAAGCGTCCACCCAAGGATCGCGACACGTGGACGTGGAAGATCGATGCCGGCACCTCACGCCTCGGCTGACGGATACTGATGTCCTGGAGCTGGTGGATGCCACGGGCGAAGTGGTCATGGTCAGTCCGACCCCTGTGGGATGGGACTCCGCGCAGCCCAAGCACGAGGGTGAGCTGGACGAGGTCGTGCTGGACGCGTCGCTGACCGAGGCGGCTGATGGTTCTTGGCGTTACTCGGTGACGGCGGATTCTGCCTGGTTGCAGTCGGACGAGCGGGTTTATCCGGTGACCATCGATCCGAGCATCACGGTTACTCCGGTGAACAAGAACTCGTACAAGTCGAATGGCGCCCAGTACATCAATGAACTGCATGTGGGCAACACAGCTGAGGTGTCGAACGGTTACTACTGGCGGGGTGTGGAGAACTTCGCCGGTGGCGGCTCGGTGGGAACGCTGATCGAGGGCGCGAATCTGGGGATCGACTACGCGGGCTACAGCACCAACACCGCGTCCGGTACGGTCAAGGTTGGCACGCAGTGGAGTTACACCGGGTTCGGTTCGCAGTTGGCGACGTACTCGCTGGGGACTGGCGCGGTGAATGTCACGGCCGCGACGTTCCAGAACTATGTGGCTTCCCGGTTCGGCACGGCGAAGGCGACAAACGTGGCCTTCATGCTCACGGGGGGTGAGACGTCTACCTATTCGCACAAGAAGGTCGTGTCGGATCTGTGGGTGCAGTATCACGGGCACGTGAATCCGAGCATCGTCACGGGTGCCGGTGCCTCTCCGGCGAACGGGGCGACCGGGGTTACCCTCACTCCGACGTTGAAGTCCACCGCGAGCGGGGTCACGGGTTCGGCGCTACGGTACTCGTTCCGGATCGGTCTGGACTCCGGTTTCACCCCGTCGTTGATGGTGTACGAGTCGCCGGAGTCGACGTCGTCGCAGCTGGTGGTTCCCGAGGGTGTGCTGAAGCCAGGGGTGAAGTATTACTGGCGCGCGTACGTGCGCGATGCCGGCTGGGATACGCATCTGGGGCAATCGACGTTGCGGTCGACGGGGGCGTGGTCGTTCACGACAAACCAGGTCCCGTGGCCCTCCGCTCCGACCTCCGCAACCCCGGGCAACAGCGTGGCGACGTCGCCGCAGACGCTCACGTCACTAACCCCGGATCTGCAGGTTTCCGGCGTGCCCCTCGTCGATTCGGATTCGACGACGCCGATGAAGTACGAGTTCACGGTCGCCACGGGCCAGGACGGAGTGACGGGCACCGTGGTGACGTCGCCGCTGATCGTTCCGGACGCGTCGGGCAAGGCGTCGTGGAAGGTACCGGCGGGTACATTCGAGGACGGCGGTGTCTACACATGGGTGCTGGCGTCGTATGACGGGGAGAACAGGTACTCGCCGAAGACGTGGAAGCGCACCGTCAAGATCGATCGCCGGTTGGGGGCGTCGGGTCCGTCGCCGTTCGAGACGGTCGGTCCGCTCGCATTGAATCTGGCAAGCGGGAACGTGAATGTGGGTTTCGCGTCGCCGACGGTGACCACTTTGGGTGGTCCGATGGGCATGTCGTTCTCTTACAACAGCCAAGAGGCACCCGACGCGAACCGGGGGTTGAAGGCGGAGTACTTCGACGCCCGCAACAACCCGAGCGACCCGGTGCCGACCGCGGCCACGGACTACAAGTTCACGAAAGCTGATGGGTCGCCGAAACAGCCGGTGATCGTGCGGACGGACTCCTCGGTGTCGTTCAACTGGGGGCTGGAGTCCCCAGCGGATGCTGTTCCCAAGGACGGGTTCCTTGCCAGGTGGACCGGGTACGTCACTCTTCCGGCGGCACTGCTCGGCAAGCCGATCCAGTTCGGGTTGCGCCGTGATGACGGGGCGAAGCTCTACATCGACGGCCAGCTGGTGCTCGACAAATGGAATCTGAGCGCTGCCGTGACCGAGTGGGCGCCCGCTCCGGTCGGCGGATACTCGGGGCGCGCGCATTCGATCAAGGTCGAGTTCTTCGAGCGCTCGAGCCAGGCTGTCGCGGAACTGTGGGTGAAGGACGGCACGAGCGAGTACGTCGTTCC
Organism: Microbacterium sp.; assembly: GCF_031180975.1. Classification (GTDB taxonomy): domain Bacteria; phylum Actinomycetota; class Actinomycetes; order Actinomycetales; family Microbacteriaceae; genus Microbacterium. The sequence goes on along the minus strand of NZ_JAPSLI010000006.1, from coordinate 153,523 downwards.
GCCAGACTGGTTCACCAAGGACGTGCAGACCCTTCCGGCCGGGTGGCGGTCATCGACCCCGATTGCCGGGGACGCGACGACGTGGGCATCGGCGCAAGTCACCACTTCGGCGGTGATCCTGACCGATACGTCGGGCAAAGTACACACGCACACCAAGCAGTCGACCGGCGGGTACAAGCCGCCGGTGAACGAGTACGACGTCGTGTCCATCGACGCGACCGGCCGGGTGGTCGTGACGGATGAGTCTGGGACGGTGCATCAGTTCACCAAGGAGGGCCGGGTCGAGACATCCACGCCCCCTGCCGACGGGCTCAAGCCCGCCAGCCCCGTCTCGGTGGTTGATGCGAACGGGGTGGTGCGGTCCATCAACGACCCGGCCTCCGCATCCACGGCGAACGGCGTGACGACGTATGCGCGCTCGGTGCAGCTGAGGTACCAGGGCGTCGATGGTTTCGGGTGCGCGACCGATGCGAATGCGGGGTACGTGGCGCCCCCGGCGGACATGCTGTGCCAGATCGAGTACCCCGACGGCAGGAAGACGCAGCTGTACTACAACGGGTTCGGTCAACTTGCTGCGATCCAGGATCCCGGCCGAGAGTGGACCACCTTCGGGTACGACAATCCGGCCGGGCTGTTGACCACGATCCGTGACTCGCTGGCCAATGACGCGATCCTCGACGCAGGGCTCGCCGCGAGCGTGGCATCTACTACGGTGATCGACTACGCGCAGCTTCCGCTGGACGCTGGAGTGACCGGCGCGAGCGCTCCCACGGCGTGGAAGGCGACGAAGATCACCCTCCCCGCGCCCGACGGGGTGACGTCCGCGCAGCGGCCGTCGAGCAGTTTCACCTACCATGCTGGCCAGACGGCGGTCACCACGGCGGGGATCACTGGGAGCACGGTGAGCGCGTTCGATGCGGCATGGCGACAGACATCCGAGACATCGGTCATGGGGGTCAGGGCCACGCAGGAGTGGCACGCCACGAAGGACCTGCTGCTGTCGAGCACCGACCCGTCGCTGCGCAAGAGCACCACCATCTACGACGCCAACGACCGCGCCACCGACACGTACGGGCCGGCCCCTACCGCCTGCTACGGCACCGACCGACACCCGGTCGCGAACCCGGCCGGCACCGTCGGCTGCGGAATCGTGCCAACCCACGCCAGCACCGTCTACGACGGCGGGATGACAGGCCTGCAAGCCGCGTATTACCCGAACCGGGCACTCTCGGGCAAGCCCGCCCTCTTCGGCCTCGGGATTGGTGATACATCAGGCGCCGTGACCCGCAACTGGGGCACGGCCGCCGCCGGCGGAGCGCTGCCGGCCGACAACTGGTCGCTACGCTTGACGGGGCTGATCACCTTCCCGCAAGCCGGCACTTACACGCTGCAGGCTCGTAGCGACGACGGCGTGCGGGTGTGGGTGGATGATGTTCTGAACATGGATCGTTGGGTGGGCCAGGTGGCCACCGACACGACTGGAAGTGCGTTCACCGTCACGGCCGGTGAGACACGGCGCATCCGTCTCGAGTACTTCGACGCCTCCTCCGTCGCCGAGCTGCATCTGAAATGGAAGACGCCGGGCGCGAGCACATTCGCAGTGATCCCGGGGGCGCAGCTGCGCCCCGACTACGGCCTGGTCACCCAGACCTCCGTGGACGACGCCACCACCGTGGCCGGCGCCGCCGCCCCGGGCGTGACGATGACCGCCGGGTACCAGCACCCGTGGCTGGGCGCCCGCACCGAGTCCACCCTCGACCCGACCGGCCTCGCACTCAAGATGACCGTCGGGTACGAGGCGCCGAGCACATCGAGCTGGCTGCGCAGACTGACCCGCACCCTCCCCGCCGGCAACACGACCGGCGCGCCCGCGACCGCGGCGACGACCACGCAATACTACGCTGCCGGGGAGCTCGCACCGGCCGGGGTCTGCGCGGCAGCCGCCGGGGTGAACCAGTTCCAGTTCGCGAAATCCACCACCGGACCCACCCCGCAATCCGGCACCCCCGTGATGACGTACTACGGGTACGACGTGATGGGCCGCACCGTCGCGACCAAGACCACCGGCGACACCGGCTGGTCGTGCACGACTCTCGATGCGCGCGGGCGGGTGGCCTCGCAGACCACGGTCGGGCAGACCGGCACCACCGCCCGCACCGCCACCACCTCCTACACACCGACGAACTCGGGGCTGACGGTGGTCGAGACTGACACCGCGGTCGCCGGGTCAACGGGCGGAAAGATCACGACGAAGACCGATTTCCTCGGCCGCGTCACCTCCTACACCGACATCTTCGGCACCACGACCCTCACCACCTACGAGGCCCTCACCGGCCGCGTCACACAGACGGCAACCACCCCTTCCGGCAGCACAGCGACGACAACAGCAATGTCGTATGATGCGGACGGTAAGCCGCTGAAAGTCACGATCGACGCCATCGACTACGCCACCCTCACCTACAGCACCCCGACCGCACCGGCCACCGCACGCGAACTGGCCTCCGTCACGTATGCGGGCGGGTCGCGACTCGACCAGATCGATCGCGACGGCGCCGGTCGCACGATCAGTCAACGCTGGACGTTCCCGGGCGGGGCGACGGTCACCGACACGGTTGCTCGTTCGAACAGCGGCCGCATCGTCCAGGAGACGATGACGGACGGAACCGACACGTACACGTCGACGTACGGGTACGACGCCGCGGGTCGCCTGGTGAATGCCAAGATTCCTGGGCACGAGCTCACCTACGCGTTCGCCGGATCGGGCTCACCCGGGGTGAACACCGCCGCCGGCCGATCCGGTAACCGCACCAGCATGACCGACGTGTACACACCTATGGGAACCAGCACACCGGTAACGACCACCACGAGTTACCAGTACGACTGGGCCGACCGGCTCCTCTCGTCCATCGTCACCAACCCGATCGCGGGAGCTGACAGCATCGCTGACGGACTCGCTGCGACGGATATCGCCTACGACGTCGCGGGGAACACCACCAAACTCGGGGCCGTCACCCTGAGCTACGACGCTGCTGGCCAGCATGCCGGGTCCACCTACACGGACGGCACAACCGTGACCATCCAGCGTGACGCTGACGGACGGGTGGTGTCCCGCACCGTAGACCCGCTCGGACCGACTGCGGGGGATGCCGCTTCGACCACGACGTACCTGTACGACGGTGACGATGACGTGCCCTTCGCGACAAAGACCGGCACCGCACTCACCCGTACCCTGGCGCTGCCGGGCGGCGTGTCCGTGACGCTTGCCGCGACCGCGGTCTGGCAGTACCCGAATCTGCTCGGCCACACCCTCGTCACCGGCAACGGCACCAGTCACGGCGCCATGCAGGTCTTCGAACCCTTCGGGCAGGCACTGGACATGACCACCTACGCTATCGGCACCATCGCGGCCAACCGCGCCGGGCAGAACGATGGCGCGACGGGATGGCACCAGGCGGCACGCAAGACCGCCGAAGCCGAATCCACCGTCCTCATGATCGAGATGGGCGCCCGCCTCTACGTCCCCGCCCTCGGACGATTCCTCCAAATCGACCCCGTCGAAGGCGGCGTCGACAACGACTACGTCTGGCCCACCGACCCCGCCGGCGATAGTGATCTGAGTGGGATGGCGTCGGATTTCTGGGGGACGCTCAAACGCGGAGTTGAGACCGTATCCCGCGTTGCTGGATTCCTCTCAATAATCCCGGGCCCAATTGGGATGATCGCAACGGCGGCTTCGGTCATAGGCCTGGCGGCCACTGGGAACTTCCTCGAGGCGGCAGGCGCTGCTGTGGGATTCATACCTGGGGCAAAGCTTGCGTCGGTGATAACACGAACTCCGGCTGGAAGGGCGCTCGTCGGGCTGCAGGCGAGGAGTAAGACTCTTGGAGTGAATTCCAAGATGTTCGGCAAGAAGAGCAAGTTTGACCTTACTGTTAATCGGGGGCGATATCGGATGGGATGGTCCAAATCCTCCGGAAAGGGAACTCCTGTGGTTTGGCGTGCGTCTGGCCCGGGTCGTCACACGAGTCGAATATTCGTGCACAAATCAAATGTCAGATGGGGTGGATACGGAAGAGTGATAACTTTTTGAATAGCGAATCACGTCTCGTTCGACTCGAATCGGAGATACGAAAGCGACTTCCATCCACTGTCGTTATCGAGTTCTCGTTTGACCGGGATCCTCCGATGGTGTCGTTACATGCAGAGGTCACAAAGATTCACTGGCTTGTTGAAGAAATGCCAGGAGAGTATCTAATCGGTGCGAGCGCGCGAGAAATTGATGCGAGCCTCTCCCCCCGCGATGAGGATATTTTGCGGTTCATGGAGAAGGTTGACCGATGTTGTACCTATGAAGTGACGGCGATGCTCGGACCCTTTCTGATCGCCAAGTGGTGGGAAATCGACAACTTTCCGCTGACTTATGACAAACGCGAACCGTCTCTAAGAAGCCGGCGCTGGTGGCTGGGATACCGGCAGGAATCGGTGTTGGTGGGAGAACGTCCTAGCCTTTCGGTATAAAATCGCCCTCAAGAAGGAAGCTTCGTCCTGACATTAAACGTGCTCGCACTTCATAAAACGTGTCGCAGTTGTAATGCGCCCCATGAAAGTTCGGTCGCTGGGAAGTGTGCAGGATAGACGTGAGGCGATTCTTTGTTGAAGTTTGGCGAAGCGGGTTCTTGCTTGGATTCGTCTTGGCGGTCGTGATCTTGTGGTTCTCACCTGGCGACTGGACGTACAAGGTCTTCGGGATGGTCGCTGCGACAGTTGTCGCTGTCGTCGCGACGCTCACCCGCATGCGTTGCTCGCACACCTCGGGTGTATGGCGGGCCGTCGAACCCGAACTGCTGAAGCTGGCCGGCGACGAGTCCCGCTTCGATGGGGTCACCAGCCTCGGCGTTGACGAGCATGTCTGGCACCATGTCGATCCTCGCAACCGCGGCCCGAAGGAACTGACCGGAATGGTCGACCTCACCCGTGACGAGAACGGCAACACGCGGGCGAGGCTGCTGGATCTGGTGCCGGGCAGATCATGCAAGGCCTACAAGGACTGGCTCAACCAACGCGGTGAGAGCTTCAGGAACAACGTGAAGGTCGCAGCCCTGGACCCGTTCGCCGGTTACAAGAGCGCGATCGATGACCAGCTCGAAGACGCCACCGCGGTGCTCGACGCGTTCCACGTCGTCAAGCTCGGCACCCAAGCGGTCGACGAGGTCCGCCGACGTGTCCAGCAGGACACTCTCGGACATCGCGGACGCAAGGGCGACCCGCTCTACGGAATCCAGACCATCCTCCGCGCCGGAGCGGAGAACCTCACCGACAAGCAACGCACCCGACTGGCCGCGGCGATCGAGGCCGACCCCGCCCACGACGAGGTATTCGTCGCCTGGCAATGCGCCCAGCAGCTGCGCTCTGCCTACCACGCCAAGGATCTCGCCGAGGGGCGGCGGGTCGCGCAGAAGGTCATCGAGTCGTTCCACACCTGCCCGATCCCCGAGATCGCACGCCTGGGACGCACCCTCCGCCGCTGGAAGGAAGCGTTCCTGGCCTACTTCACCACCGCCCGCGCCAACAACGGCGGCACCGAAGCAATCAACGGGATCATCGAGCTCCAACGCCGCCTCGCCAGAGGCTTCCGCAACCGGCACAACTATCGGCTGCGCATGCTCCTCGCCGCCGGCGGACTCACCTCATGACCCCACCGAATGTCCGAAGAGCCGCTTACACTCGGAGTGGCTGGAACTACCACACCTACACTCATCGGAGGTATTCGGTCATCGGTCATCGCGGCGCAGGCCGGGGTCTTCACATCGAACATTAGGGACGGATATGTGGGCGACTATTGGAAATGTGAAGGGGGGCGAGTTCGCTGGCAGTGTTTTGGCGCTGGATTACGAAGACGTTGAACCTGACGAGTTTGCGGAATTCGCGTGTTGGACTCCCCATCGGTATGTACTCAGCGTCGAACGGAATATCGTGCCGCGTGACTTAGCACTCGACACTCGGGCTGAGCTTGTCAACCAGACGGAGGGCCGTGAGGCGGACGCACTAGCCGAAGCGTTTTTCGGTCAGGACTATATCCATGTAATCAGCGGGCCCCACGAGGGGTCGCTCCTGACCGTGCCGCCCCTCGGAGATGGCGTTTCAGCGACTGAACGTGAGACGATCCGTCTTGCGGCCGGCACGCCAATGATGCGAGCCATGGCTGACCCGGGGCTCCTCGCAGCAGATCTCCGGGCGCAGCTGGAAGGGCTCTCTCATGAGAAGACTGATGATCGGGCTGCCTTTCGGGTCCTGAAGTACTGTGCGAGCACAGTGGACTGGACAGTGGACGTACCATCGCCAGACATGGCCCTCCGCATGTGGATGGCGGAGGTGTACCACAGCTGGAAGTCGGGCAAGAGGGATGCGCGCTCGGCCTGCATACGTGACGCGCAGATGATGGCTCGTGCCGTCGTAGGTCACGAGCAACTCTGGGTATCGGGTGACTGGGGCCAAACTCTCAGTGACATTGTCGCGACAACAATCTCGTGGCTGATTCACCGGGGGACGATCGGTTAGCCGCGCAGCATCCGCTCGATCACGATCGCGACACCGTCGTCGTCGTTCGAGGCGGTGACCTCGTCGGCGGCATCCCGCACCTCGTCGATCGCGTTGGCGACGGCGACGCCGTGGCCGGCCCACTCGAGCATTTCGAGGTCGTTGAGCGCGTCTCCGAAGGCGAGCACCTCGGAGCGGTCGATGCCGAGGCGCTCGCACACCTGCGCCAACCCGGTCGCCTTGCTCACGCCCTGCGCCATCACCTCGACGAACGGCGCACCAGACATCGTGGTCTCGAAGCCGGTCAGACCCAGCGAGCGGAGTGCGTCGAACACCTCCTCGATCGGCCGGGTGGGATGCCGGATCACCAGCTTCAGGCTCGGAGCCGCCAGCACGTCGTCGAGTGTCACCGCGCCCATCGTCGCGGGGTCGCGCTTGTGGTCGGCGAGCTTCGCCAGGGCGGCGTAGCCGTCCTGCGCGACGAAGCCCTCACCGGCATCGCGCACGCTCGCGAACAGCAGGTCCGGCACCACCGCCCGCAGCGCCTCGGCGAGCTGGCGCTGCACCTCGGCGGGGATCTCCTGCGCGAACAGGTGCTCGCCGGTGGTGAGATGCACGCCGTACGCACCGTTGCCGCACAGCGCCCAGCCGTCGAAGCCCGCCTCCTCGGCGATCGGGCGCAGGCCGATCGGCTGCCGCGCCGTCACCGGGATCGTCGCGATCCCGGCATCCCTCGCGGCGTCCAGCGCACGCCGCGTGCGCGCGCTGACCCGCCCGTCCGAACCCAGCAGGGTGCCGTCGAGATCGGTAGCGATGAGGCGGATGCCGGATGCCGTCACGCGAAGATCATCGGCAGATCGTCGTCGACAGCGCTCGCGCCGAGGTCGAGGTCGACCACGACCGGCACGTGGTCGCTGGGCTGCTCGCCCTTGCGTTCGTTGCGGTGGATGGTCGCGCCGGTGACGGCATCCGCGAAGGTGCGCGAACCCAGCACGAAGTCGATGCGGATTCCCTCGTTGCGGGGGAACTTCAGGCGCTGGTAATCCCAGTAGGTGTACCCCTCGGGGATGAGCGGGCGCACGACGTCGGTGACGCCGGCGGACTCGAGCGCGAAGAACGCGTCGCGCTCCGGCTGTGACACGTGCGTCGAGAAGCCGGGCACGATCGCCGGGTCGCCGTTGTCCTTGTCGAACGGGATGATGTTGAAGTCGCCCACCAGCGCCAGCGGCAGATCCGGGTTCGCCGACAGCTCCTCGGCGGTCGCCATGCGCAGCGCCTCGAGCCAGTGCAGCTTGTAGTGGTAGTGCGGGTCGCCCAGCGACCGGCCGTTCGGCACGTACAGGCTCCACACCCGCACGCCGTCGACCATCACACCCAGGGCGCGCGCCTCGATGGGGGCATCGGGCCCCTCATGCCCCTTCGCGAATCCGGGCTGGCCGGCGAACGAGGTGCGCACGTCGGTGATCGGCAGTCGGCTCGCGATCGCGACACCGTTCCACTGGTTGAAGCCGTGCGCCTCGACGTGGTACCCGGCGTCCTCGAACGGCGCGTACGGGAACTGCTCCGGCTTGCACTTGATCTCCTGCAGAGCCAGCACGTCGATGTCCTCGCGGACCGCGAAGTCGACCGCGCGGGCGACGCGCGTGCGGATCGAGTTGATGTTCCAGGTGGCCAGACGCATGGAACCAGCCTAGAGCGGGGCGGCGACCCTCCCGCTCCGCGCTCGACCCTCGTGCTCAGCGTTCGGCGGGGTCCGCCGTGCCCACCAGCACGCCGCGCGCAAGCGTGTGGAAGTGGCGGTTGAACCCGAGCACGGCTGGAGTGGAGCCGATCTCCAGCTCCAGCCGGTCTACATCGAGCGCGTCGATCACGAAGAAGTAGCGGTGAACGCCCGTGCCGGCGGGCGGCGCCGCGCCGATGAAGCGCTCCAGACGCGCCTCGTTGGGCAGCACCACCGAGCCGGCGGGCAGGCTCTTCGCAGTCCCGTCCCCGGCCGGCAGGGAGCGCAGGTCTGGGGGCAGGTTGAACGCCGCCCAGTGCCAATAGCCGGAGCCGGTCGGCGCATCCGGATCGAAGCACGAGATCGCCAGGCTCTTCGTGCCGGCCGGAGGCGCGGACCACTCCAGTGCGGGGTGGCGGTCTTCCCCGGCACGGTCGGACGACCAGGCGAAGCCGGGGAGCGGCTGTCCGTCCTCGAAATCGGGGCTGGTCAGCTGCAGCGCCGGCACGGGACGGAGCTCGGCCAGGGCGGCGTACGGATCGTAAGAGAACATGAGACCTCCACGCTCCACGCTAGGTCAGCGACTCCGACAGTGCCAGCCCCGCCGCGCCCGGTGTTCACAACTCAGGAGACCCGGGCCGGAACCGACCCGGAACCGCTGCGAAACGACCTCGACCGCCCCGCCGTTCCTGAGTTGTGAACGGCACGCGGCCGACATTCCGCTCGCAATACACTGGTTGCCGTGACCGACCTCGCCTCAGACCGCCAGACGCTGCTCGACCTGATCAAGGACGAGGCGGTGTTCCACGGTGACTTCACGCTCTCCAGCGGCAAGAAGGCGACGTACTACGTCGACATGCGCAAGCTCACCCTCGACCACAGGGCCGCCCCCGCCATCGGGCGCGTGATGCTCGACCTGATCAAGGACCTCGACGTCGTGGCCGTCGGCGGGCTCACGCTCGGCGCCGACCCGATCGCGAACTCCGTCATGCACGCCTCGGTCGCCGCCGACCGCCCGCTGGACGCGTTCGTCGTGCGCAAGGAGCCCAAGGACCACGGCCGCGGCCGCCAGATCGAGGGCGCCGACGTCGCAGGCAAGCGCGTCGTCGTGCTCGAGGACACCTCCACCACCGGCCAGTCCGCGCTGAAGGCCGTCGAGGCCCTGCGCCGCGACGGCGCCGAGGTCGTCGCCGTCGCCGTGATCGTCGACCGCAAGACCGGGGCACAGGCCGCCATCGAGGCCGAGGGGCTGCAGTGGCTGGCGGCGTTCGACCTCGACGACCTCGGACTCGACGCCCAGTGACCCGCCACGCCCTCGCCGTCGACGTCGGCGGCACGAAGCTCGAGGCGGCGCTGGTGTCGGAGTCCGGAGCCCTCGTCGCAGGCAGCCGGATGCGCCGTGCCACAGGGCGCGACGCCGATCCCGCCGCGCTCGACGCCGCGATCCGCGACGTCGTCGCGCACGCACTGGCCGCGCTGCCCGCCGGCGCCGAGCTGGTCGGGGCGGGTGTGGGCAGTGCCGGGCCGATCGACCGCGCCGGCGGCGCCATCAACCCGTACAACATGCCCAAGGCCATGGGGTACCCGCTCGCCGCAGCGGTGCGGGATGCCGCGGCATCCGCTCTGGGCCGCGAGCTGCCCACCGTCTTCGGCCACGACGGCGGCGCGCTCGCGCTCGCCGAGTCGTGGCTGGGTGCCACCGTCGGCGCGGCCGCGTCGCTGTCGATCGTCGTCTCGACCGGGGTCGGGGGCGGGTTCGTGCTCGACGGGCACTACGCCTCCGGCGCAACAGGCAACGCCGGCCATCTCGGCCACATGCGGCGCGAGGGTGGGCTGCCGCTGGAGGAGATCGCCTCGGGCCCGGCGAGCGTCGCGTGGGCGCAGCAGCACGGCTGGCCGGGTCGGACCGGTGAGGATCTCGCGCGGGATGCCGCCGCCGGCGTCACCGTCGCCCGCCAGGCGATCGAGCGCTCGGCGCGCGCCGTCGGCGAGGCGCTCGCCGACGCGGCGACGCTCATCGACCTCGACATCGTCGCCATCGGCGGGGGCTTCTCCCGCGTCTCCGACGACTACATCGAGCTCGTGCAGCGGGCCCTGACGGCATCCGCGGTGCACGAGTACTCGCAGCGCACCCGCGTCGTGCGCTCGCAGCTCGGCGACGAGGGCCCGCTCATCGGCGCCGCCGCCTTCATCCTGCGCTGATCCCCCGGCGAGCGGTCAGCGCTTGTCGTCGTCGTCCCAGGGGCCCTCGTACCACTCGCCGCGGTCGTCGCGCCGGGGACGCTTCAGCAGCTGGATGGCGAACAGGGTCAGCGAGGCCAGCCCGATGCCGATGAGCACCAGGAACAGCAGGTCGCTCTGATTCACGGGCGTCTCCCTTCTGCGGCATCCGCCACGATCTTCGCGATCCGCGCCGCGCGCGTCTCGGCGCGCTTGGCCATCGCGATCTGGGTGAGCCCGAGCTTCTTCACCGACTTCGGGAAGGCGTCCCAGTTCGCCCTGGCCGCCGGCACGGCGTCTAGCGCCGCCGCGAAGTCGTCGGGCTCGATCCCGGCCTCGGGGCCGTCCAGCACCGTCCAGGTGCCGTTCGCCTTGGCCGTCTCGATCGCCCGGATGCCGGCCGGTGCGAGCAGTCCCGCCGCCTCGAGCCGGGCGACCCTGGCCTTGTTCGTCGCCGCCCAGCCGCTGGACGGGCGACGCGGCGCGAACCACAAACCGGCGATGCGCTCGTCGAAGGTGCGCACCGGTCCGTCGATCCAGCCGAAGCAGAGTGCCTGCAGGATGGCGTCCTCGTACTCGACGTGCGGATCGTCGTTGCCGGGACGGGGCCGTACGAGCCACGCACCCTTCGAGACCGCGTGGTTCGCCTCGAGCCAGGCGCGCCAGCTGGCGGCATCCGGTGCCACCACCCGCTCGCCGTCGTCGAGGGCGCCCATGTCAGTCCTCCCGCACGTCCGGCAGCAGGTCGGCGACCGACTGCACGACCTCGTCGGGGCGGAACGGATACCGCTCGATCTCGTTCCGGTCGCTGATCCCGGTCATCACCAGCACCGTGTGCAGGCCGGCTTCGATGCCGGCGACGATGTCGGTGTCCATCCGGTCGCCGATCATGCCGGTCGTCTCGGAGTGCGCGCCGATCTTGTTCAGGGCGGAGCGGAACATCATCGGGTTCGGCTTGCCGACCACGTACGGCTCCTTGCCGGTCGCCTTGGTGATCAGCGCGGCGATCGCGCCGGTCGCCGGCAGCGGCCCCTCGGCGCTCGGACCCGTGGCATCCGGGTTGGTGACGATGAAGCGCGCCCCGTCGTTGATCAGCCGGATGGCCTTCGTGATCGCCTCGAACGAGTAGTTGCGCGTCTCACCGACGACGACGAAGTCGGGCCGGGTCTCGGTCATGATGAACCCGGCCTCGTGCAGGGCGGTGAGGATGCCGGCCTCGCCGATCACGAACGCCGACCCGCCGGGGAGCTGCTGCGCGAGGAAGTCGGCGGTGGCGAGCGCCGACGTCCAGATCCGGTCCTCAGGCACGTTCAGGCCGCTCGATCGCAGCCGCGCGGACAGGTCGCGCGCGGTGAAGATCGAGTTGTTCGTGAGCACGAGGTACGGCACACCGGCCCGTTCCCAGCCGGCGAGCAGCTCCGACGCCCCGGGGATCGCGTCGTTCTCGTGCACGAGCACGCCGTCCATGTCGGTCAGCCAGCATTCGATCTCGGAACGATCAGCCATGCGGCCAGCCTATTGCCGTCGGGTACTCAGGCACTCAGCCAGACGACCTCGGCGGCGCCGGCGGGCAGATCGACGGCTTCCCCGTCGAGCACGATGCCGGATGCCGTCACCGCCACCTCCCGTCCCACGTCGACGCCCGCGGATTCCAGCGCCCGCAGCAGGCCGGGGTCGCGGTCGCTGACGCGCAGCACGCGCCCGGTGTGGCCGGGGGCGGCATCCGCGAGCAGCACGAACGGCTCGCGCTCGACGCGACCGTGGGCGTCGGGGATCGCGTCGCCGTGCGGGTCGAAGCGCGGCCGGCCCAGCCGCTCGTCGATGCCCTCCAGCAGCCGGTCGCTGATGGTGTGCTCGAGGACCTCCGCCTCGTCGTGCACCTCGTCCCACGCGTAGCCGAAGTCCCGCACCAGCCACGTCTCGATCAGGCGGTGGCGGCGCACCATCGCGAGGGCGCGGCGGCGTCCGGCATCCGTCAGCCGCACCGCCCCGTACGGCACGTGCGAGACGAGACCGGCGGCGGCGAGCTTCTTCACCATCTCGGTGACGCTCGACGGGGCGACGCCGAGGGCGCCCGCCAGCTGCGACGGCGTGATCGGCGCGTCCTGCCACTCGGTGTGCGCGTACACCGTCTTGAGGTAGTCGTCGAACGCGGGGGATGGCACGGCTCGAGCCTACCCGCGAGCCTCGGCGGGTCGACGGCCGGCCAGCAGTCTGCCGACGACGCCCTGCCGGGGGCTGAACAGGTAGACGAGGGCGAACACCGCGCCCTGCACGACCACGACGAGACCGCCGGATGCGGCATCCAGCCAGTAGCTGAGGTAGATCCCGACGACCGACGACAGTACGGCGACGGCGGGCGCGATCGCCAGCATGGTGCCGAACCGGTCGGTGAGCAGGTACGCGGTTGCGCCGGGGATGATGAGCATCGCCACGACGAGGATCACCCCCACCACCTGCAGTGCCACCACGGCGGTGAGCGCGAGCAGTCCGAGCAGCAGGGCGCCCAGCATCCGCGGCGACAGCCCGATCGCGAACGCGTGGCCGGGGTCGAAGGCGTACAGGGTGAGGTCGCGGCGCTTGAGGATCAGCAGCACGAACGCGGCGGCGGCGAGTATCGCGATCTGCACGAGGTCGGCCTGCGAGATGCCGAGGATGTTGCCGAAGATGATGTGGTTCAGGTCGGTCTGGCTCGGCGTCACCGAGATCAGCACGAGCCCCAGCGCGAACAGGGTGGTGAAGACGATGCCGATCGCGGCGTCCTCTTTCACGCGGCTGGTCCCGCGGATGAGGCCGATGAGCGCGACGGCGAGGAAACCGAACACCAGCGCTCCGAGCGCGAACGGCGCCCCGATGACGTACGCGAGCACGACGCCGGGCAGCACGGCGTGCGAGACCGCGTCGCCCATCAGCGACCAGCCGATTAGCACCAGCCAGCACGACAGCACCGCGCAGACGATCGTCGCGATGACGGTGGTGACCAGCGCGCGCACCATGAACTCGTACTGGAGCGGCTCGAGGAGCAGGTCGAGCGGTGTCATGAGCCCTCCCGTCCGAGGATGTCGAGCCCGAAGGCGCGGGCGAGTTGCTCCGGCCGCAGGGCGTCGGCGACGGAGCCGTGGAACAGCACCTTCCGCAGCAGCAGCACGGCGGCATCTGCCAGGCCCGGGAGGGCGTGCAGGTCGTGGCTGGAGACGAGGACGGTGCGCCCCTCGGCGGCCGATTCGCGCAGCAGGCGGATGATCATCGCCTCCGACTTCTTGTCGACGCCGGCGAACGGCTCGTCCAGCAGCAGGATGCGGGCGTCCTGCGCGATGCCTCGGGCGACGAACACGCGCTTGCGCTGCCCGCCGGAGAGCCGCCCGATCTGGCGGTCGGCGAGGTCGGACAGCTCGACCCGCTCCAGGGCGCGGTCGACGATCTCGCGGTCCTCCCGGCGGGGGCGGCGGGTGAATCCCAGGTGCCCGTACCTGCCCATCATGACGACGTCGCGGACCGACACCGGAAACGCCCAGTCGACCGCCTCGCTCTGCGGCACGTATCCGATCAGGCGCCGCCGGCGAGCTTCGGACGGCGGCGTGCCGTCGAGCAGCACGCGGCCGCCAGCGGGCCTGACCATGCCGGTGAGGGCCTTGAACAGGGTGGATTTGCCGGAGCCGTTCATGCCCACCAGCGCGGTCACGGTGCCGAACGGGATCCGCAGCGACACGTCTTCGAGGGCGACGACGTCGCCGTAGCGGACGCCGACCCCGGACGTCTCGATGGCGTCTGCGGTCATGACGCACCGCCGGTGAGGGCGTCCACGATGGTGTCGGCATCGTGCCGGATCAGGTCGAGATAGGTGGGGACGGGGCCGTCCGCCTCAGACAGCGAATCGACGTACAGGATGCCGCCGAACGCGGCGCCCGTAGCTTCGACCACCTGCCGCATCGGCTTGTCCGACACGGTGGACTCGCAGAAAACGGCGGGGACGTCGTTCTGCTCCACGAACGCGATCGCGCGGGTGATCTGCTGCGGGGTGGCCTGCTGTTCGGCGTTGACCGGCCAGATGTACGCCTCGGTGAGTCCGGCATCCCGAGCCAGGTACGAGAACGCGCCCTCGCAGGTGACGAGCGCGCGCTGGTGCTCGGGGAGCGTTGCGAGCTCGGCGACCAGCTCGTCGCGCACGGCCTGCAACTGGGCCTTGTAGGCCTCGCCGTTGCGGGCGAAATCGTCGGCGTGGGCGGGGTCGAGCTCTTTGAAGGCCTCGACCATGTTGTCGACGTAGATCCGCACGTTCAGGGGGCTCATCCACGCGTGCGGGTTGGGCTTGCCGGCGTAGGCGTCCTCGGAGATGTCGATCGGCTCGACGCCCTCGGAGACCACGACGTGGGGAACGTCGACGGACTCCACGAACTGGCCGAACCATGCCTCGAGGTTCAGTCCGTTGTCGAGGATGAGATCCGCCTCGGACGCCCTGGCGATGTCACGGGGGGTGGGCTCGTAGCCGTGGATCTCGGCGCCCGGCTTCGTGATGGACTGCACGGTCAGATGCTCGCCGGCGACATTCTCGGCGATGTCGGCCAGCACGGTGAAGGTCGTCAGCACGACGGGGCGCTCAGCCCCCGAGCCGCCCGCCCCGGAGCGAGAGGCGCCGCCGGTGCAGGCCGCAGCCGAGCCGGCCAACGCCGTTGCCAGGACGACCCCGGCGAGGGTGCGGAGGACATTTTTCGGCATGCCGAAATGATAGCCAGTTTTCGGGGTGCCGAAAAGCGCCTCAGGCGCGCCTGCGCCCGCGATAGCCTTGCCGGATGCACGACGAGACCCGCGACCCGGATGCGGGCCCGGATGCGGGCCCGCCGGCGGGTTCGGCCGCCCAGCCCGGCTACGGCGCGGGACCGTGGGAGGGGCCGTGGCCGGAGGGCGACTGGTACGACCCAGAGCTGCTCGCGCACGGCGACACCCGCAACGTGATCGACCGGTACCGGTACTGGCGGATGGAGGCGATCGTCGCGGATCTGGACACCCGACGGCATCCGTTCCACGTCGCGATCGAGAACTGGCAGCACGACATGAACATCGGCTCGATCGTGCGCAGCGCGAACGCGTTCCTCGCCGACACCGTGCACATCATCGGGCGGCGGCGGTGGAACCGACGCGGGGCGATGGTCACCGACCGCTACCAGCACGTGGTGCACCACGAGGATGTCGCGACGTTCGCCAGCTGGGCGCGGGAAGCGGGCATCCCGATCATCGCCGTCGACAACGTCGGCGAGGCCGTGCCCGTCGACCGGGCCGACCTGCCGGAGCGCTGCGTGCTGCTGTTCGGGCAGGAGGGGCCAGGGCTGTCGGCGGAGGCGCTCGCGGCGGCATCCGGCCACATCGAGATCACCCAGTACGGCTCGACGCGCTCGATCAACGCCAGCGCTGCGGCCGCGATCGTGATGTACGAGTGGTGCCGGCGGTACGCCGGCTGACGTCACCCGCGCGGGCGATCCGTTGCCCGTGAATCAAGGTTTCCTATATGCAAACGGAGTTTCCTAGAGGTAACATGGCGTTTACCCGGACGCAAGAACAAAGGAGTTCCCCATGCGCCACCTCTCTCCGTCCCGTGCACTCGTCGCAGCAACCGGCATCGCGCTCGCGGGGGCCATGCTGGCCGGCTGCACGAGCAGCTCGAGCGCCCAGGGCGGCGCTGACGATCCCGACTCGCCGCACCCCGGCACCATCACCTGGGCGCGGCCCGCCGCCTCGAACGGGTGGGAGGGGGACAAGTGCATCGACACGTCCATCCCGATCAACGCCGCGGTTTACGACACCCTCCTGCGCATCGAGGTCCCTGAGGGCGACGGCCTCGCGCCGGGCCTCGCCACCGAGTGGGAATGGAACGAGGCGGAGAAGGCCTACGTGCTGACCATCCGTGACGACGCGGCCTTCAGCAATGGGGAGCCGGTCACCCCGGAGGACGTGGCCTTCTCGATCAACGAGTGGATCGCCGGCGACTTCTCCGGCAGCTACTACGCGAACATCGAGCGCGCCGAGGCCGTCGACGAGACGACCGTCAAGATCGTCATGAAGCAGACCGATGCGTTCCTGCCCGCGCTGCTGACGTGGTGCACCTCCCTGATCTACCCGGCCAACTACGCCGGCATGTCCAAGGAGGCGTTCTTCCAGAAGCCGATCGGCGCCGGTCCCTACGCGGTCGCCTCCTGGGAGGACCCGATGGGCACCTCGGAGCGGATCACGCTCGTGCCCAACGAGCACTACTACGGCTGGGACGGCGAACCGCCTCTGGACGAGGTGGTCATCCGGACCATCGCCGACACCAACCAGCGGGCGCTCGAGTTTCAGGCCGGCAACATCGACCTGCTCGACGAGATCGACTCCGCGACAGCGACTCAGCTGCCTGAGGACGTCATCGTCGAGACCGTCCCCACGCAGCTGCACGCCCTCCTGGTCAACATGACCGTGCCCGGCCTCGACAACCCCGGGATCCGGCAGGCGCTGTCCCTCGCCCTCGACCGCGAGTCGCTCGCGATCACTCTGGAGGACACCGCGGTACCCGCCGAGGGCGTGCTCCCGATCAACGTGCCGGGCTGGGTGGCCCCGACCACGCCCCACACCTACGATCCCGAGCGCGCGGCGCGGCTGATCGAGGAGTCGGGGGTCGCGAACCTGACCTTCACGCTGCTCTACGACCCCTCCGACCACCGGTCGGACATCATGGCCCAGACCATCAAGCAGCAGGCGGCGGCAGTGGGGATTACGGTGAAGCTGGAGAACACCGACAACAACACGCTGTACGCCCGGATGGGCGAGAGTCAGTTCGAGCTCACCTTGACCAGCCCCTCGGCGATCTCCCCGTCGATCTTCGACCCCATCGGATGGATGGCCGTGCAGTACGGCTGGACCGGATCGACCTCCACCACCATGGACGACGAGTTCCTGGCCGGCATCTCGACGGTCGATCCCGAGGAGCAGGAGAAGCATGTGCGCGCGGTGCAGGACTTCCTCACCACCGACAACGGGATGATCGGCCTGCTCAACACCGGCACGAAGTACGCCTCGCAGCCGTGGGTGAAGGGATTCGAACCGCTGCTCTACCGCACGTTCTACTTCGACACCCTGGCGGACTGACCCCTCCCCTCCGATAACAGGCGACCGATTCGAGACCGACGAGACCAATGAGACAGTTCCGGTTCATCGGGTGGCGGGTGCTCCAGGCGATCCCCTCCGTCCTCATGGTCAGCCTGCTGACCTTCCTCATGCTGCGCATGGTGCCCGGCGATCCCGCCCGGGTCCTCGCCGGGCCCCGTGCCAGCGCCGAGACCATCGAGCGGGTGCGTTCGTCGATGGGCCTGGATGAGCCGGTCTGGATGCAGTACTTCCTCTACGTCGGCCGTGCCGTCCGCGGCGACTTCGGTTACAACCTGACCGGCAGCTCGCCGGTGCTGGACATCGTGAGCAAGGCGGCCGCGGTCACCGGCGCACTCGCGGTCGTCGCTCTCCTGCTCACCCTCGCCGTCTCGCTGTCGCTGGCCCTGCTCGCCGCTCGCCGGCCCGGAGGCATCGCGGACGGCATCGCCCGTGTGTTCTCGGTGGGCGGGCTGGCGCTGCCCACCTTCTGGATCGCGCTGATGCTCATCGTGCTGGTGGCCCTGCCCACCGGGCTGTTCCCGGTCGGCGGATGGCCGGCAGCCGGGTTCGACCGCCAGCTCAACGCCGTGATCCTGCCCGCCGTGACGCTGTCGCTCTCCGTGTCGCCCATCCTGGTGAGGAGTCTCCGCTCCTCGCTCCTGGAGGTGCTCGGGTCCGACTACGTGCTGTCCGCGCGCGCCATCGGCGTGGGTCGCGGCCGCCTTCTCTGGGCGTACGTCATCCGCAACGGCCTGCTGCCCAGCATCCCCCTGATGGCGGTGATCGTCGGGTTCCTGCTGGGCGGAACGGTCGTCGTCGAGACGGCATTCAACCTTCCCGGACTCGGCCAGGTGCTCGTGAACGCGGTGTCCAATCGCGACGCGAACCTCGTGCAGGGGATCGTCCTCGTCCTCGGGACGTTGATCATCCTCGTGTATCTGCTCGCCGACGTCCTCCTCTCCCTGGTCGACCCGAGAGCGAGGCAGCGATGACTGCGAACACCCAGTCCGTCTGGCAGCTGATCGGCCGCCCCGGATTCAGCGGCGCCAGGCGAAGGCGCGTCCGCTCGCGCAAGCTCTCGATCGGGGTCACCATCATCGCGGCGATGCTCATCGCCGGAGTGATCGTCAACCTCACCGGGGACCCGGTGGTCCAGGACCTCGGACAGCGCCTTCTCCCGCCCTCGCTGCAGCACCCCTTCGGCACCGACGACCTGGGCCGTTCCGTGCTCGTGCGCGCGCTGGCCGCCACGACGCTCAACATCCCGCTGGCCATGGGGGCGGCCCTGCTGCCGATGATCGCCGGGACCCTGCTGGGACTGCTCGCCGGGTACGGCGGGCGGCTCTCCGACGCGATCGTGATGCGCATCGGAGATCTGCTGCAGGCATTCCCCAGCTACGTCCTCATGGTGGTGGTGGTCTTCATCATCGGCCCGGGCATCGGCGCGTTCCTGGCGGCGATTGCCATCATCAACTGGGTCGCCTATGCGCGCCTGGTGCGATCGCAGGTGCTCGTGATCCGTGAGATGGACTACGTGCACGCCGCGCGTGTGGGCGGGCTGGGCGGCCCCCGCGTGGCCCTCCGGCACGTCCTGCCCAACGCGCTTCCGCAGGTCATCGTGTACCTGGCCTCCGATGCCGTGCTCGCGCTCATCCTGCTCTCGGGGCTGTCCTTCCTTGGGCTCGGGGTCGCGCCGCCCACCCCGGAGTGGGGCCTCATGATCAACCAGGGTCGTCTGTTCGTGCAGTCGGCGTGGTGGCTGACCGCGTTCCCGGGTCTGATGATCGTGCTCGCCGCCACCGCCTTCTCGCTCATCAGCGACGCGCTCGACGATTGGAGCCGGGTGTGACCGCGGCAGCCCTCGAGGTCGCCGGCCTGCGGGTCGCCGTCCGCAACGGGTCGGCGCTGACGCCGACGGTGACCGATTTCAGCTTCTCGGTCGCCCCCGGGGAGTCGCTGGGACTCGTGGGCGAGTCGGGCTCGGGCAAGAGCCTCTCCCTCCGGGCCGTCGCCGGCGTGCTGCCTCCGGGGGTGGCGAAGACCGGCGGCGACGTCGTGACCGGCGGCGCGCGGATGGCGATGATCTTCCAGGAGCCGCTCACCGCGCTGAACCCCACTCGACGCGTCGGCGACGCCATCGCCGACGTCGTGCAGGCGACTCGCCGTTGCTCGCGGCGGGACGCCAGGGCCGCCGCAGTCGCGCTGCTCACCGAGGTCGGGATGACCGATCCGGCACGGCGCGCTCGGATGTGGCCGCACGAGCTCTCGGGCGGACTGCGGCAGCGCGCGGTGATCGCGATGGCCCTCGCGCATGAGCCCTCGATCCTGCTCTGCGACGAGCCGACCACCGCGCTCGACGTGACCGTGCAGGACCAGGTGCTCGGCCTGCTCGACCGCCTGCGCCAGGAGAGGAACGTCGCCCTCGTCTTCGTGACGCACGACCTCGCCGTCGTGGCGACCTTGTGCCAGCGCGTCGCGGTGATGTACGCCGGGCAGATCGTCGAGACGGGCCCGACGCGCGACGTGCTCCGCGAACCGCGACATCCGTACACGAGGGCGCTGCTCGAGTCGAGCAGGACCCGGACCAGCCCGGCCGGGGCGCGGCCGATCGGCGGTCAGCCGCCGACTCCGGGATCGTTCCCCGACGGCTGTAGGTTCGCCCCCCGTTGCCCCCACGCGAATGAGGTGTGCCGCACCATGACCTACGACCTCGCCGGTGTGAACGACCAGCGGGCCGACGCCTGCGTCCGCACGCTCGAACTCACGGCGGTGAACTCATGACACTGCCGCCGGCCACGGCACCCGCCTCCACCGTCGACGCCCTGACCGTCGAGGATCTCTCTGTCCGCTTCACGGTCGGTCACCGCGGGCCGCTGTTCCGGCGCCGGCCGTTGGTGCTGAGCGCCGTCGACGACGTGAGGCTCTCGCTGCCGCGCGGCTCGTCCCTCGGCATCGTCGGCGAGTCCGGCTCGGGGAAGTCGACCCTGGCCCGAGCCATCGCCGGGCTCGCCGAGCCGACCGAGGGGAGCATCCGTCTGGAAGGTGCCCCCCTGACCGCCCGGCGCAACCGGCGCACCAGCCGCCGGGTGCAGATGGTCTTCCAGGACCCGGCGTCGTCGCTGAACCCGCGGCGGACCATCCGGAGCATGCTGCGGGAGCTTCTGGTCGTCCACGACATGGTGCCCGGCGAGGCGGTCGAGGCGCGGGTGCGGGAGCTCGTCGGGATGGTGGAGCTGCCCGTGAGCGTGCTCGACAGCCGGCCCCGAGGGCTCTCCGGCGGCCAGCGCCAGCGTCTGGGCATCGCCCGTGCTCTCGCCCTGCGGCCGGAGATCCTCCTGCTCGACGAGCCTCTCGCCGCGCTCGACGTCTCGGTGCAGGCCTCGGTGATGCTGCTGCTGCGGCGCCTGCAGGCCGAGATCGGATTCTCGATGATCTTCATCTCGCACGATCTCGGCGCCGTACGGGGCCTGTGCTCGGACGTGGCCGTGATGTACCTGGGCCGTATCGTCGAGTACGGCCCGGTGGACCACGTGCTGCGCGAGCCGTTGCACCCCTACACCTGGGCACTCATCGCCGCGGAGCCGAGCATCGACGACCCGCGCCCTCCGGGATCCTCCGGCCTCACCGGTGAGGTCCCCAGCCCTATCTCGCCGCCGTCGGGCTGCACCTTCCGCACCCGGTGCCCGTGGGCCGAGGAGGGCTGCGCGATCATGCGGCCCGAGCTGCGGACGGTCTCCGGCCACGTTCCCGGGCACCCGGTCGCCTGCTTCGTCGCCGACCGGAGCCTCGCGCCACCCGTACCACCACGACACCCAGAGGAGTTCTGATGACAACGACAGCCGTGACGACAGAGCGGATGGTCGAGATGCTCGTGTCGCTGCTCGAGACACCCTCGGCCATGCCGGAAGGCGACACGACGGCGGTCTGCGAGGTCATCGCCGCGCACCTCGCCGACGCCGGGTACGATCCCGTCATCAGCCGCGCCCAGGACGGGCCCTCGAACGTCGTCGCGCGCATCGGCTCGGGCTCGCCCGAGGTGGTGCTGTGCACCCACATCGACACCGTCGGCCCGGGCACCGCCGAGAACTGGACCGTCGACCCGTTCGCCGGCACCGTCAAGGACGGCCGCGTCTACGGGCTGGGCGCCGAGAACTGCAAGGGGGCAGCCGCGATCATGCTCGAGCTCGCCCGCACCGTCATGGAGAAGGGCGGTCCCCGGCAGGGCAGCATCGTCTTCGCGTTCGTCGGCGATGAGGAGAACCTCTCCGACGGCGGCGCGAAGCACCTCCGCGACGCGGGCATCGTCACCCCCGACGTGCTCGTCATCAGCGGCCCCAGCGGCTTCGACCTCGGATGCGAGGAGCGGGGGGTCGTGTGGGTGGCGGTCGACGTGTACGGCGAAGCCTTCCACGCCGGCTCCCCTGGTCGGGGCGACAACGCGCTGCTGCGGGCCACCCGCCTCGTGCACGGGCTGGAGTCCGTGCTGCAGCCGCGCCTGGCCGAGCGGCGGGACGCGCTGTTCGAGAGCACGATGGCGATCACCACCTTCCGCTCCGGCCAGGACATCAACACCGTGCCCGATTGGGCGCGCTTCGAGCTGGACCGGCGCATCCTGCCGTCGGAGGAGGCCGAGGACGTCATCGAGGAGATCCGCGAGGTGCTGAGCTCTCTCGGTGAGCCGGAGGGCACCTGGGTGCTGGAGCCGCTCGTGCTGAGCAACGGCTTCGAGCCCGGGCGGGACGGCCCCGGCGTGCAGGCCCATGTGCAGGCGGTGCAGGACGTGCTCGGCTACACCCCCGGCTTCCTGGTCAGCGAGGGCGCCAGCGACGGCCGCCACTTCGCGCGCGACGGGATCGAGATCCTCAACTTCGGCGCGGGTCTGGGCGAACGCTGCCACGCCCCAGACGAGTACATCGAGCTCGCCCACCTCAGCGAAGGATACGCGGTTCAGCTGCGCGCCCTCGAGATCATCGCCGGCGGATGGAGGGACGAGGGATGAGGATCCAGGTCGTCAATCCGAACACCACCCGGGGCATGACGGCTGCGGTGACCCGCGCCGCGGAAGCCGCCGCCGGCGGCCGGTTCGAACTCCGGTGCTCACAGCCGGCCGACGGTCCGCTCTCGATAGAGACGGCCGCCGACACGATCGCCGCGTCGCCTCATGTGGTCGCCGAGGTCGTCGCGGGAGTCGCCGAGGGCTGCGCCGGGCACGTCATCGCCTGCTTCGACGATCCTGCCGTCGCCGCGTGCCGGGAGGTCGCGTCGGGCCCGGTCGTCGGCATCGCCGAAGGGTCCATGCTCGCGGCGAGCGTGCTGGGGATCCGGTACGGTGTCGTCACCACGGCCCGGGCGGGCATCCCGATGATCGAGGACATGGCCGTGCGCTACGGGCTGGATCGCAAGCTCCAGTCGGTCCGCTCGTGCGAGATGGCCGTGCTCGAGCTCGACGGCTCCCCGGCCAGCAACGCCAGGGTGCTGACGGCAGCCCAGCAGGTGCTCGACGACGGTGCCGAGGTCGTCGTGCTCGGCTGCGCGGGTATGGCGCAGTCCGCCGTGTGGCTCGAGAGCGAGCTCCGCGCACCCGTGGTCGAGGGGGTCGCCGCCACAGTGGGCCTCGTGTACGGCATGGCGGCCGCGGGTCTGCGGACCAGCAAGCTCGGCGCGTACGCCCACCCAGAGGGTGTCGCCGTCCGATGATCGACCTGCTCGACGACGCGGCACCGTACCCCCGCGACCTCGTGGGGTACGGCCGGCACGCCCCCGACCCCCGGTGGCCGGGCGGGGCACGAATCGCCGTCAACTTCGTCGTCAACTACGAGGAGGGCGGCGAGAGCAGCATCCTGCACGGCGACGCCGTGTCGGAAGGTTTCCTCGGCGAGCTTCCCGACAGCCCTCCCCTCGCCGGCCGGCGCGACCTCGGCCAGGAGTCCGTGTACGAGTACGGCAGCCGCGCCGGTTTCTGGCGGCTGCACCGGCTCTTCACCCAGCGCGGCGTTCCGGTCACCGTGTTCGCCGTCGGGATGGCGCTGGCGCGGAACCCCGCCGCCGCGCGTGCCATGGACCGCGCCGGCTGGGAGATCGCCAGCCACGCCTGGCGCTGGATCGACTATGCCGACATGCCGCCCGAGCGGGAGCGCCAGTTCATCGCCCGTGCCGTGGCGTGCCACGAGGCGCTGCTCGGGCACCGTCCGGTGGGCTACTACGGGAGCCGGATCAGCGAGAACACTCGCAGGCTGGTGGTCGAGGAGAGAGGCTTCCTCTACGACTCCGACGACTACAGCGACGACCTGCCGTTCTGGAACGTCGAGCACGGGCGCCCGCACCTGGTGATCCCGTACACGCTCGACACCAACGACATGCGGTTCGCGTCGCCGGCCGGCTTCGAGAACGGTGAATCGTTCGAGCGCTACCTCAGCGACGCGTTCGACTACCTGTACGCCGAGGGCGCCACGAGCCCGAAGCTGCTCACGATCGGGCTGCACTGCCGGCTCACCGGCCGACCGGGGCGGGCGGCGGGTCTCGCCCGCTTCATCGACCGGATCGTGCAGCTGCCCGAGGTCTGGATCTGCCGACGCGACCAGATCGCCCGCCACTGGCACGCGACCCACCCCCCGAAAGGACACGACGCATGACACGGAAACTCGACGTCGGCTGCGCGCAGCTCGGCCCCATCAGCCGATCCGACTCCCGCGCCGAGGTGGTCGCCCGCCTGATCGCCCTGCTCGAGGAGGGAAAGGAGCGCGGATGCCAGCTCGTGGTCTTCCCCGAGCTCGCCCTGACGACGTTCTTCCCCCGCTGGTGGCTGGACGATCAGGACGAGATCGACGGGTTCTACGAGCGGCAGATGCCCTCGCCCGAGACACAGCCCCTGTTCGACAGGGCGCGTGAGCTGGAGGTGGGGTTCTGCATCGGCTACGCCGAGCTCGATGAGAGCGGCCCGGAGACCAGGCGCTTCAACACCTCGATCCTCGTCGGCCCGGACGGGCGGATCATCGGCAAGTACCGCAAGGTGCATCTGCCGGGCCACTCCGACCAGCGCGAGGACTGGGACTTCCAGCACCTGGAGAAGCACTACTTCGACGCCTCCGACACCGGGTTCCCGGTGTGGCGGGCCTTCGGCGGCATCCTCGGCATGGCGATCTGCAACGACCGCCGCTGGCCGGAGACCTACAGGGTGATGGGACTGCAGGGCGTCGAGCTCGTCATGATCGGCTACAACACCCCGATCGCGGACCCTGAGGTGCCCCACCACGACCACCTGCAGAGCTTCCACAACCACATCGTGATGCAGGCAGGGGCGTACCAGAACGGCACCTTCGTCATCGCCGCCGCCAAGTGCGGCCAAGAGGAGGGGTCCACGATGCTCGGCCAGAGCGTCATCGTCGCGCCCACCGGCGAGATCGTCGCCCAGGCCACGAGCATGGGCGACGAGCTGATCACCGCGCGAATCGACCTCGACATCTGCGCGGACATCAAGAACTACATGTTCAACTTCGAGATGCACCGGCAGCCGCAGCACTACGGGCTGATCGTGGAGCGTCGCGGCGCCGTCCCCCCTCCGCTGGTCGACCAGGGGCAGGGATGAGCGTCGAGCTCGGCCTCCGCGCCGAGGGGATGCTCGACGAGCTCGGGCGATTGTCCGACAAGGACGGCCTCCTCAGCCGGCCCTACCTCGGGCCCGCTCACCGCCGGGCCGCGGAGCTGGTGCAGGGATGGATGCGCGCTGCGGGAGCCGAGACCACGATCAACCCCGTCGGGACCGTCGTCGGGGTCGTGCACCAGTCCGGAAGCGCCCGCCGGCGGCGGCTTCTCATCGGGTCGCACATCGACACGGTGCCCGACGCCGGCCGGTACGATGGCATGCTCGGTGTGGTCGTCGGCGTGCTCGCGGTGGAGGAGCTGCGGCGCCGCGGGGCCGCCCTCCCGTTCGATGTCGAGCTGCTGGCGTTCGGCGATGAGGAGGGCCTGCGGTTCCCGGAGGCCTCGATCGGGTCGCTGTCCCTGACCACCGCCTTGCCGCAGGAGCTGCTCGACGTCCGCGACGAGGACGGCATCTCCCTGCGCGAGGCCCTGGTGGCCTTCGGACTTCCCGGCGACCCGCCGCTGGGCGGCCTGCGATACGACCCGGCCGACCTGATCGGGTACCTGGAGGTGCACGTCGAACAGGGGCCCGTGCTCGAAGCAATGGGAGCGGCCCTCGGCATCGTGACGTCCATCGCCGCAGCGGCACGGTTCCGGATCACGGTCACCGGCGCGGGGGGTCACGCCGGGACGGTCCCCGCGACGATGCGGCGAGACGCGCTGGTCGCCGCCTCGCAGATGGTCCTCGCCATCGAGGAGGCCGCCCTGGCAGCCGGGCCCGATGTGCGGGCCACGGTGGGCGAGCTCGTCATCGCCAACGCGGCCGCGAACGCGATCCCGGGGCTGGTGCGGTTCTCGCTCGACCTGCGAGCACCGGATGACGAGCTGCTCGCCCGGGCCCGGGCAGCGGTCGTAGCCGGGATCGCGGCGGTTGCGACTGCACGGTCGGTGGACATCGCCGTCGAGCCCGAGTACGAGGGGTCAGCGACCGTGTGCGACCCGGCCCTCTCCGCCGCCCTGGCGCGATCGGTGGAGGGGCTGGGGCTCAGCGCTCCGCGGCTGCCCTCCGGCGCCGGTCATGACGCGCAGACCGTCGCCGGTGCTGCGCCCGTCGCGATGCTGTTCGTCCGCTGCCGCGACGGAGTGAGCCACAGGCCGGAGGAGTACGCCGCACCCGCCGACATCGGCCTGGCCGTGATCGCGCTGGCCGACGCCATCGGCGCGCTCGCGGCGGAGCCCGACCCGAGGTCGGGCGCGGCGGCCGTGGGCTGACCGCCGCTCAGAGCCGGGTCGTCGTCCCCGTCGAGCCGCTCCACGGGGCGGGGACGAGGACCCAGATCACCTCGGTCGTGTCGTCGGACTCGTTGTCCCACGTGTGGGGCTCCCGGCCGGGCATGGACATCGTGTCCCCGGCGACGAGGTGGTGCCGGTCCGAGCCCAGGCGGACCGTGAGGGCGCCGGAGATCACGTGCACGATCTCGATGTCGCAGTTCACCGTGTAAAGGTCGCTGCCTCCGGGGGCCCCGGGCGGCATCGTCGAGCGCAGGATCTGCACGCGGTGCTCCCAGCGGGAGCTGAGCAGCCGGTCGACGATGTGCGTTGCGCCCATGTTGACCAGCGGGGCGTCATCGAGGCTCACCATCTCGTACACCGGTCGCTCGAACAGGGCGCCGATGGGCAGCGACAGCACTTCGCAGATGGCGCGCAGGGTGGCCACGCTCGGGGAGGTCTCATCGCGTTCGACGCGGCTGAGGAAGCCCTTGGTCAGGCCGCTCGCCTCGGCGACCTGGGCGATCGTCAGGCCCTGCCCGAGGCGCGTCGCCCGGATCTTCGGACCGATCGCCAGCGGGTCACGGGAGGGTGCAGGGCTCAGTGGCCTCAACGGCGTTCTCCTTGGTGAGTGTCTGCGGGTGGTCGGGCGACGTCGACCGGGCTCACTCTACCCGTGGGATCCGCTCCGGTTCTGGAAGATGGGTTTACTCATGGGCATCGTTTGTGTCATATTGGAGAAACCACCCGATCTCCCACCCCCATCAAGGAGACGTTCCAATGACGGATCACTCCCCGCGCGTCGCCGTCTCGGCGAGGCCCGCACCCGGCGCCGACGCCGGACTCGCGCGAAACGCCCTCAGCCTCGTCGAACTGATGTTCACCGCCCTCGCCACGCTCGCCCCGCTGACGCTCGTGGTCGCTGTGATGCCTCTGCACTTCTTCGTGGGCGGCGAGGCCGTCCCCGGCGGCTACCTCGTCGCGGCGGCCGTGATGGCGCTCTTCGCCGTCGGCCTGACGACGATGATGCGCTATGTCCGCAACACCGGGGCGTTCTATGCGATCATCACGCGAGGCCTGGGCCGCGAGGCGGGTTCCGCCGCCGCCCTGCTGGCCGTGATCGCGTACAACGCCCTGCAGGTCTCGACCTACGGCGCGCTGGGGCTGTACGCCGGCGACACCGTTGGCCGCTTCTTCGGCATCTCCGCCCCATGGTGGGTGTACGCCGCCGTGGCGCTCGCCGCCGTCGCGTACCTGGGCTACCGTGGCATCACGACGAGCGCCAAGGTGCTCAGCGTCGTCCTCATGTGCGAGCTGATCGTCCTCGTCATCCTCGGCATCGCCGTCGTGGCCAGCGGCGGCCACGCAGGATTCTCGGCGGAGCCGGTCGCGCCGTCGGTCGTGCTCACCTTCGAGAACGGCGCCATGTTCGGCCTGATCTTCGGCGCCTTCATGGGCTTCGAGTCCACGGTGATCTACTCCGAGGAGGTCAAGGGCGGTGCGCGGACGGTGCGGAGGGCGACCTACGCGGTCGTCGCGTTCATCGGGGTCTTCTACGCCGTCATGGCGTACATCGTCGTAACCGCCTACGGCATCGACCTGATCGCCGGCGCCGCGAGCGAGGACCCGGCTGGGCTCGTCCTGGTGCTCTTCGAGCAGTACACGCCGGGCTGGCTCGTCGACGTCACCGTCGTCCTTCTCCTTCTCAGCGCGTTCGCGGCCCTGCTCGCGTTGCACAACGCCAGCAACCGGTACCTCTACGCGCTGGGACGCGAGGGGCTCATACCGCAGCGCTTCGGCACCGTGCACCCGGTGACCCGGTCTCCGTGGATCGCCGGGCTGGCCCAGTCCGTGTTCGCGGCCGTGGTTCTCGTGCTCTGCGTCGCGCTCGACATCGACCCGTACCTCGGCCTGCTGCTGTGGGGCAGCGCTCTCGGCTTCCTCGGGATCATCGCGCTCTGGGCGCTGTGCTCCCTCGCCGTCGTGGTGTACCTCCGTCGCAACCACCGCGAGGCGGGCATGTGGCGGACCACCATCGCGCCGCTGCTCTCGTTCCTCGCGCTGACGGCGATCCTCGTTCTCGTCGTCGCCAACTTCGACCTGTTCTCGGGCGGTGCGCCCCTCGTCAACGAGGTGCTCGTCGGGCTGGCGGTCGTCGCGGTCGTCGGAGGCGTCGTCCGGGCCCTGTATCTGCGGGTCAGGGCGCCGGAACGCTACACCCGCCTCGGCAGCGTCAACGTCGCCGAATGCGAGCCCGATCCCGAGCCCGATTCCCAGGGCGAGGACCAGGGCGAGGGTGCCGCGGCCGCGCCGAACGCGTCGACACCCTGATCCACTCCGACAAGCACGAACCCGAAAGGCCCTCGACCGTTGAGCCATCCCACCTCCGACTACGTCCCCCTCGACCTGACCGGCATCCGCAATGCCCCAATCGACGTGTTCGAAGACCCGGGCGACGTCACGCTCGGCGACCGCACCCTGTACGGTCTGCCGTTCCGCTTCGGCGACGCCGAACGGGCGGTGGCTCTCGTGGCCCCGGGCGATTCCCTGACCGTCCCGGTGCAGGCGTCGGCGCGCTGGCTCGTGTTCGCTCACTCGGTGCTCGAGACCGACCTCTTCGAGGGCGGATCGGTGGGCGAGGAGCTCGCGGACTACCGGATCGAGTACGCGGACGGCGGCACGGTGTCGCACACCGTCCGGCAGCGGTACGAGATCGGGCCCACGCCGCGGCGCTGGGACGGGCGACCCCTCCCGCTGGACTGGGGGCAGACGCCGTTCCTCGCGCGCAACGACGCCGAGCACGAGCTCATGGACCGCGTCTGCGGCCGGTACGACGAGACCGGCGCGCGGCTGGTGGAGATCGAGGACCCGCAGTCCAAGGTCCCCTACGTCCTGCCCTACCGGTTCTACCTGTGGGCGATGCCGAACCCGCACCCGGAGCGGAAGATCCGGGCCGTCCATGTGAACGCCACGGCGGCGACCATCCTCGTCGGCGCGATCACGCGGAGCGACCTCGACGAGGAGCCGTTCACGCGTGCCGTCGCCCGGCCGGTCCTCATCGAGCTGCGCGACCGCCCGGTGACAGAGCGGGTCCGTGCCGTCGTCGACCGCGGAAGCGCCACCTACGTCTACCGGACGACGCCGGAGGCGGCGGATCCCGCCGCGGCGCCGGCCGTCCTGCCTGCGGGATGGGGCGAGCCGCGCCGGGACGACTGGCGCACCGGATACACCCAGATCTCCGCCTCCCCCTCGGCGACCGTCGAGATCCTCGAAGGGGAGACGTCGCTGGGATCGTTCCGCTGGGGCGACCTCCTCGCCGCCGGCCGCATCGACGTGTCGGGTGAGGTGGCGGTGCGGGTGCCGGACGGCGACCAGGCCTGGGTGCGCACCGCGGTGCGCGACGGATCCGGAGCCGTCGTGCCCTGCCGCATCCGGTTCCAGACCGCGGACGGCATCCCCATCGCCCCATACGGCCACCACGCCCACATCAACTCCGACGGCGGAACGTGGAACCTCGACATCGGCGGGGACGTCCGCCTGGGCGCCTACACCTACGCCTTCATCGACGGTCGGTGCGAGGGCTGGCTGCCGGTGGGGCCCGTCGTTGTCGAGGTCTCCCGCGGCTTCGAATACGAGCCCGTGCGCCACGAGGTGACCATCGAGCCAGGGCAGTCGCAGCTCGACCTGGTGCTGGACCGCCTGTTCGACGCGCGCTCCCGGGGATACCTGAGCGGTGACACGCACGTGCACTTCGTCTCCACGCAGGGCGCCGAGCTGGAGGCCCGCGCCGAGGACGTGCACGTCACGAACCTTCTACTGACCCAGTGGGGGCACCTGTTCACCAGCACGGAGGAGTTCGTCGGCCGCCCCCAGTACTCCGCGGAACGCGACACCGTCGTCTTCGCGGGGCAGGAGAACCGGACGAACATGCTCGGGCACATCAACCTGCTCGGCCTCAGGGAGCCGATCATGCCCTGGTGCACCGGCGGCTCGGAAGAGGCGGAGCTCGGCGGCGGGCTCGCGACCACGCTGTCGCATTGGGCCGACGAGTGCCACGCGCAGGGAGGGACCGTCGTCCTGGCCCACTTCCCGGTGCCGTACGGCGAGACGGCGGCGCTGCTGGCGACGGGCCGCCTGGATGCGGTGGAGACCATCGCCTACGACCCCTACAACTTCAGCGAGTACTACCGGTACCTCAACGCCGGCTACCGGATCCCGCTCGCCGCAGGCACGGACAAGATGACCAGTGAGGTCCCGATCGGCCTCATGCGCACCTACGCCGGCGTCGGCGCAGGGTCCGCCGACGTGGACTACTGGGCCTGGTGCGAGGCGATCAAGAACGGCGACACCATGGTCTCGTCCGGCCCCCTGCTGTGGCTGACGGTCGACGGCCGCCGCCCGGGGGCGACCCTGCTGGGCTCCCGCTCCGTGACGGTCTCGATCGAGCTCGAGACGGTCTTCCCCGTGGAGGCGGTCGAGATCGTCCGCTCCGGTGAGGTGATCGCGCGTGTGCCGGTACCCGAAGGGGCGCGGACCTTCCGCGTCGACCGCGACGTCGAGATCGGCGCCTCGGACTGGATCGCCGCTCGCTGCGTGGGCGCCGGCGAGGGGATCCTGCGCCACACCGACACCTGGAGCCGTCCCGTCTTCGCCCACACGTCGCCGGTGTACGCCGCCCGGGGCGACCAGTACGAGCGTTTCGACGCGGACGTGACGAACACGATGCTCGCGATCGTCGAAGGCGCGCGCCGCTACGTCTCCGAGCACGCCCGGACGAGCTGGCCCGGCGCGGTGCACCACCGGCACGGCGAGGACGACCACCTCGGCTACCTCATCCGTCCCTTCGACGAGGCGACCACGGCGCTTCGCTCGCGCATCTCACGATTCAACGGAAAGGCGGGAATCCGATGACCCTGAGCATCGACGACGTCACGGCGGTCACGTTCGAGAGCACCCGCGCCCACGTGCCCGACCCGTCCGACTACACGACCGTCACCCCGGGCTGGTCGGAGACCGAGTACCGCGCGGTGGAGATCGCCGACGACTCGCTCGGCGGACTCTGGGAGGGCCGGCCCGGGGCCGTCTCCTTCGACGAATGGCCGTACACCGAGTTCTGCGTGATGCTCGAGGGCCGTGTCGCGGTCGTGGACCATGCCGGACGGCGCCGTGAGTTCGGCGCGGGGGAGGCCTTCGTGGTCCCGAAGGGCTTCCGCGGCACCTGGGAGACGATCGAGCCCTCCCGCAAGTACTTCGTGGCGATGCGCTGAGCGCGCCACCCCACTCACCACGAGAAGGAACCCATGAGCACTCTGCCCATCGAATACCTGTCCGCCACCGAAGCCCTGTCGCGCTTCCGGGAAGGAACCCTCCTGCCGTCCGAGCTCATGGCCGCGCTGCTGGCCAGGATCGACGCGGTCAACCCCCGGCTGAACGCGCTGACGGCCGTCTACCGGGAGTCAGCGATGGACCTGGCCCGCGCCGCCGACGAGCGGTACCGCGACGGCACCGCGCGACAGCTGGAGGGAATCGCCCTCGCGGTGAAGGACAACGTGCCGATCGAGGGTCACACCGTGACCTACGGTTCGGTGCTGTACCGCGACAACGTCGTCAGCACCACCCACCCTGGCGTGCGCCGCCTCATCGAGGCCGGCGCGATCGTGCATGCGCGGACGACCATGCCGGAGTTCGGCGAGGCGGGCAACTGCTACACGCCGCTGTGGGGAGTCACGCGCAACCCGTGGAACACCGCCTACGGCCCCGGCGGCTCGTCGTCGGGAGCGGCCGTGACCCTGGCCGCCGGGATGACGACCCTCTCCGACGGCACGGACATCGGGGGCTCCATCCGCATCCCGGCCTCCTGCTGCGGCGTCTACGGGTACAAGGCGCCGTTCGGGCGCAACCCGAACGACCTGCCGAACACGTTCGACCCGTACATGCACTACGGGCCCCTCGCCCGCACCGTCGAGGACGTCGCGCTCATGCAGTCGATCATCTCGGGCCAGAGCCCCGAGGACATCGACAGCCTTGCCGATCGCATCGACTACCGGGCGTTCGCCGACGTCCGGGGGTGGCGCGTCGCCTACTCGGTCGACCTCGGCTACTTCCCCGTCGATCACGAGGTGCGGGCCAACCTGCTCCGGCTCGTGGAGGGCCTGAGGTCTCTCGGCTGCACCGTCGAGGAGGTAGCGCTGGACTGGACGACAGAGGTCTTCGACTCGTGGCTCGCGATCAACTCCAGCCGTGGGTCCGCGGCGCGGTTCGTGCCGGAGTTCGACAGGGACCGTCACCACCTGGCGGACTACACCGAGGACATGATCGAGCACGGGCGCGGGCTCTCGGTCGACGATCTGCGGAACGCCCTGGAGACGCACGTCGACATATACCGCGTGATGGGCCCGCTGCTGGCGGACTACGACGTCTTCCTGTGCCCCACCACCGCTCTGCCCTCGGTCGGCGCGGACCGGTCGCCGCTCGACCTGAGCATCGAGATCAACGGCGAGGTCGTCCCGCCGAAGATCGCGGAGGCGTGGTTCATGACCTACCCGTTCAACATGCTCAGCCAGCTTCCTGTCCTCAGCGTGCCCTCGGGGGTCTCCGCCTCGGGCGTTCCGACGGGCGTCCAGGTGGTCGGCCCCGCGTACGACGACATGAAGGTGCTGTCGCTCGCCCGCGCCCTGGAGGAGAACGTGTACCGCACCGACTTCTCGGCCGTGCCGCTGCTGGCCGTTCGGTAGGCGTCCGACGTACGGGTGGTGCCGGCGGCACGCCGGCCGACATCACCCGCGCGGGCGATCCGCCGCAGGCGGCCGGGTGAGACCATGGGTGCGATGCGGACCGATTCCTCCCCCGCGGCCGGCGACCGGCGGGCCTGGCTGCGCGCCGACGTCGTGGTGTCCCTCGTCGCGCTGGTCGTGCTGCTGCCGTCGAGCATCGCGCTGCTCACCGAGCCGTCGTCGCGGCCCGCGCCGACGGTCGTCGCGCTCGCCGCGGGCCTGTACGCCGTGCTGCACGCGGCGACGTTCCTCGCGCTGCGGCATCCGCTCGTCGCATACGGCGTCGCGAGCGGCGGGATGGCGGTGCTCGCGCTCGCCCCAGCCGTTGCCGCGATCTCGGGCGCGCTGTTCCCGTCGGCGGCCGCCTACCTGCTCGTCATCGCGCAGGTCGCCCTGCGGACGGCGCCGGCCGTGCGCGCGGCGGCGCTGGCGGGCGGCGTCTTCGGTGCGGGACTGATCGCGTTCACCGAGCCCCGCTTCGACGACCCGATGCTGAGGGTCGGCTCCTTCGTCGGCCTCAGCGGCGCGGTCGCGGCGGCGTGGGCGATCGGGCTGGTCGTGCGCCTGCAGCGCACGCACGCCGAGCAGCGGATGCAGGCGCGCATCGCACAGGCGATCGTCGACGAGCGCATGCGGATCAACCACGACCTGCACGACATCGTCGCGCACTCGGTGACGGTGATGGTCGCGCAGGCCGAGGTGGCCCGCGCGCTGCGCGAGTCGGATCCGCAGCGCAGCGATCGCGCGCTCGGGATCGTCGTCGACACCGGCCGCGGCGCGCTGCGCGGCATGCGCGCGGTGGTCGCCGACGGCGCGCCCCGCGAACCGCTGCCGACGATCGAGTCGCTGGACGCGCTCATCGAGAGCGTGCGCACGCCGGCCGTCGATGTGCGGGTCTCCGAGACCGGGTCGCGAGGGCGGCTGCGCCCGGATGCCGCAGTGGCGCTGCACCATGCGGTGCGCGAGGCGCTCACGAACGCCGTCCGGCACACCGCCGCGCCGGTGCGCGTCGACGTGCGCCTCGACTGGGTGGGCCACTCGCTGCGCGCGGAGGTGTCGGACGACGGAGGAGCGGGCGCTCCGGCCGGCGAGCGGGCGGGCAGCGGCATCGGCCTGATCGGCATCGCGGAGCGGGTGCGGCTGGCCGGCGGCACGCTCACGGCGGGGGAGCGGCATCCGCGCGGCTGGTCGGTGCGGCTCGAGCTGCCGACGGACGGAGCGGACGGATGACGTTGCGGGTGCTGATCGTTGACGACCAGGACCTGTTCCGCGACGCGATCGCGGTGGTGCTCGCCCGCGACCCGCGGATCGGAGAGGTGGCGACCGCCGCGTCCGGCGGGGAGGCGGTCGAGCACGTCCGCGCGCACGCGGTCGACGTGGTGCTGATGGACATACGGATGCCGGGGATGGACGGCATCGCCGCGACGCGCGAGGTGCTGAGTGCGCGGCCGTCGACCCGCGTTCTGGTGCTGACGACCTTCGACCTCGACGAGTACGTCTACGCCGCCATCCGCGAGGGGGCGAGCGGCTTCCTGACCAAGGACGCCGGCGCAGCCGAGCTGGCGGACGCCGCGGTGGCCGTAGCGCGCGGCGACGCGGTGATGTCGCAGCGGGCGACGGCCGCGCTCGTCGGCTTCGTCCGTGACGGGGTGCCGGCCGGCCCCGCCGCTGACGCCCTGGCCGTGCTCAGCCCCCGCGAGCGGGAGGTCGCCCTGGCGCTCGCCGCCGGCGCGTCGAACGACGACATCGCGCGGCAGCTGTTCCTGTCGGAGAACACCGTGAAGACGCACGTGAAGGCGGTGCTCGCGAAGCTCGGGGTGCCCGACCGGGTGCACGTGGTGATCTGGGCGTACGAGAGCGGCGTGCTGCGCCCGCGAGGCTGAGGGCGGGTTGCCGGTGATCGCGCGCGGCGGCCGGTGATGGGCCGCCGCGGGCGGGCCCGGCACGCAATCACCCGGGCGGGTGAGCAGGAGCGCCCGGGCGGGCGATGCCGGGCGGCCGGGTGCACGGCGAGCCTGGAGGCATGACAACTCGCACGCGTCTCCTCGTCCTGCTCGCGACGGCGCTCGCGGCCTCCTTCGTGGCGGTCGCCGACCTGCTCCGGATGCTGGTGCCCGGCTTCCTCGGCGGACTCCCCGTCAGCCTTCTCGGGCGGCTCGGCCCTGGGGTCGAGCTCGCCGTGGCGGTGACCGCGGCGCTGGTCGCACTCGCCGTCGCCGGCGTCGCTGCGGCCGCGGAGCTCGGGGCACGACGGGCGGCGCCCGGCATGCCGGTGGCGCCGCCCGCGTCTCGGGCTGCGCCTCGCGCGGTGCGCGCCGCGGCGCTCACAGCCGCGGCGCTGCTGGCCGCCGCGACGCCCGGCGACGTGATCCCGCTGGCCGGGTACAGCTTCTCCCTGACCGTGCTGATCGGCATCGTCGTCTTCATCGTGCTGACGGTGCTGCGGCGGCCGCGGCTCGGCATCCTGCTCGCCGTGATCGTCGGGGCGGTGAGCGTCTACGCCGTCGTCGCGCACGACGCCGACGCGCTGTTCCCGCGGCTGCTGAGCGTCTACGGTGCCGCGCTCACCGAGGCAGGCCTGTCGCTCGCCCACGTCGCGGCGGCCGCCGGCCTGCTCGCGTGGAGCCTCGTCTCGGCCGCGTCGGCGGCCGTGCCGGCCGGTGGGGTGGCCGCGTTCGTGCTGCGGCACCGGGTCGCGATCACGATCGTCGCCGCGCTCTGCGCGCTGCCCTACGTCGTGGCCAGGGCGAGCTGGCTCACCCCGTGGCCGGCTTTCGGAGGCGCCGCCGAGGTTTTCGACGCCGACCCGTCGGTACGGGTGCTGGGCCTGCTGCTCGGGCTCGGGATGCTGACCGGCGGCGTGCTCACCCTCGGGCTGGTGCTGCCGTGGGGCGAGCGGTTCCCTCGCATCCTCGCCGGGGTGGGCGGACACCCGGTTCCGGTCGGTCTCGCGGTGATCCCGGCGAGCGTGGTGAGCGTGCTGTTCACGGCGGCGGGCGTCGGGTTCGCGATCGAGGCGGCGGGGCCGGGGAAGGACACGGTGCAGCTGCTGCTCATCTTCCCGTTCTGGCTGTGGGGTCCGATGCTCGCCCTGGCGGCCTGGGGGTACGCGATGCACCGGGCGGTCGTCGCGGGCCGTGCAGGCGAGGGCCGTGCCCCGGTCGCCGGTCCGCGGGTCGTCGGCGGCTGAGGCACCGGTGGCTGAGGCGCCGGTCGCCGAGGCGTCCGCGGTCGCTCCGCGGCGGTCACGCCGCAGCGCGCATCCAGCGGTCGGTGCGCACGCGCCAGCCCAGAGTGCCCAGCCGGGCGGTCAGGTAGACGCCGAAGAACGCGACGGCGAGCCAGACGAGCCCGGCCGCGCCGTCGACGCCCGTGGCGGAGATGAGCCAGAGCGCAGGCAACAGCGGGAGCAGGTTGAGCACGCCGGCGATCGCGAGATAGCGGGCGTCGTTCGCTCCCATGAGTACGCCGTCGAGCACGAACACGATGCCGCCGATCGGCTGGGCGAGGGCCAGCACGAGGAACGCGGGCTGCACCAGAGCGGCGACGGCGGCATCCCCCGTGAACACGACGCCGAGCACGCCGGACAGCGCGGCGATCAGACCGCCGACGATGAGGCCGAACCATGCTCCCCATGCGACGGTGCGCCGCAGCACGCGACGCACCTGCTGTTCGTCGCCGGCGCCCAGGCCCTTGCCGATCAGCGCCTGCGCAGCGATCGCGAGGGCGTCCAGAGCGAACGCCGCAGTCGAGAAGATCGTGAACACGATCTGCCAGCCGGCGAGCTCGCGAGTGCCGATTCCGGTCGCGACGCCGACGGTCGCGAGCAGCGCGACGCGCAGGCTCACCGTGCGCAGGAACAGCCAGCCGCCCGAGCGTGCGGAACCGCGGATGCCGTCCCGCTGCGCCTTCATTGAGGCACCGTGGCGCAGGGCGAGGCGGCGGATCACGACCACGTACGCGGCGACCATCGCCCACTGCGCGGTGACGGTGCCGAACGCGGATCCGGCGATGCCCCAGCCGAAACCGTAGATGAACAGCCAGTTCAGCAGCGCGTTGGCGCCGAAGCCGAGGCCGGCGATCCAGAGCGGGGTCATGGTGTCCTGCATGCCGCGGAGCAGTCCGGTCGCGGCGAAGACGATGAGCATCGCCGGAAGGCCCCACATCGAGATCATCAGGTAGGTGCGGGCCTCGGCGGCGACGGGGTCGGTCGCGCGGAACAGCGACACCATCCACGGGGTTGCGACGGCGCCGGATGCCGCCAGCACCGCTCCCAGTCCGAGGGCCAGCCACATGCCGTCGATGCCGACCGACACCGCGTCGCCCGGGTTGCCGGCACCGAAGCGGCGAGCCACGGCCGGAGTGGTGGAGTAGGCGAGGAAGATCATCAGCCCGACGATGGTCTGCAGTACGGCGCTGGCGATGCCGAGGCCGGCGAGCGGGACGGTGCCGAGGTGGCCGACGAGGGCTGCGTCGACGATGAGGAATGCCGGTTCCGCGATGAGCGCGCCGAACGCGGGGATCGCGAGACGCAGGATCTCGCGGTTCAGGAACGGGGGTGCTGCGGTCGCCACCGTTCGAGCCTAGGGGAGGGCGCCGACGCCGCCGGAGCATGGGGAGCGCAGGGGTGCGTGGCCGGAGCACGGCGGGTGGGCCGGAGCACACTTCTCCCTCAGGCCGCGATCTCGTACCGCGCTCGTCCGCCGAGGCGCGGAGTGCGCTGGGGATCCACGTGCGCAGGGGGGATCAACCACACCCGGGCGTTGGTGTGCACCGCACCCGGCAGGCCTCTCGCCGGTCTCGACGCTTTCGCCGCTTTCGCCGACCCCGGTGGAGCGCCGGGTGGGCGTTCGATGCGGATGTCCCAGCCGTTGTCGTGGATGCGGTGGTGGCAGGTTTCGCAGAGCAGTACCCCGTTGTCGAGGTCTGTGGGTCCGGTGTCGCGGTGCCACCATCTGAGGTGGTGGACCTTGGTCATTCCGGGTGGGAGTGCGCACATGGCGCATCCGCCGTCGCGTTCGACGAGGGCGAGCTTCTGCGCCCGGGTGAACAGGCGGCGCTCGCGCCCCCAGTCGAGGATCTCCCCGTCGGACCCGAGCACGCAGGGGATGACCCCACCCGACGCGGCCATGCGTCGCACGGTGGTGATGCTGACGGGCTGGTCGATGCCGTCGATCGTGGCGTGGCCGGTGCCGGCCTCCAGGTCTTTCAGATCGACCCGCACGACGACGGTGGCGCCGCCCAGGGGCACCCGGTCGGCGGCCTCGCAGCCCAGGGCGTGCGCGCAGATGTGGTTGAGCGCGTCGGCTCGCATCATGGTGACGGTGCGGCGGTCGGCATCCGGTGCGCCGGGGTCGACAGTGTCTTTGCGGGCGGCGAACTGTGCGGAGACGTAGCCGTCGATCGCGGCGATGATCGACGAGCCCGCCTCGACCGGGGTGACGAGTGCGATGTGCAGCTCACCGTCGCGTTCGAACATCGTCAGTGACCGTCTCGCGCGGCGCTCTTCCTCCCGGCGCTCGAGAAGTTCGGGCCCGAGCGCCGCCTCGGCGCGGGTGACGAGCCTGCGCACCTCGTCCAGCGACAACCCGACGGCCTTCTCGACCAGTCGCCGCTCCGCCTCGGCGACCCGGTCGCGGTCGAGCCGCACCCGCACCCGGTCCAGGAGCGCGACGATCAGGTTCGCCGCCGGGACGCCGAGCGAACCCGCGGTGAGCGCGGCCTGCACCACCGGGTACTTCGCCGGACGCGGCGAGCCCACCAGGTCGGCGCGCGCCGCCGTGGCCTCGCCGACCTGCACCAGCCGTGCGGCGTCACCCGCCGACGACCCGGTCGTGGCCGCGATCAACTGAGCCGTGTTGCGGTATCCCTGCTGCTTCGCCAGGGAATCGGGGCCCAGCTCCGGCCGTGACTCGTGCGCGATCGCGGCGGCGACCTCGGCGTGCAGGGCCTCGAGGCGGCGGCGCACCTGCCCGATCGCGTCGTTCACCGCGACCAGCTGCGACCGCGACAGGTCGGCCGCCCCGTCGGCATCCGCCCACACCGCGTCCAGGGCCGCGACGGCCTCACACAACGGCGACAGGTGCTCCGACATGCTCTCAACCTACTCCGCACCCACCGACATTCGAAGAAAGATTCGACATCTGTGGATAACTCGACAAACGGGGTCAGCCGGCCTGTTCATCCATGCTCGAAACGAGCGTCCCTCGCGCATCCATCCGGTGCGAACTGCTGAACCCAGACTAGGGACACCCTCCGACATCGCCGCGTAGCCTGGAAGGGTGAGGATGCCGGGCTCCAGCGACGACGGCGGCGACCCGCGCGATCAGCCGCCGACGCCGTTGAACGCGCAGAACAAGGCGGCCTACGTCGAGACCGCGATCCAGCAGGCGATCCGGCGCGGCGATTTCGACAACCTCCCGGGTGCGGGCAAGCCCATCGACGGCCTCGGGACGCACCACGACCCGGACTGGTGGATCCGCCGCAAGATCGAGAACGAGAACCTGTCGGGACTCGGGCCTCCGGCGCTCATGCTGCGCGTCGAAGACCGCGAGCTCGACGGCGAGCTCGACACTCTCAGTCGCGAGGAGGACGTGCGCGCCGTCGTCGAGGACTTCAACCGACGCGTCCGCGAGGCGCGGCGCCAGCTGCTCGGCGGACCGCCGGTCGTGACGAAGCTGCGCGACGTCGATGCCGAGATCGCGGCCTGGCGCGAGAGACGCGCCGCAGGTGCGGCATCCGCAGCCAAAGCCGCCGCCGACGACCGGCAGCCGAGGCGGGGCATGTTCCGCCGCCGCCGCCGCGGGGGAGGCGGCGCATAGGCTGGAGCGCATGACAGACGTTCTGCCCTCCGGCCTCGCCGTCTCCGAGTTCAGCTCCGACATCCGCCCCCAGGACGACCTCTACCGCCACGTCAACGGCGCGTGGCTCGACCGCACCGAGATCCCCGACGACAAGGCGAGGTGGGGATCGTTCCACCTGCTGGCAGAGCAGGCCGAGAAGGACGTGAGGGCGATCATCGAGGAGTCGACGGATGCCGAGCCGGGCACCCTCGCCCGCAAGGTCGGCGACCTGTACACGAGCTTCATGGACACCGCGCGCATCGCCGAGCTCGGACTCGCTCCGCTGCGCGAGCAGCTGGCGCGTGTCGACGCGGTCGACAGCATCCCGTCGTTCCTGGCGACCGTCGGCGCCTTCGACAGGGAGGGGATCGCCGCCCTCATCGGCGTGTTCGTCGAGCCCGACCCGGGCGACCCCGAGCGGTACGTGCCGTTCGTGCTGCAGGGCGGTCTGTCGCTGCCCGACGAGAGCTACTACCGGCAGGAGACCTTCGAGGCGACCCGCGCGGCGTACCGCGCGCACCTCGAGCGGCTGCTCACCCTCGCCGGGCTCGACGACGCCGCCACGATCGCCGACCGCTCGTTCTCGCTCGAGCACGAGGTGGCCGCGCACCACTGGGACAACGTCGCCTCGCGCGACGCGGTGAAGACGTACAACCTGCGCAGCTGGGACGAGTTCCAGCAGCTGGTCGGGGTGGACCTCGCGCCGTGGCGGGATGCCGTGACGCCCCAGAACCCGTCCGCCTTCGCGGAGGTCGTCGTCTACCAGCCGAGCTTCTTCGAGGGGCTGGGTGCGCTGCTCACCGAGGGGCGGCTGGAGGACTGGAAGGCGTGGCTGCGCGCGAAGGTCGTGCACGGGCTCGCCCCGTACCTCACCGACGACCTGGTGGACGAGAACTTCTCGTTCTACGGCACCGAGCTGTCGGGAACCCCGTCGATCCGCGAGCGCTGGAAGCGCGGCGTCTCGCTCGTCGAGAGCTCGCTGGGCGACGCGGTGGGCAGGATCTACGTCGAGCGACACTTCCCGCCGGCCGCGAAAGCGCAGATGGACGAGCTCGTCGCCAACCTCATCGAGGCGTACCGCCAGAGCATCGAGAACCTGGAGTGGATGAGCGAGGAGACCCGCCGCAAGGCGCTCGACAAGCTCGCCACCTTCCGCCCGAAGATCGGCCACCCGGAGAAGTGGAAGGAGTACGACGGCGTCGAGATCTCGCCCGACGACCTGGTCGGCAACGCGCGCCGCGCCACGATCCACGAGCACGACCGCCAGTTGGCGAAGGTGGGCAAGCCCATCGACCGCGACGAGTGGCTCATGCCGCCGCAGATGGTCAACGCGTACTACAACCCGCTCATGAACGAGATCGTGTTCCCCGCCGCGATCCTGCAGTACCCGTTCTTCGACCCGGACCGCGACGCGGCCGCGAACTACGGCGGCATCGGCGCCGTGATCGGCCACGAGATCGGGCACGGCTTCGACGACCAGGGCAGTCGCTACGACGGAGACGGCCGGCTGCAGGACTGGTGGACGGATGCCGACCGCGCCGCGTTCGAGGAGCGGACGAAGGCCCTCATCGCGCAGTTCGACCCGCTCGTGCCCGCCGGCCTGCCCGACGAGCACCGTGTCAACGGAGCCCTCACGATCGGCGAGAACATCGGCGACCTCGGCGGACTGGGCATCGCGATCAAGGCGTACGAGCTGTCGCTGCGCGGTTCGACAGGCTCAGGGGCACAGCAGGCTCCCGTGATCGACGGCTACACTGGCATCCAGCGCCTACTGCTGAGCTGGGCGCAGGTGTGGCAGCAGAAGAGCCGCGACGCCGAGACCATCCGACTGCTCACGATCGACCCGCATTCGCCGAACGAGTTCCGGTGCAACCAGATCGTGCGCAACATCGACGCGTTCTACGACGCGTTCGACGTGCGCGAGGGTGACGCCCTGCACCTTCCCCCGCAGGAGCGCGTCACGATCTGGTGAACAACGCCGCGACCGGCGAGCGCGGTGCTGCGGCGGGGTTACGATGGCTCCATCATTCCGGGGCGCGCGGGCCGAGCGCGCCCGGCGGATGCCGCACACCCCTCCCCGGTTAGGACAACGCGTGGGCATTTCCCCCGAGCCCCCCGACGGATCTCCCGCGGCGCTGCGCAGTTCGCAGCGCCGCGGCCGCCGGGTTCCGCGTCGCGCGGCCGTCGGCCGGCGTTCGTTCGGCTCGACGAACCGGGCCTTGGAGGAGCTCGCCGCGTCCGGGGCGCAGGTGTCGGTGCATGTCGCGGATCTCGATACCGCGGAGCCCGTGCTCGCCGGTGACGACCACGTTCCCCTGCCGATCGCCGGCCTGGGCGTCGTGCCGGTGCTGGTCGAGGTCGCCGCGGCGCTGGAGTCGGGTGAGCTCGACGCGCTGCGCCTGGTCGACCGGCCGGATGCCGGGATGGTCACGGGGTCCGGCCTGTGGCGCAGCCTGCGCGCGCCGGCGTTGCCCGTCTCCGACCTTGCCGTCATGGCGGCCGCCACCGGCGACCCGAACGCCGCCAACGCACTGCTCGACCTGGTCGGCCACGAGCGGGTGCAGGCGCGGATCGTGTCTCTGGGGATGCCGCGCAGCGCCGTGCTCGACCGGTTCCGCGACACCAGGGGGCCGGACGACGCCCCGCACGTCGCCGTCGGCACCACGCGCGAGTTCGCGAGGCAGTTCGCGTCCCTGGTGAACGCGAGCGTCGTCGACGCCGCGGTGAGCTCTCAGGTGTCGGAGTGGCTGAGCCTGAACCAGGACCTGAGCCTCGTCGGCGCGGCGACGGGACTCGACCCGTTCGCCCACGACCACGACTCGCACGGCCTGCTGTTCATCAACAAGACCGGTCGCGACCGCGGCGTGCGGGCCGAAGCGGGTGTTCTCGCGGGTCCGCGCGCCGGCGTCGCGTACGCGATGACCGCCTGCTTCGACGACCTGTCGATCAGTCACCGCCTGCGGGCGCACGACGCGTTCCGTGTGCTGGGTGTCGAGCTGATGGAGTACGCGCACTGACATGGGCGGGCGCGCGACCTCGCTGGTCACGCACGTGACCTACCGGCGGATCTGAGCCGGTTCCCGCCGACACCGCGTCGTGCAATCGGGGTTGCTGCCCGGCGGTGAGTGCCCTTCATGATTCGATAGCCGGATGAGCGACTCCGCACAGCATCCCGCCGACACCGATTGGCATCGTTGGGCGCCGATCGGGCAAACCCTCGACGCCAGCCGGGTGCCCGGCAGCGGACCCGCCCCGAGCATCGCCGCGTTCGAGCTGCTGCCTCTCGAACCGATGATGGTGCCGGAGAAGCCCCGGGGCGGCGAGCTGGACCCGTCGGAATGCGGACACTGCCGTCCGGCGTCGGATTGCACGATCTGGCAGGACGACGAGTGGCGGGTCAGCGGCGGCAT
This sequence comes from Microbacterium sp., assembly GCF_031180975.1. Classification (GTDB taxonomy): domain Bacteria; phylum Actinomycetota; class Actinomycetes; order Actinomycetales; family Microbacteriaceae; genus Microbacterium. The sequence goes on along the minus strand of NZ_JAPSLI010000006.1, from coordinate 110,055 downwards.
GCAGGGTCCCAGCGGGCTCCCTTTCGTCGGCGCCATCGCCCCGCGTCGGCACGTGAGGCTTGAGGACGCTCCGATGGACGTGCTCGCGGGGCTCGGACCGATCCTGCAGCGCGTCTCCGAGGCGGCGAAGGCGATCCCGGCGGTGGCGCGCTGCCACTTCTCACGCTGGAACGACGGATCGGCGCACCTGCACATCTGGGCTTACGCGCGGCCGGCGGGCATGATGCAGGGGCGCGGCGCCATCCTGCCCTACTGGGAGCAGTGCATGCCTGCGATGCCCGACGAGTTGATGCAGGAGTACCTCGAGATCGTTGCGAGCGCGCTCGCCGCGGGCGGTGGCGTGGCGTTCCCCGCGCGATGACGCGGCCCCGTCGCGTTTCGTCCTGACCGCTCCGAGGGGCAGGCTGGTTCGTGCGCAGTGCTCGGCGTCGAGCTGATGGAGTACGCGCACTGATGTGCAGCAGGCTCGCCGTCAGAGCTCTACGAGGCCGGATCGGTGCGCCATCACCGCGGCTTCCACGCGGTTTCGGGCGCCGAGTTTGACGAGGATGGCGCTGACGTAGCCCTTGACCGTCCCCTCGACGAGGTGCAGCTGGCGACCGATCTCGACATTCGATGCGCCGGAGCCGAGCAGCGCCAGCACTTCTCGTTCGCGCTGAGTCAGGACGGAAACGGCCTGTCGCGCTTCAGAAGTGCGTGCCCTCTGTCCCTCCCGGTAGGGCGCGATCACCCGGCGCGCGATGGCGGGAGACAGATACGCTCCGCCATCGGCGACCGCGCGCACACCTGCGATCAGCTCCCTGGGATCGGCCGCCTTGAGCAGGAACCCCAGCGCTCCGCCGCCGAGCGCCCGCTCCACGTAGTCGTCCTCGCCGAACGTGGTCAGGATCACGACGCGGGTGGCGGGCAGAGTGGCGGCGAGTTCGGCGGCCGCACTCAGACCGTCCAGGCCCGGCATCCGGATGTCGAGAACGGCGACATCGGGACGGTGGCGCTGCGCACCGGACACGGCCTCGTGCCCATCTGCCGCCTCGAACACCACTTCGATTCCGGGGTCGGACTCGAGGATGCCGCGCACCCCGGCCCGGATCATCGCCTCGTCGTCGGCGATCAGCACCCGGATCACCGCGCCTCCAGCCGCAGCTTGTGCACGAGCACGCCCGCGCGGAAGCACAGGCGATACGTCGCGTCGGTGAAGTGGAGCCACCCGTCGCGGGCGGCGAAGTACTCGCACCGCGCCCCGTCAGGGGCCTCCGCCTCGTCGACGACCGGCGCGGGGCGCGGTATTCCAGCGGGCAGCATCGGTTCGAGCGCCGTGCGTGTCATCCCCACTTCCATGCGGGCGTACGCCCCGGAAGAGATCGCGGTGTGGGCGACCGTGATGGCCTGCACACCGAGGAATCCCGCCATGGCGAGCGCGACGATCACCGCAGGGACCATCGCCGTCTGAAGCAGACCGCGCCGGGCGTTCCGAGCGTTGGACTGCAGCGCAGGGTCGACGCCGTCGGATGCCGGAGCCAGCGCTACGGGCCGGGACGGCGCATGCAGCGTGAGGGCGAAGCCATCCTCCTGCGCATCCGCGGTCACCACCGCCCCGAGCAGTTCCGCACGGCGTCGCAGACTCGGGATACCATGACCGCTTCCGCCCACCGGGCGGACCTCAGCGTCGCCAGCACCGGACCACACCCGCACGGAGAGACCGTCGGATTGCGCACCGGCAACCTCGACCCTGACGGCGGCGCCGACGGCATGCCGGGCGGCGTTCGTCAGACCCTCGCGCACCACGCGGGCGGCGAGCTCTGCGATGAGGGGATGCGCGTCGGCCAGGGCGTCGCTGTCGATGCGCGCCTCGACCGGCATCCCCGCGGCGCGCGCCCCCGCGATCAGCCCGTCGATACCGTCACCGCCGAGGGGGTCAAGGCGGCTCGTACTGTCAGAGCCGGAGAGCTGCACGACCTCGCGCAGCCGCTCACTGGCGCGCACCGCCGCTTCGCGGAGCCCTCGGAACTGCGTGCGCTGCTGAGAGGTCAGCCCGCGCCCCAGTTCGAGAGCGCCGGCCTGCACGGCGATGAGGGCGAGTTCGTGTCCGATCGTGTCGTGCAGGTCGTCGGCGATGCGCGCTCGCTCCTCGGCCTGCGCCCGACCGGCGAGCACCGCGGCATCCGATTCGCGTTGCCGTGCCCGCAGCAGCCGGTACCGTCCTGCCCACCACGGCAGCACGACGGCGAGCAGTGCGATGAGCACAGCCGCCATCCAGTCCCCGAGAGGAGCGTCGTCGGGAGCCAGATACGAGATGGGCAGCATCAGAGCCAGCGCAGCGAGCAGCGAGATCACTGCGGGCGCGAGCGCCGGCAGGCGGCGCCCGGCGACGTACCCGGCCAGCGCCGCTGGGGCGAGGAGCAGCACGAGCGCCGAATCGCCCCACTTTGCAACGGGGAGCGTGGTGGCCGTCGCGGCGACCAGGAGCGCGGCGCCGATCGGCGCCGGCAACGATCCGCTCGTCGCCCGTTCCGTGCGCTGCAGCATCCTCTCATCCTAGGAATGGCGGACCCTGCTCGGACCTGACGAAAGTCAGGCGTTCTCCTGCCTTCCGTGCGGTGCGGCGGGCCCGGCCTGGTCCGTAGCGTCGCCGGCATGGACCTTCTCGCGATATTGAACGGCCTGGTCGCCGACCTGGCCGGGTCGCCCTGGTTGTACCTGGCCGTGTTCATCGTCTGCCTCGTCGACGGCTTCTTTCCGCCGGTGCCCAGCGAGACGGTGGTCGTGGGGGCCGCCACCGTCGCGAGCGCCACAGGCGAGCCCGTTCTGCTGCTCATCGGCGTGGCCGCGGTCGGCGCGATCGCGGGCGACAACACCGCCTACCTCCTCGGCCGCGAGCTGGGCACGGCTCGGTTCCGATGGATGCGCGCCCGCCGGGTGGCCGCCATCCTGGAGTGGGCGCGTCGCGGGCTGGAGCGGCGCGGGGCACTGCTGATCTTCACGGCCCGTTATATCCCGGTCGGACGCATCGCCGTCAATATGACTGCGGGCGCGACTGGCTATCCACTGCGCCGTTTCGTGCCGCTCTCCGTCGCGGCCGGCGTCACCTGGGCGGCGTACTCCGCTCTGTTCGGCATCGTCGCGGGGCGCTGGCTGCACAATCAGCCGCTCCTCGCGATCGCGCTGGCGATCGTGGTCGCCGCCGCGGTCGGCTGGGCGGTGGATGCCGTACTGCGCCGCGCGCTCGCACGCGAGGTCGCCGTGCAGACGCCCCGCGCAGTCGAGCCGGATCCTGCCGGTGTTTCGTCCTGAGCGTTGTGGAGGGCAGACTGGTTCCGTGCGCACCATCCGCGATCTCGACACCGTTGAACTCATCCTCGACGCCCAGGCGCTGCTCGACTCGATCCGGGGCCCCGAGCGCGTCATCGACGCCGGCACCCTGCGGGCGCTGCAGCAGTCGGGCAACTACGTCGTCGGCCTCTTCGACGGGGAGGGCGATCAGGAGAAGATGGTCGGCGCGTCCATCGCCTTCTTCGGCGAGCCCGCGCGCCGGGCGATGCACTCGCACATCACGGCGCTGCTGCCCGAGTACCGCGGCCGCGGCTGGGGCCGCGAGCTGAAGGAGCACCAGCGGCAGTGGGCCTTCTCGCGCGAGGTCGGCCGCATCACCTGGACCTACGACCCGCTGGTCGCGCGCAACGCGCACTTCTTCCTGACGGTGCTCGGCGCGCGCGTCACGAGCTACGTCGTCAACCAGTACGGCATCTTCGGCGGCGGGGACGCCGGTGACGAGAGCGACCGCCTCGACGTGGAGTGGGCGCTGGCCGACATCGCCCAGCCCCCGGCATCCGACGCCGTCGTGGCGACGCTGGAGATCCCGTCGGACATCGAGGGGATGCGCGAGAGCGACCCCGCCGCCGCGCACGAGTGGCGCCTGCGCCTGCGCGGCCAGATGGAGGAGCTCCTCGGTCGCGGCCTGCGCATCGCCGGGTTCGACGTCGAGCGGGGCTACCTCTTCACGGAGTAGCGCTCGTCGCTGCAGCCTTCCCGTGCACTCGGCGAGTGCACGTGATGTCGGCGAGTGCACGGCCGTGCTGCGCGATCTTCCGGTCCACTCGACGGCAAGGAGTGCACTCGGCGGCGCGGATAGGATTGGGATGCCGCGGCTTCGCCGTGCGCACACCCCGCACCCTTCCGACCATTGGAGCCACCGTGGCCGAACAGTCCCGTCTTGACAAGGTCATCGCCCTCGCCCGCCACCGCGGGTTCGTGTTCCAAGCGGGTGAGATCTACGGCGGTTCGCGTTCGGCCTGGGACTACGGCCCCCTCGGCACCGAGCTGAAGGAGAACATCCGCCGGCAGTGGTGGCAGACGTTCGTCCGCGGGCGCGGCGACATGGTGGGTCTCGACTCGTCGATCATCCTGCCCAAGCGCGTGTGGGAGGCGTCAGGTCACGTCGCGACCTTCACCGACCCGTTGGTCGAGTGCCTCAGCTGCCACAAGCGCTTCCGCGCCGACAACCTCGTCGAGGACTTCGAGGCGCGCAAGGGCCGCAAGGCAGAGAACGGCCTCGCCGACATCCCGTGCCCGAACTGCGGCAACAAGGGTCAGTACACCGAGCCGAAGGCGTTCTCCGGTCTGGTGAAGACGTATCTCGGGGTCGTCGACGACGAATCGGGCCTGCACTACATGCGCCCCGAGACCGCGCAGGGCATCTTCGTGAACTTCTCGAACGTGCTGACCGCCTCGCGCAAGAAGCCGCCGTTCGGCATCGGCCAGGTGGGCAAGGCGTTCCGCAACGAGATCACGCCCGGCAACTTCATCTTCCGCACCCGCGAGTTCGAGCAGATGGAGATCGAGTACTTCGTGCCGCCGGCCGAGGCGCAGGAGTGGTTCGAGCACTGGGTCGAGGCGTGCTGGGACTGGTTCATCGACCTGGGCGTGAACCCCGACAACATGCGCCGGTTCGACGTGCCAGAGGACGAGCGGGCGCACTACTCCGCGGGCACCATCGACTTCGAGTACCGCTTCGGCTTCCCCGGCAAGGAGTGGGGCGAGCTGATGGGCGTGGCCAACCGCACCGACTTCGACCTGTCCAGCCACACCGAGGCGTCGGGCCAGAGCCTGACCTACTTCGACCAGGCCTCCGGCGAGCGGTACACGCCGTACGTGATCGAGCCGTCGTTCGGTCTGACCCGCTCGATGATGGCGTTCCTCGTCGACGCGTACGTCGAGGAGGAGGTGCCGAACGCGAAGGGCGGCACCGACATCCGCACCGTGCTCAAGCTCGATCCTCGTCTGGCGCCGGTCAAGGTCGCCGTGCTGCCGTTGTCGCGCAACGAGCGCCTGTCGCCGCTCGCCCGCGAGGTCGCCGACGCGATCCGCGGGAACTGGACGGTCGACTTCGACGACGCCGGCGCCATCGGCCGCCGCTACCGCCGGCAGGACGAGATCGGCACGCCGTTCTGCGTCACCGTGGACTTCGACTCGCTCGACGACCGCGCCGTCACCGTGCGCGACCGCGACACCATGGCGCAGGAGCGCATCGGCCTGGACGCGCTGCAGGGATACCTCGCAGAGCGCCTGCGCGGCGCCTGAGCCGCGAGATCGCGTCCGGTCAGTCTCCGTGCCGGCCGGGCGCGGTCGCCTGGATGAGCTCCGCCAGCCGGGCCGAGAACGCGGCGTCGTCGTCGAGCATCGTCGCGGACGTGGACAGCAGATCGAACGCTCCGTCCTGGTAGCCGTCTGCGATCTCCCCGAGCGCGTCGTACTGCTCCCACGGGTTCTCGGCGTCGCGCGTCTGCTCGAGCACGCGCGACACGGCGACGTTGATGCGGCCGAACTCGGCGAGCAGGCGGTCGAAGTCCTTCGCCACCTCGTCCGTCACGGGATACGTGCGCATCGTCTTGGCGAAGACGGCCGCCTCCTGCATCGCGTCGAGCATGAACTCGTTCTCGGCCGGCTCACGGCTGGGACGGAAGAGCTCCGAGTGCAGTTCGAGCATCCGCAGCATCCGGTTGAATCCCGGCCGGAAGTCGACCGCCGTGTCCTCCGTGCTGCGGTCGAGCTCCTCGAGCAGCATCGTGCGGGCGGCCGCGTAGGCGCGGTCGGGCGTCTGGTCCAGCTCGCGGATGCGCCACAGCATCCAGAGGCGGCTCACGACGGCGTCCTGGCTCTCCTTGGCGTCGTTCCACGGGATGTAGCCGTCGATGAGCAGCTTGCGGTACACGTCCCCCGCCGACGCGACCTCGGCGGGCGCGGCCGCGCTCGGCGACGCCGTCGGGGTCGCGGTAGGTGTCGCGGATGCCGCGGGCGAGCCGGATGCTGCGGGCGAAGCGGATGCCGTGGGGGAGCCGGATGCCGTCGGCGAGCCGTCACCCCCGCCGAGCGAGTCGGCGAGGGTGGACAGCACGGTGACCAGCAGCGGGCGGATCCGTCCCGCCTCGTCGGCGGGAACGCGGAAGGCGGCGTTGATGTTCGCGAACGGCCAGAACGGCCGGTAGACGTCGCCGACCGCGTCGAATGCCGACAGCGTCTCGACGGCGTCGGCCTGGAACGCGCGCTCCTCCTTCAACCAGTCGACGATGAACGCACCGGCGGAACGGCCGAGTGGTGTGTCGGGTATGACGACCTCGCCGCTGGTCTTCTCGGTGCTCTGGATGCTGTCGATCGCGACATCCAGCAGCTTCCCCCGCTCCTCGGCGAACGCCAGGGCAGCAGCGCGCGTGATGGCGTTCGCCTTGCGATCGTCGTCCAGGTAGTCGTACGACTCGGCATCCGCTCTGCGACGCGCGGCGGCCGGGCCGCCGAGGGTGTTGTAGTACAGGTCGGCGACGACCCAGTAGGCGTAGAACGCGGCCTGCCGCAGCTGCTGCAGCGATTCGGGCTCCAATCCCTTGAGCTCGTCGGTGGCCACCTCGACCGCGGCGGCCACCTTCGCGGCCTTCCGGTACTCCGGGGTCCGTTCTGCGACGTCGGCGTCGAACTTCTTCAGGGTCGGCACCTCGTCGAGAACCGCGCCAACGCCCTTCTCCTCGTACGGCATCTCACCGTCTCCGGCGGCCTCGATCTCCGCGGCGGTCCACGTCTTCGCGTCAGCGGCGGCCGTCGCCACCTCGTCCGCCCAGGCGTCCAGCTTCTGCGCGTACGCCACCGCTGCTTTCGCCGCCTCGGGGTCGGGCCCGGGTGTGCACGCGCTGAGCAGCGGAACGGCCGCGACGACCGCCACGACTGCAGCCAGGATCCTCTTCATCGACGTCCCCTCTCGTCGAGAGCGAGCATATCCGCGCCGGCGCGGTGCGGTGCACTCGAGGGCGGGATGCTGTCAGGCGGTGAGCCCGTCGCGTCCATCAGCATGCCGGCGTCTCAGCGCGGCGTACGCGCGGTGACCCCCGGCAGTTGCGGGAATGGTGCACCGATCTCGTTCTGATACCAATACGCCGTCGTGGAGATGTCGTCCGACCGTTCGAACAGTCCGTGCGACCAGGTGCCGATCTGCTGCAGAGTGACCCTCAGGCTCTCCCGGAAGAAGATCGGGTCGGGCAGGTGCCAGCGGTACATGCCGTGCATGGGAAGCATCGGCGTCCAGAAGTCCGAGGCCTTGGTGGTGTCGGTGGCGCTGGCGAACGGGTACCCGAAGTACGGGGCGCTGAAGGTGATCGGCAGCGGCTCCGGATCCGGATGCAGGCCGTTCTGGAAGCCCCACGCACCCCCGGCGTAGTCCTCGAGTCCGGTGCTGCACAGCGTCGGGAGGTCGGTGTCCCCGTCGACGAAGAACTTCACCTCTCCCTCGCCCCACCAGAAGCGCTGGAGGGAGGCGAGCGCCACATACGTCCCGACATAAGTGCCGGAGCCGGCGATGCCGTCGACGATGACATGGTCCTCGCCCAGCGCCGTCGTGCCGTTGCTGCGGCGCCACTGCGCGTGGAAGTAGCCGGGCCACTGCGCGAAGTCGTCGCCGAGGGTGTAGTCGATCTGGAAGAACACGCCCTGGATGTCCCCGGCGTGCTCGCTCACGAGCTCGATCCGGGCGCCGCTTCGGAACGGCATCGGGAAGTACGAGTTCATCCCGCCGGTCGGTGCGACCACGATCGGTTCCGACGTGACCAGAGCGCGGGTCCCGAAGCCGTTGCAGAAGAAGTCGCCCAGCGGCACCTCCACCTGCGGATGATCCGAGCCGTCCCAGTACGCGCGGAGGATCACGTCGCGCAGCACGAACGGCCCGGCCTCGGTCCTGTCGGTGATCGTCATCCAGATGTGTCGGATGACGCCCGACCCCTCGATCTCGGCGAGGGTCAGCGTGCTGCCCGCCGGAAGGTCGTACCAGGCGCTGCCCTTGCGCCCCGGTCCCAGGTTCGAACTCGCCGAGCCGGCCGCACCGACCTCGCCCTTCGGGTTCTCAGCGTTGATGGCGTGGCTGCGCAGGGTCCCGTCATTGCGTAGACGGTTCCACGGAGTGGTCATTCTCTCTCTTTCCTTCGGAGGTCGGGGGCGGATGCGGTCACTTCACTGCGCCGGCAGAGACACCGCGGCTGATCGTGCGCTGGAACAGGAAGAAGAACACCACCGTCGGCAACAGCGACAGCAGTGAACCGGCGTTGATGACCGTGATGTCGATCGAATGCTGTCCGCGCAGGGTCGACAGGGCGATCGGCACCGTCTGCGCCGCCGGGTCGGAGAGCAGGATCAACGGGATGTAGAACTCGTTCCAACTCCAGATGAAGGTGAACACGACCAGCACCGACAGCGTCGGCCGGACGATCGGGAAGACCACCTGCCAGAGGATCCGCCAGCGACCGGCGCCGTCGATGGCGGCGGCTTCCAGCACGGCGCGCGGGAAGGTCGACATGACGCTGGACAGGATGTACGTGCCGAACGCGGCGTACAGCAGGGTGAAGACGATCACGATCGACCAGATCGTGTTCAGGGTCTTCGTCGCCTGCGCCCCGTAGAAGAGCGGGTAGATCAGCGCCTCGTGCGGGATCATCGTGGCGATGAGCAGGACGGCCGTGATCGCCGTGTTCGCCTTGATCCTGCCGATGCCGATGGCGTACGAGGCCAGCAGGGCGAGGCCGGTGCCGGCGAACGCGATCACCGCGGAGCTGAGCACCGAGTTCCACAATGCACGCACGAAGTCGACGCGCTGCAGGTAGCCGGTGAAGGCGTCGAACGTGAAGGTCGTCGGCCACGCCAGCGGTCCGTGCGTGGAGTAGTCGGCGCCCGTTTTGAACGCGTTGAGCGCCAGCAGCAGGAACGGCGATGCCATCGCGACGGCGACCAGGATCGCCAGCCCCAGCAGCAGCCAGTTCATCGGCGTGCGCCGGATGTTTCGGATCGGCGTCGACGTGGGAGCGGTGCTCGTGCGGGAGGTGGTGATCACGCGTGTCGTGCTCACGATCGGGCCTCATTCCGGTTCTCGCGGTGCTGCCACCACAGCATCACCGCGGCGACGATGAAGATGACCACCGACATGACAGTGGCGATGGCCGAGCCGTACCCGACGCGGGACAGCTCGAAGAAGTTGCGGTAGGCGTAGTACGACGGCACGATCGTGGACTCCTCAGGGCCGCCGCCGGTCAGGATGAGGATCGGGGCGAACACCTTCAGCGCCGCGATGGTCGCGGTCAGCACGACGACGAAGATCTCCGGGCGGATCTGCGGGATCGTGATGGCCTCGAAGCGGCGCCACCAGCCGGCGCCGTCGAGCTCCGCCGCCTCGTACAGCTCTGGGTCGACCCGCTGCAGCGCCGACATGAAGATCACCACCGGGTAGCCGATCTGCAGCCAGATCAGCATGAGCATCACCCCGAAGATCGCGAGCCGTGAGTCGCCGAGCCAGTCGGGAAGACTGGCGGTGCCGATGGACTTCAGGAACAGGTTGATCGACCCGTTCTGGGTATCCAGGATCCAGGCCCACAGGAACCCGGCGACGGCGATGGGCAGCACCTGGGGCAGGTAGTACGTCGCCCGGAGCACCGCGATGACGTTGTCGCCGAACTTGCGGCCCAGGTAGTCGAACAGCAGCGCTGCCAGCAGGATGCCGATTATGGTCGGGATCACGGTGATGGCCATGATCATGGCGAGGGTGTTCTGGAACGAACGCCAGAACGAATCGTCGGCGAACAGGTCGGTGTAGTTCTCCAGGCCCGCCCAGCGCATCGGGGCGAGCCCTCCCTTCCAGTGGAAGAGGCTCGTGTAGATGTTCATCGCGAACGGTATGGCGACCACGGCCAGGAAGCCGGCCGCGAGCGGGATCAGGTAGAGCCAGTACGCGCCGCGCCGCTCCAGCGGTCGGCGTCTGGTGGCTGCCGTCGACATCGATGTCTCCTTCGGGAGGATCAGACCGGGTGGGAGCGGGGCCGCCCTGACGGGCGGCCCCGCGGGCGTTCAGCCGGCGAGCGCGGCTTCGCGGCCCTCGTCGTAAAACTTCTGCAGCTCTTCGGTGTACTCGTCCGCCGTCTCGTTGCGGTTCGACATCGCCTGCATGTGCGACTGGATGAAGTCCAGGAAGCCGGGGACCGGGTAGTCCGGGTAGAAGGCGAGGGTGTCGGCCTCGACGAGCTCGTTGAAGCGCTCCGTGTACTCGCGGGTGAGGTCGTCCTCAATCGTGGAGGCGTCGCCGGCGAGCGGCAGGCCGCCCAGCTGTCCGATCTTGTTCTGCACCTCTTCGCTGAGGGTGATGTCGATCCAGTCGTAGGCGAGCTCCTTGTTCTTCGCGTTCGCCGGAACGCCCCACAGGTGTCCGCTGGAGCCCATCTGCATGTTCGCGCCGGGCAGCGTGAAGTAGTCCCAGTCGAACGTCGCCTGCTCGCGGATGCGGAAGAACTCGCCCTGGTTCCAGATCAGCATGGCCTTCTCGCCGCTGAGGAAGTTCACCGTCGCCTGCTCGAAGTTCAGTCCGCCGAGCTGTTCGCCGACGTAGCCCTTGTCGATCCACTCCTGGAAGCGGTCGGCCCCCGCCTTCCACGGGTCCTTCGAGAAGTCGACCGGCTCGCGTAGGAACATGAAGTCGTCGATCGCGGTGCGGTCGGCCTCCGCGGCGACCAGCGAGTACCAGACCCACATCTGGTTGAAGCCCTGACTGGTGGACGCCGAGGACGAGATCGGGGTGACGCCGATCGCGAGCAGCTTGTCCATCGCCGCCTCGAACTCCTCGAGGGTGGTGGGCTCCTCGGTGATGCCCGCCTGCGCGAAGAGGTCCTTGTTGTAGTAGAACATCACGTACTCGCCGATGTTCGGGACGCCGTACCAGTCGCCCGAGCCCGCCAGCCCCTGCTCGTCGTACTGGGCGAAGGCCTGCATGGAGCCCTTGACCTTCTCGTCCCACCCGTACTTCTTCACCTGCTCGGTGAGAGGGGCGAGCAGCCCCTGGCCGGCGAGCTGGCCTCCGTCGGCATTGCCCTTGTTGAACTCGATGACGTCGGGGACATCATCGCCGGTGAGCGTGATCTTCGCGTTCTGGCGCATCGCGTCGAAGCTGGTCGTCTGGAAGTCGACCTTGACGTCCGGATGCTTCTTCTTGAAGATCTCCAGAGCGAGCTGCCAGCCTTGGCCCTGCGCCGTCTCGGGGTTCTCGTACTGCAGGATCGTGAAGGTGCCGTCCCCCTCGCCGCCTGGCTCGCCGCCAGAGCCCCCGCAGGCCGTCAGGGAGAGCGCTGTGGCTGCGGTGGCGGCGATGCCGACCGCAACCCTTAGCGCCGTGCGCGTGATGGTTGCCATGTGTTTCCTCCGTTGGATGTGGTGCGCGCGCCAGGGCGCGCCGGGTACCGGCGCCCTCGAGCGCCGGAGGTTGTGGGGATGTCTCGACGTGCGGGTCAGCGAGGTGGCGGAGCCACCGATCCCCGTTCGATCAGTGGACACGGAACGGTGACGCCGATCGCGGGACCCTGAGCGTCACCGTGGAGTCGTTCGATCGCGCGCCGCGCCGCCCATGCGCCCATCGCGTAATGCGGCAGGCGCACCGTGGTGAGACCTGGCCGCAGGGCGTCGGCGATGAATTCCTGATCGTCGAAGCCGATGACCGAGAGATCCTCCGGGATTCGGATCCCGAGATCGTCGCTCGCCTGATACACGGCGAAGGCGATCTGGTCCGAGAAGCAGAAGACGGCCGTCGGACGGTCCGGGCGCTCCAAGAGGCGGCGCACGGGTTCGTAGGCGTGCGTGGTGCTCGGATCGGGGACCTCGACCACCAGGCTCGCGTCTTCGTCGACTCCGTGCTCGACGAGCGCCTGCCGGTAGCCGTCGTGACGCAGCCGGGAGGCGATGAAACGATCCCCGCCGACGACGCAGAAGGCGATGCGCCGGTGCCCCGCCTGGAGCAGGCTGCTTACCGCCGAATGAGCGCCGCCCGCTTCGTCCGGTACGACGCTGTCCGCGGCCGAACCATCCGCAGGGACGCCGTTGAGGACGACGACGGGCATCGCGGGCGGAACGGCCGTGAGACCGACGGTGCGGTGGTAATCGGCCGCGAGGATCATGGCCTCGATGTCGCGCTGCAGCAGGGACTTGGAGGACTGATCGGTGAGCTCAGCGCGGTTCGTCGTGTCGATGATCATCGCGAGGTAGCCGGCCTCCCAGGCCGCGGACTGGACGCCCTCCAGCATCCGGCCGGCGAACGGCACGCTGGCGACCCCGTCCGACAAGACGCCTACGGTGTGCGTCCTCTTCGTGCGCAGACCGCGTGCGAGCGCGTTCGGTACGTATCCCATGCTGTCCGCCATCTCGCGGACGCGCGCCGCCGTCTTCTCGTTCACCCGCCCGCGGTGCAGGTCGTTCAGCACGAGGGAGACCGCCGACGGCGACACGCCGACGGCTGCGGCCAGGTCCTTCAGTGTGATCACGGCGACTCCTTCATCAATCGTTTGACGAGAGGTTCTCCACCCGCGTCGTCAAACGTTTGATGCGACGCTAGGAACGTCAAACGCGTTGACGCAAAGCCCGTTATCACACCGTTACATCGGCGGGGGCTGCGGAGCCCCCGCGGCGCTCAGCGCGTGACGCGCAGCGTGCGCACCTCGAACGGGCTCGAGCGAGGTTTCGTCGTCTCTGCGTGCGTCGCAAGACTCGTGCTCGGTGTGCAATACCTGTGGACGATTCGACGTCATCCGGGAATGTACGGGATAGGACGACTACGTTCGAGGAGACTTGTTACCTGACCACTTGGATCAGCTTTTGAGCGCGGCCGACCCCGCAGCTCCGCTCAGCCCGGAGCAGCGCCTCGCAGCGACGAGGATGGCGAACCACTCTGCGCCTGGGCGTCGCTTCCGATCTAGGCGCCTCGCAATCGGAACGCTCGTCGCCGTGTTGATTAGTGGCGGCGGGATGGCAGCTGCTGCTGCGAGTGGCATCTGGAGCGGATGGGCGGAGGAAGAGCCTCTTGCGGTATTGCATTACGAGCTTCCGAGCGGTGCATCCTGCGAGAGGCGGATCGGCAATGTTCAAGGCGCACCCGATGAGGCAAATGAGGTAATTCGGGACGCGCTTACGGGGCTGCGTTTAGATACGGCCGACATTCTGGATGGCGCGGCGTACAGTGGAGCGGCAGATAATGTGCTCGAAGATGATGAAATATATCAGAACGCATACAATTGGGCTCTGTTCCTGCGCGTCCAGGATGCCCTCGAGGCGCATGGTTTGGATACGAAATGGGCAAGTTTTGAGGGCCAAGGGATATGCCAGTGACTTCGCGCTCCGTTAGGACGCGCCTGACCCGTGCGTTGCAAGACTCCTCGCCCGATTTGCTACGGTATTTCATGCGTCGGCTTGAACGCGAGGATGCGGCAGATGCGCTTGCGGAAGTGATGGCGACTGCCTGGGCCCGCGTGGATAGTTTGCCCCTTGAACTCAATGAAGCACGCATGTGGCTTTTCGGTATCGCTCGCAACACGGTGCTGCATGCAATCCGCGGAAACGTCCGACGAGCGAAGCTCGCGAGCCGACTACAAAACGTACTTTCGCAGTCTCCGGCGCCACCTGCAGACTTGGGCGTGGAAATTAGAGACGCCATCAACCGGCTCGACTTTGAGCTCGCGGAACTCATCCGACTGGTGCATTGGGATGGTTTTTCGCTTGCTGAAGCGGCCAAGATACTCAATCTACCGGCGTCCACGGCACGGGGCCGGTATCAGCGGGCGCGAGCTGCACTGCGAGAGATGCTGGCGCCCGTGAAGGGTTAGCATCGCCGTTGGACCTTGAGGCGGTAGAGCTGGCGCCAGAGCCGCCCTCGATCTCCGCTGTCACACTGAAGCAAAGAAGCGAGGGCGGCTGACGCGCCGCTGGAATCTATCCCCTTAAGCCGGCCTGCGCGACCTCCGAGTCGCCGCCGTCTTGCAGGGTTCAAGTCCCCTTCGTGCGCGGCTCCACGCCGTGGCAAATGGTATGCCGGTCAGCTAAAGCTGACATAACCCAGGTTGGTCGTGCCGGAAATGGTGCATGTTGCGTAGCCAGGGCACGTCATCCAGTTCGTGTTGCTCGGACCCACAAGGTGATATTTCGCGGTGGAATTGCGGTACTGCGTCCACCCTGTGAGCGGTCCACCTGTCCAATAGCCAGAACCGCACCAGTAGTATGCGGTGTAGGTGTGGAAGGATGTACTCTTGGGACCTGCGGTGTAGGGGCAGGTGTAGACGCCGTTCGACCCCATCGTTGAAGCCTCGCCGAATTCCTGTGACGTCGGCGCCTGGCGCCCCAGCTCGCCCAAGAATGCTCTCAGCTTCTGTTCCGGCGTCTCATCGACCAAAATGGCGGCCTCGTACTCCTTCGTGTCGAAATCCAGGAGAACTTGAACGTTCTGCCGAGGACTGGCCATCGAAATGATCCGGTCGATGGTAGCCTGATCCTGGTTGGCACCGATCGCCGCCAGTTCTGAAGTCGACAGAACAGACTTTGCTCGAGGAAGATGCTCGTCATCGACGCGAGCGCTGGCCGATGACGCCACGAGAAGAGACGCGGCCAGCAGGCAACTGCCCACGACGCTGGCCCACTTAAATTTTTTCATTTGACCCCCTCCGGTTCTCCCGACACTCGTCGAGTGCTCCAGAGCGAATTGCTTTCAACCATAAAGAGCAAGACCGCTGTGCTCCAGCGCGCGACCCTCGCGGCTCTTCGGTTGGCATGCTTGCAGCGTCCGGTTTCGTACACATTTGACATTCCACCGTTCGCAGGATTCGGTCGAGCATGCGAAGGGGCGTTCAGCGCGTGATGCGCAGCGTGCGCACCTCGAACGGCCGCAGCGACAGTTCTCCGCCGGTACGTGCGTCGTCGAGGTCGTCCTCGATCAGAGACACCTCGCGGATGCCGGAATGCGCGAAGTCCACGCTCAGCGTTCCTCGGGTACGACGCCCCAGCGCCTCGTACACGCGCACGATCACGTCGCCGGAGCGGTCGTCGGCCAGCTTCACCGAGCTGACCACGATGCCGTCGCCGTCGACGGAGACGAGCGGCTCGACCTCGTGCGCACCGCGCACCACCGTCGTCGGCGCGTTCAGGCGGATGCCCTCGGCGGTCGCGACGGCGGCATCCGCTCCGATCACGAGGCCGATCTCGATCTCGTGCCGGCCGTGATCGGTGTCGGGGTCGGGGAAACGCGGGGCGCGCAGCAGCGAGAGCCGCACGGTCGTCGTGACGTGGTCGCCGTCGGCGTCACGGCTGGTGTCGAAGCCGTACAGCGAGTCGTTGACGAGCGCGACGCCGAAGCCGTCCTCCTCAGCGAGCACGAAGCGGTGCATGGACGTCTCGAACTTCGCCGCCTCCCAGCTGGTGTTGACGTGCGTGGCGCGGCGCTGGAACCCGAACTGGGTCTCGGCGAGCGTCTCGCGGGCGAACACGTCGAGCGGGAACGCCAGCTTCAGCAGCTTCTCGGTCTCGTGCCAGTCGATCTCGGTGCGCAGCATCAGCGTGCGCGAACCCGGCGCCAGCGAGATCGTCTGCGTGATAGTCGACTGCGAGAACGCGCGGGTGACGACCAGCGTCGCCACGCCGTCCTCCTCGGATGCCGTGATCGACGACGCCTCGGTGAGGTCCTCCACCCGGTTGCGGTAGTAACGATCGATGTCCCAGGCGTCCCACATGTTGGGGAAGTCCTGGTGCAGCTGGAACAGGTTGGCCGGCTTGCCCGCCGGAATCGCCTCCCGCCCGGATGCCAGCTCGACCGCCGACGTGATCAGCCCGTTCCGGTCGATGAGGATCGAGACGAGGTCGTTCTCGAGGCGGATGCCGTCACGCGTCTCCGTGAGGCGCGTGCCGACTCGGTCGGCTGCGCCGTCCTCGCTCGACGCACGGGCCGCGGCGCCGAGGGGAACCCCGCCGCCGACGGAGGTCGGCGTGAAGACGAGTTCGTGCTCGCCCTCGCCCGCGAGCGCCGCGCGCGCCGAGGACGACAGCGCCCTGGCATCCGTCAGCACCCCGGAGAGCACCTCGACGGCCTCGCGATGCACCCACGCGATCGACGTGCCAGGGAGGATGTCGTGGAACTCGTGCAGCAGCACGAGCTGCCAGAGCCGATCCAGCTCGTCGTGCGGGTATTCGTCGCCGAGGCGCACGGCCGCGGTCGCCGTCCACAGCTCGGCCTCGATCAGGGCATGCTCGGCCCGACGGTGCAGGGCCTTGGTGGCGTGCTGGCTGGTGAGCGTGCCGCGGTGCAGCTCGAGGTACAGCTCACCGACCCAGACGGCGGGATCAGTCAGCTCGGCGCGGGCGTCGGCGAAGAAGGCGTCGGGGTGCTTCCACTCCACCTTCGCCGAGCCTTCGAGATCGGCCATGCGGGCGGCGCGTCCCGTCATCTCGCGGGTCGTGCCGCCGCCGCCGTCCCCCCAGCCGACCGGGGCGAGCGACATGGTGGCGACACGGTTCTCCTTGAATTGGCGCGACGCCCTGGCCACCTCCATGCCGCTGAGCTGGGAGTTGTAGGTGTCCATCGGCGGGAAGTGCGTGAACATGCGCGACCCGTCGATGCCCTCCCACAGGAACGTGTGGTGCGGGAACACGTTGCGCTGATTCCAGGAGATCTTCTGCGTGAAGAACCATTCGAATCCGGCCCGGCGCATCAGCTGCGGCAGGGCGGGGGAGTAGCCGAAGCTGTCGGGCAGCCAGACGCCCTTGCAACGGACGCCGAACTCCCGCTCGAAGAACCGCTGCCCCTGGGAGAACTGGCGCACCAGCGACTCGCCGGTGGGCATGACGGTGTCGGACTCCACCCACATGCCTCCCAGCGGCAGGAAGCGTCCGGCGGCGACGGCGGCCTTGATCCGCTCGTACACCTCGGGGCGGTGCTCCTTGATCCACGCATACTGCTGGGCGCTCGACATGCCGTACACGAACTCGGGGTGCTCGTCGATGAGTGCGGTCATCGACGACGCGGTGCGCGCCACCTTGCGGATCGTCTCGCGCACCGGCCACAGCCAGGCGGAGTCGATGTGGGCGTGGCCGACGGCGGCGATGCGGTGCGCGCTCGCCTCGGCGGGCGCCGTCAGCACGTCGTCCAGTCGGGCGCGGGCGTCGGATGCCGTCTCCGCGATGCGCTGCAGGTCGAGCGCGTCCAGCGCGTCGTCGAAGGCCTGCAGGATCTGCATCCGTCGCGGCGAGGTCGCCGGCAGCTCCGCCTGCAACTCGAGCAGCACGTCCAGGTCGAGCGAGAGCTCGAACACCTCCGGTTCGAAGACCGCGAGATCCATGTGGCGCACCCGGTAGAGAGGCTCGGGGGACGAAGTGAGGATGTCGCCCTGCTGCGTCGGCAGGAACGGGTGGTAGTCGAGCAGTACCGGGTTCGCGGCGCCCTCGAGGTAGAACTCGACCGCCTGCCCCGCCTCGGCGTCGACCGGCAGCCACTGGTTGCGCGGGTTGAGCGCCTTGATGGGCGTGCCGTCGGGGCGGTAGGCGAGCGCCTCGCACTGGAATCCGGTCATGTTGACGTCGAATCCGAGGTCGATGAGTGCCTCGGCCCTGCGGCCCGCCCACTCCGCGGGCACCTCGCCGCGCACCCGGAACCACGTGGTGCCCCACGCCGGACCCCACAGGCTGCCCGCCTGGAACGGCTCGAAGGCCAGGGTGATGCCATCCGCCGGCGGGATCGGCTCACCGGGTAGGGTGTGCGCGGCGATCTGGAGCGGGATGCGTGCCGAGTGGATCGCGGGGCGCACGCGCTCGATGAGCACGCGGTTCACGCGGCCGAAGGTGAGGGCGGTGTGGTCGTGCACGGCGGGCTCCTGTCAGCCGACGACGGTGTTCTGTGAGCTGTACTCCGTGGCCTCGCCGGCGCCGGGCCGGATGAGGTCGGTGATCCCGCCGGCGGCCAGCGCTTCGGCATCCGTCGCCGTCGTCGAGGTGACGAACGCGGGATCGGCGCCGCCGGCGCAGGCGTCGACCCACGCCTGCACGTCCGCGACTGCCTGCTCGCGGATGAGCGTGCGGTTCGGCTGCAGGGCGGTCCACAGCGGGAAGAGTCGCACGTGGTCGAGTCCGAGAGCGGCGAGGGACGCGAAGTCGCGGCGCACATCGTCGAGGTCCAGCGACAGCCAGGAGTGCATCCAGTGCTTCGCCGGGGTGTGATTCGCGCCGAAGCGCAGCGGGGCGTCGGCTGAGAGCTGCGAAGAAATGGCGGTCCCTCCCGGTGTGCGCACCCGCCGCGCTCGGCGGTCGGCTGAGCCGGAGCGTCTGCTCGGCGGCATCCCCTGTCTACTACATCCGCCGCTGCGGGCGTTCGAGTCCCCGCCGCGGGAAGTGGCTTCCTGCTCCCTTCGCCGACACCCCGACCTGTCGTCGACGCCCCGGCCTGGCGACGTCCGCGGCCCGGGGTCTCGGCGGTATTCGGGGGGGGGGGGCAGCAACCTCGGGAGCGCGCCCCGGTCAGCTTGTGACGGTCAGGCGCATTCCCTCACTGCCGCCGGCCTCGGCCCAGGCGAGCGAGCGGGCGAGGATGCCGCGCAGCACGCCCAGGTCGATCTGCTCGAGGTCCTTGATGTACAGGCATCCGACACCCGTGGTGTGCGGGCCCAGCTTCTCGAGTGCTTCGGCGTGCGCGTCGATGCCGTCGAGCAGGTAGATGGTCGTCGCGGCCTTTCGCGGCGCGAAGGACAGCAGCCCCGTGTCGCCCTCCGTGCCGCTGAGGTAGCGGTAGTGGCAGGAGCCGAACGCGATGATCGTGCCACGGGCGACCGGCTCGCGTCCGGACACCTCCTGCATCAGGGCGGCGAGCGTCTCCGCATCCCGTCTGCGCGCCACCGGGGTGGCGCGGCCGATCAGCGCCGCGACCTCGGCGTTCACTTCGCGGCCCCCGGTGCGCACGGCACTCACTTGGCGGCCTTCGCGGCGGCCTTCATCGCCTTCTTGTGCTCTCGCACCTTGGTCAGCGACTCCGGCGACACGATGTCGGCGACGCTACGGAACGAGCCCTCGTCGCCGTAGTCGCCGGCCGCCTCACGCCAGCCTTCGCCGGTGAACCCGTACTGCTTGCCGAGCAGGGCGAGGAAGATCTTCGCCTTCTGCTCCCCGAACCCGGGGAGCTTCTTCAGCCGGCGGAGCACCTCGGGGCCGTCCGGGTCGCCGTCGGTCCAGATGGCGGCGGCGTCGCCGTGCCAGTCGTCGACGATCGTCTGGCAGAGCGTCTGCACCCGGGCCGCCATCGAGCCGGGGAAGCGGTGCACCGCGGGCGTCTGCTTGAACGCTTCGAGGAAGGCATCCGGGTCCATGCCGGCGATCGCTGCGGCATCCGTCGCTCCGGTGCGCTGCTGGATCTTGAGTGGGCCGGCGAACGCGGTCTCCATGGGGACCTGCTGGTCCAGCAGCATCCCCACCAGCAGTGCCAGCGGGTTGTGGGTGAGCAGATCGTCGGCGGCGGTGTCTCCGGTGATGTGAAGGGCCATGGTTCCAGTCTGGCACCGTGCGTGCAGTCACTCGGAGATATGCGCTTGACTCGGAGCGAATCGCGGGATCGGATCCGAGCGAAGCGCACAAATCCGAGGGAAGCGCATCAGAGCGCATCAGGCGCCGCGGGCCTCACGCCGTGGCGGACTCCTCGGCCTCTCCGGCATCCGTCTTCAGGCCGTACAGCGTCTCGAGAGCGGCGACGAACTCGTCTGCCCTGCCCTCGGCGGCCAGCTCGTGGGCGCGGGAGGTGGGGGTGTGCAGCAGCACACCGGCGAGGTGGCGCATGGCCTGCTCGACGCGGCCGTCGTCGTCGCCGCGGCGGCGGGCGCGCTCGATCTCGGCCTCGAGCAGACCGAAGATGTGCGTGCGCAGCGCGACGACCGCGGGGGTGACGCTCTGCCGCGACCCGACGAGGTGGAACTTCTCGGCCGCCTCGCGCACGACGCTGCGGGCGGCGTCGGTGGCGTGCAACTCCTCGAGCGGAGCGTGCAGCCGGATCGTCTCCAGGTCGAGAAGGGCGACGCCCTCGAGCTGGGCGACGGCAGGGTCGACGTTGCGGGGCATCCCGAGGTCGACGACGAGCTGGTTGAACGGGGCGCCGGCGTGGGTGGGGACGAGGCCCACCGGGCATCCGCTCGTCTCGCCGGTCGCGCGGCGCAGCTGCTCCGGTCCGAGCACGGGCTCGGTCGCGTTCGTGCAGGTGATCAGCAGCGTGGAGCGCTGCGCGACGTCGGCGTACTCGTCGGCGCTGATGGCGCGGATGCCGTGCTTCTCGGCGAACATCGCGGCGCGTCCCGACGGCGAGTGGACGGAGATGTCGACGGCCCCGCGCTCGCGGAGGGTCGCCAGGGTGACGGCGGCGTACGAGCCGGTGCCGACCAGCAGCACCCGCTCGGCGGACCAGTCCGCGATGCGGCTGTCGGCGAGCTCGAGGGCGAGGCGCACGAGCGAGCGCCCGGCGCGGTGCAGAGCGGTGACGTTCTTCACTTTGCGCTGGGCCTGGCTGGCGCGCTGGAACAGGCGCTCGAGTTCGGGGGACGTGGTGCCGCTCTTGCGTGCGGTGGTGAGGGCACGCCGCACCTGGCCGGCGATCTCGCCCTCGCCGGACACGACCGACTCCAGGCCGGATGCCACGGCGAAAAGGTGCTCGGGAACGCGGCGGTCGCTGATGACCTTGTACGCGCCGTCGAGGTCGGCGCAGGGGATGCCGGTGGCCTGCGCGACGGCCTCGAGCAGCGCCTCCGATCCCATCGTCTCGGTGTCGTCGATCTCGACGTACGCCTCGAAGCGGTTGCAGGTGGCGAGCACGACGGCTCCCTGCGCGCCGGCTTCGATGAGAGTCGGGGCGACGGTTTCGGGGTGGCGGCTGAGGCGTTCGAGCAGGTCGAATGAAGCGGTCTTGTGACTCGCCGTGACGCAGAGCAGCACCCCACGATTCTACGCGGCCTGGCGTGTCGCGGCATCTGAGGCGAGCCTTACTGCGTCATGTGCTGCCCTCGCGTACGCAGAAATCCCATAGAACGCGGGTGGAAGGATGAACGCATGCCCCTCTCCGATGCTCCGCTGCTGCGCGCCCTCGCAGGCGATCGCCCCGCTCAGCCCCCCGTCTGGTTCATGCGTCAGGCGGGGCGCTCGCTGCCCGAGTACCGCGAGCTGCGGGTCGGGACGCGGATGCTGGACGCGTGCCTCACGCCCGACGTCGCGGCCGAGATCACCCTGCAGCCGGTGCGCCGCCACAAGGTCGACGCGGCCGTGTTCTTCAGTGACATCGTCATCCCGCTGCGTCTGGCCGGCGTCGAGGTCGAGATCGAGCCGGGCCGCGGCCCGGTGTTCGCCAGTCCGGTCCGCACCACGGCCGACGTCGAGCGGATCACCGCGATCGATCCCGCCGACCTGGACGGCACCGCGATCGCCGAGGCCGTGCGCCTGACCGTCGGCGACCTGGGTGACACCCCGCTGATCGGCTTCGCGGGTGCCCCGTTCACGCTCGCGGCCTACCTCGTCGAGGGCGGGCCGTCGAAGGAGCACCTGCGCGCCCGGGCCATGATGCACGCCGACCCCGAGTCGTGGAACCGTCTCGCGGGCTGGCTGTCGCGCATCTCGCGGCGGTTCCTCGAGATCCAGCGCGACGCCGGGGCGTCGGTCGTGCAGCTCTTCGACTCCTGGGCCGGGTCGCTCAGCCCCGCCGACTACCGCGCGTTCGTCGCGCCGCACTCGCGCGCCGCGCTCGACGACATCGGACTCCCGACGATCCACTTCGGTGTCGGCACCGGGCCGTTCCTGGGGGACATGCGCCTTGGCGGCGTCGCATCGGCCGTCGGCGTGGACTGGCGGATGCCACTCGACGAGGCGGTTCGCCTGATCGGACCGGATGCCGTCGTGCAGGGCAACATCGATCCCGCGCTGCTGCAGGCGCCGTGGCCGGTGCTGGAGGCGCACGTCCGCGACGTGATCGACCGAGGCCGCGCCGCGAAGGGGCACATCCTGAACCTCGGGCACGGCGTTCCGCCGGAGACCGACCCGGATCAGCTCACGAAGATCGTGGAGCTGGCGCACGGGGAGCGCTGACCACAGAGCGCGGTGCATGCGGTGTGCCCGCGCGCCTCGCGCAGCGCTCGCGACACCCCGGGTTCGCGTCGATACCCCGGGCCGCGGACGCCGGTACGCCGGGGTGTGGGCGGCAACCCGGGGTGTGGGCGCACGCGACGACCCGAAGACCGCGGTCACACGCGCAGCGGTGGAAGGATTGACCCATGACCTCCGAGCACACCGCCGAACTCGCCGCCCGCGCCGCTGAGCAGCACGTCGTGGTGATCGGCGGAGGCATCGGCGGCCTCGTCGCCGCCCGCGAATGCGCGAAGGTCGGCATGCGGGTGACGCTGCTCGAGGCGGCCGACGCGCTGGGCGGCAGCATCCGCTCGGCCGAACTCGACGGCGTCGTCGTCGACACCGGAGCCGAGAGCTTCGCCACCCGCGGCGGACACGTTCGCGCACTCGTCGACGAGCTCGGACTCTCCGACGCCGTCGTCGCGCCCGGAGGCGGCGGTGCTTGGCTTCACGGCATCCCGGACGCGCCCGACGCACCGCTGCCGGTCGGCGGCATCCTCGGCATCCCGGCCAACCCGTTCCAGGACGACGTCCGCCGCATCATCGGCTGGCGCGGCGCGTGGCGCGCCTATCTCGACCGACTCCGGCCGCCGCTCACCATCGGGCACGAGCGCAGCCTCGGCAGGCTCGTCGCCTCGCGTATGGGCGCGCGCGTCCGTGACCGCCTGGTGGCGCCGGTCACGGCGGGGGTCTACTCCGCCCACCCCGACGACGTCGACACCGACATCGCAGCCCCCGGGCTGAACGCCGCTCTCACCCGCGTCGGCTCGCTCACCGGCGCGGTCGCCGCGCTGCGTCTGGAGCAGCAGGAGAAGGCGGCCGGCAGGCCCGGCTCCGCGGTGCTCGGCCTCGCCGGAGGGATGACCCGACTCGTCGACGCGCTGCGCACCGACCTCGAGAAATACGACGCCGAGGTGCGGACCGGGGTCCGCGCCACCGGTCTCACCCGCGACGGCAAGACCTGGACCGTCGCGATCGACGGCGAGACGGATGCCGCACCCGAGCCGCTCGTCGCCACCGGCGTGATCGTCGCCACCGCCGAGCCTCCCGCGCGTGCCCTGCTCGAGGAGCACGTGGCAGGTCTCGGCGAGCCCGCGCCTGCTCCCGAGATCGAGATCGTGACGCTGCTGCTGGCCGCGCCGGAACTCGACATCGCCCCGCGCGGCAGCGGTGTGCTGACCGTACCGGGCAGCCGCGCAGCCAAAGCGCTCACCCACTCGTCCGCGAAGTGGCGCTGGGTGCGCGAAGCGGCGGTCGGCCGGCACGTGGTGCGGGTGTCGTTCGGCACCCAGGGCGAGCCCGCCGCCACCTCCTCCCTCGACGACGACGCGGCGGCGCGGCTCGCCCTCGACGAGGCGTCCGCCATGCTCGGCGTCGCGCTGCGCCCCGAGCAACTGGTCGCCGCGCACCGCTCCCGCTTCGTGCAGGCGCAGCCCTCCTCGCTCATCGGCGCGTCCGAGCGCCGCGACGCCGTCCGCCAGGCGGTGCAGCAGGTGCCCGGTCTCGCCGTCGTTGGCGCGTGGGTCGCCGGCACGGGACTCGCACAGGTCATTCCGGATGCCGTCGCCGAGGGCGACCGCCTGCGGCACGCCCTGCTCTGGCGCTGAATCGTCGTCTCTTACTCCACGATCAGCCGACGCGCAAGACTAGATGCCGAATCGGGAATATGCCGCTAGCCTGGAACCCGGCCGCGACCGGCGCACGCCGGCGGCCCCGCCGCTACAACCGGAGGAGGCTCCCATGAAGGGGAAGATCGGACTCATCGTAGGACTCGGCGCAGGATACGTGCTCGGCGCACGCGCAGGGCGTCAGCGCTTCGAGCAGATCAGGACGCAGTGGCAGAAGGTCTGGAACCTCGAGCCCGTCCAGGAACAGGTCGCGAAGGTGCAGGAGTTCGCACGCTCGCAGGCCGCCGCGGTCCCTGGTGCCGTCTGGAACGGCGCGGTCAAGGTCGTCAAGTCGGTCTCCGGATCCGGCACCCCCGGCCAGAAGCTCGACTCCGCGATCGACGCCACCAAGGACGCCGTCGACGACGTCGCGGAGGCGCGCGAGGACAAGAGCGGTACCAAGACCGACACCGCCAAGAAGCCGGGCTCGTCCGCCGGTACGGCATCCGCCGCCGACTCGACCGGCAAGGGCGCCGCCAAGAAGAACGGCTCCTGACGTGCGGCGGGCGTACCGCGACCGGGCCGACGACAGCCTGCTGACTCTGCTCGGCGACCTTCCCGAGCTGGTTCGCAACCTCGTCACGGCCGAGATCAACGCCGCCAAGGCGTGGGTCTCGCGCACCGCCAAGGATGCCGGAATTGGCAGCGTCTGGTTCGTCCTGACGCTCTTCTTCCTGTTCTGGGCGATCCCGGTGCTGCTCACCTTCGCGATCGCCGGCCTGTCCTCGTGGTGGCCGGTGTGGCTGTCCGCCCTGGCAGTGTTCGGGTTGCTGCTGGTGATCGCCGTGGTGTTCGCACTGCTCGGCATCCTGCGCTTCCGCAAGGTCATGAAGCGCGAGAATCCGGGGCAAGCCGTGGCGACCGACGTCCGCATCGTCAAGGAGGCCGGCAATGACCAGTTCTGAGTCCAGCAGCGACATCGTCCTGTCGCGCACCGCGGTGCCTGCCGGGATCATCGACCCGGTCGAGTCGGCCCGCGCCGAGTTGAAGGCGGCGCTGGCGGCCATCGAGATCAAAGGCAACTTCCCGCGGCGCATCGAACAGGCCTCGCAGCGCGGCATCGTCCGCGCGCGCGAGTTCGCGCAGCGGAACCCGGTCGGCGCGGCGGCCGCGGTCGTCGGCGTCGCCGCGGCGATCGGCGGCGTCGTCTGGGTGATCGCGCGCGCCGTCTCGCGCTAGACGTCGCGGGGCGGGGCCCTTCGACCGGCTCAGGCACCCAGCTGAGGGTGGCAGACTGGAAGCATGTCCGAAGAGCAGAACCCGTCCGGATACACCCTGTGGGCCGTCTGGCGCCGCAACCCCGACATCCCGGTCTCCGAGAGCGACTCGACCGAGCTCGAGACCATCGTCGGGCACATCGAGGACGCCGGTGTCACCGTCCGCGGGTTCTACGACGTCTCCGGGCTGAAGGCCGAAGCCGACCTGATGGTCTGGCTGCACGGCGACACCGCCGAGGAGTTGCAGCGCTCGCTGCGTCGCCTGCGCCGCACCGAGCTGCTGCGCAGCCTGCTGCCCGTGTGGAACGTGATGGGTGTGCACCGCGACGCCGAGTTCAACCGACAGCACGTGCCCGGGTTCCTGCGCGGCGTCGAGCCCAAGCAGTGGCTGTGCCTGTACCCGTTCGTGCGCACCCCGGAGTGGTACCTCGCCCCCGAGGAGGACCGCCGTCGCATGCTCGCCGACCACGGACGCAAGGGGGCCGCGTTCACCGGCGTCATCGCCAACACCGTGGCGGCCTTCGCGCTCGGCGACTACGAGTGGCTGCTGCCGCTGGAGGCCGACGACGTCACCGAGCTCGTCGACCTGATGCGCGACCTGCGCTACACCGAGGCCCGACGCTTCGTGAAGGAGGAGGTGCCCTTCTATACCGGGCGCCGCCTGCGGTTCGACGAGATCGCCGACGTGCTGCAGTGACCACCCCCCTCCGTCTCGGCACACGGCGCAGCGCCCTGGCCACCGCCCAGTCGGGTCAGGTCGCCGCAGCCCTCGAGCGCATCGCCGGGCGCCCCGTCGAGCTGGTGCCGATCGTCTCCGAGGGAGACACGAACCGGGCATCCCTCTCCGAGATCGGCGGCCGCGGGGTCTTCGCCACCCGCCTGCGCGAGGCACTGCTGGCCGGCGAGTGCGACCTGCTCGTGCACTCCCTCAAGGATCTTCCGACCGCCGTGCCCGACGGACTCGTCATCGCCGCGACCCCTGCGCGTGAGGACGCCCGCGACGTCGTGATCACCCGCGGCGGCACCCCGCTGCACGAACTGCGCAGCGGCAGCACCGTCGGAACCGGCGCGCCCCGCCGCATCGCGCAGGTGCGCCGCCGCGCCCCGCACGCCCAGGTCGTCGACATCCGCGGCAACGTCGACTCGAGACTCGAGCGGGTGGCATCCGGCGAGCTGGATGCCGTCGTTCTCGCCGCCGCCGGCCTGTCCCGGCTTGGACCCGACACCCCGCTCCGCCGCGAGGAGTTGGGCCTCGCCGAGTGGCCGACCGCCCCCGGTCAGGGTGCGCTCGCAGTGGAGACGACCACCGACGCTCCTGCCGAGCTGCTCGAGGCGCTCTCCCGCCTCGACCACGAGGAGACCCGCATGGCCGTGACGGTCGAGCGCGACATCCTCGCCGGACTCGAGGCCGGATGCCAGGCGCCGATGGCGGCGCACGCCGCCGTCACGGACGGCACGCTGCGCGTGCGAGCCGTCGTCTACGAGCCCGCGGGCGACCGCCGGATCGGCATCGACGTCACCGAGCGGCTCGAGCGGGGGTATATTCGACGGAACGGCAGTGGCAATGGTGCGGATGCTGCCGATGGTGCAGACCCGATGCGCGCGATCCGTGACATCGGCACGTCTGTGGCTCATCGGCTGCTCGAACAGGGAGCGGCCGACCTCCTCCCCCGAGAGTGATCCTGATGACTGCTTCCGAAACGAAACCGGCCAAGCCGCTCGCCGGCTGGCGCGTGCTCGTGCCGCGCGGCGGCCCCTGGGGTGACGGCGTCGCCGCGAGCCTGCGCTCGCAGGGCGCCGTTCCCGTCGTCGCGCCGCTGATCAACTTCGCACCGACCACCGACCAGGAGGCGCTCGACGCTGCGTTCGCCCGCCTGCAGGCCGGCGAGTACGACTGGCTGACCATCACGAGCGCGACCACGGTCGACGTGCTGTTCGCCCATCGCGTGCACATCCCGCGCGGCACCAAGGTCGCCGCCGTCGGCGAGACCACCGCCGCCGCGCTGCAGGCCGTCGGCTACGAGGTCGACCTGGTGCCCGAGCAGGACAACTCCGCGCAGGGTATGGCGCAGCAGCTGATCGCCCTCGAGCCGCAGGCCCGTCGCATCCTCACCCTCCGCAGCGAGATCGCCAAGCCCGTGCTGAGCGAGTCGCTGCTCGCCGCCGGTCACCACGTCGACAGCGTCGTGGCGTACCGCACGGTGGGTGTCCCCGTCACCGAGCGGATCATGCGCGACGTCGAGAGCGGCCGTATCAACGCGATCCTCATCACCAGCGGTTCGGTCGCGCAGCAGGTCAGGGAGCAGTTCCCGTCCATCCCCGACACCACGCTGCTCGCCGCGATCGGCCCTCGGACGGCATCCGATGCCCGCAAGGCGGGCCTGCCGATCTCGGTCGTCGCCGACAAGCAGACCGTCGACGCGCTCATCGACGCCGTGTCGCACTTCACGCTCCCGCACGCCGCAGACGAGTTCGCGCCGTGACCCGGAACCCGGAGAGCCGCCTGCGGCGGCTGCGTCAGTCGGCTCCCGTGCGCGACCTGGTCCGCGAGACGTCGCTCGAGGCGCGCCAGCTCGTGCTGCCCATGTTCGTGCGCGAAGGGCTGTCCGAGCCGCAGCCGATCCGCTCGATGCCCGGCGTGGTGCAGCACTCGCTCGACTCGCTCCGCGCGGCGGCGACGGATGCCGCGGAGACCGGCGTCGGCGGAATCATGCTGTTCGGTGTTCCGGAGGTCCGCGACGCCCACGGCTCCGGAGCCGACGACCCCGACGGCATCCTCAACGTCGCGACGGCGGCGGTGGCGGCGGAGGTCGGCGACGCGCTGGTCGTGCAGACCGATCTGTGCCTGGACGAGTTCACCGACCACGGGCACTGCGGGGTGCTCGGCGCCACCGGCGCGGTCGACAACGACGCCACTCTGGAGCGGTACGTCGCGATGGGTCTCGCGCAGGCGCGTGCCGGTTCGCAGCTGCTCGGACTCAGCGGGATGATGGACGGCCAGGTCGCCGCCGTGCGTCAGGAGCTCGACGCCGAGGGCTTCCACGACACCCTGGTGCTGGGCTACGCGGCCAAGTATGCCAGCGCCTTCTACGGGCCGTTCCGCGAGGCGGTCGACTCGCAGCTGCAGGGCGACCGGCGCACCTATCAGCTCGACCCCGGCAACCGGCGTGAGGGCGTGCGCGAGGCGCTGTTCGACCAGGACGAGGGCGCAGACATCGTCATGGTGAAGCCCGCCATGGCATTCCTCGACGTGTTGCGTGAGGTGCGCGACACCGTCGACGTGCCGGTGTGGGCCTACCAGGTGTCGGGCGAGTACGCCATGATCGAGGCTGCCGCCGGGAACGGCTGGATCGACCGGCGCCGCGCCGTGCTCGAATCGCTGCTGTCGATCCGCCGCGCCGGCGCCGACGCAGTGCTGACGTATTGGGCCGTCGAAGCGGCCCGCTGGCTCGCCGAGCGCTGACCCCTTCTCCCGGTCGTTGAGCGAGGAGCGCAGCGACGAGACGAAACGAAGGATCCCGAATGACCGACCGCAACGACACCCTGTTCGACACCGCGCGTGCCGTGATCCCCGGCGGAGTGAACTCCCCGGTGCGCGCGTACGGCTCGGTGGGCGGCACGCCGCGCTTCCTCGCCTCCGCGAACGGCGCGCGGGTGACGGATGCCGCCGGCGCCGAGTACATCGACCTCGTGGCGTCCTGGGGCCCTGCTCTGCTCGGCCACGCGCACCCCGACGTCGTCCGGGCGGTGCAGGAGGCGGCATCCCGAGGACTCTCGTTCGGCGCGCCGACCGAGGGTGAGGTCGAACTGGCACAGCTGATCGCGGAGCGGGTGCGCCACGGCGACGTGCGCCCTGTGGAGCGGGTGCGCCTGGTGTCCACCGGAACCGAGGCGACCATGACCGCCATCCGCCTCGCTCGCGGCGCGACGGGACGCGACCTGCTCGTGAAATTCGCCGGCCACTACCACGGCCACTCCGACGGGCTGCTCGCCGCCGCGGGCTCCGGTGTCGCCACGCTCGCACTTCCCGGATCGGCCGGCGTGCCCGCACCGATCGCCGCGCAGACGCTCGTCATCGACTACAACGACCCCGACGCGCTCGCCGCGGTCTTCGCCGAGCACGGGCCGCGCATCGCCGCGGTCATCGTCGAGGCGGCATCCGCGAACATGGGTGTCGTCCCGCCGCTGCCCGGCTTCAACAAGCTCATCGCCGACACCGCCCACGAGCACGGCGCCCTGATGATCCTCGACGAGGTGCTCACCGGGTTCCGCGTGCACCCCGCGGGGTTCTGGGGTCTGCAGCAGCAGGCCGGCGAGCAGTACGTCCCCGACATCATCACCTTCGGCAAGGTGGTCGGTGGAGGGATGCCGCTCGCCGCGCTCGGCGGCCGCGCCGCGGTCATGGACATGCTCGCGCCGGTCGGTCCGGTCTACCAGGCCGGTACGCTGTCGGGGAACCCGCTGTCCGTCGCGGCGGGTATCGCGACCCTGCAGCTGGCGACCCCGGAGGTGTACGCCACCGTCGACGCCGCCGCCGACCGCCTCGCCACGGCGCTGGACGCGGCCCTGACGGATGCCGGAGTCGTGCACGCCGTGCCGCGCGCCGGCAACCTGTTCGGGATCGTGTTCGCGGATGCCGTCCCGCGCGACTACGCGCAGGCGCAGGCCCAGGAATCGTTCCGGTACGCACCGTTCTTCCACGCGATGCGCGAACAGGGCGTCGCCCTCCCGCCGAGCGTGTTCGAGGCCTGGTTCCTCATGGCCGCGCACTGCGAGGACGAGCTCGCGGCGATCGAGGCCGCCCTTCCGGCCGCCGCCGCGGCTGCGGCATCCGCTTCCTGAGTCGGCGCGGGCGGGCCGTCCTTGGCGCCGCCGTGCCGGATCCCGGATCGGACGCCGTCGGCGCGGCGTGTCGGGGTGTGACACGCCGTACGCGGCGCGCCTCATCCGGAGTTGAACACGCCGACGCGGCGGTTCGGGGGATCGTTGCCTGCTTGTGAGCAAGTCGCAGGCATCTTGCAGGGCTGCGCTGGCAGACTGGACGCATGGTGACACTCCTGCTCGATCAGACGCAGCTCGAGATCGTGCTGTCTCCCGTCGAGCGAGCCATGGCCTTCCACCGCGGCAACGTGCGCATCGTGCGCGATCACATCGTCCGCGTGCAGCTCACCGACGACGCTTGGACCTGGCTTCGGGGAGTCCGCAGCCCCGGGACGCACATCCCCGGCGTGCTCGCCGCCGGCACCTGGCGTGCCGCCGGCACGACCGACTTCGTGTTGATCCGTCGGCACCGCCCGGGGGTGGTCATCGACCTCGAGGGCGACGACGACTACCAGCGTCTGATCCTGTCCACGCGGCACGGACTCGCGCTCACCCAGGCACTGCGGCTGGAGGTCTCCGACGAGCCCGCCGAGGTCACCGACATCGCGTCGACGGCGCCGGTGCGCACGCAGAAGCCGCGTCGTCGTCCGGTGCCGCGCCCGCGGCCCGCCTGACCGTCACATCCGGTCAGCCGTGGTGGTGGTGATCACCGCCGTCGTGCTGGTGCTCGTCACCGCCGTGCTGGTCGTGTGACGGCTCGCCGCCGCTGTGCTCCTGGTCGCCGTCGCGCGTCTCGTCGCCCTGGTCGTGCCGCTCGTCCGCATCGGGCTGCTGCACGTCGCCGTACGGGTAGTCGGGCGCGGTGCCCTCGAAGAAGCGGCTCGCCGCCGCCGAGAGCGACGTGCGCATCGCCGCCAGGCGGGGATCGTCGTCGTCATCGACCGTCGAGTCATCATCCTCGTCGGACATCAGCGGCGCGAAGACGGACAGCGCCTCCGTGCCGGTGGCCGGCTCGCCGGACTCCTCATCGCCGGACTCCTGCGCCGCCGGGATGCCGGTGATCAGCTCGGTGAACGTCAGGCGGTCGGCAGGCGCGGGAAGCGAGACCGACCGTGTCGCCATCGGCAGGACATCGGGGCCGCCGGCGTCGTCGCGGTTCTGGTCCTCGTCCCGCCCGGCGTCGCCCCACAGCCCGGTCGGAGGAAGCTCGATCATGCGCGTGCGGTCGTCTTCATGGTCGGCCGTGTCGCCGGAGTCAGGCTGATCCCCGGTCTCGTCGGAGTCGCGCTGGTCGTCAACCTGCTCGGGGCGCTCGTCCTGATCGGATGCCGGAGAATCGATGCGCACGGTGCTCAATGCGGCCAGGAAGTCGTCTCCGGACTGCTCGGAACGGTTCTCGTCATCGCCGTGCTGCGCGCCCTCCGGCCGCTGGCCGTGGTCGGTGTGCTCGGCGGCGAAGCGCTCGCCCTCGGGCTGCTGCTCATCGTCGGGCTGGTCGCCGTTGCCTTCGAGTGTCCGGTCTTCGAGTGTCCGATCTTCGGCGCCGGGCTGACCGGCGCCGTCGCTCCAGGCCTGGTCGTCGTCCACGTTCTCGGACGCCGATTGCTCGCCCCCAGGCTGCTCGTCCTCACCGGGCTCGCCGTGCTCGCCCTGGGCACCCTCGGGCTGCTCGCCGTGCTCGCCTGGGGACTGCTCGCCGGGCTCGCCCTCGAGGTGCTCGGCCGGCTCGCCCTCGCCGTGCTCGGCGGGCTCGGCCGCAAAGTGCTCGCCCCGCTCACCTTCGGGCTCACCGGGCTCGCCCTCGGCGAGCGGAGCGGCGCCCTCAGTGTCCGGGCCCTCAGCGCTTGCATCCTCAGCGCCGGCATCCTCAGCGTCCGGGCGCCCAGTGTCGGGACCCTCAGCGCTTGCATCCTCAGTGCCCGCATCCTCAGCGTCGGCGCCCTCAGCGTCGGCGCCCTCAGCGTGCGTGTCTTCGCGGGCCGACTCGCCGGCGAACGGTTCGCCCGCCTGCGCCGCCTCGACGGCATCGCCGCGGCCCTGCTCCTCGGTCTCCGCGCCGTCACCGGCGTCCGAGGTGTTCCCGCCCTCGGCGTCCGCGTTCTCGGCGCCACCGGCATCCGAAACCCCACCGGCATCCGCCCCGGTGTCCGAGATCGCACCGACCGCAGCACCGGCACCCGCCGCGGCACCGGCACCCGCCGCGGCACCGGCACCCGCGGCCGCACCCGCGCCGGCCAGCGGCACGCCGGCGGCCGCGAGTGACTGGTCGCCGGGCTGGACGGCATCCGGCTGAGAGGACGGCGCGTGCGCGACGGGGTTGGCGACCTCGTCGAGCCGCGGACTGTCGGCGCGGCGACCGTAGACCAGGTCGAGGAAGACCTCCTCGAGGCTGGGCCCGCGCTGCTGCAGCGTGGTCAGGGCGACGCCCGCCTCGGCGGCGACGGCGCCGACGGCCGCGGCATCCGACCCCCGAACCGTCAGACCCGAGCGCAGCACGTCGAACGGCAGACCGGCTGCGGTCAGCGCCGCCTTCAGGCCCTCGCGGTCGTGAGCGTCCACGATCACGGCGCCGCTCGGGTCGGCGAGGTCGTCGATGCTGCCCGCGTACACGGCGGTGCCCTTCGAGAGCACCACCACGTTGTCGGCGACCTGCTCGATCTCGCTCAGCACGTGAGACGACACCAGCACGGTGCGCCCCTCGTCGGCGAGGCGTCGCATCAGCAGACGCATCCAGCGGATACCCTCCGGGTCGAGGCCGTTCGCGGGCTCGTCGAGCACGAGGGCGCCCGGATCGCCGAGCAGGGCGGTCGCGACGCTGAGACGCTGACGCATGCCCAGTGAGTACCCGCCGATCCTCGTGTCGGCGTCGTCCTGCAGACCGACCAGGCGCAGCACCTCGTCGACCCGGCTGGCCGGGATGCCGTTCGCCTTCGCGGCGATCGACAGCTGACGCGCCGCAGTGCGCCGCGGCCGGTACGCGGCCTCTTCGAGGACCGCGCCGATCGCGCGGGCGGGGTTGCGCAGCTCCGAGTAGTTCACCCCGCCGATCGTCGCGGTGCCGGACGTGGGGCGGATCTGCCCGAGCAGCATCCGCAGCGAAGTCGTCTTGCCCGCGCCGTTGGGTCCGAGGAAGCCGGTGACGGCCCCCGGCTCGACGCGCACGGAGAGATCCGACACGGCCGTCACGGCGCCGAAGCGCTTCGTGACGTGTGCGAACTCGAGCACCAGTCCTTCGTGCATCGTGACCTCTCTGATCAGGGCGGTTCCCCCCATCTTTGCGGAAATCCCAGGATTTCGCCCGTTCACCTGCCGATAACGCCCATCGGCGGCATCCGCGGCGACCCCTCCACGCGGGGTAGCCTGACGATCGTGACCGACGCCGAAGCACCGCAGCACGTCCTCGTCCGCACCGAGAACTCCCTGGGCCGGATCACGCTCAACCGGCCGCGGGCGATCAACGCGCTCGACCCCGACATGATCCTGCAGATCACCGCCGCCCTCGACGCGTGGCGCGACGACACCGACATCCAGACGGTGCTCATCGACGGCGAGGGCGACCGCGGACTGTGCGCCGGCGGCGACGTTCGCGCGCTGTACGAGCAGATCCGCGGCGGGCAGCCGGAGCTCGCGGGGGAGTTCTTCCGTACCGAGTACGCGATGAACGCCGCGATCGCGGAGTACCCCAAGCCCGTCGTCGCCTTCGCCGACGGCATCACCATGGGTGGCGGCATCGGACTGGCCGGCCACGCCGCCGTGCGGGTGGTCACCGAGCGCTCCCGCCTGGCCATGCCGGAGACGCGCATCGGGTTCACGCCCGACGTCGGGGGCACCTGGCTGCTCAGCCGCGCGCCCGGCCGTCTCGGCGAGTACCTCGGCCTCACCGGCACGACGATGAGCGGAGCGGATGCCATCGCGATGGGCTTCGCCGATCACTTCGTGCCGTCGGAGAACCTCGACGCCCTGCGTGACGCGCTCGCCAACCGGGCCGACCCCTCGACGCCGAACGAACTGGTGCTGCTCTTCGACGAGACGCCGGAGCCGTCCCGCCTGCCCGCGGCGCGCTCCTGGGTGGACGACGCCTTCTCCGCCGGATCGGTCGCCGAGATCGCCGACCGGCTGCGCGAATCGGATGCCGAGGATGCGGCATCCGCTCTCGCCACGCTCGAGGAGCTCGCGCCCACCGGCCTCGCCGTCACCCTCGACGCCGTGCGCGAATCGCGGGGGATGCGGACGGTGCGGGAGGCGCTGGTCGGCGAGTACCGCCGCGTGATGTGGTTCGTGCACAACCATCCGGACCTCGTCGAGGGCATCCGCGCACAGGTGATCGACAAGGACCGCAGCCCGAAGTGGCAGCCCGCCTCGATCGCCGAGCTGGGCGCGGATGCCGGGGCACCGGCCCGCGAGTACGTGCCGCAGATCCCGCTGTTCGGGTGAAGCGGACGGTGGAACCTCGCAGCGTGGGAGCCGAAGTCCGGTTCGCGGGCCTCAGTACCTGCGTTCGGATCCCATGCTGGGTGGGGGACGCAGACCGAGCATCCCGCCCGCGGGTCACACCGACGCGATGAGCTGCAGCAACCGGGCGACGTGCGCCGCGGGCTGCCGTTCCTTCGCGTACTCGATCGCGCCGGCGCGCGGGGCGTCGAGCAGCGAGCGGTCCGCCTCGAGCCGCACGATCAGGTCGGCCAGCCCTTCGGCATCCGGCGTCGGAGTGCCGATCGCCGCGTCGCCGAACTCCTTCGCGAGCACGGGATCGCTGACGATCACCGGCCGGCCGTGCGCGAACGCCTCGAGCGCGACCATCGGCTGGTTGTCGAAGCCCAGCGACGTGATCAGCGCGGCATCGGCGCCCGCCATCAGTTCGCTCACCCTCGTGCCAGGGACCGCGCCGTGGAACGTCACGCCGGTGACCGGACGGTGCTCGCCGCCGGCGACGTCGAGGTGCACCCGTCCCGCGCCCAGGCGCTCGATCACGAGACGCATCGCGTCCAGCGCGACGCCGACCCGCTTCTCGGGGGCGAAGCGCGCCACCCAGAGCAGCCGGAGCGGTCCGCCGGCGGAGTGAGCGGATGCCGTCCGCAGCGGCTGTGCCACGTTCGAGAACGCCTCCACGCGTCCGGCGCCCGCGGCCCGCAGCGCCTCGGCCTGGTGCACCGACGGCGACAGCACGATGTCCGCGCGCTGCGCGATGCGCAGGGTCATCGTGCGCAGGGCGTTGTTGAGCGGATGGCTGCCCGTCGCGCGGTCGCCGCCGCGGATGCCGGTCAGCCTGCTGTGCACCGCCGACACGACCGGCGCGAACGGGGCGAGCACCGCGGGCGCCCGCCAGAAGAAGGTGTGCACCGTGTGCAGCACGGGGATGCCGAGCCGCCGCCCGACCGAGAGAGCCGCGGCGGCGAGGGCGAACTCGGAGTGCACGACGATGGCGGTGACGCGGTGTCGGCGGATGGTCGCCGCGACCAGGGGCTCCAGCACGGCGGCGCGTCCGAGCAGCGGCAGGTCGAGCACAGGGATGGTTCCGCGTCGCGGCGGGGAGACGGTCACGACGCGGGCGAGGACGTCCGGGCCGGCGGCGGCAGCGGCATCCGCTTCTCCGGCATCCGCCCGACCCGGCTGGGGCCGCAGCGCGTCGGCATCCGGCGCGAGCACGACCACGCCGACCCCCTCGCTCGCCAGCGCCTCGGCCTGCCGGACGAACGCGGTCTGCGCACCGCCGAGATACTTCAGCGAGTAGTCGCACACCAGCAGCACGGTGGTCGCGGCGGCATCGTCTTCTCGCATGCCTGCGAGTCTATGCGCGGGGTGCGGTTAGGTTCTTCGACGCGGTGCAGAAACCTGGGCTGATCCGGGATTCGTTTCGCTGTCAGCGAAGGTCATCCTTCAGGGGGATACGGATGTCGGACCTTCGTGGCACCCTGTCATGTGGCCCGATCGCGGCCCCGATCCCAAAAGGAAGTCCGCCTGTGCTGGGAAGAATCCTGCTCCGCTATCTCAAACGATATCGATGGCTCCTGCTCGGCGTGCTGGTGTTCCAGTTCGCCAGCGCGATGGCCTCGCTGTACCTCCCGCGGCTGAACGCCGATATCATCGACCGCGGCGTCGCGATGGCCGACATCGGCTACATCTGGACCCACGGCTCGTTCATGCTGATGATCTCGCTCGGCCAGATCGTCGCCTCGGTCATCGCCACCTACTTCGCGGCGCGCGCCGCCATGTCGGCAGGGCGCGACATTCGCGCCGACGTGTTCTCCCGCGTCAGCGGCTTCTCCGAACGTGAGGTGTCGCAGTTCGGCGCCGGCTCGCTGATCACTCGCAACACCAACGACGTCCAGCAGGTGCAGATGCTGGCGATGATGGGCGCGACGATGTTCGTCACCGCGCCGCTGCTCGCCATCGGCGGCATCATCATGGCCGTCCAGACGAACGTCGGCCTCAGCTGGCTGATCGGCGTCTCGGTGCCCGCACTGCTCATCGTCGCCGGCATCATCATCGGCCGGATGGTCCCGCTGTTCCGCAGCTACCAGAGCAAGCTCGACACCGTGAACCGCATCATGCGCGAGCAGCTCACCGGCGTGCGCGTGGTGCGGGCCTTCGTGCGGGAGCGCATCGAGGAGGAGCGGTTCCGCGGCGCGAACACCGACATCATGATCGTCGGCCGCAACGTCGGCTCGCTGTTCGTGCTGCTGTTCCCGCTGTTCATGCTGATCCTGAACGTCACAGTCGTCGCCGTCATCTGGTTCGGCGGCATCGAGGTCAACCAGGGCGATGTCGAGGTCGGCACACTGTTCGCATTCATGCAGTACATCGGTCAGATCATGATGGGCGTCATCATGTCGAGCTTCATGGCCATGATGATCCCGCGCGCCGCCGTCTCGGCCGAGCGCGTGGGCGAGGTGCTGGATGCCGAGTCGTCGATGACCCGCCCCGAGAACGGCGTCACCGACTTCCCCGCTCCCGGTTCCGTGGCCTTCGAGGACGTCGAGTTCACCTACCCCGGCGCCGAAGCGCCGGTGCTCTCCGGGATCAGCTTCCGGGTGGAGCCCGGGCAGACAGTCGCGATCGTCGGCTCGACAGGATCGGGCAAGACCACCCTCGTCTCGCTGATCCCGCGACTGTTCGACGTCACCGGCGGTCTCGTGCGGGTCGGCGGCGTGGACGTGCGGGATGCCGACGTCGAGGCGCTCTGGAAGAGCATCGGGCTCGTGCCGCAGCGTCCCTTCCTGTTCACCGGCACCGTGGCCTCCAACCTTCGCTACGGGCGGGAGGACGCCACCGACGAGGAACTGTGGAAGGCGCTGGAGATCGCGCAGGGCCGTGACTTCGTCGAGGCGATGCCGGACGGGCTGAACTCGCGGATCTCGCAGGGCGGCACGAACGTGTCGGGCGGTCAGCGTCAGCGGCTCGCGATCGCGCGGGCGCTCGTGCACCAGCCGCGGATCCTCGTGTTCGACGACTCGTTCTCGGCGCTCGACCTCACCACCGACGCCCGGCTCCGCCAGGCGCTGTGGCGCGAGCTGCCCGACGTCACCAAGATCGTGGTCGCGCAGCGCGTGTCGACCATCACCGACGCCGACCGCATCGTCGTGCTGGAGGACGGCACGATGGTCGGTTCCGGCACGCACGAAGAGCTGCTGGCATCGAACGCGACCTACAAGGAGATCGTCGAGTCGCAGCTGGGGGTGGACGCATGAGCGCCGACAAGCTCGACAAGAAGGCTGCTCGCCGTGAGCGCGTGGCCGCCGCGCGCGGGCGCCGAGCGGCGAGCGGCGCCGCGACGCAGCCGGAGCTGACCGAGGCGGAGCGGGAGGAGGCGGAGCTCGCCGAGAAGGCACGTCTCGAGGGCGGCGGCATGTTCGACGGCCCCGCCCCGGGCAAGGCGGATCACTTCGGCCCCAGCTTCAAGCGGATGATCGGGCTGCTCAGGCCGTCCGCCGTGTGGTTCGCCCTGGTGTCGTTCCTCGGTGCGATCGGAGTCGTGCTCGCCGTGATTGCGCCGAAGGTGCTCGGCGAGGCGACCAACGTCGTCTACGAGGGCTTCATCTCGCACATCCTCGGCACGGGGTTCGGGGACTTCCCCGGCTTCCCGCAGGGGACGAGCAAGGAACAGGTCGTAGAGGTGCTGCGCGGGGCCGGTCAGGACGACTTCGCCAACATGGTCGGCGCGATGCAGAACTTCTCGGTCGGCGCCGGCGTCGACTTCGAGCGGCTCCGCTGGATCATCGTGGCGGCTCTGGCGATCTACGTCGTCTCCGCGCTGCTGAGTTGGATCCAGGGCTACGTGATCAACGTGATCATGGTCCGCACCATGTGGCGTCTCCGCGAGCAGGTCGAGGCGAAGATCAACCGCCTGCCACTGTCGTACTTCGACAAGGTGCAGCGCGGCGAGCTCATCTCGCGCGTCACGAACGACATCGACAACATCACGCAGACCATGCAACAGTCGCTGTCGGGCGCGCTGACGTCGGTGCTCACCGTCGTGGGCGTGCTGATCATGATGTTCTCCATCTCCTGGCAGCTGGCCCTCGTCGCCCTCGTGTCGCTGCCGCTGATGGGTGTCATCTTCGGCATCATCGGGCCGCGCTCGCAGAAGGCGTTCGGTTCGCAGTGGCGCAAGGTCGGCCGGCTGAACGCTCGGGTGGAGGAGGCCTTCTCCGGTCACGCGCTGGTGAAGGTGTTCGGACGCGAGAAGGACGCGCTGGAACGGTTCCAGGTCGAGAACGAGGAGCTGTTCGAGGCGAGCTTCAAGGCGCAGTTCCTCTCGGGCATCATCATGCCCGCCATGATGTTCGTCGGGAACCTGACCTACGTCGGCATCGCGGTGCTCGGCGGGCTCATGGTCGCCGGTGGAAACCTGCGTCTCGGAGACGTGCAGGCGTTCATCCAGTACTCGCAGCAGTTCAGTCAACCGCTGAGCGAGCTGGGCGGCATGGCCGCCGTGGTGCAGTCCGGTACGGCGTCCGCCGAGCGCGTGTTCGACCTGCTCGACGCCGACGAGCAGGACCCCGATGCCGCCGACGCGTCGAACGCCGGTCAACAGGCGCAGGGCCCCAGCTCAGAGGGTGTCATCGAGTTCCAGAACGTCGCGTTCTCGTACAGCGAGGACCGTCCGCTGATCAATGATCTCTCGTTCCGGGTGGAACCAGGGCAGACCGTCGCGATCGTCGGCCCCACGGGGGCGGGCAAGACGACGCTGGTGAACCTCATCATGCGGTTCTACGAGCTGAACTCCGGACGGATCCTGCTCGACGGTCAGGACATCGCGCAGATGCGCCGCGAAGACCTGCGCTCTCGCACCGGCATGGTGCTGCAGGACCCGTGGCTGTTCGCGGGCAGCATCCGTGACAACATCCGCTACGGCAAGGCGAGCGCGACCGACGAGGAGATCATGGCGGCCGCGAAGGCGACCTACGTGGATCGATTCGTGCACTCACTGCCCGACGGGTACGACACCGTGCTCGACGAGGACGCGTCGAACGTCTCTGCCGGTGAGCGCCAGCTGATCACGATCGCCCGGGCGTTCGTCGCACAGCCGTCGATCCTGATCCTCGACGAGGCGACCAGCGCGGTCGACACCCGCACCGAGCTGCTGCTGCAGCACGCCATGGCGGCGCTGCGTCAGGGCCGCACCTCGTTCGTGATCGCGCACCGCCTGTCGACCATCCGCGATGCCGACCTGATCCTGGTGATGGAGCACGGCGACATCGTCGAGCAGGGCGACCATGACGAGCTGATCGCGAAGCAGGGCGCGTACTGGCGGCTGTACCAGTCCCAGTTCGAGCAGGCCGCGGCGGACGTCGACGCCGAAGCCGCGCTCCTCGTCGAGGCGGCCGAGGCGAGCGAGGGCGGCGCCGCTCCGGATGCCGACTCCGCGGCATCCGCCGAACGGGAGCCCGCCGGCGAGCCGCGCTGACCGGCCCCCACCCGTGCAACGAACGCCCGCTCCTCACCTCGAGGGGCGGGCGTTCCCGTGTTCGGGTCGCGAAAGGTGCCGTTCGGCTCGCGGCGTGCGTGTTCGGGTCGCGAATGGTGCCGTTATCCCGCGGTGTTTCCGGCGGTTTGTGCGACCTGAGCGTCGGCGGGCGCCGTCAGTCGAGCCCGAACAGCTCCAGCGGATGGGTCAGGCGCCACCAGATGCTGGGCGGATCGATCTGCTCGTCCAGCGAGACGCTCGTCTGCGCGGTGTCCACAGGGCCCTTCGCCGTGAGCGTGCCGACCTCGGCACCCGCCTCGGTCTCGCCGTCGAGGTCGAACTCCGCGCCGGTGGTCGCCGCGGCGCCGTTCCACAGCACGACCTCCGCGTCGGCGTCGGTCACGATCTCGGCCTCTTCGCCCCACTCCGTCGTCACCCGTCCGACGACGGTGCCTTTCTCGACCGTCGTCGGCTGCTCGGCGAGCGCCTTTTCGGTCTCCGCGAGGAGCTGACGCGTCACGGCCAGGCGATCGCCGTTGCTGTCCTGACCGAGCACCGCCACCACTACGCGGACCGTCGTGTCATCGACGACGACATCCTTCGCGGTCAGGATGTTCCAGTGCTCGAGGGTACCGGTCTTGATGCCGACGACGCCCGGGTCCTCCAGCATCCTGTTCGTGTTGGTTACCGTCCCGACGCCGGGGATCTCCGCCGTGCGGGTCCCGACGATCTCCGCGAACACCGGATGCCGCATCGCCAGTTCACCGATCTCGACCAGGGCTTCGGGGGTCGCGACGTTGCGCTCGTCGAAACCGGAGGGCGAGACCAGGCGCACCCCTTCGATCCCGTGATCGGCGAGCCATTTCTCGGACGCCTCCGCGAACGCGCGATCCGACCCCCAGATCTCATCGGACAGGCGGTCGATGTAGTTGTTCGCCGACCCGAGCAGGATGCCCTGCAGCATCTGGTACTCGGTCAGGCTGCCGCCCACCGGAACGTCGAGCGAGGACTGGTTCCCACGCCGATAGCTCCAGAACTCGCGGGCATCATTCATGCCGAACTCGAAGCTCGGCCCCTGCTCGCCCGGCTTGAGCGGCAGCTTGTCGAGCACCATGAGCGTCGACACCACCTTCGTGATGCTCGCGATCCCGTCGGCCCCGGTCGTCGACGCGACCGAACTCATGCCCTCGATGCCGACGGCCGCACTGCCGGTCTGCGGCCAGGACAATTGGGCGGCGGGCGCAGCGGCGACCTCCAGCTGCACGGCTTCGACGGTCGGCGCCACCGCGTCCAGCGGCGACAGGAGGGTCGCTCCGGTGTAGGAGCCGCACAACGCGACCAGGATCCCGACGGGCACCAGCAGCCGCGGACGCAGCCACCCGGGAAGCAGGCGGGCGTCGGCGAGCAGATCCTCGCCCGCGTCCGGCGCGACAGCGGTCTCGAAAGCGGGAGCAGCGGATGCCGCCGCGACCGCCGCCGGATCGACCCAGGTCAGCGCGGTGGGCGGGCGGGACTCGTCCGCCCACTGGACGGGAACGGATGCCGGTTCCGCGGCCGGCTCGTCCCCGACACCCGAATCAGCACCCGAGACGTCAGCGCCTGCGGCATCCGCCGCATCCGTCTCCACCGCGACAGCGTCCGAACCCGGAGCCTCGACGACCGCCGTGGTGGTCCCCACCGCTGTGCCGGTGTTTCCGGCCGCCGGACCCTCCGCAGAACCGGTGCCGCCTTCGGCGGAGACTCCCGACCGTCGAGAGCGCTCGCGGCGGTCACGGCGCGTCGCGGGGCGCGAGGGATCGGGGGAGACGGTCACCCCGATACGCTACCGAATCCGCCGTGTCCCAGGGTGCTCCCGCACCGGCATCCACCGCACCGGCATCCACCGCACCGGCATCCGCCCCCACCGGCATCCGCCTGTTGGTGACGAAGTGCCGCGACCCCCGACAGGCGGGAGGGGATATGATCGAAGACACAACCACGGGAGTCCGGCAAGCCGGGCTGAGAGGAAGCGAAAAGCGCTTCGACCGTCGAACCTGATCTGGGTCATGCCAGCGCAGGGAGGAGTTCAGATGAGTACATCCACGCACCGTTCCACCGACACCTCGGTGTCCGCACCGGCGACCAGCCCGTTCCGCTGGCGCGTCGTCGACATCGTCGTCGCAGCCGTCCTCGGCGTCGCGATCGGCCTCGTGTTCTGGGGATGGAACGCCATCGGCGGCGCCTGGTTCGGCGCTGCCGACGCCCTCACTCCGGGCTTCGGCGGCATCGCCGTCGGGATCTGGCTGATCGGCGGTGTCGTCGGCGGGCTGGTGATCCGCAAGCCCGGTGCCGCATTCGTCGTCGAGGTGGTCGCCGCCATCGTCTCGATGCTGATCGGCAACGTCTGGGGCGTCTCCACCGTGTTCTCCGGCATCGTGCAGGGCCTCGGCGCCGAACTGGTGTTCGCCCTGTTCCTGTACCGCCGATTCGGCATCGGCGTCGCCGCGCTCGCGGGCATCGGCGCGGCCGCAGCGGCCTGGGTGTTCGAGCTGTTCTACGGCAGCTCGCCGAACATCCTGAAGTCGGTCGAGTTCAACGCGATCTACCTCGGCTCGCTGATCGTGTCTGGTGCGATCCTGGCCGGCGTCGTCGGCTGGCTGCTGGTGCGCGCGCTCGCCGCGAGCGGGGCGCTCAGCCGCTTCGCCGCCGGACGAGAACTCGTCCGCGAGGTCTGAGCATGACCCACGCCGCACCGGCTCGCGTGCAGGCGGCGGGGTGGGGCTGGCGCTACGCCGGGCGCAAGCTCCCGGCGGTCAACGACGTCACCTTCACGATCGACCCCGGTGAACGGGTGCTGCTGCTCGGCGCCTCGGGGTCGGGCAAGTCGACCCTGCTCGCCGGAATGGCCGGCGTGCTCGGCGATGCAGACGAGGGCGAGCGCTCCGGCACGCTGCTGATCGACGGCGCCGCTCCCGAGGTCAGCCGCGGCCGGGTCGGACTCGTGCTGCAGGACCCGGACGCCGGCATCGTGCTGTCCAAAGTCGGCGACGACGTCGCGTTCGGATGCGAGAACCTCGGCATTCCGGCATCCGACATCCCGGCCCGCGTCGGCGAGGCGCTCGACGCGGTCGGGCTGGACGTTCCGCTCGACCGCCCGACCAAGGCGCTCTCCGGCGGGCAGAAGCAGCGGCTGGTGCTGGCCGGCGCGCTCGCGATGCGTCCCGGCCTGCTGCTGCTGGACGAGCCGACCGCGAACCTCGACCCCGAGGGCGTCCGCGAGGTGCGGGCGAGCGTCGAGCGCACGGTCGAGGCGACCGGCGCGACCCTGGTCGTCATCGAGCACCGCACCCCGGTGTGGGTGGATCTCATGACCCGGGTGATCGTGCTGTCCGCCGACGGCGGGCTGCTCGCCGACGGCGACCCGTCGCGCGTCTTCGCCGAACACGGGCGGGCGCTGGCGGATGCCGGGGTCTGGGTGCCGGGGCAGGACATCGACCTGCCCGTCCTCACCGACGTCGCGCACGCCGACGTGCTCTCCGCCGAAAGTCTGGCGATCGCACGGGAGGCGCGCACCGTGGTGCAGGCCGGGCTGGACGTCCACGTGCCCCGCGCCACGGCGACGGTCATCACCGGCCCGAACGGGGCCGGCAAGTCCACCCTCGCGCTCACCCTCGCCGGTCTCCTCCCCGAGCACACCGGCGAGGTGCTCTCCGCACCCGAACTCGCCGGGCGGCGCGGGCGCCGGCCGTCGCGCTGGACCTCGCGCGAGCTGCTCACCCGCATCGGCACCGTCTTCCAGGATCCGGAGCACCAGTTCCTCACCCAGACCCTGCGCGACGAGCTCGCGGTCGGCCCGAAGGCGCTCGGCTGGGACGACACGAGAACGGATGCCGTCGTCG
Organism: Microbacterium sp.; assembly: GCF_031180975.1. GTDB lineage: Bacteria > Actinomycetota > Actinomycetes > Actinomycetales > Microbacteriaceae > Microbacterium. Next base: position 66,119 of record NZ_JAPSLI010000006.1, on the reverse strand, counting down.
ACGAGCTCCTCGACAGGCTCGGTCTCGCGCCGCTCGCCCTCGCCAACCCGTTCACGCTGTCGGGCGGTCAGAAGCGCCGGCTGTCCGTGGCGACCGTGCTGGCGGCGTCCCCCGCTGTGATCGTGCTCGACGAGCCCACGTTCGGTCAGGATCGGCGGGGCTGGATCTCGCTGGTCGCACTGCTGCAGGAGGAGATCATGCGCGGCCGCGCGATCGTGGCGGTCACCCACGACGACGCCGTGGCCCAGCACCTCGGCGGCCGTCGCATCGAGCTCGCGGAACGGCGGCTGGCATGACCGATGTGCTCGTGCGACGCGGCGCCTGGCTCGACAGGGTGAACCCGGTCACCAAGCTGCTTCTCGCGGTGCTGCTCTCGGTGCCGTTGTTCGCCTCCATCGACGTGGTCAGTGCGCTGACCGCGATCGCCCTGCAGCTGCTGTGCATGCCGCTGACCGGCCTGCATCCGGTGACCGTGCTGCGCCGGATGGCGCCGGTGGTGCTGTTCGCTCCGCTCGCCGGCCTCAGCATGCTGCTGTACGCGGAGCCCGAGGGGGAGATCTACTGGCGCCTCGGCTTCGCGGTGGTCAGCGAGGGGTCGCTGGCGCTTGCCGTCGCGGTCACCCTGCGCGTCATCGCGCTCGGGCTGCCGACCATCCTGCTCTTCGGCCGCACCGACCCGACCGAGCTCGCCGATGCGCTCTCGCAGGTGGCGCGCCTGCCGAGCCGGTTCGTGCTCGGCATCCTCGCCGGCACCCGCATGCTCGGACTGTTCGTCGACGACTGGCGCACCATGGCGCTGGCGCGCCGCGCCCGCGGCGTCGGCGACCGCGGCGCGCTGCGGCGGTTCTTCTCGATGGCGTTCGTGCTGCTGGTGTTCGCGGTGCGCCGCGGCACGAAGCTCGCCATGGCGATGGAGGCGCGCGGCTTCGGGTCGGGCATCGAGCGCACCTGGTCGCGCCCGTCGCGACTCTCCGGGCGGGATGCCGTCGCGCTCGCCGCCGGCATCCTGATCATGGCGCTGTCACTCGGCGCGGCCGTCGCCGCGGGGACCTTCCGTTTCGTCTGGAGCTGACAGCAGCGGGCGCAGTGCCTCCTCCAGCACGACGGCGTGGTTGCGCTCAGGGTCGTGCGCCGCGTACACGAGGGTGACGACCGGATGCCGTCGAGCCTCGCCTGCGAGGGCGCGCAGCGCCTCCGCGCTCTCGTCGGCCAACTGGGCGCGGTAGCGGTCGGCGTAGACGTGCCAGTCGGCATCCGCTGCCGCGTGCCAGTCCCGGCGCAGCTCCGGGCTCGGCGCGGTGTCCTTCGCCCACAGATCGATCGCCGCCTTCCCCTTCGAGACCCCGCGCGGCCAGAGTCGGTCGACCAGGACGCGGAACCCGTCATCAGGGGAGGCGCTGTCGTAGGCTCGCTTTCGACGCAGTTCCATCTGCTCAGCAAACACCTCGCCGCTGCGCCTCGCCAGAGGCTGGTACTGAGAGTCACGTATGCTGAAACTCAGTCGCAGCGACACCCCGGCAGGGCCGTTCGAAGGAGAACACGATGCAGATCCAGGGAAGCAGCGCGCTCATCACGGGCGGCGCCAGCGGGCTCGGCCTCGCGACGGCGCGGCGCCTGGCGGCATCCGGGGCGCACGTCGTGATCGTCGACCTGCCGCAGTCCGCGGGCGCCGAGATCGCGGCCGAGCTGGGCGGGTCGTTCGCCCCTGCAGACGTGACCAGCGCCGACGAGGTGACGGCCGCCGTGCGGGCCGCGCAGGATGCAGCGCCGCTGCGGGTCGTGGTGAACTGCGCCGGCATCGCTCCGCCCGCGAAGGTGATCGATCGCGATGGCAACCCCGCCGACCTCGCCGCGTTCGAGCGCATCATCCGCATCAACCTCGTCGGGACGTTCAACGTGATCTCCCAGGCCGCCGCCGTGATCGCGAAGAACCCCGCTGGGCAGGGGCGGGACGGTGGCGACGACGACCGCGGCGTCATCGTCAACACCGCGAGCGTCGCCGCGTTCGACGGGCAGATCGGCCAGCCCGCCTACTCCGCCTCGAAGGGCGGCGTGCATGCCATGACGCTGCCGATCGCGCGGGAGCTCGCGCGGTACGGCATCCGGGTGTGCACCATCGCGCCCGGGATCATGGAGACCCCGATGCTCGCAGGTCTGCCGGAGGCGGCACAGCAGTCGCTCGGCGAGCAGGTGCCGTACCCGGCGCGCCTCGGTCGCCCCGACGAGTACGCCGCGCTCGTCGAGCACATCATCGCCAACGGGTACCTCAACGGCGAGACCATCCGCCTCGACGGCGCCATCCGCATGGCCCCGAAGTAAGGAGCACGCACCATGACAGACCTCGCAGGCAAGACCATCCTGATGTCCGGCGGCAGCCGCGGCATCGGCCTCGCGATCGCCCTCCGCGCTGCCGCCGACGGCGCCAACGTCGCACTTCTGGCGAAGACCGACTCCCCGCATCCGAAGCTCGAGGGCACCGTGCACACCGCCGCGGATGCCATCCGCGCGGCGGGCGGCCGTGCCCTGCCGATCGTCGGCGACGTGCGCAACGACGACGACATCACAGAGGCGGTCCTGAAGACCCACGGCGAGTTCGGCGGCATCGACATCGTCGTCAACAACGCCAGCGTCGTCGACCTGTCGGGTTCCCTCGACCTCTCGGCGAAGAAGTACGACCTGATGCAGGACGTCAACGTCCGCGGCACGTTCATGCTGTCGCGCGCGGCGATCCCGATGCTGAAGGACTCCGCGAACCCGCACATCCTGTCGCTGTCGCCGCCGCTGAACCCGACCCCGCGCTGGCTCGGCGCGCACACCGGGTACTCGCTGGCGAAGTTCGGCATGACGATGGTCACCCTCGGCATCGCGGCGGAGTTCGCGGATGCCGGAATCGCCGCCAACACGCTGTGGCCGCGCACCACGATCGCGACCGCCGCCGTGCAGAACCTCCTCGGCGGTGACCGGGTGATGGCCGCCAGCCGCACCGCGGACATCTACGCGGACGCGGCGTACACGGTGCTGACCAAACCCGCGCGCGAGTACTCCGGGCAGCAACTCATCGTCGAGGACGTGCTCGAGGCCGAGGGCGTGACCGACTTCTCGAAGTACGCGGCCGTGCCGGGCACGCCCGACGACGCGCTGTACCCGGACATCTTCCTGGACTGAGCGGCCAGGTCGTCAGAACAGCAGGTAGACCGCGCCGAGCACTGTCAGCGCGATGACGATCCGGTCGAACAGGTGCTGCGGCATCCGCTTCGCGAGCCGGAGCCCGACCAGCCCGCCGATGACGACGAGCGGGGCGAGCGCGAGGTCGGTGAGCAGCACCTGCGGCGTGAACAGCCCGAGGCCGGCCAGGAACGGCAGCTTCGCCAGGTTCACGATCGCGAAGAACCAGGCCGACGTGCCGAGGAACACCTGCACGGGCGTGCGCGTCGCGAGGAAGTACATCGCCATGACCGGTCCGCCGGCGTTCGCGACCATCGTCGTGAACCCCGCCAGCGCGCCGTAGCCGCCGGCCACGAACGGTCCCTTCGCCGGTGCCATGGCCCGGTGCCGGCGCCACAGGGTGACCGCCACCATGGCGAGCAGGATCACGCCGATCATCCGCCGCACCAGTCGGTCGTCGCCGACGGCGAGCAACGCGAACCCCGCGAGGAGGCCGGCGACGACCGCCGGCGCGAGCCTCACCAGTGTCGGCCAGTGCGCGTGGCGCCGGTACGCCGAGAGGGCGAAGACGTCGCCGACGATGAACAGCAGCAGCATGGCCGCCGTCGAGGTGCGCGCCGGAAGCACCGAGGCGAACAGCACGACAGACACGGTCGCGCTGCCGGGGATCGCCGACTTCGACAGGCCTGTGACCACCGCGCCGAGGCCGAGCAGCACCCAAGCCCACGGTGCGAGCTCGATCACCGTTCCAGCTCAGCGACGATCGCGTCGTACCCGCGCTGTGCGGCGAGGTCTCGGGGCAGCACCCCGTCGCCGTCGCGGATCGTGACGTCGGCGCCGCCGTCGATCAGGGCGCGCACGACCCTGACATACTTCTCCGACCCGTCGCCGAGCACGATCGCCTCGTGCAGCGCGGTCCAGCCGAGGTTGTTGATGTGGTTCGGGTCGACTCCTGCGTCGAGCAGGATCTCGACGGTGGTGAGCAGCCCGCGCTCGGATGCCGGGATGAGCGCGGTCCCGCCGAAGCGGTTGGTGCTGGTCAGGTCGGCGCCGTTGTCCAGCGTCATCCGCAGGATCTCGTCGTGGCCGCGCGCGCCGGCGTACAGGTAGGCGGAGTCCTGGATGTCGTCCTTCGCGTTGACGTCGGCGCCCGCCTCGATGAGCACGTGTGCGGCCTCGACGTGGTTCGCCTTGGTCGCCGCGACGAGCGGGGTCATGCCGTCCTGGCCGCGCGCCTCGAGGTCGGCCCCGGCGTCGATGGCCGCGCGCACGGCGTCGGCGTCGCCGGCGGCGGCCGCGGCGAAGAGGTCCTGTGTGGCATCGGTCATGGTCGTCTCCGTCGGGTGGGGTGCGTTCGGCCCGTTCGCGTCAGGAGCGCAGCCGGTCAGCGCGATCGCGAGGGCGGTCAGGGCGAGGGCGGCGCGCAGCATCGTCGGGGGTCAGCGGCGGACGGATGCCAGCGCCGCGGCGAACCGGGCAGAGCGCTGCTCCAGGTCGGCCCAGTCGCCGGCGGCGATCGACGCGGAGTTTGCGAGGTCGCCGCCCGCACCGACGGCCACCGCGCCCGCGCCGAACCAGTCGGCGAGGTTGTCGGGCTTGACGCCTCCGGTGGGCATGAGCGGCGCGTCCGGGAACGGTGCGCGCAGCGCGCGCAGGTACGACGGGCCGCCGAGTGACGCCGGGAACAGCTTCACTACGTCGACGCCCAGCTCGAGCGCGGTCATGACCTCGGTCGGGGTGAGCGCGCCGGTCATGGTCACCCGCCCGGTGTCGAGCATCGCACCGGTCAGGCCGGGGAGCGTGCCAGGGCTGACCAGGAACTCGGCACCCGCGTCGGCGGCGTCGATCGCCTCCGCGGCGGTGGTGACCGTGCCCGCGCCGATGCACGCGCTGTCGCCGTGCCGGGCGATGAGCTCACGGATCACCGCGGGGGCGTCGGGGGTGGAGTACGTCACCTCGATGCCGGTGATGCCGCCGCGGATGATGGCCTCCGCCGCGTCGAGCGCCTGCTCGGGTGAGGGCGCCCGCAGCACGGCGAGCACTCCTGCGGCACGGGTGCGGGCGAGACGATCGGACATGGCGCTCCTTCGGGACGGTGACCCGGCCATTCTCCCCGAGCCGGGCCTGTAATGACAAGTGATCAGCGGCGGTGGGGCGGTGTCCACGCGTCGATCAGGTCCTTCGCCTCGCGCAGCCCGAGTCGGGTGTGCGCGCGGACGGTTCTGATCGCGGTGACGGGGTCTCCGGCGGCGAGCAGGCGGTCGACCTCCGCAGCGACGGATGCCGGCAGCGACGCGCGGGTGGGCGAGGCGGCACGGGTCGGCGGGGCGGAAGAACGTGCCGGCTCCGCATGCGACACCGCGGCGGCGTGGCGGGGCGTGGTGCTGATCGACCAGTGCGCGATGCGGTCCTTCGCCTCCTTCGCGCCGATCTTGGCGTGCGTGCGGAGCACCTTGATCGCCTTCGACCGCTGGCCCAACGCCACGAGGCGGTCGATCTCGGCGATCACCTCGGGGGAGGTGCCGGCCGGGGTGGTGTTCGTCGCAGTGCCCGATCCCGAACGGATCACGGGCACGGGGGTGAAGGTCTGCGCCTCCGGCATCCGCGGTCTCATCCCGCGCAGCGCGGCGGCGATGATCAGTGCGCCGACGACCACGCCGACAAGGATCGCGATGAGCCAGAAGAGCTCCATGGGCCGAGTCTAGGCCCGGGCATCGGCCCAGGTCTCTCCCATGCGCCACACCGTACCCTGGGAGGTATGACCGAGACTCCCCGCACGCGCGTGACGCGCCCTGCGACCGCGCCTGCGGGCACGCCCCAGGTCCGCCCCGCGACCGAGGGCTGGACACAGAAGAAGGATGCCGAGGGGCGTCCGCTCCTGCAGTTCGCGAGCCCGAAGCGCGGCAAGCCTCCGGTGCACCTCGCCGACCTCACGCCGGCCGAGCGCATCGAGAAGGTGAAGGAGCTGGGCCTGCCCGGGTTCCGGGCCAAGCAGCTCGCCACCCATTACTTCACGCACTACACCTCCGACCCGGCGGCGATGACCGACCTGCCCGCCGCGCAGCGCGAGGAACTCATCGCCGGCATGCTGCCGCCGCTGCTCACCGAGGTGCGGCGCCTGGAGACCGACCGCGGCGACACGATCAAGTTCCTGTGGCGGCTGCACGACGGCGCCCTGGTCGAGTCGGTGCTCATGCGCTACCCCGGCCGGATCACCCTGTGTGTGTCGAGCCAGGCCGGCTGCGGCATGAACTGCCCGTTCTGCGCCACGGGCCAGGCGGGGCTCACCCGCAACATGTCGACCGCCGAGATCATCGAGCAGATCGTGCGCGCGAACCGCGTCATCGCCGACGGAGGGCTGGGCGACCCGCGTCGCGTGGGCCACGAGGGCGAGCGTGTCACGAACATCGTGTTCATGGGCATGGGGGAGCCGCTCGCGAACTACAAGCGCGTCCTCGACGCCGTGCGGATCATGGTCGCCCCGCAACCGGAGGGTCTCGGCATGAGCGCCCGGGGCATCACAGTGTCGACGGTCGGGCTGGTTCCAGCGATCCGCAAGCTCGCCGACGAGGACATCCCGGTCACGTTCGCCCTGTCGTTGCACGCCCCGGACGACGAGCTGCGCGACGAGCTGATCCCGGTGAACTCGCGCTGGAAGGTCGACGAGGCGCTGGACGCCGCACGCGAGTACTTCGAGAAGACCGGCCGCCGCGTGTCGATCGAGTACGCGCTCATCAAGGACATGAACGACCACCCGTGGCGGGCCGACCTGCTCGCGGACAAGCTCAACGCCCGCGGCCGCGGGTGGGTGCACGTCAACCCGATCCCGCTGAACCCGACGCCCGGGTCGATCTGGACGGCATCCGAACGCGACGTGCAGGACGAGTTCGTGCGGCGGCTCAACGACGCCGGCATCCCGACCACCCTCCGCGACACCCGCGGCAAGGAGATCGACGGCGCCTGCGGGCAGCTGGTCGCGACGACCGAGGACGAGGCCGCCGCGGCCGCGATGGGCTGACGCCCGCCCGCCGCGCCCAGTGCACCGCCTCGCGCCGAGTGCACCGGATCTCGGCGCTGCGCGGCCGTGCACTCGACGGGATGCCGTGCACTCGGCGCCGTTCCGGTCAGGCGGTGTCCTTCGGGGCGCGCAGGCGCAGCAGGCGCCCGGCGCCCTCGATGAGCTCGGCCCACGAGCCCACGTCGACGGCGCACTCCGCGATCGCACATGTCGCCAGCTGTACGTACTCGCGGGTGAGTTCCGACACGGCGTCGCTCATACCAGGGTTGTGTCCGACGAGCATCGCGACGTGGCAGTCGTCCGGCAGGGCGGCCGCGATCGCGAGGATCGACCGAGCGGATGCCGCGTAGAGCAGCGGCTCCTCGACCACCGGCAGACCGTATGCCGTCGCGTACTCGTCTGCCGTGGTGCGGGCGCGCACCGCGCTGCTCGACACGATGCGCTCGAGGGGCACCTCCTCATCGACCAGCCGCTGCGCCATCTCCGGCGCGTCACGGAGACCGCGGGAGTTGAGAGGCCGGTCGTGGTCGGCGAAGCCCGGCATCCCCCAGTCCGACTTCGCGTGGCGGGCGAGCAGCAGCGTCTTCATGTCTCCAGCCTGACACCGTGAGCGCCCGGGCGCACCCCGAACCTGAGAACCGCGTGCAGGGTTCGCCCGGGAGTCGCACAGCCGCGTTTTCGTACCCTCGAAGGATGTCTTACTCCGCGCATCGCCCGGGCCGGATGGATTCCCAGGGGCGGATCTCGTTCGAGACCGACACCCCCGACGGCACGGTCACCGACGACGACCTCGAGTTCCTCCGCAGTTTTGAGCCCTCCGGTTCCAAGGCGACCCCGGCGACGGATGCCGGCGACGCGCCCACTCATCCCACCGAGGTCATCGACCGGGAGCGCGAGCCCGGAGCGGAGGCCGGTGCACCGGCATCCGCTCCCCGTCCCCGTCGCACGCGGCGCCAGAAGCGCGAGCGCGAGCCGCGGACCGCGGGGTCACGTCTGCGCACGCTCGCCATCCTGGGCGGCGCGGAGGGCGACGTGCTCGACCGGGTTCCGGGCGAGACGCCGCGCTTCGTGCAGATGTTCTTCGTGCTCGCCGGCACCGCCCTGGTGTCGGCGATCTCCATGCTGTTCGCCCTCACCACAGGGGTGCAGGTGGCGGTGTGGTTCGCCGTTCCGCTGGCGCTGGTGTGGGCGGCGATCATCTTCAACCTCGACCGGTTCCTCACCTCGACCATGACGTCCACGCGCAGCATCGGCAAGCTGCTCGGTCTCGCGCTGCCGCGCGTTGCCATGGCGGCGCTGATCGGGTTCCTCGTCGCCGAGCCGCTCGTGCTGCAGGTGTTCCACAACGACATCGCGCGAGAGGTGGCCTCCACCAACATCGTGCAGGCACAGTCCGATCAGGACGCGCTGGAGAAGGGCCCCGAGAAGAAGGCCCTCGACGCGGCGAGCGAACGGGTCGCAGCCCTCGAGAACCAGGCGGCCACCGGCATCGTCGCCGGGACCGAGTCGGAGTCGGCCACGACGTCCGCCGCGCAGGCCACGGTCGACGATCTCACCGCGAAGATGGCCGAGCAGCAGAAGGTCATCGACTCCGCCCGCGCGCTGTACCAGTGCGAGCTCACCGGTGAGGGCGCCGGCACGGTTCCCGGCTGCACCGGTGTGAACGGGGAGGGCTCCAGCTCCGACGCCGCCAAGGCGCAGCTCGCCCAGGCGCAGCAGACCTACGACGCGCTGGCCGCGCAGCTGCGCACCGCCAACGACGAGCTGTCCGCGGCGGAGTCGGCCGCGAAGCAGAACACCTCCGCGTCCGAGGCGGCCAACCGTGAGCAGGCCAGGGATCAGCTCCCGGCCGCGCGCGACACCTACGAGCGCGCACTCGCCGCGTACAACGCCAGAGCGGATGCCGTCGCGCAGGGCAACGCCGGTGCCATCGGCCTGCTCAGCCAGATCACCGGTCTGAACCGACTCGGCGAGAAGGAGCCCACGATCTTCTGGGCGCACTGGCTGATCGCCGCACTGTTCTTCATGATCGAACTGCTGCCCGTCATCGTGAAGGTGCTCACCAGCTACGGCGAGCCGTCGCTGTACGAGAAGGCGCTCGCGATCCGCCGGCAGGTCGACCTCGACCGTGTCACCGCGGAGGGCTTCCGCGATCGGGCAGCGATCGTCACGTCGGCGGATGCCGCGACATCCGCGGCCGCGCCGGCGACGGCATCCGCCGTTCCCGCATCCGCCGCCCCCGAACCCGCTGCGGCTGCGGGCGAACCGGTACGCGCCGGGGTCTGACCCTGCGGCTGTGGCCGCCCAGTAGCGTGGAGTGATGGTCAACTATCGCTTCCTCGGCAACAGCGGTCTCAAGGTCTCGGAGATCACCTACGGCAACTGGGTGACCCACGCGTCACAGGTGGACGACGATGCGGCGGTGAAGACCGTGCACGCCGCGTTGGACGCCGGCATCACCACGTTCGACACGGCCGACACCTACGCGAACACCGCGGCCGAGGTCGTGCTGGGCAGGGCGCTGGCCGGTCAACGGCGCGCCGGCCTGGAGATCTTCACCAAGGTGTATTTCCCCACCGGGCCGAAGGGCCCGAACGACACCGGCCTCAGCCGCAAGCACATCATGGAGTCCATCGACGGCTCACTGAAGCGTCTCGGCACAGACTACGTCGACCTGTACCAGGCGCACCGCTACGACCACGAGACCCCGCTCGAGGAGACGATGCAGGCGTTCGCCGACGTCGTCCGGCAGGGCAAGGCGCTGTACATCGGGGTATCGGAGTGGACCGCCGAGCAGCTGCGCGAAGGGCACGCCCTGTCGAAGCAGCTCGGCTTCCAGCTGATCTCGAACCAGCCGCAGTACTCGATGCTGCACCGCGTGATCGAGGGCAAGGTGATCCCGGCATCCGAGGAGCTGGGGATCTCGCAGATCGTGTGGTCGCCGATGGCGCAGGGCGTGCTCAGCGGCAAGTACCTGCCCGGCCGGCCGGTGCCGGAGGGTTCGCGCGCGACCGACGAGCACTCGGGTGCGCACTTCATCCAGCGCTTCCTGCAGGACGACATCCTCACCGCGGTCCAGCGGCTCAAGCCGATCGCGGCGGATGCCGGACTCACGATGCCCCAGCTCGCGATCGCGTGGGTGCTGCAGAACCCGAACGTCGCTGCGGCCCTGGTCGGGGCGTCGCGCCCCGAACAGCTCGCGGAGACCGTCAAGGCGTCGGGTGTGACGCTGGACGCCGACGTGATGACCGCCATCGACGACGCCCTCGAGGGGGTCGTGAATGCGGACCCCGAGGACACGTACTCGGTGTCCCCGAAGCGGCGCCTGGTCTGAGGGGCGCGCGAGCCCGCGACACCCCGGGTTGTGCGCGCACGAGCCCGCGAAACCCCGGCAAACCGGCGAGACCCCGGGTTGCAGACGTCTGCAACCCGGGGTCTCGGCGTGAAGGCGGGGTGTCGCGGCCCGACGTGGACGCCTACTCCTTCACCGCGCCCGACGTGAGCCCCTGCACGATCCATCGGCTCGCCAGGGCGAACATCACCATCGTCGGCAGGATGGTGAGCACGGCCGCCGCCGACATCGATCCCCAGTCGATGTTGAACGTGGAGATGAAGCCGTTCAGCGCCGACGGGACCGTGCGGTTCTCGTCGGTGTTCATCAGTACCACCGACAGGAACAGCTCGTTCCAGCAGTTCACGAAGTTGAAGATGAACGCCGCGATGATGCCCGGGGTCATCACCGGGACGAGCACACGGAACAGTGCCCCCAGGCGCGAGCATCCGTCGATCATCGCCGCCTCCTCCAGTGCGTCGGGGACGTTCTCGAAGAACCCGCGCAGCATCACGGTGGAGAACGGGATGCAGATCGCGATGTAGACCAGGATCAGGCCGGGCTTGGTGTCCACCAGGCCCAGGTCGGTCATCATCGAGTAGAGCGGGCCGAGCGCGATGAACGCCGGAATCATCTGCGTGAGCAGGAACGCGATGAGCACGGCGCCCTTGCCCCGGAACTCGAAGCGGGCGATCACGTATGCACTGAGCAGCGCGATCAGCGTCGCCACCGCCCCCGCGGTCAGGGCGACGAGGGCGGAATTGGCGAGGAAGACACCGAACTGGCTGTTCTGGAACAGGCTCGCGTAGTTGTCCAAGGACGGCTCGCTGGGCCAGTACTCGATCGGATAGGAGTTGATCGTGCCGGGCGACTTGAACGAGGTGAGCGCGATCCAGTACAGCGGGAACAGCGTCACGATGAGCCAGATCGCCAGTCCCACCGCGCGCACCACGCCGCCGACGGTCACCGTGCGGGGGCCGGGGGGAGCGGATGCCGGGTCGGGCACGGTCACCCGCCGTGTCTCGGTGATCGAGGTTCCGCGTGTGGAAGCGTCCGTCAGCGTGCTCATCGCTGCACTCTCCTCATGGCCATCAGATAGAACGCGCAGAACACGAACAGGAAGGCCACCACGATCAGGCCGATGGCGCTGGCGATGCCGTAGTTGCCCTGCTGGGTGTAGTTGATCATCCAGGTCGTGATGATGTGCGTCTGGTTCGCGGGGCCGCCGTTCGTCATCGCGTAGATGATGTCGGGGAAGTTGAAGATCCAGATGACGCGCAGCAGCACTGTCAGCAGCAGCGTCATCGAGATGTACGGGATGATGATCGAGAACAGCTGTCGCACCTTGCCGGCCCCGTCCAGGCTCGCCGCCTCGAGCACTTCGTCCGGGACGGACTGCAGGGCGGCGAGGATCATAATGGCGAAGAACGTGACGCCGTACCAGACGTTCGCCACGATCACCGCGAACATCGCCGCCCTCGGATCGGCGAGCCACGGCACGGGCTGCGAGATGAGCCCGGCCTTCATGAGCAGGTCGTTGACGACGCCGAACTCGGCGTTGAACATCCATCGGAACAGCATCCCGATCAGGAAGCCGGACACGGCCCACGGGAAGAACACCAGCGCCTGATACAGCCCGCGGAAGCGGAACCGCTTGCGCAGCGCGAGCGCGATGAGGAAGCCGATCACCAGCTGCGGCACCAGCGACCCGATCACCCACAGCACGGAGTTCCACGCGACGACGGGGAAGGCGGGGTCGCGGAACACGGCGAGGAAGTTGTCGAGCCCGACGAACGGCGTCGAGGTGAGATCCCACAGGTTCCAGTCGTGGAACGCCATCCGGGCGCCCTGCAGCATCGGCCAGTACGTGAACCAGCAGACAAAGACGATCGCGGGTGCCATGAACGCGAACAGCGTCAACGCCTGGCGCCGCCCGAAGCTGCGGCGGCGGGATGCCGGGGAGGCCCCGCCGGGGGAACCGGCGGAGCCTCCTTCGTGAATGCGGCGTGCCACGGGTCAGCCCTTCTCCGTGGCGTACTTCTCCGTCCAGAAGGCGTCCCACGACTCCAGCAGTTCGCTGGTGGTCATGTTGCCGAGCAGGACGCTCTGCACGTCCTGGTCGGACTTCTGGATCCATTCCGTCCACCAGCTCACGCCGCGGGGCTGACGCACGTTGACGTAGGTGTCGGGGTTCTCGGTCATGGTGACGTAGCTGGTCCACGGACCGGACGAGTAGAACTCGTCCTCTGCCGCCGAGGCGATGATCGGGACCAGGCTGTTGGCCTGCGCGAACTCGGTCGCGGGTCCCTCCGAGGAGAGGAACTGCACGAGCTTCACAGCGGCATCCTTGTGCTGGCTGTTCTCGGCGACACCCCACCCGGCGACGGCCAGCGGCTGCGCGGCCTTGCCGGTCGGTCCGACCAGCAGCGGAGCGGTGTCCCACTGATCCGGCTTGAGCTGCGAGTCCTGCACCGTGGCGATGACCTCGGGGTCCTGCAACAGGAACGCGGTGGAGCCGTTGGTGAAGCCCGCGACCATCTCGGGGTAACCCCACGAGACGGCGGAGGGCGGCGAAGCCTTCTCGAACAGTGCGAAGTAGTCGTCGACCGCTTCCTGGGCCTCCGGCGCGGCGAAGATGGTCGATCCGTCCTTCATGAGGAAGGCATTGTCGACGTCCAGTCCGTCGATCGTGTACGCCTCGATCGCGGCCACGACGTTGCTGTTCGCGTTCTGCCCGCCGCGGAACGCGTAGCCGTACACGTTCTTCGATGGGTCCTGAATGGCGGACGCCTGCTCGAGCAGGTCCTTCCAGCTGTGCGGAGGACCATCGAAGCCGGCCTGCTCGAGCAGGTCCTTGCGGTAGAACAGGGACAGCCCGTAGAACCCGTAGGGCACGAACAGCGTCTCGTCGTCGGTCTTGGCGGCGGACTTCGCGTTCTCGGTGAGGGCGTCCCAGCCCTTCCAGCTCGACAGGTCGTCGGTCATGTCGTACAGCCAGCCGTTGTTCGAGAAGGGCCCGACCGTGATGTCGCGCACCTCGAGCACGTCGACGCCCTTGCCCGACTGCAGCATCTGCTGGATCTTCTGGTCCGCCTGCTCGGTGGGGGGCGAGACCAGGTTGACCTTGATCTTCGGGTTCTCCTTCTCGAACTCCTCGAGCAGGCCCTTGATCAGGTCCGTGCGGGCGGGATTGGTCAGGCTCTCGACCATCTGCAGGGTGACGGTGCCGTCGGCGGACTGACCTCCGCCGGACGAGCAGCCGGTGAGGGCGATGGCGGCGACGGTGCCGATGCTCGCGGCCGTCGTCAAGAACTTTCGCTTCACGATGTGCCTCTCTTGTTGGGGGTGTTCGGGTCAGGGGATGGTGGTGGTGGCAGGGGCGACGATGCCGGCGCGGCGCAGGATCTGCGGCACGCAGCGCTCGGCGAACGCCTCGAAGTCGGTCCCCTCGGTGTACAGGTGCGCGGAGAGGCGGAAATAGCCGATGCCGCGGAAGCTCGTGAACGCGGTCTCCACACCGGTCTCGTCGAGCAGCTCCATCCGCAGCTCGTCGGCGTCCTCGCGCGTCGCTCCGAGGCCGTCCGGCAGCCGCACGAGGCGCATCGACGGCACCGGCGACGGGAGGGGCGTGAGCGGCTCCACCGTGCTGAACGGGCGCAGCGCCTGGGCGATGGTCTCGGCACCGGCATCCGCGAGAGCCGACATGGTGCGGCGGGTGGCGTCCCAGCCGTACTCGCCCTCGATGAAGTCGATGGCGGCAGGCGTGGCCAGGTAGGTGGTGACGTCGACCGTGCCCTGGGTGTCGAAGCGGTGCGGGTACGGCTCCGGTGCACCCCACGAGTCGATCAGCGGCCACAGTTCCTGGCGGTCCGCCGCGGCCGTGACGAGCAGCGCGGACCCGCGCGGCGCGCACGGCCACTTGTGCAGGTTGCCGAACCACCAGTCGCCGCCGCCTGCCGTGGCAGCGTCGGGGATGAGTCCGGGCGCGTGGGCCCCGTCGACGAGGGTGCGCACGCCCCGCTCCGCGGCGAGCTCCGCGATGCGGCGGGTGGGCAGCAGGCGGGCTGTCGGCGAGGTGATCTGATCGACGACGATCAGGCGCGTGCGCGCGGTCAGGGCGTCGGCGAAGTGCTGCACGATCTCGTCATCGGATGCCAGCAGCGGCAGCTCCACCGTGCGCACGCCCGCGCCGAATCGGCGGGCGAGGCGCTGCGCGCCCATCGTGACCGCCCCGTAGCCGTGGTCGGTGACCAGGATCTCGTCGCCGGGCTCCAGGCGGAGCGCGTTGTAGACGACGGTGGCAGCCGCGGACGCGTTCGGCACGAACACGGCGTCGTCGGCGCGGGCGCCGACGAACGGCGCGGTGCGCTCACGTGCCTCGGCGACGAGGCCGGCGAGACGGGGGAACCAGTCCACCGGGCTGCGGTCGGCGCGGCGCCGCAACGCGTCCTGCGCCTCGACGACTCTGCTCGGCACCGCCCCGAACGACCCGTGGTTGAGATGGACCACCTCGGGATCGAGTGGCCAGGCGTCGCGGGCGCGCCCGTACGTCTTCAGCCGGACGGGTTTGAGCGTGGCGGTGACCGTCATCTGTCCTCACTGCGGAAAAGGGAAGTTGTTGCACAACCTTGCCACAGTCGGGCCGACAAGTCGAGAAATTTCCGGACTTGGGCGCTAAGTTGTCGTACGACTTGGATTCCGGTTGAGCGTCCGAGAGACTCACTGCACCGCACACGAACGGGGAGGGCATCGTCATGAGCGCCTTGGACATCGCGCTGCACGGGCTGCGCGAGCTCATCGCTGACGGCACGCTGCGCCCCGGCGATCGGCTGCCCAGCGAGGGCGAGCTGTCCGATCGTCTCGGCGTCTCGCGCGGCTCCATGCGCGAGGCCATCAGGATGATGGCGGCACTCGGCGTGCTGGAGACGCGCCACGGGTCGGGCAGCTACGTCGGCGACCTGAACGCCGCCGACCTGATCCGCAGCCTGTCATTGACCGTCGGCCTGCTGCCGCTGGACTCCATCCTCGAGCTGTACGAGATGCGCCGCGCCCTCGAGGCGCACGCCGCGTCGCTGGCATCCGCTCGTATCGACGACGACGTGGTCGCGGAACTCGGCGGTGTGCTGGATGAGCTGGAGCGCACGGAGGACCCCGAGGCGCAGTCGGAGCTGGACCACCACTTCCACATGCGCATCGCCGAGGTCGCGGGCAACGAGGCGCTGGCGAGCATGCTGGCCGTGTTCCGTTCGCGCTCGCGGGCGTACCGGATCTTCACGACCGACAGCGCGGCTGAGATCAAGCTGCACTCCGACGCCGGGCACCGCGCGATCCTGCGGGGACTGCAGGCGCGCGACCCCATCGCCGCGGGCGCTGCCGCAGCCGGACACGTGGCGCAGACCGAGTACTGGCTGCGCCGGCTGCAGCCGGCCGCATCCGGCCTCACCGACGACTGATCATTCCAGTGTGATGTCGACCTGGATCTCGTCGGCGATGCGCTCGAGGTCTGCCCGGAGGTCGTCGAGATCGGCGGATGCCGGGGCCGTGGCCGTCACGGTGGATTCGAACAGCCGACCGCCTGCCATGGCGGCGTCGCGGGTCTCTGTCGTCATGCTCTCGATGCTCAGCGAGTGGTCGCTGAGCACCCCGGATACCTCGCGCACGATGCCCGGGCGATCGTTGCCGAGCACGGACAGCGTGATCCGGTCGGACGACTCCGGGTTGTCGGGCGTGCCGGTGCGCACGTCGACGGTGAGCAGGCCGTCCAGTTCGCGCAGCGCCGACTGCAGGCCCTCGGTGCGATCGTCGGGCACGGAGATCTCGATGACGCCGGCGAACACCCCGGCGAGCTCCGACAGCTGGCTGTTCTCCCAGTTGCCGCCGTGCGCTTCGACGACTTCGGCGACGGCGGCGACGAGTCCGGGGCGGTCCGCTCCCGCGACGGTGAGGATGAGCGTGGTCATGACGTCAGCGTACGCGAGGGGCGTGCCGCCTCGCGTACGCTTCGTCTCGCTCAACGACCGGGGGCGTGCTCAACGACCGAGGGCGTGCTCAACGGCCGGCGGCGTGCGCGCTCACCAGGCGCCTCCGGCCAGGAACCGCTCCATCCGCTCGCGGTGAGGGGCGAGGTCCCAGCCCTGCGCCGCCACCCACTCGTCGGAGTAGTAGGTGTTCGCATAGCGCACACCACTGTCGCAGATCAGGGTCACGACGCTGCCCTGCTCACCGGCATCCCTCATCCCGGCGATGATCTGGAACGCGCCGAACAGGTTGGTGCCGGTCGAGCCGCCGGCCCAGTGCAGGGTGCGGTCGCGCAGCAGCCGGATCGCCGCGATCGAGGCGGCATCCGGCACCGGGATCATCTCGTCGATCACTCCGGGGACGAATGACGGCTCCACGCGCGGCCGGCCGATGCCCTCGATGCGACTGGGCGTGCCCGTGGTGTGCGCAGGGTTGCGGTCTCGCCAGCCGCCGTAGAAGGCCGAGCCCTCCGGATCGACCACGGCGATCCGGGTGTCGTGTCGGCGGTAGCGGACGTACCGCCCGAAGGTCGCGCTCGTGCCGCCCGTGCCCGCGCCGACGACGATCCACGACGGGGTTGGATGCCGTTCCTGCGCCAGCTGGCTGAACACGCTCTCGGCGATGTTGTTGTTTCCGCGCCAGTCGGTCGCGCGCTCGGCGTAGGTGAACTGGTCGAGATAGTGTCCGCCGCAGCCGGCTGCCAGGCGCTCCGCCTCTGCGGACATGTCCGACGCATGGTCGACGAAGTGGCAGCGGCCGCCGTGGAACTCGATCAGCTCCACCTTCTCGCGGCTCGTGGAGCGCGGCACGACCGTGATGAAATCCAGCCCCAGCATCCGGGCGAAGTAGGCCTCGGAGACCGCCGTCGACCCGCTCGACGACTCGACCAGGGTGGTGCCCTCGTCGATGAGGCCGTTCACCAGTCCGTACAGGATCAGCGACCGCGCCAGGCGGTGCTTGAGCGACCCGGTGGGGTGCACCGACTCGTCCTTCAGATAGAGGTCGATGCCCCAGTCGTCAGGCAGCGGGAACACGTGCAGGTGAGTGTCGGCGCTGCGGTTGGCGTCGGCCTCCAGCATCCGGATCGCACGCCCTGCCCATTCGCTCATGCCTCGAGCGTATCGGGGAGTCCCCGCGTCGTCAGATGCGCACCAGTGACGCCTGCGACTGCTCGCGGTTGAGCTGGAACTCGAAGCGCGACCGGTCGCCGCGGTGGTACGCGAGGAAGAACTCGATCACCCGATCGTGGTCGTCGCGGCTGACGCTGCGCAGCCGCAGCAGTGCCGAGCCGGCACTGACGCCGAGATGCTTGGCCTGCTCGTGCGTCGCGACGGTCGCCTCCGCGGACCGCACACCGTGGGTGGCGTGGATGCCGTGCTCGCCCAGCAGCCGGTACAGCGAGGACTCGCTGAGATCGGCGCCCAGGGTGAGGCTGCCGACCTCATCCGGCATCCAGGTGGTGGACAGCGACCAGGCGTCGCCGTCGACGTACCGCAGCCGCTCGAGCACGACCACGGGCGCACCGACCGGCACCTCCAGCGCCGCCGCCACCTCGCCATCGGCGACGGTCCGCTCGTGCCGCAGCACCTCGCTGTGCACGTGTCCGCCGCGGCGCTCGACTTCGTCGTACAGGCCCTCCAGGGTGTGCACCAGGGATTCGCTGGTGCGGGGCCGCGCCACGAATGTGCCCTTGCCCTTCACCCGCTCTACGAGACCCTCGTGCTCGAGCTGCGCGAGCGCCTGCCGCACCACGGTGCGGGAGATGCCGTACTGTTCGCAGAGCCGGTGCTCGCCGGGCAGGCCGTCTCCTGGCTGCAGGTTCTCGCGGTGGATGTGGTCGATGATCAGCTGGCGCAGCTGGTCGTACATCGGTGCCGCGGAGCGGCGGTCGATCGCGTCGGCGCTCATCAGTACGCGACCCCCGCGTGCAGGATCACGTTCGCGTACGGCGTGAACTCGCCCGAGCGCACGAAGGCGCGGGCGGCGTGGGTGCGGTGCTTGAACTCGACGTGCGGCACCATCTCGATCTCGAAGCCCATCCCCGCGAACCGTTCGCGCAGCGCCTCGAGCACTTCGGGGCTGCGCTCGGCGACCTCCTCCGAGACCGTCGCGCCCTCGACGACCATCTCGGCGAGCACGGTGTCGAGCACGTCCAGAAAGGCCGGGGCGCCGGGCCGATAGGCCAGGTCGATGCGCTCCGCGCCCGGGGGGATCGGCAGCCCGGCATCCGTCACGACGATCAGGTCGGTGTGGCCGGTCTCGCTGATGACGCGGGAGAGCGCGGGGTTGATCGTGGTGGAGGTCTTGCGCATCAGGGCTCCTTCGGTCGTGCGCTGAGTGCGGAGGGCAGGTGGTCGCTCGGCGGGTGGGACGCCGCCGCGTCAGAGTGAGCCGACCGGCCGCGCGGCGGCGGCGGGCTGCGCGGCGGCGCGCTGCGCGGCGAGCAGCGCGTCGACCTCCTCGCGGCGCGGCAGACTCGGCGACGCGCCCTGGCGCGTGACTGCGATCGCGCCGGCGGCGCTCGCGAGCCTCGTTGCGGCAGCGAGGTCCATGCCCTCGGCCAGGGCCGCACCGAGGTAGCCGGCGTACGCGTCACCTGCGGCGGTGGTGTCGACCGCCTCGACCGGGATCGGCTCGATGAACGTCGTCCTCTCCGAGGTCACGACCACGGACCCGCGCTCGGCGAGGGTGATCACCGCGGCGCCGACGCCCTGCTCGAGGAACCAGCGCCCGGCGTTCTCCGCGGAGGCCGGATCGCTGACCGGAATGCCGCTGATCAGCGTCGCCTCGGTCTCGTTGGGGGTGACGATGTCGATGCTGCGCCACACCTCCGCGTCGAGTTGGGCAGCGGGCGCCGGGTCGAGCACGACGGTCATGCCGTGCTCGCGCGCCCGGGTGGTGATGTGGAGGGTGAGGGATGCCGGAGTCTCGAGCTGCGTCAGCAGCACCGAGGTCGTCGGGGCGAGGGCGGCAAGCGCCGCGTCGATCTGCTCCGCGCTCAGCGACGCGTTGGCGAGCGGCACCATCACGATGTCGTTCTGCGCCGACGCGTCGACGCGGATGTGCGCGATGCCGGTCGGGCCGGGAACCGTGCGCAGATGGGTCAGGTCGACGCCGGCGGAGCTGAGGCCGTCGACGACCAGGTCGTGGAACAGGTCGTCGCCCACGCATCCCACGAAGCTCGTCCGTGCGCCGGCCAGGCCGGCCGCGACCGCCTGGTTCGCCCCTTTGCCGCCGAGGAGCAGTGTGAACTGGTCGCCCAGGATGGTCTCACCGCGAGCGGGGAGGCGCTGCGAGAAGGTGGTGACATCCGCGGTGACGCTGCCGACGATGACGACGCCTCGGCGCTCGGACGGTGTGACAGACATGGAACTCCTCGATCGCCTTTGACGTGCGGTGGATGCTGTCATTACATTATGGAGGACCCTACCTGTAACGACAGGTTCTGAGAGGACTCGTCATGACCGCTCCCCGCCTTTACGTGGACAGCGCCGACGTCGACCGGGTGGGTCGTCTGCTGGGGGCGGGCGTCGTGCACGGCGTGACGACGAATCCCACGATTCTCGAGCGCAGCGGCCGCACGGCCGAGGACATCCCTGCCCTCTACGAGCGCTGGGTCGGTCAGGGCGCCCGCGAGGTGTTCTTCCAGACCTGGGGCGGCGACACCGCGTCGTTCCTGCGCAACGCCGAGGGGATCCTCGCGCTCGGCGACCGCGTGGCCGTAAAGGTCCCCGCCACCGCGGACGGGTTCGCCGCGGCATCCGCTCTGGTGCGCGACGGAGCCAGCGTGCTCGTCACCGCGGTGTACTCGGTCGGGCAGGCGCTGGCCTGCGCAAGCATCGGCGTGCAGTACATCGCCCCGTACCTCGGCAGGCTGCGGGATGCCGGAGTCGACGGCGACGCGCTGATCGCACGGATGCAGGCCGCGTGTGAGGGCTCTGCGACCGACGTGCTCGCCGCGAGCCTGCGCTCGCCGGAAGACATCGTGGGCTTGCGCGAGGCGGGGGTGCCGTACTTCACCGCCGCTCCGGATGTGATCGAGCAGCTGCTGTTCCACGACGTGAGCGACAGCTCGGCCGCCGAGTTCGACGCGGCCATGGCGCGGCTCGGGGGCTGACACCCGCGTCGCACCCAGCGGGTCAGCGGTCAGGCGGATGCCGCCTGGCGCAGCCACCGCTCCACGCCGGCGATGTGCGCGGTGGCCAGGGAGGTCGCCAGCGCGGAGTCGTGCTGGGCGATGGCCTCGGCGATCGCACGGTGCTCGGACAGCGTGCGCTCGACGGCTCCGGACTCGGTGAGTCCGCGCCAGACGCGCGCCCGGATGGTCTGGCTGCTCAGGCTCTCGATGAGGCTCGCGAGGTAGCCGTTGCCCGTCATCCGCACGATGTCGCGGTGGAAGCGGATGTCGTGGGCCACCAGGTCGTCGATGCTCACGGTCGCCGGGTCGACCGCGGCGATCTCGGCCTGCAGAGCCTCGGCGGCTTCGGCGGTGGCGTTGCTCGCCGCCAGGCCGGTCGCCTGGGATTCCAGCATCCGCCGAACGGCGAACAGTTCCAGCAGCGAGTCGTCGTCGTGCATGTCGATGACGAAGCTGATCGCCTCGAGCAGCAGGTGCGGTTCGAGGCTCGTGACGTAGGTGCCGTCGCCGCGGCGCACGTCGAGCACGCGGATGACCTCGAGCGCCTTCACGGCCTCGCGCATCGAACTGCGCGACAGGCCGAGGCGTTCGGCGAGCTCCTTCTCGGGCGGGAGCCGATCGCCCGGCCCGAGCTCACCCGACACGATCATCGCCTTGATCTTCTCGATCGCCTCGTCGGTCACTGCCATACCGGCATCCTAGCCATTGATCGGATGTTTCCGGCAGGATGGTCGACATGCGCGTTCTGGACAGCCACCTGCACCTGTGGAACCCCGAGGCTCTGCGCTACGACTGGCTGAGCGGCCCGTTGGAGCGGCGTTTCGCGGCGGAGGAGCTGGGCGACGAGCGGCTGCACGGGCCGGAGCAGGAGACGGCGGTCTTCGTGCAGGCCGGGACCGTCGCGGAGCAGCACGTCGCGGAGGTGCGCTGGGTGGAATCGATCGCGGATGCCGTTGGCGTCGTCGCGATCGTCGCCGGCGCGCGCCTCGACCAGGGCGCCGTCACTGAGGCGGAGCTGAACGAGCTCGCCGGGTCTGCGCGGGTGGTGGGCGTTCGGCATCTGCTGCAGGGCGAGCGGGACGGCCTGGCGCGATCGGCGGAGTTCGTCGCCGGGGCGCGCTCGGTCGCCGATCGGGGGTGGACGTTCGATGCGTGCGTGCGCCAGCATCAGATCGCCGACGTCACCGCGCTCGCGGCGGCGGTGCCGGAGCTGCGGATCGTCCTCGATCACCTCGGCAAGCCGGTGATCGGCAGCGTGGACGCACCGGTGGAGCCATCGGCGGCATGGCTGGGCGACCTGCGGGAGCTCGCGGCGAGTCCACAGGTGTTCTGCAAGGTGTCTGGGCTGCCCGCCGAGAGCGGCGGAGTCTGGACGGATGCCCAGGTCGCGCCCTTCCTGGACGCCGCGCTCGACTCGTTCGGCGCCGACCGGTTGATGTGGGGAAGCGACTGGCCGGTCTCGGCCGTCGACGCCGCGGCTTCGCTGCCCGGTGCCCGCGACCGCTGGTTCCGCACGGTCGCGGACTGGGCGGTCTCGCGCGGTGTCGACATGGACGGGCTGTTCTGGGGGAACGGGGCGCGGTTCTACGGCATCCCGTGACGAGGATCGTGCGCTCGGGGGCTGCCCTCGCGCGTTCAGGTCGCAACGGATGCCGGAATCCCGCGCGCAGAGCGGCGTTTTCTGCGACCCAGAGGGCTGGGGGTGGTTTCGCGCGCTCAGGTCGCAGCGGATGCCGGTAAGCGGCGCGCGAAGCGGCGTTTTCTGCGATCTGAAGGGGGCAGCCTTCACCGCGATTCGCCGACTCAGAGACCGAGCGCGGCGCGGACCCTCGCCACCACGGCATCCGGTCGGGCGAAGAGAGCGCTGGTGACCTCGATCACTATCCAGCCGGCCGCCCGGAGGGCGGCGATGCGCTCGACGTCCTCGGCATACCGGGAGTGATGCAGCGTGCCGTGGTACTCGATGGCGATCTTGCGTTCGGGATAGGCGAGGTCGACACACCCCAGGAAGCGACCCTTGTCGTCGTACACGTCGTGGTTAAGGGTGGGCTCGGGCAGACCGGCGAGGACGAGGTGGCAGCGCAGCTTTGATTCCCGGGGTGACCAGGAGTCCTCGCGTACGAACTCGAGAGCCTGCCGCAGACGTCGGATGCCGGGCCGCCGACCGGCCGCCAGCGCCGCCGCGAGCTCGTCGACGGTAGTCAACGGCTGTTTCCCGACCGGGCGACCCGGCCCTTCGCGCCAGACGCGGCAGAAGAAGTCGCCGAGCGCGACGAGGTCGAGCAGAGGCCAGCTGCCGAGTTGGCACCAGATCGTCGTCGGGTGGGCGATCGGCACGCCGTCTGCCCGAGCGATCCGAGTCGTCTTCGGGTCGGCACGATGGCCGCGGACCCCGGCCGCGCGAACGAGCGGGCCATCGCCGAGGGTGCTCACATGGACGGGTAGGCTGCGCCCATCCAACGGAACCGGCGGCCCGTCGAATGCGGGTCGCGCAACGGCCAGTGGACTCGGCCCGCCGAGGAGTGCGACGGCGGTCTCATGGCTGAGGAACTGACGGGGGCGAAGGCGGGGCGCGTACTGCCGCGCGCTCACCCGGTGCTCGGCTGCCTGCCGCTCGTACGGGTCCATCTCGGGCAAGTCGAGCGGATGCCGCAGGGCGCGGATGCCGTGGAACGGCCGATCCAGGTCCGCGCGACGCAGCCGGCCCGCGCTCACCCCTGCGTCCCTGGCCTGCTGCACCGAGAAGCGCCAGCCGAGTTCCTTCGGCAACGGGTGCGGAGTTCTCATCGCGATACGGTGGCACGATCGACCGAGCGCGCGGGTGGGTTATCCACAGGCACCGGCCACGCCCGAGTGGCATCACGAAGGCGCGCCCATTCAGGTCGCAACGGATGCCGGTTTCGGGCGTGCGGTGCGACAGTTTTTGCGACCTGGGCGTCGGGGTGCGTCGCGTCGCGCGTTCGGGTCGCGATGGATGCCGGTTTCGCGCGCGCGGAGCGACAGATTCTGCGACTTGGCGGTGGAGGACCGGGACGCGGACGAGTGCGCTGGGTCACTCCGCCCGCAGGCGCAGTTGCGCCATGCCGCCGTCGACCTCGATGAACGTGCCGGTGGTCGAACCGGATGCTGGGCTGACCAGGTACAGCACAGCGCCGGCGACCTCGTCGGGGGAGACGAGCCGCCCATGCGGCTGGCGAGCTTCGAGCGCGGCGCGCTCGGCCGCGGGGTCGTCGGCAGAATCGAGCAGCCGCCCCACCCACGGGGTGTCGGCGGTGCCCGGGTTCACCGCGTTCACGCGGATCCCCTCCCGCAGATGATCGGCCGCCATCGCGCGGGTCAGCGCGGACACGGCCCCCTTCGACGCCGAGTACAGCGCGCGCTGCGGCAAGCCGGTGGTCGATGCGATGGATGCCGTGTTGCACACCGCCGCGGCCGGTGACTTGCGCAGCCACGGCAGCGCCGCCCCCGTCACCCGCGCGATGCCGGTCACGTTGATCGAGAGCACTCGCGCCCACTCGTCGTCGTCGTTCGCGGTGATGTCGCCCTGCGCGCCGATGCCGGCGTTGTTGATCACGATGTCGATGCGGCCGAAACGCTCCGCCACGGCCGCCACGGCCGCGTTCACCGAATCGCGGTCGGAGACATCGGCGGTGAAGGCTGCGAAGCGGTCGTCGGCCCCGGAGATGTCACGGTCGAGCACGGCGATCTGCGCGCCCTCGTCGTGCAGGCGGCGGGCGATCGCCGCGCCGATGCCGGACGCACCGCCGGTGACGATGGCGACCAGACCCGAAAGCGTTTCGTCTCGCTTCGCTCGCTCAACGACCGGCGAACCGCTCATCGCTGTGCCTCCCACGCCGCGAACTCCTGCCGTTGCCGGCCGAGGCCCTCGATCTCGATCTCCACGACGTCGCCCGCCTTCAGGTATGGGAACCTGCCGCCGAACGCCACGCCCTGCGGCGTGCCCGTCAGGATGAGGTCGCCCGGCTCGAGGGTCATGTACTGCGACAGGTGGTGCACGATCGTCGGCACGTCGAAGATCATGTCGCTCGTGTTCGAGTCCTGCCGCGGTTCGCCGTTCACCCAGCTGCGCAGCCGGAGTCCCGAGGGGTCGACCTCGTCGGCGGTGACCAGCCAGGGCCCCGTGGGGTTGAAGCCCGCTGCGATCTTGCCCTTCGACCACTGCCCGCCCGACACCTCCATCTGGAACGCCCGCTCGGAGACGTCGTTCGCGACCACGTAGCCGGCGATGTGCGCGGCGGCCTCCTCGGGCGAGTCGAGGTATGCGGTGCGCGAGCCGATGACGACGCCCAGCTCGACCTCCCAGTCGGTCTTCTCGCTGCCGCGCGGGATCGTGACGGCGTCGTTCGGCCCGACCACCGTGTTGGGTGTCTTCAGGAAGATGATCGGCACGGTCGGCGGTTCGGAGCCCGACTCCCTGGCGTGCGCCGCGTAGTTCTGGCCCACGCACACCACCGCGCTCGGGCGCGCGATCGGTGCCCCGATGCGCCGCTCCGCGGCATCCGGCAGCTCGGTGAGGGTTCCCGCGTCGAGAGCCGCCTGCGTGCGCCCGACCGGATCGTCGGCGAGGAAGTCGCCGTTCACGTCGGATGTGACGGGCCGCAGATCGTACGTTCGGTCGCCGTCGATGACGACCGGCACCTCGGCACCCGGCTCTCCAAGTCGCGCGAACTTCATGGGCTCTCCTCACCTCTGCCGGCGGCGTGCGACGACCGCACGTGCCGTTGACAGTATAGACATCGGATGTTTACACTCCAAGTGGTTCGACCGCGGTACAGCGGCGAGACACCGAAGGAGCCCCGTGAGCCGTATCGTCGCGCTGGACACCAGCGACATCCGCTTTCCCACGTCGCTGAGCCTGGACGGTTCGGATGCCATGAACCCCGATCCCGACTACTCGGCCGCCTACGTGATCGTCCGCACCGACGCGGGGGACGCGGGGCACGCCTTCGTGTTCACGATCGGCCGCGGCAACGACGTGCAGGTCGCCGCCATCGACGCCCTCGCCGGCCATCTCGTGGGGCGGGAACTCGAGCCGCTGCTCGACGACATGGGCGGCACCTTCCGAGAGCTCATCGGCGATTCACAGCTGCGCTGGCTCGGCCCCGAGAAGGGCGTCATGCACATGGCCATCGGCGCCGTGATCAACGCGCTGTGGGACATCAAGGCCAAGCGGGCCGGTCTGCCGCTGTGGCAGCTGCTCGCGCGGATGACGCCGGAGGAGATCGTCGACCTGGTCGACTTCCGCTACCTCACGAACGCCCTGACCCGCGAGGACGCACTCGAGATCCTCCGCGCCGCCGAACCCGGCCGCGCGGAACGCGAACAGCAGCTGCTCGCCACCGGCTACCCCGGTTACACCACCAGCCCCGGGTGGCTGGGCTACTCCGACGAGAAGCTGGAGCGGCTCGCCCGCGAGGCCATGGCCGACGGCTTCACGCAGATCAAGCTCAAGGTCGGCGCGGACCTCGAGGACGACATCCGCCGCTTCCGCAAGGCGCGCGAGGTGTGCGGGCCGGACTTCCCGATCGCGATCGACGCCAACCAGCGCTGGGAGGTCGACGAGGCGATCGAGTGGGTGAACGCGCTCGCCGAGTTCGAACCAGCCTGGATCGAGGAGCCGACCAGCCCCGACGACATCCTCGGTCACGCCGAGATCGCGCGCGGCGTCGCGCCGATCCGCGTCGCAACCGGCGAGCACGCCCAGAACCGGATGATCTTCAAGCAGCTGCTGCAGGCCGACGCGATCAGCGTGATGCAGATCGACGCTGTGCGGGTGGCGGGCGTGAACGAGAACATCGCCAACCTGTTGCTCGCTGCGAAGTTCGGCGTGCCGGTCTGCCCTCATGCCGGCGGCGTCGGCCTGTGTGAAGCCGTGCAGCACCTGTCGATGTTCGACTTCGTCGCGGTCAGCGGCACCCGCGACGGGCGGCTCATCGAATACGTCGACCATCTGCACGAGCACTTCGTTGTGCCCACCGACATCCGCGGCGGCTCCTACATGGCGCCCACGGCACCCGGCGCCGGAATGGAGATGAAGGCCGACAGCATCGCCCGCTACACCTGGACCGGACAGCATGTCACCGACTGACCTGACGCTCCCGACCCTCGGCTACGGTGCCGCGAACGTCGGCAACCTGTTCCGTCCGCTCACCGACGACGAGGCGTGGGCGGTGCTCGAGGCGGCCTGGGATTCCGGCATCCGCTACTACGACACCGCACCGCATTACGGGCTGGGGCTGTCCGAGCGACGCCTGGGCACCTTTCTGCAGACCAAGCCGCGCGACGAGTTCGTGCTGTCCACCAAGGTCGGGCGCCTGCTGCGCCCCAACCCGGACCACCAGCCTGGCGGCCTGGACACCGCGAACGACTTCCACGTTCCCGACGACCTGCAGCGCGTGTGGGACTTCTCCGCAGCCGGCATCCGCGCCAGCATCGCCGAGTCGCAGGAGCGCCTCGGCATCGAGCGCATCGACCTGCTCTACCTGCACGACCCCGAGCGGCACGACCTCGACCTCGCGCTCGCCGAGGCGTTCCCCGCCCTCGAGGCGGTGCGCGACGAGGGGACGGTCGCCGCGATCGGGATCGGCTCGATGGTGTCGGATGCCATCGCGCGCGCTGTCCGGGAGGCCGATCTCGACATCATCATGGTGGCCGGCCGTTACACGCTGCTCGAGCAGCCGGCCGCGGCCGAGGTGCTGCCCGCGTGCGACGAGCGCGGGACCGGGATCGTTGCGGCGTCGGTGTTCAACTCGGGCCTGCTCGCGCAGAGCGAGCCGCGCCGGGACGGCCGGTACGAGTACGGCCGGCTACCCGACGAGCTGTGGGACCGGCTGGTGCGCATCGCGGACGTCTGCCGGAACCACGGCGTGCCCCTGCCCGCTGCCGCGATCCAGTTCCCGCTGCGTGCCGCGTCGGTGCGCTCGGTCGTCGTGGGCGGCAGCCGCCCCGCGCAGCTGCGCCAGAACACCGAATACGCCGCGCTGCCCATCCCCGACGCGCTGTGGCAGGAACTCGAAGCCGAGCGGCTCATCCCGGCCTGACACAGCCGGAAGAACGAAGGAGACACCGTGCTTGAAGGCATCAACCCGCTGCTGACCGGTGAGCTGCTGCTGCACCTCGACCGGATGGGTCACTCCGACGCGGTCGTCGTCGCCGATGCGCACTTCCCCGCGTGGGGGCTCGGAGATCGGGTCGTCGACCTGCCTGGCACGACGACGCCCGAGGTGGTCGCCGCGATCCGCACCGTGCTGCCGCTGGACGACGCGCCCGGCATGGATCTGATGGAGTCGGCGGATGCCACCGTGCTCGACGTACAGCGCGAGCTGATGACCGCGGCGGGCACCGACGAGACCACCACCCGGTTCGTCGAGCGGTTCGCTTACTACGACGTCGCCCGCGGCGCGTACCTCATGGTGCGCACGGGGGAGACCCGCAAGTACGGCAACGCGCTGCTGCGCAAGGGCGTCGTCGGGCATCCGTCGGCCTGATCGCGCCCGGCCGGTCGCCTCACCGCCCGACGGTGGACTCGCGCACGATCAGCTCCGCCGGGAACGGGGTCACCTCCGGCGCGGGGGCGGTGGGCTCCTCGAGCTGCCGGAGCAGAGCGGATGCCGCCGCGCGGCCGATCTCGTACGCGGGCTGCCGGATCGTCGTGAGCGGCACGATCGCCTGGCGGGCCTGATCGACGTCGTCGAAGCCCACGATCGCCACGTCTCCGGGAACGGACAACCCGGCGCGCAGCAGCACGGTGAGCGCGCCGATCGCGAGCATGTCGTTGGTAGCGAACAGAGCGTCGGGGCGGTCCTCGACGGGCAGGCGCAGCAACTCCTCCGCGGCGGCCATCCCGGCATCGATGGTCAGGTCCGGGGTGATGACCGTGCGGACCTGTGCGCGCTCACCGACGGCATCCGTGAATCCGGCGAGGCGGTCGGCGGACTCGCTGACGCGCTCCGGGTGGCCGAGGAATGCGATCCGCCTCCGGCCCAGCGACGCCAGATGCTCGCCGGCCAGCCGTCCTCCGCCGACGTCGTCGAAGCGCACGAACCCGACGGCGGGTGACGGCTGCGACGGCCCGATCACGACGGAGCGGATGCCGCGCACGGCCAGCCGTTCGAGTGCAGGCACCACGTCGCCGAGCGGATAGATGATGATGCCGCGCGCGCGGTGCGCTTCGAACATCTCGATGTTGCGCAGCTCCTGCACGCGGTCACGATTGCTGTTGCTGAAGAACGGCGACCACCCGCCGGCGCGCGTGACCTCCTCGACGCCACGGGACAACTCGTTGAAGAACGGCAGCCAGGCGTCCAACAGGATCAGCGCGATCGCCTTGCCCGAACCGGCTCGAAGCTGCCGCGCCGACTCGTTCGGCACGTAGCCGAGCTTCTCGATCGCCGCGCTCACCCTCTCCTTGGTCCGAGCACTCAGCAACTGGGGGTGATTGAGGTAGTTCGACACCGTCGACGCGGATACTCCCGCGATCGCCGCGACGTCTTTGACGCTGGCCGGCATGACGCCACCTCCCAGGTCAACCATAGCGAGGGATTGACACGTTGCAAGTGCGGTGCGTAATGTCGTCGACACACCGAATTGGAACGTGCCAAGTGCGGTGCGGACGGCAGCGAAGGAGCTCACATGAACATCGGATGCCACGGTCTGGTATGGACGGGCCGGTTCGACGCCGACGGGATCGGCCTCGCGGTCGACAAGACCGCTGCGGCCGGCTTCGATCTCATCGAGTTCCCCCTCATGGACCCGTTCTCCTTCGACACGCAGGCGGCCGTCCGCGCTCTCGAAGCGAGCGGCCTCGCCGTCAGCGCCTCCCTCGGCCTGTCGGAGGCGACCGACATCACCAGCGCCGACCCGTCGGTGGTCGGGGCCGGCGAGGCACTGCTGATCCGAGCCGTCGACGTGCTCGCAGACATGGGCGGCACCCACTTCTGCGGCGTGATCTACTCCGCCATGAAGAAGTACATGGAGCCGGTGACGCGGGCGGGCCTGGAGAGCAGCCGACGCGTCATCGGCCGGGTGGCCGATCACGCCGCCGAGCGCGGCGTGCAGGTCTCCGTCGAGGTGGTCAACCGCTACGAGACGAACGTGCTGAACACGGCACGTCAGGCGATGGCGTACCTCTCCGAGGTCGACCGGCCCAACCTCGGTGTGCACCTGGACACGTACCACATGAACATCGAGGAGTCCGACATGATCGGGCCCGTGCTCGATGCCGAACCGCGCCTGCGCTATGTGCACATCGGCGAGAGTCATCGCGGCTACCTGGGCACCGGGTCGGTCGACTTCGACACGTTCTTCAAGGCGCTCGGGCGGATCGGCTACGACGGCCCGATCGTCTTCGAGTCGTTCTCGTCGGCCGTCGTCGCGCCCGACCTCAGCCGGATGCTGGGCATCTGGCGCAACCTGTGGACCGACAACGACGAGCTCGGCGCGCACGCGAACCGCTTCATCCGCGACAAGCTCGTGGCCGTGAACTCGATCCGGCTGCACTGAGGCGAGCGGCCGCGAGCAGAGCTGTGACCAAGATGTTATTACAGGCCTTCCCCGACGCCGTCAGCTTAGATACATTTAGATACAACTTGCGTCGACGGCGATGCGGGCGCAATATTGATCCGATGTTTGAAATGGATTCCACGCCCGTGGCGTCCGACGCAGAACGACCTTCAAGGGAGCAGGTGCGACCATGAGCGAACCCATCCTCCGGGTGGAAGGCATCAGCAAGGGGTTCCCCGGCGTGCAGGCGCTCAAGGACGTGCACCTCGAGGTGCGCTCCGGTGAGGTGCTCGTGCTCGTCGGAGAGAACGGTGCCGGCAAGTCGACGCTGATGAAGATCCTGTCCGGGATCTACACCCGCGATGAGGGCACGATCTGGTTCGAGGGGGAGCCGGTCGAACTCACCAGCCCGCTGCAGGCTCAGCAGCTGGGTATCACGATCATTCACCAGGAGCTCAACCTCATGCCCGACCTCACGGTCGCGCAGAACATCTACGTCGGACGCGAACCGAAGAACGGGCCGTTCGTGTCCGAGCGCAAGTTGAACCGGCAGACCGCCGAGCTGCTCGACCGCCTGGGCATCGCCCTCGACCCGCGGCAGCAGGTCGGTGAGCTCACGGTCGCCGAGCAGCAGATGGTCGAGATCGCCAAGGCGCTGTCGTTCAACGCGAAGGTGCTCATCATGGACGAGCCCACCTCTGCACTGACCGACGCCGAGGTGGAGACCCTGTTCCGGCTGATCGAGCAGCTCAAGGCCCGCGGCACCGGCATCGTCTACATCTCGCACCGCATGGACGAGCTGCGCCGGCTCGCCGACCGGGTCAGCGTGCTGCGCGACGGGTCGTACATCGGCTCACTGGAGAAGTCCGAGATCAGCATCCCGAAGATCATCGAGATGATGGTCGGCCGGGTGATCGACGAGGGCGCGCGGCCCACGGCCCGCGAGCATCAGCACGACCCGGTCGTGCTCGAGGTGCAGGGGCTGTCGACCAAGGCGCTGCTGAAGGACGTCTCCTTCCAGCTGCATCGCGGCGAGATCCTCGGCTTCGCGGGCCTGATGGGGGCGGGGCGCACCGAGACCGCGCGTGCGATCATCGGCGCCGACCGGCGCGACGCCGGGCGGATCCTCATCGGCGGACAGGAGGTCAGGATCGGCCAGCCGGCGGATGCCGTCAAGCACGGCGTCGGATACCTGTCGGAGGACCGCAAATCGCTCGGCCTCATGCTCGAGCAGGACGTCACGTTCAACACGGTGCTCGCCTCGCTGGACTCCTACGCCGGCGCGCTCGGCTGGATGGGCGACCGCAAGGCGAAGAACCAGACCAAGGACTACGTGCAGCAGCTGCGGGTGAAGACCCCGTCGGTCAACCAGACCGTGAAGCTGCTGTCCGGAGGGAACCAGCAGAAAGTCGTCATCGCCCGGTGGCTGATGCGCGACTGCGATGTCCTCATCTT
This sequence comes from Microbacterium sp., assembly GCF_031180975.1. Lineage (GTDB taxonomy): Bacteria > Actinomycetota > Actinomycetes > Actinomycetales > Microbacteriaceae > Microbacterium. The sequence continues at coordinate 34,472 of NZ_JAPSLI010000006.1, read as the reverse complement.
CGACGAGCCCACCCGAGGGATCGACGTCGGGGCCAAGGAGGAGATCTACCGCCTGATGCAGCAGCTCGCGGCATCCGGCAAATCCATCATCGTCATCTCGTCGGAGCTGCCGGAGATCCTCCGCGTCGCGAACCGCATCGCGGTGTTCGCGAACGGCCGGATCACGGGGACCCTCCGCAACGAGGAAGCCAGCCAGGAGAAGATCATGCACCTCGCAGCCCACGGGGAGGAAGAAGAATGAGCACCCCACAGAATTCCGGCTCGACGACGACCGTCATCCAGCAGGCCGTCAACGAGAACACCGACAAGCGCGACGTCGCGGGGTTCCTGAAGCGCCAGCTGCAGCAGTCGCTGGCGTTCGGCACCCTCGTCGTGCTGGTGATCTTCTTCTCGATCGCCAGCCCCAGCTTCTTCACGTTCAGCAACATCGCCTCGGTGCTGCTGTCCACCGCGGTGATCGGCATCCTCGCCCTCGGCACGACCTTCGTGATCATCACCGGCGGCATCGACCTGTCCATCGGCACCGGCATGGCGCTGTGCGCGGTGATGACGGGTGTGTTCATCACGAATATGGGCCTGCCCATCGTCGTGGGCGTGATCGGCGGCATCCTGACCGGTGTGCTGATGGGGCTCGTCAACGGCGTGAACATCACGTTCCTGCGGCTGCCCCCGTTCATCGCCACCCTGGCGATGATGATGATCGCGGGTGGTCTGGCGCTGGTGATCTCGGGCGTCGCGCCGATCTACTTCTCCACGTCCGCTCCGGACTTCAAGCGCATCGCACTGGGCGTCATCATCCCCGGCATCCCGAACGCCGTCCTCATCACGGCCGTGCTGGCGATCCTCGGGTACGTCGTGCTGAACAAGACGCTCCTGGGCCGCTACACCTACGCGATCGGGTCGAACGAGGAGGCCGCGCGGCTGTCGGGCGTCAACACCCGCCGCTGGACGATCCTCATCTACATGTTCGCGGGCGCCTTCACCGGCATCGCCGGTGTGGTGATCGCCTCCCGGCTCGACTCGGCTCAGCCGCAGATCGGCATGGGCTACGAGCTGCAGGCGATCGCCGCGGTCATCATCGGCGGCACCTCGCTGCTGGGGGGCCGCGGATCGATCCTCGGCACCGTCATCGGCGCGCTGATCATGAGCGTGCTGGTGAACGGCCTGCGGATCATGTCGATCCAGACCGAGTGGCAGAACATCGTGGTCGGCATCGTCGTGCTGCTCGCCGTATTCTTCGACTCGCTGCGCAACAGGCAGCGCACCTGAGGGTTCGGATGGCGCCGAACACCCGTGCCTGACGCCATCCGATCGGCCCTGGCCGAAACCGCGGAGCGATCCGCACTGGCACACACCGGAATGTCCCCCACCCGGCTGCGGAGCCGGACACACAGATCAATGGAGTTCTCATGAAATTCGGCAGGAAGACCGCATTCGCGGCGCTGGTCGCAGCCTCCGCACTCGCCCTCGCGGGCTGTGGCGGCGGTGGTGTCATCGAAGAGGGCGGCGGCGCAGGCGGAGACGGCGGCGGCTCGGGCGACGGCGAGATGTACATCGCCATGGTCTCGAAGGGCTTCCAGCACCAGTTCTGGCAGGCGGTCAAGAAGGGCGCCGAGCAGAAGGCCGAGGAGCTGGGCGTGAGGATCACGTTCGAGGGCCCCGCCGCCGAGACCGAGGTCACCCAGCAGCTCGACATGCTCACCGCGGCGATCGACAAGAACCCGGACGCCATCGCGTACGCGGCCCTCGACCCCGAGGCGTGCGTGGCGCCGCTGGAGCGCGCGAAGTCGCAGGACATCCCCGTGGTGTACTTCGACGCCCCGTGCAACGGCGACGTCGGACTGAGCCTGGCCGCCACCGACAGCAAGAAGGCCGGCGCGCTCGCCGCAGAGCACATGGCCGAGCTGATCGGCGGCAAGGGCGAGATCGCGATCGTCGGCCACTCGCAGATCAACTCGACCGGTGTCGAGCGCCGCGACGGCTTCGTCGAGAAGATGGAGGCCGACTTCCCGGACATCGAGATCGTCGACATCCAGTACGGTGACGGCGACCACCTGAAGTCCGCGGACATCGCCAAGGCGATGATCGCCGCCCACCCGAACCTCAAGGGCATCTACGGCACCAACGAGGGCTCGGCCATCGGTGTCGTCAACGCCGTGAACGAGCTCGGCCTCGAGAAGGGCAAGCTGACCATCATCGGCTTCGACTCGGGCGCTGCGCAGATCAACGCGATCAAGGACGGCACCATGGCCGGCGCGATCACCCAGGACCCGATCGGCATCGGCGAGCAGGTCGTGCAGGCCGCCTACGACGCCGCCAACGGTGAAGAGGTCGAGGAGTTCTACGACACCGGTTCGTACTGGTACGACAAGAACAACATCGACGACCCGGAGATCGCCGAGGTCCTCTACCAGTGACCCGCTTTCCAGCGGTCGGGGCCCCTCACCTTCGGGCGAGGGGCCCTTTCCGTCTGCGGCCGGCGCTCAGGTCGCGGAAAGGGCCGCTTTCCCGCCGGGATTCCGGCAGGTTTTGAGACCGTAGGATGCCGGGATGCTGGGATTCCGGCGGTTTCTGCGACCGGAACGGAACCTGGCCTCAGATCCGCCTGAGGAACGTCAGCTGCGAGGCGGGCTCGACGATCAGCTGCTGCAGGGCCGCGTTGAACGGACCGCCCGCCGGGTTGGCGAGGTGCGCCTGGAACGCGGCCTCATCGACGTACACCTCGTACACGAAGAACCGGTGGTCGTCCTCGACCAGGCGCGTGGCGTCGAAGACGACGCAGCCGGGCTCGGCGCGCACGGCATCCGCGAAATCGCGCAGCAGGGGGGGCGACGCGATCTGCCTCGCCAGGGCGAGCGGTGAACGTGGCGTGCAGGATGGTCGGCTGTGGCATCGGGGCTCCTAATCCGAGAGGGTGAGCAGGCGCGCGGGATTGTCGACCAGCATCCGGTCGACGGCGTCGTCGCCGATCAGCGCACGCAACCGCGGCAGGTAGCGCTCGCCGAGGTAGCCGAGGCCCGGCATCCCGCCGTAGGCGATGTAGCGGGTGCGCCGGGCGACGTCGCCGCCGAGCACGATGCGCTCGGCGGCTCCCGCTTCGACGACCGCGGCGGTGAGGGCGAGCAACTCGGCATCCGACCGGGTGCGCTGCCGCGCGAACCCGTCGTAGCCGAGGTACGCGCCGCGTTCGGCGAGGGAGGCGTGCAGCCCGGCATCCGGGTCGCGATCGGCGTGCGCCAGCACGACGCGATCGGATGCCACGCCTTCGGCGGCGAGCAGATCCAGCACCTCGTGCGCGGCCGTGCAGAACTCCAGGTGCACCATGATCGGTGCGCCCGTCGCCCGGTGCGCGGCGGCGAGGGCGACCAGCGTGGTCCGCTCGAACGGGCTGATCCGCCAGTAGTCGACGCCGCCCTTCAGCATCCCGGCGCGCACAGGCGACCCGTCGGGGGCGAGCGCCCGCGGCCCCTCCGGCGTGTCGTCGGATGCCGGCATCCCGCCCTCCACGTCGGAGATGAACAGCTCGGCGAGCTCGGCGGCGTCCCAGGATCGGGTGCGGTGGTCCGCGGCGTAGTGCGCCTCGCGGTGCCGCCCGGTGGTGGCGACGACGGCGAGACCGGTGGCAGCACTGATCCTCGCCACGGCCTCCGGGTCTCGGCCGAGGCCGAGCGGGGTGGCGTCGACCATCGTGTCGAAACCGCTCGCCTTGAGCAGCGCGGCCTCCTCGCCGGATGCCCGCTCGTCGTTCAGCTCGTCACCGGCGAGCAGCGGCGAGATCTGGAACAGGTGCTCGTGGTAGTTCACGCGGCCCAGCTGCGCCGGGTCGATGTCGCCGAGGACGGTGCGAACCGCGCTCATCAACGCACCGACTCCGCGGCGGCGGCGAGTTCCTCGACGACGGACGGGGTGAGCGTCAGCTCGAACACGTCGGCGACGACCTGCGACCAGCCGTGGATGAAGTAGCGCCAACCGTCGACGATCTGCAGGTTCCTGGCGTCCTGCTGCGCGACGGCCTGGTGCAGGAACTCCAGCGACCCCCGGTAGTTGAACTCCCACGCCCAGGCGCGTTCGGGGAAGACCACCGCGTCGGTGAGCGGCGAGCCGGGCCGGTCCTTGCCGAGACCCGTCGCGTTCGCGATCACCGATCCGGCCGGGGCGGCCGCGACGACGGCATCCGCCTGCTCCGGCGTCTCGGTGACGACGTACCGGATCAGGCCTTCGTCAGTGCCGTGCTGGCGGTGCACCTCGCGCAGGTGGTCGAGCTTGTCCTGGGTGCGGGCGGTCACGGTGACGCGGGCGGGGGCGTCGGCGCGCTCGGCCAGCGCCCAGCTCAGCGCGGTGCCCGATCCGCCCGCACCGAGGATCACCACCTCCGCACCGGTGGCCGCGAAGTGGTCGACGGGCAGGAAGTCGTTCAGTGCCAGGTCGACCGTGATCGGGTCCTTGGCGCGGCCGATCAGCTGCGAGCCGCGCTTGGAGATGCTGGAGATCTCCGAGCACGACACCGCGAACGGGTCGAGCTCGTCGAACAGGTCGGATGCCGCCGCGTACACGTTCATCTTGTGCGTGGTGACCAGTGCGCCGCGGTGGTGCGGGTCGTCGCGGATCTGCTCGACCATCGCCCGGTACCGAGCGGGGTCGGCGTCCATGGGCAGGTCGTGCCCGATCAGGGTGCGTGTGGGCAGGCCGAGGATGTCGGCCCACAGCGGGAAGACCTTCATGATCGACGACGAGGCCGTGGTGACGCCCACGAAGCCCATGTAATCGGCGGCCGGCGAGGCGTCGGCGGGCGACTCGGAGGCGGCGGGGGTGGTGGTCATGACTCTCCTTGCGGCATCAGCGGATGACGGGGTGGGCGGGCTCGTTTCCGCCGAGCACGGCGATGACGTCGTCGAGCGACATCCGGCCCATGTTGTCGACAGCCTGCGTGGTCTGCGCACCCAGGTGCGGGGTGACGATCACCCGGTCCGCGAGGTCGGCGGCCAGCAGGGGGCTGGCGGACGCCGCCGTGTCACCCTCGAGGGTGTCGGCCGCGTACGCCGACAGGATGCCGTCGCGCAGCGCCCCGGCCACCTCGAGCTCGTCGATCAGGTCGGCGCGGGCGGTGTTCACCAGCACCGTGCCGGAGCGGATGCCGGAGACGCGGTCGGCGTCGACGAGGCGCTGCCCACCGGGTGCGTGCAGGGTGATGACGTCGGCGGTGCGGAACAGCTCGTCGAGGTCGGTCGGCTCGGCACCGGCGGCGCGCACGGCCTCGTCGGGCAGATACGGGTCGGCGGCGAGGATGCGGGCACCGAAGCCGCTCAACCGCCGCGCGACCCCTTGACCGATGCGCCCGAAGCCGACGATGCCGACGGTGGCGGCGCCGAGCTCGCGTCCGCGGCGCACGGCCCAGTCGCCGTCGCGCACGCGGCGGTCGCCGTCGGTGATGAACCGCAGCGCCGCGAGCGTGAGTCCGACGGCGTGGTCGGCGACGGCATCCGCGTTGGCGCCGGGAGTGTTGGTCACCGGGATGCCGCGTGCGGCGGCGGCCGCGAGGTCGACGGACTCGGTGCCCACCCCGTAGCGGGCGATGATCTTCAGCTTCGGGGCGGCCGCGAGGTGCGCGTCGGTGATCGGCCCGGTGCCGGCGATCCAGGCATCCGTGCCATGCAGCAGGGCGCGCAGCTCGCCGAGGTCGTGGTGCGCCGGCCCGCGCATGATGCGGTGCCCGGCGGCGGTGGCGCGGGCGACGAGGTCGAGGTCGCCGTCCGAGAAGGAGCGGCTGGTGACGAGGATCGTGCCCATCAGTGCGGCCTCCCCGCGAACCACGGCCTCAGGGCCGTGTAGGCGTCGGTGAACCGGGCGTGCCGCTCGGCGTAGACCGCGTGGCGGCCGGCATCCGGGAGGAACTCGGCGGTCACCTCGCTGAGCGCGCGGGCGGCGGAGAAGTCCGCCAGCCCCAGTCCGACCGCGCCGGTGACGGCGGCGCCGAGGCTGTTGGCCTCCTCGACGACGGTGCGGCGGCGCACCGGCACGCCCCACACGTCGGCGAGCACAGACAGGTAGGCGTCGCTCTGCGCCCCGCCGCCGACCGCGTCGATGCGGTCGATGACGGCGCCGGACTCGCGGAACGCCTGGATGCAGGTGAGCAGGTTGAACGCGGTGCCCTCCAGCACCGCGCGGACCAGGTGGGCGCGGGTGTGGTGTCGGCCGATGCCGACGAAGGCGCCGCGGGCGTCCGGGTCCCACAGCGGGGCGCGCTCGCCGAGCAGGTAGGGCAGGAAGTACAGGTCCTCGGTGTCGACGTCGTCCGCGGCCTCGGCGGTGAGCCGCCCGGTCTCCGGGCGGGACGGGTCGGGGGAGAGCGCTTCGGCGATCCACTGCACCGACGCGCCGCCCGCCTGCATGGTCGCGGTCGGGACGAACGACCCCGGCACCACGTTGTTGAACGTGAACGTCCGCATCCCCGGGTCGTGCAGCGGTGAGTCGGCGGCGAACGAGATCCACGAGCTCGTGCCGAGGCAGACGTACGCGCCGTCCTCCGGGGCGACGACGCCGGAGCCGACAGCGGCGAGCGGGCCGTCGCCCCCGCCCATCACCACCGGGACGGATGCCGGCAGGCCGAGGGCCTCGGCGGCGGCATCCGTCAGCGTGCCGGCGATCGCGGTCGACTCGAGGATCTCGGGGAACAGTGCGGGGTCGAGACGGGCGGCCTCGAGCACCTCGGGCGACCACGTGCCGGCCTGCTGGTCGTACGCGTTGGTGCCGGAGGCGTCGGAGCGGTCGGTGGCGAGGCGTCCGGTGAGGCGGAGCACGATGAAGTCCTTCGCGACGCAGACGCGGCGCACGCGCGTCCACACCTCCGGTTCGTTGTCGCGCACCCACATGATCTTCTCGACCGAGTAGGTGGGGTTCAGCCGGTGCCCGAGCACCCGGTAGGCGTGCTCGGCGCCCAGCGCCTGTTCGAGCTCGCGCTGCTGCGCGCCGGAGCGGGTGTCGGCCCAGATGATCGCGGGCCGGACGGGCTGCCCGTCGGCATCCAGCAGCACCGCGCCCATCATCTGGCCGCTCACGACCAGACCGGTCACCGTGGCCGGGTCCGTGGCGGTGCGCGCGACGAGGTCACGGGTGGCGGCGACCACGGCACCCCACCAGTCCTGCGGGTTCTGCTCGGCGACACCGCCGTCGGCGAACCGCGCCGGATATGGGACCGTGACGGATGCCAGCAGGTGGCCGTCGTCGTCGTGCAGAGACGCCTTGTTGCCGGTCGTGCCGAGGTCGTGCGCGATGATCACAGTTCGTGCCAATCCGGGTCGCGGTTTCGGGTGTTTCGGAGTATACCTGTAATTACAAGTTCCCAGGAGGTTGATTTGAGCACGCAGCAGGCCGTCGACACGCCGGTCGTTCTGGAGATCTCGGCGCAGGGCGGGATCGAGGGGCGCAGCCGGCGCTACGAGAAGTTCCTCGGTGACATGGCCGGGGTGTACCGCGACGCGGCGGCCTGGGAGGCGGCGGTCGAGGACCGCGGCGCGGACGAACTCGTGTACTGGGTGGACGACCACCGCTACCAGGAGGGCCCTGGGGCGCTCATCGTCGGGACGAGCACCCTGCTGCCCGGCCGGATCGGCGACGAGTTCGCGGTGACCCGCGGGCACCTGCACGCGATCGCGGATCGGGCGGAGCTCTACCACTGCCTGAGCGGTCACGGCGTCATGCTGCTGGAGACCCTGGACGGCCAGTCGTCGGCGATCGAGCTCACGCCGGGGAAGGCCGTGAACGTGCCGGGGCACTGGATCCACCGCAGCGTGAACGTGGGCGACGAGCCGTTCGTCACGCTGTTCTGCTACGACGCGGACGCCGGTCAGGACTACGCCGTGATCTCGGATGCCGGGGGCATGAAGAACCTCGTCGTCGCCGACGGCGACGGCTGGGCGCTGGCGCCGAACCCGGATCACCGGGGGTACCGCGCTGCGCCTTCCGGTCGTTGAGCGAGCGCGCCCGCTTCCCGTTCCCCGGCCGTTGAGCGAGCGCCCACTTCCCGGAGCCCCTCTTCCCGGTCGTTGAGCGAGCGCCGCCGCAGGCGGAGCGAGACGAAACGCGCCTTCCGGCATCCCTCTTGTCGTCGCCCCCATCGAGGAGCAGACTGACCGCGGCAGCCGACGGCGGCGGCCGGGAGGAGCAGGACATGGCACACGGTGACATCACGCACATCGACATCCCGGTGAGCGATCTGGCGAAGGCGTCCGCCTTCTACTCGGGCCTGTTCGGGTGGAACATCGCCGAGATGCCCGGGTTCGAGGGCTACCCGATGTGGCAGGCGCCGAACGGCGTCTCCGGTGGCGGGCTCGCGCCCCGCGACGAGGGTTTCACGCAGCCGCGCTCATATGTCGAGGTGGACTCGATCGACGACACGATCGCCGCGGCCGAGGCGTCGGGCGGGAGCGTCGCCATGGCGAAGCAGCCGATCACGGACACCAGCGCCTGGGCCGTGATCGTCGACCCCGACGGCAACCATATCGGTCTGTTCGAGGGCGTCGTCGGCGGCTGATCCGCGGATGCTCCGGGCTCGTTCGGGTCGCGAAATCTGCCGCTCTGGCTCGCGTGCAGCGGCGTTTTCCGCGACCTGAGTGGCCGGGCCGATCCTGAAGCGGCAGTTTCTGCGACCTGAGCGGTGGGCTGGGTCGCGGAGCGGCAGATTCGGCAACCGAATCTGCGACCGCGCGGATGCTGTGCGGATGCCGTCCGGCTCAGCGCCCGCCGCCACGCCGGGCGCGGTACGCGGCGACCGCGTTGCGGTTCGCGCACGTGGTGGAGCAGTAGCGCTTCGACCGGTTGCGGGACAGATCGAGCGCGAGCGCCTGGCATCCGGCATCCGCGCAGACGCTGATCCGGCCACCCTCGTCGGCGCGGATGACGTCGATGAGGGCCATCGCGGTCTCGATCAGCACCCGCTCTGCGAGGGGGCGGTCGTCGGCGACGGCGTGCAGGTGCCAGTCCAGGCCGTCGTGGCGGCGCAGCTGGGGGGACAGTGACGAGTCGGCGAGCGCCGCGTTGACGTGCTCGGCCATCTCGTCGCGCGGCGCAAGGAGCATGGTCCGCAGCCGTGCGCGCAGATCGCGGAGGGAGGCGAGCTCCGCCGCATCACGGTCGATACGGCCGGTGTAGGGGTACTCCGCGAGCAGCACCTCCTCGTCGGCGACGGTGGTCAGCGTGTCCGGGTCCTCCGCGGAGTTGACCAGCCAGACCGCCGCCCGCAGCGCATCCTCGGTGTCATCGGTGAAGATCACGTTGACATCTTACACCGTGCGGGAGTAGCGTCACATGTCATGAGCACTGTTGTCGATGACATCCGTCGAGGCGCCCCCCGTCGCGGCGTGAACGCGGGGTTGCTGGTAGCAGTCGGGGCCGCCCTGACGTTCGGCACGTCCGGCGTCTTCGCGCGTGGCCTCATCGACGCCGGCTGGTCGCCCGGCGCGGCCGTGACGGTGCGGATGTGGGTCGCCGCTCTCGTGCTGCTCATCCCGACGCTCGTGGCGTTGCGCGGCAGGTGGACGAGTGTCCGCCACAACGCCGGGATGATCCTGCTGTACGGCCTGCTCGCCGTCACCGCCGCACAGCTCTGCTACTTCCAGGCGGTCGCGGTGATGGACGTCGGCATCGCGTTGCTCATCGAGTACACCGCGCCTATCGCTGTGATCCTCTGGCTGTGGCTGCGACGGGGCGAGAGGCCCACCCGACGCAGCATCCTCGGTGCTCTGCTCGCCTTCGCGGGGCTCGTCCTCATGCTCGACGTGCTCACTGGTGCGCAGGTGCACGTGGGCGGGATCCTGTTCGCGCTGGGCGCCATGATCGGAGCGGCGACGTACTTCGTGCTGTCCGGCCGCGGGGACACCGGGCTGCCGCCCATCGCCCTCGCGGGGCTGGGTCTCCTGATCGGAGCCGTCGGTCTTACGATCGCCTCGGCGACCGGCGCGCTGCCGTTCGAGTGGACGACCGCCGACGTCGACTTCCGCTTCGTCACCGTGCCCTGGTACGTCCCCGCCCTGGCGGTGGGCGTCGTCTCCACGGCGATTGCCTACAGTCTCGGAATCGCATCGACCCGCATGCTCGGCTCGCGCTTGGCGTCGTTCGTCGCGCTCTGCGAGGTGGTCGCCGCGATGGTGTTCGGCGCACTGATGCTCGGCCAGATCCCAGGGCCGGCGCAGGCGTTCGGCGGAGCGCTGGTGCTCGGCGGGGTCATCCTCGTCAAGCTGGGAGAGCCGTCGGTGGCGGATGCCGGTCCGGAGGCCGTTCCGCAGAGCGAGCCCGATTCTGAGCCGGATGCCGTCCCCGCGGGGCGCTCGGCCTGAGGCCGGACCCCGCGTCCGGCGGCTCGTTCGGGTCGCAACGGATGCCGTTCCACGGGCCTGCGGCATCCTTCGTGCTCAGGCGCACCTGTATCCCACACGGCGATCTCGCCGCTCTACCAGGCGACGTACGCTCGCTCCCAGCGCAGCTCTCACCGCGCCGGGAGCACTTTCGCGTTCTTGTTTACGCGTGATCCTCCGCGATCAGGTCGGCTGCGCGGGCGCCGATCATCACGATGGTGATGTTCGGGTTCACCCGCACGATTTCGGGCATCACCGAACCGTCGACGACGCGAAGACCCTCAGTTCCTCGCACTCGCAGGCGACCATCAACGACGGCCATGGGGTCGTCGTCACTCCCCATCTTCGCCGTGCACATGGGGTGGTAGACGGTGTTCGAGTAGCGCCGTGCGTACGCACCCAGCTCTTCGTCGGTCTGAACACTCGGGCCAGGAGCGATCTCGCGGACGATCCACCCGCGGAGCGCCTCGGTCTGAGCGAACTCGCGTGCCAGCTTGATTCCGGCGATGAGCTTCGCCTCGTCCTCGTTCGCCTCATCAGTGAAGTACCGGGGGTCGACCAGCGGCTTGTCCCGCCAGTCCGAGGATGCGAGGCGCACGACGCCTCGCGACGACGGCCGGGCGACGTTGGGGGCGAAGGTGAAGGCGAGCTCGGTGTGCTCGAGCTCGTCGAACGGCTCCGTCTCGAGCCAGTAGTTGAAATGCCCGATCGTGATCTGGGTGTCGAAGTCCTCGTCGCTGCGCCCGAGCGACGCGTACATGCCGAGGTCGAGGCCGTTGATGCTCTCGCCCGCCGGGCGGGTCGCCTCCCATGTCACCGGCGTCTCGATGTGGTCCTGGAGATTCGATCCGACGCCTGGAGAGTCGATGAGCACGTCGATGCCCACCTCGGCCAGGTGGTCGGCCGGCCCCACTCCCGAGAGCATCAGGATCTTCGGTGTGTCGATCGAGCCGGCGCTGAGGATGATCTCCTTGGACGCGTAGAACGAACCGCGATCGGTCTCCACACCGATCGCGCGGGTGCCGTCGAACAGCACACGGCTCACGAGTGTTTCCAGCTGCACCGTGAGGTTCGGCGCCAGGTCCGACAGCGGGAACAGGTAGGCCATCGCGGTCGAATAGCGCAGTCCCTCGTGCTCGTTCAGGGACACCCACGAGATGCCCTGCCCGTACTCACCCCGAGTGTTGTCGATCTCCGGCCACCCTCGTTCGGCGGCCGCGGCGATCCAGGCCTGGGACAGCTCCGCGGTCCGGGTGACCGGGTGGACCTTCATGTCCGTCAGCACCTGCTCGAAGTAGGGTCCCGTCGTCGCCGCGTTCCAGCCGTCCGCGCCCGCGGCCTCCCACCGGTCCATGTCTGCGTCGGGTGCGCGCAGCGCCCACGCGTCGTTGTGCGCGCTGCAGCCGCCCAGCATCTTCGCCCGGCTGATCCGCAGCAGCGAGTTGCCGCGCTCCTGCGGGACGAGGGGATAGTCGTAGTCGTACGTCGGGTCGCCGACCAGCCCCAGCGACTCCTTCAAATACATCACCTTGGGGTCGTCCTCGTAGGCGGGGCCTCCCTCGATGAGGAGGATGGAGGCGGGGGTGCTGTCCGCGAGCTTGCGAGCCAGCGTGGCACCGGCGCTTCCGCCTCCGACGATGATGAAGTCGTACTCCGTCTTGGACAAGGGATTTCCTCTCACTGGGCCCTGGCGCGTCACTGACGCCCGATTCGGTTGAAGACGTGGGGTGCGCGTCGGCGCAGCACCTCGGCGACGATGATCCCGACGGCGAAGGTGACGTAGGAGCACACGATCATCACGATGTTCAGCAGCGGGGAGCCGCCGGTGATCGCGCCGAAGTTGAGCTGCACGAGCACCGCGATGGTGCCGAGGCCCAGGAACGCGAGGGTCGGAGCGATGCGGGTGCTGAAGCTCTGCGGCTCGGTCCTGCCACGGCCGCTGAACGCGTAATAGACGATCGCGCTCAGGCTTACCAGCACCATCGCGAGGATCAGCGTGAATGACGCGAGCCCGGCGAACCAGGCGTAGATCTCGAGCGCGGTGAGGCCGAACAGGATCAGCGCACCGGTGAAGATCAAGTAGGTGAGGCTGACGGTCACAGACGCCCGTGCGGGGGACCCGTGGCGAGGGTGCGGAACGCCCAGCGCACGGGGGAGGATGCCGTCGACGCCGAGCGAATACACGTAACGGGTCGACACGTTCTGGATCGCGAGGTGGGCGGCGAAGACGCTGGTGATGAGAAGGACCGACGCGATGTCGGACAGGATCGGACCGCCGTACTGCGTCGCAACGACGAAGAACACGCCGGCCGGGCTCTCCGCGGACAGCGCCACAGCGTTCTCCTCGCCGAGACCGTTGATGAACGCCCACGCCGTGAACGCGTAGAACAGGCCGATGATGAGCACGACGAAGATGGCGGCGCGCGGGATGGTCTTGTTCGGCCGGACCGTCTCCTCCCGGTAGATCGCGGTCGCCTCGAAGCCGGTGAAGAGCGCGACCGCAAAGGCGAGTGCGAACCCGACGTTGCCGTCGAAGAATGTGCCAGGGTTCAGCGGTGCCAGCGCCAGACCGTGGTCCCGAGTGCCGCCGGCGATCGAGACGATGTCGAAGATCGTGACGACGACCACCTCCAGCAGAAGGAGCACGCCGAGAACCTTGGCGGACAGGTCGACGCGGAAGTACGCGAGCGTGCCGACGACGACCCAGTACGCGAGCGAGAAGAGCCACCACGGCAGTTCCGGTCCACCCAGCCGGACCACGTACTCGGCCAGCGAGAGTCCCGCGAAACCGTAGAAGCCGACGCCGATGGTGATGTACGAGGCGAGGATGAGAAAGCTGGAACCCAGCCCGACATGCTTGCCCAGCCCGGCCGTGATGTACGAGTAGAACGCGCCGGGCCGGTCGACGCTGCGCGTCATCGCGCCATAGGCCATCGCGAAGAAGAGCAGCACCACCATCACGACGAGGAACGTCCACGAGGTGCCGAGTCCACTGCCGAATCCGAGAAGAAGGGCCGTGTAACCGGTGGTCGCCGCGAGAGGGCCAGCGAGCGCGAGCGCTGCCAGGACCAGGTCGTGGGTGTGCAGGCGCCCGACCAGTTGTCGTCCGGTGTCCGTCGTGACGACGGCGTTCGTGGCAGGCGAAGCGGAGAGGTCGATGGGGCCGGCGGTGGTGTCGGGTGTGTTCATGGTGTCGCTCCTATCGAGGGGACCGGCCGCTGTGCCTCGTGTGCCTCTGCTGACATCGGGATGCGTACGAACAGCTGCGCCGTTGCAGTGCGAGCGTATGGGGAAGGCTCAGCCCCGTTCCATTGGTGTCCTCACGTCGTAGAAGCGTCTGTATAGGAAATCTTCCACTACGGCCGGTGGGAGCGATCGGGGATCGTGTCAGAAGGTGCCAGCGACGAGGGCACCGACGAACCATCGCGAGAGGAACACTCATGCCCCAAGGAACCGCCCTCTTCTTCGACGACTTCGAGGTGGGTCAGCATTGGCGCAGCCCGGCGCGCACCATCACCGAGGCGGACCTCACGCTCTTCGCCGGTCTCTCCGGAGACTTCAACCCCCTGCACACGGATGAGGAGTTCGCCAAGACGACACCGTTCGGCGGCCGCATCTTCCACGGTCCCGGCGTGTTCGCAATCGCGACCGGACTGGAGTCGCGCCTCGGCCTCAAGGAAGGCACCGCGATCGCATTCCTCGGGATGACCTGGAACCTGAAGGCGCCCGTGAAGGTGGGCGACACCATTCACGTCGAGCAGAGCGTCGCCGAGGTCAAGCCGTCGTCCTCCAAGCCCGATCGTGGGATTGTGACGTTCGATGTGCGCGTCGAGAATCAGAACGGCACGGTGTGCCAGGACGGTCAGTGGATCGTCATGTTCAAGCGCTCGAGCTGAGGACCTCATGCCTGGCACCTTCTCCGAACATCTGCGGCAGCGCGCGGGGGCGGATCCGGCCGGCGTCGCCGTGATAGATGAGCACGGCGACATGACGAACGCCGACCTGGACGCACTGGCGGACGCCGTCGCCCACGAGGTGCGCGCCGCCGGCGCGCAGAACGTCGCCGTGATCGCGAGCAACTCGGCACGATTCCTCGCCCATGCGTTCGGCGTGTGGCGGGCCGGGGCGACCCTCGTCACGGTGTACCCGTCTTCGCCCGCGGCGGAGATCGCCTACGCACTCGAGCATTCCGGCGTGCAGCTCACCTTTGCGGACGAAGAACTCGCGGAGCGCATCCCGGAGGGAACCCAGACGCGTTCCCTCACGCGTCACGTCGTCCCGACCGGGCCCTTCGCGGGGCCGGAACCCGACGGCGGCGCGGCAGCCCTGGTGTGCTACACCTCGGGGTCGACGCAGCGCCCGAAAGCGGTCGTGCACAGTCACGCGAGCGTGCTCGCCGGCGCTGCGGCCTACGGCGACGTCTGGCGCCTGGGGCCGGGGGACACGACACTGGTCGTCCTGCCCATGGCCTGGGCGTTCGGACTCGTCACGACCTCGATGGCCGCCCTGCTCTCCGGCGGTCGCGTCCGCTCGGTCCGGCGGTCCAAGCCCGAGGCGGTCCTCGAGGCGATCAGCGCGGACCGCGTCACCTTCGTGGCGGGCGTCACGACCATCTTCGCGAAACTCGTCGATCTGATCGAAACCAGGGGCGGCCTCGACGAGCACCGGATCCGGTTGTGCATCTCCGGGGGAGAACCGCGCAACGAGGGCGTGTTCGATCGGTGGCGAGCCCTCACCGGAGTGCCGGTTCACGACGTGTACGCGGCCTCCGAGTGCTTTCCCGTCGTCACCTACGACCCCGTGATCGATCCTGTCCCCGTCGAAGGATGCGCCGGGCGGGTCGTACCCGGGGCCGATCTCCAGCTCAGAGACCCCGACACCGGTCAGCGGATCGAATCTCCGGGGATCGGCGAGGCCTATGCCCGCGGGCCCGCGCTCTTCACCGAGTATCAGGGTGATCCGGAGACGACCGCGCGGGTGCTCACGGACGGCTGGTACCGGACGGGCGATCTGGTGGAGGTCCGAGCGGACGGATTGATCCGCGTGCTCGGACGGCTTTCCGGCATGATCATCCGCGGTGGCGCGAACGTGGCACCCGCCGAGATCGAGCGCGTTGTGCGTCAGGAGCCCGATGTCGCGGATGCCGTGGCGCTCGGCCTGCCTGATGAGCGGTTCGGTCAGCGCATCGTCGTCGTCGTGACAGGGGCGGACGGCGTGCACCCCGATGCGGAGGCCGTCCTTGCTCGGTGTCGCGACGAACTGGCCGGTTACAAGGTGCCGGAAGAGGTCGTGGTCGTCGACTCGTTCCCGGTGAATGAGCGAACCGGCAAGATCGACCGGCGTCGCGTCGAAGAACAGCTGGCGGTGCGGTCATGACTGCGCTGGAGATCACTTCGGCTCAGTTCGCGCTTGCCGCGGACGACGACTTCGCCACGTTCGCCCGTCGAGTGACGGAGACGGCCCATGCGGCATCCACAGCGGGCAGCCGTGTGCTGGTGTTGCCGGAACTCGTGACCACCTCGCTGCTCGCGGCCCGCCCGGACAGGGAGGAGCTCCGCGTCGCTGATCTGGATCGCGTGTACCGCGAGCATTTCCCGCGCTTCACGGATGAGGTCATCGGCCTCTACCGCGAGATCGCCCGTGCGCTGGATCTGATCGTTGTCGGCGGCAGTCATCTGCGCGCGACGGACGGCGGTGCCGTCCGGAACACCTGTTACGTCGCGTTCCCGGATGGCCGCCTGGTGCAGCAGGACAAGCTCCATCTCACCCCGGCCGAGCAGAAGATGGGGGTCGAGCCCGGGGAGGCCGTCGCCGTCTTCGAGGTCGACGGCGTGAGGGCCGCGGTGCAGATCTGCGCGGACATCGAGTTCCCCGAGGTGCCCAGACTCCTCGCCGGGCGCGATGTCGAGGTCATCTTCTGTCCATCTCTCACCTGGAACACTCGCGGTGCGGAGCGGGTGCGAATCGGCGCGCATGCGCGTGCGATGGAGAATCAGATGTACGTCGTCGTGTCGCCCCTCGTGGCGTCGATGGGCTACCCCGTCGACGGGGCGATTCACGGCACCGGGAACGCGCGCATCGCCGTGCCTCTCGACCGCACCTTCGGGCGGAACGACGGGGTGTGGGCGCAAGTGACTGACACGCGCGAGGGGGATCTGCTCCACGCGCGACTCGACTTCGACCTGCTGCGCGCCTCTCGGCGGAATCCGGAACCACCCGGGCTCGCGAACGTTCGCGAGGACCTCTACCGACGCCTGGGTGAGCAGGCATGACGTTCACTTACGCGCATCGAGTGCGCTCCTATGAGGTGGACCACCAGGGCATCGTCTTCAACGGTCGGTACCTGGAACTGGCGGATGCCGCGATGACCGAGTTCTTCGACGGGTTCGGGTGGACGTACCCGCAATTGATCGCCCTCGGCTTCGACCCCGCCGTCGTGGCCATCGACCTGCGTTTCCGGGCGCCTGCGCGCCTGGGGGACGATCTGGTCGTGACGGTGACCTGCACCCACGTGGGCACCACCAGCACGGTGCTCCACTTCGTCGTCCGGCGCGGCGAACACGACCTGGCCAGCATCACCACGACCTACGTCAACGTGACATCAGGGGTAGGGCGCTCGGCGCCCATCCCGCAACCGATTCGCGAGCGCCTCGTGGCGATCGCCCAGCACCAAGGAGAGTCATCATGAAGACCAGGGCCACCGAGATGTTCGGAATCGAGCACCCGATCTTCTCCGCGGGCATGGCCAGAGTGGCGCAAGCGCCCCTCGTCGCGGCCGTGTCCGAGGCGGGCGGGATGGGCTGCCTGGGCGGAGTGAGCTTCCTCCCGGAGGCGCTGCGAGCCGAGATCGAGCGCATCAGGGCGACGACCAGCAAGCCATTCGCCGTCAACCTCCTGCTCCCGGATTCGCTCACGAGCGATGACGACGACCAGTGGCGTCCGGTGCGGGAGCTGTGGGCTCAGCTCGACCCCACTGACCGCGGAAAGATGGCAGGAGTCGAGCCCCTGCTCACGCCCGGGGCCGTTCGCGGCCAGGTCGAGGTCGTGCTGGACGCCGCCCCCGCCCTCGTCGTCCTGACCTTCGCGGCGCCGGGCGACTTCATCGAGGAATGCCACCGGCGTGGAATCAAGGTGGCCGCACTCGTCGGCTCGACCGGGCGGGCGATCGCAGCAGAGCAGGCGGGCGTGGACCTGCTCATCGCACAGGGCACCGAAGGCGGCGGCCACACCGGATACACCGGCACCCTCCCCCTGATCCCCGCGGTCGTCGACCGTGTGAGCCTGCCCGTGCTCGCGGCCGGTGGAATCGTTGACGGTCGAGGTCTGGCCGCTGCGCGAGCGCTCGGCGCCGACGGCGTCTGGGTGGGGACCCGCTTCATCGCGTCGCCCGAGGCGTTCGGGCACGAGGCCTTCAAGCAGCGCGTGGTACAGGGCGAAAGCAGGGAACTCACGCTGACCCGGGCGTACACGGGCAAGCCGCTGCGTGCCTTCCGCAATCGCTGGACCTCGCAGTGGGAGGAGTCAGCCACGCAGCCGGCGGCCTTCCCCGGACAGTACGCGGTGGCGGGTATGCGGGTGGAGACCGGGTATCAGGACGGTGACCTCGAGTGGGGCATGATGCCGGCCGGCCAGGGGATCAGTTCGGTGTACGAGCTCACGCCCGCCGGCGACATCGTCCGCGGGATGGCGGCGCAGGCAGACGAGATTCTCTCCTCGCTCGCCTGACGACCGGTCGGGCGCGGGTGCCGGCATCAGCCGATGATCGGTTGCTCGCCGGCGCCCGTGAAGCCCGGATCGACCGCTCCGCCGCGGAGCACATCCGTGTCGCCGATGTCAGCGGCATGATGAATGGGTCGCACGGCGGGCTTCAGCGGCTTCGTGCCGGCGCGCTGGGTCGCCTCGACCGAGAGAGCCAGATGCAAGGATGCTATCCGCGCCGGCGACTGGATGGATCCCCCCAGCGCCTCTTCGACCTTCGTCAGCCGGTAACGCATCGTGTTGTGATGGATGTCCAGCTGCTTCGCGGCTTTCATAATGTCGAGGCTCTGGTCGAAGTACGCCACCAGCGACTCCATCAGCATCGGCCGTTCTCGCAACGGTGCCAGCAGCTCGTCGACCCAATACGACATGTCCGTCCGGTCCACATCGGCGAGCAGACGCGTACCCAGATCGAAATCGTCGTAGCGCACGACGGACCTGCCCCTCGTCCGTTGCGCGGTCTGTGCCGCGAGCGTCGCGTCATGCCAGGACACCCGAGCCTCACCGATCCGGCGGAGAGGACGTCCGACGCCGACGAGCAGACCCGGGGCGCTGCGCAGGAGACGGTCGAGCCCCTGGTCCAGGTCCTCCGTGCTGCTCTGCACCAGGACGGTGGCGCCTCCGTCGTGCTCGAGGACGAGCAGCGAGGCGGTGGTGAAGGCGGCCAACACGGCATCCCGAAGGCTCCGCGGCCCGGCCGCACTGACGGTCAGCTGCCGCGCGCGGCGCACCTCGATGACGCGCGCCTCGGCTGCGAAGTCAATGCCCAGCGCGCCCGCCCTCGTCGCGAGGAGCTCTGAGGTCTCGTACGGCTCGGTCTCCAAAGCCTCCTTGAGCACGAACGCCCTGGTCGCGAGATCCTGGTGCGCGATGATCTCGTTGATGCGCCGCGTTCCGTCGAGGAGAGCGGCCGTCACGTTGGCTGCGGCCTGCACGTAGCTGGTCGCGAACCCCTGATGACGGCGCGCGACGAAAAGCCACCGCACCGCCTCGCCGGGCAGGCTGCGAAGCCGCCGACCGACGGCGACCCATCCCGCGACTTCGATGACGCCGTCCGACGCACTGGTCGCGGCGGCCTCCTGCCGGAGAAGCACGAACGGCAGCACTCCCGATGCCGCCTCGACGTTGCCCCTCTCGTCGGTGACGCCGGCGATTCCTCCGGTGAGATCGGCGAGCTTGCGGACCATCGACTCCACCGGGGGCTCGTCGAGCAGCGACTCGACGAGTTGCTGCTGCATGTGCAGCAGACGCTGAAAACGTGTGACGTCTGGAGCGGCATGCGCGTGCGCGATGGCCTCGACGACATCTGCCAGGCGAGCCTGCCCGGGAAGGACGTAACAGGCGACGCCGCCGGCGCTGATGCCCTCGACGATCGCCGCCGGGATTCCGGCGGACATCCATTCCGGCCAGGCGATCGCGGACACGCGTGCGCGGGCGCACAGATCGGCGAACTCCCGGGGCGGCAGCTGCTCGAGCACCGGGAGCACCCCGATGACGACGAGATCGCCTTCGCGAAGGGTGTCGAGGTCCTCTCTGCGGACGATGCACGTGGCGGAGAAGACGGCGCGCTCAGCAGCATCCGGGCCGGCGACGTGCTCGAGGCGGACCGCATCGCTCTCGACGAGCGTCGCGATCGTGCAGGCGGCAGCACTTCGCATGCTCACGGGGAACCTCCATCCGTGAACAGTCTGACGCAGCCGTGCTTTGAATCGGTACTCAAAGCCGGGCGACAGCGTGGGGAGATTTACGAGAGACCTGGCGTGGCCTGCGAGATAGCTTCTTCCTCGTGACGAGCGACGATCGAAGGGCAGCACATGACTGAGTCGGCTTATTGGCGTTCTGACGTGAGCGTGGTCGGGGACAGCACCGTCCGAGTGCGTGGGTACGACCTGGAGACTCTGATCGGCAGACTGACCTACGCGGACTCGGTCCACCTGCTGATCCGCGGTGAGCTGCCGACGAAAGGCGAACGGCGCGTTCTGGACAGCGTGCTCACGGCAGTGCTCGACTACGCCCTGCAGAAGCCGGGCACCGTCGCCGCGCGCTTTATCGCCTCCGCGAATCCGTCCATGAGCGCTGCGCTGGCCGGAGCGGCGCTGGCGGTCGGCGAGTACACGCTCGACCCTTCGGACACCGTCCGGTTCGCGCTTGAACAGTCGCGAGCGTTCGAGGCGTCCGATGAGAGCCTGGAGGCATTCGCGGAGCGGGCTGTCGCGCAACTGCGCGCCGAGAAGAAGCGCATCCCCGGGATCGGGCATCCGGTCTTCCGCTTCGAAGACCCTCGGGCGCAGAAGCTCCGCGACGTCGCGATCGAGGAGGGTGTGTGGAACAGCGTCGGCGACGTCTATGAGGCGCTGCACCGGGCCTTCACCGCCTTGCCGGGGAAAGAATCCATTCCGGTCAACGACGTCGGGATGATGGGTCTGCTGCTCGCACAGCTCGGGTACACCGCGGAGGAGAGCACCGGCATCTCGATCATCTCTACACTTCCCGGCGTCGTCGCGCATGTGTCCGAGGAACTCGCGTCGCGCACTCCGATCCGCATCATCCATCCGGATCAGGTCGAGTACAGCAGTGACGAGAGGTCGCTGCCCACGGAATGGGAGTACGCACGATGAGCAGGAACGTCGCCATCACCGGAGCCGGGTCGGGCATCGGCCTCGCCATCGCGCAGGCGTTCGCCGAGTACGGCGACCGCGTGCACATCGCCGACATCTCCGCTGCCAGGCTCGAGGCCGCGCAGCAGGCGATCGGCAGTGACATTCGCACTACGGTGGCGGATGTCACAGACCCCGATGCCGTGCGCTCGTTCGTAGAGAGCGCCGGCGCTGACGGCGGGCTCGACGTGTTCGTGAGCAACGCCGGCATCTTCGACGGCTACGCCGGCATCGATGAGACCACCCCGACGCTCTGGGACCGTATCATCGGCGTGAACCTCACGGGCGCGTTTTACGGCGTCAAGGCCGCGTCGGACCTCATGATCCCGCAGCGACGCGGACGGATCATCATCATCGGTTCCGTCGCCGGGCAGCGCGGTGCGGCGGACGGACTCGCGTACGCCGCCAGCAAGGCCGGTCTCGAGGGCATGAACCGCCGACTCGCGATCGACCTCGCACCGCACGGAATCACCAGCAATGTGGTCGCCCCCGGAGTGATCAAGACCGACATCCGCGCCAACTCGGCGGAGCAGCTGCAGGGGATCGTCGACGTGAATCGCGGGGTAGGGGCGACCAGCGACATGATGGATGCCTTCGTCCCCGCTGGCCGGAGCGGCGAGCCGCGGGAGATCGCGGACGTCGTCCGCTTCCTGGCCGACGACAGCGCGAGCTACCTGACCGGCCAGGTGATCAGCGTGGACGGCGGCTGGACCGCCACCTGACGCGGGCGTCAGCGTAGGCTCTGGCCAACGGCACGATCTGGAGGAAGAGATGCAACTGGAGCAGACGGATGTCGTCGTCGTCGGGGGCGGCGTGGCGGGGGTTTCGACGGCTTTCGCGCTGCGCGAGCGCGGGTTCGACGTCGTGCTCCTGGAACAGCGGTTCCTCGCGTTCGGGGCATCGGGACGGAGCCTGGGCGCGATCTGGACGCAGGGGCTGCGCACAGACGACGACGTGCAGGATCTGCGTGCGACCAACGATCTGTACCGTCGGCTCGTCGCAGATCATGGCCTGAAGACGGATTTCTCCCGGGTGGGGGGTGTGGTCTTTGCCGAGGATGACGCCGAGATGACGGAGCTGCGCGCGCTGGTCGATGCGCAGCAGGCCATCGGCCTCGATGTGCGGCTGCTTTCCACGGAAGAGGCCCGCGCCGAGTCGGCTTTCGTGCCCGACACAGCGGTCGGCGGGGCGCTGTCGGCGGAAGACGGGCGCCTGGACATCGCGTCCTTCGTGCGCAGTCTCGGAGCGCTCTGCATGCAGCTCGGTGTGCGCGTGTACGAGCACACTCCGGTGCTCCGGGTTCTTCGGCATGGCGACGAGGCGACCGGAGTGCTGACCACTCGCGGCGAGGTGCACGCCTCCGCCGTCGTCTGGGCCGCCGGGCCCTGGACCCAGCAGCTCGTCCCCGACGGTGTCGAGCTGCCGCTCGAGGTGGTCAGGGTGGGGATGCTGCAGACGCAGCCCACCGGCGCCATCTCGACCCGACTCGCTCGCAGCGCCAGTGCGCTGCTGGAGGGTCGGTCGCAGCGTCTGCGGTTCGAAGAGACGTATGTCCAGAACGCGGAGGGTCGCATCGTCATCGGATCGACCTTCGATCGTGCTGAGTCGCTCAACCCGCATCTGACCGCGGATGCTGCATCACACCTCATCGGCTCGCTGCAGCGCCGGCATCCCGAGCTCGGAACGCTGGGCGTCACCGGGCTGTGGGCCGGACTCGTGGGGATCACCATGGATGCCGCACCGATCGTGGACCGAGTCGGCGGTCTCTACGTGAGCACCGGCCACGTCAACGGTGCACTGACCGCTCCGCTGGCGGGACAGCGCATCGCCCAGCTGATCGCCGGCGAGACGACGGTGGGCGACCTCGCACGCTTCGCGGCCGATCGACCGTCGTTGAAGACGATGGCGCCGGCCTCATGACCGGAGGAGTCGTCATCGACTCCCTCGTCGAGGGGCTGGCTCCCGTGACGGCCTTCGCCGATCTTGTCCGATCCCACGCGCACGAATGGGATGCCGCCGGCGGGTACCCGGCGCATCTCCTCCCGCAGATGCGGGAGCTGGGTCTGTTCGGGCTGTGCGGCGGGGACCTGCGCGCGTACGCGCTCGCTCTGGAGGAGATGGGCAGGGCGTGGCTGAGCCTCGTCCCGATCGTCAACGCGCATTCGTCCGCGGTGTGGACGTTCGAGCATCACGGCACGCCAGAGCAGCGCGACCGATGGCTCCCGCTGCTGGCAACCGGTGCTCGTCTGTCGTGCCTCGGGCTCACCGAACCGGGGGCGGGCTCTGACCTGCAGGCGATCACCTCGAGCGGACACCGTGAGGGGGACGACTGGATCCTCTCGATCGAGAAGACCCTCATCACTCACGCGGAGCACGCCGACCACATGCTCGTGCTGGTGCGCAGCGAAGGAGAGGACGCCGGCGGCGCGAGGGCGCTCAGCCTCTTCCTGATCGACCGGGAGCAGTGGGTGGTCGAGCGCCGGCTGCCCAAGCTCGGAACTCTGGGTGTGGAGACCTGTCGTATCAGTGCGCACACGATCACAGTCGGCGCGGATCGTCTCATCGGCGCTGTCCCCGGCAGGGGGTTCGAGCAGATCATGGACGCGCTCGAGGTCGGCCGTCTGGCCGTGGCGGCCGCGGCTGTGGGCGTCGCGCGTTCGGCTCTGTGGCGTGCCGTCGAGCGCGTCCGGGAGAGGGCGGCCTTCGGGGCTCCCCTCAGCGAGAACGCACTCGTACGCCACCGGATCGCGGGCATGACGACGAGGATCGCGGCGGCGAAGGGTCTGGTGCTGCTCGCCGCCGAGCGCAAGAACGGTGGCGGCCGCCACGACGCGGAGACCGCGGCCGCGAAAATCGTCGCCGCGGAAGCGGCGATGCATGCAGCGACCACCGCGATGGAGCTCGGCGGCGGCATGGGCTACACCGAGGAACTGGATTTCGCGCGCCACCTGCGCGACGCCGCGCTCTTCCTCGCCGGTGAAGGCGCCAACAGCGTCCTCGAGCCTCTCGTCGGCGCCCGCACCACGGCGGGCGAACCCGACCTCGCCTGGATCTGACCACCCCCACCCTCAGGAGAATGACATGCCGCTGGCGCTCCCCGATGGCACGAGATTCGCTGTCGCCATCACCTCCGATCTCGACGCCCAGGCCGTCTGGATGGGCACCTTCGGCGCCGACTCCCCCTCGTATCTCTCGCGAGGCGAATTCGGTGCCGAAGTCGGCGTTCCACGGGTCCTCGACGCGCTCGCCCGGCACGCGATACCGGCGACCTGGTGCGTGCCCAGCCACTCGCTGCTGACGTTCCCGGCCGCCGCCGACGCCATCCTGCAGGCGGGGCACGAGATCGCCGCGCACGGGGTCTACCACGAGCCGATCCACAAGATGGAGCGCGACGAGGAGCGCCGGCTCATGGACGTCCAGCTGGCCGCTCACGAGCGCATCGTCGGCCACAGGCCGCGTGGCTACCGCTCGCCTTCGTGGAACTTCAGCGCGGCGACGGCCGACATTCTGGAGGAGTACGGCTTCGCGTGGGACTCCTCGCTCATGGCACGAGACTTCGAGTTGTACCGTCCTCGTCGGATGGCGTCCCTCTCGCTTGAGGAGGGAAACGTCTTCGGGACCCCCAGCGCCTTCGTCGAGGTCCCAGTCTCCTGGTATCTTGACGACTTCCCGGTGCTGGAGAACCTGCCGCGCAGCGTGGGCATGGTCGACACCGAGGGCGTGCTGCGCCGCTGGATCGACCTCTTCGACTTCGCCTACGAGCGCGTGCCGAACGGCGTCTTCACGCTGACCGTGCACCCGCAGACCATTGCGCGAGGCCACCACCTGCTCATGTTCGAGCGATTCCTCGAGCATGTGGCATCCCACGACGGAGTCTGGTTCGCCACGATCAGCGACATCGTGGATCGCTGGACGGACGACTGAGCGCGGCGACTGACCGCTCACACGAAGAAGAGGGGCGGATGATCCGCCCCTCTTCTTCGTGTCATGAACGACTCGTCGTCACCACACCACAGTCTTGCCCGGGACGATGGGGTCCAGCGGCCGATCCCAGCGAGTCTCATGCATGTCGACGTCGGTCTCCTCGCCGAGGAGCATCTGCGCCACGACCTTGCCGGTCATGGGACCAGAGGAGTTGCCGAAGACGTGCCCGGCCGCGAGGAACAGCCCCGGCGAGGCGAAGTCCACAATGGGCACCATGTCCGACGTGAAGGGCAGCACACCCGCCCACACGCGGTCGATGGCGGCGTCTGCGAGGCTGGGGAAGTCGCGCGCGATTGTCTTCGAGATGGCTCCGAGTCCGTCGAGCGTAGGGCGCAGGTCGACGTGGCCCGGATAGTCGATCGGGCAGCCCAGCAGGATCTCGCCGTCCGCGCGCTGTGCGGCAAGCGTCAACATGGTGTGGCCGAGTTCACGCTCGATGTCGGACGTGAACGCCTCCTCATTCCAGGACGGCAGGTCACGGAAGAGCGTGTACACCTTGGCCGTCTCGGGGCCGTAGGTGATCGGGCCCACGCTGCGCGGCAACTTCTCGGTCGCCATCACCTGGAGCCGTTCGCGCCCGACACGCACTTCGAGCCCCAGCGCGTCGCGCATGAAGTGCTCCGTCCACGCTCCGGTGGCCACCACGACGACATCCGCGTAGAAGTCCCCATCCGGGGTGCGCACGCCGACGACGGCGTCGCCGGAGCGGAGCAGCTTGGTGACGGGCAGACGCTCGTGGATGCGCGCGCCATGGGCGACCGCACCGGCCGCGAGAGCGGCGACGACCGTCGGAGTCTTGATCTGGGCGTCGTTGGCGCAGAAGCTGGCTCCCAGAACGTCGTCGCGCAGCGCCGGCACCTTCTCCTTCACGGCGTGGGTGTCGATCAGATCCATATCGAGCCCGTGGCGACTGCGCAGCTCGACGAACTCCTCCATGACCTTCCGCTGAGATTCCTGGGTGAAGTAGATGAGCCCACCCTCCTGCCGGAACTCGAACGGCACAGGGAGGTCCTGGCGGAGCTGCCGCAGCAGTTCCACACCCTTGAGGGAGATGTCCAGCGCCCATCCGGGGTTGCGGCAGTGCAGCCAGACGAAACCGGGATTGCGACCGGACGCGCCGTGCGCGACGTGCTTCTGCTCGATGAGCGTCACGTCGAGGCCGGCCTTCGCCGCGTGGTACGCGGTCGATGTGCCGACCAGTCCACCGCCGACGACGATGATCGATTTGGTCACAGCTTCTTCGCCTCCTTGGAGAAGTGTCCGGCCGCCGCCGGCGGCCACGGGGTTGGGTGCTCGAGAGCTTCCACACGAGCGTATGGGCCGCGTCAGGCGCCGACCATTGGATCGCCCACGTCGAGAGGAGCGGTTCGTTGTTGGACTACCAAGGCAGGCGTCATCGGGTCCAGTCAGTGATCACGGAACGGATGATTCCGCCCCGGCTCAGCTGGTCGTACGCGTCGTTGATCTCGCTCAAGGCGATCTCCTGGGAGACCAGGTCGTCCAGGTTCATCCGCCCCTGCAGGTAGAAGTCGGCGTACATCGGGATGTCGCGCTTGAGGTTGGTCGAGCCCATGGACACCCCGCGCACGGCCTTGCCGGCGCTGAGGAACGGGACCGACGTGTCGAGCACGACCGTCGAGCCGGACTTCGCCATGCCGACGACGTACGCGGAGCCACCCTTGCCGAGGCATTCGTAGGCCTGGCGCTGCGTCACCTGAAGACCGATGAACTCGAATGAGTGGTCGACTCCGCCTCCCGTGAGCTCGCGGATGGCGGCGACGGCATCCTCCTGTGAGGAGTTCACCGTGTGCGTGGCGCCGAATCTGCGGGCGACGTCGAGCTTGGCATCGTCGATGTCCACTGCGATGATGCGGCCGGCCCCGGCCAGGACGGCACCGCTGATGCCGTTCAGTCCGACACCTCCGGTGCCGAACACCGCGACGCTGTCGCCGACCCGCACGTGTGCTGCATTGATGACTGCGCCGGCTCCGGTCGCGACGGCGCAACCGATCACGCATGCCTGCGGAAACGGCACCTCCTTGTCGATGACCGCGAGGATGTTCTCGTTGACGAGTGCCTTGTCGGCGAAGCCGCCGACCGCGAACTGCTGCACGATCGGTTCACCGTTCATCGTGATGCGCGGCGGCTCACCGGCGCGCCGGTCGATGTAATCCGGGTGGAGGCAGTCGACGCTGCGTCCGGCAAGGCAGTTCCGGCAGCTTCCGCAGTACGGGACGACGCACGCGACCACGTGGTCACCCACCTTGACATCGGTCACAGCTGGACCGACCTCCAGCACGACGCCGGCGATCTCGTGGCCGAAGACCGCAGGGACGGGGAAACCCCAGTCGTTGCGGATGGCGTGCAGGTCGCTGTGACACAGTCCGGAGGCCCGGACGTCGAGGAGGACTTCGCGTCCCTTCGGAGCGTCGATCTCGAGGTCGACGATGTCGAAGCGAGCCTCGGGCCCGATCTCGGTGGCCAGTGCGGCTTTCATGGTTCTCCTTCTCGGCGGCCCATTGCGAGCCGATGGATGTGTGCGGGTGGCGGGGCGGTCGGGTCAGAGCGAGGCGGCCATCATCACGTGCTTGAACTGCGAGTACTCGTCGATGGCGTGAGCCGACAGCTCCTTGCCGTATCCCGACTGACCGAATCCGCCGAACGGCATCTCGTTGGCGAGCACGTCGTGCTCGTTCACCCAGACCGTGCCGAAAGTCAGTGCTCGGGAGAGACGCAGGCTCCGATCGAGGCTCGACGTCCACACGCTCGCCGCGAGACCGTACTGAACTCCGTTGGCCATCTCGAGCATCTCTGCTTCGGATTCGGCCGCCTGAATCGTGACCACCGGCCCGAAGACCTCGTTCTGAATGATCTCGGAGTCCTGCGCGGGGTCCAGCACCACTGTGGGTGCGTAGAAGTACCCGGGGCGGTCGATCCGGGCTCCCCCGACTGGAACCGTCGCGCCCGCAGCGCGGGCCCGCTCGACGAACCCGCTCACCCGGTCCAACTGGCGCTGTGAGATCAGCGGACCCAGGTCCGCGTCCTCCTCGGGGGCACCCGCACTGAGCGACGCGACGGCGGCGCAGTACGCCGCCACGAACTCGTCATAGGCCGAGGCTTCGACGATGATGCGGCAAGGCGCAGTGCAGTTCTGGCCGGCGTTGACGTACGCGCCGGGGGCGAGCCTCTCCGCCACTTCGGTGATAGGAGCATCCGCGAACACCATCACGGCTGCCTTGCCACCGAGCTCGAGGTGGATTCGCGTGAGCGAGGCTGCTCCTGCCGCGGCGACCTTCCTTCCGGTGGACGTGTCGCCGGTGAGCGAGACCATCCGCACGTCCGGATGCTCGACGAGCGCTGCGCCGGCCCTGCCGTCGCCGAGGATGAGGTTGAGCACGCCTGCCGGTAGGGTCTCCTGGGCAAGCTCGACGAGTCTGATGGTCGTCTCCGGCGTGAGTTCGGAGGGCTTGACGACGACGGTGTTTCCGGCGGCCAGAGCGGGGATCACCTTCCAGATCGCTTCCATCAGGGGGTAGTTCCACGGCGTGATGAGGCCGACCACGCCGATCGGCTCGCGATGCACGGCCGACGTCCTGCCGAGCACGTACTCGCCGCCGCCCAGACCGTGGGAGACCCGCGCGGCGCCCGCGATGAAGCGCACGAAGTCGATGTTGCCCGCCACCTCGGCCACCGCGTGCGACGCCGGCTTGCCGGTGTTGCGGCTCTCGATGGCGGCGAAGTCGGCCACCGTCTCTTCCAGGCGGTCCGCGAGCCGCAGCAGGAGAGATGAACGCTCCGAGGGAGTCGTCCGTCCCCAACTGTCGAATGCGTCCTTCGCGACCGCGACCACGTCATCGACGTCGCTGGGCGACGCATTCCGGTAGGCGGCGATGGCTTCGCCGGTCGCGGGGTTGTGGACGGTCGAGGAATCGGCGGTCCCGATCTCGACACGCCAGGCGTCGAACAGGGTCTCAGCGGTCATCATCGCGCCAGTCATGTCGGTCTCCTTGATGTGGTGGTGTGTTGTGGTGGCGTCTCCGCCATGTGGGTGCCAGGGTGGGGTGCCGGGGCATCCTGCCTGAGGACGACCCGTGCATCGGCGACTTGCGGCGACGTGGGCGAAACGATCACGGGGTTGAGGTCGATCTCCAGGATCTCGGGGTGAGCGGCCGCGATCTCGCTCACCGTCACGATGAGTTCGACGAGTCCGTCCAGATCAGAGGCAGGCGCACCACGATAGCCCGAGAACAGTCGCGCGCTCCGCGTCATCGTCAGCATCTCGGCCGCTTCATGTGATGTCACGGGCGCGGCCCGAACCACGGTGTCCCGGATCAGTTCGGCGAGGATGCCGCCGGACCCGACAGCGATGCAGGCGCCGAACTGCGGATCGCGATAGGCGCCCACGAGGATCTCGACGCCGGGCTCTGCCATCGGTGCCACGGAGACGCCGTCTATGCGCGCGTCGGGCTCGTTCCTCCTCACGTCCGACAGCAGCCGGTGGTACTCGGCAACAGCGTTCTCCCGAGCGACGCGAAGCCGTACCCCACCGGCATCCGATTTGTGGGAGATGTCGGGCGAGACGATCTTGATGACGTACTCCCGCCCGGGCTCCATCGCCGCGACCGCCTCGTCCGCGGTGCGGACCACATCGAAGGAACCGAGGGGGAGTCCCAAACCGGCGAGCTTACCGCGGCTCGCAGCCTCGTCCAGAACGACCGCCGACCCTGAGGAATCGGAATCGCTCGGCTCGGCCGCGTTGATGAAACGGGACCGGGCGTCCGCCGTGCGCAGGAACGCGGCCCGTTCGCGCACGGCGCTCACGATCGTCGCGGCGTCGTCGATGGAATCCACCACGGGGAAGCCGGCGCGGCGCAGCGCGCGATAGGCCGGGGGCAGATCGCCCGAATAGCTGGACACGAAGACCAGGGTCTTTCCGAGACGCGCCGCCTCGTCGGCAATCGCCCCCGCGGCAGCCGTCTCCTCGCCTTCGAGCTCCGGAGCCGCGAAGTGCACTGCATAGCCGCCCACGACTCCGACCACGACGATGCAGTCCACCTCTGCTGCGCGCAGCAGGACGCTTGCGACCTCGAAGGCGACGGTCGG
Source organism: Microbacterium sp. (assembly GCF_031180975.1). GTDB lineage: Bacteria > Actinomycetota > Actinomycetes > Actinomycetales > Microbacteriaceae > Microbacterium. Next base: position 4,621 of record NZ_JAPSLI010000006.1, on the reverse strand, counting down.
GCGCGCGACGGGGCTCACTCCGACATCAACCGGGTTCGCGACGTGGCTCCCTGCGCCGAGGAGGTTTGCCACCCGCTCGACCGTGGAGGCGGACAGCGACGCCGTTGGAACGTCGCGGTCGGCGAGTGCATCCATCATCAGCGTCGCCTGACCGCCGCCGTCCGCGACGACGGCGACGGCGTCCGCACGGGGCTCGCGCAGCGTTGACAGCGCGGCACCGAGGACGGTGAGATCGTCGACCCGCTCGACCACCTGCGCCCCGGCCTGCCGGAACAGACCGCTCACGATGGCCCGCGAGGTGCTGAGGCTGCCTGTGTGGGACAGCGCAGAAGCACTGCCCGCGGCTGACGTGCCGCCCTGGAGAAGGAGAACCGGCTTTGATCGGGCTGCCTCCGATACCGCGCGCAACAGCCTGCCGCCCTCGTTGAAGCCTTCAGCGTGAATGGCGATGGCCGTGCAGGCGTCATCCGCAGCCGCCGCTTCCACGGCCTCCGCCAGACCGAGGTCGCTGCTGCGCCCGAGCCCCCACGCGAACCGGGGGAGAAGATCGCCCGTCCGGCGGAGAGCGGCCACCACATCGAGGACCACGTTGCCGCTCTGGGCGAACACCCCCAGACCGGTCGGCTCGGTGCCATGCACGGGGTTGATCAGAAGTCCGCTGTCGCCCGTGAATGGGCCGTAGGCGCCCGGCCCGAGCACACGGATGCCGGTACGACGTGCCGCTCCGATCAGCTCCGGCAGCCCTTCCGTGTCGCCCGCGCCGAGCACGAGCGTCCGGGCGCCGAGACGGCACAGCGCGGGAATCAGCCCTGCGATCTCTCGCGGACTGAGGTCGTACACCAGTACGCAATCGACGTGAGGGGATGCCGGGCGTGCGAGCGCTGCGCGGACCGCGTCCAGCCCGGAATCCGTGTCGATGTGCGCGACCCCGCCGGCAGACGCGTTCCGCCGCAGGGATCGGAGGGTCGTCCCGGCACGGGTCGACGCGGAGCCGGAGCCCACGACCAGGATCGACGACGGCACCAGCACGTTCGGCGCCATGACGGCCGTGTCCGATTGTCCTGCGTTCATTTCAGCACGTTCGCGAGGAACTGCCTGGTGCGCTCCTCCTGTGGGTTGTCGATGACTTCCGCGGGGGAGCCCTGCTCGACGATCACGCCGTCGGCCATGAACACCACGGTGTCGGCCACCTCTCGCGCGAACCCGATCTCGTGCGTGACGACGATCATCGTCATGCCCTGCTCGGCGAGATCGCGCATGACCGCCAGCACATCAGCCACGAGCTCGGGATCGAGAGCGGAGGTGGGCTCATCGAACAGCATGAGTTGCGGATCCATGGCCAAAGACCTTGCGATCGCAACGCGCTGCTGCTGCCCGCCGGAGAGCTGCTTCGGGTAGTGGTCGCAGTGGTCGCCGAGTCCCACCCGGTCGAGGAGCTTCCGGCCGCGCTGCTCCGCCTCGCGGGGGCTACGACCGAGCACTTGGATCTGCCCCTCCATGACGTTCTCGAGAGCTGTCTTGTGCGCGAACAGGTTGAAGTGCTGGAACACCATCCCGATCCGTTGGCGCTGACGGCAGATGTCGCGCTCGCGCATCTCATGGAGTCGTCCGCCGCGTGCCTCGTACCCGATCAGCACGTCCTCGACGAAGATCCGGCCCGAGTCGATGCGCTCCAGATGATTGATCGTGCGGAGGAAGGTGGACTTGCCGGAGCCGGATGCGCCGAGGATGCACACGACCTCTCCCTGCCTCACCTTGAGCGAGAGCCCCTTCAGCACGTGGTGCGAACCGAAGCTCTTGTGCACCCCTTGCGCGTAGACCATGCTTCCCATCGATCAGACCGCCTTTCGGATCGGCCGCGTCCGTCGACGGCGGCCGCGGGCCAGGGAACGCTCCAGCTGCCGCTGCAGGAACATCGAGACGCTGACGAGGACCAGATACCAGACCGTCGCGCTGAGCAGAACCTCGATCACGGCGAAGTTGGAGGTGTAGATCTTCTGCGCCTGGCTCAGCAGGTCCATGTACGACACCGCAAATGCGAGCGACGTGTACTTGAGCATTCCGATGAACTCGTTCCCGGTGGGAGGGACGATCACGGGGAGCGCTTGCGGAAGGATGATGCGGCGCATCGTCATCCCGGGCGTCATCCCGATCGAACGGGCTGCCTCGACCTGTCCTGGTGGCACCGACAGCATCCCGCCGCGCACGATCTCGGCCATGTATGCCGACTCCGACAGGCCCAACCCGAGCAGCGCTGCGAAGAACGGCGTCATCAGGGTGTTGGTCGAGCCGGAGAACAGCGGGCCGAGGTGGATCTCGGGGATGATGAGCGCGAGGTTGAACCACAGCAGAAGCTGCACGAGCGTCGGGACGCCGCGGAAGATCCATACGTAGAAACCGGCGAGTGCTGCGAGGACGGGGTTTCCGGACTGCCTTGCCACGGCCACGAGCACTCCGAGCACGATCGCGAGGAGCATGACCGTGACGGTGAGTTGGATCGTGCCGACGAGCCCGTCCAGGATCGATGAGGAGAAGACGTAGGCGGGGATCTGCTCCCACCGGATCTGGCTACCGGCAAGGATCAGGGTGATCCATGCGAAGAACGCGAGTGCCAGGATCGCCGTGACCCAGCGGCCCCAGTGTCGGCGCGGAACTGGCTTCGCGTCGAGGACGATCCCGAATCGGTCGGTGTCCGGCCCGCTCGTTCCCACCTGTTGTGTATCACTCATGTGCTCGGGCACCTCCCGGCTACTCGGCGGTCCCGGCGTTCACCGACGTCTTCTCGACGGCGAGGTCGTCCATGCCCCACTTCTCCAGGATTTCGAGATAGGTGCCGTCTGCGATCATCTCGTCCAGCACCTTCTGCACCGGCTCCAGCAGGTCGCTGTCCTTCGGGAAGGCCATCGCGACGACGCCCTCGAGGTAGGTCAGATCGCCGACCTCCAGACCCTGGGTCTGCTGTGCGGCGAAGGCGAGCAGGGGCTGCTGGTTCACGGCGAACTCGACGCGCTTGGATGTGACGGCGAGGGTGGCGGCGGTCGGGTCCTTGACGAGCACGATCTCGATCTTCTCGTCGCCGTTCTCGATGCACTTCTTGGACTGCTCGTCGAAGTATCCCTCCCAGGTCGTCCCGGAGGGGACCGCGAGCGAATGACCGCAGACGTCCTCCATCGTCTTCAGCTGAGCCGTGGTGCCCTCCAGCCCGAGGAACCCGGAGGCATCCTTGATGTAGTCGAGCATGTCGAAGTCAGCCTGTCGGCTCTTGCGATCGATGAGACCGTTCGCGATGAAGTCGGTGCGGCCGGCCTCAAGAGCGGAGAACATTGCGCCGAAGTCGGTGGGGTTCCATTCGATCTCGACACCCAGGCGGTCGGCGACTTCGGCGAGCAGGTCCGGTTCGTAGCCGGCGACCTCGTTGCTGCCGGCTTCGTAGTACTCGTAAGGCGCCGTCCCCACGGACGTGCCGATGGTGAACTTCGTGACGTCCGCGGGGAGGCCGTATTCGCCGCCGTTGCCCGCCGGCTTCGCCGACGCGGGCTCTTCAGGGGTGCTGGAGCCGCACGCCGTAATGCCCAACGCGAGTGTGGCGGTGACTGCGGTGATGACCAACTTCTTCGTGTTCATCCTGATCTTCTCTTCCCGTCGTCGTCGACTGGTGGGGGACAGTGAGCCACTCTGCTTCGTCGGCGGTCACCGCTCAATTGGAAGAACACCCAGACGGCGGGCATCGCATCGTGGGAGTGCCGGGCGGGAGGTTCTGCCGTGCAGTCAACGTGACCTCCAGGCGCTGACGCACGCCGGGCATCGCACCGGGTCGCCTCATCCCGGTCGTTGAACGGGCACCGCCGCTTTCCGGTCGTTGAGCGAGGCGCGCGGAGCGCGCCCGAGACGAAACGCTCCGCGCTGGTACGGGTCGCTCCTTTCCGGTCGTTGAGCGAGCACCGCCGCAGGCGGCGCGAGACGAAACGCGCCGGGTTCAGAAGGGTGCGTCGATCTGCGGTGGTGGGGTGGCCCAGGCATGGTCGCGCCATGCTTGTTCGTGCGGCGGGGGTGGGTCGGTGTCGGTGAAGGTGACGGTGTTCTGCGCGGGTGGGCGGTCGATGTAGACCCGACCGGTGGGGCTGGTCCATTCCAGCAGCCCGCCACCGAGCTGGGTGACATGCCACGGGGAGTGATGCTTCAACACGTGGTGGCGTCGGCAGAGGGTGCCGAGGTTGGTTTCGTCGGTGGGGCCGCCGAGGGCGGCGTCGTGGGTGTGGTCGAGGTCGCTGTGCCGGGCGGGCATGCCGCAGCAGGTGAACCGGCAGCGTTGATCCCGGGCCCGCAGGTGCCGGCGCAGCTGCTCCCCCGGCCGGTACCGGTCCACCGCGAGCAGGGCGCCGGTGATGGGGTGGGTGAGCACCCGATCCCACCCGGACGCGGCACCGGCGAGGAGTCGGGCGGTGTGCGGGTCGATCGGGGTGCGCCCGTTCAGCTCCGCCGCAGGCGTATCCACCCCGCCGGCGCCCATCAGGGTGGTCACCGGGATCGTGACACTCACCTGCGCAACGATCCCCGCCAACCGGCCGTCCGGGGTGTCATGCCCGACTGGCGCCCCCGTCAACAACACATCCAGCGCCAG
>NZ_JAPSLI010000005.1 GCF_031180975.1 Microbacterium sp. | reverse complement strand
AAGAGCGCGTCGGGCCCGCACTCTACGACACCGGACTCGACGCCGGCGAGGGCCTCTGGCTCAGAACCGGGTGGGCAGGACGATCATGACACGCCCGACCCGTCCACACTTTCTTGCCGATAACCCGGCGGCGGTGCCGCGAGGACATGAAAAAGCCCCGAAGACTGGCGAGAGTCTTCGAGGCGATTCCGTGCACCCCCAGGGACTTGAACCCTGAACCCACTGATTAAGAGTCAGTTGCTCTGCCGATTGAGCTAGAGGTGCATGGCCCGGGAGTGTTCCCTGACCGAGGAATTACGTTACCAGCAGCGGGGTGCGCCGCCAAATCCTGGCGCATCCGGGCGCGTTGCACGACGTCATCCGCCGACGGCTCCCGACTATCCTCGTAAGGGTGACCTTCTCCCCCGCGCTCGACGACGACCTCGCCCTGGCGCTCCGCCTCGCCGACGCTGCCGACGCGCAGTCCCTCCCGCGCTTCGATGCCGCGGACCTGGAGATCTCGACCAAGGCCGACCGCTCGCACGTGACCGATGCCGATCTCGCCACCGAGCGGGCCATCCGCGCTCTGCTGTCGCAGGAGCGCCCCGCCGACGGCATCCTCGGCGAAGAATTCGGCTCGCAGGGCGACACGCGGCGGCAGTGGATCATCGACCCGATCGACGGCACCGCCAACTTCCTTCGCGGAGTGCCGCTGTGGGGCACGATGATCGCACTCGCAGTCGACGGCCGCCCCCTGGTCGGCGTCGTGAGCATGCCCGCTCTCGGGCGCCGCTGGTGGGCTGCCGAGGGGCAGGGCTCCTGGACCGCGACCCCGTCCGCCGCTCGACGCCTGCGCGTCTCTACGGTCGACAGCCTCGACGACGCCAGCGTGAGCTTCCAGAGCATCGCCCAGTGGACGGATGCCGGGCGAACCCGCGAGCTGCTGGCCCTGGCGGACCGCGTGTGGCGCGACCGTGCCTACGGCGACGTGTTCAGCTACATGATGCTCGCCGAGGGGCGCCTCGAGATGGTCGCCGAGTTCGACGTCAAGGAGTACGACATCGCCGCGGCCGTGCCGATCGTGCGGGAAGCCGGCGGCAGGATGACCGCGTTCGACGGAGCGGACACTCTGTCCTCCCTCTCCGCCCTCGCCACGAACGGCGTGCTCCACGAGCACTTCCTCGATCTGTTCCGCGGCGCCGCTTCGGCGTGACCCGCCCCACCCCTCCGGAAGACGATGAACCGACGCATCCCCCTCGCCCTCGGCGTGCTGCTGACGGCCGCCGCGCTGTCGGCGTGCGCGGCCACGCAGGCCGCACCGGCCCCGAAACCCACCAGCACGCGCTCGAAGCAGCCGGCGCCCGTCGTGACGACCGCTCCGAGCACGCCCGAGCCCGAGGCGCCGGCCGCCGAGCCGACGTGCGAGACGATCATCTCGCCGGGGACCGTCGAGGCACTCACCGGGCAGGGATGGACGGCCAAGGCCGAGGAGTTCCGCATCGGCGAAACCGTGCTCGAGGGCGGGCTGATGTGCATGTGGTCGGACTACGACACGCCCTCCGATCACGGGCAGATGTACGCGTGGGCTCCGATCGACGAGAGCACGGCTGTCACCGCCCAGCAGCACCTGGTGCAGGAGGGGTGGGTGCGCTCGGTCGAAGAGGACCGCACGTATCTCACCGAGGACCCCGCCGTCGCGCTCGCCACCGACGAGGACGGTTACGGGATGACCTACGAGTTCGGCGACGGCTGGGTGAAGTTCGCCGACACCAAGCAGAGCCTGCTGCTCATCGAGTGGCCCTGACCGGCATCCGCTTCGAACCGGATGCCGGAACGCCCCTCACCGCAGAAGGTGGAGCATCACTCCTGGCGACGGTTCCACGAGTCGACGCGACGGGTCGCGGACCCGGCCTGTCGCATCACCCAGGCCAGAGAGAGGCTGACCGCGATGATGCCGGCGGTGAAGACGAGGCCCTGAGCGGCCGGCAGCTCGTGCGCGATCCCGAACAGGACGATCCCGCCGACGAACAGAACCAGGAACACGATGAAGTCGAACACGTCGAGGCCTTCCAGATCTTCGGATAACCCCTCCAGCTTAGCCCGGGCCGACGCCCGGCCGCTGCGGCACGCCTCACGCCGCGCATGAAGCGGAAACGCTAGGTTGGTGCACAGGATCGGAGGGACTCCATGAGCACATCGGCTGCGCGCACGCCCCGGCGCGGTCGCCCCGGTCACGCCCGTGACGATGTGCTGCGGGCGGCGGTGACCCTGTTCAACGAGCAGGGCTACGAGGCGACATCGGTGTCGGACCTGGCCCGACGCCTGGGGCTCACCAAATCCGCGCTCTACCACCACGTGGATTCGAAGGAGCAGATCCTCGAAGTGGCGCTGGAGAGCGCGCTGGGCGGCCTCGAAGCCGCCATGGAGCAGGCGCTGGCGCTCGACACTCCCGCGCGGCGCCTCGCCGGGATCATCCGCGGCGCCGTGCGCGTGCTCACAGAGCAGGAGGCGGAGGTGACGCTGCTGCTCCGCCTGCGCGGCAACAGCCCCCTCGAGGTCGTCGCGCTCGAGCGACGGCGACGGTTCGACCACCGGGTGACCGAACTGGTCCGCGAGGCGCAGGCCGAAGGGCTCGTCCGCGCCGATCTGGATGCCGGTGTCGCCACCCGGCTGGTGTTCGGCATGATCAACTCGCTGGTCGAGTGGTATCGCCCCGACGGCCCCGTGCCGCCCGAGCAGCTCGCCGACGTCGTGCTGACAGCGGCCATGGACGGCCTCCGGCCACGCTGAGATCAGCGGATCGCTCACCGTCAGCGCGGCGTCGCGGAGACGACAGAGGCCCGCCTCCCCGGTGTTTCCACGGGGAGGCGGGCCTCTGTCTGAATGACAACGGCTGGTGGAGCTGGGGGGAATCGAACCCCCGTCCGACGCTGAGTCTCGACGCCTTCTCCGGGCGCAGTCTGTGCAGACGTTCTGCTCGGCCCCGACCTTTGTCACAGACACCTAAGTCGACAGGCCCAGCCTGGGAAGAGTCCCGCGTGACGTCCAGGCGCCGTCACGCAGCAAGATTCCTAGATGACGCCAGGATCCGTACCGGAATCACATACGGTCTGACGGACTATCGGGCTCGCTTAGGCAGCGAGGGCGAAGTCAGTGCGCTTAGCATTGGCACTTATTGTTTTGCAGGGAGCGTTCACGAGATAACCCTGCATCCTCGGCCCGCTTCTCGTCGATTCACAGGCGCCGTCGAAACCGATCAGCCCCGTGGACCTTCTTGCGAAGGAGCCGCTGTCACTCTGTTGACTTGCCAAACGGATGCCGGAGCACCCGAGCATCACAGGTTACAACGTATTCGTGCGGCACGCCATTCCCGCCGCGCCGGACGGTATCGAGCGATGCCACGCCGGCAATCGCGGGCGTAGAGTCCTGCCATGAGCGAGGTCATCATCACCGTCCGCGGCGAGCACACCACCGAAGTATCACCGGAGCGTGCCACCGCGAGCCTGTCCGTGTCGGCCGACGGGCCGCAGCACGCCGAAGTGGTCGAGCGGGCCCTGGCGCTGGCGGCGCCCGTGCGTGAGAGTATCGAACAGCGGAACAGGTCGGGCAGCATCCTGGAGTGGAACAGCAAGCGCCTGGACGTCCGCGGCGAACGGCCCTGGAACGCGGACGGAGAGCGGCTCGCCCCGGTCTACCGCGCGACGGTGGATTTCACCGCGACCTTCGGGGACACCTCGGAGCTGTCCCTGTGGGCCACCGAGATCTCGTCGTGGCCCGGGGTCGAGATCGGCCATACCGACTGGTGGCTCACGCCGGAGACGACCGCCACCGTGGAGCAGGAGGTGGCGGCCGAGGCCGTGAGGGTCGCGGTGGCCAGGGCGCAGGCCTACGCCCGCGCCCTGGGTCTCGACACGGTGACCCCGCTGGAGGTCGCCGATCGCGGACTGATCTCCACCGGCCCCGGTCCGGCGCCGAAATCCAGCCGGTTCGCCGAACTCGCGATGCAGGCGGATGCCGTCGGCATGCAGTTCCAGGGCGAGGACATCACCGTGTCGGCGACGGTGGAGGCGCGCTTCAGGGCGAGCTGATCGTGTACGGGGCGAGCTCCGCCGCCAGCCGCTCCGACACGTGCGCGTGGATGGCGGTGCCGCCCTCCTCATGCGTCGCCGACAGCAGCACCCCGGTCTCGTGGATGGCCGAGACGAGCTCCCCGCGGTCATACGGGACGAGCGCATGCACCTCGATCGCCGGCATCGGCAGACGCCGCTCGATCTCCGCGCGGAGCTCGGCGATGCCCTCCCCCGTGCGCGACGATACGAAGTGCGCATCGGGCGCGAGACCGCGCAGCACCAGCCGGTCGTCCTCGCTGACCAGGTCGGCCTTGTTGAACACGACGATCTCGGGAAGGTCGCGGGCGCCCACGTCGCCCATCACGTCCCGCACGGTCTGCAGCTGCGCCGCCGGGTCGGGGTGCGAACCGTCGACCACGTGGACGATCAGGTCGGCCTGAGCGACCTCCTCCAGCGTGGAACGGAACGCCTCCACGAGCTGGTGCGGCAGGTTGCGCACGAATCCGACGGTGTCGGTCAGCGTGTACACGCGGCCGTCGGATGTCTCGGAGCGGCGCACCGTGGCATCCAGCGTCGCGAAAAGCGCGTTCTCGACCAGCACGCCGGCGCTGGTGAGCGCGTTGAGCAGACTGGACTTGCCGGCGTTGGTGTACCCGGCGATCGCGACGGACGGGATCGTGTTGCGCTTGCGCTCGGCGCGCTTGGCCTCACGGGCGGGCGCGAACTCGCGGATCTGCTTGCGCAGCTGCGCCATGCGCGTGCGGATGCGGCGACGATCCAGCTCGATCTTGGTCTCACCGGGGCCGCGTGAGCCCATACCGGCGCCGCCGGCGCCGACCTGCCCACCGGCCTGGCGGCTCATCGAGTCACCCCAACCGCGCAGCCGCGGCAGGAGGTACTCGAGCTGGGCGAGCTCGACCTGGGCCTTGCCCTCGCGGCTCTTGGCGTGCTGGCTGAAGATGTCCAGGATGACGGTGGTGCGGTCGATGACCTTCACCTTCACGACGTCCTCCAGGGCACGCCGCTGGCTGGGCGCGAGCTCGGTGTCGGCGATGACGGTGTCCGCGCCGGCGGCAGCGACGATGTCCTTCAACTCCTGCGCCTTGCCGCGGCCGAGATAGGTCGCCGGGTCCGGGTGCGGGCGGCGCTGCAGCAGACCGTCGAGCACGACCGCGCCCGCCGTCTCCGCGAGGGCCGCCAGCTCGCGCAACGAGTTCTCGGCGTCCTCCTGTGCACCCTGCGGGTACACCCCGACGAGGACCACGTTCTCCAGGCGCAGCTGGCGGTACTCGACCTCGGTGACGTCCTCGAGCTCGGTCGACAGACCCACGACGCGGCGCAGCGCGTGGCGGTCGTCCAGATCCCACTGCGCGCCGTCGGCGTCGGTGTGCGTCGCGGTCGCTTCGTCCTGCAGCGCCTGGGCGCCACCGAACACCCGCGCCTGCGTGCGCGGCTCGGCGTGGGCGAGCACCCGATCGAGTGCATCCGATGTGTTGTTGTCGTCGGTGGGTTTCGTCATCCGGTCCTGAATCTGCCTTCTCTGCAACGCGCCTTAACCTTAGCCCCCGCGGTCCGGTACGCTCGCTCCATGCCGTCCGACCATTACTTCAGTGCGGCCCCGGCAAGTGCGGAGAACCTGCGGACGATCCACGTCACCCTGGCAGGCAGGGACCTGGAACTCACCACTGCCGGTGGCGTGTTCAGTCCTGACCGCCTGGACGCCGGAACCGCCGTGCTGTTCGCGAACATGCCGCCGCTTCCGCCGGGGGGCGATTTCCTCGACCTCGGCTGCGGCTGGGGGCCGATCAGTCTGACGATGGCGCTGTCTTCCCCACACGCGACCGTGTGGGCTGTCGATGTGAACGAGCGAGCGCTGGATCTGACCCGGCGCAACGCGGAGGCTCTCGGCCTCACCAATGTCAACGCCGTGAAGCCCGACGATGTTCCCGAGACGGTGACGTTCCGCACGATCCGCTCGAATCCGCCGATCCGTGTCGGCAAGAACGAGCTGCACAGCATGCTGGAACGCTGGATCCCGCGGCTCGACGAGCGCAGCGACGCCTGGCTGGTCGTGCAGCGCAATCTCGGCGCCGATTCGCTGCAGCGCTGGATGGCCGCCACGTTCAGCCCCGGCTACAGCGTGTTCCGGGCCGCGACAGGCAAGGGCTATCGGGTGCTGCGGGTCCGCCGGCACGGGACCCCGCCGACCGCGCCGATCGCGGTTCCCGGCGCCTGACGCCGGTCCCGATGCGTCAGCCCGGGGTCCTCATTCCGAGCAGCCCGGGGAGATCGGCCATGTCGTCGAACACCGTGGTGTTCTCCCCTGCCAGCCAGGATGCCGGGGTGAGCCCGCCGGCAAAGCCGAAGCTGTGCATCCCCGCCGCGCGTGCCGCCTCGACGCCGAAGCGGCTGTCCTCGATCACGACGCAGTACTCGGGAGCCACTCCCAGGTTCGCTGCAGCGTGCAGGAACAGGTCCGGGGCGGGTTTGCCGTTCTCGACGTCTACCGCACTGAATATGCGTCCCTCGAAACGCGGCAGCAACCCCGTGTGCCCGAGCATCATCCTGATCTTCTCGTGCGTGCCGCTGGACGCGACGCACGTCGGAGCGCTGATGACGTCCAGTGCTGCCTCGACGCCCGGCACAGCGCGCAGTTCGCGCTCGAACGCCTCGATGTACCAACGCTGATATGGGGCCTCCCAATCCTCCGGCAGTTCACGCCCGAGGTGCGCCTCCACTTCCGCGCGGAAGTGTGCGTTCGAGCGGCCGACGAAGCGGTGCACGATCTCGCCGCGGGTGAGCTCCCAGCCCAGGTCGGACAGCACCCGCCGATCGATCTCGACGGACAGCCGCTCACTGTCGACGAGCACTCCGTCGCAGTCGAAGATGACGAGACGGATGTCGTCGGGAACCGCCATCAGACCAAGTCGATCTCGCCGCGGTAGACCAGCTGAGCCGGTCCGGACAGCGCGACGTGCTCGCCGTCCTCGGCCGGGAACATCCGCACGCCGAGCACGCCGCCCGGCACTTCCACACGCCACGAATGCGGGGCGCGCTCCCCTGCCCAGTAGCGCACCGCGAGGGCGGTGGCGGCGACCCCCGTGCCGCAGCTGAGGGTCTCTCCGACGCCGCGCTCGTGCACGCGCATGCGCACGTGTCCGACACCGTCACGTACCAGCGGCTCCCCCGGCACCACGAATTCGACATTGGCGCCGTCGACGGGAGCCGGGTCGAGGATCGGCGTCGGGTTGAGGTCCAGGCCGGCAAGCTCCTCATCGGAGGCGAGCGCGACGACGACATGCGGGTTTCCCACGTCGATGCCGAGCCCGGGACGGGCGACGGACAGGCCGGCAGCCCTGGCCAACGGCTCACCTCCGGCGAGACGCCAGCGGCCCAGATCGACCTGGTAGCCGGTCTCGGAGCGCATCACGTCGCGGACGCCGGCGCGCGTGCCGATGGGGAGCGTCGACCCCGCTTCCAGCGACGCGTGCCCGGACCGGAGGAGGTAGTGGGCGAAGACCCGGATGCCGTTGCCGCACATCTCGGCGATCGAACCGTCCGCGTTGCGGTAGTCCATGAACCATTCGGCATCGGGCTCCTCCGCGAGAGCGGCGGCACCCTCGGGGATCGCCGCCGAGCGGACCACCCGCAGCACGCCGTCTGCCCCGACGCCGAAGTTACGGTCGCACAGCGCCACCACCTGCTCGGGACGCAGGTCGAGGGCGCCATCCGGGTCGTCGATGATGACGAAGTCGTTGCCGGTGCCGTGCCCCTTGGTGAATGCGACCATGGCAACAGTCTAGAGAGCGCCGAGCACCCGGTACCGTCCGCACAGGAACGCCCTGTTCCGCGCGACGTCCACCAGCTCCAGGTCGAGGGCGCGCGGCAGCAGCGGCGCCCCCTGACCCAGTGTCACAGGAGCGAACTGCACCCAGATCTCATCGAGCAGCCCGGCGTCCGCGAACTGACCGGCGAGTTCTCCCCCGCCGACCACCCACAGGTCGAGATCACCGGCCGCCTCCGTCATCGCCGCGTGCACCTCGCGCACATCTCCGCGCGCGAAGCGGACGTCGGCACCGTCGGGAACCGGCAGCTCACGATGACTGAACACCCAGGCGGGCTGGCGGTAGCTCCATCCTTCGTCGTGCGCCAGCACCCACTCGTACGTGGAGGCTCCCATGGCGAGTGCACCGATCTGCTCGATGAATGCCGGATACGCCATCGGTCCGCGCGTGTCGAAGTCCTGTTTCAGCAGCCAGTCCAACGAGTGCTCAGGGGTGGCGATGAAGCCGTCGAGGCTGGACGCGGTGAAGTAGTGGGTGGTCATGGGTCCATGCTGCGCCTGGCCACCGACATCCGGCTCTCAGTCGCGCAGCAGGCCGACCGCATCGGCCGCGCCGGAAGCGAGCCAGGTGACATCGGGATAGCGTTTGAACCACGAGACCTGACGGCGGGCGTAGCGGCGGGTGAGCGCCTGCGTCTCAGCGATCGCCTCCTGCTCGGTCTTCTCGCCGCGCAGCTGAGCCAGAGCCTGCGCGTAGCCGATCGCCCGGGAGGCGGTGGTGCCGCGTTCGAGGCCCGCGTCTCGGAGTCGTGCGACCTCGTCCAGCATCCCGTCCCGCCACATCCGCTCCACACGTCTGTCGAGGCGATGCACCAGCTGGTCGCGCGGAGCCTGAATCCCGACGATGCGAGTGCGCGGATGCCACAACACGGGCTGCTCGGGGAGCGCGGCGCCGTGCGTGGCACTCCCCTGCTCGACGATCTCCAGCGCACGCACGATGCGGCGACCGTTCTTCGGATCGATCCGCGCGGCGGTGACGGGGTCGAGTCGAGCCAGCCGCTCGAAGAGCGCGCCGGGACCGTGCTCGGCCAGTTCGGCTTCCAGTCGTGCGCGCAGGTCGGCGTCACGCGGCGGGAAGCGGAAGTCGAAGATGACGCTCGAGACGTACAGCCCAGAACCGCCGACCAGGACGGCGTCGCCACCGCGCCGAGTGATGTCGGTGATCGCTGCGCGTGCCAGCGGCTGGTACCAGGCGACGGCCGCGTCCTCGGTCACGTCGCGGACGTCGAAGAGGTGGTGCGGGATGCCGCGGCGCTCGTCGGAGCGGAGCTTCGCGGTGCCGATGTCCATGCCGCGGTACAGCTGCATGGCGTCGGCGTTGACGATCTCTGCGGGGTTGCCGCGGGCGCGCAGCGCCTCGGCGAGGTCGAGGGCGAGATCGCTCTTGCCGGTGCCGGTCGCGCCGACCACGGCCCACAGGCGCGGCATCTCACGCGCCCCCGCTCGCCGACGCCCCGGCTTCACGCCGACACCCTGCGGCGGCGACGCCGACAACTCGGGGTGTCGGCGTCACCACGGGGTCTCGACGGCGAACGGAGCCGGTCACACGCCGACGCGAAGGGTGGGCAGCCCCAGCGACACCGGCCGCGGCGTGCCAGGCTCGCCGGCCGGGGCCGGGACGGCACACGATTCCGCCTGTGCACGGTCCCACGCGTCGCCGCCGCGGGTGCGGCGGATGCGCAGCGGTGCGCCGGTCGGATCGTCGGCGAGCAGATGGAACGGAGCCCCGTGCGTGACCTTCACCGTCACGACGTCGCCGGGGCGCGGGAGCTCGGAACCGGGCGTCACCTCGAAGTGCACCAGACGGTTGTCCTCGGCGCGACCGGTCAGCCGGTGCGTCTCGGCATCCTTCTTGCCCTCGCCCACCGAGACCAGCACCTCTACCTCGCGGCCGACCTGTTTCTGGTTCTCCTCCAACGAGATGCGCTCCTGCAGCGCGATGAGGCGGTCGTAGCGCTCCTGCACGACGTGCTTCGGCACCTGGTTCTCCATGGTCGCCGCCGGGGTGCCCTCGCGGATCGAGTACTGGAACGTGAACGCCCCGGAGAACCGCGCCTGTTCGACGACCCGCAGGGTGTCCTCGAAGTCCTCGTCGGTCTCGCCGGGGAAGCCGACGATGATGTCGGTCGTGATGGCGGCGTGCGGGATCCGCTCCCGGACCCGGTCGAGGATGCCGAGGAAGCGGTCACTGCGGTAGGAGCGGCGCATCGCGCGCAGGATCCTGTCGCTGCCGGACTGCAGCGGCATGTGCAGCTGCGGCATCACCGCAGGGGTCTCGGCCATCGCGTCGATGACGTCGTCGGTGAACGCCGCGGGATGCGGGCTGGTGAAGCGGATCCGCTCCAGCCCGTCGATCTCACCGGCGGCGCGCAGCAGTTTGCCGAACGCCTGCCGGTCGCCGAACTCGACGCCGTAGGAGTTGACGTTCTGTCCGAGCAGGGTGACCTCGATCGCGCCGTCCTCGACCAGGAGGCGGATCTCGTTCAGGATGTCGCCCGGGCGACGATCCTTCTCCTTGCCGCGCAGGCTCGGCACGATGCAGAACGTGCAGGTGTTGTTGCAGCCGACCGAGATCGACACCCAGCCGCTGTGCGCGGAATCGCGTTTGGTGGGCAGCGTGGAGGGGAAGATCTCCAGCGACTCGAGGATCTCGAGCTCCGCCTCGCCGTTGTGCCGCGCCCGCTCGAGCAGCCCGGGAAGGGAGCCCATGTTGTGCGTGCCGAAGACGACGTCGACCCAGGGCGCCTTGTCGAGGACGGCCTGCTTGTCCATCTGCGCCAGGCAGCCGCCGACGGCGATCTGCATGCCCTCGTGCTTGTCCTTGCGGGACTTCAGATGCCCGAGCGTGCCGTACAGCTTGCCCGCGGCGTTGTCGCGGACAGCGCACGTGTTGATGATGACGATGTCGGCGTCCTCGTCGGAGGCGGCGCGCACGTAGCCGGCGCTCTCCAACGACCCGGACAGCCGCTCGGAGTCGTGCACGTTCATCTGGCAGCCGAAGGTGCGCACCTCGTAGGTGCGGGCGCGGCCGTCCGGCCGGATGGCGGCGGGCGACGGCGCGATCGTCGTCGGCTCGGAGGAGGGAGAGGTCATGATCAAGCCATTCTACGAGCCGTCACACGCGCACAGGGCAGGCCCGCACTACTCGAAGCGGACACCCGACCCGCGACGCGTCGAGAACTGCTCGGCGATCACGGTGCGCACCGTCGAGGACACCACGTCGCCGGGGAAGCCGCGACGGGCGAGCTGTCCGGCCAGGCGCCGTTTGGCGACCTCGGGGTCGAGCCGGGACATCGCGCCGACTTTCGAACGGGCGAACTCGAGCGCGCGCTCCGCGTCATCGTCGGGAAGCTCGGACAGCGTCTCGTCGACGATCTCACGCGGGATGCCGCGCTGCGCCAGTGTCCGCGCCAGTGCGACACGTCCCTGCTTCTTGCGCTCCACCCCGCTGGTGACCAGAAGCGTCGCCAGGGTGCGGTCGTCGATGTAGCCGCGACGGGAGAAGTCGTCGATCACGTCCTCGATCTCATCTCGCGGCAGACGGTGCTCGCGCAGCACCGCGCGTGCCTCGGATACCGACAGCGCACGCCCGCGCAGCTTGCGCACCAGCGCCTCCTCGGCATCCCTGCGCACCTCGGCGGGATCGGGCTCGTCCGACGCATCATCGGAGGGTGCCGCGACGGGATCAGCGATCCGTCGCCCGAGGACACGCAGTGCGCTTGGCTCCTCAGGCTGCGAGCTTCGGGCCGACGGCGCGTCGGGCTCGAACTCAGTAGCACCGCCACGGTCGGAATCCTGCGGAGGCGCGCCGTGCACGTCCGACCCGGCAGGGTGCGCACGGCGCGGACCAGCGTCGTCGACCGCTCGCGATCGCCCGTGGCGGTCTGCACCACCGAACAGCGGGATCACCGGGGCGAGGTGGCCGTCGCCGGACTCCTCGCCCCCGCTCCTCGGAGTCATCAGGCCGGCCGGCGCTGCGCCAGCTCGTCAGCCGGTGCGTCCTCGGCGGCCTTCGCACCGATGCCCATCTTCTCCTTGATCTGCGCCTCGATCGCCAGAGCGACGTCCTCATTGCGCAGCAGGAAGTTGCGGGCGTTCTCCTTGCCCTGACCGAGCTGGTCGCCGTCATAGGTGTACCAGGCACCGGACTTCTTCACGATGCCGTGCTCCACGCCGAAGTCGATCAGGCTGCCCTCGCGGGAGATGCCGACGCCGTACAGGATGTCGAACTCGGCCTGCTTGAACGGCGGCGCCATCTTGTTCTTGACCACCTTGACGCGCGTGCGGTTTCCGACCGCCTCGGCACCGTCCTTCAGGGTCTCGATGCGGCGGATGTCCAGGCGCACGGAGGCGTAGAACTTCAGCGCCTTACCGCCGGCGGTGGTCTCGGGCGAGCCGAAGAACACACCGATCTTCTCGCGCAGCTGGTTGATGAAGATGGCGGTCGTCTTGGTCTGGTTCAGCCCACCGGTGAGCTTTCGCAGCGCCTGGGACATCAGTCGTGCCTGCAGGCCGACGTGCGAGTCGCCCATCTCACCCTTGATCTCGGCCTCGGGCACCAGAGCGGCGACGGAGTCGATGACGACGAGGTCGATCGCGCCGGAGCGGATCAGCATGTCGGCGATCTCGAGCGCCTGCTCACCTGTGTCGGGCTGGGAGACGAGGAGCTGGTCGATGTCGACGCCGAGCTTCCTGGCGTACTCGGGGTCGAGCGCGTGCTCGGCGTCGATGAACGCGGCGATGCCCCCGGCGCGCTGCACGTTGGCGATCGCGTGCAGGGTCAGGGTGGTCTTACCGGATGATTCCGGCCCGTAGATCTCGATGATGCGCCCGCGGGGCAGTCCACCGATGCCGAGGGCCACGTCGAGTGCGATCGAACCCGTGGGGATGACCTCGACCGGGGCGCGCTCGTCGCTGCCCAGCCGCATGATCGAGCCCTTGCCGAACTGTCGTTCGATGTGCGCGAGCGCGGAATCCAGAGCCTTCTCGCGGTCGTCTGTGGATGGCATGACGTGCTCCTCAATGATCGGTTGCTGCCGCCTGTAGGCTGTCGCGGCCTCCCCGGGCGGGGAGTGCTCTTCGACAAGGCGTATGGCTCGGTGCCACGTCCTTCACCGTAGGAGGGGCCACCGACATCGTGTCGGCGGATCCGCCCGCTGTGGATGGAAATCGCGTCGAGACCACTTGTGCAGAACGATACGCCGATTTCGAACAGAGATTCGACGACACGCCGGGATCCGGCGGGCGTCAGCGCTTGCGCGGCTCCATCCGCCCCACGCCGTACCGCCGCTCAGCGGGCACGTCGGTCTCTTCGCACAACGCCAGCCAGATGTCGCGCGGAGGGACGCCGGCGTCGAGGGCCTCGACCGCCGTGCGTCCGAGCGCACCGAGGATCAGGTCGTGGGTCAGCGCGTTCGCGCGGGAGCCGAACTCGTCGTCCACCGCGCGCAGGAACTCGCTGCGCCGCATGTCGTCGTGCTCGTGACGTCAGTGCAGCGAGAGCTCGGGCTCGACCGACGCCACCAGGTCGTCGGGGACGACATCCGGGAAGGCGTGCAGGCCCTCGAGAACGGAGATGCGGTCTCCGACCTCGCGCATGATGGTGGAAATGGGAACGTCGAGGGCCTCTGCGACCGAAGCGAGGATCTCGCTGGACGCCTCCTTCTGCCCGCGCTCCACCTCACTGAGGTAGCCGAGTGCGACGGACGCCTTGCTGGCGACCTGTCGAAGGGTGCGCCCCTTCTGCAGACGGAGGTCACGGAGCACGTCGCCGATCTCCTGTCGTACAAGGATCATCAGAGCCTCCCCTCCGTCGTGTGTCCCGGATGACGATCCGAGTGGATCGCCAGTCTAACCCGATGGGACGTCGTCGAATCTAGTGTTTCTGCCTGTGCTTCGGTTGTGAGTCGTTCTGCCGGTGGCGTGTGGATCAGCACATCATTCTTAACGGCGAGTGGCCCGGCCCTATTCCGCGACCAGCTCGCGCGCGAACGCGATCGCGGCCGACACGGCCTGCGCCCTGACATCCGCGCGATCGCCGCCGAACACGAACGAACGCACATTCTGCCGCACGGGCGTGACGACGCCGATGTGCACGGTGCCGACCGGTTGGCCGTCCGGGGAGTCCGGTCCCGCGATCCCGGTGGTGGCGAGGCCCACGTCCGCGGCGATCCCATCCACGGCGACCGCCACGCGAACGCCGAGCGCCATCTGCAGTGCGACGTCGGGATGAACAGGGCCGTGGGCGTCGAGCACCGCGGCGTCCACTCCCAGCAGACTGTGCTTGACCGGAGTGGCGTAGGCGACCACTGCGCCGAGGAGGGACGCGGACGCACCCGGCACGGTGACGATCTCCGCCGACACGGCGCCGCCGGTCAGCGACTCCGCCACGCCGAGCGTCCAGCCCCGCTCCCGGAGCGCCGTGAGCAGTGCGCCGGCATCCGTCATGAGCGGCCGCGGCTGCCCCCGCCGCGCGCCTGCGCGACGACGTAGTCGATGCCGCTGGCGACGGTGAGCACAAGGGCGATGACCATCAGCACCTGCGTGGTGACGACCCACACCGGCATCCCGACCAGCAAGTGCAGCGGCAGCAGCGCCCAGCCGAGCGCGACGGACTGCACGAGGGTCTTGAGCTTGCCCATCCAGGCCGCCGCGACGACGCGCTCGTGCACCACGACGAAGCGGTGGATCGTGATGCCCCATTCGCGCACCAGGATGACGACGACCAGCCACCACCACACCTCGCCGAGCACCGCGAGGCCGAGGAATCCGGCGCCGGTGAGCAGCTTGTCGGCGATCGGGTCCCACAGCTTGCCGAAGTCGCTGACCAGGTCGTACCGCCGTGCGAGGTAGCCGTCCACCCAGTCGGTCGAGATCGCGAACACGAACAGCGCACCCGCCGCCCACCGCAGCCCGATGTTCTCGAGGCCGAAGGCTCCGCCGAGCAGCAGGATGACGAAGAAGACGATCGCGAGCGGGATGCGCGCGATCGTGATCGCGTTCGGGAGCTGTTGTGGGATGGCCATCAGTCGCGTCCCGTCAGTCCCCAGGCGTCCTCGTCGCCGCTCTGCTCGACGACGGGCAGTCCGTCGTACTGCTCCTCGAGCGGGTCGCGCGGGTACGGATCGGCAGAGGATGCCGCTGTCGGCGCCGCGGAGGGGGCGGCCGGTGCGGGCGTCGGTGCGTCCTCCCCCCGCAGTCGTGCCAGCACACCGGGCAGCTGCTCGGCGGTGACGAGCACGTCGCGGGCCTTCGAGCCCTCGGACGGGCCGACGATCTCGCGCGACTCGAGCAGGTCCATCAATCGACCCGCCTTCGCGAAGCCGACGCGGAGCTTGCGCTGCAGCATCGAGGTGGAGCCGAACTGCGACGTGACGATGAGCTCGGCCGCCGCGAGCAGCAGCTCGAGGTCGTCGCCGATGTCCTCGTCGACCTCCTTCTTCTTGCCCTCGACCGCCTCCTGCACGTCGGGGCGGTACTCCGGCCGGGCCTGACGCGTGACGTGCTTGACGACCGCGTCGATCTCGCTCTCCTCGACCCACGCGCCCTGCAGGCGGAACGGCTTCGACGATCCCATCGGCGAGAACAGGGCGTCGCCCTGACCGATCAGCTTGTCGGCACCGGGGCTGTCGAGGATGACGCGGCTGTCGGTGACGCTGGTGACGGCGAACGCCAGACGTGACGGCACGTTCGCCTTGATAAGGCCCGTCACGACGTCCACGCTCGGCCGCTGGGTGGCGAGGACGAGGTGGATGCCGGAGGCGCGCGCCAGCTGGGTGATGCGCACGATCGAGTCCTCGACGTCACGCGGCGCCACCATCATCAGGTCGGCGAGCTCGTCCACCACGACCAGCAGGTACGGGTACGGCTTGAGGACCCGCTCGCTGCCCGGGGGCACCTCGACCTCGCCGGCGCGGACCGCGCGGTTGAAGTCGTCGATGTGGCGGAACCCGAACGACGCGAGGTCGTCGTACCGCATGTCCATCTCCTTCACGACCCATTGCAGCGCCTCGGCCGCCTTCTTCGGGTTCGTGATGATGGGGGTGATCAGGTGCGGCACGCCGGCGTAGCTGGTCAGCTCCACGCGCTTCGGGTCGATCAGCACCATGCGCACGTCGGCCGGGCGGGCGCGCATGAGCAGGCTCGTGATCATCGAGTTCACGAAGCTGGACTTTCCCGACCCGGTGGAGCCGGCGACCAGCAGGTGCGGCATCTTGGCGAGGTTCGCGACGACGAAGTTGCCGCCGACGTCCTTGCCCACGCCGATCGTGAGCGGGTGGGTGCTCTTGTGGGCGGCCGGAGAGCGGAGCACGTCGCCGAGCGCGACCTTCTCGCGGTCGGAGTTCGGGATCTCGATGCCGATCGCGCTCTTGCCGGGGATCGGCGACAGGATGCGCACGTCGTTCGAGGCGACGGCGTAGGCGAAGTTGTTGCTCAGCTGCAGGATCTTCTCGACCTTGACGCCGTGTCCGACCTCGACCTCGTACTGGGTCACCGTCGGCCCGCGCGAGAACCCGGTGACCTTCGCGTCCACGTTGAACTGGCTGAGCACGTTGGTGATCTGCTGCACGACGCGGTCGTTCGCCTCCGAGCGCGCGACCGAAGGCGGACCCTCGCTGAGCAGAGCGGGCGAGGGCAGCACGTACGGTGCGGCGGGCGGCTGCGGTCCGCGCTCCCCAGGGCCGTCGGTGCCGAAGCCGTCCAGCCCCGGCAGCTCCCCGGTCGAGCCGGAGTCGTCGAGCAGCGCGGTGGAGTTCTGCTCGTCGAGCATGTCGGTGAGCGCGCTCACGTCGGTGAGCACCTCGGTGGCGGCGTCGTAGGGTGCGTCGTCCACGATGACCGCCTGGTCGTACGCCGCCTTCGTGCCCGGCTCCTCGAGCAGGGCGGTGACGGCCTGGGAGTCGGCGCCCTCGTCGGGGTCCTCCTCGCGGCCGGTCTTGTTGCGTCGCCACCACGGCAGCGAGTCGTCCTTCTCGGCGTCCTCCTCCGCGGCATCCGTCTCGGCCGGGGCGGGCCGCAGCGGCTGCTCGGCGCCGAACATCCACGCGTACAGGTCGCCCAGGCGTGCGCCGATGCGGTTCGGCGGTGTCTTGGTGAGGATCAGGATGCTGAGCCCGGCGAGCAGGCCGAGCACGATGTACGCGACGACGGGCGTGAGGAACGCCAGCGGCTCCCCCAGCATCCAGCCGAACAGGCCACCGGCCGCGCTCAGCGCCGGCATACCCTCCTTGGGCTGGGGCCGCACGATCGCGCCCAGGCTGTTCACGGCTCCGGAGGCGACGTGGCAGAAGCCTGCCAGCGCGAGCACGAACAGGCCGAAGCCGATGCCGATTCGGCCGTTGTCGTGCACCGACGACGGATGCCGGAACAGCCAGCCCGCCAGCAGGAGCAGCAGCACGGGAAGCACGAACGCGGTGCGCCCGATCAGCCCGCCCCAGCTGTACGCGCTGATGGTCTGCGCGATCGGCTCGCCGATGAAGAACCACTCCACCACCGCGCCGATGCACGCCAGCAGGACGAGCAGGAACGGGAAGCCGTCGCGGCGCTGGTCCTTCTCCAGGGTCTCCGGCCCGAACGCGCGGAACAGCCCGCCCACGCCGTGGGCGACGCCGAGCCACATCCGCACGGCGAGGGCGGGGCGCTCGCTCTCGTCGATGTACCGCTTGGGCGCAGGAGCCGCCTTGGCGGGACTCTTCGAGGCCGTCTGCCGCTTCGGGCGCGACGGCGTGCTCTCAGCGGCGCGCGCGGACTTCGTGGTGCTCCTGGGCATGCCTCCACGCTACGCCCGTGCGCGGACGCCGACCCGTAGTGACGCGGCTTTCCGCGGCGATCGGGCCCGGTCAGGCCTCGATCACGAGCGGCACGATCATCGGCCGGCGGCGGAGCTTCTGGTTGACCCACCGGCCGATGGTGCGCCGGACGATCTGGGACAGTGCGTGGCTGTCGCGCACGCCGTTGCCCGCGGCCTCCTTGAGCGCGGCGACGATCTTCGGGGCGACATCATCGAACACCGCGTCGTCCTCCGCCACACCGCGGGCGTGGATCTCGGGTCCGGAGATGATGCGTCCGGTGGCGGAGTCGACCACGACGATGACGGAGACGAAGCCCTCCTCGCCGAGGATGCGGCGGTCCTTCAGGTCGGCTTCGGTGATCTCACCCACCGTCGAGCCGTCCACGTAGACGAACCCGAGGTCGAGCTGACCCGCAACGCGCGCCTCCCCGTCCTTCAGGTCGATGACGGTGCCGTTGGACGCGATGATCGTGCGCTCCTCCGGGATGCCGGTGTCCTGGGCGAGCTTCGCGTTGGCGATGAGGTGCCGGTACTCGCCGTGCACCGGCAGCACGTTGCGCGGCTTCAGGATGTTGTAGCAGTACAGCAGCTCACCGGCGGCCGCGTGACCGGAGACGTGCACCTTGGCGTTGGCCTTGTGCACGACGTTCGCGCCGAGCTTGGTGAGTCCGTCGATCACGCGGTAGACGGCGTTCTCGTTGCCCGGGATCAGGCTGGACGCGAGGATGACGGTGTCGCCCTCGCCGACCTCGATGGCGTGGTCCAGGTTCGCCATGCGGCTCAGCACCGCCATCGGCTCGCCCTGCGACCCTGTCGACATGTACACGATCCGGTCGTCGGGGAGGTCGCGGGCCTTCTTGTAGTCGATCAGCACACCCTCGGGCACGGTGAGGTAGCCGAGGTCGGCGGCGATGGTCATGTTCCGCACCATGCTGCGCCCGAGCAGTGCGACCCGCCGCCCGTGCGCGTGCGCGGCGTCGAGCACCTGCTGCACGCGGTGCACGTGGCTGGAGAAGCTCGCCACGATGACGCGGCGGGGCGCCTTGCCGATCACCTGGTCGAGGACCGGGCCGATGGAGCGCTCCGTCGGGGTGAAGCCCGGCACGTCGGCGTTGGTGGAGTCCACCAGGAACAGGTCGACGCCCTCCTCGCCGAGTCGCGCGAAGGCGCGCAGGTCGGTGATGCGGCCGTCGAGCGGCAGCTGATCCATTTTGAAGTCGCCGGTGGCCAGCACGAGACCCGCGGGAGTGCGGATCGCGACCGCCAGGGCGTCCGGGATGGAGTGGTTCACGGCGACGAACTCGAGGTCGAACGGCCCGACCCGCTCCTGCTGACCCTCCCTGACGGTGAGGGTGAACGGGCGGATCCGGTGCTCCTTGAGCTTCGCCTCGACGAGGGCGAGCGTCAGCCCCGACCCGATCAGGGGGATGTCGCTCTTCAGGCGCAGCAGATACGGGACGGCGCCGATGTGGTCCTCGTGCCCGTGTGTGAGCACCACGCCCACGATGTCGTCGAGGCGGTCCTTGATCGGCTCGAAGTCGGGCAGGATCAGGTCGACGCCCGGCTGGTGCTCCTCGGGGAACAGCACGCCGCAGTCGACGACGAGGATCTTGCCGTCGAACTCGAAGATCGTCATGTTGCGGCCGACCTCGCCGAGTCCACCCAGCGGGGTGACGCGGAGCGTGCCCTTCTCGAGCTGTTCGGGGTCGGCGATGGGGATGGACATTCGTCTCCTCAGTGGGGCAGCTCCGTGCCCGTCGTGGCGTCAGCGCGTTCGCGTCATCGGGTGGTGCCGTGCACCTTCGGCAGGGCGCCGCCTGCGGCGGCGTTGCGGTCGGGACGGAAGTTGGAGAAGTCGGCGCCGGGGACGTCCGTCACGAGTGCGAGCTCGTCCTCGATGATCGCCGCCTCCCACTCCTCCGGGCCGACCAGCGGAAGCCGCACGCGGGGGCTGCCGATGCGGCCGAGGCCGTGCAGGATGTACTTCGCCGAGACCGTGCCTGGCACGTGCGTCATCACCGCGCGGACCAGCGGCTCGAGCCGCTTGTGCTCGGCGGTTGCGGCCTTCAGGTCGCCGCGGTTCACGGCGTCGACGATGGTGCGGTACGGCGCGGACGTGATGTTGGCGGTGACGCCGATCAGGCCGGTCGCGCCGATGGACAGGTGCGGCAGCACGTTCGCGTCGTCGCCGGAGAAGTACATCAGGTCGGTCTGGTTGAGCACGCGGCTGACCTCGCTGAAGTCGCCCTTGGCGTCCTTGACGGCGAGGATGTTCGGGTGCTTGGCGAGCCGCAGGATCGTCTCGTACTTGATCGGCACGCCGGTGCGGCCGGGGATGTCGTACAGGATCACCGGCAGGTCGGTGGCGTCGGCGACGAGACGGAAGTGGGTGAGGATGCCGGCCTGCGTGGGCTTGTTGTAGTACGGCGTGACGATCATGATGCCGTCCGCGCCGGCCTTCTCGCTGGCCTTGTACAGCTCGATCGCGTGCGCGGTCTCGTTCGAGCCTCCGCCCGTGATGATCTTCGCGCGGCCGCCGGCGACGTCCTTGCCGACCTCGACGAGGCGCAGCTTCTCGGCATCCGTCAGGGTCGAGGTCTCCCCCGTCGTGCCGGTGACGACGATGCCGTCCGCACCGTCGGCGATGACCCGGTCGATGTGCTTCTCGACCGCGGGCCAGTCCACCTCGCCGTCGGCGGTCATCGGCGTGACCAGCGCGACGAGAACCTGTCCGAAGGGGTTGCCCGTGTGCGTCATGCTCTCAGCGTATCGTTTCGAGGCGGCGATCACGCCGTCGGCTGCCGTCACGCCGGTCCCTGACCGCCGCGCTCACCCCTCGAATCCCCGTCACTGGGTCCCAAACAGCGCGCGCTCCAGGGCGTCCAGGATGACCGCCGGCTCCCGCGAGCGTGCGATCTCGCTGTGAGAGCCCCGATCGAAGCGGAACGCCAGGAGTTCTCCGTCCTCCTCCCGCACCCGCCAGTACGTTTCCCGATCACCGATCGCGAGCAGGTCGGCTGCGCCCCGAGGCAGGACGTCGAGCGCGGCCCGTCGCGCCAGGTGCTCGGCATGCGCTGCGAGATCCGCTCGTGAGACAGGACCCGTGACGGGCGGCGGTGGACCGAAATCGGCCACGGGCGTCCGCATGCCACCGAGGAACGCCCTGTAGGTATCGGGGTCGAAGCGTCCCGACGGCGAGCGGAGCACCGACCCGTCCGGTGCCACGAACACCGTCTCGCCGCCGTCGTGCCAGACCGCCGCGAGTTCTTCCGGCCCCCGCGTGACCGCGTACCGCACAGTCGAGCGATCGTACGGCTGTCCTCGATCGGCCGCCGCGCGCATGAGGAGTTCACGGGCCCACGCGGCTCGCCGCGTCGCGTCATGACCCCAGATCGTCCCGAGCTCGTCCTCGTCGACCAGGGGGGCGTCGGCCCCCAACGGCGGCGGCGCGGTGAAGCTCGTTCCGGGCGTCTGCCGCCGCTCCCGGCCCCGCGCTTCTTCCTTCGTCATCGTCCCTCCAGGTGTCAGACGCGCCCGCGCCGGGCGACCGCGGAGACCAGTGATCGGGGCAGCACACGGGTGAGCAGCACCGCCGCCTTGTAGCGCAGCGACGGCACCGAGACCGCCTTGCCGCGGGCGGCGTCGCGGAGGCCTGCGCGCACCACGTCCTCGGCGTCGAGCCACGCGAAGGCAGGCAGGCCCTCCTCGCCGACGGCCAGCCCCATCCGCTCGTGGAACGTCGTGTGCGTGAACCCGGGGCACAGCGCGGTGACGCTCACCCCGTCCCGGGCGTACTCGTCGTTGGCCCAGCGGCTGAAGCCGATCACCCAGGACTTGCACGCCGAGTACGTGGAACGGGAGATGAAGCCGGCGACGGATGCGACGTTGATGATGCGCCCGCCGCGGCCGCGCATGGTGCCCAGCGCGGCGTGCATCAGCCGCATCGTCGCCTCGACGTGCACCCGCAGGTGGCGCACCTCGTCATCGATGTCGTTGTCGGCGAAGGTGAGCGGCAGGCCGAAGCCGGCGTTGTTCACCAGCAGGTCGACCGGCGCGGCCGCATCCGCGAGGCGCTCGGCCACCCGGTCGACCTCATCGGCGACGGACAAGTCGGCGGGGATCACCTCGACGGCCACGCCGTGCCGCTCGCGCAGCTCTCCGGCCAGCGCCTCGAGCGCCTCGACGCCGCGAGCGACCAGCACGAGGTCGGCGCCGCGGGCGGCCAGTCGGCGGGCGAACTCCGCGCCGAGTCCGGCGCTCGCGCCGGTGATGAGCGCGGTGGGCATCAGCGCTCGTAGCCCAGGAAGCGGTAGCGGATGCCGGATCGCGAGGTCTGCCACGGCCCCTCGTCGACCACGCGCCAGCCGGCCTTGGACGGCGCGAACGCGTCGCCCTCGACGTCCACATCCAGCTCGGTGACCTCCAGCCGGTCGGCCTCCCCGATCAGCTGGCGGAAGATCTCGGCGCCGCCGATGACCCACGCCCGCTCCAGGCCGCGCAGCGCGTCCTGGACGTTCGCGGCACGCCGAGCCCCCTCGGCGCTCCAGTCCTGCTGGCGTGTGATGACGACGTTCTCCCGCTCCGGCAGGGGCCGGAACCGCTCGGGCAGCGAGTCCCAGGTCTTGCGACCCATCACGACCGGTGCACCGAGGGTGACCTCCTTGAAGTGCGCGAGGTCCTCGGGCACGTGCCACGGCATCCCGCCCTGCGCGCCGATCACACCGCCGTGGGCCTCCGCCCAGACCAGTCCGATCCACGTCATACCGCGACCTCCGCGCGAATCGCGGGGTGGTGTTGGTAGCCCTCCACGATGAAATCCTCGTACCGGTAGTCGACGATCGAGTCCGGCGTCCTGGCGAACCGCAGCGTCGGGTACGGGTAGGGCTCGCGCGTCAGCTGTTCCCGCACCTGCGCCACATGGTTGTCGTAGATGTGGCAGTCGCCTCCGGTCCAGACGAAGTCGCCAGGCTCCAGACCGGTCTGCTGCGCCACCATCAACGTCAGCAGCGCATACGAGGCGATGTTGAACGGGACGCCCAGGAAGAGGTCGGCGCTGCGCTGGTAGAGCTGGCACGACAGCCTGCCGTCGGCGACGTAGAACTGGAAGAGCGCGTGGCATGGCGCGAGCGCCATGTCGGGGATGTCGGCCGGGTTCCACGCCGAGACGATCAGGCGGCGGGAGTCCGGTGTGGCACGGATCTGCTCGATCACCTGCGCGAGCTGGTCGATGCTGCCGCCGTCGGGCGTCGGCCACGACCGCCACTGCACTCCGTAAACCGGGCCGAGGTCGCCCTCGGCGTCCGCCCACTCGTCCCAGATCGTCACGCCGTGCTCCTGCAGCCAGCGCACGTTCGAGTCGCCGCGCAGGAACCACAGCAGCTCGTACGCGATCGACTTGAAGTGCACCCGCTTGGTGGTGATCAGCGGGAAACCCTGCGACAGATCGAACCGGATCTGTCGCCCGAACACGCTGGTGGTCCCGGTGCCGGTGCGGTCGTCCTTGTGGGTGCCGTTCTCCAGCACGTCGCGCAGCAGATCTTCGTAGGGCGTGGGGACGGCGCTCATGTCTGCCACGATACCCCGGCCGGGTCGTCATCCATCGTCACATCCACCCCCGCACGGGTCGCGCGGACGTACTCTCGTGTCATGTCGCCGACCGCCGCCCTCGCGATCGTCGCCGCCCTGCTGCTGGCGACCATCGCCGTCGGCGTGGTGTGGCGGCTGCGGGACGGCCGGCTCCGCGCCGGTGACGGCAGCAGGGTCGACCCCGCCGACATCCCGCTGAGCGGCTCCCGCGCGACGCTGGTGCAGTTCAGCACCGAGATCTGCGCACGCTGCCCGCACGTGCGCCGGATGCTGTCGCACCTGGCATCCGCTCTCGACGGGGTCGAGCACATAGAGGTCGACCTGACGCACCGACCGGATCTGGCGAGCCGCTACCACGTGCTGCAGACTCCGACCACGTTCGTGCTCGACCGTGACGGGCGGGTCCGATCCCGTTTCAACGGCGTCCCTCGCCGTCACGACCTCGTGACGGCGCTCGCCACCATCCCCGCAACCGAGGAGAGACGATGACCCCTCCCACCGGCATCGACCCGCGCGGCCCACGCTTCGCCGCCGCGATCACCGCCGCTCTGCTGCTCGTGGCGACCCTGCTCGGCCTGCTCGGCGGCCCGAGGGCGTCGCTCCCCGCCGTGCTGCTCACCGTCCTGCTCGCCGGCCTGTTCCTGTGGGGCGTGGTGTCGCCGGCCACGCACCCGTGGGCGGCGCTGTACCGAGGAGTGGTCCGCCCGCGCCTGGCACCTCCGGCCGAGCTCGAGGATCCCCGCCCGCCGCGTTTCGCGCAGGCTGTGGGCCTGTTCGTCGTCGGCGCGGGCCTGCTGCTGCACCTGCTCGGGGTGCCGTGGGCGCTGCCGATCGCGACGGCGGCGGCGTTCGTCGCGGCGTTCCTGAACGCCGTGTTCGGGCTGTGCCTGGGATGCCAGCTGTACCTGCTCCTGCGCCGGTCCGGCATCCTCCGTCCGGCGTCCTGATCACGACGGCCGCCGCGAAACCCGGCCGAGGCGTTCCCTCGCGTCCGGGGGCATCGGTA
Source organism: Microbacterium sp. (assembly GCF_031180975.1). Taxonomy (GTDB): domain Bacteria; phylum Actinomycetota; class Actinomycetes; order Actinomycetales; family Microbacteriaceae; genus Microbacterium. Next base: position 264,344 of record NZ_JAPSLI010000005.1, on the reverse strand, counting down.
GGCTGGCCGGACGGCGCGACAAGTGCGTCGTCGTGCGACCCCGCGACTTCTGGAGGAACCCCATGACCGCTACCAGCGAAGCGACCACCACCTGGACCGGCTCCCTGATGGAGGGCTCCGGCACGGTCGCCTTCTCGTCCTCGAACCTCGGCACCTTCCCGATCGACTGGAAGGCCCGCACCGAGGGCTCCGAGACGACCACCACCCCGGAGGAGCTCATCGCCGCCGCGCACGCGTCCTGCTTCAGCATGGCGTTCTCGCACGCGCTGGCCGAGAACGGCACCCCGCCGGAGCGACTGAACACCACGGCGTCGGTCACGTTCAAGCCCGGCACCGGCATCACCGGCAGCCACCTGAACGTCAACGCCACCGTTCCGGGCATCTCGCCGGAGAAGTTCCAGGAGATCGCTCAGGAGGCCAAGGTCGGCTGCCCCGTGTCGCAGGCCCTCGCCGGCGTCGAGATCACCATCGAGGCGTCCCTGGCGTAACGGCCGCCTTCCGAGCCCCGGGTCCCGCGCACGCGCGATGGGACCCGGGGCTCATCGCTGTGCGGCGTGGCCGTCAGCGGCGCGTCCGGGCCAGCCGGATCGCGGCACGGATGCTGGAGCGCGCGGCCCGGCGCTGTCCGGCGGAGTCCTCGACGACCCCGAGCCGGAAGTGGGCACGCCAGTCGCCCTGCGCCGCCTCGGCCTCGGCGCGGTAGCGCCGCAGCAGCGCCTCCGCGTCGGCGTCCGCGAGCCGCCCGCTCGGTGTGAGCGGCTGCGTGGCTTCCGGCATTCCGCCCTCCGCGTCCAGCGCACGGCCGAGCCGGTCAGCGGCGAAGCCGAACTGCAGCTCGCGCACCAGTGCCCACGCGCCGATCAGCGGCAGCACCAGGAGTGCGACACCCATGGCGACCGCGATCGCGTCGCCGGACGTCACCAGAGCGACGGCGCGCCACCCGACGACGACCAGGTAGAGCAGCAGGGCGGCCGTCATCACGACGACCGCGATGCGCGAGCTCACGAGCGAGCCCTGATGCCGATGTCGATCATGTGTTCGAGGCCGACGGTCACGCCGCGGGCGTCTCGGGCGTACGGCAGGGCGAGTCGGATGCCGGGCGCGTAGGCGGTGGCCGGGTCGACGGTGTCGTGCACGATCGCGAGCGACTCCCCCGCGCCGGACAGGATCACCTCCTGACGGGCGATGACGCCCGGCCGTCGCAGCGAGTGCACCGGGACGCCGGCGACCTGCTGGCCGCGGGCGCGCTGGTCGGCGTGGGGCGCACGGAACGGCCCCTGCTCGTCACGCGCGGCGGTCATCAGCTCTGCGGTGCGCACGGCCGTTCCGCTGGGCGAGTCGATCTTGGTGTCGCGGTGCGCCTCGACGACCTCGGCGAACTCGAAGAAGGGCGCCGCGGCGGCCGCGAGAGCCGAGCCGATGACCGATCCGAGCGAGAAGTTCGGGATGAACACCGCACCGGTGCCCGCCGCCTCCACCAGCGGGCGCACCAGAGCGATCCGCTCCTGCGACCATCCCGAGGTGCCGACGAGCACGTTGATCCCCCGCTCGGTCGCCGCACGGACCACCTCCACGCTCACCGCAGGCGTCGATGCGTCCACGACGAGCTGCGCGCCGTCCAGGTCGCCCAGGTCGCTGCCCGACGTGAGGATCCTGTGCACCTCGAAGCCGTCGAGCTCGTCGATCACCGCACGGATGACCCCGCCGAGTTTTCCCGAACCGCCGACGAGAGCAACCTGAGTGGACATGGATCCAGTCTAGTTTCGGCGGGCGCACCGGGACGCCGCCACGCAGCGGACATGGTCCGGGTGAGGCCGCGTCACACCGCGACGATGTCTGGCAGACCGGTGCGCAGCTCCATCGGCAGGTGTCCGAGGTCGTTGTGGCTCAGCAGCGTCCACGGTCGCCCCTGCTTCTGCGCGATGACGGTCAGGCCGCAGTGCGCCTGGTTCAGCGTCATCCAGCGCCAGTCCGGGGCGCCCAGCACCTCGCGGACGAACCACGCGATCACGAAGTTGTGCGTGATGAGCACCTCGTGCACGTCGCCGTGACGGCGGGTGAGGAACTCGCCGACGGCATCCGCCATCTGCGCGCGCCCCGCGTCGATCTCCGCCTCGGTCACCGAGCCGAAGAACGGCTCATACGCTGCGGGCGTGTCCTCGGTCATTCCGGTGGGCACGCAGTCGAACAGCAGCGCGGACGGCTCGGGGTCGACGGACGGGAGCCGGGCGGCGATCGCCTTCGCCGTCTCGGTGGCCCGCAGCAGCGGCGAATGCCAGACGGCCTCCAACGGAAGACCGGAGAGCCGGTCGGCGATCAGCTCCGCCTGACGCTGCCCTCGCGGCGAGAGGGGTCCGTCGTCGACGCCGTGCTCGGCGTCCTGATGTTCACCGTGTCTGACCAGATATATGTAGTGCGTCACAACCCTGCTCGCTTCGTCGCCGCCGCATGGGGGCTCCTCCAGCTTAGGTCACGTGCCACGGCGCGCCCGGCGGGATGACACACGCCGGTGCGGAGCGCGAAGGAGCGATGCGCGGCGCGTCAGACGCCGGCGCGGGTGAGCTCGGCCAGCTGCGCCCGCGACAGGCTCACCCCCGCTCCCTGCACGAGCTCCTCGACGTGAGCGGCGGCGAACGCGTTCACGATCGGCGCGACGACGGTGCGCTGCGCGAGCAGCCAGGCGATCGAGACGGCGGCCACCGGGACGCCCAGTTCGGAGGCGACGAGATCCAAGGCGCGCAGCACCCGGATGCCGCGCCGGTTGATGTGCTCACGGAGTTGCTGCCCGCGCACTCCTGACGCCTGTCCCTTGCGTCGGTGGCGCCCGGACAGGAACCCGTGCTCGAGCGCGTGCGACGGCGTCACGGCGAGGCTCTGCGCCGAGGCGACCAGGCGCAGATCCCCCTCGAAGCCGTCACGGCGCAGCAGGTTGTACGGCTCGTCGAGCACCTCGATGCGGGGGTACCCGGCGGAGGCGAGGATGCGCGCCTCGACCAGTCGCTCGGCGGTGAAACGGAAGGCACCCACCGACGAGATCTTGCCTGCCTCGCGCAGCCATTCCACGGTGGCGAGGGTGTCCTCGAGGTTGGTGGTGCGATCCAGCGTCGCATCCAGGTACAGCACGTCCAGCCGTTCGACGCCGAGACGGGTGAGCGACCCCTCGACGGCACGGACCAGGTTCACCGAGCCGAGGCCCGGGTTGTCGGCGTGCGCACCGACCCTGACGCCGAGCACGACGCGGTCGCGTGCGCCTCTGCTGCGCAGCCACTGTCCGATGATGTGTTCGCTGCGCCCGCCGGAGAAGCCGTCGGCGGTGTGCACGGCGTTTCCGCCGTACTCCAGGTAGCGATCCAGGATGCCGTGACTCGTCTCCAGGTCGACGTTCCAGCCGAACTCGGCGGCGCCGAGCATCAGGGGGAACACCGCGTGTCCCGTCTCGCCGAGTGCGACGCGGATGCCCTCGCCGACGCCGGGTCCGACCACCGGGATCGGGGCGGAGGGGTGTTCGTCGCGCGGGTCGGCGGCGCGCTCGGCATCCGCTGCCGTGCCTACGCCGAACAGACGCATCCTCACCCCCGTGATCCCCGCTGACGCACCCCGAGGTGCGTACTTCCGAGGGTAGGTGACGATCGGGCTCGGGCCCGACGGGATCGGCGGGGTGCGGCGATGATCGTATAACGATTGGGTCACATCGGATACGACGGGGCCCGGGCCGCGTGTGCAGGCGGTCCGGGCCCCGGTTTCAGGGACGCCGGTTCACCGGCATCCCTGCGGATCAGGCGTCGGCGCTCTCAGCGACCTGCTCACCCTCGGCGGGGGCGTCGTCGAGCACGGGCTCGAGCGACAGCTTGCCGCGGTCGTCGATCTTCGTGATCTTCACGAGGATCTTCTGTCCGACCGAGAGCACGTCCTCCACGTTCTCGACGCGCTTGCCACCGGCGAGCTTGCGCACCTCGGTGACGTGCAGCAGGCCGTCCTTGCCGGGCAGGAGCGAGACGAACGCGCCGAAGGTCGCGATCTTGACGACGGTTCCGAGGAACTGCTCGCCCACCTCGGGGTTGGTCGGGTTGGCGATCGCGTTCACCTGGGCGCGGGCGGCCTCGGCCGAGGGGCCGTCGGTCGCGCCGATGTACACAGTGCCGTCCTCCTCGATGGAGATCTGCGCGCCGGTCTCGTCCTGGATCGCGTTGATCGTCTTGCCCTTCGGGCCGATCAGCTCGCCGATCTTGTCCACCGGGATCTGCACGCTGATGACGCGCGGCGCGGTCGGCGCCATCTCGTCCGGCGAGTCGATCGCGGCGTTCAGGACGTTCAGGATGGTCAGACGCGCGTCGCGAGCCTGGGTCAGGGCACCCGCCAGCACCGACGACGGGATGCCGTCGAGCTTGGTGTCCAGCTGGATCGCGGTGACGAACTCGCTGGTGCCGGCGACCTTGAAGTCCATGTCGCCGAGGGCGTCCTCGGCGCCGAGGATGTCGGTCAGCGCCGCGTAGCGGGTCTCGCCGTCGACCTCGTCGGAGACCAGGCCCATCGCGATGCCGGCGACGGGGGCGCGCAGCGGCACACCCGCGTTCAGCAGCGACAGAGTCGAGGCGCACACCGAGCCCATCGAGGTCGAACCGTTCGACCCGAGGGCCTCGGAGACCTGGCGGATGGCGTAGGGGAACTCCTCGCGGCTGGGCAGCACCGGCACGAGGGCGCGCTCGGCGAGGAAGCCGTGCCCGATCTCACGACGCTTCGGCGACCCGACACGGCCGGTCTCACCGGTCGAGTAGGGCGGGAAGTTGTAGTGGTGCATGTAGCGCTTGCTCGTGGTGGGCGACAGCGAGTCGATCTGCTGCTCCATCTTGAGCATGTTCAGCGTGGTGACGCCCAGGATCTGGGTCTCGCCGCGCTGGAAGATCGCCGAGCCGTGGACCCGAGGGATGACCTGCACCTCGGCGTCGAGCGGACGGATGTCGGCAAGGCCGCGGCCGTCGATGCGGACGTTCTCGGTGAGGATGCGCCCGCGGACGATCTTCTTGGTGACCGACTTGTACGCGGCCGCGAACTCCAGCGGCGCCGCCGCCGGGAGGTTCCCGGCCTCGGTCGCCTCGATGAGCTCGTTGCGGACGCGGTCCTTGATCGCGTCGTCGGCGCTCTGGCGCTCCTGCTTGTCGGCGATCTGGTAGACGTTCACCAGCTCGTCGTAGGCGCGGCCGGCGACGAAGTCGTAGACCTCCTGGCTGTACGCCGGGAAGACGGGGTAGACGCCCGGCTCCTTCGAGGCGGTGGCGGCCAGCTCGGCCTGCGCCTTCACCAGCTGCGAGATGAACGGCTTGGCCGCCTCGAGTCCCTGCGCGACGATGTCCTCGTTGGGCTTGGTCGCGCCGGCCTTGATGAGGTTCCAGCTGTTCTCAGTGGCCTCGGCCTCGACCATCATGATCGCGACGTCCTCGGAGCCGTCCGACTTGGTGACGACGCGACCGGCGACCACCAGGTCGAACACGGCCTGGTCGACCTGCTCGGCGTTCGGGAACGCGACCCACTGGTCGGCGTGCTCGCCGTGACCGGGGATGAACGCCAGGCGCACGCCGGCGATCGGGCCGGAGAACGGCAGGCCCGAGATCTGGGTCGACGCCGATGCGGCGTTGATCGCGAGGGCGTCGTAGAACTCGCCCGGCGCGATCGACAGCACGGTGATGACGATCTGGACCTCGTTGCGCAGACCCTCGACGAACGAGGGACGCAGCGGACGGTCGATCAGGCGGCACACCAGGATCGCCTCGGTGGAGGGACGGCCCTCGCGGCGGAAGAACGAGCCGGGGATCTTGCCGGCGGCGTAGGAGCGCTCCTCCACGTCGACGGTCAGCGGGAAGAAGTCGAACCCTTCACGCGGGTGCTTCGAGGCGCTGGTGGCCGACAGAAGCATGGTCTCGCCGTCGAGGTACGCGGCGACGGCGCCCTGCGCCTGCTGCGCGAGACGACCCGTCTCGAACCGGACGGTGCGGGTGCCGAAGCGGCCGTTGTCGAGAACGGCCTCGGTGGCGGTGATTTCAGGACCTTCCAAGAGGTCTCTCCTTCTTTGTTTAGGCTCGCGGACCCGTATGGTGCGCGAGTAGGTGCGAAGGAGCGGATGCGGACAGATATAAGCGCGCGGGCACTCCCGCGAATCTCGCCTGCGCTGGCCACCAGTAGAAGATCACCCGGCGCCGTGTGCGACGAGGAACCCACCACAGGGGACCAGCTTCTCAGCCGACCGCTCCGTGTCAGCCTGTATGCAGTTGACGGATGCCACAGGCAACCGCATCCAGCCTAGCAGGGGGCACCTGGGCGGCCGAAGACCCCGAGTCCATCAAGACGGCGCGGCGGCCGGATCGTGCACATTCGATCGGCCGATGTACACGTAGTCGCCGTGCTTCGCCGAGCGCCCGTCGCCGGCGACCCTCCCCCGCAGTCGGCGCCACATCCACGGCAAGGCGTGCCGGCGCCACCACAGCCGGCGGGTGAGCCGTTCGTGCTCGTGCAGCACCTCGTCGAGTGCGCCCAGCGCCTGCGCGTGCGGGACGCCCAGTCGCTCGGCCACCAGGTAGGCGAGCAGCCGGTGGCCGCGGCTGGAGAGGTGCACCAGGTCCTCCGCCCAGTTCGCCCGCTCCCCCAGCTGCGGATGCAGGTCGGTGTCCACCAGGATCGCGCCCGTGCGGGATGCGACTCGCGCGAGCTCGCCGGCGAAGTCCGCGAACCGCCGCGCGAAGAACGCCGACTCCACGCGACGAGGCAGGAAGGGTGTGACCAGCACGACGTCGGCGCCATCCTCGCGCAGCTGCACGACGCCGGCCTCCAACTCCGCGACGAGCGCGTCCAGATCGGCGCGCACCCGCACCAGGTCGTTCGCGCCCACCAGGATCGACACCAGGTCGGGCCGCAGTTCGCGCGCTCGGCGCAGCTGGTCGCCGCACACCCCGCCCACCCGCTGCGAGCGCACGGCGAGGTTCGCGTAGTGCAGCCCGGCATCCGCGGACAGCAGCAGGGCGAGCCGGTCGGCCCAGCCGCGCAGCGCACCGTCCGGCGCGGGGTCGCACAACCCCTCGGTGAGCGAGTCGCCGAGGGCGATGTACCGCTGCCACGGTCGTCTGGGCTCACTCCGCGGCAGCTCCGGGCGCGGCGTGCGCGGACGTCGCATCCGGCTGTCGATCCCGTGCAGCCGGCGCGCATCCTCGAAGTGCCCGAGCAGCTCGTCGCACACGACGTCCCAGGAGCGATCCTCGACGGCGGCTCGGCCGGCGCGTCCGAACGCCTGGCGCTTGCGCGTGTCGCCGGCGAGGTCGGCGACACGCATCCGCAGGTCGTCGAGGTCGCCGGGGCGGTACAGCCATCCGTCGACGCCCATCCTGACGAGGTCGAGCGGGCCGCCCCGCCCCGTGGCGACGACGGGCACCCCGCTGGCGTGCGCCTCCTGCAGCGTCTGTCCGAAGGTGTCGCTCTCCCCCGGGTGCACGAAGATGTCGAAGGATGCCATGGTCTCGGCGAGCGTCGCACCCGAGAGGTGCCCCAGGAAGACGGCATCCGGCAGCAGCGTCTCCAGCCGCGGCCGGGCGGGGCCGTCGCCGACGATGACCAGACGGATGCCGGGAAGCGCGGCGAGTGCGGCCAAGTCCTCCACCTGCTTCTCCGGCGCGAGCCGTCCGACGTAGCCGACGACCGTCCGGCCGTCCGCGCGGTGCACCCAGGCCTGCAACCGTCGATCGGGGTGGAAGCGCTCGGCGTCCACTCCCCTGCCCCACCTCCGGACGCGGTCGACACCCAGACGCGCCAACTGCGCCTCGGACTGCGTCGACGGCGCGAGGGTGAGGGTGGCGCGCCGATGCAGGCGGCCGATGTGAGCCTCGGCGAACGAGCGCGTCACCGCGGCCCCGTAGCGGCTGGTGTACGCGACGACGTCGGTCTGATAGGCCGCGACGGAGGCGATGCCGAGACGCTCGGCGGCGAGCACCCCGCGCCAGCCGAGCGCGAACGGCGACGCCAGATGGACGACATCCGGCTCGAACCGGCGCAGAGCCTCGGTCACCCTGTTCGTCGACGACGTGCCCACCCTGACATGCCGGTAACCCGGCAGCGGCAGGGAGGCGACCGGCTCGACCCGGGCGGCGCCGGAGCGCACCGGCATGTCGCGCGCGGCGGGGGCGATCACATGCGCGTCATGGCCGGCCCGCTCCAGGTGCCGCAGGATGTGCAGCACCGACCCGGTCACGCCGTTCATGTGCGGGAGGAAGGACTCGGTCACGATCGCCACTCTCACGCTGCCAGGATCCCCCGGAGTGCACGCACGAGCGGTGCCGTGGGCGGCGGCTTCGCCAAGAGTTCACCGGACGAACGGATGCCGGTCACCGGCCAGCTTCCGGACCGCTGATGTTCACCTCGGCGGGGCACAGTGGCCTCATGCTGCCCGAACCCGTGCTGAGCGTTCTGACCGGACCGTGGGGGCTCGCTGTGATGGCCGCGCTCGTGCTGGGCGACGCGTTCCTGGTGGTCGTCCCGGGTGAGATCGCCGTGACGGCGCTCGGCGCTCTCGCCCTCCCGCACGGCGCGGGACGGCTCGCGGCGGTGATCGCGGTCGCGGCCGGCGCGGCGTGGCTCGGTGATGTGGCCTGTTACCTGCTCGGCCGCCTGGCGGGCGTGGACCGCTGGCGCTGGATGCGTGCCGCGAGGGTGCGCGCCGCGCTCGCCTGGGCGCACGCGCGCCTTGAGCGCGGCGCGGCGACGGTGCTGTTCACCGCGAGGTTCGTGCCGTTCGCCCGGCTCGCGGTGAACCTCGTGGCCGGTGTGGCACGAATGCACCCGGCGCGCTATCTCGCCCTGGCCGGGGCCGCGGCGCTGGGCTGGGCGTCATACCAGGCGGCGATCGGTGCCGTCGTGGCGGCGGTGGTCCCCGGCGGCCCGGTCCCGGCGATCCTGGTGTCGGTGGCGGTCGCCGTCGGCATCGGTCTGCTGCTCGATCTGGCCCTGCGTCGGCGCACCCCGCTGTGATCCGATTCACTCGCTGCGATCGGCGCACACGGCGCGGCATCCGGGCTAGGCTGACGCCATGAGCGAAGACAAGGCAGTCTCTTCCGACGAGATGAAGCGCAAGTTCAAGGAAGCGCTCGACAAGAAGAACGCACGCAACCGCAACGGCGAGGCCCACCTCGACGGCGACTCCGCCGTACACGCCACCCACGCCCCGCAGATGAAGCGCGAGTTCCGTCGCAAGAGCGGTTGAGCGTCAGAGCGGCAGGCGGTCGCTTCAGCCCACGGGCTGCGCCGCCAGCCACTCCTCGAATGTGACGCGCCCGCGTTCGGCATCCGGCCCGGGGAGCAGGCTGCCGTCCCGCATCGCCGCACCGAAGGCGCCGGGTACGCGGATCCGCGGCATCCAGCCTCGCCCGCCGCTGCGCCGGGCCCACGCCCGCATCATGTCGGCGAGGTCCTCCTCCTGCGGTCCGGAGAGGTCACGCGCCCGCCCCTGCGGCGAGCCCTCGGCCAGATCGACGAGCCGCGCGGCGACCTCGTCGACGGCGACCGGCTGCGTGCGCATGTGCGCCACCGGGTGCACGGGCCCGAACGCGAGCCGCGCGTGCATCTGGGCGGCGAAGTCGTGGAACTGCGTGGCTCGCAGGATCGTCCACGGGACGGCGTGCGAGGCGACGAGCCCCTCCTGGGCGAGTTTGGCGCCGTAGTAGCCGTGCGGCACGCGGTCGACGCCGACGATGGACAGAGCGATGTGATGCTCGACCCCTGCCCTGCCCTCGGCGTCCAGCAGGTTGGACGTGGCGGTGCGGAAGAACCGGGTGGCTGCCTTCTCGCTGAGCGTCTCGATGTTCAGCACGTCGATGACGGCATCCGCTCCGCGCAGCGCGCCCTCCAGGCCGACGCCGGTGCGGACGTCGACGCCGGCGCTGCGGCTCAGCGCTCGAGTGGCGTGCCCGCGGGCCTGCGCGATCCTCACGATCCGGGATCCGACAACCCCGGTCCCTCCCGCGACGGCGATGTCCATGCCGACCATCATCCCGCACCCGGCCGGCCGCTGTCAGCCGGCCGGGTGGACGGGTTCACTCCCCCGCGAGACCGCCGAGCAGGTGGCCGAACGACCGGCCTTCGCCGAGGTAGGTCGCCGGGTCGTACGGGTCGGCGTCCTTGGCGGGCTCACGGCGGAGGATCGCCTCTGCCAGCTCGCGTGCGCCACGTTCCACGCGGGCGCTGAGCGGTGCCACGTCGTCGGCGCTGGCGCCCCAGTCGCTGGAGGCGGCGAACACGCCGGTGGACACGGGTTCCGCGTGCAGGTACGTGAACAGCGGGCGGATGGCGTAGTCGATCGCCAGCGAGTGCCGTGCTGTTCCGGCGTTCGCGCCGATCAGCACCGGCTTGCCGGTGAGTGCATCGGGGTCGAGCACGTCGATGAACGACTTGAACAGGCCGGAGTAGCTCGTCGAGAAGATCGGGGTGACCGCGATCACGGCATCCGCGGAGACGACCCGGTTGATCGCCTCCTCGAGTGCCGGTGGGGCGAAGCCGGTGAGCAGGTTGTTGGTGATGTCGTGCGCGAGGTCGCGCAGCTCGATCATGTCCACCTTCACCTGCACCTCGCGCTGCATGAGGGCCTTGGCGGTCTCCGCCGCCAGCCTGTCGGCCAGCATCCTGGTCGACGACGGGTTCGACAGGCCGGCCGAGACGACGGCGATCCTGCGCTCGGTCATGTCAGGCTCCCTTCCTGCTGGCGGCGGCGCCGAACGCCGAGCCGGATGCCGTCGCCGGCGCGTCCTGGTACGGCGAGCCGGCCGTGAGGTTGTCGCCACGGTTGGGCGCAGGCCGCGCCTCGCGCGACGGGCCGTCGCCGTAGACCGCCTTCACACGGGCGGCGTGGGTCGGCGCGTCGGGCACGGATGCCGGTCGGTTGCGCGCCAGCTCACGGCGCAGCACCGGCACCACCTCGCTGCCGAGGATGTCGAGCTGCTCGAGCACGATCTTCAGCGGCAGGCCGGCGTGGTCCATCAGGAACAGCTGGCGCTGGTAGTCGCCGAAGTGGTCGCGCATCGCGGCGTACCGGTCGATGACCTGCTGCGGCGAGCCCACCGTCAGCGGCGTCATCTCGGTGAAGTCCTCCATGCTCGGACCGTGGCCGTACACCGGGGCGTTGTCGAAGTAGGGGCGGAACTCGTTGACCGCGTCCTGCGAGTTCGCCCGCATGAACACCTGGCCGCCGAGACCGACGATCGCCTGCTCCGGGGTGCCGTGGCCGTAGTGCGCATACCGCTGGCGGTACAGCTCGATGAGGCGCTGGTAGTGCTCCTTGGGCCAGAAGATGTTGTTGGCGAAGAACCCGTCGCCGTAGTACGCGGCCTGCTCGGCGATCTCGGGGGTGCGGATCGAGCCGTGCCACACGAACGGAGCGACGCCGTCGAGCGGTCGCGGCGTGGCGGTGAAGCCCTGCAGCGGGGTGCGGAACTTGCCGTCCCAGTCGACGACGTCCTCACGCCACAGCTTGTGCAGCAACGCGTAGTTCTCGATCGCGAGCGGCAGACCCTGACGGATGTCTTTGCCGAACCACGGGTAGACCGGGCCGGTGTTGCCGCGGCCGAGCATCAGGTCCATACGTCCGCCGGACACGTGCTGCAGCATCGCGTACTCCTCGGCGATGCGCACCGGGTCGTTCGTCGTGATCAGCGTGGTCGAGGTGGAGACGATCAGGCGCTCGGTCTGCGCGGCGACGGCCGCGAGGAACGTCGTGGGACTGGAGGACCAGAACGGCGGATTGTGGTGCTCACCGATCGCGAAGACGTCCAGACCCACCTCCTCGGCGTGCTTGGCGATCGTCAGCGTCGCCTGGATGCGCTCGCGTTCGCTGGGCGTGACACCCGTGGTCGGGTCCTGCGTGATGTCGCTGACCGACATGATGCCGAACTGCATCGCGCTGTGCTCGCTCATGGTTCTCTCCGATCGGGATGCCGGTGGGCATCCGCTCTATTCATGTGAATGTAATTGATCCAACGCGACAGGCACAACATTATTCCCGCCGGTACCCTCGATCCATGAGCAGTCCCGCGCAGCAGCCGCCGACGGCCACCGGCCCCGTCCCTCGCCCGCGGCGGCGGGTGCCGTTCTGGGACAACGCCCGGTTCGCGTGCATCGTGCTCGTGGTGCTCGGCCACGGGACACAGCGCCTGATCTACGACTCCGACGTGGCATACGCGTTCTATCTGTGGATCTACGCCTTCCACATGCCGGCGTTCGCGCTCATCTCCGGCTACTTCTCGAAATCGACCAGCCCGACCCGGCGGCAGATGGCTCGGGTGATCACCGACATCCTGCTGCCCTACCTCGTCTTCGAGCTGCTGTGGACGCTGACGAAGTGGCTCGTCGAGGGGGAGGCGAACCCCAATCTCACCCAGCCGTCGTGGACGCTGTGGTTCCTGCTCGCCCTCGGCATCTTCCGCCTGGTGCTGCCGTACCTCGCGCTGCTGCGCTGGCCGCTGCTGTGGGCGCTCGCGATCTCGATCGGCGTGGGCTACCTCGGAAACGTGAACAGCACGTTCTCACTGTCCCGCACGCTGGGGCTGATGTTCTTCTTCACGTTCGGATGGTGGTTGCGCGAACGAGACGTGGTCCGGCGCCTCCAGCTCGTCGAACGCCGCCCATGGTGGGTGCGGGTCGCGGCGGTCGCGGTCCTGGGACTGTGGGCGTTCGTGTGCTGGCGCTGGCTGCCGCTGTGGCAGCAGATCGACCTGCGGCACTGGTTCTTCTACGAGGACTCCTACGCCGATCTCGGCGGCGAGCAGTGGTGGGCGGGCGGCCTGCGCCTGGTGCTGATGTGCCTGGCCATCGTCCTCGGTGCCGCGTTCTTCGCGCTGGTGCCACGCAGCACCCGCTGGTGGACCCGGTTCGGCCAGTACACGATGTACGTCTATCTGCTGCACTCGTTCGTGCTGTACCCGTTCCGGGAATCAGGTGTGCTGCGCGGCCTCGACCCCACCTGGTTCTGGCTGCCGCTGATCACGATCCTGTCCGTCGGAATCACCCTGCTGCTGTCGTCCCGCCCGGTGCGCACGGTGTTCCGTCCGCTCATCGAGCCCCGCCCGCGGTGGATGTTCGCCGACGCCTCACTGGTCACGACCGGCGACCATCGCGACGATCCGACCGGGTCGCGCCGGAGCTGATCACCACTCCAGGATGTCGGCGAGCGCGGCGATCAGCGGCTCACGCGCCAACTCGATGTGAGCGAAGGCCTGCGCGGCGGCCAACTCCGGCCGCCCAGCGGCGATCGAGTCGAACAGCTGCTGGTGCTCCATCGCGTGCTCACGCTCGAGCGCGCTCTGCGTGAGACGGAAGATCCACTCCATCCGGCCGATCATCGGCGTCAGGCTGCGCAGCAGCAGGCTGTTGCCGGAGAGCCGGACCATCTCGACGTGGAAGCGCAGGTTGGCCGCTCCGAGCTCCGCGTGCTCGCGGGGATGCAGCGCCTGATCCAGCACCTCGCGCAGCCGGTCGCTGGGTTCGCCGTCGCGCACGCGTTCGGCGGCGCGGCGCACCGCGAACGGCTCGATGCACAGCCGGGCGTCGAACAGGTCCTCGATGTCGGCGCGGGTGACCGGCGTCACCTTCGCTCCGCGGTTCGGGGTCGTCACGACGAACCCCTCGGATTCGAGACGCTGCAGGGCCTGCCGCACCGGGATGCGGGAGACGTCGAAGCGCTCCGACAGCTCGCGCTCTTTGAGCCACGCCCCGGGGCTCAGCTCCCCCGTGACGATCGCCCTCAGCAGATCGTCGTAGACGCGGTCCGCCAATGCGGTCCGGTCCTCCTTCGCGCGCGCCGTCGCCACCCCAGACATCCCCTCACTCCGCTTCGGACGAGGATAGCGGGAACACCGGCGGGAACAGCTCACCGCCCTCCCCGGCGCGATGGTCGCGCTCCGCGTACGCCGCGCGCATCTTCGCGAACAGCCGCTGCGAGTCCCGTCGCACCTCCTCGAGGTCCACACCGGGGAGGATGCCGTCGCGCACGACGACGCGGCCGGCGACCATCGTCATCCGCACGTCGCGCGCGGAGCCGGCCAGGACGAGGTTCCGCAGCGGGTCCTCGATCGGTCCCAGCCGCACGTCGTCGAGGCGGAAGGCCGTCAGGTCGCCCGCAGCCCCGACGGCGATGCGGCCGAGATCCGGGCGGTGCAGCGCCGCGGCCCCGCCCAGGGTGGCAGCCTCGACGTACCGGGCGAGATCGCCCTTCGAGAGGTCCCGGTTCTGCACCTTCGCGACCGACACACCGGTGTCGATGCCGCGGATCAGGTCTGGCGGGAACGAGTCGGTTCCCAGCGCGATGGTCAGACCAGCGTCGCGGTACCGCGCGAACGTCTCCAGTTCCGAGCCGTAACGGGCGTTGGTGAGCGGGCAATGCACGATCGACACCCCGGCCGAGACCAGCCGATCCAGGTCGCCCCGGTCCTCGCCGTGCACCTGCGGGTTCACGTCGAGGAAGACCCCGTGCGGGATGATCAGCCGGTCGTTCAGCAGGCCCTGCGCCTCGATGAGCTCCAGCGGTGTGCGTCCGTGCGCACGGACGATCCAGTCGCGCTCGAACGCGGACTGCAGCGCGTGCAGCCGCACGAGCGCACCCCGCTCGGCGGCCGCGGCCGCGGTCGCGGCGAGCAGCTCCGGCGTGAGCGTCTCGATGCGGCACGGCAGCAGTACCGGCGTCAGCAGCGGATCCGCCCAGGAGAGCACCTCGTCGAAGAAGCGCAGCGCGTCGGCCAGCCCCGCCTCACCCTCGGGTTCGTCGAAGCGGACCGTGCGCTGGCCCTCCGTCGTCACGACGTTCACCCCGGAGCGGTAGGACGGCCCGAGGAAACCTCGCAGCCCCAGTCCTCGTGAGTACTCCGCCATGGCGAAGAAGTCGTCGGCCTCCTCCGCCCACGCCGAGTGCACTTCCGAGGCGATCGGCATGTAGCTGGTGATGCCGTGCAACGCCAGCTGCACCAGGGCGATCTCGCGGATGCGGCGGCGCTCCTCCGCGGTGAACACGTGGCGGCGCCGGTCGAACCAGTCGCTGGACCACTGCAGCCGCCTGCCGTGTGGGACGTCGCCCCACGAGTCCAGGATCAGGTGGTCGATGTCGGTGAGCGCATCCAGATCGATCAGGCCCGGCATGAGCAGGCTCTCGCCGAGGTCGATCCGGTCGTCGACGTCACGCGGGCATGCCGCCCTGCTGCCCACGAACGCGATCCGCTCGTCCTCCACGACCACCGCGCCGTCGCGCAGCTCGGTGTGCGACACGCCGTCGAAGGCGAGGACGTGGTCGGCGGTGATGAGAGTGCGCACGGCGGCCCTTTCTGCTGTTTGGTATCCAAAACTTATCCATCGCCTCACCATCGGGCAAGCGATTGCGCGAAAACTCTCATTCCGCACTTGTGCTCATGCTGTGCTGGTATACAATTCTGGAATCCCTGACCCGGAACAATCGAGGAAGATCGTGACGGCTACACCTGTGCAGGCACCCAAGACCGAGGTGCTCACCGCCTCCCCGCGCATCGCGACGGGCCGCTCGCTGCTCGGAACCGCCTGGCTGCGCATCCGCAGGAGCCCTGTTGCGCTCGTCTCGTTCGGCGTGGTGGTGGCCATCGTGCTGTTCGCGCTGCTCGCCCCTGTGCTGGTGGCGATCGAGGGACAGGACCCCTACACCACCCGCACCGGTCCCGAGGTGCTGGACAACTTCATGACCCCGGGGCTGCCGCTGCCGGAGTACATGTATCCGTCCGCGGAGCATTGGCTGGGCGTCGAGCCCGGTCTGGGACGCGATCTGTTCGCCCGGCTCGCCTACGGCGCGCAGGTGTCCCTGCTGATCGCCCTGCTGTCCACACTGGTCTCCGTCGTGCTGGGCACCGTGCTCGGTGCCGCCGCCGGCTACTTCGGCGGCAAGGTCGACATGGTGATCAGCCGGCTCATTGATCTCTTCCTCGCCTTCCCGCACCTGCTTCTCGTGCTGTCGCTGACGCCGATCCTGCAGTCGCGGCTCCGGGACACCCCGTTCGGGCAGGGCAGCTTCGTGCCGATCGCGTCTCTGGTGCTGATCCTCGGATTCTTCGGCTGGGCCTACCTCGCCCGCGTCGTCCGCGGGCAGGTGCTCAGCATCCGCGAGCAGGAGTACATCGAGGCGGCCCGCAGCTACGGCGCGTCGCACCGCACGATCATCTTCACGCAGGTGATCCCGAACGTGCTCGGCGTCGTCCTCGTGTACGGCACCATGCTGATCCCCGCCAACATCTCGGCCGAGGCGGCGCTGTCGTTCCTGGGCGTCGGCGTCAAGGACCCGACCCCCTCCTGGGGGCAGATGCTGAACGCCGCGCAGGCCGGCAACTGGTACCTCAGCGATCCCTGGTTCCTCATGGTGCCGGGTGTCGCCCTCATCGTCACGGTGCTCGCCTTCAACCTGCTCGGCGACGCCGTCCGGGACGCGCTCGACCCGAAGGCCTCCCGGCACTGACCCTTCCTCCCATCCCCCATCCCTCACCGAAAGAGAAACCGAGTCATGAGACACCGCAGTCATCTGCTCGCCGCCGCCGCACTGGCGTGCGTCCTGGTCGTCACCGGGTGCAGCACCGGCGCGCAGAACCCGCCCGGCACCGGCCAGGGCGGTCAGAACGACCCGTACGCCGCGAAGGTGGTCCAGCCCGGATTCACCGAGAAGGGCGGGAACGTCAACGTGCTCATGTCGAGCGACTTCCAGACGCTCGACCCCGGCAACAGCAACTACGTGCAGACCGCCAACGTCGGCCAGCTGTACTACCGCACCCTGACGATGGCGAAGGAGACCGCCGGTCAGCCGCCCGAGATCGTCCCTGACCTGGCCACCGACACCGGCAAGGTGTCCGAGGACGGCCTGACCTGGACGTACACGCTGAAGGACGGACTCAAGTACGAGGACGGCACGCCCATCGTCGCGGCTGACATCAAGTACGGCATCGAGCGCACCTTCGCCCGCGATGTATACACCCAGGCCCCGCAGGAGCTGAACGCGGTCCTGGACGCCGACACCTACAAGGGCCCGTACACCGACGGCGACCTCGCCGCCGTGGAGGCACCGGACGAGAAGACGATCGTCTTCCACCTCAAGCAGCCGTACCCGGACTTCCCCGCCCTCGCATCGCGGTCCAACAGCGCCCCGGTCCCGCGGGCGAAGGACACCAAGCTGGACTACACGAACCACCCGATCTCGTCCGGCCCGTACATGATCGAGTCGTACGAGCGCGGCCGCGAGCTCAAGCTCGTCCGCAACCCGCACTGGGACCCGGCCACTGACGAGAACCGCACCGCGTTGCCCGACACGTTCACGTTCTCGCTGTCGACCGCGCAGGCGACCATCAGCCAGCAGCTGCTGTCGGACGCCGACCCGACCGCGATCACGCTCGACGCCAACGGCGCCCTGCAGGCGTCCGACGCGTCACGGCTCGCCGACGCGGCGATCGCCTCGCGCACGGCTTCGGGCCTGCTGGGCTGCACCGACGTGCTGAACTTCAACACCGAGACCATCACCGACCCCGACGTCCGTCACGCCCTTGCCCTGGCCATCGACCGCTCCTCCATCCAGGTGCAGTACGGCGGCCAGCGGTTCGGCAAGCTGACCAACTCGTACCTGAACGACCAGCAGGTCGGCTGGATCGAGCCGACGATCGACCTGGATCCGAAGGGCAAGCCGAAGCTCGAGGAGGCGAAGAAGCTGCTCGAGGGCAAGGAGGTCCCCGCGACCCTCACCTACGGCTACGCCAACTCCGCCGAGCGCTACAAGAACCTCGGCACGGTGCTGCAGCAAAACTTCAAGGAGCTCGGCATCGATCTGCAGATGGTCGCCATCCCGGCGCCGAACTACTACACGACCCTCGCCGGCGACCAGATGCCGGACATCGCCCGCTCCGGCTGGTGCGGTGGCGCCGCGTCCGGATCCACCCGCACCACGGTGGACCCGAACCTCGGCCCGAGCCTGGACGGCACCACGTACGGCTTCAGCAACATCCCGCGGTTCCACGACGAGGAGATCTCCGCGGCGATGTACCAGCTGCGCGACACCAACGGCACCTCGGAGGAGCTCAACACCAAGTGGACCGAGCTGTACAACAAGGCCACCGAGCAGTACCCGATCGTGCCGCTGATCCGCACGTTCACCAACAGCGTCGTCGGATCGAAGATCCGCAACGCCCAAGTGGGCTACTTCTTCGGAAGCATCGATCTGTCCATCATCGGCGTCGCGAAGTGACGACCCGAGCCAGCATCTGAAAGGGCGGGGGCCGGCCGACCGGCCGGCCCCCGCACGGGACAGCAATGTTCAGATTCCTCGTACGACGGGCGGTCGCGCTGATCGTCCTGCTCCTGGTCGTGAGCTTCGTCACGTTCGCGCTCTTCCAGGTCGGCCCCGCAGACCCCGCCGCCGCGGCGTGCGGTCAGGAATGCACCCCGGAGCGCATCGCCGAGGCGCGCGTCGCGCTCGGCATGGACAAGCCGTTCTTCGAGCAGTACATCGCGTACCTGTCCGGGTTCTTCGCCGACCGCATGATCGGCGCCCCCGGCTCGGAGCAGCTGTGCTCCTGGCCGTGCCTGGGCAAGTCCTTCCAGACCAACGAGAACGTCGCCGACGTGATCGCTCGCGCACTCCCCTACACGATCTCCATCTCCGTCGGCGCCGTGGTGCTGTGGACGGTCGCCGGAGTCGGGCTGGGCCTGCTCGCCGCGCTGCGCAAGGGCCGCACGACCGACAAGCTGATCGTCGGTGCCGCCTCCGTCGGCGTCTCCCTCCCGGTGCCGGTCACCGGCCTCATCCTGCTGCTCGTCTTCGTCAGCACACTGCACTGGCTGCCGTTCACAAGCAACCAGATCGCCACCCCGTTCGGTCCCGCCGGACCAGGCGCCTGGACGATGAACTACTTGCTGCCGTGGATCGCGCTGGCGATCCTGTTCAGCGCGCAGTACATCCGCATCACCCGCAACAACATGATCGAGACGTTCGGAGAGGACTTCATGCGCACGGCGCGCGCGAAGGGGCTCGGTCGACGCGAGATCACCTTCCGGCATGGCGTGCGCGCCGGGATCACCCCGATCATCACGATGCTCGGCCTCGACATCGGCGCGCTCCTCGGCGGCGCGGTGCTCACCGAGCAGATCTTCTCGGTCCCGGGCCTGGGCTTCACCGCCGTGCGCGCGGCGACTTCGGGGGACCTGCCGGTCACCATGGCGATCACGATGCTGGCCGCCTTCTTCATCATCACCGCGAACGTCATCGTCGACGTCGTGTACGCAAGCATCGATCCGAGAGTGAGGGTCCGCTGATGGGCACCCCGTTCCTCGACATCCGCGACCTGCGGGTCGCCTTCCCCACTGACGACGGCCTGGTCCACGCCGTCAACGGCATGGATCTGACGCTGCAGCGCGGCGAGACCGTCGGCATCGTCGGCGAGTCCGGCTCCGGCAAGACCGTCACCAGCCAGACGCTGATGGGCCTGCTCAAGGGAACCAGCGCTCGGGTCTCGGGCCAGATCCTCTTCGACGGCGTCGACCTGGTGCCGCTCAGCGAGAACCAGATGCGCCCGTACCGGGGGAAGCGGATCGGAATGATCTTCCAGGACCCGCTCTCGGCCATGCACCCGTTCTACACGGTGGGACGCCAGATCGCCGAGGCGTACCGCGTGCACAACGCCGTCAGCGCCAAGGCGGCGAAGGCGCAGGCGATCGACATGCTGCAGCGCGTCGGCATCCCCGACCCCGTGTCGCGCTACGACGCCTACCCGCACGAGTTCTCCGGCGGCATGCGCCAGCGCGCGATGATCGCGATGGCGCTGATCTGCGAGCCGGAGCTGCTCATCGCCGACGAGCCGACCACGGCGCTGGACGTGACGGTGCAGGCGCAGATCCTGGATCTCATCGCGTCGTTGCAGGCCGAGACCGGCTCCGCCGTGGTGTTCGTCACGCACGATCTGGGCGTGGTCGCCGAGGTGTGCCAGCGCGTCGTGGTGATGTACGGCGGCCAGTGCGTCGAGGAGGCCGCCGTGCACGACGCCTTCTTCGACACCGCGCATCCGTACACCAAGGGACTGCTCGCGTCGATGCCGTCGATGGCGGACGAGAGCGGACGGTTGACCCCGATCCCCGGCTTCCCGCCGTCTCTGCTGAACCTGCCGACCGGATGCCTGTTCGCCGACCGCTGTCCTGTGCGGCACCTGGTGCCGGACGACCGCTGCTTCACGGAGCGCCCCGAACTCACCGGTGCGGGCACGCACCGCTCACGGTGCCATCTGTCACCGCAGACCGTGGCCGCCGCTTCCCTGGAGGTCGTGTCATGAGCACTCCGCTGCTGCAGGTCGAAGACCTGGCCAAGCACTTCGCCGTCAGCAAGGGCTTCCTGCGCGGCACGTCGCACGTGAAGGCGGTCGACGGCGTCTCGTTCACCCTCGAGCGCGGCCGGACGCTCGGTCTCGTCGGCGAGTCCGGCTGCGGGAAGTCCACCACCGGCCGGCTGCTGATGCGGCTGCTCACCCCCACCTCCGGACGCATCCTGCTCGACGGCAGGGATGTCGCGGGGCTGCGCAACCGGGAACTGCAGGAATTCCGTCGACGCGTGCAGATGGTGTTCCAGAACCCGGCCTCGTCGCTGAATCCGCGCCAGACAGTGGGGGCGGCCATCGCCGCTCCGCTGCGCGCCCAGGGGATCTCCCCGAAGGAGGGCATGAAGCACCGGGTCCAGTCTCTGATGGACCGGGTCGGGCTGCGGCCGGAGCACTACAACCGGTTCCCGCACGAGTTCTCCGGCGGGCAGAAGCAGCGCGTCGGCATCGCCCGTGCGCTGGCGCTGGAACCGGACATCGTGATCTGCGACGAGCCGGTCTCGGCGCTGGACGTCTCGGTGCAAGCGCAGGTCATCAACCTGCTGCAGGACATCCAGGCCGACACCGGCATCTCGTACGTGTTCATCGCCCACGACCTGTCCGTCGTGAAGCACTTCGCCCACGACGTCGCCGTGATGTACCTGGGGCGCATCATGGAGCACGGACCGAGCTCGGACGTGTTCGGCGAACCCCGGCATCCGTACACCCAGTCGCTGCTGTCCTCGGTGCCCGCACCGGACCCCACGGCCGACCGCAGCCGTCGCATCCGACTGAGCGGCGACCTGCCCCACCCGTCCAACCCGCCCAGCGGCTGCGTGTTCCGGACCCGCTGCCCCGTGTTCGCGCTGCTGGACGACGAGAAGAAGACCCGGTGCATCGAAGAGATCCCGCGCGGCGACGCGGCGTGCCATCATCTCCCCGAGGCGGCCGCGTTCGCGGCGGGCCGTGCCGCCCCGACCGCAGCCGTCCCCGCGACCGCAGGCAGCGCCCCCGCGATCGCCACCGCCGCCACCGCCACCGCCACCGCCACCGAGAGGAAGATCCATGCTGATTCGTAACGTCCGTCCCTGGGGTGCCGGTGCGTCCGATGTCGTCGTCGAGGACGGCCGCATCGCCGAGGTCCGTCCGCACGACGCATCCGCCGCCGCCGGCGCGGACGACGTCGACGGCCGCGGGCGTCTGCTGCTCCCCTCGTTCAGCGATGTGCACGTGCACCTCGACTCGACGCGGATCGGTCTGCCGTTCCGGCCCCACACGGGGGCGCCGGGAGTGTGGGCGATGATGATGAACGACCGCCGGAACTGGCGCGACGCCGAGATCGATCTGCCGACCCGCGTGGCCGGCACCCTCGAGCGCATGATCGCGAACGGCACCACGCGGGTGCGCTCCTACGCGCAGGTCGACGTGGACTGCAAGCTGGAGAAGTTCGACGCGGTGATGGCCGCGAAGGAGAAGTTCGCCGGTCACGCCGACGTGCAGGTGATGACCTTCCCGCAGGCCGGCATCCTGCGCGAGGAGGGCACGGTCGAGTGGCTCGAGGAGTCGCTCAAGCAGGGTGCCGACGTGATGGGCGGCATCGACCCGTCACAGCTCGACCGCGACCCCGCTCGCCATCTCGACATCGTGTTCGGGCTCGCCGAGAAGTACCAGGTCGAGATCGACATCCATCTGCACGAGCCGGGTGCGCTCGGCGTGTTCTCCACCGAGCTCGTCATCGAGCGCACCAGGGCACTGGGGATGCAGGGCAAGGTCACGATGTCGCACGCGTACGACCTCGGCGCTGTGAACGAGGCGACCAGCCGTCGACTGATCGAGGAGTTCGCCGAGCTCGACATCGCCATGGCGACCGTCGCGCCACCGGCACCGCACCAGCTGTCGCTCGTGCAGCTGCTGGAGGCCGGTGTGCGGGTGGGGCTCGGTGAGGACGGGCAGCGCGACTACTGGAGCCCCTACGGCAACTGCGACATGCTCGACCGCACCTGGCAGCTGTCGTTCACGAACGGATTCCGCCGCGACGACCACATCGAGCTGGCGCTGGCGGTGGCGACCATGGGCGGTGCGAGCATCATGTCGCACGACGTCGCCCGCCCTGCCGGGCTCGGCGATCATCCCGGCGTCTCGGTCGGGGACCGCGCCGATCTGCTGCTCGTGGACGGCGAGACCCCCACGAGCGCAGTGATGGACCGTGGATCCGATCGCACCGTCATCCACGACGGACGAGTCGTCGCAGATGGCCTCCGTGTCGTCGGCGTCTGAGCCACGGCGCGTCCAGGCTTCCCGCCGGGCGATCGGACTCGGCACCGCTCTGCTCATCGGATTGAACCTTCGGCCGGCGATCACGTCCGCCGCCGCGCTGCTCGACCAGGCCGCCGCGTGGTTCGACCTCACCGCCGTCGAGGCGAGCCTGCTCCCGACGCTGCCGGTGATCGCGTTCGGTCTGACCGCGCCCGTCCCGCCGCTGGTGGCCCGCAGGCTCGGTGTCACCCGCACGCTGGCCTGGACGATGGTCGCTCTGGCGGCGGCGCTGGTGATGCGCGTGCTGGCGCCGGGCGGGATGCTGATCGGCACCTTCCTGGTCGGCGCGGCCATCATGGCGGCGGGGACGCTCCTCCCCCAGTACCTGAAGTCGCTGTCGGCCGGCGGCCTGTGGATCGGGCTGAGCAGCATGTCGTTCAGCGCCGGAGCTGCGCTTGGCGCGGGGCTGACCGTGCCGGTGTCGGATGCCGTCAACCCGCCGCTCGCCCTGGGAATGTGGGCAGTGCCCGCTGTGATCGCCCTGCTCGCTGTGTTCGCGATCGCCCGGCATCCGGGACCGCGCCCTGGCGGCGACCGGCGCATGCGGGTGACCCGCGACGCGCTGCCGACCGTGGCGCTGACCACGGCGGTGTTCGGCTTGCAGGCGATGGTGTTCTTCGCCGTCACCGCCTGGCTGCCGCAGATCCTCGGCGATCGGGGGGTGGATCCGGTCACCGCGGGGTGGCTGCTGGCCTGGTTCAGCATCGTCGGACTCATCCCCACCCTGCTGGCGCCCATCCTCGCCCAGCGCCCTCGGATCCTGGCCTGGTTCGGCCCCGGACTCGGAGCCGTGATGGTGATCGCCTTCGCCTGGCTCGCGTCGGGCGACGGGTCGTACTTCGCCATCACCACCGTGCTGGGCGTGGTGCAGAGCGCCGCGTTCGGCCTGTCGCTCGCCATGATCGTGCGGCAGGCGGCGAACGAGGCGTCGGCCGGCATCCTGTCCGCCTTCGCGCAGGGTGTCGGCTACGCGTTCGCCGGGGCGGGCAGCCTGCTCGTCGGCGTACTGCACGACGTCACCGGCGGCTGGACGGCGGGCCTGGTGCTGATGATCGGGGTCGCTGCGGCCCTCAGCGTGGTCGTCGCCCTGGTGATCCGCCGGCCGGCGGTGGACCTGCTGTCACCGGTGGGCACGCGCTCGGCCTCCGCCCGGGAATGACGAAGGCCGCCCACACCGGTGGGCGGCCTTCTCAAGAACGTTTTGCGCGATTGAACGCTGGTCGCTCTGCTGTCCTATCGGTCTTATCGACGCAGTCCGAGACGCTCGATGAGCGAACGGTAGCGCTCGATGTCGATGTCCTGGAGGTAGCCGAGCAGACGACGGCGCTGACCGACGAGCAGGAACAGACCACGACGCGAGTGGTGGTCGTGCTTGTGCTCCTTGAGGTGCTCGGTGAGGTCCTTGATGCGCTGCGTCAGCATTGCGACCTGCACCTCGGGGGATCCGGTGTCACCGGGGTGCGTCGCGTACTCTTCGATGATCGCCTTCTTGACGTCTGCTTCCAGTGCCATAGATTCGATCCCCTTTCCCTCATTGCGCGGCGCCCGACGCCTGATGCGTGGGCTCTCTTTATCCGCGGCCGATCGAACGGCAACTGAAAGAGTCTACCAGCAGCCCGCCGATGCATCGCACGGCCCGTCAGAGCTGCGGCGGCCGGTCGAGCATGCGCCGGGTGAGTTCAGCCCGCTCGAGTTCATCGGTGGTCAGGCACAGGGCCGCCTGATACGCGGCCGTCGCTTCCCCTCTTCCGACGCGTCGGAGCAGCTCCGCATGAGCGGCGTGCAGTGGCTGATACTGCACGAGCCGGGGATCGTCGAGCAGCGGTGTGATGAGATGCAGCGCCTCCTGGACGCGTCCCGCCATCCCTACCGCCACGGCCCGGTTCAGCTGGACGACCGGAGAAGGGTGCACGCGGTAGAGCTTCTCGTACAGCGCGGCGATGACCGGCCAATCGGTGTCCCCGCGGCCGGTGACGTCTGCGTGCGCCGCGGCGATGAGGGCTTGCAGCTGATAGGCGCCCGGAGTGGCGCCGGGGCGCATCCGGCGCAGCGCCGCCCAACCGGCGTTCATCAGGTCGCCGTCCCATCTCGAGCGATCCTGCCGGTCCGGCGGCACCAGGCACCCGTCCGCCTCCCGCGCGTCGAGGCGTGCAGCATGGAAGCACATCAACGCGAGGAGCGCGTGCGCCTCGGCCTCCCCTGGCACGAGTGCCGCGAGCAGGCGACCCAGCTGGATCGCCTCGGCACAGAGACCCTCGTTCCGACGCCCATACCCGCTCGTGAAGATGAGATAGATCGTCGCGAGCACGCTGGGAAGACGCGACGCGATCTCGGTATCGTTCGGTGCTCGGTACGGGATGTTGGCGTCACGGATCTTGCGCTTCGCACGAGCGAGCCGCTGCGCCATGGTCGCCTCGCTGCTGAGCAGCGCTGACGCCACCTCGGCTGTCGACATTCCGCACACGATGCGCAGTGTCAGCGCCACACGGCTCTCCACGGACAGCGCCGGATGACAGCACGTGAAGATGAGCCGGAGGTGGACGTCCGCGATCGGCGACCCGCCGCTCTGGCCCCACGCCGACTCGACATCGCGGGCGGCCTCCGCCAGCATCCGGAATCGGTCGCCCTCCAGAGCCCGTCGCCGCAATCGATCGAGCGCCTTCCGGCGCGCGGTGACGACGAGCCACGCGTCCGGGCGATCCGGCACACCGTCGATGATCCAGCTTCGAGCCGCAGCCTCGAACGCGTCCTGCACGACGTCCTCGGCGAGCTGCCGATCTCGGAAATGGCCGGCGAGCCCGTCGACGATCCGGCGATGATGGGCCCGGAAGGCGGCTTCGACGGCGGGGGCGCCACCCCGTGCTGAACCGCCGTCGAAGCCGGTCATGTCACTCCTCCGGGACCCCGGTGGTCGGGATGATCGGGCGCAGCTCCACCGAGCCGTAGTGGCTCAGAGGAACCTGTGCGGCGAGGGCGATCGCGGCATCCAGATCACCCGCATCGATGACGTAGTACCCCGCCAGGTACTCCTTCGTATCGGCGAACGGACCGTCGGAGATCACGGTGTCTCCCCCGCGCACGCGTACGGTCGTGGACGTCTCCGGTCCGTGCAGCCGATGGTCGGAGACGTGCACGCCGGCCGCCTTCAGCATCGCGTCGTAGGCGATCCAGCGCTCGATGTCGGTGCCGGCGGCATCCGCCTGGGCCGGATCGGTGGGCGCGTAGATCAACATCATGTACTTGGTCATGAGCGGTTCTCCTCATCGAGGGTCGATCGGATGCCGACCTCTACAACTATGACGATCTGCGTGCGCTGATTCTCGACATGCGGCGGAGAATTCGTTCGTTTTGTAAGTTGAGGCGGTGGAGTACGCCCGGCTCACCCCCTCCCCCGATCTCGCCGACGTCGTCGAGCACTACTGGGTCGCCGTCGCCCCGGATCCGCCGGGTGAGGTGCGAGCCGTGCTGATTCCGAACGGCCGCAGTACGGTCCAGTTCTGTCTGGCAACTGCCGGGTACCGCTGCGCCGCCGGCGCGTCGCGCGCCGAGATCAACGCCGATGTCTTCCTGCCTGCCACGGAGAAGCCGTACGTCATCACCCAGCGCGGCGCCTCTCACTATGTCGGGGTGCAGTTCACGCCCACGGGAGCCCGGGCGCTGTGGCTGCAGGCGCCGGCAGTGCCCGAACTGGTCCGGAGCGTCGCCCGAACCGAGCCGACGAAGCAATCGCTGGCGTCCGATCCGAAGGTTGCTCTCGATGAATGGCTCCGCAGCGAGTCGCGGCGCGCCCGTTCGGGGCGGTCTGAGCGGCAGGGCAGGGCGCTCGCGGCATCGGCGGCCGCGATGATCGACGCCGACCCGCCCGCGGTATCGGTGAGCGAGCTGGCGAGCGCCCTGGGCGTGTCCCCCGCAACGCTGTATCGGGCGTTCGTGCGGTGGGTCGGAGTGAGCCCGAAGGCGTACGCCTCGATACGACGCTTCTTCGCATTCACGTCGGGCCTGCTCCACCGCGTCGGAGGCGACACGCAGGCGATGCTGGCAGCGGCCAGGGGCTACGCCGACGAGTCGCATGCCGCTCGCGAGTTCCGACGTCACACCGGCGTCTCGCCGACCGAGTTCCGCGATCGGCTCGACGGAATCGCCCTGCTGATGTTCGGGCCCTCTGAGAGTGAATGATTCGTTCAAGCCCATCGCGCTCGCCGTCTCTACCGTTGGGGCATGGGACGCATCATCTACTTCGAGACCACGTCGGAATCGGTCGACACGACTGCACAGTTCTACGCCGAGGCGTTCGGATGGAGGAGCCGAAGCTCCCCTCATCTCCCGGGTTACCGGCTCCTCGATACCGGGGCCGGGACAGGGATCGACGGCGCCGTCATGAGCCGTGAGCACAGCGCTCAGCCGGTGATCGTCTGGCTGGAGGTCGACGATCTTCGCGCCGTCGTCGCCGACGTGGAAGCCGCCGGCGGCGCACGGCGTGGCGAGATCAACGAGATCCCGGGCGAGGGTCTGGTGTGCTACGTGACGGATCCGGCCGGAGTGGTCTTCGGTCTCAAGCAGCCGATCGGATAGCGGCACGCCGCCGACGACGCACAAGGCCCCGAACCCGCCATGGGCGGGTCCGGGGGGCCCGGCAGCGCGGCAGCGACGACCGTCAGTCCTGCTGCAGGGCGCCCTGCAGGTCCAGGCTAATCGTGACGTCCTTGCCCACCAGCACGCCGCCGGTCTCCAGCGCCGCGTTCCAGGTGAGGCCGAAGTCCTCGCGGTTGATCACCGTGGTCGCCGACGAGCCGGCCTTGTAGTTGCCCCACGGGTCCTGGCCGAAACCGCCGAAGTCGAACGCGAAGCTGACCGGCTTGGTGACGCCGCGGATGGTCAGGTCGCCGTCCACGAAGAAGTCGCCGTCCTCCACGCGTGCGCTGCGCGACACGAACTCCATCACCGGGTGGTTCTCGGCGTCGAAGAAGTCGGCCGAGCGCAGGTGCGCGTCGCGTCCCTCGTCGCCGGTGTCGAGCGACGTGACGTCGACGTTCGCCTCGACCTTGGCCTCGAGCGGGTTCTCCGGGGCGATCAGCGTGGCGTTCTTGATGCCGAAGCTGCCGCGCACCTTCGAGATCATCATGTGGCGGACGCTGAAGGTGACCTCGCTGTGCGCGGGGTCGAGGACCCAGGTGCCAGGGCGGTAGCCGGGGATCTGGATGGACATCGATGCTTCTCCTCAGTTCGGGGCCGCCGCTGTTCGCGGCTCATCCGAGAGGAACATGCATGCGCATACATCTATTCCCGCACATGCGAGAGCCTCCGCCGACGGACCGGACGGAGGCTCTCGAAGACGGGCGAGGTCAGCCGACGGCGACCAGGTCGATGATGAAGATCAGGGTTTTGCCGGACAGGAAGTGACCGGCTCCGGCCGGTCCGTAGGCGAGGTGCGGCGGGATGACCAGCTCGCGACGTCCGCCGACCTTCATGCCGGGGATGCCCTCCTGCCACCCCTGGATCAGGCCGCGCAGCGGGAACTGGATGGTCTCGCCGCGGCCCCAGGAGGAGTCGAACTCCTCGCCGGAGTCGTACTCGACGCCTGCGTAGTGGACGGTGACCGTGTCACCGGGCTTGGCCTCGGCACCGTCTCCCTCGATGATGTCGCGGATGACGAGCTCCGCGGGGGCGGGGCCGGTCGGCGCGTCGAACTCGGGCTTTGTGCGATCAGTCATGCCTCCATACAACCCGAGGCCTCGCGCATCGGTCAACGCGAGGCCTGCGCTGAGGGCGAACGCGGTGCACCCTCCTCCGGCCCTCGGCCCGACCGCGTTCGCCCTGGTTTCAGTCCCGCTCGGTGATGTCGCGGCCGAGCCGCTGCGACACCCAGACCGGGATGAACGACGACAGGATCACGACGGTCGCCACCACATTGACGACGTTCGCCTCGTTGGGTCTGGCCATCTGGTTCATGATCCACAGCGGCAGCGTGTCGACGCCCGGCGGAGCCGTGAAGATCGTCACGTACACCTCGTCGAAGCTGAGCGCGAATGCCAGGATCGCCCCTGCCACCAGTGCACTGCGGAACTGCGGAAAGGTCACCAGCCGGAACGTCTGCCACGGGGTGGCGCCGAGGTCCTTGGACGCCTCTTCGATGCTCGGGTTGAGGCGGCGCAGCCGCGCGAGCACGTTGTTGAACACCATCACGATGCAGAAGGTGCCGTGCGCGATGATCATCCCGTAGAACCCGACCTGGATGCCGATCGGCTCCAACAACTGGTTGTACGTATTGTTGAGCGCGACACCGGTGACGATGCCCGGCAGCGCGATCGGCAGCACCACGAGCAGGTTCACGGCCCGCTGACCGAAGAAGCGGTACCGCTGCAGTGCGAACGCGACCAGCGTTCCGAGGATGACCGCGATGACGGTGGCGCCGGCGGCGACCAGGACCGAGTTGAGCAGCGCCTGGCGGACGGGCACGCTGGCGAACGCCTTGCCCCACCACTCCAGCGAGAAGCCGGGCACGGGCCAGCTGGCGATCCGCGCGGCGTTGAACGAGTTCAGCACGACCAGCATGAGCGGCACGTACATGAAGGCGAGGATGACGGCGACGATCGCGCCCAGCACGATCTTGGACGTGCGAGACAGTCTCAGCATGGTGCGGTCACATCCTTTCCAGGGCCCCGGTGCGCTGCACGCTCACGAGGTAGATGACGACGAAGGCGATCGGCACCACCGAGAACGCTGCGGCGAGCGGCGGGTTGAGGTTGATGTTCGAGGCGATCACGCTGCCGATCATCTGGGTGTCGCCGCCCACGAAGCGCGCCGCGAGATAGTCGCCCAGGCTGAGCGAGAACGTGAACACCGAGCCGGCGATGATGGCGGGCTTGATCAGCGGAAGCACGACGGTGCGGATGGTGCGCCACGAGCCGGCGCCGAGGTCGGCGGACGCGTCGAAGAGGTTCGGCGGCAGCTGCCGGATCGCGGTGTACACCGGAACCGCCATGTACGGCAGCCACAGGTAGGTCAGCGTGAGGACGGCGGTGAAGAGGCTGAAGCCCGGACCGCGGATGCCGAACGGCGCGACCAGCCAGTTGAAGAAGCCCTCCTCGGTGAACGTGATCCTCATGGCGAGGATCTTCACGAGGTAGCCGGCCCACAGCGGCAGCGTGATGGAGACGGCGAGCACCGCGCGCAGCCAGGGCGAGGCGACCTTCGCCATGAAGATCCCGAGCGGCACCGACACCAGGATCGACAGCGCGGTGACCGCGAGGGCGATCCCGAGCGTGCGCAGCGAGGTGGAGAGGTAGGCCGGATTGACGACCAGCTGCTCGAAGTTGCGCATCGTGAACCCGGGCTTCACCTTCGAGGTGAACGGGTCCGTCACCCAGAACGCGGTGACCAGCAGCATCACGAGGGAGAAGATGTAGATCCCGATGAGCCAGGTCATCGGCAGGGCCAGCAGGCCCGCGATCCGTGCGCGGCGTTTCATGTCGATCCTGTCGTCGAAGAAGAGGGTCCGGGGGCAGGGCGCGAGCCCCGCCCCCGGCGCGTGTTCAGCCCTTGACCGAGAGCCAGGCGTCCGTCCACTGCTGGAAGTTCGTGCAGGTGACGTCGGTGCGACCGTCGATGCACTGCTCGATCGGAGTGGTCCAGAACCACACCTTCTTGAAGTACTCCTCGTCGGTGGCGTGGTAGTAGTCGCAGTGGGCCTTGGCCTCGGCGCTGGTGTCGCAGAACGCGGCGTTGGCCGGGGCCATGCCGAAGTTCATCGCGATCGCGCCGTTCACCTCCGGCGAGGAGGCGTAGTCCATCCACGCGTACGCGCAGTTCGGGTTCTTCGCCTCGGCCGCCAGCATCCAGGCGTCCGACCAGCCGGTCGAGCCCTCCTCAGGGAGCACGCTCTTGAACTTGTCGTCCTGGGCCAGCTTGCGCAGCACCTCCCACGACGTGCCTAGCACCGTGGTGCCGCCGGCGAACGACGTGATCTGCGCGGCGGGGTCGGACCAGTACTCGGAGACGATCTCGTTCTGCTGCTTGAGCAGGTCGATGGCGGCATCCAGCTGCTTCTGGTCGAGCGCGTACGGGTTCTTGATGCCCAGCTCGGGCTCGTGCGCCATCAGATAGACGGCGGCGTCCGCGATGTAGATCGGCGCGTCGTACGCGATCACCTTGCCGGCGTACGGGCTGTCCTTCTCCCAGGCGACGTCCCAGCTGGTCGGCTCCTCGGTGACGACCTCGCTGTTGTACTGCAGGATGTTCGCGCCGCGCCCGATCGGGATGCCGTACGACTTGCCGTTGATAGTGTCGTAGATCTGGCCCTTCATGCCCTCGACGATGTCGTCGCCGAAGTTCGGGATCAGGTCCAGGTTCAGCGGCTGGACGTCGCCGCCGGCGATGAGTCGCAGGCTCGCGTCGCCTGACGCCGACACGAGGTCGTAGTCGCCGGTGCGCATCAGCTGCACCATCTCGTCGCTGGTGCCCGCGACGCGGCGGTTGACCGTGCACCCCGTCATCTTGGTGAACTCGTCGCTCCAGGCCGGCTCCACGAAGCCCGACCAGGCGATGATGTTCACCTCCTTCTCGTTCTCCCCCAGCTTCTCCATCATCGGGATGTCGGGGACGTCGATCTTCAGCTGACCGTCACCGCCCGCCGCGGGTGCCGCGTCGGTGGTGCCGGAACAGCCGGACAGTGCCAGAGCGGCTGCTGCCGCCATCGCCCCGGCTGCCAGGATCTTCTTGCGCATGGGATCGCTCCTTCGGGATCAGTGCTTCTCGGTGGGGTTTTCAGGGAAGCCGCGCGGCGTGGGTGGGATTCCACACGGCGCGGACGTGGTCGCCGCGGCCGAGCGCCTGCTCGTGCGCGGGGTGGTGTGCGTTCGGCTGCTCGGCGATGAGCTCGACTCCGGCATCCGCCGTGATGAGGAAGCGGGTCGCCGGACCGGTGTAGACGACCTCGCGCACGGTGCCGAGCAGGCCGACATCGCCGTCGCGGAGGGGATCGGATGCCGGCTGCAGTCGGACCCGCTCGGGGCGGATGCTCATGGTGCGCCGGTCGCCGGTGAGCTCCTCGGCCAGAGCGGCCTCGATGAGGTTGGACAGGCCGAGGAAGCGTGCGACGAACTCGGTCTGCGGGTTCTCGTAGACGTCCCGTGCGCTGCCGACCTGCTCGATCCGGCCGTTGTTGAACACGGCCACGCGGTCGCTCAGCGTGAGCGCCTCCTCCTGGTCGTGCGTGACGAAGATGAACGTGATGCCGACCTCGCGCTGGATCTGCTTCAGCTCGATTTGCATCTGCTCGCGCAGCTGCTTGTCCAGGGCGCCGAGCGGCTCGTCGAGCAGCAGCACCTGCGGGCGCAGGATGAGCGCGCGCGCCAGCGCGATGCGCTGCCGCTGACCGCCGGACAGCTGGTGCGGCAGCCGATCGGCGACATGATCCAGCCGCACGCGTCGGAGCGACTCGGTGACCTGCTCCACGCGCTCGGCCTTGCCGGTGCCGCGAACACGGAGGCCGTAGCCGACGTTCTCGGCGATGGTCAGGTGCGGGAAGAGCGCATAGTCCTGGAACACGGTGTTCACATTGCGCGCGTGCGGCGGCACCCGTGTGACGTCGACGCCGGAGAGACGGACGGTTCCGGAGGTCGCCTCCTCGAATCCCGCGATGACCCGCAGCACGGTGGTCTTGCCCGAGCCGGACGGGCCGAGCATGGAGAGGAACTCCCCCGGCGCCACCTCGAGGTCCAGATCGCGCACGGCGGTGAACTCGCCGAACGACTTGGTGAGCGACTGCAGCGAGACGCTGCCCTTGACGGCAGAGGCGTCGTTCGCCTCGTGCGTGGTGGGGGCGGCAGTGGCCATCTCGGACTCCTCGATCTCCGTCGAACTCGGAAGGTGCGCTTAAACATATAAAACCGTAGGACATATTTCAAGTGGTGTTGCCGAAGTCGTCGAGGTGGAAGAATCAGCGACATGGAACCGCTGCCGTCTCCCCCGGAGACCGACGCCCCCGTCACCGGTGCGCCGGGCGCTCCGGCGAGGGCGCGGCCCGGCGCGCGCCAGCCCCATCGGCTGCAGGGGGCCCTGTTCCAGCCCATCGGCGACGAGGGCCGCGCCGAGATGGTGGAGCGGCGGCTGGTGGATGCCATCAACCGCGGTCATCTGCGCGCCGGCGAGCGCCTGCCGTCGGAGTCGGAGCTGGCGCGCAGCTTCGGTGTGGCGCCCGTCACCGTGCGCGAGGCGCTGCTCGCGGTGCGCGGTCGCGGGCTGATCGTGACGCGCCGCGGCCGCAACGGCGGAAGCTTCGTGGTGGACGACGCCGACCCGCTCGCCTTCGCCCGCGCCGCGGTGATGAAGAGTTCCCGCCTCGCGCTGCGCGACATGGGCGCCCACTACGCCGCCATCACGGCGGCAGCGGTGCGCCTCGCCGCCCGGCGCGCCGACGAGAGCGAGACGCGCACAGTGCGCCGGCGCCTGGAGCGCATCGATGAGCTCGATCCGGAGCAGCAGCGCCGCCTCCTGGACGACGTGCAGGTCGAGCTCGCGTCGCTGAGCCAGTCGGCGCGGCTCACCCGCGAGCAGATGAAGTTGCAGGCCGAGTTCTCGCCGTATCTTCGGCTCGTCGCTCCCGACCATGACGGGCTGCGCCGACAGGCAGACAGCATCCGAGCGATCATCGACGCCGTCGAGAACGCCGACCCGGACGCCGCCGGCCGGCGCTGCGAGCAGATGGTCACCGACGTGATCGACGCGCTCATCGAACTGCAGACCGCAGCCCCGCGCTGACCAGACCCCCATCGACGTGCACAGGAGGACGCGATGACCACACCCACCACCGCCCCGGCGGATGCCGCCGAGATCGTCCAGGACTACTTCGGCTCGCCCATCAGGATGCTGTTGAGCTGGGTCGATCCGTTCGCCGAGCAGCTGGCCTCGGCGCTGCGCGCTGGCCCGCTCACCCGCGCGAAAGTGGACGCCCTGGTGGAGCCGTACGCTCTGCAGACCCTCGATCTCGAGGAGGCGCCGGTGTACGGCGCGGGGTTCATCGCCGCAATCGACCTGCTCTCGGACGCGCACAGCCATCTCGCCTGGTGGCAGGGCGCCGACCGTCGACAGCTGGTGCTCGCCGCGCAGTCGGTGAACAAGGAGCACATCGACTACAGCGAGCTCGAGTGGTACCGGGTGCCGATGTCCACGGGTGCCCCGCACGTCGCGGGACCCTACGTGGACTATCTGTGCAGTGACGAGTACACCATCACCATCGCCGTTCCCGCGGTGGTCGACGGCACGGCCATGGGGGTCGCCGGCCTCGACCTGCTGGTGTCGGACGTCGAGCGCGAGCTCACCCCGCGGTTCGCGGCCCTCGGACACCAGGTGACGCTGGTCAACGGCGTCGGCCGTGTGGTGGTGTCCACCGACCCGAGATGCGCGACCGGCGACTCCGTCCGCGGCAGCCGACTCGCCGAACTGCCCCGTATCGCGTGCGAAGGGGTGGCTCTGGACGTGATCGTGGAGAACAACGGGGTGAGCGAGAAGTCTTGACATCGTCCACGAGGCGCGACACCCTGTGTGTAGACCAACTCAGCGCCCGGGAGACCTGCAGGCAATGCCGCAGCACCGGGCGCTGAGTGTTGATGCGAGACGACTCGATGCGCGAAGCGCGTTGAGTCGTCTGCGCATCAAGATTGAGCGAGCGAAGCGAGTCGAAACCTCACCCCTCGATCAATGCGCGAAGCCGCTGGCATCCGTCAGTACGCCAGCAGCGCCGCCCGCGTGGAGCGCATCCGCATCAGCAGCGCGCGTTCGTCCTCGGCGGCGTAGGCGTCGTGCCCATGGATCGCCCGCTGCCGCACCGCCGCGAGGGCGGTGGCGTCCTTGATGAACGAGCGCATCAGCGGGCGGCGGTCGCCCCGCAGGGTCGCTGCCCACTGCAGCCCGGTCCTCCTCCCCGCCGGTGTCGCCAGCATGACGACCTCCTGCGGCGTGAACCAGCCGGCGGCGGCGTAGTCGGCGAGGCGCTCCCGGGTCAGGCGCGCCTCCTCCCGCCGCAGCGCCACGATGGTCAGGATGAAGCCGACGAACAGCGGCACCTGGGTGGTCAGGTAGAGCGCCAGGAAGTCTCCGAGCAGCGACGACCCGTTCCAGTACGCGTGCAGCGCGATGGCGCCGATCGCCCCGACGGCTCCCGCGCCGATCACCCCGGGCCCGTGGGCGCCGCGCCGTACCGCGAGCCCGATCGCGAAGCCGGTGAGGGCGGTGAACATGGCGTGTGCGAACGGCGAGAACAGCCCTCGCACGATGAACGTGAACGTCAGCTGCCCCGCGCCGCCCTCGATCAGGCTGATCCCGAAGTACTGGATGTTCTCGGTGAATGCGAACCCGGCGCCCACCAGGGCGCCGTACACGACGCCGTCCACGGGGCCGTCGAACGTACGCCTGCCCATCGCGAAGATGAGCAGGAGTCCGAGCCCCTTGGTGACCTCCTCCACGACGGGCGCCTGGATGACGGCGGAGAAGAACTCGTTGCGCTGGCCGGCCGCGACGGTGAGCGCGAGGTCGAACAGCAGGGTCAGGCCGATCGAACCGATGCCGCCCCACGCGAGCGCGAAGACCACCAGGCTCCGCGGTTCCGGCTCCCACCTGTCGATGAGGTGCACTCCGGTGAGCACGATGGCCAGCGGGATCAGGGCGAGGATCATGCCGGTGATCGAGGCGCCGGCACCGAGCGCGAACACGAAGTAGGCGGCCAGGCCGAGCATCAGGAACCCGAGCACACCGAACGCCCAGATGGACGCCGAACGTCCCTTGCGCACCGGGACCGGGAGTGCCGGCATCGCCGGAGCGGGAGACGGCGCCTGCGGCGCCGGCGGTGCGTAGGCGGGCGCCCGATCGAAGGGCGAAGCGAACTCGGCGCGGACCTGCACCGCACGTGGCGGCGCCGGCGGCTGCCCGTAGACCGGCCGCGGCGGCTCACCGTACACCGGTTGGGCCGCCCCCGGCGGCCGCGACGGGTCGCCGGCCGCGGGGGGCGGCGTATAGGCCGGTGGCTGTCCTCCAAAGCTCATGCGAAAAGCCTAGAGGTCGGCTGCCGCGAGACCGGTACGTCTGCCGGTAGCGTAGAGGGATGCGGTTTGCCCATCTGCGCGCCCGGGACTCCGATCGACTGCACCTCGCGGTGGTCGACGGAGCGGACGCCATCCTCGTCAGTGACCTTCTCGACCCCGCTCCCGGAACGCTCCAGGAGCTCATCGAGGGCGGTGACGAAGCACTCGCCCGCCTGCGCTCGGCAGTCTCCGAGGAGCAGGCTCCGCGGCATCCGCTCGACGACTTCGGTTTCGGCTCGGCCGTCCTCTCCCCGCCGGCGGTGCTCGCGGTCGGCCTGAACTACGCCGCCCACTCCAGCGAGTTGGGGCTCAAGACCGACGCCGCGCCGACGGTGTTCACGCTGTGGCCGAACTCGCTCACCGGGCACGGCGAGACCACGTCCTGGCCGCGTTCGCTCAGCCAGTCCGTGGACTACGAGGCGGAACTCGGCGTCATCATCGGTCGCGCGGCGAAGGACGTCCCCGCCGAGGACGCGCTCGACGTGGTCTGGGGCTACACGGTCGTCAACGACATCACCGCCCGCGACATCCAGTTCGCCGAGGCGCAGTGGTCGCGCTGCAAGTCGTTCGACGGCTTCACGCCGACCGGTCCGTTCGCGGTCACCGCCGACGAGATCGCCGACCCGCAGGATCTGCACATCTGGACCGTCGTCGACGGGCACACCGTGCAGGACGCCAGCACGAACCAGATGGTGCGGCCGGTGTCGACGCTGATCGCCCATCTGTCCCAGTCCATCACCCTGCAGCCGGGCACCCTGATCTCCACCGGCAGCCCCGGTGGTGCGGGCTACTCCCGCGACCCGCAGATCTTCCTGCGCGACCGCTCGACCGTCACCGTCGGCATCGACGGGATCGGCGAGCTGACCACGCACTGCCGTATCACCGACTGACACGCGGTCAGGAAAGCGAGAAGGCGCCTCCCCGAGCGGGAGGCGCCTTCTCGTATGCGGATCAGCCCTTGGCGGGAACGTCGTCCGCGGGCAGGTCCTCTGCGGCGATCACCGGGATCGCCGCCGTGACGGTCTCCAGACCCGACAGTCGTGCCGGCGAGATCTGCTTCATGACCTCTTCGCGCGACATCAGGCCGGCCTCGACGACCAGGTCGGCGACGTTGCGGTTGGTCAGCAGCGCGGTCTTCGCCAGCGCCGCGGATGCCGCGTAACCGATGAACGGGGTGAGCGCGGTTACCACGCCGACCGAGGCGCCGACCATCGCGCCCAGCCGGTCGCGGTTGGCCGTGATGCCTTCGACGCAGTTCACGCGCAGCGTCCACATCGCCTGTCGCATCCAGGTGATCGACTGGAAGATCGAGTGCGCGATGACCGGCTCGAAGGCGTTCAGCTGCAGCTGACCGCCCTCCACCGCCATGGTGACGGTGACGTCGGCGCCGGCGACGGCGAACGCCACCTGGTTGACGGCCTCGGGGATGACCGGGTTGACCTTGCCCGGCATGATGCTCGAACCGGCCTGCTTCGCGGGCAGGTTGATCTCGCCCAGGCCGGCCTGCGGACCGGAGGAGAGCAGGCGCAGATCGTTGCAGATCTTCGACAGCTTGATGGCGTTGCGCTTCAGCGACGACGAGAACGACATGAAGGCGCCGGTGTCGCTCGTTGCCTCCACCAGGTCGGTGGCGGTGCTGAGGTCGAGACCTGCGATCTCGCGCAGGTGCTTGAGCACGGTGGGCGCGTAGTCCGGGTGGGTGGTGATGCCGGTGCCGATGGCGGTGGCGCCCATATTGATCTCGGTGAGCAGCGACGCGTTCTCGGTGAGCCGGCTGTGGTCCTCGCCGAGGGTGGTGGCGAAGCCATGGAATTCCTGCCCGAGCGTCATGGGGACGGCGTCCTGCAGCTGGGTGCGGCCCACCTTGAGGATGTCGTGGAACTCGGTCGCCTTGTCCAGGAAGGAGCGGCGCAGCAGGTCGAGCTCGTCGAGCAGGGAGCGCAGGTTCAACGACAGACCGATCTTCACGGCCGTCGGGTACACGTCGTTCGTGGACTGGCTGCGGTTGGTGTGGTCGATCGGCGAGAGGAAGTCGTAGTCGCCCTTCTCGCGGCCCGCCATCTCAAGCGCGATGTTGGTGATGACCTCGTTCGCGTTCATGTTCGTCGACGTGCCGGCGCCGCCCTGGATGACGCCGACGCGGAACTCGTCGTGGAACTCCCCGTCGATGACGCGCTGCGCGGCACGGTCGATCAGGTCCGCGCGCTCGGCGTCGATGACACCGATCTCCTTGTTGGCGCGGGCGCTGGCCTGCTTGACCATCGCGAGGGCGCGGACGAGATCCGGGTACACCGAGATCGGACGTTTGGTGATCGGGAAATTCGCCTCCGCTCGCGCGGTGTGGATGCCCCAGTAGGCATCGGCGGGGATCTCCATGCTTCCGAGGGAATCGGTCTCGGTGCGGGTGAGGGCAGGCGCGTCTGCGGCCATGTCACTTCCTTGTGGGGTGGTGCGGGCGGGTACGAGACGGGGGATTGCCCTCCAGTCTACGCGTCGCCCGGAGCCCTCTTGCGCGAGAACAGCTCCAGCCGCTCCTCCGACGACAGGCGCGCCATGTCGCGCAGCCACTCCTCGGTGAAGAAATCGGCGGTGGGGGCGTCGTCCACCGGCACGACGGTGTGCGTGATCGTGTCCGGGTACACGTGCACCAGCTGGAACGACTGGGCGGCATCCATGCCGTTGACCTCTGCCGCCGGTCGCGCCAGGTTCATCGTGTAGCACGTCGAGGAGGCGACGCTCACCGGGATGCCGGCGAACGTGCCGGAGGACGAATAATGCAGATGCCCCGCCAGGATGCCGCGCACATCCGTCCCCCGGATGACGTCGGCGAGCTCGTCCTGATGGCGGAGCTCCAGGATGTCGAACAATGGCACGTGCGCGGGAAGCGGCGGGTGGTGCATGGCGAGCAGCGTGCCGTGCGGCGCTGGCTCGCGCAGCAGCCCGCCGAGCCAGTCCAGCTGCCCGTCGTCGAGGTCGCCGTGATGCCAACCGGGGACGCTGGTGTCCAGGGCGATCAGGCGCAGCCCGTCGAGGTCCCACACCCCCGTCACTGGTTGTTCGCCGGCGACGTCGTCCAGCAGCCCGGCGCGCAGGGCGGGGCGCTCATCGTGGTTGCCCGCCACCCACACCACGGGGCAGCCCAGCTCGGCGGCCACCGGCTCGACGGCACGACGCAGCCGTGCATACGCGTCGGGTTCGCCGAGGTCGGTCAGGTCCCCCGTCAACACGATCGCCGACGGACTCGGGTGCACCCGGCGGACGGCGTCGAGCGTCCGCGCGAAGTTGCGCTCGGTGTCCGCTCCCCCGGCGTGCCGCGCGCCACCGGCCAGGAAGTGCGGATCGCTGAGATGGACGATCGTGTGCGATGCCGGCTGGTGCCGACCGAAGGCGGGGAGGTCGAGCATGCGCCCAGCCTAACCGGGCGCCGCCGACGATCCGCGTCGGCGCCGGTCAGAACCCGATGACGATGAGCAGGATGCCGCCGAGCACGGCCGCGCCGCACAGCACGAAGCATCCGATCGCGGCGACGAACGCCAGCTGCTTCTGCCCCTCGGTGAGCGGGCTCTTGCGGGCGGCCTTGGCCGCCTGCTTCGCGGCCTTCTTGATCTCCTTCTCGGAGAGCACGGTGATGGCGTCGGTGAACTCCGCGGGGGTCACCACCGGGACGCGGCCGCTGCGCACCAGCATCCGCAGTCCGAGTGCGTAGAACAGCACGGTCGCGCCGGCGCCGACCAGCGCGGCGGTGAAGACGAGCAGGAAGGCGCCCCAGTTGATCGCGAGGCTCATCGTCCGGTCTCCTTGTCGCTGACGTCCGTGCGCGGCGCGTCGGGCTTCTGCCCGCCGTTGCGTCGAGCCTCGGCGGCGTCCTTCTTGGCCGCGCGCGCGTCGGAGCGCGCCTTCGCCTTGGCTTTGGCCTTGGCCTTCGCCTCGAGCATCCGCTGCTGCCGGCGAGTGGGCGGCGGGTTCTCGGGCAGGTCGACGGCAAGGCCCGACTCGGCGACGTCGCTCATCGCGTTGGCGTGGGTGACCGCGTTGCGACGCGAGTACAGGAACAGGCCGAGGATGACGGTGACCGCGAACACCGCGTCGACGATCACTCCGCCGACGCCCCAGAACACTACGAGCAGTGCGGCGAATCCGCCGACGGCGCCGGCAGCGGGGAGGGTGAGCAGCCAGCCGACCGCGATGCGCCCCACCGTGCGCCAGCGGACCGTGGACCCGCGGCGCCCCAGTCCGGAGCCGATCACCGAGCCGGACGCCACCTGGGTGGTGGACAGCGCGAAGCCGAACGCACTCGAGGCGAGGATGGTGGCGGCCGTGGAGCTCTCGGCCGCGAAGCCCTGGGCGGGCTTGACGTCGGTGAGCCCCTTGCCGAGGGTGCGGATGATGCGCCACCCGCCGAGGTACGTGCCGAGCGCGATGGTGACGGCACAGGCGACGATGACCCACAGCTGCGGTTCGTGGTGCGCCGCGGACTGCCATCCCACCGTGATCAGCGCCAGGGTGATGACACCCATCGTCTTCTGCGCGTCGTTGGTGCCGTGCGCGAGGGCGACCATCGAGGAGGTGAAGATCTGCCCCCAGCGGAACCCGGAGCGGCCGTCCGGCTTGCCGTCGTAGCGGCGCGTCACGGAGTACGCGATCTTCGTGGCAGCGAACGCGATGATGCCGGCCGTGAGCGGCGCGATGACGGCGGGCAGGATCACCTTCGACATCACGACGCCGAAGTCGATGCCGCCGATGCCGACGCCGACCAGCGCGGCGCCGATGAGTCCACCGAACAGCGCGTGCGAGGAGCTGGAGGGCAGGCCGAGCAGCCAGGTGAGCATGTTCCAGGTGATCGCGCCGATGAGACCGGCGAAGATCAGCGAGGGAAGCAGATCGTGCCCGATCTGATCCTCGCGGACGATGCCGCCCGAGACGGTCTTGGCCACCTCGGTGGACAGGAACGCCCCGACCAGGTTCAGGATCGCTGCCAGCAGCACGGCGGTCTTGGGCTTCAGCGCGCCGGTGGCGATGGGGGTCGCCATCGCGTTCGCGGTGTCGTGGAAGCCGTTGGTGAAGTCGAAGAACAGTGCCAGAAGGATGACCAGCACGACGATGAGGGCTGCGGTTTCCACCGTTCTCTTTCGTTGGGACTGCGAGTGAGGGGGATGCCGGCATGCGGCGTGACGAACGAAGAGTTCACCGTGGGTTCATGATCCGTTTACGGGCCCTCCGGAATCCTCCCATCCTCCCCCGCGCCGGTCAACTCGCGCGGCTGTGGGGTGCGGGCCGCGGGCGCCGCCGGCGCGTGCTCGGGTAGCGTGAGACGGTGACCGAAACCACCGCCCTGCCGCCTGTCGCGGCGCGCCGCCCCGTCATCCGCACGCACCACGGCGACACCGTGGAGGACCCGTACGAATGGCTGCGCGCGAAGGAGGATCCCCAGGTCATCGCGCACCTGGAGCAGGAGAACGCCTACACCGAGGCGCGCACCGCCCACCTGGCGTCGCTGCGGGAGCAGCTGTTCCAGGAGGTGAAGGGCCGGGTGCTGGAGACCGACCTGTCTGTGCCCACGCGGCGCGGCGACTGGTGGTACTACGGACGCACCGAGGAGGGCGCGCAGTACGGCATCCAGTGCCGCACCAGGGCGGAGGGCGACGATTGGACCCCGCCGAGCCTCGAACCGGGGGTGCCGGTGCCGGGCGAGCAGGTGCTGCTGGACGGCAACGTCGAGGCGGACGGTCACGAGTTCTTCTCCCTCGGGGCCTTCGACGTCTCCGACGACGGCACCCGACTGCTGTGGTCGGTCGACGTCACCGGTGACGAGGTGTACACGGTGCACGTGAAGGACCTCACCACCGGAGAGCGGTTCGCGGACGTGATCGAGAACACCGGCCAGGCGTTCTTCACCCCGGACGGCACGGCGATCGTCTACACCACCCGCGACGACGCGTGGCGGCCGGACACGCTGTGGTTGCACCGCATCGGCGAACCGGTTACGCAGGACAGCAAGCTGTTCCACGAGCCTGACGAACGGTTCTGGCTGGGTGCGGGGATCACCCGCAGCAAGCGCTACCTGGTGATCGGGCTGGGATCGAAGATCACCAGCGAGGAGCT
The DNA here is from genome assembly GCF_031180975.1 of Microbacterium sp. Lineage (GTDB taxonomy): Bacteria > Actinomycetota > Actinomycetes > Actinomycetales > Microbacteriaceae > Microbacterium. The sequence continues at coordinate 222,499 of NZ_JAPSLI010000005.1, read as the reverse complement.
GCTGCTGGATCTGTCCGACCTGACCGCACCGCCGCGCGTGGTGTGGCCCCGCCGTGACGGTGTGGAGTACTCGGTGGATCATGCCGTCGTGGACGGCGAGGACAGGCTGCTGATCCTGCACAACGACGGTGCGCTGGACTTCGAGCTGGTCTCGGTGCCGGCATCCGATCCGACCGGCGAGCGGACAGTGCTGATCCCGCACACGCCGGGCAGGCGGATCCTGGATGTCGACTGCTTCCGCGACTTCGCGACGGTGGAGTATCGCCGCGACGGTCTCCCCCGCGCCGCCGTGCTCTCGTACCGGACGGGCGCGCTCGACGAGGTCGAGTTCGACGAGCCGCTGTACGAGGCGTACTTCGGTGGGAACCCGGAGTGGCACTCCCCCTTCCTGCGCATGTCGTACACCTCGTTCGTGACCCCCGCGACCGTGCTCGAGCTCGATCTCGTCACGGGCGAGCGGCACGTGCGCAAGCAGCAGCCGGTGCTGGGCGGCTACGACCCGGCCGACTACGGACAGCGGCGCGCATGGGCGACCGCGCCGGACGGCGCGAGGGTGCCCATCTCGCTGGTGTGGCGCACGTCGTTCGGGGAGCCCGGCGTCGAACCGCGACCAGTGCACCTGTACGGGTACGGGTCGTACGAGCACTCCATCGACCCCGGATTCTCGGCGATGAGACTGTCGATGCTGGACCGCGGGGTGGTGTTCGCCGTCGCGCACGTCCGCGGGGGCGGTGAGATGGGGCGGCACTGGTACGAAGACGGCAAGGAGCTGAACAAGCGCAACACGTTCACCGACTTCATCGCCTGCGCACAGCACCTGGTCGACACCGGCGTCACCACGCCCGATCGGATGGTGGCGGAGGGCGGGAGCGCCGGCGGGCTGCTGATGGGGGCGGTCGCGAACATGGCGCCCGAGCTGTTCGCGGGCATCCTGGCGGCCGTGCCGTTCGTCGACGCGCTCACGTCGATCCTCGACCCGTCGCTGCCGCTCACCGTCGTGGAGTGGGACGAGTGGGGCGACCCGCTGCACGACCCGGAGGTGTACGCGTACATGAAGTCGTACTCCCCCTACGAGAATGTGCGCGAGGGTGCCGAATACCCGCGGATCCTCGCGATGACCTCACTGAACGACACGCGCGTGCTGTACGTGGAGCCCGCCAAGTGGGTGGCGCGGCTGCGCGAGGCGGGTGCCTCGGACGTGCTGCTGAAGTGCGAGATGTCGGCGGGGCACGGCGGTGTGAGCGGCCGCTACAACGCCTGGCGGGAGCGCGCGTTCGAACTGGCGTGGATGTCGGACGTGCTCGGCCTGGCGTAGCCGCCGCGCGCCCGTCCCGTCACCCGAACGGCGTCACCCGAACGGCGTCACACCCGAGCGGCGTCACCCGAACAGGGCGGCGGCCTCCTCGTAGCGTTCCAGCGGCACCGTGTTCAGCTCGCCGAGCGCCTCAGCGAACGGCACCCGGACGATGTCGGTGCCGCGCATGGCGACCATCTGCCCCCACGCCTCGTCCACCAGGGCGTCGGCGGCGTTCAGACCGAGGCGGGTGGCGAGCACGCGGTCGAATCCGGACGGCGACCCGCCGCGCTGGATGTGACCGAGCACGGTGGATCGCGTCTCGATGCCGGTGATCCGCTCGATCTCCGGCGCCAGGATCTCGCTGATGCCGCCGAGGCGGGGGCGGTTGAAGGCGTCCAGGCCCTTGTCGCTGTAGGCCTCGTCCATCCCGGTCAGCTTGAAGCCCTCCGAGACGACGACGAGCGGTGCGCGACCGCGATCGTGCGCGCTGCTCACCAGCGCGCAGATCTCGTCGATCGACATGGGGACCTCGGGGATGCAGATCGCGTGGGCCCCGGCGGCCATGCCTGCGTGCAGGGCGATCCAGCCGACGTGCCTGCCCATCACCTCGGCGACCATGCAGCGCTGGTGCGAGTCGCCGGTCGTGCGCAGACGGTCCATGGCATCCGTGGCGATGTTCACCGCGGTGTCGAAGCCGAACGAGTAGTCGGTGGCGCGCAGGTCGTTGTCGATCGTCTTCGGCACGCCGAGCACCTTGATGCCGTCCTTCGACAGGCGGTCGGCCGCGGCCAGCGTGCCTTCCCCGCCGATCGCCACGATGCCGTCGATGCCGTGGGCGGCAAGCGTCCGGGCGATGTTCTCGGCGCCGCCGCGTGGGCCGTCGTACGGGTTGGTGCGGCTGGTGCCGAGGATCGTGCCGCCCACCTTGGACAGGCCCTTCACCTCGTGGCGGGTGAGCGGGAAGAAGTCGCCGTCGACCACGCCACGCCATCCGTCGCGGATGCCGACGAACTCGAGCTCGTAGTTGGTGGTGCCCTTGAGCACGATGCCGCGGATGACTGCGTTCAATCCGGGGCAGTCGCCGCCGCTGGTGAGGATGCCGATCTTCATGCTGCTGCCTTCGTACGGGTGGGAGAGGAACGGCGACGCTGCCTGACATCGACCCTAGTGGGGTTGGATCGCGGATGCCATTCCCGTGGCGCGAAAACCCGGAATCTTACGGACGAGACCGCCACAGATCGCGCTTCTTTGGATCCGGGCCGCCATTGCGCCGGAAAGGGGCGTCAAGAACTTCGGTTCTTAACGCCCCTTTGTGGCTGTGGGTCCGACACCGTGCTCAGGCGCCGCCGAGCGCCTCCCGCAGCAGGTGCATGAGCGCCGCCATCTGGACGGTCTCGCCGGCGCTCTCCTCGACCGCCTCGCCGTCGAGCGCACGGGCGGCCAGCCCCTGCTTCTGGTCGATCAGTTCGGCGATCTTCGTGTCGATCGTGTGGGCGGCGATGATCCGCCACGCCGTGACCGGCTCGTCCTGACCGATGCGGTGCACGCGGTCGATGGCCTGGGTCTGCTCGGCGGCCGTCCAGCTCAGCTCGGCGAGCACCACGTTCGACGCCGCCTGCAGGTTGACGCCGACGCCGGCCGCTGTGAGCGAACAGACCGCGATGCCGACCTCGGGGTCGGTGTTGAAGGCGTCGATCGCCTGCTGACGCACCGGGGTGGTCTGGTCGCCGCGGATGGACACCGCCTTGATGCCGGATGCCGCGAAGTGCGCCTCGGCCTGGTCCATGACGTCGATGTGCTTGGCGAAGAACACCACCTTCTCGACGGAACGCTGCAGCTGCGCGGCGTAGTCCGCGGCGAGCTGCGCCTTGGCCTGGCCGATCTTGCGCACCATCGTGAAGACGTTGTCGCCGCCGGTGCCCGCCGCCTTGGACTCCTCCAGCTCGTTGTGTGCGACCAGACGGACGATGTCCTCGTCGATCGCGCCGTGCGACCCGGTCAGGGCATCCGATGCGCCGTGAGTCGCCGTGCGCGCCTCCACGATGCGGCGGTACTTCGCGGCCATCCGCTCGCCGAGCTCCCGCTCGGCCAGACGGATGCTGCGTCCGAACTCGTCGTCCAGCTGCACCGGAAGGTCGGCGATGAGCTTGTCCGGCAGGTCGGCGGCGACGTCCTTCTTCTTGCGCCGCACGATGCCCATCGAGATGACGGCCTCGCGCGCCTCGGCGTAGAACGACTTGTCGGCGGGTGTCAGCCCGGTCGCGTCGAGCTTCTCCATCAGCTCCGGCCCGGGCTTCTCCCCGTTGGTCCAGCCCAGAAAACGCCAGATCGCGTCGAAGTCCTCGACGTCGTTGATCAGCGGCGTCCCGGTGAGGGCGAGCATCAGCGGGTTGCGCTCGCGCTCACGGATGCGCGAGGCGAGGGCGAGCACGTTCTGCGAGCGCTGGGAGGACAGGTTCTTGATGAAGTGCGCCTCGTCGACGACCATGCCCTTCAGGCCGATCGTGCTCAGCCACGACAGGTGCCGGTCGAGGATCTCGTAGTTGACGATGAACACGTCGGCGAACGCGTCGATGTCGTCCCCGTCGCCCTGGATGACGGTCGCGCGTCGCTGCGGAGTCCACCGCTCCACCTCGCGCGCCCAGTTCATCTTCACGACATTCGGCACGACGGCGAGCAGCGGGTAGGCCCCGGCGACCGAGGCGGCCAGCGCCGACTGCGCGGTCTTCCCGAGCCCAGGCTCGTCGGCGAGGAGGAACGTTCGATGTCCGGCGCGCACCGCCTCGAGGAAGCGTGCCTGGTGCGCCATGACCTCGCGGCCCTTGGGCGACACGTGGTCGTACTCCGGTGCCGGCGGCAGCGGCATGGTCGCCGCTCCCCCACCCGCGCCGGTCTCGAACGCCTTGTACAGCGGACCCATCAGCTCCCAGCCGTCCAGCCGGCGCCGCGGCACCGTGGTGGGACGCGGGGTCAGGTCGGGGGCGAGGAACGGGTTCGCCAGCTGGCGGGCCTCGACGGAAGGGGGCGTGACCTGGCGCTCGGCGAGCGCCGGTGGCACCACCGGAGCCTGCACCGGCGCGATGTCTGTGATGATGAGCTCCTCGGGCGGCAGCTCCGCCCCGGATTCCAGCAGCCAGTCGCGGCGCATCCGCTTGGCCACGGGCGAGGTGGCCTGGTCGGCCTCGAGCAGCTGGATCAGCGACGTGTCCCGTGCGGCGGTCTTGGCGAGGATGGTCGCCACGCCGTCGAGTCGCTTGAGCAGTTCCGCGCGTGCGGCGTCGGCCAGCTCTGCATCGGCCTTCACCCTGGCGCGCTCCTCGCGGACGAGGAACGCGATCACCTGGAACTTGACGCGGTTCGTGGGGCCCAGCTTCCCGCGCTGGGCCTTCGCCTCGATCTCGCGCACCTTGCGGGCGAGGATCGGGATCAGCGGCGCCTCGTCGTCTCGACGGGACGTCTTCCTGCGCCGCGATGCGGCGGTTGCCGTAGTCGGCATGCTCCTCCTGAGCGTGAGTGTCAGTCGCCGGTGGCCGGCGATCAGGGCTCTCCGTGCGCGGCTCGTGCCGTGACACCACGGATGGCTGGGCTGCGTTCGCGCGACTCATCGCGTGTGACTGCGGGTGCCCGAGGTCGATTCTACGCCATCGCACCCGGCGCACCGGAAGATGACGCCTGCGGCGTGGGCTGGCCGGCGGACGGCATCCGCTCGGAGGGTGATCAGTCGCGCGACAGCACCGCGAAAGCGGCTGCCACGTCGGCGGCGATCTGCTCGCGCAGCGCGTCCATCCCCTCGAACGCGACCATCCCTCGCAGGTGCTCGGTGAACTCCACCGTCACGCTGTGGCCGTACAGGTCGAGGTCCTCCGCGCCCAGGACATGCGCCTCCACCTGGCGGCGGTGGACGTCGTCGAAGGTGGGGTTGGTGCCGACCGAAATGGCGGCGGGATGCCGGATGCCGGTGTCGTGGTCGCGCAGCCAGCCGGCGTACACGCCGTCGGCGGGCACGAGCGAGTCGACCAGCTCAGAGAGGTTCGCGGTCGGGAAGCCCAGCTCGCGACCTCGTTTGAGGCCGTGCACCACTTCTCCGCGCACGTCCACGGGGCGCCCGAGCAGGCGCGCGGCTCCGGCGACGTCGCCGGCGGCGAGCAGTTCCCGGATCCAGGTGGAGGACACGCGACGGTCGGACCCGGGCAGATAGACGTCAGCGACCACCTCGACCTCGAAGCCGTGCTCGCGTCCGAGGCGTTCCAGCAGTTCGGGCGTGCCGGCACCGCCGCGCCCGAACCGGAAGTCGCGTCCGACGAGCACCATCTGCACACGCAACGCCGACACCAGGATGTCCGCCACGAAGTCCTCGGCGGGACGCGCGGCCAGCTGCTCATCGAAGGTCAGCACCAGGGTCGCATCGAGATCCTGCTCGCCGAGAAGCTCGAGCTTGCGCTCCACGTCGACGATGCTCTCCGGACAGCGGTCCGGACGGATCACGGCCAGCGGGTTGCGGTCGAAGGTGACGGCGACGGCGCGTGCGCCGGTGCTCGCGGCGTCCTCCAGCATCCGCCGGATCACCGCCTGGTGCCCGAGGTGCACGCCGTCGAACTTGCCGATCGCGACGACCGTGCGGCCGAAATCGGCGGGGATCTCGGCCGGGTCGCGGAAGACGATCATGCGGCGCCCTCCGCGGGACGGTGGGTGCGCAGCCACCACAGTCCGAAGAACGGCAGCACCAGCGGGACGAACAGGTAGCCCATGCCGAAGTACGACCAGACGCTGTCGTGCGCGAACAGCGCAGGGGCGGTCAGGCTCAGCAGGCCCACCACGAGCACGCCGGCCAGCTCGAACAGGATCGCCACCCAGGCGACGGTGTACCACCCGCGGCGTCCCGCCAGCACCAGCGCGAGGGTGGCCAGGATGTACACCGCCGCGGCCAGTGCCGACAGCGTGTAGGCCAGCGGCGCCTCGTCGAAGCGGCGCACGATCTGCACGAAGCTGCGGCCGGAGGCGGCCAGCGCCATCACGGCGTAGACGATCACGAGGACACGACCGATGCCGGTCATCCGGGCGCGCTGGACTGTGTGAGACATTGCCCCTCCATCCTACGGGCGCGGGTCGGGGCGACCGCGCGCGAGGTCAGGCGACCTGCACCGTCCAGATCACCTGCATGCGCCAGAGCATGATCGCCAGGGAGAGCCCGATGACGCCGAGAATGACGGTGCTCCACCTGCTGCGCTCGATCAGCGCCCACGCGACGCCGCCGACCGGCAGCAGCACGGCCGACACCAGGTACACCCAGTACTCCAGCAGGTCGCCGGTCGGCGGGTTGCCCGCCAGCGGGGCGACGATGGCGATCACGACCTGCACCAGCAGCAGCGCTTCGACCAGCGCGAGGCTGCCAACGGTGTAGTCGCTGGGACGGCGTCCGGCGAACCCGGCGATGAGGCAGAACAGCCCGGAGGCGCACGCCATCACGATCTGCAGCGTCGTGTACCAGGCGATCATCGCTCCCCCTCCGGCATGTTCATCGCGCTCTTGACGTCGTCCCCACGCGCCTCGACGATGCCGACCAGCAGCCCGTCCGGGTCGACCGCGGCGACCTCCGCGGCCGTGAGGCGGGCGGCTTGGCCATGCAACCGCTTGCCGTGCCGCAGGTCGCGCGCCTCGTCGGCGCTCACCCGCAGCACCGGCATGACGCGCGCGGCCGCCTCGGCCGGGTCGAGCATTGTGGCGTGGGCCAGGTCGTCGAGCCCCGCGGCATCAGCGATGTCGAACCCGCCGACGCGGGTGCGGCGCAGCGCGGTGAGGTGGCCGCCGACCGCGAGGGCTGCGCCGAGATCGCGGGCGAGCGCGCGGATGTACGTCCCGGACGAGCAGTCCACGATGACGTCCAGGTCGAGCACGCCGTCGCCACGGCGGATGTCGAGCACGTCGAAACGCGAGACGGTCACCCGGCGGGCGGCCAGCTGCACGTCCTCCCCTGCACGGACCCGGTCGTAGGCGCGCCGGCCGTCGATCTTGATGGCGGAGACCGAGCTGGGCACCTGCGCGATGGCGCCGGTCAGCTGTCGGATGCCGGAGCGGATCGCGTCCTCGTCGACAGCCGTCCACGCCGCGTCGCCCGCCGTCGCGACGATCTCGCCCTCGGCGTCGTCGGTGGTGGTGGACTGCCCGAGCCGGATCGTCGCGGTGTAGGTCTTGTCGGCCCCCACGATGTAGGTGAGCAGCCGTGTGGCGCCCTCGACCCCGACCACGAGCAGACCGGTCGCCATCGGGTCGAGCGTGCCCGCGTGCCCGACCTTGCGGGTCCCGAACGCGCGGCGGATGCGCGCGACGACGTCGTGACTGGTCAGCCCACCGGGCTTGTCGATGAGCAGGATGCCGGGCGATACCACCCGTTCAGCCTACGCGGCCGGGGTCGTTATGCTGACCCGGTGCCCACCGCGTCCGCGACCCCCGTTCTCGCCGCCGGGCTCGCCGACTGGTATCGGCTGAGCGCCCGCGACCTGCCCTGGCGGCGCGCGGAGTTCCACGCCGAGTTCGGCGGATGGGGCGTGCTGGTGAGCGAATTCATGCTGCAGCAGACCCCCGTGACGCGAGTGATCCCGCATCTCGAGGCGTGGCTGGAGCGGTGGCCGCGCCCGTCGGGCCTCGCGGCGGAGGCGCCGGCCGAAGCGGTGCGACAGTGGGCGAACCTCGGCTATCCACGGCGGGCGCTGTGGCTGCACCGGGCCGCGGTGGAGATCCGCGACCGGCACGGAGACGAGGTGTCGCGCGACCTGGACGCGCTGCTCGCGCTGACCGGCATCGGCGACTACACGGCACGGGCGGTGGCGGTGTTCGCGTACGGTGAGCGGCATCCGGTGGTCGACACGAACACGCGGCGTGTGCTGGCACGCGTCCTGCACGCACGGTCGCAGCCCGGCGCCCCGTCGCGTCGCGATCTCAATGCGATGGCCGAGATCCTGCCCGCCGCGCATGACGACGCAGCCGTCGTGAACGCTGCGGCCATGGAGCTGGGCGCGACGGTGTGCGTATCGCGTGCACCGCGCTGCGCGGCCTGCCCGATCGCGCAACTGTGCGCCTGGCGGGCGGCCGGGTGTCCGGACACCGGCGACGACCGACGCCGGCAGGCGCGCTACGAGGGCAGCGACCGGCAGGCGCGGGGGGCGATCCTGAAGTGGCTGCGCGACGCGACGATGCACGCCGTGCCGCTGCACGAGGCGGCCGCCGCATGGCCGGATCCGCTGCAGCGCGACCGGGCGATCGACTCGCTCATCGCCGACGGCCTCGCCGAGTCCGTCGACGGGATGCTGCGGCTGCCACGCTGACACGTCGCAGGCGGGCGTCACTCCGGGACGTTGCCCGTCTCGTGACCGAGCAGGAACGGGGTGTGGACGCCCTCGTACATCACGTGCGCCAGCAGCCCCTCCGCGGCGTGCGGCAGGTTGTGGCAGTGGTCCATCCAGATGCCGGGGTTGTCGGCGAGGAATGCGACCTCGTACGTCTCCCCGTGGGCGACGTTCAGCGAGTCGACCCACCAGGGACTTCCGCTCGCCGGCACTCCGCCCCTGGACAGCACGAGCATGTGGTGACCGTGCAGGTGCATGGGGTGGACTTCGCCGCTCGCGTTCGAGATCCTCATCCGCACCACGTCCCCCTGCGCGACCGGGAACATCGGCGCATCGGCGCCGGTCTTCCCGTTCACCGTCCACCACAGCCCGGGACGACCGTCCAGGAAGCCCGGCATGCGGCCGATCTCGTACCGGAACTCGCGGTCGGGGTGCGCCGCGTCCAACGCCACGGCGGCCGGCTCCCCGTAGCTCAGCAGGTCGAGTTCGCGCTGCGGCTGCGGTGCCGGCGGCGGCGCGTCACCCAGGATCACCGAACCGCCCGGCACGTGCACGCGAGCGCCGCCGCGGTCCGGCATCCGAAGCTCGACATCGACCCGCCCGCCGGCAGTGACCAGCACCCGCTCATCCTGCACCGGCGACGGCTCGTTGAGGTCGGTGCCGTCGACGGCGGCGACCCAGTACGGCTGGGACGCCCAGACCGAGATCGGCGCGTTGTCGGTGTTCACCACCCGCACCCTGACGCGCTCCCCCGGTGCGGCCGGTGCGCGCAGTTCCGCACCGGCATCGCCGATGGACCGGATTCCGTCCGGGTAGGTGTGCACCGTGGCGATGACGTCGTGCACGGCGACATCCGGGCCTGTGGCCGGGTCCACGATCAACGCGCCGAACAGTCCCGCGATCACCTGCTGATGCGACACCTGGTGGGAGTGGTACCAGAACGTGCCCACCTGACCGGCGACGAACCGGTACACGAAGGTGCCGCCGTCGGGCACGGCGTCCTGCGTGACCCCAGCGACCCCGTCCATGGCGGCGGGCACGTCGAGCCCGTGCCAGTGCAGGGTGATCCCCTCGGGGATGTTGTCGTTGCGCAGGTGCACCTCGATCAGCTGCCCTTCCGTGGCGCGGATCGTCGGCCCCGGGGTGCTGCCGTTCAGGGTGTAGCCGGTGAACGCGCGCCCGCCGGCGATCCGCACGGTCTCACGGCGCGCGACGAGCTCGAACACCACGTCGGCGTCACGCCCCTCGTCGGTGACGAGGGACGTGACGCTGACCGTCCCCTCCCCAGCAGCGCCGTGCTCCCCGTGACCGCCGGTGACGGCGTACGCGCCGGGCCGCAGACTCTGCCACCACAGCACGCCCGCCGTCGCGACGAGCACCCCCAGAAGGAGCACGGCGACGATACGCGCGACCGGCACGAGGCGCGTGCGAACGCTCCGCGTGCCCGTCATCTCAGGCCGTCGCGCCGACCCGCTCCGGCGCGGAGCGCTCGGAGCGGACCCTGCCGATCCTGGTGCCCGCGATCAGGGCGACCGCGAAGATCGCCAGCGCGTTCAGACCGTGCAGCAGCGCAAGGAAGGTCATTCCGTGCCCCATCAGACCCAGCGTCACCTGCAGCACGACCAGCCCCAGCACGGTCGCGGCGAACGGCACGGCACCCGGCGTCCTCGTGAAGAACGAGACCACCAGCAGCACGAGCGCGACGAGCGGGATGACGTACATCCCGTTCATGCCGTGGATCATGATGCCGAGGAACTCCGGCACCGGCGGCGGCGCGGAGGCCGTCGGGTCGATGGTGCCACCCCCGAAGATGTACGCGGACAGACCCGCTGAAGCCCACGCGTGGGTGGCCGCCTGCACAGCGACGAGGCCGCACACCAGATACGCGAGGACGCGATACGCAGTTCGCACGATGAACCCCCAGAGTCATCGGCCGGTCGGAGCATCCGCCGGTCTCGCCGCCGGCCACGTCGCCGACGGACAGAGCCAATTAGACTCCGCAAATCTACGCGTGTCAACAGTTTTGGCGCGATCGCCCAGATTCGACTCTTGAACGGGTATTTCGGGATCCCATTCGGCGTGCGCCAGGGGCGCCGAATCTACGCGAGCAGGCCCTCGGGATCAGCGCGGACGGATGCGCAGCGCCGCTCGCACGCCCCTCGTCGGATCAGGCCTCTTCGTCGGCCTCGTCGCGGCGGTAGGGGTCGGCCTCACCCGCGTGCGTCGCGGACGACGCGAGCCGTGCCACCTCGGCATCCCGCTCCCGCGCCTCGCGGAGCAGGTCGGCGATGTGCCCGGCCGACTCCGGCAGTGCGTCCGGGATGAACTCGAGGGTCGGCACCAGACGCACGTTGAGCTGACGCCCGACCTCCTTGCGCAACAGACCCGTCGCGGAGGCCAGCGCGGCGCCGCTGGCGACGCGCTCCTCGTCCGAGCCGAGCACGGTATAGAACACGGAGGCGTGCTGCAGGTCGCCGGAGACGCGCACGTCGGTGATCGTGACGAACCCGAGCCGCGGGTCGCGCAGCCCCTTCTCGAGGCGCTCAGCCAGGATCACCCGAATGCGGTCGGCGAGTCGCGCCTGTCGTTCTCCAGCCATTTCCTACTCCTCTTTCCTACCTACCCCGCACAGTACAGCGGCAGGGAGTGATGAACAGAGGCGGAGGCGGCCGACGTCCCGACCCCGAGCATCGGGGTGCCCGCGAAGCGGGCGGGGCCCCTTCTCTGCGAGGGGTGGGACGTCGGCCGCCGAAGCCGCCGCTGCAGGGATCAGCCGCGAGGCTTCTCGACCAACTCGGTCGTCTCGATCTCGTCGCCGATCTGGATGTCGTTGTACTTGCCCAGTCCGATACCGGCCTCGAAGTCCGTGCGGACCTCGGTGACGTCGTCCTTGAAGCGGCGCAGCGACTCGATGGCCAGGCCATCGGCGATCACGACGCCGTCGCGGATGACGCGCGCCTTGGCGTTGCGCGTGATCGTTCCCGAGCGGACGATGACACCGGCGATGTTGCCGAACTTGGAGGAGCGGAACACCTCGCGGATCTCGGCGACGCCCGACTGAACCTCTTCGAACTCCGGCTTGAGCATGCCCTTGAGGGAGTTCTCGATCTCCTCGATCGCGGCGTAGATCACCGAGTAGAACCGCACGTCCACGCCCTCGCGGGCAGCGGCCTCGCGGGCCTTGGTGTCGGGGCGGACGTTGAAGCCCACGATGATCGCGTTGTCGATCGTCGCGAGGTTGACATCCGACTCGGTGATCGCACCGACGCCGCGGTGGATGATCCGCAGCTGCACGGAGTCGTCGACCTCGATCTTGAGCAGCGACTCCTCGAGCGCCTCGACGGCACCGGACACGTCGCCCTTGATGATGAGGTTGAGCGTCTCGACCTTGCCCTCTTCCAGAGCGCGGGTGAAGTCCTCGAGCGAGATGCGCTTGCGGGCCTTCGCCAGCTGCGCGTTGCGCTCGACGGCCTCGCGCTTCTCGGCGATCTGACGAGCGGTGCGGTCCTCGTCGGTGACGATGAACACGTCACCGGCGCGGGGCACCGAGTTCAGACCCTGCACCTGGACGGGACGCGACGGAGCCGCGGCCTCGACCGGGTCGCCGTTCTCGTCGAGCATGGCGCGGACGCGGCCGTATGCCGTACCCGCCACGATCGCGTCGCCGACCCGGAGGGTTCCGGACTGGATCAGCACGGTGGCCACCGAGCCGCGGCCCTTGTCGAGCTTCGCCTCGATCGCGACACCGCGCGCCGCCTTGTTCGGGTTGGCCGTGAGGTCCAGACCCGCGTCGGCGGTCAGCAGGACTGCGTCGAGGAGCTCCTGGATGCCGGTGCCCTGACGTGCCGACACGTCGACGAACATGACGTCGCCGCCGTACTCCTCGGCGACCAGGCCGTACTCGGTGAGCTGCTGGCGCACCTTGGCCGGGTTCGCCTCGGGCTTGTCGACCTTGTTCACCGCGACCACGATCGGCACGCCGGCCGCCTGGGCGTGGTTCAGCGCCTCCACCGTCTGCGGCATGATGCCGTCGTCGGCGGCGACCACCAGGATCGCGATGTCGGTCACCTGCGCACCACGGGCACGCATGGCGGTGAACGCCTCGTGACCCGGGGTGTCGATGAAGGTGAGCGCGCGCTCGATGCCCTCGTGCTCGGTCCACACCTGGTAGGCACCGATGTGCTGGGTGATGCCGCCGGCCTCGCCCGCCACGACGTTGGTCTGGCGGATCGCGTCGAGCAGTCGGGTCTTACCGTGGTCGACGTGGCCCATGACGGTGACCACCGGGGGACGGATCTCGAGGTCGTCCTCGTCCTCCTCCTCGAGCTCCTGCTCCAGGTTGAGACCGAAGCCCTCGAGGAGCTCCTTGTCCTCATCCTCGGGCGAGACCATCTGGATCTTGTAGCCCAGCTCGGCGCCGAGCACCTCGAAGGTCGCCTCGTCGAGCGACTCGGTGGCCGTGGCCATCTCACCGAGGTTGAAAAGGATGGTGACGAGCGTGCCGGGCTGCACGGTGTAACCGTTCAGCGCCTCGAGCTTGTCCGCGAAGTCCGCGATGGATGCGCCGCGACGCAGACGGATCGTCTCGCCGTTGCCCTTCTGGACGTTGACGCCGCCGACGACCGGCGCCGACCGCATCTCGAATTCCTGCCGCTTCGCCCGCCGCGACTTGCGCTGCTTGCTCTTGCCGCCGCCCTTGCCGAACGCACCGGCGGTACCCCCACCGGGACCACGGCCACGACCGCCGCCGCCACCGGGACGACCGGCGAAGCCGCCACCGGGACCACCACCGCCCCCGGGACGCTGGAAGCCGCCGCCGGCACCGGCACCTGCGCCGGGACGGCCGGGGCCGCCGGAGCGCTGCTGGAACGGCGCGCCGGGACGACCGCCCTGACCACCGCGAGCGCCGCCTGGACGGCCGGGACCGCCGGGACGCGGAGCGCCGATACGGGGCGAGCCGGGGCGGGGAGCCTGCGGCCGCGGGATGTTGCCGGGGGTCGGGCGCTGACCCATCCCCTGCTGCGACGAGAACGGGTTGTTGCCCGGGCGGGGACCCGCCGGGCGCTGGCCCATGCCCTGCGCGGAGGAGAACGGGTTGTTGCCGGGGCGCGGAGCACCGGGCTTCGGCGCGCCTGCGCCGGGCTTGGGTGCGCTGCCGCCGGGCTTCGGCGCGGCCGGCTTCGTCGGGCCGGGTGCCGGTGCGGCGGATGCCGGTGCGGCGGGCGCCGATGCAGCGGGCTTCTCGGCGGCCGGCGCGGCGGGTGCCGCGGGCGCCGGAGCAGGTGCCTCGGTCTGCGCCTGCGGGGCAGGCGCGGGCTTGGCCGGGCCGGGCTTCGGTCCGGGAGCGGGCGCGGCGGGCTTCGCGGCACCCTGGTTCTTGGCCGCGGGCTTCGCCTCGGCCTTGGCGGCGGGCTTCGCCGCGGGGTCGGCCTCGATCGCGGCGCGCAGCTTGCGCGCCACCGGAGGCTCCACCGTCGATGACGGGCTCTTCACGAACTCGCCGAGCTCCTTGAGCTTCGCGAGTGCGAACTTGCTGTCGACGCCGAGTTCAGCGGCGATCTCGTGCACACGTGGTTTGGCAGCCACAATTCTCCTGTCTGGGTCGGTCGGCCCAGACAGGGCAGACCATTAGTCGCGGACGGGTCTCATTTCGAGCCGTTCACTTTGTTTCCATAGCCGTTCAGCCGTTTCTCGATGATCTGCGTGTCCTCCGCCTCCGGGAAAGGAAGGTCGGCGGCCACACGGAGTGCTCGTGCGAAAGCCCGTCGCCGCAACGCGGTATCCAGACATTCGGATGTCGGATGCAGCCATGCGCCCCTGCCGGGCAGAACCGCCCGCTCGTCGAAGACGAGCTCACCGTTCTGGACCGCCACTCTGATCAGAGCGGCACGAGGGGCACGACCGCGGCAACCGACACACGTTCGTACGGGATCCATCCTACACCTCGCGGCTGTGGGACCGCCTCAACGCGCCCGCCGGCGCAGCATCAGCCATCCGCCATCACGCTGTCGGGCTGGATGTCGATCTTCGCACCGGTGAGCTTCGCCGCCAGGCGGGCGTTCTGGCCCTCCTTGCCGATGGCCAGCGACAGCTGGTAGTCGGGCACGAGCGCGCGGACGGCCTTGGTACCGGCGTCGAGCACGAAGGCGGAGGTCACCTTGGCGGGCGACAGTGCGTTCGCGACGAACGTCGCCAGGTCGGGGTGGTGGTCGACGATGTCGATCTTCTCGCCGGCGAGCTCCTCGGTGACGGCGCGGACTCGCCGCCCCATCTCGCCGATGCAGGCGCCCTTGGCGTTCACCGACGGGTCGTTCGCCTTGACGGCGATCTTGGTGCGGTGTCCGGCCTCGCGGGCCAGGGAGACGATCTCCACCAGACCGGCGGCGATCTCGGGCACCTCGAGGGCGAACAGCTTGCGGACCAGTCCGGGGTGCGTGCGCGACACGGTGATCGAGGGCCCCTTGGCCCCCTTCGCGACGCTGGTCACGTAGACGCGCAGGCGGGAGCCGTGGGTGTACTCCTCGCCGGGGACCTGCTCCTCGGGAGGCAGGATGGCCTCGACGGATCCGAGATCGACGTGGATCATGCGCGGGTTCGGTCCCTGCTGCACGACGCCGGCGACGATGTCGCCCTCCTTGCCGCGGAATTCGCCGAGCACGGCGTCGTCTGCGAGGTCGCGCAGTCGCTGGCTGATGACCTGCTTGGCGGCGTAGGCGGCGATGCGGCCGAAGTCCTCGGGTGTGGTCTCCTCCTCGCCGATGATCGCGCCCTCGTCGTCACGGACCGGCTGCATCACGGCGACGTGGCCGCTCTTGCGGTCGAGTTCCACCCGCACGCCCTCCGGCACCGACCCGTCGGCCGAGACGTGCTTGCCGTATGCCGTCAGAACGGCCTGCTCGATGATCGCGACGAGTTCGTCGAAGGGGATCTCCTTCTCCTTCTCGATCCCGCGCAGCAGCCCCAGTTCGATGTCCATAGCGGCCTCCCTATTCAGCTCTCACCGCGGGCAGACTTCGCCGCGGGCATCCGTACAGGATAGCCGACGCGAGGCGGGTGCACGCAGGCGGGGGCTCGGGCGGCGGCGGTCCCCGGGCCGGAGGCGTCGAGGGTGTGCGGGCCGTCGGACCCGCACACCCTCATCATGGTCAGGAGCGGAACACCTGCACGACCGACGGACGCGGCGCGTTCGGCACGTCGCCCGGCGCGGACGAGCCGTAGTCCGGGAACAGCGAGCGGGGTGCGTCGAACTCGCCGTCCTCGCCGGGGTGCTGCACGGCGACGAACACGAGCCCCTCCCGGTCGTGGATCACCGGGCCGCAGGTCTCGGCGTCGCGCGGCACGGCGAGGAACTGCTGCACGTGCCCGCGGTGCTCGCCCTCCAGCGGCACCTTGAACAAGCCGTCGTTGCGCCCGATGGTGCTGGGCGCGCCGTCGGTGGAGATCCACAGGTTGCCCTCGGAGTCGAACGCGAGGTTGTCGGGGCAGGAGATCGGCGACACGAGCTCCTTCGGGAATCCGGCGAAGTACGCGTTCTCGAACGAGGCGGGGTCGCCGCACAGCAGCAGCACGTTCCATCCGAACGTGGTACCGGCCTGCCCTGCGGTCTCGGTCAGCTCCAGCACGTGTCCGTAGCGGTTGCCGGTGACCGGGTTGGCCTCGTCGACCGCGGTGCGGCGCGTGTTGTTGGTCAGCGCGACGTACACCTTGCCAGTCTTCGGGTGCGGCTGGACGTCCTCGGGGCGGTCCATCTTGGTGGCGCCGACGGCGTCGGCCGCGAGGCGGGTGTACACCAGCACCTCCTCGACGGTGAATCCGGGCACCACGCTCTCGCCGTCGCGGGTGAGCGGGATCCACTCCCCCGTGCCGTCGAACGCGCCGTCGGCGGGGAGCGCGCCGGTCCCGGTGATCTCTGCGGCCGGCGAGTTGCCGCGGAACTTCGCGACGAACAGGTCGCCCTCGCTGAGCAGCTGCAGGTTCTTCTTCCGCGAGCCGGAGATGCGGTTCTTGGAGACGAACTTGTACAGGTAGTCGTTGCGCTCGTCGTCGCCCATGTACGCCACGACCCGGCCGTCCTCGGCGACGTGGACGTTGGCGCCCTCGTGCTTCATGCGACCCATCGCGGTGTGCTTGCGCGGGGTCGAGGTGGGGTCCTGCGGGTCGATCTCGACGATGTAGCCGAAGCGGTTCGGCTCGTTGACGTATCCCGGATCGTGGGCGTCGAACCGCGGGTCGTACGCCTCCCAGCCGGTCGAGGTGGCCGAAGTCGCACTGCCGCTGTAGCGCTTCTGCTGCGCGGTGTCGGCAGCCCAGGCGAAGTAGCCGTTGAAGTTCTCCTCGCCGGAGAGCACGGTACCCCACGGGGTGGTGCCGCCGGCGCAGTTCCCGAGCGTGCCGTGCACCCAGCGGCCCTCCGGATCGGCGGCGGTCTTGACCAGGTCGGAGCCCGCGGCGGGACCGGTCAGCTCGAACACCGTCTCGACGGTGATGCGGCGGTTGCGGCGGCCGTCGACGACGTACTCCCACGGCTCGCCGACCCGGTTTCGGCGGATCTCGACGACGGACATCCCCTGCGCGGCCTTGTAGATGTCGCCACGGCGGCGTAGCTCGGCCGGGTCGGTGGTGGCGGGGAACATCAGGTTCGGGTTGACGTACTCATGGTTGTTGACGAGCACGCCGGTCTTGCCGCTGGGGTCGGGCAGGATGTCGAGGTAGTCGCTGTTGTAGCCGAACTGGCCGGCCTGGGCCTCGCGGGTCTGTGCGTGGATGTCGAACGCCGGTGCGCTGGAGAACAGCGGGTCGCCCCAGCGGATCAGCGGCTGCCAGGTGTAGCCGGACGGCACCGAGAACGCGTCGATGGTCGCGGGCACCGGCGCGATGGGCCGGAACTCCAGACCGGCCGTCCCGGGGCGCCCGAACGACGCACCCGCGCCGGTCGCGCCCGCGGCGAGCGGAGCGGATGCCGGAAGCTCGCGCCCGACGCCCACGACGGCGGCTACCGCGCCGGCCACGCCGAGACCGAGCAGCGAGCGCCGGGAGAAGACGGCGGATGCGATGGAGCGGAAGTGCTCGTTGGGCGAGGTGTTGCACTCGGGACCGAGGCAGGCGTTCGCGCACTTGAGCGCGCACGTCACAGGCGAGCGCTTGCCTCGGGCGTGGTCGGCGCCGGCGGCCACGAGCGGCAGGCGGCGGCGGAGTTCGTCGGTCAATGGCATCGGTACCTCCAGGGCGGATTGGGCAGGAGGCACGTTCCTCCACCGGGGTGACGGCCCGGTGAACGCGGCCTGAACTCTCCGGTGGTGCGCGGTCAGCCGGCCGACGGCAGCTGGTTGAGGGCTCGGATCAGCGTGTGCAGCGAGCCGACCGCGCGCTGCTTGAGCGTGAGCACCAGGCGCGGCCGGTCGACCGCGTCGTCGTCCGCGGTCTCCACCGGGAGCGGGCCGCTGCGTTCGATCCGACCCTCGGCGCACATGTCGGCGAACCGCTCGTTGAGGCCGTCGATCTCGGCATCCGTCGGCTCGTGCACCAGCCGCAGCACGAGTCGGTCCCCCACCCATCGCAGGGAGTGGTAGTTGCGCCAGAATCCGGTGACCTCGGAGACGGCGCGCTCGACGGAGTCGGTGATGAGCACACGGTCGAGATCGTCCGGCGAGATCACGCCCGACGGGATCATGTGGTCTTCGACGAAGCGGCGCAGTCCGTCCCAGAAGCCGCCGCCGTCGGCATCCAGCAACACGATCGGCATCGGCTCGGCCTTGCCGGTCTGCTGCAGCGTGAGCAGTTCGAACATCTCGTCGAGGGTTCCGAATCCGCCGGGGAGGCAGATGAACCCGCGGGACTCCTTCATCAGCATCAGCTTGCGGGTGAAGAAGTACTTCATCGAGACGACGTGCGCGTCCTCGGAGACGATGGAGTTCGCCTTCTCCTCGAACGGCAGGCGGATCGAGACCCCGAGCGACATCCGGGCGCCGGCACCCTCGGCCGCGGCCTGCATGATGCCCGGACCTGCGCCGGTGACGACCATCCAGCCGTCCGCGGCGAGCGCCGCGGCGACGTCCCGTGCCTGGAGGTAGAGCGGGTCGTCGTGACGTGTGCGGGCGGAGCCGAACACCGTGACCTTGGGGACCTCGTGGAACGGCTGGAACAGCAGAAAGGCGTCGCGCATCTCACTGAGCGCCGAGGACGCGATCTTCAGGTCGAGTCGACCGGTGTGCTCGATCCCCAGCATGAGCGCGGTCTGCAGCATCCGTGCGACCAGGGGGCGGTCGACACGGATGCCGGCGTCGTCGAGCAGTGCGGCGAGGTCCTGTCGGAGGCCTTCAGGCAGGGAGGCGTCGGTCATGGCTCCAGCCTGTCATGACCCGGGAGGGGGTCAGCGCATGCCGCGCAGGTACGCGACCACGGCCGCGACACGGCGATGGGTGCCCTCGTCGCGGTTCACCCCGAGCTTGGTGAAGATCGCGGTGGAATGCTTCTCGACGGCGGAGAGGGAGATGTGCAGGGCACGGCCGATCTCGGTGTTCGAGCGCCCCTCCGCCATCAGGGCGAGCACCTCCCGTTCGCGCGGCGTCAGCAGGGCCAGTGCTGTGTCGGCGGACTCAGGCGGTGGGGACGGTGGCGACGCCGCAGTACTCGGTCGGCTCCCGGCGATGAGCCCGACCGGGAGCAGCGGTGCGGCGAGCAGGAACGCCGCCGTCGCGAGTCCGCCCTGTGCGACCGCGCCAAGGGCGAGCAGCAGCCCGACCAGCACCAGGGCCCCCAGGGGAAGGGTGAGCCGCCCGCGGATGTCGCGACCGTCCCGGACGAAGCGCACCGCCGCGACGACGGCCGCGAGGAGGGGCAGCGCGAAGACGAGCATCGAAGCGGTCGCCCAGGATGCGGGGAGCACTGCGGCGATCGGGCCGAGCTCGCCGCTGCCGAGCACGGCCGGCGTCGCCGCGGAGACGGCGGCGAGCACGGGGAGGACGCATCCGAGCAACGACCACCGGGCCGCGCGTGGGGCGGGGCCAGAGGGATAGCCCGCGGCGAGGACCACCAGCAGCGCGAAGCCGACGACGAACACCAGCTGCGAGAGCAGATGCCACCAGGCGGATGCCGGTGATTCGCCCCTCGCCGCCGCCGAGGCGGCGAACGCCAGCAGGTGAGCGGCGCCGATACCGGCGAGCAGCGCGCAGGTGAACGGCGCGGCCCGCCACAGGGGGCCGAGAAGTCCCGCCGCGACGAACAGCGCGGGGACGAACAGCGCGGACTCCACATCGCTCACCCGCGTTCCGGCATACACCAGCGCTACGGCGGAGACCACCGCGGCGGCGATGGTTGCGGCGAGCGTCCCGGTGCGGGCGAGGTGGATGGTCACGTGCTCAGTATGACCAGCGGCGGGGACCCCGCGGGAGGGGTGCTGACGCCCACCCCTGCGGAAATGCGGTCAACCCCACCCCGGTCTGCGGGCGCCCGCAGTGCGCTACCGGCGGGTCGGAGCGTACGGTCGGCGCAACGCCGGCGCGGGTCGCCGGCCTGATCGGAAGGACCTGCCATGACGACCCCTGCTTCTCACTCCGCCGTTCGCACCGACGGAGTGCCCGACCGGCGGGCATCCACACGCATCAGGGTCGGTCAGGTGCTGTTGACCATTCTGTTCGCGATGTGTGCCGCCGTGTCGCTGTCGACGATGTTCGCGGACGACCCGTTCGACGCGTCCGCCGTGGTGCTCATCGCATCGTTCGGGTGCCTCGCCGCCGTGCTCGGCGCCGCCGCCACCTGGTCGCTGCGCCGCGCGCCGACGCTGTGGTGGGCGCTGTGGGCGCTGCCGGCGTTCTTCGTGTGGCATGTGGCGGCGCTGGGCACGTGGGTGCCTGATGCGGTGCTGGCCGTGGTCGGCGCGGTTGCGCTGCTGCTGTGCGCACCGTCGGCGCGGAGGGGGTGACTCCGGCACGCGCCGGACTCATCCCCGCGGTCGTCATCGCGCGCTGAGCCGCGCGACGGCGTCCTCCGCCGCGACGGTGTCCCGCTCGCCCGTGCGGCGGTCCCACAGCTCGACCTGGCCATCGGCGGCGCCTCGGCCGACGATCAGGATGCGCGGCACACCGACCAGCTCGGCGTCGCCGAACTTGACGCCGGGCGACACCTTGGGCCGATCGTCGAACAGCACGTCGAGGCCGGCATCCTCCAGTTCGGAGGAGATGCGCTCGGCGAGGTCGAAGGCGGTCTGGTCCTTGCCCGTGGCAACCACGTGCACGTCGAACGGCGCCACCGACTCGGGCCAGATCAGGCCCTTGTCGTCGTTGTTCAGTTCGGCGAGGATCGCCAGGATGCGGGTCACGCCGATGCCGTACGAGCCCATCGTCACCGTGGTGAGCTTGCCGGTCTCGTCGAGCACCTTGAGCCCGAGGGTCTCGGCGAAGAACCGTCCCAGCTGGAACACGTGCCCGATCTCCATGCCGCGGGCGATCTCGACCGGCCCCGAGCCGTCGGGTGCGGGGTCGCCGTCGCGCACGTTCGCGATCTCCACGGTCCCGTCGGCCACGAAATCGCGTCCGGCCACGACCGAGTGCACGTGCTTCTGATCGATGTTGGCGCCGGTGATCCAGCGCGTGCCGTCGGCGACCCGAGGGTCGACGAGGTAGCGGATGCCGGTGGCGGACTCCTCGCCGAGGATCGGACCGGTCTCCGACCACGGGCCGATGTAGCCGCGCACCAGCAGCGGGTGACGCTCGAAGTCGGCATCCGTCGCCTGCTCGACCGCGGCGGGAGCGAAGGCGACCTCGGCGCGCTTCTCGTCGACCTCGCGGTCGCCGGGGATGCCGACGATCACGAGCTCACGGGTGCCGTCGAGGTGGGTGAGCGCGAGGACCACGTTCTTCAGCGTGTCCGCCGCGGTGTACTCCCCCTCGAGCACCTTGTTCGAGTGCGCGACGAGCGTGTCGATGGTGGGAGTGTCGGGCGAGTCGAAGATCGTGGCGGGCGGTGCGTCGTCCCACGAGACGGGCTCGGGCGCGACTGTGGTGAAGGCCTCGACGTTCGCGGCGTAGCCTCCCGCCGAGCGGACGAAGGAATCCTCGCCGACGGGGGTCGGGTGCAGGAACTCCTCGCTGCGGGCGCCGCCCATCAGACCGTTGTCGGCGGCGACGATGACGTACTCCAGGCCCAGGCGCTGGAAGATGCGCTCGTACGCGTCGCGCTGCGCCTGGTAGCTGGCCTCGAGTCCGGCGTCGCTGGCGTCGAAGGAGTAGGCGTCCTTCATCGTGAACTCGCGGCCGCGCAGAAGACCGGCGCGCGGGCGGGCCTCGTCGCGGTACTTGTCCTGGATCTGGTAGATCGTCAGGGGCAGGTCCTTGTAGGAGGAGTACAGGTCCTTCACCAGGAGGGTGAACATCTCCTCGTGTGTGGGGGCGAGCAGGTAGTCGGCGCCCTTGCGGTCCTGCAGGCGGAAAATGCCGTCGCCGTACGACTCCCAGCGTCCGGACTGCTCGTAAGGGTCTCGCGGCAGCAGTGCGGGGAAGTGCACCTCGAACGCGCCGGCGGCTGCCATCTCCTCACGGATGATCTGCTCCAGCTTCGCCTTCACCCGCAGTCCGAGCGGCAGCCAGGTGAAGATGCCGGGGGCGGTGCGGCGGATGTAGCCGGCGCGGACGAGGAGCCGGTGACTGGTGACCTCCGCGTCGGCGGGGTCTTCGCGGAGCGTGCGCAGGAAGAAGTTCGAGAGACGTGTGACCACGGGGCAAGTCTAGTGACCGGCACGGAACGGCCCTGCTCCGCCGGCCGTGCCGGCACAGTGCGTGCCGCCGCCGTCGCGGCGGCCGTGCGTAGGCTGGCAGCATGCTTCAACGCCGATCGCACATCGCCCCGTCCGCCGAGCAGAGCGAGCTCGCCGAGGCACTGGCCGAACTGCGGGCGGAGTTCGAGGTGCCCTTCCCGCCTGCCGCGCTCGAGGAGGCGGAGAACGCGTTCGCGCCCGAGGCGGGACTGGATCTGCGCGACGTCCCGTTCGTGACACTCGACCCGGAGGGCTCCCGCGATCTCGACCAGGCCTTCCACCTGGAGAGGGCCGGCGGCGGGTACATCGTGCGGTACGCGATCGCGGACGTACCGGGCTTCGTCACTCCCGACGGCGCGCTGGATGCCGCCGCACGGGAACGTGGTCAGACGCTGTACGCGGCCGACGGATCGATCCCCCTGCACCCGCGCGCGCTCAGCGAGGGCAGTGCATCGCTCCTTCCCGAGCAGGAGCGACCGGCGCTGGTGTGGACGTTCACGCTCGATGCCGCGGGGGCCGTGGCGGACTGGCGGCTGGAGCGCGCGTTGATCCGGTCGCGGGCACAGCTGGATTACGTGGCCGTGCAGGCGGCGCTGGACCGGGGTGAGGACTCCCCCGCCGCGCTGCTGCCCGAGATCGGACGGCTGCGGCTCGAGCAGGAGGCGGCGCGCGGTGGCGCGAGCTTGAATCTGCCTGACGCGGAGGTGGTGCGCAGCGCGGACGGCACGTACGGGCTCGAGCGCCGGCATCCGCTCCCCGTCGAGGATTGGAACGCGCAGCTGTCGCTGATGACGGGGATGGCCGCGGCGGAGGCGATGCTCGAGGCGCGGGTCGGCGTGCTGCGGACGATGCCGCAGCCGGACGACGAGGCGTTCGAGACGTTCCGCCGGCAGACGGTGGCGCTCGGCCGTCCGTGGACGGAGGGTCGCTACGGTGCCTACCTGCGCGGGCTCGATCGCGCGGACCCGCTCACGCTCCCCGTGCTGGAGGCGGCCAGCGCGCTGTTCCGCGGCGCCGGGTACGTCGCATTCGACGGAGAAGTGCCGGAGGAGCGGATGCAGGCGGCGATCGGGGCGCCGTACGCGCACGCCACCGCGCCTCTGCGACGGTTGGTGGACCGCTGGTCGCTGAGCATCTGCCTGGCCGTGGCGGAGGGCCGTGAGGTCGACGCGTGGGTGCGCGAGAGCCTGTCCGAGCTGCCGCGGCTGATGCAGGAGTCATCGACACGCGCCTCGCAGCTGAACGCGCAGACGATCGCGCTGGTCGAGGCGGCACTGCTCGCTCCTCGGGTGGGTGAGGTGTTCGAGGCGGCCGTGGTGCGCCTCGGCGGGAACGGGGGCGGCGACGGCACGGCGACCGTGCAGATCGCGGAACCGGCGGTGACGGTCAGGGCACCGGTGCCCGACGGGACGAAGCCCGGCTCGACCGTTCGTATCCGGTTGGAGGCGGCGGACATCCGCACCGGCACGGTCACCTTCGTGCCGGTTTCCGGTCGTTGAGCCCCCGGTCGTTGAGCGAGGAGCGCAGCGACCGAGACGAAACGCACCGCACCTCGACCGGATCCCCATCCCGCGGTTTCGTTATGATTCCGAGATCTCTCACCCGCGTGGATCCCCGGTTCTCAGGGGTTCAATGTCGGTGGCCAGCGGGAGCATGAACTATGGCGTTCTTCCCCGAGGTTGATGAACAGGTCGCGGTGCTGCGGCAGCTGCTCGGAGACGACGCCCGCCCGGAGGATCTGCTCCACCGCGTGTTCGCGATGCCCGACGGGCCGGTCACGCAGGTGCTCGCGGCTGCGGGTGTGCTGCGGCAGTGTGCGGAACGCTTGGAGATCATCGGCGCCGGCGTGGTCGCGGCCCGTTCGGGTCGGGATGCCGGACACGACGGGTTCGCGCAGTCCCGCGGGCACCGCAACCCGACCTCGTTCGTACAGGAGACCACCGGGGCCACGAAGGCCGAAGCCTCCCGCCAGGTCCGCCTGGGAACGTCGCTGTTGGAGGGCGCCGGGTTGACGGATGCCGGTCAGCAAGGCGACGGCCCGGCAGGAACCGACGGTACGACGGGTTCCGATGGGCTCTTCGGCGACGGACCGGACGTCGGGGACGGAGGCGCCGGCGGTACCGCGGACAGTGACACGGCCGCCAGCAGCGGGCCGCTGGGCGGTGACGACCCGGACGCCGACAACGGCCCCGGCGAGGGTCCCGGTGCCGGGTCGGGCTCGGACGACGCCCCTGGCGCGGGCGAAGCCGGCTCCGCGTCCGGCACCCGGTCTGAGGCGCCCTTACCGTGGCACGCCCCGTTGGGGGCGGCACTGCTGAACGGGACGATCACGCCGGCGCAGCATGACGCGATCCTCCGCGGCCTCGGCACGCCGCCCGCCGCCAGGGACGACGCCACCGACGAGCCGAACGCAGGTCCCCCGTCAGGTCCGGACGCGGCGACGATCGAGGCGTGGCGTGCCGCGGCCGAGCATCTCATCGCCGAGGCGAGCGAACGCACCGTGGAAGAGCTCGGCGCGGCGGCCCGGCTGATCCGCGACCGGCTCGATCCGGAGGGCGCGGAACGCCGGTTCCTGGAACGCTACGCGCGCCGATCGTTCCGCACCTGGCGCGACAGCGACGGCATCCGGCACGCGTCGATGGTGTGCGACGACGAGGGCGGGGCGTTCCTGGACACGCTGCTCAGTGCCGCGCTGCGCCCGCGCCGCGGCGGGCCGCGCTTCGTCGACCCGGCCGACAAGACTCGCGCCCAACAACTCGCACACGACCCGCGCAGCCTCGACCAACTCGCCTACGACCTGATCCTGGACCTGCTGCACGCCGGGGTCCTCGCCGACGTGCGCACTGTGTTCGGTGCCCGCCAGGCCGGCGTCCGCATCATCACCATCAGCGACGGCGATGGCTCCCTCGCCCCAATCGCCCACACCGAAGACGGCCTGCAGCCCGTACCGGAAGCCGCCGTCCAGCAGCGCATCTGCGACACCGGCACACTCCCGATCACGATCGACCCGGGCGGGAACCCGCTGAACGTCGGAAGGGAGAAGCGCCTGTTCACCCCCGCGCAACGCGTCGCGCTCGCCACCCGGGACGGCGGATGCCGATGGCGAGGCTGCGACCGCCCGGCGTCGTACTGCGAATCCCACCACATCGACGAATGGGCCGCCGACCACGGCCGCACTGACATCGACCGCGGCATCCTGCTCTGCCGATTCCACCATATGGAACTGCACCACAACGGATGGCGCATCACACGGGACGGCACAGACGACTTCGTCCTGCACCATCCCAGCGGAGAAACCATCACTCTCTACCCGCGCGCCGCACTCACCTACGCCTGGGCCGGCATCGACCCGCCACTCCCACGCTTCCACCCCACCGCCGCGTGAGTGCCTTCAAATCGAACGACGCCGGCCTACGGGCTGCTCACTGCTGTGCGAACGTTCCCCATTCGTCCGGCAGCGAGGGCGAGGCCGCCCCATGCCCGGGTCATTCAACCCACTGTGAAGACCTCCGGCAACGCCGCGCAGAACTCGTCGAAATGGCTGTACCAGAGCGTATGCGCAGCGCCCGGCACACTGCGCACGTCGACGCCGCGCGCCTCGAGCAGCCGCACATCCTCCGACGACACGTAGTCGCTCGGGTCCGCACGCAGCACGATGGAGCCGGGCCCCGGCAGCCACAGCCCGCCGGGCCCGCACGAGACGGCGGCGGCGGTCGCCGGGTCGAACCTCTCGGCCGCCCGAGCCTCGACCGCGACGTCACGTTCGCTGTAGTGAGGGCGCGTGGCGCGCAACCGCTCGACGGTCCGCTGCTGCCGGCTCTCCTCGTAGAACCCGACGAGCTGACCACGCTGCTGCCCTCCGGCCAACCGCAACGGCGCGTCCACATGCACGGCCAGGGCCGGCCGCAGGTCGTCGTGAGCCGCGGCGAGGACCATCCCGCCGAAGGAGTGCCCCACCGCCAGCACCCGCTCACCCGGCGCGAACGCGTGCACCGTCTCCACGACAGAGCGAGCCGCCGAATCGATCGTCAGACGCGAATCCCGCGCAGAAAGCCCGTGACCGGGTAAGTCGATGGCGAGCACCCGGTGACCGACTGCCACGAGTCGCTCCGCGACGCGCCACCAGCTCTCCGCCGATCCGGTCATGCCATGCAACAGCACCACAGTGCGAGCGCCAGCGCCGTCGACGCGAACGTTGAGGAGCACCGGTCAGCCCGCCGCCACCGCCGTCGTCGTCATCACCAGCAGCTGCGGGTCGGACAGATCCAGCGACGCCCTGATGGACGAGAACTCCGCGAGCGAGCGCACGTGAGTCCCGCCGCACAGGAAGCCCACCTCGCCCTCGGGCAGCACGCACCGCCAGTGCCTCCGGTCCACGATCGTCGGCCCGTCGGCATCCACCCGGCTCGACGCACCCGACGCCACCCACTCGGCGAGGCGCGCGTTGATGCGCTCCACCCGCTCGGCCAGCGTGGCGGCGAACGACTCGGAATCGAAACCCGCCTTGCGCAGGCTCTTGCCGAGCCGGTACTCGTCGACGCTGCCGTCCGCGTGGATCCGGCTGGACTGGTTCGCGCGCCCCTCGAAGTCCGGATTGCCCAGCGGATCGACCGCGACCGGTTTGCGCCACAGATCCGCCAACGCGGCATCCAGCGCCAGCGACGCGAGGTGACACGCGGTGTGCCCGCGGCTCAGACCGGCTCGCCGGTCGGCATCCGTCCTCAGCTCGACCGACGCACCCGGCGCGAGCCAGTCCGGCGCGGCGGCGGACTCGAGCCGGTGGCCCACCAGCCAGGTCCAGCCCTCCGCGCCGCGCTTCACGGGAATCTCCGATCCCACCGCGAACGACCCGTCCTCGCTCACCGCCGCCATGACGGCTTCCGCGACCGCAACCGAGGAACCGTCCGCGGAACGGATCGTCCCCGAGTCACCCGGCTGGTCGGGCCAGGTGTGATCCACCGGGTGGAAGGGCGTCGCGTCCGTCACCACCACGGCGCCGGACGGGTCCGGATGCACGTGGGTGACGACACCGCGACCGGTCAGCTCGCCTGCCGGGAAGGAGACGAGAGTGGCCGACGCGCTCACGCCGTGACGACCTGAGCCGTGCCGAGCGGAGCGTCGGGCCCCATCTCGGCGGCGATGCGGTTCGCCTCCTCGATGAGCGTGGGCACGATGTCGGCCTCCGGGACGGTCTTGATGACCTCACCCTTGACGAAGATCTGCCCCTTGCCGTTGCCGGACGCCACCCCGAGGTCAGCCTCGCGCGCCTCGCCGGGGCCGTTCACGACACAGCCCATCACCGCGACGCGCAGCGGGACCGTCATGTCCTTCAGACCCTCGGTGACGTTCTCGGCGAGCGAGTACACGTCCACCTGTGCGCGACCGCACGACGGGCAGGACACGATCTCGAGCTTGCGCTCACGCAGGTTCAGCGCCTGCAGGATCTGGTGCCCGACCTTGACCTCCTCCGCCGGCGGCGCCGACAGCGAGACGCGGATCGTGTCGCCGATGCCCTCGCCGAGCAGGATGCCGAATGCGGTGGCGCTCTTGATGGTCCCCTGGAACGCGGGGCCTGCCTCGGTCACGCCGAGGTGCAGCGGCCAGTCGCCGCGCTCCGCCAACAGCCGGTAGGCCTTGACCATCACGATCGGGTCGTTGTGCTTGACCGAGATCTTGAAGTCGTGGAAGTCGTGCTCCTCGAACAGCGACGCCTCCCACACGGCGCTCTCGACGAGCGCCTCCGGGGTGGCCTTGCCGTACTTCTCCAGCAGCCGGCGGTCCAGCGACCCGGCGTTCACCCCGATGCGCAGCGACACGCCGGCATCAGCGGCCGCCTTGGCGATCGCACCCACCTGGTCGTCGAACTTGCGGATGTTGCCCGGGTTCACGCGCACCGCCGCACAACCGGCGTCGATGGCCTGGAACACGTACTTCGGCTGAAAGTGGATGTCGGCGATGACCGGGATCTGGCTCTTCTTCGCGATGATGTGCAGCACGTCCGCGTCGTCCTGCGAGGGGACGGCGACCCGCACGATCTCGCAGCCGGATGCCGTCAACTCGGCGATCTGCTGCAGCGTGCCGTTGATGTCGGTGGTCTTAGTGGTCGTCATCGACTGGACGCTGACCGGCGCGTCTCCCCCGACGAGCACCTTGCCGACCCGGATCTGACGGGACTTGCGGCGAGGGGCGAGGACGTCGGGGACGCGCGGCATCCCAAGGTTCACAGCTGGCACTCCTCAAGCCTACGACGCGTGGATCGACGGAGGCTGGATGTCCGTAGGCTGGGCGGATGCCCGTCATCCTGCTCACCGGATTCGGCCCGTTCGACGGCGCCACGCGCAACCCGTCGGCCGACGCGGTCGAGGCGGTCGCCGCCGGCTACGACGGCCCGCACACACTGGTGGCCGAGACCCTCCCGGTCTCCTTCGCCCGCTCGGCCGCGCGCCTTCGCGAACTGGCCGAGGAGCACCGGCCGGATGCCGTCATCGCCACCGGTCTGGCAGGGGGAAGCACCCGCGTGGCGGTCGAGCGCGTCGCGGTGAACCTGATGGACGCGCGCATCCCCGACGACGACGGCGCGCAGCCGGTCGACCGGCCCAGCGAGGAGGGCGGGCCCGCCGCGCGGTTCGCGACGCTGCCCGTCAAGCGGATCGTCCGCGAGCTGCAGGATGCCGGCATCCCGTCGCACGCGTCGCTCAGCGCCGGCTCCTACGTGTGCAACCACGTCTTCTACACGGCACTGTCCGCGGCTCCTGGCGCGAGAGCCGGATTCGTGCACCTGCCGTGGTCGACCAGCACCGCACCCGACGGCGCCACGGCACTGCCGGACGTCGAGCTGCTCCGCGCCGTGCGGATCGTGGTCGACCACGTGTTCGACGACGAGGAGCGCACCGCCGGCGGGTCGATCTGGTGACGTCACGACCGCGGATCGGGCGCGCGCCATATGGTAGTTTCGGCGCATGATCGCGCACCGCAGCTGGTGGCCCGCCTGCTAGGCGGTGCGTTCGCGATCCCACGGAACACAGACCGCCCATGGGGCGGTCTTTTCGTCTGGCCGTCCGGAGCTCAGGAGAATCGATGACACAGCTGGCCGACCTGACGGACACCGACTCGTTCGTCCTCATCGCGCGCGACGGCGCCGACACGGTGGAGCTGCTGACCGGTGAAGTCGTCGACGTCGACGTGCTCGCCGACATCCCCCTCGGCGAGGGAGCTGAGGCCCGCGAGGTGTTCGCGATGGTGCCGTTCCGGCAGGTACGCGAGCGCGGCTTCGAAGCCCGCGATGACGGCGCTCCGCTGCGCTGCCTGCTGGTGGACCGTCACGAGCACCTCGACGCGGCCGCCCTCGTGGCGGAACTGCCGTCGACGCCGATCCCGCTGCGCGACGGCGGCTTCGACATCACCGACGACGAGTACGCGGGCATCGTTGAGCGCGTGATCGCCGACGAGATCGGTCGGGGCGAAGGCGCCAACTTCGTCATTCGCCGCGACTACACGGCATCCTTCGACGCCGCGGAGCGCGCGGCCGCGCTCACCTGGTTCCGGGCGCTGCTCGAGCACGAACGCGGCGCGTATTGGACGTTCGCGGTCGTCACCCCCGGCCTGGTGGCGGTCGGCGCGAGCCCCGAGGCGCACGTCGTCGCGCGCGACGGGATCGTCACGATGAATCCGATCTCGGGCACGTTCCGGCATCCCGCCGGCGGCGCCACCGCTGAATCGCTCACCGAGTTCCTCTCCTCCACGAAGGAGACCGAGGAGCTGTTCATGGTCGTCGACGAGGAGCTGAAGATGATGAGCGCCGTGTGCTCCGACGGCGGACGCATCACCGGACCGCACCTGAAGGAGATGTCGCGGCTCACCCACACCGAGTACATGCTGCGCGGGCGCAGCAGGCTCGATCCGCGCGACATCCTCCGCGAGACGATGTTCGCTCCCACCGTCACCGGCTCACCCATGCAGAACGCGTGCGCCGTGATCCGCCGGCACGAGAAGACGCCACGCGGCTACTACTCGGGCGTCGCGGCCCTGTTCACCCCGAACGCCGAGGGCGGACACGACCTGGACGCGCCGATTCTGATCCGCACCGCGTATCTGGAGGACGGGCGGGTGCGTGTTCCGGTCGGCGCGACCCTGGTGCGGCACTCCGACCCGCTCGGCGAGGTCGGCGAGACCCACGGCAAGGCCGCCGGCGTCCTGGGCGCGATCGGCGCGATCGAGCGGGACCTGCCCGCGCCACCGGATGCCGACCCGGACGCCCCCGCAGTGGCCCGACCCCTCGCCGAGGACCCCGAGATCGCGGCGCTGCTCGCCTCGCGCAACACGAGGCTCGCCGAATTCTGGATCCAGCCGCAGGATGCAGCGGGCGACGGCCCGTTCGTCGGTACCGGCGCGCTGGTGGTGGACGCCGAAGACCGCTTCACCACGATGCTCGCGCACCAGCTGCGCCACCTCGGCCTCGACGTGCGGATCGCCGACTGGAGCGAAGTCACCGACGAGCAGGTGGACGGCGCCGATCTGGTCGTCGCCGGGCCCGGTCCCGGCGACCCGCGGGATGCCGGTTCGCCGCGCATCCGGCGCATGCAGCAGGTGGTGGCCCGCCGCCTGGAGGGCGGGAAGCCGCTGCTCGCGGTGTGCCTGAGCCACCAGATCCTGGCGGACCGTCTCGGGGTCGAGCTGGTTCCGCTGGACGCACCGCATCAGGGCGTGCAGAAGACAGTGCCGGTCTTCGGCGAGGACGCCTCGATCGGGTTCTACAACACGTTCACCGCGCGGGTGGCCCCCGGCACGACGACGGCGGGCGCCGCCCAGGTGTCCGCGGACGCGGCCAGCGGCGACGTGTACGCGCTGCGCGGCGAGCGCTTCGCGAGCGTGCAGGGTCACCTCGAGTCGATCCTGTCGCGCGACGGCATCCGCACCCTCGAGCGGCTGGTGGCGCACGCCCTGGGGTGACGCTGCGCCGTTTCGTCTCGCTCCGCCTGCGGCGGGGCTCGCTCAACGACCGGGAAAAGCGCGGCAGGACTCAACCGAAGAGGTTGACGGGCTTGATCAGATCGGCGATCAGCAGCAGCACCCCCATGCCGATCAGCAGCACCGCGACCACCACGGTGAGCGGCACGAGGCGCGTGGCGTCCACCGGCGCCGGCGTGGGCCGGCCGCGCAACCGCGCCCATGCGCGCCGCAGGCCGTCCCACAGCGCGACCACGATGTGACCGCCGTCCAGCGGCAGCAGCGGGATCAGGTTGAACACGAACAGCGCGATGTTCAGCGCGCCGAGCAGGTTCAGCAGCACCACCAGCCGGTTCAGCACCGGGGCATCCGTCGCGGCGACCTCCCCGGCGATCCGGCCGACTCCGACGACGCTGAGCGGGCCGTTCGGGTCGCGCTCCTGGTCGGTGAACAGCGCGACGCCGATGTCCCACAGCCGCACCGGCAGCTGCACGATCAGCTCCGTCACGGCGCCCGCCTGCTGCATCGCCAGCTCGGGACCGGTGCCGATCGGCTGCCGCACGTACGCCACCTGAGCGGAGACTCCCGCGTACCCCACCTCGCGGACCACCGGCGTGCCGTCCTCGCCGAGGACTTCGCGTTCGGCGCGCACGGGGGTGAGCGTCAGCGGCACCTCCGCGCCGTGGCGCCGCACCACGACGGGAAGCGCCTGCCCGGGGGACGCCTGGATGATCTCAGACGCTTCGGCGAACGTCGAGATCCGCTTCCCGCCGACGCTCAGCAGCACGTCGCCGGGCAGGATGCCCGCCTCGGCCGCGGGCGCCGCAGGATCGTCCGGCGCGCATTCGGTCTTCGAGGAACCGGCGGGCAGCACGCACTCGCTCACCGAGGCGACGGTGGTCGTCCCCTGCTGCACTCCGATGCCCGACGCGACGACCGTGAAGACGAGCATCCCGAGCACGAGGTTCATGAGCGGGCCGCCCAGCATCACCACGACGCGTTTCCACACCGGGAGCCGGTAGAACACGCGGTGCTCCTCGCCCTCGGCGATCGTCTCGTCGTTCGCCGATCGGGCGTCCTGCACCAGCGCGCGGAAGAGTCCTTTCGCGGGGCCGCGCGACGGCGGGTACATGCCGGACATCGAGATGAACCCGCCCAGCGGGAGCGCCTTGAACCCGTACTCGGTCTCGCCGATCCGCTTCGACCACAGCCGCGGCCCGAAACCGATCATGTACTGGCCGACGCGCACCCCGAACAGCTTCGCGGGCACGAGGTGGCCGACCTCGTGCAGCCCGATGGACAGCGCGAGGCCGATGAGCATGAACAGGATGCCGCCGACGTACAGCAGGGTTTCCACCCGACCACGCTAGTGCCCGCGGGGTAGGAATCCGCTGTGCCGACGTGCCGCCGCGGGCGCTCCACCGCCGCGTGAGATCATGGAGCCAACATGACAGATCACCTGCCTCCCGTGCTCCGTCCCGCCGACCCACCCCGTCGTGCCCTGACCGAGCTCGCCGACCGCTTCGCCCGTGACGTCCGCGGTGACATCGCCGACGTCCACCTGAGCGGCATCACCCTCGCCACCGCCGACCTCCGGGCCGGCGAGGCGTTCGTCGCGATCCGGGGGGTGAACAGGCACGGTGCGGAGCTCGCGCAGACCGCCGCCGACCAGGGCGCGGTCGCCATCATCACCGACGAGGCCGGCGCCGATCTCGCCGCGTCATCCGGGCTGCCGGTCGTCGTCGTCGACGACCCGCGCGGAGTGCTGGGCGCGCTGAGCGCCTGGGTGTACGGCACCGGGGCCGGCGATCCGCTGCCGCTGCTGTTCGGCACCACGGGCACCAACGGCAAGACCAGCGTCTCCCATCTGCTGCAGGGGATCCTCGACCAGCTCGGCGTCGTCAACGGTCTGTCGTCCACCGCCGAGCGCCACATCGCCGGCCAGGTCATCGTGTCCCGGCTCACCACGCCCGAGGCATCCGAGATGCACGCCCTGCTCGCCCTGATGCGCGAGCGCCACGTCGAGGCCGTGGCCGTCGAGGTCAGCGCGCAGGCGCTCTCCCGGCACCGCGTGGACGGCATCGTCTTCGACGTCGCCGGCTTCACCAACCTGTCCCACGATCACCTCGACGACTACGCCGACATGGAGGAGTACTTCGAGGCGAAGCTGCCGCTGTTCACCCCCGAGCGCGCCCGCCGCGGCGTGGTCAGCCTGGACTCCGCATCCGGAGCCCGCGTCGTCGAGCGCTCCGGCGTCCCGGTCGTCACCATCGGCACGCCGGCGATCGCCGTCGACCCTGACGCCGCCGCGGGCGCGGACTGGGTGGTGACGATCGACGACGAGCGCCAGCAGGGCACCGTGTTCACGCTCACCGGCCCGGAGGGGCGCCGGATCACCACGATGGTTCCGGTCATCGGACCGCACATGGCCGCGAACGCCGGACTGGCGATCGTGATGCTGCTGGAGGGCGGCTACGACTGGGCGCGCATCACGGCGGCGCTCGAGCGCGATGGACAGATCCGCGCGCACCTGCCCGGCCGCACCGAGTTCATCTCCGGCGAGCGTGGCCCGGCCGTGTACGTCGACTTCGGCCACTCCCCCGACGCGTTCGAGAAGACTCTGGCCGCGGTCAGGCGGGTCACGCCCGGGAAGGTGCTCATGCTGTTCGGCGCCGACGGCGACCGCGACGCCACCAAGCGGTTCGACATGGCCCGCACCGCGGTCGAGGGCAGCGACATCCTGGTGGTCACCGACCACCACCCCCGCTTCGAGGACCCGGCGTCGATCCGCGCCACCCTCGTCGAGGGCGCGCGCCGCGCCAGGCCGGATGCCGAGATCCACGAGTTCTCACCGCCGGAGAAGGCCATCGTCGCCGCCGTGGGCATGGTCGGCGAGGGCGACGCGATCCTGTGGGCCGGGCCCGGCCATCAGGACTACCGCGACATCCGCGGGGTGCGCACGCCGTACTCGGCGCGCGAGCTCGCCCGGCGGGCGCTGCGGGATGCCGGATGGCCGGTGCCCGAGCCGCGCTGGCCCGTCCCGTACGACGACTGACGGTTGCCGTACGGCGCCAAGTCGGCGGTGAGGCACCGGTGCGCACGTGCACGCCGGCCGACGGCATCCGGCCCTGTCGTCACCCGGCGGCGATCAGGGCGTCCGCCTTCTCCCGCGCCCAGCGCTCCGCCTCGGCGAGGCTGTCGAGCGTGAGCCGGTCAGGGGCGTCGTGCGCGTCGACGACTCGGTCGATCAGGTCGACGATGCCGAGGAACGGCAGCCGCCCGTCGTGGAACGCGTCGACGGCCTGCTCGTTCGCCGCGTTGTACACGGCGGGGAACGTGCCTCCGGCTCGGCCGACCGCCTTCGCCAGTGCCACAGCGGGGAACGCCTCCTCGTCGAGCGGTTCGAACGTCCAGCTCGTCGCGGTCGTCCAGTCCAGCGGCCGGCCCACCCCACCGACGCGGTGCGGCCAGTCCAGACCGAGCGAGATCGGCAGCCGCATGTCGGGCGGCGACGCCTGGGCGATGGTGGAGCCGTCCACGAACTCGACCATGGAGTGCACGATCGACTGCGGGTGCACCACCACCTCGATGTCGTCGTAGGGTACGCCGAACAGCAGGTGCGCCTCGATCACCTCGAGCCCCTTGTTCACCAGCGTCGCGGAGTTGGTCGTCACCACGCGGCCCATGTCCCAGGTGGGGTGCGCGAGGGCCTCGGCGGGCGTCACCGCCGTCAGCTCGGCGCGGGTGCGTCCGCGGAACGGTCCCCCCGACGCCGTGACGACGAGCCGGCGCACCTCCCCAGGACCGCCGGAGCGCAGCGCCTGCGCGAGCGCGGAGTGCTCCGAGTCCACCGGCACGATCTGGTCGGGTGCGGCTGCGGCGAGCACGAGCTCACCGCCGACGATGAGAGACTCCTTGTTCGCCAGTGCCAGCGTCCGCCCCGCCTGCAGCGCCGCGAGGGTAGCGCCGAGACCGATGGATCCGGTGATGGCGTTCAGGACGACATCCGTCTCCACGTCCCGCACCAGCTGCTCGGCCTCTGCGGCGCCGAGCGCGGTGTGCTCGACGTGGAAGTCCTCCGCCTGGCGCGCGAGCAGCTCGGCGTTGGAGCCGGCGGCCACGCCCACCAGCTCGAACCGGCGCGGGTTCGCGCGGATGACGTCCAGCGCCTGGGTGCCGATGGAGCCGGTGGAGCCGAGGACGATGACGCGACGCATGCCGCCAGCCTAGGCCGTCGCGCCGGTCCTACTGGGCGGGAGCGTGCTGCGTGGCGAGGATGTCGATGACGAACACCAGGGTCTTGCCGCCCAGGTCGTGCGCCTCGGGGTCCTCGCCGTAGGCGAGGGCCGGCGGGATCACGACGAGCACCTGGGATCCGGCTTTCTGGCCGGCCAGCGCCTGCACGAAACCAGGGACGTAGGTGTTGCCGGGCAGCGCGAGCGGTTCGCCCTTGCTCCAGGACGAGTCGAAGCTTTCGCCGGTCTCCCAGTCGACGCCGTAGTACTGCAGCAGCGTGGTGTCGCCGTCGGCGACAGCGGGCCCGTCGCCCTCCTTGAGCACCGCGATCTTCAGCTCCGCGGGCGCGTCGGTGTTCGGGATGGCGACGTCGGGTTCACCGTTCTCGGCGGTCGTGACCTTCGGCATGCCCTCCGTGGCGGGCTTCGCCTCGCCCCAGGCGGCAGTGGGGACGGTGTCGAGCACGTCCACGACGTACACCTGCGCGCTGTTCTGCTGGTCGCCGGGGAGTGCCACGGCGAGGCGCGATCCGACCGTCGCGCAGCCGATGAGCTCCGCGAGGTTCGGGTTGGCGAGGACGTTCTGCGGGAGCATCTGCCCCTCGGTGTACCCGGCGTCGCCGAGCTTCTCACCGGTGGTGGCGTCGAAGCCGCTGACCGCGTACGAGACGTAGTCGCCCTCGCCGATCCGCTCGCCGTCCCCTTCGGTGACGACCGTGCGCTGCACCTTCTCGATCTTCTGCTTCAGCTCGAAGGTGGCGGTGGACGCGGTGCCGAACTCGCCTTCGATCTTCACCGATTCGGAGACCGCGCCCGGCTCGGCGGCCGCGGCGCACTGATCCTTGGTGTCGGCTCCTGGTGTGGTGGACGCGGCGTCCGGCTGGCCGGCACATCCCGTCAGGAGCAGACCGGCGACGGCGACGGTGGACAGGAGGGCGAGGGGACGCAGGCGCACGATGAGACCTCTGGATAGCGGACGAGAAGGTCCCATCCTCCCGCATCCGGCTTTGTCGCGGCTGAACGCGACCGGCCCGTCCCCATGCCGGATCTGGCATGCCGCGGTCGTTAGGATTCTCGAATGACCTCTGATGAGTCGGTTGAGCCCGCGATCGCGTCACCGGAGACCACCGCACCGCGTCAGGCCGGCTTGCGCTACGCCGTCGGCCGCCTGGTCGCCAGCGCCCTGGCCCGCGCCGTCTACCGTCCTCGTGTGGAGGGCAGGGAGAACGTCCCGCTCGACGGCCCGGTCATCCTGGCGAGCAACCACCTGTCGTTCATCGACTCGATGGCGATCCCGATCGCCGCGCCGCGGCCCGTGCACTTCCTGGCGAAGTCCAGCTACTTCGAGGGCACCGGGTTCAAGGGAGCACTGTCGCGTGACTTCTTCACCTCGGTGGGGGCGATCCCGGTGCGCCGCGGCGCAGGGCAGGCGGCGCTCGACGCCCTCGACCAGCAGCGCCAGCTGCTCGAGCAGGGGCTGGCGGTCGCCCTCTATCCGGAGGGCACCCGGTCGACGGACGGCCGCCTTTACAAGGGACGCACCGGTGTGGCGTTCCTGGCTCTGCAGACCGGCGCGCCGGTCGTGCCGGTCGGCCTGATCGGCACCGACCGGGTGATGCCGGTCGGTGCGAAGATGCCGTCGCTGCGGGAACGCGTGACAGTCAGGTTCGGCGAGCCTCTGGATCTGTCCCGGCACGGCGCTGCGTCCAGCGGACGCGCCCGCCGGTTCGCAACCGACGAGATCATGGCGGCGATTCACCGGCTCAGCGAGCAGGAGCTCGCCGGCGTGTACAACGAGCCGCCCGCTCAGACGCCCATCGAGAAGATCAAGCAGGTCCTTCCGCACGAGCGGCGGTGACGGTCGCCTCGTGCCGGACCGGGAAGTTGACCGAGTTGGCGATGAAGCACCACTGGTGAGCCTGCTCGTGCGCGCGCTGCGCCGCCTCGACCATGTCCGGTTCCGCGACCGTCACCTGCGGCCGCAGCGTCACCTCCGCGAACGCCCCACCACCGGCGCCGTCCTCACGCATGACACCGGTCGCCTCGTCGCGGTACGACGTGACGACGACTCCCGCGGTGACGCACGCGTGCAGGTAGGACAGCAGATGGCATTCCGACAGCGCGGCGAGGAGCAGATCCTCCGGATTCCACCGGGTCGGGTCGCCGCGGAACGGCTTGTCCGACGACGCCAGCAGGTCGGGCTTGCCTGCGATGCTGATGGTCACGTCCCTGGCGTAGTCGCGGTAGCCGCTGGTGCCGCTGCCGCGATCGCCGGTCCAGGTGGCGGTGAGCGCGTAGTGGTGCTCACCGAGCGGATGCTGAGCCATGCCGACAGTCTGTCACGACGGCGGCGATAGGCTGGAGGGGTGCTGGAGACCCTGACTGTTGCGGATGCCGTCGAACTCGCCGTCGTGGAGCGCAGCGGCTTCGTGGAATCCCGCCACGCCGGGGCCGCGGTCGTGCTGTCGCCAGACGGCGACGTCGTCGCCCGACACGGCAACGCCGAGGCGCTGGTGCTGCCCCGGTCGAGTCTGAAGCCGCTGCAGGCCGTAGCCGCCGTCACCGCGGGCGCAGCTCTGGAGGGCGAGCAGCTCGCCCTCGGCACCGCCAGCCACACCGGCACGGATCGCCATGTGGAGGTGGTGCGCGAGATCCTCGCCGCTGGTGGACTCACCGAGGACGACCTCGGGTGCCCGCCCGCCTGGCCGTCCGACTCGGCGACCCGGCGCGAGCTGGTCCGCGACCACGCCGACAAGTCCCGCCTGCGGATGAACTGCTCCGGAAAGCACGCCCTCATGCTGCGCGCGTGCGTCGCCACCGGCTGGGCGACCGAGGGATACCTGGACCCGGCGCACCCGTTGCAGGTGCACATCCGCGAGGTGGTGGAGCGGCTGACCGGTGAGAAGATCGCGCACACCGCCATCGACGGCTGCGGCGCACCCGTGCACGCCATGAGCCTCACCGGCCTCGCCCGGGGCGTCCACCGCATCGGCTCCGCCTCCGAACGGTCACCGTTCGCCCTGCACCGGGTGGCTGGGACACTGGTCCGCGCGGTGCGGGAGCACCCGTGGACCATCGCCGGGCCCGGGGCGCCGGACACCGTCGCCATCGAGTCGCTGGGCGTGTTCGCCAAGCATGGCGCGGAGGGTGTGATGGTGATGGTCGCCCCCAATGGCACGACAGTCGCCCTCAAGATGTTGGACGGCTCCGGACGTGCGGTCACCGTGGTCGCGGCGACGCTGCTGGCCCGTGCCGGCGCCCTCGGGGACACCCAGGTGGCCGAGCTGGAGGCGAACCTGCGGCTCGACATCCTCGGCGGCGGCGAGCCGGTCGGCCGGATCCGGGTCAGCCCGCGTCTCTGACCGCGCATCACGCCAGCAGCACCCGCCGGGGCTGCCGCC
This sequence comes from Microbacterium sp., assembly GCF_031180975.1. Lineage (GTDB taxonomy): Bacteria > Actinomycetota > Actinomycetes > Actinomycetales > Microbacteriaceae > Microbacterium. Next base: position 183,527 of record NZ_JAPSLI010000005.1, on the reverse strand, counting down.
CCGGTTCGACCGCCCACGCCCGCCCGGCGTGCGTCCGTGCGTACGGGGGCAGATCCCGCACTCCGGCGAGCTGACGCAGCTCCGGAGCGCACTCGGCGACCACCACGAGTTCCCCCGTGCTGCGCACGCGCTGCAGCTGCGCCCACCGCGCCCGCCACTCCTCCGCGTCGGCGACCAGGATGCCGCCGCCGTCCGGGTCGTCGGCGAGCGGGCACACCCGGCTTCCGGGATGGGCGGCGGCGAGCAGCGCGACGGTGTCGCGCACGGCGGGGGTCACCACGCCCGTGACCTCCCGGCGGGGTGACCAGGCTGCCGTGACCGCCGGAGCCGCGCGCAGTGCCTCGTCGTGCTCCTGCTGCCAGCACAGTTGACTCTCCCGGCCGTCCAGCACGGCGCGCCCGGGCGGGCGTTCCCGGTCGAACGAGGCGGCCTCGCCGCCTGCGGCGATGTGCTCCACGCGGCTGGCCAGGCGGAGCAGCGCCCGCCGTGGCAGGGCGTCCACGAGTCGACCGAGCGGACCGCTGGCACGTGACAGCGTGATGACCGCGCCGGCAGGCGCCCGCACGATCGTCTCCCACCGGGCCAGGAACAGTTGCGAGTGATCGGCCGGGTACGTGGACAGCAGCACATCCAGGTCGTCGCACAGCACGGGGCCGTGGCGACCGGACGCGAGCTCGGCGACCGCATCCCACGCCTCCTCCGGGTCTGCGGGGACGACGACCGCATCGGCCAGCTGGGCGGCCAGCATCCGCACGGCTGTGCTCTTGCCCGAACCGGGACCGCCGATGACGGCGAGACCGTCGCCGGCGGCAAGCCGCACCCACGGCTGCCGCTGCCGTTCGGGCTCGTCGACCCTGCCCAGCACGGCACCGGTCCCCGCGCGGAGTTCGGTCCGCGCGGCGGCGAGCGGCAGTCGGGTGGGCAGCGGCGGCAGCCACGGGCTCTCCGGCACGGGGTGCTCACGCCAGCTGGACGCCGCGGCGCGGACGTCCCCCTCGGATGCGAGAGCCATCCGTACGGCGTGAGCCTCCGCGTCCGCGGGGCGACGGACCAGCGCCAGCCCGCGCGAGAGCGCATCCCCCGGCAGCTGGGCTGCGGCGTCCGATCCGATCACCGACCGGCTGTCGGCGGGATCCGCGAGGCGAAGACTGAGCCGCAGCGGACAGTTCGCGGCGAGTGCGTCCCTGATCACCCCGCCGGCGCGCTGGGTGCCGAGCACCAGGTGCATGCCCAGCGCCCTGCCCCGAGCGGCGATGTCCGTGAACACCGCCCCCAGGTCGGGATGCTCCTGCAGCAGCGCCGCGAACTCGTCGACCACGATCACCAGCCGCCCCAGCCCCGGGCACTCCGCGACATCCCGCGATCCTGCGGCGGCGAGGGCCGCCTCGCGGCGCCGCAGTTCCGCGGTCAGACCGCCCACCCCTCGGCGGGCACCGGCGGCGTCCAGGTCGGTGACGACCGCGAGCACGTGCGGCAGGGCGCGCAGCGGCTCGAAGGCGGTACCCCCCTTGAAGTCCACCAGCACGAACGAGACCTCGCTCGGGGGCCGGCCGGCCGCCATCGCGGTGATCCAGGTCGTCAGCAGCTCGCTCTTGCCCGTGCCGGTGATCCCGGTCACCAGCGCGTGCGGGCCGTCCTCGACCAGGTCGAGCACGAGGTCGCCGCGCTCACCGCGCCCGACTGTCGCCGCGAGTCCGCCGGGGCGCGCCGGTGTCAGGTCGGACAGCGCGATGCGGTCGGGCACCACGGACTCCTCCGCGGTCCGCGCCGCGCACTCCGCGGCGATCGCGGCGACCTGCTGCACGGATAGCGCCTCGACCGACACCTCCCGCGTTCCGTCCGGCGTGCGCACGCGGCTGTGCAAGGGGTCCTCGCAGTCGAGCACGGTGGTCACCCCGTCCGGCGGCTCCTCACCGGGAGGACGGACGTGCACGGCGGCGTCGCCGGGTGCTCCCCCGTCGCCGAGGCGCAGCACGAATGCAGCTCGACGCCGCCGCGCGTGCGGGAACGCCGCCAACCCCCAGCGCTCCGCCCCGTCACCGCCGAGCGCCAGCTGACCGGCGCCGAAGCGCAGGCAGAGCTGCGTGACGAGCGCCCTGGCCACCGCTGCGCCGACCGGCTCCGCGGCGCGGATGAACACTCCGCCGCCGAGCGGGACGGAGATGGGCGCGTCGTCGAGTTCCTCGGCACGCGCCAGGAATGCCCGCGACCGATCGTCGTCTCCGCCCGTGGCGCGCACGCTGCTGCGCCGCGTGCCGCGGCCGATCACCAGGGTGGTGTCCCTGCCCGGTTCCTCGTGGCCGCGCAGCGGCGGTTCGATGACGCAGCCGGCGGCATCCGGTTCCCGACGCCAGCGCGCCGCATGCTCCTCGGCATGCAGCCGCCGCAGCTCGGCCTCAGCGCGCTGCCACGCCTCGTCGGCAGCGGCCGCCGCGCGGCGGCGCTCCCGCCGCCGGCCGCGGACGCCGTCGAGGAAGGACGCGATCAGCATGAGCGGCCCGAGCGCCGCGAAGCCGAGCGCGTACAGCGATCCCGTGATCAGCCACAGCACGACGCCTGCGATGACCGGCACGGTTGCGGCGAGCAGCGGGAGTCCAGGCCGAGGCGGTTCGGCAGGCGCGGCCGGAAGCACGATCGTGGTGGCGTCCATCGCACCATTGCAGCGCACGCCGGCGGCGCGGCGGGGCCTGTCCACAGGCCCGACCCGGATTCAGTCGTTCTGCTCCGTTGTGGAGGACGAATCGGCCGCGTCCACACGGATCACGATCAGCGTGACGTTGTCGCGACCGCCGTTCTCCAGCGCCGCGTCCATCATGGCGTCGACGGCGGCGGCGGGGTCGGGGTTCTCGCGCAGGAAGTGCAGGATGCCGTAGTCGGTGAGCTCCTTGGTGAGCCCGTCCGAGCACACCACGAGGTGGTCGCCGGCGCGCAGGTCCACGGCGACGTAGTCCGGCGGGACGAGCTCGCTGGCGCCCACCGCCCGTGTGATGACGTTGCTGTACGGGTGCCCGTCCGCCTCCTCGGGGCTGATCTTGCCCGAGGCGATGAGCTCCTGCACCACGGAGTGGTCGGTGGTGACCTGCAGCAGCCGGTCGTCGCGCTTGAGATACACCCGGGAGTCGCCGATGTTGAGGGTGATCCAGCGCCACTCCCCCTCCTCGGTGCGGTCGAGGAACACGCCGGTCAGCGTCGTGCCCGTTCCCTCGTCTGTGGTCTCCGGGTGACTGTGGATGTCGTCCACGGCCAGCTGCAGGGCGCCCTCGATCGCACCGGGCGACACCTGACCGGCATCCACCATCGCCTCCAGGCGCGCGATCGTGCTCTGGCTGGCGATCTCGCCGCCGGCATGCCCGCCCATGCCGTCGGCGACGACGAACAGCGGGTACTTGGCGAGGAACGCGTCCTGGTTGTTGTCGCGGCGACGCCCCCGGTCGGTGGTGCCCGCCCAGGTCACCTGCAGCTCGTCGCCGACGCTCTGCGTCTGCGTGGTCGTTTCAGACAAGGGCGGTCTCCGTCGCGCTGGCGGCCGTCGATTCGACGGCGAGGTACCAAGTCATCGTAGTGGACAGCGGTCTCACATCCGGTCCGCCGGGTCCTCGGGCAGCGGGAAGAGGCGGTCGATCTCCGCCAGATCCTCGGGCGTGGGCTTCCATGCGTCGGCGGCCTTCGCGTTCGCCTGCACCTGCGCGGCGGAGGTGGCCCCGGCGATGACACTGGACACGCCAGGCTGCGCGAGCAGCCACCCGAAGGTGGCCTCCAGCATCGTGATGCCGCGCTCACGGCAGAAGCCCGCGTAGGCGTCGAGAGCGTCCCACGGCGCGTCAGCCCAGATGTGCTTCCGCGTGGCCATGATCCGACTGGACTCCGGTCCCCCCTCGCGGGTGAACTTGCCGGTGAGCAGACCGTTCTTCAACGGGAAGTACGGAAAGAACCCCAGGTCGTAGCGCACGACGGCCGGTAGCACCTCCCGCTCGGAGGCTCGGGCCAGCAGCGAGTAGTGGTTCTGCGCCGAGATGAACCGGCCGGTGGAGCGCGCGCGGGCGGTGAACTCCGCCTCGGCGATCTGCCAGCCGGCGAAGTTCGAGTGTCCGTAGTACCGGATCTTGCCCTCCGCGACGAGCTCGTCCAGCGCGTCGATGGTCTCCGCGATCGGTGTCTGCGGGTCGGGAAGATGCAGCTGGTACAGGTCGATCCAGTCGGTGCGCAGCCGGCGCAACGACTCCTCCACCGCACGGCGCACGTAGCGGCGGGAGCCGCGGCCCCCGGGGAAGTCGTAGCCCATGTCGCGGTCGTGACCGAACTTGGTCGCCAGGACGATCCGGTCGCGGCGTCCCACCAGCACCTCGCCCATCAGGGTCTCGCTGAGGCCCGGTTCGGCGCCGTACATGTCGGCCGTGTCGAAGAACACGACGCCACTGTCCAGCGCGGCGTCGATCACCTCGCGCGTGCCATCCAGCGTCTGGGTGGCGGTGCCTGATCTGCCGAAGTTGTTGCAGCCCAGTCCCGCTGCGGAGACGACAAGACCCGAGGCGCCGACGCGGCGGTGCGATGTGAGCATGACAACCACGTTATCGAATCCCGCACCGTCGGAATGCGGAAGGACCCCCGGCCGGAGCCGGGGGTCCTTCGGGGAGGCCGCCGCGGCGGCCGGTGTCACTTCACCCAGTTCGGAGCCAGGTAGAACTTGCCCTCCTGGCCGGCAGCGAGCTGACCCGGCACGTTGATCGCGTGCAGGATGCCGATGATCAGCTGCGCGATCGGCAGCAGCAGGTACAGGATCGCGCCGATCCCGAACGTGAGGAGCGTGATGATGCCGACCGCGGCATACGCGATCACGATCACGATCTGGTAGTTCAGGTTCGCAGCGTTCGCGCGGTGGTAGTTCGCCGGGACCTTGTCCTTCTCCACCAGGTAGAAGATCAGGGCGGGAACCCAGCTGAAGAACACCGACAGCCAGAGGTTGATGGTGATGTTGCTCTGGACCTGGCCGGCGTAGCCGGGCTGGCCGGGTACCCCGTACGCCGGCTGGCCGTAGCCGGGCTGTCCGGGAGCGGGCTGTCCGGGAGCGGACTGTCCGTACGCGGGCGGCGCGGGCGGCGGGACAGGAGACCCGGACGGCTGGGAGTTCGTGGGGGGTGCGGGCGGCATTCCAGGAGCCGCGCCGGACGGATCACCGTGGCGCGGATCTGCGGGGCCGGTTGCGTCGTTCGACATGGAAGGTCCTTCCTCGTGAAGCACCGGGCTGCGCCGGAGCACCCCTACTCTCCCACACGGCGTGTCCGCTCACCAGCAACTCAGCCGGGGATGACGAGATCCACCACTCCACCCGATCCGGGCTCGGGGCGCAGCGTCCAACCGTGCGCGGCGCCCCACGCGATCAGCTCGTCGAGCCCCGAGCCGGCGGGGGGAGGGTCACCCGCGAGGGAGCGGACCAGTTCACCCTTGCTGCGCTTGTTGAAGTGGTTGAGGGCGCGCCCCGACGCGGTCACCACTCGCACGTACGCCGACGGCACCGATGCCGGGACGGGACCGAGCGCGACGTACGCCTCGCTGCGCAGGTCGAGCACGAACGCCGCCTCGGCGAGGGATGCCGTCACGGCATCCGCCCAGAACCGGCGCAGCGGCGGGATGCCGGGCAGCGACGTCCCCGCGGCGAGCCGGTACGCCGGGATCGGATCCAGGGCGCCGATCGGACCGAGGGGCGCCGAATGGATGAGAACGTGCGCGCCCAGCCAGCGGCGGGCCGCCTCGCCGAGAGCGTCTGCACCGAGCGCGTCGTACAGCACGCCGGTGTACCGGTCCACGGCGGGCATGGTGGGCGCCGTGCGCAGCATCCGGTTGGCGTCGATGTCGCCGAGCTGGCGCGCGCTGAGCTTCAGCACGCGCCGGGCGGCGTCACGGTCGGCCGACAGGGCCACGAGCGCGTCGACCACGGCCTCACGCTGCGGGCGCAGCCGGGGCAGGGCGAGTGCACCGAGATCGAGCGCGGCGTCGTCGCCGCCGGGGCGCTTCGACTCGGACGGCGGGAGGAGGATCTTCATTCGTTCTCCTGCGACGTACGAAACGCAAGGCCCTCGAGCGTCACCCGCTGCTGCGGGCCGGCTCGGGGGCCTTGCGTTTCGACTGCGTATCTGGCGGATCAGGCGATCAGGGCCGCGTTCCCGGCGACGATGGTGAGCTCATCGCCCTCCATCGACAGGAAGCCGTCCTGGGCGTTGGCCAGCACCTTCGAGCCGTCGAGCTCGGTGATGCGGACCTCGCCCTGGGCGAGGATCGCGAGCACCGGCTCGTGGCCCGACATGATGCCGATCTCGCCCTCGACGGTCCGCGCGACGACGAGGCTCGCCTGCCCGGACCAGACCTCCGCGTCCGCGGAGACGAGATGGACGTTGAGCGCCATGATCAGGCGTTCTCCTTCTGGATCTGCGCCCAGCGCTCCTCGACGTCCGAGATCGGGCCGACGTTGAAGAAGGCCTGCTCGGCGACGTGGTCGAAGTCACCACGGGCGATCGCGTCGAACGACTCGATGGTGTCCTTCAGCGGGACGGTGGAGCCCTCCACGCCGGTGAACTTCTTCGCCATGTAGGTGTTCTGCGAGAGGAACTGCTGGATCCGGCGCGCACGGGCGACGATGATCTTGTCCTCTTCCGAGAGCTCGTCGACACCGAGGATCGCGATGATCTCCTGCAGCTCCTTGTTCTTCTGGAGGATCTGCTTGACCGTGGTCGCGACGCGGTAGTGGTCCTCGCCCAGGTAACGGGGGTCCATGATGCGCGAGGTCGAGGTCAGCGGGTCGATCGCCGGGTACAGACCCTTCGAGGCGATCTCACGCGAGAGCTCGGTCGTCGCGTCGAGGTGCGCGAAGGTGGTCGCCGGAGCCGGGTCGGTGTAGTCGTCCGCGGGGACGTAGATCGCCTGCAGCGAGGTGATCGAGTGACCGCGCGTCGACGTGATGCGCTCCTGGAGCAGTCCCATCTCGTCGGCCAGGTTCGGCTGGTAACCGACCGCGGAGGGCATGCGACCCAGCAGCGTGGAGACCTCGGAACCGGCCTGCGTGAAGCGGAAGATGTTGTCGATGAACAGCAGCACGTCCTGCTTCTGCACGTCACGGAAGTACTCCGCCATCGTCAGCGCGGACAGGGCGACGCGCAGACGCGTCCCCGGCGGCTCGTCCATCTGACCGAAGACGAGGGCGGTCTTGTCGAAGACGCCCGCCTCCTCCATCTCGTGGATGAGGTCGTTGCCCTCACGGGTGCGCTCGCCGACACCGGCGAACACCGACACACCACCGTGGTCCTGCGCGACGCGCTGGATCATCTCCTGGATGAGGACGGTCTTGCCGACGCCCGCGCCGCCGAACAGGCCGATCTTTCCACCCTGCACGTACGGGGTGAGGAGGTCGATCGACTTGATGCCGGTCTCGAACAGCTGGGTCTTGGACTCGAGCTGGTCGAAGTTCGGCGCCTTGCGGTGGATCGGCCAGCGCTCGGTCACCTCGATCTGCTCGCCGGGCTCGGCGTTCAGCACCTCGCCGATGACGTTGAAGACGCGGCCCTTGGTCACGTCGCCGACGGGGACGGAGATCGCCTCGCCGGTGTCGCGCACCTCCTGGCCGCGGACGATGCCGTCGGTCGGCTTCAGGGCGATGGCGCGGACCAGGTCGTCGCCGAGGTGCTGTGCGACCTCGAGGGTGATCTCGGTCGACTGGTCGCCGATCGTGATGGTGGTCTTGAGCGCGTTGTAGATGTCGGGGATCGAGTCGTGCGGGAACTCGATGTCCACAACCGGACCGTTGACGCGTGCGACGCGCCCGACGACCGCGGTCGCGGGCTGCTCAGCCGTAGCGGTGGGGGTCATTTCTTCGTCTCTCTCTTGAGGCTTACTTGCTCGACGCCAGGGCGTCGGCGCCGCCGACGATCTCGGCGATCTGCTGCGTGATCTCGGCCTGACGCGCGTTGTTGCGCAGGCGGGTGTAGTCGGTGATGAGCTTGTCCGCGTTATCGCTGGCCGACTTCATCGCCTTCTGCGTCGCGGCCTGCTTTGCGGCCGACGACTGCAGCAGCGCGTTGAAGACGCGGCTCTGGATGTACACCGGCAGGATGGCATCCAGCACCGTCTCGGCGTCCGGCTCGAACTCGTACAGCGGGTAGATCTGGCTGCCCGCCTCCGACTCGTCGGACTCGGCGATCTCCAGCGGCAGCAGGCGCAGGCTCTCCGGAGTCTGCGTCATCATGCTCACGAACCGGTTGTAGACGAGGTGGATCTCGTCCACGCCGCCGGCCTCGCCACCGCGCGAGAACGCGTCGAGCAGCGACTGCGAGATCTCCTCGGCCGTGTGGAACGACGGGGTGTCAGTGTCACCCGTCCACTCCCCCGCGGACGCGATGCCGCGGAACTGGAAGTAGCCGACGGCCTTGCGGCCGATCAGGTAGAACACCGGCTCCTTGCCCTGCTCGCGCAGGAGCTCGGCCAGCTCGAGACCCTCACGGAGGATCTGCGAGTTGAAGGCTCCGGCGAGACCCCGATCGGACGAGAAGATCACGACCGCGGAACGGCGGATCGTCTCGGGCTCGCGGGTCAGCGGGTGGTCGACGTTGGAGTGCGTGGCCACGGCGGAGACGGCCCTCGTCACGGCTCGCGCAAAGGGGGTGGCCGCCTTGACGCGTGCCATCGCCTTCTGGATGCGCGAAGCCGCGATGAGCTCCATCGCCTTCGTGATCTTCTTGGTCGTCTGAGCAGAGCTGATCTTCTGCTTGTAGACCCTGAGTTGAGCGCCCATATCAGTTCCTCAGGGCGCTCAGCCGCGGCGGCCCTTGACGATCTTCTCCTGGTTGACATCCTCCGCGTCGGCGGCACCGTGCTCCTCGTGACCCGGGGCGCCGATGGCGTGCCCCTTGCCGCCCTGGAACTCCAGGATGAAGGCGTCGGTGTGCTTCTCCAGCTCCGCGACGGTGTCGTCGTCGAGGACGTTCGTCTCACGCAGGGTGTCGAGCACCTTGGTGTTGCGACGCAGGTAGTCGAGCAGCTCGCGCTCGAAGCGCAGCACGTCCTCGACCTCGATGGTGTCGAGCTTGCCGTTGGTGCCGGCCCAGATCGACACGACCTGCTCCTCCACCGGATACGGCGAGTACTGCGGCTGCTTGAGCAACTCGGTCAGACGGGCGCCACGCGCCAGCTGACGACGCGATGCCGCGTCGAGGTCGGACGCGAACATCGCGAACGCCTCGAGCGAGCGGTACTGCGCGAGCTCCAGCTTCAGCGTTCCGGAGACCTTCTTGATCGACTTCACCTGAGCGTCACCGCCGACTCGGGACACCGAGATTCCGACGTCGACCGCGGGGCGCTGGTTGGCGTTGAACAGGTCGGACTGCAGGAAGATCTGGCCGTCGGTGATCGAGATCACGTTGGTCGGGATGTACGCCGAAACGTCGTTCGCCTTGGTCTCGATGATCGGCAGACCGGTCATCGAACCCGCACCCAGCTCGTCGGACAGCTTCGCGCAGCGCTCGAGAAGACGCGAGTGCAGATAGAAGACGTCACCCGGGTAGGCCTCACGCCCCGGCGGGCGGCGCAGCAGCAGCGACACGGCACGGTAGGCCTCGGCCTGCTTGGACAGGTCGTCGAAGATGATCAGGACGTGCTTGCCGCCGTACATCCAGTGCTGGCCGATGGCCGAGCCGGTGTACGGCGCGAGGTACTTGAAGCCGGCGGGGTCGGAGGCGGGAGCTGCCACGATGGTGGTGTACTCCATGGCGCCGGCCTCTTCCAGCGCGCCCTTCACACCGGCGATGGTCGAGCCCTTCTGGCCGATCGCGACGTAGATGCAGCGGACCTGCTTGTTGACGTCGCCCGACTCCCAGTTGGCCTTCTGGTTGATGATCGTGTCGATCGCGAGCGCGGTCTTGCCGGTCTGGCGGTCGCCGATGATCAGCTGACGCTGACCGCGGCCGACCGGGATCATCGCGTCGATGGCCTTGATGCCGGTCTGCAGCGGCTCGTGCACGGACTTGCGCTGCATGACGCCCGGTGCCTGCAGCTCGAGCTCACGCGAACCCTCGGTGGCGATCGTGCCGAGGCCGTCGATCGGGTTGCCGAGCGGGTCGACGACACGACCGAGGTAGCCGTCACCGACCGGGACCGAGAGCACCTCACCGGTGCGGGTGACCTCCATGCCGGCCTCGATGCCGGTGAAGTCGCCCAGGACGACCACACCGATCTCGTGCTCGTCCAGGTTCAGCGCGAGGCCCTTGGTGCCGTCGGCGAAGGTGACGAGCTCGTTCGCCATGACGCCGGGCAGGCCCTCGACGTGCGCGATGCCGTCGGCGGCGTCGATGACGGTGCCGACCTCGGTCGCCGCGGCCCCGGTGGGCTCGTAGGCGGCGGCGAAGTCCTTCAGCGCGTCACGGATGACGTCGGGGCTGATCGATAGTTCTGCCATTGTCTTCCCTTTGTATGTGAGAGAGTCCGCGCGGTTCCCCGCGCCAAGTCATTGTCAGCTCGCGAGCTTCTGGCGAAGGTCGGCGAGGCGGGCGGAGATGCTGCCGTCGATGACGTCGTCGGCGATCTGCACGCGCAGGCCTCCGACGACGCTCGGGTCGGTCACCACGTTGAGGGAGATCTCGCCCCCGTAGCGGCGGGAGAGCGCGTCGCGCAGGCGGGCCTGCTGAGCGTCGGTGAGCGCGGTCGCCGTGTGCACGGTGGCGACGGTGCGTCCCGCCTGAGCGGAGACGATGTCGATCGCACGACGCAGCAGGCGGCGGACGCGGCGGTCGCGTGGCTGGCGGACCAGAGAGGTGACGATGAGCACGGCGGCCGGTCCGGCCGCGCCGCCCAGGACACGCTCGACGAGCGCGCGCTTGGCGTCCGCTCCGCCGACCAGACTGCCCAGGGCGAGTTCGAGCTCCGGATTCGCCGCGACAGTACGAGAGAAGCCGAACAGCTCCCCGGCGACGTCCTCACCCGGCGATGCGATGGCGGCTGCCCGGATGGCGAGCTCCTCGACGCCGTCGATGAGGTCGGACGCGGACGACCAGCGCTCGGCGACCACGGCGGTCAGCACCGCGCGCACCGGCGCTGAAGCGCCGGCGAACACGCTGTCGATCAGCGCGGTGCGGGCCGCAGGCGGTGCCGTGGGGTCGGCCAGCGCGCCGCTCAGCTGGGACGACTCCCCGAGAGCGCGGGCGGCCGCGAACAGCTCCGCCGCGCCGTCGAGGGTGATCCCCGAGGTCGCGCCGAGAGCGTTCACGGATGCCGCCCGGGCCTGAGTGGTCGCGCTGCCCATTACTGCGCCGCCTTCGAGGAGGCCTCGAGGTCCGCCAGGAAGCGGTCCACGACGGCCGTGGCGCGTGCGTCGTCGGAGAGGGTCTCGCCGACCACGCCACCGGCGAGGTCGATCGCGAGCGTGCCGACCTCGCTGCGGAGGGACACGAACGCCGCCTGACGCTCCGCCTCGATCTGCGCGTGAGCGGCCGCGGTGATGCGAGCGGCTTCGGCCACTGCGGCATCCTTCGCCTCGGCGACGATCTTCTTGCCGTCCTCGCGGGCGGCCTCGCGGATCTCACCGGCCTCGGCGCGAGCCTCGGCGAGCTGGCGGGTGTACTCCTCCAGCGCGGCCTCGGCCTGCTTCTGCGCCTCATCCGCCTTGGCGATGTTGCCCTCGATGGCGGCCGAGCGCTCGTCGAGCATGGCGGTCAGACGCGGCAGCGCGACCTTCCACACCACGAAGAGGATGACGACGAACCACAGCGCCGACCAGATGATGTCGTACCAGGCGGGGATGAGCGGGTTGTTGGTCTGCTCCCCCTCCGCCGCGAGGTTCGTGACAAGAGCGTTCAGCATCCTGTCTCCTTCAGAAGTCGGTGCGGATTACGGGAAGGGGATGAATCCGACGGCGATGCCGACGAACGCAAGCGCCTCGGTGAAGGCGATACCGATCCACATCAGGACCTGAAGGCGACCGGCCAGCTCGGGCTGACGAGCGACACCCTCGATGGTCTTGCCGACGACGATGCCCACACCGATGGCCGGGCCGATGGCTGCGAGGCCGTAGCCGACCGCTGCGAGGTGACCGTTGATGTCAGCGAGAACCGTAGTAGCGTCCACGGGTTTTTCCTTTCGTTGGGTGGGTGGCCGGGGCCGACCCGCTCAGTGCTCTTCGGCGACCGCGAGCTGGATGTAGATCGCGGTCAGGACGGTGAAGACGTAGGCCTGCAGCACGGCGACGAGGATCTCGAAGACCGTGAAGGCGCCGCCGAAGACGAGGGTTCCAGCGCCGAGCGCCGCCCACCCGCCGCCTGCGGTGAAGAAGAAGAAGTGCGTGGCCGCGAAGCAGAGGACCAGCAGCATGTGCCCGACGACCATGTTCATCAGCAGTCGCAGGGTGAGCGTCACCGGGCGGATGATGAACGTCGAGATGAACTCGAGCGGGGTGACGATGATGTACACCGGCCACGGCACACCGGCCGGGAACAGCGAGTTCTTCCAGAACCCGAGCGGGTTCTTCTTCATGCCGGCGTAGATGAACGTGACGTAGCTGATCACGGCGAGCAGCAGCGGGACGGCGATGATGCTGGTGCCGGCGATGTTGATGAACGGGATGATGCCGGTGATGTTCATGAACAGCACCATGAAGAACATCGTCACGAGGATCGGTGCGAACCGCTCGCCGTCCTTGCGGCCGAGCAGGTCGTGGCCGATGCCCGTGCGGACGAATCCGAGTCCCATCTCCACGAGGCTCTGGAACCGGCCGGGCACCACGGTCATGCGGCGCGTGCCGAGCCACAGGATGAGCACGACGGCGATGGTCGAGATCAGCTGCGCCAGGTGGATTCGGTTGAACTCCATGCCGGCGATGGTGAAGATCGCGTCGGGGAAGAACTCGTCGATCGACGGGCCGTGGAACCCGCCGTTGTCGGCGGCCGTTCGAGGGATCAGGGTCGCAGCGAGATTAGACAGCGCGGGCTCCAGCTTCGGGGCCACCGGCGGAAGCCGGGGCGACGACGGACGTGTGCTTCACAGCGCAAGCGCTCGCGAGGGCGAGCGGCGGGCACGGTCTCCACCCTATCAGAATCGGCGGCGCGCCGAGTCAGCCGCGGGGGTCCCCCGGGCCGGTCCCGGGGGCCCTGTCCTCGGGCGCCTCGGTGGGCAGGGAGATGTCGCTGACGCTGGGCAGACGCATGCGGGTCAGCACGATCACGTCGACCACGAGCGACATCGCGATGCCCGCGACGATGGACAGGAAGAACACCATCGGCACGATCCAGGGCTGGCCGCTGAGCACGATCATCACGACGACGAAGATGCCGAGCTTGAGCAGCCAGCCGCCGAGCACGATCGCGAAGAACAGCTGCACGTAGATGGGGTCGCCGAACCACCGGTTCGCGAACAGGATGCTGCCGCCGGTGATCCCCAGGAACACCACCGACAGCAGCACGCCGAGCAGGCCGCTGAGCAGGCCGTCGCCGCCGGCGACCGCGAAGCCGACGCCTCCGGCGATGACGGCGAGCACCAGGGCGCTCACGCCCGACCACACCAGGGTGCGCCGCAGGATCGGGGTGCTGGACACGGGGCTGGGGGTCATCGGTGCTCCATCGGGGGTTTCGGTGCCGCCTCGTCCGTACGGCGACGGCGGAGGTGGCGGGTGGGGCTGAGTGTGACGATCACGCACGCGATGACGCCGACCACGCCGAAGGCGACCCCGACGAGGTAGCCGCCGGGCCAGTCCTCACGGCTGGCGATGTACATCAGCAGCACGGTGAGCGAGATGATCGCCGTCCACGAATAGAAGATCAGCACCGCGTCGCGGTCGCGGTGCCCCAGGTCCAGCATCCTGTGGTGCAAGTGCTTGCGATCGGGGGCAAAGGGCGACTTGCCGGCGCGCATGCGGCGGAACACCGCGAGGCCGAAGTCCAGCAGCGGCAGCATCACGATCACCAGCGGCAGCACGATCGGGATGAACGCACCGAGCAGCTGCGAGCGGCCGAAGCGCTCCGGGTCGAACGCGTTGACGTCGCCCTGTCCGGTGAGCGCGATGGCGGAGGTCGCCATCAGCAGACCGAGCACGAGCGCGCCGGAGTCCCCCATGAACAGCTTCGCTGGGCTCCAGTTCAGCGGCAGGAAGCCCACGCACGCGCCGATCAGCACCGCCGCCAGGAAGGTGGCCAGGTTGAAGTAGCTGGTCGCGCCGGAGTCGCGCGTGAGGATGTACGCGTAGACGAAGAAGACGCCGTTCGCGATCAGGCAGACGCCGGCGACCAGCCCGTCCAGACCGTCGATGAAGTTCACCGCGTTCATCACCACGACGATGGCGAACATGGTCACCGAGATGCTGACCCAGCTGGACACCAGGATCATGTCGCCGACCGGCAGCGACAGGATCTGCAGGCCCCCTCCGACGGTGATGATGCCCGCCGCCAGGAACTGCGCGGCGAGCTTGATCATCCAGTCCAGGTCCCACAGGTCGTCGACCACGCCGACCACCGCGATCAGCAGGGCTGCGGCGAGGATCGACCACAGCGTCTGCGGCGGCGCCCACATCCGGTCGAAGAACGGGTTCGCAGCGGACATCCCGATTGCCGCGGAGATGCCGAGGAACATCGCCACACCGCCGAGCCGCGGGGTGGGGGTCTTGTGCACGTCCCGTTCACGGATGCCGGGGTAGAGCTTGAACCGCAGGCTCAGGCGCCACACCGCCCACGACAGCGCGAACGTGATCGCCGCCGTCAGGATGATCGTGAACAGGTACTGCTTCACTCCGCGCCGTCCGCGCCCTCGTCGGGGGCGACGTCACCGGGCTGCTCCGCCGGTTCGAGCAGGTCGCCGAGGACCTCCTCCAGCTGCTCCCTGGTCACCGCCCCCTCACGGAGGATGCGCACCACCGGCTTCTCGTCGGCCGCCGAGCCGACGAGGGACGTCGCGTCGACGATCGTCGACGGGATGCCGGTCTCGCTGTAGCCCTCCTCGAGATAGACGGCCACGCTGTCGCCCAGCATCGCCTCCGCGTCGGCGGCGATGATCGCAGCGTCGCGGCCGGTGAGGTTGGCGCTGGACACCGCCAGCGGCCCGGTCTCGGCCAACAGCTCCAGGGCGATCCGGCGATCCGGCATCCGCACCGCCACGGTGCCCTGGGTCTCGCCCAGGTCCCACGACAGCGACGGCTGGGCGGGGAGCACGATGGTGAGTCCACCGGGCCAGAAGCGGTCGACGAGCCGCTGGACCGGCTCCGGGATCTCCTCGACGAGGGCGGCCAGCGTGTCCTGCCCTGCCACCAGCACGGGTGGCGGCATGTCGCGGCCGCGACCCTTGGCGTCGAGCAGCCGCTGCACGGCGGCGGGCGAGAACGCGTCGGCCGCGACGCCGTACACGGTGTCGGTGGGCAGCACGACGAGTTCACCCCTGGCGATGGCCTGGCGGGCGTGGCGCATGCCGGCGAGGAGCTGGGCCTCGTCGCGGCAATCGAAGACGGAAGACATGGCGGTCCCATTCTACGGGGGTCGTCTCGGCGCGCCCCGGGGGCGGGCCGAGACGACAGGTGGTCAGGGGCGCAGTGCCGTGGTCGCGCGGTCGCGGCGCGTCAGGTCCTGGTGCGTGGCGGGCGCCCGCCAGCCGTCGGCGGCAAGGACGGCGCGGATGGCGTCGCCCTGCAACTCGCCGTGCTCGAGCACGAGGAGCCCACCGGGATGCAGCAGTCGCTGCGCCCTGCGACTGATCACACGCACCACGTCCAGGCCGTCCGGCCCGCCGTACAGCGCCTGGGCGGGGTCGAACAGCCGCACCTCCGGGTCACGCGGCACGGCCTCGTCCGGGACGTACGGCGGGTTGGAGATCACCACGGCCGCGGTGCCGGCCAGGTCGTCGAACGCCGTGGCGAGATCCCCGAGGACGAGTGTGAGGTTCTCCACGCCCGCCGTGTTCCGCGCCGCCCAGGCGTGTGCGTCCGGCGACAGCTCCACGGCGAACACCCGGGCGTGTGGCACCTCGGTGGCCATGGCGAGGGCGATGGCGCCGCTGCCGGTGCCGAGGTCGATCCCGATCGGCGCCGGCTCGGCGCTGCCCAGCAGGGCGTCGATGGCGAACTGCACCACGATCTCGGTCTCCGGGCGAGGGACGAACACCCCTGGGCCGACCTGCAGCTGCACGTGCCGGAACGCCGCGGAGCCGGTGAGGTGCTGCAGTGGCACGCGCTCAGCCCTGCGGCGCACCAGCGCATCGAACGCGCTCCGCTCCTCGGCGCTGAGGGCGTCACCGCGCACCACAGCCGCCTGCACCTCGCCCCGGCTGCGGCCGAGCACATGACCCAGCAGCAGCTCCGCGTCGACCACGGGATCGGGGACACCGGCATCGGCCAGGCGCTGTGCGGCGGCGCCCAACTGGGCGCGGATCGTGTCTGGCATCCTCTCAGCGTAGGCGCAGCGACGGGTGTCGCCTCATGACGACACAATGGCGGCGCGCGATGCGCTGCGAAGTAGGCTGGGCGCGCATCGTCCGCCGAGGAAAGGTCCGTCAATGGCCGCCGTCCACTCCGACATCACCCGCGCGTTCGGGAACACCCCCCTGGTCCGTCTGAACCGCGTCACCGAGGGTCTCGGTGCGACCGTGCTCGCCAAGCTCGAGTTCTACAACCCCGCCTCCAGCGTCAAGGACCGCATCGGTATCGCGATGGTGGATGCCGCGGAGGCGGCGGGCGCCCTGAAGCCGGGCGGGACGATCGTGGAGTCCACCAGCGGCAACACCGGCATCGCGCTCGCGATGGTCGGCGCCGCGCGCGGCTACCGCGTCATCCTGACGATGCCGGCGTCGATGTCGAAGGAGCGCCGCGTGCTGCTGAAGGCGTTCGGCGCGGAGATCGTGCTCACCGACCCCACCAAGGGCATGAGCGGCGCGATCGAGGAGCTGCAGCGGGTGATCGACGAGACCCCGGGCGCGGTATGGGTGCGCCAGTTCGAGAACGAGGCGAACCCGCGTATCCACCGCGAGACCACGGCGCAGGAGATCCTCCGAGACACCGACGGGAACGTCGACATCCTGGTCGCCGGCGTCGGCACAGGCGGCACCGTCACCGGCACGGGGCAGGCGCTGAAGGAGGCCAAGCCCGGCGTGCAGGTGATCGCGGTGGAGCCGAAGGACTCCCCAGTGCTGACCGAGGGGCGGCCGGGTCCCCACAAGATCCAGGGCATCGGCCCGAACTTCGTGCCGGAGGTGCTCGACCGCGACGTGCTCGACGAGGTGATCCCGGTCGAGTTCGACGACGCGATCCGCGTGGCTCGTGACCTGGCCGCCGGCGAGGGCCTGCTGGTCGGCATGTCCTCCGGCGCGGCCGTGTGGGCGGCGCTGCAGGTCGCCGCGCGACCCGAGAACGCCGGCAAGACGATCGTCGTGGTCGTGCCGGACACCGGTGAGCGCTACATCTCCACGGCGCTGTTCGAGGACCTGCGCGAGGACTGATCCGCTTGCTCAGCCCGTCCGCCCTGCTCGTCCGGCTCCGCGAGGACGTCGACGCGGCCCGTCGCCGCGACCCGGCCGCCCGCTCGCGCGTCGAAGTGGCGCTGCTGTACCCCGGTCTGCACGCCATCTGGGCGCATCGCGTCTGGCACGCGCTGTGGCGGCGGGGTCTGCGGCTCGTGGCGCGTGCGGGGTCGCAGCTGACCCGCTGGCTGACCGGCATCGAGATCCATCCGGGCGCGCGGATCGGGCGCCGGTTCTTCATCGATCACGGGATGGGCGTGGTCATCGGCGAGACCGCCGAGCTCGGCGACGACGTCATGCTCTACCACTCCGTCACGCTGGGCGGCCGTACGCGCGATCACGGCAAGCGGCACCCCACCCTCGAGGACGGCGTCGTGGTGGGGTCGGGGGCGAAGATCCTCGGCCCGGTGCGGATCGGGGCCCGATCGGTGGTGGGTGCGAACGCGGTCGTCACGAAGGACGCTCCGGCGGACAGCATCCTGGTCGGCATCCCTGCGAAGCCGCGGCCGCGCACGGCGGCGGACGACTCGCGCGCGATGCTCACCGCCGTGGAGTACGTGATCTGACGTTGACGCGCCGAGCCCTGATCGGTCAGGAGCCGAGGGATGCCAGCCGCTCGGCCTCGTCCGCTTCGATGCACGACTCGATCACCGGGCCGAGGGCTCCGTCCATGACCTGGTCCAGGTTGTACGCCTTGTAGCCGGTGCGGTGGTCGGCGATCCGGTTCTCCGGAAAGTTGTAGGTGCGGATGCGCTCGGAGCGGTCCATGCCGCGGATCTGCGACTTGCGTGCGTCGGAAGCCGCGGCGGCCAGCTCCTCCTGCTGCCGGGCGAGCAGCCGGGCGCGCAGCACGCGCATGCCCGCCTCGCGGTTCTGCAGCTGGGATTTCTCGTTCTGCATGGACACCACGATGCCGGTGGGCAGGTGGGTGATGCGCACGGCGGAATCCGTCGTGTTCACGGACTGCCCGCCGGGACCCGAGGAGCGGAACACGTCGATCTTGAGGTCGTTCGGGTTGATCTCGATCTCGTCCGGCTCGTCCACCTCGGGGAACACCAGCACGCCGGTGGTCGAGGTGTGGATGCGGCCCTGCGACTCGGTGGCCGGCACCCGCTGCACGCGGTGCACCCCGCCCTCGTACTTCAGGTGCGCCCACACGCCCTGCGCCGGGTCTGTGGAGGAGCCCTTGATGGCGATCTGGACATCCTTGTAGCCGCCCAGGTCGGACTCGTTGCGCTCCAGCAGCTCGGTCTTCCACCCCTGCGACGCGGCGTACTGCGTGTACATCCGCAGCAGATCGGCGGCGAACAGCGCGCTCTCGGCGCCGCCCTCTCCCGCCTTGATCTCCATGATCACGTCGCGGGCGTCGTCGGGGTCGCGCGGGATGAGCAGCCGGCGCAGTCGCTCCTGAGCGGACTGCACGCTCTCCTCCAGCGCCGGGATCTCGGCGGCGAACGCCTCGTCCTCACGGGCCAGCTCGCGAGCGGCCTCCAGGTCGTCGGTGGCCGCCACCCACGCCTCGTACGCGGCGACGATGCGGCTGAGTTCCGCGTAGCGGCGGTTCACCCGCTTCGCCCTGGCCGCGTCGGCGTGCACCGCCGGGTCGGAGAGCTCCTCCTGAACCCGGCGATGCTCGTCGAGCAGCGGACGGACCGATTCGAACACGGAAGGTCAGCGGATGTTGTTCTCGTGACCGTGGCCGGCGCCTGCCGTCGGCGGCGCCGGGATCGACTTCTGCATCTGGAACAGGAACTCGACGTTAGAGCCGGTCTCCTTCAGCTTGCCGAGCACGACCTCCAGCGCCTGCTGCGGATCGAGTCCCGCGAGCGCACGACGCAGCTTCCAGGTGATCTTGACCTCGTCCGGCGACAGCAGCATCTCCTCGCGGCGGGTGCTCGACGCGTTCACGTCGACCGCAGGGAAGATCCGCTTGTCGGCCAGCTGGCGCGACAGCCGAAGCTCGCTGTTGCCGGTGCCCTTGAACTCCTCGAAGATGACCTCGTCCATCTTGGAGCCGGTCTCGACGAGCGCGGTGGCGAGGATGGTCAGCGACCCGCCGTTCTCGATGTTGCGCGCCGCGCCGAAGAAGCGCTTCGGCGGGTACAGCGCCGACGCGTCGACGCCGCCGGTGAGCACGCGGCCGGATGCCGGGGCCGAGATGTTGTACGCACGGCCGAGGCGCGTGATCGAGTCGAGCAGCACGACCACGTCGCGGCCCAGCTCGACCAGTCGCTTGGCGCGCTCGATGGCGAGCTCGGCGACCGTGGTGTGGTCCTCGGCAGGACGGTCGAAGGTGGAGGCGATGACCTCGCCCTTCACCGAGCGCTGCATGTCGGTGACCTCTTCGGGGCGCTCGTCGACGAGCACGACCATGAGGTGCACCTCGGGGTTGTTCTGCGCGATCGCGTTCGCGATCTGCTGCAGCACGATCGTCTTGCCCGCCTTCGGCGGCGCGACGATCAGGCCGCGCTGGCCCTTCCCGATCG
Source organism: Microbacterium sp. (assembly GCF_031180975.1). Lineage (GTDB taxonomy): Bacteria > Actinomycetota > Actinomycetes > Actinomycetales > Microbacteriaceae > Microbacterium. The sequence continues at coordinate 163,578 of NZ_JAPSLI010000005.1, read as the reverse complement.
GGGCGACCAGGTCGATGATGCGCTGCGTGAGCTTCTCCGGCGCGGTCTCCAGGCGCAGGCGCTCCTGCGGGTACAGCGGGGTCAGCTTGCCGAACTCGACGCGGGTGCCCGCGTCCTCCGGCGACAGGCCGTTGATCGAGTCGACCTTGACCAGCGCGTTGTACTTCTGCCGGCCCTGCTGCTCGCCCTCGCGGGGCTGCTTGATGGCGCCGACGATGGCGTCGCCCTTGCGCAGGTTGTACTTTTTCACCTGCCCGAGCGACACGTACACGTCGCTTGCACTGGCGAGGTAGCCGGTGGTGCGCACGAACGCGTAGTTGTCGAGCACGTCGAGGATGCCGGCGATCGGGATGAGGACGTCGTCCTCGCCGATCTCGGTCTCGAATTCGTCGGCGGTGAGGTTGCCTCCACCGCGGCGCTTGTTGCGCTGGCGGGTGCGGCCCGAGCTCTGCTCCTCTTCGACCGGTGCGGTGTCCTGGCCTGCGCCGTTGCCGCCGCTCTGACCGTTGCCGTCCTTGCCGCGGCCGCGGCTGCGGCTGCGGTTGCGGCCTCGTCCCCGGCCGGTGCCCTCGCCCTCGCCGGACTCGCCGTCCTGGCCGGCATCGGAGCGCTCGGATGCCGGAGCCTGCTGCTCCTGGGGCGCGGGGGCGCTCTGGGCGTCGCCGGCGTTGTCCGCCTCGGGCGCGGCGTCGCCCGACTTGGCGCGGCGGCCGCGCGCGGGGCGCTTGGCCGGCTCCGCGGCGGTGTCGTCGGCGCCGGACTCGGCACCGGCGTCGGCGGGCGCCGATGCCGGCTCGGTGTCGGATGCCGCGGCGCGGGAGGCGCGCTTGCGGGCGGGCTTCTTGGCCGGCTCCGCCCCGGTGGCGGCGTCGGCGCCGGCGGTGTCGCCGGCGGCGGGCGCGGACTCGGCGCCCTCGGCTTCCGCCTTCTTGGCGCGCGTGCGGCGCGGCGTCTTCGCCTTCGGCGCGTCCTCGGCGCCGCTCGCGGACTCGGCCGCGGGTGCGTCGCCTGCCGCGGCAGGAGCGTCGTTCACGGGCGCGGCAGCGCTCTCGGTCGCGGCAGCGGTGGACGCCGACGTCGCACGGCGCGGGGCGCGCTTGCGGGCCGGCGCGACGGCGACGGCCTCGGGGGCTGCGGCCTCAGCGGCGGCAGGGGTGTCGTTCTGGGTCTCGGAGAAATTCTCCACGAGTACTCCCTCATATGTCGTGGGAACGAGCAATCCGGAAACGTGCAGCAGATGCTGCGCGCATCACACGCGCGGGCGCCGAGCGCCTGACGGCCAGCACCACGGAAGTTCTGGGGATCGCGTGCGGATTTCGCAGAAGTGCGACGGGGCGAGATTCACGAAGTTACGTGGAGCCCTCCGCTCGATCCCTTACTGTACCACCCAACACGTCGACGGCGAGCATGTGCGCCTCCCACGGTGTGTCCGTGACGGCGTCCGCCACCTCCACCGCCGCCTGTCGTGCGGCGGGACCGTCCGCCAGGACCAGCACGCTTGGCCCGGCGCCGGAGACGACAGCGGCGAACCCGGCGGCGCGCAGCTCCTGCACCAGCCGCAGCGTCTCCGGCATGGCCGCGCCTCGGTAGTCCTGGTGCAGACGGTCGTCGGTGGCGTCCAGCAGCAGCTCCGGGCTCTGGGTGAGCGCAGCGACGAGCAGCGCGGAGCGCGACACGTTGAACACGGCGTCCTCACGCGGCACCTGATGGGGCTGCAGCGAGCGCGCCAGGGACGTCGACATCGTGAAGCCGGGGACGAACACCAGCGGCGCGACACCGCGGTGCACCAGCAGCTTCTTGTGCTGCGGGCCGCGCTCCCCCGTCCAGGCGATGGTGAGCCCGCCGAACAGTGCGGGTGCGACGTTGTCGGGGTGCCCCTCCAGCTCCGTGGCCAGGCGCAGCAGCGCGTCGTCGTCGAGGTCCACGTCGCCGGCGAGCAGACCCTTCGCAATCAGGACCCCGGCGGTCACCGCGGCGCCCGACGAGCCGAGCCCGCGGCCGTGCGGGACGCCGTTCTCGGCGTGGATGCGCAGGCCCGGCATCCGCCGCCCGGCGTCGGCGTACACGTGCGCGATGGAGCGGACGACCAGGTTGCCGGCGTCGCGCGGGATCTCCTCCGCCCCGGAGCCGGTGACCTCGATCTCGAGGCGGTCGTCGTCGAAGGAGGACACGGTCAGCGAGTCGTAGATGCTCAGCGCCAGCCCGAGGGTGTCGAACCCGGGGCCGAGGTTGGCGCTGGTGGCCGGAACGGTGACGGTCACGGTGCGCAGCGCGTCCTCGACGGTGCGCGCCTCGACGGACGCCGGCGCCATCTCGGCGGGGACGACGGTGACTCCCACTCTCATTCCCCCTCGACGCGCAGCACCGACAGGACCCGCTCGACGACGTCGCTCTCGGCGAGCCGCTCGACGGTGGCGCTCAGCGCGCTGTCCGCGGCGCGGTGCGTGCCCACGATGAGGCGTGCGGTGTCGCCGTCCTCGCCCTCCACGGTCTGCACCAGGGTCGCGACCGACACGCCTCCTTCGCTCAGGATGCCGGCGATGGTGGCGAGCACTCCCGGCTCGTCGTCGACCTCGAGCGTGATCTGGTACCGGGTGGTGACGTGTCCGATGGACACCACCGGGAGGTTGGCGCGGGTGGACTCGCCGACGCCGACCCCGCCGGCGATGTGGCGGCGGGCGGCGGAGACGACGTCGCCGAGCACCGCGGACGCGGTCTGCACGCCGCCCGCGCCCGCGCCGTAGAACATCAGCGACCCGGCGGCCTCGGCCTCGACGAACACGGCGTTGTTCGCACCGTGCACCGACGCCAGCGGGTGCGTGCGCGGGATCAGCGCGGGGTACACGCGCACCGAGATGGACTCGCCGCCGTCGACGCCGATGCGCTCGCACACGGCCAGCAGCTTGATGACGAAGCCGGCCTCGCGGGCCTCCTCGATCATGTCGGCGGTGATGGAGGTGATCCCCTCGCGGTGGACGGCGTCCAGCGGGACCGCGGTGTGGAACGCGAGGCTGGCGAGGATCGCGGCCTTCTGCGCGGCGTCGTAGCCCTCCACGTCGGCGGTCGGGTCGGCTTCGGCGTAGCCGAGTCGCTGCGCGTCGGCGAGGACGTCGGCGAAGTCGGCGCCCTCGCTGTCCATCCGGTCCAGGATGTAGTTCGTGGTGCCGTTGACGATGCCCATGATGCGCACCACGCGGTCGCCGGCGAGCGAGTCGCGCAGCGGACGGATGATCGGGATCGCACCGGCGGCGGCCGCCTCGTAGTACACCGACGCGCCCACCCGGTCGGCGGCCTCGAACACCTCGGGGCCGTGCGTCGCCAGCAGCGCCTTGTTCGCGGTGACCACGTCGGCGCCGGAGCCCAGCCCCAGCAGGATGTGCGAGCGCGCCGGCTCGATGCCGCCCATCAGCTCGATCACGATGTCGGCGCCGGTGATCAGGGTCTCCGCGTCGGTGGTGAAGAGCTCGCGGGGCAGCTCGACATCACGCGGGGCGTCGACGTCGCGCACCGCGATGCCGGCGAGCTCCAGGCGGGCGCCGGCCCGGTCCGCGAGCTCGTCGCCGTGGCGCAGCAGCAGGGATGCCACCTGCGATCCCACCGCCCCCGCCCCCAGCAGCGCCACGCGAAGTCGTCGGTAGTCAGTCATCTGCACTCCTCAGCATGTCGGTCGTGTCGTGGGGCCGGGAGGGCGCGCTCGCGCCTCCCGCCTGCCGGCCCCGCGTCACCGCTCGAACCCGGCGTCGCGCGCCAGCAGATCGGCGATCGTCTCGCCCCGCACGATGACGCGGGCGGCGCCGTCGGCGACGGCCACCAGCGGCGGACGCGGGACGTGGTTGTAGTTGCTGGACAGCGGCGCGCAGTACGCGCCGGTCGCAGGGACGGCCAGCAGGTCGCCGGGCGTCACGTCGCCCGGGAGGTACTCATGGTCGACGACGATGTCGCCCGATTCGCAGTGCTTGCCGACCACGCGCGCCAGCACCGGCTCGTCGGCGCCGGTGCGCGACGCCAGCCGGGCGGAGTACGCCGCGCCGTACAGGGCGGTGCGAGCGTTGTCGCTCATCCCGCCGTCCACGCTCACGTAGCGGCGGATGCCGGCCTCGAGCGCGACGTCTTTGATCGTCCCGACCTCGTACACGGTCACACCTGCGTTGCCGACGATGGCACGACCGGGTTCGAACGACAGCGCCGGCACGGGGATGCCGCGAGCGGCGCACCCCTCCGCGACGGCGGCGATGATGCCCTCCGCGAGCTCCTCGATCGGGGTGGGGTCGTCGACCCGGGTGTAGGCGATGCCGAAGCCGCCGCCCAGGTTCAGCTGCGGGACGTCACCGCCCTCGAGCAGCTGCTCGTGCAGGTCGAGCACACGCGCCGCGGATTCCCGGAACCCGGCGACGCCGAAGATCTGGGATCCGATGTGGCAGTGCAGCCCCGCGAACTCCAGACCCGGCACGGCGCGGATGCGGGCGACCGCGGCGGCCGCATCGACGAGCGGGAAGCCGAACTTCTGGTCCTCGTGGGCGGTGGCGAGGAAGTCGTGCGTCTCAGCGTGCACGCCGCTGTTGACCCGCAGCAGCACCCGCTGCGTGCGGCCGACGCGCGCGGTGATCGCCGCGAGCCGCTCGATCTCGATCTCGCTGTCGACGATGATCGTGCCGACACCGGCGTCGACGGCGCGCTCCAGCTCCGCCGCGGACTTGTTGTTGCCGTGGAAGCCGATGCTGCCGGCATCCGCCCCGCCGGCCAGCGCCACCTCCAGCTCGCCGCCGGTGCAGACGTCGATGTTGAGGCCCTCGTCGAGCACCCAACGCACGATCGCCGTGTTCAGCAGCGCCTTGCCCGCGTAGTAGATCCGGGCGGTGGTGCCGTGGGCGTGCGCCGCGACACGGAACGCGTCGCGCAGGCGGGCGGCGCGGGTGCACACCTCCGCCTCGTCGATCACGAGGAGGGGCGTGCCGTGGATGCGCGCCAGCTCGCCGAGGGCGACGCCGCCGATGACGATCTGCCCCTCCTCGTCGCGGTGGGCCGACGCCGGCCACACTGACGCGACCAGGTCGTTCGCGTCGTCGGGCACCGCGAGCCAGGCCGGGGCGTACGAGGGAGCGGCGGAATGCACGGAGCGGGGCACCAATCGTGAAGGGTTTCTCGCCGGATGACGGGTGCGACGAGGCTGACCCCGATTCTAGGGCACCGTCCGCGCGGGCGATGTCAACCCCTCCGGCCCGCACGGGAGCGCCTGGCTAGGGTGAGGGATCATGAAGTCGGCTGGATCGGAGAAGGCGGGATTCCTTCCGCGCACGATGGCGGCGGTGGTCCGCCGGGCGCTGAGATGGCGGATCGTGCGAGCGGCGCTGCTGTACACCGAACGACGCGGCCCGGTGCTCGCTGACGCGGTGACCTACCGCGCGCTGTTCAGCGTGTTCGCCGGTGTTCTGCTGGGATTCTCGATCGCCGCGCTGTGGCTCACCGGCGACGACGTGGCCTGGACGGCCGTCGTCTCGGCCGTGGACTCCGCGGTACCGGGGCTCATCAAGACCGACGACGGTGGCGGCGGGGTGGTCGACCTGGACAGCATCCGCGCGCCCGCCGGGCTGTCGATCGCCGGGATCATCTCGCTCGTCGCCCTGATCGGATCGGCGCTGGGCGCCATCGGCTCGCTGCGCATCGCGATCCGCACGATGGCCGGCACGATGACCATCGACGTGGCGTGGTACCTGGTGGTGCTGCGCAACCTGACGCTGTCGCTCATCATCGCGGGCACGTTCGTCGCCTCGGCGGCGATCACGTTCACCGGCGAGCTGCTCGTGAAGTGGTTCGCGGGCCTGGTGGGCCTGCCCGAGGATTCCACCGTGGTCTTCTGGTCGGTGCGGGTGCTGTCGTTGCTGGTCGTGTTCGCGCTGAACGCTGTGCTCATCGCCGTCGCCTTCCGGATGCTGTCGGGGCTGCGCCCGTCGGCACGCTCCCTCTGGTTCGGCGCCGCGCTCGGTGCGGTCGCCCTGCTGGTGCTGCAGGAGCTGTCCAGCCTGTTCGTCGGCGGAGCGAAGTCGAACCCGCTGCTCGCGTCGTTCGCGTCGCTGCTGGCGCTGCTGCTGTGGCTGAACCTGTCGACGCAGGTCATCCTGCTCGCCAGCGCGTTCATCTCCGTCGGCGTCGATGAGGAGCACGACAGGGTCGCCGAGCGCTACGGCGCCCAGACCCTCGCGGAGCACGCGCTGCGGCGCGCGGAGCAGGACGTCAGGACGGCGACCGAGACACTGCGCACCGCGCAGGCGGCGGTGGCGAAGGAGCGCGGTGAGGATCCGGCGCCCGACGGCGACCGGCCGGCCGCGCGGCCGGAGCCGTCAGCCTGAGCAGGTGCCGTTCTCGAGCAGAGCGGGATCGACCGCGATGCGCCCGTCGGCGGCGATGTCGATGACGGCGCGCTCACCGTCGACACGCAGCCCGGTCAGGGTGATCCCCGCGGGGAGCCGGTCGGCGATGCACAGCCGCTGCGTGTCGGTGAGCCGCGCGCCCGCCGCGCCGAGCAGAGAGCCGAGTCGCTGCAGGTCGATCTCGTTGCCCGCGAGGGACGCCGACACCGGGGTGAGCAGCAGCTCCCCGGCATCCGCTCCCGGCGTCGCCGTGAGGCCGACCGGCACCGCCCTGCCGAGCACGTCGACGCTGCCGGTGACGGTGACGTTCGGCTCGTCGAGCGCGATCTCGTCGATCGGGAGCTCCGAGCCCGCCAGCAGCGCCTGCAGCTGCGCCTGATCGATGGAGACCGTGCCGGACGCCGAGCCGAGCTCCCCGCCGGAGACCGGCACGTCAGTCGCGGTGACGTCCGCGGACCCGGTGACGCCGCCGAGCGTGACCTTCCCGGACGCGAGGTGCAGCTGGTCGAGACGGCCGGCGATCAGCTGCGGGAGCAGGATGCCGGAGACCTCGACGTCCAGCTGCTGGTCGGCGGGGAGGTCGAGCTGCTCGATGACGATCGAGCGCACGATGCCGGGGACGATCGCGCGCGCCGCGACTTCGGCGGCGACGACGAGCGCGGCGACCACCGCGAGCACGACGACGAGGGCGATCCAGGGCCGCCTCCTGCGTGCGGTGCGCGCCGTTGCGGTCACATCCGCTCCGGCGCCGACACGCCGAGCAGGGCGAGGCCGTTGCGCAGCACCTGTCCGGTGGCGTCGTTGAGCCACAGTCGGGTGCGGTGCACGGTCTCGATCGGCTCGTCGCCCTTCGGGATCACGCGGCAGTTGTCGTACCAGCGGTGGTACAGGCCGGCGAGCTCCTCGAGGTAGCGGGCGACCCGGTGCGGTTCGCGCACCTCGGCGGCGAAGCCCACGATCCGCGGGAACTCCTGCAGCGCGCCGAGCAGCGCGCTCTCGGTCTCGTGGGTGAGCAGCTCGGGAGCGAACTCCGACCGGTCCACGCCCGAGTCGACCGCGTTGCGCGCCACGTTGTGGGTGCGGGCGTGCGCGTACTGCACGTAGAACACCGGGTTGTCGTTGGTGCGTTTCTGCAGCAGCTCAGGATCGAGGGCGAGCGGCGAATCGGCCGGGTAGCGCTCCAGCGAGTAGCGCAGCGCGTCGGTGCCGAGCCACTCCCGCAGGTCGTCCATCTCGATGATGTTGCCGGCCCGCTTGGACAGCCGGGCGCCGCCGACCGACACCAGTTGGCCGATGAGCACCTCGATGTCCTTGTCCGGGTCGTCGCCCGCCGCGCCGGCGAGGGCCTTGAGGCGGTGCACGTAGCCGTGGTGGTCGGCGCCGAGCAAGTAGATCTTGTGCTCGAAGCCGCGGTCGCCCTTGTCGAGGTAGTACGCCGCGTCGGCCGCGAAGTAGGTATACTCGCCGTTGGAGCGGCGGATCACGCGGTCCTTGTCATCGCCGAAGTCGGTGGTGCGCACCCACACCGCGTCGTCCCGGTCGAACACGTGCCCCTGGGCGCGCAGGCGGTCCACGGCCCGGTCGACCAGACTCGTGCCGTCCTCCCGTTTGGCGTGCAGCTCGCGCTCGGAGAACCACACGTCGAAGTGCACGTTGAACTTCGCCAGCGACTCCTTCTGCTCGGCGAGCTGGTACTCGTAGCCGAGTTCGCGGGCGACGAGCAGCTGCTCGGCGTCGGGGAGGTCGAGGAAGACGGGTCGCGCGGCGATCACGCGCTGGGCGAGGTCGGCGATGTAGCTGCCGACGTAGCCGCCCTCGGGGGTCGGCTCGCCCTTGGCCGCGGCGACGATCGAGGCGGCGAAACGCTCCATCTGGGCGCCGGCGTCGTTGATGTAGAACTCCCGTGCCACGGTGGCGCCGGAGGCCGCGAGCAGCCGGGCGATCGCGTCGCCGAGCGCCGCCCAGCGGGTGTGCCCGATGTGCAGCGGCCCGGTCGGGTTGGCGCTGACGAACTCGACGTTGATCGAGCGGCCCGCCTGGGAGTCGTTGCTGCCGTACGCCGGCCCGGCGTCGACGATCGTCTTCGCCAGCGCACCGGCGGCTCCGGCCTCGAGCCGGATGTTGATGAACCCGGGTCCGGCGACCTCGACGGCGGCGACGCCGTCGATCGCGCCGAGCGCACCGGCGATCTCGTCGGCCAACTCGCGCGGGCTGGTGCCGAGCCGCTTCGCGAGGCGCATCGCGATGTTCGTCGCCCAGTCGCCGTGCTCGCGGTTGCGGGGGCGGTCGAGGACGATGTCGGATGGCGTGAGGCCCAGATCCTCGTCCGGACGTCGACGCGCCGCGATCGGTTCGAGAACGTCGAGGACGGCTGTGGAGAGGGATTCGGGGCTCATAGATGCTCCAGTCTAGTTGCCGGCGCCGCGTCGCCCTGGCCGCCGGGCGGCCGTTCACAACTCAGGAGATACCGGGGCTTCCGGTCCGCGAACCCGTGTTCGCGCGCCGATTCGGCCAGGATCTCCTGAGTTGTGCACACTCGGCTGCCGGCGTCCGCCGCGTCCCCGCTCAGCGCAGCTCGGCCAGCGTCTCCGTCAGGGTCCGCAGCGTCTGCTCGTCGGCACGCGCTCCCGCCCCGCGCAGGGCGAGGAACGCGGCGCCCACCGCCCCGTCGCCGACCGGGCGGATGTCGAGCCGCTTGGCCGCCTCGCCGAGCCGGGCGCGGAATGCGTCCTGCACCGGACCGCTGCGCGCGAGCACGCTGCCGCCGACGACGAGCGGGCCCGGCGCGGTGAGCACGGCGGACAGCGTGTCGGCGAGGTGGGTGCCCGCCTGCTCCAGGATCGCCGCGGCGACGGCATCCGGTTCGGCGAACGCGTACGGCGCGAGCGCTGCCAGCTCGATCGGCGCATGGGCGTACAGCACCTCGACGAGGCGCCCCAGCTCCTGCGGCCTGCCCTCGTCGATCACCGTGGTGCGCGGGATGCCGTAGTGCCCGAGCACGTGGTCGGTGAGGGCGGTGGCGGGCCCGGTGGAATCGAGGTCCTGGACGGCGGCCATGGCCACGGCGTGACCGATCCAGAATCCGCTGCCGCGGTCGCCCAGCAGCCAGCCGAGCCCGTCGCCGGTGCCGTCGATACGCCCGTCCTGCACGCGCACCACGCACGCGCCGGTGCCCGAAACCAGCGCGTAGCCGAACGGTGCGGCCGAGCCGCTGAAGTACGCCGCCAGCAGGTCGGATTCGAAGGCGAGACGACCGGTGAAGCCGGCGGCGGCGAGCGGTCCGTGCAGCCAGGCGACACCCCCGGTCGCTCGCATGCCCGCCATGGCGGCGGTCACCGCGGACACCTCGGCAAGCTGCCGCCCGGCGGGCTCCAGCGCGCGACACACCGCGTCGAGGACGCCCTGCGCGGCGCGTTCAGGGCCGGCGGAGACGGGGTTGCCCCGGCCGCCCACCCCGTAGCCGAGGCACCGTCCGGCGCTGTCCACGAGCACCGCCCTGGTCGAGGTGCCGCCGGCGTCGATCCCCACCAGGAGCGATTCGTGACTCATTCGTGATGCGCTCCTATTTGACGTTTTCGTCGCATGAGAATAGTTTTCATCCCAACGGGGAGAGCTCCCCGGGGCAACAGGAGGCAATGGTGCCACGGTCCAGTGACAACGGCAACGGGATGACGATCGCCCGGCGCATCGCCGCGCGCCGCCGCTCGATGCCGACGGCGATGAGCAAGATCGCGGATGTCGTCACCGAGCACCCCGCCGCGCCGGTCGAGCTGACCATCACCGAGCTCGCGGACCGCGCCGGCACCTCCCCCGCCACCGTCACCCGCTTCTGCCGGGCGCTCGGCTTCGACGGCTACACCCAGTTCCGGGTCGGCGTCGCCAGCGAGATCGGCCGCGGCGATGCGGACGAGAGCTGGCAGGCCGACATCGGCCAGGAGTTCGCGCCCGACGACGAGCCGGGCAAGGTGCTGCAGACCCTTGTCGCCCTGCACGTGGAGAGCCTGGAGTCCACCGCCGCGAAGCTCGACCTCGATCTCGTGCTGCGCGTGGCCGATGCGATCGCCACCAGCCGCCACGTGGACATCTACGGCGTCGGCGGCAGCGGCGTCATCGCCAGGGAGTTCCAGGGGCGGCTGTACCGCATCGGGGTCAGCGCGCACGCCTGGTCGGACGTCCACGACGGACTCACCAGCGCGGTGCTGCAGAACGCCGACTCCGTGGCGATCGGCATCTCCAGCACCGGCCGCACCGAGGAGACCGTGCAGATGCTGTCGCAGGCCGGCGCGTCCGGTGCGTTCACCGTGGCCATCACGCACGATGCGGAATCGTGGCTGGCGGGCCTCGCGGACGTGGCCCTCGCCACCGCAGCGCCGACCAGGTACCTGCGCCCGGACGACCTGTCGGTGAAGCACTCCCAGCTGCTCGTGCTGGACCTGCTGTACCTGCTGGTGGCGCAGCAGATGTTCGCCGCTGCGTCCACCCGACTCGCGGCGAGCGCCATGGCGGTCTCCGCCCACCGGCGTCCCGCCCGCGCCCCGAAGCCCACCGCCCACCTCCAGGAGGAGAGTCGATGACCGCAACCCCCACTGATCTGCTGCGCGAGGCGACCACCCGTCTCGAGCGGCTGGCGAGCGACGCCGAGGCCGGCGCCCTCGACCGTGCCGTGTCCTTGCTCGTGGGCGCCCTCGACGCCGGCGGCGTGATCCACGCCTTCGGCACCGGGCACTCCGAGGCGTTCGCGATGGAGATCGCGGGCCGCGCGGGCGGGCTGATCCCGACGAACCGCATCGCGCTGCGCGACATCGTGCTGCACGGCGAGCGCACCGTCGACGTCCTCACCGGATCGCTGGAGCGCGAGCCGTGGGTGGTCGACGAGCTGATGGCGACGGTGCCGGTCGGAGAAGGCGACGTGTTCGTGATCGCGTCGAACTCCGGCGTGAACGGCTCGATCGTCGGCGCCGCACTGTGGGCGAAGGAGCGCGGGCATGCCGTCATCGCGGTCACGAGCCTGGAGCACACCGCGCGCGTCGAGCCGAAGCATCCCAGCGGCAAGCGGCTCAGCGAGGTGGCCGACGTCGTCATCGACAACCTCGCCCCGTACGGCGACGTGACTCTCGAGGTGGCGGACGGCATCTCCGCCGGCGCGATCTCGTCGATCACCGCCGCGTTCATCGCCCAGCTGCTGACGCTGGGCGTGGCCCGCACCATCGCCGAGCGCGGCGAGACGCCCCCGATGTACATCTCCGCGAACATCCCCGGCGGCGACGAGCACAACTCCGTGCTCGAGGACCGCTACGCCGGTCGCATCCGGCGCGGCGCCTGACGCCCACTGAGACCCACCCCCGAACCCACATCACAACGGAAGGTATGAAGATGGAACCCAACGAAGCATCCATCAGCCGGCGTGGCCTGCTGCGCGGCGCGGCCGCTGCAGCGATGCTGCTGCCGTTCGGCATGACCCTGGCATCCTGCGCCGCACCCGGCGGAGGCGGCGGGAACGCCGGCCCGAAGGGCGAGGTCACCGCCGACAACCCGTTCGGCGTCGCGGCGAACTCGAAGGTCGACGCGGTCATCTTCAACGGCGGCTACGGCGTGGACTACGTCGAGAACGCTGCGAAGATCATGGAGGGCAACGAGGCGCTGGAAGGCGTCACCGTCAAGGTCTCGCCCTCCACCAAGATCGCGCAGGAGCTGCAGCCCCGGTTCGTGGGCGGCAACCCGCCGGACCTGATCGACAACTCCGGTGCGAACTCGATCGGCTGGAACACCATCCTCGACCAGCTCGAAGAGCTCGATGACGTCCTCGACGCCAAGAACCTCGAGGGCGAGACGATCCGCGACACGCTGTTCGCCGGCGTCGAGGCCCCCGGCACGTTCGACGGCAAGTTCAAGGCCCTGAACTACGTGATGACCGTGTACGGCATCTGGTACTCGGCCAGCCTGTTCGAGCAGAACGGCTGGAAGGTGCCGACCAGCTGGCAGGACCTGCCGGCGCTGGGCGCGGCGGCCAAGGAGAAGGGCAAGTACCTGTTCCTGTGGGGCAAGGAGGCCGCGACCTACTACCAGACGATGGTGGTCGACTCGGCGGTCATCCAGGCCGGCGACGACGTGCGGATCCCGCTCGAGAACCTCGAGGAGGGCTGCTGGTCGCACCCGGCGATCCAGGGCGTGCTCGAGGTGCTGCACGAGCTGATCACCTCCGGCTACGTCAAGCCGGGCGGATCGGGCACGCAGTTCACCGAGGCGCAGGCGCAGTGGAGCAACAAGCAGGAGGCGCTGCTGTACCCCTCGGGCTCGTGGATCGAGAACGAGATGAAGTCGCAGACCGCCGAGGGCTTCAAGATGATGGGCATCGCCGAGCTGCCGCTGGACGGCAACCAGTCGACGCCCAAGGGCACCATGCGCGCCGAGGCCGGCGAGCCGTTCATCGTCCCCTCCAACAGCAAGAACCCCGCGGGCGGCAAGGAGCTGCTGCGGACCATGCTGTCGAAGGAGTCGGCGACCGCGTTCGCGAAGGAGAAGCTCGCGCCGACCATCGTCAAGGGCACCGTGCCCGAGGACGGCTTCGGCTCCACCGCGCTGCAGTCGCAGGGCAAGCTGCTCGCGGAGGCCGGCGAGAACGTCTTCACGATCAAGTCGTTCAACCTGTACGGGATGAACTCCGACCAGCTGCCGATCTGGAACTCGTTCCTCGACGGCAAGATGGACGTGGCCACCATCACCAAGCAGCTGCAGGACCTGACCGACAAGATCCGCAACGACGACTCCGTCACGAAGATCGAGATCAAATGAGCGGCGCGGGAACGGATGCGGTACTCGATACCGTCGCCGTGACCGCCACGAAGGCGGGGCGCCGCAGGGCGCCCCGCCCCCGGCGGCGCAAGCTGACGCTCGATTATGTGTCGTTCCTGCTGGTGTTCCTGGGTCTGCCGGTCGCGATCTTCCTGGTGTTCGTGATCTCGCCGTTCATCCAGGCGGTCTACTACTCGATGACCAACTGGACCGGCTTCTCGCCGAACATGGCGTTCGTCGGCCTGAACAACTTCGTCAGGCTGTTCCAGGACCCCACCTTCGTGAAAGCGATGGGGAACAACATCCTGCTCGCGGTGCTCGTACCGCTGATCACGCTCACCATCGCCCTCATCTTCGCGAGCATGATCACCGTCGGCGGTCCCAGCAGCGGCCAGGTCCGCGGTCTCGGCGGGTCGAGCTTCTACCGCGTGGTGTCGTTCTTCCCGTACGTCATCCCCGCGATCGTGATCGGCATCCTGTGGGCGCTGATCTACTCCCCCGGCGGGCTGCTGAACGGCCTGCTGGGTGCGATCGGCATCGACACGAACGAGTTCGCCTGGCTCGGCGACGAGCGCACCGCGATGGGCGCGTCGATCTTCGTCATCGTGTGGGGCATGGTCGGCTTCTACATGGTGCTGTTCATCGCGGCGATCAAGGGCATCCCCGCTGAGACGTTCGAGGCGGCGCGTCTGGACGGCGCCGGCCGGGTGCGGACGATCTTCTCGATCATTCTCCCGCTGATCCGCGACAACGTGCAGACCGCGTACATCTACATCGGCATCCTCGCCCTCGACGCGTTCGTCTACATGGCGGCGCTGAACGCGACGGGCGGCCCCGCCAACAGCACGCTGGTCATGAGCCAGTACCTGTTCCGGACCGCCTTCGAGAAGGGTCAGTTCGGTCTGGCCAGTGCGATGGGCGTCGTGCTCGCCGTGATCACGCTGCTGTTCGCCGCCGCCGTGTTCGTCGTGAACCGGCTCACCGGCGGCAAGGACGATGGAGGACGCTCATGAGTGACAGCACCTCGACACTCATCGCCGTCGACGCGCGGAGGGCCCGCCAGGAGCGGCGCGCGAAGTCCGAGATCCGCGGGCCGAAGCGCACCACGTCCGACCGCGTGGTCGCCGGTGCCTCGCACGTCGTGCTCACCATCTGGTCGATCATCGTCGTCCTGCCCATGCTGTGGACGCTGTTCAGCTCGTTCAAGTCCACTGGGGAGATCTTCGCGTCGCCGTTCCAGCTGCCGGCCGAGTGGAGCTTCGTCAACTACGTCAACGCCTGGGAGAAGCACAACTTCGGGCAGATGTTCATCAACACGGTGATCGTCGTCGGCGTTGCACTCGTGCTGGTCATGCTTCTCGGCTCGATGTGCGCCTACGTGCTGGCGCGCTTCTCGATCCCCGGCAGCAGGGCGATCTACTACCTGATGCTCGCGGGGCTGACGTTCCCGGTGTTCCTCGCCATCGTGCCGCTGTTCTTCATCCTGCAGGGAATGGGACTGCTGAACACCCTGCCGGGTCTGATCATCACGTACGTGGCGTTCGCACTGCCGTTCACGGTGTTCTTCCTGTTCTCGTTCTTCAAGTCGTTGCCCTACGAGATCCAGGAGGCGGCGTACGTGGACGGTGCGAGCGAGTGGCGCACGTTCTTCCAGGTGATGCTGCCGATGGCCAAGCCCGGGCTCGCCGCCGTCGCGATCCTGAACTTCCTCGGTCTGTGGAACCAGTTCCTCCTGCCGGTGGCGCTGAACACCGACCAGGGGCAGTACGTGCTGTCGCAGGGCATGGCGGCGTTCGCGTCGGCGGCCGGATACGAGGTCGACCAGGGCGCGCTGTTCGCCGCCGTGATCATCACGATCGCGCCGGTGCTGCTGGTGTACATCTTCTTCCAGCGTCAGCTGCAGGGCTCGGTCTCGCAGGGCACCATGAAGTGACCTGACCGCTCCGAATCGCCCCTCCCGCGCACGCGCGTCGGAGGGGCGATTCGCGTCCGGGCTGGCGCGTCGCGCGTGTGCCAACGGGCTTCATCGAGCGAATCCCGACGGGCTTCGTCGAGCGGATGCCGATGGCTTCATCGAGCGGATGCCGTGGCGCGACACGCCCGGAATTCGCAACCGGCGATTCATCGCTTACTCTCTACGCATGACCCTGCGCGTCCGCACCCGACGGCGCCGCACGGCTCTCGCGATCGTCGGTGCGCTCGCAGTGGTCGTCGGCGTGACCCTGGGCGTCTGGCGGCCCTGGGCGCCGCTCGCCGAGACCGCCCCTGTGGCGGCCGGCGACACCATCGCCCCCGCTCCCCTGGCACTGCCAGACGACCCGCGCGTGCTGGTCTTCGGGGACTCGTGGACGTACGGCTCCGCGGCATCCGGGCCGACCCTCGGCTACGCGTATCTGCTGGCCGACCTCATCGACGGTGAGACGATCGTGGACGGCGTCCCCGGCAGCGGCTATCAGAAGCCCGGGTACACCGGGCCGGCGTACGGCGAGCGCATCGCCGCGCTGGACCCGCAGCTCGACCCGGACCTGATCATCATCGAGGGGTCGATCAACGACCGCCGCGAGGACCCGGCGGCGTTCCCGGCGGCCGTCAACGCCGCATGGGACGCCCTGCGCCTCAAGTTCCCGGAAGCTCCGATCGTCGTCCTGGGCCCCGCACCGCACGAGCTGCCGGTGGGTGCTGCGACAGCTCGCATCGATCGGGACCTCGCGTCGCTGGCCGCGGCGCGAGGGTGGTGGTACATCTCGCCGGTGCAGGACGAGTGGATCACCGAGGGCAACTACCTCACGGTCATCGACACCGGCATCGGCCGCAAACACCCCTCCGACGCCGGTCACCGGTTCCTGGCCGAGAAGGTCGCAGCGGCGCTGGAGGAGTTCGCCGGCGCGCCGGTGACGGATGCCGACGCGTCCGACCCGATGCCGGCGAAGTAGTCGCGGCCACGATCGCAACCCGGGAGCAGCCGTGAACACCCGCCAGATGGACCTCTTGACCGACGGTCGCACCGTCGTCCTCGACGGTGCTCTCGCCACCGAGTTGGAGCGACGCGGCTGTGATCTGGCCGACCCGCTGTGGTCGGCGAAGGTGCTGCTGGAAGAGCCCGAGACGATCGCCGCGGTGCACGGCGACTACTTCGCCGCGGGTGCTCAGGTCGCGACGACCGCCAGCTACCAGGCCAGTCTTGACGGCTTCGCCGCGCGCGGACTCGACGAGGACGCCGCGCTGGCGCTCGTGCGCCGCAGCGTGCTGCTGGCGGCATCCGCTCGCGACGCGGTGGGCGGGGACGGGGGCGCGCGCCTCATCGCCGGCTCGGTGGGACCGTACGGCGCGTTCCTGGCCGACGGGTCGGAGTACCGCGGCGACTACCAGCTGTCCCGCGACGAGTTCCTGCGTTTCCACCGCCCTCGGGTCTCGGCGCTGCTCGCCGCCGGTGCCGACGTGCTCGCGTTCGAGACCCTGCCCAAGCTCACCGAGGCGCTCGCGCTCGCCGATCTGGCCGATGAGCTCGGCGCGGTCGGCTGGTTCTCGTTCACCCTGCGCGATGCGGCGCACATCAGCGACGGCACGGCGCTCGCCGATGTCGCGCAGGCGCTCGACGACCGTGCCATCGCCATCGGAGTGAACTGCGTGCCGATTCCGCTCGTCTCGCCCGCCCTGGAGGCGCTCGCGGCGCACACTCGTCTGCCGCTCGTCGCGTACCCGAACTCCGGCGAGACCTACGATCCGGTCACGAAGACGTGGGGCGCCGGAGCCCAGTCCGGCGCCGACCTTGCCGACCTGGCACCGGAGTGGTGCGAGCGCGGCGCGCGGCTGATCGGCGGATGCTGTCGCACGACGCCCGCCGACATCGCAGCGCTGACGCAGGCGCTGCGTTCACGAGCACCGCGCGGCCGATGATAGGCTCGACCGGTACGCCTCCGTAGCTCAGCGGATAGAGCGCCGGTTTCCGGTACCGTAGGTCGCAGGTTCGATTCCTGTCGGGGGCACGAACGAGAAAAGACCGCCTTCGGGCGGTCTTTTCTCGTTCTACACCCACCGTCAGCGGGGCCCCGTCGGCCGGAGGCCACGCGCAGCCCTCACCGCCTCCCCGCGGCCCGAGCCCGCTCGATGGCGACCGCCGCCCCGCCCGTCCATGGCTCGCCGTGCCCGGGCAGCAGCATCCTGGCATCCGGCTCGGCGAACACGTCGAGCGACTGCAGCGCGCGATCGCTGTCCGCGGTCGCGGCGCCGGCGATGATCCGCGGCCCTCGCTCCCCCGTGTACGGGTCGAGCGTGACCAGTGCGTCGCCGGTGAACAGCACCCCCGGCCGCTCGAAGAAGAATCCGCAGTGCCCGTTCGTGTGCCCCGGCGTCCACAGCACCGTCGGCCGTCCGGGCACCTCCGCCGGTTCGCCGTGCCGCAGCTCGGCGGTGGCCGCCACCCCGCCGACGAACAGCGCCCTGTTCCAGGTCATCGCCAGGAGCCCGGGAACGGTGCGCGGGTACCGCAACGGGTAGACGAGAGGGGACGACTCCCGCGCGTAGCGGTACGGATGCCGCAGCAGCCGGCGGTCCCCGGGGTGCACCAGCATCCGCATCGAGGTCCGCTGCAGCCCACGCGCCATGCCGACATGATCGAAGTGGCCGTGGGTGAACATGATCGCCTCGATGTCCTCGATCGTCGCGCCGAGATGCTCCAGCACGCTGCGCAGCGCTCTGCGGGTGCCCGGCAGCCCGGCATCCACCAGCGTCAGGCCGTCCTCGTCGACGACGAGATAGCAGTTCACCCTGGCGACGCCGAGCCGGAACACGCCCGGCACGACCTCGCTCCATTGCGCCGTGAATCCGTCCATGCCGCCCAGCCTGCGCGGGGCGGTCGCGACCCGCACCACCGTTGCCTGCGCGACAAGCGGATGCTAGATGAGGAAGATCGGCAGCAGCCCCGGGTTGTGTGCGTGGACGAGCACGGCGAACACCACCGCGTCGAACAGCAGGTGCACGGTGACGACGTAGCCGAGCGAATGCGTGCGCAGGAAGATGAAGCCCTGCAGCAACGCGAACGGGAGGGTCAGCAGCGGACCCCACTCGCGGTACCCCAGCTCCCACAGGAACGACACGAACACGACCGCCTGCAGCACGTTCGCCAGCGCGGCCGGGAAATGCCGACGCAGCAGCGCGAACACGGTGCAGATGAAGAACAGCTCGTCCCAGATGCCGACCGCTCCCACTCCGATGAACAGCCGGACGATGAGATCGGGGGTGTCGACGACCGGCCAGTTCAGGTAGGCGCCGCTGGTGATGAAGTAGAACGGCAGGATCAGCCAGCCCAGGGCGAGCACGGCGACCAGCCACCCCCACTGCAGCCGCCCCCACCGCCGTCCGGTGCGCCACGGGAACGAGATCGCGCGGTCACGGAACACGAACCGCGAGATCAGGTACGGCACGAGCACAGCACCGCCGAGCGCCAGCGTGAAGCGCAACATCGCCAGGTTGTCGAGTTCCGCGGCCAGCGGGATGGAATGCACGATCAGCATCCCGAGGCCGATCAACGCGAGGTCGCGGGTCAGCGACGGCTCCTCCGCCGCGATCCGCCCGCGCTCGATCAGCGCCGCAAGGCCGACACCGGCCGCCAGCAGCACCCAGCCCACCCACGTCCACCCCAGCACGAAGAACGCCGGCGCCGCCGCGCACACCAGAGCGGCCGGACCGAGAGCGAGCCAGGCGGCGCGCGTCACGCCCGTGACACCCGGCGATACGCGAGGTCGCGGATGTCCCGTCCCTTCGCGATGCCCTTCCGCTCGAACGCGGTCATCACCCGGCCGTCGAAGCGCTCGCCCCACTCGCCGTCGAACGCCCGCTCGAACTCGGGCGCCTCGTCCAGCACCTCGCGCATCTGCAGGGCGTAGTCCTCCCAGTCGGTGGCGAGGCGCAGCATCCCGCCATCCTCCAGCGCGCGAGCGGCCGTCGCGGGGAAACCCGCCCGCACCAGGCGGCGCTTGGTGTGCCGCTTCTTGTGCCACGGGTCGGGGAAGAAGATCCACACCTCCGAGGCGGCGGCCTCGGGCAGCAGCGTCGACAGCACCTCCGGCGCGTTCGCCTCGACGAGGCGCAGGTTGCGCACACCGGCGCGGTCGGCGTCGAGCATCGTGCGCGCGAGCCCGGCGCGGAACACCTCGACGGCCAGGAAGTCGGCATCGGGCCGCGCCGCCGCGGCGGAGACGATGGCGTGCCCCTGCCCCGAGCCGATCTCGACGATCAGCGGCGACGTGCGCCCGTACTCGGATGCCGGATCCAGCCGCGCTTCCGGATGCACCGACGTCGAGGCGACGTGGCGCGGCACGTCGAGGAGGTAGAACGGCGCCAGTTCGTCGAAGGCCCGCTCCTGGGCCTCCGACATCCGGCCGCTGCGGCGCACGAACGACACCGGCTCGTCACGGAAGATGCGGGGTTCTGGCATCCCTCCAGCGTATTCGCCCGCGCGTCACCGCGCGTGCGAAGGCTCCGTCACGAAGTCGATCAGCTCCTCCACGCGGCCCAGCAGCGACGGCTCGAGGTCGCGGTAGGTGGTGACCCGCGACAGGATGCGCTTCCAGGCGTACGCGATGTCGGCCTGCGACTCGGCCGGCCAGCCGAACGCCCGACACACCCCGGTCTTCCAGTCGGTTCCGCGCGGAATCTCCGGCCAGGCGCGGATGCCGAGCGCCGCGGGCGTCACGCACTGCCACACGTCGACGAACGGATGGCCCACGATCTTCAAGTGCGGCCCGTGCGGCCCGCGCAGGATCTGCTCGGCCATCCGGGTCTCCTTCGACCCCGGCACGAGGTGATCGACGAGCACACCGTACCGGCGAGTGGAGGACGGCGGTGCCTCCGCCAGCAGATCCTCGAGCACGTCGATGCCCTGCAGGTACTCGACCACCACGCCTTCGACGCGGAGGTCGGCGCCCCAGACCTTCTCCACCAGCTCGGCGTCATGCCGCCCCTCTACCAGGATGCGACTGGGCAGGGCGACGCGCGCCCGATCGTCGGCGACCGCGAAAGAGCCGGATGCCGTGCGCCGCGGCCCGGTCGCCTTCGGCGCCGGGGGCACCAGCCGCACCGGTCGGCCCTCGATGAGGAACCCGCCGCCGAGCGGGAAACTGCGCCGACGTCCCTTCCAGTCCTCCAACTCGACCATGCCCGCCTCGACCCGCGTGATCGCGCCGCAGTACCCGTCGGCGGCAACCTCGACCACGAGATCCTTCTCGGCGGGCACGTCGGCGGACTTCGCGAAGCCGCGCTCCCGCCACCCGGCCGCGAGCACATCGGAGCCGTACCTGTCGTCCATGCCTTCCAGGGTATGGGTCTGCGCTGATGGCGAACGTGGATCCCCCTCCGGGTGCTGTCGCGTGTCGGACCGTTTGCATAGACTCGGTGCCATGGGGGCACGGACGCCGCGGGCGCGGATCGCTGTGAGGAACAGGCCGGCGATGCTGATCGCCCTGCTCCTGGCGGTGATCACCGGCGCCTTCTCCGCCGGAGCCGCATGGGCCGTCGATCCCGTCCGGCTGGGATCCGATCGGGTGCTCGACGAGGCGGGTGTGCTCAGCTCCGCAGAACGTGCGAACGCGGAGGCGCGCCTCGACGAGCTGAAGCAGGCGAGCGACCTGGACCTGTTCGTCGTGTTCGTGGACGAGTTCACCAACCCTGCGGACGCCGACGCCTGGACCGACGAGGTGGCTGGGCTCAACGGGCTGGGTGAACGCGACTACCTGCTGGCAGTGGCCGTCGAGCAGCGCACCTACAGCTTCAGCGCCGACAGCGGCGGTCCGATCAGCGCCTCCCAGCAGGATGCCGTGCAGCGCGCGATCGAGCAGCAGCTCAGCGAGAACCGCTGGGCGGCCGCGATCGACGCCGCGGCTGACGAGATGCAGGGGGACGGCGGCGCCGGGACGGTGCGCACTCTGCTGATCGTCGCGGGCATCGTGGCGGCCGTCCTGGTCGTCTGGCTGGTCGTCCGGCTGATCGCCAAGGCTCGGCGCAACGCCGAGATCCGCCGTCGCGGTGCCATGCCGGCGGTCCCCGACCCGAACGACCCGTTCTCGACCCTCACCGACCAGCAGGTCCAGACGCAGGCCGGCACCGCCCTCGTCGAGGCGGACAACGCCATCACCTCGAGCCGTGAGGAGCTCGGCTTCGCGATCGCCGAGTTCGGCGACGGCGTCACGGCGCCGTTCAGCCGCGTCGTGGACGAGGCGAAGGCGAAGCTCTCCCAGGCGTTCGAACTGCAGCAGAAGCTCGACGACGAGGTGGACGACACCATCCACGACCGTCGTGCGTGGCACATCCGCATCATCCGGCTGTGCGACGAGATCGACGAGCTGCTGGACGGCAACGCCGCAGAGTTCACGGCGCTGCGCCGGCTGGCGCAGAACGCTCCCCACGAGCTCGAGCGGGTCAGGGCGCTGCGCGCAGAGCTCGACCCGCTGCTCGCCGGCGCCGAGCCCGCACTCGCGGACCTCGCCGCGACGTATGACGCGGCCGCGCTGAGCACAGTCGCCGACAACGCAGAACAGGCCAGGGACCGCGCCGCGCTGGCCGACCGCTCGATCGCCGCGGCGGCCGACGCCATCGCGCGGGGCGACTCGGGCGAAGCGGCCTTCGCGATCCGCGCCGCGGAGCAGTCCACCGATCAGGCGGCGCAGCTCGTCAAGGCCGTGACCGGACTGGGAGCCGAGCTGTCGGCCATCGAAGCGCAGGCCCGCGCGCTCATCGCCGATCTGCAGGCCGATCTCGCGGCGGCCCGCCAGCTGCCCGATCCGTCCGGAGCGGTCACCGCCGCGGCTTCCGCAACAGAGGCGGAGCTGCAGCGGGCGCAGACGCTGATCGACGGCATCCCCCGCAGCCCCCAGCAGCTGCTGGAGTCCCTCGCCGCGGCGAACACCCGGATCGACGCCGCCCTGGCCCAGGGGCGGGAGGTCGTGGCGCGCGCGCAACGCGTGCAGCAGCTGCTCGATCAGACGCTGACACAGGCCGGATCGGCGATCCGCGCCGCGCGCGACTTCATCGAGACCCGGCGCGGCACCATCGGACCGACCGCCCGGACGCGACTGTCCCAGGCCGAGGCCGGCCTGACGCAGGCGCTCGATCTGCGCCCCTCCGACCCGGAGCAGTCGCTGGCACACGCGCGCCGCGCGCTCGACCTCGCCCGCGCGGCGACCCAGGCCGCCGAGAGCGACATCTCGTCGTACGCGCCGGCCGGCGGCGGGTGGATGGGCGACATCTTCGGCGGATCAGGGTACGGCCGGCGCTCGAACGACTCCGGCATCGCCGATGACATCCTCGGCGGCATCATCGGCGGCCTGCTGTCCGGCGGCGGGGGCGGCGGCTACTCGGGCCGATCGTCCGGCGGCCGCAGCTCCGGCGGAGGATTCCGCAGCTCCGGCTTCGGAGGCAGCCGATCCGGCGGGGGCCGCCGCTCCGGAGGAGGGCGCTTCTGACCACCGACACGCACACCGCCACGAACGACGAAACGTCCATCTGAAAGGAACACCGCATGACCAAGCAGTCCATCTTCGGCCGCATCTCCACCCTCCTGAGGGCGAACATCAACTCCCTCCTCGACTCGGCCGAGGACCCCCAGAAGATGCTGGACCAGCTCGTCCGCGACTACTCCAACAGCATCGCCGACGCGGAGTCCGCGATCGCGGAGACCATCGGCAACCTGCGTCTCCTCGAGCGGGACCACGAGGAGGACGTGCAGGCCGCCAAGGAGTGGGGCAACAAGGCGCTCGCCGCGAGCCGCAAGGCCGACGAGCTGCGCGCCGCCGGCCACACGGCGGACGCCGACAAGTTCGACAGCCTCGCGAAGATCGCGCTGCAGCGGCAGATCGGCTCCGAACGCGAGGCGCGTTCGGCCGAGCCGCAGATCGCCGCGCAGACCGAGATCGTCGACAAGCTCAAGAGCGGTCTGAACGGCATGAAGGAGAAGCTCGAGCAGCTGCGCTCCAAGCGCAGCGAGCTGCTCGCCCGTGCCAAGGTCGCCGAGGCTCAGACCAAGGTGCAGGACGCCGTCTCCACGATCAACGTGCTCGACCCCACCAGCGAACTGGGCCGGTTCGAGGACAAGATCCGCCGTCAGGAGGCGATCGCGCAGGGCAAGGCCGAGATCGCGGCGTCGTCGATCGACGCGCAGTTCGAGAGCCTCGAGGACCTCGGCGAACTGACCGAGGTGGAGGCCCGGCTCGCCGAGCTGAAGGCCGGCGGCCGTCCGCAGGCGGCGATCGAGTCGGAGTGACAGGAAGGGTGGGTGCCGCGGCCGCGGCACCCACCCCGTCCGGTCACCGGGCACGCCATGACCCGTTTCCTCGTCGTTCCCCAGTGGCAGGGGTCCCCCGCCGCCCGTGCCATGCTGCTCGTCGACGGCGCCACAGCCATCGCCGGCGACCTTCCGCGCGGCGACACCACCGTGCTCGACGTGCCGCTCGAAGCCGGTGAATCACTCGGCAGCGGCATCCGCCGGCTGAGTTCGCTGCTGCGCGTCCGCGATCAGGTGCGCGATGCCTGGCAGGACGGCACCGTGGTGATCGGCGGCGATTGCAGCGTCGCAAGCTTCGCGCTGTCCGCGCTGGACACCGCGGACCTCGCCGTGCTCTGGTGCGACGCCCACCCCGACCTGCACGACCCGGCCAGCTCCGCGTCGGGTGCGTTCGCGGGGATGGCCCTGCGCGCGCTCCTCGGCGACGGCGACGAACGCCTCGCCCTCTCCGCGCCGATCCCCCGCGAACGTGTCGTCGTCGTCGGCGCCCGCAGCATCGACGACGGGGAGCGGGCGCAGCTCGACGACCTCACCTCACTCCCGCCTTCCGCCATTGCGGACCCGGATGCCGTCGCCGCGGCGATCGCGGACACCGGCGCTTCACGGGTGTGGGTGCACATCGACCTCGACGTCCTCGACCCCGCCGAGTTCGGCGGCGTCTCGGCCCCGGCGCCGTTCGGTCTCGAACCGGCCGCGCTCGGCGCCGCGATCCGACGCGTACGCGAGGCGACGCCGCTGGCGGGCGCCTCGTTCTGCGGGTTCGCGCCGCGCAGCCCGGACGCCGCAGTGGACGACCTCGGCGCGATCCTGCGCCTGATCGGGGCGGTGGCGTGAGCGGCGACTGGCGGCCCGCGGCGGACCGGGCGTTGGCGCGAGGCCGCCGCCTGGACCGCCTCATCCCGGCGTTCCTCCTCCGTTCGCCGGTGAGCAGGCTCGGCTATTGGTGGGGCACTCTGGTCGGCTTCACCTGGGGCCTGATCTGGAGCACGGGCACCATCGAGCGTCGGCTCGGCTTGTGGGTCTTCCGCGGCATGCCGTCCTGGACGTTCGGCCGCGGCGGCACCTGCGTCGGCGGTTGCTATCTCACCGGCGACGTGCACCCGAGCGAGCGGATCCTCCGCCACGAGGCCGTGCACAAGCAGCAGTGGCTGCGGTACGGGTTCCTGCTGCCGTTCCTGTACCTGCTCGCGGGACGCGATCCGCTGCGCAATCGCTTCGAGATCGAAGCGGGCCTGGAGGACGGCGGGTACCTGCCGCGTCAGCGCGTGAGCAGGCCGTAGCGCTCGGGCGCGTGGATCGACGCCGCATCGACGCCGAGACGCTCGGTGAGGTGCTCGACGATGTCGGCAGTGCCGAGGTAGCCGCCCAGCAGCGTGATGTCGGTGCGCAGCTCCGACTCCGCGCAGAGCATCTCGTCAGCCCAGGCGACCGCCGCCCGGGTGAGCGCCTCTCCCGGAGCGCAGCGGCGTCCGCTCCCCGGTGCACCGGAGCGGCGCGCACGGGGCAGCCAGGTGACGGTCATCCGCGGCGGAGCCGAGACGACACTGATGTCGTCGACGTCGGGGACCTCGATGAACACGCGCCCGACAGCGCACAAGGGCAGTGTCGCGAGCGCGGCCTCCAGCTCGGCGAGCGAGTGCTCGTCCGCGGTGATGAGGTGCTGCACCTGCGGACGTCGAGAGGCCCGGCGCGTCGCGCGGGCGCCTGCGGTGGTCTGGACGGTGCTCATGGTGCGTCCAGTCTAACACCAGAGAAGGGTTGCCTAACCTACGCCGGGTCGGGCTCAAGGAGCGCGGTGCGCAGCGCACGCAGCTCGTCGTCGGTGAGCCCGGCCTCCTTCAGGTAGCCGGCCACCGAGCCGTGACGCTCGTCGATCCCTGCCAGCAGCTCGGCCATCACCGGTGCGGGCGAGGCCGTGGCGAGTTCGACGGCGTTGCGCGCGTCGGGCATGTGCGTCCGCAGGTAGCCGACGATCGCCTGCGTTCGGGCGACGGGCAGCTGCGAGGCCGTCAACGCGTAGTCCGCGACGACCGCGTCGCGGTCGGCGCCCACGGCCGACAGCGCCAGTGCGACGGTGACCCCGGTGCGGTCCTTGCCGACGGTGCAGTGCACCAGGGTGGGCTGCCCCTGGGCGATGATGCGGATCGCGTCGACGAGCCGCGGCGCGGCGTCATCGACCAGATGCCGGTACATCCCCGCGAGGTTCATGTCGGCTGCGAAGAACGACCCGACCGAACCGAGGAAGAGGGGGATGCGGGTGACCGGGATGCCGGTGAAGGCCGACGGCTCGGCCAGCACTTCGGCGTCGTCGCGGAGGTCGATGACGTGGCGCACCCGCGCACGAAGGAGCACGTCCCCCTCGGGGGTGAGGCCTGCGAGCTGACCGGAGCGGAACAGGACGCCGGAGCGGATGCGGCTCCGGCCCGCCGGCATCCCGCCGACGTCGCGAAGGTTCGCGACGCCCGGGATGTCGAGGATGGTCACCGTTCGGTGCGCGGCCGCACCGGGTAACGGCCGGCGACGACCACGCGGTTGAACGCGTTGATCGAGACGCACACCCAGCTCAGCGCCGCGTACTCCTTCTCGGTGAAGACGCCGCCCACGTGGTCGTAAACCTCGTCGGGGATGCCGTCCTCGCTGATGAACGTGAACGCCTCGGCGAGCTCCAGCGCCGCACGCTCCCGGTCGCTGAAGACATGACTCTCCCGCCACGTGGGGATCTGGGTGAGAGTGTCGACGTCGATGCCGGCGGCGATCGCGCGGTCGACGTGCACCCGGGTGCAGTACGCGCAACCGTTCAGCTGGGAGCAGTGGATCATGACCAGCTCCTTCAGCCGGTCGTCGATACCATTGGCCGCACAGATCTCGCCGACCGTCTTCGAGAAGGCGTCCAGTGCCTGATATGCGGCAGGCTCGGTCTTGGAAAGGTGCACGCGCGTCTCACTCATGCGTCCCAGCGTATTCCAGTTCGGCACCGCGCGCCCGCGCGCCGGGAAATGCACGATGGAACCTCTGACGCCTGCCGCCTCAGCATTCTGTCTATTGAGGAGCGAGCGAAGTGAGCAGGATGTTCTCTCATTTCCTCTCACGCGCATGCAAGAGCAGAATATGGCCGTGGTCGAAGACACCGGCGAGTTCCGCTGCCTGCGAGAGCAGGCCGACGTGTTGGGCGTGCCGATGTCATCCGTCGAGCGCCTGGGACTCGACCTCGACGACGGTCGCTCGCTCAGCGCGCTGCGCTTCGGTGCCGACGAGCCCGCGGTCACGCTGCTGCACGGCGCGGGCCTGAACGCGCACACCTGGGATGCGGTCGCTCTGCTCCTGGGGCGCTCCGTCCTGGCCGTCGACCTGCCCGGTCACGGCGACTCCGCATGGCGCGAGGACGCGGACTACTCCCCCGAAACTCTCGCCGTCGACGTGGCATCGGCGCTGGAGACGTGGACCTCGCAGCCGCAGCTGCTCGTCGGTCACTCCCTCGGCGGTCTCACTGCTGCGATCGTCGCCGCCCGGCATCCGCACCTGGTCGAGAGCCTCGTGCTGGTCGACATCACACCGGGGGTCGATCCCGCGGCAGCGCCGGCTGTGCTTCGGGAGTTCTACGCGGTCACCGACTTCGCCGCGCGCGCTGACGCCGTCGAGCGTGCCGTCGCGTTCGGGCTGGGCGGCGACCGTGCGGCGACGGAACGCGGTGTCTTCCTGAACACGCGCGTGCGCGCGGACGGGCGCGTCGAGTGGAAGCACCACCTGGCACACCTGCTCGGCCACTCCTTCGACGCGGTGCGCGCCCGCACTGAGCATGGCGACGAGGCCGGGATCGCCGCCTGGTCCGCGCTCGAGTCACTGACCGTCCCGGTCACCCTGATGCGCGCCGCGCGCGGATTCCTTCAGGACGCCGACGTGGACGAGTTCACGCGGCGCCTGCCCACGGCATCCGTCATCGCCGTCGATGCCGGGCACAACATCCAGGAGACCGCCCCCGCCGCCATCTCGACCCTGCTCACCGACGCTCTTGCCCGGCCCATCCGCTGACGACGCCGACGCGCCCGCGCAGCCCTCAGAGAGGACGACCCCCTCCATGTTCACCACAGCATCACCCCGCCGACGCGCGCACCTCGCGGCGATCGGTGCGCTCGCAGCCGGCCTGCTGGCGCTGACCGCGTGCACCGGATCCCCTGCGCCGGAGCGGACCTCGGCCGGCGCGCCCGACCCGGACGCCACGCTCACGGTGGGTCTCGTCCTGGAGCCCACGAACCTCGACATCCGCCGCACCAACGGTGCGGCTCTCGAGCAGATCCTCATCGACAACATCTATGAGGGCCTGGTCACCCGCACGGAGGACAACAAGATCACCGAGCGGCTCGCCAGCGCCTATGAAGTGTCCGGGGACGGCCTGACGTACACATTCACGTTGCACGACGGGATCACCTTCCACGACGGAACGGCGCTGACGTCGGCGGACGTGGTCGCCTCCTACCAGGCAGTGAAGACGGATGCCGGCCTGCAGGGCAACGCCCAGTTCGCCAATGTGGCCGCCATCACAGCGCCGGACCCGACGACCGTCCAGATCACGCTGACCAAGCCCGACCAGAACTTCCTGTTCACGCTGACCGGTCCCGCGGGCCTCGTGTTCAAGTCTGGCGACACGACCGACCTGAAGACCGCGGAGAACGGCACCGGCCCGTTCACGCTGGAGCGGTGGACCAAGGGCAGCGCGATCACGTTCGCCCGGTACGAGGAGTACTGGGGCGAGAAGGCGGGTGTCGCCGAGGTCGTCTTCGAGTACATCCCCGACTTCACCGCCGGGGTGAACGCCGCCCTGGACGGCACCCTGGACGTCCTCACGGCGGTCGACCCCAACCTGGTGTCGCAGCTGGAGGAGACCGGCGACTTCACCATCACCACCGGCCGCACCACCGACAAGGCCACCCTGGCGTTCAACAACGCGAAGGCGCCGCTCGACGACGTGAAGGTGCGCGAGGCGCTGCGGCTGGCCATCGACCATGAGGCGCTCGTCGAAGCCGTCGGCGCCGGCGAGACCCTGTACGGCCCGATCCCCGAGCTCGACCCCGGGTACGAGGACCTGTCCGAAGTGGCCCCGTACGACCCCGAGAAGGCGAAGCAGCTGCTGGCGGATGCCGGACACGAGAAGCTCGACCTCACGCTGACGATCCCGTCGTTCTACGGCACGACCGTGGCGCAGGTGCTCATCTCCGATTTCGCCAAGGTCGGGGTGACGCTCGAGGTGGAGCGGGTCGAGTTCGCGACCTGGCTCGAGGACGTCTACACCAACCACGACTACGAGCTGAGCTTCGTGCTGCACGTCGAGCCCCGCGACTTCGGCAACTTCGCGAACCCGGACTACTACTTCGGATACGACAACGCCGAGGTGCAGGAGCTGTACGCGCAGGCGCTCAGCGAGCCCGACGCCGAGCGGTCGGCGGAGCTGCTCGCCGAGGCGGCGCGGATCGTCTCGGAGGACCACGCCGCCGACTGGCTCTACAACGGAGCGACGCTGACGGCGCTCACGCCCGCAGTGTCCGGATTCCCGAAGGACTCGATCAACTCGCGCATCGATCTCGCGGGCGTGACCAAGGCGTCCGACTGAACCGTGCTCCGTTACGCGCTCACGCGGGGGGTCCTGCTGCTGGCAGGGCTCCTCGTGTCGAGCGTGCTCATCTTCCTGACCCTTCGCGTCTTCCCCGGTGACGTCGCGCAGCTCGTCGCCGGGACCCAGGCGAGCCGCGAGCAGGTGGAGGCGCTGCGGGAGGCTCTCGGCCTGAACCGCCCGCTCCTCATCCAGTACGCGGAGTGGATCGGCGGCGTTCTGCGCGGCGACCTTGGCACCTCTCAGCTCAGCGGGGCCTCGGTGAGCGCCGAGCTGATCGAGAAGTCGCGGGTCACGGTGCCCCTGGGTCTGATGTCGCTCGCGATCGCGCTACTGATCGCCGTGCCGTTCGGCATCCTGTCGGCGATGCTCCGCGGCCGGGCCGGTGGCACCGCGCTGAGCGTCGGCGCCCAGGCCGTCGCGGCGGTGCCGGTGATCTGGGCGGGCATGATGCTCGTCGTCGTCTTCGCGCACTGGCTGGGGTGGCTGCCGGCGCAGGGATTCCCCCGCACCGGCTGGGCGACGCCGGTGCGGGCGTTCGAGTCGCTGCTGCTTCCCGCGCTCACCATCGGCATCGTGGAGGGCGCGATGCTCATGCGGTTCGTGCGCAGCGCCACGCTGCAGGCGGCGGGGCAGGACTTCGTACGCACCGCCGCGGCGAAGGGCCTCAGCAGGCGACAGGCACTGGTGCGGCACGGCATCCCCGCCGTCGGACTGTCGATCGTGACGGTCCTCGGGCTGCAGGTGGCGGGCATCATCGTCGGTTCCGTCGTGATCGAGCAGCTGTTCACCCTCCCCGGCATCGGGCGGATGCTGGTGGCGGACGTCGGCACGCGGGACCTCGTCAAGGTGCAGAGCGAGCTGCTGGTGCTGACCGGCTTCGTGCTCGTCGTCGGGTTCGTCGTCGACCTCGTCCATCACGCCATCGACCCGCGCCAGAGGGAGGCGGAGTGATGCCGGGCTGGCTGCGCAGACTGCTGTCGAACGGGACGGGCCGATTCGGCGCCGCCGCCGTGGTGCTCATCCTGCTGGGCGCCGTCGTGTCGGTGCTCTGGACGCCGTTCGATCCGATGTCCGCCGACATCCGCGGTCGGTGGGCGCCGCCGGGCTGGCCGCACCTGCTGGGCACGGACGGCACCGGACGCGACATCCTCAGCCTGCTGATGGCCGGAGCCCGCACGACGCTGTTCGTCGCCGTGGGCGCGGGGGTGGTGGCCACCCTGGTCGGCATCCTGCTGGCCGCACTCGGCTCGCTCACCGCCCGATGGATGCGCGAGACGGTCGCCGTGCTGGTCGACATCCTCATCGCGTTTCCGGTGCTGATGATCGCGATGATGATCTCCGCGGTGTGGGGCGGGTCCCTGTGGGTCGTGGTGTTCTCGGTCGGGATCGGGTTCGGCGTCAGCATCGCCCGGGTCACCCGACCCGAGCTGCGCCGGGTGCGGCGCAGCGACTTCGTGCTCGCGGGCAAGGCGAGCGGACTCACGGCATGCCAGAACCTGGTGCAGCACCTGCTGCCGAACGTGGCGCCGGTGTTCATCGTGCAGCTGTCCTGGTCGATGGCGGTCGCGGTGCTCGCCGAGGCGGGACTGTCTTACCTCGGCTTCGGCGCCTCGGTGTCGGAGGCGTCCTGGGGCGTGCTGCTCGCCGACCTGCAGCGATACATCGGCGTGCACCCGCTGACCGTGGTGTGGCCCGGCCTGGCGATCACCATCACCGTGCTGGGGCTCAACCTGCTGGGCGACGCCCTGCGAGAGGCGACCGATCCCACCCTCTCCCATCGGGCTGCGGAGACGCACGTGCCGGAGGTGGTGGCGTGAGCCTTGAGGTGCAGGACCTGGTCATCCGCATCGGCGGCCGGCGGGTCGTCGACGGGGTGAGTTTCTCCGTCGCCGACGGCCAGCGTCTCGGTCTCATCGGCGAGTCCGGCTCCGGAAAGTCGCTCACCGCGCTCGCCGTGCTCGGCCTGCTGCCACCGGAGGCGGAGGCCGAGGGCAGCATCCGCTGGAACGGCGTCGAACTGCTCGGGATGCCGGACCGCCGGCTCGCGGAGCTGCGCGGGGACGAGATCGGGATGGTGTTCCAGGAACCTCGCACCGCCCTGAACCCGATCCGCACCGTCGGCCGCCAGATCGCGGAGTCGGTGCGCATCCACGAAGGACTGGGCCGCCGGGAGGCCCGCGCACGGGCGGTCGCGGAGGCGGCGCGGGTCCGGCTGCCGGACCCGGGGACCATCGTCGACAGGTATCCTCACCAGCTCTCCGGCGGCCAACGGCAACGGGTGGCCATCGCGATGGCGCTGGCGTGCCGGCCGCGCCTGCTGATCGCCGACGAGCCGACGACCGCTTTGGACGTGACGATCCAGGCGGAGGTGCTGCGTCTGTTGCTGTCGCTCGTGCAGGACGAGGGCATGTCGCTGGTGTTCATCACGCACGACCTCGCCGTGCTCGCCCAGGTCGCCACGCACGCCGTCGTCCTCGAGCACGGGCGCGTGGTCGAATCCGCCCAGGTGGGACGACTGCTCAGCGAGCCGTCGTCGCCGGTGACGCAGGCGCTGCTGCGCGACGCCACCGCCACCCTGTGGCGGCCGGGAGGCGGATCGTGACCCTGATCGAAGCACACGGCGTCAGCCGCACGTTCGCCTTGCCGCGGCGCACACTGTTCGAGCGCCAGCGGCATACCGTCGCTCTGCATCCCACCGACCTGTCCGTCGCCGAGGGCGATTCGCTGGGGATCATCGGCGAATCGGGGTCGGGCAAGTCGACCCTGGTCCGGCTGCTGCTGGGGCTGGACCGCCCCACCGCCGGGCGGGTGGTCGTCGACGACCACCTCGTGGACGCCGCGGCGCCCGCCCGATCGCTGCACTGGTTGCGCAGGCAGACGGGTCTGGTGTTCCAGGATCCGTACGCCTCACTGGACCCGCGGATGAGTGCCGGCCGCATCATCGCCGAGCCGCTGCGCGCGCTCGACATCGCGGGCGACCACCGCGCCAGGGTGCACGAAGTGCTCGCCCAGGTCGGCCTGGAGCCGGAGATGGCCGAGCGTCACCCGCACGAATTCTCCGGCGGTCAGCGCCAGCGCATCGCCCTCGCACGCGCGATCGTGCACCGACCGCGTGTGCTGGTCGGCGACGAGCCGCTCTCCGCGCTGGACGTCACCGTGCGCGCGCAGATCCTCGACCTGCTGGGTCGCCTCCGCCGGGAGGAGGGGCTGACGCTGATCCTGGTCTCGCACGACATCGGCGTCGTGCAGCACTTGGCCGGCGCCGTGGCGGTGATGAAGGAGGGGCGGGTCGTCGAACGCGGAACGACGGATGCCGTGCTCCGCCACCCGTCCGAGCAGTACACCAAGGAGTTGCTGGCCGCCATCCCGGTGATCGACACCGGCAGCGCCGGCGACCGTTAGCCCACGATCCGCCCGGGTGTAAAGGCCCCGTCACCGCGCGGACGGCGCGAGCTATGGTCCACGGCATGACTCACCACGACTTCTCCCCTCGATTCGCCATCGTCACCGGCTCCGACTCGGGGATCGGCGCCGCGACCGCCGTCGCTCTCGCGGACGCGGGCATGGACGTCGGCATCACCTGGCACTCCGATGAGGAAGGCGCCGAACGCACAGCCTCCGCCGTGCGCGACCGCGGTCGGCGCGCCGTCGTCGCCCGGTTCGACGCCACGGAACTGGACGACGTCTCCGCCGTGGTCGACGACATGGTCGACGGACTGGGCGGACTGGACGTGTTCGTGAACAACGCCGGCGGCGGCGGGCGCAACCCGTTCCTGGAGTGGAGCATCGAGGAATGGCGCAGCATCGTCGCCCTGAACCTGGACGGCGCGTTCGCCGGAATGCAGGCCGCCGCCCGCCGCATGGTGCACTCCGGGCACGGCGGCCGCATCATCGCCGTCACCAGCGTGCACGCCCACCAGCCCCGGGTGGGCGCCGCACCGTACGTCGCCGCCAAGCACGGTCTCGCCGGCCTGGTGGAGACGATGGCGCAGGAGCTCGGCGAGCACGGCATCACGGTGAACGCGGTGGCCCCGGGCGAGATCGCCACCCCTATCAACGGCATGGACTCGGAGGACGCGGATCGCACGCACCGTCCTGGCATCCCTCTGGGCCGTCCGGGCAAGGCGGAGGAGATCGCGGCGGTGATCCGCTTCCTCGCCTCCCCCGAGTCGTCGTATGTCACGGGCGCCAGCTGGGCGGTCGACGGCGGGATGCTGCAGATGGGCCCTCAGGCGGGCTCGCACCTGGAGAACGACGGTTGGCGGGAGGGCTGAGACAGAGACTCAGCTGCGCCCACGACTCTCCATTTATCCACTTCCTTCCGCCGCTACTCTGGTATACCATTTTCGGCAGATGGCGAAACATACGTTCCGCCATTCGGAATGCCGAGCACCCTCTCGGCTCGTCACCGCCGCGGTCGCCGACGACCGCGCCTGAGCGCTCCCACGACGTAGTGGGAGCGGAAAGCGAGCAGCGATGTCAGAAACAAGGACGGAAGTTCCCATACCCGGCGAACGCGCCGTGTATCTGGAGGTCAGTCCCACCCTCTCGAACCCCGACATCAGCCCGGTCAAGCAGCGCACTTGGGGTGTTTACAACCTCTTCGCGATGTGGATGTCGAACGTCCACTCCGTCGCAGGATACGTGTTCGCCGCAGGGCTCTTCACGCTCGGACTCGCCGGCTGGCAGGTGTTCACCGCCTTGCTGGTCGGGATCACGCTGATCTACTTCTTCACGAACCTCGCGGGTCGAGGCGGACAGAAGTACGGCATCGCCTTCGCCGCACTCTGCCGTCCGGCTTTCGGCGTGTACGGGGCGAACATCCCCAGCATGATCAAGGCCACCACGGCTACCGCCTGGTACGGCATCCAGACCTGGGTGTCCTCCACCGCCCTGGTCGTCGTGGTCCTGCGGTTCTTCCCCGACCTGAAGCCGCTGGCCGAGAACTCCATCCTGGGCCTGTCCACTCTCGGTTGGGCCTGCTTCGGGTTCATGTGGCTCGCGCAGCTGCTGGTCTTCTTCTACGGCTGGGAGGCCATCCGCCGTTTCACCGACTGGGCGGGACCCGCGATTTACGTGGTGATGTTCGCCCTGGCGATCTGGATCGTCGCGCGAGCAGGCGGTCCCGGGGCCATCAGCTTCACGCTCGGATCGAAGGATCTGTCCGGTGGTGCTGCGTTCGGCATGTGGCTGACGGCGGTCGCGCTCACCGTCGCGTGGTTCGCCGGCACCACGCTCAACTTCGCAGACTTCTCGCGGTTCATGAGGTCACCGGACGCCATGCGCAAGGGCAACTTCCTGGGCCTGCCGGTGAACTTCATGCTCTTCGCTGTGGCGACCGTTGTGACGACCTCGGGCGGCCTGGCTGTGTTCGGCGAGCTCATCACCGACCCGGTGGAACTCGTGGCACGCATCGACAACACCACCGCAGTGCTGCTCGGCGCACTCACCTTCATGACCGCGACGATCGCGACGAACATCGTGGCCAACTTCGTCTCGGGCGCCATGGACGTGGCGAACCTCGCACCGAGGATCTTCACCTTCCGCCGGGCGGGCCTGGTGGCGTCGACGGTCTCGGTGCTGATCATGCCGTGGAACCTGTACGCGAACCCCACCATGGTGCAGTACACACTCGGGACGTTCTCGGCCTTCATCGGGCCGATCTTCGGCATCGTGATCTGCGAGTACTTCTTCGTCCGCCGTCAGCGGCTGGACCTGGAGCACCTGTACACCGCCGATCCCCGTGGCAAGTACTGGTACCGGCGCGGCTTCAACCCCAGGGCGATCGCGGCCCTGGTGCTCGCCGGCGGGCTGACGACGATCATTGCGCAGGTTCCGGTGTTCGGCGCCCTGGCTCCGTTCTCGTGGTTCTTCGGCTGCGCCCTGGGTCTGGTCTTCCACTGGCTGCTGTCGAAGGACAAGTACCAGGCGGGCGCCGATGCAGCCTGAGCCTGCCACCTCCGCTCTGGCCGCCGCCGTCCGTGAGGCGGAGGAGGGCGTCGAGGAGGGCGGGATGCCGTTCGGCGCGGCGATCGTCCTCGACGGCGAGGTGATCGCGCGCGGACGCAATAGGCAGGTGCAACGAGGGGACCACCTCGCGCACGCCGAGACCGAGGCGATTCGCGAGTGCATCGAACGGTACGGCACCGTGCCGGCGGGTGCGGTGCTGGTGGCCACCGAGGGCCCGTGTGCGATGTGCGCAGGTGCGGCGGTGATCACCGGCATCCGCTCGGTCGTCGTCGGTGAGGTGCATCACTTCGCAGGGGCCGTCGACCTGCTCCGCGCGGAGGGCGTCGGGGTGCAGATCCTTGAAGATCCCATCTGTATCGACCTGGTGACACGGTTCCGCGCCGAGCACGCGGACCTGTGGCAGCGGTACTCGGCGGGATGAGCCGCGGAAGGCGCCGCTGTGACAGAGCGGCGCCTTCCTTCCCTGAGTCAGAGACTCAGCTGAAGCAGCACGACGCCGAGATCCCTGCCGAACTTCTCCCCCACGGCGGTGAGCCGGCCCGCGTCGACGAACCCGACCCGGCGGTGCAGGGCGATGGACGCGTCCGCGCCTTCCTCGGAGATCACCGCGATCACCTGTCGCAGGCCTGCGTCACGGCACGCGGCCAGGAACGCTTCGAGCAGCGTCCGCCCCACACCACGGCCCGCGGCAGCGGGTGCCAGGTAGATCGAGTTCTCGACCGTGAACCGGTAGGCGGACTTGGGCGACCACGGTTGCGCGAGTGCGTAGCCGAGCAGCTCCCCCACGTCGGATTCTGCGACCAGGAACGGCAGGCCGAGGGCGACGATGCGCTCCTTCTTCGCGGCCCACCCGTCGACGTCCGACTCGACCTCGTCGAAGGTCACCGTGGAGGTGCGCACGTAGTGGTTGTAGATGTCGCGGATCGCCGCGAGATCGGCATCCTGCACCGCACGCAGCCGCACCCCGCTCATGCCTCCCCCGCCACGCGCCAGTCGACCGGAGCCGCGCCCTGACCCTCCAACAGGGTGTTCGCCCTGGAGAACGGCCGCGAGCCGAAGAAGCCGCGGCTCGCCGACAGCGGCGAGGGGTGCGCGGACTCGATCACCGGTGTGTCCGCGAGGAGGGGACGCAGCCCCCTGGCATCCGCGCCCCACAGCACGGCCACGAGCGGTCGGCGGCGGGCCACGAGCGCACGGATCGCCAGTTCGGTGACCTGCTCCCAGCCCCAGCCGCGATGGGATGCCGGAGAGCCGGGCTGCACGGTGAGCACCCTGTTCAGCAGCAGGACGCCCTGGTCGCTCCACGCGCTGAGGTCCCCGTGCGGCGCCGGCGGGATGCCGAGGTCGCTCTCCCGCTCGCGGTAGATGTTCGCGAGGCTCCGCGGCAGGGGGCGCACGTGCGGGTCGACGGCGAACGACAGGCCGATCGGGTGCCCAGGTGTCGGGTACGGGTCCTGTCCGGTGATCAGCACCCGCACGTCGTCCAGCGGGCGCTGGAACGCGCGCAGCACGTGCGCACCGGCGGGGAGGTATCCGCGACCGGCCGCCTGCTCGGCGCGCAGGCGCTCACCCAGTTCGGTGATGACGGGCTGCGCCGGGGCGAGGGCCTCCGCCCAGCCAGGGTCGATCAGCCCGTCGTCGGCGAGCTCGGACAGCGTCCTCGGCATCAGTCGACGTCGGTCCGCACGTGCAGCGGCCCGCGCGCCAGCAGGTGATGCGCGGACTGGGCGACGGGACGCATCGTGACCAGGTCGAGGTTGACCCGACGCGGCGCGGCCAGCGCGTAGGCGATGATGTCGGCGACGTCCTCGGGCAACAGGGGCTCCTCGACCCCGGCGTACACCGACTCGGCCGCGACCCGGTCGCCGCGCAGCCGGTTGAGCGCGAACTCCTCGGTGTGCACCATGCCCGGCGCGATCTCCGCGACCCGGATGGGCTCACCGTTCAGCTCCTGGCGCAGCACCCGCACGAGCATCGATTCGGCGGCCTTCGCGGCGTTGTACCCGGCGCCGCCTGGGTACGGAGTCTGCGCCGCTGTCGACGTCACGAAGACCATGTCGGCGTGGCCGTCCGCGGCAGCGGCTTTACGCAGCAGAGGTAGCAGCCCGGCGACGAGCCGCTGCGACGACAGCACGTTCGCGTCGTACATCCACTGCCAGTCCTCGACCGAGCCGTCCTGGACGCTCTCGGTGCCGCGGGCGCCGCCCGCGACCTGCACCAGCGCATGCACCGGGCCGGTGGACTCCAGCCGCTCGACCAGGGCGGCCACGGCGTCGCCGTCGGTGAGGTCGCACGCGATCGCCGAGGCGCCGGTCTGCTCCGCCAGCTCCGCGAGGCGGTCCTCCCGGCGCGCGACCCCCACGACCTCCCAGCCGCCCCCGCGCAGCGCGCGGACGGTCGCCTCCCCGATACCCGAGCTCGCTCCGGTCACCACGGCACGTCTGATCACCATGACTCCACCGTACGACTTTTCCGCCCGCGCGACCGGCCCGGACTATTACGTCACATTTCCGGGCGCTTGTTGACGAGCGCTCACACTTCGTACTCTCGCATCACGGCATCCTGCCGCGACGACCACCTCCACCCGCTCCGCCTTCGAACTGGAGAAGACATGCCCGCACCCGAGAACTGGCGCTTCGAGACCAAGCAGATCCACTCCGGCGCCGCCCCCGACCCGGTGACCAAGTCGCGCGCCACGCCGATCTACCAGACCACCTCGTACGTGTTCGACAACGCCGACCACGCCGCGAACCTGTTCGCGCTGGCCGAGTTCGGCAACATCTACACCCGCATCCAGAACCCCACGCAGGACGTGCTCGAGCAGCGCCTCGCGGCGCTGGAGGGCGGCACCGGTGCGCTGGTCCTCGCCAGCGGGCAGGCCGCGGCGACCTTCGCGGTGCTGAACATCGCGCAGGCCGGCGACCACATCGTCTCGTCGAGCTCGATCTACGGCGGCACCTACAACCTGTTCAAGTACACCCTCGCCAAGCTCGGCGTCGAGGTCACGTTCGTCGAGAACCAGGACGACCCCGAGGAGTGGCGTGGCGCGGTGCGTCCGAACACGAAGCTGTTCTTCGCCGAGACCGTCGGCAACCCGAAGATCAACATCCTCGACATCCGCACCGTCGCCGACATCGCGCACGAGAACGGCCTGCCGCTGATCGTCGACAACACGATCGCCACGCCGTACCTCATCCGTCCGTTCGAGCACGGCGCCGACATCGTCGTCCACTCGGTCACCAAGTTCCTCGGCGGCCACGGCACCACCATCGGCGGCGCCATCATCGACGGCGGCAGCTTCGAGTGGTCGAAGAACGTGGACAAGTTCCCCGGCCTCACCGAGCCGGACCCCTCCTACCACGGCGCCAGCTACACCGCCGCGGTCGGCGACGGACTCGCCTACATCATCAAGGCGCGCGTGCAGCTGCTGCGCGACCTGGGTTCGGCCATCGCGCCGCAGAGCGCGTGGAACCTGATCCAGGGCGTCGAGACCCTGTCGCTGCGCGTCGAGCGCCACGTGCAGAACGCCCAGGAGATCGCCGAGTGGCTCGACAGCCACGAGGACGTCGCCACCGTGAACTACTCGGGCCTGCCGTCGTCGCCGTGGTACGCCAACGCCAACAAGTACGCTCCCAAGGGCGTCGGCGCGGTGCTGTCGTTCGAGCTGAAGGGCGGCGTGGACGCCGGACGCGAGTTCGTCAACAACCTGTCGCTGTTCAGCCACCTCGCGAACATCGGCGACGTCCGCTCGCTGGTCATCCACCCGGCATCCACCACCCACTCGCAGCTCACCCCGGAGCAGCAGCTCTCCGCCGGTGTCACGCCCGGTCTGGTGCGCCTCTCGGTGGGCCTGGAGAACGTGGAGGACCTCAAGGCCGACCTGGAGAACGCGCTCGCCGCAGCTCGCCGCGTCGCTGAGGCCGCCCGCGCCTGACCCTTCTCGACGGAATGCCCCGGACCTCGTTCAGCGCGGTCCGGGGCATTCCGCGTTTCCCGCGTGCGCGCCGACTGCTGGCATTCGGTCCGGTCGCGCACCGCGTGCGCGGCAGAATCCAGCATCCGCTACCGGGGTCGCGAACCACGTCCGCGCCAGATTCCAGCATCCGACCCGGTTGCGCACCGCGTGCGCGCCAGAATCCAGCATCCGACCCGGTTGCGCACCACGTCCGCGCCAG
The DNA here is from genome assembly GCF_031180975.1 of Microbacterium sp. Taxonomy (GTDB): domain Bacteria; phylum Actinomycetota; class Actinomycetes; order Actinomycetales; family Microbacteriaceae; genus Microbacterium. The sequence goes on along the minus strand of NZ_JAPSLI010000005.1, from coordinate 124,389 downwards.
AATCCAGCATCCGCTACATCGATCAATGGCGCGGATGCCACAAACTGGCGCACACATGTGACCCCGGCCGCCCGCACAGCGACCTGCCGCACGCGCGATGCGTAACCTACGGACGCCGTCCCACCGGGCAGGCGAGAATGGAGGAATGGACTGGCAGACGACCTCCGAAGACACGGTGCCGTCGGCACCGGTGACGGAGGCGGACGTCCGCCTGCTCCGCGCCCGGCCGCCGTCGACCGGAGCCTGGCGGGACGGCGATCCCCCCGGCGACCGGCAGTTCACCTCGATCGGAGCATTCCGCACCGAGAACGGCGCGGAACTGCCCGGTGTGCGGCTGGCGTGGGAGTCGTGGGGCACCCTGAACGAGACGCGGGACAACGCCGTGCTGGTCCTCCACGCGCTGACCGGCGACAGCCACGTGCGCGGCGAGGCCGGGGCCGGTCACCCCACGGCCGGCTGGTGGGACGACGTGGTCGGCCCCGGCGCTGCCATCGACACCGACCGCTGGTTCGTCATCGCGCCGAACATGTTGGGCGGATGCCAGGGGTCGACGGGACCTGCCAGCATCGCGCCCGACGGGCGGGAGTGGGCCTCCCGCTTCCCTTACCTCACCATCCGCGACCAGGTCGCCGCGCAGGTGATGCTCGCCGATCGGCTCGGCATCGAACGGTGGGCGGCCGTGATCGGCGGCTCGATGGGTGGCATGCACGCCCTGGAGTGGGCGATCATGCAACCCGAGCGTGTCGAGCGCCTCGCGGTGCTGTCCTCTCCGCCGGTGACCACCGCCGACCAGCTGGCGCTGAACTTCGTGCAGCTGGAGACCGTGCGGATGGACCCGCGGTTCGCCGGCGGCGAGTACTACGACGCAGGCCTCGGCGAAGGCCCGCACCGCGGTCTCGCGCTGGCGCGTCGGATGGCGCTGCTGAACTACCGCAGCCCCATCGAGCTGAACCAGCGCTTCCAGCGCTCCTGGCAGTCGGGCGTCTCGCCGCTCGGCCGTGGAGGACGCTTCGCGGTCGAGTCCTACTTGGACTTCCACGGCAACAAGTTCACGCGCCGCTTCGACGCGAACAGCTACATCACGGTGGTCGAGGCCATGAACTCCCACGACGTGGGTCGCGATCGCGGCGGCGTCGAGGAAGCGCTGCACGCGGTCACGGCCAGAACGCTGGTGCTCGGCATCGACACCGACCGGCTGTTCCCGGTGGACGGGCAGCAGCGCATCGCGCGCAGCATCCCGAATCTCATCGACGACGAGGCGGTCGTGCTCACCAGCGATTTCGGGCACGACGGCTTCCTCATCGAGACGGATGCCGTCGGCGCCCACCTCCGGCGCCTGCTCGAGACCTGACGCGGCCGAGCCGATTCAACCGCGCTCGTACCGCCACGGCGGCGGTCCGGCGGTCAGACGATGTCGGGCGCCGGGGGCTCCGGGCTCGTGCGGATGCTCCTCGTCGCCTGCCCAGGTGAGCAATCGGCCGGAAGGGGTGACGCGGGAGTGCGTCACGAACTGCTGCACCGTGCCGGCCGCGGCGTACGCCTCGTCGACCGTGCGATGCGGCAGCAGTCCGTGCAGGGTCACCCAGGTGGGCGGGAACAGCACGAGCGAACCGGCGGCATGACGGTCGAACGCACCGGCCGGGGTCACCCACACCGCGTCCGTCACCTCCGCCGGGTTGAGCACCAGTTCGTCCTCGGCGCTTCGGGCCAGGAAGAACCAGGTGCGATAGCGCCGCGGAGCGTCCACGGGCGGCGTCCAGCACGACACCGGCTGGAGGTCGCGTACGCGAAGGCCGGCTTCCTCGGCCGTCTCGCGCACCGCGGCGCGGCGAGCGGCGTCGGTCTCGGTCTCCCCCTCCAGGATGTCGCCCGACTCCACCGCTCCGCCGGGGAACACCCAGGCGCCCGCGAATGATCCTGTCTCCGGGCGGCGCAGCAGCAGCGTTTCGAGACCGTCGACGCCGTCGCGCAGCACCACCGCGGTCCCGGCGACCCGCAGCGTGGCATCCATGACGGAACTCTAACCTGCGCTCAGACCGCCGCCCTGCGCTCGACGCGGAGCGCGACGACTGCGATTCCGAGCCCGAGCAGCGCCAGCGCCGCGCCCACCCACTCGGGTGCGGCGTAGCCGAATCCGAGGGAGATGGCAGCCCCGCCGAGGAACGCCCCCAGGCTGTTGCCGATGTTCAGTGCGGAATGGTTCAGCGCCGCGGCGATCGACTGGTTTTCGCCGGCGACGTCCATCAGACGGGTCTGGATCGCGGGGCTGAGGATCGAGGAGACCGCGCCGACGACCATGGCGAGGGCGACGACCAGCACGATCGAGAACGACAGCACGGCCAACAGCACGAGCACGGCGGCGAGCGCGGCGAGCCCGAGCAGCAGGGTGCGGCGCAGGTCGCGGTCGGCGAGGAACCCCCCGGCGAGGTTGCCGGCGGTCATGCCCACCCCGACCAGCACGAGGGTGAGCGGGACCGCCCACGCCGGGGCACCGGCAACCTCCGTGATCAGCGGGGCGATGTAGCTGTACACGGCGAAGAAGCCGCCGAAGCCGATCGCCCCGATGCCGAGCGTCAGCCACACCTGAGGTTCGCGGAACACGCTCAGCTCGGAGCGCAGGGTGCGTCCGGGGTCGCCGGCGTGCTCGGGCACGAAGAAGCCGATGCTCACGGCGGCGAGGGCGAACACGGCGGTGACGACGACGAACGCCGACCGCCACCCCCACACCTGGCCGAGGAACGTGCCGAGGGGCACGCCGACGACGTTCGCGATGGTGAGCCCGGTGAGGATGAAAGCGACCCCCTGGGCGCGCCGACCGGGGCCGAGCACGTCGGCCGCGACGAGCGCGCCGATGCCGAAGTAGGCGCCGTGCGGCAGGCCGGCCAGCAGCCTCGCCGCCGCGACGAGCTCGAAGGTGGGCAGCACGACCGCGAGGGCGTTGAAGACTGTGAGCGCGACCGCGAGGCCGATCATCACCCGGTGCCGCGGGAAGCGGGCGACAGCGCCGGCGATGGTGGGTGCACCGATGACCACGCCGAGCGCGTACATGGAGATCAGGATGCCGGCCTGGCCGATCGCGTGCTCCTGGCTGCGCATCCAGACGTGGGGAAGCAGATCGCGGGCGATGTCCGGCAGCAGGCCCATCATGACGAACTCGGTCATGCCGATGCCGAAGCTGCCGATGGCGAGGGAGAGGAGCGCCCTCATCGCCGCCCCCCTCGAGATGTTCGAGGGAGTCACCGGGCGATTCTACCGGCCCCGGCCGCCGCCCCGCGGGCGGAAGTGCTCGGGCGGGGTGCGCCGTCCCGAGCGGAACACTTCCAGGGCCTCGTGCGGCGGGGCGGACGACGCCGCGAACAGCGCCGACTCGTCGGCCGCCACGTAGATCCGGCCGCCGCCGCGTGCCGCGTGCGCGACGACGACGGCATCGTCCTCGGGCAGCAGCTCGACCGACAGCGGCGCGTCCTCGGCGACCATGCGCCGCCAGTAGCCGACGCCCACGTCGATCAGCCGCTGCTGTTCGAGGGTGGGGTCGCTGCGGGTGTCGCTCATCGGCTCACTCCGCCTCGGTCTCGCCGATGGCGCGCTCCAGGCGCTCGATCTTGCCGTCCAGCTCGCCGGTGTAGCCCGGGCGGATGTCGGCCTTCAGCACCAGGGACACGCGCGATCCGAACGGCAGCACCGCCTCGGTGGCCCGCTTGACGACATCCATCACGGTGTCCCAGTCCGGCCCTTCGATCTCGGTGAACATGCTCGTGGTGCGGTGCGGCAGGCCGGATTCGCGGACGACCCGCACTGCGGCGGCGACCGCGTCGTGGACGGATCCGTCCTCGCGGCCGGTTCCTGACGGGGCGACTGAGAATGCGACGAGCATGGTTCCTCCGAGATCAGCGGGTGTGGGCCGGAACACGCAGGATAGCGCGCACCGAGTGGGCGAACAGCAGGACGAGCAGGATGTTGCGGACGGTCACCAGCACGACAGGCAGCACGTCGGCGCGCAGCAGACCGTCGTAGGTGAGCGGGTACACGGCGAAGGTGAGCGCGCACAGCAGCAGCGTGCATGCGGCGGGCGTGGCCGCGCGAGCACGGTCGAGCACCAGCCAGAGGATGACCGGCGCGAACAGCCAGGTCTGGAACTGCGGGGAGCCGACCTTGTTGGTCGCGATGAGCGCGGTCACCAGGGCGAGGGTGAGGGGCGGCAGCAGCCGCTGCCAGGCGGCGCCGCGTCGTGCGCTGAGCACTCCGATGACGAGAACGCCGGCGACCGCGACCGCCATGACCGGTGTGAGCGCCGCGGCGACGGCATCCGCTCCCCCGGCGCGGATCTGGAAGGTGAGAATGTCGAAGCTGTAGGCGATGGATGCCGAACCGGCGACGGCCATCCACAGGAACGGCGTGGCGGCGACGGACTCGATCTGCAGGCCGCGGGCGGTCTGCTCGCCGAGGAAGCCGAGCAGTTCCCGGTCCGCGCCGAGCAGGAACAGCACCGCGATGACCGCGGCGGTGGTCGCGGCGCCCGTGAGCAGCACCGCGATCCGCTGCCGCAGCGCGACGCCGGCCGCGAGCACCACGGCGCCGGGCCAGATCTTGATCCATGCGCCGATCGCAAGCAGCGCTGCGCCCGCGCGTGGACGCGCACCCAGCCACACGGCGCCCGCGACGGCGAGCGGGACGGTCACGGCGTCGATGCGGTACAGCGCGATGGGGCCGAGGAGCGTCAGCGCCGCGCACCAGAACCAGCCGGCCGCGTTGCGCCGCGTGCTCCGGCCCCGCCCGACGAGGACGGCGAAGCCGAGCAGATCCAGGGCGGTCACCAGCATCGCCCAGGCGACCAGGTACGCGGCCTCGGCGCCGAGCAGCCCGGTGAGCGGCGCCGCGACGCCCTGCGCGGCGAGCATGGGCAGCAGGGCGAGCTGCGGGTACACCCACGGCTCGGTGACACCGACGACGGCCCCGTCCGACAGCGCCGATGCGGACCACGGCTGGTACACCAGCACGACGTCGCCCATCGGCTGGCTGGGCAGCACCCATCCGAGCCACGCCGTCAGCGCGTGCGCGGCCACGAAAGCCGCCCACAGCGCGGCGACACGGCGCCTCACGACAGCAGGTCCGCGATGGCGCGCGGGAGAGCCTCGGCGACGTCGAGCGCGACGATCGGATGCCCCGGTGCGCCGCCCACGGTGCCGGCGGCGAGCCGCGCGGCGTACGCGTGCAGCCAGGCGGCAGCGGCGGCCGCCTCGGCGAGGGCGCCGCCCGGATTCGCGGCGACGAGGGCGCCGATGACACCGGCGAGCACGTCCCCGGCCCCGGCGGTGGCCAGCCAGGCCGGAGCCTCCTCGAGCCGGATGACCTCGCCGTCGGGTGCCGACACCAGCGTGCGGGAGCCCTTGAGCAGCACGGTCTGCCCGAGTCGGACCGCGACGGCGGCCACCGTGGTGGCGCGCGCCTCACCGGACAGGTCCGCCTGCGCGCCGATGCGCTCGCAGAACCGCGCGAACTCCCCCGCGTGCGGGGTGAGGATCAGCGGCGCCCGCGCGCCGGGGGCGAGATCGAGGGCGCCGGCGTCGACGACGACGGGAACGTCGCCGGTGAGGATGTCACGCAGCGCGCTCTCCTCCTCGGCCGTGCGCGACGCGGCATCCGTGCCCGACCCGATCACCCAGGCCCCGGGGCGGGTGCGGCCGATGTCCGGACCTGCCACGGTCTCCGGGCGGCGGGCGAGGACGGCATCCGCTGCTCCGCCCACGTAGCGGACGTAACCCGCGCCGGCCCGCCACGCCGCCTCCACGCCGAGGACGGCTGCGCCGGGGTAGTCCGCCGAGCCGGTGCGGATGGCGACCACACCGCGCGAGTACTTGTCGTCGTCCGGCCCGGGGATGCGCAGGAAGCCGACGGTGTCACTCCTCGACCACTCGCGGACCATGGATCCACGTTAGCGCGGCCCGTGTCGGTCGCCGCGGCGGCTACCGTCGAAGGGTGAGTCTTCTCTTCTCCCCGCTGACCTTCCGTTCCGTCACGTTCCGCAACCGACTGTGGGTGTCGCCGATGTGCATGTACAGCGCGGTCGACGGCGTACCGCAGGAGTGGCATCACACCCACCTCGCCCAGTTCGCGTCGGGTGGCGCCGGGCTGATCGTCGCCGAGGCGACCGCTGTGGTTCCCGAGGGGCGCATCTCCCCGCGCGACACCGGTTTGTGGAACGACGCCCAGCGCGACTCCTGGGCGCCGATCGTGCAGGCGATCCACGACCGCGGCGCCGTCGCCGGCATCCAGCTCGCCCACGCCGGCCGCAAGGCGTCGACGTGGTGGCCGTGGGCGGAGCAGCGCGGTTCGGTGCCGGTCGCCGAGGGCGGCTGGACCACCGTGGCACCGTCGGCGATCGCGTTCGAGGGCTTCGCCGAGCCGGTCGCGCTGGTCCGGTCCGGCATCCGCGCCGTCGTGACGGCGTTCGAGGATGCCGCTCGCCGAGCGCTGGATGCCGGATTCGACGTGCTGGAGGTGCATGCCGCACACGGCTACCTGTTGCACGAGTTCCTGTCGCCGCTGTCGAACCAGCGCGACGACGAGTACGGCGGCTCGCTGGAGAACCGCGCGCGCCTGCTGATCGAGGTGCTGGACGCGGTGCGGCGCACGGCGGGCCAGAACGTCCCTGTCTTCGTGCGGATCTCCGCGACGGATCACGCCGACGGCGGTTTCACTCCCGACGAAGCCGCGCAGGTCGGTGCGTGGTGCACCGCGCACGGGGCCGATCTCGTCGACGTGTCCAGCGGCGGCCTCGTGGCGCACCAGCGCATCGAACTCGGACCCGGCTATCAGGTGCCGCTCGCGGACACCGTGCGCCAGGGCGGGCGGATCCCCACGACGGCGGTGGGGCTGATCACCGCCGCGGAGCACGCCGAGCAGGTGCTGGCCTCGGGCGCGGCCGACGCGATCTTCGCCGGACGGGAGTGGCTCCGCGATCCGCACTTCGGTCTGCGGGCCGCGCACGAGCTCGGCGTGGACGTGCCGTGGCCGCCGCAGTATCTGCGGGCGCGCTGGCGCTGACCTGCGTCGGGGCGGAGCCCGGCGCCCCACGCCGGGGACGCCGCTCGGTCAGCGCCGCTCGGTGCCGGGGTGGCCGCGTCGGGTGGCGTCCTGCACCTCGCCGATGAGCTCCTCCAGGATGTCCTCGAGGAAGAGCACCGCGGTCGTGTCGCCGTTGAGGTCGCGCACACGCGCCAGGTGACGGCCGGCGCGACGCATCGCGGCGAGCGCGTCCTCCAGGTCGGTGTCCTCCTGCACGGGCACCATGTGGTGGATCCGCTTGGCCGGCAACGGCGTGGCCGCGCGCTCCGCGGCATCCGCCCCCTCCGCCGCCCGCAGGATGTCCTTCAGGTGCACGTATCCGACCGGCGTCTGCTCGTCGTCCACGATCACGTAGCGCGAGAAGCCGTAGCGGGCCACGGCGCGCTCGATGTCCTCCGGCGTGACCGTCTGCGGCAGCGTCACCAGGTCCGCGAGGGGTACGGCGACGTCGCGCGCTTTCTTGTCGGTGAACTCGACGGCGGCGGCGACGGTGCCGGCGGCATCCGTCAGCACGCCCTCGCGGCGGGAGCGGTCGACGATCGTCGCCACCTCGTCGATCGTGAAGGCGGACGCGGCCTCGCTCTTCGGCTCGACGCGAAACAGGCGCAGCACGCCGTTCGCCGTCGCATTCAGCAGCCAGATCACGTGCTTGAACGCCCGCGACACCCACACCAGCGGGGTCGCGAGCACCAGCACGGCGCGGTCGGGCACCGAGAAGGCCAGGTTCTTCGGCACCATCTCGCCGAACACCACGTGCAGGAACGACACGAACGCCAGGGTGATCAGGAACGAGACGACCGAGACGACCCCCTCGTCCCAGCCGATCGCGTGCATCGGGATCTCCAGCAGGTGGTGGATCGCCGGCTCCGAGACGTTGAGGATCAGCAGCGAGCAGATCGTGATGCCGAGCTGGGAGGTGGCGAGCATGAGGGTCGCGTGCTCCATCGCGTACAGCGCCGTCTTGGCGGCGCGCGAGCCGCGCTCGGCCAGCGGCTCGATCTGCGAGCGGCGCGCCGAGATCACGGCGAACTCGGCACCGACGAAGAAGGCGTTGGCGGCGAGCAGCACCACCAGCCACACCAGGCCGGCCCAGTCGCTCATCGGTCCTCCTCCGTCGCGGTCTCGACCGGGTCGGGACGGTACTGGATGCGGTCGACGCGCCGACCGTCCATGCGGACCACCTCGAGCGTGCCGGTGCCCAGGCGCACGGTGTCCCCGACAGCCGGGACCCGTTCCAGGACACTCATGACGTAGCCGCCGATGGTGTCGTACACGTCGCCCTCTGGCACCTCGATGCCGGTGCGACTGAGCAGCTCGTCCGGTCGCAGCTCGCCCGGGAAGGTCACCGACCCGACCCGGCGCACGATGCCGGCGCGGGTGCGGTCGTGCTCGTCGGAGACCTCGCCGACGATCTCCTCGATGAGGTCCTCCAGGGTGACGATCCCCGCGGTGCCGCCGTATTCGTCGACGACGACGGCCAGCTGATAGCCCTTCGCGCGCAGCTCGGCGACGAGTGCGTCCAGGTGCACGGTCTCGGGCACGCGCAGCGGTTCGGTGCTCAGCGCACCGACCGGCACCTCGGTGCGCTTCTCGCGGGGCACGGAGACGGCGGCTTTCACGTGCACGATGCCGGTGATGTCATCGAGGTCGTCGTCGTAGACCGGGAAGCGGCTGTGGCCGGTGCGCCGGGCCAGCTGGACGACGTCGTCGGCGGAGTCGCCGACGGAGATGGCGTGCATGCTGGGACGGGCCGTCATGATGTCCGCGGCCGTGAGGCGCGCGAAGGTCAGGCTGCGGTCGAGCAGCGTGGCGGTGTCCTTCTCCAGCACGCCCGCGCTCGCGGAGCGGCGCACCAGCGACGACAGCTCCTCGGCGGTGCGGGCCCCGGAGAGCTCCTCCTTGGGCTCGACGCCCATCGCGCGCAGCACGGCGTTGGCGCTGCCGTTCAGCAGCAGCACTGCGGGCTTGAACACGGCGGTGAATGCGGTCTGGAACGGCATGACCAGCTTCGCGGTCGCCAGCGGCAGCGCGAGGGCGAAGTTCTTCGGCACCAGCTCGCCGAGGATCATCGACAGCACCGTGGCGACGAACATCGCGACCGTGACCGAGACGGGCGTGACGGCGCCCTCAGCGAGCCCCCATGCGGTGAGCACCGGCGCGAGCAGGTGCGAGATCGCCGGCTCCATCGTGAAACCGGTGAGCAGCGTGGTCAGCGTGATGCCGAGCTGAGCGGAAGACAGGTGCGTCGACGTGATCCGCAGCGCACGGATCGTGAGCGACAGCCGGGATTCGCCGCGCGCCTGGCGTGCTTCCAGTTCGGCACGGTCGAGATTGACGAGCGCGAACTCGCTGGCGACGAACAGTCCCGTCCCCACGATGAGCAGAAGCCCCACGCCCAGCAGGAGGTATTCCATCAGCTGCTGCTCCCCTCGCGGACGAGGGGCGGGCGGTGGGGCGATGTACTACTGGGGGGGTCCTCCATGGTGCGACGATTCTACCGGAGTCCGGCCCGGGCGCCGTGAGACCGTCGGGGAACACGTGCGCGACCAGGGTCCATCGCGCAGCGTCACAGCGGGCCATGCACCACGTCCGCGCCAGAATGCGGTATCCCGAGCGCGTCGCGCACCACGTATGCGCCAGAATGCGGCATCCGCTACATCGATCGATGGCGCGGATGCCACAAGCTGCCGCCCACGTGTGACGGCGGTCAGTCCGGCAGGATGAGGCCAGCGGGCGGAGGCGGGACCGGGCTGCGCAGCCCGTCCGCAGTGAGGATGTCGTACAGCTCCCGCGGCCGGCGCAACGCCGGTGTGCGCCAACGCGAAAAGCCGCGGACCATGCGCCGCAGCGCATCGGCGCGATCCTTCTCCTCGATCAGCGCCTGCTCCGGCGTGCGGCCCTGCAACAGCTGCGGGTCGAGGTACTTGCCCAGTCCGTCGAACTCGCCGATGTGGTCCTGGTCGGGGAAGTAGAAGTCCGAGCGCGCCGATCTGCGATCCGGAAGCAGGAACGTCCTCTGCAGTTCCGGCTCCGGGAAGTCGAGTCGGCGGATGAGCACACGGCTCTGCGACTCGCGAACCGAGTCGGCGAGAGCGGAAGCGGATGCCAGGGCGCGGCGTATCCGTGCGAAGCCCTTCGCCGACACCTGCCTCTCCACGAGCGCGAACAGCTCGTCGAGAGTGGCCAGCGGTCCGCCCGGCCGGCGCGCCCAGAGGACCTGATCGAACACCACCACTGCATGCAGGTGATCGCTGAGCGCAGCGATGTCGACCGCCGTCTGTGCGGGCGTGGTGATGCGATGGCCCCGCCAGTCGACGGCATCCGCCTCGTCGACGCCCAGGCAGTGCCGCCGGATCAGACCGGATGATCGTCCGCCCGCACGCCGGGGCACGCGCACGTCGACGCGCTCCGGCCAGGGGCCGAGGATGTCGATGCCGTGCACGGCGGCGGCCGCGAAGTGCGAGATCAGCGCGGGCGCACGCAACCGGTCCGCGGCTTCGAAGACGCGGACGCGGTGCCGCTCCATCGGCGACAGCTGCTCCCAGGATCGCGCGAGGACGAACGCGCCCGGCGCGATTCTGTGGATGGTTCCCTCCGCCAGGGCACGCCGCACTTTCCGGTAGTCGGGCGGCTCGCCTCCCCTGTCTCTGACTCGGTTGACGGTGATGTCGAATGGTCGGTCCGCGCTCATCCCGGCATCCTGACGCGGGGGCGGGGTGCTCACTCGCCGAATGCGGCGATTGTGGACGGATCCGGCCAAGACGGCGTCTGTGCAGAACGATTGGCGCACCACGTGCGCGCCAGTTTCCGGCATCCCGCCCGCGCCAGCCACCACGTCCGCGCCAGAATCCAGCATCCGCTACATCGATCGATGGCGCGGATGCCACAAAGTGCCGCACTCGCGTGACAGCGGCCGGTCACGCAATGTCACAACCGGCCGCGCACATGACGACGGACTACCAGCTGACCGGCAGCGCCTTGCCCTCCTCGTACCCGGCCGCGGACTGCAGCCCGACCAGGGCGCGCTGGTGGAATTCGGGCACCGTGCCGGCGCCGGCGTACGTGAACGACGAGCGGATGCCGGAGGTGATCATGTCCACCAGATCCTCGACGCCTGGACGCAGCGGGTCCAGGTAGATGCGGGAGGAGGAGATCCCCTCCGCGAACAGCTCTTTGCGCGCCCGCTCGTACGCGTCCAGTCGGCCGAAGCGCGCCTGCACCGCCTTGGTGGACGCCATCCCCCACGACTCCTTGTACAGCCGGCCGTCCTCGTCGCGCTCCAGCTCGCCCGGCGCCTCGATCGTGCCGGCGAACCAGGAGCCGATCATGACGGATGCCGCACCCGCGGCGAGCGCGAGCGCGACGTCGCGCGGATAGCGCACTCCCCCGTCCGCCCACACGTGCGCACCGAGCTCGCGCGCCGCCTCGGCGGTCTCCAGCACGGCGGAGAACTGCGGACGGCCGACGGCCGTCATCATGCGCGTGGTGCACATCGCGCCCGGCCCCACACCGACCTTGACGATGGTGGCGCCCGCGGCGACGAGATCGCGCACGCCGTCGGCGGTGACGACGTTGCCTGCCACGATCGGGATGCCGAGTCCCAGGCCGGCGACCGCTTCGAGCGCCCGGAGCATCCCCTCCTGGTGGCCGTGCGCGGTGTCCACGACGAGCACGTCCACTCCCGCCGCCGCGAGCGCCTTCGCCTTTCCTGCGACGTCACCGTTGATCCCCACGGCGGCACCGACCGCCAGCCGGCCCAAGCCGTCGACCGCGGGGCGGTACAGGTTCGCCCGCAGCGCGGTGCGGCGCGAGAGCGTGCCGACCAGGCGGTCGTGCTCGACGACGAGCACCATCTCGACGTCGGCCGCGTCGATGGCGTCGAACGCCGCGCGCCCGTCGGCGATCTCCTCGGCGTCGATCGCGGGAGAGTGCTCGCGCACCAGGTCGCCGAGGACGGCGTCCGGAAGAGCGGATGCCAGCCGCGCGGCCGGCACGATGCCGGCGACGTCCTCACGCCGGATCGGAGCCGACGGGCCCGCGGTGCTCACCACGACGCCATGTCCCTCGGTGGCGGGCAGCAGGCGCAGCGCGTCGGCGGCGGTGGCCACGGGCGACAGGACCACAGGGGTGTCCCAGCGCACCGGCTGCTCCTTGACCCACCGGATCGCGGCGTCCAGCTGCTGCAGCGGCAGGTCCTGCGGCAGCACCCCCAGTCCACCGCGTCGCGCCAGAGTGGCGGCCAGGCGGGGACCGGTCACCGAGTTCATGTTCGCCGCCACCAGCGGGATAGTGGCGGGGGTGCCGTCCCCGGGTGTCAGGTCCACCTGCAGCCGGCTGGTCACGGCCGAGCGCCGGGGCACGAGGAAGACGTCCGAATAGGTCAGATCCACCAGGGGTCGTTCGCCGGAGAACTCCATGCGCCAAAGGTACTCCCGGGGCGGTCGCGCGCGGCGGGGACCTCGGGCGTTTCGGGTGCGAATGGCATTAGGCTTGAACCCCGGAACGTGTGCGACCCGATCACGCCTCGCGTGTTCGCGTCGCTGCACACAGATTCAGCGATGAAAGAGGGCGATCGAGCGTGTCGAACCAGGTGACCGGCGTCGGGGGCGACGGGGGGTTCGGAGCCAATTCGTGGCTCGTGGACGAGCTCTACGAGCAGTTCAAGAAGGACCGCGACTCCGTCGACAAGGAGTGGTGGCCGGTCCTGGAGCAGTACCAGCCCGATCCCGCCGGTTCCGCCGCTCAGTCGCCGGCGCACCCGATGACCGCCCCCATCCCCGTCATCGGCACTCAACCGGTCGCACGCACCACCGCGAAGCCCGCTGTGCAGGCCCCGATCCCGGCGCAGGCCCCGAAGCCCGCCGCGAAGGAGGACGCCGCCCCCGTCGACGAGGACAAGGTCACCGTCCTGCGCGGCATGCCGAAGACTCTCGCGGCGAACATGGACGAGTCGCTCACGGTCCCCACCGCGACCAGCGTGCGCACCATCCCGGCCAAGCTGATGATCGACAACCGCATCGTCATCAACAACCACATGGCTCGCACCCGCGGCGGCAAGGTCAGCTTCACGCACCTGATCGGCTGGGCGCTCATCCAGACGCTCAAGGAGTTCCCCAGCCAGAACGTGTTCTACGCGGAGATCGACGGCAAGCCCTCCGTCGTCGCCCCCGCCCACGTCAACCTCGGCATCGCGATCGACATCCCCAAGCCCGACGGCACGCGTGCCCTGCTTGTACCCAGCATCAAGCGGGCCGACACCATGACCTTCAACGAGTACCTGTCCGCCTACGAGGATCTGGTCACCAGGGCGCGCGGCAACAAGCTCACCGCCGCGGACTTCCAGGGCACCACTGTGTCGCTGACCAACCCCGGCGGCATCGGCACCGTGCACTCGGTCCCCCGTCTGATGAAGGGCCAGGGCTGCATCATCGGTGCCGGCGCGCTGGAGTACCCTGCCGAGTTCCAGGGCTCCAGCCAGAAGACGCTCACCGCCCTCGGCATCGGCAAGACGATCACGCTCACCAGCACCTACGACCACCGGGTCATCCAGGGCGCCGGATCGGGCGAGTTCCTGAAGAAGGTGCACGAGCTGCTCATCGGCGAGCGCGGCTTCTACGACGACATCTTCGCCGCGCTGCGCATCCCGTACCAGCCGATCCGCTGGAACGCCGACATCGCCGTCGACCTCGCCGAGCGCATCGACAAGACCGCCCGCGTGCAGGAGCTCATCAATTCGTACCGCGTGCGCGGGCACCTGATGGCCGACATCGACCCGCTGGAGTACGTGCAGCGCTCGCACCCCGACCTCGAGATCGAGAGCCACGGGCTGACGTTCTGGGACCTGGACCGCGAGTTCGTGACGAACGGCTTCGGCGGCAAGCGTCTCATGAAGCTGCGCGACATCCTGGGCGTGCTGCGTGACTCGTACTGCCGCACCCTCGGCATCGAGTACATGCACATCCAGGACCCGGAGCAGCGCCGCTGGTTCCAGGAGAAGGTCGAGGTCAAGTACGTCAAGCCGGGCCACGACGAGCAACTGCGGGTGCTGCGCAAACTGAACGAGGCCGAGGCGTTCGAGACGTTCCTGCAGACGAAGTTCGTCGGGCAGAAGCGCTTCTCGCTCGAGGGCGGCGAGTCGCTCATCCCGCTGCTCGACGAGATCCTGCAGGGCGCGGCATCCGCAGGCCTGGACGGCGCCGCCATCGGCATGGCCCATCGCGGCCGGCTCAACGTGCTGACCAACATCGCCGGCAAGACCTACGGACAGGTGTTCCGCGAGTTCGAGGGCTCGATGACCCCTGGGAACCAGCGCGGGTCGGGCGACGTGAAGTACCACCTGGGCACCCAGGGCACATTTGTCGCCGAGAACGGCGCCGAGCTTCCCGTCTACCTGGCCGCCAACCCGTCACACCTGGAGACCGTGGACGGCGTGCTCGAGGGCATCGTCCGTGCCAAGCAGGACCGCAAGCCCATCGGCACCTTCTCGTGGCTGCCCATCCTGGTGCACGGCGACGCCGCGTTCGCGGGCCAGGGCGTCGTGGTCGAGACGCTGCAGATGTCGCAGCTGCGCGGCTACCGCACCGGCGGCACCGTGCACGTGGTGGTCAACAACCAGGTCGGCTTCACCACCCTGCCGACGGATTCGCGCACCTCGGTGTACGCCACCGACGTGGCCAAGACCATCCAGGCGCCGATCTTCCACGTGAACGGCGACGACCCCGAGTCGGTCATCCACGTGGCGCAGCTCGCGTTCGAGTACCGCGAGCGCTTCCACCGCGACGTGGTCATCGACCTGGTCTGCTACCGTCGCCGCGGGCACAACGAGGGCGACGACCCGTCGATGACCCAGCCGCTGATGACCGACCTCATCCAGGCCAAGCGTTCGGTGCGCAAGCTCTACACCGAGGCGCTGGTCGGACGAGGCGACATCACCGAGGAGGAGTACGAGCAGGCGAAGGCCGACTTCCAGAACCGCCTGGAGATCGCGTTCGCCGAGACGCACGCCGCCGAGACCGGCGCCACCCCGATCGCTCCGGAGCTGACGCCCGTCGACGACCAGATCGGCGAGCCGGAGGTCACCGGCGTCCCCCTCGAGGTGGTGCATCTCATCGGCGACGCCCACGCCAACAAGCCGGACGGCTTCACCGTGCACCCGAAGCTGCAGCAGCAGCTCGACAAGCGCGTCGAGATGAGCCGCAACGGCGGCATCGACTGGGGCTTCGGAGAGCTGCTCGCGTTCGGTTCGCTGCTGGTGGAGGGCACGCCGGTCCGCCTCGCGGGGCAGGACTCCCGCCGTGGCACGTTCGTGCAGCGCCATGCCGTGCTGCACGACCGCAAGAACGGTCAGGAGTGGCTCCCGCTGTCGAACCTGTCCGACAACCAGGGACGATTCTTCGTGTACGACTCGCTGCTCAGCGAGTACGCCGCTCTCGCCTTCGAGTACGGCTACTCCGTCGAGAACACCGAGGCGCTCGTGCTCTGGGAGGCCCAGTTCGGCGACTTCGCGAACGGCGCCCAGTCGGTGATCGACGAGTACATCTCCGCGGCCGAGCAGAAGTGGGGGCAGCAGTCCGGTGTCGTGATGCTGCTGCCGCACGGCTACGAGGGTCAGGGCCCCGACCACTCCTCCGCACGGATGGAGCGTTTCCTCCAGCTGTGCGCGCAGGAGAACATGATCGTCGCCCGCCCGTCCACCCCGGCGTCGCACTTCCACCTGCTGCGTCGCCAGGCGTACGCGCGTCCGCGCAAGCCGCTCATCGTGTTCACGCCGAAGGCCATGCTCCGGCTGCGTGGCGCGACCAGCGCGGTGGAGGACTTCACGCAGGGCCGTTTCGAGCCGGTGCTCGACGACGACCGCGGCCTGGACCGCGCGGCGGTCAAGCGGGTGCTGGTGCACTCCGGCAAGATCCACTGGGACCTGCGCAACGAGCTGGAGAAGAACCCGAACCCGGAGATCGCGCTGGTGCGGCTCGAGCAGCTGTACCCGACACCCATCGACGGCCTGAAGGCGATCACGGATTCGTACCCGAACGCCGAGCTGGTCTGGGTGCAGGAGGAGCCGGAGAACCAGGGAGCCTGGCCGTTCCTGGCCCTCGCGTTCGCCGACGTCCCCGGCGACCGGCGGTTCCGTGCCGTCGCGCGTTCGGCATCCGCCTCTCCGGCCACCGGCTCGTCGAAGGTGCACGCGGTCGAGCAGGCGGACCTGCTCAAGCGCGCCCTCACTCTCTGACGTCACATCACGAAGCCCCACCCGCGCCGAGGAAGGCGGGTGGGGCTTCGTCGTGCTGACGGGTCGGATCAGTACCAGATGCCGAGCGCAGCCGCCTGGGCGGTGCGGAGGGCGTCGTCGACGGATGCCAGCACCGCGGCGTCCCCCAGGATCCGGCCGGCCGCGGCGAGCTGTGTCGCCCGCACTCCCCCGGCGTACAGGGAGGACAGCTCCACGACGCCCATCCGCAAGTGCGGCGCGTCCTCCGTTGCCGCCACCGACGCGCTGCCGTTCTCGTCGACGGTGAGCCGCCAGGTCCCGTCGGCGAAGCCGAGCGCGTCGTCGACGCGGATGACGATGTCGAGCGGATGCCGGTAGCTGCGCGCCGACAGCGCCGCCGGGACGTCCAGTATGCGCAGCCAGCCGTGATCGTGCACGGTGACGGTCACGGCACGGTGATCGGCGACCAGCCACGGCAGCGGGTCGTCCACGGGTCGCAGGTCCACGTCGGCGGACGTCACCAGGTCGTGGTGCACGACGAACCCCCACAGCGCGCGCAGCGCTTCGTCGGTCTCCGCGCCGAGGTGGCGGATGTGCATCGCGGCGCGGAACTCGTCCTTGTGCTCCTCGAGAGTGTAGGCCAGCGCGCCGCGCACTTCGCCCTGGGCGTCGATGTAGCGCACCCCGCGCACAGCAGCGGCCTTGGTGTCCGCTTCGCTGAGCCCCGCCATGCGACGCCACCTCCCGGCCCAGCCCGGGATCTGCCCCGACCGGACGCGCCGGGACCGCTCGTGCACCTGCTCCAGATCGCGGGCGAGCTGTTCGCGTTCGATGTACTCGACCGTGCCGGGCGAGTCGGGTGCGACCCAGCCGGCGCGTCGCGTGTCCACCCGGACGTTCGCCATCGGCACGGCGTGGCCGAAGCCGTAGCGCGAATAGATGGTGGCCTCCGACACCGTCAGGCCGGCGACGGGGACGCCGGCGGCGGCCGCGGTGCGCAGCTCACCCTCGAGCATGTTGCGCGCGATGCCGCGACGACGATGCGTCGCGGCGACCGTCACGCCACTGATCGCCCACATCGGGATCTCCCCGCCCGGGATGGTCAGTGGAGTGACCCAGCCGTCGATGGTGCCGACGGGCAGTTCGTCGGACGCAGCACCCTGGCGGAACACACCGATGCATCGGCGCGCCGACATGCTGAGCACGGTCTCCGACAGGGCGGCATCCGTCGGCTCGTCGCCGAGGAATCCCCGGGTGACGGCCCTGGAGAACGGCACGGCCTGCGCCGGATCGGTCATGTCGACCGTGCGGTAGTCGAAACCGGCATCCGCCAGACGGGCCGTGGATCGCGGGTCGGTCGGGAGGGCGCGGGCGTCGATCATGGCTCCAGCCTAGGGGCGGGCGCGGACGCGCCCCGCGACCCCGGCGGAGTCGGTCAGTGCGCGGCGGC
The DNA here is from genome assembly GCF_031180975.1 of Microbacterium sp. Classification (GTDB taxonomy): domain Bacteria; phylum Actinomycetota; class Actinomycetes; order Actinomycetales; family Microbacteriaceae; genus Microbacterium. The sequence goes on along the minus strand of NZ_JAPSLI010000005.1, from coordinate 106,666 downwards.
CTGCACGGCACGCAGCCGTGCCAGCACCTGGTCGCGCAGCGTCTCGGGCGCGGTCTCCTTGCAGGCGCGCGCCACGACCTCGGTGAGGGTCCTCGCCACGAGTGCCTCGTCCTTGCAGGACGGGCAGTTCTCCAGGTGCTCCCGGATGTCGGTGTGCTCGGTGTTGCACACCTCGTTGCGGAGGTACTCCTCCAGGTCCCGGCGCGCCTTCTCGCAGCCGCAGTCGCTCATTTCGTACTCCTCGGTTCTGCCGCGGTGATCCCTCGCTCCGCGGCGTAGTCGGCCAGCAGCTCCCGCAGCATCCGCCGGCCACGATGCAGGCGGCTCATCACGGTGCCGATGGGGGTCTTCATGATGTCGGCGATCTCCTGATAGGAGAATCCCTCGACGTCGGCGAGGTAGACCGCGAGGCGGAAGTCCTCCGGCACCTCCTGCAGCGCGTCCTTGACGACCGAGGCCGGCATCCGGTCGATCGCCTCCGCCTCGGCCGAACGGCTGTGCGAAGCGGTGGTCGACTCGGCCCCGCCCAGCTGCCAGTCCTCGAGCTCGTCGATCGTGCCCTGGAACGGTTCGCGCTGCTTCTTGCGATAGATGTTGATGTACGTGTTGGTGAGGATGCGGTACAGCCACGCCTTCAGGTTGGTGCCCTGCGTGAACGTGGCCCACGACCCGTACGCCTTCACGAACGTCTCCTGCACGAGATCGGCCGCGTCGGCGGGATTGCGCGTCATGCGCATCGCCGCCGCGTAGAGCTGATCCATGAAGGGGATCGCCTGCTCCTCGAAGTCGCGTCGAGGGTCACCAGATGCTGTGTCGTCCATCACGGGCCAGTCTAGGCCGGTGATGTCGATGTCCTCGCGTGTCAGCGTGGCCGGCATCCGTGTCTCCCTCTCACCGCTTCGAAGGCGGCTTCACTAGGGTAGGAACCGATGAGCGCTCCACGGTATTCCCCCTCCCCCGTCCGCGGCGCCTACCGCGCGCCGCTGGCCGACGCGCCGCTGCACGCCACGGTGTCGATCCCCGGGTCCAAGTCCCTGACGAACCGCGAGCTGATGATCGCCGCGATCGCCGACGGCCCCGGGCGCCTGATCCGCCCGCTGCACTCCGACGACTCCCGTCACATGATCGAGGCCCTGCGGTTGCTGGGCGCACAGATCGAGGAGGCCCCGTCGGATGGCGAGTTCGGCCCCGACCTGGTGGTCACTCCCGCCCCGTTGCGCGGCGGGGTCACCATCGACTGCGGTCAGGCCGGGACGGTGATGCGCTTCGTCGCGCCGCTGGCGGGCCTCGCCCCGCAGGACATCCACCTCACCGCCCATGAGACTGCACTGCACAGGCCGATGGGCGCGATGATCACCGCGTTGCGGGATCTCGGGGTGGACGTGGACGACGAGGGCACCTGGTCGCTGCCGTTCACGATCCGCGGCCACGGGCACATCCGCGGCGGGCGCGTCGAGATCGACGCCTCCGGCTCCAGCCAGTTCGTCTCGGGCCTGCTGCTCGCCGCGCCTCGCTTCGACGTCGGCCTGCACCTCGTGCACACCGGCGAGCACCTGCCCAGCCTGCCGCACATCGACATGACCATCGAGGCGCTCAGCCGCCGCGGCATCCGCATCGAGCGGCCCGGCGTGGGCGAATGGCTGGTCGAGGCCGGTGTGCCGCGCGCCAAGGACGTCGCGATCGAACCGGACCTGTCCAACGCCGCCCCGTTCCTGGCCGCGGCGCTCGTCACCGGCGGCGAGGTGACGGTCACCGGATGGCCGCTGCACTCCACCCAGCCCGGTGCACTGCTGCCGGAGATCCTGCAGGCGATGGGTGCGCACACTTCGCGCCACGGCGGCGCCCTCACTGTGCGCGCCGGCGACCGCATCCGCGGTCTGGATCTCGACCTGTCCGCCGCGAGCGAGCTCACGCCGACGATCGTCGGGCTGGCGGTCTTCGCCGACGCCCCCACGACGATCCGCGGCGTGGGTCACATCCGCCGTCACGAGACCGACCGGATCGCCGCGCTCGTCTCCGGCATCCGCGGTCTGGGCGGCGAGGCGGAGGAGCTGCCCGATGGGCTGCGGGTGCTGCCGCGTCCGCTGAGCGGCGGCGCGTGGCCGGCGCACCACGACCACCGGATGGCGACCACGGGCGCGCTGATCGGCCTGCGCGTGGACGGCGTCGAGATCGACGACATCGGCACCACCGCGAAGACGCTGCCCGAGTTCGTGCAGCTGTGGGAGCGGATGCTGGGAGGCGCTGCGTCGTGAGCTGGCTGGGCGACGACGACGAGGACGACGACTTCGCCGAGTACGACGAGAGCAGCATCCGCACCCGTCCCAACCCGAAGGCGAACCGGCCCCGCACCAAGCGCCGCCCCGCGCACGAGGATGCCGTGATCGCGCGCGTGCTGGGTGTCGACCGCGGCCGGTACAGCGTGCTGGTCGGCGAGGACACCCCCGACGAGCGGACGGTGACCGCGACCCGTGCCCGCGAACTGCGCCGCACGCCGATCGTCACCGGCGATCGTGCCCGGGTGGTGGGCGACACGTCGGGCGCGGAGGGGACGCTCGCACGGATCGTCGGGATCGTGGAGCGCACCTCGCTGCTGCGGCGCAGCGCCGACGACACCGACCAGGTGGAGCGGGTCATCGTCGCCAACGCCGACCAGATGCTGATCGTGGTCGCCGCCGCCGACCCCGAGCCGCGCGCCCGACTCGTCGACCGCTACCTCGTCGCCGCTCTGGATGCCGGCATCCGGCCCCTGCTCGTCGTCACCAAGACCGACCTCGCCGACCCCGCCGCGTTCCTGTCGCACTTCGACGGACTCGACCTGCGGGTGTTCACCAGCGCACGCGGCCGGATGCCCGTGGCGGAGATCGGCGAGGCGCTGGTGGGACACTCCACCGTGTTCGTGGGGCACTCGGGGGTGGGCAAGTCCACGCTGGTGAACGCGCTCGTGCCGGGGGCGGGGCGGGCGACGGGGCACGTGAACGAGGTCACCGGCCGTGGACGGCACACCTCGTCCTCGACGGTCTCGCTGCGCTACCGAGGCGAGCACGGCACCGGCTGGGTGATCGACACCCCCGGTGTGCGGTCGTTCGGGCTCGGGCACGTCGATCCCGCGAACATCCTCGCCGCGTACACCGAGCTCGCCGAGATCGCCGAGGACTGCCCGCGCGGCTGCACGCACCTGCCCGATGCGAGCGACTGCGCGCTGAACGAGGCCGCCGCCGACGGCCGGCTCGGACGGACCGGCGCCGCCCGGCTGGAGTCGCTGCAGCGGCTGCTGCAGACCTTCGGCGGCTAGGCTGGTGGCGTGACGAACGTGCGCCTGGAACCCGGAACCGCTGCCCCCGACTTCACCCTTCTCGACCAGGACGGCGAGCGGGTCAGCCTCGCCGATCTGCGAGGACAGAAGACGATCCTGTACTTCTACCCGGCGGCGATGACCCCCGGTTGCACCACGCAGGCGTGCGACTTCCGCGACAGCATCGCCTCGCTGCAGGGTGCCGGCTACCGCGTGGTGGGCGTCTCGCGCGACGAGCCGGCCAAGCTCGCCGAGTTCCGGGAGCGCGATGGGCTCACGTTCACCCTGCTCAGCGATCCCGACCACGCGGTGCATTCCGCCTACGGCGTGTGGGGCGAGAAGATGAACTACGGCAAGGTCATCGAGGGCGTCATCCGCTCGACGTTCGTGCTCGACGAGGACGGCGTCATCACGCACGCCCAGTACAACGTGAAGGCGACCGGGCACGTCGCGCGGCTGCGCAAGACACTCGGTCTGGCCGCCTGAGCCGCCGGCGCGGTCCTCGCGGCGCCGGCCTCGCGGCGGAGGCTTCCCGGCTCAGTCCTCGCGGCGGAGGCGGGGGTCGGTCGCCCCGTCGCGGCGGACGGCGGCGATCAGCAGGATCAGCCCAACCAATCCCGTGACGCCGACGCCCACGGTGAACGGCCAGGACACCGGCTGGATGGTGAGCGACGCCAACCCCAGCGCGACGGCCAGCACCTGGAAGACGATTCCCCCGGAGCGCGCCCACGAGGTGCGGCGCAGCGTGCCGATCGCGAAGGCGGCCAGCGCGGCGGCGCCCAGCAGGGTGAGGACGATGAGCGCCAGGCCGGCGGGCGTCGACGAGACGTCGCCGGTGACGAGCGCGAACAGCTCCAGCAGCGCGATGCCCGTCAACGCGGCGGCCTCCAGGCCGAGGACGACGGCTGCTGCCATCGCGGGGCGGGACGGACGCACGCGCACTCCTCCCAAGGGATGTCGGAAAACCCTTGATTTCAGACTGTTTCTGTAACACAATGGTCAAGGCCATGTGCTCCCACATCGGAGTGGGGCGAGCGATCGCTCGCATCACCAGGGTAGCGGAACCCCGATCCCTCCCCGAATTCGAGTGTCGCGAAGGCGACCACCCACACCGAACCCATCTATTGAGGAGCCTTTATGGACTGGCGCGACAAAGCGGCCTGCCTGACCGTCGACCCCGAGCTGTTCTTCCCTGTCGGGAACACCGGACCGGCCGTCGACCAGATCGAGAAGGCGAAGGCCGTCTGCGCCACGTGCACCGTGACGGAGATCTGCCTGCAGTACGCGCTCGAGTCCGGCCAGGACTCCGGCGTCTGGGGCGGTCTCTCCGAGGATGAGCGCCGCGCTCTGAAGCGCCGCGCTGCCCGCGCGCGCCGCGCCGGCTGACTTCCCCGGTCGGTCCCCTTCTTCCGTGCGTTTGGGGCGGATTTTCGCGTTTGGGGCGGTTCTCCGCCGCCCCAAACGCGAAAATCCGCCCCAAACCCGTTAATGGAGGTTCCGTCAGCGGGTCATTTCGTGATCCAGCGCAGCGGGATGACGATGGTGACCTGGGTCCCCTCGCCGTCCTGGCCCTTCCAGTCGATCGTGCCGCCCAGCTCGCCCTGGATGAGGGTGCGGACGATCTGCGTTCCCAGACCCTGACCCACCCGCCCCTCGGGCAGACCGTGGCCGGTGTCGCTGACGATCACGCGCAGGTTCTCCTCGGTGCGGAACGCCTCGATCGTGACGACGCCCTCCTGACCGGCGAGACCGTGCTCCACGGCGTTCGTCACCACCTCCGTCAGCGCCAACGCCAGCGGTGTGGCGTACTCGCTCGGCAGCACGCCGAACCGCCCCTCGCGCTGCGTGCGCGCCCTGGTGTTCGGCGCGGCCGCCACCTCGGCGACCAGCTTCAGCACCCGGTCGAACACCTCGTCGAAGTCGACGGTCTGGGCCAGGCCGCTGGCCAGCGTGTCGTGCACCACCGCGATGGACTCGACCCGGCGCATCGCCTGGGTGAGCGCGTCCCGTGCCTCGTCGGAGTGGGTGCGGCGGGCCTGGATGCGCAGCAGCGACGCCACCGTCTGCAGGTTGTTCTTGACCCGGTGGTGGATCTCACGGATCGTGGCGTCCTTGGTGATGAGCTCCTGCTCCTGGTGGCGCAGTTCCGACACGTCCCGGCACAGCAGGATGGCCCCGATGCGCGTTCCGTGGTCCTTCAGCGGGATCGCCCGCAGCGAGACGGTGACCCCGCGGGCCTCCATGTCGGTGCGCCACGGGGCGCGACCGGTGACCACGACCGGGAGCGACTCGTCGACCTGCCGTGACGGGGGCACGATGCGCGTGGTGACCTCGGCCAGCGACTCCCCCTCCAGCTCGTCGTCGAAGCCCATCCGGTTGAATGCCGACAGTGCGTTCGGGCTGGCGAACGTGGTGATCCCGTCGACGTCGATCCGGATCAGGCCGTCGGCGGCGCGCGGCGCACCGCGCCGCGGGGCGGTCGGCGCGGAGAGGTCGGGGAACTCGCCGGACGCGATCATGCGGAACAGGTCGTTCGCGCACTCGTCGAAGCTGATCTGCTGACGCGACGGCATCCGCGCCTCACCGAGGTTAGTGTGCCTGGTGAGCACGCCCAGCACGGTGCGCTCGCCCTGGTTCCGCACGATCGGCACCGCCCGCACCCGAGTGGGCGTCTCCTCGAACCAGTCCGGCGACGACGAGTCGACGATCTCGCCGCTCTCGAAGGCGGAGTGCACCTGGGTGCGCCACTGCGGACGTACCTTCTCGCCCACGATGTCCCGGTAGAACAGCGTGGCGGCACCGCTCGGGCGGGAGTGCGTGACGGCGATGAACGAGCCGTCGGCGGACTCCACCCACATCACGATGTCGGCCGACGCCAGGTCGGCGAGCAACTGCCCGTCCCCGGCGAGACGGTGGAGCCATTCGACGTCGGCGTCGTTCAGACGTCCCTGGGCGTGGACGAGATCACTGAGCGTTGACACCCCACCAGCCTAGAGGTGCGCGCCCCGGCATCCGCGTGTGGTGACGCGTCAGAGGACGGCCAGCGAGCTGGCCCGCCAGCGCCCGTCCAGCCCCTCCAGACGGATCGCCACGGCGCGCGTGCGCCCGGGCCCGGCGACCACGATGACCGCCTCTACCACGCCGTCGGCCGGCGCGGAGTGCCGGATCGACAGGATGCGGAAGTTCGGCCGCGCCGGGGCGACCCCGCGCGCGCTGCGCGCCCGGGCCGACAGGTTGGCGCGGGTCATCAGCGCACGGAATGCGTCCTCGGTGAACCACCTGGCCAGCTGGTCGACCTCCCGCACGCCGGCGAGAACCTCGAGCGCCCCCTGGGTGAGGCTGCGCAGCAGCGGTTCGGGATCGGGCAGTTGCGCCGCGGGCGTGGGCTGAGGCGCGAAGAACTCACTCAGCATCGATGTCATTCCCAGATCCCCCCGGTGTTCGTCCGCATCAGCAGCCTGCGAAGTTCTCAGCAGTACAGCACGAGGCGCCGGACAGCGGAAGGGTACCGGGGCGATCTGTGGATAACTCGGCGCGGGATCCGCCGCGCTCCCCTACCCTCGGTGGGGTGTCCTGGGAGCATCTGTTCGACGACCTGGAGGGCCAGCTCGCCGCCGAGTGGGAGGCCGAGCGCGCCGCCCTCGACGCGGAGTCCGAGCGGCTGCGCATCGCCAAGCTCGCCCTGCGCGACCGGCTGCGCACGCTGCTGCCCGCGCAGGGGCGCCTGCGGCTGTCGTTGCGCGGTGGTGAGAGGTGGGATGCCGTGCTGCGCGCGCTCGGCGCCGACTGGATCGGCGTCACGATCGCCGGCGCCGCACCGCTGTCCATCGTGCCGCTGCACGCGGTCGCAGCGATCGGCGTGGACCACGGGATGCTGCTCGCCAGTCTCGCCGATGCGGGAGCCGAACCAGGGTTGCGGGAGCGGATGTCGTTCGGGTTCGTCCTGCGCGACCTGGCGCGCCGGCGGATGCCCGTCCGGGTCGGCGGCGTCGATGACGCACCGCTGCACGGCACGATCGACAGGGCGAGCGCCGACCATCTCGATCTCGCTCTGCACGAGCCAGGCGAGGCGCGGCTGGCGCGCACGGTGAGGGGGTTCCGGATGATCCCGTTCGAGACCGTCGCGTGGGTGCGCCCCGAGTCGGGCTCCGCCGAGCTGCTCTGACCCGGTCAGCTGCTGCGGTACGGCGTGGTGCCCCACAGCTCGGGGAAGCTGGCCTCGTTGGCCTGACGCCACAGCGCCATCCGGCGGGACTGCTCCGACTGCTCCGCCAGGTACTCGGCCAGGCTGGCCTCCTCGACGCGCCAGCGCGGCGGCGAGCCGAGCTGGGAGCCGCGCAGCCGCCCCTCCTGCACGAGGGCGATCACCTCGTCGACCTCGATGCTGAGCAGCTCGGCGACCTGCGCGGGTGCCAGGAAGCGCGGAGCAGGGGCGGATGCGTCTGGCATGCATTCATTCTCCCCTGCCGACGCCGAACGCGCCCCTGCGAATCCTCCCTGTGGATAACTTTCCTGCCGCGGGTCGCGGATCTGTGACGATGGCAGCATGATGCCGCCCCGTACCCGCCGCGCCTGGTTCGGCGATGTCCGCTTCCTGGTGGGCGTCGTGCTCGTGATCCTTTCCGTCGCCGGAGTGTGGCTGCTGGTCTCGTCGTCACGGCAGACGACGCCCGTGCTGCAGACCACGCGCACGCTGGTGCCCGGCGAGGAGATCAGTTCGGCCGACTTCCAGGTGGTGGAGGTGGGTCTGGGCGCGCTGACCGACTCCTACCTGGCTCCGCAGGATCTCGATGCCGGGATGGTCGCGACCCGCACCGTGCCGAAGGGCGAGCTCGTTCCGCGCACCGCGACCGGCACCGCGGAGGAGGCGGGCAGGACGACGGTGGTGGTGGCGAGCACCGCCCTGCCGGCCGGGGTGGATGCCGGGACGGTGGTCGAGCTGTGGCACGCCCCGCTGCTCGAGGACGGCCGCTCGTTCGACGCACCGCGGATCCTCATTGCGGATGCCGTCGTCGCGACGGTCGCCGAGAGTGAGGGGATGCTGAGCCAGGCGGAGGTCGACGTGGAGCTGGTCATCGATCGCGCGGACGTCGCCGACGTGCTGGCGGCGATCACGGGAGGCGCCGCCCTCTCGATCGTGCCGGCGGGGGCGGGGTCGTGACGACGGTGATCGTGGCCCTCCCGCCGCAGGAGGGTGTGGCGGTCGCGGCCGATCTCGAGCTCGAGGGCGCGACGGTCCTGACGCTGACCCCGGATGAGCTCGCCGGCGCCGACCTGGTCGGGGTGGACGCCGTGCTCCTCGCCGCGTCACGGGACGTGCTGGATCCCGCCTTCGTCCGCCGCTGCGACCGCGCCGGCGTACGGGTCGTGCCGATCGGTCCGGGCGACTCGCGGCTCGCCGCACGGTTCGGACTGGCCGAGCCACTCCCCCTCGACACGCCGGCGTGGCGGATCCTCGCCACGCTCGCTCAGGCCGCCCCGGCCGCTCCGTCCGCCGCTCCCGCCCGTGTGATCGCGGTGTGGGGTCCGGCCGGTGCGCCCGGCCGATCGACGCTCGCCGTGCAGCTGGCCGTGGAGCTCGCCCGTGCCGGGCGGCGCACCGCGCTCGTCGACGCCGACAGCGTGGCGCCGTCGCTGGCGCTGCAGCTGGGTCTCGCGGAGGATGCGCCCGGCCTTGCCGCCGCGTGCCGCCGCGCCGGCCTGGGCAGTCTGGATACCGCGGAGCTGGCCAGGCTGTCCACCCCCGTGGAGACCTCTGCAGGCACGGTCGAGGTCCTCACCGGTTTGAACCGTCCGAGCCGGTGGCCCGAACTGGCCGCCGCCCGGCTGCGGGGAACTCTCTCCGCGTGCCGGACCTGGGTGGATGAGACCGTGGTCGACGTCGCGGCCGAGTTCGACGAGGACGAGGACGCGCTCGACCCCGGCGCGCCGCTGCGCCACGCCGCGACCGCCGCCGCCCTGCTGGAGGCGGACGCCGTGGTCGCGGTGCTCTCCGCCGACCCGCTCGGCGCCAGCCGGTTCCTGCGCGGCCACGCCGAGCTCCGGCATCTCATCGGCACGACCCCGGTGACCGTCGTCGCGAACCGCGTCCGCCCCGGCCCGCTGGGAATCGACGCCAGGGGACAGATCCGGCGCACCCTGGAGAGGTTCGCCGGCATCGACGACGTCGCCTTCGTCCCGTTCGATCAGCGAGGAGCGGATGCCGCCGCGCTGCACGCCCGGCCGATCGCGGACGTCGCCCCTCGCTCGGCGTTGGTCGCCGCGGTGCGGCGGGTCGCGGCCGGCCTCGGAGCGCGACCCGAGCTCACTGCCGGTAGCTCGCCAGGAAGTTCCCGAGCCGCTCGACGGCTTCGCTCAGCACGCGCGCCTCGGGAAGCGTGACCACGCGCAGGTGGTCGGGGGTCGGCCAGTTGAAGCCGGTGCCCTGCACCAGGAGGATCTTCTCCGACACCAGCAGGTCGTACACCAGGCGCTCGTCGTCGTGGATCTCGTGCACCTCCGGGTCCAGCCGGGGGAATGCGTAGAGGGCCCCCGTCGGCTTCACGCAGCTGACGCCGGGGATCGCCTCCAGCCCCTCCCAGGCGATGTCGCGCTGCTCGTGCAGCCGACCGGAGGGGGCGACCAGCGCGTCGATGGTCTGCACCCCGGACAGCGCCGCCTGCACGGCGTGCTGAGCCGGCACGTTCGGGCAGAGCCTGGTGGAGGCGAGCAGTGTGATGCCTTCGATGAACCCCTTGGCGTGTTCGGTCGGCCCTGTGACGACGAGCCAGCCGGAACGGTAGCCCGCCACGCGGTAGGTCTTGGAGAGGCCGTTGAAGGTCAGGCAGAGCAAGTCGGGAGCGAGCGTCGCCGTCGGGATGTGCACGGCGCCGTCGAACACGATGCGGTCGTAGATCTCGTCGGAGAGCAGCAGCAGCTGGTTCTCTCTGGCGATCTGCACCAGCCCCTCGAGGACCTCCTTCGAGTACACCGCCCCGGTGGGGTTGTTCGGGTTGATGATGACGATCGCCTTGGTCTGCGGCGTGACCTTGGAGCGGATGTCGTCGAGGTCCGGCTGCCAGCCGGTGTTCTCGTCGCACAGGTAGTGCACCGGCGTGCCGCCGGCGAGCGAGGTCATCGCCGTCCAGAGCGGGTAGTCGGGTGCAGGGATCAGCACCTCGTCGCCCTGGTCCAGCAGCGCCTGCATGACCATCGTGATCAGTTCGGACACCCCGTTGCCCAGATACACGTCGTCGGGGTCGAAGCGCGGAAAGTCCTCGATCTGCTCATAACGGCTGACCACGGCCCTGCGCGCGGAGATGATGCCCTTGCTGTCGCTGTAGCCGTGCGCGGAGGGGAGAGCTGCGAGCATGTCGTGCACGATCTGGTGCGGGGCTTCGAACCCGAAGATCGCCGGGTTGCCCGTGTTCAGCTTGAGGATCTGGTGCCCCTCGGCCTCCAGACGTGCGGCCTCGACCAGTGCCTTGCCCCGGATCTCGTACAGGACGTTCTTGAGCTTGGAGGACTGGTCGAGGGTGCGAGGAGTCATCCCTGAAGATTACCGCCCGATGCTCGCGTCTTCGCGCGGAGTCACCACCGGCAGCGCGCCGGTGCGCAGCGCTTCCGCGTGCGCGGCCCGCTGCTGCCGACTGCTGTCGACGTGCGCGTAGGCGAGAGCGGCCGCCCGGTCTCCGTCACGATCACGGATCGCCTCGAACAGCGCCACGTGCTCCTCGGCGATGTGCTGCAGGTCGTCGTGCTGGGACAGCGCCCAGCGCAGGCGGCTGCGGATCGTGTTCATCAGTTCCCGCAGCAGCCCGTTCTCGGCGAGCTCCACGACGATCTCGTGGAAGTCGGCCGCGGCGCGCCTGGAGCCGATGCTGTTCGCCGACCGGGCGCTCTCGCGCTCGTTCTCCAGCACGGTCCGCAGCCGCTCGAGGCCGTCGCGACGGTGACGCTCCGCAGCCAGGCGGAACGCCATCGGTTCCAGCACCTGCCGCACCTCGTCCAGGTCGGCGAGATCGGCGGGCGTGAACTCGCGCACCACCGCCCAGGTGCGGGGGCGCAGCTCGATCAGCCCCTCCCCCTCCAGCAGCTTCAGGGCGTCACGCACCGGCACACGGCTCACGCCGTACTCCGCCGCCAGGTCGCGCTCGATCAGCCGGCTGCCCGGTTCGCGGGTGCCGTCCAGGATCGCGTCGCGCAACGCCGATGCGACCCTGGTCGATTCCAGCCCGCGGTCCTCTGATCTGCTCACAGGCTCATTCTCGCACTGCGCTCCGGCGCCGCCGGTCAGCCCTTCCCGGCCGGAACCGGCTTGTCGGCGGGAGCCGGCTTCTCGGCGGGCACGGATTCCACCCAGATGACGCCCTCGGCGAGCTCCGGCACGATCTCCGTGCCCACACGCCGGGCGAGCAGGTCGTCCAGACGGTCGAGGGGACCGATCAGCGCGCGTCCGCCGGCGCGCGCCACGCGGATCGCCGCGTCGATCTTCGGCTGCATCGAGCCCTCCGCGAACTTCATCGCGGCGACGGCGTCGGCGGAGGCGGTGTGGATGTCACGCTGCTCGGGAGTGCCCCAGTTCTCACTGACGTAGTCTCCGTCGGTCAGCATGATCAGTGTGTCGGCCTGGATGTCGGCGGCGAGCGCGGCGCTCGCGAGGTCCTTGTCCACCACGGCCTGCACGCCGATGTGGCGCCCCTTGGAGTCCTCGCGCACCGGCACGCCCCCGCCGCCGACGCACACCGCCAGGCTGCCGTCCTCGAGCAGCCTCCGGATGAGCGGCGCCTGGACGATGGAGATCGGGTTCGGCGAGGGCACCACCCGGCGGAACGCCTGGCCGTCCTTCGCGATCGTCCAGCGGTACTCGGCCGCCGCCTCGGCAGCGTCGTGGGCGGAGTACTGGGGTCCGATCAGCTTGGTCGGACGGTCGAACGCCGGGTCGGACTCGTCGACGACGGTAGTGGTGATGACCGCCGCGACCTCGCGCTCGCCTCCGAGCGCGTTGGAGAGCTCCTGCTGCACGACGTAGCCGATCATGCCCTGCGTCTCGGCGCCGAGGATGTCGAGCGGGTAGGCCGCCACGTCCTGATAGGCCAGGTTCTGCAGTGCGAGCAGACCCACCTGCGGACCGTTACCGTGGGTGATGACCATCTCGTTGTCACGGGCGAGCTTCGCCAGCGCCTCGCAGGTGGACTTGACGTTCGCCCGCAGGTATTCGGCGGTCATCGGCTCGCCCCGGCGTGCGAGGGCGTTGCCTCCGAGTGCCACTACGACGCGCATGTGTTCTCCTTGTTCGGGTCGGAAGATCTGGTGTACCAGATGAAGGAATGGTATTCCATTACGACAGATGGTATACCTGATCCTGAAAAGTCACAGCCATTCGTGCCGCTCGACCCGTGGCGGCCCGGATGCACGGAGAGAAGACGATGACCCCCGTCGCAACCCCGGTCGCCGTACGCGCGACCAGCTGGGATGCTGCGCTTGAGGAGACGCTCTCACGCGCGGCGCGTCCCGCGTCCCCCGGCGTCCCCGGTCCGCACGTCCACTCCGTGCACGCGCGAGTCCTCAACGTCCGCATCGGCGCCGACCTGGTCGCCGTGATCGACGATTCGCTGGACGATGCGCCCGCCAGCATCCGCGTCCCCTTCCCGCGTGACGTGAGCGCCTCCCCCGCCGACCCGGTCCTCGTCCGACCGGGCGGCCTCGTGCTCCGGAACTGCCTGATCGACGTCACGAGCGCAACGGCCTGGCACCCGGAGCCGGCCGATCTCTCCGCGCTGTCCCGCGCCGACATCGCCCGCGCGCTGCGGCTGCTCCCGGCATCCGCGCCCCAGCCGGTGACGCCGTTCGGCCGCGCCAGCGCCGCGCTGCTGCGCGGACGGGCGGAGACCTTCCAACGCACGCTTCTGCGCGGCGACGACCGGACGGTGAGCACCGCCGCGCACGCGCTGATCGGGCTCGGCGAGGGACTGACGCCGGCCGGCGACGACATCCTCACCGGGGCGACGTTCCTCGCGGCCCAGCCGGGGATGCGGCTCGGCGCGCGCCTCGACACGCTTCGTGCCGCGATCGCCGGTGCCGGGCAGCGCACCACGCTCCTCAGCGCGGTGACGCTGAACCACGCGCTGCACGGGCGCTCACGGCAGCGCATGCACGACCTCGCTCACGCGCTCAGCCGCCGCGACACCCCCGCCGCCGGCGCGGCGATCGCACGCGTCCGCGAGATCGGGCACACCTCCGGGGAGGACCTGCTCACCGGCATCCGCCTCGCTCTGACGGTCGAGCACGCGCTGCGCCCGTCGCCCCACGACCCCGTCCACGAATGAACAAGGAGAACGACATGACCGACGCCCTGACCCGAGTGCAGGAGACCGGCGCGACCGCCGACGAGCGGTACTTGGAGGCGGCAGCGGCCGGCGATCTGGACGGCGTGCGCGCCGCCCTGGCCGACGGCGCGGACAAGAACGCCGTCGACCGCGAGGAGGCCACCGCGATCCTCCGCGCCGCACGCGGAGGGCACCTGGACGTGGTGCGGGCGCTCATCGCGGAGGGCGTGGACATCGACGCGCAGGATCAGACCTGCTTCAACCCGTTCATCCACGGCTGCATCTTCAACGACTTCGAGCTGGTGAAGACCATGGTGGAGGCCGGCGCGGACCTGAAGCGGCTCACCCGTTTCGGCGGCAACGGCCTCACGCCGGCCGCGGAGAAGGGCCACCTCGAGATCGTGCGCTACCTGCTCGAGAACACCAACATCAACGTCAACCTGACGAACACGCTGGGCTGGACGGCGCTCATCGAGGCGATCATCCTCGGGGACGGCGGCCCGGTCCGCCAGCAGACCGTGGAGCTGCTGCTGCAGCACGGCGCCAAGCCCGGCATGACCGACGAGTGGGGCGTCCCCCCGATCGAGCTCGCCCGCAAGCGGGGCTTCGACGAGATCGTCGCCATCATCGAGCGCTACCTCTGACCCCCACCCGGCCCGAAAGGACACTGATGACACGGCACATCGACATCAGGAAGAACACCTACCTCGATTCCGTCTCGCTCATGTCGATGAGCACCAAGGCGAACGGGATCGAGGGCGTCTCCCAGGCGTTCATCGCCATGGCGACCCCGATGAACAAGGAGGTGCTGGCGAACCTCGACATCGTCGACCCCGCGATCGAGGAGGCTCGCCCCAGCGACCTCATGATCGTCGTCGACGTGGAAGACGCCCGCCTGGACGACGCCATCGCCGGGATCGAGGACATCCTCGCCCGCAAGAGCGCGGGGCCGGCCGGAGCCGCGAGTGTGCGATACCGCACCCTGGACGGCGCGTTCTCCGAAGCGCCGGACAGCAACCTCGTGCTCATCTCGGTGAACGGGGCGTTCGCGGCACGGGAGGCGCGCAAGGCGTTGAACGCCGGCAAGCACGTGATGATCTTCTCCGACAACGTCCCGGTCGAGGACGAGGTGTCGCTGAAGCGGCTCGCCCACGAGAAGGGCCTGCTCGTGATGGGCCCCGACTGCGGAACCGCGATCATCAACGGCACCGGCCTGGCGTTCGCCAACGCGGTGCGCCGCGGCACGATCGGCATCGTCGGGGCCTCCGGCACCGGCAGCCAGGAGCTGTCGGTGCGCATCCACGACTTCGGCGGCGGCATCTCGCAGCTCATCGGCACCGGCGGCCGCGACCTGTCCACCGAGGTCGGTGGCATCTCAATGATCGACGGCATCCGCGCCCTGGACGCCGACCCCGGCACCGAGGTCATCGTCGTCGTCTCGAAGCCCCCGGCCGAGGAGGTCGCCGACAAGGTGCTGGCGGTCGCGGGATCCGCGTCGAAGCCGGTCATCGTGACCTTCCTGGGCTCCGACCGCACCGAGTCCGGGTACGACAACGTCAAGCTGGTCTCCGGCACCAAGCCGGCCGCTCTCGCGGCCGTGCTCGCCACCGGCGTGGACGAGTCCACGCTCGACCTGCACCCGCTCAACCTGCCGCTCATCGCCGAGGTCCGGGCCAAGCTCGCCCCGGAGCAGAAGTACGTCCGCGGCCTGTTCTGCGGTGGCACGCTGTGCGACGAGGCGATGTTCGCGGCGCTCGCCAAGTACGACAACGTGTACTCGAACATCCAGAAGGACGCCGCCTACCTGCTGAAGGCGACCGACCCCTCCCGGGAGCACACCTACCTGGACATGGGCGACGACGACTTCACCGATGGCCGACCGCACCCCATGATCGACCCGTCGCTGCGCCTGCAGCGCCTGGTCGAGGAGGCGGACGACCCCGAAGTCGGCGTCATCGCGATGGACTTCATCGTCGGGTACGGCTCCCACGAGGACCCGGTCGGCGTGACCGTCCCCGCCATCGAGGAGGCCAAGGCCAAGGCCGCCGCCCGCGGCCAGCACCTCGAGATCCTCGGCTACGTGCTCGGCACGGACCTGGACACGCCGTCGGTGGCCGAGCAGATCGCCAAGCTCGAGGCCGCCGGCGTGACTATCGCCTCCTCCTCCACCAACCTGGGGCTGCTCGCCCGGGAATTCGTCGCGAAGGGTGACAACTGATGAGCGTCAACGACCTGTTCACGTCCGACCTGCGGCCGGTGAACCTCGGCCTGGACATGTTCGCCGAGGACCTGCAGGCGCAGGGCGTCTCGCCCGTCCTGATGGACTGGGCACCGCCCGGCGGCGGCGACCCAGAGGTGATCGCGGCACTCAGCCGCCTCGAGGACCCCGAGATCGCCGCGAAGATCGACGCCGCCAACCAGGTCGCGCTGGAGCGCATCCTGACCGCGCAGCCGTTCCTGGAGGGCTTCGGTCAGGCGATCGACACCGTGCCGGGCATGACCAGGACCACCATCCTGCACGCCGGCCCGCCGATCGAGTTCCCCCGGATGTCCGGCCCCATGAAGGGCGCCGTCACCGGCGCGCTGGTGTTCGAGGGCCTCGCCAAGGACCTCGAGGAGGCGTTCGAGCTGGCATCGTCGGGTGAGATCACCTTCTCGCCGTGCCACGAGCACCAGTCCGTCGGCTCCATGGCCGGTGTCACCAGCGCCAGCATGTGGGTGCACAAAGTCACCAACCGTACCCACGGCAACACCGCCTACACGAACCTGTCGGAGCAGCTGTCGAAGATCCTCCGGTTCGGCGCGAACGACCAGTCGGTCATCGACCGTCTGAACTGGATGCGGGACGTGTTCGGCCCGATCCTGTCGGCCGCGATGGCGCTGAACACAGACGGCATCGACCTGCGGCTGATGCTGTCGCAGGCCCTGCACATGGGTGACGAGGCGCACAACCGCAACGTCGCCGGCACCACGCTGCTGATCCAGGCGCTCGCGCCGTACATCCTCGAGACCGACTTCTCCACCAAGGAGAAGCGCGAGGTGTTCGACTTCGTCGCCTCCTCGGACTACTTCTCCGGCCCCACCTGGATGGTCACCGCGAAGGCGGCGCTGGACGCCGCGAACGGCATCGAGAACTCCACCGTGGTCACCACCATGGCGCGTAACGGCGTCGAGTTCGGCATCCGGGTATCAGGGACCGGCGGCCAGTGGTTCACGGGCCCCGCCCAGCAGGTCGTCGGTCCGATGTTCGCCGGGTACACCCCGGCCGACTCCGGGCTCGACATGGGCGACTCGGCGATCACCGAGACCTTCGGCATCGGCGGCTTCGCGATGGCGGCGGCACCCGCCATCGTCGCGCTGGTCGGCGGCACGGTGGACGAGGCGATGGGCTACTCCCGGACGATGAACGCGATCACCACCGGCAACAACCCGAACATCACCATCCCGGCGCTGGACTTCATGGGCGTTCCGACCGGCATCGACGTGCGGAAGGTCATGGAGACCGGCATCCTGCCCGTCATCAACACGGCGATCGCGCACAAGGATCCCGGCATCGGCATGATCGGCGCTGGCATCACCTACCCGCCCGTCGAGGCATTCCAGAAGGCGCTGCGCGCCCTCGCGGACGCGGTGAAGGCATGACCGCCGTCGCGCCCACCGCCACGGGCACCCAGCTGAAGTGGTGGAAGAAGGGTGACATCGCGGCGTTCTTCGCGCTGTTCACCAACAACCTGACCAACATCATCACCTTCACGGCGCTGCTCACGATGGCGGGCCTGCCGTCCGAGATCGTGGTGGGGCGCATCGCCCCGGCGTTCGGCCTGGCGATCCTGATCACCTCGTCGATGTACGTGTGGTTCGCGCGGCGACTGGCAGCCAAGGAGGGCCGCGGCGATGTCGTGGCGCTTCCGTCCGGCCCGAGCGCCCCGTCGATCTTCACTGTTACGTTCCTGGTGATCCTGCCGGTGTACTCCACCACGCAGGATGCCGAGCTGGCCGTCGGCGTCGGTCTGGTCTGGGGCTTCCTCGAGGGCATGATGCTGTTCGTCGGATCGTTCTTCGGCGACGTGCTGCGGCGCACCGTGCCGCGTTCGGTCCTGCTGGCGTGCCTCGCCGGCCTCGGCCTGCTGCTGCTCGCGATGAACCCGATGCTGCAGAGCTTCCAGTTCCCCGTCGTCGCGTTCATCGTGCTGGTGCTGGTGTTCATGAACTGGTTCGGTCGCGTGCCGTTCCTGGGGAAGGTCCCGACGGGCCTGCTGCTTCTCATCGTCGGCAGCGCGGCCGCCTGGCTGTTCGGGCTGCAGAGCCCCGAAGCGGTGCAGACGGCTCTGGCGAACGCGGGCTTCAACCCGCCGCAGGTCTCTGTGGGCAGCTTCCTCGAGGGTCTCGGGCACTCGGCGCCCTACCTGGCATCCGCAGTGCCGCTGGCCCTGGCGAACTACGTGTTCGACCTGGAGAACATCGAGGCCGCAGAGGCCGCCGGCGACTCGTACCGGGCGCGCCCGGTGATGCTCGTGAACGGCTCCGCCACCATGATCGGCGCCCTCATGGGCAACCCGTACCCGGTCACCGTGTACATCGGTCACACCGCGTACAAGGAGATGGGTGCGGGCATCGGCTACACCATGCTGAACGGCATCACGATGTTCCTGATGGGACTGTTCGGCCTCAGCGCGGTGATGCTGTCGATCGTGCCGCTGGCCGCGATCGCGCCGATCCTCATCTACATCGGTGTCGTCACGGCCGGTCAGGCGGTGCGGGAGACGCCGAAGGTGGAGATGCCTGTGGTGTTCATCGCGCTGTTCCCGTGGATCGCCAGCTGGGCGAACAGCCTGGTGAACAACGTGCTGAAGTCGGTCGGCACCAACGCCGGTGAGGTGGGCGCGCAGACCCTGAACGCGGCGGGGACGTACTACACCGGGATCAGCCACCTCGGCAACGGCGCCCCGTTGTCGTCGCTGCTGTGGGGCATGATCGCGGTGTTCGCCATCCGCAACAGGGCCGTCAGCGGCGCGGTGGTGGGTGTGATCGCCGCCGTGGTGTCGTTCTTCGGCGTCATCCACGCCCCGGTCCCCCGGCTCGCCGATCTCAGCCAGGGTCTCGGCGACTCCCAGGTGATGTTCGCGGTCGCCTACCTGATGGTGGCCGCGCTGTTCCTGGCGAAGTGGTTCCAGGACCGGGTCACCCGGGACAGGGCGGTGTTCTCCGCATCGGACGAGATCACCGTCGCCTCGCTCTGACCGCAACGTGAAGAAGGCCGGATCCTCTCGGGGGTCCGGCCTTCTTCACGTCGTGCGGTTACTTCTTCTTGCGCTCCTGCGCGCGGCGCTGCTGGCGGTTGCCGCCCTGCGCCTCGCCACCGGCATCCGTCCGCTGGCCGAAGGCACCTCGGGCGCCCTCCTCCGCTGCGGGAGTCTGTGCCGCGGATGCCGCCTGGCGCAGGCGAGCGGTAGCCGCCTGCTGCACCTGACCGCGCTCGTTGCGCACCTCCACGTCGCCGGCGTCGTTGGGCGCGGAGTACTCCAGCTTCTGCTCGGGCTGCGCATCCGCGAGACCCTTGGCCTCCACCTGCGCCTGGTCCGACCCGGCACGGCGCACCTCGACCTCGAGGTTGTACAGGTAGCCGACCGACTCCTCCTTGATCTGGCCCATCATCGACTGGAACATCGCGTAGCCCTCGCGCTGGTACTCGATCAGCGGGTCGCGCTGCGCCATCGCGCGCAGGCCGATGCCATCCTTCAGGTAGTCCATCTCGTACAGGTGGTCGCGCCAGCGACGGTCCAGCACCTGCAGCACCACTCGTCGCTCGAGCTCACGGGTGGCCGCCTCGCCGAGCGCCTCCTCGCGGCGCTCGTACGCGATCAGCGCGTCGGACAGCAGCTCGCGCTTGAGCGCCTCGGCGGTGATGCCGCCCTTGCGGTCGCCGGCCTCGGCGACGACCTCGTCGATCGTGACGCCGACCGGGTACAGGGTCTTCAGCTCCGCCCACAGCGCGTCGAAGTCCCAGCTGTCGGCGTGCCCCTCTGCGGTGTGGTCGTCGACGATGCCGCCGATCGCGTCCTCGATGAAGTGACGCACCCGGTCGGCGATGTCGTCGCCGTGCAGGATGTGACGGCGGTCGGCGTAGATCGCCTCGCGCTGCCGGTTGAGAACGTCGTCGTACTTCAGCACGTTCTTGCGCATCTCGGCGTTGCGCGCCTCGACCTGCGCCTGCGCGCTGCGGATCGCCCTGCTGACCAGGGTGGACTCGATCGGCACGTCGTCCGGGAAGTTGGTGCGCGCGAGAATGGCCTCCGCGGCGCCGGACTGGAACAGCCGCATGAGGTCGTCGGTGAGGCTCAGGTAGAAGCGGCTCTCACCGGGGTCACCCTGACGACCGGAACGCCCCCGGAGCTGGTTGTCGATGCGGCGCGACTCGTGCCGCTCGGTGCCGAGCACGTAGAGACCGCCGGCCTCGATGACCTTCTCGGCCTCCTCGGCGACCTGCTTCTTCATGGCCTCGTAGGTCTCGTCCCACGCGACCTCGTACTCCTCGGGGGTCTCCTCCGGGTCCAGGCCCTTCGCCTTGAGTTCCTGCACCGCGAGGAACTCCGCGTTGCCGCCGAGCATGATGTCGGTTCCACGACCGGCCATGTTGGTGGCGACGGTCACCGCGCCGAGCTTTCCGGCGCGGGCGACGATCTCGGCCTCGCGCGCGTGGTTCTTGGCGTTCAGGACCTCGTGCTTGATGCCCTTCTTGGCGAGCAGCCGCGACAGGTACTCGCTCTTCTCGACGCTGACGGTGCCGACCAGCACGGGCTGGCCCTTCGCATGCCGCTCGGCGATGTCCTCGACCACCTGCGTGAACTTTGCCTGCTCGTTCTTGTAGACCAGGTCGGGCTGGTCCTTGCGGATCATCGGCCGGTTGGTGGGGATGGGCACCACGCCGAGCTTGTAGGTCGACATGAACTCGGCGGCCTCGGTCTCGGCCGTACCGGTCATGCCGGCGAGCTTCTCGTACAGGCGGAAGTAGTTCTGCAGCGTGACGGTCGCGAGGGTCTGATTCTCCGCCTTGACGGGCACGCCCTCCTTCGCCTCGATCGCCTGGTGGATGCCCTCGTTGTAGCGCCGGCCGACCAGGATGCGTCCGGTGTGCTCGTCGACGATCATCACCTCGTCGTTCATGACGACGTAGTCGGTGTCGCGCTTGAACAGCGCGAGAGCCTTGATCGAGTTGTTGAGGAACGAGATCAGCGGGGTGTTCGCCGACTCGTACAGGTTGTCGATGCCGAGGTAGTCCTCGACCTTCTCGATACCCGGCTCCAGCACGCCGACGGTGCGCTTCTTCTCGTCGACCTCGTAGTCGACTCCGGGTTCGAGCGTGCGCGCGATCTTCGCGAACTCGGTGAACCAGCGGTTCGCCTCGCCGGACGACGGGCCCGAGATGATCAGCGGCGTGCGTGCCTCGTCGATGAGGATCGAGTCCACCTCGTCGACGATCGCGAAGAAGTGCTCGCGCTGGACGAGATCCTCCTTGCGCCACGCCATGTTGTCGCGCAGGTAATCGAACCCGAACTCGTTGTTCGTGCCGTAGGTGATGTCGGCGGCGTACTGGGCACGGCGCACCTCGGGGTTCTGCCCCGACACGATCGTGCCGGTCGTCATGCCGAGTGCGCGGTAGACGCGGCCCATCAGTTCGGACTGGTACGAGGCGAGGAAGTCGTTCACGGTGATGACGTGCACGCCCTTGCCGGCGATCGCGTTCAGGTATGCCGGGAACGTGGCGACGAGCGTCTTGCCCTCACCGGTCTTCATCTCGGCGATGTTGCCGAAGTGCAGCGCGGCACCACCCATGATCTGCACGTCGTAGGCGCGCATGCCGAGGGTGCGCCTGGCCGCCTCGCGGACGGCCGCGAACGCCTCCGGCATCAGCTGGTCGAGGGTCTCGCCCTTGTCGAAGCGGGCGCGCAGCTCGGCGGTCTCGTTGCGGAGATCCTCGTCGGTGAGCTTCTCGAAGTCCTCTTCCAGCGCGTTCACGGCCTTCACGACCTGCCTGAGGCGGCGGAGGATGCGTCCTTCGCCCGCGCGCAGCAGCTTCTCGAGAGGATTCGCCACGGATGTCTCCCTTGTGTGGGTCTCGCCCGCCGTTGAGTCGGGCCGGGCATACCGTGCCATGTTACCGGCCCGTGACCTCGGCATGCCCTGAACCGCGCGCCGCCCTGGCGCGAAACCGCACGGCCCGCCGCGAGGCGAGCGGGACACGTCCTATGCTGGGAAATCAATTACCCGGAAACCCGCAGGAGCTCCCATGTCCGTACGCCAGACGATCCTGGCGATCCTCGATCAGGGTGCCTGCTACGGGTACCAGCTGCGCGCCGAGTTCGACCGGCGCACCGGATCGGTGTGGCCCCTGAACGTGGGTCAGATCTACAACACTCTGGAGCGCCTGGAACGCGACGGTCTTGTCGCCAGAGGCGAACCCGACGCCCAGGGTCACGTGTACTGGCGCATCACCGACGCCGGATCCGGAGAGGTGGCGCGTTGGCTGAGTCTCCCCGTCGAACGAGAGCGCGGTACGCGCGACGAGCTCGCGATCAAGTTGGCGGTCGCCGCGACGCTCCCCGGTGTCGACGCGGCGGAGGCGATCCGCACACAGCGTGCGGCCTCGCTACGACGGCTGGAATCGCTGCGCGCCGCCCGACCCGGACGCCCCGACGGCGCGGATCCGGATCGCGAGGACGCGACCGCCGAGGAGTTCGCGCGGTCTGTGGTCGTCGACTCGATGATCTTCGCCGCTGAGGCGGAACTGCGCTGGCTGGATCACATCGAGCACCGTCTGTTGCGGCACCCACGGCACGCCATGGGCCTCGCCCTCACTGCCGAGCGGCCGAAGCGGGGACGGCCCGCGAAGCGGGTCGCCGCCGGGGTCGCCACCGTCTGAGGCTCGGGGCGGGTGCCCGCGCCCGCTGGGCGTTCGCCGAAGGCGCACCCGACCTCAGGCGCGCCGGACGGCGACGACCGTAGGATCGTCCCATGGCCGGATTCTGGGGCAGACGCAAACGTGATCAAGAGGAGCTCGCGGCGCAGGACGCCGACCTCGCCCGACGCGCAGAGCAGGCGCTCGTCGGGGCGGACGAGCGCATCCGCACCACCACGGACGAACTGGCCTTCGCCCAGGCGGAACTGGGCGAGTCGCTCACCGCGGATCTGAAGGCGGCCCTCGACGCGGTTCGCACGCACCTGCGGGAGGCGTTCCAACTGCACCAGCTGAACCACGACGAGATCCCGGACACCGTCGAGGAGCTGCGCACCCGCAACGCGCGCATCGTGCAGCTGTGCGAGTGGGCCGAGAACCTGCTGGACGAGAAGACCGGCGAGCTCGCCGAGACCGTGGCCAAGGTGCGCCGCGCTCCGGAGATCATCGCCCAGGTCCGGCGGGACGCCGAGTCCCTCGCCGGCCGCATCCCGCACGCCCGCACCACCATCGAGCGGCTGTCCAGCCGCTACGCCGACTCGGCGATGCACCGCATCGCGTCGTCTGCCGACGAAGCCGAACAGCTCATCGCGTTCGCCACGCACAGCGCCGACGTGTCCGAGCGCCGCCGCGCCGCCCGGCGGAACGAGGAGGCCAACCTGGCGCTGGAGACCGCGACCGAGGCGGTGCGGCGGGCCGAGGCGCTGATCGACGCGGTCGAGGACTTCGAGATCCAGGCGCTGCGCGCCGAGTCCACGCTGGCCGATGTGGTGGCCGACTCCCGCGGCGACGTCGTCGCCGCCCGCGCCGTGCCGCAGACGCCGGAGGTCAC
The DNA here is from genome assembly GCF_031180975.1 of Microbacterium sp. Lineage (GTDB taxonomy): Bacteria > Actinomycetota > Actinomycetes > Actinomycetales > Microbacteriaceae > Microbacterium. Next base: position 83,279 of record NZ_JAPSLI010000005.1, on the reverse strand, counting down.
GGCCGCCCTCGCCGAGCTGGAGTCCGCGCTGGCGGAGCTGGCGCCTCCCGGCACCCCGAACGATCCGTTCGCCGAACTCACCCGGCTGCGCACCGCGAACAGCGCGCTCGATCAGGCGGTCGCCAAGGCACGCTACCGCGCCGAGCATCCGCTCCCCTCGATCGCGCAGGTGCAGCACGCCCTCGATGACGCGGACCGTCAGCTCGGAGTCGCCCGCGGACTGATCGCCGGCCACCGTGGGTGGATCGGCGCCGACGCCCGCACCCGGCTCGCCGAGGCCGAGCGACTGCGCGTGGACGTGCCCGCGCTGCTGCCCGCCGAGGACACCCGCGAGGACGCGCTGCACGCCGCGCGGCGCGTCGCGCAGCTGGCATCCGAGGCGCTGCAGCTCGCCCAGCGCGACATCGACTCCTCCCGACCGCGCGACCCGGGCTGGGGCGGCGACGGCTGGGGCGGCGGCCGGCGCGGACCTGGCGGCGGCGACATCGTCTCCGGTGTGCTCGGCGGCCTCGTGATCGGCAGCCTGCTGGACGGGTTCTTCGACTGACCCGCCCGCTCCGGACATGGAAGAGGCGCCCTCCCCGCGGGGAAGGGCGCCTCTTCGCGTTCAGGATGCCAGAGCCTCGTCCTCCTCGTCGGGCGGCGCCTGCGTGGTGAGGGAGATCACACCGTAGTCCCATCCCTTGCGGCGGTACACGACGCTCGGGTGGTCGGTGCGCGCATCGACGAACAGGAAGAAGTCGTGTCCGACCAGCTCCATGCGGTCGACGGCCTCTTCGACGGTCATCCACTCCGGCTCGAAGGTCTTGGTGCGGATGACGACCGGCGAGTACTGCTCCTCTTCCTCCTGCTGGACAGGGATGGCGCCGGTCGCGACGGCTTGCAGCACGTCCACGGACGCCGGCTGCACGTCGATGCCGGCCAGCGATCCGCTGCCCTTCTCGAAGTGCGCGCCCCGGGGATGGTGCCGTCCGTCGATCCTCTTCTCCTTCGCACGGCGCAGCTGCTCGGCGAGCTTGTCGAGGGCGAGATCCAGCGCGGTGAACTTGTCCGCGTCGACGGCCTCCGCACGCACGACCGGGCCCTTGCCGAGGAGCGTGAGCTCCACGGTCTCGTCCGGCACGCGGCCGTTGCGGTAGGCGCGGTGGGTGACCTTGACCTCGAGTCGGAGGGCGCGCGGCGCGAGCGTCTGGATGCGCGCCACCTTCTCCTCGACAACCGAGCGGAACCGGTCGGAGATGCTCACTCCGACGCCGACGATGCTCGTTTCCATCACTGCCTCCTTGTCCCGGTCCTCCCGGCCAAGGGCGGACCGTGGTCGCCTTGTGATGCCCTACCGTAGTCGCCGGATGCCCCGATGTCACTACCCGTTCAGCCCGTGTTTCCCGAGTGTCTCCTGCGCGGCGTCGCAGCGAGCGCCAAAGCGCCGACCGGGCGCATCCCGGCGGCGCGCAACGCGCGTGCCGCCTCGTCCAACGTGGCGCCCGTGGTGACCACGTCGTCGACGATCAGGACCTCCCCCACGCCGGTCGCGCCGCCCGTCGCCCGCATGCTTCCTGCCACGTTGCTCGCCCGTTCCTCCCGGCCCAGCGCCCGCTGATCGGCCGTGCCGCGGGCGGGGGCGAGCAGCCGCCTCGGGGTCAGTCCCGCGCGCCGCGCGAGCACCTCGGGAACCCGGTAGCCGCGACGGCGGAAGGCGGAGCCGGTGGTGGGCACCGGGACAATGGTTCGTCCCGCAGCGCCCGCCTCGCGGCTCGCCTGCGCGAGCGCCTCGCCCAGCGGATGCGCCAGCAGCGTGGCGCCCTCCTCCTTCAGTCGCCGGATGCAGCGCGCTGCGACGCCCTCGTACGACAGCGCCGCGACAACGGGCAGACCGCCGGGTGTGGTCGACCGCAGGTTCACCGGGGCGAGGCGCAGCAGGCATCCGTCGCACAGCAGCGTGCCCGGCCGGTCGCAGCCGGGGCAGGCGGCGGCCAGCAGGAACGCCAGGATCTCCCGCCCGATGACGGCGGCGGAGTCGGAGAGCATCCCCCGAGGATGCCGGATGCGGCGTTCCCGGTCGGGCCGTCGGCCCGGCCGCTGTGCACAACCCGCTGCAGCATCCGCTCTGTGCAGGAACAACCCCCCTCGCGAGACTTATCTTTCTGCGTGAGACATGACATCTACGGCCCTGTCTCATGCCGAAAGATAAGTCTCGTCCGCGGGGCCGCGAGCGGGGCCGCGAGCCGGGGCGCGGGTCAGTAGCCGGCGCGGGTGGCGAGGACGCGCACGCCGGTGAGCCACTCCTGCCAGGACGATCCGCGCTGGGCGTACAGCACACCGTCCGATCCGAGGACCCGCACCCCGTCGGCCGAGCGGGCGCCGTTGATGGCGAGCGCTCCGTCCGGAGCCGTGATCGCCGTAGCCGGGCCGCCCACGATGTGCGTGGTCAGGAGCGGATCGGTGGCGGCGGACAGCACGAGGAGCGCATCCACTCCCTGCCAGGCCAGGCCCTGCACCGTGCCGGCGATCCTGGCGACGTCCCGCACCTCGCCCAGCTGGCTGGGCACCCCGTCCTCACCGCGGATGACGGCGGCGACGACCAGTCGGCGCTGACCGCCCTCGGAGAGCACCGCGGCGACTCTGGCGCCGTCCGACGACACCCGCAGGTGGCTGATCGATCCGGCATCCGGCCATGCCTGCGCCACCCGGTTCGCCTCCACCTCCCGGTTCCAGGCGCTGAGCTCGGACGGCCGGTCGCGCGGCACCGACCAGGTGAACCCGAACAGGTCGACGGACGGCGCGACCAGCCCGGCGCGCTCGTCGAGCACCACCGTGTCACCGTCGCTGACCGCGAGCACTCTGCCGTCGGTCAACTGCACGGCCGCCATGCCGCCGTCGGCGGCGACGTCGATTGCCGCGATCGGCTCGGTGATCTTCGCGATCTGCGCGGTGATGCCGGACAGCGGCGACACCTCGACCCCTCGGGTGCTGCCGAAGGTGTCGTCGGTGAGCACCAGGACCCCGCTGTCGGCCGGCGGGTCGAGCGCGACCCGGTTGGCCTCGAGGGTCGTGCCGTCGACGGTGAACCTGACCTCGGAGACACCGAGTCCGGCGAGGCTGGCCTCCAGCTGGGTGCGCATCCGTGCCAGCGCCTGCCCGGAGGCCGACAGCGCCGCGCGGGTGAGCGCCACCTCCGCGACCTGCGAGGAGTCCACCGGCACCGCGTCGCGCGCCAGCGCGACGTCGCCGACGAACGCGCTGCGGACGGCCGGAGCGAGCCACGGGCTCGGCTCACCGGCCACCAGAGCCCGAGTGATGACCGTCGCCATGGAGCCGCGTCTGGCGTCGGCGGCCGTCGGCCACGCCGCCGGGAACCACCGCACGTCCGGCACGAGGTGGGTCCAGCTCTGATCGAAGTACTGCAGGGCGTGCTTCTTGTACGCCCGACTGAAGCTGTCGGCATCGAGCACGATGCCGTCCTGGGCTTCGGAGATCCGCCACTCGCCGCCCTTCTCACGCACCAGGCGGAACGCCGTCCTGGCAGTGCCGGTCGCCTCGCTGTAGGCGCCGGTGCCGTCCAGCTCGGCGACCTGATCCAGCTGCACGCGCACCGCGGCGGCGGTCGCGTCCTCCGCCTCCTCGCTCTCCTCGTCGACGTCGGCATCGATCACCCGCGACGAGACGGTGCTGTCGATCGTCACACCGGCCTGCGGCTTCCAGTCGTCCCGCAGATCCTCGGTGAGGAACTCGCGGGCGGTGGCCCAGTCGTCGGCGGGGGTGATGGCCGCCAACAGGAAGCCGGACACGATCTCGCGCGGGTTCGCCCCCGGCATCGGCCCTGAGGCGAGCTGGGCGAAGTCGGGCACGTCGCCATCGTCGCCAAGGGCGAGGCCGACGTTCACGGGTCCGGAGGTGGGCAGCCCGGCGCAGGCGACCAGCGACAGCGCGGTCGCGGCCACGAGCACGGCCCTGAGTGCGCGAGAGAGTCTCATGCGTCGTCCTCCTCTCCGGATGCCGTCCGCGCGGCGTCCACATCCGGCGGCACGCGGATCGGCTCGGTGACGCCCGCGATCCCGCCGATGCCGCCCAGGGTGTCCTGCGGTTCGAGTGGCACCGGCCCGGCGCCGTCGACACCGTCGGGAGTGCGCGGAATGGTGAGCACGAAGTGCGACCCGGCCCCCAGCTCCGACCACACCTCGAGCGTTCCGCCGTGCAGCCGGGCGTCGCCGAGCGCGATCGACAAGCCCAGCCCGGTTCCGCCGATGGTCCGGCGTCGCGAGGGGTCGGCGCGCCAGAACCGGTCGAACACCCGCTCCGCCTCTTCCGGGCGCATGCCCATCCCGAAGTCGCGCACGCCCACGGCCACGGCGTGCTGGTTGCTGTCCACCGTGATGACGATCGGATGCCCTTCGCCGTGCTCGATCGCGTTGCCGATCAGGTTGCGCAGCACCCGGCGCACCCGCCGCGGGTCCATGTCCACTGGTGAGTACCCGCCGGGGGCGACGAAGCGCAGCTCGGTGTCGTGCGTGGCGGCCAGCGGCCGCAGCTGCTCGACCACCTCCTCGGCCAACTGGGCGAGGCTGGTCGCCTCCACCTCGAGCTGCACGGAGCCGGCGTCGTACCGGCTGATCTCCAGCAGGTCGGCGAGCAGGGTCTCGAAGCGCTGCACCTGGGTGTGCAGCAGCTCGGCGGTGCGGGCGGTGGTCGGGTCGAACCCGTCCCGCTGATCGTTGATCATCTCTGCGGCGAGCCGGATGGTGGTCAGCGGGGTGCGCAACTCGTGAGACACGTCGGACACGAACCGCTGCTGCACCAGGGACAGCTCCGCCAGCTCCTTGATCTGCGCCTCGATGCTGTCGGCCATGGCGTTGAACGAGCGCCCCAGCGTGGCCAGCTCGTCCTCACCTCGTACCGGCAGCCGCACCTCCAGGTCTCCCGCGGCGAGGCGAGCGCTGGTCTCCGCCGCCTCGATGATCGGCGACGACACCGAGCGCAGCACCAGCCAGGAGATCACGGCGACGATCGCGACCAGCGCGATGCCCGCAAGCCACAGGGTGCGCTGGACGAACAGCAGCGTCTCCTCCGCATCGGACAGGTCGTAGGCGATGTACACCTCGTACACCCCCACGTCGGGCACCAGCAGCTGCTGTCCGACCACGATGCCCGGCGCGTCCCGGCCGTCGGGCTGCGGCAGGGAGATGGACTGCCAGGCCTGCCGGTCGCTCATGCTCTGCACGCGCGCCCGCAACCCGCTGCTGAGCTGCTCGGCGGTGAGCTGGTTGGCGAAGCCCGGAGGGGCGAACCCGGCGTCGTACAGCTCGGCGGGGAATCCGGCGATCATCCGGGAGGATGCACCCCGGCCGAGCTCCTCCTGCACCGAGCGCCACAGCGTGAGCATGGCGGTGCGGTCGTCGCCGACATCGGCGGAGTCCAGCACCCGCTGCGCCTGCGAGACCGTCCCCTTGGCGTTGCCCAGCGCCTCGTCCTTGCGGGACTCGAACAGGTCGCTGCGGATCACCAGCGCCATGGTCACGCACGTGATGAGAATGGCGAGCGAGGTCAGCAGCAGCGTGATCGCGATGGTGCGGAACCGCATGGACCGCGTCCAGACGGCGGCGAGGGTGTCGGGCCACCGCCGTGGCTCCCGCCACAGCGCCCTCGGCACCGCGGCGGCGTTCGTGGCGATCATCGCGGGCTCCTAGCCGGCGCTCCCGGCACGGTAGCCGACGCCGCGGACGGTCATCACGATGCGCGGGTTGTCGGGGTCGAGCTCGACCTTCGCCCGCAGTCGCTGCACGTGCACGTTCACCAGACGGGTGTCCGCCTTGTAGTGGTAGCCCCACACCTGTTCGAGCAGCATCTCGCGGGAGAACACCTGCTGCGGCTTGGACGCCAGTGCCACCAGCAGCTGGAACTCCAGCGGGGTCAGCGCGATCGGCGTGGTGCCGCGACGCACCTCGTGCGCGTCGACGTCGATGGTGAGGTCCCCGACCCTGAGCACCTCCGTGCCGGTCTGCGGCGCCGGACGCAGGCGCGTGCGGATCCGGGCGACCAGCTCCTTGGGGTTGAACGGCTTGACGATGTAGTCGTCGGCGCCCACTTCCAGGCCGCGCACCACGTCGGCCGTGTCGCTGCGGGCCGTGAGCATGATGATCGGCACGCCCGACTCGGCACGGATGCGGGTGCAGATCTCGATCCCGTCCATGCCGGGGAGCATGAGGTCGAGCAGCACCAGATCGGGACGGGAGGAACGCCACTCCTCCACCGCCTGGGCGCCGTCGGCGCAGAACAGCGCCTCGAACCCCTCGGTGCGCAACACGATGCCGATCATCTCGGCCAGAGCCGTGTCGTCGTCGACCACGAGGATCCGTGAGGTCATCTTCAGCCCAGCCCCATCTTTCGTTCCGCAGCGACCGGCGAGACCCAGCCCGATCGCAACTCGTTTCAGCCTACTTGAGAAATCGCCCGCAGCCAGGGAAGCAGGACCGGTCGGCGCCGTGACGTCGATGTGCCACGATGGGGAGGGCACAGCGGAGGGAGTGCGCGTGAGCGGTCAGAGCTGGACACCGGCCCCGAGGAGGGGTGCGATCCCGCTGCATCCGATGACATTCGGGATGCTGCTCGGCCGCGCGTTCAGCGCGCTGCGCCACAACCCCAAGGTGCTCTTCGGGTTCGCCGTCGCCGTACAGCTCGGGGTGATGTTCGCCACCGTCGGGCTGATGATCCTCGCCCTCGCGCTCACCCTGGGCCGGTTGCAGACGGTGCCGATCGGGTCGCCCGACTACGGTCCGGTGCTGGCCGGCACCATCGCGATCAACGTGATCGTCGGGGTGGCGCTCGCCCTGGCGAGCGTCGCCTTCACCGCCGTGGTGCAGGGTCTCGTCGCCGCCGACGTGGCGTTCGCCGCGGTCGGCCGCAAGGCGCCCCTGCGACTGCTGTGGGGGCGGGTGCGTCCGGCCTTCTGGCGACTGTGGGCGTGGGCGCTGCTGCAGGCGCTCGTGGTCCTCGGTGCCCTGGCGCTGGTGTTCGGCGTCGTGTTCGGCATCATGGCGGGATCCGGCTTCGACGAGGCGTCGATCGGCATCGCCGTGATCCTCGCCCTGCTTCTCGTACTCGGCAGCATCCCGCTGACGGTCTGGCTGGGCACCAAGCTGCTTCTCGTGCCGTCGTCGCTGGTGCTGGAACGCGCCACGCTCCGCGGCGCCATCGTGCGCTCCTGGCGGCTCACCCGCGGACGGTTCTGGCCTGCGCTCGGCGTGATGTTCCTGGTCGGGATGATCATGGGGCTCGCCACTCAGGTGGTCAGCCTGCCCGGCACCATCCTCTCCGGCATCCTCGGCGGCATCATCGCCCCGACCGCCGATCAGGAGCCGACCGCGGTCGTCGGGTTCATCGCCGCCACCGTGCTCCCACAGGTGCTCGTGCTGGCCGTGCAGGCCATCACGCTGGTGGTGCAGGGCACCGCCGCCACCCTCATCTATCTGGACAGCCGGATGCGGTACGAGGGGCTCGACCAGACCCTCATCGCGCACGTGGAACGCAGCCCGCTCGGCGTCCCGGACGAGCAGCTCGGCGATCCGTTCGCTGTCGACCCCGCACGCGCCGTCTCCAGCGCGCCTCCGCCCGTCCAGGCGCCGATCCGCCCGGCGGGCCCGCCGCAGCCGCACCCGCCCGCGCCCGGCTACCAGCCCGCCGCGCAGCCGTACCCGCCCGCGTACCCGCCCGCCGCGCAGGGGTACCCGCCTGCGCAGCCGTACCCGCCCGCGCAGCCCGGCCACACCCCTCCGGCGCCCGGCTACGCCACTCCCCCGGTCCCGCCGGCGCCCGTTGGACCGCCGCCCCGGCCCGAGGTGATGCCACCGTCCTCGCAGAGCCCCTGGGCCCCACCCGGCGGGTCGCAGTGAGCCTGCTCCTCCCGGCCGACGTGTTCATCCCCGACGGGGATGAGGCGCGCGAATGGGCGGAGCAGGAGCTCGCGAAACCCGCCTATCAGGCGGCGAAGCCGACCTGGTTCGACAACCTGATGGCCGACGTGTTCCGCTGGTTCCTCGAGCTGTTCGACCGCGAGGGCACCGGCACCATCGCACCTTTCGCCACCACGCTGATCGTCATCGTGGTCGTCGCGACGCTCATCGTGGCGTTGCTGGTGTGGGGGCGGCCGCGCGCGTCGCGCGCCGTACGGAGGCATCGCGACCTGCTCGGTGTGCGCGACGAGCGCACGGCCGCGCAGCTGCGCGCCGACGCCGAGAAGCGCGCGCGTGAGGGGGACTGGGACGAAGCCGTGGTGCTGCGCTTCCGCGGCCTCGCCCGCGACCTGCTCGAGCGCGACCTCATCGACCCGGCGCCGGGCGCCACCGCCCAGGGCATCGCCCGCGAGGCGGCCGTGCCGTTCCCGGGTTTCGCCGACCGCCTGCACGACGCCGCGGTGATGTTCGACTCCGTCCGCTACCTGCGCGTGCCCGCCACCGAGACCGGGTACCGCGCTCTCGCTGCGACCGACGATGCCCTCCGCGGTGCTGCTCCCCTGCTGGCATCCGCTGCGCCCGACCTGCAGGGGGTGCCGGCATGACATCCTTGCTGGTACCCGCGACCCCGCAGCGCGAGCGCCCCGAGACCGACGACGCGGCCGATCGCGGGCCGTCCTCCACCGCCGCTCCCCGGCCGCGGCGACTGGGCAAGGTCCTCGGGTGGGTGTTCGTGGCCGCACTGCTGCTCGGGGTCTCGCTGCTGTCGCTGCGGTTCGTCGCCACGCAGCCCGACCTGACCGGCGCGCTGCACCCCGACAGCGTCGCGCCCGCCGGCGGCAAGGCCCTCGCCGAGCTGACGCGCCAGCAGGGCGTGGAGGTCAGCGTCACCGGCAGCCGTGCCGAAGCCGCCGCCGGGGTCGACGACGACACGACCCTCGTGCTGACCGATCCGTTCACCCTCACCGACGCGGCCGCAGAGGGGCTGGTGGGCAGCGCCGACCGCGTCGTCCTGCTCACCAGCAGCTCGCGGATGCTGCGTCTGCTCGACCTCGGCGACCCCGCCGACCCCGGGGGCGGGCGAGTCGAGGCGGGGTGCACCGTCAGCGAGTTCGCCAGGGTGGGGACCATCGAGGCGGATCGCCTGTTCCGTCCCGACGCGGGCGTCGACGGCTGCTTCCGCGACGGCTCGGGGGACGCGGCGGTGCTGCGCGCCGAGCGCGACGGCCGTCTGGTCACGCTGGTCGAGGGCTCCCGTCTCTTCTCGAACGCCGCGCTCGCCGAAGACGGCAACGCCGCCCTCGGGCTGGCTCTGCTCGCACAGACCGACCGCGTGATCTGGTACGTCCCCTCGTTCCAGGACAGCGACATCACCGGTCAGCAGGAGGACACGCTCGGCTCTCTCACGCCCGAATGGGTGACCCCGGCCATCCTGCTCCTGATGCTCGCCGGCATCGCCGCCGCGTGCTGGCGCGGGCGCCGGTTCGGCCCGCTCGTGGCCGAATCCCTCCCGGTCACCGTGCGCGCCTCGGAGACCATGCAGGGGCGTGCACGCCTGACCGCGAAGGCGGCGGATGCTGCGCACGCCGGTGCGGCCATCCGCGAGGGCACGGTGTCGCGCCTGTCGCGCCGGCTCGGGCTGAGCGTCCGCGCCGGCGTCAGGGAGGTCGCCGATGCGGCATCCGATCGCCTGCGCGTGCCGCGTGGATCGCTGTACGAGCTTCTCGGCGGCCCCCCGCCCGCCACCGATCGCGATCTCGTCGATCTGGCACGCAAGCTCGCCGAACTCGAAGCGGCCGTTGAGAACGCCGTCCACATCGAAAGGAACGTCCCGTGACGACCGAGACCACCGCACCAGCCGCGATCGACGACGCCGCCCTGCGCCAGGCCATGCACCGTGTGCGGGCCGAGGTCGACAAGGCCGTCATCGGCCAGGCCGGCACCGTGACCGGCCTGCTCGTCGCCCTGCTCGCCCGCGGGCACGTGCTGCTCGAGGGCGTGCCCGGGGTCGCCAAGACTCTCGTCGTGCGCAGCTTCGCCAGGGCGATCGGGCTGGACACCAAGCGTGTCCAGTTCACACCGGACCTGATGCCGGGCGACGTCACCGGCTCGCTCGTCTACGACGCCCGCACCGGGGAGTTCGAGTTCCGCGCAGGGCCGGTGTTCACCAACATCCTGCTCGCCGACGAGATCAACCGCACCCCGCCCAAGACCCAGGCCGCGCTGCTCGAAGCGATGGAGGAACGGCAGGTGTCGGCGGACGGCACCAGCCGCCCGCTGCCCGAGCCGTTCCTGGTCGCCGCGACGCAGAACCCGGTGGAGCACGAGGGCACGTACACGCTGCCGGAGGCGCAGCTGGACCGGTTCCTGATGAAGCTGGTCGTCGGGATGCCGGAGCGCGACGCCGAGGTGTCGGTGCTCCGGCTGCACGCCGAGGGGTTCTCACCGCGCGCGCTCACCGGCGTGAATCCGGTGGTGAACCCGGAGGAGATCCGCGCGGCTCAGGATGCCGTCGCGCGCGTCCAGGTCACCGACGACGTGCTCGGATACGTGGTCGACCTCGCGCGGGCCACCCGCCAGTCGCCGTCGGTGGAGCTGGGGGCGAGCCCGCGCGCGTCGACCGCGCTGCTCGGCGCGGCGAAGGCGTGGGCGTGGCTGAACTCCTCGTCCGCCGTCACGCCCGATCACGTCCAGATGATGCTCATGCCGGTGTGGCGGCATCGCCTGCAGCTGCGTCCTGATGCGCAGATGGAGGGCGTGTCGGCCGACGCCGTGCTGCAGTCGGTGGTGCAGCAGACCAGGGTCCCGATCTGAATGTTCCTCACCGCGCTCCCCGCGCTGCTGGTCGGGCTCGGCGTCGTGCCGGTCGTGCTGCTCAGCGCGCTCGGCATGTCGGCCTGGGCGGTCTTCGGCGCCTGGCTGCTGCTGTGCATCGCCCTCGTCGCGGTGGACGTCGCCCTGGCCGCCGGCCCGCGCGCGGTCGTCGTCACCAGGCAGGTGCCGGCCCGCGCCAGGCTCGGCGAACAGGTGACGGTGTCCGTCGCCGTGCAGAACACCGGCCGTCGGGCCCTGCACGGCCGGCTCCGCGACGCCTGGCAGCCGACCGCCGGCGCGCCGGCCGAGCGGCCGCGGATCAGCATCCCGCCCGGCGAGCGGCGCCGGGTGCGCATCCCGCTGCTCCCCCGGCGCCGCGGCGAGCTCGTCAGCGAGTTCGTGGTGATCCGCTCGCGCGGTCCGCTGGGTCTCGCCGGACGCCAGGCCACGCACACAGTGCGCGGTGCCCTTCGGCTGCTGCCGGCGTTCACCTCCCGCAAGCACCTGCCGTCACGACTCGCCCGCCTGCGCGAGCTGGACGGCAACACATCCATCCAGGTCAGGGGGCAGGGCACGGAGTTCGACTCGCTGCGCGAGTACGTGCGCGGTGACGATGTGCGCTCGATCGACTGGCGCGCCACTGCGCGAGCGGGCACGACCATGTTGCGCACCTGGCGCCCTGAACGCGACCGCCACGTGGTGATCCTGATCGACACCGGCCGCACGGCGGCCGCGCGCGTCGGCGACAGCACGCGTCTGGACGCGTCTCTGGAGGCCGCCCTGCTGCTGGCGGCGCTCGCCGCGCGCGCGGGGGATCACGTCCACCTGCTGATGTACGACCGCATCGCCAGGGCGCGGGTGACGGGCGTCGACGGGGCAGCACTCCTGCCCGCACTGACCGACGCGATGGCCCCCGTGCACGCCCGGCTCGTCGACACCGACTGGGCCGGCGCGTTCGCGGCCGTGCGCACCCTGACCACCCGTCCGTCGCTCATCGTGGTGCTCACTGCGCAGGACGCCGCCGAGTCCGCACGCGGCTTCCTCGGCGCCTTCCCGGACGCCTCGCGTGCCACCACGGTGCTGGTGGGCTCGAGCACCGACGACAGCATCGAGCAGCTGGCGCGGCGCCGGGGTTCCCGCATGGACGTGTACCTCGCCGCGGCCGCCGAACGCACGATGCGCGACGCGCAGATCGTCGCAGACGCCGTGCGGCGCGCCGGCGGCGAGGCCATCGCGGCCGACCCGGAGCAACTGCCCCCGCGGATCGCGGACCGCTACCTCGAACTGAAGGCGGCGGGCCGGCTCTGACTCCTTTCCTGAGCGATTCGTTTTCACGAATGACTCAGGATTAGCTAGGCTGGCGTCATGACCCCCCACGCCGTCTCCGAGCGCCTGCACGCCGCGGGCCTGCGCGTCACCGCGCAGCGGATCGCCGTCATCGATGCGCTGCAGGCGGCTCCGCACGCATCGGCCGATGCGGTGTACCGGCGGGTGCGCGACGGCGTCCCGGGGATCGCCCTGGCCACAGTGCACAGCATCCTCGGCGATCTCACGGCAGCAGGCGTGGTGCGCCGGGTCAATCTTCCGGACGTCGGCAGCGCGCTGTATGAGATGCAGCACGCCGACGACAACCATCATCACGTGCAGTGCGTGCGGTGCGGTCGCGTCGAGGACGTGGCCTGCGCCGTGGGCGCCGCCCCGTGTCTGCATCCGTCCGGCGACCACGGCATGCGCATCCTCGAAGCCGCGGTCATCTATCGAGCCCTCTGTCCCGAATGCGAAAGGAATGGCAATGGCTGACAAGCCCGCAACCACGACACAGACCGGAACCCCGGTGGCGAGCGATGCGCACTCGCTCACCGTCGGCGCCGACGGCATCACCGCTCTGCACGACCGCTACCTGGTCGAGAAGCTCGCCTCGTTCAACCGCGAGCGCGTCCCGGAGCGCAACCCGCACGCCAAGGGTGGTGGCGCGTTCGGCGAGTTCGAGGTGACCGAGGACGTCTCGGCCTACACCCGGGCCGCCGTGTTCCAGCCCGGCGCGAAGAGCGAGACGCTGCTGCGGTTCTCCTCCGTCGCCGGCGAGCAGGGCTCTCCCGACACCTGGCGCGACGTGCGCGGTTTCGCGTTGCGCTTCTACACCACGGAGGGCAACCTCGACATCGTGGGGAACAACACCCCCACCTTCTTCCTGCGCGACGCGATGAAGTTCCCCGACTTCATCCACTCCCAGAAGCGCCTCGGCGCCTCGGGCCTGCGCAACGCCGACATGCAGTGGGACTTCTGGACCCTGTCGCCCGAGACCGCCCACCAGGTCACCTACGTGATGGGCGACCGCGGCCTGTCGCGCAGCTGGCGCCACCTGAACGGCTACGGCTCGCACACCTACCAGTGGGTGAACGCCGCCGGCGAGCGGTTCTGGGTGAAGTACCACTTCCTGTCCCACCAGGGCGTGGAGCGCATGGACGCCGACGAGGCCGAGCGCATCGCCGGTGCCGACGCGGACTACTACCGCCGCGATCTGTACGAGGCGATCGAGCGCGGCGACTTCCCGAAGTGGGACGTGTACGTGCAGGTCATGCCCTACGAGGAGGCCAAGACCTACCGCTACAACCCGTTCGACCTCACCAAGGTGTGGCCGAAGTCGGACTACCCGCGCATCAAGGTCGGCACGTTCACGCTGAACCGCAACCCGCAGAACTTCTTCGCGGAGATCGAGCAGGCCGCGTTCTCGCCCGCCAACCAGGTTCCCGGCACCGGCATCTCGCCGGACAAGATGCTGATGGCGCGCGTGTTCTCGTACGGTGACGCGCAGCGCTACCGCATCGGCGCGAACTACAACCAGCTGCCGGTCAACCAGCCGCACGCGGCCGAGGTGCGCAACTACATGCACGAGGGCCAGATGCAGTACCACTTCAACCCGGCCGAGCACCGCGTGTACACGCCGAACTCCTACGGCGCGGCCGGCGGCCCCGAGGCCGACCCGCTGCTCGGCGTGGAGGCCAGCTGGGAGTCCGACGGCGAGCTGGTGCGCGCCGCTTACACGCTGCGTGCGGACGACAGCGACTTCGGTCAGGCCGGCATCCTGTACCGCGAGGTCTTCGACGACGAGCAGCGCGCCCGCTTCGTGCAGACCCTCGTGGGCCAGTACAACGCGCTGACCGTCCCCGCCATCCAGGAGCGCTTCTTCTGGTACTGGACGCAGGTCGACCAGGACCTCGGCGCGCAGCTGCGGGCCCTGGCCGGCGCGCCGCTCGGCGAGCCGGAGCCGGTCGGCGTCGGCGAGTGACCCGACGGTGACGCCACGAGGCGCCCTCCGCCCCCGTCGAACGGGACGGAGGGCGCCTCTGCGTGTCGCACGGCCCGGCAGTGTCCGACGTCGCGGCAGTGCGAGAATGTGATTCACCCGCACCGCACCGCTTCCCGCCCGAAGGAACGATCCGATGACCGACCCCACCACGCCCTCGACCCCGTCGCTCGGTGCCCAGCTCGCGGCCGAGGGATTCGGCGCGTTCCTGCTGGTGTTCGGCGGGATCGGCACCGCACTGTTCGCGGGTGAGCTCTTCACCGACCCGGGTTCCGCGGCGTCTGTTCACGTTGCGGTCGCGCTGGGATTCGGACTGGCGCTGCTGATCGCGATGTACGCCTTCGGCCCGCTCTCCGGCGGCCACTTCAACCCCGCCGTCACCCTCGGGCTCGCCGCGGCGGGGCGGATGCCGTGGCGCGGCGTGCTGCCCTACATCGTCGCCCAGCTGGCGGGCGCGGTGGTGGCGACCACCGTCCTCACCCTGATCGGCATGTTCGGCCCGGAGACATGGGTCACGACCGTGCAGGACGCGGGCTTCGCGAGCAGCGGGTGGGGCGCCCTCTCCCCCGGCGGGTTCGGAGTCCTCGCCGCCATCATCGTCGAGGTGATCCTGACGGGCTTCCTGCTGCTGGTGTTCCTCGGGGCCACCCATCCCGAGCGGGGAACCCCGTTCGCCGGCGCGGTGATCGCCCTGACGCTGACGCTCATCCACCTCGTGAGCATTCCGGTGGACAACGGCGCGGCGAACCCGGCGCGTTCGATCGCCACGGCCATCTACGGCGGCATCGAGCCGCTGGCTCAGGTGTGGGTCTTCATCGTGTTCCCGATCGCCGGCGCGATGCTGGCCGGCGTGGCGTACCGCGCCCTGTTCGACGGCGTCGCCGGCGCGGAGGTGCCCCGCCCCGGGCTGTGAGCCGCGTCGCGTCGACTCAGCCGGCGGTGAGCGTGGGCGTGCCCGCCTCGTACTCGACCAGATCGCCCGTCTCGCCTCGGCGCACGGCGCGCCGGCCCGTGACGAGCATGTAGAACAGGAACACCGCGAGAGCGGCGGCGCCGATGCCGATCTTCACCGGCCACGGCAGCGCCGATCCCGTCACGAACCCCTCGACGAGGCCCGACAGCGCCAGGGCGAACACCAGTCCGATGGCGATCGTCGCGAGGGCCCGCCCCTCGGAGGCGAGCGCCTGCCCCCTGGTGCGGTGACCGGGAGCCACCCACGCCCAGAACAGGTGCAGACCGGCCGCACCGGCGACGAAGATGCTGGTCATCTCCAGCAGCCCGTGCGGCAGGATGTGCAGGATCATCGTGTCGAGGTGCCCGTACGCCGACATCACCGACGTCGCCACGCCCAGACCGAGCGCGTTCTGCATGAGCAGCCAGACCGGCCAGATCCCGGTGACTCCGAACAGCACGCACTGCATGGCCAGCCAGGCGTTGTTCGTCCACACCATCCCGGCGAACGACGCCGCCGGCTCGTAGTAGTCGACGAAGTCCTCCTCGGCGTACTGCTGCAGCACGTCGGGCGGGCCCAGCGCGGCGATCCGGCCCGGGTCGGCGGCGATCCAAGCGGCGCTCAGCACCCAGATGAGGATGAACGCCGCCGCGATGATCCCGGTGGTGCGGCGGACCCGGAACAGCGCGGCGGGCAACTGCAGCGCGAAGAACCGCGTGGTCTGCGCCATCAGGTTGTCGCCGGCGCCGGTTAGGCGCAAACGCGCCGCCGCGAGGATCGTGGAGAGATAGGCGCCCTGGGGCGTGTCGCCGACGGACGTCTTCAGCTCCGCGAGGTCGGCGGAGGCCGCTCGATAGCGCAGGATCAGTTCGTCCACGCCGGCACCGTCGAGGTGGCGGGCGCGACTGAGCGCATCCAGCCGCTCCCATTCCGAGCGGCGCGCATCGCTCAGAGCATCGGCGTCCACCTGATTTACTGTACTCATGTCCATGCCGATCGCCGACGAGCAGGAGATCCTCTCCGGTGAGGCCGTGGCGATCGATGTGCAGCCGGTCGGCTTCGTGCTGCGCGCCGCCGGCGCGCTGGTGGACATGCTGATCAGCTTCGCGGTGTTCTTCGCCTTCGTCTTCGTGCAGCTGTGGCTGTCGAACATGAACCTGATGTCCGAGCACCTGGGGCGCATCCTCACGGTCGTCGCCATGGTGCTGAGCTTCCTGGTGCTGCCGGTGACCGTGGAGATGGCCACGCGTGGACGCAGCGTCGGGAAGCTCATCGTCGGCGGCCGCATCGTCCGCGTGGACGGCGGCGCCATCACGTTCCGACACAGCTTCATCCGCGGGCTGCTGGGCGTGCTGGAGGTCTACCTGACGTTCGGCGGCGCCGCGGTGATCGCGGGCGCTCTCACCGCCCGGTCGCAGCGACTGGGCGATCTGGTGGCCGGCACCTACGCGCAGCGCGTGCGCACGCCGCGGCTCGAGCAGCACCTGCCCTATCTGCCGCCATCGCTGACGGAGTGGGCGCGCATCGCCGACGTGGCCAGGCTGCCCGATCGCCTCGCCCGCCGCGTGTCCCAGTTCCTCGTCAACGCTCCGCGGCTGTCCCCGGCCGCCAGGGTGCGGGTCGCGCAGGAGCTCGCCACCGAGGCCAGTGCCTTCGTGTCGCCGCTGCCCCCGGTCTCGCCCGAGGAGTTGCTGCTCGGCGTCACGGCGTTGCGCCGCGAGCGGGAGAAGCGCGCGCTCGCCAACGCCGACGACCGCGCAGAGCGGCTCTCCGGGCGGCGCGTCCGGGTCTGAACGTCACCCGGACGGCCTCGAACGAGGGATTCGCCCGGTCAGAAGGACGTCAGCCGCGCAGCGCCTCGTGGCGGACGACCAGCCAGCCGGCGGGCACGGAGAGCCGGTCCGCGTGCTGTGCGCACAGGTCGTGCGCGTGCGGGTGACCGGCGGGGCCCAGCGGTCCGAGGGCGGCCATCTGGCCGTCGTAGTCGTAGGTCAGCGTCGCGACCGCTTCGCGCGCGCAGGTCACCTTGGAGCACAGTCGTTCGTCCATCGTCTCCAGCGTAGGCGCGGTCGGCGACGGCATCCCGATGCCGCGCGGCGCGGGCCGATGTTGGGGTGCCCCGAGATCCGCGACGACCGAGCTGAAGGAGATGGCAGGAAACGAAGGAGCGGATGCCGGGAACCGGCCCTTCGTTTCGGGCGATCTCCTTCACTCGAACCCCGCACCACCCGGCCAACGAGCGGAGATCAGCACCTAGACTTTGAGCATGGCCCGTCGCAGTCCCTCCCGCCCCGCGGCACCGCGACCCGCCCGGCACGGGCGGCACGGTCGCCTGGGTCGCAGCGAGGTCGTGCGGCCTCCCCTGCCTCCGCTGGACGGGCGGCTGGACCGCTTCGAGCTCACCGTCGGCAGCGCGGTCGAGTACCTGCGCAGCACCTGGGAGGAATTGCGTGACGTGCGGTTCGAGATCGCCGCGATGCCGCTGCACGACCGCGGCGACGGGATCCCGAAGTGGCGGGTGGATCACAACGAACGGCGCGTGTCGCTGTACCGCGTGCCGATAGAGCGGCTGCTGCCGAAGGGGCATGACGACGCCGCCCACCGACGCGTCGCGATCGAGAGCGCGGTGTTCCACGCCGCCGCCGAGTACGTCGGTCGTGAGCCGTGGGAGCTCGGTCCGGACGCTCCCGATTACTGAACCGCGTCAGCGTCGCACCACGATCGGCTGCTGAGTGGCGGCCGACGCCCACAGCGGCCATCCGGCCACGATCGCCTCGTCGTCCGCCCCGCGGATGCCGATCGCGGCGTGCACGGGCCCTGACGGTGTGAGCGTGTAGCCGCCCGCGGAGACCGGCAGGGACGCCGAACCGCCCGCACCGAGCTGGAGGCGACGTCCACCCTGCCCTTCCAGCGTGATCGTCACGCCTTCGTCTGAGGTGTTGCGCAGATACAGCGTGGCCGGATCATCGCCGGGCACGGAGAACATCGTCGGCGCGGCGATCTGCGGCGCCGGGGTCATCCACGCGAAGTCGGCCACCGCTCCTGAGCGCACCATCTGCCGGGCTGCCGCCACCACTGGCGCCGCGGCGTCGACCTGCACGTCGTACGCGCCGTCGGAGAGACCGGTGAGCGCGATCTCCACCGGCGTGCCGGTCACGAGCGGCACGGTGTACTCGTCCAGCACGGATGTCGTCCCCACCGCGCGCACGCGCACCGTCGCCTCGGTGTCGGCCTCCGGCGCCAGCAGTCGCACGACGGCCCCGGTGGCGTCGTCGCCCTCGGTGATGGGGGCGACCTGCACGCCTACCAGGGTGTGGCTGTTCTGCGCGCCGCCGACGCCGTCCTGGATGTCGATGCCGACCGGCTCCAGGGTGCGGACCAGCCCCGACTGCAGGGTCGCCCGCACCGGTGCGCCCTCGGCGTTCACTTCGACGACGGGGTGCTGCTGACCCGAAGCGACGGATGCCAGTGGCACACCCATCTGCGTCTTGGCAGGCACGATGACCGTGGAGGCCGCCCGCGCCTCGCCGTACACGTCGAGCTGGACCGTGGCGGGGACGTCGCCGGGGTTGGACAGCACGATGACGTCGGAGGCACCGGTGGAGACGTCGCCGCCGACCAGCCACGATCGCGTGGACGGCTCCCGGCACGGCGCCGCCGCCAGTCCGCGCAGATCCTCGTCGTCGAGGGTGACGGATTCGACGGCCGCGAACTGCGGTGCGGTCCGGCCCTGCACGACGCCGGTGAGCACGCGCGCCCCGGTTCCGCCCTCCAGCTCGGGCATGGCGAGATCAGCGGACTCGGGCTGCGCGGCGGCGGCGTCGACGCGCACCTGCGGGGCGGCGGCCGAGATCATGAGCTCGGCGCGCATGGAGTCGCGTCCGAGCGCTCGGAACGAACCGTTGCACACCAGCACGGTGTCCCCGGGGACCGGGGCGACGGTGCTGTACGCCGGCTCTGTCTGGACGGTCGGCCATGGTGCTGCGGCGGCACCGGTCACTCCGACGACGCACGCCGCCGCGATGGCGGCGCCGACGGCGATCCGGGAGCCGGTCGCCGCCAGCCGGATGGTCCGCTGCTTCATCGGTGTCCCTCCTGCGTGGCGTCGGCTCCGTGATGTGAAGCTTCACGCGCGTCGTGCTGCGTGTCCTGATGCTCGTCGCCCGGTGCCGGTGCGGCGGACGAGGACTCGGCCTCCGGTCCGGGCGGTCGTGGTTCGGTGCGCTGGACGTCCTCGGGCGGATGCTCACCGGCATCCGAAACGAGCTCCTCGTGTTCCTCCCCGAGACCGGCGCGGTCGCGCCGCCGCGGCAGCACCATCGGCTCCTCGGCGGCGCGTCCCACGATCCGGGAGCGCGACCGGGCGGCGCGACGTGAGGCGCGGGTGGGGATGGAGAGCAGGACGGCGGCCAGCACCACGATGATCTGCAGGGTGCTGACCAACCGGCTGGTCGCCTCCTGCGCGGCGGTCAGCTCACCGCGCGGTGCGACGTCGCCCTCGATGCGCCACAGCATGCCGCGCTCGGTCTCGCCCGCTTTGACGAAGCCGGTGCGCTGATCGACGGCGGTGATCGCTGCCTCCCGCATGCTGCGGGCCCTGTCCTGTTCGCCGACGGTGCGGGCGAGCAGCACGAAGCCGACGCCGCGCTCGGCGAGCGCGGCGGACGCGTCGAAGTCCCGCGCCGAGATGAGGTCGACGGCGTTCTCCGCGAGGCCGTCGTCCGGATGCCGGGTGGCGGTGCTCAGCATCGTGGTCTGAGCCCCGAGCGTGGCGCTCGGCCCCCACACCAGCTCGACGGCGAGGGAGCCGTCGTTGAGCGGAGTGACGACGAGCGTGCCTCGGTCGGCATCACCGTCGGCCTGAGCGGCCACCAGAGCGGGCAGGGTGCTCTCCGGACCGTTCCCCAACGCGGTGTGCGCGGTGTGCACGGCGAGGAAGGAGGGCAGCGCGACCACGGCGAGCGCCAGACCGGCGGTGGCCGCCGCCACGGTCCGCACGCGCGGCACGGCGACGATCGTGTCGAGGGTCACCAGCGCCGCGCCGACCACGCCGAGCCACGCCAGGCTGAGCCCGGTACCCGGCCACAGCGGCACACCTGCGCCCTGCCAGAAGGAGACGACGACGCCCACCGCGAGCACCGAGGTGGCCAGACCGCTGAACGCGACCAGCAGCAGGGCGTACCCGGCCCGCCAGCGCGGGGACAGCGCAGCCGCCAGGGCGAGGACCGCCACCGGCGCGACCAGCAGCGGCGTCCACGGCGAGAACGCGGCCGCGAACCACTCCCAGCCGGCCCGGTCGGGCGACGGGAAGCCGGTGGCGAGGAGGGTGCGCCCCGCGGCATCCGCTCCCGCCTGCCCGAGCGGCCGGATCGCGCCGGGGTCGGCGAGCAGGGCCCACGGCTCACCGTGTCGGAGCTGCCACCAGATCAGCGGAGCGAACAGCGCGACGCTCGGGATGAGCAGCCAGATCACCCGGACCGCACCGCGCACCCGGCCGCTGACCAGGGCGATGACGAGCGCCACCGCA
Organism: Microbacterium sp.; assembly: GCF_031180975.1. Classification (GTDB taxonomy): domain Bacteria; phylum Actinomycetota; class Actinomycetes; order Actinomycetales; family Microbacteriaceae; genus Microbacterium. The sequence goes on along the minus strand of NZ_JAPSLI010000005.1, from coordinate 62,733 downwards.
CACAGCAGCACGAACGCCGGGGCGAGGGAGGGAGCGCAGGCGAGTGCGCCGGCGGTGAGCACGGATGCCGCGCCCGCGGCGCCCCAGGAGCGGTGTGCTACCGCGGCGGTGTGGAACACCCACGGCAGCAGCAGGTGCAGGATCACCGCGGCCGGCCGGCCCTGTACGAGCGCGGTGAGGAATGTCGGCGCGAGCGCCCACAGCACACCGCCGAGGATCCGCAGACCGGCGCGATCAGTGACGCGGGTGGCGGCGAACCAGCCGCCGAGCACTGCGAGCGGGAGCGCACCGAGCCACAGCAGGATCAGCGCGAACGACGGGGCGCCGGGCCACAGGGTGCCGAGCACGGCGAGGACCGCCGCGAAGGGGTCCGCGGGTCCGACGAGATCCTCGCCGAGCCCTCGGAGTCCCCAGGTGGCGTCCGCCCACAGCGCGCCGATCGTCTGCCGCATAGGCAGGAGCGCGCCACCACCGAGCGCCGGCCAGGCGAGCAGCTTCGTGAAGCAGGCGATGCTCACCACCAGAGCGGCCAGCACGGCCCACGCCCCACCCCCGCCGAAGAAGTGCAGTTCGCTGACCGCGCCGCGCTCGCTGCCGTGGCCGTCGTCGAGCCGCTGTCGCAGCTGAGTGCGGGAGACGCGCAACGGCGCGATGCTCGACCAGGAGGCGGTGTGGAACTCACGGATGGCGCGGCGGGCACGCACCAGCCCGCCGATGTTCAGCATCGCGGCGATCGCAGCACCCCATTCCGGGGCGACCTCGGCGGGGCGCTTGCCGACCAGATGGGTGATCGACCGCCACAGTGCCAAGGGCAGCAGGCTCAGCCAGTGCAGCGGCACGAGCGCCGCGGGGGCGTACGCGAGTCGACGGTGCAGCTGCGCCCGTCGAGTGACCCACGCCCTCGCCGCGACGCGCTTCGGCAGCGCCGCGGGGCCATCGGATGTCACGGCGATCCTGGCCTGTGGGACGAGCACCACGCGGGCGCCGCCCAACCGGGCACGGACGCCCAGGTCGAGTCCTTCATCGGCGCCGCCGAGGGCCGGGTCGGGCCGCAGCACTGTCGGCGCCTCACCGCGGACGAGCATTCCGCGCACGTCGGCGCCGAGAGCGTCCTCGGTGGCATCGTGCTGCCCCTGGTCCAGCTCGTGGGCGGCGAGCTCGACGGTGCGACCGAGCGTGCTCATGCTCACGCCGAGCGACACGATCTCCCGCTCGTCGTCGTCGCGGACGAGTTTCGGCGCGGAGATCGCGGCGGAGGGGGAGCGCTCCAGCGCGCCGGCGAGCAGTTGCAGGGCCTCCGGCTCAGGGACGGTGTCCTGCGCGAGCAGCCAGACGGCGCTGCCCGGTGACACCCGCGGCTGGGCGAGGGCGACCGCTTCGGCGAAGGTGGTGCTGGTGCGGGCCTCGATGATGCCCTCGACGATGCGGCCGATGCCGGGCAGTCCGCGCACCGAGGCCGCGTTGCCGGCGACGACCACGGTCACCGCGGCGGGCGGCAGGGTCTGCGCGCGCAGAGCCTCGAGCGTGCGGGTGAGCTGAGCGGTGGCGGTGTGGCCGGATCGCGCGACGACGACGGCATGGACTCGAGCTGGCATGACGACAGTCAGCCTATGCAGGCCGTGGCGATGCCCGGGTCAGCGCGACCGGCGCGCCCGCGAAGCCGAGCCCTCAGGCGCGACGCTTGAGCTTGCGACGCTCGCGCTCGCTGAGGCCGCCCCAGATGCCGAAGCGCTCGTCGTTCGCCAGTGCGTACTCGAGGCATTCGCCGCGGACATCGCACGACGTGCAGATCCGCTTCGCGTCGCGCGTCGAACCGCCCTTCTCGGGGAAGAACGCCTCGGGGTCGGTCTGCGCGCACAGCGCGTCGGCCTGCCATGCGAGTGCGTTGTCCTCGTCGGCGTCGGCTCGGCGTACGCCCGGCACGCCGAGATTGACCGGATCGACGAACCAGTTCTCGGGAACGTCTGAACGGTAACCCGTCATCTCAAACTCCCTACCCCGCCTTGCCCCCCTCGGGCTGCGCTTGACTAATTACACCCGTGTCATTCGCTGGGGTCAAGTCGCGAGATCGTAAACCCTCAAGAGGCCGTTTAAGGTTCTTGGGGTCACTCCGGCGTGTCGCGCCGCTCAGTCGCGTTGCGCACCCGGCTCCGCGACGAACGCCTCTCCCCTGCCGTCCAGCGTGAGGAGGGTCTCGTCGGCACTCGCGAAGGCGGCGGTCCCCACCGGAACGCGCAGGTCGGCGTCCGCGCTGGAGACCGTGACGTCACCGACGGTGGCGAGCACCATCGCGGGGCCGTTGACGCGCACCTCGACGCGCCCGTCCAGCTGCACGCGACGCAGGGCGAAGTCCGGGATCGGGACGTCGTAGGTCGTGACGGGTCCCTCGGCGGCGGGGCGCAGCACCGGCACCGGCCCCGGCGTGGTGTCGAGCACGGCGAGCAGCTCGGCGACGTCGATGTGCTTGGGGGTCAGACCGCCGCGCAGCACGTTGTCGCTCGCCGCCATGATCTCCACCCCGAGCCCGGAGACGTAGGCGTGCAGCAGACCGGCGCGGAGGAACACGCCCTCGCCGCGGCGCAGCACGAGGAAGTTCATCAGCAGCGCGACCACGACACCGCCGTCGCCGGGGTACCGCTCCGCGATGCCGCGCACCCCGTTCAGCGTGTCGGCGAACTCGTCGGATTCCGCCGCGGCGAGCGCGGCGACGATGTCGTCCACCGGCGCCTCGCCCGACAGCGCCCAGCCGATCGTGTCGCGCAGCACGTCGCCGTCGCCGGTGAGTCGCTCGCGCAGTGCGCGCACGCCGGAAGTCGCGGGGAGCGCGTCGAGAAGGCGCAGTGTGTCCGCCACCGGGCGGAGGCCGCTGAGTGCTTCGAAGCGCTCGCTCAGCGCGACGATCAGCTCGGGCTTGTGGTTGTCGTCGCGGTAGTTGCGGCTGGGGTCGGCGGGGTCGAGGCCGGTCTCCCTGGCGAAGCCGGCGGCGGCCTGCTCGCGGGTGGGGTGCACCTGGATGGAGAGCGGTGATGTCGCCGCGAGCAGCTTGAGCAGGTACGGCAGGGTGCCGCCGGTGATGGCGTCGAGCGTTCCGGAGCCCGCCACGTCGGCGGGGTCGCCCGGGTGATCGCCGAACCAGACCTCAGCTTCGGGGGCGCCGGACGGTGCGCGGCCCTCGAGCTCGGCGAGCAGCGTGGTCGACCCCCAGGCGTAGTCGCGGGGCGTGTTCGAGAGAGCGAGCAGCATGCCCTCAGCCTAGAGCCGCCCCCGGGGCGGCGAGCGTGCATGACACCGCCGGCGGCGAGCCCGATCACGGTAGCCTGATGCCGATGGCCGTGTACACCAAGCATCCGGTGGCCGCCCCGCCTGTCGCCCCCGCGCGCGAGGCGACCGGCCACCTTCTCGTGCGCGCCTACAGCGTGCTCACCATGTTCGGCGTGTTCGCGCACACCGCCGTGTACAACCTGCTCGGTGTCACCGGCGCTGCGGTGGTGCTCGGCGTGCTGACGCTCGGCGTGCTGGCGATCTGGGTGACCGCGATCGCGCAGGAGCGGCCGACCCGGTTCCCGTGGCGGCGCCTGCCCTGGGCGGCGATGACGTACGTCGCGCTCGCGCTGCTGTCGGTGCTGTGGTCGCGCTGGCCGGGCGCCACGATGCTGACGTGGGTGCTGCTGGCGACCGTGACGGTCAACGCGCTGTTCGTGGCGACCATGCTGACGTGGCAGGAGATCGCCCGCGCGCTGTCGTCCACCATGAAGGTCGTCCTCGGCCTGTCGCTCGCGATCGAGCTGTGGGTCGCGCTGATCGTCCGGCATCCCGTCCTGCCGAACTTCGTCGACGTGCCGGAGGGGAAGATCGACCCGCACCTGTACTGGGTGCGCGGCAACCTGTTCGAGGACGGCCGCATCCAGGGGATCGTCGGCAACGCGCACACGCTGGCGATCCTGTGCCTGTTCGCGCTGATCGTGTTCGGCGTGCTCTACGCGGCGGGGGTGCGCAGGCGCGGCGCCCTGATCGTGTGGGCGCTGGTCGCGGTGGTGCTGCTGTTCAAGGCCGCCTCGGCGACGGTGTATCTCAGCGCGCTCGTGGTGGCGGCGGTGCTCGCGGCGGCGCTCATCATGCGCGGCACCACGACCCCTGCGCAGCGCCGGACTGTCTACCTGGTGTTCGGCGCGGTCGCCGCCGCCGGCATCCTCACCGCGCTGCTGCTGCGGGATCGGCTGCTCGCGCTACTCGGCAAGGGGTCCGACCTCACGGGCCGTCTCGAGATCTGGGACGCGGTCTGGCAGCGCGCGATCCAGCGCCCGTTCGCCGGCAACGGCTTCTCGTCGCCGTGGGTCCCGTGGGATCCGGCGTTCGACGGCTGGATCGTCGACCACGGGCTGAGCGTGTTCCACGCGCACAACATGTGGTTGGACGCGTTCCTGCAGCTGGGCACGATCGGTGTCGTCGTGCTGGCAGTGGCGTGGCTGGCGCTCACCTGGCGGGCGTGGTTCTTCGCCGTCGACCGGCCCCGATGGGACCTCGACGACCGCCGCCCCTACTCCCCCCTCGCCCTGCTCCCCCTCCTTCTGGTCGCGGTGCTGCTCGTCGAGGGGCTAGCCGAATCCGCTCCGCTGATGTTGTGGGGCTGGATGCTGCTGGTGCTGCTGTCCTTCAAGATCAAAGCCGTCCCCCTGATCGGTGTCGGCGTCGGCGAGCGCACGCCCCTGATCACGCACGGCCCGCGGGCGCGGCGGGTGCCATGACCTCACGGCGCCGACGGCTCGCTGCCGGCCTGCAGTCCGCCGAGTTCGCCCGTGCCTACACTCTGGCGGCGCTCACGGCGACCTTCTCGTCGTTCCTCATCGAGCGGCTGACCTCGCGGGTGACACTCGCCACGATCGTCGCCGCGCTGGCAGTGACCGGCCTCGCGGTGCTCGCCGCGCGGCGCGAGGAGCTGTCGCCGCTGCGCTTCGCGCCGTCGTCGCTGCTCGCCTTCCTGGCCCTCGCCCTCATCAGCGTGCTGTGGACCACCGACCGTGCGCACACCCTCGCCGGCTGGGCGACCCTGTTCGGGTACGCGGCGATCGCGATCACTGTCGGTCACGTGCGCGACACCCTGCAGACCGTGCGTGCGATCGGCGACACGCTGCGCTGGCTGCTCAGCGTCTCGCTGCTGCTCGAACTCCTGTCGGGCGTGCTTCTGGACATTCCGTTCACCGCGTTCGGCATCAGCGGGAACCTCGCTCTCGGGGGCCCCATCCAGGGGATCTTCGGCACCCGCAACATGCTCGGCTTCGTGGCCGTCATCGGTCTGGTCACCTTCGCGATCGAGTGGCGCACCCAGTCGGTCAGCCGCGGCGTCGGCGTCTTCTCCGTGGCGCTGGGCGGATTCCTCGCCCTGCTGTCCGCGTCCCCGTCGGTGGTGGTGCTCGCCGCCGGTGTCGGCGTGGCGACCGGCGCCCTCACCGTGGTCCGCCACACCGCGCCGGCGCGCCGAGTGTCGGTGCAATGGATGGTGGGGGCGCTGGTGGCGATCGCGCTGGCTCTCGCGTTCGCGCTGCGGCACCAGATCATCCGGATGCTGGATGCCGGGTCCGACTTCTCCACCCGTGCGGACCTGTGGAACCAGCTGCTCGACTTCGTGGCGCAGCGTCCGGTCACCGGCTGGGGCTGGTTCGGCCCGTGGCCTCGGGGCGAGTACCCGTTCACCTACCTGAACTTCCTGCTGAACGACCGGCACCAGTCGGCGCTGAACGCCTACTTCGACACGTTGCTGCAGCTCGGCTGGGTGGGGCTGGCGCTGTTTCTGCTGCTCGGCGGCGTCGCGGTGGTGCGCTCCTGGCTCGTCGCGAGCGTGCGGCGCTCGGTGGTGTACGCCTGGACGCCCCTGGTGCTCGTGACACTCGCGGTGGAGTCGATGTTCGAGAGCTTCACGCTCACCGGGACCGTATGGGTGCTGCTCGTGCTGTGCGCCCTCCGAGCCGGTCAGAGCCGGTCGTGGCGGGAGACCATCGACGCCGCGCAGACCGGCACGATCACCACGCTGCGCTCGGGCGACGGGTGATGGTCAGGAGGGCAGCGTGCGCAGCTTCTCGGCCCAGGCGAGGGCGTCCCGCACTCCGTCCTCGATGCTGCGCTCCGAGCGCCAGTCGAGGGTCCGCTGCGCGCGATCCACGATGGCGTAGGCGCCGGCCTGATCGCCTGGCCGCCGTCCAGCCTCGACGACGGCGAGCGGCTCGCCGGTGACCTTCTCGAACGCGGCGATGAGTTCACGCACCGTGACTCCCTCGCCGGTGCCCAGATTCAGCACACGGTAGGGCTGCTCGGCCGTGGCGACCTCGTCGAACCGCTGCACCGCGGCGACGTGCGCCCGGGCGAGATCCCACACGTGGATGTAGTCGCGCAGCCCGGATCCGTCCCGGGTGGGCCAGTCCACGCCGGTCAGAGTGAATGCGGTGCCGGTTTCGTGAGCCGACATGATCCTGCCGAGCGCGTGCGAGGGCTTCGGATTCTGCAGGCCGGTTCGAAGCCGCGGGTCGGCGCCGATCGGATTGAAGTAGCGCAGGGAGATCGCACGCATGCGCCCGGCAGACGCGGTGTCCTCCAGGATGCGCTCCACCATCCACTTGGTGGTCGCATAGGGACTGCCCGGTGCAAGAGGCGCGTCCTCATCGACGCCGGTTCCGCTCTCGCCGAGATACACCGACGCGGATGAGCTGAACACGACACGGTCGATCCCGTGGAGCAGCAACCGCTGCAGCAGCGCAATGGTCTTGGCCACGTTCGCGTCGTAGTAGCCCAGCGGGTCGGCGACCGACTCCGGCACGACGATGCGCGCGGCGCAGTGGATGACGACGTCGATGTCGGGATGCTCCGTAACGATCCGGTCGACGAGCTCACCGTCGGCGATGTCGCCGCAATACAGCGAGCGCCCCTCACCGAAGTCGGCTCGCCCCGTGGAGAGGTCGTCGAGGATGACGACCTGGATGCCGGCGTCGAGGCATGCACTGGCGACCGTCGAACCGATGTACCCGGCGCCGCCGGTGATCAGAGCCTTCACCCGGTCATCGTATCGAGGTGCGCTGTGATGCTCTCACCGGGGTTTGCAAGCCGGTGCCGGTAAGCTGTCGCCCCGTGACCCACGTGCTGCAGAACGTCGTCTTCCCGCTCGACCGAGACCCCGATCTGCTTCCGCTGTACGCGGATCCGGAGACGTGGTCGTTCATCGATGAGGAACCTGTCCGGGTCTCCAGCCGCGCGCACCTCGGGAACATCCTCGGACGCAACCGCGCGCGCATCGTCGCCGGCCGTCGCGTGTCGCTCGGCACCTACTTCAACGCATTCCCCGCGTCGTACTGGCAGCACTGGACCAGCGTGCGGGAGATCCGGCTCACGGTCCGCACCAGCGGCCCTGCCACTGTGCTGGTGTATCGATCGAACGGCGCGGGGGTGCGACAGCGTGTGGCCACTCGCGAGGTCACCGGCGAGTCGACGACGTCGTTCGATCTCTCCCTCACCGAATATTCGGACGGCGGCTGGATCTGGTTCGACGTCGTCGCCGACGAGAAGAATGCCACGCTCGAGGGCGCCGAGTGGACGACCGAGCAGGAGCCGGCCCGCACTGGCAAGGCATCGTTGGGCATCACCACCTACAACAAGCCGGACTACTGCGTGTCGACGCTGCAGGCGCTGGCGGATGCGCCCGACGCGCTCGAGCACGTCGACCGCATCTTCCTCGTCGACCAGGGCACCCAGCTGGTCTCCGACCAGGACGGTTTCGCGGACGCCGCGGCGCGCCTGGGCGAGACGCTGCAGGTCATCCGCCAACCCAACCTTGGCGGATCGGGCGGGTTCGCTCGGGCCATGGCCGAGACACTGCGGCGCCCGGAGAGCGAGTTCGTTCAACTGCTGGACGATGACGTGCGCCTGGAGCCGGAGTCACTGCGGCGCTCCATCGTGTTCGCGCGGTACGCCACGAGCCCCGTCCTCGTCGGCGGTCATATGTTCGACCTGCTGGACCGCCCCAAGCTGCACGGCTGGGCCGAGGTCGTCGACGAGCACCCGTTCATGTGGCGGAATCTCTACCAGGAGAAGATGCCGCACGACTTCGGCGTGGCGAATCTGCGCCAGTCGCCCCTGCTGCACATGCGGATGGACGCCGACTACAACGGCTGGTGGATGTGCCTGATCCCGCTCGCCGCGATCCGAGAGGTCGGCCTCGCCCTGCCCGCGTTCATCAAATGGGACGACGCCGAGTTCTGCCTGCGCGCGGGCGAGGCGGGGTTCCCCACCGTATCCTTGCCCGGCGTCGCGCTCTGGCACGTGTCGTGGATCAACAAGGACGACACGATCGATTGGCAGGCCTACTTCCACGCCCGCAACCGGATCGTCGCCGGACTTCTGCACTCGAGCGTCCCGCATGGCGGCCGGTTGCTGCGGCACAGTCTGCGCGTCGACCTCAAGCACCTCATGATGATGCAGTACTACCCGGTGGCGCTGCGGGCGCAGGCACTGCGCGACGTCCTCTCCGGTCCCGCCCACATGCGGCAGAACCTCGCCAGCGCGATGCCCGCGGCGCGTGCCATGGCCGCGGACTTTCCCGAGACGATCGTGCACCGCGACCCCAGCCGCGTGCTGCACTCCCGGCGCGGACGTCAGGTGTACAAGCGCCAGAAGACGCACGAGTTCGACAGCCCGACCGGCCTCCGGCTGCGCTGGTTCACACTGCGCACGCTGGTCGCACACTGGCTGCACGAACCCGATCCCGCCAACGTCGAGCAGCCCGAGGTGGAGTTCGGCAAGGGCGACGCCCACTGGTGGCGGGTCCCCTACTTCGACAGCGCGCTGGTGAGCTCTGCGGACGGTTCCGGGAAGAACATCTACACCCGTGACCGCGCGCAGTACCGTCGCATGCTGGTCGACTCCTGGCGCCTGCACCGCCGCCTCCGCAGACGCTGGCCGGAGCTGCAGCGGCAGTACCGGAACGCCCTTCCGGAGCTGGTGTCGGAGAGCTCCTGGCGCGAGATCTTCGAGGCGCAGGGATGAACGCCCGCGCTTTCGATCCGGCATCCGCGTCGATCGTCATCGTCACGTTCAACCGCTCGCATCTGCTGTCGGGGCTGCTGACCAGCATCCGCGCGATGGATCCGAAGCCGGGGCGCGTCATCGTCATCGACAACGCGTCGGTCGACGACACCACCGCCGTCGTCGACGGCTTCCGCGACAGCATCGGCACCGAGATCGTCTACCGACGGCTGGAGACGAACACCGGCGGCTCCGGCGGGTTCAGCGAGGGCATGCGCACCGCATACGACCTCGGCTCGGAGTGGATCTGGCTGATGGACGACGACGTCGAGGTGCTCCCCGACGGTCTGGCGAAGATGGGCAAGTGGGCACCGCGGTTCAAGAGCATCCAGGGTCGCCGGTACGACTACGACGGCAGCGAGTTCTACTGGCAGTACCGGATCGCCGAGCGCATGGGCATCCCGATCCCCTTCGCCCCGTCGAAGTTCGACGCGTCCGGCTTCAAGGAGATGAACAGCGGATGCTTCGAGGGCATGTTCATCCACCGGTCGATCGTGCAGCGCATCGGCCTGCCCGATCCCCGCTTCTTCATCTACTGGGATGACCAGATGTACGGCTGGTTGGCCTCCCGCCAGACCACTGCGGTGATCGTCGACGAGTTCGTCCTGCGCCGCACCCGCGAGATCCGGCAGTGGGACATGGGGATCCGGCACATGAACGCGTCGAGCAACGCGTACCGGTACTACATCATGCGCAACCGGGCGTTCATCAAGCACTACTACCGCACGCACCGCGTCTACCACCCCGTGCTGTTCGGTCTCGGCACCGCGGCGACGTTCGCCAAGGAACTCATCCGGCTGTTCTTCGTCGAGCGTACGGTGCGCGGCACCAGCAACCTGTTCCGCGGCCTGCGTGATGGCGGGCGCATCGGTCGCGATCGCACGTGGCAGCCCATGCCGGCGCTGGAGGGTGGAGCATGATCGACGAACCCCAGCCGGAGTACGTGTGGGCGTTCCCCCCTGAGCGCCCGCGCAACGCCCGCAAGGTGTGGCTCATCGTGCTGCTCGCGCTGGTCGCCGTCGCCATCGCCGCCGGGCTGTTCTGGCTGTTCGTGCGTCCCGGCATGGTCGCGGACCCGCGTCCCACAGACACGGCCACCGCCTCGCCCGATCCCAGCCCGACCGAGACCGCGTCGCCATCGCCGTCTGCGACGCCGACGGTGACGCCCACATCGCTGCCGACGGCGGCACCGACGACACCGCCGCCACCGGCGGATCCTGATCTGCCCGCCTTCCGCGGCAAAGTCGCGCCTCTCCTGCGTGACGCGGAGACCGGCCTGTCCTTCGCCAGTGACAGCCGCGGTCAGGACGGCGTACAACTCGCCGACGAGTTGATTGGTGACGCGGGCCTCATGGCGGATGCCGTGGCGCCGAGCTCCCTCGCCGATGAGTGGAGCCGCGGCGTGGACGCCTACGCGGAAGCGTTGCAGCAGCTGCGCACGGCGTATGAGAGCGGCGCTGGCCCGCAGACCGCCATCGACCGCGCGGGAGCCGCTCTCGCCGACCTGAACGCGCTGATCGGCTGACGTCGCGCCACGGCGGTTCAGCGGGGCGCGTAGTCCGCGTTGTACCGGTCGAGAACCTCTCCGATCGGCGCGTCCAGCACCAGCTGCCCCTTGTCGAGGTACAGCCCCCGCCTGCAGAAGCGGCGCAGGTCGCGCTCGTTGTGGCTGACGAAGAACAACGTCCGTCCCTCGGCGAGCAGTTCGTCGATGCGCTTGTAGCACTTGTCGCGGAACGCCTTGTCGCCGACGGCGAGCACCTCGTCGACGAGCAGGATCGGCTCCTCGAGCTGCGAGACGACGGCGAATGCCAGCCGTACCTTCATGCCGTTGGAGAGGTGTTTGTAGGGCGTGTCCTCGAAGCCTGCCAGCTCCGCGAAGGCGATGATGCCGTCGTAACGGCGGGCGACCTCCGCCCGCGACATGCCGTGCAGACCCGCCGTGAGCCGCACGTTCTCACGCACCGTCAGGTCGCCGACGAATCCCCCGGTCAACTCGATCAACGGCGCGACTCCCCCGTGCACGTCGACCGTGCCCTCGTCGGGGAGCAGGACCCCCGCCACGAGCCGGAGCAGCGTGGACTTGCCCTGCCCGTTGCGCCCCACGACGCCGATCGACTCGCCGGACTGCACTGTGAACGAGACGTCGCGCAGCGCCCAGAACTCCCCTGGTCGCGAGCGTCGGCTGGCCCCCGCGAAGAGGTCCTTGAAGCTGCGTCGACCACGGCGGTTGCGGCGGAAACGGACGCCGAGATTCTGCACCTCGATCGCGGCGGTCATCACAGCTCCTTCAGCACGGGACGCTCGAGAGTACGGAACACCCACAGCCCGAGGCCGAGGAGCAGCACGCTCATGACCACGCTGACGGCGACGGCGAACGGGTCGAGCAGGTCGGGGAAGAACGACGCCCGATACAGCGAGAAGATTCCGGAGAGCGGGTTGAACGTGATGATGGTCCGGAACGGCTCGGGGAGATCGCCGACGTTGTAGATGACGGGCGACGCGTAGAAGAGGGCGCGCAGGATCAACGCCGTCGTGCGCTCGAGGTCACTGAACAGCACGCACAACGGAGCGATCAGCAGTCCCAGCCCCACCAGCAGCGCGGTCTGCAGCAGCACGGCGACCGGGAACCACAGCACCCCCCACCCGACCGGCGCATGGAAGATGACGACGAACAGCACCAGCACGGGAAGCGAGAACAGGAACTCCATGCCTTTGCTCAACACGATGCGGTTGATCCAGATGGAGCGCGGGATCGACGTCGAACGCACCAGCTTGGCATCCCTGCGGAAGGCACGGGTGAAGTCCGAGATGGACGCGTTGAACCACACCCACGGCAGCAATCCGGCGATCAGGAACACGATGTAGGGGTCGGCTCCGACATCCCTCTTGAAGAAGAAGGTGAACACGAACAGGTAGATCACGCTCATCACGAGCGGGTCCAGCACCGACCACAGGTAGCCGAGGAAGCTCGTCGCGTACCGCACGCGCAGGTCCCTCGCCGAGAGGATCCACAGCGAGTGCAGGTAGCGACGCGGGGTGCCAGGCGCCCCCACCGTGGTCGTCGTCATCGCGTCGGTCAGTCGCTCTCGCCGAGGAACTGGTTGCGCCACATCGACAGCGCGGAGCCGATCGCCATGTGCATGTCCAGGTACTGGTAGGTGCCGAGGCGGCCGCCGAACTGCACGTCCTTCTCACCCTTGGCCAGTTCTCGGTACGCGAGCAGGCCGGCGCGGTCCTCGTCGGTGTTCACCGGGTAGTACGGCTCGTCCTCGCGCGTGGCGAACCGGGAGTACTCGCGCATGATGACCGTCTTGTCGGTCGGGTAGACGTCCTTGCGCTCGGGGTGGAAGTGCTTGAACTCGTGGATGCGGGTGTACGGCACGTCGGCGTCGGGATAGTTCATCACGCTGGTGCCCTGGAAGTCGCCCACGTTCAGCACCTCCTGCTCGAAGTCGAGCGTGCGCCAGCTGAGCGCACCTTCGGCGTAGTCGAAGTAGCGGTCCACGGGGCCGGTGTACACGATCGGGAGTTGCCCGACCGTGGCCCGCTTGTTCAGCGGCTGCGACTCGTCGAAGAAGTCGACCCCCAGCTTGACCTCGATGTTCGGGTGATCGGCCATGCGCTCCAGCCACGCCGTGTAGCCGTCGGTGGGCAGACCCTCCCACGTGTCGTTGAAGTACCGGTTGTCGTAGGTGTAGCGCACCGGTAGGCGGCTGACGATGTCGCCGGACAGCTTGGACGGATCGGTCTGCCACTGCTTGGCGGTGTAATCGCGGAAGAACGCCTCGAACAGCGGGCGACCCACCAGGGCGATGCCCTTCTCCTCGAAGTTGCGGGCGGTCTTCACGTCGAACTCCCCCGCCTGCGCCTTCACCAGCGCGCGAGCCTGGTCGGGGGTGTAGGCGGCCTGGAAGAACTGGTTGATGGTGCCGAGGTTGACCGGCAGCGGGTACACGACGCCGTTGTGGGTCGTGTAGACGCGGTGCACGTAGTTCGTGAACGTGGTGAAGCGATTGACGTACTCCCACACCGTCGGGTTCGAGGTGTGGAAGAGGTGCGCGCCGTAGCGGTGCACCTCGATCCCCGTCTCTGGCTCGGCCTCACTGTACGCGTTGCCACCGATGTGCGGACGGCGGTCGATGACGGTCACCTTGCGGCCGGCATCCGCGGCGCGCTCGGCGATGGTGAGGCCGAAGAAGCCCGACCCGACGACGAGAAGATCCATACTGCAATCGTATCGGCGCGCGGCTGGGAGACTTGGCGGCACGCGCCCCGGACCGGGGTGTTGCTACGCGGGTAACCTTTTCCGCTACTGTGAGCGCAGGCGGCGCTGTCCGTGCCGCGGTACCCGATACGAAGATGCGATTTCGCCATGCTCAGACGCGCCCTCGCGCCGGCATCCGCCGCCGCTCTCCTCTTGTCGACGCTCGTCGTCGCACAACCCGCATCCGCTTCGACCGTAACCGCGGCGGATCTTCCCGGCCTGCTGCGGGTTGCGGCCGTGGACACGGCGCACCCGTACGATCGCGACAGGTTCGAGCATTGGATCGACGCGGACGCCGATGGTTGCAACAGCCGCTTTGAGGTTCTGATCGCGGAGAGCACGACCGAGGTCGCCGTAGCGGCGGGCTGCGAACTGTCCGGCGGCACGTGGGTGTCGCCGTACGACGGCTTCGCAACCACGGATCCCGCGCGGATTCAGATCGACCACGTCGTCGCACTCGCGGAGGCGTGGCGGTCAGGAGCGTGGGCCTGGACGGACGACCAGCGCCGCGCGTTCGCGAACGACCTGGGCGTCGAGTACGCGCTGACCGCCGCCTCCGGGACCGCGAACCAGTCGAAGGCTGACAAAGACCCCGCACAGTGGATGCCGACCAACAGTTCGTACGCCTGCGAGTACGTCGTCGGCTGGACGCTGGTGAAGTACCGCTGGTCGCTCGCGGTCGACGAGTCAGAGCTCGCGGCCTTGCGGAGCTCCCTCTCCGGAGACTGCGGAGCGACGACGGTGGAGCTTCCGGAGGTGCAGGCCACGACCCCCGTCCCCTCTGAGCCGGCAGGTGGCGAGGTGGCCGCCTTCCCGGCCGGCGTCACTCGGCTGGCCGGCCCTGACCGTTACGCCACCGCGCTCGAAGTGTCGCGTCGCTACTCCCCCGGCGTGCCCGCCGTCTTCGTCGCGACCGGTGTGAACTTCCCCGACGCGCTGTCGGCCGCCGCGGCCGCCGCCTACCTCGGTGGTCCTCTGCTGCTCACACCGCCGAACTCCCTGCCTGCCACGGTGCGCGACGAGATCGTCCGGCTTCAGCCGCAGAAGGTCTACATCGCCGGGGATGCCGGCGCCGTCGGCGCCTCCGTGGAGAGCGCACTGTCCGGAATCGCCCCCATCGAACGACTCGGAGGGCTGTCCCGGTACGACACCGCGAACAACCTGGTCGCGACGGTCTTCCCGACCGCGTCTCACGCATTCATCGCCACCGGTCGCGCGTTCCCGGACGCGCTTGCCGCGACGGGTGCCGCCGGTTCGATCGGCGCCCCGGTCGTCCTCGTGGATGGACTGCAGTCATCGCTCGCCTCCAGCACCGAAGCGCTGCTGGCAGGACTCGGCGTGCAATCGGTCACGATCGTCGGAAGCGCGGGCGCCGTGTCCACCGGCATCGAGAATCAGCTCGCGAGTCGTTACGCCGTGGATCGGCTCGGCGGGGGATCCCGCTACGACACCGCGGCGATGATCAATGACGCGTACTTCGCGCCCGGCGCGACGAGTACCGCATTCCTGGCCACGGGGCAGAACTTCCCCGACGCGCTTGCGGGAGCCGCGCTGGCTGGGCGTCTGAAGAGCCCGGTGTACATCAGCACAGCGGCGTGCGTTCCCGAGGCTGCGCACGTCTCGATGCAGAACCTGGCTGCGCCCTCGACGGTCGCTCTCGGCAGCACTGCGGTCGTGGGCGCGAACGCGGCGGCGAACCTCGGCTGCCTGACGGCTTCGCGCCCGACGATCGGTGGGTCACCCGTCGTCGGCTCGACGCTGACGGCGTATCCGGGCAACTGGACCCCCGGAACGGCGTTCCGCTACCAGTGGCTCGCGAGCGGCATTTCGCTGAGCGGTGCGACCGGCTCCACCCTGTCCGTCACCAGTGCCATGGTCGGTAAGCGGATCTCGGTGAGAGTGGTCGGGTCGCTGACCGGATACGCGACGGCGACTGTCACCTCGGGCGTGACGTCGACTGTTTCCTCCCCGCCTCCGCCTCCCCCTGCGCCTCCGCGCTATCCGGGCTACGTGACACCTGGTGCTTTCTGCGCGAAGGAGTACGCCGGCTGGATCGGGTACACCGTCACCGGCGTCAAGATGCAATGCAAGACTGCGCCCGGGGACAGCCGACTGCGGTGGCGCGCCTTTTGAGCTCGCGTCCGCTCAGCTCGCCTATAGGATCCGAACAACGGCGTGTTTGGCGCGGGAGTCTCCCGCTGCTGCGAGCCGCTCACAGAAACGAGTATGTCTATGTCCGTGCGCCCATTCCGGCGTGCCTGCGTGGCGATGACCGCCGCGCTCGTCACCGCGTTGTCGATCCCGCTCGCCGCTCAGGCGAGCACGTCGGATGACGCCACCCATCCGACGCTCGACGACCAGGCTGCGACGGCGCAGTCGGCTGATCAGCTGAAGCCGCGGATCGTTCCGGGCCCCGCCAGCGCACCCGTCGGCGGATCCGCCCGCTCGTCGGTCGCGCCGCAGGCTGCTGCCACCCCGCCCGCACAGGTGACGGCGGTGAACGTCGCTGCGGTCGCTTCCACGATGGCCGATTTCGAGTGGAGCGCGCCGAGCGACGGCGGGTCGCCGATCACGAAGTATCACCTGCAGCTGCTGCTCGACGGCAACCTCCTGGACGAAGTCGTCACGGACGCACCGATCGTGAGCGCGACGTTCTTCGACCTCCTCCCCGACACTGGCTACGCGTTCCGCCTCGCTGCGATCAACGCTGTGGGCACCGGCGAGTTCTCGCAGCCCGTGTCCTTCACGACGACGCACTCCTCGGTCGACCGTCTGTACGGTCGGGATCGCTTCGAGACGTCGGTCCGCGTCTCGGAGGACGCCTTCCCGTTCACTGGCGTCGGCGTCGGGCTGGTCGCGAACGGCCTGAACTTCCCCGACGCCCTCGCCGCGGCAGCCGCCGGCGGCGCCTTCGTGGGGCCCGTGCTGCTCACCCACCCCGCTGCCCTTCCCGGTGTGGTCCGGGACGAACTGTTCGCCCTCGAGCCGGAGTACGTGGTGGTTCCCGGGGGTACCGGCGCCGTGAGCGACATGGTTCTCGACGCTGTCACGCCCGCCGCGGCCGTCGGGGGGTTCCGCATCGACGGCCTCAACCGTTACGACACCGCCGCGCAGATCTCCGACCTGTGGGAATCCGCGGACACGGTCTTCCTGGCCAGCGGCACGACCTATCCGGACGCCCTGGCAGGCGCTGCGGCCGCCGGGTTCAATGAGTCGCCCGTGCTGCTCACGTCCCGAGACGCTCTTCCCGCGGAGACGGCGGACGCGCTCGCGTATCACGCCCCGTCCCGCATCGTGGTCCTCGGCGGCACAGGATCCGTGAGCGCCACGGTCGCCAACCAGGCCAAGACTGCCGCCGGCACCAACCCCACCGTTCAGCGCCTCGCCGGGCCGGATCGCTACCAGACCGCCGTCGAGATCTCCAAGGCGACCTTCACCACGCCGCGGGTGCCCGTCATCTACGTCGCCAGCGGTGCCGGCTTCGCAGATGCTCTCGCCGGTGCGGCGGCCGCAGGGTACCGCGGTGGACCCGTCCTCCTCAGCGCGCAGGGATCGGCATCCGCGGCCGTGCTCGCAGAGATCGAGCGCCTCGACCCCGTTCGCGTCATCGTGCTCGGTGGGCCGGCCGCGGTGAGCGATACCGTGGTTGCGCAGATCGCGGAAGTGCTCGACTGAGTTCGTCCTTCAGAGGAGGGTGCGCGAGACGCGCACCCTCCTCTTTGTTTTCTGTCCGAACCGATCGGTCGGGACGCATCACTTCAGATGGAAGAGCTCGAACCGGTCGTTGGCGCGCGCGCTGACGTAGTCGGCATCCAGCAGCCGCTGCAGGTCTTCGTCCGACGGGCCGCTCGCGGGAACAAGCACCCAACTCGGCCGGGTGTCGGCGATGTGTGCCACGGTGTCGGCGGTGACCCGCGGATCCACGCTGCCCCACCACGGCTGGGTGATGAAGTACTTGTACGTCGGCAGAGTGTCCGTCATCAGGTAGTACGTCGCAGGAAGCGACCAGGGGAAGACTTCTCCTCGCTGATCCTCCGGGACGGACGCCAGAACATCCTCCAGCTGGTTCTCGTAGGCCGCTTCGGCGGCGTGGACCGCTGCGGCGTAGCGGATCGCGTTGGGAACCTGGTACCCCATCGCCGCCGACGAGGCCACCAGCAGACCGACCGCAAGGAGGTTCCGGAGTCGCGAGGTGAGCACCTGCAGCAGCATGAGGCCACCCAGCGCGATCATCGGGACGATCAGCGTCAGGTAGTGCGCGTACGACGTGGTCGGCGAGAGCACTGCGTAGAGTGAGGCCGCGCCGAGTCCGGCCCCCACAGCCCACGCCGGTCGTCGCGGGCCGAAGCGCATCACCTGTCCGATCACGCCGGCAGCGGTGAGCGCGGTCGCGAAGACGATGGTTCCGATATACGCGGCGGCCTTCGGTCGGATAGACGCATCGCCGATGTACCGCATGTTGAACCAGAACGTCGCGTTCATCATGTCGTCCAGCGTGCCTCGCAGGGCGAACCACCCGACGATCAGGCCGGTCACCACGAGGAATCCGATCACAGCTGCCAGGAAGCGCTTCACCACCGGCACGCGACGCAGAAGCATCTGGATTAGCAGGCCGGCGAAGATGCCCGCGATGGGCATGGCGTTGTTCGCGCGGATGAAGAACGTGAACGCGAAGGCGGCGCCCATACCGGCAAACAGCGCGAGCTCACGTCTCCCTCGGAGATCCTCCTCATCCGCAAGGGCTCGGAGTGCCCCGTACAGGACGAACACGATGAAGGGCAGCGAGAACTCCTCGGAGAGGTTGCCTCCTTCGAAAGTGAAGGAGAGAACAGCGAGCATGAGGGCCAGGATGGCGGCCGTGGCCACCCCCGGGACGAAC
The DNA here is from genome assembly GCF_031180975.1 of Microbacterium sp. Classification (GTDB taxonomy): domain Bacteria; phylum Actinomycetota; class Actinomycetes; order Actinomycetales; family Microbacteriaceae; genus Microbacterium. The sequence continues at coordinate 44,521 of NZ_JAPSLI010000005.1, read as the reverse complement.
CGCCGTGCCAGCGACATGACGAGAGCGAGGGATGCCGTCAACGCGGTCGCCTGGATCGCGAAGATGCCCGCCCTGCCTTCTCGGATGACCTGGCCGAGCCACTCGATGAAGAACAGCATCGGTCCTTTGTGGTCCCACACGTCGACGTACAATTCCTGCCCGTTGCGCAGGGCGCTGCCGACCACCCGGAAGATCGCGGCGTCTCCGCCGTAGACGGTGTTCACGAAGCTCGTCGCCGACGACATCAGGACGAGGAAGAGCAGCGCGATCGCAGCGGAGAGGCCCCAATCCAGGAGGTGAGTGATCGAGCGTCTCACTCGCGCACCTCCCGCGAATCTGCAACGGGCACGAAGACGTACCGTGCGTACAGGATGTAGTTCCACAGCATCGAGACGACCGTCGCGCATGCTTTGCCGAGGAGCAGTGCCAGCGACTGGGACGCGACCCCGCTCACCAGGAGCATCGTCCCCCAGATGACCAGCGGCTGCAGCAGCCACAGCCCCACGAGCGTGACCGCCGCGAACTTTACGATCTGCACTCTGGCGTCCCCGCTGGACCGGAATGTGAACGACCGGTTGGCGACGAAGCTGAAGCCGAACGCGGTGCTCGTCGAGATCACGTTCGCGAGGAACATCCCCATTCCGAGAGATGTCAGCAGGAGCAGGATCCCGAAATCGATCGCCGTGTTGAGCACGCCGACCACGATGAACCGAACCGGTCGACTGTCACCCATCGTGACCTGCAGCGCCGGGGACGTCGTCGCCGCGACCCGGTGCGTGACCGGGCGTGCCGAGCCGCACCTCACTGGTGAGATACACGGGGCGGGCCTTCGTCTCGCTGAAGATCCGGGCGATGTACTCCCCTATCACGCCGAGCGAGAGGAGTTGCACGCCGCCGAGGAACAGGATGACCGCCATGAGCGACGGGTATCCGGCCACCGACTCGCCACCCGGGATAAGCGCCCTGGCGACGATGATCACGAGGTACACGAACGCAGCCAGTGAGACGATCACCCCGATGATCGACGACAGGCGCAGTGGAAGCGTGGTGAACGAGGTGATTCCGTCGACCGCGAGGTTGCCGAGCTTCCAATAGTTGAACTTCGTCCCCCCGGCAGCGCGAGGGTCCCTGTCGAACGGGAGCGCGATCTTGCGGAATCCCACGAGCGAGAAGAGCGCTTTCATGTTCCGCTCGGACTCGCGATAGCGCCGCAGTGCCATGACGCAGTCGCGGTCGAGCAGTCGGAAATCGCCGGTGTCGGCTTGAATGCTCACCCTGCTCACCGACTGCAGCACACGGTAGTACCAGCGGGATGTCGACCGCTTCAGCCAGCTCTCCCCGGCGCGGGAACGACGTTGTGCGTAGACGTCCTGCCAGCCCTCTTCCCAGAGTTCGATCATCTTCGGGATCAGTGAGGGAGGATCCTGCAGATCCGCGTCGATGACGATCGTCGCGTCTGTGTCGGCGACATCCAGGCCGGCGAGCATCGCCCTCTCCTTGCCGAAATTGCGGCTGAGTACCACCAGCGAGACCCGGGGGTCCCGCTGCGCCAGACTGCGCACGAAGTCAGCGGAGCCATCGGTGCTCCCGTCGTCCACGAACAGGTACTCGAAGCGATACCCGGGCAACTGCGTCAGAACCGCGTCCACGGCCTCATAGAACAGCGGCAGCACCGCTTCCTCGTTGAACATCGGCACGAGGATCGAGATCGACTTCAGTGGCGGTTCCTGCACGAGTCGGCTCACCGTGGCGCGCGTCGTCAGTTGGCGGTGCCGACGACGATGCGGGGGGTGCCGGTCCAGAGGGTGGGGTCGGTGGCGTTGCGGCCGTCGACGAGGAGCTTCACGCCGGGGATGTCGGCCGGGGTGAGGGTCTTGTAGTCGGCGTGGTCGGTCTGCAGGATCGCCAGCTCCGCCGCGTCACCGACCGCGTAGGGTTCGAACCCGAGCCGGCCCAGCTCCTCATCGGTGTACAGCGGGTCGTGCACGACGACCTCCGCGCCACGCGCTTTCAGCGCCGCAACCGTGGGGAACACCCCGGAGAACGCCGTCTCCTTCACACCCCCGCGGTACGCGGCACCCAGCACCACCGCCCGCCTCCCGGTCAGGTCGCCCAGGATCCCCTCGGCCTGCTGCACCAGACGCTCCGGCATCGACGCGTTCAACTGCCGCGCCACCCGAACGATGTCCGCATCCGGATCGGTCGACAGGTACAGCCGCGGATACACCGGGATGCAGTGCCCGCCCACCGCGATCCCCGGACGGTGGATGTGACTGTACGGCTGCGAGTTGCACGCCTCGATCACCTTGTACACGTCGATGCCGTGCGACGCGGCGAACAACCCGAACTGGTTCGCCAACCCGATGTTCACATCCCGATACGTCGTCTCGGCGAGCTTCGCCATCTCCGACGCCTCGGTCGACCCCAGATCCCACACCCCGTTCGGGCGGGGCAGGTCCGGTCGCTCGTCGAACTGCAGCACGGCTTCGTAGAACTCCCGCGCACGACGGTTGCCCTCCTCCGAGAGCGCACCGATCAGCTTCGGATACTTCCGCAGATCCTCGAACACCCGCCCGGTCAGCACCCGCTCCGGCGAATACGCCAGGAAGAAGTCCCTGCCCTCGACCAGACCGGAACCCTCCTCCAGCATCGGCTTCCACCGGGTCCGGGTCGTGCCCACCGGCAACGTCGTCTCATACGACACCAAAGTCCCCGGAGTCAGATGCTCCGCCAGCGACCGCGTCGCCGCATCCATGTACTGGAAATCCGGCTCCCACGTCTCATCGTTCACGAACACCGGAGCGACCAGCACCACCGCATCCGCACCCGGAATCGCGTCCGCGTAATCCGTCGTCGCCCGCAAGCGACCCGCCGGAACCAGTTCTTCCAGACGCTCCTGCAGATGCGCCTCACCCGGGAACGGCTCACGACCCGCATTGATCGTGTCCACCGCCTTCTCGTTCACGTCAACACCGATGACCTCATGGCCCGAAGAAGCGAACTGAACGGCAAGGGGAAGCCCGATCTTTCCAAGGGCCACGACGGCAATACGCATGAGACGAGTCTATCCGCGCTCATTCGTCCTCAGCGCCCGGACTCGGCCGGCGTGGTTCAGACCTCTCTCACGCTACTCTGGCGGATGTGAGGGGCGCCGGGCTCGTCACGACAAGCCTGGAGTTCCCGATGAGGCGAAGCTTCTTCCGCCGCGCGACCGGCGCGGTCACCCCTCTGATCCTCGTATTCGGCATGGCTGTCGCCTCGCCCGCGGTAGCGTCGTCCAGAGTCGCGTCGGCGGCCCCCACCGTCGAGCGCCTATGGGGCTCCGACCGTTATGAGACCGCCGTCGCGGTCTCACAGCAGTTCGACCCAGCTCCGGCTGCGGTGTTCGTCGCAGGCGGGGCGGATTACCCGGATGCACTCTCCGCCACCTCCTCGGCGGCTGTCGTCGGGGGTCCCGTGCTCCTCACACCGCGCGACGCGCTCCCGGCTGTGGTCGCAATGGAGATCCGCCGCCTCAAGCCCGAACGCGTTTTCGTCCTCGGCGGCCCCTCGGTCGTCTCGGAGAGCGTAGTCAGTAGGCTCAAGGCGCTTGTTCCGGCGACCGAACGGCTCGCGGGCGTCGACCGGTACGACACGTCGCGCAGGCTCGCCGCCCGCTTCTTCGCTGAATCCTCCGCCGTCGTCCTGGCTACGGGACGAGGCTACGCTGACGGGCTCGTCGCCGGGGCAGCAGCGGGGCGTCTGCGTGCACCTACCCTGCTGATCGATGGGAAGCTGCTGGCGCTCGACGGTGCGACGTCGACTGCTATAGACCGGCTGGGAGCGCGCCAGATCCTCCTCGCCGGCGGCCACGGATCCATCAGCATTCAGATCGAACAACAACTCCGCACGCGCGGCTACGACGTTCGCCGACATGGCGGCGCTTCGCGTTATGAAACTGCCGTTGATCTCATGCACGCATCGAGCACCGGTCGTCCCGCACGGATATTCCTCGCCAGCGGGGAGAACTTTCCCGACGCGTTAGCCGCGGCGGCGCTGGCCGCTCAGTCCGATGGCGCGCTTTACCTCACCCGCGCTGGTTGTGTGCCCACGATCCCGCAGCGGGTGATCGCCGAATATGCCGACCTTCCGCGGATCGCCACAGGGGGCACCGCGGTCGTGAGCGCTCCCGCCATGAACAACGTCGGGTGCGGAGATCCGGTTCCGGTGAACGCTCCGTGGAAGACGTCCGGGCTCGACTTCTCCAGCACGGTCGACGCCCCATACTCCGACCATGCCCCGGTGAACGTGCACGACGCGGCTCAGAATCTCGATTCGACCGGACTGCGCATCCTCAACATGGGTCCGAACGGGAGCCGCGTGGACCATCCGGTCGCATACGCCCAATACGGCATTTCAGCGCTCCTTGAGTATCAATCGACCGGCGACCAGATCTGGTTGGAGCGAGCCATCCGCCATGCGGAGCGGCTTGAGCAGATACACACCGAACGGGACTCTGCCTGGTACTTTCCGTACCTGTTCGACTGGACCTACACGGGAAAGACCCTGCACGCACCATGGTGGTCCGCGATGGCCCAGGGCGAGGCCCTCTCGTTGTTCGTGCGACTGTATGAGGAGACCGGTGACGAGCGCTGGAAGGCCGGCGCGGGTCACACTTGGCTCAGTCTGAAACAGCCGCGCAGTTCGTCTGAGCCGTGGGCGACGATGACCGATCAGGGACTGCTCGTGTTCGAGGAGTACGCCGGCGATCTCCCCCCGCTCAGGGTGCTGAACGGTCACCTGTTCGCCCTGTTCGGGGTGTACGACTACTGGCGTCTCACCGGCGATCCCGAGGCGATCGCTTATCTTGACGGCGCAGCGACGACGGTTCTCGAGGTCATGCCGAAAATTCGCGTGCCCGGCGGCGTCTCGTACTACTGCTGGCAGGACGACTGCCGACAGCGGGTCTGGCAGAATCCGACGTATCACGTGATCCACTCTTGGCAGCTGGACACCCTGGCTCGGCTGACCGGCGATCGCAGGTTCACAGACTGGGCGACGATCCTCCGGCAGGACTGGACCCCCACCGAGTCGCGCACATTCATGGCTTCCCCGGGGGCCACCTCGCCGGCTCCGGACGAACAGGTGGTCGACCCGCCTCAGTAAGGCAGGTCGCGAGGTCGACTCCGCTCAGCGCTGCCGGGCGGAGAGTACCTGAACGACGCGCTCGGCGGCGTGGCCGTCCCCATACGGAGCAGCGTCAGTCTGCGCAGGCGCGGGGCGGGAGACAGCAGCAGTGATCTCCGCGGCATTGTTCGCGAGCACGTTCCATCCGAGCTCGACAGTCTCGACCCATTCCGTCTCTGTTCGCACCGTGGTGCACGGCACCCGTAGCAGGAAAGCCTCCTTCTGAAGGCCACCCGAGTCGGTGACCACGCCGGCGCTGGAGAGTGCAGCGCTGATGAGATCGGGGTATGCCAGCGGAGCGTGCGCGATAAGGGATCCCTGACTCAGCTGAATGCCGTGCGCGGCTGCCTTGGCGACGACACGGGGATGCGCGAGAAGCACAACCGGTCGGTCGAGCTCGGCCAGTGCAACAGCGATATCCGCGAGCCGGGCAGGGTCGTCAGTATTCTCAGCCCGGTGGATCGTCGCCAAGTAGTACCCGCCCCGGGAAAGGCCGAGCTCCTCAAGCAGTACCGATGGGGCGGAACCGACCTGGTCACGCACTTCGAAGAGCACGTCGGTCATCACATCACCGACGAGCACGGTGCGCTCTGCGAGCCCTTCCGCAGCCAGGTGGTCTACCGCCACCTGCGTCGGCGCGAGCAGCAGATCGGCGGCGTGATCAGTCATCACCCGGTTGTGCTCCTCCGGCATCCGCCGGTTGAAGCTGCGCAGCCCAGCTTCGAGGTGAGCCACGGGGATGTGCATCTTCACGGCGCTGAGCGCTGCTGCCACCGTGGAGTTGGTGTCACCGTAGACGAGCACCCAGTCGGGCTGGTGCTCGTCGAAGACGCCGTCCAAGGCCGCGAGCATCGCCCCCGTCTGAACACCATGCGACCCGCTCCCCACACCGAGGTGCACGTGAGGGGTGCCGATGCCGAGGTCCTCGAAGAAGACGTCCGAGAGCATGGGATCGTAGTGCTGGCCCGTGTGGACGATCACATGATCGATGCCCGCTCCGACCGCAGCCTTGTGGATGGGAGCGAGTTTCACGAACTGCGGGCGTGCGCCTACGACGCTGACGATCTTCACGAGAAGCCAGTCTATTCACACACCAGGCGGTCGGGGATCAGCGGCGACCCGCCCACCACGTCGCTGCGCTGAACCGCAACGGTGCATCCCTTGCGAGCAGCAGCGCGGCACGATCGGGGATCAATGCGGCAGTCGAGGCGAACCGCCGACGTCGCCGGGAACGACGATCGACTTCGGCATCGGGCAAAGAGCGGTCCCGGAGTGCAGCCACGAGTGCCGCATCAGCACGAGACAGCCGGCCGGTCGCCGACGGCGCGAAATCATGCAACTCGGTGACAAGACCCGCCAGCCAGGCGCGGTCCGAGTCCGTCCACGCGCCGGCCCGGTAGTGAACGGCGCCGAAGACGTTGACCCGCCATAGTTTGGTCGCGATCGCCGTGCGGTCCGCCTCCGACAGCACCCTTACCCAGGCATCGCGGATGAGCAGCTCCACCGCCCTCAGTTCCTCATTCAGCGGCCGGGTGGTGAAAGTGACCCTGCCCTCGCCGTCGTGGATCACATAGTCGTCTGCCCCGGCGTGTCTACTCAGACGGAAGTCGCCGAACCAGAGCCGTGCGGTGAACGCCAGATCTTCGCCGGTTGCCAACCTCTCGGTCAGCCGGAGACCCCCCAACCGCTCCCGCGCCACGATGCCGAGAGGCGCTGTGCGGTACGCGAGCCTGTCACGACCACCGTGCAGCCGACGGCGTCGCCATGTCGGTGGAGTGGGAACTCGAGCGCCGGATGCGTGACGAAGAGGTGCCAGGACAACGTCCGCCGCGTCACGCTCGGCGGTTCGGCGCCAAGCGTCCAGAGCACCCGGTGTCAGTTCGTCATCGGAGCCGAGAATCGCCACGAACCGCCCTGTCGCGATGTCGAGACCGTGGTTGAACGGCCCTGCGGGGCTGCGGATGCCGTCGTGGAACCCGACCAGCTCGACCCGTGGGTCGTCAACTGCGAGGGACTCATCGATCCGTTGCGGATCGACATCATGGCAGACGACGATCACACGCGAGACGGATGTGGACGTGAGGGCGGAGTGCACTGCCCTGTCGACCCGTCTGCGGGCATCGTGAACGGCTACGATCACGTCCACGTCCCGCTCACTGCGATGTCCGGCGCTCAACGCCGCCGCGCGATGGTACACGTCGGAATAGGCGGCACGACGCGCTTCGGGGTCGAACGTCGATGCTGCCCGGGCGGCGATCTCAGCGGCGGGGCGACCGGCGTTCATCGCGAGGACTCGCTGCACGCCGTCCGCGTACGCCGCCGGGGTCTGCTCATGCACGAGCACGCCGTCGGGCTCGGTCACGAACGAAGCCTGCTCCCCGGCGCCGCCGACGACGACCGGCCGGCCGGCGACGAGAGCCTCCGCTATGGCGACGCCGAAGGTCTCCATCGTGGTGGGCAACAGGAACACGTCCGCCTCGGCGAGGATCGCCGGGATGTCGCGCGGTGGACAGGCGCCTCGAAGCCGCACATGGTCGCGAACGCCGAGGCGCTCGGCGAGTGAGACGAGCTCTCCGCGCAACGGTCCTTCCCCGACCCAGTCCAGGGTGGCGTTCACTCCCCTGGCGCGCAGTTCGGCGATGGTTCCGATCGCGACGTCCGGCCCCTTCCGCGCGATGAGTCCTCCGACGGCAACGAGGCGAATCGTCGGCCCGAGCGGTCGTTCCCGTATGTCATCCGAACGGTCGACGGCGTTGGGGATGACGACCGTGGGGCCCGAGCGTCGCTGCTTGATGGCGGAAGCCAGCCCGTTCCCAACAGCGATCACGATATCGGGACGGTCGAGCAGTCGCGCGGTGAGGGGTATCGCCGCGCGTGCGATCGGGCCGACCGTGGACGGGGCGAGCAGCGCGGACCAGTGTTCCGTGTGCACCCACGGCCGCTCCGAACGGAACATTCGAAAGGGCAACAACGCCGACGCTGCCATCGAATGCACGAGGTCGGCGCCGGCGGCGTATTCAGAAATGGCCCGTGCAGCCCTGGCGATGCTGAACGGATTCGCTGGCGACATGGACAGGGTGGTCAGTGATGCGGTCTCGGCGTCGATGGGGAGGGTGGTGCCTCCTGCGGACAGGTGCAGCACATGGACCTCGTGATCGCGTGCGAGCATCTCGATGTCGCGCAGAACGAACGAGCCGACCTCGGGCCGTTCACGGGTCGGCAGCCAGGTCGTCACCACGAGCACCTTCACGCTCCGACGCTATCAGCCGCGGCGCAGAGCACTTCGACGTCGGTGGATACCCGCGGTGCTCAGCGGCCGGCAGTACGCACGAGTTCGGCGGCTCGAGCGCCGGTGACCCGGGCGTCGTACTCCCGTTCCCAGAACTCACGCGGCGCGAACGACCCCGAGGGGGCCTCGATGACCGACCTCATTGTCGAGGCGATCTCAGGCGCTGTGGCGTAGGAGGCGACGACGTCGCCGGTGCCGAGCTCCCTACCCACTATCTCGGGGGTGCCACCGACCGCGGTCGCAACGACTGGAATGCCGTGCGCGATGGCTTCCATGATGCTCACCGGCACTCCTTCCGTCGTGCTGACGTTCACGAACAGGTCCACGCGTTGGCGACGATAGAAATCGAGCACCTCAGCATTGGCGACCTGCCCTCGCAACTCGACAGTCACGCTCTCGGGCAGGTCCATGATCGACTCGCGCAGTTCCCTCATCAGCGGGCCGTCGCCGAAATGGAGCCAGTGCACAGGTCGATCAACTCCAGCATCGGCGAGCGCGCGCACGGCATCCAGGATCAGCCCTACTCGCTTGATGTCGCTGACGGCCGAGCACGACACAATCGTGATCCGGTCGCCAGGGGGGTGCAGCGGTGGGCGATCCGGCCCGAATACGCCGAGCCGACTCACCGCGATGCGGCCGCGTACATGTTTGTGGCGGCTGCCGAGGTAGCGAGCGCCGTCCTCGGAGATGGTGAGTATCCGATCAGCGCGACGGAAGAGGAACGGGCGCACCGGCAGATAGCCCTCCGCCGCGCGCTCCTCGTAGAGGTCGTAGCCGTGTGCGCGCACCACCCTCGCTCGCACCCCGCGGAGCCAGGGCAGACCGAGCCCGCCGCCCATCGCCCAGAAGCCGTAGGCCACCACATCCTCATCGCCCGAAATGGCTTCGCGCACTGCCGTGCGGTGCGCCTGCGTCAGGCCCACCTTCGCCCCCATCAGAAACAGCCGCGGGTGCCGCAGCAGCCGACCCGAGATCAGTTCCTGCCAGGTCGCGGCGAGGAAGAGTCCGGCAGACGACCACTCGAGCAACCGGCGCGGCGCGTCCTCTGGCGACGGCTCGAACAGGTTCCCGCCAAGACGGACTCCGGCCGGCATGGCCGTCACCCCCGGCGAGGTGTCGCGCGCGTGGCAGAACACGACGACGTCGTCGAAGACCTCTGCGAGGGCGCCGATCTCCTTCTCTACGAACACCGCATCGCCCGTGCGATACGGATAGTCGTTGGTGAACAAAAGCAACCGGGTCATGACCCTTCCGCCTGTCGCCGGTCGGAGAGCATGCGGTGGATCGCCTCCGCCCACAGCTCTGCCTGGTGCTCACCGGAGAGATCCTCCGCGGCGGTGTGCGCGGCGCGCTTCCATCCTGCGACGCGCTCAGCCGTGAGACCGTCGAGCACCCGGGTCAGATCTTCGGCTTCGAAGCCCGTGGCGGTTACGCCGAACCCGTGCTCGCTCAGCACCCGCGCCATTTCCGGCGACGGCCCGATGATCACCGCCAGCCTGGCCTGGACATAGTCGAAGAACTTGTTCGGCAGCGCCCACCTGTTGTTGAAGTTCACCGGCGGCAGGACGTGGATGCCGATGTCGTGCGCGTTGAGCACCGACGACAGCTCGGCATAGGGCACGGGTGGGTGTAGTTCGATGTTGGGGGATGCCGCCGCGCGCCCGCGGACCTCCTCGAGGAAAGCGGGGTCATTGGATGTCAGGTAGAGATCCAGCCGCACGTCGGTGGTAGTGGCGGAGACGGCATCCAGGATCGCGAGAATATTCCGGTCTCGCAACGCGGCACCGGAGTGCACCAGGCGCAGCGGTTCGCCGACAGGCGCGGGCGCCAGGTCGGCGAACGGTGCCGCGTTCGTGACCACCCCTGCACGGATGCCGTACTCGCGAAGGTACTCGTCGGCGATGCCCTGGCCCACGGTGGTGACGGACCGGGCGCGCGTCACGAAGCGACGGCACATCCACCGCATGAAGGGGGCCACGAAGAGCCGCCATCGCATGACGTCCTCCTTCTGACGCGGCGCGTACTCGTGCAGGTCCGCATGCACGCCGTGCGCGGAATCCAGCGCAAGGGCGAGACCGACGGCGTCTACATCGTTTGCCAGGACAGCGTCCCATGCTGTGTCCCGCAGCGCCTCTGCGGCGTACGCGATCGCGAGGTTTCCCCAGTAGGCACTGCGATACCGGCGCAACACGACCTTCGCCCGGTCGTACCGCCAGATCGGGAACTCGTCGGGCACGCGGATGTGCGAGGCCGCGCCGGCCGGTGCCGCTCCGTACCCGACGGTGTGCACCTCGAAGTCCTTGCTGAGACGGCGTACTTGCCTCAGCACTCGGGCGTCGGCCTCGATGGTCGAGAAGGAGATCAGCAGCAGGCGTGGCCGTGTCATCGGGGAGCCTCCGTCGTCATGCCGACGACGATCCGCTCCCACACCTCGGCCTGACGCTCGCCGGCGAGTTCGTAGGCGTGTGCGTGCGCCTGCTGCTTGAAACTGTCGACATTCTCACGGGTGATTCCCTCGATCGCCGCACGAGCGTCCTCAGTCGTAAATCCGTCGATAACTGTGCCGAAGCCGTACCGCGTCACGTATGCGGCCATCTCGGGGGACGGCCCGATCAGCACGCCGAGGCGGGCTTGCAGGAAGTCGAAGATCTTGTTGGGGAGCGCCCAAGTGTTGTTGAAGTTGACCGGCGGAAGCAGATGAACGCCGAGATCGTACTGGTTGAGCAGTGGTATCAGGTTCGCGTACGGCACCGGCTCGTGCACGACGATCCGGTCGCTGCGCTCCGCTTGATTGCGCAACTCCTCCAGGTACGGCGGGTCGTTCGGCGTGAGGTAGAGGTCGAGGGTGACGTCGGCATCCGCTGTCAGCACTGCTTCGATCATGACGTCCAGGTGCCGGTTCCGAAGGCAGGCACCGCTGTGGACAAGACGGATGGGGCCACTGTTGGCCGTCGGCACCAGCTCGTGGTATGGCGCCGCGTTGGTGACCAGGGCGGCCTGGAACCCGAAGTTCCGCTCGTATTCTCTGATGATGCCCTCGCTGACCGTCGTCCACGCCCGGGCCCTGGTCACGTAGCGGCGCACCACCCACGCGAACCAGGGAGATATCCTTCGCGCCCATGCGGCATTGTCGTCGTGGAGTCGCGGGCTGTACTCGTGCAGATCGGCCAAGACACCGTAACGAGGTTTCAGCCCCAGGGCGACCGGCACGGTCTCCACATCGTTGGCGATGATGACGTCGAACTCGTGGCCCGCCAGGACGGCGCGAGCCCAGCGGACGGCCGAGATCGCCCAGTACGCCGCGCGATAGAGGTGCAGGGTTATGAGCCTGCCGTCGAGATCGTCGTACCTCACCTGGGCCGGCATCGAGATGTGCTCGACGACTCCATCAGGTGCCGTGCCGTACCCGAGGGTCGTGACGTCGAAGTCGTGGGTGAAGCGGGCGATCTGCTTCAGCACCCTCGCGTCGCCCGCGATGGGGGAGAACGAGAGGATCAGCATGGTCCGACGCGCGGGCATCATCGACTCTTCTTCCCCATCATGCGCTGAACAATGCGCTCCCACTTCTCGACCTGACGCTCACCGGCAAGCTCCTGCGCGTACTTGTGGGCGTTGCGCTTGAATCCGTCGACGATCTCGGAGGTCAGCGCTTCGATGGCCCGACGCGCGGCGTCCGCTGTGAAATCGTCGGCGACGGAACCTGTTCCGTACTCCGTGACGTAGGAAGCCATCTCGGGTGATGGTCCGATGAGCACGCCCAGCCGTGCTTGCAGGAAGTCGAAGAGCTTATTGGGAAGCGCCCACTTGTTGTTGAAGTTGACGGGCGGCAGGAGATGAATGCCCATGTCGTAGTCGTTCAGCAGCGGGATCAGAGCTGCATAGGGGACCGGATCATGGACGACGACCCGTCCGCCGGCCGCGGCCTGTTGGCGCAGTTCCTCCAGATAACCCGGATCGTTTGCGGTCAGGTACAGATCAAGGGTCACGTCCGCGTCTGCGGACTGGATGGCGGTCACCATCTCGTCCAGCTGGCGATTGCGCAGGCAGGCGCCACTGTGAACGAACCGGATGGTTCGCGCGGTCGGCTTCGGCTGCAGATCGTGGAACGGCGCCGCGTTCGTCACCAGTTCGGCACGAAAGCCGAAATTGCGCTCGTACTCGTCGACGATGCCACGACTGACCGTCGTCCAAGCCTGAGCGCGGGTCACGTACCGCTGGACCACCCATTCGAACCAGGGCGTGATCCGCTCAAACCATGCCGGGTTGTCGTCATGGAGCCGCGGACTGTACTCGTGAAGGTCTGCGAGCACACCCCGACGAGGCCGTAGTTTCACGGCCACGGGGACCGCCTCGACATCGTTCGCGATGATCACGTCGAACTTGCGTCGCTTCAGCGCCTCTCGTGACCAGCGCACGGCAGACAGCTTCCAGTACACCTTGCGGTAGCGCTTGCGCGTAATCAGGCCGCCGTCCAGATCGTTATAGCGGATCTCACGCGGCATGGAGATGTGCTCTACTACGCCCTCGGGCCGCTCACCGTATCCGAGTGTCGTGACGTCGAAGTCCCTCACGAACCGCGTCACCTGCTTCAGAACTCGCGCATCGCCGACGATGGGCGAATACGACAGGATGAGCATCGTCGGGCGGGCGGTCACGCGTTACTCCCTCGGTCTCGGCGGCAGAAGTACAGCATGTAGCGTCTCAGCGTGGACTCACGCGCAAAGCTGTGCACAAGGTCCGGTGTCAGCCAGCGTTCGAGCCGCCCGGACTGCCGTGAGCGGCGTACGTCGGCGACCATGCGTCGCGATGTCGGTTCGTCGAGCAGACCGTCGAGCACGCGGCGGTCCTGGCGATTGAACGGTCGAAGAGCGCGCGGCGCCTCCGCCAGCAACCGACGCAGAAGGTCGGCGATGGTCCGCACGTCGTCGTCGGACGGCGCCTGCTCAGCGACTGCCTGAGCGGTTCCGACGATGCTGACGCGAATCAGTTTCACGACCAGCGCCTGCCGATGCGCGGCGTTGAGACTCGAGAACACGCCGTCGTCGAACAGGCGGTCGATCGGGGCAAACCGCTCGGCCATGGTAAGCATGGCCCCGGTGGTGCGCTCGCCGGCATCCTCGCCGATCACGTAGCTGCCCATGCCAGCGAGAAAATCTACGCGCCCGGCGTGCGCCCAGAGGCGAATGCCGAAATCGAAGTCCTCACCGACGCGCACGCCTTCGACCATGCGCAGGCCGAGTTCCCTCAGTCTCGCGGTGCGGAGCAGACCGAGCGGGGCCGTGCGATAGAAGAGTCTGTCCTTCGCCGCGTCGAGCTTCCGGCGTCTGCCCAGTCTGACCAGTGGGTTCGGCATCACGGTCTGGCTCTGCAGACGTATCTGCGCGATCGCCGCGTCCGGCCGTTCACGTTCGACATGGGCGATCCACCGGCTCATCACACCAGGTTCCAGGAAGTCGTCGGAGCCCATCACACCGCAGTACTCACCTTCGACCAGCTCGAGGCCGTGATTGAACGGCCCTGCTGCGCTGCGGATGCCGTCCGTGAACCCGACGACGCGAACATCGCCATCGATGTTCGCGAGCCGCCCCGCCAGGGGCGCAGGATCGATGCCGTGCGCCACGACGGTGACACGAACTCGATCCCTGATGTCCGCGTCCTGCAGCAGCGACGCCACGGCACGTTCGAGCGGTCGCGCCTCGTCATGACAGGCGATGACGATCTCGGCGAACGGCCGGGTCACGCCAGCCCCGCGAGCTGCGCCTGCTCCGCGAAGTTCGGAACGCGGGCTACGAGTTCGTCGAATGTACCCCGGTCGGCGATCGTGCCGTCCTGCATGAAGCACACCAGGTCGCTGTCGCGGATCGTCGACAGCCGGTGTGCCACGGACACGATGGTGACCTGCCCCTTGAGGCTGCGGATCGCCTCGGTCACCTTGGATTCTGTCTTGGTGTCGAGCGCACTGGTTGCCTCGTCCAGCACCAAGACCAGGGGATCGCTGTACAGAGCGCGCGCGATTCCCAGGCGTTGGCGCTGACCGCCGGAGAGCGACAGACCCCGCTCGCCGATCCGTCCCCGCATCTGACCGTCGCGCTTCTCCACGACATCCCAGAGCTGTGCCCGCTCGAGCGAGGTACGCACACGGTCGAAGTCGATCTCGTGATCATCCCACGCGAGGGCGACGTTCTGCGCAACTGTGCCGTCGAACAGCGAGACATCCTGCGGCACATACCCGACCCTGGTGCGCCAGGCGGCGAGTACGTCGGTCAGGTCTCGGCCGTCCAGGCGGATCGTGCCCTGCTGCGGGACCAGCAGTCCGAGGAGGATGTCCACGAGGGTCGACTTCCCGGCGCCGGATGATCCCACCAGTGCAACGGAACTCCCCATGGGGATCCGCAGGTCGATGTCGTGCACGGCAGGAGTGTCCTCGTGCCCGGGGTAGCCGAAGGAGACCCCCTGCAATTCGAGAACGCGCGGCGTGCCTTCGATCGGATCTTTGCCGAGGTTCTCGGCCACAGAGATGTAGAGCTGAGACGACTTGATGTCGAAGATGACCGCCTGCACGTGCGGCACGTTGGCAGAGGTCGTGGTGACGATGGACTGAAACCCAGTGAGGGAAGGAACGAGTCGGAAACCAGCTACGGCGAAGAGCGCTACAGAGGCGAGCGCCTGCTCCATCCCGCCGATGAAGTAACCGAGGCCGCCGACGAGAACGAACCCACCGACGAGCGCAGAGTTGAGCACGAACGAGGGAAGCGAGCCGAGGAAGTTCATGTTCGCTCTGGCCCGCGTGCTGAACGTCCGGTTGTACTGAACGACGGCGGCGACCTCTCCGGTCTTGTTGCGCAGGGTGATTTCCTTCAGCGCCTGCATCATCTCGGTCATCAACGCTGCGACCTTGAATGAGTAGTCCCGGGAGACGCGTCCCGCCTGGACAGAACGACTCGCGACCACCCAATACAACAGCGCCATGATGGCGCCGAGATACAAGACGGTTATCAGCGCCGTGACCGGCTGAGCGATCACCAGGACCATGAGGATGAGGACAAAACCGACGACGAGCGAGGGCAGTTGGACGATCGGGAGAAGGAATCCGCTGATGGTGTTGGCGATGCCGACATCGGCGATGCGCACGATCTGTGCAGTGTTCCTCCCCAGTCGGTAGGTCCAGGGCGCCTTGATGTAGCTGTCGAACAGCTGTCGTCCGATCTCCAGCTCGAAACTCGCGAACCGCCGCGTCGCAAACCACTGCTGCGCGAGTGCCAGTGCGGACTTGATCAGGATGAGAAAAGCGACAGCGCCGATGAGCCAGACGTACGCGTCTGCGCCGATTGCGCCGACAACGGGGAGGTTGATCGGAGCGCGCGCGATCATGGGCGCGAGGCTGAGCGCAAGGAGCATGATCGCCGCGATATCGAGCGCTGCGAGCAGACACGACACTGCCACGTACTTGACGAGGTAGGAGCGCGCGTCCGCCGGGAGCCAGGTCATCAACTCGCGGAAGGTGCTGCCGACCAGCTTCATGCAGTCTTCTCCGCTTTCACGTCGTTTGCCACACAGTCAGTCTCCCATGCGACGCTGTGGGACTCGCTCAGGACGCTGCACTCAGAAAGGGACGCAGCGCTTCGGCCGATCGTGCACCGTTGTGGTGCTGCCGTACGAACGAGCGTCCAGCGTCCGCTGCAGCCCGAGCCGCCGCCGGCTCGGAGAGGACGCGACGAAGCACGGCTTCGAGTTCATCGGCACGAGCTTGCAGCACCGGCAGAGCGTCACCTGTGAGTCTGTGCACGGCGTCGCGCACTTCGGCGGCCACATGGCTTATCACCACACGTCCCGCGGCCATCGCCTCACAGGCGGCCACACCGTAGATTCCGAGTGAGAACTGGTCCAGCACGATGTCTGCGTCTCCATAGAACGCCTTCATCTCTGAGGCCGGGATCCCGCGAGCTTCTCGGTACTCGACAAGACCATCATCGTGAAGTCTCCGCATCACCGTCGTGATGCGATCGCTGCCCTTCAGCCCAGCATTGCTCGGCGCGTGAACGACAACCGGCCGCGGCCGCTGCATCGGTGCAGCGCTGCCCGCCGTTGACCAGCTATCGGCGTCGACGACTACCGGTAGCCACGTCGCGCCTGGCACGTCGATGAGCAGGTCAGGAGTCGACACGAATGTCGGTAACTGCAGCTCCCGCATCAGCTCCTGGTTGCGGAGCGCGATCTCTTCAAGCCGAGAAGTGTCCGCGAAACCCCGCGCGAACGGCGAATCAGGCTCGCGGCGCGCATGGCGGCTCGGTACCCGGATATCGCTCCCGTGCCAGAGCAACGCGACATTGACCCCGTAGGCGCGGAGTTCACGCACTTGGTCGACCGTCGATTCCTCGACGCCGAACAATTGGCGGCCCGACTCCACGATCACGTGCGAGTACCGTCGCCGCACTGCGCGACGTTGGGCTGCCCGCCACCGCGAGTTGGTGCGGAAGTAGACCGTGTCGACTACCTGATCAGCGGGATAGCCGAAAACATCGCGCCGGTCGCGGTACATGAAGCTGGTCGCGGCGACGTCACCTAGTGTCTCAGCGGCGCGAGCCCACGCGAATCCCTGGCCTGCGGAGTTCACCGGACCGATGAAGAGACGCGTGCGCGCGACCTGTGGTGTGGCTACGCCCGCAGTGTTGAACGCGGCTCGTTTCCAGGGAAGGACTCGTTCGGCCACAGGGTCCGGCAGCCCTGCGGCTATGCGCCGTATGAGGGCCCTGACCGTGTGCCCCCCTCGGTCGGTCACGAGGCGGGAAGGACGACGGACTCCCCGTTTCGTGCGGATTGGAGTGCTGCTTCGACGACTTCGAGGGTGCGTTGGCCCTGTTCCATGGTGACGACGTCGGTGGTGTGGCCGAGGACGGCGTCGCGGAAGGCTTCGTGCTCCACGCGCAGCGGTTCGCGTTTCGCGAACGCGTACCGGGTGACATCCCCCTCGGACACGCCACGGAACGAGGACACCGATTCCCACTCCAAGGGGATGGTGCCGTTGGCGTAGAAGGTCAGGTCGCCGGTGGCGGTGTCGGCGACGAACGCGCCCTTCTCCCCCGTGACGACCGTCACGCGCTCCTTCATCGGCGAGAGCCAGTTCACGATGTTGTTCACGATCACCCCGGACTCGGTGCGCCCGGTGATCACGATCATGTCCTCATGCTCACGCCCGGACTTGAACGCGGTCTGCGCGAACACCCGCTCATACGGGGACTGCACCACCCACGCCGTCAGGTCCACGTCGTGCGAGGCGAGGTCCTTCGCGACCCCGACGTCCGCGATCCGCGACGGGAACGGGCCCTGCCGGCGGGTCACGACCTGATACACCGCACCGAGCTCGCCCGCCTCGATCCGCCGCCGCAGCTCCTGCAACGCCGGGTTGAACCGTTCGATGTGCCCCACCGCACCCACCAGCCCGGCAGCGGCGAACGCGTCGACCATGCGTCGGCCCGCATCCAGGGTGTGCGCGATCGGCTTCTCCACCAGGGTGTGCACCCCGGCCGCGGCGAGCTTGAGCGCCGCATCCTCGTGGAACCGGGTCGGCACCGCGACGACCGCGACATCGATCCCCACACCGATCAGCGCGTCGATGTCGGGCAGGATCTCCAGATCCCCAGCCACCCCGTGCGGATCCCCGCCCGGGTCGGCGATCGCGACCAGCTCGACCCCGTCGATCTCCCGCAGCACCCGCGCGTGGTGCCGGCCCATCATGCCGACACCGAGCAGACCCGCGCGCAGCACCATCAGGCGCCCGCCTTCGCAACCGCGTTCACCGCGGTGACGATGCGGTCCAGGTCCGCCTGTGTCAGCGAGGGGTGCACCGGAAGGGACACCACCTCGCGGGCGGCGCGCTCCGTCTCCGGCAGGTCCAGACCCGGCGCGTACGGGGCCAGCGACGGCAGGCGGTGGTTCGGGATCGGGTAGTACACGCCCGAGCCGACGTTGTGCTCCTCCTTGAGCGCCTTCACGAACCCGTTCCGGTCATCCACCACACGGATCGTGTACTGGTGATACACGTGCACCGCACCCTCGGCGACCGGCGGGACGACAACACCCTGCAGGTTCTGGTCGAGGAACGCCGCGTTCTGCTGACGCGTCTTCGTCCACCCGTCGACCTTGGTCAACTGCACGCGACCGATCGCGGCGTGGATGTCGGTCATGCGGGCGTTGAACCCGACCACCTCGTTCTCATACTGCCGCTCCATGCCCTGGTTGCGCAGCAGCTTCACCCGACGGGCGATGTCCTCCGTAGCGGTGGTGACCATGCCGCCCTCACCACTGGTCATGTTCTTCGTCGGATACAGGCTGAACATCGCGAACTCGCCGAACGACCCCACCGGACGCCCATCCAGCGACGCGCCGTGCGCCTGGGCGGCGTCCTCGTACAGTGCAACACCTCGATCGGCGGCCAGCTTCTCGAGCTCCCGCATCCGCGCCGGGTGACCGTACAGGTGCACCGGCAGGATGCCCTTCGTCTTCGGCGTGATCGCCGCGGCCACCGCCTCCGGATCCAGCGTGAACGTCTCCGGCTCGATGTCCACGAACACCGGCGTCCCACCCGTCAACGCCACCGAGTTGCCCGTCGCGGCGAACGTGAACGACGGCACGATGACCTCATCCCCCGCACCCACACCCGCAGCCAGCAGACCCAGATGCAGACCCGCCGTGCCGGAGTTCACCGCCACGGACGCACGCCCGGGCACGAAATGCGCCGAGAACTCCTCCTCGAACGCAGCCACCTCAGGGCCCTGCGCGACCATGCCGCTGCGCAGCACCCGGTCCACAGCCTCGCGCTCCTCATCTCCGATGATCGGCCTCGCCGGGGGAATGAACTCGCTCACACGATCTCCTTGGTCAGTGTTCCGTCAGTCTCGATGTAGCGCGCACCGGTGGCCGGGCACACCCAGGTGTTGTCGTCCTCGCCGGCGGTCAGCGGCACGCCGGCCTCACCGACCCAGCCCAGGCGTCGCGCAGGAACGCCTGCGACCAGCGCGTACGGAGGCACGTCCTTGACGACCACGGCGCCAGCGGCGACGGTCGCCCAGGCGCCGATCGTCACCGGGGCGACGCAGGTGGCGCGCGCCCCGATGGCGGCGCCGCGCTCGATGGTCACTCCGACCGGCTCCCAGTCGTGTGCGCTCTTCAACGTCCCGTCGGCGTTGATGGCGCGCGGGTAAGTGTCATTGGTGAGCACCACGGCCGGGCCGATGAACACGCCGTCAGCGAGCTTCGCGGGCTCGTACACCAATGCGTAGTTCTGGACCTTGCAGTTGTCACCCATCTCCACGCCGGTGCCGATATAGGCCCCGCGGCCGACGATGCAGTTCTCCCCCATCCGCACCCCCTCACGCACCTGCGCGAGATGCCAGATGGACGAACCGGCTCCGATGGATGCTTCGGGCGAGACATCGGCGGAATCCACGATCCGCACGTGTGGCGTCTGGGTCACTGTGCTCCTCATCGACGCCGGGGAAAGAGGCGACGTCGCAATCGATTCTACGGGTGCTCGTCTCCGGAACCTCGAAGGGCCCGTCGCACGTGGTCGGCGGCCCTCGATCCGACGGTCTGCAGGGACACTTCCCGACGGGCCCATTCGGCACGGCGTGCACGTTCACGTTCGGTGGTGCCGTCCCGTGCGTCCACCAGAAGCCGGTGCATGGCCGCGGTCACCTCATCGACCGAGAATTCCGTTGCCTCTCCGAGCCCGCCCGCGCGCACCACCTCGGCGCCGGTGGGAGCCCCGGCGAACAGAACGGGCGTGCCGACCGCCGCGGCGGCGTACGTCTTCGTGGGACGCGCGAAGTCGTATCCGATCCCGGGGACGATGCTCACCAGTGCGCCCACCGCTCCACGGATCCACGACGCGGATTCCGACGGTGAGATCAGCCCGCCGAAATGCACCCTCCCCGGCGCCAACTCCTCTGCCAGTTCACGCAGCTTCTTCTCACTCGAACCCTGTCCGAAGAAGCGGATCTGCACGTCCTCTTCCTCGAGTCGCGCCAGAGCGCGGATGAAGAGATCCGGTTGCTGCCACTCCGACATGGTGCCGGTGTAGACGAAATAGGGCTTCTCCACGCGAACCGAGGCGACACCAGGATGGAACTGCGAGGTGTCGATCCCGTTTCCCACTTCTTCGACCCGCTCGGGATGCCCGCCCAGAGCGCCGAGCCGCTCGCCCACCTCTGGCGAGACCGCAAGCGCACACCGGGCACGGCGGAGGACAAACCGTTCCACCCTCCGCATCGCGGAAACGATCAGTCGGGGCGCGTTGGTCGATGCGACAGCATCCGACCACACGTCGCCGGGGTAATAGACGAGAGGTGCGCGTGTCAGTGCTCCGGCGAGCGCGCTGACGAGCCCCGTCGTCGGTGGCGCTTCCGCGACGATGACGTCGCCGCGGTGGGCCAGAAGGCGGAGGAACAACGGAACGTCGAAAGAGAGGTACTGGAGATAGCCGCGGATGGCCCCGGAGCGATCGCGTAGAACCGGCATGCGTTTCACTCGAACGGCTCCGGGTTCGGCGAACGGGCGGGCGGATGCCGGCGGGCGCGTTGTCAGAACGGTGACGTCCATGTCGTCTGCCAGCGCCGACGCGAGAGCATCCATCCGGAAGCTCGCGGCAGTCACCTCCGGCGTGTACAGCCTGGTAGCCACGATCACGCGTCGTCTGTCCGCCATACCGCCCCTGTCTCGCATATCCCTGGTGTGGACACCTGCCACAATGGAACCATGTCATCGAGCGTCCCAGCGCAACGATCGCCCGACCGCCGCGCGTGGGTCGTGATCCCGCTGTACAACGAAGCGGATGTCATCGCCGAGGTGATCGCCGGCCTTCGCCCGCACTTCGAGCACGTGGTCTGTGTCGACGACGGTTCCCGCGATGGGTCGGCCGCGATCGCCGCCCGGGCGGGCGCGCAGCTCGTCCAGCATCCCGTCAACCTCGGGCAGGGGGCGGCGCTTCAGACCGGGATCTCGTTCGCCCTCACCCACCCGGAATGCGAATACATCGTGACGTTCGACGCCGATGGGCAGCATCGCGTCCAGGACGCGCTGGACATGCTGGAGCTCGCTCGCGCGGAGGACCTTGCTGTCGTCTTCGGATCGCGGTTCCTCGACGATCGCACGAATCCGGGCTGGATCAAGAAGGTGATCCTCAAGACCGCGGTCTGGGTCACGAACCTCACGACGAGCTTGCGTCTGACTGACGCCCACAACGGCCTCCGCGTGATCCGCCGTGACGCCGCGGAGCAGATCGAGCTCAAGCAGGACCGCATGGCCCACGCGACGGAGATCGTCCTTGAACTCGGCCGCACCGGGCTGCCGTGGAAGGAGCATCCGGTCGAGCTGCTCTACACCGACTATTCGAAGGCCAAAGGTCAGAGCGTGCTCAATTCGGTGAACATCCTCGTCGATCTGGTGGTGAGGTGACCATGTGGATCCAGATTCTGCTCATCACGGCGATCGTGGTGCTCGCCGTCTTCATGATGAGGCGGACCGGTGCCGACAGCCACCTCGCGATTCGCCGCCTGCTCATGGCGCTTTTCGTCGTCGCCGCGGTGCTGTCGGTGCTGTTCCCGCAGTGGCTTTCGTGGCTGGCGCAGCTCGTCGGTGTCGGCCGCGGAACCGACCTCGTCCTCTACGGCCTGATCGTGATGTTCCTCGCTTTCGTCTACACGCAGTATCGGCGCAACGTCGTGCTGCAACGTCAGCTCACGCTGCTCGCACGCAAGATCGCCCTCTTGGAGGCGACACAGGAAGAAAAGGGTGACCGCGCGCGTTGACGGCGTTCAGTACGAGCACGCTGTGATCCGCCACAACGAAACATCACCGTCTCGGGCGACGAGTTCGAAGCCCGACTGACCCTCGAAATCCGTCATTCCCGGCATCTGGTAGCGGCCGGGCGCCCGTTCGCCCTCGCCGAAGTCGAGCACGTACTCCGGCTCACCGAGGGTGGAAAGCGCCTGACACACCTCGGGGCGCTCTGAGACGTCGCGCAGCTCGACAGCCACGAGCTCCCATTCGCTGGTGCGGGGCGGTGACCAGGTCCGCGGGTACACGTCAACGCCGCTGAGCATGTAACCGAACGCGGACCCCGTCGAGGGATTGGTCAGCACTCGTTCACCCGGCTGGACATGATCGTCCAGGTTCTCGAGGAACGCGCGTTCCTGCGTGCTCAGGTAGCTCTCGCCGGTTGTGAGATAGCGCGATTCCTTATCGAACGTCCCCTCAAGAAACGCCGGCATGGGCACGGGTCGAAGGACGACGATGAGCAGCACCACGATCGAGGTCCCGGCCGCGACGAGCCAATTCGACAAGGTGCGCCTCGCACGAGTGCGCGCCTCCAACGCCATGACGATACGATCCAGACCGAGCGCCGCGAGCGGGATGACAGCGACCGGAGCATATGCCGCGAGGCGGTATGGATCCGCATACCAAGGGCCGAGCAGGCCGTCGCGGACCTGAGGCATCCCGACCGAGGCTGCGAGCGCGTAGAGCGCCGACAGACCGAGCCATGCCACCACGAACCATCTCAACCGGGGAACGGCGGCAGCACTGATCAGGCCGACGATCATGAGTCCGCTGACCAGCCAAGCGAACGGGATTCGCATCTGTCCGTTCAAGAGGATGTCAGCAACCACCTCGAGCTTGCCTCGGAATGGCGGCCAGTGGGATCCGCCTGTGCCGCGGGAGAGCCCGAACCAGGCCCCTGCCACCACGACCCACGCGGCCAACGTCCAGACGAGTCGCCGCGTACGGAACCTTTGGTCGTCCCAGAGCAAGCGTCCGGTCAACCAGATCACGATCAGCAGCCCCCACACCGGCAGCGTCGCGGGCTGCGCCAGCGCCAGTGCACCGGTTGCGACCAACGCCGCCAGCACCACCCTCACCCAGCTACTCGCAGACCGCTCGATGTGCTCGGTCGGCGACAGCGACACGATGGCCGCCACTGCCGCGGGGAGCATCGCGAGGGACAAAGCATTCGGGAAGAGCACTCCCCACTGGAACAACAGGAGCGGGAACAACTGCAACGTGGGTGACAGCAGGGCGCCCAATGCGGCCGCGCGGGTCGAGCCTGTGACGCAGCGAGTGAGCCAGGCGATGCCGATCGGCCAGATGACTGCTCCGATGACGAGCGTGAACGCGTTGGTCGCGACGGGGATCCCGGCTCCCGTGCATGCGACGATCATGGAGACCACCGCATGCCACGCCGCCGGGTAAAAACCGGTTCCGCCAATCATCGAACTCACGTGGAACGATGATGCATCGCCGCTGTCCAGAATGTAACGAACCGCGTTCATGTGGAACACCGCGTCGTTGGTCTGCGAGATTCCCGCCGGATCCTGGATATAGGCGGCGAGTCGCCACGCACCGAGTGCCACACCGACCGCGATGGCGGCGGGGAGCAGCCAACCGTTCACTGCCGGGGCAGGGATGCCCGCCGGTCTGCCGAACATCTTGCCGATCGCCAACGCGGCCAGAACCAGCAGCCCAAGCCCCGCCAAGACGAAAACGGGCGACCAGGCCACTCCGGTGATGTCCAGTGCGATCGCGACGAAAGCCATCATCGCGACGGACGCAACCGGAGCGAAAGACAAGAGCGCAAGGCCGCGATAGCCGACCGCTCGAAGAGCGAGCAGACCGGGCCCGAACGTCAGGACGAGCCCTGCGCTCGTGGCGAGGAGAAGCGAAAGCCAGTCCTCGATCACGCGTCCACCAACGCGATGGCGCCCTCGATCTCGCCGTCGTAGACGACCTCGCCCTTGCTGATCACCACACCTCGGGTGCAGAGCTCACGCACCATCTCCATGTCGTGGCTGACGACGACGAGGGTCTTCCCTGCCGCGATCAGCTCCTCGAACTTGAGCCGACATTTCTCCCGGAAGGGCGCGTCACCCACGGACAGGATCTCGTCGACGAGCAGCACGTCGAGTTCGACGTGGATCGCGACGGAGAATGCGAGACGCATGAACATGCCGGACGAGTAGTGCTTGACCTCCTGGTCGATGAACTCCTCGATCTCGCTGAAGGCCACGATCTCGTCATATCGCGCTTCGATCTCCGGCCGCTTCATCCCGAGGATCGCCGCATTCAGGAACACGTTCTCCCGGCCCGAAAGCTCGGGGTGGAAGCCCGCACCGACCTCGATCAGCCCCGCCACTCGCCCGCGTGTCAGCACCTGCCCGCCATCGGGTTCCATCACCCCGGAGACCAGCTTGAGGAGCGTCGACTTGCCCGAACCGTTCATGCCGAGGATGGCGACCGACTCGCCCTCCCCGATCACGAGATCGATGCCCTTTAGCGCCTCGAAGCTGCTCGTCAGCTTGCGACCACGGATCCACGAGACGACCGTGTCCTTGAGCGAGAACGCGTGGTTGAGCGTGAACTTCTTGTGCACGCCGTCGATGATGATGCTCGGCCTGATCGCCGTCTCGGAACTCATAGGTCTTGCGCGAACCTTCCTTCGAGGCGGCGGAACACCAGCTGACCCACGAGCAGCGTCGCGATCGAGATCAGCAGCGTCCAGAGGGTGTTCCAGCCGAGCATCGGCGGCAACCCGATGAGATCGGTGCCGGTGTACCCGTCGACCGCGATCATGCTCTCGGTCGCCGGGCGCCAGAAGGCGTAGTGGAACAGCTCGACGCCCTGCGTGATCGGGTTCAGAAGGTACAGCTCCACCAACCAGGACGGCCAGTGCAGGCGCTCGATGACGGCATCCTGCACCATGGTCCAGGCGTACAGCACCGGCGACGCCCAGGTCGCCAGCAGCAGCATCAGCTCGACGATGTTCTCGGCATCCCGGAATCGCACGTTCACCGCACCGAAGAAGAGGCCGAGCCCGAGTGAGAACAGCATCACGATGAGCATCCCGCCGAGCAGCGCCAGCAGCGACAGCACCGTGAAGTGCATGGCGGCACCCATGAGCAGGCACACCAGCAGGAGCAGGGCGACCTGCGGAAGGAAGTGGACGAACGCGACGAAGATCGCCGAGACCGCGAACAACTGGCGGGGCAGGAACACCTTCCGCACCAGCGCTGCGTTGCCGACGATCGACGTGGTGGCGTTCTTGAACCCCTCCGAGAAGAGGTTGATCACCACGATTCCCGAGAAGAGGTAGACCGCGTAGTTCGGGATGCCCTTGTCGAGGTCCATGAAGATGCCAAGGACGATCCAGAAGACGAGGAACTGCGCCGCCGGCCGCACATAGGACCACGTCCAGCCCAGCACCGAGTTGCGGTAGCGCGTCGTGACGCCGGTTCGGACGAGCAGATGCAGCAGATACCGCCAGCGCACCACGTCGATCAGCCCGTGGCTCTTGCCCGGGACGTCGAATGCGGAGCGCGGGACGGTGGCGAAAAGGTCTCGGGTGTCAGTCACAGGCCCACTCACTCATAGAGACGCGATCGGTCGCGCCAGAACATCCTATCGGGCGGTGACTGAAAGGGTGCGAAGCGTCAACCGCATCGGCGCAGCTGGGCGGCTCCGTCCTCGGACAGCACGGCCGGGCCGCCGACGAGGGTGATCGTCTTCGTGCCGCGGCTGACGAAGAAGTCGGTGACATCGGTCTTCAGGCAGTCCGGCTCGGAGAGCAGGAGCGGCACGTTCCACCGGCCGGCCAGCGATGATGCGGACAACGCATCAGGGAAGTCCGACCCGGGCGCGATGAGAGCCTTGAGCGCAGAGGTCGGGTAGTACGTCCGGTTGACCTCCATATTGGTCGCGTATCGATCTGTCCCGGCGAGGCGGCCGACGGACAACCCGAGGGAAGCGAGCTGCGCGGAGATACCCGCGGACACCACCCCGTCACCCCCGACGATCGTGGCCTTGGTGGCGCCCGTCTTCCTGATCGTGGCGACGGTGGCCGCATCCAGTGTCGCCGCCTCGCCGTTGACCAAGATCACCGGCGTGCGGCTGGCGCTGCCGGCTGCCGCGGCGCTGAGCGCGTCGGGGAAGTCGCGCCCCGTCGCCACGAGAATCGCGGGCGATGCGCCGCCCTGTTCCACCACGGCGCGGGAGGTTGCGTATCGATCCGCCCCGGCGGCGCGCTCGATCCGCGCCTGGGGAACCGCGGCGGCGATCTGGGTCTGGACGGCCGGCGTAAGAACGCCCGTGCCGCCCATCAGGACCACCCTCGTCGGCGCGAGCCGACGAAGCTCGTCTCGGACAGCTGCGGACAGACGATCGGGGTCGGTCAGCAGGAGCGCTCCCCCCGCGCGAGATGCCGCCGGCGCGGCGGTCAGCGCGTCAGCGAAATCCCGTCCGGTGGCCATGAACACGGTGCGCGTCCCCGTGGGCCATGCCTCACGGGAGACCTGCACGGCCGTCTGCTCGCGATCCGCTCCTGCCAGTCGCCCGACGGTCACGCTTCGGGTGACGTACGGGGTCGACTGGGCGCTGGAGTTCTGGTGGCCGTTCTTGCGCGCGGTGACGACCACATGGAGTGTTGCGCCGACGTCGGAGGCGAGAATGCTGTAGCTGCGCCCGGTCTGCTGAGCGATCGGCGTCCCGTTGCGGAACCACTGATAGCTCACGCTGTCCGGCACCGGACTGAACAGAGCATTCGCGGTGATGGCCTGGCCCGGAAGGACGTAGCCGCTGATCGCGACCTTGCTGACCGAGAACTGCGAGACCGTGGTCGGCCCGAACCAGTCCGTGAAGTAGTTGTAGAAGTTCCGGTTCCCGTAGCTCGAGCACGAGTTGCCCGTGCCGTAGCCGGCGGCCAGCGCTGCGGCGTTCGGCTGGTACGGGGTGTAGTAGTAGAGCGACGCGGTGGCCTTGTTCGCCACGTACACCGGCGCGCTGCCGCAGGCACGGTTCGGGTGATACAGGATGTTCCAGGTCTTCCCAGGCGCGTACCAGGTGAAGTAGCGGCCCTCCATGTAGATCTGCATCTGCCGCGCGGCACCGTAGATCTGGTGGAAGAACCCGACGTAGGCGGGATTGCAGGGCGCGTCGTCCGGGCATCCCTGCCCCAGGGCCGCATCGTAGCGCCACTGACTCGGCCACGTGTGGGTGATCAGGCCCTGCTCCTTCTGCAGCATCACGATCAGCACCTGCGGGTTGATGTTGCAGGCCTGCGACACCCGGAAGATGATGCGCGCTGCCGACTCGTTGGCGGCGCCGGTGTATCCGGAGCAGTACTTGTCGGCCACCCGGTTCACCGACGTGATGCGGAAGTCCTTCAGGCAGGTGTAGCCGGTGCGGCAGGTCTTCACCTTCGACTCGAAGAACGCCTGGATCTGCGCCTCGGTCATGGTCGTCTTGTTGGTGAACACCGCGTCGCTGATGATGCTGCCCGGCTTGAATCCGACCAGCGTGGTCTTCGCGGGCCCACCTGCCAGGCCCGTGGCCGCGGGTCCACCGCTCGCCCCGGCGGAGACGCCGGGGGTGGCGGCGGGCAGCGCGGCGGCCGCAGCGACAGGCGTCGCAAGGCCGACGATGAGCGCGGCGGCGGCGACAATCGTGGTCACCGTCCTGGCGAGGATGCGCACGTGTGAGGGGCGGGGGCCACGTGAAGACATGTGACCAGTGTGACTGAAGTTGTGGAATGATGCCACCGCGTCGAGAGTTTCGGGTGTTCGACACGGCGTGTCGGGCAACTTCTCAGCGTGTTCGAAGCGCTCCCCGCGCCCGCCGGTCAGCGCTGCCCGCCGTCGACGCGCCCCGGCTCACAGTTCGGCGTGCAGCGACCAGACCCGCTCCGCGGAGCTCATCCACGAGAACGCCCTCGCCCGGTCGGCCGCGAGCACCCGCAGGCGGCGCTCCCCCGCTCCGAGCGCGTCCTCCAGGGCTTCGTCGAGCTCCTCGGCGGGGACGAGCGCGCCACCGTCAGCGATGACGTCACGGTGAACGCCGGTGTCGACGGCGACGATCGGCACGCCGAGCGCCATCGCCTCGACCGTGCGCCATGGCCATGCGGACAGCTCCGACGTCGCCACCAGGGCCGCGGCGCCCTGCAGGACGGCCGCGCGATCGGCATCCTCGAGCGCGCCGCGGATGTGCGCACGGTGCTCGGCGAGGCCCGCCGCCGAGGCCAGCTCCGCGAGCGCCGGCTCCGCGCCGTCCGCCGCGTCCAGCACGACCACATCGACGTCGACCTTGGCCGCCGCCCGGAATCCGGCCTCGAAGGATCCGCCGCACCCGGCGACGACCACGTACCGTGCCGGGAGCTGGAGGGCGGCACGCCGCTCGGCGGCATCCTGCCCCGCGCCGAAGCCGTCGAACGGGGCACCGGCGATGACCCTGATCCGGTCGCCGAGAGGGGCGACCTCGGCCAGGCGTGCCGCCATCGCGTGCGCGGGCACGACCACGGCATCCGCGTGCTTCACGGCCCGCTTCAGCATGCCCTTCTGCCAGACGACGCTCGGCTTCGGCAGCAGTTCCGGCGCCTCCCACGCCGTGAGGTCCCACAGCGTGACCGTGGTCTGGTCGTTGTCGTGCACGCGATCGTGCCGCACGAGGGGGGCCATCAGGGTGGGCGCGTGGATGAGTCCCCCGCCGACGCCGGGCACGATGCCGAGCTGCCACGACGCGGCCAGCTCCCTGCGCTGCAGCGGCAGCTGGCGCACCTCCTGCACGCCGGGCAGTGCGAACTCGGCCCCGGCGGGAACGAGCGCGGCGACCGCGCACCCGCGAGGGGCGGTCGCGACCAGTCCGGCGGCCATCGAGAGCGCCGCGCTCGCCTGATCACGATCGGCCACCTGCGCGACCTGATCGAGCACGATCCGCAGCTGCACACTCATGAGGCAAGCCTAACCGCGACGACCGCGACCGCCCGGAGGCGCGACCGCGCGGCTCGCGCCCGACGCGCGCTCAGCCCTCGGTCGGCTCGGGGCTCGGCGGATGCAACGTCTGCTGCACCATCTCGTGGACGGCGTCGTAATCGGGCTCGTGCTCGTCCACTCCGAACTCCGGCGTCAACTCGATGCGGTTGACGGGCTGCTTCTTCGCCTTCGTCATCAGGTCGAAGAACTCCGGCAGCTTGTCCTGCGGCAGGTCCGTCTCGACGAGGGCGGTGCCGGCGTGCGCGATCTGGTTGAAGCGGGTGAGCACGTTCTGGGGCGTGAACTGCTCAAGGATCGCCACCTGCAGCTCGCGCTGCCGCTTCATGCGATCCCAGTCGTTGGTGGTGTAGCGCGACCGCGCGTACCACTGCGCGGTGTCGCCATCCATGCGCTGCTCCCCCGGCTCGATCCAGCCGGTCGCCCAGTCCTTGGCGGGCTCCCCCGGATATGACGGGCCACCACCCTTGGGCAGTCGCTTGGTCACCTCGATCTGCACGCCGCCGAGCGCGTCGACCAGCTGTGCGAAGCCGTTCATGTCCAGGAACACGTAGTACGGGATCTCGATCCCGAGCACACCCTCCGCCGCGTCCTTGGTCGCCTCGATCCCGGGTGCCGAACCGTGCGCTGCCGCGTCCGGATACAGCCCCTTTCCGCCGTCCTCCCGGCACACTTCGGCGGCGTTGCGGATGTGGTTCATCCAGCCGTTCCAGCCGCAGGTGCGCGAGTCGTGCCCCTCGAAGCCGTCCGGGTACTCCTCTCGCATCGGACTGCCCTCGCTGAACGGCGCGTTGGGCAGTTCGCGCGGGATGCCGGTGATCGTCACCGCCCCGGTTTCGGCGTTCACCGACACCACCGAGATGCTGTCGAACCGCATGGAGTCCCGCCCGTCGCCACTGTCGGCGCCGAGCAGGAGGATGTTGTAGTACCCGTCGCTGGGGGGAAGGCTCGGACCGGAGCTGCCGAAGATCGAGCCGAGCGCGCCGCGACCGGATGCCACCACCGTCGATCCGTACACCGCGCCGCTCGCGGCCAGCGCGAGCGCGACGAGGGCGGCGATGGGCGCGGCCCACCGCGTCGGGTTCGGCACCTTGACGAGCCGCGCCAGTCGGACCGCGTCGATCGTGAGCACGACCCACAGCACGGCGTACCCGATCAGCAGCACCTGCACGATCGTGAGCACGAACCACGACAGTGAGCCGGTGGTCAGCCACACCATCGCCCGCGGGGCGGTGAGCGCGATCCCGGCGCCGAGCAGCACGAGCGCCCAGCCGGCGAGCGTCGCTCCCAGCCCGAACCGCCCCAGCCGGCGATTGCCGGCCAGCACCTGCGCGGACCCGGGTACGAGCACGTTCAGCACCACCAGCCACCAGGCGCGTCGCCCCATGAAGGCGGGATCGGCCGTGTCCGGGTTGCGCAGCGGACGGGTCTCGATCAGCGGACGGGCACCCCGCTCGGGGATGCGCGGAGCCGCAAGGGTCACAGCGCGCCCTTCAGCCGCTCGTTCTTCTCCTCCACCTGCGCCTGGAGAGACCGGGCGTACTCCTCGATGCGGTCGGCGAGGGCTGCATCGGAGGCGCCGAGGATGCGGGCGGCGAGGATGCCGGCGTTGCGCGCACCGCCGATCGACACGGTGGCGACGGGGATGCCGGCGGGCATCTGCACGATGGACAGCAACGAGTCCATGCCGTCCAGGTACGCCAGCGGGACCGGCACCCCGATCACGGGGAGGGCGGTGACCGACGCCAGCATGCCGGGGAGGTGCGCCGCTCCCCCTGCGCCGGCGATGATGGCGCGGATGCCGCGGGCGCGCGCCTCGCGGCCGTAGCTCATGAGCTTGTCGGGGGTGCGGTGCGCGGAGACCACCTCGACCTCGTGCGGGATGCCGAAGTCGGTGAGCGCCTGGGAGGCGTCGCTCATCACTCGCCAGTCGGAGTCGGAACCCATCACGACGCCGACCAGGGGCG
The DNA here is from genome assembly GCF_031180975.1 of Microbacterium sp. Taxonomy (GTDB): domain Bacteria; phylum Actinomycetota; class Actinomycetes; order Actinomycetales; family Microbacteriaceae; genus Microbacterium. Next base: position 13,295 of record NZ_JAPSLI010000005.1, on the reverse strand, counting down.
CGCTCGAAGAGTGCAGTGGCTCAGTCACCATGACAGGCTACGCGGCGCGCCTGGGAGATCCACGCAACGGCACGGGCCCTTCGACAACCTCAGGGACCCAAGAACCATACGGGCCCTTCGACAGGCTCAGCGACCCAAGCGCCATACGCGACTCAGAGGAACTCGTCCGCCGCCGCGCGGGCGGTGTACACGACGTCGTCCAGGTCGTCGCCGGTGACGTTCACGTGCCCCACCTTGCGCCCGGGGCGCGGTGCCTTGCCGTAGGTGTGCACCTTCGCCTCCGGGTGCTCGGCCAGCGCCTGCGTGAAGCGGTCCTCGAGCGCCCCCTCGGTGGGCCCCCCGAGAATGTTCACCATCACCGACCACGGGGCCCTGGGCCGCGTGCTGCCGAGCGGCAGGTCGGCCACGGCGCGCAGGTGCTGCTCGAACTGCCCGGTGACCGCACCCTCCTGGCTCCAGTGGCCGCTGTTGTGCGGGCGCATGGCGAGCTCGTTGACGAGGATGCGCTCGTCGTCGGTCTCGAACAGCTCCACGGCCAGCATCCCGGTGACGCCCAGGCCCTCGGCGATCTGTCGGCCGATCCGCTCAGCGACCAGCACGTGCCGGTCGGTCGTCCCGGGGGCGGGTGCGATCACCTCGGCGCACACGCCGTCGCGCTGCACGGTCTCCACCAGCGGGTAGGCGACGATGTCGCCGCTCGGGCGGCGTGCCACCTGCTGTGCGAGCTCGCGCGTGAACGACACCAGCTCCTCGGCCAGCAGCGCATCGCCGTCGCTGAGCGTCGAGAACCAGTCCTCGGCCTCCGAACCGGCACGCACCACGCGCACCCCCTTGCCGTCGTACCCGCCGCGCGGGGTCTTCACCACGGCGGCGCCGCCGTTCTCGTCGATGAACGCCTGGAGCTCGGCCGCGTCGCACACCGCCGCCCACTCCGGCTGCGGGACGCCCAGCTCGGCGAGGCGCGCACGCATGACGAGCTTGTCCTGTGCGTACTGCAGTGCGTCGGGTCCGGGGTGCACCTGCACGCCGTCGGCGACGAGCGCGCGCAGCACGTCCTGCGGGACATGCTCGTGGTCGAACGTGATCACGTCCACATCGGCGGCGAACGCCCGCACGGTGTCCAGGTCGCGGTAATCGCCGACCGCGGTGGCGGCGAGCTGCGCGGCCATGCCCTCGTCCTCGGCGAGGACCCGCAGGTCCAATCCGAGCTCCACTGCGGGGGCGATCATCATCCTCGCCAGCTGTCCTCCGCCGATCACGCCGATGCGCACGGTCATCCGGGCCCCTTTCGTCGGGTCCATTCTTCCGTATGACGCCGGTCGCCGCTGTGCCGCCCGTCACGGCGGCCCGCGGCCGCTCAGCGGCTGGTGAGCGGCTCGCCGGTGGAGTGCGCGTCGCGATGCGCCAGGATCTGGTTGACCTCGATCTGGTCGGCGAGCGTCTCGTGCACCAGGTTCACATTCGGCACGTTGATGAGCCGCAGCGGGGCGTCCACCCCGTTGCTCAGCGTGATGGTTCCGGCACCCCACATGCGCTGGATCAGGCCACGGCGCACCGAGATCGAATAGCCCCGGGTGTGCGACAGTTCACGCCGGTTGCGCGAGCCCAGTCCGTCGCGCACGATCACCCGACGGGTGGTGATCGTGTAGGTGCGCGAGAACCACACCAGGAACGGCACCACGACCAGCCCGAGCACGACCACGGCCGCCGCGCACAGCAGCATCCAGTCCTCGTACGGGGCGGGCAGGTTGCCGTAGAAGTACGCGACGGCACCGCACACCGCGATCAGCACCAGCGCCGACCACAGCAGCCGGCGCGCGTGCCCGCGGAACCGCGCGACGAGCAGCTCTTCGACGGGCGCGCCCGGCGGCGGCATCATCGGCCGTCCTCCGAGCGTCACGGGCTGGGTCACACCCCTATTGTGCCCAGCACCTCCGACACGCCGGTCAGGCGCGCCGGGGCGCGGATGCCGTGGCCGCGGCGCCCTCAGACCGACTGCGCCGAGCCCGCCGGACGCACGTGGACGACGTCGCCCGCGGCGACCGTGCGCACCCCGCCGTCGCCGCGCGCGACCACGAGCCGGCCGTCGGCCTCCAGTCGCGTCGCGGTGCCCGGCATCCGCTCTCCGCCCGGCAGCCAGACCACGACCTCCTCGCCGAGGGTGACGCAACGGGCGGTGGCGTCGCGGTGCAACCCGGACGCCATCGCTCCCCCGTGCCGGCGCAGACCCGCGATCAGGGCGTCGAGCCGGCCGAGGTAGTCCGCCAGCAGACGGTCGAGGTCGGCCTGCACGCCGTGCACGGCGAACGACGTGGCCGTCTCGACCGGCAGCTGCTCGGCGGTCATGGCGGTGTTCACACCGGAACCGACGATCACGGCGTCACCCGCCGCCTCCGCGAGGATGCCGCAGATCTTGCGCCCCTCCACGAGCACGTCGTTCGGCCATTTCACCCCGACCCGGCGGCCGGGCAGCTGCGTCGCGATCGCGTCGGCCATCGCCACCCCCGCGGCCAGCGGGATCCAGCCCCGCGCGTCCGCTGACTCCGGCAGGTCGCGCAGCAGCACCGAGACCGCCAGGGCCGACCCGGCGGGGGTCACCCACTGCCGGTCCAGCCGGCCGCGACCGGCCGTCTGGTCGTCGGTGAGCAGCACCGACAGGTGCGGCCAGCCGACGGCATCCGCGGCGCGCTCGCGCAGCTCCGCGTTGGTCGAGGGGCTGCTGCTCGCCCGCTCGAGGCGGGAGGCGACGGATGCCGCGGCTGTGAACTCCATTCAGGCGGCGTTCTCGTCGCTGTTCGACCCGCGGGCGGCCAGCGCCTCAAGCTCCCGCGCGTTCCACTCGTCCCAGGTGCGCATGAGTCGCTCGATCGCCGCGTGGAACTTCTCGGTCGCGACGCCGGGCGTCGTGTCGCCGAAGTAGTGCTGCACCCACGTCCTCAGGCGCGCGACGGCCTGCTCGTCGGCCCGGACGCGCTCGACCTCGGCGACGATGTCGTGCGCGCCCTGCACGGTGAGCCATTCGCACGCCGAGAGGTAGCCGTTCGTGTCGATCGAGGCCCGCTCATCGGCGGGGCGGGTGATGAGCAGCGGTTTACCTGCCGCGAGCCGGTCGTAGACCATGGCCGAGATGTCGACGATCGCGACATCGGCGGCGGCGAGCTGCCAGCCGAGTTCAGGACCGTCGTCGTACACGTGCTGCGCGCTCGGGTCGGCGGCGTTCGCCGCGGCGATCGCCGCGAGGATCCGGCGGTGGGCGTCGCCGTAGCCCGGGTCGACCACGCCGCTGCGCGGGTGCGGACGGTAGATCACGCGGTGGCGACCGGTGGCGAGCAGCGCCGAGACCAGCGTCTGACCGTGGCTGGCGATCGAGCCGTAGTGCGCCGAGGGACGGTCGCCCTCCCAAGTGGGCGCGTACAGCACGACGATGCGCTCGTTCGGCGTGTACGGGAGCGTGCCGGAGTAGTGATCGGCCTGCGGACGGCCGATCTCGATGGCGCGGCGATCGAGGTCGTAGTCCCACAGCGTGCGGCTCAGACGTTCACGCGCGGCCTGCCCGGCGATCAGCGCGTAGTCGTACGCCTTGTACTGGTTGGTGGTCATGTACATCTTGTCGGACTCGCCGTGGTTGATGAACACGTGCCAGCACCGGCCGTAGCGGAACATCTGGAAGTTGCGGGTGTTCTGGTTCACGTACAGCACGATGCGGATGTCCTGCTTCGCGATGAACTTCTCCAGGTTGCGGACGGTGGGGACGAACGCGACCGGCAGCGCGCCCTCCTCGAGCAGCTTCTCGGCTCCGCTCGCGCTGCGGGACAGCACCACGACAGGCCACCGCTCGGCGAGTCGCGCGAGCGGCCGGTACCACTGCCGCATCTGGTACATGTTCACGGCGCCGTCGGCGAAGTACACGGCGATCTGGAAATGCTCGTGCGGGTGCGGACCGCGTTCGGCGAGCCGGCGCCTCACCCGCTGCACCGAGGCGCGCGACTTCAGCGCGCGGTGCAGCAGCCGGACGGCCTTCTTCCCATCGGAAACGACACCCATCAGACCAGGATATCGTTCACGTCGGGCTGGTTTCGCGGGCGTATTGCGCGTCCCACAGCTGCATCAGCCGCTCGATCGCGGCGTGGAAGCGCGCCGTCGCCGCACCGGGCGAGGTGTCGCCGAAGTACCTCTCCGACCAGGTCCGCAGCCGCGTCACGGCCTCCTCGTCCACTCGCACCCGATCGATCTCCGAGACGATGTCGTGCGCGCCTTCCGCGGTCAGCCACTCGCACGCCGACAGGTAGCCGTTGCGATCGATCTCGGCCTCCGCACTGACCGGGCGGGTGACCATGAGCGGCTTGCCGGTGGCCAGTCGGTCGTACACCATCGCCGACACGTCGAGGACCGCGACATCCGCGGCTGCCAGCTGCCAGCCGACCTCCGGCCCCTCGTCGAACACGTGCTGGGCGGACGGGTCGGCCTGGTTCGCGGCCTTCAGCATCGCCACGATCCGCCGGCTCGCGGCGGCGTAGCGGTGCTCCATGACACCGGTGCGTGGGTGCGGCCGATAGATCACCCGGTGACGGCCGGTGGCGACCAGCCGCCCGACGAGCGTCACCCCGTGACTGACCACCGAGCCGTAGCTCATCGACGGCCGGTCGCCCTCCCACGTCGGCGCGTACAGCACCACGGTGCGATCGTCGGCGGTGTAGGGCGGGGTGCCGGAGAAGTGGTCGGCCTGCGGCCGGCCGATCCGCAGCGTTCTGGCATCCACGTCGTAGTCCCAGAGCGCCTCACGCAGGCGATCCGCCGCGGCCTGCCCGGCGATGAGGGCGTAGTCGTACGCCTTGTACTGGTTGCTGGCCATGTAGATCTTGTCGGACTCGCCGTGGCTGATGAACACGTGCCACCGCCGGCCGTAGCGGAGCATCTGGAAGTTGCGGGTGTTCTGGTTCACGTACAGCACGATCCGGATGTCCTGCTCGGCGATGAACCGCTCGAGATCCTCGATCTGCGGAGTGAAGGCGACCGGCAGAGCACCGTCCTCGAGGAGCGCCGCCGCTCCCACGGGCGAGCGCGAGATCACCACCACCGGCCATCGCTCCGCGAGCTGCTGCAGCGGCCGATACCACTGCCGCATCTGGTACACGTTCACGGCGGTGTCGGCGAAGTACACCGCGATCCGGTAGTGCGCCGCGGGGTGCGGGGGCTGCTGGGCCAGCAGAGCCGTGACGCGCTGATGGGCGGTGCGGGCGGTGAAGGCCCTGCGCAGCAGCCGGTACGCCTTCTTCGCATCGGTCGTCAGGTCCATCCGGCCACCGTAACCAGCCAACCTGGAAGCCTCCGTCGCACGGAGCTCGCAGGGGCCGCATGACATGATCGACACGTGCACGACAACGACACGAGGCCGGCGGAGGGCGTGTCCTTCGTGATGCCGGTGCTGAACGAGCGGGCCTACCTCGAGCACGCGGTCCGCTCCGTGCTCGAGCAGCAGGTCGACGGGCCCACCGAGCTGGTCCTCGCCCTCGGCCCGTCCACCGACGGCACCACCGCCCTCGCGCAGCGCCTCGCCGCGGAGGACGACCGGATCCGGCTCGTGGACAACCCGGCCGCGCACATCCCGGTCGGTCTGAACGCCGCGATCAGGGCCAGCCGGTTCCCCACGGTCATCCGCGTCGACGCGCACTCCGAGCTCGCCCCCGGCTACGCGCTGCGGGCGCTGCAGACCCTGCGGCGCACCGGCGCCGCCAACGTCGGCGGGGTGATGCGCGCCGACGGGCGCACCCCGTTCCAGCGCGCGGTCGCACGCCTGTACAACTCCCCCGTCGGCCTGGGCGGCGGCGCGTATCACGGCGGCAGTCGCGAGGGCGAGGCCGAGTCCGCCTACCTGGGCGTTATGCGCCGCGACGTGCTCGAGCAGGTCGGCTACTTCGACGAGAGCATCCGCCGCGGCGAGGACTGGGAGCTGAACCTGCGGATCCGGCAGGCCGGGCACCTGGTGTGGTTCGACCCCGAGCTGTCGGTGACCTACTGGCCGCGGGAGAGCTGGTGGCGGCTGGCCCGACAGTTCCGGGCCACCGGCGCCTGGCGCGGCGAGCTGGTCCGCCGCTACGGCCGCCGCAACGGGCTGCGGTACTTCGCTCCCCCGGCGCTGGTGATCCTGCTCGGACTCGCCGCGCTCATCGGCATCCTCCAGCTGACCGGCGTGCTGCGCGGATTGGCCGCCGTGGTCGCCTCGCTGATCTACCTGCCGCTGATCGCGTACGCCCTGCTCGTGGTCGCCGTGTCGCTCGCGCCCGGCCGGCGTGGGCTGAGGGAACGCCTGTGGACCATGGCGGTGCTGCCCACCATGCACATCGCCTGGGGGGTGGGTTTCCTCGCCGGCGTGTTCCGCGGCGCGCGGGACACCGTGGACGCCTCGCGACTCGGCGACCGGAACACACCTCTGCCGTAACGGTCGTCGACGCAACGCGCGCCCGGCTCAGGCAGTCAGCCACCCCTGGTCGAGGATGCGCGCCACGACCCGCTCCGCAGCGTGACCGTCGTCTCGGCGGTTGAACTGCGCACGCCAGGCGTCGTACCGCTCGGCGTACCTGCCGGTGTCCGCCGCGGCGAGCGCCTGCACCAGCTCCTCCTGGCTGCGCACCAGCGGTCCGGGGGCGCGCTGCGCGAGGTCGAAATAGAAGCCGCGCAGCTTGCCGCGGAAATGCTCGAGGTCGGGCACCAGGAAGAACATCGGCCGGCCCGTGACGCTGAAGTCGAACATGATCGACGAGTAGTCGGTGATGAGGGCGTCGGCGATGAGCAGCAGCCGGGCCGTCTCCGGGTAGCCGGTGACGTCGATGACCCGCGCGCCGGCGGAGTCCCGGCCGGGCTTCAGGGTGCGGGAGTGTCCGCGCACGAGCACGACCGACCCGGTCCGCGCGGCCAGCTCCTGCGGGTCGACGAAGTCCACCATCTCGGCGCGGTCGTCGCGCCAGGTGGGCGCGTAGAGCAGCACGCGCTCGTCGGCGCCGATGCCGAGCGCGGCGCGGACGGCGACCGCGTCGCCGGAGACGAGCAGGTCGTTGCGCGGGTAGCCCTCGACCCAGATCGGTTTGCCGAAGAACGCGTACGCCTTGCGCAGCACGCGCTCTGCGTACACGTTCTGGGCGAGCAGCACGTCCCACCGGCGGGATTCCTTGATCACCGCCGCCATGCGGCGCGGGTCGAACCCAGGGCGGTGCAGGGCGAGCCGCTTCAGCGGGGTGCCGTGCCAGGTCTGCAGCACGCGCTGACCCGGCTTGCGCACGAACCGGCGTCGCAGCCAGTCATTGACGACGAGCAGGCGGGCGTCGGCGCGGGCCCGCCACCATTCCGGCGACCCCTCCACCACGGCGATGGCACCCTGCGGCACCTCGACGGAGAGGTCGGCCACGCTCCAGTACCGCGTCACGCCGGGGGCACGCTCGGCGAGCACCCGGTCGATCGCCCGCGGGTTGCAGCCGGCGTTCTGGCCGTAGAAGCTCTCGAAGAACACCGCGTTCTCGCCGCCCCCGATCTGCGACACGTACCGCTCCTCGAGGGTGGACTGCCCTTCAGCCGTCTCGTACAGCGGGTCGATCGGCGGCGACACCAGCACCGACGTCCCGCTCGCCGCGATCCGCAGGATGGGCAGCAGCACGGGGTCCAGGTGGAGCGGGTCGATCTCCGCGCCGTCCACCCGCAGCTCGTACGTGCCGGCGGGCAGCGGCAGCGCGGCGCCGCCCCACCGTGACACGCGCAACGGGAACGTCGCCTTCCACGTCTTCCCACCGCCCGTCACGCGCGCTGCGACTCGCGCCCGCCGGCCCTCGAGCACAGCGGATGCCGGACGCGCCCCGCTCCCGGCGATCACGAGCGTCTCCGTCAGCTCATCCACGCGGGCAGTGGTCATCGTGCTCCCTTCGGCGCGGGAATCCCCCGCGCGCGGATCGCCTGGTACACGCGCCGGGTGTTCTCGCCGTCGCGGTACGCGTGCATGTGTGCGCTGAGCGCGGCGGACCGCTCGGAGCGGGCGGCGTGCTCGGCCGGATCGCCCAGCACGGCATCCAGCTGCGCGAGCGCGGCCGTCCAGTCGCGGGCGAAGTCGTCGCCGGCGACCTCCCGGTACGTGCCGTAGAAGCCGCGCACCCGTGCGTAGTCGTCGACGTCGGGCGCGAGGTAGACCACGGGCATGCCGAGCAGCCCCACGTCGTACGCCATCGACGAGTAGTCGGTGATGAGCACGTCGATGCGGGGCAGAGCGGGGGTCACGTCGGACAGCACGCCGGCTCCCAGCATCCGCACCCGCCCACTCGACCACGGCGGCGCGTACGCTCCCTCGCCCAGCGGATGCGAGCGGATGAACAGCACCGCGTCGTGCCTCTCGAGCAGCTGCACGATCCGCACCCACTCCTCGGCGGTCGGGACGGCCGGGTCGGCTCCGCCGTCACGCCAGGTCGGCGCGTACAGCAGCGCGCGCTGGCCGGGCAGCAGCGGTCCGGTGCGCAGCAGCAGAACGGATGCCGTCTCGCGGCGCAGCGCGGCGGTGCCGGCGGACAGCACGTCGACTCGCGGCTCTCCGGTGACCACCACCCGGTCGCCCGACAGGCCGAACGCGGACTCCAGCCGACCGCGGGACCGGTGCGACGCCGCGGGCAGGACCCGGATCGCCTGCGCGGCACGGCGGTACAGCACGGCGACCAGCCGGCGCAGCACCGCAGCGCCGGGGACGTCCGGCACCTGCACGGTCGCCGGCGAATCGAGGCCGATCCGCTTCAACGGGATGCCGTGCCACAACTGCACGACGAACGCGCCGCCGACCGCGTAGCGGTTCACGTCGCCGAAGCCGTGCGTCACGACGACGACGCCGGCTCGGGCGGTCGCCCACCAGCCGCGCACCCCGCCCCTGCGCACGGTGCGGATGCCGAGCGCGGCGGCATCCGCCTCCTCACGGGCTGATCCGGCCAGCCAGAGCGCGCGATGCCCCTGGCTGGTGACGTGCCGCCAGAGTGCCAACGCGCCATCACCGACGCCGGCTGCGGAACCGAACACCCAGGTGTCGCCGCGGGGCACCAGCCGGGTGCCGAGGCGTCCGACGGCGTAGACCGGCAGCCGGAGAAGCTTCGCCGCGTTGCCGGTGCCGAAGGAGAAGGACGCCACCCCGCGAGCCTATCGCGGGGTGGCGTCCTGTCCGGATCGGGTCAGAGCTTCAACTCTCCGAGAGTGACCTCGACCTCGTACTCCTTGCCGTCGCGCACGTAGGTGACCTTCGCGTCGCTGCCCGCCGCGAGTGCGCGCACCTGGGCGGTGAGGTCGCTGGCGCCGGTGATCGGCAGGCCCTCGAACTCGGTGATGATGTCGCCCTGCCGCAGGCTGGCGTCGGCGGCGGCGCCGCCGGCCGTCACCTCGGCGATGTACGCACCGGCGACCTCGGCGTCCTCCACCGCGCCCGCGTCACGCACCGAAGCGCCCAGCAGACCGTGCGTGGCGGTGCCGTCCTCGATGAGCTCGTCGGCGATGCGCTTGGCGATGTTCGACGGGATCGCGAAACCGAGGCCGATGGAGCCGGACTCCCCGGACGACGTGCCGCCGGCGGTCGCGATGGCCACGTTGATGCCGATCAGCTTCCCCTCGCTGTCGACCAGCGCCCCACCGGAGTTGCCCGGGTTGATGGCGGCGTCGGTCTGGATGACCGAGATCGAGATCGACTGCCGCGCCTGCTGGCTGCCCATGCCGGGGATGTCGAACTGGAACGGGCCGCCCTCCTGCGGGTCCTCGCCCTCCGGCTGGTCGGCCGGGCTGTCGGGTGCGGCGGAGGACGCGATCTGGATGCTGCGGTTCAGCGCACTGACGATGCCGGTGGTGACCGAGTTCGCCAGCCCGAGCGGGGCGCCGACGGCGACCGCGGTGGAGCCGACGTTGAGCTTGGAGGAGTCGGCGAACTCGATGGGCGTGAGGTCCTCGGCGCCGCGCAGCTTGATGACAGCCAGGTCGTACACCGGGTCGGTGCCGACGATCGTCGCCTGGTAGATGCGGCCGTCCGACGTGGTGACCCGGATCGCCGGGTCGGAGGCTGCGCCCCCGAGCGTGACCACGTGGGTGTTGGTGAGCACGTAGCCGTCTTCGCTCAGGATGACTCCGGATCCGCTGCCGGACTCCTCGGCGCCGGCGACCTCGAGCGTGACGACCGACGGGAGCACCTCGGTGGCGATCGCGGTCGTCTCGTTCACGGAGCCGGGGTTGTTGACGGTCACGGTCTGGGGGCCGGAGCCGTCGGATGCCACGGGCCCGGCGAACACGGCGTTGCCTATGGCGCTGCCGCCGAAGCCGGACACGCCGCCCACGAGGGCGGCGGCGAGCAGCAGTGCCGCCACCTTCACCGGGCGTCCGGTCTTGCGCGGCTCGGCCTCGGTGGCGGTCGGAGCCGCTAGCAGCGCCGGGTCGAGGGGAACCGTCGGTTCGGTGGGGCGGTGCGGTGGCTGAGGCACGGTGCCGTACGCGCCGAACGCGGCTCCGGCGTGCTCCTGGCCTGGCTGCGGCGCGTGCTGCGGCCGTGCCGCGTCAGGGCGCGGCGGCCCGGGCTGGCCGGGCGCCGGCCAGGCCGGCGTGTGCGAGCCGAACGCGCCGGGAAGGGCGTGCCCGCCGGGCACCTGGCCCTCCTGCGGGGACGCCGGCTGAGCGGCATCCGGGTGCGGCCTGTCGGAGGAGGGGACCTCGCCGGGGGTGCTGTTCTCGTTCATCATCTGCTCCTTCACAACGCCCTATCAGCGTGCCGGGTGAGTCTGTGCGTTTCGTATGGCGAAGTTGCGAGGCCGCTATGGTCTTAGCCTGTTCTGCATGGATGTCGTACCGGGTGCGTGGCGGCGCACGGCTGCGGGTGCAGGCCTGCTCTCCGCCGATGGTGAGGTGGCGCCGACCATCTTCGCAGAGATGTCGGCCGCGGCGGTCAGGACGGGGGCGATCAACCTCGGCCAGGGCTTCCCCGACGAGGACGGCCCAGCGGAGGTGCTCGAGGCCGCCCGCGCGGCGATCGCGAACGGCGCGAACCAGTACCCGCCGGGCCGCGGCGTGCCCGACCTGCTGCTGGCGATCAGCGAGCACCAGCAGCGCTTCTACGGGCTGACGGTCGACCCCGAACGCGAGGTGCTGGTGACGGCCGGAGCGACCGAGGCCCTGACCGCGACGCTGCTGGCACTCATCGACTCCCCCGACGACGAGGTGGTGGTCTTCGAGCCGTACTACGACTCGTACGCCGCGGTCGTCGCCCTCGCGGGCGCCCGGCTGCGGACCGTCCCGCTGCAGCGGGCGGACTTCCAGCCCGACCTCGACGCGCTCGCGGCTGCCGTGAACGACCGCACCCGGATCATCCTGGTGAACGATCCGCACAACCCGACAGGTGCCGTGTTCGGACCGGAGGTGCGCACCGGGGTGGTGCGGCTGGCGGAGCGGCACGACGCCGTGATCGTCACCGACGAGGTGTACGAGCATCTGTCGTTCGACGCCCCGCATGTGCCGATCGCGACGCTGCCCGGCGCCGCCGAGCGCACCCTGACGATCTCGTCGGCCGGCAAGACGTTCTCGACGACCGGTTGGAAGGTCGGCTGGGTGCACGGCCCGGCTGACCTGATCACCGCCGTGCTCACCGTGAAGCAGTTCCTGACGTACGTGAACGGTTCGGCGTTCCAGCCGGCGATCGCTGTGGGCCTGCGCCTGCCTGATGCGTTCTTCGCGGATGCCGCCACGGCGCTGCGCGCCAAGCATGAGCTGCTCGGTGCAGCGCTGCGCCAGGCGGGGTTCACGGTGCACCCGCCGCAGGGCGGCTACTTCACCGTGGCGGATGCGACCGCCCTGGGCGGCGCCGATGCGGCATCCTTCTGCCGGGAGCTGCCCGGCAGGGCCGGCGTCGTCGCGATCCCGATCTCGGCGTTCGTCGCGGCGGAGAACCGCGACCGCTACGCCGGACTGGTGCGGTTCGCCGCCTGCAAGCGGGTGGAGGTGCTCGAGGAGGCCGCGCGCCGCCTCGCCGCGCTGGGCTGAGCGCCGTGTCCGCGCCTCGGGGCGCGGGATGTGGCGCACCTGGTCGCCACGCCTCTCTCGATGGGTCGCAGATGGTCGCTTCCCGCGCCCGGATGCGACCACCTGCGCCACATCCACGCCCAGCGCGACCAGCCAGGGCCGCCGGTCAGGATGCCGGGACGACGGTGTATCGGCGCAGGCGGAGCGCGGGGTTGGCTTCGCGGACCCGGGCGATCAGCGCCGGGTCGAGGGATGCCGTGGCAATGCCCTCTCCGGAGCTGACGCCGGCGACGACCACGCCTTGCGGGTCGATCACCTGCGACAGCCCCACGCCGATCGGCGCCGGGTGGTCAGCGGCGATCACGTACGCGGTGTTCTCGATCGCCCGCGCGGTGAGAAGCGTGGTCCAGTGGTGCTCCTTCAGCGGGCCGCGCACCCACTCGGCGGGGATCACCAGGGCGTCGGCGCCGGCGTCGATGAGTGTGCGCGCCACCTCGGGGAAGCGCAGGTCGTAGCAGGTCATCAGGCCGAACCGGATGCCGGCCGTCTCGAACACGGACGCCTGGCCGAGCTCGCCGGGGGCGATCCAGTCGGATTCGCGCTGCCCGAACGCGTCGTACAGGTGCTGCTTGCGGTACACGGCGCGCACGCCCTGCGCCGACACGGCGACGAGCGTGTTGCAGACGCGCCCGTCCGCCGCGCTCTCCACCAGTCCGGCGACGACGGTCACCCCGTTGCGCGCCGCGACGGCGCTCAACGCCTGCACGAACTCGCCGTCCAGCGTCTCGGCGTTCTCGGCGAGGGTGGCGTCCATCGGGTCGACGAAGTAGCTGGAGTACTCGGGCAGCACCACCACGACGGCGCCGCGCCGTGCGGCATCCGTCACCAGCGTCGCCACCCGCCGCCGGTTGTCCTCGCGGGAGGAGCCGGGCGCGAACTGGCAGACGGCGACGAGCGGAGACGAGGAGGTCATGGCTCCATCCTGCCCCGATTCGACGTTGTGCAGGAGCCGTGTTAGGCTATTAGACGTGCCGCGGGGTGGAGCAGTTCGGTAGCTCGCCGGGCTCATAACCCGGAGGTCGCAGGTTCAAATCCTGTCCCCGCAACAAAGAGAATCAGGCCCGGTCCGCAAGGATCGGGCCTGATTCGTTTCCGCGCCCGGCCGGGGGTTATCGGCAAGAAAGTGTGGACGGGTCGGGCGTGTCATGATCGTCCTGCCCACCCGGTTCTGAGCCAGAGGCCCTCGCCGGCGTCGAGTCCGGTGTCGTAGAGTGCGGGCCCGACGCGCTCTT
>NZ_JAPSLI010000004.1 GCF_031180975.1 Microbacterium sp. | reverse complement strand
CCAAACAACGTGCCGAGTTCGTCGGAGGCTTCACGACTATGGATCGTGAACCATACCGATCCCCGTTCTACCGCGAAATCACGCGGCTAATACGAGAACCCGTCCACACTTTCTTGCCGATAACCCGCACCCCGCATGTCCGAGCCGGGATGATGTCAGGAGGAGAGCGTGGCAGCAGGCCCGGCCCCGTCGCCACCCATCAACGGCGTGAGTGAGGAGATTGCGGCCTGGCTGCGGCCACGCCAAACTCGATCCTCGAAGCATGGCAGAGCTTCTACAGAGCCGGCCGCGAGAAGGTTCACACGCCGTTGTCCCATCTGTACGGGCACAGCTGGAAAGGCGCCGCCGGCGCCCGCGACGTGCTCGCGGAAGTCCTGCCGCTGACGCCCGGAGGCGAGTACGTCCTGCTGCTCGACCTGGAGAGCTGGACCCACCTGGAAGGCTGGTTCGGCGATGCCGGCCACCTCGAGGTGTGGATCCGCCGGTCCGACCTGGCGGCGCGTGACTTCGGCAGAGCCTGGTGCCTGATGCGCCTGGGATGAAACTGCTCCGTGCGGAAGGCGGATGCCGATCGACCGACAGCGTGGTCGTATGCGGCGCCGATGTCGCTACCGTGGAGAGCGACCGACCCACCCCTGACGAAAGCCGGTAGACATGTCCGCAGATCGCGCAGGCGCTCTCCTTGCGCTGCACTCCGGCCCCGGGTTCGTGATCCCGAACGCGTGGGACGCCGGTTCCGCATGCATCCTCGAGGGGATCGGCTTCCCCGCCATCGCCACCACCAGCGCCGGCATCGCGTGGTCGTACGGCGTTCCGGACGGCGGCGCTGTCGACCCCGAGAGGATGATCGAGCGCGTCGCGGAGATCGTCACGGCCGTCGGCGTGCCGGTGAGCGCCGACCTGGAAACCGGCTACGGCGACACCCCGGACGCCGTGGCGCGCACCGTCGCGCGCGTCGCCGAGCGCGGCGCAGCCGGCGCGAACCTCGAGGACGCCGAGGACGGCGAGCTCTTCGACGTCGAGAAGGCCGTCGAGAGGCTGCAGGCGGCACGGGAGGCCGCGCCGCGCGGTTCGTTCGTGCTGAACGCGCGCACGGACGCCTTCTTCATCGGCGGCGCCGCGGATCCGTTCGCCGAGACCGTCGCCCGAGCCCACCGCTACATCGACGCGGGCGCCGATTGCATCTTTGTCCCCGGCGTGAACGACGAGGACGACATCCGCCGGCTCGCGGCGGAGATCCCCGCGCCGCTCAACGTCGTGGCCGGCCTGGCGGCCAAGGTCATCCCCGCGCCGACCCTGTTCTCCCTCGGCGTGCGCCGGGTCAGCGTCGGCGGCGGGCTCGCCCGCGCCGCGTTGTCGTTCGTCGAGCGCGCGGGGCGGGAGCTGCGGGGTGCCGGCACGCTCGGCTTCCTCGACGGCGCGATGACCTACGCCGAGACCCAGCGGCGTTTCACGCACTGACCGGACGGCGCCTGCGCCGGCGGACCGGACAGCGCCGGCGCACCGGAGAAGAAGAAAGCGGCGGCCGCACACCCGGGAAGGGTGCGGCCGCCGCCGTCTGCTGGCGAGGGGTCAGCGCTCGCCGAGCTCCGCGGTCGGGATGCGGGATGTCTCCCGAAGACCGAACGCGCACAGCGCGAGCAGCAGGCAGGCGCCGGTCGAGTACAGCGCGACTCCGAGCGAGTCCTTGCCGAACGCGATGAACAGCGCGGTCGCGAACGGGGCCGCGGTGCCGCCACCGAGCGCCGCGCCGATCTGGTAGGTGGTCGAGATCGACGAGTAGCGGCTCTCCTTGGAGAACTGCTCGCCGAGGAACGACGGGATCACGCCCTGCGGCATCGCCATGAAGACGCTCATCAGGATGTTCGCGAAGATCGCGAGCACCAGAATCCCGGTGTCCACGATGCCCAGGAAGGCGAAGAAGAACAGGGCGTAGATCACGGCGCCGCCGATGACGACCTTCTTGCGGCCGATCCGGTCGGACAGCAGCGCCATGAGCGGTGCGGCTGCCACGAAGGCGACTGATCCCGCGAACTGGAAGATCAGGGTGTCCGTGTCGGTGAAGCCGCGCTGCAGCGAGTACGTGATCGTGAAGATCGTGCCGATGTAGGCCAGGGTGTTGTAACTGAAGGCGACACCGATCGCGAGCAGCACCTGCTTCGGGTGGCGGCGGATCGCGTTCGCGAGCGGCACACGAGGCGCGCGCTCCTTATCGATCTTCTCGTCCGGCATCCGGGTGCGAGCGACCAGGCCGACGATGACCAGCAGACCGCCGAGCCAGAAGGCCACGCGCCACGCGCCGTCGACGAGCTCCACGCCAGGGATCGCGTCAAGGCCGAGGAAAACGGCGCTGCCGAACACGCTGCCCAGACCGATGCCCATGCTGGTGAAGCTGCCCCACAGGCCGCGCCGGCCGTTGGGGGCGTTCTCGATACCGAACAGCGACGCGCCGCCCCACTCACCGCCGGCGGCGAAGCCCTGGGTGAGTCGCAGCACGACGAGCAGGACCGGAGCGAGCAGACCCACGGTCTCGTACGTCGGCAGGCATCCGATCAGGAAGGTGCTGACACCCATGATCAGCAGCGTGAGCACGAGCATCGACTTGCGGCCGATCCGGTCGCCGAAGTGCCCGACGACGATGCCGCCGAGCGGGCGGGCGACGAAGCCGGCACCGAAGGCCGCGAACGCCACCAGCGTGCCGGTCAGCGGGTCCACGTTGGGAAAGAACAGCTGCGGGAACACCAGCGAGGCGGCGAAACCGTAGATGATGAAGTCGTAGAACTCG
Source organism: Microbacterium sp. (assembly GCF_031180975.1). Classification (GTDB taxonomy): domain Bacteria; phylum Actinomycetota; class Actinomycetes; order Actinomycetales; family Microbacteriaceae; genus Microbacterium. Next base: position 323,364 of record NZ_JAPSLI010000004.1, on the reverse strand, counting down.
AGCGCGGTGCCGAGCCCGGAGATGAAGAAGGTGCGCTGGCTGGTGACCGGGGGAGCGGTCCGGCCCGCTTCGGGCGTGGTCTGGGTTTGCGACATGGCATTCGTCCTTGAACGTCGTCCTCGGAAGAGGAGAGTGAGGGGGGCGGGTCGGCAGCGGGCGGAGGGGGCCGTCTGCTGCTGCGAAGTCACGCTAGTGACGCAAAACGTTTTATGCAACACTCGATCCTGAGGAGGATCCGATGAGAAGGAACGGCGTCACGATCCGCGACGTTGCGGCCAGGGCCGGCGTGTCGATCACGGCGGTCTCGCACGCGCTCAACGGCAAGGGCACGGTCAGCGCCAGCACCAGGGCGAAGGTGCGTCGCGTGGCCGACGAGCTCGGCTACCAGGCGGATGCCTTCGCGCGCGGCATGCGGCAGGCACGGATCGACGCCATCGGCCTGACGATGCGGTCGCTCGACATCCTCGGCGACTACACACCCGAGGGCGTGAACGTGTTCGACCGCTTCGCCGGCATCTTCGCGGCGAAAGCCCTCGCCCGCGGCCTGAGTCTCACACTGGTCCCCGACATCAGCGGGCCGTCCGTGCCGCCGCTCGCGTTCGCCCTCGACGGCTACGCGGTGATGAGCCCGCAGGCCGACGACCCCGTCACCGCCATGCTCGAGCGGCGCGGCATCCCGTACGTCACCTACGGGCGCGAGCCGGGCCGGCCAGACCATCACCGCTGGGCGTCCGAGGACGACCGCGAGGCCGCACGCCGCGCCCTGCACCACCTGGAGCACGCCGGTGCCACCGAGATCGTGCTGCTGAACGGCACCGACCGCAATGCGTGGAACGAGGACTACCGCATCGAGTACCTGCAGTGGTGCGAGCGCACCGGCTGCACCCCGCGGGTCTACCAGCAGCCCGAGCGCACCGGCGTTGCCGGAGGCGCGGACGCCGCCCGACGGATCGCCGACGACGGGCTGCCCGACGCGGTGCTGTGCATGACCGGGCGGCACGCGGCCGGGCTCCAGGCCGAACTGCAGAGCCGGGGCGTGGTCGTCCCGCGGGACGTGCTCGTGTTCGCGGCATCCGATTCGGAGCAGGCGAGATCGGCCAAGCCGGCGATCTCGGCGTTCTCCTTCGGGCTCGCCGACACCGCCGACGCGCTGCTCGACATGCTGGTGCAGCTGCTCGACACCGGGGAATGCGAAGGTCCGCGCCTCACAGGTGTGCAGTTGAAGCAACGGGCGTCGACGCGGACCTCGCCGGAGGGCGTGCAGCGCTCAGAGGCGTGACATGCCCTGCTCCGCCGCCTCGGCGGGCGTGCCGGGGAAGTAGTCCAGGGCGAACCCGGCGACGTCCACGCCGATGGTGAGCAGAGTCTTCCACTGGTCCAGACGCGACAGCGCCTCATCAGGCCGGATGCAGATCACCGCGTCCTCACCCGCGCCGCCACAGGCGGCCGCGGCGCGCGCCGACGGGGTGAGCCCGCCCAGCGACTCGCGCACCGCGTCGAGGTGGTCGTAGCGCTCCCGGGTCTCCGACGCCTCGGGCATGGTGTCGCCGGCCGCGAGTCGCGGGTCGAGGAAGTGGTTGGTGTGGAACAGCCAGCCGTCCTCGCCGGGCTCGACCAGCGCCATGCCGGCGGGGGAGAGCTCGATGCTCGCCGCGCGCGATCCCTGCTCGGTGGATTCGAAGACGGTGAGCACGGTCGACGCGCTCACCGTGGCGGACTCGGCGATGCGGATCGCGTCGTCCAGGCTGCGCGCCTCGTCGAGGATGCGCCGCGCGACCGCGTGCACCGGCACGCCACCGGCATCCGAGTCGGATTCGTGCATGAGGATGTTGAAGTGCAGGCCGACGCCGGCGTCGTTCACGCCGATCTTCGCGGCGGTGCCGAACTCGGTGAACAGCTTCACCTGCAGTCCGGCGTCGGAGGTGAAGGTGCGCATCAGGCCGTCGGGCACGAGGAAATCGTGCCAATCCCAGGTCTGGATGCTCTCCGGCGACATGCCGGGTCCCGTGCGCACCGCGGTCGAGCACTCCGCGGCGTTCCGCTTCGGGGCGACGCCGAGCACCTCGGTGCGCGCGCCGACCGCGGCGAGCTGCCACAGCTCGATGCCGGACGCGGACGCGATCGCCTCGGTCTCGGCGGCGATACCCGGCGCCCACGCGGCCAGTGCGGCGTGCGAACGCTCGGTGATGGCGCGGACCGTCTCTGCCGGGATGCCGAGCTCGCCGAAGTGCTCGAGGTAAAGGTCGACGCTCTCGCGGAACTGCGGGGCGAACCGCTCGCCCAGCTCCCGACCGCGGGCATCGGCGTCGGCGGCGGAGGAGTCGATGAAATGAAGCTGCATGGCGCCATGCTAGGCAGCTAAAACGTTTTGTACAAGCGGTGCGGATGCCGTCGCACGCGCCAGGATGCGCGTCGGCCGGGCCAGGTGCGCGATCGCCTCTCGACGCCCCCGCCGCCCGGGCGTACTCTGACCGCAGGCGGGTGTTCCTGCCCGCTCCCAGACGGTGACGACCGAGAGGAAGGCGGTGCGCGATGGACTCGATGATGATGGACGCCATGTCGAAGGACATGGCCTCGATGCCCGGCATGGAGATGATGGACATGTCGGCCTTGCAGGCGTGTATGGACGCGTGTGCGGCATGCGAGCAGGCGTGTGTGGTGTGCTCCACCCAGATGATGGACTGCAGCCCGGCGTGCATGAACTGTGCCGACATGTGCAACACGATGATGCGGGCCATGATGCGGATGCAGGGGATGACGCCCTCCGCGATGACGGCGATGCTCGGCGCGTGCGTCGCGATGTGCCGGATGTGCATGGACGAGTGCGCCAAGCACGCCGAGCACAGCGACGTGTGCCGGATGTGCGCTCAGGCGTGCAAGGACTGCATGGACGCCTGCATGGCGATGCGGGAGTCGATGTCGAAGATGGCTTCCTGAGGCGTCAGCGCACCGCGACGTTGTACTGCACTCGGCCGACCGACAGCACGCCGTAGCCCCGGTGCAGCGACACCGGCGTTCCCGACGGCGCCTCCAGCGCGGCACCGCCGGCATTCCACAGCGCGTACTCGACGCCGTCGAGCGTGCGCACCGACAGGATGCCGGATGCGGCGTCCGCCGTCTCAACGATGGCATCCGTCCAGGCGAGCGGGGTGGCGGATGCCATCCGCGCCTGGATCAGGTGCAGCGCGTGCCCCGGGGCGAAGGACGAGCAGGAGTACCCGTGGCCGCACATGCACGCCGCACGCTCACGCACCTCGAAGGGCGGACGGCGGGTCAGTGGCGTGGTCACGGTGCACTCCTCACGATGGGGTGCTCCGAGATTACGTCGGCCTCCGCGACGGCCAAAGCGGCGGTGAAACGTGAGGCAACATTGGGCCCCGTCAGGCGAATCCGCCGAGCAGCACGATGCACGGCCCGATGATCAGCAACCACATCGATGCCGAGATGATCAGCACGCCGGTGGCGTACGCCCGCGTCGCGGGGAAGAACATCAGCACCCCCGCCGCGGCCGCGACGATGATGTACGGCAGCAGCAGGCCGAGCACCGCGAAGTCGCGCAGCAGGTTCGAGGTGAAGAACATCAGCACGAATGCCACGACGTGCGCAGCGAAGCCGATGGCCAGACCGATGCCGACCTTGGCCCCGAAGCTCAGCCCCGTGCGCGGCGGCTGCGGGCCGTAGGGGCCGGGCCCGCCATAGGTCCCCGGTTGGCCGTAGGCTCCCGGTGCCTGTCCGTAGGGTGCCTGTCCGAACGGTGCCGGTGGCTGCGCGTACGGCGGTTGCCCGAACGGCCGGGCCGGTTGCCCGAACGGCGGGGCCGGTTGCCCGTACGGCGGGGCCGGCGGTTGCACGAACGGTGGCTGCGGCGACGGCGGCGGGGGCGACGGTAGCGCCGGCGACTGCGGTTGCCCCGGCGTCTCCCACTGCTCGGGCGGTGCGGGCGGAACGGGCGGCTCCCACGGCGGCTGATCGCCCGACGGCGGCTCACCATTCGACGTCTCGTCGGAGGGGCGGTCTGGCTCGTCAGGCGTGCTGCTCATGGGGCACGTTCCTCTCCGGTCGGGCTGGCGCCGCGGCGACGAGGCGGCCGGTGCGCAGCATCCATACGATTCTGGCGGCTAACAGGGGAATCGTCACCAGCAGAAAGAGCTGCGGACGGGTCAGCCCCAGCCATGCCACCTCGTTGCCGCGTACGAACTCGACGGCGAACCGGAACACCGCGTACGCCGCCACGTACAGGGTGAGCGTCTCGCCCGGCGCGATCGGGCGGTGACGCAGCCAGAACCAGAGCGCGGCGAACGCGATCAGGTGGAAGGCGATCTCGTACAGGAAGCTGGGGTGCAGCGGCACGCCGGCATCCGCTCCGACCCGCGCGGCCGCCGACCGGTCGAGCACGATCCCCCAGTCGGAGCCGGTCGGCGTGCCGGGTTCCTCGGTGAGCAGGCATCCGATCCGGCCGATCCCCATCGCCAGCGCAACCGCCGGCGCGAACAGGTCTCCCGACCTGCCCGGGTATCCGCACAGCCGCTTCGCGAGGTGCACACCGAGCCACGCGCCCACCAACGCCGACAGCATCGACGCGTTGCCGTAGGCGAGCTGGTCGGCGAGGCTGAGGTTCTTCGCCGGGTCGAGATGCTGCGCCCACGTGCCGAGCCGCGCGAGGACGGCGGCGCCGGCGAGCGCTCCCAGCACCAGGTAGGCGATGCGATGATCGGTCACGCCGCGGCGGCGCTTCTCGATCAGGAAGACGATCCCGGCCACGATCAGCCCGAACCCGACGAACACCGAATGGGTGTCCAGCGCGGGCAGCCAGGGCATGAGGTCGGTCAGGGTCGGGAACACGTCACACCGCCAGCATCCGCACCCACAGCATCACCCAGAACGGGATGGCGACCGCGGATGCCACAGCGATCGCGCCCAGATAGGCGAGGACCAGCCGGGTGTCGCCCAGTTTGCAGCGCGAGCGCATCAGCCCGGCCCGGCGTGCGCGCGCGTATCCCGCGATCGCGACCAGCGCGAAGACGAGCACCGCGAGCGGCCCGAGGATGCACGAGATCGCCGCGATCGTAGTGAACACGCACAGGCGCAGCGGGTCGAACGCGCCGGGCGGGTCGCCGACGGAGGCGTCGTACTGGTTCAGGGGTGGCGTGGTCACGGGGTCACCATCGGAAGCGAAGCGCGGCTCCCCGTCGCCGTCGACAGGCGCGTGCGCGAGAGGGGTGCCCACGCCTGCAGGGCGCAGAACGGCGCGCACTGGTGGGCGTTCGTGGTCTCGTTCACCGTCGCGACGTGCACGCAGCATTGCGTGAGCCGCTCCTCGATCATCGTGTTGATGTCCATGAACGGCTTCACCGTCACCCGCAGCACCCGGTCGGCGAGCATCGCCCGCATCCGGCCGTGCTGACCAGGCAGCCGCGACGCCGCCAGCGTGGCGAGCGTGCCGATGCCGAGGTCGCAGTTCACGCAGATGTCGCGCCAGATGTCGCTCATCGACGGGTGCGACAGCGACGACTGCTCGCTGAGCAGATCGAGCAGCGAGTTCTTCACCACGTCGCGGATCGCCTTGTTGATGTTCGAGTCCGCGATGCGGTTCGCGATCAGGTCGGGGTTCAGCTCGAGGAACTCCTTCAACCGATCGTGACCGATCAGCGCGACCAGCGACTTCCACTCACCCGCGTCGTCCTTGAGGAAGTAGCCCACCGAGCAGCAGTGCGGATGGCTGCACGGCAGCGCGGTGAGATCCCGCCAGGTGATCTCGCCGTCGGTCTGCGGGCCGAGCCGCGCCAGCACGCCGGTGTGGGTGAGTCGGTCGTTGGGGTCGATGCCGACCGATCGACCAGAGCCGAACACGGGCTGGATCGTCACGCCACCCACGTACGGCGTCTGCTGCGCTCGCCGGATCACCGCCCCGATCTCGTGGTCGTTCACGCCCAGCGCCGCCGTCATGGTCAGGGTGGTGAAGATCCCGGCATCCGACAGCCGCTCCAGCGCGCGCTGCTTGAAGCGGCGGATGTCGGCGCCGCGGTGATACGCCGAGGCTTCGGCCGACTCGCCGTCGTACTGCAGGTACACCTCCACCCGCTCGCGATGCCGCTTCAGGAACGCCACGAACTCGTCGTCCCTGGAGATGCGCAGCCCGTTCGAGTTCAGCAGGATGCGCACGACCGGCCGCGCGACCAGGTGCTCGATCAGCTGCTCCAGCCACGGGTACAGAGTCGGCTCGCCGCCCGACAGCATCAGCACGTCGATGCGGTCGTTCTCCCGCGCCAGCCGCGCGTCGACCGACGCGAGCACGTCGGCCAGCGGAGCGATGGCGGATGCCGCCGGGCTGGACTCGGCGAAGCACGTGGGGCAGCGCAGGTTGCAGTGGTCGGTGATGTCCTCCAGCAGGATGCAGGTGTGCTGCGTCTGCATCTGCGGCAACCCGTCCTCGTACGCCTGCGGCACCGGCTTGAAGTTCCCCACCGTGTCGGGAGTGTGCACCTTCGTCGGCGCCGTCCACTGCTCCAGGTAGGTCAGGATCTCGGCGGATTCGTCGTACATGGTGGAGATCAGCCCGTGCTCGGGGCAGCCGCGCTCCAGCCAGACCGTGCCATCACGGTTCGCCAGCCATCCCGACAGGCGCCGCACCTCGCTGAGCGGTTGGTCGGGTTTCTCGGTGTGGCACGCCGGGCAGAACGCGTTCACATATCGGTGGATGCGATGGTCACGCAGCGGCATCCCCGGCCCGGTCTTGTGCACCATGGCATGACACTAGCGCCGGCAGCATCCGCACGGTGGGTGACTCGCGATCGTCGCCGCCCCGCGTAAGATCGACGGGTGCTGTTCGCAGAGTGCGCCCGCGGGGCGCGGAGGAGGACCGTCGGCGCACACCGCGCCGGCTTCAGAGTCTGAGTGCGATCCGGTGGCGGAACCCCCGTCCCCGGTGGTCCGCCGCACCCGGCATCCGATCCGGTGATGCCGTCCTCTCCTCCGGCCGCAGTCGCGGCCGTTCGTCGCGCCGTCCCGGCGCAACCGACAGAAAGCACACGCTCATGCGACCCGTCGACGAACGCGCCATCCGCGCCTCGTTCCTCAACGCCTCCCGCAAGGAGGTCTCCTCGCTCACCCTGCCTCCGGGCTTCGACGACATCGACTTCGACCGACTCGACTACCTCGGCTGGTTCGACCCCAAGCTGCCGAAGCGGGCGTACGTCATCGCCGAGGACGGCGACCGTACCGTCGGCATCCTGCTGCAGCGCACCGAGCAGCGCACCCGGGTGCGCGCGCAGTGCGCCTGGTGCGAGGACGTCACCCTCCGCAACGACGCGCAGTTCTTCTCGGCGCGCAAGGCCGGCGCGTCCGGCCGCAACGGCAACACGATCGGCACCCTGATCTGCGAGAACTTCGGCTGCTCCGACAACGTGCGCCGGCTGCCCGCGCTCGCCTACGAGGGGTACGACCGCGAGCTCGCCCGGGACATGCGGATGCTGCGGCTGCGCGAGCACGTCGCGGCCTTCGTCCGCGAGCTCGGCTGACTCTGGATCCTCGGCCTGCGGCTCAGCCGGCGGCGGCTCAGCCGGCGTGGGAGCGGACGTGCTCCCACGCCGGCTCCGCCAGGCGGGACGACAGTCGCCGGTACACGTCGACGCTGCGCCGCCCCGGCCAGTCGGCGGGCAGCAGCTCGACAGGCAGGCCGGGGTCGACGTACGGCAGCACCCGCCAGCTGTCGATCAGCCGCACGTACCCCGCGAACGGCTCCGCGCCGTCGAGCGCCGCGGCCGACGCGAGGAAGCGCTCATGCTCGGCCCGCAGCGCGTCCAGATCCCACCACCCGGCGGCCGCCTCGGCCAGCGCCACGGGCGGCCGCGGATCGTGCGCGGTGAACAGGGTCGCGCATTCCCTGGCATCTAGGTCGGCGAGCAGCAGCTCCACCTCGTCCTCGAGATGCCCAGGCAGGATCCACAGGCCGGCGGCGACCGCCCCGGCCCCGAGGAACTGCAGTCGGCGCCGCACCTGGTGGCGCAGGTCGCGTCTGCTTTCCGGCACGGTGACGGTCACCAGGCACCACGGGTCGCCGATCGCCATGGTGCGCACGTGGAAGATGCGGCGGTCGCCGCGCTCCAGCATCCGCACCGCGGCCGGGTTCAGGGCGTAGGCGGCGTCGGGGGCGGCCAACAGGACACCCTTCTGCTTGAGGCGGGCGATCGCGGTGCGCGCACGACCGTCGGTGATGCCGAGGTCCCTGGCCAGCGCGACCAGCGCCGCTGCCGAAACCGTGCCGCCCAGGCGTCGCAGATACAGGCCGACGACCGTGCGCAGCAGCGAGGTGGCGCTGCCCGGGCGGGCGTCGACGTCGTCGAGGACGGCGCCGGGAGGGGCGACGCTCATGCCAGGGCGTCGCGCACCGCGAGCATGCCGCGCAGCGTCTCCTGGTGCGAGGTGCTCAGCGGCGACAGGCCGAGCCGGATACCATCAGGGAACCGGAAGTCGGGGATCACGCCCTCCGCCCAGAGTCGTTTCGTGGCCTCCCGGGCCGACGGATGTCCGATCGTGATGTGCCCGCCGCGCTGCGACGCCGCCCGAGGGCTGAGCAGCCGGGCGCCGAGCGGGGCGAGCAGCGCATCGTGGGCGCGCACCGCGAAGTCGGTGAGCGAGACGGACTTGGCACGGACCGCCCCGATCCCGGCATCCGCGATGAGGTCGAGCATGCCCTGCATCCCGAGCATCGACAGCACCGCCGGGGTGCCGCTGAGCAGCTGTCGGATGCCGGCGACCGGCGCGTACTCCGGACCCATGGCGAAGATGTCGGCGGCGCTCCACCAGCCGTGGATCGGCTGTCGCAGCACGCCCTGATGCTCCGCGCGCAGGTAGGCGAACGCGGGGGAGCCGGGCCCGCCGTTGAGGTACTTGTAGGTGCAGCCGACGGCGAGGTCGACGCCCCAGGTGTCCAGCTGCATGGGGACCGCGCCGACCGAGTGGCACAGGTCCCACAGCATGAGCGCGCCGGCGTCCTTGACGACCCGGGTGATCGAGGGCATGTCGGCGAGCGATCCGGAGCGGTAGTCGACGTGGCTGAGCACGACCAGCGCGGTGCGCTCGGAGACGGCGGCGGCCACGTCATCGGCGGTCACGCCGGTGACGGCATCCGGCTCCAGCCAGCGCACCGTCGCACCGGTCTCCTCCGCGATGCCAGCCACGATGAACCGGTCGGTGGGGAAGTTGCCGGACTCGATGACGATCTCGTCGCGGCCCGCCGCGCCCGGCCGGTGCGCGCGAGTGTCGAGGACCGCCCGGACCAGCTTGTACAGCAGCACGCTCGTGGAGTCGGCCACGATCGTCTGCCCTGCCGCCGCGCCCAGGCACACCTCCGCGATGCGGTCGCCGAGCTGCATGGGCAGGTCCATCCACTGCTCGTCCCACGAGCGGATGAGCCGGGTGCCCCAGTCCTCACGGATGAAGTGGGCGGCGCGCTCGGGGAGATCGCGCAGCGGCCGGCCGAGAGAGTTGCCGTCGAGGTATGCGGTGACGCCGGGGGCGTCGGCGAACGCGTCGAGGTGCCGGGCGACCGGGTCGGCGGCGTCGAGGGTGCGTGCTTCGTCGAGCAGCGAGGCGGCCGGGTCGGCGGCGGCCGGGTCGCCGGTGAGGGTGGTGTCGGTCATATCAGGGCTCCGTCGGGGTCTTCGGGGTCTTCGGGGTCGTCGGGGTGCGGTCGTCGAAGGTGAGGTCCTCCGGAGTGAGCGGGCGGGAGCGGCTGGGGTCGCCGTCGGGCAGCAGGAGGAGGGCGGACGCCGCGTCGCGCGGGTCCTCCGGCGCCATCGTGCACAGCAGGTCGGCGCCGTCGATGCCCGCGGCGCGCAGGGCGGCGATCTCGCTGTTGCGGACGTCGACCGGGGTGGGGCCGTTTCCCATGTCGGTGCCGTAGAGCACCCGGCCCCCTGCGGCGTGGAACCGCCGGACGTTGTCGACGACGTTCTGGTACGCGTCGCCGTCGTGAACGGCCATCGTCGAGATCCACTCCGCGGTGGCCGCCTGCTCGCCGATCTCGTCGTCGGTGAGCCGTTCCGTGAACGGGGCGTGGGCGAGACGCGCGGCGCCAAGGCGGATCGCGCGCATCGCCTGGCCCGCGCCCTCGGCGTGCGCGACGAGCGGGAGGCCGCGCGCGGCGGCGTGCTGCGCGATCGCGCGGAACAGGTCGTCGCCGAGCACCGGGCCGGCGTCGCTGTTGGCGACCACTTTCACGCACGCGGCACCGGCGGACGCGAGCGCGGCGACGACGGTCGCCGCGTCGTCGGCATCCGCGATCTCACGCACGGAACCGGCCGGTGCCCACTCCCGGTCGGACGGGTAGCCGCCCACCGCAGTGAGGAACGGGCCGGCGTACTCGACCTGTGGTGTTCGTTTCTCAGGAACATCGGGCCGGTTTCTGCCGTCAGCGGGTGTTTCCGGGCGCTTCGCGCCGAATTCTCCTGAGTTATGAACACCGGGCCGCTGTGCCACCGCCCGGATCCAGTCCAGGTCGGCGCCGAGATCGGTCACCCTGCCCAGCCGGGACGCCGCGAGCCGGGTGTGATCGACCAGCTGCAGGTGCACGTGATGGTCGGTGAACCGGCCGGTGATGACGCCGTCCAGCCGGGGAGTGCCGGCGGGAGCGGGGGCGTCGACGACGACCGGGCCGCGGCCGGGCGCCCAGGAGAGCAGGCCCTCCCGCAGGGCCGTGCCGTCGAAGAACGTCACCGCCCTCATGTCAGCCGATCTCCGTGCGCACGCTGTACAGCTCGGGGAAGAACGTCAGATCCAGCGCGCGCCGCAGGAAGTCCACGCCGCTGGAGCCGCCCGTGCCGACCTTGCGGCCGATGGTGCGCGTGACCGTGCGCAGATGCCGGAAGCGCCAGAACTGGAAGTTGTCCTCGACGTCCACCAGCTCCTCGCACGCCTCGTACAGGTCCCAGTACTCGTGCGGGTTCTCGTACACCTCCTTGAGCACCGGGATCAGCTCGGGGTGCTCGCGGTACGGCTCCCGCACGTCGCGGTCGAGGACCACCCGCGGCACCGGCAGGCCGCGCCGGGCGACGTACCGCAGGAACTCGTCGTACAGGGTGGGGCGCTCCCACTCCGCGGTGAGCAGCGCCAGGTTCTCGGGGTGATCGCGGAACACGCCCAGCATCCGTTCGTGCTTGTTGCCCAGCGCGAACTCCACCGCGCGGTACTGCACCGACTGGAAGCCAGAAGAGTTGCCGAGGTCGCCGCGGAACTGCGCGTACTCGGTGGGCGTGAGGGTGGCGAGCACCGACCACTGCTGGGTCAGCACCTCCTGGATGTGCTTCACGCGGGCGATGTGTTTGAGCGCGGCGCGGAGGTCGTCGGCCGCCAGCCGGTCGCGCGCGGTGCCCAGCTCGTGCAGCACGAGCTTCAGCCATAGCTCGGTGGTCTGGTGCTGGATGATGAACAGCATCTCGTCGTGGTGCTCTGGACGGCTGACCGGATGTTGCGCACCGAGGAGTCGGTCGAGGTCGAGGTACGAGCCGTACGTCATCCGATCCTTGAGATCGGTGACGATGCCGTCCTCGAGCGCGCGCTGGTTGTCTCCGTCGACCATGCCCGCCACCATATCATGATCGTGTCGGTCGTCATAGATGTGAAATGAAGAGGTGAGGTCGACGGCGCCCCCGCCGAACGGGTAGCGTCGCCGCATGGGAGACAGCGTCGACGTTCGAAGCTTCACCAGGCAGGACCGCACCCGCTTCCGCCTCCAGGTCGGCAGGTGCCTGGACGCCCTCGCGACGATGCTCGCGGAAGGGCAGTTCGACGTCTCAGAGCCGCAGCTCGGGCTGGAGATCGAGCTCAACCTGGTGGACGACGCCGGCGACCCGGCGATGTCGAACGAGGCGGTGCTCGAGGCGATCGCGAACCCCGCGTTCCAGACCGAGCTCGGCCAGTTCAACATCGAGATCAACGTCGCGCCACGTCCGCTCGACGGCCAGGGCATCGGGCAGCTGGAGACGACCCTGCGGATGGCGCTGAACGCGGCCGACGAGCGGGCGCGCAGCGCCGGCAGCGGGCTGGCCATGATCGGCATGCTGCCCACCCTCGACGAGCACCACTTCACCGAGCAGTGGATCTCGGCCGACCCGCGCTACGGGATGCTGGGCCAGCAGGTCCTCGCGGCTCGCGGGGAGGACATCGAACTGCAGCTCGACGGGCGTTCCCTGCGCGAGGGCGGCAGGCGGGAGACCCTGGACATCGTGTGCGACACGATCCTGCCCGAGGCGGCGTGCACATCGGTGCAGCTGCACCTGCAGATCCCGCCCGAGGAGTTCGCGTCGTACTGGAACTCGGCGCAGGCGATCGCGGGTGTGCAGGTGGCGCTCGCCGCCAACTCGCCGTTCTTCGCCGGCAGGGCGCTCTGGCACGAGACGCGCATCCCGATGTTCGAGCAGGCCACCGACACCCGGCCGCAGGAGCTGAAGAACCAGGGCGTGCGCCCGCGGGTGTGGTTCGGCGAGCGGTGGATCACGTCGATCTTCGACCTGTTCGAGGAGAACTCCCGCTACTTCCCTGCGCTGCTGCCGGTGTGGACCCAGGAGGATCCGTTCCAGGTGCTCGCGCGCGGCGAGAGCCCGGCACTGTCGGAGCTGCGCATGCACAACGGCACCATCTACCGCTGGAATCGGCCGATCTACGACGTCGGCGAGGGCGGGCACCACCTGCGCCTGGAGAATCGGGTGCTGCCCGGCGGGCCGAGCGTCGCGGACGTCCTGGCGGACGCGGCCTTCTACTACGGGCTGGTGCGCAGCCTCGCCGACGCCGACCGGCCGCTGTGGTCGCAGATGACGTTCGACGCGGCCGAGGAGAACCTGCACTCGGCTGCCCGCGACGGCATCGAATCCCGCCTGTACTGGCCGGAGATGGGCTGGGTGGGCCCGCGCGAGCTGGTGTTGCGCCGGCTGCTGCCGGCCGCCGCGGAGGGCCTGGACGCCTACGGAGTGGACGCCGACGTGCGCGACCGCTACCTCGGGATCATCGAGCAGCGCTGCCTCACAGGTCGCAACGGCGCGGTCTGGCAGCGTGAGCAGGTGGCCGCCCGCGAGGCGGCGGGAGAGAGTCGCAGCGCGGCGCTGCACGGCATGCTCGCGGAGTACCTCCAGCGGATGCACGAGGGCGAGCCGGTGCACACCTGGTGGGACAGGTAGCCGCCACTACGCCAGGATCTCCGCGGTCGTCGCGAGGGTGATCTGCGGCGGGTAGAGGCCCATCACGTGCAGCGCCGCCGCGTGGTTCTCCGCGGTCGAACCCGCGCAGGCGTCGGTGGCGACGGTGACGTGCGCTCCGGCATCCGCCGCGGCGAGAGCCGTCGAGAGCACACAGCAGTCGGTCGACACCCCGGCCAGCACGACGCGCGCGCCTCGCCCGACGATCGCCTCCAGCTCCGGCCGCCACTTGCCGAACGTGGGCAGGTCGAGCGTCGGCAGCTCGGACAGGTGGCGCGCGTCCGGCACGAGGTCGTACAGCGGGTCGGATGCCGGCCTGTCCGCGAACGGCCACGCGGCGAAGTAGTCGCCCCACGAGGTGGAGCGGTCGGCGGTCGGCATCCAGCGGGTGACCAGGACGCGCTCCTCGAAGGCGTGCGCGAGCCGGCGGATGCGCGGCATCGCGTCGGCGAAGAACGGCGAGACCCAGGCGGAGTCGGGCGACGCGAAGACCTGCTGCGGATCGACGACGACCAGCCAGCCGGCGGTCACGCGGTGCCCTCCTGCCGGCGGATCCGGCCGGCGCGGGCGAACCACGTCACGACGAACGACAGGACGAGCGCGAAGAACACGCCCAGGTTGGCGTATGCCCACGGTCCGTCAGGGCCGCCGACGAGGCCGAGGAAGTAGCCCTGCCAGTTGTTCCACGGGGCGGCGTCGGCGAACAGGTTGATGACGAACCCCCAGCCGATGATCGAAGCGACCACCATCGTGCCGATAGAGATCCAGTCCCACGATCCGTAGCGGCCGTTCGGGTCGAACAGCGCCTCCTCGTCGTAGTCGCGGCGGCGGCGCAGGATGTCGGCGATGAGGATGCCGGCCCACGACGCCAGCGGGACGCCGAGGGTGATGAGGAAGCTCTGGAACGGCCCGAGGAAGTCGTCGGCGAAGAACACCACCCAGACGGTGCCCAGGGTGAGGATGACGCCGTCGATGAACGCCGCCGCCGGGCGGGGGATGCGGATGCCGAGGCTGATGAGCGTGAGCCCGGAGGAGTAGATGCCCAGCACCGCGCCCGAGACGAGGGCGAGCACCGCGGTCAGCAGGAACGGCACGAGCACCCACAGCGGCAGCAGCTCGGCGAGGGCCCCGATGGGGTCGGCACTGATCTTGGCAGCGAGGTCGGGGTCGGACCCGGCCAGCAGCAGACCGAAGATCACCAGCAGCACCGGGGCGATCGCCCCGCCGAACGTGTTCCAGAACACGATCGCGCCGTCGGACGCGGTGCGCTTCTGGTAGCGCGACCAGTCCGCCGCGATGTTGATCCAGCCCAGCCCGAAGCCGGTCATGACCATCACCAGCGCGCCGACGACGGGACCGATCCCGCCGGACGGCGTCGACATCACCGCGCCGAGATCGATCGCGGGGATGGTGAGCAGGATGTAGACGATCGTGACGACGCCGGTCACCCAGGTCAGCACCGACTGCATCTTCATGATCGTGTGGTACCCGAGCACGGATGCCGTGACGATGAGCGCTGCGACGATGACGGTGGCGACGACCTGCAGCGCGATGCTGCCGCCGTCCCCGCCGAGTTGGGTGATGACGGTGGCGGTGGCGAGCACTGCCATGATCGCGAGGAACGTCTCCCACCCGATGGAGGTGAGCCACGATACGATGCCTGGCACCTTCTGGCCGTGCACGCCGAAGGCAGCGCGGGACAGCACCATCGTGGGAGCCGAGCCGCGCTTTCCGGCGATCGCGATCAGCCCGCACAGCAGGAACGACACGACGATGCCGACGATGGCGACGAGCGTGGCCTGCCAGAACGAGATGCCGAAGCCGAGCACGAACGCGCCGTAGCTGATGCCGAAGACCGAGACGTTGGCGGCGAACCACGGCCAGAACAGGTCACTCGGCTTGGCCGTGCGGTCGGATTCGGGGACGATCTCGATACCGGTGCGCTCGACGAGCGCCGGGGCTGCAGCGATCTTCTCGGACATGCCCTCATCCTGGCACTGCGGACGCCCGGCCCCCCAGCATCCTGCTGAAATCGTGGCGGGACGGAGCCTGCCGACGGGGTAGCGTTGATCGCCGGCCCCCTCGCGGCCCCGCGCTTTCACCGTCGAAAGGACCACTCATGGACCCCGTGCGCATGCACGCCGCCTCACCCGAATCGAACGCGATCGTCGACGCCGTGCTCGACTACTCCCGTCGCCGGATGCTGGCCGACGACGTGCCGCTCGACAAGCCGCAGACCCCCGCGGAGCTGCGCAGGCTGGTGGGCGCGACGATCACCGACGGCGGGCTCGGGGCGCAGCGTGCGCTCAGTGTGTTCGAGCACATCCTCGCCCCGGCGTGCCTGACGACCAGCCACCCGCTCTACCTGTCGTTCATCCCCACCGCGCCGACGATGGCTGCCGTCGCGTTCGACCTGGTCGTGTCGGCATCCGGTCTCTACGGCGGCAGCTGGCTGGAGGGCGCCGGCGCGGTGCACGCCGAGAACGAGGTGCTCGACTGGCTGGCGAGCGAGTTCGGCCTGCCGGCATCCGCCGGCGGTGTGTTCGTGCAGGGCGGCACGATCGGCAACCTGTCAGCTCTCGTCGCGGCGCGCGAGGCCGCCCGCGAGAAGCGTGCCGTTGCCGGGCAGCCGGCCCCGGCGCGCTGGAAGATCGTGTGCAGCCTCGAGGCGCACTCCTCGAACAAGTCCGCCGCGCGAGTGATGGACGCCGAGGTCATCGCCGTCCCCGCCGGCGAGGACGGGGTGCTGCGAGCGGATGCGGTGCGTGCCGCGCTGGAGGAGCACGGCGACGACGTGTGCGCGGTGGTCGCCACCGCGGGGTCGACGAACTTCGGCATCGTCGACGACATCGCGGGCATCGCCGCCCTCAAGGACGAGTTCGACTTCTGGCTGCACATCGACGGCGCCTACGGCCTGACCGCGATGCTGTCGCCCGAGGCGAAGCCGATCTTCGCCGGCGTCGAGCGCGCCGACTCGCTCATCGTCGATCCGCACAAGTGGCTGTTCGCGCCCTTCGACTGCTGTGCGCTGCTGTACCGCGACCCCGAGCACGGGCGTCGTGCGCACACCCAGCACGCCGAGTACCTCGACACGCTCACCGAGACAGACGACTTCAGCCCGTCGGACTACTCGATCCAGCTCACGCGCCGTCCGCGCGGGCTTCCGCTGTGGTTCTCGCTGGCCACGTACGGTGTGCAGGCGTACCGCGACGCCGTGTCGTCGACGATCGCGCTGACGCACCGGATCGCCGAGGAGATCGACCGCCGCCCGGGGTTCACGCTGGTGCGCGATCCGCAGCTCTCGGTCGTCGTGTTCGAGCGCGACGGATGGACCCGCGCCGACTACGACCGCTGGTCGGCGAAGCTGCTGGACGAGCAGCACGCGTTCGTCGTGCCCAGCTCGCACGCGGGGCGCCCGAACACCCGTTTCGCGATCCTCAACCCGCTGACCACCTTCGAGGACCTCGTCGCGATCCTCGACACGATGGTCTGAGCGCGCGGGCGCGTGGCGTCGCCTCGCCCCCGCGGTGCCGACACCCCGGTTTCCCGCCGGGACCCCGGGTTGCCGGCGTCCGCAGGCCGGGGTGTCGACGCAAACTCGGGGTGTGGGCGCGTGCGGGGCGGGCGCGGTGCGGGCGCCCCGGGTTCCCGTCGCCTCGGGCGTGCGGCGTGCAGGACGTCGAACCTCGCGTTTCGAACCCGGGGTGTCGACGTGTCCGACGCGCGAATCCCGCCGACACCCCGGTTTCCCGCCGGGACCCCGGGTTCCCGGCGCCCGCAGCCCGGGGTGTCGACGCGAACCCGGGGTGTTGAGAGCACGCAGACGCGAAGACGCGGCGCGATGCGCGGGGCCGGGCGGGTCAGCCTGCGAAAAACGTGCGGGCGACGCGGGAAAGGTCGTACAGGTCGCTCACCCCGGCCAGCTCGCGCGCGGAGTGCATCGACAGGATCGGGATGCCGACATCCACCGTGCGGATGCCGAGCCGCGTGGCCGTCAGCGGGCCGATGGTCGACCCGCACGGCACGGTGTTGTTGGACACGAACTCCTGCGAGGAGACGCCGGCGGCCTCGCACCATCCCGCCCAGGCGGCTGCGCCCACGGCATCCGTCGCGTAGCGCTGGTTCGCGTTGATCTTGAGGATCGGACCCGACCCGAGCACCGGCTGCACCACCGGGTCGTGACGGTGGACGTAGTTCGGGTGCACGGAGTGGCCGACGTCGCTCGACAGGCACCACGACGACGCGTACGCACGCCGGCGGTCCGACGCGTCGGCGCCCAGGCCGTCGTAGACGCGCTCGAGCACGTCCTCGAGGAACGGGCCCGCGGCGCCGGAGCGTGACTCCGAACCGAGCTCCTCGTGGTCGAACGCGGCGAGCATCGGAATCACCGCGCCCCCCGCCCCGCGGCGAGTGGTGGCCTCGATGAGTGCGCCGACGCCCGCGTGGACGGACGCGAGGTCGTCGAGCCGGCCCGACGCGAAGAACGCCCCGTCCTTGCCGAACACGGCGCCGCGAGCGGCATCCGCCACCACCACGTCGAAGCCGCGGATCTCGGCGGGGTCGACGGCCGCCTCGGCGGCGAGCTCGGCGAGCAGGTCGGCCGACTCGGGGTCGCCGAGGCCCCACACCGGCTGGGTGCCGGTCTGCTTGTCCAGCGCGAGCCCGTCGTTCACGCCGCGGTCGAGGTGGATGGCCAGCTGCGGCAGACGCAGCAGTGGCCCGGTCGCCGCCAGCACGACGCGTCCATCGGCGAGGGCGAGCCGCCCGGCGAGGCGCAGCTCCCGGTCGAGCCACGAGTTCAGCAGCGGCCCGCCGTACACCTCGACCGCCGCCTGCAGCCATCCCTTGGCACCGGTGGTCGGTCGCGGCTTGAGCTTGAAACCGGGGGAGTCGGTGTGCGCACCGAGCACGTGCACAGGCGTGGTCGGCACGGCATCCGTCGGCACGGCCCAGGCGATCGCCGCGCCGTCCCGCAGGACGACGAAGCGTCCGCCCGGCTGCTGCGGCCAGGCCGCAGTCTCGTCCAGGCGCGTGAACCCGGCATGCTCGAGGCGTCGGGCGACCTCCTCCGCGGCGTGGTAGCTCGACGGGGATGCCGCCACGAAGTCGGCGAGATCGGAGGCATGCGCGAGGGGTGCGGAGGAAGCGGGCATGTCTCCGATCGTATCCGCGAGGGCGCTGCCGACCGCCGCGAGGCGGCGGCGCGACCCGGCGAGAGGATGCCATTGCGGGCGGGAACAGCCGGCGCGCGATCACCGTGTTCCGTGTCGAAGCGGGGAAGCAGCCGCCTACGGCCGTCGTCCAAATCGTGGAGTCAGGCGCCGTCGCGAACCTGCCACCGGGATCTCCTTCTGAGCGCTTTCCCCAGTCGGTCGCCGACGCGCACGCGAAGGGCCGGCGCCCTGCGGACGCCGACCCTGTCGAGCGCTCAGCCGTCGCGGACCTCTTCACCCCGCGGCCGCTCCTCGCCGGAGCGGTCGGCGCGGTAGTCCGGCCGTTGCGGCTGCGGAGGCTGGTCGGACAGCTCGCCGCCCTGGCGTCCGCCATACGGGCGGCCGTGGTCGGCGAACTCCTGCCTGCCGAACACCAGCGTCCAGTCGCCGATGGTGAATCGAGCGCCGGTCCGCAGGATCTCCGTCCGTTCGCCCTCCGGGCCCTCGTCGGCGTTCGCGTTCATCTCGCCGGCGCCGTGCAGTGTGAGCACGTACTCGTCGCGGTCGTCGTGCACGATGGTGGCGTGCACCGGGTCGGCACCCTCGAGCAGCACACTGCTGCCGGCGGCGGAGCCGATGGTCACCTCGTCGGAGGTGAGGTCGTACACCATGCGTTCGTCGTCACCCCGGGAGATGAGCAGATGCGGCTTGCCCGCGCCCCACTCCGCGTGCGTCGTCGTCGGCTGGTATCCCTGCGTCTGCTCGTCCATGTCTCTCCTCCGTCTCGTCGCGCCTGCGATCAGCGCGAGATGCTCTCCACCGTCTCGCCGGTCGTCTCCGGTTCGAGATGCCGGGCGATGTCGGCCTGGCTGACGATCCCGACCAGCCGCTGGTCCTCGATCACCGGCACCCGGCGGATCTGGTTCTCCTGCATCTTCGCCAGCGCCACCTCGATGTCGTCATCGGCGCTGACGTAGACGAGCCTCCCGCTCGCCAGCCGGCCCGCGTTCGTCGTCTCCGGGTCCAGCCCGTCCGCGAGGGCCTTCACCACGATGTCCCGGTCGGTCAGCATCCCCTTCAGCCTGCCGTCCTCTCCGCAGATCGGGAGCGCTCCGACATCGAGTTCTCGCATCATCTCCGCGGCGATCGTCAGCGCGTCGTTCTCGCCGATGCATCTCGCATCCGACGTCATGATGTCGCGCGTGAGCGTCATGATCTCCCGTCCCTTCTCATTCATTGCATCCCGTGTTCCACCTGCCCCGACCGTACGCAGGCGCTTCTCGGCGCAGAAGGGGGGTTGACAGTGCCGCGGCGCGGCGTCAACCCCCTTGGGCCGGGGCCGGCGCGGCCGAGACCATCTGACAGGTGGTGGCCGTCGGGCCGCTGCAGAGGCGACCGATCCCGGTCGCCGTGTGAGTCGACCGACCCCGGTCGCGACGGAGGGAGAACCGATGCCGAAGCAGGAGCCGATCGGACCGCACGTGATCTTCTGGATGTGGATGGGCGCCGTGATCGCGGGGTTCGCCGCGATGTTCGTCGTCCTGGCGGTGGGGCGCTGACATGGGACGATTCGTGAAGGACAACGCGCTGGGACTGTTCTTCTTCGTGCTGTTCGTCGCCGCCCTGCTCGGGCAATCGGTGGCGGGCTTCCTGAAGACGAACGAGGAGCTCGCGCAGCACGGGCAACCGCTGGAGAGCTACCTCGGCTTCGTGTTCTCCAGCGACTTCGTCGTGGACGTCGCCGAGAACTGGCAGTCGGAGTTCCTGCAGTTCCTGCTGTTCATCGTCGCCACCATCTGGCTGGTGCAGCGCGGGTCGCCCGAGTCGAAGAAGCCGGGGGACGAGGGCGTCGGCACCGACGAGGAGCAGAAGGTCGGCCGTCACGCCCCCGAGAACGCGCCCGCGTGGGCGAAGGCGTCCGGCTGGCGGCGCGTGGTGTACGAGAACTCGCTCGTGCTCGTGATGGGCGGCATCTTCGTGCTGTCGTGGCTGGTGCAGTCCTTCGCCGGGACCGTCGTCATGAACGAGGAGAACGCCGAGCACGGGCAGCCGCCCGTGACCTGGCTGGAGTACCTCGGCTCACCCGACTTCTGGGACCGCACCCTGCAGAACTGGCAGAGCGAGTTCCTCGCGGTCGGCACCATGGTGGCGTTCTCGATCTTCCTGCGCCAGCGCGCGTCGGCCGAATCCAAGCCGGTCGGCGTCGCTCACGCCGTGTCGTCCGAGGAGTCCGATTGAGAGTCGGATACGGGCTCCGCCTCGACGTGCTCCGGCAGCAGCATGATGCCGCCGCTGGTGTTCGCGGAGTTCGCCATCGCGGTGATCCACTCCGCGCTCAGCGGCGGCGGTGTCGGCTCGGTGAAGACGAAGCGCAGCGGAATCGACGGGTGCAGCCAGATGGTGGAGCGACCGATCGGGCCCTCCGGCGGGTGCTGCCACGACAATGTGAAGCTCTCCTGCCGGCGCAGCTTCGTGGCGACCACGACCTTGAGGTGGGCGAGGGCGCGGTCCTCGATCTCGATCGGTTCCGCGTTCCCGCCGTAGTAGAGCCAACCCATCTGGATAAGCTAGCCGTGCACGGGGTGGATTCGCCAGGGGACACGTTGAGGACATAGAGGATGCAGGGAAGCCATGGGTAAATTCATCTACGACGGCACGGTGAAGACCGAGTTCGAGGACCGCGCGCTCACGCACCTCCAGTTGGTGATCACCGCGAAGCTGCGCCGCGGCGAGCCGTTCCCGTTCAGCTGGCGCGAGGACCCGAGCGTCGGCGGCGGCCGCACCACCGTGTGGGTGCAGCCCAGCAGCTCGCTCGTCTTCAAGTACTACGGCAGCCGTCAGCCGTCCGTGAACCGCGCCTGGGTGGAGGCCCTCGCCTTCACCGCCAACACACCGACCGGGCTGCACCTCGTTCCCGAACCGCCGGAGGAGCAGGCTCCCGGCGACGCGGAGGGCGTGCGCATCGCCTGACCCGGCCTTCGCGCGATCGCGGTCGCACGCGGTGGTTGTCAAGCCCCTGCGTGCTCCCGCCCGGCGGATGACACGCTCGGACCGTCCACACGAGGAGGCCGAGCATGTCATCATCGCCGTCGCCGGAGCAGCAGCCGGAGCATTCGCCGGAGCAG
Organism: Microbacterium sp.; assembly: GCF_031180975.1. Taxonomy (GTDB): domain Bacteria; phylum Actinomycetota; class Actinomycetes; order Actinomycetales; family Microbacteriaceae; genus Microbacterium. Next base: position 301,896 of record NZ_JAPSLI010000004.1, on the reverse strand, counting down.
GACCCGCAGCCGTCGGGGGAGCCGCCGCAGGATCAAGTGGACGCCGTCGCCCGCGACTCGCGCGACGGGACCGCGGTGTGGCGTGACGTCGTCCCGGAGATCGAGGCAGGCGACCTCCTGCCGGATTCGGCGGGCACCGTGGTCGTCGGCGCCGGGCTCACCGGGGTGACGACGGCGCTGGAACTGCGCCGCCGTGGACACGAGGTGCTCCTGCTCGAAGCGACCACGGTCGGCGCGGGGACGACAGGACGCACCACGGGGAAGGCCAGCCTGCTGCAGGGCACCCGGTACGGCGACATCCGGCGGTTCAGCGGCGACGACGCCGTGCGCTCCTACGCCGAGGCGGGCGCGGCGGCGCGCGACTGGATCCAGGCCGAGCTCGCCGAGGTGCCGGACGCGCTGCGCCCCCAGCCGGCGTTCACGTACGCCACGAGCCAGCCCGGCATCCGCTCGCTGCAGGCCGAGGCCGACGCCATGCGCGTCGCGGGGGTGACCTTCGAGACGCGCTTCGGCGAGGTGGGGCTGCCGTTCCTGGTCTCCCGTGCGCTGGTGATGACCGAGCAGGGCCAGCTGCAGCCGCTCGTGGCGCTCGCGGTCCTCGCGGCGAAGGCGCGCGCTGCCGGCGTCCGGATCGTGGACCGCTGCCGTGTCACCGCCGCGGATGCCGGAGCGCACGGTGTCACGCTGAACACCACCCGCGGCGCGGTGCGCGCGCAGCGCGTGATCATCGCCACGGGCTTCCCTGCGATCGACCGCGGCGGGTTCTTCGCCACCCTCACCCCCACCCGCGAGATCGTGGCGGCGTACACCATCGAGGGCCCGGTGCCGCAGGGCATGTACCTGTCCGCCGACCCGGTGACCCGGTCGCTGCGTCCCGCGGTCGACGAGCACGGCCGCGAGCTGCTGGTCGTCGGCGGGCCGTCGTTCTTCCCCGGCCGGGTGCCCGACACCCGCCGGATCCTGCGCGCGCAGGACCGCTGGACCGCACAGGCGTTCCCCTCCGCCAAGCGGGTGCGGTGGTGGGCGGCGCAGGACTACCGGCTGACGAATCGGATGCCGTACGTCGGCGCCATGCCGATGTCGCACGACCGCATCTTCGTCGCCACCGGATTCGCGAAGTGGGGCATGACCACGGCCGTCGCGGCGGCGCTGGCCCTGTGCGGACAGCTCGAGGGGGACGCGCCGGCATGGGCGCAGAGCCTGGCGCGCCGGCACAAGAGTCTCCGCGGCGCGGCGCAGCTGGCGCGCACGGTCGGCGAGGTCGCCGCGCACACCGCCCGAGGATGGGCGGGACCCGGCGAGACGCACACCGAACGGGGCGTGCGCGCGGGCATCCGTCGCGACGGCGCCAAGCCGATCGCCCACAGCGAGATCGACGGGGTGACCTGCGAGGTGTCCGCGGTGTGCACGCACATGGGCGGAGTGGTGCGGTGGAACACGCTGGAGCGCACCTGGGACTGCCCGCTGCACGGCTCGCGGTTCGCCCCCGACGGGCGGGTCATCGAAGGACCGGCGCAGCGCGACCTGCCGTCGGCGGCCGGTCGTCAGGAGCGCCCGAGGGAACCCGTCGGAGGCGACTCGGTCTCGTCCTGAATGGGCGCTGCCGGCGGCACGCTAGGGGCCGTCGGTGCGTGCGTCAACCCCCGCGCTCGCCGCAGGCCAGGGCCGTAGCGTCGGGTCGGAACGAGAAGTCGGACGGAACGAGGAAGGAGCAGGACATGGAGAAGGTCACCGCAGAGATCGAGGTCGACGCGCCGGTCCGCCGGGTGTTCGATCAGTGGTCGCGACTGGAGGAGCTGCCGTCGTTCATGTCGATGGTCGAGGAGGTGCGCCGCACCGGAGACGACCTGACGCACTGGGTGGTGCGCGTCGCCGGCGTACGCCGCGAGTTCGACGCGCGCACCACCGAACTGGTCCCCGACGAGCGCATCTCGTGGGTCAGCGTCGCCGAGGAGATGCACTCCGGATCGGTGCGCTTCACACCGCTCGGCGCCGACCGCACCCGCGTCGCCGTCGAGATGGGGTGGGCCCCGGAGAACTTCATCGAGAAGGCGGGTGCCGCGCTGCACCTGGATCAGCGCGCGGTCGAGATGGACCTCAAGCGCTTCAAGGAGAACATCGAGGGCGAAGGCCGTGACGGGGGCGACCGCGACACCGTCGCGGGCACCGACCCCGACATCGCGCCCTGACCGGACCGGAGGCGATGATGACCGTCATCGGATACCACGCCTCGCACGAGCAGCACTCGCCCGGTCTCCTGCTCCGCGCCGTTCAGCGCGCCGAGCGGATCGGCTTCGACGCGGCGATGTGCTCCGACCACCTTGCGCCGTGGCTCACGGCGCAAGGTGAGTCGGGTTTCGCGTGGAGCTGGATCGGGGCTGCGCTGGCCACGACCTCCCTGCCGATGGGGCTGGTCACCGCGCCGGGGCAGCGCTACCACCCCGTCGTGGCCGCGCAGGCGCTCGCCACCGTCGAGGAGATGTTCCCCGGGCGGTTCTGGGCCGCCCTGGGCAGCGGCGAGGCGCTCAACGAGCACGTCACCGGTGACGAGTGGCCCGACAAGGAGACCCGCGACGCGCGCCTGATCCAGACCGCGGGCATCATCCGCCGTCTGCTGGACGGGGAGAGAGTGGATGCCGACGGGCTGGTGCGCGTGCACGAGGCGCGGATCTGGAGCCGACCCGCGTCACCCCCGCCGCTGCTGGCGGCCGGCATCAGCACGCACACCGCGGCGCTCGCGGCCTCGTGGGCGGACGGGCTGATCACCGTCGGCGCCGATCCGGAGGGCACCCGGGGCACCCGCGAGGCGTACCGCGCGGCGGGCGGGACGGGACCGACCGCGCTGCAGATCCACCTGTGCCTCGCTGAGACCGAGGAGCAGGCGCTCGCCGAAGCGCGCGATCAGTGGGCGCAGGCCACCGCGCCGCCCGAGCTGATGTGGGACCTCGAGCAACCAGAGGACTTCGAACGCCACGCCGACCCCACCGACCAGAAACTCCGCGGCGGCGTCATCATCGGCACCGATGCCGTGGAGATGGCCGACCGGATCGCCGCCGTCGCCGAGGGGTTCGACCGTGTCTACCTGCACCACGTGGGATCCGACCAGGCCGGCTTCCTCGACCGCTGCCGGAGTGAGCTGCTCCCCGCGCTGCGGAGACGACTGTGAACCCCGCCGACACCAGCGACCTGTGGTGGCGCACCGCGGTCTTCTACTGCCTGGACGTGGAGACGTTCCAGGATTCCGACGGGGACGGCTCCGGCGACTTCGCCGGCCTCGCCCGACGAATGGACGATCTGGCAGCACTCGGCATCACCTGCATCTGGCTGATGCCGTTCCAGCCCACCCCCGATCTCGACGACGGCTACGACATCACCGACTTCTACGGCGTGGCGTCTCGCCTCGGAGACCTCGGACGCGTGGTCGAGACCATCCGCGTGGCGCACGACCGCGGCATCCGCGTCGTGATGGACCTCGTCGTGAATCACACCTCCGACCGGCATCCGTGGTTCATCGCCGCCCGCCGCTCGAAGAACTCCCGCTATCGCGACTACTACGTATGGCGCGACCATCCGCCCCGCAAGCAGCAGCCCACCGTCTTCCCCGGCGAGGAGGCATCCACCTGGGAGCTGGACGAGCGCACCGGCCAGTACTACCTGCACAGCTTCTACCGGCACCAGCCCGACCTCAACCTCGGCAACCCCGAGGTGCGCGCCGAGATCGCCAGGATCATCGGCTTCTGGCTGAAGCTCGGCATCGACGGCTTCCGGGTCGACGCGGTCCCGTTCCTGATCACGGCGCCCGGCTCGCCGAACGAGAAGGACCCGCACGCCTTCCTGCGGGAGCTGCACAGGTTCGTCGGGCGCCGGGAGGGCTCGGCGATGCTGCTCGGCGAGGTCGGCCTGCCCCACGACCAGCAGCTCGACTACTTCGGGACTGCAGCTCCCGAGCTGGACCTGCAGTTCGACTTCGTCACCGCGCAGAGCGCTTTCCTGTGCTTCGCGCGTGGCGAGGCGGAACCGCTCGCCCGCGCGCTCGCCTCCCGGCCCGAGGTGGACGTCAGCCAGGGCTGGGCGATGTTCCTGCGCAACCACGACGAGCTGTCGCTGGAGCTGCTCGCGGATGACGAGAAGCAGGAGGTGTTCGACGCGTTCGCCCCCGAGGAGGACCAGCGGGTGTACGGCCGCGGCATCATCAGGCGGCTCGCCCCCATGCTCGACGGCGACCCGCGCCGGCTGCGTCTGGCGTACAGCCTGCTGTTCTCGTTGCCCGGCGCGCCGACGCTGTTCTACGGCGAGGAGATCGGTATGGGCGAGCTCGACACCAGCCTCCGCAGGGAGGCGGTGCGGGGGCCGATGCAGTGGGATGCCGGACGCAACGGAGGATTCTCGACCGCGCCGGCGTCACGCCTGAAGCGACCCGTCGCGACCGGAGGATACGCGCCGGAGCACATCAACGTGCACGACCAGAGCCGGGACCCGGACTCGCTGTGGACCTTCATCTCGGGGCTCACGTCGCGCTACCGGTCGACGCCGGAGATCGCGTGGGGGCGGCTGAGCGTGCTCGACGCGGGCGACCCGCGCGTCCTGGCGCACGAGAGCGCCACGGACGAGGTCGCGTTCCTGGCCGTGCACAACTTCTCGGCGGAGGCGGTCACGGTCGCGCTGCCAGGCTGGGGCGCCGGGCGGGACGTCACGGTGCTGCTGGACTCCTCGAGCAACACCGCACCCGATGCCGCCGCGCCCGACGAGGAGGGCCGACTGCGCCTGGACGGTTACGGGTTCCGCTGGCTGAAGTCCGTCCCGCCGTCCTCCGTGCCCGGCTGAGCGCCGTCCTCGCCGCTGATGTCCGACCGGTCACCACCGGCCGGTTGAGCGCCGTCCTGGTCGCCGCGCCCGCCCTGCTTCTCGGCCCGCTTCTCGCGCACCGTGTTGTCGACCGCCTCCGGCTCCATGGTGTCGTCGTCGGGGGTGGCGGGCTGCACGTGCTCGGGCATCATGCCCTGGTCGCCGATGCCGCTCATGGGTGCGTCGTCCCCTGCCTGGTCTCGTTCGGGGTGGCCGGGGTCTCCTGCGTCACCGGCGACTCCTGCGGCGGCTCGGTGCGCAGGTCGTCGGGCGCGTCACCGGAGTGCTGCCGCCCGTCGCCCTCGCCGAGATCGCCCTGGCCCTCGTCGCCGAGCTCGGCGTCGAGCGGTTCGTCACCCTGGGTCTCGGGCTGGAGGCCGTCCTTGCCGACCACGGTGGCGTCGACCTCGGGGACCTCGCCGTCGGACAGCGGCTGCGAATCGGACATCTCTGCATCGGACATGCCGGTACTCCTCTCGTGCGGTCCTCCCATCCTGCGCGGCGACCCCCGAGAGCCAAGACGGTTGACACGGCCGAACGGCAGGGGCTACCGGCCGGAGAGCGACGGCGCGCGCGTATGCGGGAAGCCGCGCCCGGTGTCAACCCCCTGGGATCCCCGATGCTCGCCAGGCATGGTTGACTGACCGGCCTGCGACATCCGGCCGGCACCCCGCAGATGCAGCAGAACACTGGAGGCGCCCACGATGAGTGACAGCACGTCCGACCCTCGGCACGCACATCGCGAGGAGCCGTTCCCGCCCCAGCAGCAGGACCAGCCGGGCCTCACCGAGGAGACGACCCCGACGCCGGACCACGGCGAGGACACCTACACCGGCCACGGCCGGCTTCGCGGACGCAAAGCGCTCATCACCGGCGGCGACTCCGGCATCGGCCGGGCCGTCGCGATCGCGTATGCGCGAGAGGGCGCAGACGTCGCCATCGTGCACATGCCGGAGGAGCAGGAGGACGCGGACGACACAGTCTCGCTCATCCACGAAGCGGGTGTGCAGGGCCTCGGTATCGCCGGCGACCTGCGCGACGAGGCCTTCGCGACCGAGGCGGTCCGTCAGGCCCGGGACGCGCTCGGCGGACTGGACGTCCTCGTCCTCAACGCCGCGTACCAGCATGATGTCGGCGGCTTCGAGAACCTCGAGACCGAGGAGATGCGCCGCGTCTTCGAGACCAACCTGATGGGCACGCTGTTCACCGCACGCGCCGCCTACCCCGACCTTCCCGCTGGGGCGAGCATCATCGTGACGGCATCCATCCAGGCCTTCCAACCTTCGCCGGGTCTGATCGACTACGCGATGACCAAGGCCGCGCAGGTCGCCTTCGTGAAGGCACTCGCCTCCGAGGCGGGAGAGCGCGGCATCCGGGTCAACGCCGTCGCGCCCGGCCCGATCTGGACCCCTCTCATCCCCGCCACCGGGTGGGGGGACGAGAAGGTCGCGAACTTCGGCTCGGACACCCCGCTCGGCAGAGCGGGGCAGCCGGCCGAACTGGCCGGGGCGTACGTGTACCTGGCCGCCGAGGAATCGTCGTACACATCGGGCAGCGTCATCGCTGTGACAGGAGGTAAGGCACTGTGAGTACTGTTCTTCCCGACGTTCCGAGATCGCCCGCTCCGCATGGGGACTGGGAGTTGACGTCGCTCGGCCGCGACAGCTGGCGCATCTGCGATCCGGCGCGACGGCACGGCGACGCGGACTGCCTGATCGCCTATGTGGAGCGCAACAGCACCGGATCCCTCGACGTGCTGTGGCTGCGGACGCCGTGCCCCAGACGCTCGCGGTTCCACGATTTCGCCGAGCTGTTCGACGCCCTCGACGACGCTGTCGCTGCGGCATCCGACCGCTCCCAGCCGCGGGTGCGCATCCGCCACCTGCCCCCGCTCTGACCGCTCCGGTCAGTCTGGACGAAGCGCCCGGGTTCCTCCCCCCTTACCCGGGCGCTTCGTCGTGTCCGGCGACATGCGCGCCGGAGCCCGACCGCCGCGGGCGTAGCCTCGAAGGATGACCGATCTGCGCGAACTCCTCGGCATCCGGCATCCGATCGTCCTGGCACCCTTCGGCGGACTCTCGTCCGTCGTCCTCACCGCGGCGGTGAGCGAGGCGGGAGGCCTCGGTTCGTACGGCCTGTACGGCTACGACGGTGAACGGATCCGGCGGACGGCGGCCGAGCTGCGGCGGGCGACGAGCGCCCCCTTCGCCCTGAACATCTGGCTGCCCACCGGCGACGAGGTCGCACCGGACGAGCGGCACGACGGATATGCGCAGGCGCTCACCCCGTACTTCGCCGAGGTGGGGCTGACGCCGCCGCCGCGTCCCGAGCGCTACCTGCCTCCGCTGGACGAGCAACTGGCGGCGGTGTGGGATGCCGCACCCGCTGCGCTCAGCGTCGTGTTCGGCGTGCCGGCGCCCGAAGTCGTGGCGGAGGCGCACCGCCGCGGCATCCGGGTGATCGGCACGGCCACGACGGTCGCCGAGGCGGTCGCCCTGGAGCGGGGTGGCGTGGATGCGGTCGTCGCCACCGGCACGGAGGCCGCGGGGCATCGCGTGTCGTTCCTGCGCCCGGCATCCGAATCGCTGGTCGGGCTGTTCTCGCTGCTGCCCCAGGTCGTGGATGCCGTGTCGGTGCCCGTCATCGCCGCCGGCGGCATCGCCGACCGGCGCGGGGTGGCTGCCGCCTTCGCGCTGGGCGCGTCAGGGGTGCAGGTGGGCACGCCCTTCCTGGTGACGAGGGAGTCGGCCGCCAACGACGCGCACCGCGCCGCGATCCGCTCCACCGCTGCCGACGAGACCGTGCTCACCCGCGCGATGAGCGGGCGTCTCGCCCGCGGTGCCCGCAACCGCGCGGTCGCCGGCATCGAAAAGGACGGCGCGATCGCGCCGTTCCCGGCGCAGAACTGGCTCACCGGGCGCTTCCGCGCCGTCGCCGGGGAGCGCGGGATGGGCGATCTGCAGTCGCTGTGGCTGGGCCAGTCCGCCCCGCTCGCGCGCGGCGAGTCGGCCGCCGACGTCTTCTCCGAGCTCCAGGCCGGCCTTCCCACCTGAGCGGGACGCGGCGCCCGACTGCGCGCGCTAGAGGATGACGGTGGAGCGGCCGTGCACGATCACGCGGTCCTCCGCGTGCCACTGCACGGCACGGGCGAGCACCAGGCGCTCCACGTCGGCGCCGCGGCGCTGCAGCTCGGCGGCGGACTCCGCATGCGTGACGCGGGTGACGTCCTGCTCGATGATCGGACCCTCGTCCAGATCCGCGGTGGCGTAGTGCGCGGTCGCGCCGATCAGCTTCACGCCACGCTCCTTCGCCCGCGCGTACGGGTTGGCGCCGACGAACGCGGGCAGGAACGAGTGGTGGATGTTGATCACCGGTGCGCCCACGCGCTCGATGAAGTCGTCGGTGAGGATCTGCATGTAGCGCGCCAGCACGACGAGGTCGACGTTGCCCTGCAGCAGCTCCAGCTGGCGGCGCTCCATCTCGGCCTTGTCGGTCGAGGGAATGTGCACGAACGGCACCCCGAACGACCGCACCGACTCCGCGAGGTCGGGATGGTTGGAGAGCACCATGGTGATGTCGATGTCCAGCTGGCCGCGCTGGGTGCGCCACAGCAGCTCCATCAGGCAGTGGTCGTACTTCGACACGAAGATCGCGACGCGCTTGCGGCGCGACGCGTCATGCAGCGACCAGTCCATGTCGAACCGACCCGCCACCTTCGCGATCGCGGCCTCCAGCTCGGGGCGCCGCGCGGCGAGCCCCTCGAGGTGGATCACCGTGCGCTGGAAGAACCGGCCGCCCTCGGAGTCGGTGGAGTGCTGGTCGAGCGAGATGATGTTGGCGCCGTGCTCCGCGAGCGCTCCGGCGACGGCGGCGACGATACCCGGCTGGTCGTCGCAGGCGATCAGAAGGCGTGCGGTATCGGGTTGGGACATGGTGCTCCTCGCGAGGGGGTGTGCAACGATTCTGCCCTTCCGGGCGATGCGGGGCGAATCGTTACTCTGAGGGGATGACCACCACCGCCGCCCTGCTCGACGACGCACGTGGCCGCCTGGCCGGCGCTCCGCGCGAAGGGCTGGGCGTGGAGCGCTCGTCGCGGTGGCGGGGGACGCGGATCGTCCGCGCCGGCACGGCCTGGCATCTCGGCGTGCTGCTGCTCACCGACGACGGCGTGCTGGCGACCGGCGAGGTGCTCCGCGCCGCCGAGCCGGTGCGGCGCGGCTACCCGGCCGAGTCCGCCCGGCAGCGGGCCGAGCGGCGCGCGCAGGCGCGGCGCGGCGGGTTCGCCGAGGGTGAGGTGGTGCATGTCGGCTGGACACCATTGGACGCCGCCGTGGTGGACGCCGGGAAAGAATCAGGGCCGCTCGCGCTGATCGAAGGCGTGCCGCACGTGCGATGGTCGCCCGGGGGCGCGCACGTGCCCCTCGCCGACTATCTCGACGAACGGATCGCGTTGCTCGGCGGGTAGCCGCTCACCTCGCGAGGTCGTCAGCTCGCGAGCCGCTCGGCGAAACGCCGCAGCAGGTCGGTGCCGGAGACGGATGCCGCGAGCACGCGCTGCGCGGTGAGATCGTACTGTCGCGGGTCGAAGTACCCGGTCGTCCGGTAGTACGCCATCCGGTCGACGAAGTCCTGCGGGGTGACCTCGGGATGGAACTGCGTGGCGTACAGCCGGGTGCCCACGCGGTACGCCTGCACCGGGCAGTCGTCGTTGGTGGCCAGCAGCACGCCGCCGGGCGGCGGTTCGGTCGAGCCCTCCTTGTGCGCGGTCAGCACCGTCATCGACGGTGCGCTCGGGCCGAAGACGGGGTCGCCGGCGGCGGCATCCGTGATCCGCACCGTGGTGGGACGCGTGGACTCCGGTGTCGCCGTGCCGACGACGCCTCCCAGCATCCGGGTCACCACGCCGATGCCGTAGCAGGTGAAGAACGCCGCCAGGCCGCCGTCGATCGCCTCGCGGGCGATGGCCTCCAAGTCGTCCTCCACGCGGTGCTGCACCGCGTCGCGTTCCTCGGCGACGACGTTGAACGGGGATCCGCCGACGACGACGCCCTCGTAGCGCCCGGCCAGCGGGCCGTCGAGCGGATGCCGGATGAGGTCTATCCGATCGACCGAGGGGACGCCGAGTGCGCGGCGGAACGAGCGGTGCTCGGCGTCGGCGGCACCGGCCTCCGGCCGCACGCACACGTACAGGAGCGAGACCACCCGGCGAGTCTATCGACGCGGGAATACCTGGGACTCGTTCGCGTTAAACTTGAGCGAAGCACGCTCAACTTTCCAGGAGGACACAGTGCCCAACGACTTCAGCCACCCCGGCGCGAGCTCGTTCGATGAGTTCCTCGCCCGGTATCTCGCGGGCGAGCAGGCCCGTCAGGCGCGCTCCATCGACCTCAGCCGGTTCCTCACCGCGCGCACCCAGCAGATTCTGCAGCGCGCCGGCCGGTTCGCGCTCGAGCGCGGCCAGACCGAACTGGACGCCCTGCACGTGCTGCGCATGATCGTCGAGGACGAGGCCGTCGCGCAGGCGATCGAGCACATCGGCGTCGCGCCGAGTGCGATCATCGACGCCGTCGAGTCGCGCCTGCCGATGCCCGGCGAACCCGCAGCTGTGGGGGCCGCGACGATCACGCCCAGCGCCAGCCGGGCGCTGTTCCACGCCTACCAGGTGGCACGGTCGTCGGGTGCGACGTACATCGAGCCGGAGCACCTGTTCTTCGCCCTGGTGCTCGGCCAGGACGTTCCGGCCGGCCAGATCCTGGCACGCGCCGGCGTCACCGCCGAGGCGCTGACCCAGGGCATCCGCGAGCAGGTGCCGGCCGGGGCGCCGGCACGCGACGACGACGAGCAACCGGCATCCGAGACGCCGATGCTCGACAAGTACGGTCTGGACCTCACCGCCCGTGCCCGGGCCGGTGAGCTCGACCCCGTCATCGGGAGGGCCGGCGAAATCGAACAGACCGTCGAGATCCTCAGCCGCCGCACCAAGAACAACCCGGTGCTGATCGGCGAGGCGGGCGTCGGCAAGACGGCGATCGTCGAGGGCCTTGCCCAGGCGATCGTCGCCGGCGACGTGCCGGAGTCGCTGCGCGGCCACCGCGTCGTCGCGCTCGACCTCGCCGCCATGCTCGCGGGTGCGCGCTACCGCGGCGACTTCGAGGAGCGGCTCACCAAGACCATGGACGAGATCGCCGCGCACAAGGGCGAGCTGATCGTGTTCCTCGACGAGGTGCACACCGTGGTGGGCGCAGGTGGCGCCGGCGACGGCGGCATGGACGCGGGCAACATCCTCAAGCCGCGCCTCGCACGCGGTGAACTGCACATGGTGGGCGCCACCACGCTGAACGAGTACCGCCGGATCGAGAAGGACCCGGCGCTGGAGCGCCGCTTCCAACCCGTGAAGGTCGCCGAGCCGTCCGTCGAGGACGCGGTGCTCATCCTCGAGGGGCTGAAGCCCGCCTACGAGGCGCACCACGGCGTGCGCTACACGGATGCCGCGCTGCAGGCCGCCGTGCGCCTGAGCGCGCGCTACCTGCCCGACCGTGTGCTGCCCGACAAGGCGATCGACCTCATCGACCAGGCCGGCGCCCGACTGCGGCTGCGCCTCGGCTCCGCTCAGGACACCGAGGCCCTCATGGCGCGTCTCGCCGAACTGGAGGCCGAGAAGAACGCCGCCGTGCGCGCCGAGCACTACGAGGAGGCCTCGCGTCTGCGCGACGAGATCGGTGCCGTGCAGGCCCGCCTCGACGGCGCCCAGCCGCCGGCATCCGTTCAGGAGGCCGTGGTGGACGAAGCGGAGATCGCCGAGGTGATCTCGCGTGCGACGGGAATCCCGGCCAGCCGCCTCACCGAGGGGGAGCGCGAGCGTCTCGCCGACCTCGAGCAGGAGCTGCACCGCCGCGTGATCGGCCAGGACGACGCCGTGACGGCCGTCGCCCGCGCCGTTCGCCGCAGCCGGACCGGCATGGGCGACGCCCGCCGCCCGGTCGGGTCGTTCCTGTTCCTCGGCCCCACCGGTGTCGGCAAGACCGAGCTGGCCAAGGCGCTCGCCGACCGCCTCTTCGATGACGAGACCGCGGTGATCCGCTTCGACATGAGCGAGTTCGGCGAGCGGCACACCGTGTCGCGTCTGGTCGGCGCCCCTCCGGGATACGTCGGCTACGACGAGGCGGGCCAGCTCACCGAGCGCGTGCGGCGCAACCCGTACTCGATCGTGCTGTTCGACGAGATCGAGAAGGCGCACCCCGACGTGTTCAACCTGCTGCTGCAGGTGCTCGATGACGGGCGCCTCACCGACGGTCAGGGCCGCACGGTCGACTTCCGCAACACGGTCATCGTGATGACCTCGAACATCGGCTCGGAGTTCCTCGCCTCGCGGTCGGGGGCGCTCGGGTTCGTGGCGTCGCGCGACGCCTCGGGCTTCTCCTCCCCGGAGGACCTGCGCGCCCGCGTGATGGGTAAGCTGCGCGAGGCCATGCGTCCGGAGTTCCTGAACCGCATCGACGAGATCGTGCTGTTCCAGAAGCTGGGCCGCGACGAGTTGGCACGCATCGTCCGGCTGATGCTGGACGCCACGGCGCGCCGCCTCGCCGAGCGCTCGGTCGCCCTCGAGGTGACGGATGCCGCGGTGGCATGGCTCGCCGAGCACGGCTACGAGCCGGAGTACGGCGCCCGGCCGCTGCGCCGGCTCATCCAGCGCCACGTCGACGACCGCATCGCGGACCTGTTCGTCTCGGGCGAGCTCACCGACGGCGGTGCCGTGCGGGTGGATGCCGGAGAGGCCGGCCTCCGCGTGGAGGCGGCGATGCTCGCCGGTCGTTGAGCGGGGAACGCAGCGACGAGACGAAACGCGGCGCCGCCAGGATCAGCGCGAAGAGTTGGCGGTGCGACCCCGGACGATGCCCACGAACGTGTCGACGTCGGGCGTCGTCCGGTCGCGCCGCCACGCCAGCGCCACGGGCGAGAGCGGTCCGTCCACGAGCGGCCGGTGATCGGCATCCTTGCGGTGGTGTGCGCGGGCGAGCGACATCGGCACGACCAGGATGCCGACGCCCGACGCGACCGTCGCGACGGCGTCCGCGGTCGTCGCGAGCGGCGCGAAGTTCGGGGGAGTGGTGGACGGTCCCAGCGGCCCCAGCACGTCGTCGAGCGGGGTGATGAGCACCTCGCCGTCGAGGTCGGCTGCGGTCAGCTCGTCGGCGGCCATGAGGTGGGAGTCGGCGGATGTCACCACCACCGGCGTCTCGTCGTAGAGCCGGATCACGTGGAACTCGTCCGTCAGCGGCTCGGGCCCCACCGGAGCCTCGCTGCTCGAAGGGCCACTTCGCTCCACCGGAAGCCGCACGATCGCGGCATCCAGTTCGCGCAGCGCGTGCACCTGCTCCTGCGCAGAGATCGGGACCAGCTCGATCTCGACGTGCGGCATCCGCTGTTTCCACGCGTCGATCCAGCGGCCGGGAGTCGCGCCAGGGATGATGCCGAGACGGAAGGTGCGCGGCGTGAGGTCCTCCGGCGCGACGGCATCCGGCATCCGCTTCGCCGGCTTCGCGGCGCGGGATCCCTTGCCCGCGCCCGGCTTGCTCCCGCCGACCTTGCCCGCACCGCCCTTGGCAGTCGTGGGACGGCCGCCGCGGTGCGGCTTGCCGCCCTGCGGGGTGCGGCGCTGACTGCTCATCCGATCAGGGTACCGGCCGTTCGCCGCCGGCGCCCTCGCCGCCGGCATCCGTCCCGCCGGCGCCTGCCGCGCGGGCGGCCTCCCGCACCGCGACGCAGCACAGCCCGTCCGCGGGTTCGAGGCGAGCCCGCAGGTGAGCGCAGCCGAGTCCGTCGAGGACGCCGTCCACGTACGAGTGGTTCGCAGAGCAGACCAGCGCGGTGTGGTCGCGGGCAAGGCTGTCGAACGGACAGTTCGCGAGGATCAGCGCGTCGTCGGCGCTGCGCGGCTCGTACCCCTGCATCCGCAGCGCCCGGGCGGCTCGCTCGAGCTCGTCCTCGTCGTCGCGGGGCAGGGCGGCGCCCGCGCGCCGACCCTCGTCGCGCGCCACCTCGTCGAGCGCCGCATCGAGGGGCAGCCCGTCGCCCGACCGCTCGATCGCGGCGGCCAGGAGGTGCCCCACCAGGTCGTAGCGTCGTTCCGGAAGCGAGACCGTGATCGTCTGCGCGGCCCGCCGGTACAGCTTCGACGGACGGCCCGCGCCGGGGCCCGACCTGCCGCTCAGTCGGCGGAACTCGGTTTCGAGCAGGCCTGCGTCGACGAGCTTGTCCAGGTGGAACCGGGCCATGTGAACGGGAATGTCCAGTGCCGAGGCGACCGCCTCCCGCCCCACGGGCTCAGCCTGCGCACACACGTGCTCGTAGAGCGCTCGGCGCGTGTCATCTGCCAGCGTTCCGATGCTCGCGGCATCCGAGGAGACGTCCATGGCGACCTCTATCAGGAGATGATCTTGTTTTTAGAAGCATCCCGCTTCTAACGTAGATCTTATCTTCATTTAGAAAGGGGGCTCAACGATGAGCACTCAGACACGCACGCGTGCGGGGAACAGCGACGTCCGCACGTCGCACGACGGCAACCGGCAGGCGTTCGTCATGCTGCGTACGCTGTTCACGGTCGCGCCGATTCTGTTCGGTCTGGACAAGTTCGTCCGTATCCTCACCTCGGACTGGGAGCGGTACCTCGCGTCGTGGATGGACGGGATCATCGCCGGCGATGCGCGCACCGCGATGTACATCGTCGGCGCTGTGGAGATCGTCGCCGGCATCCTGGTCGCCTTCCTTCCGCGGCTCGGCGGCTACGTCGTCGCCGCGTGGCTGGCTGGGATCATCGTCAGCCTGGTGAGCGTGGGCGGCTACCTCGACATCGCGCTGCGCGACTTCGGGCTGCTCGTCGCCGCCCTCGCGCTGGCAAGCCTCGCCGCCGGTCAGGGGTACGGACTGCTCCGCCGACGGTGACGCGCGTCCCTCCCGGGGAAGCCGACACGAGAAGGGCCGCACAGGAGCTGTGCGGCCCTTCGCTCTGCAGCCGTCGCGAGCGGATGCCGGATCTCAGGCGGCCAGCCAGAGACCCTTCTGGTCGGTCGCGATCCGCATGCCGGGGCGGACGGTCTCGTCGTCGCCGATGCGGGCGCCGCGCGCGATGCGTGCGCCGGCGCCGACTTCGGTGCGGACCCCGATGTGCGCGCCGTCACCGACGGCGGCCCCGGGGCCGATGTGTGCGTGCGCGTCGATCTGCGCGTTCTCGCCGATCACGGCATCCGGTTCCACCCAGGCGCCGCGGGCGACTCGCGCGCCGGCGCCTACGCGTGCTCCGGGCTCGATATAGGCGCCGGCCTCGATGAGTGCCTTCGGGTGCACCTTCGCGCCATGCGCGACGAGGCCACGGCCGTTCACGTGCTTGCGGTAGCGCAACGTGGAGCCCTGGTCGTCCTCGATATCGATGTAGTTCTTTCCCACGATTCCTCCCGTATCCGGGGTCGTCCGGATATATCAACAACCACGGGACCGCGGATTTCATTCCGCGTCGGGGATGGTGTCAGCGCTGGCAGTTCGGGCACCAGAAGGTGACGCGCTCATGGGTGGGATCGGCGCCGAGGGCACCCCGCTGGATCAGGGTGCTGCACCGCCGGCAGGGACGGCCCGCCCGCCCGTACACCCAGGTGCTGCGACCCCGGCGGCTGTCGCCGGTGAAGGTGCGCACCACGCGGTTGCGGTTGGCAACGATGGTGCGGGCGCCGAGGTCGAGCAGCGCGTCCACGTCGACATCGGCGGCCGGTGTCTCCGGCAGGACGCCGCGGAGGAACAGCAGCTCGGCGGCGTATTCGTTGCCGAAGCCTGCGACGTTGCGCTGGTCGAGGAGGGCGACGTGGATGCTGCGGCCGTCGGCGCGGATCCGGGCGGCGGCGTCGGCCGCGTCCCAGGTCTCGGACAGCGGGTCCGGGCCGAGATGGCCGACGAGTTGCTGCTCGTCGCGGGTCGCGACGACCTTCACCTCGGCCAGGTCGATGCCGACCGCGTCCTGCTGGGCGGTGCCGACGATGGCGCGCACTTTGAACGCCGGATGCCGCCACTTCTCGCCGGCGCGGTACAGCAGCCACGCGCCTTCCATGCGCAGATGGGAATGCAGCGTGAACTCGCCGATGCGCATCAGCAGATGCTTGCCGCGCGGCACGACGTGCTGCACGGTCTGGCCGGTGAGATCGACGGTCGCGGCGCGGGGGACGCGGATGTCGAAGCGGGTGACGGTGCGCCCGTGCAACGCGTCGTCGAGACGGTGCGCGGTGCGGTAGACGGTGTCGCCCTCGGGCATCAGCGGGCTCCGGCCGGCGGCCGGGCGCGCAGGGCGGCGCGATCCGTCAGCTCGCGGGCGAGCAGCGTCGCCCCGGCGACCGCGGCCGGCATCGTCACGATGGCCCCCAGCGGCACGAGGAAGCACAGCTGCGTGGCGACGCCGAAACCGATGACGCGCGCCCGGCCGGAGGCGAGCAGCGCCGAGCGCGCCGCGGAGTCCAGCCCCCGCGCGTCGAAGGCGCGACCGGTGAGCTCACGGGCGAGGAGTCGGCCCGACAGCACCACGCCGGTGACGGCCGCGAGCACCCCGCCGACGAGTGGGATGAAACCGAGCAGCAGCGTGAGCAGTGCGACGAGCACGCCCAGCATCACCAGGCGCAGTCCCTCGCCGAGGGTCGACCAGAACCCGCTCTCGACGTCGGTGTCTGTGCCGCCGAGTGAGCGGTCGATGCCCTGGAAGATGCGCTGGTAGAACGGGTCGCCGATGGTGAGCGTGAGCGCGGTGAAGACGGCGGCGGCGAGGGCGAGGGCGGCGATGACGATGACGATGCCCAGACCCGCGCGCAGCAGCTCGCGCCACGGCGACCCCCACGAATCGGCGAACGGCGTGATCCAGTCCGTGATGGTGCCCAGGGAGAGGGCGAGGGGGATCAGCGCACCGACCAGCAGCACCACGGCGATCAGGGCGGGCACGAGACCGAGGGCGAGCAGCCGCGGGTGCGTGCGCCACATCCCGAAACCGCGCAGCAGTGTCCCGAACCCGGCGGCGAACTCACGGATCATGCTCATCAGCGTAGGCGACCGGCTCACATCGCCCTGCGGAGGGTGTAGCCGCGCGGCGTGGCCACGAAACCGGCATCCTGCAGGGCGAGTGCGAAGGGGGTGCCGTACACGCCCTCGCCGTTGATCTTCTCGACGGTGAGGGTGTCGAGCCGGCGCGCCCTGGCCGTCGTGACGAGATCGGATGCCGCTGCGCGCAGCGTCTCGGGATCGTCGTCGAAGGCCAGCACCGTGCGGCCGCCCCGCTCGAGATACAGGACCAGCGCGCCGTCGACGAGGACCACGAGTCCGCCGGCTTTCCGGCCGGGGCGGTGCGACACCGCGTCCAGACGCGGCCAGGGCAGTGCGGCGCCGTACGGGTTGGCGGGGTCGGTCGCCGCGAGGGTGATGGCGTTGCGGGGCGGCGGATCCGCGAGGCCGGCGAACGTGCGCAGACGGTCGACGGTGGTGGACGCGGCGAACTGCGCGGCGCCCAGCTTCTCGATCACGTAGCCGCGCCGGCAGTGCCCGGCCTCCTCGAACCCGGCCAGCACGCGGTATGCCTGAGCGAAGCCGCCCGGGACACCCTCGGCCTGCACGGAGCCACGGGTGACGACGCCGTAGCGGTCGAGCAGCAGGCCGGCGGTGACGGTGGCCCGACGTGCGACGTCCGGATCGGTGTCCGGCAGCGCGGACCAGCGCCCGCCCACACCGCTCGGGCGAGCCTGCGGCCGGGCCAGGGACACGCCGCGGTAGGTGCGGGTGCGCGGCGCCCGGCGGGTGGTCTTGTGCGCCTGCGACCCTCCACCGGTCAGCGCGCGGACGGGCGCGAACGTGTCGTTGGTGACGTGCCCCTGCCAGACGAGGTTCCACAGCGCATCGAGCACCGACTGCTCGTTCTCCGCGTCGATCATGGCGCGCAGCGCGGTGGTGAACTGCGCGCCGCTGAGACGCAGCGCGTCGAGCACCCGCTCCTCCGGAGAGCCGGGGGCGGGCGGCTCGTCGGGGATCGGCAGGGTGAACGGGGCGAGGTCGACGGGGTGGAGCGACACCCAGCCGTCCCGCCCGGGAAGGGTGCCGTGCCCCGCCCAGACGACTTCGCCGGCAGCGGTGAGCTCGTCGAGCATGGCGGGGACATAGTCCCGCACCCGGCCGGGCAGGACCAGCGACTCCCACGCGCTGGCCGGAATCGGGACGCCGGCGAAATGCTCGATCACGCTGAGCACCCCGTCGATGCCTTCGACAGGGCGGGTGAGGTGTTGCCAGTCCGGCAGGAACCGTGCATACGCCTGGGGCGAGACCGGCTCAACACTGCCGCGGATCGCGGCGAGCGAGCGCATCCGCAGCCGGCGCAGCACCTCCGTGTCGCACCACTCCTTCTCGCCGCTGCCGTCCGTGGCATCCGCCGGCAGGAAGAAACCGCTGGTCAGGCGGCCGGCGGACTCCAGCCGCTGCAGGGTGTGCCGCGCGACCGCCGCGCCGATGCCGAACCGCGTCGCGACGGCATCCGTGGTGAACGGCCCGTGCGTGCGGGCGTACCGCGAGACCAGGTCGCCCAGCGGGTCGGCGACCGGGTCGAGGAAGGCGACGGGCACGCCGGTGGGCAGCGCCACCCCCAGGGCGTCGCGGAGGCGTCCGGCATCCTCGATCGCGGCGAAGCGGGCGTGCCCGGCGATCGTGACCGGAATCGCACGACGGGCGTCGACAAGGGCGGCGAGGAGCGCTGACGCCTCGCCGGCGGCGGACTCGGGGGCGGACGCGGGGTCGGGCTCGGGGCCGGCGCGGTCGGCGGTCTCGGCAGCATCGGCGGGTTCGAGGCGCGCGTGCACCTCGTCCGCGTCCAGTGGGCCGAGCAGGCGCAGCAGGTCGGCGACCCCCTCGATGCCGCGCGCGCGGCGCTGCGGGTCGAGGCGCTGCGCCTCGCGTTCGAACTGCGCGATGACGTCGGGGTCGAGCAGCTCGCGCATCTCGACGGTGCCGAGCAGCTCGCCCAGCAGCGCCGGGTCGACCGCGAGGGCGGCGGCCCTGCGTTCGGCGAGAGGGGAGTCGCCCTCGTACATGAACGCGCCGACGTATCCGAACAGCAGATCGCGGGCGTACGGGGACGGCTGCGCCGGTTCGGTCTCCACCAGCCGGATACGACGCTCGGCGACATCCGTCACCAGCCGCCGCAGCGACGGCAGGTCGTACACGTCCTGCAGCACCTCCCGGAGGGTCTCCAGGATCACCGGGAAGGTCGGGTGCCGCCGCGCGACCTCCAGCAGCTGCGCGGAACGCTGACGCTGCTGCCAGAGCGGGGTGCGGCGGTTCGGGTTGGTGCGCGGCATGAGCAGCGCGCGGGCGGCGCACTCGCGGAACCGCGACGCGAACAGGGCCGAGCCACCCACCTCGGCGGTGACGATCTGTTCCAACTCGTCGGGGTCGAACACGAACAGCTCGGCACCGGGCGGTTCGGCGTCGGCGTCCGGAATGCGCACGATGATGCCGTCGTCGCTGGCGACAGCGGACCCCTCGACTCCCAGGCGCTCGCGCACGCGCGCATTGATCGCCAACGCCCACGGGGCGTGCACTTTCATGCCGTAAGGGGAATGCAGGATGACCCGCCAGTCGCCGACCTCGTCTCGGCCGCGTTCCACGGTGAGCGTGCGGTCGGTGGGGAGGGTGCCGGTCGCCTCCCGCTGCTCGGCGAGGTAGCCCAGCAGGTTGTCGCGGGCGCGCTCGTCGAGGCCGGCGTCGATGAGACGCTGCTGCGCCTTCTCCGGGGCGGCGGTCGACACTTCGCGGGAGAAGCGTCCCAGCGCCTCACCGAGCTCGAACGGCCGGCCGATGCCGTCGCCGTGCCAGAACGGCACCTTGCCCGGTTGGCCGTACGCCGGGATGACATTGACGCGGTCGTGGGTGATCTCCGCGATCCGCCAGCTGGTCGTGCCGAGGGTGAACACGTCGCCGACGCGGGATTCGTAGACCATCTCCTCGTCCAGCTCGCCGACCCTGGCACCGGAGGACTCGCCGGCGACGAACACCCCGAACAGGCCGCGGTCGGGGATCGTCCCCCCGCTGGTCACGGCGATGCGCTGCGCTCCGGGGCGGCCGGTCAGCGTGCCGGCATCCCGATCCCACACCACCCGCGGCCGCAGCTCGGCGAACTCGTCGGAGGGGTACTTGCCGGCGAGCAGGTCGAGGGTCGCTTCGTAGGCGGAGCGCGGCAGCGACTGGAACGGTGCGCTGCGTCGCACGGTCTCGTACCAGTCCTCGACCGAGAGGGGTTCGAGGGCGCACGCGGCGACGGTCTGCTGGGCGAGGATGTCGAGCGGGTTGCGAGGGACCGCGATCGCCTCGATCTGCCCCGCCAGCATCCGCTCGGTGACGATCGCGGTGTGCAGCACGTCGCCGCGGTGCTTGGGGAACAGCGCGGCCCGGCTGATCTCGCCCACCTGGTGGCCCGCGCGCCCCACCCGCTGCAGGCCGGATGCCGCCGACGGGGGCGCCTCCACCTGGATGACCAGGTCGACCGCTCCCATGTCGATGCCGAGCTCGAGGCTGCTCGTGGCGACGACGCACTTCAGCACGCCGGCCTTCAGCTCCTCCTCGACGATCGCACGTTGCTCTTTCGACACCGAGCCGTGGTGGGCTTTCGCGAGCACGGGTTCGGCGCCCGCCGTGGCCCCGGCCTGCGCCATCATCGCCGCGGGCATCTGGTTCGTCGCTCCCTGCGGCGGGGCCGCGGCGGGAACGGCGGCGCCGATGCGCTCGGAGTAGATCTCGTTCAGACGCCCGGTGAGCCGTTCGGCCAGTCGCCGGGAGTTCGCGAACACGATCGTCGAGCGGTTCTCGAGTACCTTGTCGACGATCGCCTCTTCGACGTGGGGCCAGACGGATCCGGTCACCTCTGTGTACTCCGCGTCGCTCTCGCCGGACGCGGTGGGGGCACCCGGCGGCGGGGGAGGATTGCGCATGTCCTCGATCGGCACGACCACGCCGAGCTCGAACGTCTTCACCGCACGAGGGGCCACGATGTCGACGGGCGCCGAGCCGCCCAGGAAGCGCGCGACCTCGTCGATCGGTCGGACGGTGGCGGACAGGCCGATGCGCTGGGCCGGCGAGGGGGCGCCGCGCGCGGTGCGGAGCGCGTCGAGGCGCTCCAGGCTGACCGCGAGATGTGCGCCTCGCTTGGTCGCCGCGACCGCGTGCACCTCGTCGATGATCACCGTGTGCACCCCGCGGAGCGTCTCCCCCGCGCGGCTGGTGAGCATCAGGTAGAGCGATTCCGGGGTGGTGATGAGGATGTCGGGCGGGTCGGCGACCAGCTTGCGCCGATCGCTCGAGGTGGTGTCGCCCGAGCGCACCCCGACGGTCACCTCTGGGACGGGGAGCCCCAGCCGGCGGGCGGACTGTCCGATACCGACGAGGGGGGAGCGGAGATTCCGCTCGACGTCGACGCCGAGCGCCTTGAGCGGAGAGATGTACAGGATGCGGGTCCGTGGCAGGTCGTCGGGTGTTGAGGCGGCTCCGGACTGCCGCGCGGTGCGCTCGCGGAACACGCTGTCGATCGCCCACAGGAAGGCCGACAGCGTCTTGCCAGATCCGGTGGGGGCGACGACCAGCGCGTTGCGCCCGGCGGAGATGGCATCCCACGCCCCCGCTTGCGCAGGGGTGGGCGCGTCGAACGCCCCGCGGAACCAGTCCTGGGTCGCGGGGGTGAACCGTTCGAGCACATCGCTCATCCCCCCATCATGCGGCCTGCCTCCGACATCGGCTCTCGGGATTGCGTGTCGGGATGGACGACGCCGAGTTCCTCGGCGTCCAGCTCGAGGTCGGATCGAGATCGCCGCGACAGGAAGACGTCGTCGCCAGCCGGGCACGAAGACTCCGCTGGGCGGCGGCGGATGCGGCGGGTGTGTGTCAGCGCAGAAGGAGGAGAGCCGAAGCGACTGCTGCAGCAGCCAGGAGGCCGAAGACCACGGCGGCCACGCGCGACCTGTCGCGTGCGCAGTCGACGCTGGAGATGCCACAGGCGAGCGCGAGGATCCCGAGACATACGACGCTGAGTACGCGCGCCCAGAAATGAGCTCCGTCACCGTTCAGGAGTGCTGCGACGAAGGTCCAGACGAGGGCTGCCAGCACCGCGAGCGTGAAGATGCTCCAGATGACAGGGGCGACCGCGTCGATGAAATCGTCCCGCGCCGGCACCAGGACGTCGTCCAATGACTTCCGAGCCTGCATCAGGCTGTCGGCATCGTCGGGCAGGCGGCTCAGAACCGCCATTCTGCGATCGTCTGCACGAAGTCCCCGCAGCAGCGCGCCATACGCGCGGAGCTCCGGCTCGGTGGCGAACCCATCGACGGCGATCGCATAGCGCCCAGCCTGATCGAGATGCTGTGTACGCCGGTACCAGGCCACGAGTTCACGCCGGGCGCCTTCGTCACGCGCGTCGGCGGCAAGCCGTGCCTTGAGCGCTCCCACCTCCTGCGGACTCAGCGGGAACTCCATCGGACTGCTTGCCATGGCTTCATTATCTGCCCAGCGTGACGAGACCCTGCTGCGGAACGTTGACCACAGCAGGGTCTCGATGCCTCGTCCGCTCAGTCGACCTCGCTCAGCCCTCCGTCGGCGTCGAGCTCGAGCGTGAGGTCAAGCCCGAGCCGTGACAGGAACACGTCGTCGTGACTGACGACGAGCACCGCACCGCGGTAGGCGCGCAGCGCCTCGACCAGCCGGTCCACGGTGTCGATGTCGAGGTTGTTCGTCGGCTCGTCGAGCACGACCAGATGCGGTGCCGGGTCGGCGAGCAGAAGCTTCGCTAGCGCGACCCGGAACCGCTCCCCGCCCGACAGCGTCCCCACCGGACGGTCCATGGCCGCGCCGCGGATCAGGAACCGGGCCAGCCGGTTGCGCAGCTCCTTCTCCGGCACCTGCGGTGCGGCCGCCGCGATGTTCTCGATGACCGAAGCCGCCTCGTCCAGGCCGTCCATGCGCTGCGGCAGGTAGCCGATCCGGTCGGTGTGCCGTTCACAACTCAGGAGAATCGGCGGCAGATGCGCTGGAAGCGCCTCATCCGGCCCGGAATCGGCAGAATCTCCTGAGTTGTGAACACCGTCGCCCACGAGCCGCCGCAGCAACGTGGTCTTGCCGACCCCGTTCCGGCCGATCAGCGCGACCCGCTCCGGACCCTGCACCGTCCACGACCGAGAGCCGTCGCCGATCGTGGCGATGCGCCGCGCGCGTGAGATCCCCGGGTCCGGCAGCTCGATCTTCATCGAGTCGTCGTCTCGGATCCGCCGGCCTGCGGCATCCAACGCAGCGCGCGCGGATTCCTCCTTCGCGCCGACCTCGACGCGCAATCGCCCGGCGGAGACCTCGGCGGCCATCTTCCGGCCGTGCGCGACGATCTTCGGCACACGCTTCTCGACCTCCGCCTTCCGTGCAGTACGGGCGCGGTGAGCGAGCTTCGTCTCGGCCTCGATCCGCTGCCGCTTCTCCTTCTTGAACACCTGCGCGGCGTCGCGTTCGGCCTGCCGGGCGGCCTCCTGCTCCGCGTCCAGCCACGCGCGCCACTCCGAGTACGGCCCGCCGAACACGCTCAACTCGCTGCCGTACAGCTCGGCGGTGTCGTCCATCAGCTCGAGCAGCGTCAAGTCGTGGCTGACGACGACGAGCGTTCCCCGCCAGTCACGCACCATGTCGTACAGCCGCGCGCGGGCGGCGCGGTCGAGGTTGTTCGTCGGCTCGTCGAGCAGCGTGATCGGAGCGCGCCGCAGACGGATGCCGGCGATCGCGACCAGCACGGCCTCACCGCCCGACAGCTCGCCGACGGTGCGGTCGAGGAACGACGGCTCCAGCCCGGCTTCGCCGAGCGCGGCCTCAGCGCGCGCCTCGATGTCCCAGTCGTCGCCCACCGCATCGAAATGCGACGGGTCGACGTCGCCGGACGCGATGGCGCGCACCGCGTCGAGCGCGCCCGCGACGCCGAGCAGGTCGGCGACCCGGCGATCCGTCTCGAGCGTCAGTCGCTGCGGCAGGTGGGCGACGTCGCCGTTCGTCGTGACGTGACCGGCGGTCGGTTCGAGTTCACCGGCGATCAACCGCAGCAGGGTGGATTTCCCGGCGCCGTTGCGTCCGACGAGGTCGGTGCGGCCCGCGCCGAATGCGCCGGAGACGGAATCGAGGGCGACGGTGCCGTCGGCCCAGGCGAAGGTGACACGGTCGAGCACGACCGATGACGTGGTGGTGAGTGATGACATGAGCGACTCCCGATGTGCGGGTGCGCGGATGCCGACGGGTCACGTCACGCGACGGAGCGTGGAAAGACCGGATGCCGGTGGCAGGAAGGATCGTCGGATCAGCGCGTGGACAGGACGCGGAGGCGACGATTCAGATCAATGGACTTCCAGACACGGCGGACAGGACCCGAAGACTCTACCCTGGTCGCCGAGGCTCCCACAAGAGCCGGACGCAGACTTCGGCGCACCGTCCCTTCCCCGCGCCGAGCGCGGTCAGGATGCCGTCGCGGCATCCTTCCACTGCGAGACGAAGGTGCGCACGTCGGTGAGCTCCTGCTCGGAGATGCTGTGCGTGAGGCCCTGATAGACGCGACCGGACAGCTCGGAGTGATCCGGCAGCCACTGCGCGGTGTGGTCGATCAGGTGCGGCGGGATGACGTCGTCGTGCGTGCCGCGGCCCCAGAACACCCGTGGCCTCGTCTCCCGCAGCAGGGGGTCGTTCGGCAGATCGCCCGGCGCGACGTACCCGCTCAGCGCGACCACCGCGCCGAAGCGCGACGGGTCGAGCCGGAGCGCCTGCAGCGAGACAGCGGCTCCCTGCGAGAACCCGAGCAGGGCGACGGATGCCGCACCGCCGGCCTCCTCGTCGAGCCACGCCAGCACGGATTCGGCCGCCGTCGTGATCGCCGCCGCACTGCGCGACTGCAGATCATCGATCGGGTACCAGGAGCGGCCGGGCATCGGCCACGGCGGCGTCAGCGGCGCGGCGAGCGCAGCCACGGCGATGCCGTCGGGCAGGTAGGGCACCAGGCCGAACAGGTCGCGCTCGTCGGCGCCGTAGCCGTGCAGCAGCACGAGCAGCGGCCTGCCTTCGCGCGGGCCGTCCGACCACAGGGTCGCGGCGGGATCGATCGAGAGGCTCACTCCTTCATCCTGCCAGCGACCGGGGACGCTGATAGAAAGGACCCATGACCGTGCGCACCCCCGACCCCGACCCGGACGGCGACTTCGGCTTCGACGACGTGCCCGCCAGCCAGTCGAACCCGGCGTGGCTGAGCGACATCGAGCTCGAGGAGGCGCGGCGCCGGTTGCCGATGCTGTACGTCGAGGCGATCCCGGTGCGCACCGACGGATCGGGTCAGGTCACCGCGGTGGGTGCGCTGCTGCGCTCGACGCCGCTCGGGGAGATGACTCGCACGGTCGTGTCGGGCCGCGTGCGCTATGGCGAGACGATCCGCGACGCCCTGTTCCGTCACGTCGAGAACGACCTCGGCCCGATGGCGTTCCCGCTGCTGCCGCCCGCGCCGGTGCCGTTCGCGGTCGCCGAGTACTTCCCGATCCCCGGCGTGAGTGCCTACCACGACGACCGTCAGCATGCGGTGTCGCTCGCGTTCATCGTCCCGGTCACCGGCACGTGCGAACCGCGGCAGGATGCGCTCGAGGTCACCTGGTTCTCTCCCGAGGAGGCGGGGTCCGACGCGGTTTCCGCCGAGATGGAGGGCGGCCGCGGCACACTGCTTCGGCAGGCGCTCGCGCACCTCGGCCTGCTCCGGTAGATCGCGGGACGGCTCCCGGCGCCCTGACACCCCGGCATGAGCGCTGACACCCCGCCTACGCGCGGAAACCCCGGGTTGCGAACGCGTGAAACGCGGGGTGTCGGCGGTAAGTCGGGGTGTCGACACCGCAGTCGCCTAGGCTCGGGCGGGTGACCGACCCGATCGCCTTCCCCACCGCCCCCGCCGACTGGCTCGATTTCGTGAACACCCGGGTCTCCGAGCGTCTGGAGCGAGCCGCCGCGCTCGCCGTACAGCTCACAGACGGCGCCACGCGCACGACCCTGCAGATCCTTTCACTGTGGAACGACCTGCAGATCGAGCTGCGCCGCGCCCGCGACGAGGCCGACGTGCTGTGCGAAGTGCATCCCGATCCCGGTGTGCGCGCCGCGGCCGAGAAGGCGGTCGCAGCCGCCAAGGACGCCGCCGCCGCTCTGTTGGCGGATGCCGAAATCGCGGCCGTCTTCACAGCGGCCGACCCGGACGGGTTGGACGCGGATGCCGCACGCTTGCGCGAACGCATCCTGCGCGAATTCCGCCGGGGCGCGGCGGACCGCGATGAGGCCACCCGGCGACGAGCCCGCGACCTGGCCGCGCGCGACAGCGAACTCTGCCTCGCGTTCGCGCGGAACATCCGCGAGGGGCGCCGCGAGATCCGGGTCGCCCGGGAGTCTCTGGCCGGACTCCCCGAGGACTTCATCGCGCAGCATCCGATCGGCGACGACGGGCTGGTGGCACTCTCGACCGACGCGATCGATGTCATCACGGTGATGACCTACGCCCGCGACCGCGCCGCCCGCATCGTGATGCGCCGCGCACACGCCGACCTGGCGTGGCCGGCGAACGACGAGGTGCTCTCCGAACTGCTTGAGGTGCGGCGACAGCGTGCCCAGCTGCTCGGGTACGCAAGCTGGCCGGACTACCAGACCGAGACCCTGATGGTCGGGTCGGCCGCCTGCATCGCGTCCTTCCTCGACGAGGTGGACGAGGCGTCGCGTCAGGCGTCGGAGGTCGAGTACGTGCTGCTGCTGGAGCGGCTGCGTGAAGACGAGCCGGACGCTGAATCGGTGACGACGGCCGATCAGCACTACCTGCTGGAACGGTTGCACGACGAGCGTTTCGCCGTCGACGCGCAGGAGGTGCGTCGGTACCTGCACTTCGAACGGGTGCTGACCGGGCTGCTCGACATCACTGGCAGGCTGTTCGATATCGCGTACGTGCCGTCGTCGGATCCCGCCTGGCATGACGATGTGCGCAGCTTCGACGTCGTCCGCGCCGGCACCCGGATCGGACGGGTCCATCTCGACCTGCATCCGCGGGAGGGCAAGTTCAACCACGCGGCAAGCTTCCCGCTCGCGCCCGGTGTGCGCGGGCGGGTGCTGCCCGAAGCGGCCCTGGTGTGCAACTTCCCGCGCGGACTGATGGAGCATCGGCAGGTGCAGACGTTCTTCCACGAGTTCGGCCACCTCGTGCACGATATCCTCGGCGGCGATCAGGAGTGGGTGGATTTCTCCGGCATCGCGACGGAGTGGGACTTCAGTGAGACACCCAGCCAGATGCTCGAGGAATGGGTGTGGGACGCCGGTGTGCTCGCCACGTTCGCCCGCGACGAGGCGGGAAAGCCGATTCCGGCCGACCTCGTCGAGCGGATGCGCGAGGCCGACGCGTTCGGGCGCGCGCTGCTGGTGCGCACACAGCTCGGGCACGCGCGCGTCTCCTACCAGCTGCACATGGACCGTCCCGCCGACCTGGCCGCGGCGACCGAGCACTGGTACGCCGTGTCGACGCCGGTCGCGCGGCTCGACGGCGCGCACACCTACGCGGCGTTCGGGCACCTGACCGAGTACGGCTCGTGCTATTACACGTACCAGTGGAGCCTCGTGATCGCGCGCGACCTGCTGACCGGCTTCCGGGGGCTCATGGATCCGGCATCCGCCACCCGCTACCGACGCCAGATCCTCGAACCAGGGGGCAGCCGCGACGCCGCCGATCTCGTGGAGTCGTTCCTCGGACGCCCGTTCGCGGTCGATGCCTACCGGGAGTGGCTCGGGGCGCACTGACACCTCGACATGAGCGCTGACACCCCGCCTACGCACCGACACCCCGGGTTGCGAATGCGTGCAACGCGGGGTGTCGGCGGTAAGTCGGGGTGTCGG
The DNA here is from genome assembly GCF_031180975.1 of Microbacterium sp. Lineage (GTDB taxonomy): Bacteria > Actinomycetota > Actinomycetes > Actinomycetales > Microbacteriaceae > Microbacterium. The sequence continues at coordinate 274,086 of NZ_JAPSLI010000004.1, read as the reverse complement.
CGCCCCAGCCGCGAGGCTCAGGCGGTCGTCAGGCGAGAGAGCTCCGCGACGAATGCGTCGACGTCGGACTCCTGCGTGTCGAACGAGCACATCCAGCGCACTTCGTTGCGTGCGGCATCCCAGTCGTAGAAGCGGAACGCCTCGCGCAGGCGGTCGGCGACGCCGTCGGGCAGCGTGGCGAACACGCCGTTCGACTGCGTCGGCTGCGTGAAGGCGACGCCGCGGATGCTGCCGTCGGCGATCCCGCGCTCGATCGAGGCCCGCAGTCGCTGCGCCATCGCGTTGGCGTGCCGCGCGTTGCGCAGCCACAGGTCGCCCTCGAGCAGCGCGATCAACTGCGCCGACACGAAGCGCATCTTCGAGGAGAGCTGCATGTTGAACTTGCGGGAGTAGATCAGGCCGTCGGACGCCTCGGGGTTCAGCACCACGATCGCCTCGCCGAGCATGGCGCCGTTCTTGGTGCCGCCGAAGCTGAGCACGTCGACGCCGGCGTCGCGGGTGAACGCGCGAAGCGGGAGATCGAGGGCCGCGGCCGCGTTCGACAGGCGTGCGCCGTCGAGGTGCAGCTTCATGCCGCGCTCATGCGCGTGGTCCGCGATCGCACGGATCTCGTCGGCGGTGTACAGGGTGCCCAGCTCGGTCGACTGGGTGATCGAGACGACCAGCGGCTGCGCGCGGTGCTCGTCGCCCCAGCCCCACGCCTCCTGGTCGATCAGCTCCGGGGTGAGCTTGCCGTCCTCGGTCGCGACGGTGAGCAGCTTGAAGCCGCCGATGCGCTCTGGAGCGCCCCCCTCGTCGACGTTGATGTGGGCGCTGGATGCCGAGATCACCGCGCCCCAGCGCGGGAGCATCGACTGCAGGCCGGTGACGTTGGCTCCGGTGCCGTTGAAGACCGGGAAGGCCTGCACGCCCTCGCCGAAATGCTGCTGGAACACCTCCTGCAGGCGGGCGGTGTAGACATCCTCCCCATATGCGACCTGGTGGCCGTCGTTGGCCGCCGCGATCGCGGCGAGGACCTCGGGATGGATGCCGGAATAGTTGTCGGATGCGAAGCCTCGGACGGCGGTGTCATGCAGAACGCTCACCGAACAAGCCTATTGCCTGAGAGGGCCGCTGCCCGCCCGCAGACAGGCTGCCGAGAGGTGCCCCTGTCGGATGTCGGAGGCGGTGATTACGCTCGGATCCGTGATGGACACAGCTGGTTCTCCACGTGCGGACAGCGCCGATGCGGGCGCGGTGATCCCGGGTGATCCGCGCGCCACCCGGGCGTTCACGAACGTCCTGGTCAACACGCTCATCGCGAACGTGACGACCAGCTTCCTCTGGTTCGCCCTGACGTTCTGGGTGTACATCGAGACGCAGTCGGTGCTCGCGACGGGCATCATCGGCGGCGCCTACATGCTGTTCGTCGCCTTCTTCTCGATGGTGTTCGGCACGATCGTCGACCGCAATCGCAAGCACACCGTGATGCTGCTGTCGAGCCTGGTGTCCGCGGGCGCTTTCGCGGTCGCCGGAGGCATGTACCTGTGGCAGCCGGAATCGGCACTGCTCGATCTGGGTGCCCCCTGGTTCTGGCTGTTCTCCGGCGTCATCCTGTTCGGCGGGGTGATCGAGCAGCTGCGCAACATCGCACTGTCCACGACCGTCACCCTGCTCATCCCCGAGGAGCGCCACGCGAACGCCAACGGCCTCGTCGGCACCGTGCAGGGCATCGCATTCCTGGTGACGAGCGTGTTCTCCGGCCTGTCCATCGGCTTCCTCGGCATGGGCTGGACGCTGGTGATCGCGATCGCGGCGATGGGCCTGACGTTCGCGCATCTGCTGTTCATCCGGATCCCCGAGGACAAGCCGCAGCCCGACCCCGACGCCCCCAGCGCCCTCGACTTCCACGGCAGCGTGCGCGCCATCCGCCTGGCGCCCGGCCTGTTCGCGCTGATCATCTTCTCCACGTTCAACAACCTCATCGGCGGCGTCTACATGGCGCTGATGGACCCGTACGGCCTGACCCTGTTCAACGCGCAGCTGTGGGGGTTCGCGCTGGCGTTCTCGTCGACCGGGTTCCTCATCGGCGGCGCACTGGTGGCGAGGTTCGGCCTCGGCAAGAAGCCGGTGCGCACCCTGCTGTTCGTGGTGATCGCGATGGGTGTGCTCGGGTCGCTCTTCATGATCCGGGAATGGTGGCCGCTCTTCGTGGTCGGTATGTGGATGTACATGACCCTCATCCCGCCGGCCGAGGCGGCGGAGCAGACGATCATCCAGCGGGTCGTCCCGTTCGAACGCCAGGGGCGGGTGTTCGGCGTCGCCGCGGCGATGGAGGCGGCCGCAGCTCCCGTGACGGCGTTCCTGATCGCTCCGATCGCCGAGTTCTTGATCATCCCGTACATGAAGGGCGAGGCGGGTCAACGGCAGTGGGGCTGGCTGCTCGGCGGCGGTGAGACGCGGGGCATCGCGCTGATCTGCTTCTTCGCCGGGATCGTCATCGTCGTGGCGGCGGTGCTCGCCTTCTTCACCCGCTCGTACCGGAAGTTGAGCGACCTGTACGCCCGCGCGCCCGAACCCGCACCGGAAGAGGGCGGGGGAGCGGATGCCGGAGCCGCTGCAACACCGGAGCAGGAGGCTCCACCCGCCCTGCCCGACCCGGTCACAGCACGGGGCGGGTTCGCGGAACCGCGCCGTGCTGAGGCGCCCGACGACGCGAACGACCCCGACGCCGCCCGTGGATGAGGCGATTGACACGCGCGTGCGTGTCGTCGCGGCGAACCGCGTGCCGTGGGACCATCTGCAGACGATCCTCACCGGCACCGCCCGCCGCTGTCAGTGCGAACGTCAGCGGCTCGGCGACGGCGACTGGTGGCACATGCCCGAGGAAGAGCGCGCGGCCCTGTTCCGCAACGAGCTCGGGTGCGACGATCCGCGCACCGAGGACACCATCGGCGTCGTCGCCTACCTCGACGACGAACCGGTCGGCTGGTGCGCGGTCGACCGCCGCAGCGTGTACGCCCGGCTGCGCGGGTCGCCGGTGCCGTGGCTGGGGCGCTCGGAGGACAAGGACGACGACGCGGTGTGGGCCATCCCGTGCCTCATCGTCAGGCCGGGATTCCGCGGGCGCGGTCTGAGCTACCCGCTCATCGCCGGCGCGGTCGAGCATGCGCGCTCCCGCGGCGCCCGTGCGATCGAGGGCTATCCCATGCTCACGGGAGGCGCCAAGGTCACCTGGGGTGAGATGAACGTGGGCGCCGTCGGCCCGTTCGCGGCGGCCGGGTTCACCGAGGTGAGCCGCCCGACCGTGCGCCGGGTCGTCATGCGGCTGGAACTCTGACGGGTGGTCGGCGCCCTAGTGGTCAGAGGGTGATCACCCGGTCGTTCAGCTCTCCGGCATCCGTGTCCCACAGCGAGACCACGGCGGCGGCGAGCGCGTCGGGGTCGAGCGCCTTGACCCGCAGCACGACGGATGCCGCGCGCAGCGGCTCACCGGCATCGCGCGCGGCCTTCGCGAAGCCCTGCGCGACGGCGCGGGCCCACGCCTCGCTGGCCGCCTTCACGGCGGTGTAGTTCGCGCCGCCCGCGAGCGGTCGCTCCACGGTGGTCGAGGAGACGATCGCGAAGCGTCCGGCATCCGCTGCCTTCAGCGCCGCGTCGAAGGCCCTGCTCGTGGCGCGGACCGCCTGGAGCGCCGGCAGCAGCGCGGCGAAGTCCTCGTCGGTCTGCCCGGCCAGGCCCCCACCGCCGCGCCACCCGCCGACCAGGGGGAGTACGCCGTCGACGGCGCCGAGGCGCTCGGCGAGGGCGGACATCTCGGCGAGTGAGGTCGCATCCGCGACTTCGGTCTGCGCGCCGGCATCCGTCAGCGGCGCGAGCCGCTCGTAGGAACGTCCTGTCGCGACGACCCGCGCGCCGGCCGCAACCAGCGCGCGGGTCGTCGCCAGGCCGGCCGCGCTCGTCGCCCCGGCGAGGACGACGGTGCGACCGGCGAGACGGCTGTCAGTCATCGGTGCCGCGGATGCCGACGGTCGACTCGATGACCGGCTTCATCTTCTTGTCGAGGGTCTCGAAGAACATCGACAGCGGGAACTCGTCGTCCATGACCGCGTCGGTGTACCCCTTCGGGGCGCCCGCGAGGATCTCGTCGCTCAGGCCGCGCGCCCACTTCGAGGCGGGGTGCGGGGTCAGGACGCTGCGCACCAGGTCGTAGGCCGCGAGCCAGTGCGCCACCTTCGGGCGGTCGATCGAGTGCCAGTACAGGTCGTCGATCGCGTCGCCGAGGGCGACGACCGCGTCGGGCACGTTCTCCCAGTCGAACGCGAGGGCGGTGTCGGTCCAGTGCAGCACGCCGCGCTGGTGCAGCCACGCGAACAGCAGCTGACCGCCGACCGCGTCGTAGTTGCGGACGCGGTTGCCGGTGATCGCGAAGCGGAAGATCCGGTCGAAGATCACGGCGTACTGCACGAGAGGCGCGTGCTCGAGCATCTCCTGCTCGGCCGGGGTGAGCTCCTCACCCGCCTCGACGCGTGCGGTCAGCGCGCGCTGGATCTTCACCGACTCGCGGAACGCGGTCATGTCGCAGCGCATCTCCTCGAGGGAGTACAGGAAGAACGGCATCCGCTGCTTGATCATGAACGGGTCGAACGGCAGGTCGCCGCGCATGTGGGTGCGGTCGTGGATGATGTCCCACATCACGAACGCACGCTCGGCGAGCTTCTGGTCGTCGAGCATCGCGGCGGCGCGCTCGGGCAGCTCCAGGTTGGTGATCTCGGATGCCGCTCGGACGACGCGACGGTAGCGCGCAGCCTCGCGGTCCTGGAAGATCGCGCCCCAGGTGAACGATGGGATCTCGCGCATCGCCACGGTCTCGGGGAACAGCACCGCCGAGTTGGTGTCGTAGCCGGGCGTGAAGTCCACCAGGCGCAGCGAGACGAACAGCTTGTTGCCGTAGTCGCCGGCTTCGAGCGCCGCGATGAACTCCGGCCAGATCGTCTCGACGATCAGCGCCTCGACGAGACGGTCGCTGGAGCCGTTCTGGGTGTACATCGGGAACACGACGAGGTGTCGGATGCCGTCGATGCGGTGCTGCTGCGGCTGGAACGCCACCAGCGAGTCGAGGAAGTCCGGAACGCCGAAGCCCTCGGCGGCCCAGCGGTCGAAATCGGCGATCGACGCGGTGAGGTACTCGGCGTCGTGCGGGAAGGCGGGGGCCAGGGCGCGGATGCCGGAGGTGATCGCGGCAACGAGCTCACGAGCCCTGTCGTGATGCTCGGCGTCAGGGATCGAGCCGTCCTTCACCTGCAGTTCGCGGATCGCGATCGCCGCAGCCTTGAGCTGCGCCCAGGCGGCGGAGTTCTCAGCGGTGGAGGCGTCCTCGACGACCTCGGGCTCGCCGATGATGGCCTGGTTGCTGGTGATGATGGACATCGGACCCTCCGATCGTGAGGTAAGCGGAAAATTTCCGGCGTTCAGTGGATGTATCCGATATTATTCCATGCATGGACGATTCTGTCGACCGCGCCATCCTCACCGCGCTCTCCCGCGACGGGCGGGCCACGCTCGCGCAGCTGTCCGAGGCCGTCGGCCTTTCGGTGTCGGCCGTGCAGTCCCGCCTCAAGCGGCTGGAGACGCGCGGCGTCATCGCGGGGTACCGGGCGATGCTCGACCCCGAGCAGGTGGGGACGCCGCTGTCCGCGTTCATCGAGATCACCCCGCTGGACCCGGCGCAGCCCGACAATGCCCCGGAACTGCTGGAGCATCTGGAGGCGATCGAAGCCTGCCACTCCATCGCCGGGAACGCGAGCTACATGCTGTTCGTGCGGGTGCCGTCGCCGCGCGCCCTCGAGGAACTGGTGCGCGACATCCGTCTCGCTGCGAACGTCAGCACTCGCACCACGGTCGTGCTGCAGACCTACTACGAGCACCGCCCGATCATCCCCGTGGGGAAGTAGCGCTCAGCCGCCTGGCATCCGCGCGCCCGCTTCCAGGCGTCCGCGTGTCGTGGGAGCCGAAGGCAGGTTCCGGGGCGTTCCCACCGGACTTCGGCTCCCATGCTGCGCCCGCCGCCGCACGCTGCGCCCCGCCGCCACCCGCCGGATCCCTCATCGCCGCGCTCGCTAGGATGCCTGCGTGGCAGCATCCTCGAAGCAGAAGAAGGCGAAGCGGCGCAGCGGCGGAAGCGCATCCCGGCGACCGGTAGGCAACCCGGCGAAGCGCCCGACCACCACGACCCGCGAGCCGGTCACCGCGAAGGACTGGATCGGCGCCGCGCGGCTGCGCACGCTCCCCCTGGCCGTCGCTCCCGTGGTGCTCGGCACCGGCGCGGCGCAGGTGGTCGATCGCAACCTGCACTGGGTCATCGCACTGGCCTGCCTCGCCGTCGCCGTGCTGCTGCAGATCGGCGTGAACTTCGCCAACGACTACAGTGACGGCATCCGCGGCACCGACGCCGACCGGGTCGGCCCCGCCCGCCTCACCGCCTCGGGCCGGGTCCCGGCCAAACGGGTCCTGATCGTCGCGCTGGCCTTCTTCGCGCTCGCCGCGTTGGCAGGGTTGGCCATCGTCGTCCGCACCCAGCAGTGGTGGATGCTGGCGGTCGGCGCCACGTGCATCGTCGCCGCCTGGTTCTACACCGGCGGCAAACGGCCGTACGGGTACAACGCCCTCGGCGAGGTGTTCGTGTTCGTGTTCTTCGGACTCGTCGCCACGCTCGGCACCACCTGGGTGCAGGCGTTCGCGCTGCCGCTGGAGGCCTGGCTCGGCGCCGTCGCCGCGGGACTCTTCGCGTGCGCGGTGCTGCTCGCCAACAACCTGCGCGACATCGACCAGGACCGCGCGGTCGGTAAGCGCACCCTGACCGTGCTGATCGGCAAGCGGGCCACGCAGCTGCTCTTCACCCTGTTCGTCATCGTGCCGTTCGTGTTCGCGGTGTGGTTCGCGCTGCTCTACCCGATCGCGTGGATGTCGCTGCTGGCGCTGCTCGCCGGCATCCCGGCCATCCTCATCGTGTGGACCTACCGGCAGCCGCGCGAACTCGTGATCGCGCTGGGACTCACCTCGCTGACAGCCCTCGGCTACGCCGCGTTCGTCTACTGGGCGCTGGTCGGCTGACACGTGGAGGTCGCGTCCTTCTCCCTGCCGGCCCGTGCCGGCCTCGAGAGCGAGGACGCGCTCGCCGTCGGCGACGGGGTCGTCGTGGTCGTGGACGGCGCCGGCCTGCCGAAGGCGATGCGGAGCGGATGCCGTCACTCGGTCGCCTGGTACGCCCGCGTCCTGGCCGAAGCGTTCCGCGAACGCCTCGAGGATGCCGGCACGGCCATGAGCGATGCGCTCGCCGACACCATCGCGCACGTCACCGCCGCGCATGCGCACACCTGCGACCTCGACGCAGGTTCCCCCAGCGCCACGGTCGCGGCCTGGCGGCTCACCGGCGACGAGGTCGAGCACCTCGTGCTGTGCGACGCGTCGATCGTGCTGATCGCCCGCGACGGCACGGCTCGCGAGATCACCGACGCCCGCGTCGACGCGGCGGCGCAACGCGGGGCCGCCTACATCCTGGGAGACGGTCCGCACACCGACGAGCAGATCGCCGCGGCCCGATTCGCCGCCCTCGACGCCGCGCGCAACACCGCGGGCGGGTTCTGGTGCTGCCACACCGACCCGGATGCCGCGCAGCACGCCCTCACCGGACGCACCGCCCTCACGGACCTGGCGGCCATCGTCGCCGCCTCCGACGGCGGCACCCGCGGGTTCCAGCTGCTGGGCGCGCACTCGATCGAGGAGTTCGCGCGGCTGGCATCCGCTCGTCTGCTCGACGAGATCGCCGCGGCGATCCGCGCTGCGGAGGGCGGCACCGATCTCCGCCTCACGAAGAGGCATGACGACATCACGCTCGCGGTGGCGAGCTTCTGAGGCTCAGGCCTCGCGGCCGTCCTCGACGTCCTCATCGCTGGGGCCCGCGGTGCGGGCAGCGCGCTTCTCGTGCAGCTGACGCGACACGTCCGAGAGTGGGGCGCGCAGGAAGAGCAGCGAGATGCTCATGCCGATCAGCGCCGCGAACAGCGCCGCCAGCCACCAGTACTCCCGGAAGATCGGGAAGAGCCACAGGATCCCGAGCGGGACGAGGAAGGCCAGCAGCCGCAGCACGGTGTACACGAGGAGGGGCGGCAGCTTCACCCGTCCAGTCTAGGTCGGTGAGGATAAGCGTCGGCTGGGTGGGCGCAGCGGCGAAGGTCGTGCACTCGTCATTCGCGGAAACCAGACGTCACGCTCTGCAACCTCCGACCCCCGTGTCCCACCCGGTGGGTAGCGTCGAACCCATCGCGGCGTTCCGGGTGGTCCCGGGCCTCAGCTCATACCTGACGGCGCTGCGGGTTCGATTCCCGCCGTCGCGTCCGATCCGCAGTCCGCTCCGGACCCGCCGCGCCCCCGCGGACCTACACTGGAAGCATGGCCCGAGTGCTGATCGTCGGCGGGTTCCTGGCCGCCGCGTTCTGGATCTTCAGCATCGTCGACTGCGCTGTGCAGCCGGCGGCGCGGCACCGTGGCGTGTCCAAGGCGCTGTGGGTGGCGATCGTCGTGCTCCTTCCCGTCATCGGCGGCATCCTGTGGTTCGCCATCGGCCGGCGTCGGGCCGACCACGGCGACGCACCGCTGATCGCGCCGGACGACGACCCCGAGTTCCTCCGCGGGCTGAACCGCACCGAGCAGGACGAGCGGATCCGCCGCCTCGAGGAGGAGCTCGCGCGCCTCGAGGACGAGTCCGACGGCTCGGACCCTCGCCCGTGACGGCATCCCCGGCCAGCGACCAGGCCGCAGCCCTCCTCGGCGAGCTCATCGCGAACGGCGTGCGCGACCTCGTGCTCGCCCCCGGCTCCCGCTCGCAGGCGCTGGCGCTCGCCGCGACCGCGCTCGCCCGTGACGGGATGCTGCGCGTGCACGTCCGCATCGATGAGCGGGTCGCCGGTTTCACCGCACTCGGCCTCGCCCGCGAGACCCGCGTGCCCGTCGCCGTGGTCTGCACGTCGGGCACCGCCGCGGGCAACCTGCTCCCCGCCGTGATGGAGGCGTTCCACGCCGGCATCCCGCTGCTGCTGCTCACCGCCGACCGCCCGCCGGAGCTGCGCGGGGTCGGCGCGAATCAGGCGACGATCCAGCCCGGCCTCTTCCGCTCGTTCGTGCGGATGGAAGCGGATGCCGACGTGCCGGCGCCCGTGGAGGCGGGCCCTTCGACCGGCCCTGCGGCCCACCCTGGCGCGGCCGCGCCGGGAACCTGGACCGGACTGGGCGTCCGCGCCGTGCACGCCGCCCTCGGCCTGGAAGGCGACGGGATTGCCGGGGTCCCGGGCCCGGTGCACCTGAACCTGCCGATGCGAGAGCCGCTGTCCGGAACGTCGACGGTCCACGCCCAGCCGGGCGCCGCCCCCGCGTTGCACTCTCCTGCCCCGGTGGTGCTCACGCGCGGACCGCGCACCGTGGTCGTCGCGGGCGCCGATGCGGGGCCGGCGGCGGAGGCGCTGTCGTACGACGGCGGCTGGCCGCTGATCGCCGAGGTGGTCAGCGGGTCGCGGTACGGTCGGCTGCTCGTGCACGGCTACCGTCAGCTGCTGCGCGAGCCCGAGCTCGGCGGACGGATCGAGCGGGTGGTCGTGTTCGGGCACCCCACCCTCAGCCGCGAGGCGGCCGCTCTGCTCGCGCGCGTCGACGTGGAGGTCGTCGCGGTGCGCGCCGGCGGCGAGGCGCTCGACCTGAACGGGCGCTCGCGCCCCGTCCCGGCCGTCGCCGTCGAACCCGGACCGGCGGATCGCGACTGGCTGGGCGCGTGGATGACGGCATCCGCGGCGGCCGCCGTCGATCTCAGCCCGCCCGCCCCGGACCAGGCCGGCCTCTACTCCGATGACAAGAATGCCCGGCTCGGCGCGGTGCGTGCCGAGCTCGAGGCCGTGCGGCGGCGGCTCGATCGCGCGCTGCTCGCGGACGCGGTCTGGCGCGCCACCTGGCCGCACGATCGGCTCGTGTTCGGCTCGTCGCGGCTGGTGCGCGTCGCCGATCAGGTGCTGGGTGGCAAGAAGGTGCCCGTGCACGCCAACCGCGGCCTCGCCGGCATCGACGGCACGATCGCGACGGCGATCGGCATCGCGCAGGCCAGCCAGGCCGACGGCGCACCCGGGGTCACCCGCGTGCTGCTCGGCGACCTCGCCTTCCTGCACGACGTCGGAGCTCTGCTGATCCCCGGCGACGAACCCACACCGCGCCTGCAGGTCATCGTCGGCAACGACGGCGGCGGCACGATCTTCGACGGCCTCGAGGTGGCGGGATCCGCCCCTTCGGGTGACCTCGACCGCGCGTTCTACACTCCGCAGACGGTCGACCTGAGTCAGGTGGCCGCCGCGTACGGCTGGGAGTTCGCCCTGGTCACCACCCGTTCGGCGCTCGACCAGGCCCTCACCACGGCCGTCACCCGACCGCAGATCATCGAGGTTCCGCTGGAGCGTTGAGCGGGGCATGCTGGTCGGATGAGCATCCCGGTCTGGACCGCGCTTCCCACCGCCACGCTGCGCGTCGACGCAGGGTTCCGCCTGGACGACGTCGACGCCGACGCGACCCCGGGTTTCGAGGGCGACAAGGCGACGGGCAAGGCCGAGCTCGCCTCGCGCCGCAAGGTGCTGAGCGACCTGCAGGAGCGGCTGTACGCCGAGAGTCGAGCCGGGGAGGCCGAGGACGGCGTGCTGCTGGTGCTGCAGGCCATGGACACGGCCGGCAAGGGCGGCATCATCCGGCACGTCGTCGGCGGCGTCGACCCGCAGGGCATCGAGCTCGCCGCGTTCAAGGCGCCCACCGCCGAGGAGCGCGCGCACGACTTCCTGTGGCGGATCGAGAAGCGGCTGCCGCGCCCGGGCTTCATCGGCGTCTTCGACCGGTCCCACTACGAGGACGTGCTGATCGCCCGCGTCCACGCGCTCACCGACGCGAGCGAGATCGAACGGCGTTACGACGCGATCGTCGAGTTCGAGCGGACGGTCGTCGCGTCCGGCATCCGTCTGATCAAGGTGATGCTGCACATCTCGCCGGACGAGCAGAAGAAGCGCCTCATGGAGCGCCTCGAACGACCGGACAAGCACTGGAAGTACAACCCCGGCGACGTCGACGAACGGCTCCGGTGGCCCGACTACATGGCGGCCTACCAGACCGCGATCGAGCGGACGGCGACCCCCGACGCGCCCTGGTACGTGGTGCCGGCGAACAGCAAGTGGTACGCGCGGCTCGTCGTTCAGGAACTGCTCATCGCCGCGCTCGAGGACATCGACCCGCGGTGGCCCGCCGCCGACTTCGACGTCGAAGCCGAGAAGAAGCGCCTCGCGGCGTCGTGAGAGCGCCCGGCCCCTGTCAGGCGGACGGCTTGCGCCCGCGGTGCAGCGCGACGATGCCGAAGCTGAGGTTGCGGTAGGCGACGTCGGTCCAGCCGGCCTCGCGCAACCAGCCGGCGAGCGTGCGCTGGTCCGGCCAGTCGCGGATGGACTCGTTCAGGTAGTCGTACGCGTCGCCGTTCGTACCGGCGACGCGGGCGATCCGAGGCAGCACCTGCCCGTTGTAGAACCGGAAGAACGCCCGGAACAGCGCACCCGGCGGGGTGGAGAACTCGTTGATCACGATCCTCCCGCCGGGCTTGGTGACCCGGTACAGCTCCCGCAGCGCCTTCTTCGGATCCTGCACGTTGCGCAGCCCGTACGACATCGTCACCGCGTCGAACTCGGCGTCTCCGAACGGCAGGTTCATCGCGTCCGCCTCGACGAACGTGATGTTCGGCAGGTGCCCGTGCCGGCGCCGGCCATCGGCCAGCATCCCGGGGGAGAAGTCGGCGGCGACGACGTCCGCGCCGCTCGCCGCGAGCGAGGCCGACGACGATCCGGTGCCGGCGGCGAGGTCGAGGATGCGCTCGCCGCGTTTCGGGGCGACCGCGCGGGTCGTCGCGGCCCGCCAGAACGCGTCGTTCCCGAACGTCATGACGGTGTTGGTGCGGTCGTACCCCGGCGCGACCTGGTCGAACATGCCGCTCACGCGCGACGGGTCCTTGCCGAGGTCGGCGCGGTTCGGCTCAGACGCGGTCATGCCTCGAGTCTAGATCGCGCGGGGCGGGGCGGATGCTGGGCCGTAGACTCGCCGGGTGAGCGCGCACCGTCCCGAACCGGGCACCCCGATGACCTTCCGCTGGCGCAAGTGGGACGGCTCACCGCACTGGGCCAACGAGGGCGTCTACCTGGGAGCGGACCAGTGGGGCGACTGGGTGGGCCAGCCCGTCGGCTGGCGGAGCAGACGCCCCGGCCGCGAGTTCACCGCCGAAGGCCCGAACGTCACGCTCATCCCGCATCCGTCCGCGGAGACCGGCGCTGCCGACTTCGCCCTCACGGTCAACCGGCGGCACCCGAAGGGCGTGCGGATCTACATCGACCTCGGCTGGGACGTGCGCTGGGGACCCGATGCGGATGCCGTCGAGACCGAACTCCCGGTGCACGCGACCGGCATCGACATGGATCTGGACGTGGTGCGCGTCGACGGCGAGCGGGGCACCTGGGTGGACGATCGCGACGAGTGGGCCGAGCACCTGGTGCAGTACCGCTACCCGGCCGATGTGATCGCACATCTGGAGGCGCTCGCACTCGACCTGGAGCACCGGGTGCGCGCGCAGGTGCCGCCCTTCGACGCGGCGACCGGCGACGTGTGGCTGGACGCGCTGGAGGCGCTCGGCCTCGACCGCGACCCCGGTCGCTGACCGCTTCCCGTGCGCGGATCACCGACCGTGCGGCTGCCCTCGCTCCGCGCCGGGGAGGAGCCGCCGGCGGATAGGCTGGAGCGGTGAGCCGCCCCCGTCTGATCGCGCAGACCCGCGAGATCGACCCCGTCGAGGATCTGCTGGCGCACACCTCCGCAGACCGACCGCTCGCCTGGCTGCGCCGCGGCGACGGCATCGTCGCCGCCGGATCCGGGGCACCGGTCGTGATCCGCGTCGGCGCCGGCGAGGCGGCTGCGGCCGGGTCGCGCGCTGCGGCCCTGGCGACGGCCTGGCGGGAGCTGACCGCGGATGCCGAGATCGACGATCCCGTCGGTCTGCCCGGCACCGGGTTGGTGGCGTTCGGCGCGTCGACCTTCGACGAGGACTCCGCGGCCGACAGCATCCTGGTCGTGCCGTCGACGGTCGTCGGCCGGCGCGGCGGCCGAGGCTGGATCACCCGCATCCGCACCGCCGAGGAAGCGGCCGACGGCGCCCGCCTCGTCGAGCCCGCGCCGTACGGATCGCACTGGGCCGGCCGCGTGGGCCCCGGCGCGCAGACGCCGCAGAGCTACCAGGAGCGGGTGCGCGACGCACTCGACGAGATCGCCGCCGGCAGACTGAGCAAGGTCGTGCTCGCCCGCGACCTCACCGGCACGGTACCCGCCGACGCCGACCTGCGGCGGCTGGTGCGCGCCCTGGCGACCGGCTATCCCGACACCTGGACCTTCGCCGTGGACGGGCTCATCGGCGCGAGCCCCGAGACCCTCGCCACCGTGCACGAGCGCACCGTCACCGCGCGGGTGCTGGCGGGCACGACCGCACGCGGCGCGGACCCCGACGGCGACACGGCCGCGTCCGCAGCGCTCGCCGCGAGCGTGAAGGACCTCGACGAGCACGAGTACGCCGTGCAGAGCGTACTCGCCGCGCTCCGCCCGCACACCCGGGCGCTCGCCGCGAGCGAGCAGCCCTTCCTGCTGAAGCTGCCGAACCTGTTCCACCTGGCCACCGACGTCGAGGGGGAGCTCAGCGACGCGGCATCCGCTCTCGATCTGGTCGGCGCCCTGCACCCCACCGCCGCCGTGGCCGGCACCCCGACGCCGGCCGCCGTGGCGGCGATCCGGCGGCTGGAGCCGTTCGACCGCGGCCGTTACGCCGGTCCGGTCGGCTGGGTGGACGCCGCCGGAGACGGCGAGTGGGCCATCGCGCTGCGTTGCGCGCAGTTCGCCGACGCGGCGGACGACTCCGGCGCGCGACGCGTCACCGCGTACGCCGGCGCGGGCATCGTCGCCGGCAGCGACCCCGAGTCGGAGCTGCTAGAGACGCGGGTGAAGTTCCGCCCACTCGTCGACGCCCTGGCCTGAGCCCGCGCGTGCACCGCGGAGGACTTCGCCGAGGCCGCGCGCGGGTAGGCTTGATGACGTGACTTCGAGCCCCGCCGCCCCGGGCACGCGACTTGCGAGCCGACTCGGCTTCAGCGACCGCGTCTTCCTCGGCCCGGCGGCGCGCCGTGTCGCGAAAGCGGTCGAAGACGGCCTCGACCTCGTCGAGACGGGCCTGGCGGACGACCTGAAGGTCGCCGACTCGGTGGCCGACGCCGCCAGCCGCTACCTGTACGAGGCGGGCGGCAAGCGGATCCGTCCGGTGCTCGCGCTGCTCACCGCGCAGCTGGGCGAGGGCAACATCCCGGCGGTCATCGACATCGCGAAGGCGCTCGAGCTCACCCACCTCGGCTCGCTGTACCACGACGACGTGATGGACGGTGCGGACAAGCGCCGCGGCGTCCCCGCGGCCCACGCGGTGTGGGGCAACAGCGTGGCGATCCTCACCGGCGACATCCTGTTCTCGCGGGCGAGCCAGATCATGTCCCGCTACGGCGACAGGGCGATCCGCCTGCAGGCCGACACCTTCGAGCGGCTCGTGCTCGGTCAGATGCACGAGACCGTCGGTCCGCAGCCGGGTGACGACCCGATCGAGTTCTACATCCAGGTGCTCGCCGACAAGACCGGATCGCTGATCGCCGCCGCCACGCAGGGCGGAGTGATCTTCTCGAACGCGCCGGTCGAGTACGAGGAGCCGATGCGCGTGTACGGGGAGAAGGTCGGGGTGGCGTTCCAGCTGCTCGACGACGTGATCGACCTCTCCGCCGACCCGGGCGAGACCGGCAAGGTGCCAGGGACCGACCTGCGCGCGGGCGTGCCGACGATGCCGTCGCTCCTTCTCGGGGCGGGGACGGATGCCGGTGACGCCGAGCTCGCGCAGCGCATCGACGACGGCGTGGCGCGCATCGCCGAGGGCGAGGATCCCGCGATCCTCGACGGCCCGCTCGCCGAACTGCGCGACCACGCCGCGACGCGGCGCACCATGGACCTCGCCCACGCCTGGACCGCGGACGCGATCGCCGCGCTCGAGCCGCTGCCCAAGGGCCCGGTGCGCGACGCGCTGACCCGGTTCGCAGAGACACTCGCTGATCGCAGCAGCTGACGGAAGGAACCCCATGACCAAGCTCCGGCTGGCCATCGTCGGGGCGGGACCGGCAGGCATCTACGCCGCCGACATCCTGCTCAAGGCGGAGCGCAAGTTCGACGTCTCGATCGACCTGTTCGAACAGCTTCCCGCGCCGTATGGGCTCGTCCGCTACGGGGTCGCGCCCGACCACCCTCGTATCAAGGGCATCATCACGGCTCTGCGCGACGTGCTCGACCGCGGCGACATCCGCATCTTCGGCAACGTCCGCTTCGGCGAGGACATCACCCTCGACGATCTCAAGCACCACTATCACGCGGTGATCTTCGCCACCGGCGCGATCCGTGATGCAGACCTGAACATCCCCGGCATCGAGGCGGTCGCCTCGTACGGCGCCGCCGACTATGTCAGCTGGTTCGACGGGCACCCCGACGTCCCGCGCGAGTGGCCGCTCGACGCGGCATCCGTCGGCGTCATCGGCAACGGCAACGT
Source organism: Microbacterium sp. (assembly GCF_031180975.1). GTDB lineage: Bacteria > Actinomycetota > Actinomycetes > Actinomycetales > Microbacteriaceae > Microbacterium. Next base: position 258,380 of record NZ_JAPSLI010000004.1, on the reverse strand, counting down.
CGCGCTCGACGTGTCGCGGATGCTGGCCAAGCACGCCGAGGACCTGCTCGTCACCGAAGTGCCCGACAACGTGTATCAGGGCCTGAAGGCCAGCAAGGTGACCGACGTGCACGTGTTCGGCCGTCGCGGCCCGGCGCAGGTGAAGTTCACCCCGCTCGAGTTGCGCGAGCTCGGCGAGCTGCGCGACGTCGACATGGTCGTCTACGACGAGGACTTCGACTACGACGAGGCATCCCGCGACGCCGTGGCCAGCAACAAGCAGGTCATGGTGATCGATAGGATCCTGCAGTCCTGGCGCAAGCGGGACTCCGTCAACAACGCCGGCGGCACCGCGTCGCGGCGGCTGCACCTGCATTTCTGGGCCCGCCCCGTCGAGGTGAAGACCGACGAGAACGGTCGCGTCGCAGCGCTGGTCTACGAACGCACCAAGTCCGACGGCGCCGGCGGCATCATCGGCACCGGCGAGATGCGCGAGGTGCCGATGCAGGCGCTGTACCGCGCGGTCGGCTACTTCGGGTCGCCGCTGCCCGGTGTGCCGTTCGACAAGAAGCACGGCGTGATCCCGAACCGTGAGGGTCAGGTGCTCGAGGCGAAGTCGAACCAGCGCGTGCCCGGCGTGTACGCGACCGGCTGGATCAAGCGCGGCCCGGTCGGTCTCATCGGCCACACCAAGTCGGATGCCATGGAGACGGTGCGTCACCTGATCAACGACCAGGGCTCCTGGTGGCAGCCGGTCGACCCGTCGGAGGCCGCGATCCCGGCCCTGCTCGAGTCGCGCGGCGTGCGCTGGACCGATCTCGACGGATGGCACCGCCTCGACGAGCACGAGATCGCGCTCGGCGCCCCGCAGGAGCGCGCGCGGATCAAGGTCGTCCCCCGCGAGGACATGGTCCGCATCTCCCGCGGAGAGTGACCCGGGGCTCGCGGTGGTGGGTCCCTGAGCTTGTCGAACGGCCCGCGATAGGGTGGCGCCATGGGGGAGTGGGTTGCCGACATCCTCGGCGGCGAGTTCCAGCAGCAGACGCTCTGGCTGGGTGACGACGCGGAGGGCGAGGTGGTCGCGACCGTCGTCCGCGCCCTGCCGCAGTCCGCGCCGTGGTGGTGGTTCGGGCAGGACGACCGGCCCCTGGCAGGCGTGGACGTGCTCTACGTGCACGGCTGGTCGGACTACTTCTTCCAGACCCGGCTCGCCCGTTTCTGGACCTCCCGCGGCGCGCGGTTCTTCGCCCTCGACCTGCGCAAGTACGGCCGCAGCCTGCGTCCGGGGCAGACACCCGGGTTCATCACCGACCTGAGCACGTACGACGACGACATCGCCGCCGCACTCGATGCGCGAGGGGATGCCGGAGGGCGCCGCCTCGTGCTCCTCGGCCACTCCACCGGTGGCCTGATCCTGAGCCTGTGGGCGTCCCGGCACCCCGGCGAAGCGGATGCCGTGATCCTGAACTCGCCGTGGCTGGAGTTCCAGATCGCGCGGACGGCGGTCGCGCCCATGGTGGGGCTGCACGCCAAGCTGTGGCCGCGCGACATAGCGCCGCAGGTCGACCTCGGGTTCTACACGCGCGCGCAGCTGGAGGTCGCCGATCCGGACGACCCGGTGGACGTGAACCTGGAGTGGCGTCCCGAGCAGACGATGGCCGTGCACGCGGCGTGGCTGAACGCCGTGCTCGCCGGGCATGCTGCCGTGTCCCGGGGCGTGGGCATCGACGCACCCGTCTGCGTGCTGCTCTCGGCGCGATCCGCGATCCCCAGCCGTTGGTCCGACGAGCTCACCCGTGCCGACAGCGTGCTGCTCGTCGATGACATCGCCCGTGCCGCGCTGAAGCTCGGCTCATCCGTCACCGTCGAACGCATCGACGGCGCTCTGCACGACGTGTTCCTGTCGGCGCACGACGCGCGCGAGGACGCCTACGCCCGGCTGGCACGCTGGGTCGCCGGATGGCGGGCGACGCTCACCGGCAGCTGAAGATTCGCGGCCCAATGATCGGCTGGCGTTGGGAGCTTGGTCTGCGGGCGGGGAACGACGCCGGCTGAGCCGCGACAGCTTCCGGATGTATCCATGCGGAATCGACGTCGTCGGGCCTTCTACCAGCGGGATAGGAACTTCTCGCCTGGCTCGGCAGTTCCACCCTGAGGAGGGGTAAGAGTCCAGCCTTCGGTGCGCAGCACATCTGCGACTTCGGCCTGCATGTCTCGCGCGATCGTGCGTGCTTGGATGACGCGGTAGCGTGCACGGCTCTCGTGGATGGCACTCTTCCATCCACCGACGGTGTCGAACGCGCATTCCTTGACCAAGAACTCAAGCAGGTCATCAACGCCGGGGCGCATCCGTGCTCCGCCCACGGGGAAGTGCAGTGAACTGAGGGAATGGGGCTTGACGTTCTTGCCAGCCGCGAGGGCGAAACCGAGCAAGTGAGAGAACGCTCCGCGCTCTGCATGGAACTGCCAATGCGCGATCGGTGCCGTGTGCATGTTGTCATCGAACTCATAGCGCACCAGCGGAAGCTTGTCCGTATTGGCAAGCAGCGTGAAGCCAGACCGCATCACCTTGAGGTAGCTGCCGGAGTGGTCCCAGTTCACCGACATTGTCAGCTTCCAGTCGGCCACATGGTTGCCGCGAATGAACAACGGCAGACGAGCAACTTTCTGTTGCTCATCGAAGACTGAGATCAGGATATGAGGTGGAGCGACCAGCATCGCCTGAAAGACGGGCGCTTTGGGCAAGACAGCCTGGACGGTCTGGGTCAACTCAGCCGCGAACGCCTTGGCTGTTTCGTGGGCGTCGTCCGCCATCGCTCAGTCGACGAACTGCTGCTCGTTCAGCAAGAACGCAATGGAGTCCAGGTCGTCCCTGACATCCCATTCCTCGCCAGACAGCTCGCTCTCGGCCGCCCGACGGAGATACTCCTCAAGCGTCAGGCCAAGCCGGGCAAGGATCGCGTCACGTCGTGCAACGAGTTCTTCGCGCGTTACCTCAATCACAGGTGCCATGATGTCCCCTTCCAGCCCTTGTACGGATAGTAGACCACTGGCCACCGACATCGGCCGGCAAGCGGCACTGCGATCTGGAATCGCCTAGCGCTTGCGTAGCGCCAGTCGGGGGGATTCGTGTCACGTTCGGCTGCGTATCCAATGACAACCGGACTTCGGCGGCGGCATCCGCCGGGTCGATCATCGACGCCAGGAAAACCCAGGTCAGCGGGTAGCTCTAGCGGTAGTTGATGAACTGCAGGTCGATGTCGAGGTCGCTGCTCTTGAGCAGCGCGATCACGGCCTGCAGATCGTCGCGGCTCTTGGACTGCACGCGCAGCTCGTCGCCCTGGATCTGGCTCTTGACGCCCTTCGGGCCCTCGTCGCGGATGATCTTGCCGATCTTCTTCGCGTTCTCGCTCGAGATGCCGTTCTTCAGGCTCGAGACGATGCGGTACTCCTTGCCGCTGGCGACCGGGTCGCCGGACTCCAGGCTCTTCAGCGAGATGCCGCGCTTGATCAGCTTCGATTGGAACACGTCCAGCACCGCCTTGGCGCGCTCCTCGGAGTTCGCGACGATCACGATCTGCTCGCCGCTCCATGAGATCGACGCACCTGTGCCCTTGAAGTCGTAGCGCTGCTCGACCTCCTTGCGGGCCTGGTTGAGGGCGTTGTCGGCCTCCTGGTGGTCGACTTTCGAGACGATGTCAAAGGAGCTGTCAGCCATACAGGCAGTGTATCCGCGCGGGCGAGAAAGGCACGATATGCCTGGAAACGCTTCCACGCAGCGTACCTCGACCCTAGCCCACAGGGTCACAGGTTGATATCGGTCGACGCCGCTGTTGCGGAACATCGACCGCACTGGGCATACTGTAAGCGCTTGCAGTTCCGCAGGCCACAAGCATCGAGAGAGGCAACACCAATGAAGGTGACCAAGAAGGGCATCCTCGCGTTCGGCGCCATCGCAGCCACCTCCGCGCTGGCACTCGCCGGTTGCGCATCGTCCAACGACTCCGGCGACTCGGGCGACAACGCCGAGTTCTCCGGCAAGATCACCGTGTGGGTGGATGCCGACCGTGCCGCCGTCCTCAAGGACGCCGCCGCCGACTTCACCAAGGACACCGGCGTGAAGGTCTCGCTCGTGCAGAAGGAGTTCGGCGAGATCCGCGACCAGTTCGTCCAGCAGGTGCCGACCGGGAAGGGCCCCGACGTGGCCGTCGGTGCGCACGACTGGCTGGGCGTCCTCGTGGACAACGGCGTCGTCGCCCCGGTCGAGCTGGGCGATCGCGCCGAGGAGTTCCAGCAGGTCGCGGTCGACGCGTTCAGCTACGACGGTCAGGTGTACGGCGTCCCCTACGCGATCGAGAACATCGCGCTGCTGCGCAACACCGACCTCGCCCCCGAGGCGCCCACCGACTACAACGACATGATCGCCAAGGGCAAGGCGGCCGGCACCGAGTTCGCCTTCCTCGTCGGCCTCGACCCGGAGGCCGCCGACCCGTACCACCTCTACCCGTTCCAGACCTCGTTCGGCGCCCCGGTCTTCGGCACGAACGCCGACGGCGGATACAACGCCGACGACCTGCAGATCGGCAACGACGGCGGCAAGGAGTTCGCCACCTGGCTCGCCGAGCAGGGCAAGGCCGGGGTGCTGAACACCAACATCACCGGTGACCTCGCGAAGGAGAACTTCATCGCGGGCAAGGCGCCGTTCTTCCTCACCGGCCCGTGGAACGCCCCCGCGGCCGTCGACGCCGGCCTGAACGTCGCGGTCGACCCGATCCCCTCTGCGGGCGGCGAGGACGCACAGCCGTTCGCCGGTGTGCAGGGCTTCTTCCTCAGCGCCGAGAGCAAGAACAAGCTCGCCGCCAACGAGTTCCTGCTGAACTACGTCGGCTCCGAAGAGGTGCAGACCGCGCTGTACGAGGCGGGCGGCCGTGCGCCGGCACTGACCGCCGCCTTCGAGGCCGCCGTCGAGAACGACCCGATCACCGCCGGCTTCGGCGAGGTGGGCGCGAACGCCGTGCCGATGCCGAGCATCCCCGAGATGGGCGCCGTGTGGGAGTACTGGGGCGTGACCGAGGCCGCCATCATCAAGGGCTCCGGCGACCCGGTCGCCCTGTGGGACAAGATGGCCGCCGACGTGCAGGGCGCGATCAGCAAGTGACGCCGCGGCGGGACGGCATCCGTGCCGGGTGCCGTCCCGCCCGCCTGCGCCCGAGAGGTGAGGGAATCCGATGACGATGACGACTGAGGACCGCGAGGTCGCGGCGGAGCAGCCGACCGCACGCCAGCGGCGCGCCGCCCGCATCGCGGAGGCGGCCGGAGGAGGCCTGGGGCTGATCATCCTCAAGGTGGTCCTGCTGGGACTGATCCTCGCGCTGGCGGTCTACGCCGCACTTGTGCTCTTCCGCACCGGGCAGTGGGTGGCCGCCGCGCTCGTGCTCGCCGTCGCGCTGCTGGCGGTCTGGGTGTACATGGGCCGCGGCAGACTGCCCGCCAAGTACCTCATGCCGGGCCTGATCTTCCTGTTCCTGTTCCAGGTGTTCGCCGCGCTCTACACCGGCTACGTCGCCTTCACGAACTACGGCACCGGGCACAACAGCACGAAGGACAGCGCCGTCAACGCGCTCATGCTGTCGGCGCAGGAGCGCGTTCCCGACTCGGCCGCCTACGACCTCACGATCGTCGAGCAGCTCGGCGACTTCTCGTTCCTCGTCACCGACCCCGACGGCGAGGTGTCCATCGGCGGCGCCGAACGGCCGCTCGAAGAAGTCGACGGGGCCGAGATGCGCGGCGGCAAGGCGGTCGCGCTCGACGGCTACAACACCCTTCAGTTCGGGGACATCGTCGCGAACCAGGAGAAGATCGCCGAGATCGCCGTGCCGCTCAGCGACGACCCGAACGACGGTGCACTGCGCACGCCGGACGGCTCGAAGGCCTACGTCTACGTCTCCAAGCTCGTCTACGACGAGGCCGCGGGCACCATGACCGACACCAGCACCGGGAAGGTGTACTCGGACGTCGGCACCGGAGCCTTCACGGCCGAAGACGGCACCGAGCTCAAACCCGGCTGGCAGATCATGGTCGGCTTCGACAACTTCGTCCGTGCGTTCTCGGAGCAGTCCATCCGGGGGCCGTTCTTCTCCGTGCTCGCGTGGACCTTCGCCTTCGCACTTCTCTCGGTCCTCACCTGCTTCGCCCTCGGCCTGTTCCTCGCCATCGTGTTCAACGACCCGCGCATGAAGTCGAAGAAGTACTACCGGGTGATCATGATCCTGCCGTACGCCTTCCCCGGGTTCCTGTCGGCGCTGGTGTGGGCGGGCATGATGAACCAGGAGTTCGGGTTCCTCAACGTGGTCCTGTTCGGCGGAGCCGACATCCCCTGGCTCACGAACGAGTGGCTGGCGAAGTTCAGCATCATCCTGGTGAACCTCTGGCTCGGGTTCCCGTACATGTTCCTCATCTGCACCGGGGCGTTGCAGTCCATCCCCGACGACGTGCAGGAGGCCGCCCGGGTCGACGGGGCGAACGCGTGGCAGGTGTTCCGCTCGATCAAGCTCCCGCTGCTGCTGGTCGCGGTCGCGCCGCTGCTCATCTCGTCGTTCGCGTTCAACTTCAACAACTTCAGCCTGATCTACATGCTCACCGGCGGCGGTCCCCGTGACGCGTCGGCCGGAGTGAACGTCGGCGCCACCGACATCCTCATCACCATGGTCTACAAGGTGGCGTTCGTGGGATCGAGCGCCGACTACGGGCTGGCGAGCGCGTTCTCGATCATCATCTTCATCCTGGTCGCCACCATCTCCGTCATCGCGTTCCGGCGCACCAAGGCACTGGAGGATCTGAACTGACATGAGCACCTCGCAGATCACCGAGACGGCCTCCACCCGCGCGATCGTCGCCGGCGCCGGGGTCCGAGGCGAGGCACCGGAGCCCCGCCGCCCGTTCGGCAAGTACTTCCGCGAGACTGGGTGGCGTCACATCGTCGGCCTGTTCGCACTGGTCTTCGCCCTCTTCCCACTGCTGTACGTGCTGAGCGCCTCGTTCAACCCGGGCGGCACGCTGCTCACCGCGAACTCGCTGTTCAGCACGTTCAGCCTGGAGAGCTACCTGACCCTGTTCCAGAGCGAGACCCACCCGTACGGGGCGTGGTTCGTGAACACCCTCATCGTCGGGCTGACCACGTCGGTGTTCACCGTGCTGCTCGGCGCGCTCGCCGCGTACTGCTTCTCGCGGATGCGGTTCACCGGGCGCCGGTTCAGCCTCACAGCGCTTCTGGTCGTGCAGATGTTCCCGCAGATGCTCGCCATGGTCGCCATCTTCCTGCTCATGGTGACGATCAGCGACATCTTCCCGGCGATCGGGCTGAACACCCAGATCGGCCTGATCATGGTGTACCTCGGCGGCGCGCTCGGCGCGAACACCTACCTGATGTACGGGTTCTTCAACACCGTCCCCGCCTCCATCGACGAGGCCGCGAAGATCGACGGCGCAGGCCACGCCCGCATCTTCTTCACGATCATCCTCCGCCTGGTAGCCCCCATCCTCGCCGTCGTCGGTCTGCTCAGCTTCATCGGCACGTGCAGCGAGTTCGTGCTCGCGAGCGTGATCCTCGTCGACCCCGAGAAGCAGACGCTGGCCGTCGGGCTCTACCGGTTCGTCTCCGACGAGTTCTCCAAGAACTGGAGCGTGTTCGCCGCGGGCGCGGTGCTCGCGTCGATCCTGCCGGTCGCCCTGTTCCTGGCGCTGCAGCGCTACATCGTCGGCGGGCTCACCGCGGGCAGCGTCAAGTGACCCTCGCGCGACCCGCGTCGCGCGAGACTTGCTGATACACAACTGAAGGGCTCTGTCACGGCCGCGGTCGTGCAACCACGTCGAACTCCGGCGGGTTGCACCGCCGTTCCCGCAGAAAGGCCCTGACATGTCCGCACTCCTCCCTCACCACGACGGCTCGCCGCTGCACGTGTCCGATGACGCCCCCGCGCTCGGCGATACCGTCACGGTCCGGCTGCGCGTCCCTCTCGGGTACGGGCCGCTCGCCGCGGTGCGCACCCGCTCCAACCCCGACCACGAGCCGGAATGGACGGATGCCGTCCGCACCGGCGTCATCGACGGATGGGAGTGGTGGGAGGCGCCGATCACCGTCCGCAACCGCCGGCACGGGTACCGCTTCCTGCTGATCCACGAGGACGCCGACGGGTCGAAGGGCCGGGTGGAATGGCTGAACCAGACCGGCATCCACCGCATCGAGACGCTGGATGCCGAGGATTTCGCGCTCGTGGCGCATCCGGCGCCCCCGGCCTGGCTGCACGACAGCGTGATCTACCAGGTGTTCCCCGACCGGTTCGCGCGCTCGGCACAGGCCGACCGGCATCCCACCCCTGAGTGGGCGATCCCTGCCGCCTGGGACGACCCGTTCGAGCCGGTGCTGCCGGGCCGGTCGCAGCAGTTCTACGGCGGCGACCTCCCCGGCATCATCGAGCGCTTGGACCACCTCGTCGGACTCGGGGTGAACCTGCTCTACCTGACCCCGATCTTCCCCGCCGCGTCCAACCACCGCTACGACGCGGCGAGCTTCGAGCGCGTCGACCCGCTGCTCGGCGGCGACGAGGCGTACATCCGGCTCATCGAGGAGGCGCACGCCCGCGGCATCCGCGTCATCGGTGATCTCACCACCAATCACTCCGGCGATCGGCACGAGTGGTTCCAGGCCGCCTACGGCAATCCGGGGGCTGCCACCGAGACGTTCTACTACTTCACCGACGACGCCAACACCGAGTACGAGAAGTGGCTCGGCACGCCCACCCTGCCGAAGTTCAACTGGTCGTCGCCGGCGCTGCGCGAGCGCTTCATCACCGGCGAGGACTCCGTGGTCGCGAAGTGGCTGAAGCCGCCGTACAACGCCGACGGCTGGCGCATCGACGTCGCGAACATGACCGGGCGCCTGGGCGACATCGATCTGAACGCCGAAGTGCGGCAGCTGATGCGCGAGACGATGCACACGATCGCCCCCGACACCATTCTGCTCGGCGAGTCGACCAACGATGCGGCGAGCGATCTGCAGGGGGACGGCTGGCACGGCGCGATGACCTACCCGTCGTTCACGCGGCCGCTGTGGGGGTGGCTGTGCGAACCGAACGGAGAGCCGTATCTCACCGCCGAAGGGGAGTGGCGCACCGAGCCGTGGTTCTTCGGCCAGCCGCTGGGCGGCATGCCCCGGTACACCGCCCGCGACGTCGCCGACGCGGTGGTGCGATTCACGGGCAGCATCCCGTGGCGGGTGCGGCTGGGCAACATGCAGGCGCTGGACACCCACGACACCGGCCGGTTCGCCACCCACACCCTGCCCGGAACGGTTCCCGTCGCGGTGGGGCTGTCGGTGACGCTCCCCGGCGTGCCGGTGGTGTTCGCGGGCGATGAGTTCGGGCTCACCGGTGTCGACGGCGAGGCGAGTCGCACGCCCATGCCGTGGGGCACCGAGAGCGAGCCCGACGTCGCCGAGCGGCTGGCGCTGTACCGGGAGCTGATCCGATTGCGTCGAGAGCACCCGGCGCTCGGAACCGGCGGCCTGCGCTGGCTGCACGTGGACGACGAGACGATCGTGTTCGTCCGCGAGTCGGCTGCCGAGTCGGTGCTGGTGCTCGCGACGCGCGGGGGAGCGGATGCCGTGCTGCCGGCCGGTGGGCTCGTCGGGGCGCCGCTGGCCCAGCCGTTGTACGGGGATGCCGGGTTGTCGGTCCGTCCCGACGGGGCGACCGCGCTCACGGCATCCGGCCCGGCGTTCGCGGCCTGGCGGCTTCCCGGCGTGACCGCACCCATCGTCGGCGACAGCGGGGAGGCACGCGCATGACGACACCGGAGCGCTTCGAGGCGCTGAGCAACGGTCTCGTCGACGGCGTCCGCGAGCGGGACGGCCTGATCGGACTGGTCCTGCTCGGCTCGGCATCCGAGCAGGCCCGGTCCCGGCGCGACGAGTGGTCGGACCACGACTTCTTCGCCCTCATCGAGCAGGGGCGAGGACGCGAGATCCGTCTGGACCTGTCGTGGCTGCCCGACCAGGAGCGGATCGTGCTCACCGCCCGGGAGGGCGAGATCGGTTTCGTCGCCGTCTACGACGACGGGCACGTGTTCGAGTTCGCGTTCTCCGAGGCGGGGGAGCTCGACGGGGCGGTCGCCGGCGACGCGAGCGTCGTGGTCGACGACGAGCGGGGGACCACCGCCGCTCTGATCGATGGTGCCCGCCGTCGCGCGGCGGAACTCGACCGCTTCGACCCGGCGAACGACGCCCGGCTGGTACTGGTGAAGCTGCTCATCGGGGTCGGGCGGGTACGCCGCGGCGAGCGGCTCAACGGCGGACTCTTCATCCGGCAGTGGGCGGTGCAGCTGCTGGTGCGCACCATTCGCGCGCGGGAGTCGGGGCGTTCCACGTCGCTGCGCGACGTCATCGACCCGATGCGTCGCTTCGAGCAGGACTACCCCGACTGGGCTGCCGAGATCGCCGACGCGCTCAGCGCGCCCGAGGAGGAGGCCGCGCGGGCGCTGTTCGAGATGCTGCGCCGGCTCGAGCCCGGCTGGCTCGACTTCCCGAGCACGGCCGCGGATGCCGTCGCCGCCCGCCTCGGCTGGGAGTAGCGGCCGGCGGCGGCAGGTTCCCGGGCGGCGACCGGCGACACGCTCGCACCTCCGCATCGAGTGCGTCCGAAGGGCGTACCCTCTCGCCATGACCGCACGTGTGGGGGGCCGCAATCCGGTGATCAGCTGGATCGTCGGCATCCTGTGCGCGGCGGTGGTCGGCGCCCTGCTCTGGTTGTCGCTGCCCGCCGGTCCCGGCATGGTCGCGCTCATCCTGCATCTGCTCGACGGGAGCGTGCCGAGGTAGCCGGGCACTGATCCGGGGCGGGCCCGACGACACGTCGGCACGCCTGCGCTCCGCTGCACCCTCGCGGGGATACCCTCGCACTGCACCACTTCAGGAGAGGCGACCCCATGAGCGACCCCGAGGTTCCCCAGCACAAGCAGCCGCACGACGTCGATCACGTCGTGGGCAGCGCCAACGAGGGACTCGACGCCGCCGCCGCGGCCCGCGCCGAGGTTCCAGGCCCGAACGCCGAGCGCGACACCGTCGACCCCGACCTCGCCGCGTTCGAGGAGGCCGAGCGCGAGCACCCCGGCACCTTCTCGTCCTCGGGTGACGACCGAGACGCCGGCGCCGCCCCCGGATCCGCCGCCGACGGCGATGTGCTCGCCGCCGACCAGCGCGAGGCCGATGTCGACGCCGCGGACGAGCGTGCGGCAGCGGATCGTGCCGCGGATGAGCGTGCGGCAGCGGATCGTGCCGCGGATGAGCGGGCCGCAGCCGACGCCCGCGCCGTCACCGACGCCCGCGCCGCCACCGACGCGGATGCCGAGACGAGCGTGCTCGACCGCCCGCACCACCACTCCGTCGCCGACACCGCGTACGCGGCATCCGCTCCAGACGCGCACACCAGGGTCGTCCCGGCCGAGCCGCTCGAGGCGCCCGTCGCCGCACCCGCGCCGCAGCCGATCTTCGTGCAGGCGCCGGAACCGCCGCGCGAGCTGAACAACCGCGGCGCGGCCGGCGGTATCGGCCTGGTCGCCACGCTCTGCTTCGCGCTGCTCCTCCTCGGCGCGATCCTCGGGCTCGGCGCGCTGGAGGGCGAGGTCACCACCGAGAACATCGCGGATGCCGCGCTCGCGCCGCTCACCACCTGGTCGTTCTGGGTGCCGGTCGTCGTGTTCTTCCTGTCGTTCTGGCTGCTCGGGGCCTTCATCAACCGCGGGCGCTGGGGCAAGTGGGTCATCTTCGGCCTGTTCGTCGCCGCCGCGACCTACGGCGGGTACCTGCTCGGACAGCTGTTCCAGGCGCCGTTCTGGCGGATCCCGCCGACAGAGGCGGCAGAGCTGGTCAACGAGCAGCTGTTCGCGCCGCTGGCGATCGCCGCGTTCCTGTTCGCCCGCGAGCTGACCATCTGGTTCGGTGCGTGGGTGGCGAGGAGCGGCGCGCGCAAGAAGGCGCTGAACGCCGAGGCGCAGGCCGAGTACGAGCGCACGCTCGAGGCCGGCCCCGCCGCGCTGCGGTGAGGCGCAGACCGTCATGAGCATTCGAGACCCCCGGGGACAGACGCCCTCGGGGGTCTCGGCGCCTCTGGCACTGGTGATCGGCGTCGTCTGCTTCCTCGCGCTCGCCATCCTGGGCCTGGGGATGCTGTCGTACTTCGCGAACGTCGACATCATCTCGGTCGAGGGCATCGGGCTGTGGCCCGGCATCCTCGGAATGGCGGTCGCGATCGCCGTCCTGGCCGGCATGCTCTGGAGCCAGGTGCGCCGCGGCCATCCCGCGTTCCCGCCGGTGCTGCTGACCGCGCTGCTGACCGCGCTCACGCACCTCGCGGCCGTGTGGGTGTTCGCCGCCGGCGCGGCCGGGATCGTCCACGCCTCCGCCGCCGTCTCGCAGCTCGTCGTGCGCGGATCGAGCGTGGTCGTGCTGCTCGCCGCCGCTGTCGCGGCATGGATCGCGGTGGCGCTGCGGCGCACGCGCGCCCGTCCGCCGCACTGGCCGTGGGAATCGGAGAACGACGAGTGACGCTCGTTCCGCGCGCCACGAGTGCGCGGCATTCCGCGCCGGCCGGCTGCGGCAGTCGTACCCTGTAACCGTGGAGCGCTCGCTGGAGACGCAGGTGAGCCAGGCCGTCGACGCCTGGCTGCGCTGGGTGCCCCGCTGGACGCCCGCCACGCACCGCGGTCGCGTCGCTCCGTGCCGACGCTGTCTCGGCTCGCCCATCCTGTCGGCCGCCGGGATCGGCGCCAACGTCCCGCACGGCGTGCAGCACGGGCTGTCCACCCGCATCAAGGCGATCGTCGACCAGGCGGTGGCCGAGTACACCGCCCGCAACCTGCCGATGCTGCAGGCCGAGCTCGACCAGCAGGCCGATCGCAACCGCGCCCGCTCGTACCGTCCGGCGGAGGGCCTCGACCCCGAGTTCGAGGGGATGCCGCTCGACCCCGACCCGGTGCCCGGCGCTCCCTTCCTGTTCACCGTCGCCGGCATGGCCGACGAGGCCGCCGCCGAGCTGCCTCCGCTGCCGCCGTTGAGCGACGAGGCGAAGGCGGCGTTGCGGCACGAGGTGGCGCTGGCCGACGAGTACGCCAACATGATCGGCCGGGAGATCTGCGGTCTGCTGCTGCGCCACCGGCTGCATGTCCAGGCGGCCATCTCACAGTACGTGGAACCGCAGATCGAGGCCATGCTCGCTGAGCTCAGCGAGGCACTCGACTCGCCGTTCGATCCCGACACCCCCTGATCGCCGCCGGCCGTCACGCTGTCATTTGACCGGCGACGCGCCCGGCGCGTACACTTGATCGGGTGTGCGCACGCCTGTGCGCGCTCGCAGGGCGCCGGCACCGCCGGTTCGCCCCCACGGCATACCCATCACACCAAAAGCGCGGCGATTCCGTCGTGCCGGTGGGTCATGATGTGAAACCCATCACGCTGTCACCGTGCAGCACTATGAGGAGAGAACGTGCCAACTATTCAGCAGTTGGTTCGCAAGGGTCGTACGCCCAAGGTCTCGAAGACCAAGGCGCCCGCTCTGAAGTCGAACCCGCAGCAGGCCGGCGTGTGCACCCGTGTGTACACCACCACCCCCAAGAAGCCGAACTCGGCGATGCGCAAGGTCGCCCGTGTGAAGCTGCGCAACGGCACCGAGGTCACCGCCTACATCCCCGGCGAGGGCCACAACCTGCAGGAGCACTCGCTCGTGCTGGTCCGCGGCGGTCGTGTGAAGGACCTCCCCGGTGTGCGTTACAAGATCGTCCGTGGCGCCCTGGACACCCAGGCCGTCAAGAACCGTAAGCAGGCTCGTTCCCGCTACGGCGCGAAGAAGGGTTGAGTTAGATGCCTCGTAAGGGTCCGGCCCCCAAGCGCCCCGTCGTCAACGACCCGGTCTACGGCGCTCCGATCGTCACCTCGCTCGTGAACAAGATCCTCGTCGACGGCAAGAAGTCGCTCGCCGAGTCGATCGTCTACGGCGCCCTCCGCGGCGTCGAGGCCAAGAGCGGCCAGGACGCCGTCGCCACGCTCAAGAAGGCGCTCGACAACGTGCGCCCCACCCTCGAGGTCCGCAGCCGCCGCGTCGGCGGCTCGACCTACCAGGTTCCCGTCGAGGTCAAGCCGCACCGCGCGAACACGCTCGCGCTGCGCTGGCTCGTCAGCTACGCGAAGGGCCGTCGTGAGAAGACGATGACCGAGCGCCTGCAGAACGAGATCCTCGACGCGTCGAACGGCCTGGGTGCCGCGGTCAAGCGCCGCGAGGACACCCACAAGATGGCCGAGTCGAACCGCGCCTTCGCCCACTACCGCTGGTAATGGGCAGAGCGGATGCCGCCACCGCGGCATCCGCTCACCTTCTCTGATCGTTCCTGAACCATCCCGGAGGAACCCCCGTGGCACAAGAAGTGCTCACCGACCTGAGCAAGGTCCGCAACATCGGCATCATGGCCCACATCGATGCCGGCAAGACCACCACCACCGAGCGCATCCTGTTCTACACGGGTGTCAACCACAAGCTGGGCGAGACGCACGACGGCGCCTCGACGACCGACTGGATGGAGCAGGAGAAGGAGCGCGGCATCACCATCACGTCCGCCGCCGTGACCTGCTTCTGGAACAAGAACCAGATCAACATCATCGACACCCCCGGTCACGTGGACTTCACCGTCGAGGTGGAGCGCTCGCTCCGCGTCCTCGACGGTGCCGTCGCCGTCTTCGACGGCAAGGAGGGCGTCGAGCCCCAGTCCGAGACCGTGTGGCGTCAGGCAGACAAGTACAACGTCCCCCGCATCTGCTTCGTCAACAAGATGGACAAGCTGGGCGCGGACTTCTACTACACCGTCGACACCATCGTGAACCGCCTCGGCGCCAAGCCGCTGGTGCTGCAGCTGCCGATCGGCGCCGAGAACGACTTCGTCGGCGTCGTGGACCTCATCGAGATGCGCGCCCTGGTCTGGCCGGGCGACGCCAAGGGTGACGTGACCATGGGTGCGCAGTACGAGATCCAGGAGATCCCGGCCGACCTCAAGGACAAGGCCGAGGAGTACCGCCAGCAGCTGCTGGAGACCGTCGCCGAGACCGACGACGCGCTGCTGGAGAAGTTCTTCGGCGGCGAGGAGCTGACCGTCGCCGAGATCAAGGGCGCGATCCGCAAGCTGGTCATCGCCTCGGAGATCTACCCCGTGCTGTGCGGCTCGGCGTTCAAGAACCGCGGTGTGCAGCCGATGCTCGACGCCGTCATCGACTACCTCCCCTCCCCGCTGGACGTGCCCGCCATCGAGGCGCACGACCCGAAGGACGAGGAGAAGATCATCGAGCGTCACCCGGACGCGAAGGACCCCTTCGCGGCGCTGGCGTTCAAGGTCGCCGTTCACCCGTTCTTCGGTCGTCTGACCTACGTGCGCGTCTACTCGGGCGAGCTCGAGTCCGGTGCCCAGGTCATCAACTCGACCAAGGGCAAGAAGGAGCGCATCGGAAAGATCTTCCAGATGCACGCCAACAAGGAGAACCCGGTCGACAAGCTGACCGCCGGCAACATCTACGCCGTCATCGGCCTGAAGGACACCACCACCGGTGACACCCTCGCCGACATCGCGCAGCCGGTCGTGCTCGAGTCGATGACCTTCCCGGAGCCGGTGATCGAGGTCGCCATCGAGCCGAAGACCAAGGCCGACCAGGAGAAGCTGGGTCTCGCGATCCAGAAGCTCGCCGAGGAGGACCCGACCTTCCGCACCGAGCTCAACCCCGAGACCGGTCAGACGACCATCAAGGGCATGGGCGAGCTGCACCTCGACATCCTCGTGGACCGCATGAAGCGCGAGTTCAAGGTCGAGGCGAACGTCGGAAAGCCGCAGGTCGCGTACCGCGAGACGATCCGCAAGGCCGTCGAGAAGCACGACTACACCCACAAGAAGCAGACGGGTGGTTCGGGTCAGTTCGCGAAGATCCAGTTCACCATCGAGCCCCTCGAGGTCACGGCCGACAAGACGTACGAGTTCGAGAACGCCGTCACCGGTGGTCGCGTCCCGCGCGAGTACATCCCGTCGGTTGACGCCGGCTTCCAGGACGCCATGAACGTCGGCGTGCTCGCCGGCTATCCGATGGTGGGCGTTAAGGCGACCCTCGTCGACGGCGCCTCGCACGACGTCGACTCCTCGGAGATGGCGTTCAAGATCGCCGGTTCGATGGGCTTCAAGGAGGCTGCGCGCCGCGCCAACCCGGTGCTGCTCGAGCCGCTGATGGCCGTCGAGGTCCGCACCCCCGAGGAGTACATGGGCGACGTCATCGGCGACCTGAACTCCCGTCGTGGTCAGATCCAGTCGATGGAGGACGCGCAGGGCGTCAAGGTCGTGCGCGCCTCGGTGCCGCTGTCCGAGATGTTCGGCTACATCGGCGACCTGCGCTCGAAGACCTCCGGCCGTGCCGTCTACTCCATGGAGTTCGACAGCTACGCCGAGGTCCCGAAGGCCGTCGCCGACGAGATCATCCAGAAGGCCAAGGGCGAGTAAGCCCTTCCCTCCCCGGGTCGCTGAGCGAGTCGAAGGGCCCGGGGAGGGCTCCCCACAACTTCACACATTCGGTTGTTGAGCGAAGCCCATCAGGGCTGAGCCGAAACACACTAAACTGAGAACCTATCCCGTAGCGAACCGGTCGCAATCCAGTGCCCGGAATCACTACACGATCGTCCTGAGGAGGACCCAGTGGCCAAGGCCAAGTTCGAGCGGACCAAGCCGCACGTCAACATCGGTACCATCGGGCACGTCGACCACGGCAAGACCACGCTGTCGGCCGCGATCTCGAAGGTGCTTGCCGACACGTACCCGTCGGAGACCAACGTCAAGCGTGACTTCGCCTCGATCGACTCGGCGCCCGAAGAGCGTCAGCGCGGTATCACCATCAACATCTCGCACATCGAGTACGAGACCCCGAAGCGTCACTACGCTCACGTCGACGCCCCCGGCCACGCCGACTACGTCAAGAACATGATCACCGGTGCCGCTCAGATGGACGGCGCGATCCTCGTGGTCGCCGCCACCGACGGCCCGATGGCCCAGACCCGTGAGCACGTCCTGCTCGCCAAGCAGGTCGGCGTCCCCTACCTGCTCGTCGCGCTGAACAAGGCCGACATGGTCGACGACGAGGAGATCCTGGAGCTCGTCGAGCTCGAGGTCCGCGAGCTGCTCTCGTCGCAGGGCTTCGACGGCGACAACGCTCCCGTCGTGCGCGTCTCCGCTCTGAAGGCCCTCGAGGGCGACGAGAAGTGGACCCAGTCCATCCTCGAGCTCATGCAGGCCGTCGACGACAGCGTTCCGGACCCGGAGCGTGACCGCGACAAGCCGTTCCTGATGCCGATCGAGGACGTCTTCACGATCACCGGTCGTGGCACCGTCGTCACCGGCCGCGCCGAGCGCGGTACCCTCGCCATCAACTCCGAGGTCGAGATCGTCGGCATCCGCCCGACCCAGAAGACCACGGTCACCGGTATCGAGATGTTCCACAAGCAGCTCGACGAGGCATGGGCCGGCGAGAACTGCGGTCTTCTCCTCCGCGGCACCAAGCGCGAGGACGTCGAGCGCGGCCAGGTCGTCGTGAAGCCGGGTTCGATCACCCCGCACACGAAGTTCGAGGGCACCGCGTACATCCTGTCCAAGGACGAGGGTGGCCGCCACAACCCCTTCTACACGAACTACCGTCCGCAGTTCTACTTCCGCACCACCGACGTCACCGGCGTCATCACGCTGCCCGAGGGCACCGAGATGGTCATGCCCGGCGACACCACCGACATGTCGGTCGAGCTGATCCAGCCGATCGCCATGGAGGAGGGCCTCGGCTTCGCGATCCGTGAGGGTGGCCGCACCGTCGGCGCCGGCACGGTGACCAAGGTCGTCGAGTAAGCACTGCTTCGAAAAGGGGTCGGGCCTTCGGGTCCGGCCCCTTTTGCGTGCCCCAGCGGATGCCGCATCGCGCGGCTCTGTTGCAACCGGTGCCCGATCGCGTAGAAAGGTACCTGGTGCGACATCTCGCATCGCAGAAAAGGGGAGGAGACCCATGGGTATCGAGGACATCGTGAACCAGGGCAAGGAACTGTTCGACCAGAACAAGGACAGGATCGACGACGCGATCCACAGCGAGCAGGCGGAGGGGATCAGCGACCAGATCCTCGACGGCGTCGCCGGCTTCGCGAAGAAGGTCGCGCCCGGCGCGGCCGAGCACATCGACGGCGTCCGTGACAACGTCGACAAGGCAGTCGGCACGGAGTGATCTGAGTACACCTCGGCGGAGGCGGCGCACCCATTCGGGGCGCCGCCTCTTTATTGTCCGAGCCCCGAGGACCTGCGGGAACTTTTCCCGCGGTGGTGACGCCTTCTGCCCTAGACTGTGATCGCCGCCTGGGGAAATGCGCGGCAGTCGGGCGTCCGGGAAGACGCCCGGTATGAATGGGGATTCATCTTGGGGAACAGCGTGCTGAGCGCGCGGGGACACCGCCGGTGCATCGCCATGCCCGCGCGGCCGAAAGGCCGCGCCCATGAACGAGGCAGCCGGCATCCCTTCTCGTCGCTGCCTCCCGTCCGGTGTGCCCCCTCCCACCGGACATCCCAAAGCGCGGGATGGGGCATGGGGATGCCCCATCCCGCGCGTCTCCGAGGCCCCTCGCCGAGCGCGACACGCCCGGGTTTGCAGTAGCCGAACACGCCATGGCAGAATAGACAGGTTCCACATTCCTGCGCGTTGCGCGCGGGATCACTGCCAGGGCAGTGCATAGACGGCGCCCTCTCCCGAGAGGCATGCGCAGGGATCTAGGCCGCGGGCAGCAGAACACACAATCCGACACCTCCTGATGGGGATCCCGGCGTGCCTGCACATCGGGGGTCGGCATCCGCATGCCTCGGTGTGCGGCTGACAGCAGAACAGTGGTGCAGCCCTTCGACGGGCTCGGAGATCCTGATCCGAGAGTCCGAGAAGCGAGTGCCGTGGCGTGAACAGCGCCGACGTGCGTCCAATGCCCCAGGGTCACCCGGCCCCGGACGGTAAGACGCCTTAAAGAGAGTGAGCAGACAATGGCGGGACAGAAGATCCGCATTCGCCTGAAGTCGTATGACCACGAGGTCATCGACACGTCGGCGCGCAAGATCGTCGACACCGTGACCCGTGCGGGCGCGACTGTCGTCGGCCCCGTGCCGCTTCCGACCGAGAAGAACGTCGTGTGCGTCATCCGGTCGCCCCACAAGTACAAGGACAGCCGCGAGCACTTCGAGATGCGCACCCACAAGCGTCTGATCGACATCGTCGACCCGACGCCCAAGGCCGTGGATTCGCTGATGCGCCTCGACCTTCCGGCAGACGTCAACATCGAGATCAAGCTGTAAGGATCGACATGGCTGACATCAACGCAAAGATTTCCAAGGGCATGCTCGGCACCAAGCTCGGCATGACCCAGGTGTGGAACGAGAACGGCAAGCTCGTTCCCGTGACCGTCATCGAGCTGGCTCCGAACGTGGTCACCCAGATCCGTACCCCCGAGAAGGATGGCTACAAGGCCGTTCAGATCGCCTACGGCCAGATCGACCCCCGCAAGGTCAACAAGCCCCTGACCGCCCACTTCGAGGCCGCCGGCGTCACGCCGCGTCGTCACGTCACCGAGATCCGCACCGCGGATGCTGCTGACTACTCACTCGGTCAGGAGCTGACGGTCGACGGTCTGTTCCAGGCCGGTCAGCTGGTCGACGTCGTCGGCACCAGCAAGGGCAAGGGCACCGCGGGTGTCATGAAGCGCCACAACTTCAAGGGCGTCTCGGCATCGCACGGTGCGCACCGCAACCACCGCAAGCCCGGTTCGATCGGCGCATCGTCGACCCCGAGCCGCGTCTTCAAGGGCATGCGCATGGCCGGCCGTATGGGTGGCGAGCGCGTGACCGTCCTCAACCTCACGGTGCACGCCATCGACGCCGAGAAGGGACTCATGCTCGTCAAGGGCGCCGTCCCCGGCGCGCGCGGCCGCATCGTCTACGTCCGCAACGCAGTGAAGGGTGCCTGATCATGGCCGACTCGACTCTCGCGCTCGACGTCCTCGCTGTCGACGGCAAGAAGGCTGGCTCCATCGAGCTTCCCGCCGCGATCTTCGACGTCAAGACCAACGTCCCGCTGATCCACCAGGTCGTCGTCGCGCAGCTCGCCGCGGCACGCCAGGGCACCCACTCGACCAAGCGTCGCGGTGAGGTCTCCGGCGCCGGCCGCAAGCCGTTCAAGCAGAAGGGAACCGGTAACGCCCGTCAGGGTTCGATCCGCGCCCCGCACATGACCGGTGGTGGCATCGTCCACGGCCCGAAGCCGCGCGACTACTCGCAGCGCACCCCCAAGAAGATGATCGCCGCCGCCCTCCGTGGCGCGCTGAGCGACCGCTTCCGCGGTGAGCGCCTGCACGCCGTCGAGGCCTTCGTCGCCGACAGCACTCCTTCGACCAAGACCGCGGCCGCGCTGCTCGCCGGCATCGCGCCGTCGAAGAACGTCCTGGTCGTCATCGAGCGCGACGACGAGCTGACCGTGAAGAGCGTCCGCAACCTGGCGAACGTGCACGTGCTCAGCTTCGACCAGCTGAACGCCTACGACGTGGTCGTCTCCGACGACATCGTCTTCACCAAGGCCGCTCTCGAGGCGTTCATCGCCTCGAAGACCGGTGCAACCGAGGAGGTTTCGGCATGACCGAGCAGAACATCCTCGCGACGGCCCTGAACAAGGACCCGCGCGACATCATCCTGGGCCCGGTCGTCTCCGAGAAGAGCTACGGTCTGATCGACGAGGGCAAGTACACCTTCCTGGTGGACCCCCGCGCTTCGAAGACCGAGATCAAGCTCGCGATCGAGAAGATCTTCGGCGTCAAGGTCGCCTCGGTGAACACGATCAACCGCGTCGGCAAGGCCCGCCGCACCCGCTTCGGCACCGGCAAGCGCAAGGACACCAAGCGCGCCATCGTGTCGCTGAAGTCGGGCTCCATCGACATCTTCACGGCAGTCGGCTGACCGGGGGATAAGGACAGATAATGGCTATTCGCAAGTACAAGCCCACGACCCCTGGTCGCCGCGGTTCGTCGGTGGCCGACTTCGCCGAGATCACCCGATCGACGCCGGAGAAGTCGCTGCTGCGCCCGCTCTCGAAGACCGGTGGCCGCAACAACCAGGGCCGCATCACCACCCGCCACATCGGCGGTGGCCACAAGCGCCAGTACCGCGTCATCGACTTCCGTCGCAACGACAAGGACGGCATCAACGCCAAGGTCGCTCACATCGAGTACGACCCCAACCGCACCGCACGCATCGCGCTGCTGCACTACTTCGACGGCGAGAAGCGTTACATCCTCGCGCCGAACAAGCTGAAGCAGGGCGACATCATCGAGTCCGGTGCCGCTGCGGACATCAAGCCGGGCAACAACCTGCCGCTGAAGAACATCCCCACCGGTACCGTGATCCACGCGATCGAGCTGCGTCCCGGCGGCGGAGCGAAGATGGCCCGTTCGGCCGGCGCCTCCGTGCGTCTGGTCGCGAAGGACGGCCCCTACGCTCAGCTGCGTCTGCCCTCCGGCGAGATCCGCAACGTCGATGCGCGCTGCCGCGCGACCATCGGCGAGGTCGGCAACGCCGAGCAGTCGAACATCAACTGGGGCAAGGCCGGCCGCAAGCGCTGGAAGGGCGTCCGCCCGACCGTGCGCGGTGTCGCCATGAACCCGGTCGACCACCCGCACGGTGGTGGTGAGGGCAAGACGTCCGGTGGACGTCACCCCGTCTCCCCGTGGGGCCAGGCTGAGGGACGCACCCGTCACGCCAACAAGGAAAGCGACAAGTACATCGTCCGTCGCCGCACCGCTGGCAAGAAGCGCAAGTAGGAGTAGAGGAAGATGCCACGCAGTCTCAAGAAGGGCCCCTTCGTCGACGAGCACCTGCTTCGCAAGGTGGTCGGGCAGAACGAAGCCGGTACCAAGAACGTCATCAAGACCTGGTCGCGCCGTTCGATGATCATCCCGGCCATGCTGGGTCACACCATCGCCGTGCACGACGGTCGCAAGCACATCCCCGTGTTCGTGACCGAGACCATGGTCGGCCACAAGCTGGGCGAGTTCGCGCCCACCCGCACCTTCCGCGGCCACGAGAAGGACGACAAGAAGGGCCGTCGCCGCTGACGCGGGGACGATAGAGGAGAGAGAAATGGTGGAGTCCATCGCACGCGTGCGACACATCCGCGTGACCCCTCAGAAGGCTCGTCGTGTCGTCGCCCTCATCAAGGGCAAGCAGGCGCAGGAAGCCCTGGCCATTCTGAAGTTCGCACCGCAGGGTGCCAGCGAGCCGATCTACAAGCTCGTGCACGCTGCCATCGCGAACGCACAGGTCAAGGCCGACCGCGACGGCGAGTTCCTGGATGAGCAGGACCTGTACGTGAAGAACGCGTACGTCGACGAGGGCACGACGCTCAAGCGTTTCCAGCCACGCGCTCAGGGTCGCGCATTCCAGATCAAGAAGCGCACGAGCCACATCACGGTCGTGCTGGCCACGCCCGAGGTCGCTGACGCGGCCCCGGTGGCCGAGACGAAGAAGGCGAGCAAGTAATGGGACAGAAGGTAAACCCGTACGGCTTCCGCCTCGGCATCACCACGGACCACGTGTCCCGCTGGTTCTCCGACTCGACGAAGCCGGGCCAGCGTTACGCCGACTACGTGGCCGAGGACATCAAGATCCGTCGCCTGCTGCAGACGCAGCTCGACCGCGCCGGTGTCAGCAACATCGAGATCGAGCGGACCCGTGACCGCGTGCGTGTGGACATCCACACGGCGCGTCCCGGCATCGTCATCGGCCGCCGCGGCGCCGAGGCGGAGCGCATCCGCGGCGACCTCGAGAAGCTGACCGGCAAGCAGATCCAGCTGAACATCCTCGAGGTGAAGAACCCCGAGGCCGACGCTCAGCTCGTCGCGCAGGGCATCGCCGAGCAGCTGTCTGCTCGTGTGGCGTTCCGTCGCGCGATGCGCAAGGGTCTGCAGGGCGCCCAGCGCGCCGGCGCCAAGGGCATCCGCATCCAGGTCTCCGGCCGTCTCGGCGGCGCGGAGATGAGCCGGTCGGAGTTCTACCGCGAGGGTCGTGTGCCGCTGCACACGCTGCGCGCGAACATCGACTACGGCTTCTACGAGGCCAAGACCACCTTCGGCCGCATCGGCGTGAAGGTCTGGATCTACAAGGGCGACCTCACCAACAAGGAACTCGCGCGCGAGCAGGCCAACCAGAAGTCGTCGCGCGACCGTGGCGACCGTCGTCGCGCCCCGCGCAACGAGGCACCTGTCGCAGAAGGAGCGTCGGCATAATGCTCATCCCTCGCAAGGTCAAGTACCGCAAGCAGCACCACCCGAAGCGTTCGGGCCAGGCGACCGGTGGCACGAAGGTCTCCTTCGGCGAGTTCGGCATCCAGGCACTGACCCCCGCATACGTGACCAACCGTCAGATCGAGTCCGCTCGTATCGCGATGACCCGTCACATCAAGCGTGGTGGAAAGGTGTGGATCAACATCTACCCCGACCGTCCGCTCACGAAGAAGCCGGCCGAGACCCGCATGGGTTCCGGTAAGGGCTCCCCGGAGTGGTGGGTCGCAAACGTCAAGCCGGGCCGCGTCCTCTTCGAGGTCGCGGGCGTGAACGAGCAGCTCGCTCGCGAGGCGCTCACCCGGGCCATTCACAAGCTGCCGCTCAAGGCACGCATCATCAAGCGCGAGGAGGGCGACGCGTAATGGCGATCGGCACCAAGGAGCTCGCACCCGCCGAGCTCGACACGTTCGAAGACCAGCGCCTCGTCGAGGAGCTGCGCAAGGCCAAGGAGGAGCTGTTCAACCTCCGCTTCCAGTCGGCCACCGGCCAGCTGGAGAGCCACGGCCGCATCCGCGCCGTCAAGCGCGACATCGCGCGCCTGTACACCGTGATCCGCGAGCGCGAGCTGGGCATCCGTGCGACGCCCGCTCCGGTCGAGGCTCCGGCCAAGAAGGCGTCCAAGTCGAAGGCGAAGAAGGCCGATGAGGCCGAGGCGCCGAAGGAGGAGGCCGAGTAATGGCTGAGAAGAAGGTTGCAGAGGCCGGCCACGAGTCCGCCGAGCACGACGTGCGCGACGAGAACGCCCGCGGTTACCGCAAGGCGCGTCGTGGTTACGTCGTCAGCGACAAGATGGACAAGACCATCGTCGTCGAGGTCGAGGACCGCGTGAAGCACCCGCTCTACGGCAAGGTCATCCGCCGCACCTCCAAGGTGAAGGCGCACGACGAGAACAACACCGCCGGCATCGGCGACCTGGTCCTCATCAACGAGACCCGGCCGCTGAGCGCCACGAAGCGCTGGCGTCTGGTTGAGATTCTGGAGAAGGCCAAGTGATTCAGCAGGAGTCCCGCCTCAAGGTCGCCGACAACACCGGTGCGAAGGAGCTGCTCACGATCCGTGTCCTCGGTGGTTCGCGCCGCCGGTACGCCGGTCTGGGCGACACCATCGTCGCGACGGTGAAGGACGCGATCCCGGGCGGCAACGTCAAGAAGGGCGACGTCGTCAAGGCGGTCATCGTCCGCACCAAGAAGGAGACGCGTCGTCCCGACGGCTCGTACATCAAGTTCGACGAGAACGCCGCCGTGATCCTGAAGAACGACGGGGAGCCCCGCGGCACCCGTATCTTCGGGCCGGTCGGTCGTGAGCTTCGTGACAAGAAGTTCATGAAGATCGTCTCGCTCGCCCCGGAGGTCATCTGATCATGGCGAACATCAAGAAGGGTGACCTGGTTCAGGTCATCACCGGTCGCAAGCAGGACAAGGGCGGCGACCGCGGCAAGCAGGGCAAGGTCCTCGAGGTCCTCGTCGAGCAGAACCGCGTCGTGGTGGAGGGCGTCAACTACGTCACCCGTCACACCCGCGTCGGCCAGACGCAGCGCGGCTCCAAGACCGGTGGCATCGAGACCGTCGAGGCCCCGATCCACATCTCCAACGTCGCCCTGGTCGACCCCTCGAGCAAGAAGCCGACCCGTGTCGGTCACCGCGTCGAGGAGCAGGTCAAGGATGGCGTGAAGCGCACGGTCCGCGTGCGCTACGCGAAGAAGAGCGGTAAGGACCTCTGATGAGCGACACCACTGCCGCGGTGGCTGGCAAGATCCAGCCCCGCCTGAAGCAGAAGTACAACAACGAGATCAAGAAGGCTCTGCAGGACGAGTTCGGCTACAAGAACGTCATGCAGATCCCCGGTCTGGTCAAGGTCGTCGTCAACACCGGTGTCGGTGAGGCGGCTCGTGACAGCAAGGTGATCGAGGGTGCGGTCGACGACCTCACCAAGATCACCGGCCAGAAGCCGATCGTCACCAAGGCTCGCAAGTCGATCGCGCAGTTCAAGCTGCGCGAGGGCCAGCCCATCGGTGCGCACGTCACCCTCCGCGGTGACCGCGCCTGGGAGTTCCTGGACCGCCTGGTGAACCTCGCGCTGCCCCGCATCCGCGACTTCCGCGGGCTGTCGGGCGAGCAGTTCGACGGGAACGGCAACTACACGTTCGGTCTCCAGGAGCAGAGCGTGTTCCACGAGATCGACCAGGACAAGATCGACCGCGTCCGCGGTTTCGACATCACCGTGGTGACGACCGCCAAGACGGACGAAGAGGGCCGCGCACTCCTGCGCCACCTCGGCTTCCCGTTCAAGGCCGCCGACGCCCCGGCCTGACGCGATGCAGGATGCCGGACGCCCGCCGTCCGGCATCCTGTCATGCGTGCCGTACAATTGAAGATTGCGTGTTCATCGCAGGCCGTCTGTCGTGTAACGGCAGCCGGAACCTCATGATCGAAAGAAGAAAACAATGACAATGACAGACCCGGTCGCAGATATGCTGACCCGTCTGCGCAACGCGAACTCGGCGCACCACGACTCCGTGACCATGCCGTCGAGCAAGCTCAAGACGCACATCGCCGAGATCCTCCAGCAGGAGGGCTACATCGCCGGCTTCGAGGTCACCGACGCCCGCGTCGGCAAGAACCTCACACTCTCGCTCAAGTACGGCCCGAACCGTGAGCGCTCCATCGCCGGGATCAAGCGCGTCTCCAAGCCCGGTCTTCGCGTCTACGCGAAGTCGACCGAGCTGCCCAAGGTCCTCGGCGGCCTCGGCGTTGCGATCCTGTCCACCTCCTCCGGTCTTCTCACCGACCGTCAGGCTGAGCAGAAGGGCGTGGGCGGAGAAGTTCTCGCCTACGTGTGGTGATCTGACATGTCGCGTATCGGACGTCTTCCCATCGAGATCCCCGCGGGTGTGACCATCACGGTCAACGACCGCGAGGTCGCGGTGAAGGGCCCCAAGGGTGAGCTCACCCTCACGGTGGCCAGCCCCATCGAGGTCGTGGTCGAGGAGAACCAGGTTCTCGTCACCCGTCCCGACGACGAGCGTGAGTCGCGGTCGCTCCACGGCCTGACCCGCACGCTCATCAACAACAACATCATCGGCGTCACCCAGGGCTACACCAAGGGCCTTGAGGTCGTCGGCACCGGTTACCGCGTGCAGCAGAAGGGCAGCTCGGTCGAGTTCGCCCTCGGCTTCTCGCACCCCGTGCTCGTCGACCCGCCGGCCGGCATCACGTTCACGGTCGAGGGCACGAACAAGCTCACCGTGAGCGGCATCGACAAGCAGGCCGTCGGTGAGGTCGCCGCCAACATCCGCAAGATCCGCAAGCCCGAGCCGTACAAGGGCAAGGGTGTGCGCTACGCCGGCGAGGTCGTGCGTCGCAAGGCCGGAAAGGCTGGTAAGTAACCATGGCTGTGAAGTCCAAGTCCGCCGCCCGCGCGCGTCGCCACGCACGTCTTCGCAAGAAGGTCGTCGGCACCGAGGTGCGTCCGCGTCTGGTCGTCACCCGTTCTGCACGCCACGTGTTCGTGCAGCTCGTAGACGACAGCAAGGGCCACACCGTGGCCTCCGCGTCCACGCTCGAGACCGACCTGCGTTCCTTCGACGGTGACAAGACCGCCAAGGCCCGCAAGGTGGGCGAGCTCGTCGCCGAGCGTGCGAAGGCCGCCGGCGTTTCCGAGGCAGTGTTCGACCGTGGCGGCAACCGCTACGCCGGTCGTGTCGCCGCCATCGCCGATGGCGCCCGTGAAGGGGGGCTGGCACTGTGAGTGACAACAAGGAGAACGAAGTGACCGAAGCGGCTGTTGCCACTTCCGAGACGGCGGCCGGCACCACGCAGGCCGAGCCGACTCGTGATCAGCGCGACGGCCGTCGTGGTGGTCGCGACCGCAACCAGGGTCGCGACCGCAACTCGCGCGACCGTGGCGACAACCAGTTCCTGGAGCGCGTCGTCACCATCAACCGCGTCTCGAAGGTCGTGAAGGGTGGTCGTCGCTTCAGCTTCACCGCTCTCGTGGTCGTCGGTGACGGCAACGGTCTGGTGGGCGTCGGCTACGGCAAGGCCCGCGAGGTGCCCCTGGCGATCTCGAAGGGTGTCGAGGAGGCCAAGCGCAACTTCTTCCGCGTGCCCCGCGTCGGCTCGACCATCCCGCACCCGGTGCAGGGTGAGGCCGCTGCCGGTGTCGTGCTGCTGCGTCCGGCTGCCGCCGGTACCGGTGTCATCGCCGGCGGTCCCGTCCGCGCCGTGCTCGAGTGCGCCGGCATCCACGACGTCCTGTCGAAGTCGCTCGGCTCGTCGAACACGATCAACATCGTGCACGCGACCGTCGAGGCGCTGAAGGGCCTCGAGGAGCCGCGCGCCGTCGCCGCTCGCCGTGGTCTCGACTACGACGCGGTCGTGCCGGAGATCATCATCCGCAACGAGGCGAAGGCTGCTGCCGCCGCCGCCGCGCAGAAGGTAGGTGCCTGATGGCTGAGCGCCTCAAGGTCACGCAGATCAAGTCCAAGGTGAGTGAGAAGCAGAACCAGCGCGACACGCTGCGTTCGCTCGGCCTCAAGCGGATCGGCGACTCGGTCGTCCGTCCCGACGACGCGCAGACGCGCGGGTACGTCCGCACCGTCGCTCACCTCGTCAAGGTTGAGGAGATCGACTAATGGCTGAGAAGAACGAAGCCGTCGAGGCAGAGAAGTCCGCCAAGAAGGCGGCGCCGAAGGCGGCCGCCGAGAAGAAGGCCGCTGAGAAGCCGGCCGAGAAGAAGACCGCGGAGAAGAAGCCCGCCGCGAAGAAGGCTCCGGCCAAGAAGGCGGAGGCGAAGACGGATGCCGTGGCATCGCGTCCCGCCGTGCTGAAGGTCCACCACCTGCGTCCCGTCCCCGGCGCCAACACCGCGAAGACCCGTGTCGGTCGCGGTGAGGGCTCGAAGGGCAAGACCGCCGGTCGCGGCACCAAGGGCACCAAGGCCCGCAACACCGTGCGCGCCGGCTTCGAGGGTGGGCAGATGCCGCTGCACATGCGTACCCCGAAGCTGCGCGGGTTCAAGAACCCGTTCCGCGTCGAGTACCAGGTCGTGAACCTGGCGAAGCTCGCCGAGCTCTACCCGCAGGGTGGGGACGTCACCGTCAGCGACCTGGTCGCCAAGGGTGCCGTGCGCAAGAACGAGAAGGTCAAGGTCCTGGGTGACGGGGACATCTCCGTCAAGCTCACGGTCTCGGTCGACAAGGTCTCGGGCAGCGCCGAGCAGAAGATCGTCGCCGCCGGCGGGTCGGTCAAGTGACACGTCAGTGATCAACGCTGGGAGGGGTCGGAGATTCTCCGGCCCCTCCCGTGCGTTACCCTGGACTTTCGGCCGTTCTTCGAGGTACGGCAATCCCTTCAGGAGGAACGCCCTTGTTTAGCGCCATCGCGCGAATCTTCCGCACGCCAGACCTGCGGCACAAGATCCTTTTCACGATCGGGATCATCGCCCTCTACCGTCTGGGCTCGAACGTGCCCGCCCCGTTCGTGCACTTCCCGAACGTCGAGGAGTGTCTGGCGGCCAACGCCGGCACGGAGGGTCTGCTCGGGCTGGTCAACCTGTTCTCCGGCGGCGCGCTGTTGCAGCTGTCGATCTTCGCTCTGGGCGTCATGCCCTACATCACCGCGACGATCATCACGCAGTTGCTGCGCGTGGTGATCCCGCACTTCGAGACCCTCCACAAGGAGGGCCAGGCCGGCCAGGCCAAGCTGACGCAGTACACGCGCTACCTGACCATCGCGCTCGCGCTGCTGCAGTCCACCACGCTGGTCACCGTGGCGCGGAGCGGCCAGCTGTTCGGCACCACCGACATCGCCGCCTGCCAGAACCTGCTGACCAACGACGTGTGGTGGGCGCAGCTGCTCATCATCATCGCGATGACCGCCGGCACAGGCCTCATCATGTGGTTCGCCGAGCTCGTCACCGAGCGCGGCATCGGCAACGGCATGTCGCTGCTGATCTTCACCTCGATCGCGGCCACCTTCCCCGGCGCCATGTGGGGCATCTGGGAGGCGAAGGGCTTCGAGACCTTCCTGCTGGTGCTGCTCATCGGCGTGGTCGTCATGGGCATGGTCGTGTTCGTCGAGCAGTCGCAGCGACGGATCCCCGTGCAGTACGCCAAGCGCATGGTCGGCCGGCGCACCTACGGCGGCACCAACACGTACATTCCGATCAAGGTGAACATGGCGGGCGTGATCCCGATCATCTTCGCCTCTTCGCTGCTGTACATCCCGATGCTCGTCGCGCAGTTCAACACCCCCACCGACGGCAGCGAGCCGCCCGCCTGGGTGGCGTGGGTGTCGACCTACTTCACGACGGGCGATCACCCGCTCTACATGGCGGTGTACTTCCTGCTCATCATCGGATTCACGTACTTCTACGTCGCTATCACGTTCAACCCGGTCGAGGTCGCCGACAACATGAAGAAGTACGGCGGGTTCATCCCCGGCATCCGCGCCGGCCGCCCGACGGCCGAGTACCTGGACTACGTCCTCACCCGCATCACGTTCCCCGGTTCGCTCTACCTCGGCATCGTCGCGCTGATCCCGCTGATCGCGCTGGCGACCGTGCAGGCGAACCAGAACTTCCCGTTCGGTGGCGCCTCGATCCTCATCATCGTGGGTGTCGGCCTCGAGACGGTGAAGCAGATCGACGCGCAGCTGCAGCAGCGCCACTACGAAGGGCTCCTCCGATGACCGAAGGAACGCGAACCGCCGCTCGACTCCTCATCGTCGGCCCGCAGGGATCCGGCAAGGGCACCCAGGGTGTCCGGATCGCCGAATCGTTCGGCATCCCGGTGGTCTCCACGGGCGACATCTTCCGCGCCAACATCAAGCAGGGCACCGAGCTGGGGCAGAAGGTCACCGCCATCCTCGACGCCGGCGACCTCGTCCCCGACGAGCTCACCAGCGAGATCGTGCGCGACCGGCTGTCGCAGGAGGACGCCGAGAACGGCTTCCTGCTCGACGGCTACCCCCGCAACACGACCCAGGTGGGGCACCTCGACGAGTTCCTCGCCGGCCGCGGTGAGGCGCTGGATGCCGTCATCCTGCTCGACGTCCCCCGTGAGGAGAGCATCGCCCGCCTGCGCCTGCGCGCGGTGGAGCAGGGCCGCTCGGATGACACCGAGGAAGCCATCGCACACCGCCTCGACATCTACGAGAACGAGACCGCGCCGATCATCTCGGTGTACGAGGAGCGCGGCATCGTCGACCGGGTCGACGGCGTCGGTTCGCTCGACGAGATCACCGAGCGCATCTCCGCCGCGCTGACCGCGCGCGGGCTGCGCGAGCTGGTCTGACCATCTCGATGTTCCGCAGGTCGATCTACAAGACGCCGCCGCAGCTGCGCGCGATGGTCGAGCCGGGGCTCATCACCGCCGCAGCCCTGGACGCCGTCGAGGCGCAGGTGCGCGTCGGCGTCACCACGGGTGAGCTGGACGCCATCGCCGAGCGGGTGATCGCCGAGCGGGGTGCCGAGCCGAACTTCAAACTCGTCCGTGGGTACCACCACACCACCTGCATCTCGGTGAACGAGCAGGTCGTGCACGGCATCCCGGGCGATCGGATGCTGCAGGCCGGCGACATCGTGTCGGTCGACTGCGGTGCCCAGTACCAGGGCTGGAACGGTGACAGCGCGCGGACCTTCGTGGTGCCCGATGCATCCCGGCCCGAGCTCGTGGAGCGGCGGCGCGAGCTCTCCCGCGTCACCGAGGGGTCCATGTGGGCGGGCATCGCCGCCATGGCGACGGCGTCGCACATCGGCGGAATCGGTGCGGCCATCCAGGACTACATCGAGGCGCAGGGCGTCTCGGACGTGTCGGGCGAGACGTACGGCATCCTGCGGGAGTATGTGGGGCACGGCATCGGACGCAAGATGCACGAGGCGCCCAGCGTCTTCAACTACCGCACGCCCGACCCCGGCGCTGAGATCCGCCCCGGCCTCGTGCTCGCCATCGAGCCGATGGTGACCGCCGGGGGAGAGGCGACGTTCGTCGAGGACGACGACTGGACCGTCTCCACGGAGGACGGCACCGACGGGTCGCACTGGGAGCACAGCGTTGCCCGCCACGACGACGGCATCTGGGTTCTGACGGCCGCCGACGGCGGCGCGGCGGGGCTCGCCCCGTTCGGCGTGGTCCCCGTCCCCATCCCGTAGCGCGTCATCCTTCTGGCGCCCTCGTTCCCCGCGAGACTTCTCATCCAGCGCGAGACAGCACGACTGTCCAGCGAGACTTCTCTTCCAGCGCGAAACAGCACGACATTCGTCATGCCTCATGCGGAAAGGTAAGTCTCGCGGGCTGCGGGCCCCGCTCACGTGAGCGGTGCGCGAGCGTTGCGAGCATGCCCGGCTGTTCCGGATGCCGTCGGGGCACGCCTGCGGCGACGAGCGCCCGGCGCAGGGGCGTCACCTTCCAGGCATCCGACAGCTCCCAGCGTGAGAACGGATGCCCGTGGCGGCGGAGCCGGTCTTCGCGGCGCTTCTCGTCGGCGAGGAGTGCGCGGGCCCTCGCGGGGTCCTCGAGCTGATACTTGCCCCAACCGTCGGCCTCGCCGATCGCGCGGTTCGAGGGGAAGAGGAAGTCGGCGCGGTCGGTGTGGCCGTCGTAGTGGAACTCTTGCTGCAGTTCCGGCGTCTCGAACCCGCACCACTCGATCACGGCGCGGCTCACGCTCTCGGCCGGCGATTCGGACCTCGGGTCGGCGCGGGCCCACAGCCATCGCTGTCGCGCGCGGCCGCGCGGGTTGCGCTGGGCGGCGGCGCGCCACTGCAGGTCGGAGACCAGGAGGGAGCCGCCTTGCGCCGGGGAGATCGCGCTGTCGACGACCGCGAGCCCGCGGGCGGGCGGCAGCACGCGAGCGAGGTCGGCGACGGTGTCGAGCAGCGAGGTCACGAGGATGCCGTGGAGTTGGATCACCTCTCGGGGATCCACGCTGGTGTGCACGCACACGTCGCCGAACCGCTGCGAGGTCGCGAGTCCGGGGTCGTACACGTGAATGTCGCGGGCCTCCCCGAACAGCGGCAGCCCGTGGACCACCGCGGCGGATTCCAGGCACAGCACGGCGGCCGGGTGCTTGCGGACGAACGCGTGGACGCGCACGGCGTATCGTTCCCACGGCTTGAGGGCGAGATACGTCGCGCGCTCGACGTGGACGCCTCGGCGGATGCGGAGGTACGCGGAGCCGTGGACATCGACGCCCAGCATCCGGGCCTCATCGGTCGTGATCAGAGGAACGGGAGCGGCGAGCACGGCGCGGTCGGTGAGCTGCAGCATCCGCCCATCCTGCGTCCCCGGCACGCGACGCGTCGCCCGCAATCCCGGCCGATGTGCACAACTCTCCGCACCCGCCTACCTGTGCAGAACGCACCCCCCGCCCGCGAGACTTCTATTCCAGCATGAGACTGCACGACAGCGGGCGTGTCTCACGCTGGAACATAAGTCTCGCGAAGGGGGGAGGGGCGGAGGGGAGGGGAGGGGTTCACATGCGGGGCATAGCGACGGCGGGGCAGAATGGATCCGCGCTGTTCCTGCACAGAATGGATCTCCAATGGCACACGCCCAGGGCAAGACCAACTGGTTCGCCATCGTCATCTCCGCCGTCGTCGTCGTGGTGCTCGTCGCCCTCGGCGCCATCGTGATCTGGCTGAACAACCAGGCGACTGACGCGGGGCCGGCGCCCAGCGGGGACATCGTGAACGCCGAGACCGGCGCGATCTCGTTCGGCGAGGGCGAGGACACCGTCGCGGTGTTCATCGACTTCATGTGCCCCATCTGCAACCAGTTCGAGCAGAGCTACGGGCAGCAGCTGCGTGCCGCCGCCGAGAACGGCGACATCACCATCGAGTACCACCCGATCGCGATCCTTGACCGGTTCTCGCAGGGCACCGACTACTCGTCGCGCGCGGCGGGCGCGATGTTCTGCGTCGCCGAGGAGGCGCCCGACAAGGCCCTGGACTACATGGACGCGCTGTTCGAGAACCAGCCGGCTGAGAACACCCCCGGCCTGACCGACGAGCAGCTGGCGCAGTACGCCACCGAGGTGGGCGCGGAAGGCGCCGCCGACTGCATCACCGAGGGCACGTACAAGAAGTACGGCGTCGCACAGGCCGACGCCCACGAGATCGCCGGAACTCCGACCGTGGAGATCAACGGCGAGCGGCTGGATCTGCAGAAGCAGACCGACTTCAAGAAGTTCACCGACCTGCTCGGCTGAGCCGCCGCCGCCGAGTTGCCGGACGGGCGCGATCGGTCTAACATAGATCTTTGGTGCCTTGCGCCTTCAACAGGCGTGTCTTCGAAAGACGGCACCACCCCACCCATCCACCGCAGATCGGCCGATCTGCAGAAGCGTCAGCGAGGCTATGGCTAAGAAAGACGGTGTCATCGAGATCGAGGGCGTCGTGTCCGAGGCTCTGCCCAATGCGATGTTCCGCGTTGAGCTCAGCAACGGTCACAAGGTTCTGGCAACGATCTCCGGAAAGATGCGGCAGAACTACATCCGCATCATCCCCGAGGACCGCGTGGTCGTGGAGCTCAGCCCCTACGACTTGACTCGCGGCCGCATCGTCTACCGCTACCGCTGATCGGTCGAGAAGTAACGGCCGCACTGGACCGGGGCCCTTCGACGGGCCCAGGCACCCAGATGCAGCACGAAGACAGCGAACAGGAAAATCATGAAGGTCAACCCGAGCGTCAAGCCCATCTGCGACCACTGCCGCGTGATCCGTCGTCACGGACGCGTCATGGTGATCTGCAAGAGCAACCCGCGCCACAAGCAGCGACAGGGTTGAGCCGGAGCGGATCACGGCGGCGCAGCCGCCTTGATGCGCTCGCGGCTCAAGATCGAGCGAGGACGCCGAAGGCGACCGAGTCGAAACTCGCGCACAACTGAATACATACCGGACACGTTTCGTCTCGGTCGCTGCGCGTCCTCGCTCAACGACCGGTGGTCACGACCGGAAACTCACAGGCAGGATCGCAACCCGCAAGGGGGACACCTCGGGACGGAGGCCCGAGCACAGATCCTGCTCCAAACCTCCACAACACTCCAGGAGAACCGCATGGCACGTCTTGCCGGCGTCGACATCCCGCGCGACAAGCGCGTGGTGATCGCACTCACGTACATCTACGGCATCGGCCGCACCCGCTCCGTCGAGATCCTCAAGGCGACCGAGATCGACGAGTCGATCCGCGTCAAGGACCTGACCGACGACCAGCTCGTCGCACTGCGCGACTACATCGAGGGCAACTACAAGGTGGAGGGTGACCTCCGTCGCGAGGTCGCCGCAGACATCCGCCGCAAGGTCGAGATCGGCTCCTACGAGGGCCTTCGCCACCGTCGTGGCCTCCCGGTCCGCGGTCAGCGCACCAAGACCAACGCGCGCACCCGCAAGGGCCCGAAGCGCACGGTCGCCGGCAAGAAGAAGGCCCGCTAAGCGGCCAGGGATTAGGAGAGAATCATCATGGCTGCACCCAAGGCCGCCGCGCGCAAGCCGCGCCGCAAGGAGAAGAAGAACATCGCGCTGGGCCAGGCCCACATCAAGTCGACGTTCAACAACACGATCGTTTCGATCACCGACCCGTCCGGCGCCGTCATCAGCTGGGCCTCGTCCGGTGGCGTGGGCTTCAAGGGCTCGCGCAAGTCGACGCCGTACGCCGCCGGTATGGCAGCGGAGTCCGCCGCCCGCCAGGCTGCGGAGCACGGCGTCAAGAAGGTCGACGTCTTCGTGAAGGGTCCGGGTTCGGGCCGCGAGACCGCGATCCGCTCGCTTCAGGCCGCCGGCCTCGAGGTCGGCTCGATCCAGGACGTAACGCCGCAGGCGCACAACGGATGCCGTCCGCCGAAGCGCCGCCGCGTCTGATCGCGTGAGGACGCCGGCGTCCCAGGGCCCTTCGACTCGCTCAGGGACCCAGGACGCCGGCGCCCTCGCCCGCAGATTTTCACAACTCAAGACCTCACCCCACCACATGTCATATAGCGGGCATGTGATCGAAAGGAACACATAGTGCTCATCGCACAGCGTCCCACTCTCACCGAGGAAAAGATCTCCGAGAACCGTAGCCGGTTCGTCATCGAGCCGCTGGAGCCCGGATTCGGATACACGATCGGTAACGCGCTGCGCCGCAGCCTGCTGTCGTCGATCCCCGGCGCCGCGGTCACGACGATCCGCATCGACGGCGTGCTGCACGAGTTCAGCACGATCCCCGGTGTGAAGGAAGACGTCACCGAGATCATCCTCAACATCAAGCAGCTGGTCGTCTCCAGCGAGCGCGACGAGCCCATCACCGCGTACCTTCGCAAGACGGGCGCCGGCGAGGTCACCGCGGCCGACATCTCCGCTCCGGCGGGCGTCGAGGTGCACAACCCCGACCTGGTCATCGCGACGCTCAACGACACCGCTCGTTTCGAGCTCGAGCTGACCATCGAGCGTGGCCGCGGCTACGTGTCCGCCGCTCAGAACCGCAACGAGTACGCCGAGGCGGGTCAGATCCCGATCGACTCGATCTACTCGCCGGTCCTGAAGGTCAGCTACCGCGTCGACGCCACCCGTGCCG
Source organism: Microbacterium sp. (assembly GCF_031180975.1). Classification (GTDB taxonomy): domain Bacteria; phylum Actinomycetota; class Actinomycetes; order Actinomycetales; family Microbacteriaceae; genus Microbacterium. The sequence continues at coordinate 222,389 of NZ_JAPSLI010000004.1, read as the reverse complement.
GTGAGCGCACCGACTTCGACAAGCTCGTCCTCGACGTCGAGACCAAGTCGGCGATCAGCCCGCGCGACGCCGTCGCGTCGGCCGCCAAGACCCTCACCGAGCTGTTCGGCCTCGCCCGCGAGCTGAACGTCGAGGCCGAGGGCATCGAGATCGGCCCGGCGCCGGTCGAGGCCGCCCTCTCCAGCGAGCTCTCCATGCCGATCGAGGACCTCGATCTGTCGGTCCGCTCGTACAACTGCCTCAAGCGTGAGGGGATCAACACCGTCGCGGAGCTGGTCGCCCTCTCCGAGACGCAGCTGATGAACATCCGCAATTTCGGACAGAAGTCGGTCGACGAGGTGCGCGACAAGCTCGTCTCGCTCGGTCTGTCGCTGAAGGACTCGGTGCCGGGTTTCGACGGCGCCCACTTCTACGGCGGCAGCGAAGACGAATCCTTCTGAAACCCGACCTCTTTCTGACCAGGAGTTAGACGATTATGCCCAAGCCCACCAAGGGACCCCGCCTCGGAGGCGGCCCCGCCCACGAGCGCCTTCTTCTCGCGAACCTCGCAGCGGCGCTGTTCACGCACAAGTCGATCAAGACGACCGAGACCAAGGCCAAGCGCCTGCGTCCGCTCGCCGAGCGTCTCATCACCCTCGCGAAGCGCGGCGACCTGCACGCTCGTCGTCGGGCGCTGACCGTGCTGCGCACCAACAAGGACGCCGCACACGTGCTCTTCAACGAGATCGCGCCGCTGGTCGCCGAGCGTGAGGGCGGGTACACCCGCATCACCAAGGTCGGCAACCGCAAGGGCGACAACGCCCCCATGGCCGTGATCGAGCTCGTCCTCGAGCCCGTCACCCCGAAGAAGCGCCGTACTGAGCGAGCGGAGCGAGACGAAGTGAAGTCGACCAAGTCGACCAAGGCCGAGGCGCCCAAGGGTGAGAAGGCCGAGAAGCCGGTCGAGGCCGAGGAGACCAAGGTCGAGGACACCACTGCTGAGGATGCTCCCGCCGAGGACACGTCGGCCGCCGAGGCCGGCGCCGAGTCGCAGGCCGAGGGCGAGGCCGCTGAGGCCGCCGCCGAGGACGCCGTCGTCGAGAAGTCCGAGTAAGCACTCGCACCACAGCGAAGCCCGCCGCCCCATCAGGGGAGGCGGGCTTCGTCGTACCCGCCCGCACCCGGTGATGCCCGCACCCGGCGTCGACGTTGACCGCCGAACCGAGACGTCCGCCGGCGTCAGCCCACCGGCTCGGCGTCGACGGCCACCGGATCGTTCGCCCGGTACCGGGTGCTCGGCCTTCCCTTCGTGGAATAGTCCAGGCTGCGGATCGCGCGCCCCGTGCTCGCCAGGTGCTCCAGGTACCGTCGGGCGCTGACCCGCGAGATCGACAGGCGCTCCCCGATCTCGGTCGCCGATGCGTCCGGCTGCTGAGCCAGCGCAGCCGCGACCCGTCGCAGGGTCTCCGCGCTCAGCCCCTTGGGAAGCGCCGCGCGGCGCCGGAACGCGATGATCGCGTCGGCCGCCTCCACCCGCCGCACCACGTCGTGCAGCTCGGTGTGATCGCGCAGCAGCAGTGTGGCATCCACCCGCTCGCCGTCGACCTGCGAGCCGGTGCTGCGCGCCACCAGGACGTGCGAGCCGAGGATCACAGGCCTTCCGGCATCCTCTCCGTCCTTCAGCACCGCCAGCAGCTCCTCGTCCAGCACGTCCTCCGCGCGCGCCCCGGTCAGCGCGTCCGCCGAGCTGCCGAGGAAGCCCGCGGCGGCGTCGTTGGCCAGGGTGACCACTCCGTCCGCGTCCACCGTGATCACCCCCTCGCTGAGCCCGTGCAGCGTGGTCTCCTGATTGCGGACCAGCGCGGTGATCTGATGCGGCTCCAGCCGGTGGATCCGGCGGCGGATCACGGCGGTCACCCACGCCGAGCCGAACACGCCGAGCAGCGCGGCGATCATCATCGGCCCGATGATCCACGCCAGGCCGGCGAAGAACTCGTTGCGCCCCTGCGACTCGAGGATGCCGACGGATGCCGTGCCGATGACGTCATCGCCCTGGTAGATCGGCACCTTCACCCGCCAGGTGGTGCCCAGCGTGCCGGTCTGCGTGCCCATGTAGATCTGCCCGGACAGCGGGGCGGAGGGGTCGGTGGACACGCGTTCGCCGATCCGCTCCGGGTTGGGGTGGGAGAAGCGGATGCCGTCGGCGTCGGCCACCACGACGTAGGTGAGGTCCGACGCCTTGCGGATCGTCTCCGCGAGCGGCTGGATGGTGGCGGACGGATCCGCATCGTCGAACGCGTCGAGGATCGCGGGCATCGATGCGATGGACTGCGCGACCGCCAGCATCCGGTCCTCATAGGCGTCGCGGACGGTGCGCTCCTGCACCACGCCCGCGATCGCACCGGCTGCGACGGTCACCAAGCACACGATCAGCGCCTGCAGCAGCAGCAACTGCACACGCAGCGTCATCCCGGTCGCCATTCGGCCATTGTCCCGCGTCCTGACGGCGATCGCGACCAATAGTTTCGAAAGGGAGCGCGGCCGTGGACGCCTTCCTACAGTGACTTCAACGCACCCGATGCGCTCAAGGAGGAGCGAAATGAAGCAATCACGAATGGCCGCACTGACCGCGGTCGTGGCAGCAGCCGCGCTGGCACTCACCGGATGCTCCGGCAGCAGCGCACCCGCAGGCGGCGGCGGTGACGACGACGCGAAGGCCGCCGCCATCGAGGACGTCAAGATCATCGTCCCCGCGGACCCCGGTGGCGGGTGGGACCAGACCGGTCGTGCCATGGCCGAGGTACTCACCGGCGAGAAGATCGTCGGTTCCGCGCCGGTCTCCAACGTCGGCGGCGCCGGCGGCACGGTCGGGCTGGCGCAGCTCGCCAACGAGAAGGATCCCGCCACCCTCATGGTGATGGGGCTGGTGATGGTGGGCGCCGTCGAGACCAACGCATCGCAGGTCCGCATCGAGGACACCACCCCGATCGCCCGCTTGACCGACGAAGCGCTCGTCGTCGTCGTCCCGAAGGACTCCGAGTACAAGACGCTCGAGGACCTCGTGGAGGACATCGTCGACAAGGGACAGAACGTGCGCGTCACCGGCGGCTCCGCGGGCGGTGCCGACCACATCCTCGCCGGCCTCATGCTCGAGGCCGCAGGTCTCGACGGGCAGGAGATCGTCGAGAAGCTCAACTACACCCCGAACGCGGGCGGCGGCGAGGCCGTGTCGCTGATCCTCGGCAACAAGGTCGAGGCCGGCATCTCGGGCATCGGCGAGTTCCAGCAGTACATCGAGTCGGGCGACATGCGCGCCCTCGCCGTCTCCTCCGAGGAGCCGGCCGAGAACCTGCCGGACGTGCCCACGGTCACCGACGAGGGCTACGACGTGGTGCTCACCAACTGGCGCGGAGTCATCGCGCCGAGCGGCATCTCCGACGGCGAGCGGGCCGAGCTCGAGCGCATCGTCACCGAGCTGCACGACAGTGAGGCGTGGACCGAGGTGCTGAAGACCCGCGGCTGGGCGGACGCGTTCCTGGTCGGCGACGAGTTCGAGGAGTTCCTGGAGGGGAACATCGAGGACGTCACCGGCACGCTGAAGAACATCGGTCTGATCGGCGGCTGACATCATGCACGCGCCGCTGACGACGGGCGCGAGCAGGCGGGCCGGGAACACCCGGCCCGCCCGGTCGCTTCCCATCGGCGAACTCGTCTTCGCCCTGATCATGCTCGCCCTCGGCGTGTTCGCGCTGGTGGGCGTCTTCACCATCCACGCCCCGGCCGGCAACCGCGTCGGCCCCACGGTGTTCCCGCTGTTCGTCTCCATCCTGCTGCTCGCCTCCGCGGTCGCCGTGCTCATCGGCATCCTTCGCGGCAAGCGGGCCGAGGTGGAGGACAGCGAGGACATCGACCCGACCCTGCCCACCGACTGGCTGGCGATCGCCAAGCTGGTCGGCGCGGTCGTCGCGCATCTCCTGCTCATCGACCTCATCGGCTGGGCGCCCGCCGCGGCGCTGCTGTTCGGTCTGGTCGCGTGGTCGCTGGGCGCCAGGCGCTGGTGGCTGGCGTTCGTGGTCGGCATCGTCCTGGCGCTGATCGTGCAGGTCGTGTTCGGCGGACTGCTCGGCCTCTCGCTGCCCTGGGGGCCGGCGTTCGGCTGGCTGGGAGGGATGTTCTGATGGACACCTGGACCCTGCTGCTGGAGGGCTTCGCGACCGCACTGCAGCCGCAGTACCTCGTCTTCGCGTTCTTCGGCGTGCTGATCGGCACCGCCGTCGGGGTGCTCCCCGGCATCGGGCCGGCGATGACCGTCGCGCTGCTGCTGCCGCTCACGTACACGCTGGAGCCGACCGCGGCGATCATCACGTTCGCCGGCATCTACTACGGCGGGATGTACGGCGGCTCGACCACCAGCATCCTGTTGAACACCCCCGGCGAGTCGGCGTCGATCGTGACGGCGATCGAGGGCAACAAGATGGCCAAGCTGGGCCGCGGCGCCGCCGCACTCGCAACCGCCGCGCTCGGCTCGTTCGTCGCCGGCACGATCGCCACCGTCGGCCTGACGCTGCTGGGGCCCGTGCTGGCCCGCTTCGCCGTCAACCTCGGCCCGTCCGACTACGTGGCGCTCATCGTCATCGCGTTCATCACGGTCGGCGCGCTGATCGGCAGCTCCGTCCCGCGCGGGCTGCTCTCGCTCGGCGTCGGCCTGTTCCTCGGCCTTGTCGGCACCGACACCCTGTCGGGCCAGCAGCGCTACACGCTCGGTCTGCTGCCGCTCGCCGACGGCATCGACATCGTGCTCGTGGCGGTCGGCCTGTTCGCGGTGGGGGAGACGCTGTACATCGCCTCGCGGCTGCGGCACGGTCCCATCGACGTCGTGCCCGTGCCCCGAGGGTGGCGCAGCTGGATGACCAGGCAGGACTGGAAGCGCTCCTGGAAGCCGTGGCTGCGCGGGACGGCGATCGGGTTCCCGATCGGCACGATCCCCGCCGGCGGTGCGGATGTCGCGACGTTCCTGTCCTACGCCACCGAGCGCAAGCTGTCGCGGCACAAGGAGGAGTTCGGCCGGGGCGCCATCGAAGGCGTCGCCGGTCCGGAGTCGGCCAACAACGCCGCGGCCGCGGGCGTGCTCGTCCCGCTGCTGACGCTCGGCCTGCCCACCACCGCCACCGCCGCGATGATGCTGTACGCGCTGCAGTCGTACGGGCTGCAGCCCGGTCCGCAGCTGTTCCAGAATCAGCCCGGGCTGGTGTGGGCGCTGGTGGCGAGCCTGTACATCGGCAACGTCATCCTGATCATCCTCAACCTGCCGCTGGTGGGCATGTGGGTGAAGCTGCTGCAGATCCCGCGGCCGTACCTGTACGCCGGCATCCTGCTGTTCGCGGCGTTCGGCGCGTACGCGCTGAGCTTCGCGGTCGTCGACGTGCTGATCTTGGCGATCATCGGTGTGCTCGGCTACTTCATGCGGCGGTACGGCTACCCGGTGGCACCCCTGGTGGTGGGCATGATCCTGGGACCGATGGGCGAGGACCAGCTGCGCCGCGCGCTGCAGCTCAGCCAGGGCGACCTGTCCACCCTGATCATGCAGCCGTTCGCCGCGGCCGCGTACATCGCGCTGGCCGTGCTGATCGCCGGCGGCCTCTGGCTGCGTCGCCGTCAGCGGCGTTACGAACAGGCTCTCACCGAGTCGATCGCGGTGCCGATCAAGGCGGACCAGGAGGTCTGAGCGCCGCCCCGCGGCGCGGGGGACGGGAGGCTCCCGGGGATAGGCTGGTCGGATGAACGCGGACCAGGCCATCACCCGGGAGCCTCGCGCGTATCTGAGCTTCGTGCTCATCGGTTTGACCGCTGGTCTGCTCTCCGGACTGTTCGGCGTGGGAGGCGGGACGATCATCGTGCCGCTGCTGGTGCTGCTGCTGCACTTCGACCAGCGCCGCGCCGCGGGAACGTCGCTCGCGGCGATCGTGCCGACCGCGAGCGTCGGCGTGATCTCCTACGCCGTGGCCGGAGCGGTGGCATGGATCCCCGCGCTGATCCTCGCCGCCGGTGCCGTGGTGGGCGCGCAGATCGGCACCCGCCTGCTTCCACGCGTGTCGCAGACCGCGCTGCGCTGGGGCTTCGTCGGCTTTCTCGCCGTGGTGATCGTCAGCCTGTTCCTGATCATCCCGTCCCGGGATGCCGTCCTGGTGCTGGACTGGTGGAGCGGCGCGGGCCTCGCCCTGGTGGGCGTGGCCACCGGCATCCTCGCCGGCCTCATCGGCGTCGGCGGCGGCGTCATCGTCGTGCCGGTGCTGATGCTCGTCTTCGGCACCAGCGACCTCGTCGCCAAGGGCACATCGCTGCTCATGATGATCCCCACCGCCGTGTCGGGGACGATCGGCAACATCCGGCACCGGAACGTCGATCTGGTGGCGGCCGCCATCATCGGCGTCGCCGCATGCACCACGACTGCCCTCGGCGCCTGGCTGGCCACGGTCATCGATCCGTTCGCGGCCAACATCCTCTTCGCGGCCTACCTCGTCGTCATCGCCGTGCAGATGGCGCTCAAAGCCATCCGCGGCCGCCGGCGCTGACCGAGACCCACGCATGGTGGGGCCGTCGGCGCTGATCCGCGGCCGCCGGCGCTGACCGACGCGAAGGGGCGGCGCCCGGTTCCGGACACCGCCCCCGCTCATCCGCCGCAGCGGGTTCGGTTCACTCGCAGGTGAACTTCGCGTCACCCCACACGCCGTGCGCGCCGTTGATGCTTCCCGGTGCCTCGACGATCAGGTCGACGTACTGCGCCCCGGCGAGGTCGACGTTCACCGACTCGGGAGCGAAGCCCGGGGTGAACGTGCGCGACTGGTAGCGATTGACGTCGTCGGCGTTGACCTTGAAGATCACGTTCCCGGCGAAGCCGGCCTCCAGACCCACCTCGGCGGTGAACGCGCTGCACTCGCCTCCCAGATAGTAGGTGATCTTCGACAGCGCGTGCACGCCGAGGCCCTTCTCGTACGTCGGGTTCTCACCCGTGGCCGGATCGACGTAGTTGACCGCCAGCGGCTTGTCCGGCGACGACGCGGAGTCCTTGTTGGCCACGTCGATGCCGATCACGCCCCAGCCGTTGACCGCGCTCACCCAGTCGAGGTCGGACGCGTACGCCGAACCGGTCGGTGCGGGAGGCAGCGGCTGCTCGACCACCTTCCAGTCGAAGATCCGCAACCGGCTCTCGGTGGGGAGCACCACATACGCCAGCTCCTTCGCCGGGTTCAGCCGGATCAGGTTCGAGTACACCTGGTACTTGTAGGTCGGGTACTCGTACACGGCCGGGTTGTTGCCGTTGTTACGGCCCAGCGAGGTGATCGCGACCTTCGCGCCGCCCAGACCGGACGCCTGCGGCAGCCAGTTCGGGATGAACAGGTTCTGCGTGCTGACGGTGCCGTCGGTGTAGTGCAGTTCGAACGCCGGGTTGACCCCGCCGCCGGATGCCGCCGACGCGAGCACGGCGAGGTGCGTCCCCGACCCGGACAGCGAGATGGTCTGCCCGGCAGGCGACACCGAATCCGCCGCGCCGGTCGGAACCGGCCAGGTGTACTCGATCGCCGCCTCACCGCTGCCGACCGTCACCGTCGAGCCCGGGGTGACCCCGGCACGAGCCAGCGCCTCGGCCGAGAACGTCGCGCCCCCGCCGTCGAAGTCGCCGGCCTTCGCCGTCTCGATCGTCGTCACCGAGTCGGCGTTGTACGCGCCGGCCAGCGACCCGTATGCGACGTAGATCTGGTTCGCCCCGGAGACGGACTGTGCCGACTTCTGCGAGGTGTAATCGGCGACCACGGTCACCGTCTGCAGGTCCGCCGCAGCGGCATCGGTCACCTGGAACTCGAACGTCGCGGTGGCGGACGCGCCGGGTTCCACGAGCCCGGGCTTGTCACCCTCCGCCGACAGCAGCGTCCAGCCCTCCGGCGTCTGCGGGGTCAGCACGACGCCTTCCTTCTTCTTCGTCCCGGTGTTGGCGAACGTGGCGGTGACGGTCGTCTTCTCACCCTGGAAGACGCGGTCGGCGAGATCGACCGAGACGGATGCCGCGACGGCATCCGCATCGCGCCCGCCCACCGCGCTCGTGGCGGCGAGCACCACCTCGGTGCTCTGGCCGGATGCCAGCGGCGCCAGCTTCACGGTGATCACGCCACCCGCCCGCTCGGCGTCGAAGAACCAGCCGGACTCCTGCTCGGCGAGGGCCTCCGCGGACGCCGCCTCGGCGAGGCGCTCCCCGCCGACCGTGACGTTCTTCGGGGCCGAGCCGGTGTGCGCCTCGATGACATAGCGGCGGGCGTCAGCCATCCCGTCGTACGACCCGCTGCGCTCGCCGATGCCGATGGTCACCGTGCCCTTCTCGCCGGCGGCGGGGGCGTCGACGGTGAACTTCTGCGTGCTGGCCTCGCCGTCGGCGTAGGCCCGGGTGAGCTTGTCGTCCTCGTACAGCGAGAACGAACTCTTGCCCTGCGGGTACAGCGACAGGGTGATCGGCGCGTCCTCCGGGGTCAGCGCGGCGTTGCGCGCGGCGATGCCCTGCGGCACCAGCGCGCCGGCGCGCACGAAGATCGGCAGCTTGTCGAGCGGCGCTGGGTGCCCGTTGAGCACCTGCCCGCCCTCGTGCACGGTGCCGGTCCAGAAGTCCACCCAGCGCTCGCCGGCCGGCAGGTAGATGCCGTTGCGAACGTCGCTCTTGGTGAACACCGGTGCCACCAGGTAGTCGCTGCCGAGCAGGAACTCGTTGTTGGCCTCGACGCTGTACGAACCCGGATCCTTCGGGTACTCCAGCGCGAGCGAGCGCATCATCGGCAGACCGCTGCGGTGCGACTCCGCCGCCAGCGTGTAGATGTACGGCATGAGGCGCTGACGCAGCTGCAGGTAGGACCGGTTGATCGCGGTGGCCTGCTCGCCGTACAGCCACGGGCGCTTGTCGACCGAAGCCCAGCCGCTCATCGAGTACAGTGCCGGCGCGAACGCCTTCCACTGCAGGTCGCGCACGTAGCTCTCGGCGGAGCCGCCGAAGATGCCGTCCACGTCGCCGGTGGTGAACGGCAGGCCGGAGTTGCCGGCTCCGGTCAGCGCCGACACCTGCCAGCGCACCGCGTCCAGGTTGCCGGAGTGGTCACCTGTCCACTGCATGCCGCAGCGCTGCGCGCCAGCCCAGCCCTCGACCATGAGAGAGGTGCCACGCGCGTCGGAGTGCTTCTCGATGCCGTCGTGCGCGGCCTCGCACCCGGTCAGCGCCAGCCGGTAGCCGCTGCCGACCCAGGCGACGTCGAGCTTGCGGAGGCGGATGCCGGCCTCGCCCACCTCGTACTCCTGCTCGGTGAGGGAACGCTCGGTCCACAGGCCGGTCTTCAGGCCGGTCTGCTCCTCGATCGCGTCCACCGTCTCGGGCAGTTCCTGATACTCGCAGCCGTAGCCGTCGTTGACCAGCATCCAGCCGCCGGGCATGTCGTGCTCGACGAAGTCCTTTGCGATCTCCAGCGCGTCGGGGGTGCGCAGCTTCCCCTCCACGCGGGCGCCCTGGTAGTCGGGGTTCGAGCGGTTGTAGCAGTCCGCGTCACCGTACTCGAGCGCGTACACCGGCGGCATCATCGGTCGACCGGTGAGCTGCGTGTACGACTCCAGCGACTGCGTGTAGTCGCCGACGAAGTAGTACGCGTCGAACCGGCGCTCCTCGTGCGTGGTCGTGCCGTTCTTGAAGTCGTACGTGCCGCGGGCGAACGTGTTGCGCAGCACACCGTAGCCCTGCGACGACATGTAGTACGGCACCGCGTTCGGGTAGCCCTCGTCATCCCAGTCGTAGTTGCGGGCGACGTTGATGACCGACCCGGTGTGGATGCTGCGGCCGTTCTGCATTCCGCCGCCGAGGAACTGCTCTCCCTCGGTCGGCTGGAGGTGCTGCGTGGCCGACCTCGTCCCGAACGACAGCGGGGCGGATTCGGCGAAGATCACCGTGCCGTCGGTGCGGGTGGCGGAGACCGCGGAGGTCGCACGGTCGACCGTGACGATCACCGACTCTGAGGCGATGCGGATCAGGTCGCCTTCCTCGAGGGCCACCTCGGCGCCGTCGAACGTGGCGGCGCCGACGACGATGTTCGCCGTCCGCGCCGGGTCGTTCTGGGGCGTGTTCGCCGGGTCGGTGAACTTTCCGCTCGGGTCGGCCTCGAGGCGGAACGTGCCGTTCTCAAGGAACGTCACGCGCATGGCGCCGCGCTCGGCGGTCAGCGTGACGGTCGACCCGTCGCGCTCGACGCCGGTGATGGCGCCGAGGGTGGCACCGTCCTGGGCGACGGGCACCTCGGGGGTCGCCGGAATGGGGGTGATCGGGGTGGGGGAGGTGGCGGCGGTCGCCGCGGATGCCGCGGGTGCAGCCAACGCGGTCAGGCCGAAGCCCGTGACCGCGAGCGCCGCGGCCGCGCCCAGCGCCGCGGCGCGCAGACGGCGGCGGGGAGGGGAGAAGGTCATCGTTGTCCTCACTCTTGATTGATTCTGCTTGAAGTGGTGCCGAAACAATCACAGTGCATCACGATGGCGCGCCGCGGTCAAGCATCCGCACACAATCGCACGAGACCCGAGGCGTTGTGACGGGCCTGGGTAGGATCGAGGGGTGCCCGTGAACAACGATCTGGTCGGCCGGGAGTTCCCGCCGACGGCCCCCTACCTCGTCGGCCGGGAGAAGGTGCGCGAGTTCGCCCGCGCCGTCTTCGCCGATGCGCCCCTGCACACCGACGTCGACGCGGCGCGCGCACTCGGCTACGCCGACGTCGTCGCCCCGCCGACCTTCGCGATGGTGATCCAGGACCAGACGCTGCAGCAGCTGCTCGCCGAGCCGGACTCGGGCATCGTGCTGGCGCGCACCATCCACGCCGAGCAGCGCTTCCAGTACTCGCGCCCGATCGTGGCGGGCGACGAGCTGACCGGACGGCTGCGCGTCACCGGCATCCGCGCTCTCGGCGGCAACGCGATGATCACCAGCGAGGCGGAGGTCACCGACGCCACCGGCGCGCACGTGGTGACCGCGACCAGCGTCCTGCTGGTCGGAGAGGGGGAGTGATGGCCGCGCGCTTCACGGTCGGCGACGTCATCGCCGAGCGCACCGTGCACCTGACCCGCGAGTCGCTGGTGCGCTACGCCGGCGCCTCGGGTGACTTCAACCCCATCCACTACCGCGACGACGTCGCCGCCGAGGTGGGGCTTCCCGGCGTGCTCGCGCACGGCATGCTCACGATGGGCATCGCTTCGTCCGTGGTGGTCTCGGCGCTCGGCGACGTGAAGGGGATCCTCGACTACGGCGTGCGCTTCACCAAGCCGGTCGTCGTGCACCCGACCGACGGCGCCGATGTGCACGTGCTCGCCAAGGTGGGCGCGGTGGACGAGGAGTCCGCCCGCATCGACTTCATGGTCAAGCACTCCGACACCACGGTGCTCGTGAAGGCGCAGCTGCGGGTCGCCCTCTGACATGCGCGAGGTCAGCCCGCTGCCCCTGCGCTCGCTCACGACCCTGCGCACCGGCGCCGCCCCGCGGCGGATGCTGGAGGCGACGACCACCGCCGAACTGATCGACGCGCTGCAGGACGTCTGGTCCGACGGCGACGACTGGTTCGTGCTGGGCGGCGGCTCCAACCTGTTCGCCGGGGACCAGCCGTTCGACGGCACCGTGATCCGAGTGCTCACCACCGGCATCGAGGAGCTGCCGTCTCCGCACGAGGGACGAGTGCGGCTGCGTGTGCAGGCCGGTCACTCCTGGGACGAGCTCGTCGCGTACGCCGTCGAGCGCGGCTACGCGGGCATCGAGGCGATGAGCGGCATCCCCGGCACCGTCGGTGCCGCGCCGGTGCAGAACGTGGGCGCCTACGGGCAGGAGATCCAGGAGACGCTCGTCGAGGTCGAACTCATCGACGAGCACGCCTCGGAGCCGGTCGTCGTGCCGGCCGCGGAGCTCGGGCTGGGCTTTCGCACCTCGGTGCTCAAGCACCACTACGGCGGGGTGCCGGACCGGCGGGCGGTGATCCTCTCCGTCACCCTCGACCTGGCCGTCACGGGCGAGGGCGGGCGCGTGGTGCGCGGAGAGCAGCTGCGCCGTGCGCTCGGGCTCGAGGGCTTCGACCCGGTGCCGCTGCGGTGGGTGCGCGAGCGCATCCTCGCCACCCGCGCCATGAAGGGGATGCTGCTCGACGACGCCGACCCCGACACCTACAGCGCCGGGTCGTTCTTCCAGAATGCGATCGTCCCAGAGCACGTCGCCCGCACCCTGCCGGCGGAGTGCCCGCGTTGGACGGTCGAGCCCGACCTGGACGCCGTCACCGTCATCCCGCTCGCTTCCTACGGCGGCGTCGTCCCGCACGCCGAGGCGCACGAGGCCAAGGTGAAGGTCAGTGCGGCCTGGCTGATCGAGAACTCCGGCATCCGCAAGGGTTTCAAGCTGCCGCAGTCGCGCGCGTCGGTGTCGACCAAGCATGCGCTCGCCCTGACCAACCGTGGCACGGCGACCGCCGGCGAGATCAGCGAACTCGCCCGGTTCATCCAGAGCCGCGTGCACGCCGAGTACGGGTTGCTGTTGCAACCCGAACCCGTGCTGGTGGGTGTGGAGCTCTAGCCCCGCCCGCTTCGAGTGCACCGGATCCCGCCGAGCGCACGGCTTGCGTGCGCCGGGATGCCGTGCACTCGACGGTAAACCGTGCACTCGCGTGCCACCGGGTGTCGCGAGTCGAGCCTGCAGCCCGCGAAAGCGTCAGGAGGCGAACAGTCGCTGCAGGCGCTGGACGCCCTCGAGCAGGGCGTCGTCGCCGAGCGCGTACGACATCCGGATGTAGCCGGACGGGCCGAACGCCTCACCGGGCACCACCGCGACCTCGGCCTGGTCGAGGATCAGGTCGGCGAGCTCGAGGGACGTGGTCGGCGTGACGCCTCCCCACGTGCGGCCGAGCAGGCCCTGCACGTCGGGGTACACGTAGAAGGCGCCGGTCGGATTGGGTACCCGCATGCCGTCGATCTTCGACAGCTCCGACACGATCAGGCGGCGACGGCGGTCGAACGCCTCGCGCATCTGCTGCGCCTCGGCCTGCGGGCCGTTCAGCGCGGCGATCGCCGCCTTCTGCGCCACGTTGTTCACGTTGCTGGATAGATGCGACTGCAGGTTGCCGGCGATCTTGATGGCATCCGCAGGTCCCACCATCCAGCCCACCCGCCAGCCGGTCATGGCGTACGTCTTCGCGACCCCGTTCACGAGGATGGTCTGGCCGGCGACGTCCGGGACGGCCTCGACGATCGACGTCGCCTTGACACCCTCGTAGGTGAGGTTCTGGTAGATCTCGTCGGAGATGATCCAGATGCCGTACTCGAGCGCCCATTCGGCGATCGCCTTGGTCTCCTCGGCGGTGTATACCGATCCGGTCGGGTTGGACGGCGAGACGAACACGAGCACGGTGGTGCGGTCGGTACGCGCCTCCTCGAGCTGCTCGACGGTCACCTTGTAGTCCTGGTCGGCTCCGGCGAACACCTCGACCGGGATGCCGTCGGCGAGGCGGATCGCCTCGGGGTAGGTCGTCCAGTACGGCGCGGGCAGCAGCACCTCGTCGCCGGGGTTCACCACGGCCTGGAAGGCCTGGTATACGGCCTGCTTGCCGCCGTTGGTGACGATCACCTGGTTCGGCGAGGCCTCCAGGCCGGAGTCGCGCAGCGTCTTGGCGGCGATCGCCTCACGCAGCGCAGGAAGACCGGGTGCGGGGGTGTACCGGTAGCTGGCCGGGTCGGCGAGGGCCTCGGCGGCGGCATCCACGATGAACTGCGGCGTGGCGAAGTCGGGCTCGCCGGCCGCATACGAGATGACGGGCTTGCCCTCGGCCTTGAGGGCCTTGGCCTTGGCGTCCACCTTGAGGGTGGCGGACTCGGCGATGGCGGACAGCTTGCGGGAGAGAGGGGCGCGTTCGGTCACGCTACGAGCGTACCCGGCGGCGTCCCGCGGAGTGAGGCCTTACGGCGTCGACGGCATGCAAGAAGGGCGGATCTTTCCGCGACGGGAAAACTCCGGCTCGTCCGCTACTCGATGTCGCATTGGCAGTAGTCCGCCAGGCGGCGGATCGGGCGGTCCGGGTCGGTGGCGTCGACGATGGCGGATGCCAGCGTGTTCGCCTCCTCGTCGCCGGCCACGACGCAGACGCTGGAGTGCCACAGGCCGCGCGTGCGGTCTGCGAGCAGTGAGCCGTCTCCGGACACGATCGTGACGGCATCCGCCCGTTCGGCGCGCACCGGAGCGGCGACCTCCGCCCGCAGCTCGTGCTCGCCGCGACCGTCCTGCGCGACGGAGGACGTCGCGAGACCCCGCTCGGCCAGCACGGATGCCAGATCGCGGGCGAAGTCGGCCGCGCGGCCGGCATCCGCCCCGGCGACCGCCAGCAGGCGCGCACCGCGGGGGTACTCGTGCAGGAACTCGCCGGCGACCCCCTCCAGGAGGGCGCGCCGCTCGCTGCTGATTTCGGCCATGCCCTCAGAGTACGCCCGGCGCGACGGCACGGGGCCGGTCAGTGCGGGCCGGTCAGCGCGCGGCCGGTCAGCGTTCGACCAGGATGCCGTCCTCGTCGGCGTACAGCCGGGCGCCGGGGCGGAACGTGACGCCGCCGAACTCGACGGTCGCGTCGACCTCGCCCTGCCCGGTCTTGCCGCTCTTGCGCGGGTTGGTGCCCAGCGCCTTCACGCCGAGCGGGAGCGAGCCGATGGCGACGCTGTCGCGGATCGCGCCGTGGATCACGACGCCCGCCCAGCCGTTGTCGACCGCGCTCTGCGCGATCATGTCGCCCATGAGGGCGGTGCCCAGCGAGCCCTCCCCGTCGATGACGAGCACCGCGCCGTCACCCGGAGTGGCCAGCAGGTCCTTGACGAGCTGATTGTCCTGGAAGCAGCGCACCGTGCGGACCGGCCCCTCGAACGCCGCGTGCCCACCGAACGAGCGCAGCTGCAGGGGCAGCGACTGCAGGTTCTCACCGTGCTCGTCGTACAGGTCCGCGGTGCTGGTCATCGGGCTTCCTCTCGTGTCGTCGTATCGGATCCCCGGCGGACAGTCGTCAGTCCTGCTCCACGAGGTGCTTCGAGTATGCCCCGGTGGTGAGGAACTCGGGGAATTCCTCCCGCAGCGACACCTCGCGGAACACCTCGGCCGCGTCGTCGAACCGGTCGCCCTCGAAGCGGGGGACGGATGCCAGCACTTCGGCGATCAGCCCCTCGACGTACTCCACGGTGATCGGGGTGCCGTTCTCGGTGGTGCGGTCCTGGTGGATCCACTGCCACACCTGCGAGCGGCTGATCTCGGCGGTCGCGGCATCCTCCATCAGGTTGTCGATGGCGACCGCGCCCAGGCCCCGCAGCCACGCCTCGATGTAGCGGATGGCCACCGAGACGTTGTCGTGCACGCCCTGCGCGGTGATCGGCCGACCGATGTGCAGGTCGATCAGCTCGGCGGGACGCACCTCGACGTCGTCGCGCCGGCGGTCGAGCTGGTGCGGCCGGTCGCCCAGCACCGCATCGAACTCGGCCTGCGCCGCCGGGATGAGATCGGGGTGGGCGACCCAGGTGCCGTCGAACCCGTCGCCGGCCTCGCGCTTCTTGTCCGCGGCGACCTTGTCCAGCGCCCGCGCCGTGACCTCGGGGTCGCGGCGGTTCGGGATGAAGGCGCTCATGCCGCCGATCGCGTAGGCGCCGCGCTTGTGGCACGTCTTCACCAGCAGCTCGGTGTAGGCCCGCATGAACGGCACGGTCATGGTGACCTCGCTGCGGTCGGGGAGCACGAACCGGGCCCCGCGACCCCGGTAGTTCTTGATGATCGAGAAGATGTAGTCCCAACGGCCGGCGTTCAGCCCCGCGCAGTGGTCACGCAGCTCGAACAGGATCTCCTCCATCTCGAACGCCGCGGGGAGCGTCTCGATCAGGACCGTCGCGCGGATGGTGCCGTGCGGGATGCCGATGTACTCCTCGCTGAACGAGAACACGTCGTCCCACAGTCGGGCCTCCTCGCTGGACTCGAGCTTCGGCAGGTAGAAGTACGGCCCGCGGCCGGCGTCGATGAGCGCCTGCGCACTGTGCACGAAGTACAGCCCGAAATCGACCAGCGAACCGGATGCCGCGGTGGTGCGGCCCGACCGGTCGGTGAACTCCAGGTGCTTCTCCGGGAGGTGCCAGCCGCGCGGACGCATGACGATCGTCGGGGTGCGCTCGGCGGTGACGCGGTACTCCTTGCCCTCGGGGCTCGTGTGACTGAGCTCGCCGCGGATCGCGTCGCGCAGCGACAGCTGGCCGCCGATGACGTTCTGCCAGGTAGGGCTGGTGGCGTCCTCCTGGTCGGCGAGCCACACGCGTGCGCCGGAGTTCAGCGCGTTGATGGTCATCTTCGGATCGGTGGGGCCGGTGATCTCCACCCGGCGGTCCTCGAGCCCCGGTCCGGCGCCGGCGACCCGCCATTCGGCATCCTCGCGGATGTGCGCGGTGTCGTCGCGGAAGTGCGGATCGTGCCCATTGCCGATCTCGAAGCGGCGGCGCATCCGGTCGGCGAGGCGGTCGTGGCGGCGTGAGGCGAACCGGTGGTGCAGCTCGGTGAGGAACGCCAGCGCCTCCGGCGTGAGGATCTCGTCGAACCGGTCGCGCAGCGGCCCGGTGATGGTCAGTGCCGGGCCGAGACGCATGGTCTCGATCGGCGTGGTGGGAGTGCTCATGATCGGAAGTCCTTCGTCGTGAAGTGCGTTGTCCTGTGGGGTTTGGGGCGGATTCTCGCGTTCGGGGCGGGTGTGTGCCGCCCCGAACGCGAGAATCCGCCCCAAACGGGAGATTGACGGGAACAGGGTGGGGGTCAGTGGAACTGAGCCGTCTCGGTGGAGCCGGCCAGGGCGAGCGTGGCGCTGTCGGGGTTGAGCGCGGTGGAGATCACGTCGAAGTAGCCGGTGCCGGCCTCGCGCTGGTGGCGCGTGGCGGTGTAGCCGGATGCCTCGGCGGCGAACTCGGCCTCCTGCAGCTCGACGTACGCGCTCATGGCGCGCTCGGCGTAGCCGCGGGCGAGATCGAACATCGAGTAGTTCAGGGCGTGGAAGCCGGCCAGCGTGATGAACTGGAACTTGTAGCCCAGTTCGGCCAGCTCCTGCTGGAACGTCGCGATCTGCGCGTCGGACAGGTGCCGTTTCCAGTTGAAGCTCGGCGAGCAGTTGTACGCGAGCATCTTGCCGGGGAACCGTTCGTGGATGGCGGCGGCGAAGTCCCTGGCGAGTGCGATGTCGGGCTCGCCGGTCTCGACCCACAGCAGGTCGGCGTAGGGCGCGAAGGCGAGGCCGCGGCTGATGACGGATTCGATGCCGGGCCGGATCCGGTAGAAGCCCTCGCTGGTGCGCTCGCCGGTGGTGAACTCGCGGTCGCGCTCATCCACGTCGCTGGTGAGCAGGTCGGCCGCCAGCGCATCGGTGCGGGCGATGATCACGGTGGGGACGCCGGCGACGTCGGCCGCGAGCCGGGCGGCGTTGAGCGTGCGGATGTGCTGCTGCGTGGGCACGAGCACCTTGCCCCCCAGGTGGCCGCACTTCTTCTCGCTGGCCAGCTGGTCCTCCCAGTGGATGCCGGCGGCGCCGGCCTGGATGAGCGACTGCGCGAGTTCGTACGCGTTCAACGGTCCACCGAAGCCGGCCTCGGCGTCGGCGACGATGGGCGCCAGCCAGTCGCGCGTGACGGTGCCCTCGGCGTGCTCCAGCTGGTCCTGACGCAGCAGCGCGTTGTTGATACGGCGCACCACCGCCGGCACCGAGTTCGCCGGGTACAGCGACTGGTCGGGGTAGGTCTGACCGGCGAGGTTGCCGTCGGCGGCGACCTGCCAGCCGGAGAGGTAGATCGCCTTCAGTCCGGCGCGCACCTGCTGCACCGCCTGGCCGCCGGTGTAGGCGCCGAGGGCGCGGATGCTGTCCTCGGTGTTCAACAGGTTCCACAGGTTCTCGGCGCCGCGGCGCGCGAGGGTGTGCTCCTCGCGTACCGAGCCGCGGATGCGGATGACGTCCTCCGCCGAGTATGTGCGCTCGACGCCGTCCCAGCGGGGGTCGGTGTCCCAGCTCTCCTGCAGCTCGGCTGCCGTCTGGATCTGGTCGCCGGCGCGGAGTCCGGCGGGGCGAGGTGCGGTGTTCGTCATTGATCTCTCCTCTGCGTGGGTCTCGTCCGGGTTCTCCCGAGAGAGGGCGTGCATCCACTTTCCGTGAAGAACTGCGACTCCGATGACCAATCCACGAGAGAAGTTTGACCGAATTTCTGCTGTTGTGAGACACTGGCCGGCATGACCACCCTGGATGCCGTGGAAGAGGCCGACGCCCTCACCATCGGGCGGCGGATCCGCAAGCTCCGCACCGAACGCAGGATGACGCTGGAGGAGCTGGCCGCCGCCATCGGTCGCGCACCCAGCCAGGTGTCGATGTTCGAAACAGGCAAGCGCGAGCCGAAGCTCACGCTGCTGCGGACCATCGCGCGGGTGCTGGGGACGACGCTCGACGGCATCCTCGAGTCAGAACCGCTCGACGAGCGCAGCACGATGGAGATCGCGCTGGAGCGCGCCATGCGCGGGCAGACGTTCCAGGCGCTCGGGCTGTCGCCGTTCCGCATCCCCAAGTCGCTGCCGACCGAGGCGCTCGCCGCGATGCTGGCGTTGCACGGCGAGATCGAACGGCTGCGCGACGAGCGGGCGGCGACGCCGGAGGAGGCGCGGCGCGCCAACGTCGAGCTGCGCCACCTGATGCGCAGACAGGACAACCACTTCCCCGATCTGGAGCGCAAGGCGGCCGAGATCCTCGCCGCTGTCGGGCATCCCGGCGGACCGCTCACCCAGCGCACCGCCTCGGAGATCGCGGCACACCTCGGCTTCACGCTGCACTACGCGCCTGACCTGCCGCAGACCACCCGCAGCGTCGCCGACCTGGCGAACGGGCGGCTGTATCTGTCCAGCCGGATCCCGGCCAAGGGCGACGCGCGCACCGCCGTGCTCCAGGCGCTCTCCAGCCGCATCCTCGGCCACGGCGAACCCCGCAGCTACGCGGAGTTCCTGCGCCAGCGGGTGGAGACCAACTACCTCACCGGTGCGCTGCTCATGCCCGAGGCGCACGTCGTGCCGGTGCTGCGCGATGCCAAGTCCCGCCGTGCGGTCTCCATCGAGGACCTGCGTGACGCCTACTCGGTCTCGTACGAGACCGCCGCGCACCGCTTCACGAACCTGGCCACCCGCCACCTCGACATCCCGGTGCACTTCCTGAAGGTGCACGAGTCAGGCACGATCACCAAGGCGTACGAGAACGACGACGTGAACTTCCCGACCGACCGGCTCGGCGCCATCGAGGGGCAGATGTGCTGCCGGCGGTGGACCAGCCGTGTCGTGTTCGACGTCGAGGACCGGTTCAACCCGTACTACCAGTACACCGACACCGGCAACGGCACCTACTGGTGCACCGCGCGCGTCGAGCCGTCCAGCGAGGGCCTGCACTCGGTGAGCGTCGGCGTCCGCTTCGACGACACGAAGTGGTTCGTCGGGCGGGACACCCCGCACCGCGGTGTCTCCAAGCACTCGGTCGAGACGTGCTGCCGCCGCGCACCCGCCGAGCTCGAGGAGCGCTGGCGTGAGAACTCCTGGCCGAACGTGCGGACGCCCCGCACCCTGCTCGCCACGTTGCCCACCGGCGCCTTCCCTGGCGTCGACACGACCGACGTGTACGAGTTCCTGGAAGCGCACGCGCCCCGGCATCCGCTCGTGTGAAATCCCGGACCAGCCGACCGCGCGGCGGCGTGTCGGGCGGCGACACGCCGGGCCGATGCCGGGTTCGTCCGGGTTCCCGCGCGGATCCCACGACGATCCCACGCAATTGCGGCGTGGGGCTCAGTCCTGTGCGGCCTGCAGCGCCGCCCACAGCTCCGCGCGCGCGGGGAACGCGCCGAGGTCGACGCCCAGCAGCGTGCCGGCCTGCGCCACGCGCGTGCGCAGCGTGTGCCGATGGATGCCGAGAGCGGATGCCGCCTGCTCGAACTGCGCGTCGTGCTCGAGCCACACCCGCAGGCTGCGCTCCAGCTCGCCCCCCTGGGCGTCGTGCGCCCGCAGTGGCGCCAGGCGGGACGCCGCGACCAGCCGAGCCTCGTCGGTGAGCAGCGCCGACAGCACGCTCGCCGTGCCCACCTGGCGGTACAGCGTGACACCGGGTCGGCCCCGGCGCAGCGCCGCGGCGGCCTGCGCGTGCGCGCGGGAGAACGCGGAGTAGTCGGCGGGATCCGACACGCCGATGCGCACCGCGAAGCGCGTCGCGAGGTCCTCCAGCGATCCGGCATCCGTCTCGTGCAGGCAGATGACCACACCGTCCGCGCTCTCGGCGACGAACGGGGGAGGGGCGGCGTCGCTGCGCTGCTGATCGGCCCACTCCGCGAGCGCCCCTGCTCGCTCGCCCTCGGCCAGGGCCACCACCACCGGCGCCGGGGGCAGGGCGCCGAGCACTCGGCGGGCCAGCGACGGGTCGTCCTCGAGCAGCGAGCCCAGCAGCTGCCTGTGCAGTCGCCGGCGGCTGCGCGACAGCTGCTCGCCCTGCTCCAGCGCGAGTCCGGCCATGGCGATCACCGACGTCACCACGGCCCGTGTCTCCGGGTCGTGGGCCGCCGCGGCGATCGCGATCACCCCGCGCAGATGACCGGTGCGACCCAGCGTGAAGAGCGTGTGGGTGGTGCCGCCGTGCTCGAGGGTGCGGCTGGCGGATCCCCCGCGGGCGAGCAGAGCGGATGCCATCGAGGCGATGGCCTCGCGCTGCCGGCCTGGGTCGGCCGTGCTGTCGCCGTGCGGGTGTTCGTGCACCAGGGCTCCGGAGGCGTCGTACATGCCGACCCAGCAGTCCAGCCGCCTGGCCAGTTCGGTGAGCGTCGCCTCCAGGCCGCGCGGACGCAGCGCGGCGATGGCGAGTGCGCGCTGCGTCTCGAGTGCCCAGGTGCGCCGCGCGTACGCCTGTGCGGCGATCGCCTCGGCGTGGGCCCGGGCGATCGCGATGAACGGGATGTCGTAGGGCACCTCGAACAGTGCCAGCCCGCGCGCCGCGCACGCGGCGATGAGCTCGGCGGGCACGCCCACGCGGTGCACTCCGGACCCGAATCCCAGGCCGAGGACGCCACGCTGCGCGAGCCGGGCGACGTAGGCGTCGACGTCGCGGGGACGGGCGCCGTCGAACTGCGTGCCCGTGGTCAGCAGCACCAGATCGTCGGCCAGGAAGGGCGTCGGGTCGGTGAGATCGGAGCTGTGCACCCAGCGCATGGGGCGGTCCAGGGCCTCGACGGCGAGGGACGCCTCGTCGAGCACGAGGCGCAGCCGCAGGTCGCGCCGGCCGAGCAGCGCGCGCAGCGTCGGCGTCGGTGTGCCATCCACGGTTGCGCCTCCCCGTCGCCGCCGTGCTTGTACGCGACGGCGAATCTCCAACCCGAATTATACGCTGCGGTGAATGCAACCCGCGGGTCGGGACACGTAGCCTCGCCGCATGACCCTTATCGACGAGACCACCACCGTGCCCTCCGGCGGACCCGCGCTCCCGCAGGTTCGTCGCGTGCTCACGTCGCTCCCCGGCCCCCGCTCCGCAGAGGTCCTCGCCCGCAAGGCGGATGCCGTGGCATCCGGCGTCGCGCACTCCGTGCCCGTTGCGGTCGTGGCAGCAGGCGGCGGGGTCGTCGTCGACGCCGACGGCAACTCCCTGATCGACCTCGGCAGCGGCATCGCCGTGACCACGGTCGGCAACTCCCACCCCAAGGTCGCCGCGGCGGTCGCCGCGCAGGCCGCGCAGTTCACCCACACCTGCTTCATGATCTCGCCGTACGAGTCGTACGTCGACGTCGCCGAAGCCCTCAACCGGCTCACCCCCGGCGACTTCGCGAAGAAGACGGCACTGTTCAACTCCGGCGCCGAGGCCGTCGAGAACGCCATCAAGATCGCCCGCAAGCACACCGGCCGCCAGGCCGTCGTCGCATTCGACCACGGCTACCACGGTCGCACCAACCTCACCATGGCGCTGACCGCCAAGTCGATGCCGTACAAGAGCGGCTTCGGCCCGTTCGCCCCCGAGGTGTACCGCGTCCCCGGCTCCTACCCGTACCGCGACGGCCTGACCGGCGCCGAGGCCGCCAAGCGCGCCATCACCCTCATCGAGAAGCAGATCGGCGCCGGCAACCTGGCCGCCGTCATCATCGAGCCCATCCAGGGCGAGGGCGGCTTCATCGTCCCCGCCGACGGCTTCCTCGAGGCCGTCGTCGCCTGGTGCCGTGACAACGGCGTCGTGTTCATCGCCGACGAGGTGCAGACCGGCTTCGCCCGCACCGGTGCCATGTTCGCCAGCGAGCTCTTCGGCATCGAGCCCGACCTGATCACCACCGCGAAGGGCATCGCCGGCGGTCTGCCGCTGGCCGGGGTCACCGGTCGCGCCGAGATCATGGACGCCGCGCACGCCGGCGGCCTGGGCGGCACCTACGGCGGCAACCCGATCGCCTGCGCCGCCGCGATCGCCGCGATCGATGCGTTCGAGAACGACGGCCTGATCGAGCGCGCCCAGCAGGTCGGCCGCATCCTGGTCGACCGCCTGAACGGCATCCGCGAGAAGGACGCCCGCATCGGCGATGTCCGCGGCCACGGCGCGATGGTCGCCGCCGAGTTCGTCGACCCCGCCACGGGGGAGCCGGATGCCGCGCTCACCGCCGCCGTCGCCAAGGCGTGCCTGGCAGAGGGCGTCATCGTCCTCACCTGCGGCACCTTCGGCAACGTCATCCGATTCCTGCCGCCGCTCGCGATCGGCGACGACCTGCTCAACGAGGGTCTGGACGTCGTCGCCGCTGCGCTCGCCGCGGCCTGAGACCGCCGGCCGCGATCCGGATCGGGGGATACCGGATCGCGGTCGGTAAAAACGCATCCCCCCAACCTCTTTCAAGGAGTGTGCACATGACCGAGCAGGAACTCAGCCGGGACGTCGTCGTCGTCGGCGCCGGAGCTGCCGGACTCACCGCCGCGAACGAACTGCGCAAGGCCGGCCTGTCGGTGGTCGTGCTCGAGGCGCGTGACCGCGTGGGCGGCAGGCTGTGGACGGACGAGATCGAGGGCGCGATGCTCGAGATCGGCGGCCAGTGGGTCTCTCCCGACCAGGACGCCCTGATCGAGACGCTCGCCGACCTCGGCCTGGAGACCTACTCGCGCTACCGCGAGGGCGACAGCGTCTACATCAACCGTGCGGGTGAGCTGACCCGCTTCACCGGTGACATCTTCCCCGTCGCGCCGGAGACCGAGAAGGAGCTCGTCCGGCTGATCGACAAGCTCGACGCCATGGTGGCGACGGTCGACCCCGACCGCCCGTGGGAGGCCCCCGACGCCGAGGCGCTGGACAGCATCTCGTTCGAGCAGTGGCTCATCAACGAGACCGACGACCAGGAGGCGCGTGACAACATCGCCCTCTTCATCGGCCCCGCCATGCTCACCAAGCCGGCGCACGCGTTCTCCACCCTGCAGGCGCTGCTGATGGCGGCGTCCGCGGGCAGCTTCACCAACCTCGTCGACGCGGACTTCATCCTCGACAAGCGGGTCGTCGGCGGTCTTCAGCAGGTGCCGCTGCGCCTGGCCGAGCGGCTCGGCGACGACGTGCTGCTGAACCAGCCGGTCCGCACCCTGGAATGGGGCGACGACGGTGTCGTGGCGCACACCGACACCCTCACCGTGCGCGCCCGCCACGCGATCCTCGCCCTCGCCCCGGTGCTCTACAACCGGGTGTCGTTCGTGCCGGCGCTGCCGCGTCGTCAGCACCAGCTGCACCAGCACCTGTCGATGGGCTTCGTGATCAAGGTGCACGCCGTGTACGAGCGCCCGTTCTGGCGCGAGCAGGGTCTGTCGGCCACCGCGTTCAGCCCGTACGAGCTGTGCCACGAGGCGTACGACAACACCAACCACGGCGACGACCGCGGCACCCTGGTCGGCTTCGTGTCCGACAAGAACGCCGACGGCGTGTTCGCGCTGTCCGCCGAGGAGCGCAAGGAGCGCATCCTCGAGTCGCTGTCGCACTACTACGGGCCTGAGGCGAAGAACCCGGTCGTCTACTACGAGAGCGACTGGGGCAGCGAGGAGTGGACCCGCGGTGCGTACGCCGCGAGCTTCGACCTGGGCGGGCTGCACCGCTACGGCGCCGACCTGCGCACCCCGGTGGGCCCGATCCACTTCGCCTGCAGCGACATGGCCGGTGCCGGCTACCAGCACGTCGACGGTGCGATCCGGATGGGTCGCCTGGTCGCGTCGCAGATCGCCGAGACGAGCGGCGTCGCCGCAGTCGCCGAGGCGAGCCGCGCATGACGCAGTCCATCGTGGTGGGCTACACCGCGACGGATGCCGGAGCGGACGCCCTCGCCCTGGGCGTCCGCCTGGCACGCGGTCTGAGCCTGCCCGTCGACCTGGTGATCGTCCTGCCGGCGGCCGGCACCCGCAACGCGGCCGTCCCGCCCGAGCGCGCCTACGAGGACTACGTGCGCGGACAGGCGCAGGAGTGGCTCCGCGCGGCATCCGCGCAGGTCCCCGAGGATGTCTCGGTGACCGGCCACGTGCGCTTCGGCGACTCCTTCGCCGAGGGCATCATCGCCGCCGGTGAGGAGTTCGACGCCCGCCTGATCGTCGTCGGCGCCGCGAACGGCGCCTCGTTCGGCCGGCACCGCCTCGGCTCGGTGGCATCCGAGCTGGTGCACTCCTCGACCATCCCGGTGGCGCTCGCCCCCGCGGGCTGGAGCAAGCAGGACGTGTCCGACCCGATCTCGCGCATCACCGCCGCCGTCGGCACGCGTGCCGGCGCCGACGTGCTCATCGAGGAGGCCGTCGCCCTCACGGCGCAGACCGGAGCCTCACTGCGGCTCGTCTCCCTCGTGCCGTTCGACGTGCCGGCCGGTCTCGACACCGGCGCCGTCACGCTGGTGCACAACGCGCACGGCGACGACGTGCTCACCCAGGTGCGCGCCGCCCTGCCCGAGGGCGTGACCGCCGAGGTGGAACGCGCATCCGGCGACAGCGTCGAGGACGCCGTCGCGCACCTGCGCTGGAAGGCCGGCGAGGTCGTGCTGGTGGGATCCAGCCGCCTCGCGCAGCCTCGACGCCTGTTCCTCGGCTCGACCGCGGCGAAGATGCTGCACGAGCTGCCCGTACCCATGATCGTCGTCCCGCGCTCGCGGACGGCCGGAGAGGCTTGAACCTTCCCATGACCCAGTTCACGCACAACGACGTGTCCGACCCCGTCACGACCGGCATCTCCCAGAAGGGCCTTCGTGCGGGGGCGGTCGGCGTGCTCGGAGCCGTCGTCATCGGCGTCTCCACCATCGCGCCCGCCTACACGCTGACCGCATCGCTCGGTCCGACGGTCGCCGAGGTCGGCACCCAGGTCCCGGCGATCATCCTGGTCGGGTTCATCCCGATGCTGCTCACCGCGTTCGGATACCGCGAACTCAACCGTGTCATGCCGGACTCCGGCACCTCGTTCACGTGGGGTGTGCGCGCGTTCGGCCCGTGGATCGGCTGGATGACCGGTTGGGGCCTCGTCGCCGCCACGGTCATCGTGCTCTCCAACCTGGCCGGCATCGCGGTGGAGTTCCTGTTCCTGCTGATCGCCCAGCTCAGCGGCAACGCGGCGATCGCCGATCTCGCGTTCAACCCGTTCATCAACGTCGCCGTCTGCCTGCTGTTCATGCTCGGCGCCACCCTGGTGTCGTACCGCGACATGCAGACCACCCAGAAGGTGCAGTACGTGCTGGTCGGCTTCCAGGTCGTCGTGCTCGTGCTGTTCGCCGTGGTCGCGATCTTCAAGGTCCTGCAGGGTGAGGCCCCGGAACCGACCGCGTTCTCCTGGTCGTGGTTCAATCCGTTCGAGGTGTCGTCGTTCAGCGCCCTCGCCGCCGGCCTCTCGCTGTCGATCTTCATCTTCTGGGGCTGGGACGTCGTCCTCACCATGAACGAGGAGACCAAGAACCCGGAGAAGACCCCGGGCCGCGCCGCGATGCTGACCGTCCTGGTCGTCGTGAGCCTGTACCTGCTGCTCTCGATCGGCCTCGTCATGTTCGCGGGTGTCGGCACGAGCGGACTGGGACTTGCGAACGAGGACATCTCCGCGAACGTGTTCTTCGCCCTGTCCGACCCGGTGCTGGGCCCGCTGGCCTTCCTGGTCTCGCTCGCGGTGCTGTCCAGCTCGGCGGCCTCGCTGCAGTCGACCGCGGTCGGCCCCGCCCGCACGCTCCTCGCCATGGGCTACTACGGCGCCCTGCCGCCGAAGTTCGCGAAGGTGAGCCCGCGGTTCTTCACCCCGGGCTATGCCACCATCGTGTCGGCCGTCGTGGCATCCGTGTTCTACGCGGTGATGCGCCTGCTCAGCGAGAGCGTCCTCACCGACACGATCCTGTCGCTCGGCATGATGATCTGCTTCTACTACGGCCTCACCGCGTTCGCCTGCGTGTGGTACTTCCGCAAGCAGTGGTTCGACTCCGCGCGCAGCTTCTTCTTCACCTTCCTGTTCCCCCTGGTCGGCGGCGGCATCCTCGCCGTGCTGTTCGTGACCACCCTCGTCGACTCCATGGACCCGGCCTACGGCAGCGGGTCGAGCATCGGCGGCGTCGGGCTCGTGTTCGTGCTCGGTGTCGGCATCATCCTCGCCGGAGCGGTGATCATGATCTGGCAGGCGATTCGACGCCCCGCCTTCTTCCGCGGTGAGACCCTGGGTACGGAAGCTCCGCCCAGCCTCGCCCGGCGCTGACCCTCATCCCCACAGAATCGAGACGATTATGAGCACTGCACTCGCATCGACTGAGCAGGACCTCCTGAACCGCGTCCCCACCGGCCTCTTCATCGGCGGCGAGTGGGTGGATGCCGAGGAGGGCCGCACCTTCGACGTGCACGACCCCGCGACCGGCGACGTGATCGCCACGATCGCCGATGCGACGCCGGCTGACGGCATCCGCGCCCTCGACGCCGCCGTGGCCGCACAGGAGGCGTGGGCGGCGACCGCTCCCCGCACCCGCAGCGACATCCTGCGCCGCGCGTTCGACCTCGTGCAGGAGCACAAGGAGGACCTCGCGCTGCTGATGACGCTCGAGATGGGCAAGCCGCTCGCCGAGGCGCGCGGCGAGGTCGTGTACGGCGGCGAGTTCCTGCGCTGGTTCAGCGAGGAGGCCGTCCGCATCGCGGGCCGCTACGGCAGCAACCCCGAGGGCACCGGCCGCATGATCGTGTCGCAGCGACCGGTCGGCCCGTCGTTCTTCATCACGCCGTGGAACTTCCCGTTCGCGATGGCCACCCGCAAGATCGCGCCCGCGCTCGCGGCCGGCTGCACCGTGGTGATCAAGCCCCCCGCACTCACCCCGCTGACGACGATGTTCTTCACCTCGCTCCTGGAGCAGGCCGGCCTGCCGGCCGGTGTCGTGAACGTCGTGCAGACAACGCGCTCCAGCGCACTGTCCGGTCCGATCATCGCCGACCCGCGCCTGCGCAAGCTGTCGTTCACCGGCTCGACCGAGGTCGGGCGCAAGCTGATCTCGCAGGCCGCCGAGGGCGTGCTGCGGGTCTCGATGGAGCTCGGCGGCAACGCGCCGTTCGTGGTCTTCGAGGACGCCGACCTGGACAAGGCCGTCGACGGGGCGATGCTGGCGAAGTTCCGCAACATCGGGCAGGCCTGCACCGCTGCGAACCGCTTCATCGTGCACGAGTCGGTCGCCGACGAGTTCGCGCGCCGCGTGGCGGAGCGCGTCAGCGCCATGAAGATCGGCCGTGGCACCGAAGAGGGCGTCGCGATCGGCCCGCTGATCGACTCAGATGCCGTGGCCAAGGCCGACGAGCTCGTCGGTGACGCGGTCGACCGAGGAGCCCGCGTGCTCGCCGGAGGCAAGGCGCTGGAGGGCGCCGGCACGTTCTACGAGCCCACCGTGCTCACCGACGTGGTACCAGGCAGTGCCATCCTGCGTGAGGAGATCTTCGGACCGGTGCTCGCCATCGCCACGTTCTCCGACGAGGCGGAGGCCGTGCGCCTCGCCAACGACACCGAGTACGGCCTGGTGTCCTACGTGTTCACCGAGGACCTCGCCCGCGGCCACCGCATGATCGACGCGCTGGAGACCGGCATGATGGGCCTCAACGTGGGCGTCGTCTCCAACGCCGCCGCACCGTTCGGCGGCGTCAAGCAGTCGGGCATCGGCCGCGAGGGCGGGCTCGAGGGCATCCACGAGTACCTGTCCACCAAGTACACGCTCATCCCCGCGTGAAGACCCGAAAGGACCAGAAATGACCGACTACGCCGTCGTCAATCCGGCCACCGGCACCACTGAGGCCGCCTACGACACTTTCACCGACGAGCAGATCGAGCAGGCCGTCGCGGCCGCCGACGCCGCGCACCGCGGCTGGTCGCGCTCCTCGACCGTCGCCGAGCGCGCCGCGCTCGTGCGTCGCATGGCGGAGCTGCACCGCGAGCGTCGCGAGACGCTGGCGGACATCTTCGTCCGCGAGATGGGTAAGACCCGTGAGGCGGCGCTCGGAGAGGCCGACTTCGCGGCCGACATCGCCGAGTACTACGCCGACCAGGCCGAGGCGATCATGAAGGATCAGCCGATCGACATCGTCGGCGAGGGCACCGCCGTGATCCGCAAGTCGTCGCTCGGCCCGCTCGTCGGCATCATGCCGTGGAACTTCCCGGCGTACCAGATCGTGCGCTTCGCGGCGCCGAACCTGATCGTCGGCAATACCATCCTGCTGAAGCCGGCACCGCAGTGCCCGGAGTCGTCCACCGCCATCGCGGAGATCTACCGTGACGCCGGGTTCCCCGATGGTGCCTACCAGAACGTGCTGGCCACCAACGAGCAGATCGCTGCGATGATCGCCGACCCGCGGGTCGCCGGTGTCTCGCTAACCGGTTCCGAGCGCGCCGGCGCGGCCGTCGCCGAGGTCGCCGGCCGCAACCTGAAGAAGGTGGCGCTGGAGCTCGGCGGATCCGACCCGTTCATCGTGCTGAGCACGGACGACCTGGACGCCACGGTGCAGGCCGGCGTCGACGCGCGTCTGGACAACAACGGCCAGGCGTGCAACGGCGCGAAGCGCTTCATCATCGTGGACGAGCTGTACGACGCCTTCGTGGAGAAGTTCACCGCCAAGATGGCGGAGGCGCGCCCGAGCGACCCGATGCAGGAGGACACCGTCCTCGGGCCCGTCTCGTCGGAGGCGGCGGCACAGCGCCTGCAGGAGCAGATCGACCAGGCCGTCGGCCAGGGCGCCACGCTGCTCACCGGCGGCAAGCGACAGGGCGCGTTCTTCGAGCCCACCGTCCTCGCCGACGTCACGCGCGACATGAACGTGTACCACGAAGAGCTGTTCGGCCCCGCCGCCGTCGTCTACCGCGTCGCGGACGAGGACGCAGCCGTCGAGCTCGCCAACGACACCACGTTCGGCCTCGGCTCGTACGTGTTCACCACCGACCCCGAGCAGGCGGAGCGTGTGGCGAACCGCCTCGAGGCCGGCATGGTCTACGTCAACTGCGTGCTCGCCGACAGCCCTGAGCTGCCCTTCGGTGGCATCAAGCGCAGCGGCACCGCCCGTGAGCTCGGCCACCTCGCCGCCGACGAGTTCGTCAACAAGAAGCTCATCCGCGTCGCCTGAGCCGCGCCGAGGGAAACGCCGGTCCCCGACACGGGGGCCGGCGTTTCCGTTGTCATCGGGCGTCGTTCCGGTGGGAGTTCAGCGCCGCGCGGGCCTCGGCGATGGCATCCTCCGCCCATTGCACTTGCTGCGGCGTGCCCCAGCGCAGCGCGGCATCGCGGGAGTCCTGGAAGCTGTGCAGCGCGAGGCCCGGTTCGCCGCGATCCAGAAGCGTCCAGCCGAGGTTGTTGTGCAGCGAGACGCGCCAGCGCAGCGTGCGCGGGTCATCGACGCCGTCCAGGAGCGCGAGGGCGGCGCCGGTCCACCGCTCGGCATGGCCGGGATCGACGATGGCGAGCATGTGCAGGGCGTCGACCTGCAGGAACACGAGACCCGCCGCCGCTGATGTCTTCGCGGCGGCCAGGAACAGCTCTTCGGCGGACGACGCGTCGCCGGCCGTGTTCCGGATCCGGCCGCGCTCAAGATCACGCCGTGCGCGCACCTCTGCGGCATCCGCGGTGCGGGAGTCCAGCAGCGCCTCCGCGTCGGCGAAGCGCCGTTGCAGCCCGAGCGCTCGCGCCACCTGGGTGAGCAGCTCCTCGCGTTCGACGTCGTCCTCACGGGACTCCGCGGCGCGGCGCAGCCGCTTCTCGGAGCCCTCCGGATCCGCGAAGTCCCACAGGTCGTCCAGCACCTCGGCAGTGATGGTCATGAGCCGAGGATAGGACAGCGCGGCCCCCGCCGGTTCGGCATGGCTCGCCGGATGCCGTACACTGGACAGGCAGTTGTCTGCATCCTTAGTCGTGCCTGAGACGGTGTGGGTGGGGAGCGGACCCAGGGGCCATCCGGCCTCTAGGGCGGTAGCTCAATTGGCAGAGCAGCGGTCTCCAAAACCGCAGGTTGCAGGTTCGATTCCTGTCCGCCCTGCGCGTCAGCGCCTCGCTGACTCACGAAAGGTACTTGCGGGATGGATCAGGACGAAGTTCGCGGCGATGTCGTCGCAGCAGGCTCTTACGCCCTGCGCGACAAGAAGCTGGGCTTCTTCGGTCGGATCGCCCTGTTCTTCCGTCAGGTGATCAGCGAGCTGCGCAAGGTCGTCACCCCGACCCGCAAGGAACTGGTGAAGTTCACGCTGGTGGTGCTGGTCTTCGTGCTGATCGTGATGGGCCTGGTCTACGGCCTCGACACGGTCTTCGGGTACGGCACGCACTTCGTGTTCGGAGTTCCCGACAGCTGACGCACCTGCGGCGGAACGTCGCAGTGAACGGAAAGAAGCAACGTGTCTGAACGATATTCCGACGACGCCGACTGGGCCACAGCTGCAGAGCAGTCCAGCGAGGAGGACGAGGCCCAGGAGGGCGCCGTCCTCGCCGAGCAGGAGCTGGCCTCCACCTCGGCCGAGCACGTCGCCCTGCACATCGAGGGTGACGGCGACGACGAGGACTACGACGACACGGACGACATCGACATCGACGACCCGG
The DNA here is from genome assembly GCF_031180975.1 of Microbacterium sp. Taxonomy (GTDB): domain Bacteria; phylum Actinomycetota; class Actinomycetes; order Actinomycetales; family Microbacteriaceae; genus Microbacterium. Next base: position 191,279 of record NZ_JAPSLI010000004.1, on the reverse strand, counting down.
AGGCGGACGCGATCGTGAACGACGCTCTCAACCTGGACGAAGCGGCTGAGACAGAAGCAGCCGCCGAGGTCCTCAACGACGCAGTGGCGGAGGAGACCGCCGAAGCAGAGGCGGCCGCCGCCGACGAGGTGGCCCCCTACGACGGCCCCGACGTGAACGGCGACGACGAGGAGGCCGACGAGGCGGATGCCGAGGAGGACCCGTACGAGGCCTTCAAGGCCGACCTGCGGATGCTGCCGGGCAAGTGGTACGTCATCCACTCCTACGCCGGCTTCGAGCGCAAGGTGAAGGCCAACATCGAGCAGCGCAAGTCGACGCTCGAGGTCGAGGACGAGATCTACCAGGTCGAGGTCCCGATGGAGGACGTCGTCGAGATCAAGAACGGCCAGCGCAAGATGGTCACCCGCGTGCGCATCCCGGGCTACGTGCTCGTGCGCATGGAGCTGAACGAGGACACCTGGTCGGTCGTGCGCCACACGCCCGGTGTCACCGGCTTCGTCGGCAACGCGCACAACCCGACTCCGCTGCGCTTCGAGGAGGCCTTCAACATGCTGAAGTCCCTCGTCGAGGTCAAGGATGTCCCCACGGCCAAGTCGATCGCGGCGAAGGGCGGCGTCGCCGTCGCCCGTCCGATCGCGGCCGAGGTCGACTTCGAGATCGGCGAGACCATCACCATCAAGGAGGGCTCGTTCGCGGGTCTTCCCGGTACGATCAGCGAGATCAAGCCGGAGAGCGGCAAGCTCACCGTGCTGGTGTCGCTCTTCGAGCGCGAGACCCCCGTCGAGCTCAGCTTCGACCAGGTCACCAAGATGTTGTGACGACTCGGGTCGATGCTGCGAAGCAGCGTTGATGCGAGGGCGTCACAAGGTTGAGCCGGCACGCCGCAGTCGTGCGAGTCGAAACCCGAAGCTGACAGAACGGCCGCCCCCAGGGGCGGCCGTTCCCGTACCCCCGGGCATCCCGGCATCCATGCGCCTCGCGCGGAGAAATGCGCTTCCCTCGGACCGGAAAGCGGATGCCGGTCCGCGCGGAGCGCACAAGTCCGCGCGAAGCGCCCGCGGCGCCGGGGTGCGCCGGAGCACCCGCCCGCATCGGGTAGACTGTTGTGGTTTGTGTGCGCGCTCACGCGCGTGTGCAGGCGACCACGCTCCGGATGAGCCGGAGTCGTGGGAGAGAGGATGCAAACCGGCATCCGCTCGACGAAAGGAAAGAGAATGGCACCGAAGAAGAAGGTGACCGGCCTGATCAAGCTTCAGATCAACGCCGGTGCCGCCAACCCGGCGCCGCCGATCGGCCCCGCGCTCGGTCAGCATGGCGTCAACATCATGGAGTTCTGCAAGGCGTACAACGCCGCGACCGAGTCGCAGCGCGGCAACGTCATCCCCGTGGAGATCACCGTCTACGAGGACCGCAGCTTCACCTTCATCCTGAAGACCCCGCCGGCGGCGGAGCTCATCAAGAAGGCCGCCGGTGTGCAGAAGGCCTCGGCCACCCCGCACACCGTCAAGGTCGGCAAGATCACCAAGGACCAGGTCCGTCAGATCGCCGAGACCAAGCAGGCCGACCTGAACGCGAACGACCTCGACGCTGCGTCGAAGATCATCGCAGGCACCGCCCGCTCCATGGGCATCACGGTCGAGGACTGAGGGGGATACGACAATGGCTACCAAGTCCAAGGCTTACCAGGCTGCCGCCGCGAAGATCGAGGCAGACCGTTTCTACACGCCCAGCGAGGCCGTCGCCCTCGCCAAGGAGACCGGCTCCACCAAGTTCGACTCCACCGTCGAGGTTGCGCTGAAGCTCTCGGTCGACCCTCGCAAGGCCGACCAGATGGTGCGCGGCACCGTCATGCTCCCGCACGGCACCGGCAAGACCGCCCGCGTCATCGTGTTCGCGAACGGCCCGGCCGCTGAGGCCGCCGCCGCCGCTGGCGCCGACGAGGTCGGTGGCACCGAGCTGATCGAGAAGGTCGCCGCCGGCTGGACCGACTTCGACGCCGCCGTCGCGACGCCGGAGCTCATGGGCCAGGTCGGCCGTCTGGGTAAGGTGCTCGGCCCCCGTGGCCTGATGCCGAACCCGAAGACCGGCACCGTGACCCCGAACCCGGCCAAGGCCGTCGAGGAGATCAAGGGCGGAAAGATCGAATTCCGCGTCGACAAGCACGCCAACGTGCACTTCATCGTCGGCAAGGCGTCGTTCTCGGCCGAGCAGCTCGACGAGAACATCAAGGCAGCCCTCGAGGAGATCGTCCGGCTCAAGCCGTCGAGCTCCAAGGGCCGCTACATCCAGAAGGGCGCCGTGTCGACCACGTTCGGCCCCGGCATCCCGCTGGACGTCAACGCCATCTGATCGACGGGCCGCTGAGCCCATCGAGCACGGGAGGACCCTCGCCCTCGGGCGGGGGTCTTCTGCTGTCCCCGCGGATGCCGTCACGCGGCGTCACGGGATGGGCCGGCGCCCCTGCGGGAGACGTAGTGTGGAGGACGCGCCCCGACCCGCGGCGCCCGTCACCGTCCCCAGGAGATCCGAACATGGTCCGCCGTCTCACTGCTGTCGCAGCCCTCGCCCTCACCGCCGCCGTCCTCACCGGCTGCAGCACCGCCTCCGCGCCGTCCGGCGGCGAGAGCGCCGGAGGCGGTGACGACCTCGGCCTGGTCACCGCCGGCACGCTCACCGTCGCGACCGAGGGCACCTACCGTCCGTTCAGCTTCCACGAGGGCGGCGGCACCGGCGACCTCGTCGGGTACGACGTCGAGATCATCGAGGCGGTCGCCGAGAAGCTCGACCTGAAGGTCGAGTTCAAGGAGACGCAGTGGGACGCGATCTTCGCCGGCCTGGACGCCGGACGCTTCGACGTCATCGCCAACCAGGTCACCATCAACGACGAGCGCAAGGCGAACTACCTCTTCAGCGAGCCGTACACCGTCTCGCCCGGCGTCATCGTCACCCTGGAGGACGACGACTCGATCTCGTCCTTCGACGACCTGAAGGGCAAGACCACCGCGCAGTCCCTCACCAGCAACTGGTACCAGCTGGCCGTCGACGCCGGCGCGAACGTGGAGGCCGTCGAGGGCTGGGCGCAGGCCGTGGCCCTGCTGCAGCAGGGTCGGGTGGACGCCACGATCAACGACAAGCTCACGTACCTCGACTTCGAGAAGACCGACGGGCCGACCGGCCTGAAGATCGCCGCCGAGACCGACGAGGCCGGTGAGCAGGCCTTCGTCTTCACCAAGGACAAGAAGGAGCTCGTCGAGGCCGTCGACGGTGCGCTGGAGGAGCTGCGCGCCGACGGCACGCTGGCGGAGATCAGCGAGAAGTACTTCGGCGCCGACGTCACCCAGTAGCCGATGGACGGCTGGGAGCTCTTCCTCAGCTCGCTGGGACCGCTCGCCCTGGCGGGAATCACCGCGTCGATGCCCCTGGCGGTGATCTCGTTCGCGCTCGGGCTGGTCATCGCGATCGGCATCGCTCTGATGCGCATCTCGCGCAACAAGGCGCTGTCCACGGTCGCGCGCGGATACATCTCGGTGATCCGCGGCACGCCGCTGCTCGTGCAGCTGTTCGTGATCTTCTACGGGATGCCGTCGATCGGCCTGCTCGTCGACCCTTGGCCGAGCGCGATCGTCGCGTTCTCCCTCAACGTCGGCGGCTACGCCGCCGAGGTGGTGCGCGCCGCCATCCTGTCGGTGCCGAAGGGCCAGTGGGAGGCGGCGTACACCGTCGGCATGGGCCGCGCGCGCACCCTGCGACGCGTGATCCTGCCGCAGGCTGCGCGGGTGTCGGTGCCGCCGCTGTCGAACACGTTCATCTCGCTGGTGAAGGACACCTCCCTGGCATCCCTCATCCTCGTCACCGAGCTGTTCCGGATCGCCGAGCAGATCGCATCCGCCTCGCAGAAGTTCATGATCGTCTACCTGGCCGCCGCGCTGGTGTACTGGGTGATCTGCCTGGTGCTCAGCGGCGGACAGAACCTGCTGGAGAAGAGACTGGACCGCCATGTCGCGCGATAGGAAGTCCGGCGGCGAGCCCCTGCTCACCGCGCACGGCCTGCACAAGAGCTTCGGCGACACGGAGGTGCTGAAGGGCGTCGACCTCACCCTGCACCGCGGCGAAGTGGTCGTGCTGATCGGCCCCAGCGGCTCCGGCAAGACGACCGTGCTGCGGTCGCTGAACGGGCTCGAGGTGCCGGATGCCGGGACGCTGTCGATCGCGGACGTGCGGGTGGATTTCGCCGGGGGCGTCAGCACCGCCGAGCGCTTCGCGCTGCGCGACCGGTCGGCGATGGTGTTCCAGCACCACAACCTGTTCCCGCACATGACCGTGCTGCAGAACGTGATCGAAGGACCCTGGCGGGTGCAGCGTCGTCCGAAGGACGAGGTGGTCGCCGAGGCGCAGCAGCTGCTCGCCCGCGTCGGCCTGGACGGCAAGCAGGACGCCCACCCGCACGAGCTCTCCGGCGGTCAGCAGCAGCGCGTCGGCATCGTGCGCGCACTGGCGCTGCGCCCGGAACTGCTGCTGTTCGACGAGCCGACCAGCGCCCTCGATCCCGAGTTGGTGGGGGAGGTGCTGCTGGTCATCAAGGAGCTCGCCGACGAGGGCTGGTCGATGATCGTGGTCACCCACGAGCTGAGCTTCGCCCGCGAAGCCGCCGACCACGTGCTGTTCCTCGACGGCGGGGTGGTCGTCGAGGAGGGGCATCCCGAAGAACTGTTCACCGCCCCACGGCACGAGCGAACCCGCCGGTTCCTCACCCGCATCCTCCGGCCGCTCGACGAGGCCTGACCCCCCCCGCCGAGACCGCGGGCGCCGAGCCGGTCAGCCGCCGACGATCGGGAGCACCAGGCCGACGGCGAGCACGATCATGACCACGGCGATCAGTGCGTCGAGCACCCGCCACGCGCGAGGGGTGCGCAGCCAGCGGCCGAGGTAGCGGGCGCCGAATCCCAGGCCGGCGAACCACAGGCAGCTGGCCACGACCGCCCCGGCGGCGAACACCCAGCGCTCCGCCCCGTGCGTGGCCGCCACCGAGCCGAGCATCAGCACCGTGTCCAGATACACGTGCGGGTTCAGCCAGGTCAGCGCCAGCGCCGTGGCGACGACCGCGGCGAGGCGGGTGGCGGGGCGTGTGGCGGTCAGCACCCCACCGGATGCCGGCACCGCGGCATCCGTGGCGCCGCCGCCCTGGCCTGCGTCGAGACCCTGATCCTCACCGCGCCACGCGCGGCGGGCGGCCATCAGGCCGTAGACGAGCAGGAAGACCGCACCGGCCCACCGGGCCACGACGAGGAGCCAGGGCGCCCGTTCGACGAGGAATCCAAGGCCGGCGACGCCCGCGACGATCAGTACCGCGTCGGAGAGTGCGCAGATCAGGACGATCGGCAGGACGTGCTCGCGCCGCAGGCCCTGGCGCAGCACGAAGACGTTCTGTGCGCCGATCGCGACGATGAGGGAGAGCCCGAGCCCGAGGCCGGCGAGGAAGGTGAGCATGCCTCCAGCGTAAGGAACCCCAGTGCAACAGCTCCAGCGAGGAAACCTGTACCAGCATTAGCATCACTTATGTGAGGATCGACGCGCAACTGGCCGCCACGGTCGCCGCCGCGGTGGACGAGGGCAGCTTCGACGCGGCCGCGCGCCGCTTGCGCATCACCCCGTCGGCGGTGAGTCAGCGGATCAAAGCGGTCGAGCAGCAGCTGGGGCGGGTGGTCGTCGTCCGGTCGCGGCCGGTGCGCGCCACGGAGGCGGGCGAAGCCCTGATCCGTCTCGCTCGGCAGGTCGAGCTGCTCGAGCACGACACCCTCGCGGCCTTCGGGCTCGCGGCCACAGAGGGCGCCGCCCCTCGGATCCGGGTGCCGCTCGCGGTGAACGCCGACTCCATGGCGACCTGGTTCCTCGCGCCGCTCGCGCGGCTGGCGCGACGGCATCCGATCGATGTCGACCTGCACCGCGATGATCAGAACTACACCGCGCGGCTGCTGGAGTCCGGTCAGGTGATGGCGGCGGTGACCAGCGAGTCGCAGCCGGTGGGCGGCAGTCTCGTCAGCGCCCTCGGGATGCTGGAGTACCGGCCGATGGCGACCGCGGAGTACATCCAGCGCTGGCTGCCCGAGGGACCCACGCTGGAGAGCCTGCGGATGGCGCCGTTCGTCGACTTCGACCGGCGCGACACGCTGCAGCACGACTGGCTGCGCGCGCGGGGAGTGGACCCGTGGGCGGTGCCGCGGCACTATGTCCCGGCATCCCACGACTTCGCGGCGGCGGTGCGCCTCGGACTCGGCTGGGGGCTGATTCCACGACCGCAGGCGACGGACGGCCTCATCGATCTCGGCGGGCCGCCGACGCAGGTGCCGCTGTACTGGCAGCAGTGGAACCTGCGCTCGCCGCTGCTGGACGCCATCGCGGCGGAGGTCGCCGAGGAGGCACGCCGGGTGCTGTCGCCCCTGCCCGTCACGCGGCCGCGGCGGCGGCGTGCGGGCGGGTGACGGCGCCCTAGGGCCGGTGGCCGGCGCTCAACGCGTGCAGCATCCGGGCCAGGCTGCGGATGTCGTCGACCTCCCACTCCTCTAGGGTGCGGCGCAGCCGCCGGTCGTCGTCGGCGCGCACCTCGGCGAGCCGGCGTCGGCCGTCCTCGGTCGCGGCGACCAGGCTGGAGCGACGGTCATCGGGATCCGGCATCCGCTCGATCAGACCGTTCGACTCCAGCTCGCGCAGCATCCGACTGACCTGGGATTTGTCGGCCGGCATCCGCTCGGACAGCGCCGACGGGCGGATGCGGTCGGAGGCGGCGATGAGGCTGAACACCTTGTAGGCGCCGGGGGAGAGGCCGGGCGCCAGGCGTGCCGCGTACTCCAGGTACATCCGCCGCACCCTGGAGAACAGGGCGGCGAACTCGTTCTCGAGCTCCTGCAGCGCGGCATCCCGCTCGCCGGCGGGTTCTGAGGCGGGGCGGTTCTCAGCCATCGCGGCGGCTCCTGCGAGTGGCGGGCTGCGTCGGAACAGGACCCGTGGCAGCGACCGACGCCATGCCGCCCTCGGCCGCGATGGTCGCGAAGTCCGCCTCGCTGGCCTGCAGCCGCTCGCGGGTGGTCATCCGGGTGAGTGGGAGGTTGGGCAGGAACAGCACGGCGATCAGGCTGACGACGGCGAACGGCACGGCGATCAGGAACGACGCGGCGATGCCCTGGGCGTAGATGTCCTCCACGATCACGCGCACCGCCTCGGGCAGGCGGCGCACCTCGGGGAGGGTGCCGGAGGCGAGTTGCCTGCCGAGCTCAACGCCCTTCTCACCGAGGGTGGCGAGGGCGCCCGCGAGGTCGGCCTTGCGGTCGTCGAAGAGGTCTGTCACACGGGTGCCGAGGGCGGCGCCCATCACCGAGACGCCCGCTGTGCCGCCGAGGCTGCGGAAGAACGTCACGCCCGAGCTGGCCGCGCCGAGATCCTCCGGGCGGGCGGTGTTCTGCACGATCAGCACGAGGTTCTGCATGGTCATGCCGACGCCGGCGCCGAGCAGCAGCATGTACAGCGAGACCAGCACGAAGTCCGTGTCGTAGTGCAGCGTGGACAGCAGCGCCGAACCGGCGATGGTCAGGACGGCACCGGCGATGACGAAGCCCTTCCAGCGACCGTGCCGGGTGATGAGGCTGCCGACCACCATCGACGCGACCAGCAGTCCGCCGATCATCGGAAGGGTCATCAGGCCCGCTTGCGTCGGGGTCGCGCCGCGCGCCATCTGCATGTACTGGCTGAGGAACACCGACGTGCCGAACATCGCGATGCCGATCGCGATCGATGCGAGCACCGACAGCGTGAACGTGCGGTCACGGAACAGCGTGAGCGGGATCAGCGGCTCGGCCGAGCGCAGTTCGACGACGACGAACAGGATGCCGGCGACGAGCGATCCGCCGAGCATGAGGGCGGTCTCGACGCTCAGCCAGTCGAAGTTCGTCCCAGCGCTGGTCACCCAGATCAGCAGCAGCGACGCGGAGGTCGCCAGCAGCACGATGCCGAGGTAATCGATGCGCACGGTGTCGCGCGTGCGGATCGCCGGCTTCAGGGTGATCTGCAGGATGATCAGCGCGACCACGGCGAACGGGATGGCCACGTAGAAGTTCCAGCGCCAGTCCGCGGCATCCGTGAGGAACCCGCCGAGCAGCGGGCCGCCGACGGTGGCCAACGCCATCACGGCGCCGAACAGACCCATGTAGCGGCCGCGCTCGCGCGGGCTGATGATGTCGGCCATGATCACCTGGCTGAGGGCGGCGAGGCCTCCGGCGCCGATGCCCTGCACGGCGCGGAAGGCGATCAGCATCCCGGCATCCTGCGAGAATCCGGCGGCCGCCGTCGCGCCGACGAAGATGATCAGCGCGAGCTGGATGAGCAGCTTGCGGTTGAACAGGTCGGCGAGCTTGCCCCAGATGGGGGTGGCGATCGCGGTGGTGAGCAGGGTCGAGGTGACCACCCAGGTGAACGCCGCCTGATCGCCGCCGAGATCGTGCACGATCACCGGCAGGGAGGTCGACACCACCGTGCCGGAGAGCATCGACACGAACATGCCCAGCAGCAGGCCGGACAGGGCTTCGAGCACCTGGCGGTGCGACATGGACGGGGCGGCGGGCGCGGTCATCGATCTCCTCATTGGTGGACGATTGTCAACTATACGGAGTTTGTGGACGTTCGTCAACCATTCCCTTCTTCTGTCGCCGAGTGCACGCGCTATCGCCGAGTGCACGGCTTCCCTGCGCGGCGTTGCCGTGCAGTCGACGGCATCCGGTGCACTCGGCGACGCGGAACGCGCGGCACGCGGCGTGCGCGGTGGGGGTTCGTCGGCGGACGGGCGTAATCTCTAGGGGTGACTCCGGAACTTCAGGCGCGAATCGTCGCGGACTCCCGCGATCGAGTCGCCTGGCTCCGGGCGCGAGCCAGGGGGATCACGGCCACCGACGTCGCCGGGCTGTCCAGCGAGGCGTCGATCGCGCGCGCCGCGGATGCCAAGCTCGGCGCCGGCCCGCGGTTCGGCGGCAACGCGTACACCGATCACGGCCGGCGGCGCGAGCCGGAGATCGCGGCGTGGGTCGCCGCGACGCACGGCATCCTGCCCTCTTCGGCGCTGTTCCACGCCGAACTCGAGAAGCGCCACCTCGCCACCCCCGACGGCATCGGCGTCGACGGCGGCAGTCGCGTGCTGCTCGCGGAGATCAAGACCACGAACAAGTCGTGGCGCAGCATCCCGCGCACCTACCTGCGCCAGGTGTGGTGGCAGCAGCACGTGCTGGGCGCCGAGCGCACGCTGTTCGTGTGGGAGGAGCACGACGACTTCAACCCGGTGCACGACGAGCCCAAGTGCGTGTGGATCGACCGTGACGAGAAGGAGATCGGGCGCCTGGTGGCACTGGCCACCCGACTGATCGACGAGCTGTATCACCGCACCACCGGGCAGCAGCCTCCCGCGCGCACCCCTCACGTGCCGAGCCGTCGCGACTCGCTGCGCGAGCGCGACATGTTCCGCGCCCTGGCCCTCGCCGACTGACGCGCGGGGCTCGCGGCTCGCTCGTCCGCCGAGTGCACCGGATGCCGTCGAATGCACGGCCACGCTGCGCGGCGATCCCGTGCACTCGACGGGATGCCGTGCAGTCGACGACTCTCGCGCCGGCGGGCATTCGCTCTGCACACGGGTGTGGATTCGTGGAGTTGTGCACCGTGCCCGGGAATTGCGCGACGGCAGGGCACGCGGACCAAGGACCATGGGGTCATGCGTACCGCTACACAGTCGAGGACCTCACGGTGACATCGGCGGCTTCACTGCTGGCACTGCCCGCGGCGGCATGGGCCGAGCCCGGCTCGCAGCCCCGCCTCGAACAGCTCGTCCGCTCCCGTGCCGACCTGCTGCTCTCCGGATGGACCGAGCGCGCGCTCGCCGCAGCCGTGCGCGACGGAGTGCTTCGTCACATCCGGCGCGGGTGGTACATGGCGGCCGAGGACTGGAACGCCCTTCACCCGGAGCAGCGACACAGGGCGCACACCATCGCGGTGATGCGGGACGCCCACGGCGGCACGGCATCGCACACCTCGGCGGGGGTGCTGTGGCGCCTGCCGTTCTACCGCATACAGTTCACCAGGGTGCACCTCACGACCGACGCCCCGCATCGCATCTCCAGCGCCCCCGACGTCATGCGGCACGTGGCGCCGCTTCCCGCCGACGATGTGGTCGTCATCGACGGCATCCGCTGCACGAGCCTCTCGCGGACGGTGTTCGACCTGTGCCGCACCCTGCCGCTCGAAGCGGCGGTGGCGGTGGCGGATGCCGCGGAGCGCATGATGGCGCTGCGGATTCGCGAGTGGGATCTGGACGCCGTCCTCTCCTGGCGTCGAGCCCTCGCGGAGCGCCTCGGAGCGGCCGACGGAGCGCGCGGCATCCGGCAGGCGCGCTGGGTCGCGGACTTCGCGGACGGCCGTGCGCAGTTGCCGGGCGAGAGCGTCAGCAGGCTGCAGCTGCATCGGCTCGGCTTCGCCCCGCCCGACCTGCAGGTGCCCGTGGAAGGTCCCTCGGGAAAGCTCTACTTCATCGACTTCGGCCTCGACGACGTGAACAGCTTCGGCGAATTCGACGGCAAGCGGAAGTACCTGGAAGAGGCACTGAGATCCGGCAGGACGGTCGAGGAGGTGCTGCTGGCCGAGAAGGAGCGCGAGGACTGGATCCGCGGGCGCACACAGCGCCGCTTCGGACGTTGGGGCTGGGAGCACATCCACACACCGCACGCGCTGGGCCGCCGCCTCGCCGCCTTCCACATCACGCCTCCCTGACTCCCGGCGTGCCCCCGCGCCCTCGTCGACCGTCGAGTGCACGGGAACTCGCCGAGCGCACGGGAAACCCGCGCCGGCAGGCCGTGCGCTCGACGGGATGCCGTGCACTCGGCGATTTGGAGGGTCGCCGGAGGGATTTGGGGGAGAAGCGGGGGGTGGGGTAGAGTGAGAGGAGCCGAAGACCGCCGGTCATCGTCGTGTGCGAACACGAGGATCGAAGCACTGCGAGAGCAGGGGCCCGCGCAGGTGACACGATCGTTCTCCAGTTCGCTGGATTCCCACGCTCCGTCGCTTGCGCCGGAGCGTTTCTGTTTCCCCGATGCGGGTGGTCGAGGCCGGTGCCTCACCACCGTGAGGCGCCTCGTACCCATCAAGGAGTGACCATGGCGCAGAAGGATGCATCGGTCGCCGAGCTCACGAAGTCATTCGAGAACTCGAACGCCGTCCTGCTGACCGAGTACCGCGGTCTGACGGTTGCCCAGCTCAAGCAGCTGCGCAACAGCATCCGTCAGGACGCGGAGTACGCCGTGGTGAAGAACACGCTGACCAAGATCGCCGCGAACAACGCGGGGATCACTGCGCTGGACGACGACCTCAAGGGTCCGTCGGCCGTCGCGTTCGTGCACGGCGACTTCGTCGCCACCGCCAAGGCTCTGCGTGACTTCGCCAAGGCCAACCCGCTTCTCGTGATCAAGGGCGGCGTCTTCGAGGGCAACGCTCTCACCGCCGACGAGGTCAACAAGTACGCCTCGCTCGAGAGCCGTGAGGTTCTGCTTGCGAAGGCCGCGGGCATGATGAAGGCGACGATGGGCAAGGCTGCCGCCACCATCGACGCGCTTCGCGAAAAGCTGGAGACCGCCGAGGCTGCGTGAGCCGCCGGCGTTCTTCCCCACTCAAACCCCCATCTATCTAGGAGATACATCATGGCTAAGCTCACCACTGAGGAGCTGCTCGAGCAGTTCGCCGGCCTGACCCTCGTCGAGCTCAGCGACTTCGTCAAGGCGTTCGAGGAGAAGTTCGACGTCACCGCTGCCGCCCCTGTCGCCGTTGCCGGCGCTGCCGGTGGCGCAGGCGAGGCCGCTGCCGAGGAGGAGAAGGACTCGTTCGACGTCATCCTCGAGGCTGCCGGCGACAAGAAGATCCAGGTCATCAAGACCGTCCGCGAGCTCACCTCGCTGGGCCTCGGCGAGGCCAAGGCCGTCGTCGACGGTGCTCCGAAGGCCGTCCTCGAGGGCGCCAACAAGGAGACCGCCGAGAAGGCCAAGGCCGCTCTGGAAGAGGCCGGCGCCACCGTCACCCTCAAGTGAGTCGGGCCGGGTCAATGCTGCGAAGCAGCGTTGACGCGGCAGCGACTGAGGTTGAGCGAGGAAGCCGGTAGGCGACCGAGTCGAAACCGGCTACGGGCCGGGTCAATGCTGCGAAGCAGTGTTGACCCGGCAGCTCCTCGAGCGGGCCGCTTCATGTCGGCCACGACGAGATCGCATCACGAAGGCCCCGGGCCGCTGACCCGTTCAGCGCCCCGGGGCCTTCGTGCGTCCTGGCGCGGAGTCGCCGTCGACGAGCGCACCACCAACTCGGACGGCATCACCGCGTGCTCCGGTGCGGCGGACGGGTCCTCCATCCGCACACGCAGCAGCTCCACGGCCCTCATCCCCTGCATCCGCGGCTGTTGCCGCACCGTCGTCAGCGCGAACATCTCGGCGTGCTCGTGGTCGTCGATGCCGACCAGGCTCAGCTCGGTCGGCACCGAGATGCCCAGCCGCCGCGCCGCGATGACGCCACCGATGGCAGCCTCATCGCACACGGCCACGAACGCCGTCGGTCTGCTCTTGCGGTCCCCGAGCATGCGCACGGCGGCGTCGTACCCGCCGGTCATACTCGGCTCGCCGGCGGCATGACGGATGCCGGACTCGAGCGCCGCCGCTGACATGGCGGCGCGATACCCGTCGAGGCGTCGATCGTCCCCGACGGCGTGCATGGCGGCATCCGCTCGCCCACCGAGGAAGACGATGTCGGTGTGCCCGAGGTCGATGAGATGCTCGGTGGCGATGCGCGCGGCTGCCGCGTCGTCGATCGAGACCGTGCTGGACTCCTCGCCGCCCGCGCCGATGGTCACGACGGGCGAGTCCACGAGGCGCAATCGCTCGTGCTCGTCGGCGCTGGGCTGCATGCCGGCGGCGATGATGCCGTCGAACCGGCGCCGGGGGAGGACCTCGCCGAACAGCCGCTCCCGTTCGGTCGAGCCCTCCTGCAGGCCGTACAGCACCATGTCGTAGCCGGCCGAGAACAGCCCCTCCTGGATGCCGGCGAGCAGCTCGGAGAAGAACCAACGACCCAGAGCGGGGACGATCACCCCGACCGAGAAGGTACGGCCCGTGGCGAGGCTGGTGGCCGACGAGTGCGCGACGTACGCCAACTCGCGCGCGGCCGCCAGCACGCGTTCCCGCGTGCCGGCGGACACGTACCCGCCGCCGCTGAGGGCCCGGCTCGCGGTCGCCTTGGACACGCCGGCGCGAGCGGCGACGTCGGCGATCGTGCTCATGGGGCTCCTCCGGGACACAGGGCTGGGCACAGCGTAGCGGGAATCGTCGCGATAGGGAACCGGTTCCAGATCAGGCCGCTTGGGAGCGCTCCCACGGGTAGGATCACGTCTGGGCAACAGTTGCGCGGATGTCGTCGCTCAGCCATTGTGCGGCGGCCGCTTCGCCCAGTAGGTTGTCCTGGAATCGGTTCCCCAATGGCTGCGGAGTTCACGGCCTCACGGGGACAGATGACCCACCCGAAGAGGAGAAAACACATGGCTCTGTCACAGCGATACCGCCTGCTGGCTCCGCTCGCACTGGTCGGAGCGGCGACGCTCGCCCTGTCCGGTTGCGCGGAGTCCACCGACGGCGGCGAAGGAGGCGGCGGCTCCGAGGGGGCGACGGTCCGGATCTCCGGCGGCATCACCGGCACGGAGGCCGATGACCTCAACGCCTCGTTCGAGGCGTTCGAGAAGGAGACCGGCATCAACGTCGAGTACACCGGCGACAAGAGCTTCGAGGGCAACATCGTCACGAAGGTGACCGGTGGCGACGCTCCCGACATCGCGATCGTCCCGCAGCCGGGCCTGCTGCAGACCCTCGTCGAGACCGGAAAGGTCATGCCGGCGCCCGAGGGCGTGGAGAAGGCTGTCGACGAGAACTGGTCCGAGGACTGGAAGAAGTACGGCACGTTCGACGACACGTTCTACGCCGCGCCGATGCTCGCCAACCTCAAGGGGTACATCTGGTACTCGCCCGCGAAGTTCGAGGAGTGGGGTGTCGAGATCCCCAAGACGTGGGATGAGCTGATGACTCTCACCGAGACGATCAAGGAGAAGTCCGGGCAGGCACCGTGGTGCGCCGGCTTCGCGTCCGGCGACGCGTCCGGCTGGCCCGGCACGGACTGGATCGAGGACCTGGTGCTGCGCCAGTCCGGCCCCGAGGTCTACGACCAGTGGGTCGCCGGCGACGTGAAGTTCACCGACCCGGAGATCAAGGAGGCGTTCGACGCCGTCGGCGAGATCCTGCTGAACCCGGAGTACGTCAACGCCGGCTTCGGCGACGTGAAGAGCATCAACTCCACCGCGTTCGCCGATGTGGCGGCCAAGGTCGCCGACGGTTCCTGCGCGCTGACCCACCAGGCTTCGTTCCTGTCGGCCAACTTCCTCGACGTCGAGACCGCCGAAGGCGGGACCCCCGAGGTCGCACCAGACGGTGACGTCTACGCGTTCATCACCCCGGGTGAGACCGAAGGCGAGCTGCAGGTCTCCGGTGGCGGCGAGTTCGTCGCCGCGTTCAACGACGACGAAGCCACCGTGCAGGTGCTCGAGTTCATGGCATCCCCCGAGTTCGCCGACGCGCGCGTCGAGCTGGGAGGCGTCATCTCCGCCAACAAGAACGCCGACCCGAGCCTGGCCTCGAGCGAGTTCCTGCAGGAGGCCATGACGATCATGCAGGACGAGTCGACCACCTTCCGTTTCGACGCGTCCGACCTGATGCCGTCCACCGTCGGATCGGGCTCCTTCTGGAAGGGCATGGTCGACTGGATCGACGGCAAGCCCACCGACCAGGTGCTGTCGGACATCCAGGCGGGCTACGAGAACTAGTGCGCAGCGCTGTTCTGAGCGCTCCCCGCTGACGGGTGCGGGGTCGGGCACAGCGCCCGGCCCCGCTCCCGCATCCACCTCGCGGGCCACGTCCGAACGACGCAGTCCGGAGCCGTAGTCAGAAACTCGGAAGGGGTTTCCATGTCGCAAGTGGCTGTCGAGGAGCCGGTGAAGACCGAGCTTCCACAGACGACGCACGGCGTCGATGCGAAGGGGCGGGCGATCACGCGCATCGTCGTCGTCGCCGGCTTCGTGCTCATCGCCGCCCTGATCTTCCTGCTCATCTTCTCCGCCCCGGTCGAGGACCCGGTGCGCACCACCATCGGCTTCTCGCTGAACAGCTTCTTCCTGTGGCTCGGCAACCTGCATCCGCTGCTGCAGATCCCCGCCGTGCTCGTCGCGTTCGGCGTGGCCGTGGCGATCCTGCTGGTGCTGATCGAGTACGCACCCCGCCCCGGGCGCGGCTACTTCATCATGCGGCTGGTGGCCTGCCTCGCCATTCCCGTGCTCGCGTTCATGCTGCTGCGGCCGTACCAGAACGCCGTGCTGTACGTGGTCGCGATCGCGCTGCTCGCCGGTGGTCTGCTGTTCTTCGCCGACTACCGGTCCCGCCAGGGCGCCGGCTACCTGTTCCAGCTCATCCTGTTCATGGCACCGGCGGCGATCATGCTGCTGCTCGGCCTGATCTACCCCGCCATCTCCACCTTCGTGAAGTCGTTCTACGACAAGACCGGAACCGACTTCGTCGGACTCGAGAACTACGTCTGGGTGTTCACGAACCCCGTCGGTGCGGCATCCGTGATCAACACGCTGATCTGGGCGATCCTCGCTCCGGTGATCTCGGTGGTGATCGGTCTCGCGTACGCGGTGTTCATCGACCGCGCGCACGGCGAGAAGATCCTCAAGGTGCTGGTGTTCATGCCCGTCGCGATCTCGTTCGTGGGCGCCGGCATCATCTGGAAGTTCATGTACGACTACCGGCAGGGCGACCAGCTCGGTCTGCTGAACGCGATCGTGACGACTTTCGGCGGTGACCCGGTGAACTGGCTCGCGGTCCAGCCGCTGGTGAACACGCTGATGCTGCTCGTGGTGTTCATCTGGACCCAGACCGGGTTCGCGATGGTGATCCTCTCGGCCGCCATCAAGGCGGTGCCGGCCGAGCAGAACGAGGCGGCCGAACTCGACGGGGCGAACGCGTGGGAGCGGTTCGTGAACGTCACCGTCCCCGGCATCCGCTCGTCGTTGATCGTGGTGCTGACCACGATCACGATCGCGTCGCTGAAGGTGTACGACATCGTCGCGGTGATGACCGGCGGTCGTGACGACACCACAGTCCTCGGCTTCGAGATGGTCAACCAGCAGCAGCGCTTCCAGAGCTACGGACACTCCTCGGCGCTGGCCGTGGTGCTGTTCCTGTTCGTGCTGCCGTTGATCATCTACAACGCCCGATCGCTGCGCAAGCAGAGGGAGATCCGCTGATGAGTGCCACCGAAGCCATCGTCATGGACAACCGCTCCAAGCGGCAGGTCGCCCGAGACACGCGTCGCAACGAGGCGATCGCGCAGAAGCAGCTGAGGTCGAAGGGCGCCACGATCGCGGCGGTCATCATCGCCATCTTCTGGACGATCCCGACGTTCGGTCTGTTCGTCACCTCGTTCCGTCCCGGCGCCGACACCCAGTCGACCGGTTGGTGGACCGTGTTCACCGACCCTGACTTCACGCTGCAGAACTACGCGGAGGCGCTCACCTCCGGCGGCACGTCGACCACGCTCGCCTCGGCGTTCGTGAACTCGCTGGCGATCACGATCCCCGCGACGGTCTTCCCGATCGTGATCGCGTCGCTCGCCGCGTACGCGTTCGCGTGGATCGACTTCAAGGGCCGGAACATGCTGTTCATCTTCGTGTTCGCCCTGCAGATCGTGCCGTTGCAGATGGCCCTGGTGCCGCTGCTCAGCCTGTTCTCCGACGGGCTGGCCGTCGGGGACGTGCAGATCTTCCCCGGGTTCGGCCTGAACGACGTCAACTACAGCTTCGCGCGGGTGTGGATCGCACACGCGATCTTCGCGCTGCCGTTGGCCACGTTCATGCTGCACAACTTCATCGCGGAGATCCCCAGCGACATCGTCGAGGCCGCGCGTGTGGACGGCGCGGGCCACGGGCAGGTGTTCTTCCGGGTCATCCTGCCGCTGGCCATGCCGGCGATCGCGTCGTTCGCGATCTTCCAGTTCCTCTGGGTGTGGAACGACCTGCTGGTGGCGACGATCTTCGCCGCGCCGGGGGCGCTGCCGATCACGCAGGCGCTCAACTCGCTGTCCGGCACCTGGGGCAACCGCTGGTTCCTGCAGTCGGCGGGTACCTTCATCTCGATCATCGTGCCGCTGATCGTGTTCTTCGCCCTGCAGCGCTTCTTCGTGCGCGGCCTCCTGGCCGGCGCGACGAAGGGCTGACGAGGCGGGCGGCGGTCGCCGAGCCGATACCGACCCTGACGAGCGGATGCCGGATGCTGAAACACCCTCAGCATCCGGCGTCCGTGCGTCTACCCTGAACCCATGCGCTACGCCGAATCCGTCGCCGACCTCGTCGGCGACACGCCCCTGGTCAGGCTCAACCGGGTGACCGACGGTGTGGCCTGCACGGTGCTCGTCAAGCTCGAGTACCTCAACCCCGGCGGGTCGAGCAAGGATCGCATCGCGCGGCGCATCATCGACGCGGCGGAGGCGTCCGGCGAGCTCGGACCCGGCGGGACCATCGTCGAGCCGACCAGCGGCAACACCGGCGTCGGACTCGCCCTGCTCGCCCAGCAGCGCGGCTACCGCTGCGTGTTCGTGGTGCCCGACAAGGTGGGTCGGGACAAGATCGACGTGCTGCGGGCGTACGGTGCGGAGGTGGTCGTCACGCCGACCTCGGTGCCCGCAGACAGCCCCGAGTCGTACTACAGCGTCAGCGACCGTCTGGCGCGTGAGATCCCGGGCGCGTTCAAGCCGAACCAGTACGAGAACCCGAACGGGCCGCGCAGCCACTACGAGACCACCGGCCCGGAGATCTGGCGCGACACCGACGGCCGCGTCACGCACTTCGTCGCGGGCATCGGCACCGGCGGCACCATCAGCGGTACCGGCCGGTTCCTGCGCGAGGTGTCGGATGATCGGGTGCGCATCGTCGGGGTGGATCCGGTCGGCAGCGTGTACAGCGGCGGCACCGGCCGGCCCTACCTGGTCGAAGGCGTGGGCGAGGACATCTGGCCCGGGGCGTACGACCGCACCGTGCCGCACGAGATCGTCGCCGTCGACGACGCCGAGTCGTTCGCCATGACCAGGCGGCTGGCCCGCGAGGAGGGCCTCCTCGTCGGCGGGTCGAGCGGCATGGCGGTCGCCGGGGCGCTGCGCGTCGCCCGCGACCTCCCCGCGGAGGCCGTGATGGTGGTGCTCCTCCCCGACGGCGGGCGCGGCTACCTCGGCAAGATCTTCAACGACGCCTGGATGCGCTCGTACGGCTTCAGCGAGGTCGAGGAGGGAGAGACCGTCGCCGACGTGCTCGCCGCGCGCGACAGGCGGCAGGCACAGCGCCCGGGTGCGCGCATGCCCGACCTGGTGCACGTGCACCCGAACGAGACCGTCCTCGAGGCCATTTCGATCATGACGGAATACGCCGTCTCGCAGCTGGTCGTGCTCGGCGCCGAGCCGCCGGTGATGATGGGGGAGGTCGTGGGCGCCGTGGACGAGAAGCGCCTGCTCGACCTGCTGTTCCGCGGCGAGGCGAAGCCCACCGACCCGGTCGGTGCGCACGTCGGGGAGGCGCTGCCGCTGATCGGCATCCACACCCCCGTCGCTCAGGCGCGGACGGCGCTCGCCGGTGCCGACGCGCTGCTGGTGACCGAGGACGGACGCCCGCACACCGTGCTCACCCGGCAGGACCTGCTGGCCTATCTGGCGCACTGAGCGGGCGCGCGTCGCGTGGCGTAACAGGATTCCGGATGCCGCGCGGGCCGGGCGTAGCGTTGGGGGCACGCCGTCATCCAAGGAGTGCCATGACCGATCGCGCCTTCGCCACCCGAGCCATCCACGCGGGCCAAGCGCCCGACCCCACCACGGGGGCGATCATTCCGCCGATCTACCAGTCGTCCACACATGTGCAGGACGGCATCGGCGGCTTCCGCGGCGGCTACGAGTACAACCGTGCCGGCAACCCGACCCGCTCGTCGCTGGAGACCCAGCTCGCGGCGCTCGAGGGCGGCGTCTCGGCGCTGTCGTTCGCGTCGGGTCTCGCCGCCGAGGACGCGCTGCTGCGCGGCATCCTGCGCCCCGGCGACCACGTCGTGCTCGGCAACGACGTCTACGGCGGCACCTACCGCCTGCTCACCAAGGTGCTCGCCCCGTGGGGCGTCGAGACGACCACGGTCGAGCTGCAGGACGTCGACGCGATCCGCGCCGCGCTCCGCCCGACCACGAAGATCGTCTGGCTGGAGACCCCGAGCAACCCGCTGCTGAAGATCGTCGACATCGCGGCCGTCGCGGAGGTCGCGCACGCCGCCGGTGCGGTGCTCGTCGTGGACAACACCTTCGCCTCGCCCGCGTTGCAGCAGCCGCTGTCGCTGGGCGCAGACGTCGTCGTGCATTCGACGACGAAGTACCTCGGCGGGCACTCGGACGTGCTGGGCGGGGCGATCGTGTTCGGAGACGAGCGGTTCACCGAGCAGGTCGGTTTCCAGCAGTTCGCCGTCGGGGCGGTGTCGGCGCCGCTGGACGCGTGGCTCACCACCCGCGGCATCAAGACCCTCGCCGTCCGGGTGCGTCAGCACAGCGAGAACGCGCAGGCGATCGCCGAGTGGGCGGCAGCGCGCCCCGAGTTCGAGACGGTGTTCTACCCCGGACTCGACACCCACCCGGGGCACGAGATCGCCGCGCGGCAGATGAGCGGGTTCGGCGGGATGCTGTCGCTCGCGCTCACCGCCGGCCCGGAGGCCGCCCGCGCCTTCGCGGAGGCCACGACGCTGTTCCAGCTCGCAGAGTCGCTCGGCGGCGTGGAGTCGCTGATCGGGTACCCGCCGGAGATGACGCACGCGTCGGTGCGGGGCACCGCGCTGGCGGTGCCGGAGAACGTGGTCCGCCTGTCCGTGGGCATCGAGGACGTGAACGACCTCATCGCCGACCTCGAGGAGGGCCTCGCCCGCATCGCGGGCTGAAGCCGCGCGGCCGGCATCCGGGGTGCGCGGCGCGCGCCGGCGCGGCCCGTTGGGGGACGGCGGATGCCGGCGAGTAGCATGGACGTTCCCGCGTCGAAACGATTCGGCGCAGCATCCGCTCTCTCGCGAAAGTCCTCCGTGCCCGACGAACGCACCCCCACCGGCAGCATCCGCACCTCGACCGGCAGCATCCGCGCCATCACCGGCGCCATCCGCACCTCCTCGCCGACCGGCGCCATTCGCACCCTCGGTCCGAACCCGGCCACCGCCCCGATCGTGCTGCACCCGGGGGATGCCATCTCCGCAGGGCGCCGCACGGTGTACATCCTGCTGCTCGGGGCGCTCACCGCGCTCGGGCCGTTCACGATCGACCTGTACCTGCCCGCGTTCCCGCAACTGGAGGCGGACTTCGCGACGTCGGCAGCGATGATCCAGCTGACGCTGACCGGCACCATGCTGGGCTTCGCCATCGGGCAGCTGGTCGTCGGACCGCTCAGCGACAAGGTGGGCCGGCGCGTGCCGCTGATCACCGTCACGGCCCTGCACGTGATCGCGAGCGTCGCGGCCGCATTCGCGCCCGACCTGCTGCTGCTCGGCGCGGCGCGCGTGCTGATGGGCATCGGCGCGGCGGCAGGAGGCGTCGTGGCGATGGCGATCGTGCGCGACCTGTTCGGCGGGCGACGGCTCGTGGTGATGCTGTCGCGACTGGCGCTCGTCTCGGGCGCCGCCCCGGTGATCGCGCCGCTGATCGGCTCGGCCCTGCTGGCGGTGACGTCATGGCGCGGCATCTTCGGCGTGCTCGCCGGCTACGGGGCGGTGATGCTGATCGCCGGCCTGGTGCTGATCCCGGAGACCCTGCCGAAGGCGCGCCGCCACGAGCACGGTGCCAGCACGGTGCTGCAGCGGTACCGCAGCGTGTTCGGCGACCGGGTGTTCGTCGGCGTGCTCGTCATCGGCGGCATGACCTTCTCGGGACTGTTCTCGTACCTGTCGGCGTCGCCGTTCCTGTTCCAGCAGACGCACGGGCTCGACCCTCAGGCGTACGGGCTGCTGTTCGCCGCCAACTCGCTCGGTCTCGTCGTGGGCGTGCAGGTGGCCTCTCGCCTGGCGGCGCGGTTCGGGCCGCAGTGGGTGCTCGCGTTCTCGACCGTCGTGCTGCTCGTGTCGGGCTGCGCGATCATCGTCTGCGACCTCCTGGGTCTCGGCTTCTGGGGCACGGCGGTGCCGCTGTGGGTGTTCATGACCGCGTGCGGTTTCACGATGCCATGCGTGCAGGTGCTCGCCCTCGACCGGCACGGGAAGGCGGCGGGCACCGCGGCATCCATCCTCGGGGCGAGCAACAACGGCGTGGCGGCGATCGTCTCGCCGGTGGTCGGCCTGATCTCGGCGGGGTCCGGGATCACCGCCACGACGATGGCATCGGTGATGGTGGGATGCGCTGTGCTGGCGATCCTCGCGCTGTGGCTGATCGTGCGCCCGCGGACGGTGGGGATGCTGGAACCCTGAGCCGCCTCGCCGCTGTCAGCGCCCGAGCCCGCCGAACGAACAGGCAGAATGGGATGATGCAGCGACGATGGCTGGTGGCGACGGGTGGTTCTCTGATCACGGTCGCCTGCCTGCTCGGGATTCTCGTGGTGCTGCTCCCGCAGGGCGCCACGAACGGGTTCGACGCGGCGTGGAACACGGCGATGGCCGAGATCCGCCAGCCGTGGATGCTGGCTGCGGCGCACGCCCTGAACCGCATCGGGGGCGGATGGGTCGCCACCGTCCTGGTGCCCGTGCTCATCGGTGTGCTCATGATCGTGCTGCGGCGCTGGCGGGCCGCGGTGTATGCAGCGATCGCGTTCGTCGCCAGCGCCGCGCTCGTGCAGCTTCTGAAGGAGATCTACGCTCGGGCCCGCCCCGACGACATGCTGGTCAGCTCGGACTTCGGTTCATTCCCTTCCGGGCATGCGGCCAACGCCGCGACGATCGCGACCGTGCTGTGGATCGTGTTCCCCCGGGTGTGGGTCGCCGTGGCCGGGATCCTGTGGACCGTGGCGATGGCGCTGTCGCGGACGCTGCTGAGCGTGCACTGGATCACCGACACCATCGGCGGTGCGATGGTGGGCGCCGGTGCGGCGCTCGTGGTCGCCGCCGCGGTGCTGGCGTGGGCGTCGCTGGGCTGGCAGCGTCCCGAATCGACCGGCGGGCCGCTGGCGGCCGAAGGGAAGGCTCCCGTGTCGTTGATCCGTCCGTATCGCCCGTCGGACCGGGAGTCGCTGTACGACGTGTGCGTCAAGACCGCGGATGCCGGGGGAGACGCCACCGGCCTGTTCACCGACGATCGTCTGTGGGGCGACGTGTTCGCCGTGCCGTACGCCGAACGGCACCCCGATCTGTGCTGGGTGGTCGAATCGGCGGACGGCCGCACGGTCGGGTACGTCGTCGCGACCGACGACACGGATGCCTTCGAGCGGTGGTTCCGCGACGAATGGTGGCCGACCAGAGCCGAGAACTACCCGCTGTCGGGGGAGGACCCGCCCACCCGCCAGGACGGCATCATCCTGTACGCCTCACGGCGGGGCCCGGCGCGGGAAACGCACGCGCGGGACTACCCGGCGCATCTGCATATCGACCTGCTGCCGGAGACCCAGGGCCAGGGGCTGGGTCGCCGGCTGGTAGAGACCCTCTTCGAAGAACTGCGTCGCCGCGGCGTCGCGGGTCTGCACCTCGGCATGAACCCCGAGAACAACGGCGCGGGCGCGTTCTACGAACGGCTCGGCATGCACCGGCTGGATTCGGATCCCGACACGGTGATGTACGGCGTGCGCTTCGATGGCGCGCCCTTCGCCGTGCCGAATGCACGGCCTCCCGTCGACCGCACGGCCTGCCGACGCCGGTAACCCGTGCGCTCGGCGGGAGGCGGTGCGCTCGGCGGCGGGGCTTCGCGAACAATCGAGGGCCCCCGCTACGCGCGGAGGCCCTCAAGAATCTGGCGGTGACGGAGGGATTCGAACCCTCGGTTGCTTGCACAACACACGCTTTCCAAGCGTGCTCCTTCGGCCGCTCGGACACGTCACCAGGGAACAACCTGACCATCCTATCCGATCCGGCGGGCGGCTCAGACCCAGGATGGCCGTGGCATCCCGGGCGCCGTCAGAGCAACTGCTCCACGCGGTACGGCACCATCTCGCGCATCACGAGGCCCGTCGTGGTGCGTTTGACGCCGTCGACGTCGAGGATCCGCCCGGCGACCCGGTACAGGTCGTCCGCGTCGCGGGCGACGACGCGAATGAGCAGATCGGTGATGCCGGATAGGCCGAGCACCTCCACGACCTCCGGAATCGCCGAGAGCGACCTGCCGACCTCGTCCAGCATGCTCTGCTTCACCTTGGTCACGACGTACGCGCTCAACGGGTAGCCCAGGAAGGCGGGGTCGATACGGCGCTGGAAGGAGCGCAGCGCGCCGTCCGCCTCGTAGCGAGCCAGGCGTGCGCGCACGGTGTTGCGAGCCAGACCGGTCGCCTCGGCCAGCGCGACGATCGTCGCACCCGGTTCGCGAATGAGGTGCCGCAGCAGCGAGGCGTCTGTGCGGTCGGCCAGCCGGGAACGCGCCATGGTGATCAGCCCTTCTGGATTCCTGCGAGCGGAACTTGACCCTTCTGATCAATCTAGCGGGCGCATCTTGCGCGGTCCATGCGTCGGTTGATCCAATGAGCGCACCATCTGCTTGATCTGCCCGCCTGGCCGAAATCCCTGGTCTGTGTGAGGCACCGGCCCAGAAGGCCCGGCACCCACCTGATGCGGGCGACGACGCCCGGCATCCGCACCGAGGAATCCGTCCCATGAACGTTCTCGAGACCGTCCCCGTCACCGGTACTGCGCAGGAGCAGAGTCTGCACGCACTCGCCGCGGTGGAGCAGCGGGTGCTGTGGCTGGCGACGTCGATGATCCATCACGCGAACCGGGTGCGCCCGAACCCGTCCGGGATGAAGGTCGGCGGGCACCAGGCGTCCAGCGCGTCCATCGCCACGATCATGACCGCGCTGTGGTTCGAACAGCTCCGCGCCGAGGACCGGGTCTCGGTGAAACCGCACGCGTCACCAGTCCTGCACGCCATCAACTACCTCCTGGGCGAATTGGACGACACGCAGATGACGACGCTGCGGCAGTTCGGCGGCATCCAGAGCTACCCCAGCCGCGCCAAGGACCCGGACACCGTGGACTACTCCACCGGGTCGGTCGGCATCGGCGCCACCGCACCCATCTGGGGCGCCATCGCGCGACGCTATGCGGCGTCGATCTCCGGCGGCTCGGCGAAGGGGCGGCAGTACTCGCTGGTGGGCGACGCCGAACTCGACGAGGGAGCGGTCTGGGAAGCGCTGATGGATCCGCAGGTGCCCGACCTCGGTGAGCTGGTCTGGATCGTCGACCTCAATCGGCAGTCCCTCGACCGCGTCGTGCCGAACATCGCGGCGGGCAAGCTGGAGCGCATGTTCGACGCCGCCGGGTGGCAGGTCATCACGGTGCCGTTCGGTCACCGCCTGCAGGAGCTGTTCCGGCTGCCGGGAGGAGACGCGCTGCGCACCCGCATCCTCGCCATGCCCAACGCCGAGTACCAGCGACTGCTGCGCTGCTCGCCCGGTGAACTCCGCCGACGCCTCCCCGACGCGGATGCCGGAGCCGACGGCATCCGTTCGCTCATCGACGGCCTCGACGATGACGAGCTCGTCCGCAGCATCCGAAATCTCGGCGGGCACGATCTGGGCGCCCTGCGGGACGCGTTCGCGCGGATCGACGACACACGCCCGACCGTCATCATCGCCTACACGATCAAGGGCCATGGACTGCCGACCGCCGGGCATCCGCAGAATCACTCGTCGCTGCTGAGCAGCGAGCAGTACCGGCAATTCGCCGCCCAGGTCGGCATGGACCCCGACGCCCCGTGGCAGCGGTTCGATCCGCTCTCGGACGAGGGGCGCCTGTGCGCGCAGACCGCGGACCGGCTGCGCCGCGAGGTGATCCCGCCTGTCGCGCCGCCGACCGTGCCCGTCGACTTCGGCCGCACGCCGTCCGGCGTCGGGGCGACCCAGGCGGCGCTCGGCCGGGTTCTCCTGGACCTCACGCGCTCCGCTCCTGAGATCGCCCGTCGTGTCGTGACCGCGAGCCCGGACGTCTCCAGCAGCACCAACCTCGCCGGCTGGCTGAACAAGGCGGGCGTCTGGTCGACGCGCGACCGTCAGGACTGGTTCGACGACGACCCCGAGACGATCATGCACTGGCGGGAACGCCCGACCGGGCAGCACATCGAGCTGGGCATCGCCGAGGTGAACCTGGTGAGCCTGCTCGGCGAGCTCGGCGCGACGTGGAGCCGCTGGGGGCAGCCGCTGTTCCCGATCGGCGTGCTCTACGACCCGTTCGTCGAGCGAGCGCTCGAGCCCTGGTCGTACGGGATGTACGCCGGCGGGCAGTCGATTCTGGTCGGCACCCCGTCGGGAGTCTCGCTCGCCGCCGAGGGCGGTGCTCACCAGTCGATCAAGACGCCGTCCATCGGGCTGGAGCAGCCGGAGTGCCTGAGCTACGAACCGGCGTTCATGCAGGAGGTGGAGTGGACGCTGCTCGCCGCGATGTCGCAGATGGCCAGGCCCGGCGGGCGCTCGGCCTACCTGCGGCTGTCCACGAAGCCGGTCGATCAGACGCTCGCGGCGATTCCCGCCGACCCGGCGGCGCGTGAGCGTCGTCGTCGCCAGGTGGTCGCCGGCGGTTACCGGCTGCGCAGCGCGCAACGGCCCGCCGCCACGATCGTGGCGATGGGGGCGATGGTGCCGGATGCCGTGGACGCGGCGTCCCGTCTCGCCGCCCTCGGCCACGACGTCGACGTCGTGTGCGTCACGAGTCCGGGGCTGCTCTTCGAGGCGGTGCAGTCACGCGGCGGAGCCGGCGAGGGGAGCGACTGGATCCTCGATCAGGTGCTGCCGGCAGATCGGGCGGCACCGATGGTCACCGTGCTGGACGGGCATCCGCACGCGCTGGCGTTCCTCGCCGGCGTCCACCGTGTTCCGGCGCGCCATCTCGGCGTCAGCCGCTTCGGCCAGGCCGGTGACCTGGCATCCGTCTATCAGTACCACGGCATCGATGCCGACAGCATCGTCCGCGCCGTGCTCGACCTGACGGAGTGAACCCAACCCCGGGGCGACCGCCTCAGCTCACCGAGACGTTCGTCGCAGCCCGGACGAACGCGGCCACGGCGTCGAGGTCTTTCTCGAACCCGCCTCCCGCCAGCGGGCGGTTGGTGTGGGTGAGCGAGTCGACGCCCCACGGCCGGACGGCGGCGATTGCTGCTGCGACGTTGTCGGCGGAGAGCCCACCGGCGAGGATGACGGGCACGTCGACGTCGGAGACGATGGCGGCACTGCGCGACCAGTCGTGGACCACGCCGGCCGCCCCGACGCCCTGGACGTCGGTCGTGTAGGAGTCCAGGATCAGATAGTCCGCGACCCGGGCGTAGTCGCGCGCGAGTGCGCGGTCGCCGTCCGCCCCCACTGCGATGGCCTGCATGATCTGCATCCCTGCGGGGATCAGATCGCGCAGCTCCCGGACGGCTGCAGGTCCCACGGCGCCGACCTCTCCGCACAGATGCAGGATGTCCGGCCGCACCGAGGTCGCCATCCGTGCGATCTCGGTGATGTCGGTCTCGACGCTGAGCGCGACGGAGCGCGCGCGGCCGCGCAACGCCGCCGCGGCCTCGGCGGCCGTCTCCTCGCCGATCTGTCCGGGGAGGCCCACGCCGGTGGGCGTGAGGCCGATCTGATCCACGCCGAGCTCGGCGAGTGCCAGCGCCTCATCGGCGGACTGGGCGGTGTAGATCTGCACGATCATCGGACGCTCCTGGTTCTCATGAAGGACGGGCTCAGAACGAGCTCTCGACGATGGACTGACCCGCCCGCTGCTCCCTGCGCAGCACCTCGTCGAGGTGGCGGTGGCTGTAGGCGACGCACAGCGCGTCCAGCAGGGTGAGCTGGCACAGCCGGGCGGCGATGGGCTCATGCCTGGTCTCGTGCGAGACGCTGATCAGCACCGCGTCCGCCGCCTTGGCCAGGTGCGACTCGCGGTTGCCCGTGATGGCCAGCACCTTCGCCCCCGTCTCGCGCGCCCGCTCGGCCATGCCGACCACCGACCGGGTGGCGCCGGAGTACGAGATGGCGACGACCAGATCGTCGGATCCGAGCAGCGCGGCGTGGATGTTCTGCACCTGCGAGTCGGGCGGAGCGTCGCAGCTGATGCCGAGTCTCCGGCAGCGCTGGTAGAACGCCTGCCCGACAACGCCGGAGGTGCCCACGCCGCCCACCAGCACGCTGCGGGCGCTCTCCAGCAGGCCGAGGGCGGTGGCGAACCCGCCGGGGTCGATGACGTTCGCGGTGTCCTGCAGCGACAGCGCGGCGCGTGCGAAGACCTTCCGTGCGATGACAGCGGGGTCGTCGCCGTCGGCGATGTCGTCGTGGATGAGCTGCATCGGCGTGGCGAGGTCGCGCGCCAGTGCGAGCTTCAGATCGGTGAAGCCAGCGAACCCCGCATTGCGGCACATCCGCAGCACGGTGGTGTCGCTCACATCACAGGCCTTGGCGACGTCGAGCATCGACGCCTCCAGTACCGCCTCGGGGCCGTCGAGGATCCGGTCGGCCACGCGGCGCTCCGTCACCGAGAGGCTGGGCAATGCAGCGCGGAGCAGCGTCAGCGCACCGGCCCTCTCAGTCGCTCCCATGCGATCCCCCCGCCCGTTCCGCCGAATCGAAAGTGGTGCTACCACGTCGAATGCGTCGAGTATATAGTGATACCACTTTCCTCGACAGTGTCGTCCCGAAGGAGCCCCATGAAACGTCCTCTCCGCAGAGCCGCGCTCGCCGCGCTCGCCGCCGGTTCCCTCGTCGCCCTCTCCGGCTGCCTCGGAAGCGGGTCTGTATCTTCGGGCGGAGGCGACTCTGACACCCTCACTGTCTGGCATGCCTACGCGGGCCAGGACGACAAGGTCGAGTTCATGAAGTGGGCCATGGACGGCTTCAAGAAGGAGCACCCGGAGATCGAGATCAAGGAGGTGGCGGCCGAGCAGTCCTCGTACAAGACCAAGCTCCAGACCGCCATGTCCACCGGCGACGTGCCCGACGTCTTCTACACCCTCCCCGGCGGGTACTTGGACGCGTTCGTGCAGAGCGGTCAGGTGGCCAAGCTGGATGACGCGCTCGCGGAGGACGGATGGGGTGACGGATTCATCCCGAGCGCGCTCGAATCGGTCACCTTCGACGACTCCACCTACGCGGTTCCCATCGACATCGACGCCGCCGTGGTCTGGTACAACAAGAAGCTCTTCGCCGACAAGGGCTGGGACGTGCCGAAGACGTGGGACGAGTACCTGGCGCTGTGCGAGCAGATCAAAGCGGACGGCGTCGTGCCCGTCGCACTGGGCAACAAGGACAGCTGGCCCGCGACCTTCTGGTTCCAGTACGGCCAGATGCGCACGCACGGCAGCGGCATCGTCACCGAGTTCCTCAACGGCAACGAAGCGACCTTCACGGAAGAAGGCGCGGGCATGCTCGAGTCGCTCGCGCAGAAGGACTACCTGCCCACAGGGGCGAACGGCATGTCGGACCAGGAGGCCAATCTGCTCTTCCTGAACGGCCAGGCCGCGATGGTGCTGAACGGCACCTGGCAGATCGGCATGTCGGCCGATGCGCCCGACGGCTTCGAGCTCGGCTACTTCCCGTTCCCCACGGTCGCGGGAGGCGCAGGCGACCAGACCGACGTGCTCGCGGGTGTGGCAGCCGCGTTCGCGATGTCGGAGAAGGCCGAGAACAAGGAGGCGGCGGTCGAGTTCCTGCGCTACATGACCAGCCCCGACGTCATGAAGAAGTACGTCGAGCTTCGCAAGACCATGGTGACTCTGCAGGGGGCTACCACGCCCGACGTGGCAGGACCGGTCCTCTCCGGCATCGTGACCGACATCGTCGAGCCGGCCGGTCACCTCGACCCGTTCTACGACACAGCGTTGCCGCCGAAGGCCACCACCGTCTACTACTCCACCCTGCAGGGCCTGATCGAGGGATCGATCGACGCACCGCAGGCCGCGGACCAGATCGGCGAAGCGGTCAACGCCGGGAAATGACGCGAATGCACACCGAGGCACGATCGATCGAGGAGCCCCACGCGGGCGCTTCGGTCGACCGTGCGCGGCGTGGTGGCCTGCGCCGGGCGAAGCGGCGTGAGTCGCTGATCGCCGTCCTGTTCCTGGCGCCCGTCCTGGCCTTCCTCGGTGCATTCGTCGCGTATCCCCTGGCGAACGCCGGCATGCTGTCGTTCTTCTCCTGGGACGGATTCTCGCCGCGGGAATGGGTCGGCCTGGGCAACTTCAGCCGCCTTCTCGGCGACGGCGTGTTCTGGTCGTCGCTGAGGAACAACGTGCTGATCGCGCTCGCCGCCATCGTGTTCCAGGTCGGATTGGGGATGGTGATCGCGTACTGGCTGGTGCGCGTGATCCCGCGGTTCAAGCGGGCAGCCATGTTCCTGTACGTCATCCCCGTGGTGATCAGTGAGATCTGCATCGGTCTGCTGTGGCAGTTCGTCTACAACCCCTACTTCGGGCTGCTGAACGGCTTCCTCGAGCTGGTCGGACTGGGCGGCCTGAATCAGGGCTGGCTGGGCGACCGCAATCTCGCGATGCCGGCGGTGCTGGTCGTGATGAACCTCACCTACCTCGGCCTGTACATCCTGCTGTTCGTCGCGGCGTTCCAGGACGTGGACGAGTCGGTGTACGAGGCGGCCGCTCTCGACGGCGCCGGACACTTCCGGACGTTCTTCGGGGTCAGCGTGCCCATGATCTTCTCCAACGTCCAGGCCACCGTCCTGCTCGCGGTGGTGACCTCGTTCAAGACCTTCTCGCTGGTGTTCGTGATGACCAGGGGAGGCCCGAACAACGCCACCGACGTGATCTCGACCTACTTGTTCAAGACCGGCTTCGGCAACTTCGAAGCGGGATACGCGTCCGCCATCGGCATCGCCCAGCTGCTGATCACCGTGGTCGTCGGGGTAGCCGTGGTGGGCATGACCCGCTCCCGCGGGTCGTCGCCGGCGCGGGTGAAGGGGACGGCTCGATGACCACCGCGACCAGCGTCAGGACCGGCACCAGCACCAGGACCGCGACCAGCACCAGGCCCAGGCCCAGGACCAGGACCGCGCCGAGCGCGGGCACGATCAGCGTGCTGCTGATCCTGCTCGTGCATCTCGTCATCGTGCTGTTCCCGTTCGTGTGGATGATCTACAGCTCGTTCAAGACGAACAAGGAGTTCCAGGCGTCGGTGTGGTCGCTGCCCTCGGGGCTGCAGTGGGACAACTACGCGGCGGCACTGGGCGACGGCTCCCTCGTGCTGTACGCGTGGAACTCGCTGCTGGTCACCCTGGCGTCGGTGGTGATCACCGTGGTCATCTCCACCGCGGCCGGGTACGCGTTCGTCGTTTACCGCACCCCCTGGATGCCGGCCGTCGAGCTGGTCATGCTCGTCGCGATGGCCATCCCGGCGTACATCGCTCTTGTGCCGCTGGTCGCCATCATCCGCGAGATGGGGATGCTCGACACCCTGCCCGGCGTCATCCTGCCCACCGTTGCGTTCAACCTGCCGATCTCCGTGCTGATCATGCGCGCGTTCTTCGCCTCGGTGCCGCGCGATCTGGTCGAGGCCGCGCGCATCGACGGGGCGTCCGAGTTCTCGGCGTTCCTTCGGGTGATGGTGCCGATCGCGCGTCCGGCGATGTTCACCACCGCGATCGTGAACGTGATCTGGGTGTGGAACGACTTCCTCTTCCCGCTGGTCGTGCTCAGCAGCCCGGAGCGCAAGACGCTGCCTCTCGGTCTCACCGACTTCGTCGGCGAGCGCACCACGAATTACCCCGTGCTGCTGGCGGCGATCCTGCTCGCCGCGCTCGGCTCGTTCCTGGTGTACCTCGTGTTCCAGAAGCAGGTCATCGGGGGACTCACCAGCGGCGCGCTCAAGCAGTGACCGCGCCCCGCGTCATCGTCGGAACAGAAAGGATGCCCACGTGGACAACCCCCAGGAGCTGAGCCTCGCCAGTCGCGCCGTCTATTACTCGCCGGAGGAGAGCTCGCAGTCGATCAGCTACCCGATCTTCATGTCGGCCAACTACGAGTACGCGGGCGACGCGTACGACCAGGTGGTGGACGGCGCCCGTCGTGGAGTGAACATCTACAGCCGCTGCGGGAACCCCAACGAGTACAAGCTCGACGATCAGATGGCGCTCATCGCCGGGGCCACCGACGCGCTGTCCGTCGCGTCGGGCATGGCCGCGATCTCGCATGCGGTGCTCGGACTGCTGCGGGTCGGCGACCATATCGTCGTCGATCTGACCACCTACAGCTCGACCCACGAGTTCTTCGACCACCGCATCCAGGACTTCGGCATCGAGGTCACCTTCGTCGACTCCACCGACGTCGAGCAGGTCCGCGCGGCGATCCGCCCCGAGACCAAGGCCGTCTACGTCGAGACCATCGCCAACCCGACGATGAAGGTCGCCCCGCTCCGCGCCATCTGCGACATCGCCCACGAGCGCGGCATCGTTGTGATGTGCGACAACACGTTCGCCAGCCCCATCGTCTGCCGACCGCACGAGCACGGCGTGGACATCGTGCTGGAGAGCGCGACGAAGTTCATCGGCGGCCACAACGACGCGGTCGGCGGCGTGATCAGCATCCGCTCCGACATCCTCCCCGCGGACTGGCTCGAGAAGATCCGGTGGAACACGCTCACCAAGCTGGGCGGAGCGCTGTCGCCCTTCAACGCGTGGCTGCTGCTGCGCGGCATCCAGACCCTGCCGCTGCGCGTGGAGCGGATGACGGAGAACGCCGGGCGACTCGTGGAATGGCTCGCCGCGCACCCGAAGGTGAAGCGGGTCTACTACCCGGGGCACCCGTCGCACCCGCAGTACGAGGCCGCGCGTGAGCAGCTGGACTCTTCCGGGGCGATGCTGGCGTTCAGCGTGGACGATGAGGCGCAGGCCGCGCAGGTGTGCAAGAGCCTGCGTCTGGCATCCTTCGCCGCCAGCCTCGGCGGCGTGCGCACCGTCACGCAGCTGCCGGCGACGATGGCGTTCCTCGACATCCCCGACGAGGAGCGACAGCAGATGGGCATCACCCAGGGCATGATCCGGGTGTCGGTCGGCATCGAGAAGGTCGACGACCTGATCGCCGACTTCGCGCAGGCGCTCGGGGACTGACGAGGTGCCAGCCGACGTGCCGGACGATGTCGAGGTCGTGCTTCTGGGCGACCTCAACATCGACCTGCACCTCGACATCCCTGCCTACCCGGCCCCGGGCGGGGACGGGGTGGCATCGCGGCAACGGATGGGGTTCGGCGGGTCCGCGGCCAACACCGCCGTGGTCTTGGCAGCGCTCGGCGTCCGGACCGCGCTGATCGGCTGCGTCGGCGACGACGATCTGGGCGCTCAGGCCGTCGCCGGTCTGAGCGCGACGGGGGTCGGCACCGGCCTCATCCGTCGCACGAGTGAGGAGCGCACCTCGCTGAATGTGATCACCGTCACACCCGACGGCGAGCGGACGATGTTCGCGTACCGGGGTGCCAGCGCCCACCTCGACGTCGGCGCGGTGCCCTCGTCGTTCTCGACCGCCAGGCACCTGCATGTGTCCGGATACGCCCTGCTGGCCGAGCCGCAGCGCTCCGCCGCCATCCGCGCGGCAGCCGTCGCCCGCCGCTCGGGCCTGACGGTGTCGCTGGACGTCCCCGTCGACCCGGTGTCCGCGGTGCCGGAGCAGCTGCGGGCGTTCCTTCCGGCGGTCGACCTGGTCGTGATCGGGTCGGCGGAGGCTCGGCGGCTGATGGATGCCGACGACGACGCGACGGCGGCGGAACGGATCGCCGCCGGCGGGGTGTCGCTGGTCGCGCTCACCCGCGGGGCTGCGGGGTCGCTGCTGTGGAGCGGAGGGCAGGGGTTCTCAGGGCCGGTCCCGGCCGTTCGGCCCGTGGACAGCACTGGGGCGGGCGACTCGTTCTGCGCCGGTCTCATCTTCACGGGGTTGAACGGCCCGGCCGACCCGGCGCTGCGCGCGGCCTTCGCGAACGCCTGCGGCGCGGCCGCCGTCGCCGTGAGCGGCGCCGGTGCGGCTCTGGCTGGAAGGGAGCGCATCGCCGCCGTAGTGGCAGCCCTTCCCGACGAGTGCCGCGGTGCGCTCCAGCGCGCGATGCGGGCTCCTGTGCACGAGCGGCCGCCCGGCGCACCAACGGGCGCCGAGCCCAGGCTCCGCCCGGCCGCCCCCGCTTAGAATCTCCAGGTGCCCACCCCGAAGATCGTGCTGTTCTACGTGTTCGCCCCGCTCGCCGACCCCGAGGCGATCCGGGTGTGGCAGCGCGACCTCGGCGAGGCCCTGAAGCTGCGCGGACGGGTGCTGATCTCAGCCCATGGCATCAACGGCACCCTCGGCGGCGACCTGCCGGCGCTGAAGAAGTGGGTGCGGCGGTTCCGCGACTACCCGGCGTTCAAGAACGCCGACATCAAGTGGAGTGAGGGCACAGCGCTGGACGACGACGGGTTCAGCGTCGACTTCCCGAAACTGAGCGTCAAGGTCCGCGAGGAGATCGTGTCCTTCGGTGCACCGGGGGAGCTCGTGGTCGACGAGCACGGAGTCGTCGGCGGGGGAGCGCGACTCACCCCAGAGCAGCTGCACGAGCTGATGGCCGAGCGCGGCGACGAGGTGGTGTTCTTCGACGGCCGCAACGCCCTGGAGGCGCAGATCGGCCGGTTCCGCAATGCGGTGGTGCCCGACACCGAGGCCACGCGCGACTTCGTCGACCTGCTCGATTCCGGAGCGTACGACGACCTGAAGGGCAAGCCGGTCGTCACCTACTGCACCGGCGGCATCCGGTGCGAGGTGCTGTCGAGCCTGATGGTGTCTCGCGGGTTCGGCGAGGTGTACCAGCTCGAGGGCGGCATCGTCCGCTACGGCGAGCAGTACGGCGACGACGGACTGTGGGAGGGTTCGCTGTACGTCTTCGACCGCCGAGGCTCCGTCGACTTCTCCGACCACGCCGCCGTCATCGGGCGATGCGCCGGCTGCGGCACCGCGACGAAGCGCACCGCGAACTGCCCCGACGCCTCCTGCCGTCGCCAGTTCGTCGTCTGCGAGACGTGCGACGCGATCCCGTGCGCCGAGCACGCCGTCGCGGCGTAAGGCGAGCTCACACGGTGGTGCGCGCCCGGTCGGTGATCGGCGCCCGCACCAGCGACGCGGGCAGCAGCGCCGCCCGCAGCCGAGCGGATGCCGGTGAGGCGGCGCGCAGATCCGCCAGCACGGCGTCGAGGGGGCGGCGCACGTCGGCACGGTCGCCGCGGGGCACGGCATCCGCTCTTCCGCCATCCGCCGCGTAGCCCGCCCGCTCGACCGCCGCGACCAGCACCCGCAGCGGCTCCTCCCGCACGCCGCGCTCCCTCGCGAGCGCTGCGCCACGCATCCGTGCGGTGTGTGACGGGTCGGCGGGGACGCCGAGATCTGTCATCGAATCGGTCAGCTCGCGCCAGGCGGCCAGCGCGTCGCCCGCGGCCGCTCGCCGGCGGCGGACCAGCCGGCGCAGCTCGCGGAAGAGTCCGGGGAGCAGCGCGACGAGCAGCACCCCGAGGGTGAACAGCATGACGGGTGTCGGGTCGAGGGTGCGCAGGGCGGTGCCTCCGCCGGCATCCTCCTCGAATCGCGGGTCGGTGCTGCTGGTCGGGCCCGCGGAGGGGCCGTCGGTGGGTGCGGTCGTCGGTGTGGGCGCCTCCGGGTCCCCGCTCGTCCCGCCTCCGGCGGACGCGGAGGCGAACTCCGTTGGCACGCCGAGGGTCGCGGTCGGCTCGAAGGGTACCCAGCCGATGCCGTCGAAGTACACCTCCGGCCAGGAGTGCAGCTGGTCGCTGGAGATCGAGTACACCGTGTCGTCGCCGCGCTTCTCGTCGGTGGCGGTGCCGGGCAGGTAGCCGACGACGATCCGCACCGGCATGTCCAGCGACTGCACCATGAGCGCGAACGCCCCGGCGAAGTGGATGCAGTAGCCGGTGCGCTCTTCGAGGAACGTCGCGACTGCGTCCGCCCCGGTGCCGTCGAAGCCCTCCTGCACCGGCGCCTCGAGCGAGTACGTGAACTCCTGGCGGAACCAGCTCTGCAGCGCGATGAGTCGGTCGTAGTCGTTCGTCGCGTCGGCGGTGACCTCGCGCGCGGTCTCCGTGATGATCGGTGGCAGGTCATCGGCGGGTTCCGGCCTGTCGACCGGGCCGGATGCCGTCGTCGCGCGGATCTGCTCGAGCGTCGGCGACACGGAGGTCACGGTCACGGTGTAGTCCGCGCCGTTGGCGTCGGCCGTGCTGGTCAGCACCGTCCGGTTCAGCGGCATGGCCCGCCAGCGGCCGCTCAGCCCGGCGATGGCCTCGGCCGCGTACGGCACGGGCAGCCGCTCGCTCGACACGCCCAGCACACGGATCGACACCTCGTGCTCGGACGTCTTCACCGCGGCATCCCAGTCGGGCGGGCCGAAGCCGTCGCGCAGCGGCTGCTGACTGCCGCGGTCGGGGCGCCACACCTCGCCGTCGAATCGGGAGAGTGTCGCCAGTCGCAGATACGGCGGCGCCGCCGCGGAGGTGACGAGCGTCATCACCTCGACACCCTCGGGTCGGCGCAGATCGTCGCCGAGACGGAGGTCGGCACTGACCGTCAGCGGTGCGCCCGAGCCGGGCAGGGTGGCGGAGACGGGAAGGCCGGGGACCACGGCCAGCGACACCGCGACCGCGACCACGCCGACCCCGGCGGCCACGAGCGCCGAGGCGGCTCTCGGCGAGCGGTCGTCGCGGCGGG
This sequence comes from Microbacterium sp., assembly GCF_031180975.1. Classification (GTDB taxonomy): domain Bacteria; phylum Actinomycetota; class Actinomycetes; order Actinomycetales; family Microbacteriaceae; genus Microbacterium. The sequence continues at coordinate 155,291 of NZ_JAPSLI010000004.1, read as the reverse complement.
CCGCGAACCGCAGCAGCACGAGGATGACGATCGCCTGCAGCAGGAACCACACCATGTTCGTCCCGCCGAAGGACACCACCATCGGCATGGCGCCGACGACGGTGGTGAGGGCCACCGCGAGCACGACCAGGCGATGCGCGAGCAGCTGGTCCACGAGGACGGCGACGACGCCGAACGAGATCCCCAGCAGCGCGGCGATCGACTCCGTGGCGCTGATCGGGGCGACCCCGTTGGCGATCTCCTCCGCACTCTGCGACAGGTGGACGCCGATCAGTCGCACCGTCGTGGGGGTCGGCACCAGCCCGAACATGCCGGTGTCCCGGCCGAACAGGGCGGTACTCGCGCAGATCACGACGGCGGTCTGGATGCCGAGTGTGAGGGCCTCCCGCGTCGCGGCGCGCCGGTGTCGCAGGAACGCGCGCCCGAGCACGCCACCGAGCCCGACGACGATGATCATCGTCACGACCACGAGGCTCCACGCACCGGGCTGGATCACCGCCGTGTACGGCCACATCGCCACGAGCATCGCGGCGGCGGCGAGGGCGGACGGCAGCACCGGAGGCGCCGTGGTGTCGCCGGAGCGCTCGCCGCCGCGCGCGCGGTTCGGATCAGCCATGTCGGGGCACCCCCGTCGGAGCGGGGAGGGCATCCTCCCAGACCGCCGCCGGATCGGCATCCGCTGGCAGTTCCGCCGTGCTCCAGCCGTGGGCCGCGGCGGCGTCGAGCGCACCCGGTGCAGGGCGCGCGGCGAACAGGATGGGAGCCGCGGCGCCGGCGGTGCTCAGCCGTGCGGCATCCTCGTCTGTCAGCATCCCGGTGATCATGACGAGCGGGCCGGGCGGGTTGCCGCCGACGATGGTGCGCAGGTCGCGCGCCTCCCCGCGCGGTGCGATGCCGGCCAGCGCGACGAGCAGGCCGTCCCTGTCGTCCTCGTGGCCGCGCAGCGCGCCGAGCAGCGTGCCGCCGGTGTCGACGACGTCGACGCTGTAGCCGTCCTGCGCGAAGCGCAGCGCCACCGACGCGCACAGCGACACGGCGGTCTCGAACAGCGGGTCGGGTTCCTCGCTCGGTCGCGCCCACCGGCCCGCCGAGCGGTCGAGCACGACCAGCGCGTCGGGGCTCGCCTCCTCCTCTTCCTGCCGCACCATCAGCTCCCCCCGCTGCGCGGTGGCGCGCCAGTGGATGCGCCGGCGGGAATCGCCCGACACGTACGGGCGCGGGATGAGGTTGTCGGCGCCCTGGCCGAGCCTGCTGGAACGGGTCTGGGCGCTGCCGCCGGCGGCACCGACCTTGGTCGGCAGCGGGGCGAGCGCGATCACCTGCGGCACGACGGTGATGGTGCGCGTGTCGCCGAACTGCTGCTCCCGCTGGGAGAGACCGAACGGGTCGACGGTGCGCAGCATCAGCGGGCCGAGGGTGGAGATCCCGCGGCGCACGCCCGTCACCTCGTAGTGCAGCTGGGCCGTCTCGTCCGGGTACTCGCCGTGCGCGTCACCGGCGACGGCGGGCGGCAGGGTGTCGCGCCAGACGCCGTGCGGCACCCCGGTCGCCCGCAGGTCGAACCGCACGGTGACCCGCGACGTCTCGCCCACGGCGAGCAGATCCGTGGAGATCACCCGGGTGACGGAGCCGCTGCGGCGGGGCAGGTGCACCGCCAGGGCGGCGAGCGCCACGACGGTGACGAGCAGCACGCCGACGTAGAGGAGGGCGCGGGCGGCGAGCACGTTGGCCGCGATCATGAGCAGGATGCCGGTGATCAGGCATCCTGCTCCCCGCGGTGTCAGCGGCCGGCGCTTCATGACGCGACTCGGGACGGGTCAGGCGCGTGCGCCGACGAGCGGCACCGGCACACGGGACAGGATCTGCCGCAGCGCCGCTTCGACCGGCTGCGCGCCGGCGCGGTGCACGCCGCGCGCGGCCAGCAGCCGGTGCGCGAACACGGGGATGAGCAGGTCGGTGAGGTCATCGGGGACGACGAAGTCGCGGCCGTCGAGGGCGGCGTGCACCTTGGCCGCCCTGACCAGTTGCAGCGTGGCCCTCGGGCTCGCGCCGAGGTGCAGGCTGGGGTCCATCCGGGTGGCCTGGGCGAGGGCGACCGCGTACTCCTCGAGCGACTCGGCGACATGCACCCTGCGCGCCCACTCGATCAGCATCCGCACCGTGCGCGCGTCGGTCACCGGGGTCACCCGGGAGAGCGGGTTCACGGTCTCCCGCTGGCGGATCATCGTGGTTTCGGCGGCGGCGTCGGGGTAGCCCATCGAGATGCGCATCATGAACCGGTCGCGCTGCGCCTCCGGCAGGGGGTAGGTGCCCTCCATCTCCAGAGGGTTCTGCGTCGCGACGACCAGGAACGGGTCGGGCAGCGGGTGGCTGGCTCCGTCGACGGTGACCTGATGCTCCTCCATCGCCTCCAGCAGCGCCGACTGCGTCTTCGGCGAGGCGCGGTTGATCTCGTCGGCGATCACGATGTTCGCGAACACCGCGCCGCGCTTGAACTCGAACTCGCGGTCGACAGGGTCGTAGACGGCGACGCCGGTGACGTCGCCGGGGAGAAGGTCGGGGGTGAACTGGATGCGGCGGACGGCCGCGTCGACGCTGGCAGCGAGAGCCCTGGCGAGCATCGTCTTGCCGACACCCGGCACGTCCTCGATCAGCAGATGGCCCTCGGCGAGCAGGCACAGCAGTGCGCTGCGGACCGCATCCGGCTTCCCGTCGATCACCGACGACACCGACGCGATGATGCGGGACGTGTGCTCGGCGAACTGCTCGGCGGTGAGCCGTTCCACGCCCGCGGGCGCAGCGTCTACCGGATCGGCGATCTGCTCGTGCATGCGATGTCCCCCTGCGCCTCGTTGCGTGAGTCGATCGTAACCCGGCGGATGCCGGGACGGGGCGGGTGGGTTGGGCGATGCTGTCGGCGTCGGAGCCTCATATGACGTAACGATTTGCGCGGCGAGCGATCGCAAGGTATTCATTGCTTGAGCGTCTCTCTTCACCCCGGAGGACGGTTTCTTCGTTCTCGGGCACTGCCCCCTCTTGAGAGAGGCCTTACGCGATGGCGCGTATCGCACGTTTCTGGCTGCTTGCAATGGTCGCGGCGGTCGCCGTGGTCGGTGGGTTGCTGATCGCTCCTTATGAGGAGGCGGTTGCTGTTGAGCCTGCCGCTCGGGTCGCTCCTGCGTTGGAATCGCAGGAGGCGGATGCGATCGAGCCTCAGGTTCCGGCGGGTGATTTCGCCCCAGCGCCTGCCGAGGCAACGCCGGCACCGGCGGCGAGCGAGCCTGGGAAGCCGAGCGTCGGGTCGGTCAACCGGTGGGGGCTGACGTTGAAGGCGCGGCACGAGTACCGGAACGAGTTTGTCAACGCGGAGGGCGCGACGGTTGCGCAGTTGTCGGCGACGCCTTTGAACGCGCGGGACCGTCGGGGTGGGTGGGCGGAGATCAACCCGGATTTCCATCAGTCGGGCGAGGGCTGGCTGGTGCAGGCGCATCCGCTTGCGCCCCGGCTCGAGGAAACGGACAGTAGTCGGCGTCGCGTCGTCGTAGAGCGCAACGGGCACGAAGTTTCGCTGTCGCTGCTGGGCGCGGGGGCAGGGCGGATGGAGGCGCCGTTCTGGTTCTGGGATGACTGGTCGTCGATGGCGTTCCGTGACATCGCGGATGGTGAGGACGTCGAACTCGAGCTCACCAAGACGGCGATCAAGGATTCGGTGATCCTGAAGAAGCGTCCGCCGAAGGATCGTGATACCTGGACCTGGAAGATCGATGCCGGTGATCTCACGCCGAGGCTGACGGATGCTGATGTCCTTGAGTTCGTGGATGCTGCCGGTGATCTGGTGATGGTGAGCCCGACCCCGGTGGGGTGGGATTCGGCTGTGTCCGAGCATGACGGTGAGCGGGACGAGGTGGTGCTGGACGCGTCGCTGACGAAGGCTGCGGATGGCTCCTGGCGGTACTCGGTGACGGCTGATTCCGCTTGGTTGCAGTCGGACGAGCGCGTGTATCCGGTCACGATCGACCCGAGCATCACGGTGGCGCCGGTGAACAAGAACTCGTACAAGTCGAACGGCGCGCAGTACATCAACGAGCTGCATGTCGGCAACACGGCTGAGGTGTCGAACGGGTATTACTGGCGGGGCGTGGAGAACTTCGCCGGTGGCGACTCGGTGGGCACGTTGATCGAGGGCGCGAACTTGGGGATCGAGTACGCGGGCTTCAGCACGAATGCCGCGTCGGGTACGGTCAAGGTCGGCACGCAGTGGGAGTACACGGGTTTCGGGGCGCAGCTGGCGACGTACTCGCTGGGAACGGGGGCGGTGAATGTCACCGCGGCGACGTTCCAGGAGTACGTGGCGTCGCGGTTTGGCACGGCGAGGGCGACGAATGTGGCGTTCATGCTCACCGGTGGTGAGTCGTCGACGTATTCGCACAAGAAGGTCGTGTCGGATCTGTGGGTGCAGTATCACGATCACGTCAACCCGAGCATTGTCACGGGTTCGGGTGCTTCGCCGGCGAACGCGGCAACCGGCGTCACCCTGACGCCGACGTTGAAGTCGACAGCCACAGCAGTGACCGGCTCATCGCTGCGGTATTCGTTCATGATCGACACGGACTCCAACTGGGCCGTGGGAGATGCGCTCACCTATGTGTCGCCGGAGTCGACATCGTCGCAGGTGGTCGTGCCGGAGGGTGTGCTGAAGCCGGGGGTGAAGTACTACTGGCGCGCGTATGTCCGCGACGCGGGTTGGGACACGCATCTGGACCAGTCGACGTTGCGGTCGACGGGGGCGTGGTCTTTCACGACCAACCAGGTTCCGTGGCCGAGCACGCCCAGTTCTGCCACTCCGGGGAACGGGGTGGCGACGTCGCCGCAGACGCTGACGTCTTTGACCCCGGATCTGCAGGTGTCCGGTGTGCCGCTGGTGGACACGGATTCCACGACGCCGATGAAGTACGAGTTCACGGTAGCGACGGGGCAGGATGGTGCGACCGGCACGGTGGTGACCTCGCCCCTGGTCGCACCGGATGCGTCGGGCAAGGTGTCGTGGAAGGTACCCGCGGGCACGTTCGAGGACGGTGGCGTGTACACCTGGGTTCTGGCGTCGTATGACGGGGAGAACCGGTATTCGCCGAAGACATGGAAGCGCACGGTTAAGATCGACCGCCGGCTGGGGGCGTCGGGTCCGTCACCGTTCGAGACGGTCGGGCCGGTGTCGGTGAACCTGGCGAACGGGAACGTGAATGTTGGTTTCGCGTCGCCGACCGTGAACACGCTGGGCGGCCCGATGGGGATGTCGTTCTCGTATAACAGCCAGGAGGCTCCCGACGCGAACCGCGGGTTGAAGGCGGAGTACTTCGACGCCCGCAACAACCCGGGTGACGCGGCACCGCAGACGGCGGTGGAGTACAAGTTCACCAAGCCGGACAACTCGCCGCGGCATCCGGTGATCGTGCGGACAGACTCGTCAGTGTCGTTCGACTGGGGCATGGAGTCCCCTGCGGATGCCGTCCCCGAGGACGGGTTCCTGGCCCGATGGACCGGGTATGTGACCGTTCCGGCCGCGCTGGTGGGCAAGCCGATCCAGTTCGGGTTGCGCCGCGATGACGGGGCGAAGCTCTACATCGACGGGCAACTGGTGCTCGACAAGTGGAGCCTGAGCGCCCCGGTGACCGAGTACGCTCCTTCGCCGGCAGGCGGGTACGCGGCGGGTGCGCACGCGATCAGGGTGGAGTTCTTCGAGCGTTACGGCGGGGCGATTGCGGAGTTGTGGGTGAACGACGGCACGAAGGCGTATGTGGTGCCGCCGGACTGGTTCACCAAGGACGTGCAGACCCTTCCGGCGGGGTGGCGCTCGTCGACACCCATCGCCGGCGATGCGACGACTTGGGCGTCGGCGCAGATCACCACCTCGGCGGTGATCCTCACCGACACTTCGGGCACGGTGCACACGCACACCAAGCAGTCCACCGGCGGGTACAAGCCCCCGGTGAACGAATACGACATCGTGTCGCTCGACGCCACCGGGCGAGTCGTCGTGACGGACGAGTCCGGGACCGTGCACCAGTTCACCAAGGAAGGCCGCGTCGAGACATCCACGCCGCCTGCCGACGGGCTCAAGCCCGCCAACCCGATCTCGGTGGTGGACGGCAACGGGGTGGTGCGCTCCATCAACGACCCCGCGTCCGCATCGACGGTGAACGGTGTGACGACCTATGCGCGCTCGGTGCAGCTGAGGTATCAGGACGTGGACGCTTTCGTGTGCCCGACCGATACCGCCGCGGGGTATGTGGCGCCCCCGGCGGACATGCTGTGCCAGATCGAGTACCCCGACGGCAAGAAGACGCAGCTTTACTACAACGGGGCCGGCCAGCTCGCCGCGATCCAGGACCCCGGCCGCGAGTGGAACACTTTCGGGTATGACAACTCCGCCGGGCTGCTGACCACGATCCGCGACTCGCTGGCCAACGACGCGATCCTCGACGCAGGGCTCGCCGCGAGCGCGGCGTCGACCACTGCGATCGACTACGCGCTGTTGCCGCTGGATGCTGCGGTGACCGGTGCGGGCGCTCCCACGGCGTGGAAGGCGACGAAGATCACCCTCCCGGCGCCCGACGGGGTCACGGCGGCCCAGCGCCCGTCGAGCAGCTTCGCCTACCAGCCCTCGCAGACCTCGGTCACCACCGCCGGGATCACCGGAAGCACGGTGAGCGCGTTCGATGCGGCATGGCGACAGACTTCCGAGACATCGGTCATGGGGGTCAGGGCCACGCAGGAGTGGCACGCCACGAAGGACCTGTTGCTGTCAAGCACCGACGCCGCGCTGCGCAAGAGCACCACAATTTACGACGCCAACGACCGCGCCACGGACACGTACGGGCCGGCCCCGAACGTCTGCTACGGCGCCGACCGTCGCCCGGTCGCGAACCCGGCCGGCACCACCGGCTGCGGGATCGCGCCCACCCACGCCAGCACCGTGTACGACGGCGGGATGGCGGGCCTGCAGGCCACCTACTACCCGAACCGCACCCTGGCGGGCAAGCCCGCCCTGTTCGGCCTGGGCATCGGCGACGCCTCCGGCGCCATCACCCGCAACTGGGGCACCGCCACAGCCGGAGGTGCACTGTCGGCGGACAACTGGTCGCTGCGACTGACGGGGCTGATCACGTTCCCGCAGGCGGGCACGTACACGCTGCAGGCCCGCAGCGACGACGGCGTGCGGGTCTGGCTGGACGATGTCATCAACATGGATCGATGGGTGGGCCAGGTCGCCACCGACACCACCGGAGCCGCGATCACCGTCACCGCGGGGGAGACCCGCCGCATCCGCCTGGAGTACTTCGACGCCACGTCCGTCGCCGAACTGCACCTGAAATGGAAAACGCCGGGCGCGAGCACCTTCGCAATGATCCCGGGGGCGCAGCTGCGCCCCGACTACGGCCTGGTCACACAGACCTCCGTGGACGACGCCACCACCGTGGCCGGCGCCGCCGCCCCCGGCGTGACGATGGCCGCTGGGTATCAGCACCCGTGGCTGGGTGCCCGCACCGAGTCCACCCTGGACCCGACCGGCCTCGCACTCAAGACGACCGTCGGGTACGAGGCGCCGAGCACATCGAGCTGGCTGCGCAGACTGACCCGCACCCTCCCCGCGGGGAACACGACCGGCGCGCCCGCGACCGCGGCGACGACCACACAGTACTACGCTGCCGGGGAACAGGCACCGGCCGGGGTCTGCGCGGCAGCGGCCGGGGTGAACCAGTTCCAGTTCGCCAAGTCCACTACCGGGCCGACACCGCAATCCGGCACCCCCGTGGTCACGTACTACGGGTATGACGTGATGGGCCGCACCGTCGCGACCAAGACCACCGGCGACACCGGCTGGTCCTGCACCACCCTCGACGACCGCGGCCGCGTCACCACGCAGACCACCGTCGGGCAAACCGGCACCACCGCCCGCACCGCGACGACGTCCTACACCCCCACGGCCACCGGCCTCACCGCGGTGGAGACCGACACGGCGGTCGCCGGGGCGACGGGCGGGAAGATCACCACGAAGACCGACTTCCTCGGCCGCGTCACCTCTTACACCGACCTGTGGGGCACCACGACCCTCACCACCTACGAGGCCCTCACCGGCCGCGTCGCACAGACGACCACCACCCCGGCGGGCGGCACGGCGACCACCACCAAGGTCACCTACGACGCCGACGGGAAACCGCTGAAGACCACCATCGACGCGGTCGACTACGCCACCCTCACCTACACCGCCCCGACCGCACCGGCCACGGACCGCGAGCTCGCCTCGGTGACCTACACGGGCGGCTCCCGGCTCGACCAGATCCAGCGTGACCCCGCCGGTCGCACCATCAGCCACCGCTGGACCTTCCCCAGCGGCGCGACCGTCACCGACACCGTCGCACGCTCCCAGACCGGACGGATCGTGCAGGAGACGATGACCGACGGCACCGACACATACACATCCACCTACGGATACGACGCCGCCGGACGCCTCGTGAAAGCCAAGATCCCCGGCCACGATCTCACGTACGTGTTCGCCGGGTCCGGCGCGCCCGGGGTGAACACGGCTGCCGGCCGGTCGGGGAACCGCACCAGCCTCACCGACGTGTATACCCCGAAGGGGACCAGCGCCCCGGTCACGACGACCACCAGCTATCAGTATGACTGGGCCGACCGGCTCCTCTCTTCCACGGTCACCAATCCGATCCCGGGAGCCGATAGCATCACGGACGGGCTCGCCGCGGCGGATATCGCCTACGACGTCGCGGGGAACACCACCAAACTCGGCGCTGTCACCCTGACCTACGACGCGGCCGGCCAACATGCCGGGTCCACCTACACGGACGGCACGACCGTGACCATCCAGCGTGACGCCCACGGGCGTGTGGTTTCCCGCACCGTCGACCCCCTCGGACCGGCCGCGGGCGACCCAGCATCAACCACGACATACCTGTATGACGGTGACGATGATGTGCCCTTCGCGACAAAGACCGGCACGGCACTCACCCGCACCCTGGCGCTGCCCGGAGGGGTGTCCGTGACCCTCGCCGCGACCGCGGAGTGGCAGTACCCGAACCTGCTCGGCCACACCCTCGTCACAGGCAACGGCACCAGCCACGGCGCCATGCAGGTATTCGAACCCTTCGGCCAGGCACTGGACATGACCACCTACGCCATCGGCACCATCGCGGCCAACCGCACCGGACAGCACAACGGCGCAACAGGTTGGCACCAATCCGCGCGCAAGACCACCGAACTCGAGTCAACAGCCCTGATGATCGAGATGGGCGCCCGGCTCTACGTCCCCTCCCTCGGGCGATTCCTCCAAATCGACCCCGTCGAAGGAGGCGTCGACAACGACTACGTATGGCCCACCGACCCCATCGGCAACGAGGACCTAAGCGGAGAGTTTGCCCAGGCGTTGGCGCTCGGACTCGCAGGGCCCCCTGGATGGGCTGCACTTGCAGTTCTTGGTGTCCTCGCGATCGGGATTCTCGCCTATCAGGCCGTGCGCCAGGCTTCCCGAAGCCAGGCGATCGTGGTACCACGACCGCGTAGCAAGACTTTCCGTGCTAAGGCCAAATACAGCGTCTATGAGATACGGACTGCAAGGAGCCACAAGACATTCAAATACGGAATAACCAGCCAAAAGAACGCGAACGCGCGTCCCGCTTCTCAACTCGCCGCCTGCGCTCGGCACTTTGGTCGTACTTGCGAGTATCGTCATCTGCGGTCTGCCACAGGATTCTACGCGGCTCGAAAAATCGAGTACACGTATATTCGTGCGTATAGATCCAGATGGGGTGTGTGTCCGCCCGGTCAGTATTGGAGTTGTAGGTGATGAAGGCACTGACGCCGGGGCAACAGCGCAGGCTGGATGGTGTGATCGACGGAATGGGCTGGGACGGCCGCACCATCACGAGCGGTCGTTTCGTTCGGCTTCTCGATCCTGAGGGGGCACGTGGAGTCAGCTCACACATCGAGGTGGCACTGATCAACCTGACGGGTGAAGCCACGAAAAAGGTGCTCGCCGACATCTACCCGAAGGCAGGGTTCATACTGCAGGACTCTCGGTTTGTGATCGACGTGTCTGTTCCGATTGTTGTTCTCTCGGACAGGATGGTCCCCATGGCGCTGGGTAGAGCATCCGAAGTCGTGCAGCGGATGATCGATCCCAGGCGGCTCGTTTTGCCGGAGGGCGGGGGAGACCCGTTGCCCGAGCAGGTGAACCCGTTCGATTTCAGGAGTCAACTCAGCGCAGCACACGTGGGGCCGGATCTGCCGGGTGGTCTCTATACGGTCCGTGTTCATCATGTTCAGGAGGGCGCGGGTGTACGTGAGCAAATCCTCCTGCTTCTCGCGGGCGACGAGAAAGAGGCTGCCAAGTCCGGGTGCCAGGCAGTCGCTGCAACCCGACCACTTGCGGCGGAGGTGTTTAAACCGATGTGGAATCCGCCGATGCATGGTCTCGAGGTCATGAGAATCATTCACCGTCGGCGCCTGAGCGTGAGCGGATGCATCTCGTACTACCATCTGCCCGGTCCGAACGACGCGATATCATTATCGGGGTCGGCGGGGGCCGGCACGCCGAGATAGCGTGATCCCATATTCCGCGGTGGTGCCTGCCTCTGTGTGGGGACTAATGAAGCATGCATAACTTGATGGCCTACGCCCATGCCAGGGGATACCTTGTTAGATACATGGTAATGTTCCCGACTATGTTTTTCGGGGACGCCCCATACTGGCTAAAACTCACGGCGTACCTTTTTGCTCTGGGGCCCCTCTTGGGCGCGGCAGCGCTCGCCCGCAGGCGCGAACAGAAACGTGGCCCTGTTATCCTCCCGACATTCATAGAGAGTCTCGCGCGTTCGCACGCCGACATTCCGAAGCGGATCTTAGCTGCGGACTTGCCCGGGATTGTCGGTGTTCTCGCGGCCGGCGAGCTGAGAGCGTGTCATTTCCTGGTGAGCGAACGTAATGGCGTGACGAGCGTGGTGGTGGTCTCGCGCTGGTGGCCATACCGGGTACGCAAGCTCGAGCATTTTTCGGACGCCTCGGCGTGGCGGCATTGGGCGAAGTCGGTCGACGCACGCGTGCTACCTGGTGGCGCATATGCTGGAGCTGTCTTTCAGAGGTACTTCGAAAATCACCGCGAGATATTCGACGACTACGATGGTGACCGGGTTTGATGCTTCGAGACATCTCTTGGCCGCATGGACTAGTTGTCGTTGGGGCCACAAGAGTGGTGCTCGCTGCAGTGCGCGGCGCCATTCAGGCTACGAGTTGTTCGGTACGGCCGCCCGCAAGAACGTAGCGATGTTGATTGGGACCCTGGACAGGGCTAGCGATCAAGGGTGTCACCTTAGCGCGAGGGCAGCAACTTTCGCCTATCGAGAAGAATAGGACGGAGAGCTGCAATTGCTATACCTACACTCATCGGAGCTATTCGGTCATAGGCCATGAGGTACCTGTGTGACGGTGACGATGATGTGCCCTTCCGCGCATACGGTAATCGTCGCGCCGAGATGATCTAATGCCGAACTTCGGCCCAGTTGAGAGCGAGAATCCGTGAAAGGCTTGCTAAATTACGCCTACCGTAGGGGGTACGTCGCTAGCTACCTCCTCCTTTTCCCGCTGACCTTCTTTGGTGATGCGCCTTACTGGGTGAGACTGTCGATCTACTTGTCGATCTCATTGCCGCTCCTGGCGGTTGTTGGCCTTCTGCGATCCAGCGACGTGAGGCATGAGCGGATCGACCCGACATTCTCCGAGAGTTTAGCGCGATCGTCGCTCGCCATACCGAAGCGGTTCCAGGATGGCGACGGAATACTGGGCATTATCGGCGGCGGCGAAGCAAGAGGGTGCCATTTCATCGCATGGGAGTACGAGGGCAACGTCAGCGTAATGGTCGTAGCGCGATGGTGGCCATATCGCGTGCGGGATCTTAAGGATTTCTCGCGAGTGTCGGAGTGGCGGCGTTGGGCGGAGACGGTCGACGCGCGCGTGCTTGAAGACGGGCCGTACGCGGGGGCCGTATTCGCGAAATACTTCGAGGAGAACTTCAAGATCCTCGATGACCGCGAACATGACTATGGCTGACATGATGCTGCCACGCGATTGCGTTCATGCGCGAGAGGGCACCAACGACAGCGCAGGGACGCACCCGAGACTGCATTCCACAATCCATGGGCGGTTAGCAGCCGACTCCGCGCGTGAGGTGCTGTCAGCGCGGCGACGCGGATCGGACCTCCGATCCCGACACCCGGTGGGTCGATTGCGCCCCTCCCAGGCTATCTGCTGGGATGATACGGGATACATGCGTCCTAGATCAGTCTTTCAATCTGCCCGCTTGGAACGCGCGCGCAGGTTGGCCGGCGCCTCTCTCTTCATCGGTGGGTTCCAGTCGTAGCGCTAGCGATGACGCTCCGCGATGGTCCTCTACCCGTGGCGACATGCTCGGCGTTCTTAATGGCGCTCGGCGGCTGGCTCTGGCTGAGGCTCCCATCGACCGGAATAGAGATTGATGGTGAACAAGGCATCGTAGTCACGTCGTGGTGGAGCCGACGCCGATATGACCGCTACTCGCGATTCCGAGCCGAGCCATACACTGGAGCCTTCTTCATTCTGGGGTGGACGGTCTATGGAGGGCGTCTTGAGAGCGGCGTCGTAGTCGCCGAGACTCGTGATGGGCACGACATTCGACTTCACGGAAGCGTATGTAATCGCCGTACAGTGAGACATATCGGGGAAGCGCTCAATCGGTGGCTGGGCACTGACAGTGGGACAGGCGCCGGTCCTCGACGATCACGCCGGACGGACAGGTAGGGACTATTGAGTCAGCCGCGCAGCATCCGCTCGATCACGATCACGCTCGTGACGCCGTCGTCTTCTTTCGAGGCGGTGACCTCGCTGGGAAAGGCCTGCTCACCGACAGCGTCGTGCAAGGTTGGCGGATGGAATATTTGTGACATTTGACAAGAGCAAAACGGTGCGCGGTATCGGCACCCTCCCCAAGGTGCTGGCATTCCTGTACTTTGCGGGTGCGTGTGTCCTGGCCTGGCTGTTCCACGTCGAGGAGTCCCCGATAATGTCGATGCTGGTCTTCGTGGTTGCTGCGCTCATGCTCGTCGTTTCTTGTCGCATTCGTGTGTGGATTGAGGACGACGCGATACACATCCGTTCCTATTGGCGCACCCGACGATATTCGCGCCAAAGCCTGGATCTGGTGATGGTGGGTGAATATGGAGGGTGGTGGACGGGTGGCAGGCCAGCGCAGCTCATCGGATGGGCTCAGATCGACTTTTTTCGCTGCGATTCCTGGCAGGAGGATCGGGTTCCGGCGACGCTCTGTTTCACGAGCGTTGGCCGGCGGGCGGTCGAGGAGATCAATCACTGGATCGATACCGGAAGTAGTTGAAGACCTGCACGCAGAGGGACGACTGAACAGACGACTCTGCTACGAGCACCTCGGTCGCTACGGAGGCCTTGCCCGCGTACCGCCTCGCTGTGCAGGAGGGCATCCCCGGTGCCGAGGAGGAACTGACCGAATGGCTCGAGGAAGTGGGAGACGACGGCACTCAGCCGAACTGAGCGCCGCGCAGCGGCGCGTTCCGCCCTCGCACCTCGGGTAGACTGATCGACGGCTCTCCGCGTGACGGCATCCAGGCCAATTCCCCCAGGACGGAAACGTAGCAAGGGTAACCGGGCTCTGCCGGGTGCGCGGAGGGTCCTTTTCTTTGCCCCGACAGGCTCAGGGACCGGCTGAGTCGCCGGATCCCCAGCCGCCCGGAAGGTGCCGCTGGGAGGATCGTGACGTGACCATCGCACGCGAGCGCAGGAGCCGCTTCTCCCGCTTCCTCGCGCCGGTGTGCCTTCTGGCGCTCATGTGGGTGATCCAGGCGGCGGATGCCGTGCTGCCGGGCTCCTTCACCGGCTTCGGTCTACGGTCGTGGGACCCGGCGGGACTCGGCGGGATCATCCTCGGCCCGCTGCTGCATGCCGGCTGGGCGCACCTGATCGCGAACACGCTTCCGCTGCTCGTGCTCGGCTGCCTCGTCGCCGTGGAGGGCGCCGGCCGCTTCTGGGTCGTGACGGCCGTCGTCGCGCTGGTCGGGGGAGTCGGCACCTGGCTGGTGAACCCGCCCGGGGCGCTCACCGTCGGCGCGTCCGTCCTGGTCTTCGGATACTTCGCGTACGTGGTGCTGAGGGTCCTCATCCCCGGCCGCGTCTCGCACCGGCTGCTGTACGCGCTGATCGCGGTGATCGTCATCGTGCTGTATGGCGGATCGATGCTCGCCGGGGTGTTCGACCCCGGCACCGGCGTCTCCTGGCAGGCGCACCTCTTCGGGGGGATCGGAGGGGGCGTCGCCGCGCTCACCGGACGACGACGGCAGGGTCAGCCATGAGCCGGCGTCGGGGAGCGCGCGGACGACGGCCGGCCCGCCGCCGCACGACTCGCCGCGCGGGCCGCCCGCTCCTCGTCACCGTGATCGTCGCAGCGGCGGCATCCGTCTTCCTCGTGGTGCTCGGCCTGCTGACCTCGCATCGGCCGGCCGCGTTCTGCGCCGACGACCCTCAGGCCTATCCGCCGTTCGGCGTGCAGGGATGGCGCGGTGAGCAGCTCGAGAACGCGGCGACGATCGTGCGGACGGCGCAGGGACTCGGCTTCGCGCGCGACGGGCAGATCATCGGCGTGATGACCGCGATGGGCGAGAGTTCGCTCCGGAACATCGCCTACGGGGACTGGGAGACGTCCCGCGTGACGAACCCCGACGGGAGCCGCACGTCCAGCGTCGGGCTGTTCCAGCAGCAGGAGTGGTGGGGCACGGTCGAGCAACGGATGGACCCGGCGACGGCCGCCACCCTGTTCTACGAGCGGCTCGCGAAGCTGCCCGGCTGGCAGGACATGGAGCCCACGCACGCGATCAACCGGGTGCAGATCAACTCGGATCCGGAGCATTACGCGCGCTTCGAGGATGATGCGGCGGCCGTCGTCGACGCGCTATCGGGGGTGTGCGCGGGGCGGGGGTGAACGGGTGGCACTCTGGGGCCCTTCGATGAACTCAGGGATCCAGGGTGCGCGGAGGTGGGCGCGCATAGGCTGTGACCGTGGCGCGGAGCATCTACATCACCTCGGCCGAGGGGCACACCGGAAAATCCACCATCGCCCTGGGCGTGCTCGACGCGCTCATGCGCGTCTCGTCCCGGGTCGGAGTGTTCCGCCCGATCACCCGATCCGCCGTGGAGCGCGATGCGGTGCTCGAACTGCTGCTCGCCCACGACGGCGTGCAGCTCGACTACGACGACTGCGTCGGGGTGACCTACGACGACGTCCGCGCTGACCCCGACCACGCCCTGGCGACCATCGTGTCGCGCTTCAAAGACATCGAGGCACAGTGCGACGCGGTCGTCGTGATCGGCAGCGACTACACCGATGTCGCCAGCCCCGCCGAGCTCGGCTACAACGCCAGGGTCGCCGCGAACCTCGGCGCGCCAGTGCTCCTGGTCCTCTCCGGCCGCGACCAGCAGAACCAGGCCGAGCAGCTCGGCACGACCACCGCACGCACCCCCGAGCAGATCGTGCAGATCGCGGCGCTCGCCGTCGCCGAACTCGCCGACGAGCGCGCCGAGCTGTTCGCCGTGATCGTCAACCGCGCCGACCCCGACGCGCTGGTCGAGATCGTCGACAGCATCCGCACCGGCACGCCGGTCTGGGCCATCCCCGAGGACCGCGCGCTCGTCGCGCCGTCGATGCGCGGCATCATGCAGGCCGTCGGCGGACGCCTCGTGCGCGGCGCGGACGAACTGCTCGAACGCGAGGCCTACAGCGTCGTCATCGCCGGAATGTCGCTCGTGAACGTGCTGCCCCGGCTCACCGAGCGGGCGGTGGTGGTCATCCCCGCCGACCGCACCGAGGTGCTGCTGGCCACGCTGCTCGCCGCGGCATCGGGCACCTTCCCGCCCCTCGCGGGCATCGTGCTGAACGGGCCGTTCGAGCTGCCCGAGCCGATTCTGCGGCTCATCGACGGCGTGGACGTGACGATCCCGATCGTCGCCACCCACCTCGGCACCTACGACACCGCGGTGCGGATCATGGGCACCCGCGGCCGCATCACCGCGGAGTCCGCCGCGCGGTACCGCTCCGCGCTCGCCCTGTTCCAGACGCACGTCGACATCACCGAGCTCACCATCGAGATGGGGCTCGCCCGCTCCACCGTGGTCACGCCGCTCATGTTCGAGTACGGGCTCATCGAGCGCGCCCGCGCCGACCGCCGGCGCATCGTCCTGCCGGAAGGCGGCGACGACCGCATCCTGCGCGCAGCCGGCATCCTGCTCGCCCGTCAGGTCGCCGACCTGACCATCCTCGGCGACGAGCGCGAGATCCGCAGCAGGGCGGAAGCGCTCGGCGTCGACCTCTCAGCGGCGCAGGTGATCAGCCCGACCGACCCCGAACTCGTCGACCGCTTCGCGAAGGAGTACGCTCGCCTGCGCGCCCACAAGGGCGTCACCGTCCAGCAGGCCGCCGACACCGTCACCGACGTGTCGTACTTCGGCACGATGATGGTGCACCTCGGGCTCGCCGACGGCATGGTCTCCGGCGCCATGCACACCACGGCGCACACCATCCGGCCGTCGTTCGAGATCATCAAGACCCGCCCAGGTGTCGACGTCGTCTCGAGCGTGTTCCTCATGGCGCTCGCCGACCGCGTGCTCGTCTACGGCGACTGCGCGGTGATCCCCGACCCCACCAGCACCCAGCTCGCCGACATCGCCATCTCGTCTGCTGCGACCGCGCGGCAGTTCGGCATCGAGCCGCGCGTCGCGATGCTGTCGTACTCGACGGGAGAGTCCGGCTCGGGCGCCGACGTCGACAAGGTGCGTGAGGCGACCGCGCTGGTCAGAGAGCGGATGCCGGACCTGCCGGTGGAAGGCCCCATCCAGTACGACGCGGCCGCCGACGCCGCAGTCGCCAAGGCGAAGCTGCCCGAGTCGGCGGTGGCCGGCCGTGCCACGGTGTTCGTGTTCCCCGACCTCAACACCGGCAACAACACCTACAAGGCGGTGCAGCGCTCCGCCGGAGCGGTGGCGATCGGGCCGGTGCTGCAGGGCCTGAACAGGCCGATCAACGACCTGTCGCGCGGCGCCCTGGTCGACGACATCGTCAACACCGTCGCGATCACCGCCATCCAGGCGCAGTCCATCCAGGCGCAGGGGGAGAAGTCGTGAGCGTCGTGCTCGTCATCAACAGCGGCTCATCGTCGCTGAAGTACAGCCTGATGGACATGGCGCGGGAGGCCGAGATCGCGAGCGGCCTGATCGAGCGGATCGGGCAGGACAGCGGCATCGTCGGGCACACCGTGCGCATGCATGCCGAGCCCGGTGAGCCGGCGCCGGCGATGCTCGACGCCCGCTACTCAGACGAACGCCCCATCGCCGACCACGACGAGGCGTTCGCCGTCATGCTCACCCAGTTCGAGGAGCACGGGCCGAGCCTGCGCGAGCACCCACCTGTGGCGGTGGGCCACAGGGTCGTGCACGGCGGCGCCCGCTTCTTCGAGCCGACCGTCATCACGCCGCTCGTCGAGATCAACATCGACGACCTGTCGGTGCTCGCCCCGCTGCACAACCCCGCCAACCTGGCCGGCATCCGCGCGGCGAAGGCGGCGTTCGGGGATGTGCCGCACGTGGCGGTGTTCGACACCGCGTTCCACCAGACTCTGCCCCCGGCCGCATACACCTACGCCATCGACGCTGAGACCGCGCGCGCCAACCGCGTGCGCCGGTACGGCTTCCACGGCACCAGCCACAAGTACGTCAGCGAGCAGGCGGCCGCATTCCTCGATCGGCCCCTCAGCGAGCTGAGGCAGCTCGTGTTCCACCTCGGCAACGGCGCGTCGATGACAGCGATCGACGGCGGCCGCTCGGTGGAGACCTCGATGGGATTCACGCCCCTGGAAGGGCTGGTGATGGGCACCCGGTCGGGCGACATCGACCCCGCGATCCTGTTCCACCTCGCCCGCAGAGCCGGGCTGGGCACCGACGAGCTGGACACCCTGCTCAACAAGCGCAGCGGCCTGCTCGGCCTCGCCGGACGCAGCGACATGCGCGACATCCTCGCCGGAAGGGATGCCGGAGAGCCGGCCGCCACGCTGGCCTACGACGTGTACATCCACCGGCTCCGCGCGTACGCCGGCGCCTACATCGCACAGCTCGGGGGAGTGGACGTCATCTCGTTCACAGCAGGCGTCGGCGAGAACGCCGCCCCCGTACGGGCCGACGCCCTGGCCACGCTGGGATTTCTCGGCGTGACGGTCGACCCCGACCGCAACGGGACGCGCGGCTCCGGCATCCGCCGCATCTCGACCGACGACTCCCGCGTCGCCGTCCTCGTGGTGCCCACCGACGAGGAGCTGGAGATCGCCCGCCAGACCCTCAGCGTCGCCTGAACATCCGCACTCTCGCGGCCCACGCGCCGCGGCGATCTCGCTACGCTGGAACCCGCGCACCGTGAGTGCCGGCCCGCCCGTCCCCTGGAGGCATCAGTGCCCGAGCAACTGCCCGATCTGCACCGCACCGCGGGGGTCCTGTTCGACCTCGACGGCGTCCTGACGCCGACCGCCGAAGTGCACATGCGCGCGTGGAAGAAGGTGTTCGACGAGGTGTTCGCCCGTTGGGGCATCGAGGCGCCGTACACCGACGCCGACTACTTCGCGTACGTGGACGGCAAGAAGCGGTACGACGGCGTCGCCAGCCTGCTGCGCAGCCGCAACGTGGAGATCCCCTGGGGGCAGGTCGACGACCCGCCCGAGGCCGAGACGATCTCCGGCATCGGCAACCGGAAGAACGCGGCGTTCGCGGCCACACTGCGCAGCGAGGGCATCGCCCCGTACCCCGGATCGCTTGCGCTCATCGAGAGCCTGCGCGACGCGGGCGTGCCGATGGGGGTGGTGTCCAGCTCGAAGAACGCCGAAGAGGTGCTCGCCAGCGCCGGCATCCGCGACTTCTTCCGCGCCGTGGTCGACGGCGTCGTCGCCGAGCGCGACGAGCTCGCCTCCAAGCCCTCGCCGGACATGTTCCGCGAGGGCGCGCGGATGCTGGGTGTCGACCCTGCCGCCGCCGCGGCGGTCGAGGATGCCGTCTCGGGTGTCGCCTCCGCGGCATCCGCCGGGTACGGGATCGTCGTCGCGGTCGACCGCGGGGCGGGGCCCGAGGCCCTGCGCGACGCCGGTGCGACCTGTATCGTCGATGACCTCGCCCGGTTGCTCGCCGACGGCTGACCCGACCCGTCACCAACCCCACCCGAACCCCCCTCGTCCCGGAGGACGCATGATCGACCGCGACCGCTACCCCGTCGACCCCTGGCGTCTCGTCGAGACCCGCTACGAGCAGGACGGCGTCGCCGAGACGCTGTTCGCCGTCGGCAACGGCTACCTGGGCCTGCGGGGAAACCACATCGAGGGCCGCGGGGCGCACGAGCACGGCACGTTCATCAACGGCCTGCACGAGACTTGGCCGATCCGTCACGCCGAGCAGGCGTACGGGTTCGCCGAGGTCGGCCAGACGATCGTGAACGCCCCCGACGCGAAGATCATGCGGCTGTACGTCGACGACGAGCCGCTGTCGTTCGACGAGGCGGACATCCACGAGTACCGTCGCGAGCTCGACATGCGCACCGGCGTGCTCAGCCGGCACGTGCTGTGGGAGACCCCGTCCGGCAAGCGGGTGCATCTGCGCGACGAGCGGATCGTGAGCTTCGACGAGCGCCACCTGGCCGTGTTGCGTCTGGAGGTCACCGTCGAGAACGCCGACGCGCCCGTGACCGTCAGCTGCCAGCTGTTGAACCGTCAGGACGGCGCCGGCATCTACGCCGGCAACCCGATGCAAGCGCAGAAGAAGGGGCAACCGGCCTTCGATCCGCGTAAGGCGGAGAAGATCACCAAGCGGGTGCTGGAGCCGGTGGAGTACTGGCAGGACGGACTGCGCTCGGCCCTGTCGTACCAGGTCAGCGACTCGGGGATGACTGTCGCCGTGGTGGCCGACCACATCATCGAGACGGACAACGACTACAGCGCCCGCACGCTCATCGAGCCGGACGTCGCGAAGAACGTGTTCCGGGTGCAGGCGAAGGCCGGCATCCCCACCCGCATCACGAAGGTGGTCAGCTACCACACGTCCCGGGGCGTTCCGGCGCGCGAGCTGGTGGACCGCTGCCGGCGCACCCTCGACCGCGCGGCCGTCGAAGGCGTGCAGACGCTGTTCACCCGCCAGGCGGAATGGCTCGCCGCGTTCTGGGAGCGTTCGGACGTGCGCATCACCGGCCGCGACGACCTGCAGCAGGCGACCCGCTGGTGCCTGCTGCAGCTCGCCCAGGCGGCGGCCCGAGCAGACGGCGCCGGCGTGCCCGCGAAGGGGCTCACAGGGTCGGGCTACAGCGGCCACTACTTCTGGGACACCGAGATCTACGTGCTCCCCTTCCTCACCTACACGTCGCCGCTGTGGGCCCGCAATGCGTTGCGCGCGCGGGTGCTGATGCTGCCCGCCGCCCGTCGCCGCGCCGCGCAGCTGAATGAGGCGGGCGCGCTGTTCCCGTGGCGCACGATCAACGGTGAGGAGGCGTCCGCGTACTACGCCGCCGGCACGGCGCAGTACCACATCAACGCCGACGTGAGCTTCGCGCTGGGCAAGTACGTCCGCGCCACCGGCGACGAGGGATTCCTGCGCCGTGAGGGTGCCGACATCGCCGTCGAGACCGCCCGCCTGTGGGCCACCCTCGGCTTCTGGCGCGGCACGAACGGCGACGCCACGTTCCACATCCACGGCGTCACCGGCCCGGACGAGTACACCACCGTCGTCAACGACAACCTGTTCACGAACGTGATGGCGCGCTACAACCTCCGCTACGCCGCCAGCGTCGTGCGCGAGATGGCCGTCGACGACCCTGCCGCGTACGAGGCGCTCGTCGACCGCACCGGACTCGACGAAGGCGAAGCGGATGCCTGGGAGCGCGCCGCCGAGGCGATGCACATCCCGTTCAGCGAGAGCCTCGGCATCCACCCGCAGGACTCGCTGTTCCTCGAGCGCGAGGTGTGGGATCTGGAGGGCACCCCGCGCGAGCAGCGGCCGCTGCT
The DNA here is from genome assembly GCF_031180975.1 of Microbacterium sp. Classification (GTDB taxonomy): domain Bacteria; phylum Actinomycetota; class Actinomycetes; order Actinomycetales; family Microbacteriaceae; genus Microbacterium. The sequence goes on along the minus strand of NZ_JAPSLI010000004.1, from coordinate 134,145 downwards.
GCTGCACTTCCACCCGCTGGTCATCTACCGCTTCCAGGTGCTGAAGCAGGCGGACGTTGTGCTGGCGCTGTTCCTGCAGGGCAACCACTTCACCGCCGAGGAGAAGCTCGCCGACTTCCAGTACTACGACCCGCTGACCACGGGCGACTCCACCCTGTCCGCGGTCGTGCAGTCGATCATGGCGGCCGAGGTCGGATACCAGGAGCTCGCGCAGGAGTACTTCGAGCAGGCGATCTTCGTCGACCTCGGTGATCTGCACCACAACGCCGCGGACGGCGTGCACGTCGCGTCGGCGGGCGGCGTCTGGACGGCGCTGGTGTGCGGCTTCGGCGGCATGCGCGACTACCACGGCGAGCTCAGCTTCGACCCGCGGCTGCCGGTGGACTGGCCGGAGCTGTCGTACCCGCTGCAGTGGCAGGGCTCATCGCTGTACGTCACAGTGAACCGTGACCGACTGCGCGTCGAGGTGCGCAGCGGCGATCCGGTCGAGTTCACCGTGCGGGGCGAGACGTTCCGCGCCGCGGTGGGGCAGGATGCCGTGATCGCGCTGGCCGACCAGGGGCCGGTGCGTCCAGGCCGTCCCTCGCTGCAGCAGTTCGCGGATGCTCGGCGCGAGGACGGCACGCTCATGTCGCCGACGGTGCCGATCACGACGTCCGCGATCCCGGTGATCGAGTTCAACGAGGACTGAACGGCGGCGCCGGTCGGTCGCAGGCGCTCGCGGCCGGTGCTCCCGGCCGACCGGGCGGAGTGTCGGCGGCACGCCGTAGGCTGGACAGGTGACGACAGCCCTCTACCGCCGCTACCGGCCCGAGACCTTCGGGGAGATGATCGGGCAGTCCCAGGTGACCGATCCGCTCATGACCGCGTTGCGCGGTGACCGCGTCGGCCACGCCTACCTCTTCTCCGGACCCCGCGGGTGCGGCAAGACGACCTCCGCACGCATCCTCGCGCGCTGCCTGAACTGCGCCGAGGGGCCCACTGACACCCCGTGCGGCGTGTGCCCGAGCTGCGTCGAACTGTCCCGCGCCGGCGGTGGGTCGCTGGATGTGGTGGAGATCGACGCCGCGAGCCACAACGGTGTCGACGACGCCCGCGACCTTCGCGAGCGGGCGACGTTCGCCCCGAGTCGCGACCGGTTCAAGATCTTCATCCTCGACGAGGCGCACATGGTCACCCCGCAGGGGTTCAACGCGCTGCTGAAGCTCGTCGAGGAGCCTCCGGCACACGTGAAGTTCATCTTCGCGACCACCGAGCCCGAGAAGGTGCTCGGCACGATCCGCTCGCGCACTCACCACTACCCGTTCCGGTTGGTGCCGCCCGCGGCGATGCTCGAGTACGTCGAGAAGCTGTGCGCCGAGGAGGGAGTGCAGGTCGCGCAGGGCGTGCTGCCCTTGGTGGTTCGGGCCGGGGGAGGCTCCCCGCGTGACACGCTCTCGCTGCTCGACCAGCTGATCGCCGGGTCGGACTCCGCGGAAGGGTCCACGACCCCGTTCGTCACCTACGAGCGGGCCGTCGCACTGCTCGGCTACACCCACGCGGCGCTGCTCGACGAGATCGTCGACGCGCTCGCCGCGGGCGACGCGTCCGCCGCCTTCCCGGCCGTGGATCGTGTGATCCAGACCGGGCAGGACCCGCGGCGCTTCGTAGACGATCTGCTGGAGCGGCTCCGCGATCTGATCGTGATCGCCGCGGTCGGCGACGGCGCGTCCGCCGTGCTCCGCGGCATCCCCGACGACGAGCTGCAGCGCATGCGCACCCAGGCCGGGGCGTTCGGGGCGGCGCGCCTGTCGCGCACCGCCGATCTGGTCAGCCAGGCGCTCGACGACATGACCGGCGCGACCTCGCCACGGCTGCACCTCGAGCTGATGGTCGCGCGGGTGCTCGCCGGCGCGCCGGCGGGCGCCGCTTCCTCGACTACCCCGGTCGTTGAGCGAGCGAGCGGTTCCCCCTCCCCGGTTGTTGAGCGAGCGAGCGCAGCGAGCGAGACGAAACGCGCCGACGCCGATGGCACGGAGCGCGCCGCCCCAGCATCCGGCCCCGAGGGTGCGAGCGCATCCCCGTCCCCAGTCGCGGAGCCTGCACGCCCGGTTGTTGAGCGAGCGAGCGCAGCGAGCGAGACGAAGCGCGCCGACGCCGAAGGCACGGAGCGCGCCGCCCCAGCATCCGTCCCCGCGGGTGCGAGCGCATCCCCGTCCCCGGTCGCCGAGCCTGCACCTCCGGTCGTTGAGCGAGCGAGCGCAGCGAGCGAGACGAAACGCCCCGACGCCGGAGGCACGGAGCACGCCGCCCCAGCATCCGCTCCGGCAGCGTCCGGACCCGTCACGTTCGCGCGGATCACCTCGGCATGGCCGACGATCCTGACGCGACTCGAGACGATCAGCCGGGCGTCGTGGCTGGTCGTCACGGCCGTGCAACCCCTCGCATACGACAGCGACAGCGAGGTGCTCACCCTCGGGTTCACCAGCCCCAGCGATGTCGCGCGGTTCAAGGGCACCACCCCGGGCAAGAGCACGTCCGACCATCTGCGCAGCGCGATCGAGCAGGAGCTCGGCGTGCGGGTGAAGTACCGGCCCGCTCCGCTGCCGCCGGGCGGCGGCTCGGCGCCGGGATCGACGGACGGTCCCGACTCCGGCGGCGGGTCGTCGCGTCCGCCCGCCGGCCCCGCCTCGCCGGCCGCCGGGTCCGGTCGCGCCGCGCCGTCGGGTGCGGGCCGACCGATGGACGATGCTCCCGCCGCGGGATGGGCAGGCGCCGCACCGTCCGGGGGGCGTGGCCCGGCATCCGACTCCGAACCGACCCCGTCCGCGCCTGCCCCGCCCGCGGGCGGCACCCGAGCGGCATCCGCCGCCGTCACGGAGTGGGCCGTCGCCCCGATCCCGACTTCCGCTCCCGCGGTGGCCGTGGCGGAAGCCACCCCGCCTGCGCCGCAGTTCGCTGTCGACGAAGAGCCTGCCGAGGTCGAGGCCGCCGCGTCCGCTCCGGCCGCGCCGGTCGACGGCGCTGCCGACACCGACGTGCCGCCGCTGCCCGACGACGACTACCCGCCCTACGACGACGAGCCGCCGTACGATCCCGCCTACGACGGGCCGCCCGAGCCGCTCGGGCAGCGCCAGGCACCGGGCGTCCGCACCGCGGCACCCGTCGCGAGCGCGCCGGACGTACCGGCCCGCACCGCCGCGCCCACTCGCCCCGACCGCGTGGCCTCTCCCGCAGCGACCCCCACCGTGAGCACCCGCGCCGCCGCCCCGCAGGGCGTGCAGCGCTACGGCGAAGCGGTCGTGCGCCAGGTGCTGGGCGCGCGGTTCGTGCGTGAAGAGCCGTTCCAGCCCCCGACGAGGTTCTCCTGATGTATGACGGCATCGTCCAAGAGCTGATCGACGAATTCGGCCGACTTCCCGGCATCGGGCCGAAGTCCGCACAGCGCATCGCCTTCCACATCCTGCAGACGCCGAGCTTCGATGTCGCGCGCCTGTCGGCGCTGCTCACCGAGGTGCGCGAGCGCGTGCGGTTCTGTGAGATCTGCGGCAACGTGTCCGAGCAGGACCGCTGCGCCATCTGCCGCGACCCGCGCCGCAACCCCGAGCTGATCTGCGTCGTCGAGGACGCCAAGGACGTCGCCGCGATCGAACGCACCCGCGAGTTCCGCGGGCTGTACCACGTGCTCGGAGGGGCGATCAGTCCGATCGCCGGCGTCGGCCCCGACGATCTGCGCATCGCCCAGCTGATGAGCCGACTCGCGGACGGCACCGTGCAGGAGGTCATCCTCGCGACCAACCCCAACCTCGAGGGGGAGGCGACCGCGAGCTACCTCAGCCGACTGCTCACCAGCATGCAGATCACGGTCAGCCGACTGGCATCCGGTCTGCCCGTCGGGGGCGACCTCGAGTACGCCGACGAGGTCACGCTCGGTCGTGCGTTCGAAGGCCGCCGGCGCGTATGAGCGCGCACGGGTTCACGCGTCGAGGCTGGATCCTCTTCGCCGTGATGTCGTTCGTCTGGGGCATCACATACCTGTTCATCAAGGAAGCGGTCGACTCGTTCAGCCCGCCCGCCGTCGTGGCAGGACGCACCCTGCTCGGCGGTCTCGTGCTGCTGCCGTTCGCCCTCCGCAGCGGCGCCCTGAAGGCCGCGTGGAAGCACTGGCCGTGGGTGTTGGCGTTCGGGGCGGTCGAGATGGCCGGGCCATTCCTGCTGCTCAGTCATGCCGAGACCCGACTGCCCTCGGGCATGACCGGACTGCTGGTCGCCACCGTGCCGCTGTTCGCCGTGCTCATCGGAATGATGCGCGGCGATCGCTCCGCGCTGGCTCCGGTGCGCCTCGGCGGGCTGCTGCTCGGTTTCGCCGGTGTCGCCATCGTCGTCGCCGGACCAGGCCTGTTCCCGCAGGGCACGGGCAGCGTGATCGCGATCGGCGAGATCCTGCTCACGGCGCTGCTCTACGCCATCGCGCCGTTCATCATCGCGCACAAGCTCGCCGACGTCCCGTCGCTGGGCACGATCACGCTTGCCCTGTTCGCGATCGGCCTGGCCTATCTGCCGGTGGCCCTGCTCACCCAGCACGAGCTGCCGACGCTCCGCTCGACAGTGTCGCTCGGGCTGCTCGGCGTCGTCTGCACGGCGTTCGCGTTCGTGGCGTTCTTCGCCCTCATCCGCGAGGTCGGGCCGGTGCGCGCGCCGCTGTTCACGTACGTCAATCCGGTGGTCGCGATCCTGCTCGGCGCCGTGGTGCTCGCCGAGCCGGTCACCCTCGGTCTGCTCGTCGGCTTCCCGGTCGTGCTGCTCGGATGCTGGCTCGCCGCCACAGGCGGCCGGCTCCGCCCGCCCGCATCGCTCGACGCCGGCACGCCGGATCTCACCACGGGCCCGGTCGTCACGGTCGAGACGGCGGGGCCCGTCGTGCGCCCCGACGTCGACCGCTGAGGCGGAGCGCCGCCCTGCCGGCATCCGCCCCGTCCGGCATCCGCCCCGTCGATGTGGCGCATCTGGTCGGCCCGCGCCCGTAACGCTGGCATCCGCCCCGTCGATGTGGCGCATCTGGTCGGCCCGCGCCCGTAATGTGGCGCATCTGGTCGCCTCCCGCGCCGGGATGCGGCCACCCGCGCCACGTTTGGCGGGAGCGTGTGTGGGGGTGCCGTGATGTGGCACATCCGACCCCGCGCGCCTCGCTGCCTGCGATGTGGCGCATCTTGCCGCTTCGCACGCCGGGATGCGGCGACTTCAGCCACCTTCCGCACCCGCGAAGTCGGCGCCCCGTCGCCGCGCGCCCCGTCGCCGCGAGCCCGGCGACACATGCGCGGGCCGGCATGGCGACGGTCCGTAGAATGTGCGTGGGCGGATCCGCCCGACGTCCCCAGGAGTGATCGTGGCCCTGATCGTGCAGAAATACGGCGGCTCGTCCGTCGCCGACGCCGAGAGCATCAAGCGCGTCGCCAAGCGCATCGTCGACACGCGCCGTGCCGGCCACGATGTGGTCGTCGCCGTCAGCGCCATGGGTGACACCACCGACGAGCTGCTCGACCTCGCCAACGAGGTGGCACCGATCCCGGCGCCCCGCGAACTCGACATGCTCCTCTCCAGCGGAGAGCGCATCTCGATGGCGCTGCTCGCCATGGCGATCCACTCCATGGGCTTCGAGGCGCGCTCGTTCACCGGCAGCCAGGCCGGCATGATCACGGATGCCAAGCACGGCGCCGCCCGCATCGTCGACGTCACCCCGGTGCGCCTGCGCGAGGCCCTCGACGAGGGCGCCATCGTCATCGTCGCCGGATTCCAGGGCTTCAACCGCGACACCCGTGACATCACCACGCTCGGCCGCGGCGGTTCCGACACCACCGCGGTCGCACTGGCGGCGGCGCTCGACGCCGACGTGTGCGAGATCTACAGCGACGTCGACGGCATCTTCACCGCCGACCCGCGGGTGATCCCGCGCGCCCGCAAGCTCGACACCATCTCCAGCGAGGAGATGCTCGAGCTCGCCGCGAACGGCGCGAAGGTGCTGTACATCCGCGCCGTCGAGTTCGCGCGCCGCCACGGCGTGCTCATCCACGCCCGGTCGACGTTCACGTCGTCCGAGGGCACCTACGTTCTGGGCGAGGGCATGAAGAACCCCCGCGGACCCGAGGGAGCAGCCATGGAAGAACCGATCGTCGCCGGCGTCGCCACCGACCTCACCCAGGCGAAGATCACGGTCGTCGGCGTGCCGGACGTCCCCGGCAAGGCCGCCGAGATCTTCACCGTCGTGGCGAAGTCCGGCGCGAACGTCGACATGATCGTGCAGAACGTGTCGGCGGCGTCCACCGGCCGCACCGACATCTCGTTCACCCTGCCGAAGGCCGACGCCCCCGCCGCACTCAAGGCGCTCGCCGGCGACCAGGGCGAGATCGGCTTCGAGAACCTCATCCACGACGACCAGATCGGCAAGCTGTCGGTCGTCGGTGCCGGCATGCGCACGCACTCCGGCGTCTCGGCGACGCTGTTCGAGGCGCTGCGCGACACCGGCATCAACATCGAGATGATCTCCACGTCCGAGATCCGCATCTCGGTGGTGCTGCGCGGCGCCGACCTGGTCGAGGCGGCCCGTGCCGTGCACACCGCCTACGGACTCGACAGCGAGATCGAGGCCGTCGTGCACGCCGGCACCGGTCGCTGACACCGCCGCGCCCTGACGGATGCCATGACGCATCCCGTACCCCGGCGCACGCGGTAGACTCACCGCAACCCTGACACCGGCGCCGGGCGCAGCAACCGCAACCTGGGGCTGAGCCTGGCGCACCGTCTCCACGCCAAGGATCCCCCATGACCCGTATCTCCGACTCTGGACTCTCCGTCGCCATCGTGGGCGCCACCGGACAGGTGGGCACCGTGATGCGCGAGATTCTCGCCGAACGGTCGTTCCCGATCCGGGAGCTGCGCCTGTTCGCCTCGGCGCGCTCCGCCGGGAAGGCCATCGACTTCGCCGGCACGCCGGTGATCGTCGAGGACGTGGAGACGGCCGACCCGGCCGGCATCGACGTCGCGCTGTTCTCGGCCGGCGCCACCGCCAGCCGTGCGTACGCCCCGAAGTTCGCCGGCGCCGGTGCCGTCGTCGTCGACAATTCCAGCGCGTGGCGGATGGACCCCGAGGTGCCGCTGGTCGTCAGCGAGGTCAACCCGGATGCCGTCGACGAGCGTCCCCGCGGCATCATCGCCAACCCGAACTGCACCACCATGGCCGCCATGCCCGTGCTGAAGGCGCTGCATGACGAGGCGGGCCTGGAGCGGCTGATCGTCTCGACGTACCAGGCCGTCTCCGGCTCCGGCCTCGCCGGCGCGCAGGAGCTGCTCGGCCAGGTGGAGGGCGTGCTCGCGCAGGGCGACACGCTGCGGCTGGTGCACGACGGCTCCGCCGTGGACTTCCCGCAGCCCGAGAAGTACGTCGCCCCGATCGCCTTCGATGTCATCCCGCTGGCGGGCTCGATCGTCGACGACGGCGACAACGAGACCGACGAGGAGAAGAAGCTCCGCAACGAGAGCCGCAAGATCCTCGGCCTGCCCGACCTGCGGGTCGCCGGCACGTGCGTGCGCGTTCCCGTGTTCACCGGCCACTCGCTGTCGATCCACGCGGAGTTCGCGAACGAGATCACGCCCGAGCGGGCGCGCGAGGTGCTGGCATCCGCTCCGGGCGTCGTCCTCGAAGAGGTGCCGACCCCGCTGCAGGCGGCAGGCAAGGACCCGAGCTACGTCGGGCGTATCCGTGCCGACCAGTCCGCGCCCGAGGGCAAGGGCCTGGTGCTGTTCATCAGCAACGACAACCTGCGCAAGGGCGCCGCACTGAACGCCGTGCAGATCGCGGAGCTGCTGGCCGGTCGCCTGGCTCCCGTCTCCGCCTGACCACGCACTCCAGGCGGGGCCCCGGGGGCGGCAGGGGGCGTCTCCGGGGCGAACTAGACTGGACGGGTGACTGAAACCGTCGACGTCGTCCTGATCGGTGGGGGCATCATGTCCGCCACGCTGGGTACCCTGCTGCACGAGCTGCAGCCGGACTGGAAGGTGATCGCCTTCGAGCGTCTCAGCGATGTCGGGCAGGAGAGCTCGAACCCGTGGAACAACGCGGGCACCGGCCACGCCGCCCTGTGCGAGCTGAACTACATGCCCCAGGGCAAGGACGGCTCGCTCGACCCAGCGAAGGCCGTGTCGATCAACGAGCAGTTCCAGCAGAGCCGGCAGTTCTGGTCGTCGCTCGTAGAGCGCGGCGTCCTCGACGCCCCCTCCACGTTCATCAACTCCACCCCGCACATGACCTTCGTGCGCGGCGAGAAGGACGTCGCCTACCTCAAGGCCCGCTACGAGATCCTCAAGGACCAGCCGCTGTTCGAGGGCATCGAGTACAGCGAGGACTCCCGGGTCATCAACAAGTGGGCGCCGCTGCTCATGCAGAAGCGCCGCAAGGGCGAGCCGTTCGCCGCGACTCGGGTGCCCGCCGGCACCGACGTCGACTTCGGCGCCCTCACGCACCAGCTGTTCGACCACCTCGCCGACCAGGGGGTGCAGGTGCGCACCGACCACGAGGTGCGTCGCCTGAAGAAGCAGAAGGACGGCACCTGGCTGGTCAAGTACCGCAACCGCATCGGTGGCACCCCGGGCGAGATCAAGGCGCGGTTCGTGTTCGTCGGTGCCGGTGGCTGGGCGCTCAAGATGCTGCAGGGCTCCGGCATCCCCGAGATAAAGGGGTACGGCGTCTTCCCGATCGGCGGCCAGTTCCTGAAGACCACCAACCCGAACATCGTCGCGCAGCACAAGGCGAAGGTGTATTCGCAGGCGTCCGTCGGCGCGCCGCCCATGTCGGTGCCGCACCTCGACGCCCGCGTCGTGGACGGGGAGTCCTCGCTGCTGTTCGGGCCGTTCGCCACGTTCAGTCCGAAGTTCCTGAAGCACGGCTCCCTGCTCGACCTGGTCACCCAGGTCCGCACCCACAACCTGTGGCCGATGCTGCGTGTCGCGATCGCGAACCCCGACCTCATCACCTACCTGGTGGGGGAGCTGCTGAAGAACCACCGCAAGAAGGTCGACAGCCTTCGGGTGTTCATGCCCACGGCGAAGGACGAGGACTGGGAGCTCATCCAGGCCGGTCAGCGCGCACAGGTGATGAAGAAGGACCCCGAGAAGGGCGGCATCCTGCAGTTCGGCACTGAGGTGGTCGCCGCGCAGGACGGCACGATCGCGGGTCTGCTCGGCGCCTCGCCGGGTGCCTCCACAGCCGTGCCGATCATGCTCGACCTGCTGCGTCGCTGCTTCCCGGACCGCTACGCGAGTTGGGAGCCGACCTTGCGCGAGCTCATCCCGACGTACGGCGAGAAGCTGAACGAGGATGCCGCGAAGGCGGAGGACTCCATGCGGCGAACGGCGGAGACGCTGCAGCTCAGCGCGTGACGCCTGCTCCTGACGCCTCTCCCTGACGCGGATGCCGGGGTGGATCCCGGTCCGCGCCAGGGGCAGCGGCCGCCTCAGGCGGCGAGCTTCTCGCGCAGGGCCGCGACGTGCCCGTTCGGATCGACCCGGTACTCGGCGTGCTCGATGCGCCCGTCGGCGTCGATGACGAAGGTCGAGCGCAGCACACCGGTGACCGTGCGGCCCTCGATCTGCTTCTCGCCCCACGCGCCGTACGTCTTCGCGACCTGGTGGCCCGGGTCGGACAGCAGGGGGAAGTCCAGGCGGTCCTCCTCGGCGAAGCGCGCGAGCGTGTCGAGGTCGTCGCCGGAGACCCCGACGACCTCGTACCCGGCACCGCGCAGCGAGGCGAGGTTGTCGCGGAAGTCGCACGCCTCCGTGGTGCACCCCGGGGTGAAAGCGGCGGGGTAGAAGTAGAGGATGAGCCGGCGCCCGGCGAAGTCGCCGAGTCGCACGGTGCGCCCCGTCGCGTCGGTGAGGGCGAAGTCGGGTGCGGGCGAGCCCGCGAGCAGTTCTCCGTCGGCCACGATGCCTCCAGTTCCGTGATGTGAAATAAAGCTTCTGTGCTCCGGAATCTACGATAGCAGGGTGGATGCCGGATGCAATGCCAGTATGCGCCTCCGGGGGTCACCCGCGGCCGTCGTACGGCATTCCGGTCGCCGTCACGACCAGCTCGTGCACCGCCACGTCCAAGGGGAGGTCGGCGACATCGGCGATCAGCCGCGCGGCGTGTGCCACGTCGAACGACGGCTCGCGCCGGCGACTGCCGTCGGCCTGCAGTGCCCCGGCGTCGTCGCCGATCCCTGCGAGCAGCTCGGTGGCGGCATTGCCGATGTCGATCTGGGTCGCCGTGACGCCGAAGGGCCGGCCGTCCAGCGCGATCGACCTGGTGAGCCCCGTGACGGCGTGCTTCGTGATCGCGTACGCCGCCGAGCGCGGCCGCGGCCTGTGCGCAGACACCGAGCCGTTGTTGATGATCCGCCCGCCCTGGGGGTCCTGCTCCCGCATGCGCCGGAACGCCTCGCGGGCGCACAGCAGCGAGCCGGTGACGTTCACCGCGAGGACGGCCTGCCAGTCGGCATCCGACAGCTCGTCGACGCGCGCCTGCGGGCCGAACGAGCCCGCGTTGTTGAAGAGCAGGTCGATCCGCCCGAAGCGCTCGCCCACACGTGCGAAGGCGTCGGTGACCTCGTCGGCGCGGGTGACATCGCAGGGGAGAGTCACGGCCTCGCCGCCCGCGGCGCGGATGACGGATGCCGTCTCCTCGAGGGTTCGCGCCGTGCGGCCGAACAGCGCGACCGTCCACCCGCGGCGGGCCAACTCGAGTGCGGCCGCGCGGCCTATCCCTGTGCCGGCTCCTGTGACGATCGCGGTGCGGCGGGGTGCCTCGACTGCGGACATGTGGACTCCCTTCGAAGGTTGTCGTCGTAGCCTCTCATAGAGGTTCCACTTGACTCCGTGGCGAGAGGATGGTTCACTCTTTCACACACAACGGAATAACATTTCCGTAAAGTGGAATCTAGGGGAAGGTAAGCAATGACGCTTGCAGCGTTCAATCAGCTGTCGCCGGCGGAAGCGGATGCACTCATCCGTCCGAGCGCCGACATCGACCGCTGGGTGGAGGCCGTCGTGGCGGCTCGTCCGTACTCCAACGTGGAGGAGGTGCTGTCGGCCGCCCGTGAGCGGGCGCTCGACTGGACGGACGAGGACATCGACGCGGCGCTGGCGCATCATCCGCGCATCGGCGAGAGGGCGAGCGGGAGCTCGACCGAGGCCGGCATGTCGCGCGGTGAGCAGGCCGGTGTCGATGCGAGCGACTCGGCGCTGGCCGACGAGCTCCTCGCGGGCAACCGCGCTTACGAGGAGCGCTTCGGCCGTGTCTTCTTGATCAGGGCGGCGGGCCGCAGCGGTCGGGAGATTCTCGACGAGCTGAACCGTCGCCTGCGCAACACCGACGAGGACGAGATCAGGGAAGTGGCCGAACAGCTTCGCCAGATCGCGCTCCTCCGACTGGAAGGGATCCTCCGCGCATGAGTCACGTCACCACGCACATCCTCGACGCATCGATCGGCCGCCCGGCCGCCGACGTCGCCGTCGTGCTCCAGGACGTGGACGGCGCGGTCGTCGCTTCCGCCCGCACCGACGCGGACGGACGCGTGAAGGACCTCGGCCCCGAAACGCTCGAGCCGGGCCACTACCGGCTGCGCTTCGAGGTGGAGGACTACTTCGCGCGCAGCGGCACCGATGCCTTCTATCCCGTCGTCACGATCGACTTCACGATCGCCGACACCGAGCAGCACTATCACGTACCGCTACTCATCAGCCCGTTCGCATATTCAACCTACAGGGGTAGCTGACATGACCATCGTCGAGAACACCGAAGCCACGACCACCGGCCAGACCGGATCCAGGGTCGTCCTGGGCGACAGCCAGTACGGAAAGGCAGAGGTCCACGTCGTCCGCGTCACGCGCGACACCGACCGTCACGAGATCGAAGACCTCACGGTCGTCTCGCAGCTGCACGGCGACTTCGACTCGTGCTACTACGAGGGCGACAACTCCCACGTCGTCCCCACCGACACCCAGAAGAACACCATCTTCGGCTTCGCCCGTGACGGGATCGGATCGCCCGAGGAGTTCCTCATCCGCCTCGGCAACCACTTCACCGGCGAGTTCGACTGGGTGACCGGCGGCCGCTGGGGCGCCCGTCAGGTGACCTGGGCCCGCATCCCGGTCGCCGGCGAGGACCACGACCACGCGTTCTTCCGCGGCGGCACCGGCGCCGAGACCCGCACCGCCATCGTCAAGATCGTCGACGGCAAGACGCACGTCGTCGCCGGCCTCGAGGACCTCGCCGTCCTGAAGACCACCCAGTCGGGCTTCGTCGGCTACCCGGTGGACCGCTACACCACGCTGGCGGAGACCACCGACCGAATCCTCGCCACCGATGTCACCGCGCGCTGGCTCTACAACCGCACCGACATCGACTTCAACGCCGTGTTCGAGTCCGTGCGCACGATCCTGCTCGAGACCTTCACCAACCACTACTCGAAGGCCCTGCAGGAGACCCAGTACCTGATGGGCAAGGCCGTTCTCGAGGCGCACCCCGAGATCGACGAGATCAAGTTCTCGATGCCGAACCTGCACCACTTCGTCGTCGACCTCGAGCCGTTCGGCCAGGACAACCCGAACGAGGTGTTCTACGCGGCGCACAGCCCGTACGGACTCATCGAGGGCACCCTGCGCCGCGAGGGCCTGGGCGACACCGCCGCCATCTGGCAGGGCATCCCGGCCTACGTCTGAGGCCAGACGGTCGTCTCGGTCCCATGAGGCCGTCCGCGGCCGGCGCGTCACCGACGCCCGGCCGCGGACGAGCCCGCCCGCGCACGTCTGCGCGGGCTCCATCGCGCCTGTGCGCGACCCTCGCGCCTGTGCGCGACCGCAGGCGGTGCCGTGTGCACCGCCGTGCCGACAAGGAGGTCAGCAGCAATGAGCAAGAACCACAAGACCGTGCCGGGAACCATCGACGTCACCGGATCACCGGAGGACGAGCGACTGCCGATCGGGCGGACGTTCATGTACGGACTCCAGCACGTCCTCACCATGTACGGCGGCATCATCGCGCCGCCCATCATCATCGGCGGCGCCGCCGGTGTGTCCGACGCCGAGAAGGGACTGCTGATCGCGTCCTGCCTCTTCATCGGCGGTCTCGCCACCATCCTGCAGAGCGTCGGTGTGCCGTTCTTCGGATCCAAGCTCCCGCTGGTGCAGGGCACCTCGTTCGCCGCCGTCGCGACGATGCTCGCCATCGTGAACGGTGGAGCGGGCCTGCCCGGCGTCTTCGGCGCCGTGCTGGTGGCGTCCGTGATCGGATTCCTGATCACGCCGTTCTTCGCGATGATCATCCGCTTCTTCCCGCCGGTGGTCACGGGCGTCGTGATCACCGCGATCGGGCTCTCGCTCATCCCGGTGGCCGGCAACTGGATCATGGGCGGCAACGCCCAGAACGAGGACTACGGCTCGATGGCCAACGTCGGCCTGGCGGGCCTGACGCTGCTCATCATCGTCGTGCTCTCCAAGTTGGGAAGCGCCACGATCTCGCGCCTGTCGATCCTGCTCGCGCTGATCATCGGCACCGTCATCGCCATCCCGCTCGGCATGGCCGACTTCTCGTCGGTGCTGGAGGGCCCGGTCTTCGCGATCCCGATGCCGCTCGCCTTCGGCGCGCCGACCTTCGACATCGCCGCGATCATCTCCATGTTCGTCGTCGTGCTGGTGATCCTCACCGAGACCACGGCCGACATCCTGGCGGTCGGCGAGATCACCGGCGCCCGCGTCGATTCCCGCCGCATCGCCAACGGCCTGCGCGCCGACATGGTCTCCAGCGCCGTCTCGCCGCTGCTCAACTCGTTCACGCAGAGCGCGTTCGCCCAGAACGTCGGCCTGGTCGCCATCACCGGCGTGAAGAGCCGGTTCGTGGTCACCGCTGGCGGAGTGATCCTGGTCATCCTCGGCGTGCTGCCGGTGCTCGGGCGGGTGGCAGCGGCCATTCCGATGCCGGTCCTCGGTGGCGCGGGCATCGTGCTGTTCGGCACCGTGGCGGCATCCGGCATCCGCACCCTGTCCAAGGTCGACTACGGCAACAACATGAACCTCGTCATCGTCGCCGCCTCGCTGGCCTTCGGCATGCTGCCGGTCGTCAAGGGCGACATCTACCACCAGTTCCCCGACTGGTTCGAGGTCATCTTCCACTCCGGCATCTCGTCGGCCGCGATCATGGCAGTCCTGCTGAACCTCATCTTCAACGAGCTGCGCCTCGGCAACGCCAGGAAGAACGCCTCGGTGTTCGTCGCCTCACCGCCCCGCATGGTCCGTGAGGACGAGCTGGAGGCCCTCGAGGACGGTGACACCTTCGTGGGCGGCAAGCTCATCGCCGCGGACGGCACCGAGGTCCCGGTGGTCCGCAAGAACGCCGCCGGCGCCGAGACCACCTCCATCCACATCAGCTCCATCGACCGCGTCGTGCCGGACACGCCCGCCCAGGGCACCCGCACCGTACGCAGAAAGGGCTTCCGCCGATGACGGCTCCCCTCGACTCCGCCCTGCTCTCCGACACCGCAGACATCGATCCCGGCGAGACCGCGGAATGGCTGGAATCCATCGACGGCCTGCTCGCCGTCGGCGGACGCGAGCGCGCACAGCGCATGATCGAGGCGCTCGCGGCCCGGGTGGGCGTGGAACGCGCGCGCGCCGCGCTCACCACCGATTACGTCAACACCATCCCGGCGTCGTCCGAAGGGCCGTACCCGGGTGACGAGCAGGCGGAGCGCCGCTACCGCGCCTGGATCCGGTGGAATGCCGCTGTCATGGTGCATCGGGCCCAGCATCCGTCCACCGGCGGCGTCGGCGGTCACATCGCCACCTACGCCGGAGCGGCGACGCTGTACGAGGTGGGTTTCAACCACTTCTTCCGCGGCAAGGACCACCCCGGCGGCGGGGACCAGGTGTTCTTCCAGGGGCACGCCTCGCCCGGCATGTACGCCCGCTCGTTCGTCGAGGGGCGGCTGAACGAAGCCGACCTGGACGGGTTCCGTCAGGAGCGTTCCCGGGAGGGGCACGGACTGCCGTCCTACCCCCACCCGCGGCTGAAGCCGCAGTACTGGGAGTTCCCGACGGTGTCGATGGGCATCGGGCCGATGAACGCCATCTACCAGGCGCAGTCGAACCGCTACCTGCAGGCGCGCGGCATCAAGGACACCTCCGACCAGCACGTCTGGGCGTTCCTCGGCGACGGCGAGATGGACGAGCCGGAATCCCGCGGTCTGCTCCAGCTCGCCGCCAACGACGGGCTGGACAACCTCACCTTCGTGATCAACTGCAACCTGCAGCGCCTGGATGGTCCCGTCCGCGGCAACACGAAGGTGATCCAGGAGCTCGAGGCGTTCTTCCGTGGTGCGGGCTGGAACGTCATCAAGGTGATCTGGGGTCGCGAATGGGACGCGCTGTTCGAGCGCGACGTCGATGGCGCCCTGGTCGACCTGATGAACCGCACGCCCGACGGCGACTTCCAGACCTACAAGGCCGAGTCGGGGGCGTTCGTCCGCGAGCACTTCTTCGGGCGCGACCCGCGGACGCTGGCGATGGTCTCTGATTACTCCGACGATGACATCTGGAACCTGCGCCGCGGCGGGCACGACTACCTCAAGGTGTACTCCGCGTACAAGGCGGCGATGGAGCACAAGGGGCAGCCGACCGTCGTGCTCGTCAAGACGGTGAAGGGCTACACGCTCGGTCCCAGCTTCGAGGGGCGCATGGCGTCGCACCAGATGAAGAAGCTGTCGCTGCAGGACATGAAGGACTTCCGCGACCTGCTGCGCATCCCCATCCCGGATGCCGAACTCGAGGCCGACCCGTACCGGCCGCCGTACTACCGTCCGGCGCCCGGGACTCCCGAACTCGACGACATGCTCGAACGCCGCCGCGCGCTGGGCGGCTCGGTGCCGGAGCGGCGCTCCCGGCACACCGCGATCTCTCTACCGGACGAGAAGGTGTACACGTCGGCGAAGAAGGGGTCCGGGGCGCAGCTCGCCGCGACCACGATGGCGTTCGCGCGTGTGCTGCGCGACATCCTCCGCGACAAGGAGGTCGGTCACCGGATCGTGCCGATCATCCCCGACGAGGCGCGCACGTTCGGCATGGACGCGTACTTCCCGACGTCGAAGATCTACAACCCACGCGGCCAGAACTACATGTCCGTGGACCGCGAGCTGCTGCTGGCATACAAGGAGTCCGAGGCCGGGCAGATCCTGCACGTCGGCATCAACGAGGCGGGTGCCGTCGCGGCCTTCACCGCCGCGGGCACGGCGTACGCCACGCACGGCGAGCCGCTGATCCCGGTGTACGTGTTCTACTCGATGTTCGGGTTCCAACGCACCGGCGACTCGTTCTGGGCCGCGGCCGACCAGATGGCGCGCGGATTCGTCATCGGCGCCACCGCGGGGCGCACCACGCTGACGGGTGAGGGTCTGCAGCACGGCGACGGTCACTCGCCGCTGCTGGCATCCACCAACCCGGCCGTGGTGTCCTACGACCCGGCGTACGGCTACGAGCTGGCGCACATCGTGCGCGCCGGATTCGAGCGGATGTACGGCGGGCAGCATCCCGACCCGAACGTCATGTACTACCTCACGGTGTACAACGAACCGATCGCGCAGCCGGCCGAGCCGGACGGGGTCGACGTGGACGGCATCCTGCGCGGTATGCACCGCGTGGCGACGGCGGACCGCGAGGGTGTGCCGGCGCAGCTGCTGGCCTCCGGCGTCGCGGTGCCGTGGGCGATCGAAGCGCAGCGGATCCTCGCCGAGGAGTGGGGCGTCGCGGCCGACGTGTGGTCGGTGACCAGCTGGAACGAGTTGCGCCGCGAGGCACTGGACGCCGACAGCGCGGTGCTGCATGCGGGCGAGGCCCGCGAGCCGTACGTCACGCGCCGGCTGCGCGAGGGCAGCGGGGGACCGGTCGTCGCCGTCAGCGACTACATGCGCCAGGTGCAGGACCAGATCGCGCCGTACGTCCCGGGTCGCTACCTGTCGCTGGGGACCGACGGGTTCGGCTTCTCGGACACCCGTGCGGCCGCGCGCCGGTTCTTCCGGGTGGACGTGGAGTCCATCGTGGTGCGCACCCTCGAGGCACTCGCCCTGGACGGCAAGGTCGACGCGGACGCGCCGCGCCAGGCCGCCGAGCGCTACCGCCTGCAGGACGTCACGGCGGGGCGTACCGGTACCGCCGGGGGCGACGCGTAACCGCCGCACATGGAAAGAGGGGCCGGCGTCGTCGACGCCGGCCCCTCTTTCCATGTCCGCTCAGGCGGTGCGGCTCATCTCGCGGCCGATCGCCTCGGCCGCGGAGAGCAGCAGCGGCACGGCGCGCTCGCCGAAGGCCTCGTCGACGCGGGTCTGCGGCCCCGACACCGAGACGGCGGTGGGGGTGGGGGCGCCGGGGATGGGCACCGCGTAGCAGCGCACGCCGATCTCCTGCTCGTTGTCGTCGATCGAGTAGCCGCGGCGGCGGATGTCCTTGAGGTGCTCGAGCAGCTGATCGGGGTCGCCGATGCTGTGCTCGGTCGCCCGCGGCATCCCCACCCGCGTCACGATCGAGCGGACGGTGTTCTCGTCGAGCTGGGACAGGATCGCCTTGCCGACCCCGGTGTCGTGGGTGTGCGCGCGGCGGCCGATCTCGGTGAACATGCGTACGGAGTGCGGCGAGGGCACCTGCGCGACATACAGCACCATGTCGCCGTCGAGCACCGCGAGGTTCGCGCTCTCCTGCAGCGTGCGCACCAGGTCGGCCAGATAGGGTTCGGCGATCTGGCCGAGCTGGCGGTTCGCGCCGTCGCCGAGGCGGATGAGCCGAGGGCCGAGCGCGTACCGGCGGTTGGGCAGCTGGCGCACGTATCCGCGGCCGACGAGGGTGCGCAGCAGCCGGTGGATGGTCGGTGGGGGCAGTTCGGTGCGGTTGGCCAGTTCGGAGAGCGTCTGCGTCCCCCCGGCATCGGCCATCAGGTCGAGGAGCTCGAAGGCGCGCTCGACGGACTGCACGCCTCCCGTGGTCCGTTCAGTCATGGGTTCTCCTCCTGAAGGAGTCGGTTGCGGCGTATCCGCGTTCGTTCTACAATCATTCCACAACGTAGAAGCAAAACTCCACTTCGTGGAAAAACTAGGTCTCAACCGCATCGGCGGGCGGGCCTGCGCCGATCAAGGAGGATCCTATGGCCAACCCCAGTCCCGGATATTCAATCACCGTCCGCGTCGAGGCGCCCTCGAGCTACCAGGTCACCAGCGAACTGGCGGCCGCCGTCGGCGCCGCGGGCGGGCAGGTCACCGCCCTGGACGTCGTCGAGTCGCATGCCGACCGCATGGTGGTGGACGTCACCGCCAACACCTCGTCCCCCGAGCACGCGGACAGCGTCGCGGACGCCATCCGCGGCATCCAGGGCGTCACCGTCGAGCACGTCAGCGACCGCACCTTCCTCATCCACCTCGGCGGCAAGCTCGAGGTCGTGCCGAAGGTCGAGCTGCGCAACCGCGACGACCTGTCCCGCGCCTACACCCCCGGTGTGGCCCGTGTCTGCCGCGCCATCGCGGACGACGAGAAGCTGGCCCGCAATCTCACCGTGAAGCGCAACACCATCGCGGTCGTCACCGACGGTTCTGCGGTGCTGGGCCTGGGCAACATCGGCCCCTCGGCCGCCCTGCCGGTGATGGAGGGCAAGGCCGCCCTGTTCAAGCAGTTCGCGGACGTCGACGCCTGGCCGGTCTGCATCGACACCCAGGACACCGACGAGATCGTCAAGATCGTGAAGGCCATCGCCCCGGTCTACGGCGGCGTGAACCTCGAGGACATCGCCGCGCCTCGCTGCTTCGAGATCGAGGCACGCCTGCGCGAGGAGCTCGACATCCCGGTGTTCCACGACGACCAGCACGGCACCGCCATCGTCGTGCTCGCCGCCCTCAACAACGCGCTGCGCGTCGTCGACAAGAAGATCGAGGACATCGAGGTCGTGGTCTCGGGCGTCGGCGCCGCCGGCCACGCCGTCATCCAGCTGCTGCTCGCCGCGGGTGTCCGCAAGATCGTCGCGGCCGGTCGCAACGGTGCCATCGCCCGCGGTCAGGAGCACGCAGACGAGCACCGCCGCTGGATCGCGGAGAACACCAACGAGCAGGGTCTGACCGGCTCGCTGAACGAGATCGTCGCCGGTGCGGACGTGTTCATCGGCGTGAGTGCTCCCGACGTGCTCACCGAGGAGGCCGTCGCCACGATGGCGCCCCGCTCCATCGTGTTCGCCCTCGCGAACCCCGACCCCGAGATCGACCCGGTCAAGGCCGGCCGTCACGCCGCGGTGGTCGCCACCGGCCGCAGCGACTACCCGAACCAGATCAACAACGTCCTCGCGTTCCCCGGCGTGTTCCGCGGGCTGCTCGACGCCGGCGTGAACGACGTCACGACCGAGATGCTCGTGGCGGCCGCCGCGGCGATCAGCAGCAACGTGAGCGACGAGGAGCTCAACGAGAGCTACATCATCCCCAGCGTGTTCGACCGCGATGTCGCACGCGACGTCGCGGACGCGATCGTCGCCGTCGCCGAGCGCGACCGCGAGCGCCAGCAGCACGAGACCGCCGCAGCGGTCTGAGACAGGAGCACCACCATGACCATCGAGATCATCGCACCCTCACCCGCGGCTCGCGCGGACGAGATCCTCACCCCCGATGCCCTCGCGTTCGTCGAGGAGCTGCACGAGCGCTTCGCCGGCCGCGTGCCCGAACTGCTCGGCCGCCGCCGTGAGCGCCGCGAGGAGATCGCCCGCACGCACACGCTCGGGTTCCTGCCGGAGACGGCCGACGTCCGCGCAGGCGACTGGCGCGTCCCGGAGCCGCCGGCCGCGCTGCGCGACCGCCGCGTCGAGATCACCGGCCCCGCCACCCCCGCCAAGATGGCGATCAATGCCCTCAACTCCGGCGCCAAGGTGTGGCTGGCCGACCTGGAGGACGCCTCCGCCCCCACCTGGCACAACGTCATCGACGCGCAGGTCAATCTGAAGGACGCCGCGCGCGGCACCCTCTCCTACACGGCGCCGGAGGGCAAGGAGTACGCGCTCCGGACCGACGCCCCGCTCGCGGTCGTCGTGGTCCGCCCGCGCGGCTGGCACCTGCCCGAGCGTCACCTCCGCTACGAGGGGGAGAGCGCGGTGGGCGCGCTGGTCGACTTCGGCCTGCACTTCTTCCACAACGCCAAGCTGCTCTCGGATGCCGGTCAGGGGCCGTTCTACTACCTGCCGAAGATGGAGAGCCACCTCGAGGCGCGCCTGTGGAACGACGTGTTCAGCTATGCGGAGGACGCGCTCGGCATCCCCGCGGGCACGATCCGCGCGACCGTGCTGATCGAGACCATCACGGCGGCGTTCGAGATGGACGAGATCCTGTACGAGCTGCGCCCGCACGCCTCCGGCCTCAACGCCGGCCGCTGGGACTACCTGTTCAGCATCATCAAGAACTTCCGCGACGCCGGCGAGGCGTTCACCCTCCCCGACCGTGCCCAGGTGCAGATGACCGCCCCCTTCATGCGCGCCTACACCGAGCTGCTGGTGCAGACCTGCCACAAGCGCGGCGCGTTCGCGATGGGCGGCATGGCCGCGTTCATCCCGAACCGTCGCGAGCCCGAGATCACCGCCCAGGCGATCGAGAAGGTGCGCGCCGACAAGCAGCGTGAGGCCGGCGACGGCTTCGACGGCTCCTGGGTGGCGCACCCCGACCTCGTGCCGGTGTGCCGTGAGGTGTTCGACGCGGTCCTCGGCGACAAGCCGAACCAGATCGACCGCCAGCGCCCGGACGTGTCGGTCGACGGTCCCGAGCTGCTCGACGTGCGCTCGGCCGGCGGCTCGGCCACCCTGGAGGGACTGCGGATGAACCTGTACGTCGCCGTGGCGTACACCGCCGCCTGGCTGGGTGGCAACGGTGCTGTGGCGATCCACAACCTCATGGAGGACGCGGCCACGGCCGAGATCTCGCGCTCGCAGGTCTGGCAGCAGATCCGCAACGGCGTCACACTCGACACCGGCGAGACGGTCACCCGCGACCTCGTCGAGCGGATCCTGGACGAGGAGGTCGAGCGCCTGCGCGGAGAGGTCTCCGACGACGACTTCGACCGCCTCTACCTGCCCGCCTCCCGTCTGGTGCGCGACATCGTGCTCTCCGAGGAGTACTCCGACTTCCTCACCAACGGGGCGTACGAAGAGGTCGTGCTCCGATGACGGCCGCCGCAGCGATCGGCATCACCGGCACGCTCGACGACGGTGACTACGCCGACGCCGACGCCGCGCTCGCCGCGACCGACCGGCTGCTCGTGGAGAGCTACCCGGGCGACACCGGCACGCGTCAGCCGATTCACACCGTGTACATCCCGGGCGACCGCTACCGCGCGGGCATCGCCGGCGAGTGGGGTGCCGAGGCACTGCAGGCCGTGGAAGCGGCCGGCGGCCTCGACTCGCTCGCCGAGGAGCTCACCGGCGGGACCGCGGATGCCGGGATCATCGCCTCCCGCGTCGCGGCGAAGCTCCGCTCCGAGCCGATCGAGGACCTGCGGATCGACTTCGAGGACGGCTTCGGCGACCGTGGCGACGAGGCGGAGGACGCCGCCGTCGTGGCGGCGGCCGAGGCGCTCGCCGACGACGTGGCCGCCGGCACCGCGCCGCCGTTCGCCGGCATCCGCTTCAAGTGCTTCGAGGCGCCGACCCGGCGCCGCGGCATCCGCACCCTCGACCTGTTCCTGACGACCCTCGCCGGCCGTGGGGAGCTGCCGGAGGGGCTGATCCTCACCCTGCCCAAGGTGACGACGGTCGACCAGGTGCGCACCATGGTGACCCTGCTCGGCCGCCTCGAGGAGCGACTCGGCCTCGCGCCGCGGCGCCTCGGCTTCGAGGTGCAGGTGGAGACGCCGCAGCTCATCCTCGCCGCGGACGGCACGGCGCCGGTGGCGACGCTGCTGCACGCGGGGGAGGGGCGCATCACCGGGCTGCACTACGGCACGTACGACTACTCGGCATCCCTCGGGGTGTCGGCGGCCTACCAGTCGATGGAGCACCCGGCCGCCGACCACGCGAAGGCCGTCATGCAGGTGGCCGTCGCCGGCACCGGCGTGCGTCTCAGCGACGGGTCGACGAACGTCATCCCCACGGGCGACGCCGAGCAGGTGCGGGCCGCGTGGCGGTTGCACGCGCGGCTGGTGCGCCGCTCCCTGGAGCGGGCGTACTACCAGGGCTGGGACCTGCACCCCGGCCACCTGCCCAGCCGGTTCATCGCCAGCTACGCGTTCTTCCGCGACGGCCTGGACGGCGTCGCCACCCGGCTGCGCAACTACGTCCAGCAGAACACCGACGGCTTCCTCGACGAGCCGGCGACGGCCCGCGCCCTCGCCGGGTTCCTCGTGCGCGGCGTGCAGTCCGGTGCCGTGTCCGCCGACGAACTGCGCGAGCGTGTCGGCATCGACGAGCCGTCGCTCGTCGCCCTGGCTCACCCCCGACGCTCCTGAGAGGACCTCCATGCCCACCACCACCCGCACGTACTACACCCCCGCCGGCGGTCTGCCGCCGCAGACCGACCTGCTCACCGACCGTGCGGTCGTCAAGCTGGCCTACACGTTCATCCCGAAGGGCGTGCTGCGCGACATCGTCACCAGCAGCCTCCCCGGCTTCACGAACACCCGGGCGTGGATCATCGCCCGGCCGACGCCGAGCTCGGCGACGACGTTCTCGCAGCTCATCGTGGAGATCGCTCCCGGTGGCGGCGCGCAGAAGCCCGAGCAGGAGGCCGGCGTCGAAGGCGTCGTGTTCGTCACCACCGGCCGGCTGACGCTCACCCTCGAGGGCGAGCGGCACGTGCTCGAGGAGGGCGGCTACGCGTTCCTCGCCCCGGGCGCGAACTGGTCGCTCGCGAACGAGGGCGACGAGATCACCAGCTTCCACTGGATCCGCAAGGCGTACGAATGGCTCGACGGCGTCGACGCCCCCGCGTCCTTCGTCACGAGTGACAAGGACATCGAGCCGGTCTCGATGCCCGACACCGACGACGTGTGGGCCACCACCCGCTTCTCGGACGCCAACGACATGGCGCACGACATGCAGGTGAACATCGTGACCTTCCAGCCGGGCGGGTCGATCCCGTTCGCCGAGACGCACGTGATGGAGCACGGCCTCTTCGTGCTGCAGGGCAAAGCGGTGTACCGCCTCAACGACGACTGGGTGGAATGCGAGGCGGGCGACTACATGCTGTTGCGGGCGTTCTGTCCTCAGGCCTGCTATGCGGGCGGTCCGGAGCCCTTCCGGTACCTGCTGTACAAGGACATGAACCGGCAGATCAAGCTCACCTGAGCCCCCTGCCGATGAAGACGCCGTCCGCTTCGTGCGGGCGGCGTCTTCGCGTCAGCGCAACCCGATGCACAGGGTTGACACGATCCCGGGACTGCCCGTACGCTTTTCATTACAAGGAACTTTTCTTCCACGATTCGAAATCAAGGATGATCTCATGAGCTACACCGTCAACGCCTCGATTCTGCTGACCGAGCTGCCGATCCTGGAGCGTCCCGCCGCGGCCAAGGCCGCAGGCTTCGACGCCGTCGAGTTCTGGTGGCCCTTCGCGAGCGCCGTTCCCGCGCAGGATGAGATCGACGCCTTCGTCGCCGCGATCGAGCAGGCCGGCGTCCAGCTGACCGGGCTCAACTTCTTCGCCGGCGACATGCCCGCAGGCGACCGCGGTCTGGTCTCCTGGGTCGGTCGCGAGGACGAGTTCCGCGCCAACGTCGACGTCGTCGTCGCGATCGGCGAGCGTCTCGACACCAAGGCGTTCAACGCCCTGTACGGTCTGCGCCAGGAGGGCGTCTCGGAGCAGGAGCAGGACGACCTGGCCGTCGAGAACCTCGCGATCGCCGGCCGGGCAGTGGCCCGCATCGGCGGCGTCGTGCTGCTCGAGCCGGTCAGCGGCGCCGACGCCTACCCGGTGAAGACCGCCGCCGACGCGCTGCGGATCATCGAGCGCGTCCGCACCGAGCACGGCGTGGACAACATCCGCCTGCTCGCGGACTTCTACCACCTCGCCGTCAACGGCGACGACGTCCCGGCCGTCATCGAGGCGCACGCCGCCGAGTTCGGCCACATCCAGATCGCCGACGCCCCCGGGCGCGGTGAGCCCGGCACCGGCGACCTGCCGCTGCAGGCCTGGATCGACCGCAGCCGCGAGCTCGGCTACGACGGCCGCGTCGGTCTGGAGTACAAGGCCACCGGCGACGCGCCGTTCGCCTGGCTCGACGCGACCGCCGCCGCGCGCAACTGACCGCCCCCGCACAGGACACCCGAAAGGCACTCGACATGACCAGGATCGCGTTCATCGGACTCGGCATCATGGGCCTGCCCATGGCCAAGAACCTCGTCAAGGCCGGCTACGACGTGACCGGCTTCAACCGCAGCACGGAGCCGATCGACAAGCTCGTCGATGCTGGCGGCAATGGCGCCGCCAGCATCGCGGATGCCGTGAAGGACGCCGACGTCATCATCACCATGGTCCCCGATTCGCCCGACGTCGAGGGCGTCGTGCGCGGTGAGGGCGGCGTGTTCGCCAACGCGAAGCCCGGTGCGCTGTGGATCGACAACTCGTCGATCCGCCCCGACGTCGCCAAGGAGCTCGCCGAGGAGGCCGTCGCGGCCGGTTTCGGCGCCGTGGACGCTCCCGTGTCCGGCGGCGAGCAGGGCGCCATCGACGGCGTCCTGTCGATCATGGTCGGCGGCAGCCCGGACGACTTCGCGAAGGCGGAGCCGGTGCTGAACGCCATCGGAAAGACCATCGTCCACGTCGGCCCCGCCGGTGCCGGGCAGACCGTCAAGGCGGCCAACCAGCTCATCGTCGCCGTGAACATCCAGGCCCTCAGCGAGGCGATCGTCTTCCTCGAGGCGTTCGGGGTCGACACCGCCGCAGCGCTCACCGTGCTCGGCGGAGGCCTCGCCGGGTCGAAGGTCCTCGACCAGAAGGGGCAGAAGATGCTCGACCGCAGCTTCGACCCCGGTTTCCGTCTCGCCCTCCACAACAAGGATCTGGGCATCGTCACCTCCGCCGCGCGCTCCGTCGGGGTCACCGTCCCCCTCGGCTCCGCTGTCGCTCAGCTCGTGAACGCCCTCGTCGCCCGCGGCGACGGCGGCCTCGACCACTCCGGGCTGTTCAAGCTCACCTCCGAACTCTCCGGCCGCGACTGACGCGGACCGGATCCCACCTCCCGGTCGTCGAGCGAGCGGAGCGAGACGAGACGGCGCCAGCGCGTTTCGTCTCGTCGCTCCGCTCCTCGCTCAACGACCGAAAGAACAAAGGACTTCCCATGACTCGCATGCGCGCAGTGGACGCCATCGTCCAGATCCTCGTGAAGGAGGGCGCCACGGAGGCGTTCGGCCTTCCCGGCGCCGCCATCAACCCGCTCTACGACGCGATGCGTCAGAACGGCGGCATCCGCCACACCCTCGCCCGTCACGTCGAGGGCGCCTCGCACATGGCCGACGGCTACAGCCGCACCGGCGACGGCCGCATCGGCGTGTGCATCGGCACCTCCGGCCCCGCCGGCACCGACATGATCACCGGCCTGTACGCCGCGATCGCCGACTCCATCCCGATGCTGTGCATCACCGGCCAGGCGCCGGTGGCCAAGCTCGACAAGGAGGACTTCCAGGCGGTCGACATCGCCTCGATCGCGAAGCCCGTGACGAAGTTCTCCAAGACGGTGCTCGAGGGCGCCCAGGTGCCCGGCGTCTTCCAGACCGCCTTCCAGATCATGCGTTCCGGCCGCCCCGGCCCGGTGCTGATCGACCTGCCGTTCGACGTGCAGATGACCGAGATCGAGTTCGACATCGACACGTACGAGCCGCTGCCGGTGGCCAAGCCCGTCGCCACGCGCGCGCAGGCCGAGAAGGTGCTCGACATGCTGATCGCCTCGAAGCACCCGGCGATCATCGCCGGTGGCGGCGTCGTGAACTCCGGTGCCTCCGCCAAGCTCGTCGAGCTTGCCGAGACGCTCGGCGTGCCCGTCTTCCCGACCCTGATGGGCTGGGGTGCGATCGCCGACGACCACCCGCTCGCCGCCGGCCTGGTCGGCATCCAGACCTCGCAGCGCTACGGCAACGCCAGCTTCCTGGAGTCGGACTTCGTGCTCGGCATCGGCAACCGCTGGGCGAACCGCCACACCGGGGGACTGGATACCTACCGCAACGGCCGCACCTTCGTGCACGTCGACATCGAGCCCACCCAGATCGGCCGCGTGTTCGCGCCCGACTACGGCGTGGTCTCCGACGCGGGCGCGTTCATCGACGCGCTGCTCGAGGTCGCCCGCGAGCGCGTGACGACCCTGCCCGACTACTTCGCCTGGGCCGAGGAATGCCGCGGGCGCAAGGCGCGCCTGCTGCGCAAGACCAACTTCGACAACGTCCCGATGAAGCCGCACCGCGTCTACCAGGAGATGCTGTCGGCGTTCGGCCACGACACCACCTACGTCACCACGATCGGCCTGTCGCAGATCGCCGGCGCGCAGCTGCTGCACGTGTACGGCCCTCGCCAGTGGATCAACGCCGGCCAGGCCGGCCCGCTGGGCTGGACGCTGCCGGCCGCGCTCGGTGTCGTCCGCGGCAAGCCGGGCGAGCAGGTCGTCGCGCTGAGCGGCGACTACGACTTCCAGTTCATGATCGAGGAGCTCGCCGTCGGCGCGCAGCACAAGCTGCCGTACATCCACGTCGTGGTGAACAACAGCTACCTCGGCCTGATCCGCCAGTCGCAGCGCGCCTTCGAGATGGACTACGAGGTCTCGCTGGCCTTCGACAACATCAACACCCCGCAGGACTCCTCCAGTGTTGCCACCGGCTACGGCGTCGACCACGTGAAGGTCGCCGAGGGCCTGGGCTGCAAGGCGCTACGGGTGGAGCGTCCCGAGGACCTCGCCGCCGGCTTCGCCGAGGCGGAGCGCCTGCGTGACGAGTACCAGGTGCCGGTGGTCGTCGAGGTCATCCTGGAGCGCGTCACCAACATCGCCATGGGTGCGGATCTCGACACCATGAACGAGTTCGAGGATCTCGCCGTGACGCCGGAGGACGCGCCCGAGGCCGTCTACGCGCTGCTCGACTGACGCGCGGAGGTCACTCGTGCGCATCGTCATCGCCCCCGACAAGTTCAAGGGGTCGCTGTCCGCCGAGGAGGTCGCGCAGGCCGTCGCCGACGGTCTGCGCGACGCCCTCCCGGATGCCGAGATCGAGCTCGCTCCCGCCGCCGACGGCGGAGAGGGCACGGTCGACGCGGCCGTCGCGAACGGGTTCGCCCGGCACGTCGCCATGGTCTCAGGGCCGCTGGGTGCGCCCGTGGCCGCCGCGTGGGCGCAGCGGGACGACGTCGCCGTCATCGAGATGGCGGCGGCATCCGGCCTGGAGCTGCTGCCACCGGCGGAGCGGGACGCGCTGCGCGCGTCGTCGCGCGGCACGGGCGAGCTGATCGCCGCCGCCCTCGCTCACGGCGCCCGGCGTATCGTGCTCGCCGTGGGCGGCTCTGCGAGCACCGACGGCGGCGCCGGGATGCTGGCGGCGCTGGGTGCACGTCTGCTCGACGCGCACGGCAACGACGTGCCGGATGGTGGGGGAGCGCTCGGCAGCGTGCGCCGAGTCGACCTGACCGGCCTCGACCCGCGGCTCGCGGATGCCGAGATCGTGCTCGCCAGCGACGTGGACCACCCGCTGCTGGGGGCGCACGGTGCCGCGCGAGTCTTCGGCCCGCAGAAGGGCGCCTCGCCGGAGGACGTCGAGCTGCTCGACGCCGCACTGGCCGTCTTCGCGGACGCGCTGGAGGCGGCATCCGGTGTCGCGGCGCGGGATCTCGCCGGTGCTGGGGCGGCGGGAGGCGTCGGTTTCGGTGCGCTGGCGGCGCTGGGCGCCAGCCGCCGAGCCGGCGTGGATGTCGTCCTCGAGCTCACCCGTCTCGCCGAGCGTCTGCGGGGGGCGGACCTCGTCGTGACAGGGGAGGGCTCGCTGGACGAACAGAGCCTCGGTGGGAAGACACCCATCGGGGTGGCGCGCACGGCGGCGACCGCGGGGGTGCGGGTCGTCGCCGTGTGCGGCCGCACTCTGCTCGATGAGCAGCGCTGGCGGCAGGCCGGCTTCGCCGACTGCCTCGCCACCAGCGACCGCGCCGTGGACACCGCATCCAGCATCCGCGACGCCGCGCTGCATCTCCGGGCCATCGGCCGCGACATCGCGGCGCGACATCTCGCGGTGAGTCCGCGACACTGATCAGAGACCATTCGAAAGGAGCGACCGTGTCGTCGCAGACCGAACAGGACCAGGACCGCGTCTCCGTCCTCCCCCAGGAGCGCTACGACCTCGTCATCCGCGGGCAGCGGGTGCTCACCACCTCCGGCATCCGCCCGCGCGAGGTCGGAGTGCGCGACGGCGTGATCGTCGCGCTGCAGCCGCTCGGCAACAACCTCGAGGGCGACGAGGTCGTCGAACTCGCCGACGACGAGACCCTCATCCCTGGCCTCGTCGACACCCACGTGCACGTGAACGAACCGGGCCGCACCGAGTGGGAGGGCTTCGCGTCCGCCACCCGCGCGGCCGCCGCCGGTGGCGTCACCACGATCGTGGACATGCCGCTGAACAGCATCCCGCCGACGATCGACGTCCCCGCGCTGGAGGAGAAGCGCGCCGTCGCCCGCGAGCAGGTGCACGTCGACGTCGGGTTCTGGGGCGGCGCGGTGCCCGGCAACACCGCCGAGCTGCGCAGCCTTCACGACGACGGCGTGTTCGGGTTCAAGTGCTTCCTGCTGCACTCGGGCGTCGACGAGTTCCCGCCGCTCGACGCGGACGAGATGGAGCACGACATGCGCGAGCTGGCGTCCTTCGACTCCGTCATGCTCGTGCACGCCGAGGACTCCAGGGCCATCGACCGCGCGCCGTCGCCGGAGGGCGACGACTACGCCAAGTTCCTCGCCTCCCGCCCGCGCGGCGCCGAGAACATCGCGATCGCCGAGGTCATCGAGCGCGCCCGCTGGACCGGTGCCAGGGCGCACATCCTGCACCTGTCGTCGTCCGACGCGCTGGCGATGATCCGCAGCGCGAAGAACGACGGCGTCCGCCTCACCGTGGAGACCTGCCCGCACTACCTCACGCTCACGGCGGAGGAGATCCCGGTCGGCGGCACGCAGTACAAGTGCTGCCCGCCGATCCGCGAGGCCGGCAACCGCGAGCTGCTGTGGGAAGGGCTCATCGACGGCACGATCGATTTCGTGGTGTCGGACCACTCGCCCTCCACGCTCGACCTCAAGGACCTCGAGAACGGCGACTTCGCCGTGGCCTGGGGTGGCGTCTCCTCGCTGCAGCTGGGGCTGTCGCTGATGTGGACCGAGGCGCGCCACCGCGGACTGGACCTCGAGACGGTCGTCTCGTGGATGAGCGAGCGGCCTGCCCAGTTCGCCGGGCTCACCGGCAAGGGGCGCATCGCGCCCGGCTACGACGCCGACCTGGCCGTGTTCGCCGCCGACGACGCGTTCGTCGTGGACGTGTCGAAGCTGCATCACCGCAACCCGATCACGCCCTACGCCGGGCGGGCACTCGCCGGTGTGGTCCGCCGCACGTACCTGCACGGCGAGGTCGTCGACGGCGTCACGCCCCGGGGCCGCCTGCTCCGTCGCGGCATGATCGACTGACCGGGGCACTCTCTCCCTCACTCCCTCCCCTTTTCAGGCCCGTTTGGGGCGGATTCTCGCGTTTGGGGCGGTTGACAACCGCCCCAAACGCGAAATCCCGCCCCAAACCCGTCGAGGTGGGCCCAAACCCGTCGAGGTGGCCCCAAACCCGTCGAGGTGGGCCCAAACCCGTCGAGGGGCCACGTCGAGGGGGCCACGTCGAGGGGCCGAAACTCCGACGCGAGGAGCGCACTACACTCGACCGGTGGCCAAACTGTACTTCCGCTACGGCGCGATGAACTCCGGCAAGTCGACCGCGCTGCTGCAGGCCGCCTACAACTACGAGGAGCGCGGTCAGCGGGTGCTGCTGGCGAAGCCCGCCATCGACACCAAGGGTGCCGGGCAGATCGAGAGCCGGCTGGGCGTCACCCGCCAGGTCGACTTCCTCATCGGCCCTGACGACGCCGCCCGCGGACTGTTCCAGGCCGAGCGCGACCGTGTCCTGCGCGAGGGGGAGAGCGCGCTGCTGCCCGGTGACCCGATCGACGTCGCCTGCCTGCTCGTCGACGAGGCGCAGTTCCTGACACCGGAGCAGATCGACGACCTGTTCCGCATCGCCGTGCTGGACGGCATCCCGGTGATGGCGTACGGCATCCGCAATGATTTCCGCACCCACGCGTTCCCCGGCTCGGCGCGGCTGCTGGCGATCGCGCACAGTCTCGAAGAGCTGAAGACGATCTGCCGCTGCGGGCGCAAAGCGGTGTTCAACGGCCGCATCGTGGGCGGCCGTTTCGTGTTCGCCGGCGACCAGGTCGCGATCGACGGAGCCGGGGAACCCGACGGCGTCGCCGGCACGCCCAGCGTGGTGACATACGAATCGCTGTGCGGTCACTGCTATCTCGACGAGTCCGGCGGTCGGCTCGGCTGATGCTCTCGCGTTCCGCACCGGGCCAGCGCGGTTGCGTGGTCTGACCACATCGCGCTACCCTGTGGTCGGACCACAGGAGGACGGATGCCGCAGAGCAGCCCCGCACGCGCGTCGCAGCGCGCCTGGCGCACTGTGCTGGAGCGGGTCGAACGCGACCTGCTCGACGGCGTGCTCGGCCCCGGCGACCGGCTGCCCTCGGAGCGCGACCTCGCCGCCGACCTCGGCGTCGGCCGCTCCAGCGTGCGCGAGGCGCTCCGGGTGCTCGAAGTGATGGGCCTGATCCGCACCGCCACCGGATCGGGGCCGCAGGCGGGCGCCATCGTCATCGCCACACCGACCGGCGGGATGTCGGCGCTGCTGCGCCTCCAGGTGGCCGCCCAGGGCTTCCCGCTCGGCGATGTGGTGCGGACCCGCCTCGTCCTCGAGGACGCCGTCGCGGCCGACCTCGCCGGGAACCCGCAGAGCGACCTCGCCGCGGCGCATGACGTCCTGCACGCCATGGATGACGCCGCCCTCACGGCCGCCGAGTTCCTCGCCCTCGACGCCCAGCTGCACCTGTCGCTGTCGGAGGCCACCGGCAACACCGTCATCGCCGCGATGATGGCGGGGCTGCGCACCTCCATCGAGTCGTACGTGCTGGAGGGTGCCGCGCGCATCGAGGATTGGGCCGCCATGGCCGACCGGCTGCGCGCCGAGCACCGCGCGATCGTGGACGCGATCGGCCAGGGCAGGGCGGACGCCGCCCGCGACCTGGTCCGCCGGCACATCACCGGCTATTACACCGCCGCAGGCCTCGTGCCGGACACCCGTCCGGTCCGCACCGACTGACACACTGAGAGGACGCCATGGTCCAGCGCCAGCTGCCCCGCCCCGCCGAGCTGTTCGAGCTGATGAAGTTCAAGACCCCTGAGCTGAACGGCCGCAAGCGCCGTCTGCAGTCGGCGCTGACAATCGCCGACCTTCGCGCCGTCGCCAAGCGCCGCACCCCGAAGGCGGCGTTCGACTACACCGACGGCGCCGCCGAGGGGGAGTTGTCGCTCGCCCGTGCGCGTCAGGCGTTCGAGGATGTCGAGTTCCACCCCGGCATCCTCGCGCCCGCTCCCTCCGTCGACACCAGCACCGAGATTCTGGGCGGGCCGGCGGCCCTGCCGTTCGGCATCGCCCCCACCGGGTTCACCCGGCTGATGCAGACCGAGGGCGAGGTGGCGGGTGCCGGGGCCGCCGGCGCCGCAGGCATCCCGTTCACCCTGTCCACGCTCGGCACGACCTCGATCGAGGGTGTGAAGGCGGCGAACCCGTACGGGCGGAACTGGTTCCAGCTGTACGTGATGCGCGACCGTGAGATCTCGTACGAACTCACCCGGCGCGCCGCCGACGCGGGCTTCGACACGCTCATGTTCACGGTCGACACGCCGGTGGCCGGCGCCCGGCTGCGGGACAAGCGCAACGGCTTCTCCATCCCGCCGCAGCTGACGCTGGGGACGATCATCAACGCGATCCCGCGGCCGTGGTGGTGGTTCGACTTCCTCACCACCCCGAAGCTCGAGTTCGCGTCGCTGAGCTCGACCGGCGGCACCGTGGGTGAGCTGCTGGATGCCGCCATGGACCCCACCATCAGCTTCGACGACCTGGACGTGATCCGCGACCTGTGGCCGGGCAAGCTGGTCGTCAAGGGCGTGCAGAACGTCGAGGACTCCGTACGCCTCAAGGACGCCGGCGTGGACGGCATCGTGCTGTCCAACCACGGCGGCCGTCAGCTCGACCGCGCACCGATCCCGTTCCACCTGCTGCCGCAGGTGCGTCGCGCCGTCGGCGACGACTTCACCGTGATGATCGACACCGGCATCATGAACGGTGCCGACATCGTGGCATCCGTCGCCCTCGGCGCCGACTTCACGCTGATCGGCCGTGCCTACCTGTACGGGTTGATGGCGGGCGGTCGTCAGGGCGTGGACCGGGCCATCGAGATCCTGCGCACCGAGATCGAGCGCACCATGCGCCTGCTCGGGGTGTCGTCGCTGGCGGAACTGCAGCCGAAGCACGTCACGCAACTGGCGCGGCTCGTGCCGGTGTCCGGCGAGGCCACCCGCGTCGCGGCGGGCTGACGGCGGCTCACCGGTCGCCCGCCCCGGATGCCGGTCAGCGGGTGACCGGCTCCGGCAGCGTCTCGAGCAGCGCGTCGAGCTTGTCGGCGGTGTCCTCCCAGCCGTCGACGGCCACGCAGGGCACGCCGATCGCCAGCACCGGGTAGTCGTTGCCGCCTTCGTCGAGCCGGTCGCCGAAGAACAGCATCTCGGTGAGCGGAATGCCGGTGTGTGTCGCCAGCTGCTGCATGCCGTAGGCCTTGTCGATGCCGGCACGGGTGATGTCGATCGATGTCGAGCCGCCGGAGCGCACCTCGAGCCCAGGGAGGCGTGCGGCGACGGCATCCCGCAGCGCGGCGCGCTTCGCGCCGTCGGGGTCCCAGGCGTGCTTGGCCTCACGCGGCGCGCGCTGCCCCAGCGCCGAGAACGTCACCTGCGAACCGCGATCCTCGAGGATGTCGCCCCAGGGCTCCGCTTCCCACAGGCCGAGCCGGTTCGCTTCCTCGCGGAGCGCCGTCATGGCGGCCGTCTTCTCGTCGTCGGTGAGGTCGTGCGCGTAGACGGCGGTGAACCCTGTTCCGTCGTGGCGCAGGTAGCGGGTGCCGCACGTCGGCAGCAGGTGCAGGCGCCCGAGTTCGGCTGCCGGGGCGTCGGCGAGCCGGGCGACCACCTGCGTGCGGAACTGTTCCTCGTTGCCGCCGGAGATCACAGCCACCTCGACGCGCCGCAACAGGGCGCGCAGCAGGCCGGCGATGCGGGGGTCGATCTGCCCCTTCGAGGGGGCGAGCGTGTCATCCAGGTCGAAGGCGACGAGACGAGGAGAGGTCATGATCCTTCCAGACTAGACGGCGCGTCGAGGTCGGTGTGCGACGCGGGAGACCAGCGCGAGGAGCACGGGCCAGGGCTGTGGTGGCGCTGGGTGAACGACTGAGAGCCGATCCAAAGGATCGGCTCTCAGTCATTCTGGTCGGGGTGACAGGATTTGAACCTGCGGCCTCTTCGTCCCGAACGAAGCGCGCTACCAAGCTGCGCCACACCCCGTTTTGCAACCCTCCGAGTCTATCGGAAGAAGAGACGGATCGCCGAATCGGACTCAGCCGGCGGGCGGCGGCACCCGGTGCGTGATGGCGACCTCCAGCAGACGCCGCAGCTCGGGGCGCTCCAGGTCGGCCCCGGTGCGGATCTTGACGTGACGAAGCAGCCGTCCGGTGCCCTCGAGCAGGCCATCCGGGTCGGGCAGCTCCGCGCCGTAGAAGAAGCCGAACACCAGGTGCCGTTGGTATGGAGCCAGCCACGAGAAGTGCTCCGTCATCTTCTTCGGACCGGTGCCGTAGCCCGCTGTCCGCTGCCGGGGCCAGACGACCTCGACGGTCTGCGGAAGCACGTCGAAGATCAGTTCGCGGGAGGCGAGAGTGAGTGCGGGGATCGGATCCGGGAACGACTCCAGGACGCGGCGAAGCGCTGCATCGTCCGACGTGATGATGCCTTCAGCCATGCCGACCCCTCAGGTGCCGCTGCCGCGCGGGATGAGCGTGAGCAGTGTGGCCTCGGGTCGGCACGCGAACCGCACCGGAGCGTAGATCGAGTGACCGCAGCCGGCGCTGACGTTCAGGGGAGCGGAGCGCCCGCCGTGGGTCCACGTGCTGAGACCCTTCGCCTGCTTGAGCGGGATGTCGCAGTTCGCCACCAGAGCGCCGTACCCGGGCAGGCAGACCTGACCGCCGTGGGTGTGGCCGCCGAAGACGACATCCGCTCCGAGGTCGACGAACTCGTTCAGCACCCGTTGGTACGGCGCGTGCGTCACGCCGATGAGCGCCGTGCGGGCGTCCTTGTCTCCGAGTCCGTCCAGCGCGGATGGCAGCACGTCGAGCCGATCCCAGTCGCGGTGCGCGTCGTCGACGCCCACGAAGTCGATCGTCCGGTCGGCCACGTCGAGGCGCGCCGCGGCGTTGTTGAGCGGCTTCCAGCCCAGCTCGTCCGCGAAGTACGCGTCCATGGCATCCGTGTCGAGCAGCCGCGGCGCGGCCACCCTCTTCGACGGGCCGGTGAAGTACTTGAGCGGGTTGCGCGGCGAGGGCGCCTGCACGTCGTTGGAGCCGTGCACGAACACGCCGGGGATGCCGGTGAGCGGCGCGAACGCGCGGCGGATGCCCGAGAGACCGTCGGGGTGGCCGAGGTTGTCGCCGGTGTTGATGACGAGGTCCGGCTCCAACTCGGCCAGGGATGCCAGCCAGTTCTGCTTCCGCGTCTGCCAGGGTG
Organism: Microbacterium sp.; assembly: GCF_031180975.1. Taxonomy (GTDB): domain Bacteria; phylum Actinomycetota; class Actinomycetes; order Actinomycetales; family Microbacteriaceae; genus Microbacterium. Next base: position 99,204 of record NZ_JAPSLI010000004.1, on the reverse strand, counting down.
CCATGTGCGCGTCGGAGAGGTGGAGCACCCGGATCGGCGCGCTCCCGGGGGGAAGCGCAGCCGCCGTCACCTCGCGGACGGCGAACAGGTAGCGCTCGACGCCGACGCCCCAGACCGCCGCCGCAGCGCCCGCGGCCCCCACCGCGCCGAGCGCGATGAGGGCCGGGTGCGCGGAACCGCGCCGGGTCAATCGTCTTCCTTGCAGACCAGTGTCACGTTCGTGCCGGGTGTCACCGGGGTGCCCGCGGCGGGGGTCTGCGACTCGATATCGCCCTTGCCGCTGCACCCGCTGTCCGTCACCGAGAAGCCGGCATCCTCGAGGGCCTTCTTGCCCTGCGGGAACTTCTGGCCCACCACGTTCGGGAGTGCGGTCGTCGGGGGCTGGCCGGTGCTGGGGCGCAGAGTCACCGTGGTGCCGCTGGCGACGCGGCCCGCACCCGGAGTCTGCTCGGCGACGAGACCGGCGCCGACAGTGCTGGCGATCGGCTCACCGACGGTGACCGAGAAGCCGGCCTCCTCGATGATCCGCGTGGCCTCGTCCACCGGCTTGCCGACCACGTCGGGCAGGTCCTTCAACGTGCGCCTGATCAGGTTGCTGGCCGGATCGGGGAACCGGTCGCCGCCGTACACGGCGTTGGCGGCACGCTGCATCTCGCGGGCGAGAGGGAACCTGATCCTGTTCATGCTCCAGCCGTTCCAGTAGGTCCGGCTCAGGCTGAAGTTCTCGCCGGACGCCTTGCCCACGTAAACGAACGTCGCCGCCTTCGTGCTGGAAACGGCCATCGCGGTGCCCCACTCCTGGTGGGTTCCGGTCTTGCCGATGAGAGGCGTCCCGTCACCGGTGTTCGCCGCGCTTCCGGTCGCGCTCATCACCCCGCGCAGGGCGTGGGCTGCGGTCGCCGCGACCTCGGGCGCGAGCACCTGCGAGCAGGACGACTTCGGCAGAGTCATCTCCTTGCCCGTGGGACCGATCACCTTGTCGATCGCCTTCGGAGTGCAGTAGATGCCCTTGTTGGCGATGGTGGCGTACACGCCGGCCATCTGGATGGGCGCGATGTACTTGGATCCCAGCGTCGACTCGTAGGGGTAGTTGCCCTTGTACGGTTCGCCATCGGTCGGAGTGCCCGTGACCGGCTTCATGTTGCCGAGGTGAACGCCCATGCGGGCGGCGACCTTGTTGATGTCGCACAGATCCAGTTGCTGCGCCATCGCCAGGTAGCCGGTGTTCAACGAAGTCGCGGTGAAGTCCATCACGGTCGAGACGCGTCCACGGTTGCGTCCGAAGTTGGCGATCGGCTCGGCGTTGACGAACCGCTCGCCGCACACCGTGAACTCCTTGAAGGTGCGCATCCGTCCGTCGAGCACCTCGTTGACGGAGTGGCCCTTTTCCAACCAGTCGAGCAACGTGAAGACCTTGTACGCGGATCCCGGGGGGAACCCCTCGCCTCCACCGTGAGCCTTGTCGGCGGCGTACACCTGGCCGATCTCGCCCTTGGTCTTGTCGGCGCTGGCGGTCTCGTTGAAGTTCGTGTTCTGCACGATCGCGAGCACACGTCCGGTGTCCGCTTGGATCGTCACCGCGCTGGCGGCGAAGTCCCGGCCCTCGAGGTACACCGGAGCCCGTTCCGTCATCGTCTCGACACCGGCCTTCTGCACCCGCATGTCGAGCGAAGTGTGCACCTGCAGACCACCACGCCGCAGCGTGTCCAGGCGGTCCTGCCGCGAGCTGCCGAAGGCTTCGTCGGTCTCGATGATCGACTTCACGTACTGGCAGAAGTACGCCTGCTTTCCGGCGGCGGAGCACCCCTGCGTGGACGGATGGATGTTCGGCGTGATCGGCTCTGCGACGGCGGCGTCGTGCTGCTCCTGGGTGATCTTGCCGTCCTTGAGCATGCGGTCGAGCACGTAGTTGCGGCGCACCTTGGTGTCTTCGAAGCCGCTCTCGGCGGTGTTGCGCACCTTGCCGGTGCCATCCGTCCAGGTGCCGCCCGGCTTGTCGATGCGGTACCGGTTCGGGTTCTGCACGATGCCGGCGAGAGTGGCTGCCTGGCCCAGCGTGAGGTTCTTCGCGGTGGTGTTGAAGTAGTAGTTCGCCGCGGCCTCGATGCCGTACGTGGTGCCGCCGAAGTTCGCGATGTTGAGGTAGCCGAGCAGGATGTCGTTCTTCGAGTAGTCCTTCTCGATCTGGATCGCGTAGCGCATCTCCTGCAGCTTGCGCTCGATTCCCTTCGACCCCACCGCGTTGGTGGCGTCGGTCCAGCACTTCTGCAACTGCTCCTGGTAGTTCGGGTCGCTCGGCGATGCGTCCTTCTCGCACTCCTGGATCAGCACGTTCTTCACGAACTGCTGGCTGATCGTCGAGGCACCGCGCGACGACGTGCCGCGCACGTTGTCGACGACCGCCTTGATGGTGGCGCCGAGGTTCACCCCGCCGTGCGCGTAGAAGTTCTTGTCCTCGCTGGACAGGATCGCGTCGTACAGCAGCGGCGACACCTGCTCGAACGTCACCGGAACGCGGTTCTGGTCGTAGAACTTCGCCAGCTGGAACTGCTTGCCGTCCTCGCCGGTCGCGTAGAACACCGTCGGCTCCATCGGTGTGCCGACCTTCAGCGAGTTCGGCAGCTCTTCGAAGATCGACAGCGCCTGCGAGCCGGTCACCCCGGCGACGGCGATGGCGGGCGTCACGGCTGCGGTGACCAGCACCCCGGCGACGGCGCTCAGGCCGACCAGGCCGAGCAGCCCGCCGAGCACACCGTTCACCGTGCGTTTCGTTTGAGGCATACGCTTGATCGTAGGGGAGTTCCCTGAATAAGAGCCTCGACGGGAGCCTCCGGATCCGCCCGTCGCCGACGCACAGGAGTGCCATGACCACGTGGGAGTATCTGACCACCCCGCTGCTGATCCACAACACCGCGGCGATCCTCAACAACTGGGGAAAGCAGGGCTGGGAGCTCGTCCAGGTGGTGCAGGGACCCGAGGGCGGACTGGTCGCCTACTTCAAGCGCCCGGTGTCGGAGCAGGGCTCCACGAACGCCGGCCTCGCTGCGGCGGCGGAGGCCGCCCGCCAGTTCGAGGGCGGCCAGCAGTGAGCGTCGCGGTGCGGCTGCAGGAGCTCGGCATCGAGCTGCCGCCGGTGAGCGCGCCGGTGGCCGCCTACGTCCCTGCTGTCGTGCACGACGGACTGGTCTACACCTCGGGGCAGCTGCCCTTCGTCGCCGGCGCCCTGCCGGAGACCGGCAAAGTCGGCGCCGATGTCGACGCCGACGCCGCCAAGGGCTACGCGCGCACCTGCGCGCTGAATGCGCTGGCGGCGGCGGCCGATGCCGCGGGCGGCATCGACCGGATCGCCGGAGTGCTGCGGGTGGGCGGCTTCGTGGCATCCGACCCGTCCTTCACCGGCCAGCCCGGCGTGATCAACGGGGCCAGCGAGGTGCTGGGCGAGATCTTCGGCGAGGCGGGTGCGCATGCGCGCGCCGCCGTCGGCGTGCCAGTGCTGCCGCTGGACAGTCCCGTCGAGGTCGAGGTCACTTTCATCCTCGCCTGACACCTCGAGCGCGTTCCTGACATGAACAAGGAGGCCGGCTCCCCGTGGGGGAAACCGGCCTCCTCTCCTGTGCGGACTACTTCACCTGCGCGGAGATGATGCTCATCACGGCGGTGTCGGCGAGCGTCGTGGTGTCGCCGACCTCGCGTCCTTCGGCCACGTCGCGCAGCAGACGCCGCATGATCTTGCCGGAGCGGGTCTTCGGCAGTTCCCCGACGATGTAGACGTCCCGCGGCCGCGCGATCGGGCCGATCTGCTCGCCGACCCACTGCCGCAACTGCGTGGCCAGGCCCTCGGGGGAGTGCTCGTCGAGGTAGCTCTGCTTGATGATGACGAAGGCGACGACGGCCTGACCGGTGGTCTCGTCCGACGCACCCACGACCGCGGCTTCGGCGGTCGCCTCGTGCGCGACGAGCGCCGACTCGATCTCTGTGGTCGACAGCCGGTGCCCCGAGACGTTCATCACGTCGTCGACGCGGCCGAGCAGCCACAGGTCGCCGTCCTCGTCCAGTCGGGCGCCGTCGCCGGCGAAGTAGTAGCCCTGGTCCGCGAACTTCTCCCAGTACGTCTCCTTGAAGCGATCCGGGTCGCCCCAGATGCCGCGCAGCATCGAGGGCCAGGGTTCGGTGATGACGAGCAGTCCGCCGTTGCCGTTGCCCACCTGAGCGCCGCTGTCGTCGACCACGTCGATCGAGATGCCGGGCAGCGGAACCTGCGCCGACCCCGGCTTGGTGGCGGTGATGCCGGGCAACGGGGAGACCATGATCGCCCCGGTCTCGGTCTGCCACCACGTGTCCACGATCGGAGTGCGCTCGCCGCCGATCACCTCGCGGTACCACATCCACGCCTCCGGGTTGATCGGCTCGCCCACCGAGCCGAGCAGGCGCAGGCTGGACAGGTCGAACTTCTGCGGCACCTGGCGGCCGATCTTCATGAACGAGCGGATGGCGGTCGGAGCGGTGTAGAAGATCGACACCTTGTACTTCTCGATCAGCTCCCACCAGCGGCCGGGGTGCGGCGCATCAGGGGTGCCCTCGTACAGCACCTGGGTGGTGCCGTTGGCGAGCGGGCCGTAGGTGACGTACGAGTGTCCGGTCACCCAGCCGATGTCGGCGGTGCACCAGAACACGTCGGTCTCGGGGTGCAGGTCGAAGACGTACTTGTGCGTGAACGCCGCCTGCGCGAGGTAGCCGCCTGACGTGTGCAGGATGCCCTTCGGCTTGCCGGTGGTGCCGGACGTGTACAGGATGAACAGCGGGTTCTCCGCCGGGAACGGCTGCGCCTCGTGCTCGGCGGACGCCTGCGGCACCACGTCGTGCCACCACAGGTCGCGCTCCTCGTCCCAGTCCACGTCGTTCTCGCAGCGCTTGACGACGAGCACGTGCTCGACGGTCTGCTGCTCGCCGTCGCCGCGGTCGCTCAGGGCCTGATCGACGGCGGGCTTCAGCGGTGACACCTTGCCCTTGCGGTAGCCGCCGTCGGCCGTGATGACCAGCTTCGCGCCGGCATCGTCGATGCGTGAGCGCAGGCTGTCGGCGCTGAAGCCGCCGAACACCACCGAGTGGATGGCGCCGAGTCGCGCCACGGCGAGCATGGAGATCACCGCCTCCGGGATCATCGGCAGGTAGATGGCGACGCGGTCGCCCTCGCCGACGCCGAGGTCCTGCAGCACGTTCGCTGTGCGCTTGACCTCCTCGGTCAGCTCGGCGTAGGTGATGCGGCGCTCATCGCCCGGCTCGCCCTCCCACAGGATGGCGACGCGGTCGCCGTTGCCGGCCTCGACGTGGCGGTCCAGGCAGTTGTAGGCCACGTTCAACCGGCCGTCGTCGAACCACTTCGCGAACGGCGGGTTCGACCAGTCCAGCACGCGGGTGAACGGGGTGTGCCAGTGCAGCAGCTCGCGGGCCTGCTCGCCCCAGAATCCTTCACGATCGGCTGCCGCGCGTTCGTACAGGGCGGGGTCGTCGATCGTCTGGGCGACGAACTCGGGCGAGGGCGGGAACTGCCGGGACTCGTCGAGGAGATGATCGATCTGGCTGCTCATGACTTCTCGCTCCTTTGCGCAGAGGGGTCGCGAAGAACGCGACCGGGACATCTGGAATCTAATCCTGGCGCGCCGGCGGGCCTACTGTCGAAAGTCGGTAGTGCGTGGCGGTTTGGCGTCGACGCCGTGCATGCATACACTGACGTCAGCCGAATCCGGCTTGTGCCCACCCGATCCTCCCCCCGGACACGGGTGCGCGCCTGGGCGGCATCTCATTCCCCCCGTGAGATGCCGCCCATCTCCGTCTTGGGGCGGGGAACGATCACGCTTCGCTCTGCACCGCGAGCCGATCCCGCGGGTTGTGCACAGTGACTGTGTTCCAGCCCCGTCGGCGTCGTCCGGCGCGTCTAGCGTCGTCGGCATGGCTGATCCGTTCGTGCTCCGGCCCCGTACCGCACCCGTCGGCGCCGGGCTGCATGCCGGGCCCACGCTCGACCCGGCGTTCGGTCCGCTCGCCCCATACGCGGCCGACGCGCAGGTCACCGATCTGTTCGTCAACGGCTCGTCCGGCCTGTTCGTCGATCGCGGCCGAGGGGCGGAGCGGATGCCGGACTGGCGCGCATCCGAACGGGAGGTGCGTGACCTGGCCGTCGCGCTGGTCGCCGCAGGCGGCAGGCACCTCGACGACCAGTCGCCGTGCGTGGACGTGCGGCTGGACTCCGGCATCCGGGTGCATGCCGTGCTGGCACCGGTGTCGACGTCGGGAACGGCGCTGTCGATCCGCATCCCGCGCGTCCTCGGCGCAGACCTCGCCGCGCTCGCCGCGACCGGCACGTTCGAGGCGGCGCAGCAGGAGTGGTTGCAGGGGCTGGTCGCGGAGCGCGCGAACGTGCTGATCACCGGCGGCACCGGCACCGGCAAGACCACCCTGCTCTCCGCGCTGCTGGCCGCCGTCCCCAGCACGGAGCGGATCGTGACGATCGAGGATGTCGCCGAGCTGCGGCCCCGGCATCCGCACCACGTCTCGCTCGAGGCGCGGCAGGCGAACCTGGAGGGAGCGGGTCGGATCAGCCTTGCGATGCTGGTGCGCGAGTCGCTCCGGATGCGTCCCGACCGGCTGGTGGTGGGGGAGTGTCGGGGCGAGGAGGTGCGTGAGCTGCTCACGGCGCTGAACACCGGTCACGACGGGGGTGCGGGCACCCTGCACGCCAGCGGTCTCGCCGACGTCCCGGCCCGCATGGAGGCGTTGGGTGCGCTCGCCGGCATGGATGCCACGGCGCTCGCGCGCCAGACGGTGAGCGCGTTCACCGTCGTGCTGCACCTCGCCCGGTCGCCCGACGGTCGGCGCCGCATCGCCCAGACAGGGCGATTCACGCTCGTCGGCGACCGGCTCGGCATCGAGGAGGTGATGCCGTGGTGAGCCGCCGGCGTCGGCGCGATGCGGCGCGGCCGGGGCCCGCGGATGCGGCTGTCACGGTGCGCACCCTCGCCGTGCTGCTGCAGGCGGGGGCCCGGCCGCTCGCCGCATGGCGTCACGTCGCTGAAGCCGGAGACGCGGTGGCGTCCCGGGTCATCGGGCGTGTCGAAGCGGGGGCCGAACTGGTCGGCGCGATCGAGGCGGAGGGCGGCACCTGGCGCGACGTCGCCGCGGCGTGGGAGGTCGCCACGGTCGTCGGCGCACCGCTCGCCGACGTCCTGCGCTCGCTCGCCGAGGCGCTGCACGACGCCGCCACCGCCGACGACGACGTGCGGATCGCGCTCGCCGAGCCGGTCGGCACCGCCCGTCTGCTGCTGTGGCTGCCCTTCGCGGGACTGCTGCTGGGCTTAGCGCTGGGGTTCGACACCATCGGCGTGCTGACGACCACCCCGTTCGGGATCGGTTGCGTCGTCGCGGGCGTCGCGCTGGTCATGGTGGCGCGCTGGTGGACGAGCCGGCTGGTGCGCCGCGCGCAGCCGGATCCCGGCACTCCCGGCATCCACGCGGAGCTGGTCGCGGTGGCGTTGGCCGGTGGGGTGGCGATCCCGCGCGCACTGCGGCTGGTCGATCACAGCCCCGCCGTACTCGAGTCGGACCGACGGCGAACGGATGCCGTTCTCGCGCTCTCCCGCGCCGCGGGCGTACCCGCGGGCGAACTGCTTCGCGCGGCGGCCGCTCAGCAGCGGCACGAGGCACGTGTCCAGGGCCGTATCCGGGCCGCGCGGCTGTCCTCGTCACTGCTGCTGCCGCTCGGCGCGTGCACGCTGCCCGCGTTCCTGCTGCTCGGCGTCGCACCGCTCATGCTCAGCGTCATCTCGTCCACACCGTTGCCGCTGTGACCACCCTGACACCCGAAGAGACCATCCGTACACCCGAGAAACGGGGCGGTCGCCCCAGAGAGAAAGAAGGAAGCCATGTCCGAGAACTCCTTGCCCACGCTCACCCGCCGACGCGCCGCGGCGCTGTTCACCGACGAGTCCGGCGCCGCGACGGCCGAGTACGCCATCACCACCATGGCGGCGGTCGCGTTCGCGGGGCTGCTCGTGGTGATCATGCGCTCCGATGAGGTGCGCGGGATCCTCACCGACCTCGTCCGGCGCGCGCTGACGGTGTCGTGATGCGCTCGCGCGAGCGGCCCGGCGCCGTCGCGCGGAGGGCACATCGGCTCGGCGGGGATGGAGGGTCCGTCGCCGCCGAGCTGGCCGTCGCACTGCCGGCGGTGCTGCTGGCGCTGCTGCTGGGGGCGGGCGCGCTGAGCGCGGCTGCCCGGCAGGTCGCCCTGCAGGATGCCGCCGCTGACGCGGCGCGCCTGCTCGGACGCGGCGAGTCCTCCTCGCGCGCGGCCGGCGTGGTCTCGCACGCCGTCGACGGAGCGCGCCTCGCGTCGCGGGAACAGGGCGAGCTGGTGTGCGTGACCGCATCAGCCGAGCTGCGGGTCGGGCGACTGATCTCCGTGCCCTTGCGCGCCGACAGCTGCGCGCTCAGCGGAGGGTTGTGAGCCTGCCGGCATCCCGAACCACGACGACCGCATGGCGGGCGGAGAAGACCGACCACGTACAGGAACCCCTATAAGAAAGAGGAACGCCCATGGCCGGGACCGCCCTCGCGGCCGGCATCCTGACCGTCGCGGCCACGCTGTCGCTGGGCCTGGCGGGGGTCGGGGGAGCGGCCGCGACCGCACAGCGCGCGGCCGGAGCCGCCGACGCCGCAGCACTGGCCGCCGCCGATGCGGCGTCCGGCGCGGTCCCCACCGACGACGCCCCGTGCGCGCTCGCCGCGCGCGTCGCGTCGGCCGCCGGGGCCACGCTGAGCGGATGCCGGATCGACGGACACGTGGCGACCGTGCAGGTCGAGGCCGCGTACGCTGGGATGAGTGCCGTCTCCCGAGCCCGTGCAGGGCCGCCCGAGGGGTGACGAGCGCGATTCCCCCGCCACCGCTGTGCCCCCACCCGAAGGCGCCGGGTCGCCCAGACTCTGCGTCCACACCAGACAGCGGTGTGTATGGTGTGCTTCGAAGAAAGGACGCACCCTTGGCTGAAGGCAAGAAGCTCGTCATCGTCGAGTCACCGACGAAGATGAGGTCGATTCAGGGGTACCTCGGCGACGACTACGAGGTGCTCAGCTCCGTCGGCCACATCCGCGACCTCGCGGACAAGAAGGACATCCCGGCGAAGGACAAGCCGGCCTACGGCAAGTACTCCATCGACGTCGAGAACGACTTCGACCCGTACTACGTGGTGTCCGACCGCAAGACGAAGACCGTCGCCGAGCTCAAGCGCGCCCTGAAGTCCGCGTCCGAAGTCCTGCTCGCCACTGATGAAGATCGCGAGGGCGAGGCGATCGCCTGGCACCTGCTGGAGACTCTCAAGCCGAAGGTGCCCGTCAAGCGGATGGTGTTCCACGAGATCACCAAGGACGCCATCAGGGCCGCGGTGCAGCACACCCGCGACCTCGACCTCGCGCTCGTCGACGCGCAGGAGACCCGCCGCATCCTCGACCGACTCTACGGCTGGGATGTGTCTCCCGTCCTCTGGTACAAGGTCAAGACCGGTCTGTCCGCCGGACGCGTGCAGTCCGCCGCGACCCGCATGATCGTCGACCGGGAGCGCGAGCGCATGGCGTTCGTCTCTGCCGAGTACTGGGATGTCGAGGCCACGGCGCGCGCCGCCGGTCAGGGCTTCCGGGTCCGCCTGGTGCGCGTGGACGGCGGCCAGTTGGCTCGCGGCACCGACTTCGACGACGCCGGAAAGCTCAAGAAGGCCGTCGTCGTCCTCACGGAGGAGGAGGCCGCCGCGCTGGCCGCTGCGGTGGAGTCCGCCGGCACCGCCACGGTCACCAAGGTCGAGGCCAAGCCGGGAACGCGCAGCCCGTACGCCCCGTTCACCACCTCGACCATGCAGCAGGAGGCCGGACGCAAACTCTCCATGAGCGCGAAGCAGGCGATGAGCGTCGCCCAGCGCCTGTACGAGAAGGGGTACATCACCTATATGCGTACCGACTCGACGGCGCTGAGCACGCAGGCCGTCCAGGCCGCGCGCAGCCAGGCCGTCGCGCTCTATGGCGATGCGGCCGTGCCGCTCAAGCCACGCGTGTACAAGTCGAAGAGCAAGAACGCGCAGGAGGCGCACGAGGCCATCCGCCCCTCGGGCGACACCTTCCGCACCCCGGCATCCGTCTCCTCCGAGCTCGACCGCGACGAGCAGCGGCTCTACGACCTGATCTGGAAGCGCACGGTCGCCAGCCAGATGGCGGACGCGAAGTACGAGACGACGACGGTCACGCTCGAGACGGATGCCGGGGGTCGGCGCGCCGAGTTCACGGCATCCGGCACCGTCTACACGTTCAAGGGATTCCTCGAGGCGTACGAGGAGGGCCGCGACGAGAAGCGCGGCGACGCCGACGCCGCCGAGAACCAGTCGCTGCCCGCGGTCGCCGTCGGCGATGAGCTGGGCGTGGCGGATGCCGTCGCCAAGGGCCACCGCACCACCCCGAAGCCCCGCTACACCGAGGCGTCGCTGGTGAAGGCGCTGGAGGAGCACGGCATCGGCAGGCCCTCCACGTTCGCGAGCATCATCGGCACCGTCATCGACCGCGGCTACGCCACCAAGCGCGGGCAGGCGCTGGTTCCCACCTGGCTGGCGTTCAGCGTGGTGCGACTCCTGGAGCAGCATTTCGCCGACCTGATCGACTACGACTTCACCGCCGCCCTCGAGGACGACCTCGACGCCATCGCGCGCGGCGAGCAGAACCGGGTGGAGTGGTTGCGCTCCTTCTACTACGGCTCGAAGGACCACGTCGGACTGCGGCAGGTCGTCGACAACCTCGGCGAGATCGACGCCCGCGCGCTGAACTCCACGCGGATCACCGACACCGCGACCCTCCGCTTCGGCAAGTACGGACCGTATCTCGAGGTCGTCGACCCCGCCGACCCCGACGCCAAGCCGCGCATCGTGAATGTCCCGGAGGATCTGGCGCCGGACGAACTGACCGCCGAGAAGGCGCAGGAGCTCATCGACGCGCCCGTCGCGGGTGACCGTGTGCTGGGCGAGAACCCCGAGAACGGCAAGATCGTCGTCGTGAAGGACGGCCGGTTCGGTCCGTACGTGCAGGAGAACGACCCCGTCGACGAGTCGGCCGAGGTCGACGACGCCACCGGAGAAGTGGTCGACGCGCCCAAGCCGAAGGGACGCGGCGCGAAGAAGGAGGCGGCGCCCAAGCCGCGCACCGCGTCGCTCTTCCGGTCGATGTCGGTGGACACCATCGACCTCGACACGGCGCTGAAGCTGCTGAGCCTGCCGCGCGTGGTGGGCGCCGACCCGTCGACGGGTGAGGAGATCACCGCGCAGAACGGTCGATTCGGCCCATACCTGAAGAAGGGCGCCGACTCGCGGTCGCTGGAGAGCGAGCAGCAGATCTTCGACATCACGCTCGAGCAGGCGCTCGAGATCTACGCGCAGCCCAAGTACGGTGCCCGCCGTGCATCGAGCGCGCTCGCCGAGTTCGACGCCGACCCGGTCAGCGGCAAGCCGATCCGCATTCGCGACGGCCGGTTCGGCGCGTACGTCACCGACGGCGAGACGAACGTGACCATCCCGCGTGGGCAGCAGCCCGCCGACATCACGTACGAGATCGCGGTGCAGATGCTGGCGGACAAGCGCGCCAAGGGCCCGGCGCCCAAGCGCGGTGCGCGTGGCGCTGCCGTGAAGAAGACCACGGCGAAGGCCGCGGCACCGAAGAAGGCCCCGGCGAAGAAGGCCCCGGCGAAGAAGACTCCGGCGAAGAAGACCGCGACGAAGGCTCCCGCGACCGACGCCGCGAAGTCGGCGGCGCGCTCGGCCGCGGCGAAGAAGGCGGCGGCCACGCGCGCCGCCAACGCGAAGCGCCGTGCCGAGTCAGCGGAGTGAGCCGACGTGAAGAAAGCGGACTCGTGACCGCGGGTCGCGGCCTCTGGATCACCCTGGAGGGCGGGGACGGCTCGGGCAAGACCACGCAGGCGCGTCTGCTCGCCGAATGGCTCGGCGCCGAGGGGCGTACGGTGCTGCACACCCGCGAGCCCGGCGGCTCGGAGGTGGGCCGGCTCATCCGCGACATCGTGTTGCATCACCGCGGTGACATCGCCCCTCGCGCCGAGGCGCTGCTGTACGCCGCCGACCGCGCCCACCACGTGGCGACGGTCGTGCGCCCGGCGCTGGAGCGCGGCGAGGTCGTCATCCAGGACCGCTACCTGGATTCGTCGGTCGCCTACCAGGGCGCGGGACGGGTGCTGGATGCCGGGCAGGTGCGCGAGCTGTCGATCTGGGCCGCCGAGGGGGCGTTGCCCGACCTCACCGTGCTGCTCGACATCGACCCCGAGGCGGCGCGACGTCGGCTGGACGCCGACGACAAGCCTTTCGACCGGCTCGAGGCCGAGAAGGACGACTTCCACCGCCGAGTGCGCGACGCCTACCTGCGACTCGCGGATGCCGAACTCGAGCGCTTTCTCGTGATCGACGGCGCCCTCGCCCCCGACCTGATCGCCGACCGGATCCGCGCGCGCGTGCGCGCTCTGCTCGAGCACTGAGCCCGGGCGGGCGGGGGCTCGCCTTCCGGCATCCGCTCGTCGAGTGGGTCGCGGGCGTCGTCGTCACGGGTGTGCGCCAGTTTGCGGCATCCGCGCCATCGATCGATGCAGCGGATGCCGGTTTGTGCAGCGGACGTGGTGCGCCGCTGCGGCGTCCCCGGCCCCGGTTAGGCTGGAGCGTATGACCACCCTCGCGACCGCACCCTTCCCGTGGTCGGACGTGTGGGGGCAGGATGCCGCAGTCGAGACGCTGCGTGCGGCGGCATCCAATCCGGCGTCGCTGGCGCACGCCTGGTTGATCACGGGCCCACCCGGCTCGGGGCGCTCCACGCTCGCCTACGCGTTCGCTGCGGCGCTCATCGCCGAGGGACCCGACGACGAGGCGACGATGCGACAGGTGCTCGCCGGCACCCATCCGGATGTGACGGCGCTGCGCACGGACAAGGTGATCATCACGATCGCCGAGGCGCGCGCCCTCGTCGAGCGGTCCTACTTCGCACCGTCCGCCGGCCGCTACCGCGTCATCGTCGTCGAGGACGCCGACCGCATGGTCGAACGCACTTCCAACGTGCTGCTCAAGGCTCTCGAGGAGCCACCGGAGAACACCGTGTGGGTGCTGTGCGCGCCCAGTGAGGCCGACCTGCTGCCCACTATCCGCTCCCGCGTGCGGCCGCTGCGGCTCCGCGAGCCGGACGTCGCCGACGTGGCGCGGTTGATCACCCTGCGCACAGGCGCGGACGAGACCACCGCCGAGCAGGCCGCGCGGCACGCCCAGCGGCACATCGGCATGGCGCAGCGACTCGCCACCGACGACGCCGCCCGGCGCCGCCGGGACGAGACGCTGCGCGCGGTCCTCGGCGTCAGAGGGGTGAACGACGCCGTGGAGGTCGCCGGCCGGATCATCCAGGCCGCCACGGACGACGCGAAGACCCTGACCGCGGAGCGCGACGAAGCCGAGCGAGCCGCCCTGCTGCGCACCGTCGGCGTCGCGGAAGGTCAGGCGGTTCCACCCGCGCTGCGCGCCCAGGTGTCGGCGCTGGAGGACGAACAGCGCAAGCGCGCCACCCGCAGCCTCCGCGACGGCATCGACCGGGTGCTGACCGACCTGCAATCGATGTTCCGCGATGTCGTGATGCTGCAGTACGGCCAGCGCGACGACCTCATCAACAGAGAACTCGAGCGCGAACTGGACGCACTGGCCACCGCCTGGCCGGTCGCCCGCACGCTCGTCGTGCTCGACGCCATCGCCGACACTCGCGAGTCGCTGGAGCGTAACGTCGCCCCGTTGCTCGCCCTGGAGAGCCTCCTCGTGACGGTCACCAGCGGAAGGACACCGTGAACAACCGCCCCGCCTCCCGTCTGCGCCGCCTCACGGCGGTCGTCGCCGGCCTCGCGGTCGCCGCCGTCGCACTCTCGGGCTGTCTGTACGCGCAGATCCCCGAGATCAAGCCCTCGGTCACACGCGAGCCCGACACCTCTGGCGTGCCGGCGGACCTGCTGCCGTACTACTCGCAGGAACTGGTGTGGGACGAGTGCGGCGCCGGCTTCGACTGCACCGACGTCACCGCACCGCTGGACTGGGAGAACCCGTCCGCCGGGGAGATCTCCCTCGCGGTCGTGCGTCACCAGGCGACCAGGGAGTACACCGGGTCGCTGCTGATCAACCCCGGCGGGCCCGGCGCCAGCGGCTTCGATTTCGTCGCCGACAGCCTCGGCTTCGCGGTCGGCGCCGACCTGGTCGAGCAGTTCGACGTCATCGGGTTCGACCCGCGGGGCGTGGGCCGCTCGACCGCGGTGCGATGCTTCGACCCCGCAGAGATGGACGCCTACCTGTACGACATCCCGGCGGCCGAGCGCGGCACCCCGGAATGGGAGGCGGAGCTCACCGAGCGGCACCGTCAGTTCGCCGAAGCCTGCGAGGAAGGCAGCGACGGCATCCTGCCGCACATCACCACCGTCAACGCCGCGCGCGACCTCGACCTGCTGCGCGGCGTGCTGGGGGACACCGAGCTGAACTACCTCGGCTATTCGTACGGCACCTTCCTCGGCGCCACGTACGCCAAGCTGTACCCGGATCGCGCCACGAGGCTCGTGCTCGACGGCGCCATCGACCCGTCCATCCCCGGCATCGACGTCGGCGTCACTCAGGCGCTCGGTTTCGAGTCCGCGCTGCGCGCCTACCTCGAGGACTGCCTCGCCTCGTCGGGCTGTCCGTTCAACGGCACCCTGGAGGAGGCCCTCGCCGACTTCCAGGCGCTGCTCGCGAGCGTCGAGCAGCGTCCGCTGCCGAACGGGGACGGTCGGATGCTGGGCGCGGACACGCTCGTCACCGGCGTGATCCAGGCCCTGTACAGCAAGGATTTCTGGCCGACGCTCAGCGACGGACTCGAGGCGGTGCTGCAGGGCGACCCGTCGACGATGTTCTTCATCGCGGACAACTACAACGGCCGCTCGGAGGACGGCGAGTACCTGGACAACTCCACCGAGGCGTTCCGGGCCTACAACTGCATGGACTACCCGGTCGAGGACGACCCGGCCGCCGAGGCGGCGGCGATGGAGAAGATCCGCAGGGGTGCGCCCACCTTCGCCCCGTACTGGGAGGGCCCCGACCCGTGCGAGGTCTGGCCGTACCCGCCCACCGGCACTCGCGGGCCGATCGCAGCGGAGGGCTCCGGGCCGATCGTGGTTGTCGGCACGACCAACGACCCGGCCACCCCGTACGAGTGGTCGGAGTCGCTCGCCGCGCAGCTCGACAACGGCGTGCTGGTCACCCGTGAGGGCGAAGGGCACACCGGCTACAACAAGGGCAACCGCTGCGTGAACGAGGCTGTCGAAGGGTTCCTGCTCGACGGCACGGTGCCCAAGGACGGGCTGCGCTGCTGAGCGCCGCCCCGCGCGATCGCGCCGGTTTCGCAGTGACCGCCGCGACAGGGTAAGATCGTTCATCGTGCCGCGGTGCGCCGCGCACGCCGCCTTAGCTCAGACGGCAGAGCGATTCACTCGTAATGAATAGGTCAAGGGTTCGATTCCCTTAGGCGGCTCAGACAAACCCCCGGAATCCCTTGTGATTCCGGGGGCTTCGTCGTGTCAGCGCTTGCGCAGATCCTCGGCGAGCATCACCAGGATGCCGCTCGGGCCGCGCAGGTACGTGAGCCGGTAGAGGTCCTCGTAGGTCGCCACGCCACGCAGTGGATGGCATCCGTGCCGCGCGGCGATCGCGAGCGCCTCGTCGAGGTCGTCGACCGAGAACGCGACCCGGTGCATCCCGATCTCGTTCGGCAGCGTCGGCTCGGTCTCGATCGCGTCGGGATGGATGTACTCGAACAGCTCAAGACGGCCGTTCCCGTCCGGCGTCTGCAGCATCGCGATTCTGGCGTGATTGCCGTCGAGGCCCACAGCCGTGTCGGCCCATGCGCCGCTCACCGTGTCCCGACCGAGGACGCTGAGCCCGAGGTCGGTGAAGAAGGCGATGGCCGCCTCGATGTCGCGTACCGCGATTCCCACGTTCTCCAGCGTGATCGGCATGGCAGGATGCTACTCCCGCACGGTCTCGGACGGAGCGCCACCCCCACGCCGACGCGGCGTACCCTCGAAGCATGAGCAAGGCACTTCTCATCGTCGACGTGCAGAACGACTTCACGGAGGGCGGCGCTCTCGCCGTCACCGGCGGCGACGCGGTGGCATCCGCCGTGTCGCGCCTGCTCGCTGAGCACGCCGACGACTATCGGGTCATCGTCGCCTCCCGGGACTGGCACGACGCAGACGGCGACAACGGCGGGCACTTCGCCGCAGACCCCGACTTCGTCGACACCTGGCCGGTGCACTGCGTCGCCGGCACCGACGGGGCCGAGTACGACCCGCTGCTCGACACAGCCGCCGTCACCCACCATGTGCGCAAGGGGCAGGGCAGACCGGCGTACTCGATGTTCGAGGGCACCACCGAGGACGGCGCCACCGTGGCGGAGATCCTGTCCGCGCACGGCGTGATCGAGGCGGACATCGTCGGGATCGCGACCGATCACTGCGTGCGCGCCTCGGCACTGGATGCCATCGAGCACGGCGTCCATGTGCGGATCCTCACTGGTCTCGTCGCGGGCGTGGGCGAGGAGTCCAGCGCCGCCGCCCTCGCCGAGCTCGCCCACGCCGGCGCCGAGCTCGTGGACGGCGGTGGGCGGACCGGCGACGGCTCCGCGGACCCGACCGCATCGAACCCGTGACCGTGAAGTGTGCGCTGCTGCTGCGCGCCGTGAACGTCTCAGGGCGCAACCGCGTCCCGATGCCGGAGCTGCGGGCGCTGCTGGAGGAGCGCACCAGCCTGTCGGACGTGTCGACGTACATCGCCAGCGGGAACATCCTGTGCCGTGCGCCCGGCGACCTCGCAGCCGCGTGCGCGGAGGTGCGGGCGCTCGTCGCGGAGGCGTTCGGCGTGGACACCCCGGTGATCGGCCGGACCCACCGCGAACTGGTCCGGGTCCTCGACTCTCTCCCGTTCCCCGACGCGTCGGAGCGGATGCTGCACGTGATGTTCCTGGAGGGCGATCCCGCGCCGGACGCGCAGCGGGCCCTCGAGCCGCGGCTGCACGCGAAGGAGCGGATCGCCCTGATCGGCCGCGAACTGTGGATCGACTATGCCGACGGCGCCGGAACCAGCAAGCTCACGCCCGGCGTGCTGGACCGGGCGCTCGGCGTGGCCGGCACGGCGAGGAACCTGCGGACCGTGCGCGTCCTCGCGGAACGGACGGCCTGACCTCCGCTCCGCGAGGACCCCGCTCCGCGAGGACCCCGCGACGCGAGGACCCCGCGATCAGTCGTCGACGTCCACCCGCACCGCGGCCAGGTCGGCGTCCAGATCGATCTCGGCGTCGCTGCGGCCGAACCGCACGGTGACCTCGTAGGCGACGCCCGCGTCGTCGCTGGCGGCCACGGAGTGCACCACCCCTGTGCCGTCGACCTCCGCCTCCGCCGCGTCCAGGGCGGCCGTCACCACGGCGTCCAGCTTCGCCAGGTCGAGGACCGGATCGGCATCCGCCTCGGTGTCGTCCTCGTCGCGCACCTCGGTCGAGCCGTCTCCGGCGACGAAGACGTCGGGCTCGGTGCCGTCGGCCAGGCGGACCTCCACGTCGTACCCGCCGCGCTCCACGTCGATCGCCACCGCGCCCTCGGCGTCGGCGGCAGTGATGGCCTTCTCGGCCGCGTCGCGCAGCGAGGCGGCGTCGGATGCCGGCACCGGCGCCCCTGGCCCCACGTCTCCGCGGCGGTCGTCATCGGCGTCATCTCCGCGACCGTCATCCCCGCGACCGTCATCGCCGGGGCGGTCGTCGCCGCCGGGCTGGCCCCCTCGGGCGGATCCGTCATGCTCGGCATGCATGCCGGGGCGGTCGTCCTCGTCGTCGTCGGCGATCTCGGCGCCGATGGCGAACGCGCCGCCTCCCACGACGAGCAGCGCCACCGCGGCGCCCGCGCCGATCAGGATGTTCCGGCGGCGTCGCGAACCGCCGTCCGATGCGGCGCCGGCCGGCGAGGCGCCGGAGTCGGCGCCGGTCGCGGGCGCGGGTTCCGCGGGGAAGGCGCGGGTGTCGGCATCCGGGTCGACCCCGGAGGTGGGCGACGCGGGCGCCGGCGAGGTGGGAGGCGCGGGCGGCGCCGCGTCCCCGGCGGGGACCGCGTCAGGGCGAGGGGTCTCGGGGGTGTTCTTCTCGTTGTCCATGCGTCCAGCCTCGCGGGGAGGCGGTGAACGCCCCCTGAAGCGACCTGAAGCCGTCTTCAGGAACCGGACGCCGTCAGGAACCGGCCGGAAGCGACAGGGTGAATCGTGCGCCGCCCGCCGGGCCCGCGTCCACACCGACCGTGCCGTGATGCGCGGCCGCGATCTCGCGGACGATGGCGAGACCGAGGCCGCTCCCGCCGGCATCCCGCGCGCGGGCTTCGTCGAGTCGGGTGAACCGGTCGAACACGTGCTCGCGCTCCGCCTCCGGGATGCCGGCGCCGTCGTCCTCCACCTGGAGGTGCACGTGTCCGGCATCCGTCCACACCCGCACGCTCACGAGCGACGCAGCGTGCCGTGCGGCGTTGTCGACCAGGTTGCGCAAGGCCCGAGCGAGCAGCGTCGGGCTGCCGTTCACCCGCCCCGGGCCGATCCCGCGCCCGTCGACGGCGACGCCCATGCCGCGCAGCCGGCGCACCTCGGCCAGTGCGAGGTCGTCCAGGTCCACGGGTTCGCCGGGGCCCGGCCGGCGCTCGTCGAGCCGGGCGAGCAGCAGCAGGCCCTCGACAAGATCCTGCATGCGGGCGCCCTCCTCGCGCACCACGCGGCTCAGCATCTCGACCGTCATCGACTCCGGATGCGTGGCGGCGAGCTCGGCATGCTGCCGGATCGTCGCCAGCGGCGAGCGCAGCTCGTGCGAGGCGTCGCTCACGAACCGGCGCTGCGTGATCTGGGACTGCTCGATGCGATCCAGCATCCGGTTCATCGTCAGGGCGAGGCTGCCGAGCTCGTCGTCGCCGCCCGCGTCCACGCGCCGGTGCAGCCCGGTGGCGTCGATCTCGTCCACCTGACGACGCAGCCGCTCCACCGGCGCGAGGGCACGGCTGGTGACGGTCCACACCACCACGCCGATGAGTGCGAGCACCAGCGGCACGGCCACGACCAGCAGACCGGTGGCGGTGCCGACGGCATCCCGGACGTGTTCGAGTGAGCGGGCGACGGTGAGGCGGCGGTCGCCGTCCGCGTCCTCGGAGGCGGCGAGGTACTCCTCGCCGTCGACGGTCACCCGGTGCGGCTCACCCTCCGGTACGCGCGGCAACCGGTCGGCGTCCTCGTCGTTCACGGTTGGGCGCGGACCGTCGACGCGCACCAGCACGTCGTCGTCGATGTCGTCGATGCGCGGGTCACGGCCGCCCATGCGGTCGCCGATTCTGTCCAGGTCCTGCTCGAGCGCGACCTCCACGCCCTCCGTCAGCGAGCGCTCCAGCAGCTGCACGGTCGCCACGGCGCCCAGGCCGAGCACCAGCGCCACGACGATCAGGGCGCCGGCGGTGATCCGGGTGCGCAGCGAGCGCAGCATCCGCGGGCGTGCCATCAGCCGCCGCCCGCCGCGAGCCGGTACCCCGTGCCGCGCACCGTCTGGATCGCGTCCCGCCCGAACGGGCGGTCGATCTTGCTGCGCAGGTGTCCGATGTACACCTCGACGATGTTGGAATCGCCCTCGAAGTCGTCGCCCCAGACGTTGGCGATCACCTCGCGCTTGGTGACCACCTCCCCGCGGCGGCGCATCAGGAAGTCGAGCACAGCCAGCTCGCGGGCGGTGAGCTGAACCTCGGTGTCCCCGCGGAACACTCGGCGCGCGGCGGGATCCAGCCGCAGGTCGCCGGCTTCCAGGGTGGCGGGGCGTTCGCGTCCGCCCCGCCGCACCAGCGCCCGCAGGCGGGCGAGCAGCACGGGGTACGAGAACGGCTTGGTCAGCCAGTCGTCGGCGCCGGTGTCGAGGCCCTCCACCTCGTCCCATTCGCCGTCCTTCGCGGTGAGGAACAGCACGGGGGTCCACACGCCGTCGGCGCGCAGCGCCTGGCACACCCGGTAGCCGCTCATGCCCGGCATCATCACGTCGAGCACGATCGCGTCGTAGTCGCCGTCGGTGCCCATCGCCAGCCCGTCGGGGCCGTTGTGGGCGACGTCGACGACCATGCCTTCCGCTTCCAGCCCGCGACGGATGCCGTCGGCGAGGCGCACCTCGTCGTCCACGAGCAGTATCCGCATCCTGCCAGTCTGGCCGGTCGTGCCTGAAGCGCAACTGAAGCGGTCGCATAGCCTGGACGGGTGCCAGAGTCGCAGCCCAGCCATCCCGCGACCATCGCGCGGCCCGTCGAGCACGAGCTGGTCATCCGCAAGTCGCGCTTCATCGCTCACGTCGCGCCGGTGACGTCACCGGAGGAGGCGGACGGGATCATCGTCGACGTGAAACGGCGGCACTGGGACGCTCGGCACAACTGCAGCGCGCAGGTCACAGGGCTGCACGGAGATCGTGCGCGCTCGTCCGACGACGGAGAGCCGTCGGGCACGGCGGGGATGCCGATGCTGGAGGTGCTCCGTCGGCGCGGGCTGACCGACGTGGTGGCGATCGTCACGCGGTACTTCGGCGGCGTGAAGCTGGGGGCCGGAGGTCTGGTGCGGGCGTACTCCTCGGCGGTGTCGGAAGCCCTGGATCTGGCATCCCTCGTCGACCGTCGGATGCTGGCCGAGGCGGTGATCGTCGCGTCGCACGCGGATGCCGGTCGGCTCGACAACCTGTTGCGGGAGTGGGCGTCCGGGAACGACGCGGCGCTGGGTGAGCCCGAGTACGGAGCGCAGGCGACCTTCGCGGTGTGGACGCCGCCCGCCCGGCTCGGTGCGCTCGCCGCCGAGGTGTCCGCCGCGAGCGCGGGGGAGGTGACGGCGACGCCCACCGGCCGGGAGCGCGTCGTGGACGTGCCCCGCGGCCGGTGAGGTCGTTGACACAGGCGGCGCCGACGTTGCAGAGGGCTGGCAGCATGGCGAGGCCGTGATATCGAGCGCGTTAGAGGTCGCCGATCCCCTCCTGAGCGACGTGCGAACGCCAGTTAGTCCCCATCCGCTTGTACGTGGCGATGGCATGGCAGTTGCGGCAACGAACGTCGCACTTCTCGATCTCGGCGACGATCACGCGGATGCTGAAACCGTTTCGTACCAGCTGCATGACACCGTCCCTCTTCTCACACCCGAGTCGATGATCGAAGTCGAGCACTCGGATGTCACTAGCTCCGCAGTCCACACAGGGATGGTCGGCGAGGTACGACGCGATGAATTCCCGGCTCTTCGCGCGCTGCGCGCGAGTACGCGCCCGGATGACTGCAAGGTGATGTTCCCGGTTGCGCTGGTAGTACTGTCGGGAGGACTCGCGGTTGCATTCTTTGCAAACCTCCTGGAGTCCGTCAGCGCGGGATGCCTTCCGGTTGAAATCGGACAGTGGTTTAAACTGCTGGCAGGTGCCGCATCGTTTCTCTGCCGGCATCTGCCCCCGTAGCTCAGAGGCAGAGCAACCGGCTTTTAACCGGTGGGTCGGGATGTCGGAATTCCCCGGGGGCACTTCGTGGTCCAACGCGCCTCCTCTTCAAGGTGCTCTCGAGCACGGTATCCGCCACCACCGACATCGTCGTGATGTCGCGGCGGGCGTAGCCTTGATGGATGCCCGAGCAGTTCCATCGCCCCGTTCGCCGGCCCTCCGAGTCGTTCGACAACCTCGTCGGAGCGGCGGATCCTGCCGAGGAATCCCGGGTGGCGCATGCGACGGCATCCGCTCTTCTCGAGCGCACCCGCAGTGATGAGACCGGCGAGAGCACCGAGCGGCTGATCGCGTTCGCCGCCGAGCACGGCATCGACGAGATCGCGGAGCTGTGGTCCAAGGCGCCCGCGCGTTCGCTTCCGGGGTCGCTCTGGCGGCTGTACCTGCTGCAGATCTCGATCCGATCGGATGCCGCCGCCACGGCGATGCTGTACGAGCGCGGCCGCGTCGAGCTGGGGTCGGCGGATGCCGTGGTCGCGGGCGCACCCGTGCCGGCGAGTCCCGACGAGCTGGTGGCGCTGGTCGACACGATCCTGCGCGGAGTCTTCCGCGGAGACTTCGCGGTCGCGCTGGACCGTGCTGCGGCCTACTGTCGGGTGCAGGCCTCCGGTGCCACGCACACCGCCGATGACTACGAGGCGACGGAGCCCGGGCGGGCGAGCGACCTGACGCGGCGTGCCCTGCGGCTCAGCACCTACGCCGACGACCTCGCCGCATCCGCCGCCGCATGGCGGCGCGGGGCGCTGAACTGAGCGGGCGCGGCTGCGACCAGGCCGGACATGGAAAGACCGGGCCGCAAGAACGCCTCTCGGCGGAAGGCCGCTCGCAGCGGCAGAAGTTGGAGCCCGGGGTTATGCGGCCCGGCCGATCAAGTGTAACAAGCGCCGCGCGGGGATATTCCCCTGAGCTCTAAGCTCATTCCATGTCTCCGCGTTTCGCCCTCATGATCGTGCCGGCCGACGTCGCCGATGACCGCACCGACTTCTCCGACACCTTCACCGCGGTGGACCCGTCGGCGCCGGCGCTCAGCGTGGGCGAGCTCAGCACACAGCGCGGTGACGGGGTCTTCGAGTCGATCGGCGTCATCGACGGGCACGCTCAGGAGACCGAGCCGCACCTGCAGCGGCTCGCGCATTCCGCGAAGCTGTGCGACCTCCCCGCCCCCAACCTGGAGCAGTGGCGCCAGGCCGTGGAGCGGGCAGCCGGGGAATGCGGGCCCGGCGAGTCCGTCATCAAGCTCATCCTGAGCCGGGGCGTCGAGCACGGCCCGGCCCCCACGGCGTGGGCGACCGCGGCAGGAGCGCCCGATTTCACGGCGGTGCGGCGCGACGGCATCCGCGTCGTCACCCTGGACCGGGGGTACGACCTGGGCGCGGGGGAGCGTGCCCCGTGGCTGCTGCTCGGCGCGAAGACGCTGTCGTACGCCGTGAACATGGCCGCGCTCCGCGAGGCGAGGCGCCGCGGCGCGGACGACGCCATCTTCGTCACCAGCGACGGGTACGTGCTGGAGGCGCCGACGGCATCCCTCATCATCCGCTCCGGCGACCGATTCCTCACGCCGGCGCCCTCGGGCGGCATCCTGCACGGCACGACCCAGTTGAGCGTGTACGAACACCTCGAGAAGCAGGGCTTCGACGCCGAGTACACCACCCTGTCGGCATCCGATCTGGCGAAGGCGGATGCCGCCTGGCTGGTGTCCAGCGTCCGCCTGGCGGCGCCCATCACGGCCGTGGACGGCGTACCGTTGCCGACCGACCCCGACTTCACCGCGTCGCTGAACGACTACCTGCTGTCGCCCCGCTGAGTCGGTGGTGACGAATCCCGGATCGGATGCAATGCCTCCGGCGTGTCCGGGTGCGGCACGCCCTGCGGGGAACGAGCGGTCCGGGATCCATCACGCCGGTGTGCGGAGGTGGGCGCCTTCGGCGATCTTGGCGAGGATCGCGGCCTCCACACGGGGCCAGTCGTGCACGATCATCGCGTAGTCGAAGCGCAGCGTCTCGTAACCGAGGGCGGCGGCCGCGGCATCCCGCCAGAGGTCCCGGTGGCGCCGGGCCTCGCCCTCATGGTTCTCCCGCCCGTCGCAGTGGATGAGCAGGCGGTCGCCGATCATGATGTCGACCTCGCCGACGCCGGGGATGCCGACCTGCGTCCGTACCGTGATACCGAGCCGGTGCAGACGGAGCCGGACGATCGACTCCAGCCCGCTGTCGGCGTCGGAACGGGCGATGCCCATCAGGCGGCGCAGGGATTCGGGTACCCGGCTCCACAGCCACGCGATGCCGCCGGGCGAGATCTTCGACCAGCGCAGTGCCGACTCGTAGGCGGCGAAGAACGTCTCCTCGTCCTCGCACGTGGCGATCTGGAGCAGGACGTTCTGCACAGGTGGGAGCCGTCCGAACACCGCCGTGCCGCGATCCCAGTGGATACGGCAGTCCTGGCATCCGTCGCCCGGCTGACCTGCCCGGCCCAGCCAGACGCAATGGCCCGAGCTGCGGAGGATCCACAGGCCCATGGCCGCCCCCGCGTCGGTACACGCCGGCACGCCGCCGTGGAAGGCCGCGTGCTTCACCAGGTCGGGCGCCTCGGGGATGGCGTACACGCCTCGGCGCACCTGCACGATCTTGCCGTCTGCGAGGGCCGACGCGAGCTGCCGGGCGGTGATTCCGCGCTCTTTCAAGGTGCCCGTACGTGCCACGCCGCCGAGCAGGGCTAGAGCGGCGGCGACGGACATGCCACCAACCTTGGCCGAGCGGCGGATGCCGCGGGCCCGTCATCCCGGCTTCTGTGAAGAGGTGGTTCCAACACCGGATCTGTGCAGGACGAATGCCGTGTGACGGATCCCGGACGACGGACGACCGGGGCGGCGTGTCACTTCGCGACACGCCGCCCCCGCATCACCCCATCCGGGATCCGTCACACGGCCCGGGAACCCCAGGTCACCCGAAGCGGCCGGAGACGTAGTCCTCGGTGGCCTGCACGTTCGGGGTCGTGAAGATCGTGGTGGTGTCGTCGTACTCGATGAGCTTGCCGGGCTTGCCGGTGCCGGCGATGTTGAAGAACGCCGTCTTATCGGACACGCGGCTGGCCTGCTGCATGTTGTGCGTGACGATCACGATCGTGTACTCGTTCTTCAGCTCGCCGATCAGCTCCTCGATCGCATAGGTCGAGATCGGGTCGAGGGCGGAGCACGGCTCGTCCATCAGCAGCACCTCGGGCGACACGGCGATCGCGCGGGCGATGCACAGACGCTGCTGTTGACCGCCGGAGAGGCCGGAGCCGGGCTTGTCGAGCCGGTCCTTCACCTCGTTCCACAGGTTCGCGCCCATCAGCGACCTCTCTACCAGCGCGTCCTGGTCGCTCTTGGACATCTTGCCGTTGTTCAGCTTCACACCGGCCAGCACGTTCTCGCGGATCGACATGGTCGGGAACGGGTTCGGACGCTGGAACACCATGCCCACCTGGCGGCGCACCAGCACCGGGTCGACGCCGGGGCCGTACAGGTCCTTGCCGTCGAGCAGCACCTCGCCCTCGACGCGGGCGCCGGGGATGACCTCGTGCATGCGGTTCAGGGTGCGCAGGAAGGTGGACTTGCCGCAGCCGGACGGGCCGATGAACGCGGTGACGCTGCGGGGCTGGATGTCGAGCGAGACGCCCTCGACGGCCAGGAAGTCGCCGTAGTAGACGTTCAGGTCGTTGACTTCGATGCTCTTGGACATGTTCGGGTTCCTTCGGGTCGGGTGCGGCTCAACGGCCGGCGGTCTTCGGCGCGAACCACTTCGCGATCAGGCGGGCCACCAGGTTGAGCACCATGACGATGAGGATCAGCGTCAGCGCCGCGGCCCACGCGCGCGCGACGGAGGCGTCGGCGTTCGTGCCCTGGTTCATGTACTGGTTGTAGGCGAACACCGGCAGCGTCATCATCTGCCCGTTCGCCAGGTTCGTGTTCAGGCTCATCGTGAAGCCGGCGGTGAGCAGCAGGGGAGCGGTCTCGCCGATCACGCGCGAGATGGCGAGCATCACCGAGGTGGTGATGCCGGCGATCGATGTCGGCAGCACGACCTTCAGGATGGTCAGCCACTTCGGCACCCCCAGCGCGTACGCCGCCTCGCGCAGCTCGTTCGGCACGATCCGCAGCAGCTCCTCGCTGCCGCGCACCACCACCGGCACCATCAGCACGGCGAGGGCCAGCGCGCCCATGAACCCCATCGAGATGCCGGGGCGGATGAACAGCGCGAACACCGAGTAGATGAACAGACCCGCCACGATCGACGGGATGCCGGTCATCACGTCCACCAGGAAGGTGATGCCCTTCGCGATGCGGCCGCGGCCGTACTCGACCAGGTAGATCGAGGTCATCAGGCCGATCGGCACCGAGATCACCGTCGCGGTGAGCGTCACCAGCACCGTGCCCCAGATGGCGTGCACGATGCCGCCCCCGTCGCCGACGATGTTGCGCATCGAGAAGGTGAAGAACTCGACGTCGAACCGCTGGATGCCGTTCGCGACCACGGTCCACAGCAGCGAGACCAGCGGGAGCAGTGCGATCGTGAAGGCGGTCGCCACCAGCGCGGTCATCAACCGGTCGACGGCGTTGCGGCGGCTCTCGGCGATCGACGAGATCACGGTGATCAGCACCATGTACAGCAGGACGCCCACGATGGTGGCGCCGGCGATGTTGAAGTCGGCGAGATCCCCGCCGACGGCGGTCAGCCCGAAGACGGTGAACGAGACGAGGAGGGATGCCGCCAGCAGCGCCCAGGGCGCCCAGCGCGCGAGGCGCCCGGAGGTGAGGGCGGCGCTGCGCGTCGCGGTGGGGGTGAGCGTGGTCATGTCAGTTCGCTCCAGAGAACTCGGCGCGGCGTGCGACGATCCAGCGGGCCACCGCGTTGACGGCGAAGGTCACCACGAACAGGATCAGACCGGTCGCGATCAGGGTGTTGACGCCGGTTCCGTGCGCCTCGGGGAATGCGAGCGCGATGTTCGCGGGGATCGGGGTGGGGTTGGTGGCGGTGAGCACCAGGAAGCTGTAGACGAACGAGGGCGAGAGCACCATCGTCACGGCCATCGTCTCGCCGAGCGCGCGACCGAGGGCGAGCATCACGGCCGAGACCATGCCGCCGCGGGCGAAGGGCAGCACCGCCATGCGCACCATCTCCCAGCGGGTCGCGCCGAGGGCGAGGGCGGCCTCCTCGTGCAGCTTCGGGGTCTGCAGGAACACCTCGCGGCAGATGGCGGTCATGATCGGGATGACCATGACCGCGAGCACCAGCGCCGCCGTCATGATGGTCTTGCCGGTCGAGGAGACCTGACCGCCGAACAGCGGGAACCACGAAGCGTTGGCGTTCAGCCAGGCGTAGACCGGCTGCAGGAGCGGCGCCAGCACCAGGCCGCCCCAAAGGCCGAACACCACCGACGGCACGGCGGCGAGCAGATCGATCACGTAGCCGAGCACGCCGGCGAGCCGGCGGGGTGCGTAGTGCGAGATGAACAGGGCGATGCCGATGGAGATCGGTGTCGCGATCACCAGGGCGATGAACGACGCCCAGATGGTGCCGAACGCGAGCGGCCCGACGTACGACCAGAACGAGCGGCCCTCAAGGATGTGGTTGTCGCTGGTGTCCGGCGCGAACGCGGGCAGGCTCTGGATGATCAGGAAGGTCGCGACGGCGGCGAGCACGACGAGGATGATGAGGCCGGCGCCGAGAGCGGTGCCGGAGAACACGCGGTCACCCAGACGCTGCTTGGCCTTGATCGGGGCAGGCGGGGCAGGCCGCGAGGCGGGGGCAGGCGGTGCAGACGGGGCGGACTCCGGCTGCCGTGTCGTCGTGCTCATGGTCTCCTGTTTCGGGATTCAGGCGGGGTGGTGGCTGACCCTCCGATGCCCCCGCGCCCGGATGGACGCGGGGGCATCGGAATCAGTCGGGTGTGCGGATCAGCCGACCTTGATGGTGTCGATGGCGGCGAGGGCCTTCTCGCGCAGGCCCTCCGAGATCGGGGCGCTGCCCGCGTTGTCGGCGGCGGCCTGCTGGCCCTCCTCGCTGGCGATGTACTCGAGGTACGCCTTCACGACCTCGGCGGTGTTCGGGTCCTCGTACTCCTCGCAGGCGATGAGGTAGCTGACCAGGGCGATCGGGTACGCGCCGGCCGGAGCGGCGGCCGGGTCGACGTCGAAGACCAGGTCGCCCTCGCCGCGGCCCTCGACCAGCGGCGAGTTCTCCACCAGCGCGGCGGCGGCCTCGGCCGAGTAGGCGACGTACTCGTCGCCGACACCGACGTGCACCTGACCGAGACCCTCGGTCTGCGAGGCGTCGGCGAAGCCGATCGCACCGTTGCCGGCCTTGATGGCCTGCACGACACCGGAGGTGCCCTGCGCGGCCTCGCCGCCCTGGATCGGCCACTCGTCGGCGGGCTCGTGGGTCCACACGTCGCCGGCGGTGGCGCTGAGGTACTTGGTGAAGGTCTCCTGCGTGCCGGACGGGTCGGAGCGGTGCACCGGCGAGATCGCCAGGTCGGGCAGCTCCACGCCCTCGTTCTGCGACGCGATGGCCGGGTCGTTCCAGTTGGTGATGGTGCCGGCGAAGATGCCCGCGATGGTCTTCGCGTCGAGGTTGAGCGAGTCGACGCCCTCGAGGTTGAACGCCACGGCGACGGGCGAGATGTAAAGCGGCACCTCGACGATGGCATCCGATGCGCAGGTCTGGAAGCCACCCGCGGCCATCTCCTCGTCGTCGAACGCACGGTCGGAGCCGATGAAGTCGCTGGCGCCGGCGAGGAAGTTCTCGCGGCCGGTGCCGGAACCGGTGGGTTCGTAGTTGATGGTGACGCCCGGGTTGGCCTGCTGGAACGCGGCCACCCACGCCTCCTGAGCGGACCCCTGCGACGAGGCGCCGGTGGCCTTCAGCGTGCCCTCGAGGTCGGAGCCGGCGGCGGGCTGGTCGGAGCCTCCGGCCGGGGCCTCGTTCGCGGCGCAGCCGGCGAGGGCGAGAGCAGCGACGGCGCCGATGGCGCCGATGCGGGCGATTCGGGTGATCTTCACTGTGGATCCGTTCGATCGGGGATGGTTTCTGGCCCGGTGCAGGGCACACAGTGACGCTAGGAGCGACGGTTAACGAGACTCTCCCGGGTGGGTGAACGGAAGGTGAACGGATCGGGGACAGCGCGCTTCGCGCTGCTGCGGGAAGACTGAGAGATTCAGACCCGCGGCTCGTGGGTCTCGATCGCGATGATCCCCGATCCGGGGTTCGTCGCCGACAGGTGGATGACCGAGAACCCGGCGACCTCCAGCGCGCTCGCGCTGTTGACGTACGAGCCGCGGAGGCTGCCGGTGGCGAGCGCGATCTCCGACACGATGGTGGGCAGCACCGGGTTGTGGCTGCAGATCACCGCCGGCTTCCTGGCGCGCACGCGCCGCCCGATGACCGCGCGCACGTCGGCGGAGCCGTCCTCCCACGCCTCCTGGCTGATGTCGTGGGTCCGCCGCGCCGTCCGGCGCAGCCTCTTCTCCAGCGGGGCGACCGTCTCCACGCAGCGCACCGCGTCGCTCGTGACGATCCGCTTCACACCGAACGCGCGCAGCGGGCCGACGATCGCCTTGGCCTGCCGCTGTCCCCGTTCGGTCAGCGGCCGGGCGGCATCGGCTCCGCGCCATTCCGATCGCGGCACCGCCTTCGCGTGCCGCAGCGCGATGAGCGGGAACGTGTGCAGCACGCCGTCGTCGACGAGCGCCGCGAACGCGTCGAGGATCTCCACGTCGACCGGGTAGCTGAGCCGGGAGCGGGCCTTCTTCAGACTCACCCACTCCACGCCGGAGATCTCGCCGTTCGGGATGAACGTGGAGGCGCGGATCGCATCCTCCGTCGCCTCCGCCGCCCAGTAGTGCACCACCTTCTGCCGCTTGGGGCGCATCCAGTAGCGGCTGACGCCCACCGGCACTCCCAGCGACACCCGGATGCCGGTCTCCTCGTGCACCTCGCGCACCGCGGTCTCGGCGAGCATCTCGCCGGGATCCACCTTCCCCTTCGGGAGGGTGACGTCGCGGTACTTCGTGCGGTGGATCAGCAGCACCCGCAACCTGCCCTCGACCAGGCGCCAGACCACCGCGCCCGCGGCGTAGACGGCGGTGTCGGTCATCGGACCGTTCGCTTGCGGCGGCGGCGCTGCACGTCCGACATGGTCCGGTCCTGCAGATCGGTCAGCGGCTCACCGGCCGCGTCGACGGCGTGCCGCGTCCACTCGCCGCCGGGGCCGAGGTGCCACGACACGGTGTGCTCGTCCATCGCCAGGTCGAACAGCTCGATCAGCTCCTGCACGTGCGCGGGATCCGCCACCCGCACCAGCGCCTCCACTCTGCGGTCGAGGTTGCGGTGCATCATGTCGGCGCTGCCGATGAACACCTGCGGGTCGCCGTCGTTGTGGAACGCGAAGATCCGGGAGTGCTCGAGGTAGCGGCCCAGGATGCTGCGCACCGTGATGTTGTCGCTCACACCGGGCAGATCCACCCGCAGGCTGCAGATGCCGCGCACCCAGACGTCCACGCGCACGCCCGCCTGGCTCGCCCGGTACAGGGCGTCGATGATCTGCTCGTCGACCATCGAGTTCACCTTGATGCGGATGTGCGCGGGCCTGCCGGCATCCGCGTTCTTGCGCTCGCGGTCGATGTGCCGCAGCAGTCCCTTGCGCAGGTGCAGCGGTGCGACGAGGAGGCGCTTGAACTTCTTCTCGATCGCGTAACCGCTGAGTTCGTTGAACAGCCGGGTGAGGTCCTTGCCGACCTGCGGGTCGGCGGTGAACAGTCCGAAGTCCTCGTAGATGCGGCTGGTCTTCGGGTTGTAGTTCCCGGTGCCGACGTGCGAGTAGTGGCGGAGCACGCCCTCCTCCTCGCGGATCACGAGGGCGAGCTTGCAGTGCGTCTTCAGCCCGACCAGGCCGTACACCACGTGCACGCCTGCCTTCTCGAGCTTGCGGGCCCACACGATGTTGTTGGCCTCGTCGAAGCGCGCCTTGACCTCGACCAGGGCGAGCACCTGCTTGCCGGCCTCGGCGGCGTCGATCAGGGCCTGCACGATGGGGCTGTCGCCCGAGGTGCGGTAGAGGGTCTGCTTGATGGCGAGCACCTGCGGGTCGCGGGCCGCCTGTTCCAGGAACGCCTGCACGCTGGTCGCGAACGACTCGTACGGGTGGTGCACCAGCACATCCGCCTTGCCGATCGATTTGAAGATGTCCGGCCGCTCGTTGCTGTCGCCGGGCTGGAAGGCGACGGCGGTGGTCGGCAGGTGCGGCGGGTAGCGCAGGTCGGGGCGGTCGATGCGCGACAGGTCGAACAGCCCTCGAAGATCCAGTGGGCCGGGGAGGCGGTAGACCTCCTTCTCGGTGATGTCGAGCTCCTTGATCAGCAGCTCGAGCGTCAGGTCATCCATGTCGTCGGTGATCTCGAGGCGGATCGGCGGGCCGAATCGACGCCGGAGCAGCTCGGCCTCCAGCGCCTGGATGAGGTTCTCGCTCTCGTCCTCCTCGATCTCGACGTCCTCGTTGCGGGTGAGGCGGAACGCATGGTGGTCGAGGACCTCCATGCCGGGGAAGAGATCCTCCAGATGGTTGGCGATGAGCTCCTCGAGCCGGATGAAGCGCATGATCTCGCCGGAGCGCGGCACCTCCACGAACCGGGGGAGCATCGGCGGCACCTTGAGCCGGGCGAAGTCCTGGCGGCCGGTGCGGGCGTTGCGGATGCGGATAGCCAGGTTCAGTGACAGGCCGGAGATGTACGGGAACGGGTGCGCAGGGTCGACCGCGAGCGGCATCAGCACGGGGAACACCTGCGCCTGGAAGTAGTCGCTCAGGGCCGCGCGTTCGGCGTCGGTGAGGTCCTCCCACTCGGTGATCTCGATCCCGGCATCCGCCAGCGCCGGCTTGACCTGCTCGGTCCAGACGTCCGCGTGCCGTAGCTGCAGGCGGTGCGCCTCGCGCGAGATGTCGGCGAGCACGTCGGTGGGCGCCCTGCCCACGTTCGTCGGCACGGCGAGACCGGTGACGATGCGGCGCTTGAGCCCCGCCACGCGCACCATGAAGAACTCGTCGAGGTTGCTGGCGAAGATCGCCAGAAAGTTCGCGCGCTCCAGTTCCGGCAGCGAGGGGTCCTCCGCCAGCTCCAGCACCCGCTGGTTGAACGCCAGCCAGCTCAGCTCGCGGTCGTGGTAGCGGTGATCGGGCAGCAGCAGATCGGGCGATTCCAGGGCGTCGAAGTCGTCGTCTTCGGCGTCACCGAGGCCGGCGTCGGAGAGTGCGCGTTCGATCATGGGGTACATCCTTGCACCGCGAGCCGTCCGGCGGGTGAACTCGCTGCCGGGTCATTCCTCGGCTCGGCTGTCGTCGTCGTAGAGGTTGAACCGGTAGCCGACGTTGCGCACGGTGCCGATGATCTGCTCGGCGTCGCCGAGCTTGGCGCGCAGCCGCCGCACGTGCACGTCGACCGTGCGGGTGCCACCGAAGTAGTCGTAGCCCCACACGTCGCTGAGCAGCTGCTCTCGCGTGAACACCCGGGATGGGTGGGTGGCGAGGAAGTGCAGCAGCTGGAACTCCTTGTAGGTGAGGTCCAGCGGCTTGCCGTGCAGCTTCGCCGAGTACGACTGCTCGTCGATCGTGATGCCGGACGCCTGCACGCGCACCGGCTCGGACGCCTGCGCGCGGGACAGGATGAGCCGGATGCGGGCGTCGACCTCGGCGGGCCCTGCGGTGTTGAGGATGACATCGGCGAACGCCCAGTCGGCCGAGACGGCGCTGAGGCCCCCTTCGGTCACGACGAGCAGGACGGGTGCGTCGCTGCCGGCGGTCTGCAGCAGCCGGCACACGGCCTTCGCGCCGATCAGGTCGGTGCGCCCGTCGACCACGATGGCGTCGGCCTCGGGCAGCGACAGCAGGTGGCTCGGGTCGGAGGGGTGGTGGCGGATGCTGTGGGACAGCAGGCTCAGCGCAGGAAGCACCTGCTCCGCGTCGGGAGAGGAGGTGAGAGCCAGCAGCACGACCACGCGCTAATGCTAACGGCGGCGGCACCGTGCACGCGGTGCGTGACGGGACGCGGCGCACCGGCATCCGGCTGCCGCGGCGGGGAACTACGATGGCAGCATGTCGGAACCCGCTCTCGCTCCGCGCAACGCCTTCCACGGCGTGGTGGCCGTGTGGATCGTGTCGGTCGTCGTGGCGATCACCCTCGGGATCGTGCTGCCCGAGCAGGTGCGCATGGGCTGGCTGCTGATCGCGTTCGGCGGCATCGTGCTGCTGACCTTCGCCGTGCAGCTCTGGTACGGGCTTGCCCAGGGCTTCATCGTCCGCGTCGCGGGGAGCGTCGTCGGCGCTCTTCTGCTGATGGGACTGATCTCCGTCGCGTTCGGTCTCGCGGCGCTCGTCCCCACCGTCTGAACCACCGGCCTCGGCCGCCGTCGGAGCGACTAGAGTAGGGGCCATGGACCTCGTCGCGCTCGAATTCTTCTTCCTCGGCCTGCTCGGCCTTGCGAGCCTCGCGATCGCCTTCGTCTCCGGCGTCGTGCTCGTCAACCTGTTCCGCGGCCAGCGCTGATCCGCACCGCGCCGTGATCGATCTGCCGACCGATCTTCCCGCCGACCTCGCACCGCTGTCCTGGCTGCTGGGTGTGTGGGAGGGCACCGGTGTCATCGAGTACTCGACCGGCGAGACGCGCTACGAGGGCGAGTTCTCCCATCGCGTGAGCTTCAGCCACGACGGCGGTCCGTTCCTGAACTACGCGGCGACGGCATCCTTCCTCGGCGCCGACGGTCAGGACGTGCCCGTGCCGCTCGTCGCCGAAACCGGGTTCTGGCGCCTCACCCGCGATCACACCGCGGCCGACCCCGGACCGGCCCTGCTGCCGCCGACGGAGTCCGCGCCGCCCCGCACCGTCGACGACGTCGAGTCGCTGCGCACGCCCGACGGGTTCCCGATCGAGGCGTCGATCGCGCACTCCGATGGAACCCTGGAGCTGTACCTCGGCCGCATCGCCGGTCCGCGCATCGACATCGCGACGGATGCCGTCGTGCGGATGGCCGGCACCAAGCCCTACTCGGGCGCGACCCGCATGTACGGCCTCGTCGAGGGCCATCTGCTGTGGGCGTGGGACATCACCGCCTTCGGCGAGCAACTGAAGTCGCACGCCTCGGCACGGCTGGCGAGGGTGTGATGGACGTCTTCCAGACGCTCCCCGGTGCCGTCCGCGACGGCGACGTCATCGCGCATTTCGGCAACCCGTTCGTGGAGCAGCGCCTGCTGGCATCCGGTGAGGCGCTGTCGCCGCTGACCGACCGGGCGCTCATCGAGGTCGCCGGCGAGGACCGGCTCACCTGGCTCGACTCGATCACGTCGCAGGCCCTCGCGGGTCTCGCCCCCGCAGACAGCACCGAGCTGCTCGTGCTCGACCCGCACGGACACGTCGAGCACGCCGCCGGCGTCTTCGAGGACGGCGCGTCGACCTGGCTGATCGCGGATGCCGGTGACGCCGAGGGCCTCACCACCTGGCTGCAGCGGATGGTGTTCCGTTCCCGGGTGACGGTGACGCTGCGCACGGATGCCACCCTCGCCGGGTTCTTCGCCGGCGGGGCGGCGGAGTCGCGCCTGCGGGTGGCCGCGCCTCACGGCGTGCCTGTCGTGTGGCGTGACCCGTGGGCGCGCGTGCAGCCCGGCGGGCACCAGTACGCGCAGGTCGCCGAGCACCCGGCGGAGGAGTACGGCTGGAGCGTCGCTCTGCTCGACGGATCTGCGGTGCCGGACGGCCCGTTCGCCGGGGCGCTCGCCGCGGAGGCGCTGCGCATCGCCGCCTGGCGGCCGCGCTGGTCGCACGAGGTCGACGAGAAGTCCATCCCGCACGAGGCTGACTGGATCCGCAGCGCCGTGCACCTGAGCAAGGGCTGCTACCGCGGCCAGGAGACCGTGGCGAAGGTGCACAACCTCGGACATCCGCCGCGGCGGCTCGCCGCCCTCCAGCTGGACGGCAGCGAGTCGGTGCTGCCTGCCCCCGGTGCACCGGTGCTCGCCGGCGACACGGAGGTCGGCACCATCACCTCCTCGGCCCTGCACTACGAGGATGGACCGATCGCGCTCGCGATGCTGTCGCGTCGGGCGCCCGCCGGTGACCTCGTGGTCCGTGCGGAGGGTGCGGATGTCGCCGCCTCCCAGCAGGTGATCGTCCCCGCCGACGCGGGTGCGACCGCCGACGTGCCGCGCTTGACCCGGCTCTCCCGCCGCCCGGTCGCCCAGGATCCCCGCTGACCCGGTCGGCTGCGCCGCGCGGCTCTCCTTGCGCCGAGTGCACGTGAAGTCGCCGAGTGCACGGCTTGTTCGCGTGGACTGCCCGTGCACTCGGCGAGATCCCGTGCTCTCGACGGCCGAGAGGCGGGGTCAGGATGCCGGGGCGACGGCGTCCCACGGGACGGTGAGCTCGCCGAGACGCCAGCGGCGCCGATCGCCGTGCACCGGCATCCCTCCGTCGCGCAGTGCCGCCACAGCGGCGGTGAAGCGCTGGGCGGGACCGAACGTCGACAGTGGTGCGGCGCGTTCCCACTCGCGATCGAGTGCGGTCAGCAGCGCGTGCACGCGCTCGCCTGCGACGTTGCGGTGGATGAGCGTCTTCGGCAGGCGCTCGGCCACGATGCCCGGACGCTCCAGCCCGGCCAGGCGGAGGGAGATCGTGAACTTGAGCGGATGCCCGTCGGCGGAGACGTCCACCCACGAGCAGATCCGCCCGATCTCGTCGCACGTGCCCTCGACCAGCATCCCGCCCGGCGCGAGCCGCGACGCCATCAGGCGCCAGGCGTCGGCGACCTGCGGCTCGTCGTACTGCCGCAGCACGTTCATCGC
The DNA here is from genome assembly GCF_031180975.1 of Microbacterium sp. Lineage (GTDB taxonomy): Bacteria > Actinomycetota > Actinomycetes > Actinomycetales > Microbacteriaceae > Microbacterium. The sequence continues at coordinate 63,701 of NZ_JAPSLI010000004.1, read as the reverse complement.
GCGGATCACGGCGGGTCGCCGGTCGCGGGGGAGCGGCACCTCGAAACCGCCGCGCTGGAAGGACACGTTCAGGTCCGCCGGGAACGGCGTCCGCCCTGCGCGCACCTCGGCGAGCTGCGCGCGTGCCCGCTCGACCCGTGCCGGGTCGAGCTCGAGGCCGAGCACCTCGGCATCCGCTCTGGTGCGTCGCAGCCGGTCGGCGAGCTCGAAAGCGGTCACCCCGCTCGCGCCGTAGCCGAGGTCGACGACGAGCGGATCGGATGCCGTGCGGAACGCCGCACTCGCCGCGATCCACCGGTCGTTGCGTCGCAGCCGGTTCGTCCCCGTCGTCCCCCGCGTGCTCTGCCCAACCGGCGAGGTGCCTCCCATACCCCTAATCCTCTCTCACACTGTGCGTCCTGCGCTCCCCACCGGAGAGCGCCACGTGACATTCCCGGAGCGAGCATCGGGGGTGCCGCCCAAGGCGGCGGGGCCCCCGCTCTGCGAGCGAAGGGAATCTCGCGGCGCCCGCCCGCAACAAACGTCACCCAACCAGGCCCCGAACCCACGTGTAGCTAAGCTGGGAGCCATGACGCGCACCCTGATCCTCCTCCGTCACGGCCAGAGCGAATGGAACGAGCTCAACCTCTTCACCGGGTGGGTGGACGTCCGCCTCACCGAGCAGGGCAAGAACGAGGCGCGGCGCGGCGGCGAGCTGATGGCGGAGTCCGGCATCCTCCCCGACGTGCTGCACACCTCGCTGCTGAGCCGGGCCATCCAGACCGCGAACATCGCGCTCGACGCGGCCGACCGGCTGTGGATCCCGGTGACGCGCTCGTGGCGCCTCAACGAGCGCCACTACGGCGCCCTGCAGGGCAAGGACAAGGCGCAGACCCTCGAGGAGTTCGGCCCTGAGCAGTTCCAGCTGTGGCGCCGCTCGTTCGACGTGCCGCCGCCCGTGCTCGACGACCACAGCGAGTTCAGCCAGGTGAACGACCCCCGCTACGCCGGTATCGACGGCGAGGTGCCGCGCACCGAGTCGCTGAAGCTCGTCATCGACCGGCTCCTGCCGTACTGGGAGTCGGCGATCGTCCCCGACCTCGAGGCGGGCAAGACGGTGCTCGTCACCGCACACGGCAACTCGCTGCGCGGTCTGGTCAAGCACCTCGAGAACATCAGCGACGACGACATCGCCGGACTGAACATCCCCACCGGCATCCCGCTGGTGTACGAGCTCGACGACGACAACGTCCCCACCGGCCCCGGCCGCTACCTCGACCCCGAGGCCGCCGCCGCGGGCGCCGCCGCGGTCGCCGCGCAGGGCAAGAAGTAGCCAGGTGGGAGAGGGGGACGGATGCCAGGGCATCCTTCCCCCTCTCTCATGCCCGCAGTGACTCCCGCTCGTCGCGCACCCACGACCGCAGCGTGGTCGGGGTGGTGGAGGCGACGGTGCGCTGCTGCTCGGGCACGAAGCCCTCGCGCAGACCCGTCGACATCCCGAGCATCGCATCCGCCCACGCGGGCGACATGCCCATCCCCAGGTAGGCGGCGCGCATCTCGTCGTCCGCGATCCGCCTCGCCGCCACCGGGCGTCCGAGCTCGTCGGTCAGGATGGCGGCGACCTCGTTCCAGCTGAGGTCGGCTGGTCCGTGCACCGCCTGCACCCGCCGCCCTGACCAGCCGGTGTGAAGGATGAGGCCGGCGGCGACCTCGGCGATGTCCCGCGGCGCGACCCAGCTCATCCGGGCGTCGAGCGGAAGCAGCACCGGGATCACCCCGTCGTGGATCGCATCCGCCTGGAACGCCAGGTTCGTGAAGAAGTATCCGCAGCGCAGGTGCGCCACGTCGATCTCCAGCGCGTCCAGGGCGCTCTCCGTCGCGGCCAGCCCGTCGATCTCGCCCGCGCCGTGCCGCTTCTCCGCCCCGACGCTGCTCTGGAACACGACACGGCGGATTCCGTTCGCCGTGACGGCACGCACGACGGCATCCGTCGCGCGCGCGTGGTCGGCCAGGGGGTCCTCGCCCATCGTCGGCGGGTTCACCCAGTACACCGCGTCCACGCCGCGCGTGGCGGCGACGACCTGCGCCGCGATGCGCGAGTCGGCCGCGGCGACGTCCACGACGTCGCGCAGCTCGGGGTCCAGCCTCGCGAGGTCGCGCATCAGCAGCAGGGGGCGCACCCCCGCCCTGACCAGCGAGCGCACGAGGTGGCGTCCGACATGTCCGTTCGGGGTGGTGACGGCGATCCGCATGGATCCTCTCCTCTCGATCGATGCGGCCACGGTACGCACGGATCCCGCCGGTTCCTGTCGTCGACTGCTGGCATGCTGAGGGACATGGCCACCACCTCGACTGAGCGCACCCTGCGGCTGCTCGCCCTGCTGCAGGGCGGCGGCGAGCTGTCTGGCGCGCTGCTGGCCCGGCGGCTGGGCGTGAGCGAGCGCACCGTGCAGCGCGACGCGGCACGGCTGCGCGAACTCGGGTACGACGTGCGTGCGCGCCCCGGTCCCGGAGCGGGATACCGTCTCCGGCCGGGTGTGCGCGTGCCGCCGCTGCTCCTCGGCGCCGACGAGGCGGGCGCCGTGGCAGCCGGTCTCGCGGTGCTGTCGGCGTGGATGCCGGACGACGAGGCTGTCGCGACGGCCGCCGTGAAGCTGGCGCAGGTGCTGCCGCCGGGCCTTGCCCGTCGCGCCCGTGCGGTCGCGCTGTCGTTCGGGATGCTGGAGCGGGAGCGCCCCGCCGTGAGCATGGCCGCGATCGGGACGCTGGCGGATGCCGTCGCGGACGGCGCGCGGGTGCGCTTCGCCTACACCGATGCCGCGGGGCGGCCCTCCCGGCGGCTGGTGGAGCCGTACCGCACGGTGCTGCGCGAGGCGGTGTGGTACCTGGTCGGCTACGACGTCGACCGGGACGCGTGGCGGCTGTTCCGGCTGGACAGGCTGCGCGACGTCGAGCCGGTACCCTCGACCGGCCGGCCGCGCGAGTTCCCGGCCGAGAGTGTGGAGGAATGGCTCGCCACCGACTTCGGCCGGGCGCCGTGACGCGTCAGTCCTTCTCCTCGTCGAGCTGCTGCTGCGCGACGGCAGCGGCGATGGCGATGTCCGACTCCTCGACCGCCCAGTCGCCGGTGGCGAGGTAGACGACCTTCTTCGCGACGGCGACGGCGTGGTCGGCGAAACGCTCGTGGTAGCGGCTGGCCAGGGTCGCGTCGACCGTCGCGGTCGCCTCGCCCTTCCAGTTGTCGCTGAGCACCTTCTCGAACACGCTGGCGTGCAGCTCGTCGACGTCGTCGTCCGCGTTGCGGATGGCGTCGGCGTAGCGCAGGTCCTGGGTGCGCAGCAGGTCGCCCAGCGTGCGGGAGATCTCCACGTCGAGCTCGCCCATGCGCCGGAAGGTGCCTTTCAGCCCACGCGGCACGGCGCGCTCGGGGAAGCGCAGGCGGGCGAGCTGCGCGATGTGCTCGGCCATGTCGCCCATCCGCTCCAGCGAGGCACTCACCCGCAGGGCGGTGATCACGATGCGCAGGTCGCGCGCGACGGGCTGCTGGCGGGCCAGGATCTCGATCGCCTGCTCGTCGAGCGAGATGGCGAGCTCGTCGATCTTGGCGTCGTCGGCGATGACCTCCTCGGCCAGGGCGACATCGCTGTGTGCGAAGGCGTTCGTCGCCTTCTCGATCGCGATCGTGACCAGGTCGGAGATCTCGGCGAGGCGCGCCTGGAGCTCCTCGAGGGACTGGTGGAAGACTTCGCGCATGTCGGCGCAACCTTTCGTCGTGGGCTCGGCGTGCCGAGCCGTTCGGGCACACTGACGCGGGCCAGGGCCGATTGTGTTCGCCGAAGGTTAACGAACGGTGCCCGGAACGTGAATACTAGTCGCCGCCGCCCCTGGGCGGCCGTCGGCGCCACGGGGCACCGGGTAAACGACCCCTAATCTGTAGTCATGCCCTCTCCGCAGCTCGCGTTGATCGCCCTCGCCGTCGGTGTGGTGATCGGCGTCGGGGTCACCCTCCTCATCGTGTGGGCGTACCGCGCCAAGGCCCGATTCGCGGACGAGGCGTCGACGAACATCCCGCCGGGCATCACCGATGTCCTCGCCGGCATGGACGACGCCGCGTGTGTGCTGAACGCCTCCGGTCTGGTCGTCGCGACATCGAAGGCGGCCGAGCGGTTCGGCATCCTCGTCGGCTCCGTGCTCGAGAACAGCGAGCTGCGTCAACTGGTGCGCTCCGTGCGCGCGAGCGGCGTCAGCGCGACCGAGACGCTGCGTCTCACCGGCGGCGGGTTCCTCGACCCGCGCCTCGTCTCGGCGCGGGCGAGCGCCGTGGGCGCCCGACTCACACTGCTGGTCATCCGCGACGTCACCGAGCGCGAACGGCTCGACCAGATGCGGAACGACTTCGTCGCGAACACCAGCCACGAGCTGAAGACGCCGGTCGGCGCGGTCAGCCTGCTGGCCGAGGCGATCGAGTCGGCCGCCGACGACCCCGCACAGGTGCGCATCTTCGCAGCGCGCATCTCCGCCGAGGCCGCCCGGCTCGGCCAGCTCACCGGACGCATCATGAGCCTGTCCCGCCTGCAGGCGGCGGAGAGCCTGTCCGACGTCGCACCGGTCGCGATCGACGAGGTCGTGGCGGCATCCATCGAGGCGCACGCGGTGCAGGCGGACTCGGCCGGCGTCGAACTCACCCGCGGCGGCGACCGCGGGGTGTGGGTGCGAGGGGACGCGCAGATCCTCATCGAGGCGGTCGGGAACCTCATCGCCAACGCGATCGCCTACTCGTCGCGCGGTTCGCGCGTCGGCATCGGGGTCAAAGCCGACGGCGACGTGGTCGAGATCGCTGTCACAGATCAGGGGATCGGCATCTCGGAGGCCGACCGTGAGCGGATCTTCGAACGGTTCTACCGTGCCGACGAGGCGCGCTCCCGCCGCACCGGAGGCACCGGCCTCGGGCTGTCGATCGTGAAGCACGCCACCCAGCGGCACGGCGGTGAGGTGCGGCTCTGGTCGCGACCCGGCCGCGGGTCCACGTTCACCATCCGCCTGCCGCGCATCGACCCGCCGAACGTCGACGACGTCGACCCCAAGACCAGGAAGAAGCGCGCCCGCAAAGCGGCGAAGGCCCTCGGGCGCACCCGGAACGGAGAGTTCGCATGACCCGCATTCTGCTCGTCGAGGATGAGCCCGACCTCGCCGACCCGCTGGCGTACCTGCTGCGGCGGGAGGGGTACGAGGTCGAGATCGCCGAGGACGGTCCCGGTGCGCTGAGCGCCTTCCGTGAGCGCGGTGCCGACATCGTGCTGCTCGACCTGATGCTCCCCGGAATGCCGGGCACCGAGGTGTGCCGACAGATCCGGCAGTCCTCCTCGGTGCCGATCATCATGCTCACCGCGAAGGACTCCGAGGTGGACATCGTGGTGGGGCTCGAGCTCGGCGCCGACGACTACATCACCAAGCCGTACTCCTCCCGCGAACTGCTCGCTCGCATGCGGGCCGTGCTGCGCCGCGTCGTGCAGGCCGAGGCGGAGCTCGACGAGCGCGTCCTCGAGGGCGGGCGCGTGGTGCTGGACATCGACCGCCACACCGTCGCCGTCGACGGCAAGGAGATCAACATGCCGCTCAAGGAGTTCGAGCTCCTCGAGGTGCTGATGCGCAACGCGGGGCGGGTGCTGACCCGCGGGCAGCTGATCGACCGGGTGTGGGGCAGCGACTACTTCGGCGACACCAAGACGCTCGACGTGCACATCAAGCGCATCCGCTCGCGCATCGAGGAGAACCCCGGCGAGCCGGTCATGCTCGTCACCGTGCGCGGCCTCGGGTACCGGTTCGAGGGCTGAGCGTCACCCGCACGGAAGAGGCCGGCCCCCGCGGGGGCCGGCCTCTTCCGTGCGTGCGGAGCAGTTTCTCCGCCGGGTCAGCCCGCGGCGCCGGCCGTCTCGGACGGGGACGGCTCGGGGGTGAGGTCGGAGTAGTAGGGCAGCGTGCCATCCAGCACGGGAACCTGGGCGGGCACGGCCTTGGCGTCGTCGCCGGAACTGAACAGCACCTCGACGGTCGCACCCGGCGTCACACCGAGGTCGCTGATCGGCAGCGGGTCCTCCTCGCCGCCGAGGTTGTAGCTCTCGCCGGCCGGGACGCGGATGCTGAGCTGCTCGCCGGCCACGTCGATCGACAGGGTGGTGCTCTTGTCGCCGGTGTTCACCAGGGCGGCGACCAGGTTGCCGGTCTCGCCGTCCTCGTCCGCGACGATGAACGCGTTGCGGACTTCGATCGGGCCGCCCGTCGAGTCGACGTTCACGCCGTCCGAGGCGGAGTACGGGATCGTGGTCGCCTGATGGGTCAGGTAGCTGCATCCGGTGGTGCCGAGCACCACGGCGGCGCCGAGCGCGGCGACGGCTGCAAGGCGGGGAGCGACGGACGCAGCAAGGCGCGAGTTCACGGATCCTCCTGAGGTGCGACGGGTGTCGGGGATCAGTCTAGTGGGTCGCCGATGCGCGGCCGGGACGGACTCGGCGCGAACCTTAGTGCATACGGGCTGTGGTATTCTGGAGATTGCCGAAAGGACACGTTTTTATGCTTTTTGAGGTTGGCGAAACCGTCGTCTATCCGCACCACGGAGCCGCAACGATCATCGAGGTCAAGGACCGCGTGATCAAGGGCGAGACGAAGAAGTACCTGAAGCTCAACGTCACCCAGGGCGATCTGATCATCGAGGTTCCCGCTGAGAACGTCGACCTGGTCGGCGTGCGCGACGTGATCGGCAAGGAGGGTCTCGACCACGTGTTCGAGGTCCTGCGCGCCCCCTTCACCGAGGAGCCGACCAACTGGTCGCGCCGCTACAAGGCGAACCTCGAGAAGCTCGCGTCGGGTGACGTCATCAAGGTGAGCGAGGTCGTGCGCGACCTGTGGCGCCGCGACCAGGATCGCGGCCTGTCGGCCGGTGAGAAGCGGATGCTGGCCAAGGCTCGCCAGATCCTCGTCTCCGAGCTGGCCCTCGCCGAGAAGATCGAAGAGGAGAAGGCCGGAGAGCTCCTCGACGAGGTGCTCGCGTCTTGAGTTCGGAGTGAGGGCGGATGCTGCGGCATCCGCCCTCACTGCATGCCCGGCACCGGGTCGGTAACGTGAGAGCGTGACTCTGCTTCCCGTTCCCCGCACCGCGATCATCGTCGTCGCCGCAGGATCCGGCACACGTCTGCGAGGCGGGGCGCCGAAGGCGCTGGTCGGCATCGACAGCCGCTCCATCCTGCGTCACGCACTGGACGGGGTGTTCGCGGCGCGGCCCATGCAGGTGGTGGTCGTCGCACCCGCCGGGTTCGAGGGCGTCGCCGAGACCGAGACCCGCGCGGCAGCGGGGGAGCGCGCTGATCTGGCATCCGTCGTCACCGGCGGAGACAGCCGCCAGCAGTCCGTCGCGGCAGGACTCGCCGCCCTGTGGGGCGACATCGACACCGTCCTGGTGCACGACGCCGCCCGCGCGCTCACCCCCGCTGCGCAGATCGACGCCGTGGCGGATGCCGTCGGCGCGGGCGCCGGGGTGATCCCGGCACTGCCGGTGGTCGACACGCTCAAGAGGATCGACGGGGAGCGGATCGTCGGGGGTGTGGACCGGTCCGAGCTGGCCGCCGCGCAGACGCCGCAGGGCTTCCCGCGCCGCGCCCTGGAGGAGGCGTACCATGCCGCCGAGGCCGCCGGCGTCGAGTACACCGACGACGCCGCGCTGTTCGCGGCCGCCGGTCATCCTGTGACGCGCATCGACGGTTCCGAGCGCGCGTTCAAGATCACCACCCCGGCAGACCTCGAACGGGCCAGATACCTGCTCGCCGGGGAGCGCCCAGCCGCCGCAGCGATGCCGCGCATCGGTGTCGGCACCGACGTGCACGCGTACGGCGGCGACGGCGACCTGTGGCTGGCGGGCCTGCACTGGCCGGGTGAGCAGGCGCTCGCCGGTCACTCCGACGGGGATGCCGTGGCTCACGCGATGGTGGATGCGCTGCTGTCGGCTGCCGGGCTCGGCGACATCGGCACCCACTTCGGCACGGCGCACCCCGAGTACGCCGGGGCACACGCGGACGTCTTCCTGCGTCGTACAGCGCAACTGCTGGCGGAGGCCGGGTTCGACATCGGCAGCGTGTCGGTGCAGTTCCAGTCGAATCGCCCGCGGTTCAGCGCCCGCCGCGCCGAGGCGCAGCAGGTGCTCTCCGCCGCGCTCGGCGGTGCACCGGTGTCGGTGACCGCCACCACCACCGACGGGCTCGGCTTCGCGGGACGCGGCGAGGGCGTGTCGGTCACCGCCGTCGCGCTGGTGATCCCCGCCCGCTGAGCGGCCGCTGCGCGATCACGCGGACGTCGGGAGCCCGGGGTGTCGTCGCCCGCGCCGCCGACACCCCGGGATACGTTCGACACCCCGGCGTAGCGACGCACGCACCCCGGGGTGTCGTCGCGAACCCGGGGTGTCGACGTGACGGGCGTCGGGAACCCGGGGTGTCCGCGACGCGGCAGCCCGCACCAGCGACGTCACCGCCCGGCGCGTGCACAGCGGCCCCCGGTAGTCTTGTGCGGTGACTCTCCGCCTGTACGACACCCGCGCCCAGCAGCTGCGCGACTTCGCTCCGCTCGACTCCTCGAACGTGACGATGTACGTCTGCGGGCCGACCGTGCAGTCCGGCCCCCACATCGGGCACGTGCGCGCCGCGCTGAGCTTCGATCTGCTGCGCCGCTGGCTGACGCACCGGTACGGACGCGTCACCTTCGTGCGCAACGTCACCGACATCGACGACAAGGTCCTCGCGAACGGCACAGAGGCCGAACCCTGGTGGGCCCTCGCCTACCGCATGGAGCAGGAGTTCTCGCAGGCATATGCCGCGGTCGGCATCCTTCCGCCGACGTACGAGCCGCGGGCGACCGCGTCGATCCCGCAGATGCAGGAGATCATCGCCGCGCTCATCGAACGCGGACACGCCTACCCGGCCCCCGACGGTTCCGGCGACGTGTACTTCGACGTGCACTCGTGGCCTGCCTACGGCGAACTGACCAACCAGTCCGTCGACGCCATGGAGGCCGCCGCCGACGCGGACCCGCGCGGCAAGCGCGCCCCGCAGGACTTCGCGCTGTGGAAGGGTGCCAAGCCCGACGAACCGGCGGATGCCGTGTGGGCATCGCCCTGGGGAGCCGGACGGCCCGGCTGGCACATCGAGTGCTCGGCGATGGCGAAGCGCTACCTGGGTGCCGAGTTCGACATCCACGGCGGCGGGCTGGACCTGCGCTTCCCTCACCACGAGAACGAACTCGCCCAGTCCACCGCCGCCGGCGACGGCTTCGCACGGTACTGGGTGCACAACGGCCTGGTCACCGTCGACGGACAGAAGATGTCGAAGTCGCTCGGAAACTTCACGCTCGCCGCCGACGTGCTCGCCAGGCACGACCCGATCGTGGTGCGCTACGCGCTCGCGGCCGCGCACTACCGCTCCAGCCTCGACCTCACCGACTCGTCGTGGGCCGAGGCGGATGCCGCACTCGGGCGGATCCGCTCGTTCCTGGACCGCGCCGTGCGCGCGGCGGGAGGACCGGCGAACGCGGCCGCATCCGACGTTCCCGACGCCTTCGCCGCGGCGATGGATGACGACCTCGGCGTGCCGCAGGCGCTGGCCGCGCTGCACGAGACGGTGCGCGCGGGCAACGCCGCCCTCGACCGCGGCGACAGCGCCGAGGCGAACGCCGCGCACGGCGTCGTCACCGCCATGACCGAGTTGCTCGGGATCAACCCGCATTCCGCGGAATGGCGTCGCGGGGACACCGGGGCGACGGCATCCGCTCTCGACACGCTGGTGCAGACGCTCATCCAGCAGCGCGCCCAGGCGCGCGCCGACAAGGACTGGCCCGCCGCCGACCGCATCCGCGATGCGATCGGTGCGGCGGGCATCACTCTGGAGGACACTCCGGACGGAACACATTGGAGTATCGATGGCTAAGCCAGGTCGCCCCGGAGCGGGCAACAGCAAGAAGAAGGGCGCCACGAAGGGCACCGGCGGCCACGGCCGCAAGTCCCTCGAGGGCCGCGGGCCGACCCCCAAGGCGGAGGACCGCAGCTGGCACGTCGCCGGCAAGCGCAAGGCCGCCCAAGAGCGCTACGCCGCCGCCGGCGGCAAGGGCAAGCCAGGGCAGCGCACTCAGACCTCCAGCGCCAACCGGTCCACGCGCTCCTCGAAGGACACCGCGAACGACACAGAGACCGTCACCGGACGCAACTCCGTGCTCGAGGCGCTGCGCACCAAGATCCCCGCGACCGCGTTCTACATCGCCCAGCGCGTGGAGATGGACGACCGCGTCAAGGAGATGCTCGCGATCACTCGGCACCGAGACATCCCCGTGCTCGAGGTCACCCGCCAGGAGCTCGACCGCATGGCCGGCTTCGACGGCGTGCACCAGGGGGTGGCGCTCAAGGTGCCGCCGTACGAGTACGCCCACCCGCAGGACCTGCTGGAGCAGGTCATCGACCGGGGTCAGACGCCGCTGTTCGTCGCCCTCGACGGCATCACCGACCCGCGCAACCTGGGTGCGATCATCCGTTCCACGGCCGCGTTCGGCGGGCACGGCGTGATCCTGCCGCAGCGCCGTTCGGCGAGCGTGAACTCCGCCGCCTGGAAGACCAGCGCCGGAGCCGCCGCGCGCATCCCGGTCGCGCTCGCCTCGAACCTCACCAGCCAGCTGAAGGAGTTCAAGAAGCAAGGCGTGTTCGTGCTCGGCCTGGACGGCGGCGGAGACGTCTCCCTGCCCGAGCTGCAGCTCGCCGACCGCCCGGTCGTGATCGTCGTCGGCTCGGAGGGCAAGGGACTGTCCCGCCTGGTCACCGAGACCTGCGACCAGATCGTGTCCATCCCGATCGAAGCCGCCACAGAATCCCTGAACGCCGGTATCGCGGCATCCGTCGCGCTGTACCAGGTCTCGACGCTGCGCGCCTCCGCGGAATAGCCTGCTGCCCGGGGCGTTTGTGTCTCGTGGAGTGCTCCCGAGGGGGAGCCGCTGAACGGAAGGAACGCCATGGCCCGCATCGTCGTCGTCGGAGGAACCGGGTACGCCGGATCGCACATCGTCCGTGAGGCGGTGAGTCGCGGCCATGAGGTGGTCTCGATCTCCCGCACGACGCCCGACGAGCCGGTCGACGGCGTCGCGTACGTGCAGGGTTCGGTGCTCGACATCGACGCACTCGGCGACGTCTTCGACGGAGCGGATGCCGTGATCTCGGCGGTCTCGCCGCGCGGCGACATGGCGGACAAGGGCCTCGACGTGGTGCGGGTCCTGGCGCACCGGCTCGCCGGGACGTCGACGCGCCTCGGTGTCGTGGGTGGCGCCATGGGCAGCCTCGCGGAGCCGGGCGGCCCCCGGCTGTGGGATCTCGGCGTGCCCGAGGAGTACCGTCACGAGGCGCAGGTCGGCATCGACACGCTCGAGCTGCTGCAGAACTCCGGTGAAGACCTGGACTGGTTCCTCATCCACCCGCCGATGGTGTTCGGGGCGTGGGAGCCTGGGGAGAGCACCGGCTCGTACCGCATCGGCGGCGAGGTCGTCGTGAAGGGGGAGGACGGCACGTCGTACATCTCGGGCTCCGACTTCGCGATCGCCGTCCTGGACGAGATCGAGCGCGGCGACCACCGCCGCGCACGCTTCACCGTCGGCTACTGACGCCCATCAGACCAGGTCGCGCCAGTCGACGGCGCCGGTGTCGTCCGACACGTCGAGCGATCCGGTGATCACCGGAAGGCTCATGGTCTCGGTCGGCGGGCCCATGATGGTGGCCTCGTCACGTCGGTGACGCAGCACGTCGTTGATGTAGCTGGTCAGCACCTCGGCCAGGGGCACCGAGCGCCCCTGCGCCTGCGACAGATACCAGCGGTGCTCGAGCACCTGGTGGTACACCTCGGCGGGTTCCAGCTTCGCGCGCAGGTCGTACGGGATCGCCCGGACGACCGGCTCGAAGACGCGGGTGAGCCATTCGTGGGCGTACATCTCCTCGTCCGCCCACTGCTTGGACGAGCGCACCCGGAACTCGTCGAGGTCGTTGAGCAGCCGCCTGGCCTGGTTCTCCTCGACGTCCAGCCCGGTGAGGCGGATGAGACGGCGCTGGTGGTGCCCGGCATCCACCACCTTCGGCTGGATGCGCACGACGGTGCCGTCCGAGGTCGTCTCCATCGACATCTCGTCGATGTCGAATCCGAGCGCGTTGAGCTTCTCGACGCGTTCGGTGATGCGCCACGTCTCATCGGCGGAGAAGGACTCCTCGTCGGTGAGCGCCGCCCACAGGGCGCGGTACGAGGAGACGATGCCGTCAGCGATCTCGACGGCGTCGACGCCGCGCTCCAGACGCCCGCCGGCGGCGAGGTCCATGATCTCCCCGGCGATGTTGGTGCGCGCGATGTCGAGGTCGTACGCGCGCTGTCCGTCGGTCAGGCCCTCCTCGTGCAGTTCACCGGTCTCGGCATCCACCAGGTAAGCGGCGAACGCCCCCGCGTCTCGACGGAACAGCGTGTTCGACAGCGACACGTCGCCCCAATAGAAGCCGACGTTGTGCAGTCGCACCAGCAACAGCGCGAGCGCGTCGACCAGTCGGGTGGCGGTGTCGGGGCGCAGCACCCGGGTGAACAGCGCCCGATACGGCATCGAGAAGCGCAGGTGCGAGGTCACCAGCGCGGCCGGGAGGTGCTTGCCGTCGGCATCCGACCGCCCGGCGATCACCGCGACCCGGCTCACGCACGGGACGTCGAGGCGGGCCAGGCTGCCCAGCATGTCGTACTCGCGACGCGCCATCTCGTCGGTGGTCTCCTTGACGGCGACCACCTTGCCGGAGAGGTCCGCGAAGCGGACCAGGTGACGCGACAGGCCCTTCGGTAGAGACACGATGTGCTCCGAGGGCCACTTGCCCAGCGGCGTGGACCACGGCAGCGACAGCAGGCCGGGATCGATCGAGCTGGCGGTGATGCGCAGCGACTCCTGCATGGCGGACTCCTCCGGAAACGCCGCGGCGCGGGCGACCGAAGAGGTCAGCCCGCGCCGCGTGGTTCGAGATGTCAGGCCGAGACGATCGGCTTGTCGTTGAGGCGTTCACCGCTCTCGAGGTCGAACGCGTGCACGTGCCCGGGGTTCGCCGCGAGCGTGACGGTCTCACCCGCGTTGGGGTGGTTACGGCCGTCGACGCGCGCCACGATGTCGGTGCGCTTGCCGTTGATCTCGGTGTGGCCGTAGAGGTAGCCGTCCGCGCCGAGCTCCTCGACGAGGTCGACCACGACCGGCAGGCCCTTGCCGTCGGCCGGACCGACCGTGATGTCCTCGGGGCGGACGCCGACCGTGACCTGGCTGCCGTGCGCGCGGCCCACGGTGTCGCGCTCGAGCGGCACGACCTCGCTGCCGAACCGCACGCCGCCCTCGGCGAGGTCCGCGGGGAACAGGTTCATCGCGGGCGAGCCGATGAAGCCGGCCACGAAGACGTTGTTCGGCTTCTCGTACAGATCGCGCGGCGAGCCGACCTGCTGCAGGATGCCGTCCTTGAGCACCGCGATGCGGTCGCCCATGGTCAGCGCCTCGGTCTGGTCGTGCGTGACGTAGACCGTGGTGACGCCGAGGCGGCGCTGCAGCGACGCGATCTGGGTACGGGTCTGCACGCGCAGCTTGGCGTCGAGGTTCGACAGCGGCTCGTCCATGAGGAACACCTGCGGCTGGCGGACGATGGCGCGGCCCATCGCGACACGCTGACGCTGACCACCCGAGAGGGCCTTGGGCTTGCGGTTGAGGTACTGCTCCAGGTCGAGGAGCTTGGCGGCCTCGAGAACGCGCGCAGCGCGCTCCTCCTTGCCGACACCGGCGATCTTGAGTGCGAAGCCCATGTTCTCGGCGACGGTCATGTGCGGGTACAGCGCGTAGTTCTGGAACACCATCGCGATGTCGCGGTCCTTCGGCGGCACGTCGGTGACGTCGCGGTCGCCGATCAGGATGCGGCCTGCGTTGACCTCTTCGAGGCCGGCGAGCATGCGGAGGGAGGTGGACTTTCCGCAACCGGAGGGACCGACGAGGACGAGGAACTCGCCGTCTCCGACCTCGAGGTTGAGCTTGTCGACTGCGGGACGCGTGCCACCGGGGTAGAGCCGGGTGGCTTCATCGAAGGTCACAGAGGCCATTGCATTTCTCCTTCACCGGCAGGTACGTGCCGGACGATCCGTAGTGATGGAAGCGGCGGTCGCCCGCCGTGACCCGCCATCGGGTCCCGATCAGTATGGCATGCCCGGCCCCGTCTGGGTATTTCCCAGAATGTCTCGTTAACATCGAACACGTTGCCGCTTCTCACGCGGCTCGTGGGAGAACCCGCCCCCACCACGATCTCAAGAGGAACGATGTCGAGCGACGAGACGCCGAACATCCCCGCCGCTCGCAACACGCGTGAAGCGGTGCGGGAGAAGGCCCAGCAGGTCCACGCCAGGCAGTCGAGGGCGCGCCTCATGCGGCGCATCATCATCGGCGTCGTGGCCATCGTCGCCATCGGCTCCATCGGCGTCGCGGTCGCCTTCGCGGTCAGGTCGTCCATCTCCAAGCCGGCGCTGAACCCGGCCGGGATGCAGGACGACGGCGTCACGGTGCGCGAGATCACCGTCGAGAGCGGCGCGGCCGAGACGCCGTCGACCGCCTCGCCGACGCCGAGCGACACCGGCGCCACCGCGTCACCGTCGCCCACCCCCACCGAGGGAGCGGCGGAGCCGACCGACATCCACATCTACATCGACTACCTGTCGGCGGGCGCGGCCGAGTTCGAGCGCGCGAACGCGCGGCAGCTGGCGAGCTGGATCGACGAGGGCGCCGTGACGGTGACCTACCACCCGGTCGCGCTGCTCACGGCGAACTCGAACGGCACGAAGTACTCGTTGCGCGCGGCATCTGCGGCGGCGTGCGTGGCGACCCACTCGCCGGCGCAGTTCTACGACTACAACCACGAGCTGCTCACCGACCAGCCCGAACTGAACAGCGACGGGCGCACCGATGTAGAGCTGGCCGACCTCGCCGTGGCCGTCGGTGCCGAGAACGTCAAGAAGGTGCGCTCGTGCATCGAGAACCAGGACTTCGTCTCCTGGGCGAAGGACGCCACCGCGCGAGCACTGGAGGGACCGCTGCCCGGTTCGAAGGACCTCAAGCTCAACAACGAGGCGCTCGTCGTCGTCGAGGGCAACGCCTACGTCGGGGCGATGGATGACCCTGCCGAGTTCTCGCAGTTCGTGCTCACCACGGCGAGCGACCAGTACTACGGCGAGAAGACCCCGACGCCCACTCCGACGCCGACGCCGTCCTCCTGAGCGGCGGTCACCCGCCGCTTCTGCCGTCGCTATGCTGGTGACGGTTCGCCGACTTAGCTCAGCTGGTAGAGCACCTGTCTTGTAATTCTGTTCGGGGCAGAATCAGAGGTTATCGCGGGGTCTCATAGCAGTCGACCTCCCTACTCTCGACTGGTCACGCACAATCCCGGGAACTCACGCCGGATCAGTGAATCTGCGGGGTAAATGCGGGGTTCCGGGTTGTGTTCGTGTTGGCTAGCGCAGGGGAACGGCGCCACCGAACAACTGGTGCGCGAGTTCGTCGAATGTCACCATGGAACCGTGCCCGACCTGGCCGCTGTGCGAGTCGAACTCGTAGTCAACGATACGGTCGGCACCATCGTAGCCGGCATCCACGACGAGCGCGCTGAACCCCTGCGGCCAAGTGATCAGCCATGCGCGCCCCGGCACAGATTCGGCGGGCGTGATCGTGACAATCTGACGCGCGATTCTGACTCGTTCAGGCACGGTGGGGAACTCGTTATAAGCAGTGATGGTTCGGACTTCGTCGGTCACGTTCTCTCCTTCGATCTGGGGCGCTGACTGGTGCAGTACCTCCTCTGTCCACGGTAGGTGCGAATTGGGGGCTTATTCTCGGCGCCCCCTCCACATGCGCGGACTATACGGGCAGAGTGTCTAACAGCGCCCGGCGGGCTTTCACGGCGTCCCGGATGCGTCGGGCGGTGTCATCCCGCCACTTGAGCAGTTCAACGGTCTGGTGGGCGCGGTTCGCGTCGACGTGACGACGGATGCGCGCGGTTGCCGTGGCGACCCGTTCCGCGGTGGTCTGGTTGCCGGTGAGAACGATCGTCACGTGCCCGCTGGTGATGCCGAACCTCTCGGGAGGGTTACCGATCTGCCGTTCACCCGGAACCCACGTCAGTGGAGTTCTGTCGCCGGTGACGGAGTAGGAGAGGACCGTGATGCGCTGCTGATCCGGGGTGATGCCGTCGACGCGGCTCGGGCTGTCCCAGTCGATGACGGGCAAGGTCAGGTCGATCGCGGCCATGATCGACGCTGCCGGATCAAGGTTGGGGCCGAACGCGGTCGGCTCAAGCCGGTACACGGCCGCGATACCGGCGAGATATCTGCGCTCGAGTTCGTCGGCCATGAGCGGGCCGGAGAACAGCCGCTGCAGGTTCGGGGCGGTCAGGTTCACCGTCATGATTCGTCTCGTCTCTCTCTCAGTACGGCAGGGGCACCATCGCGTTGCCGCCAGCGGTATCGGTCAGGGGATAGGCGCCGTCATCGTCCGCCTCAAGAATGCAGATCGTCTCGACCTCGGTCGGCTCGTAGTACCCCTCCCAGAACTCGATGTAGCTGGAAACCGTCGGGCGCTGCCCGATCAGGTGCATCCGCTCGGACTGCGACATAGACGCGTACCGGGAATCCCACGCAGGTGCAGGCGGTTCCGCTTCAGGCTCAGCAAGACGCTCCCGGCGCCGATCATCGATGGGCCGAGCGCCCGGTGTGGCGTATCGCGCGCCAGGGTCGTGACTCATCGGCTGCCCGTTGAACTTCATCGCATCCCACAGGCTCGGCTTCGCCTTCACCTCGACAAGCCGACCGGCACGTGACGGCATGGGCTCTTCCTCAGCAGGAGATGCGGTGAAGGTCGGTTGTGGGCGTAGCGACCATGTGAACGTGTTCCCCTCCCTCGTCTTTACTACCGTGCGATCCGCGACCCTGCGGACGGTCGATGCCGCATAGCCCTCGCCGACCGCATGGGCGGTCACGTCACCGGCCGACGCGGACCCGCCATGCGCGCGCAGGTAGTCCTTGATGCACTGCTCAACGTCATGGGCACTCATCGGCACTGCTCACTCTCGATCGAAGGGGAAACCGGCGCACTGCTCACCGAACCGCGACGGCTGTGCGCAGCGGGAACCGCGGAATCATGCGGATCTCGGCGCTGCTTGGTCGCACTGCTCACCCCTCACGTTTTGCATAGACCGCGAGCAGCAGAACGTTAGCGGTCAAGCGGCGGAGGGGGCAGGGGGGTCCCGGCCCCGGGTGCTCGGCGACGCGCCGCGCGGTCGGCTCGGGGTCGGCTCGGGGTGTCAGGTCGGTTGACAGTGGGGGTGTCGGGTGAGGACGGTGGACCGCTCCGACTGTCCCGCCTCAAGGTGACAGTCGGAGCGGGCGGTGCCGTGACGGTGGATCACTGTCCCGGCGGGGCACTGGTCTCAGCAGTGAGGTCGTAACCCTGTCCAAGGAGTGGACGCTTCCCCCCCGGCCTCACGGCGTGGGGAACCTCACCAGGTCGAGCCAGCGGGTTTAGGCGACGTCCTCGATGCGGACGATGCCGCGGGCGTGGGGGAAGCCGAAGCCGATGCGGCACACGGCGCGGATCGCCGTCTGGTCGTACTCGAACCGTGCAGATCGGTCGATGACGACTTCGGTGTCTCGGCGCAGGACGACGAAGGTGCGAGCGGCCGGGATGCCCCATGCGGTGCCCGACGGGACGTAGGGGCTCGTGCGGACGGGAATGCCGAGGATCGTGCGGGAAGCGCCGTTCTCCGCGCCACCGCCGAGCAGCAGGACATTGGAGCCGGTACCGGTCTTCACCTTCGCGAGCGCGGCCGCGTCGGTGGGGTTGAGTACCCATGACGTGAGGTCGACGCCTTCGGCTTCTGCCGCGGCGAGTGCGTCGATGTACGGGTCGAGCCCGGTGGTCGGCGCGGCGTCGATGTTGTTCAGCGCGGCGCCGGTGATGGAATCGAGACCGACGGGGCGGACGGCGTTGTAGTCGGGGTCAAGGTCGTCGGTGATGACGGGCCCGAAGAATGCCCGGTCGATGCG
This sequence comes from Microbacterium sp., assembly GCF_031180975.1. Taxonomy (GTDB): domain Bacteria; phylum Actinomycetota; class Actinomycetes; order Actinomycetales; family Microbacteriaceae; genus Microbacterium. The sequence continues at coordinate 45,576 of NZ_JAPSLI010000004.1, read as the reverse complement.
GCGGGCGATGTCGACGGCGAGCCGCTGCCCGATGATGCCGGCGGCCTGAGGGTCGGAGTCGTTGGCGAGCTCGTTGGCGATGTAACTGATCCCCGCGACCTTCGCGGGCGTGATGGTGAGGTCAGCGCCGGTTGCTTCGGATGCTTCGATCTCGGTGTTCGGTGCGAGCCAGTCGGCGGACGGGTCGGCGGTGATCCGGGGAATCCGGTAGGCGGCCTGATCCGTGTTCACGACGGTGGACGCGGAGAGGGCGACAGATTCGCGGGTGAGGGGTTCAACGATGAGCGGGGCGACCTGCTCGCCGGTGAGAACGCTGAGGGTGCTGGAGTTAGCCATGGTGGGCGACCTTTCGTGATGCGCAGACCTGACAGAAGCGGATGCCCTGGTGTTCGCGAGCGCGATTCGTCAGGGGGTTGTGTCGTGGTCTGCGGCCCGGTGCGGTGGCGTTGTCGCGGTTACTGTCCGCGGAGCCCGTGCCCGGTAGCCCGTCCGGTTCCTATTCTAGCCGGTCGGGCTACCGGGATGAGTGATCAACTCGGGTTCTGCGGCGCCTTCTGCCATGCCGCGCCGGGGTCGGTGCTCGCCGGTGGCTGTGGCATGCTCTGTCGGCTCATCGCTTCGAACAGTGGGTAGCCGGTGACGGGGCGCGTGCCGAACAGGTAGGGGCGTTCGCCCTGCAGCGTGGTGAGCGCGTCGGCGAGCTTGCTCGGGTCGATGTTCCCGGCGTCGTCGGTGAGGTCAGCGACGTCCACGCCACCGATTTCGAACAGGTCGGCGGGGCGGTGCATCCACGGGAGGGCATCCGTGTTGGCGATCAGCTGTTCGGTGAGTTGCCGTTGCAGCGTGGCTACGGTGCCGTGCAGGGTGTCCCGTTCGGCTTGGACGGCTCGGAGTTCCTTGCGCCGGGTTGCAGCCTCATGGCGGGCTGCTCTGAGGTCATCCGGAGTGTCATCGGCGGGGTCGGGCTGCTCGTCTGCGGGCGTTTCGGGAGTCTCGGTGCCCTCCGGGGCGTCCGAGTCGGTGTCGGGCGCCTCAGGCGCGTTCTCGGTGGTGTCGGTGGTCATGCTTTCTCGATCCTCTGTGTCAGGGCGATGTCGGCGATCTGGTTTGCGAGTCGGACAGCGTCGGCGGTGGGAATGACAAGGCGCACGTTCTGCCCGGCGTGCACCATGACCCCCGGCTCGGGGTCGCCGCTCGGTTGGTTCAGGACCGCGGCGACGGCGCGCACGGTCTCACCGTCTGCGGTGTTCAAGGCGTATCGGTGCGCCGGGGCTACGAAGGGTCGTTCGGGCATCAGAGGCCTCCTTCTGTGAATCGGGCTTCTGTGAATCGGGCAGCGCCGTAAGCGATCGCCTCGGGGGTCAGGCTGGGGTGCGGTCGGGCCGGGATCTCGACGAGCACTTTGTACGCGTCGAGGATGTAGCGGACAGCATCGACCCGGGCGGGGTCGAGCAGCCCGTCATCGCCGATCAGCGCTTCGATCGGTGTGTGCCGCAGCGCGTCACGGTTAACGCGTGCGAGCTCGGCGGGGTTCGGGGTCCTCATCGGTTGTTCTCCTTCGTGGTGCGGTTCTGGTGGGCCAACCATGGGCAGGTGTCGTCGTGCATGATTTGGGCGACGGTGACTCGCGGGGAGATCTCCACCGTGCGGAGCTCGGCGTCACAGTCAGGGCAGAGACCGGACGCGAGTCGGCCGAATGCGTCTCGGGTGATCATCGGGTGACCGCCATCGCGTCCGAACGGTGGTTGGCGTGGGCGGTGTCGGTCGTGTCGCAATAGCCGGGGTGAAGCATGCCGACCGGTTCCTCACAGACCGGGCAGCGCATGTCGGCCCGGGCGACTATCTCGGGTCGGTGGTCGATGTAGGACACTGGGGCAGCCTCCTTGTCGTCGGCGGGTTCACCGGGCGAAGGTGTCACGAAGGTGTCGAAGGTGTCAGGGTTTCGGGAAGTGACACCTTGGACACCTTCGGTGACACCTTCGGTGCTGATCGCCCAGACCCATCCGGCTCCGAACCCGGACTTCTGCGACTCGATGCGCGGGTCGCGGCATCGCTTTCGGGCGTTCTTGAGATCGGTGTCGCTGAACCCGGCAGCGCGACCTGCCTTGATGACTTCACCGGCCGGGGCTTCATACCCGTCCCGGTCTCGGAGGTAGTCGAGGAGGAACGCCTGTGCGGCATTGCGATCGTCGACGGTTTCGGCGTCACCGTTCGCACGGTTAATGATGTCGCTGACCGTCACGTCGGTGTCACCGAGATATTGCACCCTGCCGACGTCGGTGCACGCGCCGTCGTCGGTGTAGATGGGGGTGCTGACGAGGTTGAATGCGAATGATGCGCCGCGTTCCCGGGAGTAGTTGGACTTGTCGACGGTCACCACGCGTTGCCCGCTCTCGTCGTCGCGAACAGCAGAACCGATCGCACTGCGTCGCGGAACCCATGAGACCCCGAGAGTTTGTCTGAGGCGTTGCCGGTGCCCTTGTTGAAGTGCATGATGCCGATGACGGCAAGCTCAAGATCCTGCGCAAGCTGAGTGAGCGGATCGAGTGACCGGCGCACGTCGGTGACCTTGTGGAGGTCGCCGCTAATGGTCGAAGTGATCGGGTCGACAATGATGAGCTTCGCCCCGGTCTGCTCGACCGCGTCGCGGCTCAGCTGCAGGTCGAGCGGGAAGGCCGGCACGGTCTCCGAGGTGATCTCGTCCACGGTCATCCGCACGCGCACCTGATAGACGTGATCGAGGTTCGCGCCCGCGCTGATCAGGCGGGGATTCATCACCGTCGACCAGTCGTCTTCGTGGCTGATGATCAGCACGGGGTAGGCAGTGCCGTGCAGGTCGCCGTCAAGTTCGCCCTTGTTGATGAGCGCAGCGAGATACAGAGCGAACGTGGACTTTCCTTCACCGCCTCGACCCGCGAAAATCGTCGTCGTACCAAGCGGGATGCGTCCCGCCCACAGCCATGCTTGGCGGCGAGTCGGGATCTGGGATGCGGGGGTGAGCAACAGGTCACGCTGATCAGACATCAGGCGGCCTTCCTTCCGTGTTCAGTTGATGTGAGCCGCACTGGCTTACGAAGGTTGTTCAAGCTGGCGACGTACAGCCGCCATGCCTCATCGAGAACGTCGTCGACGTCGGGTCGGTTCGCGAGCCGTGCGGCTTCGTCCAGCCGGTCGAGCAGGTAGCTGCGCCGGTCATCCTCAGGCAGGGCAAGCAGCCAATGGCGATCGCGGTCGACGCGCAGGTTGTGCACCTCTTCGTCACGCGATGCTGAGCCGTGCTGGTATCCGAGCCAGTAGAGCGACACGACAGCGTCGGGAAGCTGCCATAGGCGCAGTTGGCCGGACGCCAGCCCCTCGACCCAGCCGCCTAGCGTCTTCGACGCCTCAGGGCTGATCCGGTGGCGTGGGAGGGCTACACCTGTTGTCGGCGTCGCCCTCCGCCCGCTCACATGTCCTCCAGCGCCCGCTGCCGGTCATCAACTTCTGGAGCGCGGCGGAGCGTACGCCACTCATCGTGCGCCGCATCACCGTGCAGAGCACGCACGACCTCATTGACGTCGGTGGCCAGGTACTCGGCCGCGGCGAACGCGTCGACAAGCGTCCACGGCGCGTACCCGGCGAGGAGGCGGGCGGCCCGGAACGGGCTTATGCCGATCGCCGCCGCGAGGTCAGCGGGCGTGCCGCCCTGGCGCTCGAGCGACTTAGCGAACACGGCGGCAATAGCCGTGTTGAGGTCCCGGCTCACTGGGTCACCTCTGCGACGAACAGTTCGAAAGCGGCCTTGCCTACGATGATGGAGGCCGCGAGCGTGTTGAGCTCGTAGAGGGTCGCCGGTGTGAACTCCTCGTCGAACGAGTCGCACCATGAGAGGTAGACGGGGTTGTCGTCGTCGAGGTCGTCGACGAAGAAGTCGAAGCGAACCGCGCCGCGCTCGAACGTCTTCCGGTGCAGGCCCGGGGTGTTCGCCGGGTCGGCATGGTTGATGTCGCACCAGTCATGCTCGGGGCATTGGACGGGCGCCGCGTCTGCTTCCGCCACGGGGACAGCGCCGGCCTCACGGAGCGTGCGTCGGAGGCTGTCGACGCCTGCCAGGTTCTGTGACAGGTCGATCGTGCCGCGGCGTCCTGACGGCATGATCCACGTCTCGATGTTGTCTGTGGTTTCTGAGACACTGGACATGGCTGGTTCTCCTCCGTGATGGTTGGTGTTCCGGTTCTCGCCCTCGGCGTCCGTTGCAGCGGACTCGGGGGCATTCTTCGTTTCGGTGAGCATCAGGCTTCACCGCTCGCGAGCGAGTCGAGCCACGCGAGAACGTCCTCGCGCCGGTAACGAACCGAACGGCCGATCCGAATGAACCTGGGGCCGGTGCCGTCAGCTCGGTAACGCGCGAGCGTAGGCAGGCTCACCTTCGTGAACGCCGAGACGTCTCGCACAGTGGCGAGCGGCGGCAACTCGGGGCTCTCAACAAGGCTCATCATGGCTCCTATCAGGGGGATCAAAGCGAGGACTTCGATAACGCTGATAGTAGAACACATATCAGGAGAGCGCAAGTGACACGATCAGATAATTCCAAGTAGGATCGTGCCATGACCTCAGCAGACGAGCGGATCGGGGCAAACCTAGCCAAACTTCGTGGCGACATGTCGCAGACCGCGCTAGCAGCGGAGATGCGCAGTAGAGGCTTCAAGTGGTCTCAGCCCACCGTGGTCGCCATAGAGAGAGGCGAGCGAGCGATAAAACTCGCTGAGGCCGAGGTGCTTGTCGATGTTCTCGGCATGAACCGTATCGAAGAACTCACCACGCGCCCGCTTGAGGCGATTTGGTGGGCGCGCATGGGAACTCTGTCGCGTGCGCATGATCGATTGGTTGGGTCGACGGCCGGATTTCTCAATGCTCGACTGGCGCTCGCACAAGCGGCCGACGACCTGGTTGCGGCGGGCGAGAAAGTGCCAGAAGGGGCAGAGGAATCCGAGTTCTGGATCGCGTTGTCGGTAGACGAGACTGTGCGGCGCGCGATTCCTACCCCTCCCTTGCTGCCAAGCGAGAACGACGGACATTTCATGCGGACGCTGCATGCATCCGACTTCGCGGACTACGCGACAAGAGCGCGAGAACGTTGGGGGCGAGGCGACGAGTTGACGGGTTACCTTCTGGACAAGGAGCGTTCGGATGGCACGGCCGCGGACTCCGCTGAATAGCTACGGCCGGATCACGACGGTTGAGGTCGAACCGGGGAAGTGGCGCGCCCGCACGCGCTACCGGTTCCCGTCGGGCAGCCTCAAGCAGGTGGAGCGGTTCGCCCCGTCGCGCGCGAAGGCAGAGACGGCTCTCAAGTCCGCGCTGACGACGATCCAGGAGGGCGCGCAGACGGACGTGAAGCGTGAGACGCGAATGCAGGACCTCGGCGTGAAGTTCCTCGCGTCGAAGGCGAACCGTGCGCCCCGCACCGTCGAGGGATACCGGGACCTGGTGCAGCGGATCATCAACCCGCGCATCGGGCAACTCGCTATCTCGGAGATCACGCCGGAGCGACTGCAGCGGTTCCTCGACGTGGTCGTCGAGGAATACGGCGTCGGCACGGCGAAGAACACCAGGGCCGTCCTGTCGGGCATCATGGGGCTCGCCGTCCGCAACGACGCGCTCGAGCGCAACCCGGTGCGGGACCTCGCGCCCATCGAGGGCAAGCGCGTCGGGGCGAAGGCGGTCCCGCTCGACGTCCTCCCCGGCCTCATCGAAGCGGTCCGCGGCGACGCGCAGCTGAGAGCACTCGACTTGGCCGACCTGGTGGAGTTCATCGCCGGCACCGGCGTGCGGATCAGCGAGGCGATCAGCCTCGACGGGACGGACGTGATGATCATCGCGCCCGGGGGAGTCCCTCGGATCGGGGCGGTCGTGACGGTGCGGAAGTCGAAGACTGACGCCGGCGTGAGGCGCCTCACCGTGCCGCCGAGCGTGGCGGTGATGCTCGCCGGTCGAGCACTCGGCGCAGGGCCGCTGTTCCCCACACCACTGGGCAAGCGTCGTGACCGGACGAACACGTCCGCCGACTGGCAGGATGCGCGGGAGCGTTTGGGGCTCAGTGACTACACATTCCACAGCTTCCGGAAGACCGTGGCGACGGCGCTCGATCAGGCGGGGCTGTCGGCGCGCGACATCGCGGAGTACCTCGGACACACCGATCCCCACGTCACGATGCGGACGTACATGTCGAAGACCGTGGGCGGCAGCAGGGCAGCCGACGCTCTAGACTTGGCGATGCACGTTCCGCAGGATTGAAATGTGCGGGGTTTGTGCGGGGTCGGCTACCACCTTGCTCGCGCAGACCGCCAGAGAAGCCCGGTATTCCGGGCCTCGCCGACTTAGCTCAGCTGGTAGAGCACCTGTCTTGTAAACAGGCGGTCGCGGGTTCGAGTCCCGCAGTCGGCTCAGTCATCCTCCTCAGAGATCAGGGAAGCCGAACGCCGGCTCCTCGATGTCGCGATCGTACGGCGCCTCGTCACTGCCCGTGGAGATGGTGACGTCGGCCCCAGGCGAGACCAGGACGCTCATCCCGCAGGTCTCGCTCATGAAGTCGACGAACTTCCCCCCGGTGTGCACGGCGTCCTCGATCCGCCGTTTCAGGTCGTCCACATCCTCGCCGCGCGCGAGTGAGTAGCGCGCCCCGTTGACGGCGATCAGCGTGCGTGTCGTTGTCTGCATGTCGCCCATGGTTTGGACCGTACCGTCTTCCCCCGGCCGCGGAAGATGGGGTTGCGGCAGATGGCTTGAGGTGCCAGCGCTCGGTTTTCGGTCTGTGGAGGTCTAGTGTTCACGCATGGGCAGAATGAAGTACGACGGCTCCGGGGACGAGATCGTCATCGATGATGTGGCGCTCGCGCATCTCAAGATCGTGATCACCACGAAGCTCCGGCGCCAGGAGAGCTTCATGATGACCTGGTTTCCGGTGAACGACAGTGTCAACCGTAAGCGGACCATCTGGATCCATCCGGCGATCCCCCTGCAGTTCGGGTTCGACACGGCGGACAGTCCGCCGATCGATTCGCGGCGCATCCACGCGCTCATGGAGCGGCTGAACGCCACCGGTGAGCTGCTGCTCGACGGGCAGGCCGTCGCGACGACCACCGAGCCCGCACTCGCCTGAGCGGGCGCCGCGGCGGTTCGTAGCAATGCGGATGCCCCCGCGCAAGTGCTGGTCGCCCTGCCCGCGATGAGGGCAGGATGGCCGAGTCGGCCCGCCGGATCGGTGGACGCGCGAATCGAGGAGGTCCCGTGGTCGCCCACAACGTGCGCTTTCTGCAGTGCAGTCCCGAGGCCGTGTTCGCGGTGCTGCGCGACGGATGGCTCTACCCCTCCTGGGTGGTCGGCGCGTCCCGCATGCGGCAGGTCGACCACGGCTGGCCGGCAGTGGGCACGCGTCTGCACCACTCCGTCGGCGTGTGGCCGGTGCTCATCGACGACACCACCGTCTCGCTGGAGTGGCAACCGCCCGAGCGGGTCGTGCTGCAGGCCCGCGGTTGGCCGATCGGCGAGGCGAAGATCCTCATCGAGGTGCGCGCGAAGGGCGACGGATGCCTGGTGCGCATTCACGAGACTCCCGTGAAGGGGCCGGCCACCCTCATCCCCGACCTCGTCGCCGACGCACTCGTGCGCTGGCGCAACGCCGAGACCCTGCGCCGGCTCGGCTACCTCGCCGAGAACGGGGCGGGTCGGGAGGCCGAACCGGGTCGGCCCGATGGCAGCGATCCTGACGGCACCGCGGCCGCTCAAAACAGTGTCTGAGGGCCCTTGTCGTCGGGGCGGGGGACCGCCGCCACCCGCTCGTCGAGCCGGGACGCCTCCGCCAGCGCCTGGTCGATGAGTTCGCGGGAGGGATCCGCGCCGAGCCAGTCGTCCGCGAATGCGGACGGGACGAGCACCGGCATCCGATCGTGGATGCCGGCCAGGTGCTCCGGGGCCGGCCGCATCACGATCGAGTAGCAGGTCACCCAGTCGCCGTCGGGGGTGCGGCCGCGTTGCGTCACCGCCGCCATGCCGAACAGGATGCCGGACCCGAGCCCGAACTCGTGCCACACCCGGCTCGGCTTCTGCATCTCGAACCAGCCCGTGGTCGGGACGATCGCCCGGCCGCGTGCCTTCCCGGGCTGTTCCTGCAGCCGCTCGGACCGCGTGTTGATGGACGGGAACCGGGCCGGCTTACCATCGACCAGGAAACCCCACCAGGCGTGTTCGAGGGTCGGCGCGCCCTCGTCGAAGCGCACCACCGGGTTCAGATTGCGCAGGTTCCGCCCGGTGGGGCGCAGCGTCTCGCCGGCATTGCCGGCGGCCCAGGAACGCAGCCCCTCCAGCACCGCCTCGTCGGCCTCCGCCAGCAGTTCGGCGTCGGTGAAACGGGGGTCAAGTCCGTAGCTCGCGCACATGCGCACAGCGTAGCCCTCACACCCGACAGCGTCGCCCGGGCATCCGGCATCCCCGCCGGTTCCGATCACGAGACACGACTCGGGTAGGGTGGCGCCGATGACCGACGCGCGCCCCCTCCCCGCCTGGCTGGCACTGGGCGGCGCCGTCTCCATCGGGGCGATGACGGCGATCCAGGCCCGCATCAACGGCGTGCTCGGCGTCCGCATCGAGGACGGGATCGTCGCCGGGCTGATCTCATTCGCCGTCGGACTGATCGCACTCCTCCTGGTGATCCCGTGCCTCCCGTCGGCGCGCGCAGGGGTGGGCAGGCTGGTGCACGGCATCCGCCGCCGCACGATTCCGTTCTGGATGCTGCTCGGCGGCGCGTGCGGTGCGCTGACGGTCTCCACACAGGGGCTGGTCGCCGGCGTCCTCGGCGTCTCGCTCTTCACCGTCGGCGTGGTGGCGGGGCAGACCCTGCACGGGCTCATCCTCGACCGGGTCGGCTTCGGCCCCGCCGGGGTGGTCGCGGTGACCCTCGGCCGGGTGGTCGGAGGGGCGCTCGCGCTCGCCGCGGTCGCATTCTCGCTGGGCGGCGACGTGCTGGCATCCGCCCCGCTGTGGCTGCTCCTGCTCCCGTTCCTCACCGGTGCGGGCATCGCCTGGCAGGCGGGCGCCAACGGACGCCTCGCAAAGCGGGTGGGGTCGCCGATCAGCGCCACCCTGATGAGCTTCATCGCCGGCACCGTCGTGCTGGTCGCCGCCGCGTCGATCAGCGTCGCGGCCCGCGGCCTGCCCGCCGCGCTCCCGGCCGAGCCGTGGCTGTATCTGGGTGGGCTGCTCGGCTTCGCGTACATCCTGCTCGGCGCGTTCCTCGTGGCCCACACCGGCGTGCTGCTGATGGGGCTCGGCAGTGTGCTCGGCCAGCTCGTCACCTCGGTGCTGATCGACCTGCTGTGGCCGGTCGATCAGGGGCCGGAGCTGTGGCAGCTCATCGGCATGGTGGTGCTCGCCGGGGCCTCCGTCGTGGTCGCTCTGCCGCGCCGAGGGCGCTGACTCACTTCGTCCGCGACGGTATCCGGCTGATCATCGACTCCGGGTCGACGGTCTTGCGCCGCCCCGGCCCCTTGCCCGCCGGCTTGCCGCCCACGTACAGCCAGCCCAGCAGCTCCTCGTTCTTCTTCAACCCGTGCGCCTTCTTGACCGCCTTCGAACGGGTGAACCCGCCGGTGCGCCAGATCACGCCCCACCCGGCATCGTCGAGCAGCAGACTCAGCATGTGCGCCACGCCCGAGGCGACCGCATCCTGCTCCCACCGCGGCACCTTCCCGCTCTTGCGGTAGCTCACCACGACCGCGATCAGCAGGGGTGCCCGCAAGGGCTTGGTCGACGGCTTGCGGTCGTGCTCGGCCTTGGCGATGGCCTTGCCCAACACCACCCGGTCGTCACCGCGCAGCTCGATCAGCCGCCATGGTCGCAGCGACGAGTGATCGGCGACGCGGCCCGCGGCCGCGATCATGGGCAGCAGCTCGTCGTGCGAGGGCGCCTCCTCGGTGACCTTCGACCACGAGGTGCGTCCGCGCACCGCCTCGATTACGCTCACGACTCCTCGGGGGTGAAGGTCAGCGCCAGCGAGTTCATGCAGTAGCGGTCGCCGGTGGGGGTGCCGAAGCCGTCCGGGAAGACGTGCCCCAGGTGCGATCCGCAGTTCGCGCAGCGCACCTCGGTGCGCACCATGCCGAGGCTGCGGTCCTCGATCAGTTCTACCGCCTCCGGCCGCACGGACTCGTAGAAGCTCGGCCAACCGCAGCCCGAGTCGAACTTCGTGCCGCTTTTGAACAGCTCCGCGCCGCACGCGCCGCAACGGTAGAGACCGTCCCGCTTCTCGTCGAGGAGCTCGCCGGTCCACGGCCGTTCGGTGGCGGCCTCGCGCAGCACCGCGTACTGCTCGTCGCCGAGCTCGGCGCGCCATTCGGCTTCGGACTTGTTCACGCTGTACGACATGTGTACCTCCAGGGTCTCCTCCATTCTCGCGCGTCCGACGCCGGGCGGCATCGGCGACAATGAACGGATGACGGATGCCGTGCGCCAGCGTTACGCGCGCTTCGCGCGCGACGAGACGCCGGGGCGCAGCATCCGCTACACCGAGTGGGCGCAGGGGGTGGCCGCCGACGCCGAGATGTGTGCGGTGCTGGCGCGGCTGGACGAGCAGCACCGGCAGCCGCCGCTGGTGTTCGCGGTGGCCCGGATGCTGGGCGCGCCCGTCGCCGGCTACGACCGCTGGCGCTCGTTCGTCCTCGAGCACGCGGATGCCGTCGTCGCCGAGTGCGCCCAGCGCAGCGTGCAGACCAACGAGCCGCTGCGGCTGAGCGCGCTGCTGCCCGCGCTCGGCGCCGTCGACGGGCCGATCGCGCTGCTCGAGATCGGCGCGGCGGCCGGTCTGTGCCTGTACCCGGATCGGTACTCGTACCGCCTGGTGGGGCCGGACGGCGAGCTGCGCCGGGCGCTCGACCCGCGCGGCGGTCCGTCGCCGGTCGTGCTGACCAGCAGGGTCTGCGGGCCGCTGCCGCCCCTGCGAATGCCGGAGGTGGTGTGGCGCGCCGGCATCGACCTCGCACCGCTGGACGCCAGGGATCCTGACGATGCGGCGTGGCTGTCGGCGCTGGTGTGGCCGGGGGAGACCGAACGCGCCGCGCGCATCTCCGCCGCTCTGCGCATCGCCGCGGATGACCCGCCGCTGCTGCGTGCCGGAGAGGCGGCCGATCTGCTGCACGACACCGCCGCCCTCGCCCCGGCCGACGCGACACTCGTGGTGACCACCCCGGGTGTGCTCGTGTACCTGCCGCGTCCGCGACGGCTCGCGCTCATCGACGGCATCCGCGCGCTCGACGCCCGCTGGGTGACGATCGACGCACCGGGGTTGCATGACGGGTGGCGACCGCCGCTCGATCCTGATGACGGCGAGGGGTTCGCGGTGGCGCTGGACGGACGGGTGATCGCGCGAGCCGACCCGCTCGGACGGTGGTGGGAGTGGCATCCCGACGAAACGCCGCGACGCTCGTAGCCTGGTGACATGCTCGGAGACCTCACCGATCGCGACCGCGCGATCCTGACGCTGGAAGCGGCCTGGCCGCGGCACGGCGGCATGAAGGAGGAGACGATCCGCGCACAGCTGGGGATGAGCCCGGCCCGCTACTACCAGCTGCTCGGACGGTTGATCGACACGGAGGCGGCGTTGCAGTTCGACCCGCTACTGGTGCGACGGCTGCGTCGCATCCGCGACCAGCGGGCCGACCGGCGCGCCGCGCGGATGCGCGGCTTCGTCGGCTGACCGCGCCAGGCGGTGTTCCGCGCGGACTCACGGGCACCTCCCGCTAGCATCGGATGGTGCCCCACCCCGCTCACGACCGATTCGACGACGTTCCGCGTGCCGACGGCAGGGTCGGCGCTCACCGGGCCGAGAACCCGGGCATGAGCGGTCTGGTGCTGCTGCTGTGGTCCGCCGCCGCGGCACTCGTGCTCATCGTCGTCGGAATCTTCGTGGCGCTGGTGATGATGGACCGCATCTCGCTGTTCCCCGAGGCCGAGCCCACGCAGGTGCAGACGCCGGGAGTGGCGGCCGAGGTCGACACCTCGTACCGCGTCATGATCCTCAACGCCACCCCCGAAGAGGGCCTCGTCGGTGAGGTGCGCGAGCTGCTGCTGGCCGAGGGCTGGAACGAGGAACTGCTGTTCGGCAGTGACGGGGCCAGCGCCGAGTTCGAGCGGACCACCGTGTTCTACGTGGACGACGCCGACCAGTCGGCGGCGCTTGGACTCGCGGAGCTGCTCGGCGCCGAAGTGCAGCAGAGCGACTTCTACGCCGACCTGAACGACTCCGAGACCCCGCAACTGACGGTCGTCATCGGGCTGGATCGGACGGATGCCGGCACGGGGACGCCCACCGGCTGATCGCGACCGCCCGCGCGGCTTGCACTCTCATGGGTCGAGTGCCAGACTGGGTTTAGCACTCGCTCACCCTGAGTGCTAAATCGCAACGCCTACGTCCGGGAGGGACGAAAGACTCATGGCAAAGATCATCGCTTTCGATGAGGAGGCCCGCCGCGGCCTCGAGCGTGGCCTGAACATCCTGGCCGACGCCGTCAAGGTGACCCTCGGCCCCCGCGGTCGCAACGTCGTGCTCGAGAAGAAGTGGGGCGCTCCCACCATCACGAACGACGGTGTGTCGATCGCGAAGGAGATCGAGCTCGACGACCCGTACGAGAAGATCGGTGCGGAGCTCGTCAAGGAGGTCGCGAAGAAGACCGACGACGTCGCCGGTGACGGCACCACCACGGCCACCGTGCTGGCGCAGGCGCTGGTCCGCGAGGGGCTGCGCAACGTCGCAGCCGGCGCCGACCCCATCTCGCTCAAGCGCGGCATCGAGAAGGCCGTCGCCGCGATCACCGAGGAGCTGCTGAACAGCGCCAAGGAGATCGAGTCCAAGGAGCAGATCGCGGCCACCGCTTCGATCTCCGCCGCTGACACCGCGATCGGCGAGCTCATCGCCGAAGCGATCGACAAGGTCGGCAAGGAGGGCGTGGTCACCGTCGAGGAGTCGCAGACCTTCGGCACCGAGCTCGAGCTCACCGAGGGCATGCGCTTCGACAAGGGCTACCTGAACCCGTACTTCGTCACGGACCCGGAGCGCCAGGAGGCGGTCTTCGAGGACCCGTACATCCTCATCGCGAACCAGAAGATCGGCAACATCAAGGACCTGCTGCCGGTCGTCGACAAGGTGATCCAGGACGGCAAGGAGCTCGTCATCATCGCCGAGGACGTCGAGGGCGAGGCTCTCGCGACCCTCGTGCTCAACAAGATCCGCGGCATCTTCAAGTCCGTCGCCGTCAAGGCTCCGGGCTTCGGCGACCGTCGCAAGGCGCAGCTGCAGGACATCGCGATCCTCACCGGTGGTCAGGTCATCACCGAGGAGGTCGGCCTCAAGCTCGAGAACACCACGCTCGACCTGCTCGGCCGCGCCCGCAAGGTGATCGTCACCAAGGACGAGACCACCATCGTCGAGGGTGCCGGTGAGGCCTCGCAGATCGAGGGTCGCGTGACCCAGATCCGCCGGGAGATCGAGAACACCGACAGCGACTACGACCGCGAGAAGCTGCAGGAGCGCCTCGCCAAGCTCGCCGGCGGCGTGGCCGTCATCAAGGCGGGCGCGGCCACCGAGGTCGAGCTCAAGGAGCGCAAGCACCGCATCGAGGACGCCGTCCGCAACGCGAAGGCGGCCGTTGAGGAGGGCATCGTCCCCGGTGGTGGCGTCGCCCTCATCCAGGCGGGTACCCGTGCGCTCGCCGGTCTCGAGCTGACCGGTGACGAGGCCACCGGTGCCAACATCGTGCGTGTCGCGATCGAGGCTCCGCTGAAGCAGATCGCCCAGAACGCCGGCCTCGAGCCGGGCGTCGTGGCCAACAAGGTCTCCGAGCTCGAGAACGGTCACGGCCTCAACGCCGCGACCGGCGAGTACGGCGACATGTTCGCACAGGGCATCATCGACCCGGCCAAGGTCACCCGCTCGGCGCTGCAGAACGCCGCGTCGATCGCCGGTCTGTTCCTCACCACCGAGGCGGTCGTGGCGGACAAGCCCGAGAAGGCTTCCGCTGCTCCGGCCGACCCGTCCGGCGGAATGGACTTTTGAGTCGAACCCACGAGGTGACGGTCTGACGATCTGATCCGACAGCAAGACGCCCCCGGCAGCAGTTCACAGCCGGGGGCGTCTCTGCGTCACCGGAACAGGCTCGCGGAGTACTGGTCCGCGTCGGCGTACTGCGCGGCGGCGGACGCGAGCGCGCCGCTGATCGACGCGAGCACCTGCTCGACGTGCATCTGGGCGCCGCGCCACTGCTCGCTGCACTCCTGGAACGCGGCAGCCGCGGCGCCTGTCCACGACGACTGCAGCTGACCGAGCTGCGCCATCAGCGATGTGGACTCGCCCTGCAGTCGTTCCATGGTCGCGCGGGCCGCGCCGTGCGCGGCATGGACCGCGTCGGTGTCGACGGTGAAGACGGACATGGGATCTCCTCTCGACGGGCTTCCGACACTAGGTCGGCGGCCGGCACGGGGGAGCGCCGTTTCCCGGCATCCGTGGAGAATCTCCGGTGCCGACGGCGATGTGCAGAGCGAACGGCATCCGGCCGTCGCCGGCGGTCAGAGCTCGAGGCGGTCCAGCGGCTGCGTCTCCTCGAGGAGGTGCTCGGGCGTCGCCTGCGCGGGCGCGAGCGGCAGCGAGACGACGAAGGTGGCGCCGCCTCCCGGGGTCTCGTCCACGCGCACCGACCCCCGCAACGACTCGACGATGGATGCCACGATGGCCAGGCCCAGGCCGGCCCCACCGGTCTCCCGCGCGCGGGAGGTGTCCGCTCGCCAGAACCGTTCGAAGATGTGCTCGCGGATCTGCGGAGGCACGCCTTCACCGTGGTCGACGACGGCGATCGTGCCGACGCCCAGCCGCCGATCGGCTCCCACGACGATCTCGATCGGGCTCTCCTCCGGCGAGAACCGGCGCGCATTGCCGAGCAGGTTGGTCACCACCTGGCGCACCTTGTTGTCCTCGCCGAGCACGATCGGTGGGGTGCGCACCGGAGCGTCGGTCGCCTCGGTGAAGTCGATGGACGGCACTTCTGTCGTCGTCCGCGCGCGTCGGCGCAGGCGGGCGATGGTCGCCCCGGCGCGTCCACGGGCAGCCGGCGCGGGTCCGGGCGGGGCGGGCTGCGGGTCGGTCGAGGTGTCCGGTCGTTCCGGCGCGGCGTCCTCCGCGGTCGTGTCGATCACCGTCACGGTGCGGCCCGGCGACGCGACCCGCACGTCCAGGGCGGCGTCGCGGGCGATCGGGCGCAGATCGAGCGGCACGATCTGCAGTTCGCGTTCGCGCTCCTCGTCCAGGCGGGCGAGAGCGAGGAGGTCCTCGACGAGCACGCCCATCCGGATCGCCTCCTTCTCGATGCGCTCCATCGCCCTGGCGGTGTCCTCCTCGCCGCGGATGGCGCCCATGCGGTACAGCTCGGCGTAGCCGCGCACGCTCACCAGAGGCGTGCGCAACTCATGGCTTGCATCGCCGATGAAGCGACGCATGTTCTGCACCGTCCGATCGCGCTGAGCCAGCGAACGGTCCACCCGGTCGAGCATCGTGTTGATCGCGGCGTTCAGCCGCCCCACCTCGGTGGTCGGTTCCAGATCCGTCAACCGCTGGCTGAAGTCGCCCGCCGCGATCGCCATCGCCGTGGATTCCACGTGCCCCAACCGGCGGAACGTGAGCGTGACGAGCCCGCGGATGAGCAGCGCTGCGAGCAGGATCGTCACCAGCGCGACCGTCGTGTAGACCGCGAAGTAGGTGCCGACGATCTTGTCGGCCTCGTCGAGCGGCAGCGCCACCAGCTGGACGTAGCTCAGGCCCTCGGCGCTCTTCGTCGACACGGCGGCGTGGAAGCCCGCGCCCTGCGAGGAGGCCAGCGGGATCACCTGATCCTCCTGGGCCTGTGCGGCCTGCAGGGTGAAGGAGTCCGGGAAGATCGGTCGGTCTGCGTTCGTCTGGCCGCCGGCCTGCGCGAGCGGTGTGCCGTCCGTGTCGTAGAACGCCACCACGTGGTCGGTCGCCCTGCCCGTGTTCCCGCGCTCGGTGAACACCAGCCGCCCGTTCTGTGCGCTGACGGTGAAGAAGCGGTCGGCCTGCGAGGTGGTCGCCAGGGCCGGCAGCTGCGCGTCGATGTTGCTGATCATCGCGCCGCGGAGGATGGGGACGGTGCCGATCCCGGCGACGACCAGTCCGAGTGCGAGGACTGCGACGGTGACCCCGGTGACTTTGGCGCGCAGGCTGATCCGCCGCCACCAGAGGGTGACGGAGTCGGATCCGTTCGCCACGTCCGCCGCCCGGCCGGTCAGGCGGTCTTGCCGACCTTGAGCATGTACCCGAAGCCGCGCTTGGTCTGGATGACGGACTCCTCGGTGTGCGGGTCGATCTTGCGCCGCAGGTAGGAGATATAACTCTCCACGATCCCGGCGTCGCCGTTGAAGTCGTACTCCCACACGTGGTCGAGGATCTGCGCCTTGGACAGCACCCGGTTCGGGTTGAGCATCAGGTAGCGCAGCAGCTTGAACTCGGTGGGGCTGAGCTCGATCGGCACCTTGCCGACGAACACGTCGTGGGTGTCCTGGTCCATCGACAGCTCGCCGGCGCGGATCAGGGACTCCTCGTCGGCCTGCATGGTGCGGCGGAGGATGGCCTGTGCGCGCGCGACGATCTCGTCGAGCGCGAAGGGCTTGGTGACGTAGTCGTCGCCCCCGGCGTTCAGGCCCTCGATCTTGTCCTGCGTGTCGTCCTTGGCGGTGAGGAACAGGATGGGCGCCGTGAACCCGGCACCTCGGAGACGCTTGGTCACGCTGAAGCCGTTCATGTCGGGCAGCATGACGTCGAGGATGATGAGGTCGGGCTCCTCCTCGAGGACGGCGGAGATGGTGGCCGCACCGTTCGCGACCGTCTTCACCTGGAACCCGGCGAAGCTGAGACCCGTGGACAGCAGGTCGCGGATGTTCGGTTCGTCGTCGACGACCAGGATGCGCGCATCAGTCATGTCCCCATTATGGTGATCCCACCCATGCCGCGGCTGATTGGATGCGGATCGGCGGCTCAGGCTGCGGGGCCGTGCACAGCCGCGGCGACGGCGAGGGCGACGGATGCCGCGAGCGGTGCGTCCGGATCGACGGTGATCCGGTGCAGGAGCAGACCGTCGCACGCGGCCATGAGCATCGGGGCGCGCTCGGCCGCCGCCGGTCCGCCGATGGCCTCGAGAAGCGACCGGGTCCACTCCTCGAAGATGCGCCGCTGATGGCGCAGCGGGGTCACGGCCTCGTCATCGACGGCTTCGAGGAACAGGGCATAGCGTGCGCGCGTGCGGGCGGCTCGCGGGCCGGACTCGATCTCCATCGCCGTGACGAGCATGTCGACGAGGCCCTGTTCCGTTTCGATCGGAGCCGGGAAGCCTCCTTCCGCACGCTCGCTCTCGGCGATCCAGTCGATCACGCCCGCCAGCAGCGCCGCGCGGGTGCGGAAGTGGTTCGAGGTGGACCCCGGGGGGAGTCCGGCGGCGGCGTCCACCCGGGCGTGGGTGAGGGCGCGGACGCCCTCGGTACCGACGAGGTCGACGGCGGCATCCAGGGCGCGGTCGCGGGTGGTGCTCATGACGTCATACTACAGACGTAGTGACAAACTACTATGAAAGTAGTACAGTTGGGCGCATGGCTGGGGCGGCCTGCTCGCATCGAGGGAGAGGCTCATCATGGACACGCCCGCATCGCACACCGCCGGCACGACGACGTGGTCGCCGCCGCTACCGGATGCCCCGGGCTTCGAGCATCGGATGGTGGACACACCCGGTCTACGGACCCACGTCGCGACGATCGGCACCGGTGACCCGGTGCTGATGCTGCACGGCTTCCCGCAGCACTGGTGGCAGTGGCGGCGGATCGGGCCGCGGCTTGCCGGCGCGGGGTACCGCGTGATCTGCCCGGACCTGCGCGGCTCCGGATGGACCGAGGCCGACGAGCCGGGCTACCGACGCGAGACGATGCTGCACGACGTCGTCGCCCTGCTCGACGGGCTCGGCCTTCCGCGCGTCCGAGTGGTCAGTCACGACCTGGGGTCCGTGGTCGCGGGGCAGCTCTCGTACGCGCATCCGGAGCGGGTGCGCTCGGCGGTGCAGCTGTCGGTGCCGCCGGGCTTCATGATCTTCACCCCGAGGCTGCTGCCCGCCTTCCGTCACATGCCGCGGATGCTGCGGCACCGCGAGGGCGCGTCGCTGCGTTGGGTGTTCGGATACCCATGGGTCGCGACGCCTATGACCGACGAGACGCTCGACGGGTACCTCCGGGTGCACAGCCGGTCCGAGGTCAGCCGCGCCGTGAGAGCGCTGTACCGCGGAATGGTCATCCCGGAGGTCATGCGCCTCTCCCGCGGCGACTACAAGCGGATGCGGCTGCATCCACCCACTCTCGCCGCCTTCGGTCGTGAAGACGGGCCGTTCCGGGAAGAGATCGTCCGACGGATCTGCCGCGATGCCGACCGTCGTGCCGACCGCTTCGAGCTGGCCTTCGTTGAGGGAGCCGCGCACTTCATGACCGACGACGCCCCCGACGAGGTGGCCGAACTGATCCTGGACTGGTTCCGTCGTGAGGGCTGACCCGGCGGAGTAGCATCCGGTGCATGAACGAGACCGAGGGCGGCGACAGCGCGTGCTGGCTCTCGAAGGTGTGCCCGGAGTGCGGCGCGCTGCTCGACGATCCCGCGGCGCCCTGCTGGCGCTGTGGGGTCAGACCCGGTGAGGAACGCCCGGCCGACGCGTGACTCCGCAGGGGCTCAAGTCGGCTACGCCGCCGTGAGCCGGTCCGCGTCAAGGATCGTGTAGCTGTAGCCCTGCTCGGCGAGGAAGCGCTGGCGGTTCTGCGCGTAGTCCTGGTCCACGGTGTCGCGCGCGATGAGGGTGTAGAAGCTCGCGGTGTGGTCCGACTGCTTGGGGCGCAGCAGGCGCCCGAGGCGCTGTGCCTCCTCCTGCCGTGAGCCGAACGAGCCGGACACTTGGATGGCGACGGACGCTTCGGGGAGGTCGATCGAGAAGTTCGCGACCTTCGACACCACCAGCAGTGAGATCTCGCCCTCGCGGAACTGCCGGTACAGCTCCTCGCGCTCGTCCACCGGTGTGGCACCCGTGATCTGCGGAGCGCCCAGCGCGTCGGACAGCGTCTCGAGCTGGTCGAGGTACTGGCCGATGACCAGGATCTGTTCGCCGGGGTGCTTGGCGATGAGCTCGCGGACGGCCTTGATCTTCGCCGGGGCGGATGCCGCCAGTCGGTAGCGCTCGTCGTCGGTCGCGGCCGCGTACTCGAGCCGGTCTCCCGGGGGCAGATCGACGCGCACTTCGTAGCAGGCGGCGGGGGAGATGAACCCCTGGGCCTCGATCTGCTTCCACGGAGCGTCGAACCGCTTCGGGCCGATCAGGCTGAACACGTCGCCCTCGCGGCCGTCCTCGCGCACCAGCGTCGCGGTGAGCCCGATGCGGCGACGCGCCTGCAGGTCGGCGGTCAGTTTGAAGACCGGGGCGGGCAGCAGGTGCACCTCGTCGTAGACGATGAGGCCCCAGTCCATCTCGTCGAGCAGCGAGAGGTGGGCGTACTCGCCCTTCCGCTTCGCAGTGAGGATCTGGTACGTGGCGATCGTGACGGGCCGGACCTCCTTGGCCTGGCCGGAGTACTCGCCGATCTCCTCCGGCGTGAGGGTGGTGCGCTTGAGCAGTTCATCGCGCCACTGCCGGGCCGAGACCGTGTTCGTCACCAGGATGAGCGTCGTGGTCTTGGTCGCTGCCATCGCGCCGGCGCCGACGATCGTCTTGCCGGCACCGCACGGGAGCACCACCACGCCGGAGCCGTCCTTCGAGAACGCCTCGACCGCCTCGCGCTGGTACGGCCGCATCTGCCAGCCGCCGCTCTCGTCCAGGTCGATCTCGTGCGGGGTCCCGGGGGTGTAGCCGGCGAGGTCCTCCGCAGGCCAGCCGATCTTCAGCAGTTCCTGCTTGATCTGCCCGCGCGCCCACGCGTCCACCGCGAACGTGTCGGGGGTGGGCTTGCCGATCAGCAGCGGCTGGATGCGCTTGTTGTTCGCCACCTGCGCGAGCACCGCGGGGTCGGTGGACCGCAGAATGAGCACACCCTCGTCGTCGCGTTCGATCACCAGCCGGCCGTAGCGCTCCACGGTCTCGCGCAGGTCGACGGACACCGACGGTGGCACCGGGAACCGCGACCACCGGTCGAGGGTCTCCAGCATGTCGTCGGCGGTGTGCCCCGCCGCGCGGGCGTTCCACAGACCGAGGCGGGTGATCCGGTACGTGTGGATGTGCTCCGGGGCCCGCTCGAGCTCGGCGAAGATCGCCAGTTCGTGCCGCGCCGACTCGGCGTCGGGGTGCGCGACCTCGAGCAGCACCGTGCGGTCGCTCTGGACGATGAGAGGGCCATCAGACATAGCTGACCAGTCTACCCGGCCGGCATGAGGCACGGCTCGGGCGGGCGTCCCACGGTTCAGTGTTCGAGGAGCGTCACCGAGCGGATGCTGCGCACCGGCAGCGTCCGCTCGACATCGGCCGCCTTGTCACGCCCGCGCAGGCGGCCGCCGCCGAGCCCGGTGGCCTCGAGCGTGAGCTCGCGGCTGGTGCCGTCGGGCATGGCCACCGTGACGCGCACCAGTGCCCTGGCGCGGACCGCGGCATCGAGCTCACGATCGAGCCAGGCGGCGTCGGCATCCGGCCCCTGCCGTGCCCGCAGGCGTGCGATCAGCGCCGCGTACGACACGCGCTCCACCGGCGCAGCATCGGCGACCCGCCGACGGCGCGCCGGCACGGGCCGTCCGTCGCGGTCGACCAGCGTCGCCGGGTAGTGCGCATCCGCCAGCGCCCACGACACGGTCTCCGCAGCGACCCTGGAGACCAGCTCGGCACCCTCGCGCACCAGGCCGAGTGGCCGAAGCGCTCGGTCCACCTCGATGGCCTGCAGCAGGTGCCGGTCGCTGCTGGAGACCACGGTGCCCGCGCTTTCGTCCGCGCGGACCCGCACCAGGCCGTGCCGCGCCGCCGCCTGCATCACGAGGTACTCCAGCGGTTGCGGGACGCCGGTCAGCGAGATGCTCGAGAGGAACTCCAGGATGCCGTTCTGCGTCTCCCCGTCGACGAGCGCACGCGCGACGGAC
Source organism: Microbacterium sp. (assembly GCF_031180975.1). Lineage (GTDB taxonomy): Bacteria > Actinomycetota > Actinomycetes > Actinomycetales > Microbacteriaceae > Microbacterium. The sequence continues at coordinate 24,407 of NZ_JAPSLI010000004.1, read as the reverse complement.
TCCGCGGTGAAGCGGTACGACGACGCCTGCGCCGCCGACTCGTGCTCGGTCATCGCCCTGAGCCTGTTGTCGAGAGCGGGCTGCAGCGGTCCCGGTGCGATCGCGGTGAGATCGTTCTGCAGGAAGACCCGGTCGACCTCGGTCGGCAGCAGCGCGGACAGGCTCGACGTGTCGGCGGGGGCGCCGCTGCGCAGCATCCGTGCCCACTCCGGCTCGGTGCCGTCGTCGCACACCAGCCCCAGCAGCCCTGCCAACCGCCGCAGCCGCTGATGTGCGGCGGGCCACGCCGGATCCCACGGGTGCGCGTCCCCCCACTCCGTCATCGGTGCCCAGCCGTCGCCGCGGCGGATGCCGTGCGGCAGCGCAACCCGGAAGGCCTCGGCGAGCACGGCCCACCGGGGCGCGAAGGGCGCCGAGAGCCACCCCTCCGCGGCGGAGGTGACCTGCAGTTCCCGGCCGCGCGCGACCACCAGCCCGGCCTCCTCCGCGAGCTCGCGGAGGTCGTCCACGATCCCCGCGTCCGTGCCAGCCTCGGCGAGACGGCGCTTCTCGCCCGCACCCAGCGCCCCGGTCGCCACCAGTGACAGCGGTGAGCTGCGTGCCGCCAGCAGCAGGTCGGCGACCGCCCCGACGGTCGTCAGGGCCCGCTCAGCCGCCCGCGCGGCCGAGCCGTCGGGTGCTGGCGAAGGCGTTGCGGGCGTGTTCCGCTCCGGCAGGGAGCGGTCGGCGAGAAGAGCGGATACGGGCGGGGGGACTGCTCCTTCCGCGTCGAGCAGCCCGAGGGCCGCCAGCGTGCCGGCGGACGCGCCAGGATCCTCGTCGCGGGCCGCTCGGAGCAGCGCGATCGCCTCGTCGCGGCTGAGGTGCGACAGGGCGCGCTCGACGGATGCCGGTTCGAGCAGCGCCTCCGCTGCGTCGAAGAAGTCCTCCCAGTCGACATCAGGGCGCACCCGGCGGGCGCGCAGCAGCGCCTCGAGCTCGTCATCGCTCGCCGCAGCGAGACGTGTCGCGAGCGGGCGTGCGTGAGCTGTCATCGTGGTCAGGACCGCCTGGCCGCGCGTCCCTTGCGCGTGAAGCTCATGACCAGCAGGGTGATGATCATCAGGAAGGCGAGGGGCAGTCCGAACATGGGCAGGGCGGCCACGAACGGCCACACCCCGACACCGAACGACTTCTGGTCCATGCCGGCAGCGGTGCCGATGATGATCGCGAAGAAGCACAGCACGGATGCCGCGGCCAGCGCCAGCGCCGTGTACGCGAGGAACCTGTCGATCGAGCGCACGGGGGCATCGGGACGGTTCGGTTCAGTGCTCATCCGTCTCAGCGTATCGTCTGCCGGCACGGTCGAGACCGGTAGGCTGGAAGGGTCGCGCCGCCGCGCGACGCTTTTCCATACGGTTCACAGCGAGGTTCTCCCATGCCCACCGGCAAGGTCAGGTTCTACGACGACGAGAAGGGGTTCGGCTTCATCGCGTCCGATGACGGCCAGGATGTCTTCCTGCACGCCTCTGCCCTTCCTGCAGGCGCGACGGTCAAGAAGAACACCCGCGTGGAGTTCGGGCTGGCCGACGGCCGCCGCGGACCGCAGGCGTTGTCCGTGCGCGTGCTGGATGCGCCGCCCAGCCTCGCCAAGGCGCAGCGCAAGCCCGCCGACGACATGGCGATCATCGTCGAAGACCTGGTGAAGCTCCTCGACGATATCGGCGGCGATCTGCGCCGCGGCCGTTACCCCTCGTCGAGCCACGGCCGCAAGGTCGCGGCGGTGCTGCGCAAGGTGGCTGATGACCTCGACGCCTGAGGAACTCGCCGAGGCCACGCGCGAGCTCGCGCTCGCCGCGCTGCACGAGATCACGCCCGCGACCACGGTCGGTCCGTTCGCGGGCCACGTGGTGGAGGACAGCGGGGCCGTCTCGCTGCGCTTCCAGAACCGGCTGCCCGGCTACCCGGGCTGGTTCTGGACCGTCACCGTCGCCCAGGTCGACGACGCCGAGCCCACCGTGCTCGAAGCGGAGCTCATGCCTGGCGACGGCGCGTTGCTCGCGCCGGAGTGGGTGCCGTGGGTGGAGCGTCTGGCCGAGTACCGCGCGCACCAGGCCGAACTCGCGGAGCAGTCCGCCGCGGAGGGCGCCGAGGGTGCCGATGACGTGGCCGTTGACGAGCTCGACGCCGACGAACTCGACGTCGACGAGCTCGATGTCGACGACGACGAGGACGGCGAGCCCGACCTGCTGCACGCCGGCGACCTGGACGGCGTGGACATCGACGAACTGGACGAGTCGTCGCACGACGACTCCGACGGAGACACCTCCGAAGAGGAGTAGGTCATCCGGTCAGCTCTGTCGCTCCCTTTGGGTCGCTGAGCCTGTCGAAGCGACGGGATACTCCGACAGGCTCCGCGTCCGTCAGCCGGCGGTGCGCTCGAGCACGTAGTCGATCGACTGGATGAGCCGGCGCACGTCGTCGGGCTCGATCGACACGAACGTCGCGATCCGCAGCTGGTTGCGACCGAGCTTCCGGTAGGGCTCGGTGTCGACGATGCCGTTGGCACGCAACTCCTTCGCCAGTGCGGCGGCATCCACTCGCTCGTCGAAGTCGATCGTCACGACCACGGGCGAGCGGTGGGCGGCCTCTGCGACGAACGGCGTGGCCACCTTCGATGCCTCGGCCCAGTCGTACAGCAGACCGGAGGACTCCGCCGTCCTGCCGGCCGCCCATTCCAGGCCGCCGTTGTCCAGCATCCAGCCGAGCTGGGTGTCGAGCAGGTGCAGCGTGGTCAGCGCGGGCGTGTTCAGGGTCTGGTTGAGCCGGGAGTTGTCGACGGCGTTCTTCAGGCTCAGGAACTCCGGGATGTACCGGTCGGACGCGGCGATCCGCTCGATCCGCTCGATCGCGGCGGGAGAAGCGGCCGCGAACCACAGACCGCCGTCGGAGCCGAGGTTCTTCTGCGGTGCGAAGTAGTAGAGGTCGGCCTGCGTGATGTCGAAGTCGATCCCGCCCGCGGCGCTGGTGGCGTCGATGACGGTCAGGGCGCCGTCAGCATCCACACGAGAGACCGGGGAGGAGACACCCGTGGAGGTCTCGTTGTGCGGCCAGGCGTAGACGTCCACCCCGTCGACGACCTCGGCGTCCGTGCGGGACCCCGGCTCCGCCTTGCGGACATCCGGCGCCTCGAGCCACGGGGCGGCGGCGGCGGTGGCGAACTTGCCGCCGAACTCACCGAACACGAGGTTCTGGCTGCGCCGCTCGATGAGACCGAACGCGGCGGCATCCCAGAAGGCGGTGGAACCGCCGTTGCCCAGCAGGATCTCGTAGCCGTCGGGGAGGCGGAACAGCTGGGCCAGCCGCTCGCGAACGCTCCCGACGAGGTTCTTCACGGGAGCCTGGCGATGAGACGTGCCCAGCAGGCTCGAGCCGACCGCGGCGAGCGCCTCGATCTGCGCCGGGCGCACTTTGGAGGGACCGCAGCCGAAGCGTCCGTCGACGGGCAGGAGTTCACGGGGGATCTCGATCTCCATGGGTCGATTCTAGGGTGCGCGCCGGTCGCCGCCGTGCCCAATGACACACCCCGTGCATCGCCAGGAAGGTAGGCTTGCCTAACGACCTGCGGAGGGCCTGAATGACCGATCTGATCGACACCACCGAGATGTATCTGCGCACCATCCTCGAACTCGAGGAGGAGAACATCGTGCCGTTGCGCGCGCGCATCTCGGAGCGGCTGGGGCACTCCGGCCCGACCGTGTCGCAGACCGTCGGACGCATGGAGCGCGACGGTCTCGTCGTCGTCTCCGAGGACCGCCGCCTGGAGCTGACGGATGCCGGGCGCCGCAAAGCGGTCGACGTGATGCGCAAGCACCGGCTCGCCGAGCGGCTGCTGTCGGATGTCATCGGGCTGGACTGGGCGTACGTGCACGAGGAGGCGTGCCGCTGGGAGCACGTCATGAGCGAGCAGGTCGAGCGCCGCCTCGTGGAGCTGCTCGGGCACCCGACGGAGTCGCCGTACGGCAACCCCATCCCCGGACTTGATCAGCTCGGCGATCTGCCGGCGCGCACGTTCGACGAAGGGGTGATCGGCCTGGTCCAGAAGCTGAACGCCGCGGACGGGCAGCCCATCGAGGGTACGGTGCGGCGCCTCGCCGAGCCGGCGCAGGTGGACCCGGAACTGTTGCAGCAGCTGCGTGAGGCCGGCGTCGTGCCAGGGGCCCGCGGCGACTACCGCTACAACGAGGGTTACGTCCTGATCAACATGGAGGGCAGCGAGGAAGGACTCGAGTTGCCCGTCGAACTCGCGTCCCACATCTTCCTCGTCGGAGAGAACGCCTGATCAGCTTCGCTTTGTTCGTGCGTCCGGGGAATTGCCAGGTTCGCAGGGTGACAGAATCGTTATATTCCGGTAACGTCGGACGGGTCCTCGGCGAAGAAGCCCGCTGAGGATGCGACGCGAAGATTGCCTCCCTGGCTCGTCGTCTTCGCGAAAGTTCGCAAGTGCCCGCTGGGGGCGCGCCCGAGAAACCGACATCGCTGACGAGCCAGCGCTCACCCGAGAGTGCCGAGGCGCAGGAGGACTCCCTTTTGGCCGCAGAGATCGACACGACCGAGACAGCTGAACACACGAAGTCCCCGCGCAAGCGAGGCATCCGCCGGACCTCCAAGCGCTCGAGCGTGAAGCCCATGCGGACCGTGGCGATCTTCGCCGCAGTCGGTGCGCTGGTCGCCGCAGTCGCGCTCCCGGCGTACGCGGTCAGCAAGCCGTCGGCTGCCGAGGCCACCACGCTGCAGCAGATGGCTGTCGACGAGGCGCAGTCCCTCGTCGTCGCCTCCGAGGCGACCGCCGCCCCCATGGCTCGTGGCAGCTACTCGGCGACCACGCCCGAGGAGATCGCGAAGAAGAAGGCAGAGGCCGCCGCGAAGGCGCGCGCCGCAGCGGCCGCCCGCGTCGCCGCAGCGACCCGCAGCGGCAGCGGCCCGAGCGACGCTGACCTCCGCCTGGCGGCATCCGGCTCGGGCGCCGTCCGCTACCCGCTGCCCCAGGGCTCCTACTACGTCAGCCGCACGCTCGGCAGCGGCCACAACGGTGCGGACATGGTCGCCCCGGCCGGAACCCCGATCTTCGCCACAGCGAGTGGCGTGGTGCGCACGTCCAGCGAGAGCTACTTCGGCTACGGCGTCGCCATCATCATCGATCACGTAGTCGGCGGCCAGCGGGTGTCTACGCTGTACGGCCACATGATCAACGGCTCGCGCGCGGTGCAGTCCGGACAGGTGGTGCAGGCCGGCCAGTTCATCGGCAAGGTCGGCAACACCGGTCGTTCCTACGGTGCGCACCTGCATTACGAGGTCAAGGTCAACGGGTCGCTCGTGGAGCCGATCAGCTGGCTGCGCGCCAACGCAGGCTGAACCGCGACACGACACCGGTCGTTCACTCCCGCGCCTCGCGCTGTGCAACCCGATGGGTTAGCCTGAACGCGTCGTCGTACGGACGGGAGAAGCCGATGGAACCGATACCGAGCATCCGCACCATGGATGCACTCGGTCGTCTGGTCCTCAGGCATCGCCCGCAGGGATGCCTCGGTGCGGCCGAGCGTGGAAGGCGCTGTCTTTAGGCGGCGCCTTCTTTCATACCTGCGTGCGTCTGCCTCCGCGCGGCGTCGTGTGAGTCGAGAGAGCCGGGAAGCCATCCCGGCCGGATCGAGAGGATGACGACGATGCGCACACTGGTCCTGAACGCCGGATACGAACCCCTCACGGTGGTCTCGTTCAAGAGAGCCATGGTTCTGGTCATGAACGAGAAGGCGAACGTCATCGAGCACGTCGAGGACGACCCGGTCTGGGCGGGGAGCGACGCCTACGAGCGCCCGGTCGTCATCATCCTGACCAGATACGTGCGGCTGCCCGCGGCACGGCGCCTGCCGGTCACGCGCCGGGGCGTGCTGCGCCGCGACGACCACCGTTGCGGCTACTGCGGCAAGGCGGCCGCGACGATCGATCACATCCTGCCCCGGTCTCGCGGCGGAGCGGACACCTGGGAGAACCTGGTCGCGTGCTGCCTGCGCTGCAACAATCTCAAGAGCGACCGCACTCCGCAGGAGATGGGATGGCGGTTGCGCATCACCCCGCGTCCTCCACACGGCACCGCCTGGACCGTCCGCGGCGCGGAGCGCAGCGACCCGCGATGGGAGCCGTATCTCGCACTGGCGGCGTGAGTCGCCTCCTTCATCGTGCCCTCGAATCCCCATCGGCCACTCCACGCGCCGCAGCCGGACGGGCGGGTTGCGGTTGGGAGAAGGGGCGGCGCGTTGAGCCCCCGGCCGATGGGGCCCATTGTCGACGGGTGTAGACGAAGGAGGAGCCGCCCTCGGGCGGCTCCTCCTTCATCGTGCCCTCGACAGGATTCGAACCTGCGACCTGCCCTTTAGGAGAGGGCTGCTCTATCCGACTGAGCTACGAAGGCGCGCGACAAGTCTATCCGGACACCCGTGAGGCGCCGGCCGCTGCTGCGGCCGGCGCCTCATGTCCGGTCAGTTCGCTTCGCGGTACGCGGACACCACGTCGGCGGGGACGCGGCCGCGCTCGGACACCTTGTAGCCGTTCGACTTCGCCCATTCGCGGATCGCCGCCGTGTCGGAGTTGCGCGAACCGCGGCGGGCCGAAGAGGGGGTTCGTCCGCCGCCGGCGGTGGTCGCCCGCCGTCCGGCCTTGATGTAAGGAGCGAGCGCCGCGCGCAATTCCTCCGCGTGCTCGTTGTTCAGATCGATCTCGTACGCCGCGCCGTTGAGCGAGAAATGCACGGTCTCGCCTTCGCCGCTTTCGAGAAGGGATCCATCGAGGTCGTCAACCAGCTGATGCACAATACGTCGGGCCATGGAATAAACCTATTTCACGACTCCCTGCATTCGCAATCGAATTCCATTCATTCGTGACCCGGGTCGATGAGCTTCAAACCCACGATGCATCCGACGAGCCCCATCAGCAGCAGAATACGCAGCCACGAGATCTCCATATCGCCGGTGATCATCGCCCAGACGACGGTGAGAGATGCACCGATTCCGACCCACACGGCATAGGCGGTACCGGTCGGAATGTCCCGCATCGCCCAGGCGAGACCCAGCATCGAAAGAATCAGACCGGCGAAGAAGATCACCGACGGCCACAGCTTGGACAGGCCGTCGGATTTCCCCAGCGCTGTCGCCCAGACCGCCTCGAGGATGCCGGAGACGATGAGAACGATCCACGACATGTGCATGTCCTTTCGGACCAGTCTTGTCGCTGTCCGGGTACTGGCCTGCCTCGTCCGGGGTCGGTGTCCGCGACCGCGTCCCAGATTACCCCCGCGCCTTCAGCGGGTCACGGCAGCAGGCCGGCACGACGCGCCCGCGCGACCGCAGCGTGGCGGGTGGAGGCGTCGAGTTTCGACATGGCGGATCCCAGATACGCCTTGACGGTTCCCTCCCGCAGTCCCAGTTGCGCGGCGATCTCGGCGTTCGTCGCGCCCATCGCTGCGCAGGCCAGGACGTCCGTCTCGCGGGGCGACAGCCGCACCGTGCCCACCGGAGCCGTCGCCGCGGGCGCCGGCTCGCCGGCGAGGCCCAGCAGCCGGCGCTCCACACTCGCCAGCCGGGCGCGGAGGTCCTGATCGGCGACGCTCGCCGCGATGCTGCGCAGCTCCGCGAAACTCTCCCTCAACTCCTCGCGCTGTGCGGCGGGGAGGGTCTGCTCCGGCGCCGCGGCGCGCAGCCGCCGCTCCACCTCATCGCGGATGCGCAACTCGTTGGCGAGGTTCTGAGCGACGCTCATCGCCGGTGCCGTGGTCACGCCGCCGACCGGCGACTCCGCCCACGCGCCCGCGTACAGCACACCCCGGGGCCGTCCCTCGACGACCACGGGGATGGCGAGCAGCGTCCGAAGCCCTTCGCCCAGCACGAAGGTGTCGTAGTCGTGGGTGATCTGCTGAGAGGTGCCGTAGTCGGCCGTCATCCGCGGTCGCAACTCGATCATCGCGCGTCCGCCGAGGCCGCGTTCCGGCCGCACACGCAGGCCGTCCAGCCGGCGGGTGCGGTTGCCGACGATCGACGTGACCGACACCACGCCGCCCTCGAACAGCCCGCCGAAGGCGACCGGGAAATGCGTGCGTCGAGACAGCTCGCGCACCGCTTCTGCGACGAGCTGGTCCTCGGATTCCGTCTGCATCTGGCTGGGCAACGAATACCAACTTTCGGGGGTGACGCCGCCGTCCGCCCCTTCGTAGCGTCGACCCTATCACCGCGCGGCGCACGCCGTGCGACCACCGGACATGCGGCAAGGAGGCCTCATGACAGAGCGGATCAACGGTGATCCCGGCGGCATCGACTACGTCGCCGTCGAGGAATCACAGGGATTTCAGAACCTGAAGCGGATGCAGCGATCGTTCATCTTCCCGCTGGCCGCCTTCTTCCTTCTCTGGTACTTCGCGTACGTGCTGCTCGCGGCATTCGCGACGGAATTCATGAGTCAGAAGGTGTGGGGAGACATCACCGTCGGACTGCTGTTCGGACTGGGGCAGTTCGTGACCACATTCGCCATCACGATGGCATATGTGTCGTTCGCCAATAGGCGACTCGATCCGGCCGCGACCGAGATTCGTCGCGAACTCGAGCGGGCGGAGGCGTCCTCGTGAACTTCCTGCCCGCAGCCGTCAGCTCGGCGGACAACAACCCCGTCCTCAACATCTCCATCTTCGGAGCCTTCGTCGCGGTGACGCTGTTCATCGTCATCCGCGCGAGCCGGAACAACAAGACCGCTGCCGACTATTACGCCGCCGGGCGCTCTTTCAGCGGCCCCCAGAACGGGTTCGCGATCGCCGGGGACTATCTCTCGGCGGCATCCTTCCTCGGCATCTGCGGCGCCATCGCGCTCAACGGCTACGACGGATTCCTCTACTCCATCGGATTCCTGGTCGCCTGGCTGGTCGCGCTGCTGCTGGTGGCCGAGCTCATGCGCAACACCGGCAAGTTCACGATGGCAGACGTGCTGGCGTTCCGCCTGCAGCAGCGTCCGGTGCGGATGGCCGCAGCCCTGACGACACTCGCGGTGTGCTTCTTCTACCTGCTCGCGCAGATGTCGGGGGCCGGCGGCCTGGTGTCTCTGCTGCTGGGCATCGACAACGAGATCGGGCAGTCGCTGGTCATCGCGATCGTCGGCGTGCTGATGATCCTCTATGTGCTGATCGGCGGCATGAAGGGTACGACCTGGGTGCAGATCGTCAAGGCGGTGCTGCTGATCGCCGGCGCCATCGCCATGACGCTGTGGGTGCTCGCGCTGCACGGCTTCAGCCTCAACGCGCTGCTCGAGGCGGCGGTCGACAAGTCCCCGGTGGGCGAGCGGATCCTCGGCCCCGGGCTGCAGTACGGCGCGAACCCGCTCGACTTCCTCTCGCTCGGCATGGCCCTCGTCCTCGGCACGGCAGGGCTGCCGCACGTGCTGATGCGCTTCTACACGGTGCCGACCGCGAAGGAGGCGCGCCGCTCGGTGGTCTGGGCGATCTGGTTGATCGGCCTGTTCTACCTGCTCACGCTGGTGTTGGGCTACGGCGCGGGGGCGCTGGTGGGGCCGGAGGTCATCGAGAGCGCGCCGGGCGGTGTGAACTCGGCGGCACCGCTGCTCGCCCAGGCGCTCGGCGGGCCGATCCTGATGGGCTTCATCTCCGCGGTGGCGTTCGCGACGATCCTGGCGGTCGTCGCGGGTCTGACCATCACGGCGGCGGCCTCGTTCGCGCACGACATCTACGCGAACGTCATCCGCCGCGGCAAGGACGGCACCGGCACCGCCGACCCCAACGGAGAGGTCCGCGTCGCACGCCGCACAGTGGTCGTGATCGGCATCCTCGCCATCGTCGGCGGCATCGGCGCGCAGGGGCAGAACATCGCGTTCCTCGTCGCGCTGGCGTTCGCCGTCGCGGCATCCGCGAACCTGCCGACGATCCTGTACTCGCTGTTCTGGCGTCGGTTCAACACCCGGGGCGCGGTGTGGAGCATGTACGGCGGACTCGCGACCGCGATCGTGCTGATCATCTTCTCGCCGGTCATCTCGGGTGGGGAGAAGTCGATGTTCCCCGACGTGGACTTCGCGCTCTTCCCGCTCAACAACCCGGGAATCGTCTCGATCCCGCTGGGCTTCCTGCTCGGCTGGCTCGGCACGGTCACGTCACGGACGCCCGAGTCGCCCGCGCTGGCGGCCGAGATGGACGTGCGCTCGCTCACCGGGTTCGGGGCGGAGAAGGCCGTGGAGCACTGACCGGCCGCGCCGCAGCCCACTCTCGACAGGCGGACCCCGGCGGCCTACACGCCGGGGTCCGCCCTCGTCACGTCCTCGAACCGGCTTCGCGTTCGAGGGCGAGCAGGAAGCGCTTCCGCTCCGGATGCGCGCCGTAGTGTCCGGGAGAGCCGTCGGATCGGATCACCCGGTGCACCGGGACCACGACCGACAGGGGCGTGAGCCGGCACGCGGTTCCCACCGCCCGCGCCGCGCCGGGGCTGCCAGCGGAGATCGCGACCTCGCCGTAGGTCATGGTCTCGCCCCACGGGATCTCACAGATCGCCTGCAGCGCGGCACGATGGAACCCCTCCACCAGGCGCCAGTCGAAACGGACCGCGGTGTCGAAACGCACCGGCTTGCCGTCGAAGTACTCCGCGAGCAGGTGCGCGAGCTCGTCTGCCGCCCCGGGGGCGTACTCCGGGGTCTCGCCCAGGCGCCGGCTCACCCCCTCCAGGAGCCAGGGGACGTTCGGATCGTCGGACTCGGACAGGTCGAAGCCCACCAGTCCGTCGTCGGAGAACACCGCGAGCGCGTCACCGAAAGGGGTGGGCGCGAAGTCGTACCGGAATCGCATGCCTCCCATACTGGCCCGGCCGCCGGTGCGGGAGGGCGGCGATCCCGGCATCCGGGGACAACCCGCCGAAGAGGACGAGATGTGCAGGACGATCCTGGATCGGTCCCGGCCGGATCCCGGCGAAACGGGCCGGGGATACCGCTCCTCACGGCTGGCGCGCCTAGGCTCTACGTGTGTGGCGACGACAGGCTAGGGACGCCGGGGGAGCGGGAGAGGATGCCGTGATGGACCTCGGTGAACTCAGCGACACCTCGTCCGGCTTCGAGATCGCGCATGCCGCCGAGGCGCAGCGCACGACGCTGCGCGCCCAAGCGGCCGACCTCGGCGGTCCGTCACCGCTGATCGCGTTCGAAGACGTCCCCGAAGCGGGTATCGACATCTCCAAGGCGCACCCGGGCAGCCTGCCGCAGTTCATCACCGGACGCTCCACCCTGCTGTCCAACCTGTTCCGCGACGAGGTGGGGCTGCGCACCGCGCGGCTCGCCGCCGAGCGCATCACCAGCCGCAACACCGAGCTGCGCACCGTGCGCGGCATCGACGCGGTGCGCCTCTCGGTCGGCATCGCGCGCTGGCGGCTCGGCGGCGCCGACTTCGCCGCCCCCGTCCTGCTGCGTCCCCTCGCGATCCGACGGCACCACTCCGACTTCGAGCTGAAACTGCACGGCACCTTCGAGGTCAACCCCGAGCTGGTGCGGATCGCCCGCGATCACTTCGGGCTCACGCTCGACCCGGTCGGGCTGGCGGCGCTCGCTTACGACGGCGGCGTGTTCAAGCCGCAGCCCGTGATCGACCAGCTGCGCGCACTCACCCGCCACATCGACACGTTCGCCGTGCACCCCCGGCTCGTGGTCTCCACGTTCGCGGACGTCGCGGATGCGATGGTGCGCGACATGGTCGACCTCGACCACCCCGTGCTGAACGCCCTCGCCGGTCACGTCGCCGACCGCGAACAGGTGACCGCTCCTCGTCCGGTGCCCGCCGTCACCGATCCCGACGAGCGCGCGCCGGCATCCGAGAGCCTGCTGCTCGACGCGGACTCCGAGCAGGAGGAGGTGCTCGCGCGCATCGCGGCCGGTCACTCCCTCGTCGTGTCGACGCTTCCCGGCACCGGCGGCACCCAGACGGTGATCAACGCGCTCGGCGGCCTGGTGCGCGCCGGCAAGAGGGTGCTGGTGGTGTCCGCCCGGCGCTCCACGCTCGACGGCGTCCGCCACCGCCTCGCCGGGATCGGCCTGGACGGGCTGGCGGTGTCGCCGGCGAGCACCCGCCGCGACCTGATCCGCGCGATCGCGCGCAGCGAGAAGGCCATCCAGCCCAAGGCGACCGAGGTGGACGACGCGCTCGTGCGGCTGCGCACCGTGCTGCGCGACTACCGCAGGGCGCTGTGCGAACCGGTGGGCCGCACCGGCGCGTCGGTGCTCGACGCCACCCGGCAGCTCGCGCGGCTGGCATCCCTGCCCGTCCCGCCGTCGACCGGCGCGCGGCTGTCGATGCAGACTCTCGAGCAGCTCGCCGGCGACCGCAGTGCGGCCGCAGAGGCACTCACCACCGCCGCGCGGCTGGGCGAGTTCCGGTTCGGCCCCGACGACTCGCCCTGGTACGGGGTCAGCTTCGAATCCACGGATGCCGCCCGCGAGGCTCACGCGCTCGCCGAACGTCTGCACAGCACCGAGGTGCCCGCGCTGCTGGAACGCGGGTACGAACTGATCGCGCAGACCAGCATGCGGCCGTTCGCCACAGTGGACGAGCTGGGCGAGTATCTGGAGCTGCTCCGCGGCATCCGCGACTCCCTCGACCGCTTCAGCCCCACCGTCTTCGAGCGTCCGCTGGGCGAGCTCATCCTGGCGCACGGGTCGCGGCGCGACGCGCCCGGCATGTCGTCAGCGAATCGACGCCGGCTCAAGCGTCTCGCCAAGGAGTACGTCCGGCCGGGTGTCCACGTGCTGGAGATGCACGAGGCGTTGCTGCGCATTCAGCAGCAGCGCACGCAGTGGCAGCGCTACGTCGACGCCGGCGTGGCGCCGCAGGTGCCGCTCGGGCTGGGCGAGGTGCACGCGTCGTGGCAGCGGGTGTCGGCCGAACTGGCGCAGCTGGATGCCGCATTGGGACGCCGCGAGCCGCTGGCGACACTGCCGGTGGCGCGGCTGGTGCGCACTCTGTCCGGTCTTGCTGCGCGCTCCGCCGTCTTCGACAACCTCGTGGAGCGGACCCGGATCCGCGACACCCTCACCGCGCAGGGTCTGCGGCCGCTGCTCGCCGACCTCTCGGTGCGGCACGTCCCGGAGGAGCGCGTCGCCGACGAGCTCGAGTTCGCCTGGTGGCAGTCGCTGCTCGAACGGGCGCTGCAGGACGACCGCTCGCTGCTGGGCGCCAACACGTCGGTGGTGGATCGTCTGGAGCGCGACTTCCGTCTGGTCGACGAGGCGCACACCGCGATGGCGGGTCCGCTGCTGGCGTGGAACCTCGCCAGCCAGTGGAAGATCGCGATCGTCGATGAGCCGGCCCAGGCCGACCACCTGCGGCGAGCCCTCAAGCACCCGGCGACCACGACCGCCGAGATCGTCGCCGCGGCACCGGATCTGACCCGCGTGCTCGCGCCGGTGTGGATCGCCTCCCCGTACCAGGTGCCCGACATCCCCGACGCGGTCGAGTTCGACGCCGTGCTGCTTGTGGACGCCGCGGCGGTGAACCTCGCCGAAACCGCACCGGCGATCCGCCGCGCCCGGCAGATCGTCGCCTTCGGCGACCCCGTCACGCAGCGCCCCACCCCGTTCACGGTCGCGACGCACCCGGCCCCTGATTGGGAGCCCGAGGTGCCGTTCGACGACGTGTCGGTGTTCGAGCGCCTCGCCGAGCTGTTCCCCGTGATGACGCTCACTCGCAGCTACCGGGCGGGCGGCGAGGACCTCGCCGAGCTCATCAACGACGCGTTCTACGGCGGTGAGATCGTCTCGCTGCCGTGGGCCGGGTCCTATCTCGGCCGTGGCAGCCTGACCGTCGACTACGTCGAAGGCGGCGTGGGGGCCCCGGACCCGGTCACGGGTGCGGTGGAGAGCCCGGATGCCGAAGTCGCGCGCGTCGTCACGCTGGTCGTCGAGCACGCCGTGCACCGCCCGACCGAATCGCTGATGGTGATCACGGCCAGCCGGCGCCACGCCGCCCGGGTTCGTGCGGCCGTGGCATCCGCTTTCGCGGGCCGGCCGGACGTCGCCGAGTTCGTGGGACGCGACACCGCCGAGCCGTTCGCTGTGCTGACCCTCGAGGAATCCGTGGCCGAGAGCCGGGACCGGGTGATCTTCTCGCTCGGCTACGGTCTGACCAAGCACGGCCGCGTGCTCAGCGACTTCGGCGACCTGTCGCAGGAGGACGGTGAGCGGCTGCTCACCGTCGGCATGACGCGGGCCCGGCGCGCGATGGTGATCGTGTCGTGCATCCGGCCGTCCTCGTTCGACGAGGGCCGCCTCTCGCACGGCGCGTCGACGCTGATGTCCATCCTCAGCAGCCTCGCCGCGCGTGGACGCGAGGCGCGTCTCGAGGACCTCGCCGATCCGTTGACGCTGGCGCTCGCGCGCGAGCTGCGCCGGCTCGGAGCATCCGTCGACGTCGACTACCGCGGGCTGCTCCCGCTCGTGGCGCAGCACGACGGTCGCGCCGTCGTCATCGAGTCCGACCCGGAGACGCGCGGCGAGTCGCTGCGCGAGAGCCTGCGGCTGCGCCCGCAGGTGCTGCGCCGGCTCGGCTGGCACTACGTGCGCGTGCACGCCTTCGATCTGTACAGCGACCCGGCCGCGGTGGCGCGGCGGATCGCGACCGTGCTCGGTATCGGCGAGGACGCAGTGCCCGTCGAGCACGACACGCAGCCGCTCGAGATCGATGAGTGACGAACCGATTGCCAGCGACGAGCGCCAGCGGGTCGTGCGCGTGCCCGGATCCCGGCGTGCGCGCCTGACACCGGCCCCGGGCGCCTCCACGGAGCCGGACGCGCCGTCCTTGGACGAGCCCGCCGACCCGCCTGTCGCGGACCGCGGCCCGAACGACGAACGGATGCGGCGCGAGGTCCCTCCGCACTACTGACCGGGCGGCACCTCGCCGGATGCACAGCAGAACGCCCCGCCACCGGCGAGCGGAGCGGGGCGTTCCGGAACCGGTCGAGGTTCAGTTCACGGCGTTGCGGCGCAGCTGGTCGCGGATCTCGATCAGCAGCTCCTGCTCGGTCGGAAGCGTCTCCTCCTCGACGGCAGGGTTCTTCGCCGCCTGGCGCTCCTTGTACTTGTTCATGGGCACGACGAACACGAAGTAGACCACCAGGGCCACGGCGAGGAAGCTGATGATCGCGGAGATCAGGTCGCCGAGCGGGAAGGTCACCTCCTGGCCGTAGATACCCGTGATGGTCGGGCCGAACTTGCCGGTGGCGTCCGCCTCGAAGAACAGGGCGACCAGCGGGTTGATCACGCTGGACACGACGGCGTTGACGATCGCGGTGAACGCGCCGCCGATGACGACGGCGACCGCGAGGTCGATGACGTTGCCCTTCGTGATGAACTCTTTGAACCCCTTGAGCATGTGCTCCCCCTTTTTGTCGGCGGCTTCAGGACGAAGCCGTGGACTTCGCGGGCGCCGGTGCGGCACTCGTCGAAGAATCCGCCTTCGATGATGCCGAATCCTTCTTCGCCGTGCCAGAGGACCCGCGGGAGTCGGTCCGATAGAAGCCGGACCCGTTGAAGGTGACTCCGATCGATCCGTACTGCTTGCGCAGGGCGCCGCCGCATTCGGGGCAGAGGGTCAGGGCGTCGTCGGTGAAGCTCTGCACGGCATCGAAGCGGTGGTCGCACGAAGTGCAGGCGTAGGCGTAGGTGGGCATGCGAATGTGGCTCCGTATCAGTTCCGCGCGGGTGCGAGCACGATCGTGCGGGTGGGCGTGACGATGCCGTCCACCGGCTGGTCGTGCACCTCGCGCGGCAGCGAATCGAGTACCTCGGAATCATAGATGACGGCGTACACCGGTGGGCGCCGCTGCATCGACCCGATGGTCTTGTCGAAGTATCCGCGTCCCCACCCCAGCCGCGTACCGGTACGGTCGACGGCGGCGGCGGGGATGATCATCAGGTCCACTTCGTCGACCGCGATCGGGCCGAGCAGTTCCCCCGCGGGCTCCGGCAGGCCGAACAGTCCTTCAGCGACCTCGCCGGAGTCGTCGGCGACCGCCCAGTCGAGCAGGCCGTCGGCGCGCGTGATCGGCAGCAGCACGCGGATGCCGTCGGCGACGGCATCCTTCACGAACTGCCGCGTGCCCGGTTCGGTGGTGGTGGACAGGAAGCACGAGACCGAGCGCGCCCCGAGCGACTCGACCAGCGCGCGCAGCTGCGAGGCGACGCCCGCCGCCGTCGCCTCGCGCTGGGCGTCCGAGAGAAGCTGACGCCGCTCCCGCAGTTCGGCGCGCAGCGCCCGCTTCTGCTGTTCCGGTTCGCTCGGCACCCCTCGATCATAGGTGCACCGAACCTGGCGCCGCGGGGCGGTGTCGAGCCCGCGGCTAAGCTGGGCGCATGAAGAAGATGAAAGCGGTCATCCCTGCGGCGGGACTGGGCACACGGTTCCTGCCGGCCACGAAGGCGATGCCGAAGGAGATGCTTCCGGTCGTCGACAAGCCCGCGATCCAGTACGTGGTCGAAGAAGCGGTGAGCGCCGGCATCGACGACATCCTCGTCATCATCGGCCGCAACAAGAACGCGATCTCGGACCACTTCGACTCCGTCCCCGAGCTGGAGGTCAAGCTCCAGCAGAAGGGCGACCACGGTCGTCTCGAACGCGTCATGAAGTCCAGCGATCTCGCCGACATCCACTTCGTCCGTCAGGGCGAGCCCAAGGGCCTCGGCCACGCCGTGCTGCGCGCTCGCACGCACGTCGGCGACAGCTCGTTCGCGGTGCTGCTCGGCGACGACCTGATCGATGAGCGCGACTCGCTGCTGATCGAGATGATCGCCGCGCACGAGGCCACCGGCGCCGCCGTCATCGCGCTGATGGAGGTCGACCCCGCGCACATCCATATGTACGGCGCCGCCGCCGTCGAACCGACCGACACCGACGGTGTCGTGAAGGTCACCGGACTCGTCGAGAAGCCGGCCGCCGAGGACGCACCCTCGAACCTCGCCGTGATCGGCCGCTACGTCCTGCCCTCGTCGGTGTTCGAGATCCTCGAGCGCACCGAGCCCGGCAAGGGCGGGGAGATCCAGCTCACCGATGCGCTGCAGGAGCTGGCCGCCGACCCCGACGGGCCCGGCGTCGTCGGCGTCACGTTCCGCGGACGCCGCTACGACACCGGCGATCGCGTCGACTACATCAAGGCGATCGTCCAGCTCGCCGCCGACCGTGAGGACCTCGGACCGGGCCTGCGCCCGTGGCTCAAGGAATTCGCTGAGCGGCTCTGACACCCACGACGACCATGCAGCTCGAGATCCCCGCACCGCTGCAGCACGGGCCGGTGAGCCTGCGCCTCGTGCGTGCGCGTGACGCGCGCACGCTGCAGCGGGAGCTGCTGTCGAACCGCGCGTGGCTGCAACCGTGGGAGGCGACCATCCCCGGTGGCGTGGCGTCGTTCGACATGAAGGTCAGCATCCGCCGCCTGCTGCAGCAGCACCGCGACGGCGTCGGCTATCCGTTCGTCATGGAGTACGACGGAGAGATCGCCGGGCAGTTGAACATCTGGGGCGTCGCACGCGGCTCGCTGTGCTCAGCCACGATCGGCTACTGGGTGAGCGAGCGTTTCGCCGGTCGGGGGATCACCCCGACCGCCGTCGCGCTCGCCACCGACGCCGCGTTCGAGCAGTACGGACTGCACCGGATGGAGATCTGCATCCGCCCCGAGAACCAGGCGAGCCTGCGGGTCGTGCAGAAGCTCGGCTTCCGGTACGAGGGGCTGCGCCGACGGTACATCCACATCGACGGGGACTGGCGCGACCACTTCGCGTTCGCACTGATCAAGGAGGACGTCCCGGAGGGCGTGCTCGAGCGGTGGTTGCGCGGGAGGGCCCCGCAGGATGCCGCCGACATCCCGCCCGCGGACCTGCAGCGGCCGTAGCGGGTGTCGCTCCCGCCGCCGCGGATGTGCGACACGCGTCCCCACCGGCGGGCGCGTCCCGGTCGTGTCCCTTACCGTTGACGCTATGGATGGGCCGGTGCTGAGTGGGGGAGTGATCGTCCTCGTCGCCGTGCTGCTGTGGGCGCTGTACCTGCTGCCCAGCTGGCGCGGCCGACACCAGTACTACGCGGCGGAGCGCAACGCGGTCCGCCTCAATCAAGCCCTTCGTGTGCTCGCCGAGACCAGCGAGACGCCCGCCGAGGTCCGTCTCGAGCTCACGGCCCGTACCGCTCTGGCGCAGCAGCGGCTGGCGAAGCGGGTGCAGGCCGAGCGGGAGAACGCGGAACTCGAGCGGCTCCGGCAGGAACTTGCCGCGACCCGCAACGACCCGCTGGTGCGACAGGCGCGAGCCCGCCGGCAGGTGCGGTTCACCGCGACCACCGTGGCCGTGATTGGCGTGGCGCTCATGGCGGTGGGTGCGTGGCAGTTCGCGACGACCGGCGCGTGGGTGCTGGCCGCGTCGGGCGCGCCGCTGACTGTGCTCGGCGTCTCCGTGCTGACCAGGATGGCGAAGGTCGCGCGCCGATCGGCACAGCGCACCGCGCCCGCGACGGTGGAGCAGCCGCGCGAGGAGCGCGTCGCGCCGCCGCTGCACGACCAGGGACCCGCGTCGTGGACGCCACGGCCGCTGCCGCAGCCCATGGTGTCGATGGCGGGTTCGCGTGCACAGACGGCTCGCGCGCAGCTCGACGCGCAGGAGGAGCGCCGCCGAGCGGCGCGCCTGGAGGAACTGCGTCGCCGCGCCGAGGAGCTCGCTCCGCCCGCGCCGGTGTCGCTGCCCGCCGCGGCGTCCCGGCAGGCCGCGGAGGAGATCGAGTCGCCCTACGCGCGCATGGGCTTCGTCGACGATGCGGAGATCGAAGCGCACGTCCGCGAGCTGCTCGCGCGACGAGCGGCGGGCTGAGCGCATGGTAATCTAGCTGAGTCCACGGGCCCATGGCGCAGTTGGTAGCGCGTCTCGTTCGCAATGAGAAGGTCGGGGGTTCGAATCCCCCTGGGTCCACCGTCAGAAGTGAGGGCCCCGGCGCACGCCGGGGCCCTCACTCGTTCCGGGGAACGAGCTGCTCAGCTGGACGCGCTCAGCACGTGGCAGCGCTCGCCGGCCCGGCAGCGGATGTCAGTGCACGCAGCGGCCCGTGGAGACCGCGTCGCCGACGGAACCGAGCGCGTCGACGACCGGCGCGAGCTCGGCCGTCGTCATCGCGTAGCCGACGTCCTCCCTTACCTCGTCGCGGGCGAACACGACGCCGGCGACCTCGCCGGCCGGGGTGAGCAGTGGACCGCCCGAATTGCCCGGCTCGATGCGCGCCTGCAACGCGTACACCGCGCGCTGCGCGGAGGACTCGCCGTAGATGTCGGGCACCACCATGGGTCCGGTGGCCGCGACGCCCGCGGGGGAAGTGCGGAACGGTCCGCCGTGCGGGTACCCCTGCACGACACCGCCGTCACCGGGCGCCAGTTCGGCGGCGAGGCGCAGCGGCTGCGCATCGAGGTCCACGGCGATCACGGCGAGATCGTCCACGGGATCGAAGTACACCACGCGGCCGTCCCGGGCCGGCTCACCGGCAACCTCCACCCGCGGCGTCCCGACACCCGCGACGACGTGGGCGTTCGTCACGACGCGGTCGTCCGCGACGACGAAACCGCTGCCGGTCAGCTGCGCCTGACATTCGTGCGCGGTGCCCGAGATCCGCGCCACCGATTCCGCCGCCTTCGCCAGCCTCGGGTCGTCGGTGCTGATGGCATCCGGGTCGGGGGCGACCGCGAGGTCGTCGTCGTCGAGGAGGCCGTCGATCGTGGGCAGCACGGTGTCGCCGAGGACGGCCGCATGCAGGCGCGCCATGGCGTCGGTGAGGACGTCCGGCGTCAACCGATCGATCGTGCGCAGCACCGTGGACGACGCCACCGCCGAGGAGACCACAGGGATGCCGGCGGACACGACACCCGCCCCGACGAGGGAGACCGCGAGCACGCCCGCCACCAGGCTCAGGATGCCGCCCAGCAGCCGCTCCAGCACCCGCAGCCTGAGCCGATCGGCGCCGCGCCGCAGCAGCGCCCCGAGGGCAACGCCTACGCTCGCTCCTGCCGCCAGCAGCAGCACGGCACCTGCGATCACGGCGGGGCCGCGCCACCCGGCATCCGGGATCAGGCCGGCGAGAAGAGGCAGCACCCAGGGGGCGGCCAGCCCGCCAGCGACGAGCCCGACCAGCATCCCCAGGGCGGCGAACAGTCCGGTCCGCAACCCCACCACCAGCGCCGCCACCAGCAGGACGACGATCACGATGTCGGTCACGGGCGGCATCCGGCTCTCCTCGCTGTCGTCCCCGCACGACTCGGCGGGTGCGGCCAGGATATGTCGCGACCCTGTGCACGCACCCGCCGCGGCGGGTCAGAGCCGCGGCGTGCGCGGCGGCGGCGTCCGGCGCGTTCCCGGCGCGCCGATCGCCTCGAACGCCGCGCCGAGGCGCAGCAGGGCCGCGTCGTCGTAGGCGCGGCCGATCCAGGTCAGCCCGATCGGCATCCGGATGTCCTCCAGCAGACCCATCGGCACGGTCACGCTGGGAATCCCGAGGTGCCGCATGGCGAGGTTGCCGTTCGCGATCCACGTGCCGTTCCGCCAGCCCAGGTCGGCGGACGCCTCGTTCACGTCCATGTCGGCCGGGCCCACGTCGGCGACGGCCGGGAACACGACCGCGTCCAGGCCGAGGTCGTCCATCCACTGCTCCAGGTCGACGCGACGGGTCTCCTCGAGTCCGCGCAGACCGTCGGCCAGCTCCGGCATGTCGTCCAGTCCCGCGCCGGCGTGCGTGCGCACCCAGTCGGGATACTCGGCGATGTCGTCGTCGAAGCCGGTGTAGCGGTCAGGCAGGGCGCCCTCGGGGTGCGGGAAGATGGTCGCTCCGTCGACGTCGGCGAGGGTGCGCAGCTCCGGGTCGCCGTTCGCCTGCAGGAAGTCCTCCCAGCCCCACGCGGACAGGTCCACGATCTCCCGCTTGAGATACTCCGGGGTCACCAGGCCCCGGGTGGCGATGGTCGGGGCTCCCGGGCGATCACCCTCGTAGTTCGACACCACCGGGAAGTCGACCTCGACGACCTCCGCGCCGGCCGCCTCCAGGTCCTTCCGCGCCGCCTGCCAGCGGTCGATCACCGACGGGCGCGTCTCGATGCGCTGACCCGTCGGGCCGCCGATGCCGGGATTCTCCGCGGTGCCGGCATCCGGGTCGGCGTTGATGTACATGCGCGGAATGCCGATGCGCTTGCCGCGCAGCACAGCGGCGGCCTTCTCTGCGTCGGCGACCGCCAGCTCGACGTACGACGACGGCCGTACCTCCGAGGACCACGGGATCGGCACCCACTGCTGCACACGCCAGAAGTCGCCACGGGTCTCGCTGTCGTCCGCGACGACGACCTCCAGCACCTCCAGCAGGTCCGCCATGCTGCGGGTGTGCGGCACGACGACGTCCATCGTGGGCACCAGCGGCCAGTTGCCACGCACCGAGATGACGCCCCGAGACGGCGTGTACGCGCAGAGCGCGTTGTTCGTCGCCGGGCCGCGGCCGCTCGACCAGGTCTCCTCGCCCAGGCCGAACGCGCCGAAGCTCGCGGCGGTGGCCGTGCCGGAGCCGTTCGACGAGCCCGAGGCGAACGGAGCCGTGAGGAAGTCGGCGTTGTACGGGCTCTCGGCCCGACCGTACACACCGCGCTGCATTCCGCCGTTCGCCATCGGGGGCATGTTCGTCAGGCCGAGGCAGATCGCCCCGCCGGCGCGCAGCCGCTCGATCGTGAACGCGTCGCGCTGCGCCACGAGGTCCTTGAAGGCGGGGCTGCCTGACGCGGCGGTGAGTCCCTTGACCAGGTAGCTGTCCTTGGCGGTGTACGGAATGCCGTCCAGCGGCCCCAATACCTCGCCGCGGGCACGGCGGGCGTCGGACGCCTCAGCCTCGGCGCGCGCGTCCGGATTGCGCACCACGACGGCGTTCAGCGCCGTCTCGGTCCCGGGTGCGTCGTACGCGTCGATGCGGGCGAGGTAGGCCTCGACCAGTTCGACGGCGGTGGTCTCGCCGCTCTCGAGAGCGCGGCGCAGGTCGGCGATGGATCGTTCGTAGACGTCGAACATGCTCGGTCCTCTCAGCGGGCGGCGGTGGGGACGACGGGCTGCTGCTGGGTGATGCAGTGGATGCCGCCGCCGCGGTCGAACAGGGGGCGGGCGTCGACGGTCACCACGCGACGGCCGGGGTAGACGTCGGCGAGGATCGCGCGCGCCTCGGCATCCGCCTTCTCGTCGCCGAATCCGCACGCCACCACGCCGGCGTTCGTGACGAGGTGGTTGACGTAGCTCCAGTCGACGAAGCCCTCCTCGTCACGGAGCGTGGACGGGGCCGGGATGTCGATGATCTCGAAGGAGCGGCCCGCGGCATCCGTCTGACCGGCGAGGTGCGCGCGCAGGTCGTTCGTGACAGCGTGGTCGGGGTGCTCCGGGTCGTTCTGCGCGTGCAGCAGCAGCCGGCCGGGGGAGACCAGGGTCGCGACGATGTCGACGTGGCCGTTGGTGCCGAACTCGTCGTAGTCACGGGTGAGACCGCGGGGCAGCCACACGGCCTTGCTCGCACCGATGGTGCGCAGCATCTCGGCTTCGACCCGTGCCTTGTCCAGGTACGGGTTGCGTCGCGGATCGAGCTGCACCGTCTCGGTGAGCAGCACGGTGCCTTCGCCGTCGACGTGGATGCCGCCGCCCTCGTTCACGAGCGCCGAGCTGACCAGCTCCGCACCGGTGTGCGCGGCGATGATGCGGGCGTGCTCGGCCGACTTCCGCCATTGCGCCCAGGCGGGCGCGCCCCAACCGTTGAACACCCAGTCCACGGCGCCGAGCACGCCCGGGCGTTCCTCGTCGAGCACGAATGTCGGGCCGGAATCGCGCATCCAGAATTCGTCGACGGGTGCCTCGATGATCTCGATCTGCTCCGACAGCATCCGACGCGCGCGGGTCAGCTCGCTCGGGTCGACCAGCATCGTGACGGGCTCGAACTCGGCGACGGCGTGCGCGACCGCAGTCCAGGTCGCGTACCCCTCCTCACGCTCCGCGTCTGTCTCGCCGAGCGTGAAACCCTCGGCCGGGAACGCCATCCAGGTGCGTTCGTGAGGGGCGGTCTCGGATGGCATGCGCCAGGCCATGGTGATCTCCTTCGATTCGCCAGGATGCGCGGGTGCGCTCACAGCGATGGTAATGACAGGGGGTTCGGGGGAGAGCTGCGTTGCACGACGCTCCTCGCCGAATACCGTTCGGTTATTCTGCCGTACGACGACGCACAGGCGAAAGCCGAGAGGAGGGATGCCGGATGCCGCGACCGAGGCGAAGGATGCTGTCCGCGGAGTTGATCGCGGATGCCGCCATGCAACTGGCGGACTCCGGCCGCCCGTTCGGCGTGAACGCGACGGCTCGCGCACTCGGCGTCACCCCGTCGTCGTTGTACCACCACGTGTCGGGTCTGGACGAGATCATCGAGTTGATGCGGGGCCGGCTGATGGATCGGTACGCCGTCGACCCTCTTCCCGAGGCGTGGGAGGGGGCGGTGCGGGAGATCGTGCGGCGTCAGCGGCAGATGTACGGCGAGCACCCGTTCCTGGTTCCGTACATCGTGGGCAAGGCGGTCGCCGACCCGAGGACGCTGGACTGGTACGACCGGATCGCCGATGTGCTGTCATCCGCCGGCTTCCCCGATGATCAGGTGCTCGTCGCGCTCACGGCCATCGACGCCCTCGGGCTGGGCTTCGGCCTGGACCTGGCCGGCCCCGAGGCGGCCTGGGGAACGGCGGATGGCGTGGAGGACCTCGGCAGGGCGGTCGCCGCGGCGCCGGCGGGACGCGCGCGCAGCGAAGAGGCCTTCGAGTGGGCGCTCGCGATGCTCATCGACGGGCTGCGCACGCGCCTGAAGCAGGCCGGGCGGGCAGCGCCCCGCGCGGGTCGCACCGGCCCGGGAGAGGGCGACACGCCCGGCGGTGCGCCCTGATTTGCCGGGTCTGCGGGATCCGCGTAATGTTTTACCTGTTCGCCCCAAAGGGTTGAGCGAGAGGCCGGAAGGTCACCAGCTCCCCTCAAGCAGCGGACCACACCTCCCTCCTCATCCCGCATGAGAGACCTCGTGTCTGGGAGGTGACAGTCCCGCCCGGGAATCGTCGATTTGACACACGGGCCGAGACGGTTAGGATAGAGAAGTTGCCCCGCGAGCGGGACAGCGGATCCGATCCCCACCTCACGGCGTGTCGATTTGACAGCCTGGCCGGGACGGATAAGATTGTGAAGTTGCCCTGAGCGTCCTGCCTTGGTTGGTGGGTGTTCGGGTGCGTCCGATCCTTGAGAACTCAACAGCGTGCACTTGTCAAATGCCAAATTATCCTCGTCCGGTCTTTGGA
>NZ_JAPSLI010000017.1 GCF_031180975.1 Microbacterium sp. | reverse complement strand
GCGTGGGCCGACGTGCAGGGCGCCGTGGGTGTGATCGTCGCGTTCATCGTCGGTGCGGTCGTGCTGGGCGTGGCGACCCTGCGCCGCCGTACGCCCTGACCCGTCGAGGTAGCGCTCCCGTGCTGCCAGCGTGCATCATCGGGACAGCCGAGCACCGATGACGGCGGACGTGCCGAGGTCGCTCTTGGGCAGCGCCTCGCCGGCGGCCACGGCCTCGGTCCAGGCCAGGGCGTCCCCGACGGCGGCGAAGTTGGAGTTGAGCAGCGCCAGCAGGGTCGTGTGCACCGTCTTGGCGTCGGCGAAGCCGGCGTCGTTGGCGATGTTGATCGCGCCGGTGGCGTCGGACAGCACCTCGGCGGACAGGCCGTGGGTCTCGGCCTCGGCGGCGGACGCGATGATGCAGTTGTTGGTCATGTAGCCGACCAGGGTGATGGTGTCGATCTCGCGGTCCCGGAGCCAGGCCAGCAGGTCGGTGCCGGCGAACACGGTGCCGTACTGCTTGACGACCGACTTCCACGCGTCCGTCTGCCTGGCCTCGACCTCGGGGTGCAACCGGAAGCCCGGGCGGCTCGGGTCGAAGACGGGCGCGCCCTCGCCCGCCGTGTGCTGGACCGCGACGACGGGGATCCCCGCGGCGATCGCGGCATCGATCGCCCGGGTGATCTGCGGCAAGGACTCGGTGTGCGGCGGGTACTGGATCTCCAGCGGGCCGCCGAAGTACTCCTGCTGCACGTCGACGAGGATGAGCGCGCGGCGCGGGGTGGTGGACATGGGTCGATGCTCCTCGGTCGGGGGATGGGCGCCTCGGTGTGGCGCCATAGCGATCCTGAGCCGTGGTGGGCCGTAGCCGCCATTGGCACACGTGCACCGTTACGATGGATCCGTGCCAACCTCCGCGGAGCGTCTTCGCGTCGCCGTCTACGCCTTCGACGGCGTCACGATGTTCCACCTCGCCGTGCCGCAGCTCGTCTTCGACGAGGTGGCGCGTCAGGGCCTCGGGACCTGGGAGACGGTGCTGTTCTCCGACCGCGCCGGAACTGTCCGCACCGCCGAGGGCTACCGGATGTCCGGCGTGCGCGGTCCGGCCGCCGCCGAGGATGCCGACGTCGTGGTGGTGCCCTCCTGGTACGGGGACGGCCGCGCGATCGGGCCGACGCTACGGCGAGCGCTGCACCGGGCGCACACCCGCGGGGCGACCGTCGCCGGGCTGTGCCTCGGAGCCGTCGCCGTCGTGGACGCCGGGTTGCTGTCCGGCCGCACAGCCGTGACGCACTGGGAGGCCGTCGACGCGCTCGCCGCCCGCCATCCTGACGTCGCCGTCGACCCGTCGGTCCTCTACATCGACCACGGCGACGTGCTGACCTCCGCCGGCACCGCATCTGCGATCGACGCATGCCTCCACGTGGTGCGCACCAGGCTCGGGGCCGCCGCGGCCAACCAGGTCGCCCGGCACCTGGTCGTGGCTCCGCACCGTGAGGGCGGGCAGGCGCAGTACATCGACCGCCCGATCGCGTCGCGCCCGTCCGACGACCCGATCTCGCGCGTCCTGGAGTGGGCGTTGTCGCACCTGGACGAGTCGTTGACCGTCGAGCGGCTTGCTGCCGCGGCGCACATGAGCCGACGCACGTTCATCCGGGCGTTCCAGGCGTCGACCGGTACGACGCCGGCGGCCTGGATCCGTTCCCGCCGCCTCGACGAGGCGCGCCGCATGCTGGAGTCGACGGATCTGCCGGTGGAGCAGGTCGCGGCCGCCTGCGGGTTCGGCAACGCCGTCACGCTGCGGCAGAACTTCGCCTCAGCCTTCGCTACCTCGCCCTCGGAGTACCGCCGCCGGTTCGACACCCGCGGCGCGTCGGCCTGAGCGTGTCCTGCGCGACACCCCGAGCTGGCGCTGCCTCGGCGTGTGGGGCGCTGTGTCGCGGGGTCAGGGGCGGGCGGAGAAGCGTTCGAGCAGCTCGGCGTGCCCGGAGCAGATGAGCAGGTCGTTCGCGCTGACGCGCGTCTCGGGGGTCGCGTACTGGAACTCCAGGCCCGGTGACTTCACGCCGATG
>NZ_JAPSLI010000012.1 GCF_031180975.1 Microbacterium sp. | reverse complement strand
CATGTCACCCAGCTCGGGGGCGGGCTGCTGGAATGGACCAGCCCCACCGGACGGGTCTACATCGACCGCCCACCCGCGCAGAACACCGTCACCTTCACCGACACCGACCCACCCCCGCCGCACGAACAAGCATGGCGCGACCACGTCTGGGCCACCCCACCACCGCAGATCGACGCACCCTTCTGAACCGCCCCGGGGTGTCCGGTCGAGCGCCCGACGCGACTGGGATCGAACACCCGGCAGCACGCGACGCGTTTCGTCTCGCGCCGCCTGCGGCGGTGCTCGCTCAACGACCGGAAACGGGGCCGACGCGTTTCGTCTCGGGCGCGCTCAGCGCGTCCTCGCTCAACGACCGGGAGACCGGGTCGGTCGACGACCGGCGCGGCCGGCTCCGGTCACACGACGAAGCGCCAGACGTACTCCAGACCGTCGGCCTGGCGAAACCATGCCAGCGTCACGACCACGTCGTCGACGTCCGCGTCGCACAGGCACAGGTCGACGCGCTCGCCCGGGAGCATCTGCCCCCACAGCTCGGTGACCACGGCGGCCTCGAGGGTGTGATGGAACACCCTCACGAAATCGACCGGGTCACGCCCGATGTTGACGACCCCCGGGTGTGCGCGGTCGTCGCGGACGATCAACCACGGGACGAGATAGGCGGCGGTAGGAGGAGGGGTGTCTGGCCCGATGGGAAGGAGCATGCCGACACGCTAGGAACGTCCGCCGACGCGGAGAGCCGCCTCGGCGCCGCCGCGCCGCACGCTGTGGAGGACCGGTCGTCAGTGCTCGTCTGTGGAGGGCGAATCGCCGTCGCGCTTGCGGCGCAGCATCCCGCCGGCCTTACGTCCGACCGCACCGATCCCGCGGCCGACTGAGCCGGCGGCACCCGCGACGCCTTGTCCGATCCCGCGGCCGACTGAGCCCGCGGCACCCGCGACGCCTTCGCCGACCGCGCGTACGCCGTCCAGCATCCGCCGCTCCATTCGTTCCGACCCGGCCGGCGGCTCCAGTTCAGCCGGGAACACGGGGGGAGGGGCTCCGAAGGCGCGGCGCGAGGTGGTGAGCACGCGGCGTCCGAGCAGATGGTTCCCAGTTCCGCCGATCACGGCCCCGACACCGAACGGCAGCGCCTTGCCGACCACCGACGCGCTGCCGCGCGTGGCGAGCTGATGGAGGAACGCTGACTTGAGACGGTCGACGATCGGACCGATCGCCGCGCGGGGGAGCGACTTGGTGATCGTTTCGCCCCAGTACGCCGACCGGGCCATGCCCTTGCCAGTGGCCTGCTTGGCGAGCTGGGAGACGAGATCGACGCCCTCCTTGCCGAGCATCAGGGTCATGACGAGCGCCCGCGCGCGCTCGGGGTTGTCGATCGTGATGCCGTGCACTTCGGCGATCGACTGAGCGAACAGCGCAGTCGCCTCCATGAACCCGGCGGTCTCCACCCCCGACAGTGCCAACGTCACGCCCGTGCCGATCCCTGGGACCACGGCGGTCGCGCCGACCGCGGCACCGCCAGTGGTCACGGCGGCGAGATAGCGGTTCTCGAGGATCCGCACGATCTCGGCGGGCGTCGCGGAGGGGTGACGAAGACGGATGCTGCGGATGTGCGCCACCACCAGCGGGCGCTGGATCGACAGCACCCGATCCAGACCGCGCACGGCCAGCGGATGCTCCGCGGAGCCGACCGGCGGGACACGCGAGTCCCACGGCGCGTCGTCGGGAAGCGAATGGATCTTGTGCACCTTCTCGCCCATGACGTGATCCTATGCATGCCGTCCGCGTAAACACCGAGAGCCCGGCCCCACCAGGGACCGGGCTCTCGGACGCGAGGATCAGACGAACAGGTTGGCCCGCTCGAGGTCCTCTGCGAAGTCGATCTCGACCGCGTACAGGTCGGAGACGTCCATCGGCTCGAGCAGCAGGCCGTCCTCGGCGATCGCCAGCTCGAGACCGCGCTCGAAGTAATCCTGGTCGTCGACGCGCTGCAGCTGGCGCATGAACGCCTTCTTGTCCGCCGCCGAGATGTAGTTGATGCCCACGGCCTCACCGAGGCCGCCCTTGACCGTCTTCGACAGCTCCTTGATGTAGCCCTCGGCGGTGACCGTGTACTTGACCTCTTCGTCGCTCACCTTGGAGGTGTTGACGGTCACGAACGACTGGTCGCGCTCGATGAACTCGATGGCACGGCCGAGGATGCGCGGGTCGAACACGACGTCGCCGTTCATCCACAGCACGCCCCCCTTGCCGGTCACCGACAGAGCGCGCAGCAGGCTCTTGGACGTGTTCGTGACGTCGTAACGCTCGTTGTGCACGTACTTCGCGTTCGGGAAGGCCTCGATGATGGTCTCGGCGCGGTAGCCGACCACCGTGGTGATGCGGGCGTCGTCGCCGAACACGGCACGGATGTTGTCGTGCTGCTGCTGCATGATCGTGCGGCCGTCGGCGAGTTCGGTGAGCGGCTTGGGCAGGGCGCGTCCCAGCCGGGAGCCCATACCAGCGGCGAGGATGACGGTCTGAAGGGTCACGATCTCTCCTAAAAGATTTGTGTTCACTGTCGATTCATCGACGAGACACCTCTTCGTGCCGTCGCCATGTTATCGATGGCACCTGGGAATCCCGTTGGGGGTTGCGCTCCGTTGCTGTTTCGTGATCAGGTGCACACCCGATACTCAGGCTTTCCGCTGCCCGGAATCCGGCGGGTCGTGCGGCCTCCGGGCTGTCAGGGAGGGTTGATACCGTAGTGGGCGTGACTGCTTCTCTCGATTCCGCTGACGACCCCGTGGACGCCACGACGGACGAGAAGAAGGCCGCCGCGCCGCGCTCCACGACGACCAGGAAGACCCCGGCGAAGCCGCGCGCGACGAAGAGCGCGTCGACGGACTCGACCACGAAGAGCGCCTCTGCGAAGAGCGCGACGACGAAGAGCGCGACCGCCAGGACGTCCACCGCCAAGCGCACGGCCAAGCCCGCCGTCGACGCGGACGCTTCCAAGGCCGCAGCGGCGAAGAAGGCCGCCGCCTCGACCACCGCCACCAAGGCGGCCGCCACCAAGCGCGCCAGCACGACGAGTGCGGCTCGCACGGCCGCCGTCAAGGCCGCAGCGACGCGCACCGCGGCCGAGAAGGCCTCGTCGAAATCGGCCGCTGCGAAGTCGACTGCCGCCAAGACGGCCGCAGCGAAGACCGCCGCGGCGAAGGCGGCTGCTGAGAAGAAGGCCGCCGCGGAGCGCGCTGCGGCGGAGAAGGTCGCTGCTGAGCAGGCCGCTGCCGAGAAGGCAACCGAGAACGCCGTGGCATCACAGGATGCCGCGGAGCAGCCGGCCCCCGCACCGAAGGCCAGGAAGAAGGCGTCGGCGCCCCGCCCTACGGCGTCGAAGCCGCGCACGGTGAAGAAGGGCGCCGCGGCGGACGCCTCCGCGGCCGACACGGACGCGCCGCTGCGCGCCGCCCCGGACGCATCCGACGCTCCGACGCCGGCGACGAAGAAGAAGAGCGCCCCTCGAGCATCCGCGAAGAAGACGACTGCACCGCGCACCGCGACTGCCGCGAACCTCGCCCCCGCCGAGACCGAGGAGCCTCGCCGGCCCCGGGTCGCGGCCTCCAACAGCGCCCCGGAGGCCGCCGAGGCACGCCCGCCGCGCACCGCTGCGGTTGCGCTTCCCGTCGTGGTCACCACACCCGACGAGTCCGTCGACGACGCTGCTCGCGTCGCGCCCGAAACGACGCCGGAGCCGGCCGCCGACGCGCCGACGCTCCCCGGCCTCGAGGCGCCAGATGCTTCGGCGACGGCATCCGATCCCGCGGTCGACACCCCCGCGGTCGACAGCCCCGCCGCCGATACATCGGCGGCCTCTCCGCTCGACACACCCTCCGCCACCACACGCGACGACGCGGTGCGGATCCGCGGGCTCGTCAAGCGCTTCGGCGACACTCGCGCCGTCGACGGCGTGGATCTCACCGTGCCGGCCGGCTCGTTCTACGGGCTCGTCGGCCCGAACGGCGCCGGCAAGACGACGACCCTGTCGATCATCGCCGGTCTGCTGCGCCCGGACGCGGGCACGGTGCACATCAGCGGCATCGACCAGCGCGCCAAGCCCCTGGCGGCCAAGAAGATGATGGGCGTGCTGCCCGACCGGCTGCGCACCTTCGACCGGCTCACCGGCCGGCAGCTCCTCTACTACTACGGGCAGCTGCGCGGCCTCGATCGTGCGGTCATCGAAAAGCGCGCCGCCGACCTCGCTCGTGCGTTCGACCTGACCGAGGCGCTCAGCCGTGTGGTCTCGGACTACTCGGCGGGCATGACCAAGAAGCTCATGCTCGCCGGCGCCATGATCCATTCGCCCCGCGTGCTCGTGCTCGACGAGCCCTTCGAAGCCGTCGACCCGGTCTCGTCCGGCGTGATCCTCGACATCCTGCGCTCCTATGTCGCGCACGGCGGGACGGTCATCCTGTCCAGTCACGGCATGGACCTGGTCGAGCGCGTCTGCTCACGCGTCGCCGTGATCGTCGGCGGCGAGGTGCTCGCCGAGGGCACCATCGACGAGGTGCGCGCGGGCCAGACGCTCGAAGCGCGGTTCGTGGAGCTCTCCGGCTCGTCCGGGGAAGTGGAGGGGCTCGAGTGGTTGCACACGTTCTCCGACTGAGGCTCGCGCTGCTGGCGGGGGCGGTCCGCGGGGAGCATCCGGTGCGCAACGGCCTGGCATTCGTCGCCGTCGGCGTCGTGACGGCGATGGTCTGCCACGCCGTCCTCGGTCTCAGCGGCAGCCCGCTGCCCACGCAGTCCGCTGTGATCGTCCTGGGCGCTGCCGCGACGTTCCTCGCCTTCCTGATCGGGCCGATGCTGACCGGCACCGGCGACCAGCTCGACCCGCGACGGTTCGCGCCGTTCGGCGTGGACGAGCGGCGGATGCCGTGGATCCTCGCCCTCGCGTCCCTGGTGAGCGTCCCCAGTTTCGCGCTCATCGCCGTCGCCGCCTGCGTCGCCGTCGTCGCGGTGCGCGACGGCGTCTCCTGGCCCCTCGCCGCCGCCGGTTGCCTGTGCGGGGTGCTGTCGGCCACCCTGGTCTCGCGGATCGGCATGGCGATCAGCGCCATCCTCCTGCCGGAGCGTCGCTCGCGCGAGCTCACCGTGCTGGTCACCCTCCCCGTGATCGTGATCGCCTTCCCCGTCGCGGCGTACTTCGCCTCGGTGGAGTGGGCCGGCAACGTCCCCCCGGCCGTCGCCACGGCGGCCACGCTCGCCGGCTTCAGCCCGCTCGCGGCACCCCAGGCGCTGCTGTTCCACGCGGCGCGCGGCGACACGACCGCCGCGTGGGGGAGCGGGATCGTGGCCGTCCTCATGATCGCCGGCCTGGGCGCGCTCTGGGCATACCTGGTACGGCGGATGCTGACGACGACCGAGCGCCCGGTGGCGGCCCGCGAGCGCTCCGGCCTCGGCTGGTTCGGGCCGCTTCCCGCCAACGCGTTCGGCGCGGTCGCCGCGCGCAGCCTGGTCTACTGGCTCCGCGACCGGCGGTACATCGTGAACGTCATCGTCGTCCCCATCGCCGGCGTGCTCACCGTGTTCCCGCTGATGGTGGCGGGCGTGCCGCTCGAGATCGCCGCGCTGGTACCCGTGCCGCTCATGGCGCTGTTCTTCGGCTGGCTGCCGCACAACGACGTCGCCTACGACTCGACCGCGGTGTGGATCCACGTGGCGAGCGGCATGCGCGGCCTGCCCGACCGGCTCGGCCGGCTCGTGCCCGTGCTGCTGGTGGCCGTACCGGTGCTCGCCGTGTCCGTCTCGGTGACGCTCGCCGTCGTCGGCGACTGGCATCTCCTGCTGCCGCTCATCGGCCTCGCAGCGAGCCTGCTCTTCGCCGGGCTCGGGCTGTCGAGCATCGCGTCGGTCGTGGCGCCCTACGCCGTCTCACGGCCCGGTGACAGCCCGTTCCAGCAGCCGCAGCGCTCGTCCGCGCACGGATCGTCCGGCGCGGCCGGCACGTTCGTTGGAGCGATCGTGCTCAGCATCCCGACGATCTGGCTGTTCGTCCTGACCGTCGTCGAAGGCGACCGGCACGCGCCGGCCGCGTTCTGGGTCGGGCTGGCGGCCGGTGCCGTCGTGTTCGCGGGCGGAACGGCCCTCGGCGGACGCATCTTCGAGCGCAGCGGTGAGCGGCTGATGGAGTTCGCGGAGACGACCTGAGACGCGTCTGCGAGGACTAGAATCGCGGGATGAGTACTCCGCTGGACAGCCCCGATCAGGGTGGCGTGGCAACACTTGATCGCGAGCTCGAAGAACTGCTCCGCGAGGAGAACCTCGAGCCCGGCGACCACGAGCGCTTCTCGCACTACGTGAAGAAGGACAAGATCCTCGAGTCGGCGATCACCGGAAAGCCGGTCCGGGCACTGTGCGGCAAGAAGTGGACACCGGGCCGCGACCCGGAGAAGTTCCCGATCTGCCCGACCTGCAAGGAGATCTACGAGAGCATGGTCGGCTGACCCCCGACCTCGGACCGCCGGACCGCCGACCGCCCGACCTCAGACCGCATCCACGAACTCGGTCGGGATGGCGGGGTCGGACTTGCTGAGCGCCAGGGCGCGCACGGGAAGCTCCTCGCGCACCGTGAGGTGATGCGCGCGGGCGGCCTGCGTGCCCGCCGGCCCCTCCCAGGAGCTGTCGATCTCGCCGTCCTGCACGAGCACCACCTGCAGCGGCCTGGCCCCCGGATGCTCGGCGGGGGTGTCGACCTCTTCGAAGCCATCCGACACGGCCACGCGCTCCGCCACGGCGACGCCGTCCTCGAGGGCACGGAACGCCGCTTTGCGGCCCCCCTTGGAACCCTTGTCGGTCGACGCCTTCGCGACGGCGACCCAGCCGCCGGCGGCATCCTTACGGGCCACCAGCTTGTAGACCATGCTGGCCGTCGGATACCCGGAGCCGGTGACGACCGAGGTGCCCACGCCGTACGCGTCGACCGGCGACGCGGCGAGGGCGGCGATCGCGTACTCGTCGAGGTCGCTTGTCACGGTGATCTTGGTGCCGGTGGCGCCGAGTTCGTCGAGCTGCGCGCGCACCTCGGCCGCCACGATCGGCAGGTCACCGGAATCGATCCGCACCCCGCCCAGGCCCGTGCCGGCCACCCTGATCGCGGTCTCCACCCCGGTGCGGATGTCGTAGGTGTCGACCAGCAGCGTCGTGCCGGTGCCCAGGCTGTCGACCTGGGCGCGGAAGGCGTCCTCCTCGGAGTCGTGCAGCAGCGTCCAGGAGTGCGCCGCGGTGCCCATCGTGGGGATGCCCCACAGTCGCCCTGCTTCCAGGTTGCTGGTCGCGCCGAACCCGGCGATGTACGCAGCGCGGGCGGCGGCGACGGCCGAGTGCTCGGCGGCGCGGCGGGAGCCCATCTCCGCCAGCGGGCGCTCGCCCGCCGCGATGCTCATCCGCGACGCCGCGGTCGCCACCGCCGAGTCGTGGTTCAGCACGCTCAGGGCGAGGGTCTCCAGCACGACGGCATCCGCGAAGGTGCCCTCGACGGTGAGGATGGGGGAGCCGGGGAAGTACAGCTCACCCTCCCGATAGCCGCGGATCGTCCCGCGGAAGCGGTAGTCCTCGAGATAGCGGATCGCTTCGGCATCCACCACGTCGTTGTCGCGCAGGTAGCGCAGCTCGTCCTCGCCGAACCGGAAGTCGCGCAGCAGCGACAGCAAACGCCCCGTCCCGGCGACCACACCGAACCGGCGCCCGCCGGACAGTCGGCGCGAGAAGAGCTCGAAGACGCTCGGGCGGTGCGCCGTCCCGTCGCGCAGCGAGGCGGCCAGCATGGTCAGTTCGTAGCGGTCGGTGAGGAACGCGGAGCTCATCCGCTCAGTGTAACGACGGGCCGGATCGTGCCCGCGACCGGCATCCGCAATACTGGTCAGCGCCGGGTCGACCTCCGGCGCATCCCCGCAGAGCCGCGCAGAGAAGAGGACCGCCCGATGACCGGCGACGACGAGCTGATCCGACTGGCCAACAGCGTGCTGTGGCCGGGCTTCCTCGGCACCTCCGTCTCGCCGTGGCTCGCGGATGCCCTGGAGCACGGTCTGGCCGGCGTGGTGTACTTCGGACAGAACCTGCACGGCGACACCGCGGCGCTGAGCGCCGAGATCCACCGGCTCTCCCCGACGGCGCTGATCGGGATCGACGAGGAGGGCGGCAGCGTCACCCGCCTGGAGACCGAGACGGGATCCACGCTTCCCGGCGCCGCACAGCTGGGCGCCGTCGACGACCTCGAGGCGACCCGCGCCACCGGCTACGAGATCGCCCGCCGCGTCGACGCGATCGGCGCGGACCTGGTGATCGCGCCGGTCGCCGACGTCAACACCGACCCGCGCAACCCGGTTATCGGGGTGCGCGCGTTCGGCTCCGACACCGAACTCGTCTCGCGGCACGTGCAGGCGGCGGTGCGCGGCATCCAGGACGCCGGCCTCGCCGCCTGCGCCAAGCACTATCCCGGACACGGCGACACCCACCTCGACTCGCACCACGACCTGCCGCGGCTCACGCTCACGTCCGACGAGATCGCCGCCGTGCACCTGCCGCCCTTCCACGCGGCGATAGCCGCCGGTGTGCACTCGATCATGACGGCCCACATCTGCGCGCCGAGCTGGGGCGAGGCCCCGGCCACCCTGAACCCGAAGGTGCTCGGTGGCCTGCGCGCAGCCGGGTTCGACGGCGTCATCATCACCGACGCCCTGGACATGGCCGCGATCCGAGAGACCGTCGGCCTGGGCGGGGGAGCGGTGCAGGCCCTCACCGCGGGCGCCGACCTGCTCTGCATCGGCAACCCGACCAACCCGGGCGCGGCGATGCTGCCGAACCAGGACGAGGACGACTACCGCTCGGTGCGGGATGCCGTCGTCGAGGCGCTCCGCGACGGCAGCCTGCCCAGGGAGCGGGTCGAGGAGGCCGCCGCGCGGGTGCGTCGGCTGTCGGCGGCGGTGCGCTCCCGCCGGACACCGGATGCAGTGTCGCTCGACGCCGCCACGATCGCCGATCGTGCGGTCACCGTGCACGGCGACCTCCCCGCACTCCGCGACGAGCCCACGACCGTCATCGACGTGCGCCGCGCCTCCACCCTCGCGGTCGACAGCGCGGCCTCGCACGTCGCCGTTGCGCTCGCCGCCGGCGGGGAGATCGTGCGTCTCGACGCCGCCACCGCCGCGGAGGCGGACATCGTGCGCGCCGCGGAGCGTGCCCGTCAAGGCCAGGCCGTGCTGCTCGCCGATCGCGTGGACGACGACTCCCCGCAGCGGGCGGTGCTCGACGGCATCCGCTCGGCGCAGCCGGACATCATCACCGTCAACGTCGGGCTCCCCGCCACGACGCCGCACCCCGGTGCCCTCATCGAGGTCCGCGCCGCCAGCCTCCTCGCCGCGCAAGCGGCCCGACGCGCACTCCTGGGAGCGTGAGATGACCGACGAACAGCTTCGGCGGACCCTCGGAACCCTGTCGACCGAACGCGTGGACCCCGCCTTCGCGGACCTCGACCTGCTCGACACCGGTGCACAGGTCGCGCTGATGGCCGAGCAGGGCGTGGTCGCGGCGCAGGCCGTGGCCGCCCAGCGCGACAGCATCGCCCGTGCCGTTGACGGCATCGTCGCCCGCCTGGCCCGCGGCGGCCGGCTGGTCTACATCGGCGCCGGCACGGCGGGTCGCATGGGCGTGCTGGATGCCAGTGAGATCCCGCCCACGTTCGGCACCGACCCGTCGCTGGTGACCGGGGTCATCGCCGGTGGCGACCATGCACTGCGCAACGCGGTCGAGAACGCGGAGGACGACGTCGCGGCGGGTGCCGCGGAGGCGGTGAAGCTGGGGCCGGACGATGTGATGGTCGGGCTGACGGCATCCGGCCGCACCCCGTACGTCATCGGGGCGCTGCATGCCGCCCGGGAACGCGGCGCCTTCACCGTGAGCATCGCCTGCAACAGCCCGGCGGAGGTGTCGGCCGAGGCGGACGCGCCGATCGAGGTGGTGGTCGGACCAGAGGCGGTCGCCGGCTCCACCCGGCTGAAGGCCGGCACCGCCCAGAAGCTGGTGCTGAACACGCTGTCCACCCTTGCGATGGTGCAGTCCGGCAAGGTGTACGGCAATCTCATGGTCGACGTGCAGGCCACCAACGAGAAGCTGCGGGTGCGCGCCGTGCGCACGGTCATGCACGCCACCGGGTGCGAGCCCGACGAAGCGGCACGGGCGCTCGCCGCGGCGGACGGGTCGGTGAAGCTCGCGATCGCGATCGTGCTCACCGGAGCGGACGCCGACGAGGCGCGGGCGGCCCTCGAGGCGGCGGGAGGGCACCTGCGACGGGTGCTGGCGGCGCACGCCTCGCAGCGCCCCGAGTAGGCTGGGTGATCATGAACGACGCGCCGATCGGCATCTTCGACTCCGGGGTCGGCGGGCTCACGGTCGCCAGGGCGATCCGGGCGCAGCTGCCGCAGGAGTCGCTGGTCTACATCGGTGACACCGCCCACTCGCCGTACGGGCCGAAGCCGATCGCCGACGTGCGGCGGTACGGCCTCGAGGTGCTCGACACGCTCGTCGAGCAGGGCGTGAAGATGCTCGTGATCGCGTGCAATACGGCATCCGCCGCCATGCTGCGCGACGCCCGGGAGCGCTACGACGTCCCCGTCGTCGAGGTGATCGGCCCCGCCGTGCGGCGCGCCG
Organism: Microbacterium sp.; assembly: GCF_031180975.1. Taxonomy (GTDB): domain Bacteria; phylum Actinomycetota; class Actinomycetes; order Actinomycetales; family Microbacteriaceae; genus Microbacterium. The sequence continues at coordinate 78,595 of NZ_JAPSLI010000012.1, read as the reverse complement.
TCTCGACCACCCGCAACGGCCGGATCGGCGTGATCGGCACGGTCGGCACCATCGCGTCGCGCGCCTACCAGGACATGCTCGAGGTGAACGAGCGGCTCGAGGTGTTCACGGCCGCCTGCCCGCGGTTCGTCGAGTTCGTCGAGGCGGGCATCACCGGCACCCCGGAGGTGCTGGCGGTCGCCGAGGACTACCTCGCGCCGCTGCGGGATGCCGGAGTCGACACCCTCGTGCTGGGATGCACGCACTACCCTTTCCTGCGCGGCGCGATCAGTTACGTGATGGGGGACGGTGTGACGCTCGTCTCCAGCGACGACGAGACCGCGGCAGACGTGTACCGGCAGCTCGTCCGCCGCGACCTGCTCGCCCCGGCGGACGCGGTCGCCGGCTACGTGTACGAGGCGACCGGCGAGTCCGCCGACGAGTTCACCGCCCTCGCCAACCGGCTGATGGGTCGCGAGGTACGAGACGTACAGCTCGTGCAGACCGGCGCGATCACGCTCTCAGACCTGCGCCCGGCCGACCGGGCCTGACCACCCACACAGTGAGGACATCCATGTCAGACATCGTCCGGGCCGACGGCCGCGCCACCGACCAACTCCGCGAGGTCACGATCGAGCGGGGATGGTCGCAGCACGCCGAGGGGTCGGCACTGATCAGCTTCGGGGGCACGAAGGTGCTGTGCACCGCGTCGTTCACGAACGGCGTCCCGCGGTGGCTGACGGGCAAGGGCAAGGGCTGGGTGACCGCCGAGTATGCGATGCTGCCCCGCGCCACGAACAGCCGCAACGACCGGGAGAGCGTCAAGGGCCGCATCGGCGGGCGCACCCACGAGATCTCCCGCCTCATCGGGCGGGCCCTGCGCGCGGTCGTCGACACCAAGGCGCTCGGCGAGAACACCATCGTCATCGACTGCGACGTGCTGCAGGCCGACGGCGGCACGCGCACCGCCGCGATCACCGGCGCGTACGTGGCGCTCGCGGACGCGATCGAGTGGGGCCGCGAGAAGAAGTTCATCGGGAAGAACGCCAAGCCGCTGCTCGATTCGGTCGCCGCCGTCTCGGTCGGGATCATCGACGGCGAACCCATGCTCGATCTCGCATATGTCGAGGACGTCCGCGCCGAGACCGACATGAACGTCGTCGTCACCGGCCGGGGACTGTTCGTGGAGGTCCAGGGAACCGCCGAGGGCGCCCCGTTCGACAAGCGCGAGCTGGATGCCCTGCTCGACCTGGGCGTCGCCGGCTGCGCGACGCTCCGCGAGCGGCAGCTGGCCGCGCTCGACCCGTCGACAGGCCTTTCTGCCGGCCCGTCGACGGGCTCAGAGGCCCAGGCTTCGGCGGAGACCGTATGAGGATCGTCCTCGCCACGCACAACCCGCACAAGGTCGCCGAGTTCCAGCAGATCGTGGCGTCCACCCGACCGGATCTCGAGGTGGTCGGTTACGACGGCCCCGAGCCCGTCGAGGACGGCGTCACCTTCGCCGAGAACGCGCTGATCAAGGCGCGGGCCGCCGCAAAGCACACCGGCCTGCCCGCGCTCGCTGACGACTCCGGTATCCGCGTCGACGTGCTGGGCGGGTCGCCCGGCGTCTTCTCGGCGTACTGGGCCGGGCAGCACAAGGATGCCGGAGCGAACCTGGAGCTGCTGCTGGACCAGCTGCGCGATGTCCCCGACCCGCACCGCACCGCCCAGTTCCACTCCACGATCGCCCTGGTGACCCCCGACGGGCACGAGCGCGTCGTCGAGGGGATCTGGCCGGGCCGGCTCGCCCACGCCCCGGCGGGGGAGGGCGGCTTCGGCTACGACCCGATCTTCATCCCGGACGGCCAGCCCGCCGGTTTCGAGCGCACCGTCGGCGAATACACCCCCGAGGAGAAGCAGGCCGACTCGCACCGGGCTCGGGCGTTCGCGGCGCTGGTCCCGCTGCTCGCCGAACTGTGAACCGGCACTGAGAATCGTTACCGTTCCCGACTAGCGCGGCACGCGCCGGGTGTCGTCGGCACCGGCCTAGCCTGGATTCATGCACGATCACGCGCACGCCCACGGCATTCGAGGGGTCGGCAGCCGGAGGCTGCTGACCATCTCGCTGGTGCTCACGGCGACCGTGATGCTCGTGCAGGTCGTCGGGGCTGTGCTCTCGGGCTCGATCGCCTTGCTCGCCGACGCGGCGCACATGCTCACCGACTCGTCCGCGCTGGTCATCGCGCTGCTCGCCAGCATCGTCGCCGCGCGCCCCGCCGACGACCGGCGCACGTTCGGCTATCAGCGCGCGGAGGTGTTCGGCGCCCTCATCAACGCGGTCGTGCTCATCGCCCTCACGGCGATCGTCGCCGTGCAGGGCATCAGCCGCCTCCTCGACCCGGGCGAGGTGGAGGTCGCCGGCACGCTCATGCTCGTCGTCGCCGTCGTCGGCATGCTCGCCAACGGGTTCTCGATGTGGCTGCTCAGCGCCGCGCAGAAGAACAGCATCAACGTGCGCGGGGCATACCTCGAGGTGATGGGCGACCTGATCGGCTCGCTGTTCGTCATCGCCGCCGCGATCGTGATCATGACCACCGGATGGATGCCGGCGGACGCGATCGCCTCGCTGATCATCGCGGCGATGATCCTGCCACGCGCCGTCTCGCTGCTGCGGGAGGTGTTCTCGGTGCTCGCCGAGTCGGCGCCGAAGGGCACCGCGGTGAGCGAGATCCGCTCCCACCTGGAGGGGTACCCGGGCGTGGTGGGGGTGCACGACGTGCACGTGTGGCAGCTCACCCGCGGTGCTCCGGTGTTCACCGCGCACGTCGCGGTCGAGCAGGCGGTGTTCGCCGACGGACGCTCGGCCGTCCTGCTGCGCGACCTGCAGGCGTGCCTGGCCGATCACTTCGACGTGGAGCACTCCACGTTCCAGCTGGAACCCGCTGGCCCCGACCGGTGCGAGGCCGCCCACGCCTGACGACCGGTCAGGGTTCGCGCCGCACCTCGGCGGGGGACTTGTCCGGCCGTAGGCCACGCCACCGCGGATGGCGCAGGATGCCGGCCGGCGTCCACTCGCCGAACTCCACCTCGCCGACCAGCTCCGGCCGCACCCACTGGGCGTCGCGCGCCTCCGGTCTCGGCACGCCCTCCACGGCCGGCGCGTCGGTGCGCAGCGGTTCGAGCTGCGCGGTCAGGTCGCGCAGCACCCTGTCGGTGAACCCGGTGCCCACCTTGCCGATGTAGCGCAGGGCGCCGTCTGCATCCGGCACTGCCAGCAGCAGCGACCCGATGGTGCCCGTGCGATTACCACTTCCGGGGCGGATGCCGACGATCACCGCGTCCTGGGTGTGCGTGATCTTCAGCTTCAGCCACGACGACGAGCGGACGCCGGGCCGGTACGCCGACTCGGGATCCTTCACCACGACCCCCTCCAGGCCGTGCTCGCGGGTCATCGCCAGCGCGGCGTCGAGGTCGTCGAGCACCGGCGGCACCTGCAGGACTCCGCCGAGGTCGCCGGCGACCCGCTCGAGCAGCTCGCGACGCTGTCGTAGCGGCATGCGGGTCAGGTCGTGCCCGTCCAGGTGCAGCAGGTCGAACAGCATGTACGCGACCGGGTTGCGCACCGCTTCCCGCTCGATCTCGCGGGGCTTGCCGAGGTGCATCCGCTCCTGCAGCCGGGAGAAGCTCGGCCGCCCTGACGCGTCGAACGCGACGATCTCGCCGTCGACGACGGCATCCGATGCGGGGAGGTGCGGTGCGCCGTCGGCGGCGATCTCGGGGTAGCGCGCGGTGATGTCCGTGCCGCTGCGGGCATGCAACGTCATCCGCCCGTCGCGCCACGTGCCGATCGCCCGCACGCCGTCCCACTTGATCTCCACCCACGGCGGGTCGCCCAGGGCGAGGGCGAGTCCCGGCGTGCCGTTCTCCGACAGCATCGGCCGGATGCCGGTGGCCGGCGGGGTCGTCCTCTCCGGCTCGCTTCTGGGCGCGCCGGCGGTCGCCTTGCGGGGTCGGGTTGCGGGCTCAGGGGCGGCGTGCGGGATCGGCTCTTTCATCCGGTGCAGCAGCCACTGAGACTTCTCGCCGCTGCCCTCGGTGCGGATCAGCGCCAGCCGCACCGACCCCAGACGTCCCCCGGGGCGGCCGGTGAAGGTGCCGATGACCTCGTCGTCGCGCCACTTCTCCAGGGCCACCGTGCCGGTGTCCCACACGGTCATGGACCCGGCGCCGTACTCGCCCTTCGGGATCTCGCCCTCGAACGTGAGGTACTCCAGCGGGTGCGGTTCAGTCATCACCGCGAGATGGTTGCGGTCGGGCGCCTCGGGGACACCCTTCGGCACCGCCCAGCTGATCAGCACGCCGTCGCGCTCGATGCGCAGGTCGTAGTGCAGACGGCTGGCGTGGTGCTCCTGGATCACGAACCGCGGATCGCCTGCCGCCGCGACGGATGCCGTTCGCGGCATGGGTTCCGGAGTCTTCGCGGCGTCGCGCTTGGTGAGGTAGGAAGCCAGGGCCGGTTCCGGGGGAGCGAGCGGCGCGAACGGGTCGATTCCGGCATCCACCCGTTCCAGCACCTCGTGGAAGTCGAGGTGTCGCAGGTCGGGGTCCGTGAGCTCGTCCCAGGTCCGCGGCGCGGCCACGCGCGGCTGAGCGCGGCCGCGCAGCGAGTACGGCGCGATGGTCGTCTTCGACGCGCTGTTCTGGCTCCAGTCGATGAACACCTTGCCGCCGCGGGCCGACTTCGCCATCGTGTGCGTCGCGAGGTCGGGGTGGTCGGCCTCGATCAGCCGCGCCAGCTCCTTCGCGACGGCCGACACCTCGTCGCTGGTCTGCAGGCCGGTGCCGTCGTCGGCGGTGGGCAGTCGGGTGTACAGGTGGATGCCCTTGCTGCCGCTGGTGACCGGCATCGGCTCCAGGCCCATGCCAGTGAGGATGTCGCGGGCGACGAGCGCGATCTCGGCGCACTGGGCGAGTCCCACACCCGGGCCGGGGTCGAGGTCGATCACGAGGCGGTCGGGCCGGCCTCGCCCGCCGGATGCCGTGAACCGCCACTGCGGAACGTGCAGCTCGAGCGCGGCGAGCTGGGCGAACCACACCAGCGTCGGGACGTCCTCGATGAGGGGATACTCCTTCGGGCCGTCGGAGTGCTCGATCGGCATCCGTCGTACCCAGTCGGGCGTGCCCTGCTCGAGCTGCTTCGCGAAGAAGCTGTCGCCGGGGGCGTCGTCGGTGCCGACGCCGTCCACCCAGCGTTTGCGGGTCACCGGCCGGCCGCGCAGGTGGGGGAGCATGACCGGTGCGATCTGCGAGTAGTACGCGATCACCTCGCCCTTCGTGGTGCCCGTCTCGGGGTACACGATCTTGTCGAGGTTGGTCACGCGCAGGCGGCGGCCACCGATCTGCACCAGCTGCCCGCTCGTCGCCATGCCGCAAGAGTAATGGGAGTCCCCCGGGAGCGGCGCAACCCCCTGGCCCCGCCTGCTGGTGCTGGTGTGTACTGGTGTGATGAGAAGCATCTGGAAGGGCGCACTCACCTTCGGGCTCGTGAACGTGCCCGTGAAGGTGTACTCGGCGACCGAGGACCACGACGTGCCGCTGCATCAGGTGCACGACAAGGACGGCGGACGCATCCGCTACCAGCGCACCTGCGAGGTGTGCGGCGAGACCGTCGCGTACGCCGACATCGACCGCGCGTACGTCGACGACGGGCAGAGCATCGTGCTCACCAAGGAGGATCTCGCCTCCCTTCCCGCCGAGAAGAGCCGCGAGATCGACGTGGTCGAGTTCGTGCCCACCGAGCAGGTCGACCTGCTCACGCTCGACAAGGCGTACTACCTCGAGCCCGACTCGAAGTCGCCTAAGGCGTACGTGCTGCTGCGGAAGACCCTCGAGCAGACCGACCGCACCGCGATCGTGCGGTTCACGTTGCGGCAGAAGACCCGGCTCGCCGCCCTGCGGGTGCGCGGCGACGTGCTGGTGCTGCAGACGCTGCTGTGGTCGGACGAGGTGCGCGAGGCGTCGTTCCCGTCACTGGACGAGGACGTGAAGATCAGCAAGAAGGAACTCGAGCTGTCGGCGTCGCTGGTGGACAGCTACTCCAGCGACTTCGACCCCGACGAGTACGTCGACGAGTACCAGAAGGAGCTGCGCACGCTCATCGACGCCAAGATCGAGGCCGGAGAGGGCTTCGATGTGTCCGACGCGTTCGCCGAGGAGGGCGAGACGAAGGGCGGCGAGGTCATCGACCTGATGGAGGCGCTGCGCGCCAGCGTCGAGAAGTCGAAGGCGTCGCGCTCGAAGGGCGCTGACACGAAGGATGCCGAGCCGAAGAGCCCCGCCAAGAAGAAGGCACCCGCCAAGAAGAAGGCCGGCTGACCTGCTTCGTGTCTTGGGTCCCTGAGGAGGGCGTGGGGATCAGTGCTTACCGTCGCCGTCCAGGTCGGGGGCCCGCTCGAACACTTCGGGGTCGAGGGCGAGTTCGCGCGCCTCTCCGGCATCCGTGTCGACGTCCGCGCCCAGCGCGGCGGCCTTCTTCGCCTTGTGCCGCTCGACGAGGTAGTGCCACACGGTGACCAGGGCGGTGCCGCCGACCGCGGCGAGCAGGATGAGGTCGATGTACTGCTCCACGAACTCCGCGACCGGCGGGATGAAGCCGATCACGTAGCCGAACATCGTCAGCCCGAAGCCCCACAGCACCGCGCCGATCAGGTTGTAGAGCGTGTACTTGCCCTTGTGCATGTGCCCGACGCCGGCCGCGACCGGCGCGAACGTGCGGACGATCGGCACGAACCGGGCGAGGATGATCGTGATGCCGCCGAACCGCTCGAAGAAGTGGTTCGTGCGCTCGACGTTCTTCCGGCTGAACAGCCCGGATTCCTTGCGCTCGAAGACCGCAGGGCCGCCCTTGTGGCCGATCAGGTAGCCGACCTCTCCGCCGACGAAGGCCGACAGGCCGATCAGCAGCGCCACCCACCAGACGCTGATGCCGAACACGCCGTTCACGGCATACGGCTGCGAGTGCGACAGCAGGCCGGCGATCACGAGCAGCGTGTCGCCGGGCAGCAGGAACCCGACCAGCAGACCGGTCTCGGCGAAGACGATGAAGCAGACCACGAGCAGCGCCCAGGGACCTGCCGCGCCGATGATGGTCGCCGGGTCGAGCCAGGGGATCAGCGCGGTCGGCGCCTGCAGTGCGGTGTGAAGCATGATGTCCCGTCGGTCAGTGGTCGGCGGTATGGAAAGGCTGGCGCTGCTGACGCGGCCCTGCGGACCGCGTCATCAGCACTCGTGCGGAAGGTGGGACTTGAACCCACACGCCGTGAGGCACAGGAACCTAAATCCTGCGTGTCTGCCAATTCCACCACTCCCGCGCAACGCGTTTCAGTCTAGTGAGCGGTGCCTGCGTCCCAGCCGCGAATCTCCGGCGGCTTGTGGGCCGATGCCGGCTGTGGATAACTTCCGCGCCGTGTTCCGCCGATCTGCCATGATGCCGGCGTGAGTGATCCGTCCGTCCTCGTCGCCGAGCGCGTGCGGAGACGTCTGCGTCTGGAGAACACCGATCCGGCCGCGCAGCCCGACGAGGCGCGGCGCATCGCGCAGATCGAGGTGCGCCGGCACAACGACCTGGCGCTGCAGCGCGGCGACACTCTCATCGATGACGAGGCGGCGCTCGTCCGCGACGTGCTCGCGTCGGTCTCCGGCTTCGGCGCCCTGCAGCCGCTGCTCGACGATCCCGAGATCGAGGAGATCTGGCTGAACGGACCTGATCGCATCTTCGTCGCCCGCGGCGGCGTGACAGAGCGGCTCGACCTGCGGCTGACGGATGCCATCGTCCGCGACCTCGTCGAGCGGATGCTGCAGTCCACCGGCCGCCGAGTCGACATCAGCCAGCCGTTCGTCGACGCCTCCCTGCCCGACGGCTCGCGTCTTCACGTCGCGATCGCCGACGTGGTGCGCGGCTCGTGGGCGGTTAACATCCGCAAGTTCCTGCCGCAGCACCGCACCCTGGCGTCCCTCGTCGAGCAGGGCTCGGTTCCCGCCGACGTCGCCGAGCTGCTGCACCGCTCTCTTCTCGACGGCAAGAGCATCATCGTCTCCGGTGCCACGCACGCCGGGAAGACCACTCTGCTCGGTGCACTGCTCGCCTCGTGCGCCGACCGGCAGCGCATCATCACGGTCGAGGAGACGTTCGAGCTCGCCGTGGACGGTCCTGACGTCGTCGCACTGCAGGGCCGGCAGGCCAGCCTGGAGGGCACCGGTGAGATCACCCTGCGGCGACTGGTCAAAGAGGCGTTGCGCATGCGACCCGAACGGCTGGTCGTGGGGGAGGTTCGTGACGCCGAGGCCCTCGACCTCGTGCTCGCCCTCAACACCGGCGTGCCGGCCGCCGGCACGGTGCACGCCAACTCCGCCGCCGAGGCACTCGAGAAGCTGGCACTTCTCCCGCTGCTGGCCGGTCGCAACATCGATCGCGCCTTCATCGCACCGGCGCTCGCCGGATCCATCTCGTACGTGGTGCACTGTGCGCGAGAGGCCGACGGCTCCCGGCGGGTCGTGGAGGTGATCGCACCGACGGGCGAGGTCGCCGACGGCCGCATCCTCAGCCGCCCGGTGTACCGGCGGGAGGCGGGGGCATGACGCTGCTGCTCGGCGTCCTGCTCGGAACCGGCCTGCTGCTCTGCGGGTCGCCGTGGCTCTGGCCGCAGCGCGATCGCGCGGAGCGGCCCCGCCGCCAGGGACGCCTGGCACGGCTGCTGGGCGAGGCGGGGTACTCGCGCGCCTCGGCACGCACGGTCGTGGTGGTCATGGTGACGAGCGCGCTGGTGGCTGCCGCCCTGGTCTGGCTTCTCACCGGCATCCCGGTGCTCGCGCTGCTCGCCGCCGTGGGCGGTGCGGCGGCTCCTGTGCTGCATCTGCGCGGACGCCGGTTGCGGCTGCGCAAGGCGCGCCGGCAGCTGTGGCCGGACGTGTGCGACCTGCTCGTCGCCGCGATCCGCGTCGGACTGTCGCTGCCCGACGCGGTGGCGAGCCTCGCCGACTCCGCCCCGCCCGCCGTACGGCCGGCGTTCGCGGTGTTCGCGCGCGACCTGCGGGCGACGGGTCGGTTCGAGAGCAGCCTGGATCGGTTGAAGAGCACGCTCGCCGACCCGATCGCCGACCGCATTCTGGAGACCCTGCGCATGGCCCGGCAGGTCGGCGGCACCGAGCTGACCAGCGTGCTGCGCGCCCTGTCCTCCTCCGTGCGGTCGGATGCCGCGCTGCGCGGCGAGGTGGAAGCACGGCAGTCGTGGATCCGCGGGGCAGCGGTGCTCGGCGCCATCGCCCCGTGGGTGATCCTCGCCCTCCTGGCGCTGCGACCCGAAGGGCGGGAGGCGTACGCCAGCCCGGAGGGGATGGTCGTGATCATCGTCGGCGCGGTGGTGTCGGTGGTCGCGTACCGGATCATGCTCCGGATCGGACGTCTGCCGGAACCTGAGAGGTGGTTCGGATGAGCGTCGTGACGGATGCCGCATTCGCGGTGCTGCTCGGCGGAGCGTTCGCCGCCGGCGTGCTCGGCATCCTGTCCGCCCTCCCGCGCTGGGGTGCACTGCCGCTGGATCGGCGCATAGCGCCCTACGTGCGCGACGTCGTCCCGGACGAGCTGCTCCCCGCCGGCATCCTCCCCACCGTCGGTGCCCTTCCGGTGCAGGGGATGCGGATCTGGGAACGACTGCGCGGCGGGTTCGAGCGGATGCTGGGCGGCGGCGACGCACTGCGGCTGCGGCTCGCGCAGGCCGGGAGCCCGCTGTCGCCGGCAGCCTTCCGAGGACGGCAGCTGGCTTTCGGCATCGGCGGCCTGCTCGCCGGCGCCCTGCTCGTGGTCGTTCTCGCGCTGGCGGGGCGGCTCAGCGCGCCCGCCGTGCTGCTGCCGGTGTTCGCGGGCGCGGCCGGGGCGATCGGCTATGACATGAACCTCACGGCACGTGGGAAGGCGCGGCGCGCGCGGCTGGCCGACGAGCTGCCGACGACGCTGGAGTTCCTGGCACTGTGCCTGTCCGCGGGGGAGTCCCTGCTCGATGCGCTGCGACGGGTCTCCGCGATCGGCACCGGTGAGCTCACCGAGGAGCTGCGGCAGACGGTGCTCGCCGTGCACACCGGGTCTCCGTTGGCCGACGCGCTCGGTGAGACCGCCACGCGCCTGCAGCTGCCCGGCCTCACCCGGGCGGTGGATCAGATCGTCGCAGCGCTCGAGCACGGCGCCCCACTCGCCGCGGTGCTGCACGCCCAGGCGGCGGATGCGCGAGACGAGGCCAAGCGCATCCTCATCGAGCAGGCCGGGCACAAGGAGATCCTCATGCTCCTCCCGCTCGTCTTCCTCATCCTGCCGCTTAGCGTTCTGTTCGCGGTCTACCCAGGCCTGTTCATCCTCCGGCTCGGCCTCGGCTGAGCCCCGATCAAGGAGTCACCATGTCGACGATCAGCAGCTGGTTCCGCACCGCCCGCGCCCTCGCCGAGGACGAACGCGGCGACGTGCCGGGGTGGGTGCTCGTGACGCTGATGACCGCCGCCCTGGTGGTCGTCATCTGGGCGGTCGCGGGTCCCGCGCTCGTCGACCTGTTCGAGCAGGCGATCTCCCGCGTCTCCGGCATCTGACGATCGAGGGGCGTGATGCGGTGGCCCGCGGTGCTCGGGGACGAGCGCGGCTCCAGTCCCGTCGAGTTCGTGCTCGTCGGGACGCTGCTGACCGCGCTCACGCTGGCCGTCCTGCAGGTCGCGTTCGCGATCTACGTCCGCAACGTCGTGCACGACGCGGCGGCGGAGGGCGCGCACTACGCGGCGCTCGCCGACACCACCCACGAGGAGGGGGCACTGCGCACCCGGCAGGTCATCTCGCGAGCGATCGGGCCGGAATTCGCCGAAGACGTGAGCATCGGCGAGGACACCGCCCTCGGTCACCCCAGCGTCGTCGTCCGCGTGCGCACCACGCTGCCGGTGCTGGGTCTCATCGGTGTGCCGTACGGGTTGGAGGTGGATGCGCGTGCCCCCGTCGAATCGCTGGGTGAGGAATGAGGAGGGATCCGCCGCGCTCGAGTTCATCGTCGTCGGTCTGCTCCTGCTGGTGCCGCTGGTCTATCTCCTGCTGACGCTCGGCGCCCTGCAGGAGCAGACGCTCGGCGCCGAGGCAGCCGCACGCCACACCGCGCGGGTGATCGGACAGGCGCCGGATGCCGAGACCGCGGCCCGTCGGGGAGACGCGGTGATGGCCAGCGTGATCCGCGAATACGGCATGGATGCCGACAGCGTCGACATGGCGATGAACTGTGTGCCGGCACGCGGGCGATGCCCTGATGCGGGCGCGACCGTCATCGTCACGGTCCGCACCCGGGTGTCGCTGCCGTTCCTTCCGCCGCTGTTCGGTCTGGACCGCATCGCGGCGATCCCGGTCGAGGCGCAGTCGGCGCAGAAGGTGTCGCGCCTGTGGGGGAGCGGATGAACCGGCTCCGCGCGCTGTGGACGGAGGACGACGACGGCAGCATCCTGCCGCTCATCCTCGGCTACGTCCTGCTCGCGATCGCGGTGCTGTTCGTGTGCGTCTGCGCTACCGACCTCTACATCGCCCAGAAGCGACTGGACTCGCTCGCCGACGCCGCCGCGCTCGCCGGAGCGGACGGGTTCACGCTCGAGGCCGACGGCGCGAACGTGCGCGCGCAGCTGACCGACGCCGGGGTTCGCGAACAGGCCGCCGCGGTCGTGACCGCCGTCGCCCGCAATGCTGAGCTCATCGCCGCCGGCACACCCGACGGGGTCTCCGCGCGGGTCACGGTCGCCGCGACCTGGCATCCGCCCCTCGTGTCGGCGTTCGTCCCCGACGGCGTGCCGCTCGAGGCCACCGCGACCAGCCGCACGGCCCTCCGCTGAGGGCGGGATCAGTCGTCCCGCCTCGGCACGTGCCGCGGAACCCAGCGCAGGAACCCGCCCGCGCCCAGCAGGGCGATCGCGCCCATCGCTGCCGCGGCGAACGGCAGGGAGGCGGCCGCCGTGATCGCCGAAACGATGAGCGGGGCGACCGCGCCACCGGCATCCGTCAGCGTCCGCCACGAGCCGAGGAACGTCGCAGGCTCCTGCTCCGGCGCGAGATCCGCACCGAGGGTGAGCAGGATGCCGCTGGAGAGCCCGTTGCCGACCCCGAGCACACCGGCCAGCAGTCCGAACCACAGTGTGGCCGCGTCGAGGTCGTGGGTGACCGACAGGCCGAGGAACCCGGCCCCCATGAGCAGCATCGCCGGGAGCGCCGCCCACAGCCGCCCGAATCGGTCCATCACCTGCCCGGATGCGTAGAACAGCGCGAAATCGATCGCACCCGAGACGCCGATCACCAGCGCGATCGTCTCGGAGTCCAGTCCGAGCGAGACCCCCCACAGCGGCAGCACGACCTGGCGGGCCGAGCGCACCGCCGACAGGCAGGCCGCCGACAACCCGACGCGGGCCAGCACGCCGCGGTACTCCCACATGGTGCGCAGCACGCCGCCGCCCACCCTCGGGATCGACCCGGTGACGGGTTCGCCGGAGTCCTCGGCGAGTGCGGCGCCGGTCGGCTTGGTGATCGCGGGCACCCGCTTCTCGGGGTCCGGCCCGAACAGCACCAGCAGCACCATCACGCCCAGGCAGCCCAGCAGGAACCAGATCGACGACAGTTCGCTGCCAGTCAGGCGGATCAGGGCCGCCGACACGAACGGGCCGACGAACATGCCCAGACGGAAGCTGCCGCCCAGCAGCGACAGCGCTCGCGCCCGCACGTGCGGAGGCACCCGGGTGGTCATGAAGGCGTGCCGGGCGAGACCGAACGCCGCCGCGCAGAACCCGATGACGAACACGGCCGCCGCGAACACGCCGAGCGACGTCGCGACCAGCGCGGCGAGGGCGGCGAGCATCGTCACCAGCCCCGCGATCGTCATGGTGAACCGCTCGCCGATCTTCGCGACCAGCCAGCCCGCGGGGATGTTGCCGCACAGCTGACCCACGACGAGAGCGGATGCCACCAGCGCGGCCCCCGCGACGTCGGCACCGAGCCGAGTGGCCAGTACGGGGATGAGCGGCACCACCGCGCCCTCACCGAGCGAGAACAGCACGGTCGGCGCGTACACCATCGGACCGAATCGCCTCAGGATCGTCGCCGCGCTGCTCGTCACGGTCACCACGCTACCGCGCACCCGTGCCGTGCCCGGCAACCGCGGCGCGAGGCGACACGCCAGGCGCGATAGGCTGAACTGCCATGTTCGAACTCGATCTCTCCGCCGACATCCAGGCCCTGCGACAGACATTCGGCGACATCCGCGAGGTCGTCGACGTGAACTCCCTGCGCGATGACATCGCGCGCCTCAGCGAGGAGGCCGGCGCGCCGGATCTCTGGGACGACCCCGAGAAGGCGCAGAAGGTCACCAGCGCCCTCAGCCACAAGCAGGCCGAGCTCAAGCGGGTCACCGAAGTCGAGCGCCGACTCGACGACCTCGAGGTGCTCGTCGGCCTCGCCAACGAGATGCAGGACGACGACTCCGCCGCCGAAGCGCGGGCCGAGCTCGCCTCGCTGACAGAGACCATCAACCAGCTCGAGGTGCAGACGCTGCTGGACGGCGAGTACGACGACCGCGCCGCGATCATCACGATCCGCTCCGGCGCCGGCGGCGACGACGCCACCGACTTCGCCGAGATGCTCATGCGCATGTACCTGCGCTGGGCCGAGCAGCACAACTACCCCGTCAAGGTGATGGACACCTCGTACGCGGAGGGCGCCGGCATCAAGTCGGCGACCTTCGAGATCGACGCGCCGTACGCGTTCGGCACGCTGTCCGTCGAGGCGGGCACCCACCGGCTGGCCCGGATCAGCCCGTTCGGCTCCGCCGACAAGCGGCAGACCTCGTTCGCCGCGGTCGAGGTCATCCCGCTCATGGAGGAGGCCACCGAGGTGGACATCCCCGAGGGCGACATCCGCGTCGACGTGTTCCGCTCGTCGGGTCCCGGCGGCCAGTCGGTGAACACCACCGACTCGGCGGTGCGGATCACACACCTTCCCACCGGCATCGTCGTGTCCATGCAGAACGAGAAGTCGCAGATCCAGAACCGCGCTGCCGCGATGCGCGTGCTGCAGACCCGCCTGCTGCTGCTGCAGAAGGAGGAGGAAGCCGCGAAGAAGAAGGAGCTCGCCGGGAACATCACCGCGAGCTGGGGCGACCAGATGCGCTCCTACTTCCTGTACGGCCAGCAGCTCGTCAAGGACCTGCGCACCGGGCACGAGTCCGGCAACCCCGCCAGCGTGTTCGACGGCGACCTGGACGGTTTCATCTCGGCCGGCATCCGCTGGCGCAAGCGCAAGCAGGAGGAGTGATCGGGAGCGCCCCGCACGGCCGCCACCACTGACGAGAGAACCCCCGGGAGTCGCGCTCCCGGGGGTTCTGTGTCGTTGCCGTAGGGTCAGCCCTGGTAGCAGGCGAGGATGGCGTCGGTCGTGACCTCGGTGAGGTGCTTCACCTCGTCTGCCGGCTCGTAGACGTCCTCACCGGCGGCGATGGTCGTGAGCGTCTCGTTGCTCAGGTCGGAGTCGTACATCTCCTGACCGATGCACGCGGACACGGCCGGGTCGTCGTAGTCGGTCACGCCGGAGTCGTGCATCACGATCAGGAAGCCGGCGGTGATCTCCTCCGGGCTGGGGCGACCAGCCGGGTCGGTGGAGCCCTCGGTCTCGTCGGCCGGCTCGTCCGACTCGATCGCGCTGGAGCTCGGGAAGTCGGTGGGCAGCTCGCCGATCGCGTCGTTGGCGAGGTTGACGAAGAACACCACCGAAAGCACGACGCCAAGGATGCCGCCGACGATGGACAGCACGAGGCCGGCGATCGCCGGCCACTTCACGGTGAACTTCATGAACAGCGCGACGATCGAGACGACGAACGCCGCGAACAGCAGGAAGAACCCGACACCGGAGATGATCGGCGGGATGCAGGCCAGGATGGTGCCCACGACCGCGAGGCCCAGGCCGATGTAGCCGAGGATGGGCTGCTTCTTCGGCGCGTTCGGGTCGACGCCGGGCTGCCCGGGCGTCGGGTAGCCCGGCGCGCCGTACGGCTGCTGCTGCGCGTCGGCGCCCGGGTAGGCGGCCGGTGCGGCGTAAGCGGGGGCGGCGTAGGCGGGAGCCTCCGGGGCGGCGTACGCGGGCGCGTCCGCCGCGGCTGCCTCCGGAGCGGAATAGGTGGGTGTCTCGGGAGCGGAGAACGCCGGGGTCTCGGGGGTCGACGCCGACGGCGACGCGTCGCCGAACTGCGGGACGTCGTCCCGGCGCACGGTGGCGTCGGTGTCGACATCAGCGGAAGCGTCACCCGCCTGTCCCGGCTGCGCGGCGGCATCCGCCTCGGGAGCGAAGTGCTCCGTCCACTTCTCGCCGTCCCACCAGCGCTGGCGCCCTGAGCCGTCGTCGTACCATCCAGCGGGAACGCTCATGGCACCCTCCTCGTCTTTCTTCTGCTTCGCGGCCGTGGCGCGCGAATCCCCTCTCGGCGCTGGACAGCGCCTCTACGTGTATCCCGCCGCGACGAGCACATGAACTCTTGCGGCGCGAGCACGAACTGTTCGGCGCTGGGGAGTGTCGCTGGAGCCGCCTCGCCTGGGCGCGCCTAGGCTCGAATGGCCATGATCCGGTTCGAGAACGTCACCAAGCGCTACCGCGGCACCAGACGACCAGCCCTCTCCGGAGTCGACTTCGAGGTCGACCCGGGGGAGTTCGTGTTCCTCGTCGGAGCCTCAGGCTCCGGCAAGTCGACCTGCCTCCGCCTCATTCTTCGAGAGGAGGTGCCGTCCGCCGGTCGGGTGGCCGTGCTCGGACGCGACCTGCGCTCGCTCGCGAACCGCAAGGTGCCCTACTTCCGCCGGCACATCGGCTCGGTCTTCCAGGACTTCCGGCTGCTGCCCTCCAAGACCGTCTACCAGAACGTGGCCTTCTCGCTGCAGGTGATCGGGTCGTCCCGCGGCTTCATCCAGCAGGCGGTGCCCGAGGCGCTCGCCCTCGTCGGCCTGGACGGCAAGGAGAAGCGGATGCCGCACGAGCTGTCCGGCGGGGAGCAGCAGCGCGTCGCGATCGCCCGCGCCATCGTGAACCGGCCGAAGATCCTGCTCGCCGACGAGCCGACCGGAAACCTCGACCCGGCCACCTCCGTCGGCATCATGCAGCTGCTCACCCGCATCAACGCCGGCGGCACCACCGTCGTCATGGCCACACACGAGGCCGGCTTCGTCGACCAGATGCAGCGTCGCGTCATCGAGCTGCAGGACGGCGAGATGGTGCGCGACGAAACCGGCGGCGGTTACGGCGACACCTCCAACATCCCGCGGCTGGCTCCCGAGGCGGTGCGCGGCGCGGCGGCCGCCGCCGCACTCACGGCGGTGCAGGAGGTGCACCGGCAGACCACGGCCATGCCCGTCATCGAACCGGAGACGGCGCCGGCGAACGACGCCGGCACCGACCGGCAGGATGCCGAGCGCGCCGAGTCCCCGGAAGCGGCGCCGGCCACGGCATCCGAACCGGCATCCGCCACGGCAGCTGCGGCGGGCGACCGCCCCGGCGCTGACGAACCGGCCACGGTCGGTCCGCGCACCAGCCAGATCCCGTTGCCGGAGGTGGAGGTCGCCGAGCTCGGCGTGGCCGACCGGCTCGGCCTGTCGGACGACGACGATGAGGAAGTGGGGCCCACCTCGTGAACGTCGGACTCATCATCGGCGAGGCCCTGCTGGGCCTGCGCCGCAACGTGTCGATGGTCATCTCGGTCGTGCTGGTCACGTTCGTGTCGCTCACGTTCGTCGGCGCGGCGATCCTCATGCAGACCCAGATCAGCACCATGCGGGCGTTCTGGGGCGACCGCGCCGAGGTCACCGTCTACATGTGCTCGCCGCTGTCCACCAACCCGAACTGCGTCTCCGGCTCGGCGACCCCCGAGCAGGTCGAGAGCGTCCGCGCGGCGCTGAACGGCGACGCCCTGGCGCCGCTCATCAGCGATGTGCGGTTCGAGAGCAAGGAGGACGCCTACCAGGATCTGGTGGACCAGTTCGGCCAGGAGCAGGCCGACATCCTCGGGGTCGAGCAGATGTCCGAGGCGTTCCGCGTCACGATGAAGGACCCCGAGCAGTCGCAGGTGCTCACCGAGGCGTTCCACGGTCAGGCCGGCGTCGACGAGGTCAAGGACCAGCGCAAGCTGCTGGACCCGCTGTTCTCCGCCCTCACCGTCGCGACCTACATCGCCGTCGGCATCGCGTCGCTCATGCTCGTCGCGGCGGTGCTGCTCATCGCGACCACGATCCGGCTGTCCGCCTATGCGCGGCGCAAGGAGATCGGGATCATGCGTCTGGTCGGCGCGTCCAACCGCTCCATCCAGACGCCGTTCGTGCTGGAGGGGGTCTTCGCCGCGCTGCTCGGCTCGGTGCTCGCCGGTGCAGCGGTGCTCGCCGGCGTGCGCTTCGGCGTCGAGGGGTACCTCGCCGAGCGCGTGCCGTTCATGCGTCCGCTGGTGGGCATGCAGGAGGCCGCGTTCGTGGTGCCGGTGCTGATCGGCATCGGCATCGTGCTGGCCGCGCTGTCGGCCGGGTTCGCGATCCGCCGCTGGCTGCGGACCTGACCCGCGCATCGGCCGGCGCCGCGCGCGTGTAAGCTGATGGGCTGCCGTGCGTGTGCGCGGCACGGATCAGGAGACAATCATGCCCAGGGAACGCGGGGAGAAGGTCGTCGCGACCAACCGTCGCGCTCGACACGACTACAACCTCGAGAAGTCGTACGAGGCGGGCCTCGTGCTCACCGGCACCGAGGTGAAGTCGCTGCGTCAGGGACGCGCGAACCTCACGGACGGGTACGCGTACATCAAGGGCGGTGAGGCGTTCCTCGATGCCGTGCACATCCCGGAGTACTCCCAGGGGCACTGGACCAACCACTCCGCCAAGCGCGTGCGCAAGCTGCTGCTGCACCGCGAGGAGATCCACAAGCTCGAGCACGCCGTCTCCGCGGGGGGTTACACCCTGGTGCCGTTGAAGCTCTACTTCTCCGACGGGCGCGCCAAGGTCGAGATCGCCCTGGCGAAGGGCAAACGCGAGTTCGACAAGCGGCAGGCTCTGCGGGAGCGTCAGGACACCCGCGAGGCCGAGCGGGCGATGAGGATGCGCAACAGACTCGGGGAGTGACGCCGGGGCGTCAGAGTTGCGGCTCGAACCCGAACACCCGGCCCAGGAAGGTCAGCTCGGTCTCCAGCGACGCGATCATGGTGTCCGCGCGACGGAAACCGTGCCCTTCGCCCTCGTAGAGCACGTACTCGTGCGGCACCCCGCGGGCGGCGAGCGCGTCGCGGATCGCCTCCGATTGCGACGGAGGCACGACCGGGTCCTCCGATCCTTGCTCCAGCAGCACCGGCACGTCGATGCGGTCGGCGTGCGACAGTGGCGACCGCTCGCGGTACACCGCGTCCGCCTCGGGCAGCGGGCCGACCAGCCCGTCGAGGTAGTGCCGCTCGAAGTCGTGGGTCTCCGCGGCCAGCATCCGCAGGTCGGCGACCCCGTAACGGGAGATCCCCGCGGCGAACGTGCCGCCCCGCACCAGCGCGCACAGCACGGTCCAGCCGCCGGCCGAGCCGCCGCGGATCGCGATGCGGCGCGGGTCGGCCACGCCCGACTCGGCGAGCCCGCGCGCCGCGGCGATCACGTCGTCCACGTCCACGACGCCCCACTGGCCGTCCAGGCGCTCCCGATAGGCGCGGCCGTAGCCGGTGGAGCCGCCGTAGTTGACGTCGAGCACGCCGATGCCGCGACTGGTCCAGTACGCGTACGCCGTGGACGCCGCGCCCGACACGTGCGCGGTCGGCCCCCCGTGCACCATGACGATGTAGGGCGGGAGCTCCTCCTCGGATGCCGTGGCTCCGGGGTTCGCCGGCCGGTAGTCGAAGGCGTGCACGGTGCCATGCGGGCCGTCGAACGACACCTGCCGCGCCCGCGGCATCCACGCCGGGTCCGCCTCGTCGCCGCCGATGACGGTGGTCACAGTGGCGGCGTCCACGTCGACGCACCACAGGCCCTGGCCCATGCGGGCGCCCGAGCCCGAGATCAGCACCCGCGAACCGCGCGCGTCGTCGATGCTCGCCCCCGCCGTCACCGGCAGCGTGAGCAGATCGACCCGGGCGGCGCCGTCGCGGGGCTCGATCAGCACGATCTCGTCGGAGCCGTTCGTGCGCACCGCGACGATGCGGCCGTCCTCCAGAGGCCGATACCAGCGGTTGCCGAGCACCCACAGGCCGCCTCCGGTGTCGGCACCCGCCGGCGCGAGCGGCTCAGAGCCGGCGACGCGCAGGTCGTCCAGGCGCAGTCGGTGCAGGTTCCAGCGGCCGCTCGGATCGTCCAGGTGCAGCAGCTCGCCGTCCGATGTCCATTCCGGCTGCAGCGCGGCGCGAGTGGACACGTCAGCGAATTCGTCGCCGTCCAGCCGGACGATGCGCAACGTCGCCTGCTCCCATGGCATCCGCCGCCCGCTCCACTCCACGAACGCGAGACGCGAGCCGTCGGGGGAGAGCGCGGGGTGCGCGAAGAACCCCGATCCGCCCACCAGAGTCCGCACCGCCGTCTCGTCCTCGGCGGCCGACCCGTCCAGCGGGATCTCGACGATTCCGCGCCGGTGCGGGTCGGGCCGCAGATCCTCGCGGACGGCGAGCAGCCGCCCGCGCTGCAGCCGCAGGCCGCCGAACGCCGCCCCGGGAGCGGTCAGCGGCTCCGGCTCCCCGCCGGGCAGCAGCCGGTAGACGCGCTGGTCGGATCCCTCCACGAAGTACAGGACGCCGTCGTCGCCCGCCGTCCACGCCCCACCGCCGTACTCGTGAACGCGGGAGCGTGCGCTCCACGGTCCTGGGAGCAACTCCCGCCCGGCGGAGCTGCGCACGGTCACCCTGCCGCGCTCGGCCGGCACCGATTCGCCCCACCAGATCTCGTCCCGCACGAACATCGCGCCGTCGATGCGGGCGGGGGCGCGCGTGATGTGCGCGGCGCTGAACGGCGACGGCCAGGATCCGTACGGCAGGGTCATGCAGCCGAGCCTATCCAGCGGCCGGCGACACACGGCGTCACAGAGTGTGCGCGGCCCTGAGCGCCTGATCTACCGTGCTGGAGATGCCCGCCCCCGCGACCGAGGAGAACACCGTGCGCCGTGTCCCGTTCTCCTTCGAGCTGTATCCACCACGCACCCCGGCGAACGCCGAGGCGCTGCACGAGACCATCCGCCGCCTCGCCGCGGCCGGCCCCGACTTCCTGTCGGTGACGTACGGGGCCGGCGGGTCCACTGGCGGCCGCTCGCTGGAGGTGCTGCGACACATCCGCCGGCACACCTCTGTGGAGCCGCTCGCGCACCTCACCTGCGTCGGTAACACCTACGCCGGCGCGACCCGCCTGATCCGCGAGTTCCTGGATGCCGGGATCCTCAGCTTCCTGGCGCTGCGCGGCGACCCGCCCGCAGGACACACCGAGGGCGAGCCGTTCCTCGGCGACCTGGAGAGCTCGGCGCAGCTGGTGCAGCTGATCGATCGGGTGCAGGCGGAGCGCGCCCCCTACGAGGAGACGCCGGTGCCCGGCCACCCCGGCGCGGTCGCGGTCTCCCCGCGGCGGAAGGTGAACATCGCGGTGGCCGCGTTCCCGAACGGGCACCCACGCTCGGCGTACAGCACGCAGCACGTCGAGGCGCTGCTCGCCAAGCAGGCGGCCGGCGCGACGTTCGCCATCACGCAGCTGTTCTTCCACGCCGACGACTACCTCGCGTTCGTCGAGCGCGCCCGTCGCGCCGGCGTGACCATCCCGATCCTCCCCGGCATCATGCCGATCACGTCCCCCGCCCGGCTCGCTCGCGTCCTGGAACTGACCGGCGAGGAGCTCCCCGGCGAACTCGCCATCGCCCTCGAGGTCGAGCCGACCGCTGAGGGACGCCGGCAGATCGGCATCCGCTGGGCCGCGCAGCTCACCCGCGACGTCGTCGCCGGCGGGGCCCCCGGGGTGCATCTGTACGCGTTCAACCAGCACGACACCGTGCTGGACGTCCTCGCCGAGGCCGGGATCATCCCGCAGCTCGAGCTCTCGTCCGCATCGAAAGGAACACCATGACCGCTTTCCCCGCAGGGACCATCCTCGGATACCCGCGCATCGGGCGCCGCCGCGAACTGAAGAAGGCCGTGGAGTCGTTCTGGGCCGGCCGCATCGACGAGGCCGAGCTGGAGCGCACCACCGCCGAGCTGCGCCGCGTCACCCGTGAGCGCCTCGCCGCCCTCGGCCTCGGGCGGGATGATTCCGCCATCCCGGAGTCGTTCTCGTACTACGACCAGGTGCTCGACGCGGCGGTCACGGTCGGTGCGATCCCCGCACGGTTCGAGGACCTGCGCGACGCGGATGGCACCATCGGCCTGCCCGCCTACTTCACCATCGCCCGCGGCGAGGGCGAGCGTGCGCCCCTCGAGATGACGAAGTGGTTCGACTCCAACTACCACTACCTGGTGCCCGAGATCGGCCCGGAGACGACGTTCACCCTCTCCAGCGAGCGTCTGGTCCGCGAGGTGGCCGAGGCCGCGGATGCCGGGTTCCGCACCCGACCCGTGATCGTCGGACCCGTCACGCTGCTGGCCCTGTCGAAGGCGTCCGACGACGCCCCGGAAGGGTATGCGCCGCTGTCCCGCCTGGATGACCTGCTCCCGGTGTACACCGAGCTGCTCGCGAAGCTGAAGGCCGCCGGCGCCGAGTGGGTGCAGCTCGATGAGCCCGCCCTGGTCAGCGAGTCGCTGCCGGTCGCGCCGCAGGAGCTTGCGGATGCCGCGCAGCGGGCGCTGGCCGTGCTCGGCGGCGCAGCCGAGCGTCCTTCGATCTTCGTCGCGGCGCCGTACGCCGCCCTCGACGCCGCCTTCGACGTGCTCGCCGCCGCTCCCGTCGAGGCGATCGGCGTCGACCTGGTGCGCGGTGCCGTGCCGGCCGGCGGCGCCGACCTGGCCGGCAAGACCCTGGTCGGCGGCGTCATCGACGGCCACAACATCTGGCGCGGAGACCTGGATGCCGCGTTCGGCCTACTCGAGGCGCTGCGCGCCCTCGGCGCCGACGCGGTCGCCGCCTCCACCTCCACCTCGCTGCTGCACGTGCCGCACGACGTCGAGGACGAGTCCGCACTCGACGCCCGCCTGGTGTCGTGGCTGGCCTTCGCCGACCAGAAGGTCGGGCAGGTCGTCACCCTGGCACGGGGCCTGGCGGAGGGCCGCGACGCGATTCATACCGAGCTCGACGCGGCATCCGCCGCGCTGGCCGACCGCCGCAGCGCCCCCGGCGTGCGCGACGGCGCGGTCCGCGCCCGCGAACTGTCCGAGGAGGACTTCGCACGCGCGTCGTACGAGGAGCGCGAGACCGCCCAGCAGGCACTCGATCTGCCCGCCCTGCCGCTGACGACGATCGGGTCGTTCCCGCAGACGGGAGACATCCGCCGGGCGCGCGCCCAGTACCTGCGCGGCGAGCTGCCGGCCGAGGACTACGAGGCGTTCCTGAAGGCGGAGATCGACCGTGTCGTCTCGCTGCAGGAGGACCTCGGACTCGACGTGCTGGTGCACGGCGAGCCGGAGCGCAACGACATGGTGCAGTACTTCGCCGAGCACCTCGACGGATTCGCGGTCACCGAGAACGGCTGGGTGCAGTCGTACGGTTCCCGGGCCACCCGGCCGTCGATCCTGTGGGGCGACGTGTCGCGCCCTGCGCCGATCACCGTCGACTGGGCGTCGTACGCGCAGTCGCTCAGCGTCAAGCCGGTCAAGGGCATGCTCACCGGACCCGTGACGATCCTGGCCTGGTCGTTCGTCCGAGACGACCAGCCGCTGGCCGAGACCGCCAACCAGGTCGCTCTCGCGCTGCGTGACGAGATCGCCGACCTGGAGCAGGCGGGCATCGCCATCATCCAGGTCGACGAGCCGGCGCTGCGCGAGCTGCTGCCGCTGAAGAAGGCGGACCAGCCGGCCTACCTCGATTGGTCGGTGCGTTCGTTCCGCCTGGCCACCGCCGGCGCCGCCCCCGCCACCCAGGTGCACACCCACCTGTGTTACTCCGAGTTCGGTGTCGTGATCGACGCCATCCGTGCGCTGGACGCCGACGTCACCTCGATCGAGGCGGCCCGCAGCCGCATGGAGGTCGTCGCGGACATCGCCGAGGCGGGCTTCGACCACGGCATCGGACCCGGCGTGTACGACATCCACTCGCCGCGCGTGCCGAGCGTGGACGAGATCGAGGCGCTGCTGCGCCGGGCGACCGAGGAGCTGCCGCTGCGCCAGGTGTGGGTGAACCCGGACTGCGGGCTGAAGACCCGCGGATACGACGAGACCATCGCCTCGCTGCGCAACATCGTGGAGGCCACCCGCCGCGTGCGTGAGGACGTCGCCATCCGCGCCTGACACGGGTCCCCCCACACACACCGGTTTGGGGCGGATTCTCGCACTTGGGGCGGCGGAGACCCGCCCCGAACGCGAGAATCCGCCCCAAACGGGTTGAGAGAGGGGTTGAGAGAGGGGTCAGACGGCGCGGAGCACGGCGACGACCTTGCCGAGCACGGTCGCGTCGTCGCCGAGGATCGGCTCGAACGCCGAGTTGCGCGGCAGCAGCCAGGTGTGCCCGTCACGGCGCCGGAACGTCTTGACGGTGGCTTCGCCGTCGAGCATCGCCGCGACGATCTCGCCGTTCTCGGCGGTGTTCTGCGACCGCACGACCACCCAGTCGCCGTCGCAGATGGCCGCATCGATCATCGAGTCGCCGCTGACCTTCAGCATGAACAGCTCGCCCTTGCCGACGAGCTGCCGGGGGAGCGGGAAGATCTCCTCGACCTGCTGCTCGGCGGTGATCGGCACGCCGGCGGCGATCCGGCCGACCAGCGGTACGAGCGCGGCGTCGCCCACCGAGGGGCCGGCGTCGGCCGGGTTCTCGGTGCTCGTCCCCGGCAGATCGATGAGCACCTCCATCGCCCTCGTCTTGCCCGGGTCACGGCGCAGGTAGCCGCTCAACTCCAGCTGACCCAGCTGATGGGTCACGCTGGACAGCGACTTCAGCCCCACCGCGTCGCCGATCTCCCGCATGCTCGGGGGGTACCCGTGACGCGCGATCGAGCTCTGGATGACCTCCAGGATGGCCATCTGCTTGGGGCTCAGGCTCTTCCGGCGGCGGGTGCGCGGGGCGTCGGATGCCGGGGCGGGTGTCTCGCTCATCAGTGCTCCTTCGTGCGCTGTCCGCGCTGCTGCATCGGACGCCGTCGCTGGCGTCGGATTCGAATGTCGGTGGCCCGTGGTGGGCTGTGCATATCGAAACGGTATCCGAGTTCCTCCGGGATTCGGAAGATCTGTTCGAGCGTGTCGGAAGAAACTCGAACCAGGTTTCGAAGAACGGTTGACAGATGTTCGATATCGAAGATATATTCGGAACGTAGCTTCGCATCCGCCATCCCCGGCCGGATGGCGGATGCGAAAGCTGCACCACTTCCCACCGGCTCCGCCGGCGGAGCGCAGAGGAGCGTCACATGAGCACCACCGGCATCCAGGCACCCGTGACCATCGACATCACCGCCACCCTGGCCGCTCGGCGCGCGAGCGCCGCGACGACGCGGCTGCGGCTCACCACCCGTGGGCGTCGCGTCCTGCTCGGCCTGGCTGCGACGCCCCTCGTCGCAGGTATCGTCGCCTCGGTGCTCGCCGGCGGCTCCGCTCTCGCCTCGGGGGAGCAGGCCGAGCCGGTCGTCTTCGAGACCGTCACCGTGCTTCCCGGCGACACCCTGTGGTCCATCGCGGCCGAGGCGGCGCCCGGCGTCGACCCTCGTGAGGTGGTCGAGGACATCATCCGCCTCAACAACCTCCCCAGCGGGATGGTCCAGGCCGGCAGCGAGATCGCGATCCCGGTGGAGTACGCCGACTGAGCCCCGTCATCCGAAGGGCCCTCCCATTCCCCGCGCTCTAGCATGGGAAGAGTGACATCCCTCGATGAGCTGCCCCTCCGCGACGATCTTCGCGGCTCGACCCCCTACGGTGCGCCGCAGGCACCCCTGCCCATCGCGCTCAACGTGAACGAGAACACGCATCCGGTGCCGGACGACGTCGCCAGCGACATCCTCGACGACATCGCCCTCGCCCTGCGCGACGTGAACCGCTACCCGGACCGCGAGTTCACGCCGCTCCGCGAGGCCTTCGCCGAGTACCTCGGCCACGGCCTGAGCGCCGACCGGATCTGGGCAGGCAACGGATCCAACGAGGTGCTGCAGCACATCATGCAGGCGTTCGCCGGACCCGGTCGCACGGTCTTCGGCTTCTCACCGACCTACTCGATGTACCCGCTGATCGCCCAGGGCACGGGCGCGCGCTGGCTCGCCGGCACCCGCGAGCCCGATTACACCCTCACCGCCGAGGACGCCGCCGCCCAGGTCGCAGCGGCCGACCCCGATGTGGTCATCCTGTGCTCGCCGAACAACCCGACGGGTACGCCTCTCGGGCTGGATGTCGTCGAGGCGGTCTACGAGGTGGCCAAGGGTGTGGTCATCGTCGACGAGGCCTATCACGAGTTCGCGCCGCACGATGCGGCATCCGCTCTCACGCTCCTCGACGGCCGTCCCCGCCTTGCCGTCTCGCGCACGATGAGCAAGGCATTCGCGTTCGCCGGAGCCCGAGTCGGTTACCTGGCCGCTGATCCGGTGTTCATCGACGCCCTGCGGCTGGTGCGACTGCCTTACCACCTCAGCGCGCTCACCCAGGCGGCGGCTGTGGCAGCGTTGCGCAACTCCGCCACCATGCTGCACATGGTCGACGAGATCGTCGCACAGCGCGACCGCATCTCCGCGACGCTCGAGGCGCTGGGTTACGACCCGCACCCGTCCTGGTCCAACTTCGTGCTGTTCGGCGGCGTCGACGACCCCAAGGCGGTGTGGCGGGGGCTGTACGACCGTGGCGTGCTCATCCGGGACGTCGGCATCCCTGGCCACCTGCGGGTGACCGCCGGCACCGAGGCGGAGACCACCGCGTTCCTGGACGCGCTGGCGTCGATAGGATCGCCTTCATGACCGCACGCACCGCCCGCCGCACGCGCAGCACCTCGGAGTCGACGGTCGAGGTCGAACTCGACCTCGACGGCACCGGGCGCAGCAGCATCGACACGTCGGTGCCGTTCTTCGACCACATGCTGACGGCGTTCGCCAAGCACTCGCTGACCGACCTGACCGTCAAGGCGACCGGCGACACGCACATCGACGCGCACCACACCGTCGAGGACGTCTCGATCGTGCTCGGTCAGGCGATCCGTGAGGCACTCGGCGACAAGGCGGGCATCTCCCGCTACGGCGACGCCCTGGTGCCGCTGGACGAGGCGCTGGCGCAGGCCGTCGTCGACATCTCCGGCCGGCCGTTCCTCGTGCACGAGGGGGAGCCCGCCGGGTTCGAGTTCCACCTCATCGGCGGGCACTTCACCGGTTCCCTGGTGCGCCACGTCTTCGAGGCGATCACCTTCAACGCCGGACTCACCGTGCACGTGCGCGTGGTGGGCGGCCGCGACCCGCACCACATCGCGGAGGCGGAGTTCAAGGCCTTCGCGCGCGCGTTCCGACAGGCCAAGACCCTCGACCCGCTGGTCGACGGCATCCCCTCCACGAAGGGCGCACTGTGAGCAGCGCACCTCGAGTCGCGGTCTTCGACTACGAATCCGGCAACGTCCACTCGGCGGTGAAGGCATTGGCCGCCGCCGGGGCGGAGGTCGAGCTCACCGGTGATCGCACGGCGGCGCTGGAGGCCGACGGTCTGGTCGTCCCCGGTGTCGGGGCGTTCGCCGCGGTCCGCGAGGCGCTCCGTGCCCACGGCGGGGACGAGATCATCGAACGTCGCCTCGCGGGTGGCCGCCCAGTGCTCGGCATCTGCGTCGGCATGCAGGTGATGTTCGCCCGCGGCGTCGAACGCGGTCAGAACACCGACGGCCTCGGCGAGTGGCCGGGCACTGTCACGCAGCTGGAATCCCCGGTGCTTCCGCACATGGGCTGGAACACCGTGGAAGCCGGCGAGAACAGCGTCCTGTTCCGCGGCATCGAGCACGAGCGGTTCTACTTCGTCCACTCGTTCGCGGCGAAGAGCTGGGACCTCGACGTTCAGCCACCGTTCCCGAAGCCGGCTCTGACCTGGGCCACCCACGGCGAGCGGTTCCTCGCCGCCGTGGAGAACGGTCCGCTGTCGGCGACGCAGTTCCACCCGGAGAAGTCCGGCGATGCCGGCATCCGGCTGCTGCGCAACTGGGTCGGCAGCCTGCGCTGATCCCCGGTCGGGACGACCGCCCGTCAGAGGCCGCGGGCGACCGCCGCCGCGGCCGAGAGCCAGGCGCGCTGCGTGCGCCGGCCGAGGCTGCTATACCGCAGATGCCCGTCCACCATCTCGTGGTCGAACGGAATGCTGACGACCTCGCGTGCGAGGGAGCGGTAGCCGTCGACGATGTGGCCGACGTCCGCGGGCGTGGCGTTGCGGTCTGCCTGCGACACCACGACGACCGACTGCTCGGCGAGGCGCGCCGAACGGGCGTCACGCTGCGCCAGTGCCTCCAGCAGCAGCGCGCCGGCCTCGGCATGGTCGTCGCGGGTGGTCGTCGCCACGACGATCTGATCGGCGTGGTCGATCATCCGCAGCCACATCGGGTCGGACTCGTCGTTGCCGGAGTCGATGAAGATCAGCCGGTAGAACTTCGCGGCGACGGCGTGGATCGCGTCGACGTCGTCGGGATTCACGCGGTTCTCGTGCGCGAGGCGAATCGGCTTCGACCGCAGCACGTCGTACTTCTCGCGCGGCTGGTGGTGGACGAAGTGGGCGAGGTCCGCCGACTGCGCCGCCGTTCCCAGCAGCCGCCCCGCCTCGGGCAGCAGTTCGAGCAGCGTGCGGTCGTGCGCACCCTTCTCCGTGCGCCAACCCAGCGTGCCGCGCGTCTGGTTGTTGTCCCACGCGAGCACGCCCGCCCCGCCGTAGCGGGCGAACACGGCGGACAGCAGGATCGTGGTCGGCGTCTTGCCCGCGCCCCCCTTGCCGTTCACCACCGCGATGGTGCGCGGGCCGGCCCAATGCTGGCTCACCGCCAGCTCGTCGTCGCGCTCCGACTGCTCCCGTTCGCCCGGTGGCAGCCGCAGGCCCAGTCGGTTCAGCGCCCCGCGCATCCCGTCCCGCGCCGGCTCCTCCGGGCGCTCCGTCTGCAGGAACGAGCGTCGCTCCGGCATCGTGTCCGCGCGCAGCGGACCGGGCTCCGCGGCACGCTCGGGGAGCACCGGCTCCTCTCCGGACCAGAGCGGTGCGCCGAGGATGAGATCTGGTGCCGCCGGCTCGGGCTGATGCTGCTCCCGCCGACGTCGGCGGTACTCCGGCCGGGGTGCGTTCGGTTCATCAGGCGTGTCGGACATCCCTCGAAGCCTACCGGCGGCGTCTGAAAGCCGCGGTGTCGCCATGAGGCGCCCGGTTTGAACCGGCTGCCGACCAGGACTAGTCTCGGTTCTCGCGCCTCGATCGGGCGCGACCACATTCCTCACGCAAGGACGACATGAACGACTTCGCGCAGTCTCCCTCGCTCATCCTGCTCCCCGCCGTCGACGTGGCGGGCGGGAAGGCGGTCCGCCTCACTCAGGGCGAGGCGGGCACCGAGACCAGCTATGGCGACCCGATCGACGCGGCGGGGGAGTGGGTGGACCAGGGGGCGCAGTGGATCCACCTGGTCGACCTGGACGCCGCGTTCGGCCGGGGCAGCAACGCCGGCATCGTGCGCAAGGTCATCAAGCAGTATCGCGGCGTCAACATCGAGCTCTCCGGCGGCATCCGCGACGACGCCAGCCTCGAGGCGGCGCTGGAGTCCGGCGCGACGCGCATCAACCTCGGTACGGCTGCGCTGGAGAACCCGGAGTGGGCTGCCGACGTGATCAGCCGCTACGGGGAGGCCGTCGCCGTCGGCCTCGACGTGCGCGGCACGACCCTCGCCGCCCGCGGCTGGACGAAGGAGGGCGGTGACCTCTGGGAGGTCCTGGAGCGTCTCGAGGAGGCCGGCTGCAGCCGTTACGTCGTCACCGACGTCACGAAGGACGGCACCCTGCGCGGACCGAACCTCGACCTGCTGCGCGAGATCACCTCGCGCACCCCGAAGCCCGTGATCGCCTCCGGCGGCGTGTCCAGCCTCGACGACATCGTCGCGCTGCGCGAACTCGTGCCGCTCGGCGTGGAAGGCGCCATCATCGGCAAGGCACTCTATGCCGGGCAGTTCACCCTGGCCGAGGCGCTGGATGTCGCGGGAGACTGACGACCACGCCTGTCATCCGGCGGCGGACTCCGCGGGGGTCCCCTGGGAGGGCCGCCGCTTCCGGCCCAACGAGCGGTCCGGCGATGACGGGTCGGCCGACCCGGCGCTGCTCGACTCACTGCTGCGCTTCCGCGCCGGGCGGGCCAGCCAGAGCGAGGTCGTCGACGCGTTCCGCTCGGCCCGCGTGCTCGTCCCGCTGATCGCCGAGAAGGGTCTCGAGGGCGTCGCGCCCTCCGGCCTCGCCGTCGACAAGACGCAGGAGCTGTCGCTCGTCACCGTGTCGGCCCCCGACGGCCGCCGCGTCCAGCCCGTCTTCACCTCGGTCGAGACGATGGCGCGATGGGATGCCGCGGCGCGGCCGATCCCGGTCGAGGCCGTCCGCGCGGCGTTGGCCGCCTCGAGCGAGCAGACCGACCTCATCGTGCTCGACCCGACCTCCGAGACGGAGTTCGTGATCCGTCGGCCCGCCGTGTGGGCCGTGGCCCAGGGGCAGCCGTGGGAGCCGAGTTTTCTCTCCCCGGAGGTGTTCCAGGCACTGCAGCGCAGCATCGCCCACGAGCTGGCGGTGATCGACGTCTCGGTCGCCCCCGGCGACGCGGATGCCAGGATGCGGGGCCCCGAGCTCATCGTCACACTCGAGCTGATCGACGGCCTCGACCGGGCGACGCTGGACGCAGTCCTGACACGGCTCGCGCAGCGCTGGGCCGCCGACGACAGGATGGCAGTGCTCGTCGACTCGCTCAGCGTGAAGTTGAGATCTTCCGGTCGTTGAGCGCTCGCCGGTAACCGGGTCCGTCCCCGGTGGCGTGGGCGTCGATGTGGCGCACCTGGCCGCTTCAGGCGCGACGAAGCGGCCAGTCGCGCCCCACCCTCAGGCGGATACGACCATTCCGGCCACATCCTCAGGGCGAGGCGGGGACCAGGCGGTCATTCGCGCCACAAGCGCAGGGAACCGCCCGGTCCCGGTATCCCGGATCTCAGGTGACCGGCCCGGTCCACTTCTCGCCCGGTCCCTTGCCGATCGGGTCCGGGATCACCGACGCCTCACGGAACGCCAGCTGCAGGGAGCGCAGTCCGTCGCGCAGCGATCGCGCGTGCATGTCGCTGATCTCCGGGGCCCCCGCGGTGATGAGGCCGGCGAGGGCGTTGATGAGCTTGCGCGCCTCGTCGAGATCCAGCTGACTGTCCGGGTCGTCGGCCAGGCCGACCTTGACCGCGGCGGCACTCATCAGGTGCACCGCGGTGGTGGTGATCACCTCGACGGCGCCGACGTCGGCGATGTCCCTGGTGGCGGCGGAGGCGGCGTCCTCCTGCTTCTTCCAGCGCTCGTGGCGGTCGTCTGCGGCATCCGATCCCGGAATCGTCACTTCGTGGTGCTTTCTGGTAGACTTCTGCGGGCTCCGGAGTGTCATGCTCCGGTACGAAAGAGGATTCGATTCCCACCCGCGCTTGCCGTTCCAGGCTACCGGGTCTTGCGCTCCGCCGGTCGCGTACCGGTAGACCGGTGTTCGCACCGGTGCAGGGTGCAGAGCCGGCGTCTGAGCTGCCGGCAGGGTGGGTGACTCCGATTTCGCCCGAGACGCGAACCGCGTCCCGGTGGCCGAAACCCCACGTCTAAGGAGCTCCGCATCAGCGATCCCCGCACCAATGAGCGCATCCGCGTCCCCGAGGTCCGCCTCGTCGGCCCCGCGGGTGAGCAGATCGGCGTCGTCCGCATCGAGGCGGCGCTGCGCCTCGCACAGGAGGCGGATCTCGACCTGGTCGAGGTCGCCCCGAACTCGAAGCCGCCCGTGGTCAAGATCATGGACTACGGCAAGTTCAAGTACGAGGCCGCGCAGAAGGCCAAGGAAGCACGCCGCAACCAGGCGAACACGGTCCTCAAGGAGGTCCGCTTCCGCCTGAAGATCGAGGCGCACGACTACACGACCAAGCTCAAGCGGGCCGAGGGCTTCCTCAAGGCCGGCGACAAGGTGAAGGCGATGATCCTGTTCCGCGGTCGCGAGCAGTCGCGTCCCGAGCAGGGTGTGCGCCTGCTGAAGAAGTTCGCCGAGGACGTGGCGGAGTTCGGAACGGTCGAGTCGAACCCGACCATCGACGGTCGCAACATGGTCATGGTCATCGCGCCGCTCAAGAACAAGTCCGAGGCCAAGGCCGAGCAGAACGCCGTCCGCGCGGCCAACCGGCAGGCGGCCCGCGAGGCCAAGCCGGGCACCGCACCCGCCGCGGAGTAATCCGCCCGCAGTCTCCCGCTCTCTCAGCGGGTACCACCGTCGCCCAGCAGGGCGCCACACGAAGGAAGAGAAGATGCCGAAGCAGAAGACCCACTCGGGTGCGAAGAAGCGCTTCAAGATCACCGGCAGCGGAAAGCTGAAGAAGCAGCAGGCCGGCATGCGCCACAACCTCGAGCACAAGTCGAGCCGCCGCACCCGCCGCCTGAACCAGGACCAGGTGCTGTCGAAGAACGACACCAAGGTCGCCAAGAAGCTCCTCGGCCGCTGAGCGCCCGAACGCAGGAATAGGAAGACAGAGAAATGGCAAGAGTCAAGCGCGCAGTCAACGCGCACAAGAAGCGTCGGGTCATCCTCGAGCGCGCGTCGGGTTACCGCGGTCAGCGTTCGCGTCTGTACCGGAAGGCGAAGGAGCAGGTCACCCACTCGCTCGTCTACGCGTACCGTGACCGCCGCAAGCGCAAGGGCGACTTCCGTCGTCTGTGGATCCAGCGCATCAACGCCGCTGCCCGCCAGAACGGCATCACCTACAACCGCTTCATCCAGGGCCTCGGCCTCGCCGGCGTCCAGGTCGACCGCCGCATGCTCGCCGAGCTCGCCGTGACCGACCAGGGTGCGTTCGCCGCCCTCGTCGAGGTCGCGAAGAAGGCTCTGCCCTCGGACGTCAACGCTCCGAAGTCGGCTGCCTGATCCGACATCAACATGAACGGGTGTCTCCTTTCGGGGAGGCACCCGTTCGCGTTTCACCTCAGTCGAACTGCCGATTCATCTCGTCCGAGGCCTCCAGTGCGCCGCCCGCAGGCGACTCGACCCCGCGGGTCAGCTGCTGCAACCGCTGAACCAGTTCGGGATCCTCAAGTTCCGGCCCATGCCCCGTCACGCTCTTGGCCACGATCTGGCTCGCCGGCCCGATCAGGAACTTCGCTGTGACGACCGAGCCGTCCTCGTCTCGAATCGGTATCTCGACGACCTCCGCGCGATCTTCTTCCCCCAGCGCGCGGCTGTACGCCAGCAACGCGCTCGCGATCGCGTCCCCGGTCAAATACTCGTCTCCCGCGTACGTGATGATCTGCATACTGCCGTCATAGAGCGATTCGGCCCGATGCGCGCGCCCCTTGCTCAGGCGTCCGGGGTACTGCTAACCACGTCCCGCGTCGCAGCGATGCTCGGCTGGTCCCGCTGTGTCCCTAGACTGAGACCGTGCTGGAGAACCCCCGTTCCCCCCGTGTCCGTGCCGTCGCCAAACTCACCAAGCGCAGTGCCCGCACCGAGACGGGCCTCTTCCTCCTCGAGGGTCCGCAGGCGGTCCGTGAGGCGCTGACGTACCGCCCCGAGGCCATCATCGAGCTGTTCGTCACGCCTACCAGCTGGGAGAAGCACGCCGATCTGCGCCAGCAGGCGCAGGACGCCGGGTTGACGGCCGAGTTCGTGACGGAGTTCGTGCTGTCCGCCATGGCCGACACCGTGACCCCGCAGGGCGTCGTCGCCGTCGCCAGGCAGACGCCGAGCTCGGTGCGCGACATCTTCGCGGCATCCCCTCGCCTCGTCGCGATCTGCGAGGAGGTGCGCGACCCGGGCAACCTCGGCACGATCATCCGCGCCGCCGACGCGTCGGGAGCGGATGCCGTCGTGCTCACCGGCCGCACGGTCGACCCGTACAACCCGAAGGTGGTGCGCTCGACCACCGGTTCGCTGTTCCACCTGCCGATCTCGGTGGGCGGCGACCTCGCCGACGTCGTGGGCAGGGCGCGCGGAGCCGGGATGCAGGTGATCGCGGCCGACGTGAAGGGCGAGGACCTGCTTCAGGCACGCGCCGAGGGGGTGCTGGAGCGTCCCACGGCGTGGCTGTTCGGCAACGAGGCCCGCGGACTGGAGGACGCCGCGTTGGGTCTCGCCGACCGCGCCCTGCGGCTGCCCATCTTCGGACGTGCCGAATCGCTCAACCTCGCCACGGCCGCCAGCGTCTGCCTGTACGAGAGCGCGTTCGCGCACCGAACCGTCGGCTGACGCGAACGCCCTGGTCACGAATCGGTAAACACCGAGTCCGGTACACGTGGCGGCACTGGCGTGCTCCTAGTGTGGAGTCATGGCAGAGAGCAGCGACGCCCTCGTGGTGGTCGAGAACGTCCAGAAGCATTACGGCGAGTTCCACGCGCTCAAGGACATCAACCTGACGGTGAACAGGGGCGAGGTGGTCGTCGTCATCGGGCCGTCCGGGTCGGGCAAGTCCACCCTGTGCCGCACGATCAACCGACTCGAGACGATCACGAGCGGTGAGATCCGCATCGACGGGAAGGCGCTGCCCGCCGAGGGCAAGGGCCTGGCCACCCTGCGCGCGGACGTCGGGATGGTCTTCCAGTCGTTCAACCTGTTCGCACACCTCACGATCCTCGACAACGTCACACTCGGCCCGATCAAGGTCCGCGGCATGAAGAAGGCGGATGCCGAGAAGGAGGCGATGGCGCTGCTGGAGCGCGTCGGCGTCGCCCAGCAGGCGTCCAAGCTGCCCGCGCAGCTCTCCGGCGGCCAGCAGCAGCGCGTCGCGATCGCGCGGGCACTCGCCATGCGCCCGAAGGTGATGCTGTTCGACGAGCCCACCAGCGCGCTGGACCCGGAGATGATCAACGAGGTGCTCGACGTCATGGTCGGCCTCGCGCACGAGGGCATGACCATGATCGTGGTGACGCACGAGATGGGCTTCGCCCGCAAGGCGGCCAACCGCGTGGTGTTCATGGCCGACGGGCAGATCGTCGAGGAGGCGACGCCCGAGGAGTTCTTCACGAACCCGAAGAGCACGAGGGCCAAGGACTTCCTCTCCAAGCTGCTCACCCACTGACCCATCCCTGCACCCACAGCACACGAAGGAGACGCACATGCGACGCACACGGACTCTGACAGGCATCGGCATCGCGGCGGCCGCGCTGCTCGCGCTGACCGGTTGCAACAGCGGAAGCCCGACCAGCCCCGGTGGCGGCACCGGCGGCGGGGGAGAGGGCGAGGAGGAGGGCGCCTGGTTCGAGGTGGCGGAAGACGTCCAGCTCGAGGGCAGCCCCACGTTCGACGCCATCCAGGAGCGCGACAAGGTCATCGTCGGCGTCAAGGAGGACCAGCCCGGTCTCGGCTACCTCGACGTGACCACCAACGAGCGCACCGGCTTCGACATCGACATCGCCCGTTGGATCGCGGCGTCGCTCGGCTACGACGAGGACAGGATCGAGTTCAAGCCGATCGCCTCCGCCAACCGGGAGCAGGCGATCGTGAACGGCGACATCGACTACTACGTCGGCACCTACTCGATCAACGACAAGCGCAAGGAGCAGATCGACTTCGCCGGTCCGTACTTCATCACCGGGCAGGGGCTCCTGGTCGCGAAGGACGCACCCGAGGCCGACAAGCTCGAGGACTTCAACGGCAAGAAGGTGTGCTCGGCGACCGGCTCCACTCCGATCCAGAACATCAAGGCCAACTTCCCCGAGATCGACACCCAGGAGTACGACCTGTACTCCGCCTGCGTGCAGGACCTGATCGACGGCAAGGTCGACGCGGTCACCACCGACCAGGCGATCCTGATCGGCTACGCCGCGCAGTACCCGGACGACGTGAAGGTCACCGGCGGCCTGTTCACCGAGGAGCGCTACGGCGTCGGCCTCAAGAAGGGCGACGACGCGCTGCGCGCGCACATCAACGACCTCTTCACCGAGGGCGGCGACATCTGGCAGGCGATCTTCGACAAGAACCTCGGTGACTCGGGCATCGAGGTCGAGCAGCCCGAAGTCGACGCGTACTGATCGACTGGGCGGCCCCGGCATCGTCCAGGGCCGCCCGCTCCCCGGCAGCTGAGAAGGAGACGACTGCGTGGACGTGATCTTCGGCAACCTCGACCTGTGGAGCCAGGCCATCGGGAACACCCTCCTCGTGTTCCTCGTCGGCGGGCTCATCGCGCTCGTGCTCGGAGTCGTTGTCGGGGCGATGCGCGTCGCGCCGGTGCCCATCGCGCGCGGTGTGGGAACGGTGTACGTCAACCTGGTCCGCAACACGCCGCTCACACTGGTCTTCTTCTTCTTCGTGTTCGGCTACCCGCAGCTCGGGCTCCCCGAACTGTCGAACACGGTCCTCGGCATCCTCGCCATCGGCGTCTACACCGCGACGTACGTCGCCGAGGTGCTCCGCGCCGGCATCAGCACCGTGCCGGTGGGGCAGGCCGAAGCGGCGCGCGCGATCGGATTGCCGTTCGGGAAGGTGATGACCCTGGTCGTCCTGCCGCAGGCGTTCCGGTCGGTCGTGCCTCCGATGATGAGCGTGTTCATCGCGTTGTTGAAGAACACCACCGTCGCGGCGGGCTTCTCGGTCGCCGAACTCGCCGCCCTTCGCGCCACGATCAATGATGCGCCGGATCGGCCCGGGAACCCGATGGAGGTCCTGCTCTGGGTCGCCGTCGTGTTCGTCGTGCTGGTGCTGCTGATGAGCGCGGTACAGCGCCATCTCGAGAACCGCTGGAGGATCGCCCGATGACTTCCGTCCTCTACGACGTGCCGGGGCCGCGGGCCGTCGCACGCAACCGCATCCTCGCCGTCCTCACCGTGCTCCTGGTACTCGGGATCCTCGGTTTCCTGATCTATCGGATGGCCGTCACCGGCCAGTTCGACCCGCAGAAGTGGTACGTCTTCACGTTCAGCGCGGTGTGGGCCGGCATCTTCAAAGCGCTCGGCAACACACTCGGGGCGTTCGCCCTTGCAGCCGTGCTCGCACTGGCACTCGGTTTCGTGCTGGCGATCGGACGGCTTTCCGAGCATGCGTGGGTGCGTTTGCCGGTCACGGTCGTCATCGAGCTGTTCCGCGCCGTACCCGTGCTGGTCTTCATGATGCTGCTCTACTACGGCCTGCCTGTGCTCGGCGTCCGCATGGATCCGTACTGGGCGGTGGTGCTGGGCCTGATGGCATACAACGGCTCGGTGCTCGCCGAGGTGCTGCGCGCGGGTGTGGAATCGCTGCCCCGCGGTCAGAAGGAGGCCGGCTATGCCATCGGCCTGCGCAAGAGCGGCGTGATGCGGTTCATTCTGCTGCCGCAGGCGATCCGGGCGATGCTGCCGGTCATCATCGCCCAGCTCGTCGTCACCCTGAAGGACACCGCACTCGGGTTCATCATCACGTATCCCGAACTGCTGTACTACGCCAAGCAGCTCACGTCACAGCAGGGACGGCCCATCCTGCAGTCGGCCTTCATCATCGGCGGCATCTACATCGTGCTCTGCCTCATCCTCGCCTGGGTGGCGAAGGTCGTCGAAGATCGCACGCGCCGCTCGCCGAAGGTGCGCGGCATCGCCCCGCCGGATGCCGGGACCGACCCGCGCCTTCACGACGAGTCCACGGTGACCGAGGTGATCGCCATGCAGCGCGGAGCGGGCAGGTTCGACGCGGGCGGGATGCCTCCCACACAGCCCTGACGGCGGGCGGATGCCGGGCGGTGACGGCCGCACCGGTAGACTCGGTTCTCGTGTCTGACGTCCCCGAAATCACCCCTGAAGCGGTCGAAGCGGCTGTCGCCGCCGCCCTGGCCGCGATCGAGTCCGCAGCCGACACCGCCCAGCTGAAGTCCGCCCGCGCCGCGCACATCGCCGAGGGGTCGCCGCTGGCGACGCTCAACGCGTCGATGCGCCAGGTGGCACCCGAGCACAAGGCCACCTTCGGAAAGCTGATCGGGCAGGGGCGCGGGCGCGTCACCCAGGCGCTCGCGGCAAAGGAGGCCGAGCTCGCCGCCGCGGAGACCGCCGCCCGCCTCGAAGCGGAGCGCGTGGACATCACGGCGGTCGCCTCCCGCTCGCGCGTCGGCGCCCGGCATCCGCTCTCCCTCCTGCAGGAGCAGGTGTGCGACGTGTTCGTGGGGATGGGCTGGGAGATCGCGGAAGGCCCGGAGCTCGAGCACGAGTGGTTCAACTTCGATGCCCTGAACTTCGACGAGGACCACCCCGCCCGCCAGGAACAGGACACCTTCTACGTCGACCCGGCCGCCCGCCACCTGGTCATGCGCACCCACACCAGCCCTGTGCAGGTGCGTTCCATGCTCGACCGCGAACTGCCGATCTACGTGCTGTGCCCCGGCCGCACGTACCGCACCGACGAGTTCGACGCCACGCACCTGCCGGTCTTCAGCCAGTTCGAGGGGCTGGTCATCGACAAGGGCATCACGATGGCGCACCTGAAAGGCACGCTCGACCACTTCGCCCGGCAGATGTTCGGCCCCGAGGCGAAGACCCGGCTGCGCACCAACTACTTCCCCTTCACCGAGCCGTCGGCCGAGCTCGACCTCTGGCACCCCACCTTCAAGGGCGGGGCGCGCTGGATCGAGTGGGGCGGATGCGGCATGGTGAACGCCAACGTGCTGCGCGCCGCCGGGATCGACCCGGACGAGTACAGCGGGTTCGCGTTCGGGATGGGGATCGAGCGGACCCTGATGTTCCGCAGCGACGTGAAGGACATGCGCGACATGGCCGAGGGCGATGTGCGCTTCAGCGAGCAGTTCGGGATGGTGGTGTGATGCGCGTCCCGCTTTCGTGGCTGCGTGAGTACGTGGATGTGGCAGCGGATGCCACGCCGGAGGATGTCCTGGCCGCGCTGGTCAGCGTCGGTTTCGAGGAGGAGGACGTCCACCGCTTCGAGATCACCGGTCCTGTCGTCGTGGGGCAGGTGCTGTCCTTCGAGGAGGAGCCGCAGAAGAACGGCAAGACCATCCGCTGGTGCCAGGTCGACGTGAACGAGGAGGAGCCGCGCGGCATCGTGTGCGGCGCCCGCAACTTCGCCGCCGGTGACAAGGTCGTCGTGACCCTGCCCGGCGCCGTGCTGCCCGGGCCGTTCCCGATCGCCGCGCGCAAGACGTACGGCCACACCTCGGACGGCATGATCGCCTCCGCCCGCGAGCTCGGCCTGGGCGACGAGCACGACGGCATCCTCATCCTGTCCGAGCTCGGCGTCGACGCACCGGTCGGCACCGACGCGATCGCGCTGCTCGGACTCGACGACGTCGCCGTCGACATCAACGTCACCCCCGACCGCGGTTACGCCTTCTCGGTGCGCGGCGTCGCGCGCGAGTACTCCCACGCCACGGGGGCCGCGTTCCGCGACCCCGCCGAGCGCGACTTCGCGGAGCTGCAGCCCGGCACCGGGCAGACCGCGACCGTCGACGACGCCCGCCCGATCCGCGGCCGTGTGGGCGCGAGCGAGTTCGTCACCCGGGTCGTGCGCGACGTCGACCCGTCGCGTCTGACCCCGCCGTGGATGATCGCCCGTCTCACGCTGGCGGGCATGCGCTCCCTCGGCGTGCTCATCGACATCACCAACTACGTGATGCTGGAGCTCGGGCAGCCGATCCACGGCTACGACCTCGACCGGCTCGACGGCACGATCACCGTGCGGCGTGCCGAGCGCGGCGAGAAGCTCACCACACTGGACGGTCAGGAGCGCACGCTCCACCCGGAGGACCTGCTCATCACCGACGGCTCCGGCCCGATCGGTCTCGCCGGCGTCATGGGCGGTGGCACCACCGAGATGAGCGAGAGCACGCGCAACGTGCTCATCGAGGCCGCGACCTTCGACCCGGTGACGATCGCACGCACCGCGCGCCGGCACAAGCTGCCCAGCGAGGCGTCCAAGCGCTTCGAACGCGGCGTGGACCCGCTGATCCCGTTCGTCGCCGCCCGCCGCGTCGCCGACCTGATGGTCAAACTCGCCGGCGGCACGCTGACCGACGAGGGCGGCGCCCTCTACACCGAGGTCGTCGTGGAGGGCATCGAGCTGCCCGCCGGTTTCGTGCAGGGCCTGATCGGGGTCGACTACACCGATGCCGAGATCACCGGCGCCCTGGAGACGATCGGCGCCGAGGTCAACCCGTCGACCGCGTCAGGGGCCCGGGAAGGCGGGTGGTTCGTCATCCCGCCGACCTGGCGCCCCGACCTCACCGACAAGTGGACGCTCGCGGAGGAGGTCGCCCGCATCCACGGGCTGGACCGCATCCCCTCCGTGCTGCCGGTGCCGCCGTCCGGGCGCGGATACACGCCGCTGCAGCAGGGCCGCAAGCGCGTCGCCGACGCCCTGGCCGCCGCGGGCTTCGTGGAGGCACCGTCGTTCCCGTTCACGACGGAGGAGCAGAACGACCTGCACGCGTCCCCGTCGGGCGCGCACCTGCCCAGCATCCGTCTCGCGAATCCGCTGGACGGGCAGGCGCCGTTCCTGCGCCGCTCGCTGATCCCGGGGCTGCTGCAGACCGCCCACCGCAACATCTCCCGGGGTCTCGTCGACCTCGCGATCTTCGAGAGCGGCACGGTGTTCACCCCGGAGCAGGACGTCGCGTACGGGACCGACTTCATCCCACCGCTGGCGCAGCGCCCGTCGGACGAGACGCTCGCCGAGCTGAACGCGTCGATCCCGCCGCAGCCGCGCCACGTCGGCGTGCTGCTCACCGGGAGCATCACGCCTCGCCAGCCGGGACGGGCGGCGGAGCCCGCCGATCTGGGTGACGCACTGGATGCGGTGCGGGTGATCGCCGCCGCCGCCGGTGCCGAGATCGAGGTCGCGCAGACGACCCGCGCCGCACTGCACCCCGGTCGTGCGGGTGTGCTCACGGTGCGGGGCGAGGAGATCGGATACGTGGGCGAGCTGCACCCGCAGGTGTCCGCCGACGCCGACCTGCCCGGGCGCGCCGTCGTCGCCGAGCTCGACCTGGACCGACTGCTCACGCTGGCGGGGGAGCGCGTCGTCGCCGAATCGCTGTCGACGTTCCCCGCCGCGACCCAGGACGTCTCTCTGGTCGTCGACGCCGGTGTGTCGGCCGCCGACCTGCGCGCGGCCGTCGTCGAGGGTGCCGGGCCGCTGTTGGAGTCCATCCGCCTCGTCGATGACTACCGGGGCGAGGGCGTGGGGGAGGGACGCAAGAGCCTGACGTTCGCCCTCCGGTTCCGCGCAGCGGACCGCACGCTGACGTCTGCCGAGGCGACCGAGGCGAAGATGGCCGGTGTGGCGGTCGCCGCGGAGCGCTTCGGTGCCGGCATCCGGGAGTGACCACGGGAGGGGAGTGACCAGATGAGCGATTACGAGATCACCCAGATCGGTGCGCTGAGCGAGTGGCGCGGGCACTTCGGCGGCTTCGACGCGGCCCGTTCCCGCGACGGCCGCCGCGTCGTCGACCACGAACTCACAATGCAGTACATCGGGATGACGGCGAACGCGCTGGCCCCGGGCGAGGAGGCCGGTTACTGGCACACCCACGCCCGGGTCGAGGAGCTGTACGTCTTCCTGGAGGGACTCGGACAGATGGGTCTCGACGACGACACGGTCGATGTCGGCCCTGGCACGGTGGTGCGTGTCGGGCACGGCGTCTGGCGCACCTGGCGGGCGCGTCCCGACAGCCCGGGTGAGCTGCGCTGGCTGTGCATCCGCGCCGGCGGGGAGCGGCTCCCGCACCTGCCCGACGACGGCACGCGCGACACCGAACGCCCGATGCCCTGGACGAACGCGGAGTGACGTTCGTCGCCCGGCCCACGCCGCCGTCGGTTCCCGAAGGGGCGAGGGAGCTGGGCGCCGCACCGCACCTCGAGCCCGGTGAGGTCGTCGAGTGGCACTACCGCAAGCCCGGGTGGAGAGAGGGTGACGCCTCCAACATCGCGCCGATGCGCGTCGTCCGCGATGACGGGGAGTTCGCCGGCTGGTACGTCAACCTCGAGAACGCGCACCTGCGAACGGGTGCCGCCATCGCCTCGTTTCGCGCCCACCACTGGCCGTTCCATCGCGAATGGTGCGACTGGCGCCCCGATCCGTCGTGGACGATCGCCGAGCTCACCAACCCGGTACCGGAGTGGCGGAGCTGATCCCGACCGCGGGTCGCTAGACTGCGAGCAGTGACACGGGGTGCCGCATCTGCGGCTGAGAACACACCCGTCGAACCTGATCTAGTTCGTACTAGCGAAGGGATGTCGCGTTGAGCGATCTTCTGCGTCCACCGTCCGCCGAGTCCGTGGCCACGGCCACCGCCGAGCTCCTGACCGCTGTCCGCGAGGGGCAGCCACTGACCCAGTGCATCACCAACAGCGTGGTGACCGGCTTCACAGCCAACGTCCTGCTCGCTGTCGGCGCCGCCCCGGCGATGGTCGACATCGTCGATGAGGCCGGGATGTTCGCCGGTGTCACGGCCGGTCTGCTGATCAACCTCGGCACCCCGACCCCCGAGCAGCGGCGGGCGAGCCTGGAGGCGGCCGCGGCTGCACACACAGCGGCAACCCCGTGGGTGCTCGACCCGGTCGCGGTCGGCGCGCTGCCGGTGCGCACCGCGCTCGCCCGCGACCTCGTGGCGGTCGGACCGTCCGCGATCCGCGGCAACGCGTCCGAGATCCTCGCGCTCGCCGGCGCGAGTGCCGGGGGTCGCGGTGTGGACGCCACCGATACGCCGGAAGCGGCGGCCGACGCAGCCCGGAGCCTCGCCCGCACGCACGGCGCTGTCGTGGCGGTGTCCGGTCCCGTCGACCTCATCACCGACGGCGACACCGTGATCCGTATCGCGAACGGCGACGCCCTGTTGACGCGCGTGACCGGAGGCGGCTGCGCCTTGGGCGCGGTGATGGCGGCGTTCCTGGGAGCCGCTCGCACGACAGGGCACACCGCTCTCGAGGCCGTCGCGGCGGCGTCACTGGCGTACACACTCGCCGCCGAGGACGCCGCCGTGGCCGCCGGTGGACCCGGGTCGTTCGCGGTGGCGCTGCTCGATGCGCTCGCCGCGGTGGAACCCGTGCGGATCCTGAGCGGAGCCCGCGTCGAGGTCTCCGCGGTTGAGGACCGCCCGGTCGAGGTGCACGGATGAGCCGCCTGCGGCCTGCCGACCTCGTCCTGTACCTCGTCACCGATCCGGTGCTGTGCGGCGACCGTGGCGTCGTGGACACGGTGCGCGCCGCGGTGGCCGGCGGCGTGCGCGCGGTGCAGCTGCGGGACAAGACGGCCACCGACGCCGAGATCACCGAACAGCTCGTCGAGCTCTCCGGGGTGATCGGCGGCCGTGCGCTGCTGCTCGTGAACGACCGGCTCGACGCCGCGCTCGCGGCCCTCGCCCGAGGCGCGCGCGTGGACGGCGTGCACCTCGGGCAGGGCGACGCCTCGGTGTTGCGAGCACGCGAGCTTCTCGGACCCGATGCGATCATCGGTCTCACCGCGAACACCGCTGCTCACCTCGATGAGCTGCGGCGTCTGCCCGCCGACGTGGTGGACTATCTCGGGGTCGGCGTGATCCACCCCACCCGTACCAAGCCGGATCACCCGCCCGCACTCGGCGTGGACGGGTTCGCGGCCTTCGCGGCGGCGAGTCCGCTGCCGTGCGTCGCGATCGGCGGCGTGGGCCCCGCCGACGTCGCCCCGCTCCGGGACGCGGGGGCCGCCGGCGTGGCCGTCGTGTCGGCGCTGTGCGCGGCCCCGGATCCGGCCGCCGCGGCCGACGCACTCCTGCGCAGGTGGCGTGACGGCGCGGTGCCCCGCGTGCTGAGCATCGCCGGCAGCGACCCCTCCGGCGGGGCGGGGATCCAGGCCGACCTGAAGTCCATCGCCGCCAACGGCGGTTACGGCATGGCGGCGCTCACCGCGCTCACCGCGCAGAACACCCGGGGAGTCCGGGCCGTGCACGTGCCACCGGCCGCCTTCGTGCGCCAGCAGCTGGACGCCGTCTCGGACGACATCCGGGTCGACGCGGTGAAGATCGGGATGCTC
The DNA here is from genome assembly GCF_031180975.1 of Microbacterium sp. Taxonomy (GTDB): domain Bacteria; phylum Actinomycetota; class Actinomycetes; order Actinomycetales; family Microbacteriaceae; genus Microbacterium. Next base: position 35,345 of record NZ_JAPSLI010000012.1, on the reverse strand, counting down.
GCGAACGCCGAGGTGATCCGGGCCGTCACGGCGTGGCTCGACGAAGTGCGCCCACCGGTCGTGGTCGTCGATCCGGTCATGGTCGCGACCAGCGGCGACCGCCTGCTCGAGGCGGATGCCGAAACGGCCCTGCACGACCTGCTGCAGCGGGCGCACGTCGTCACCCCGAACCTCCCCGAACTCGGCGTGCTCACCGGCCGCGAGTTCGACGGCTGGGGTGACGCCCTCGCCGCCGGAGAGCGGCTGTCGGCCCGAAGCGGAACGGCCGTGCTCGTCAAGGGCGGGCACCTGACAGGAGATCACGCCCCCGACGCGCTGGTCGACGCTGCGCGCGGTCTGGTGCACGAGTTCCCCGGCATCCGGATCGACACCGACAACACACACGGCACGGGCTGCTCGCTGTCGTCCGCGCTCGCCACACGCCTCGCCCGGGGCCAGCACGCGGTGGACGCCGTGGCGGACGCTCGTGCCTGGCTGCGCGAATCCCTTCGCGCGAGCGACACCCTGCAGGTCGGCTGCGGCAACGGACCGATCAGTCACTTCGCCGGGCTGTGGGAGCGTGGCGGGACCGATGCGCGCCCGACCGCCGACGAGGTGGTGGCGGAGTGGTGGGGCCGCATCGCCGGCATCCGCTCTGCCATCGACGAACTGCCGTTCATCCGCCGGCTCGCCGACGGCACATTGCCGCGTGAGGTGTTCCTGTTCTATCTCCGCCAGGACGCGCTCTACCTGCGCGAGTACGCCCGCGTGCTCGCGGCGGCGTCCCGCCTCGCACCGACCGAAGCCGAGCAGGCGTTCTGGGCCGGATCGGCGCAGAACTCGATCGTGTGCGAGCGAGAGCTGCACACGTCGTGGATCGCGTCGGCGCCCGGCGGCGTCGACGACCCGGCGCCGGCGACGACCGCCTACCTCGACCACCTCCGTTCCACCGCGTTCGGCGGCGACCACGGCGAACTGATCGCCGCAGTGCTGCCGTGCTACTGGCTGTATGCGGAGATCGGCGCCCGGCTGGCAGCCGGCGAGTTCGGTGAGCGGCCTCGTGACCGCGATCATCCGTACGCCTCCTGGCTGGCCACGTACAGCGACCCGGCGTTCGAGAAGGCCGCCGAACAGGCGCTCCGGTACGTCGGCAGGGCGGCGGCGGCATCCGACTCCGCCGCGCGGGAGCGCATGTTCCGCGCCTTCGAAGCGTCTGCTCGGCACGAGCTGGCATTCTTCGACGCACCGCTGCCGACGGCAGGGTAGCCACCTTCGCCGGCGGCGTCTTCCGCAGCGGGTCGCCCACGGGTTGTATGGGCACATGACGAATGTGCTGATCCTCGGGGGAACGGGCTGGCTGTCGGGTCGCGTCGCGCGTCGGTGGGTGGATGCCGGCGCAGAGGTGACGTGTCTGGCGCGAGGCGAGCGCTCCGCGCCGTCCGGCGCCGTGCTGGTACGCGGAGACCGCGACGATCCGGAGGTGTACGACGACCTGGCCCTGCACGACTGGGACGAGGTCGTCGACATCTCATCGCAGGCGCGGCACGTGCGGAATGCCGTCGCCGCGCTGGGCCACCGCACAGGGCACTGGACGTACGTGTCGTCGATGTCGGTGTACGCCGACGACGCCGCGGGCGGCGACGAGAATACGCCGCTGCTGGCCGCCGCGGCCGAGGGGGACGAGTACGAGTACGGCGCCCAGAAGGTGGCCGCCGAAGGGGCGGTGCGCGCGCTGGGCGACAGCGCCTTCATCGTGCGCCCAGGGCTCATCGTCGGTGCGGGCGACCCGAGCGACCGGTTCGGGTACTGGGCCGCCGCGTTCGCGCGCGCCGGGGACGGGCCGGTGCTCCTGCCCCGCGCCGAGGGGCGGCTCGCGCAGGTCATCGACGTCGAGGACCTCGCTCGGTTCCTGACCGCGGCACCACGAAGCGGTGTCGTCAACGCCATCGGCGACCCGCATCCGCTCGACGACGTGCTCGAGCGGGTGCGCGTCGCCGCCGGTCACACCGGCGAACTGGTGCGAGCGGATGACGGCTGGCTGGAGGAGCACGACGTGGCGTACTGGATGGGGGAGCGGTCGCTGCCGCTGTGGCTCCCCGCCGACATGCCCGGGTTCATGAACCGCTCCAACGCGGCGTACCGGCGCGAGGGCGGGACGCTCGACCCGCTCGACGCCACCATCGAGCGGGTGCTCGCCGACGAACGCGAACGGGGAGTCGACCGCCCTCGGCGGGCCGGTCTGAGCCGCGAGGTCGAGCTGCAACTGATCGGTGAGCTCGATCCGAAGTAGTACATACTAGACGCCATTTCGCACGCGGTGTGCCACGAGAAATCTCGTAACAGTCGCAGAGTTATCTTTACAACACGTCGAGTTCGCTGTTAGCCTGTGCGGACAGGTGCCCCGGCGATGGAGCTGTGAAGGATAATTCATGACCGCTATTCATGTGGACCGTCTGACCGTGACGTACGGCGAGAACACGGTGATCTCCGACATGGATCTCACCGTCGAGGACGGTGAGTTCTTCACGCTGCTCGGGCCGTCCGGCTGTGGCAAGACCACTCTGCTGCGCACCATCGCCGGCTTTATCCGTCCGGCATCCGGCAGGATCACGTTCGGCGACCGCGACGTGACCGACGTGCCGACGCACCGCCGCAACATCGGCATGATGTTCCAGGACTACGCGCTCTTCCCCGATAAGACCGTCGCCGCGAACGTCGCCTACGGGCTGAAGGCCCGCCGCACCCCGAAGACCGAGATCGCCGGTCGGGTGCGGGAGGCCCTGGAGCGCGTCGGGATGGAGAGCTTCGCGGACCGGCATCCCGCGGCGCTGTCCGGCGGTCAGCGTCAGCGCGTCGCCCTCGCCCGCGCCCTGGTCATCCGTCCCAGCGTGCTGCTCATGGACGAGCCGCTGTCGGCTCTGGACACCAAGCTGCGCCTGCAGATCCGTGAATCGATCATGGACCTCCAGCGCGAACTCGGGATCACCACCGTGTTCGTCACCCACGATCAGGAGGAGGCGCTCGCGATGTCCGACCGGATCGCGCTGTTCCGGTCGGGGAACATCGAGCAGCTGGGCACCCCGTCGGAGATCTACCGCGTGCCGGTGTCGAGCTACGCCGCCGACTTCATCGGCGCAGCCAACGTGCTGCGCGTCACGGTGCCGCAGACCTCCGCCGGGCCGGCGGGCGGCGGCGTCACCGTCCAGCTGGGTGACACGAACCTGCGCGGCCTGCGCCGCACCGATCTCGCAGCGGGGGAGGCCTACGCGATCGCCCGCCCCGAGCACCTCCGGCTGCTCGCCGCCGACGAGCGGACCGGGGAGGGCGCGACCGCGCTGCCGGGCGAGATCGTCCGCCAGCAGTACCTCGGTCATCGTCAGCAGCACCGCGTGCGGCTGGCATCCGGCGCCGAGATCGAAACGTCGGAACCCGCGGCCAGTCGCGGCTTCTCAGCGGGCGAGCGGGTGATGGTGCTCTTCCCGGAGCACGAGACCCTGGTCATGGCGTCATGAGCGCACCCGCCGACGCCCAGACGCAGGCGTACCGGATCACCCGCGACACCCGGCGCCGCTCGTTCTCGCCGTGGCTCGCACTCACCATCGGGGCGGTGCTGCTGGCGCTGCTGTTCGTCGCGTGGCCGATCTTGAACGTGCTGCTGAAGTCGTTCTCCGGCACCGGCGGCGACCCACTGGCCGGGTGGAAGGAGTTCTTCGCCGACCCCACGTATCCCACCGCAGTCGGCAACACGCTGCTGCTCGCCGCCGTGGTCACCGTCCTGGCGACGGCGATCGGCGTGTTCCTCGCCTATTTCACGGCGCGCTTCTCGTTCTGGGGGAAGGCCGCGATCGCCGTCCTTCCCGTCACGGCGATCCTCGTGCCCGAGGTCATCGTCACCCAGGCATGGCTGATGTTCCTGGGCAACAACGGCTTCCTCACCCGCTTTCTGCGGGACGTGTTCGACATCCAGCTGCCATCGCTGTACGGCTGGGGCGGGCTCATCCTCATCCTGCCGCTGCTGTACTACACGTACGTCTACCTCGGCACGCTGGCCGCCCTGAAGAGCTTCGACTCGCAGCTCGAGGAGGCGGCGATGAGCCTCGGTTCCTCGCCGCTGGCGGCGCGGTTCAACGTGATGATCCCGGCGATCCTGCCCGCCGTGGCGAGCACGTCCATGGTGGTGTTCACGCTCACGATCGGGAACTTCGCGACCTCGACCATCATCGGCGGCAAGGTGGAGCTGCTCGCGCCCCTCACCTACAAGGCGTTCCTCGCCGAGACCGGCGGCGACCCCCTGATGCAGTCCACCCTCGCCACCGTCGCGATCGCGATCGTCGCGCTGGTGCTGTTCGTCCAGCGGATGACCGTGGGCGGACGGCGGTACGAGATGGTCCAGGGCCGGTCCTGGGTGCCGATCCGCCTGCGCGGAGCGTCCGGCGCGGTGCTCGCAGCGATCGCCGCCGTGATCCTGATCGCGTCCACACTGCCGCTCGGCATGGTCGCGGTGATGGCGTTCACCGAGAGCGCCGGACCGGTGCTGCGCTGGGGCACGTTCTCGCTCGACAACGTGGTCAAGGTGCTCACGCGCGAGCCGCAGCCCATCCTCAACACCATCGGATACGGCGCCATGGCGTGCGCCATCGGCGTCTTCGTGAGCGTCATCGTCTCGGTGGTGATCGTGAAGAAGAAGACCGTCCTGACTCCCGCCCTCGACTACCTCGTCATGCTGCCGATGGCGCTCTCCGGCACGGTCCTCGGCATCGGCATGGTGACCACCTTCGGGCCCGCGGGCATCTTCAACCTGTCCGGCACAACGGCGATCATCGTGCTCGTCTTCGTGATCCGCCGTCTCGTGCACGGGGTGCGCAACGCCTCCGCCACCCTGCACGCCATCCCGGACTCCCTGGAGGATGCCTCGATCAGCCTCGGCGTGCCACCGTTCCGGTCGTTCCTGAACGTGGTCCTGCCGCTCATGGTCCCCGGCATCGCCGCCGCGACGGTGCTCACCTGGGTGACCATCATCGGCGAGCTGTCCGCGTCGCTGGTGGTGTACTCGGCCGGCAAGGAGACCATCACGATCAAGGTCTTCCAGCTCATGAACACCGGTCTGAACGCGCAGGCCGCCGCATACGGACTGATCCTGATCCTGCTCGCCGTGGCGCCCATCGCGATCGCCACCCGGGCCTTCAAGATCCGACTCTTCACCTGACCCCTCACCCGAAACCACCCGTCACCCGAACCCTTGGAGCAATGATGCCCACTCGACGAATCCTCACCCTCGGTGCGCTCGCCTCGGCGGCCGTCCTCATCCTCACCGGCTGCTCAGCCGGCGCCGCCGGAGGCGACGGCGGCGGCGAGGGCGGTCCGCTCTCGGCCGTGATGTACAGCTCGAACAACGAGACGACCATCGGCGTCGTGACGGATGCCGCCGCCGCTCACGATCCGGCGGTGGAGGTGGACGTGGTCGCAGGCAGCACCGGACCGCTGCTGCAGCGCATCGAGTCCGAGGCGTCGGCGCCGGCCGCGGACGTGTTCTACAGCGCTCCCGGGTCCTCGTTCGAGGCGTACGCCGAGCTCATCGAGCCGTACCGCTCCCCGGAGGCGGATGCGATCCCCGACGAGCTGATCGACCCCGACGAGCGCTGGACGGCGACCAACACCCACGTCGTGGCCCTGATGGTCAACACCGACCAGATCGACGGGGGCGAGGCGCCCACCACCTGGGAGGAGCTCACCGAACCGGAGTGGAAGGGCAAGATCATCTCGGCCGACCCCGCGCAGTCCTCGACCGCGCTGACGGCGCTGTACGGTGCGTACAAGCTGCTCGGTGAGGAGGACTTCGCCAAGCTCGCCGCGAACCTGGACATCACCGAGAGCTCCGGCAACGTGTACCCGGCAGTCGCCCAGGGCGAGTACGCCGTGTCGATCGGCTACGAGTCGAACATCTACCCCTACATCGCGGGCGGACAGGCCGGCGTGGAGATGGTCTATCCCGAGGACGGCACCTTCGTCGAGCACGACGCGGTCTTCATCGTCAAGGACGGACCCAACCCGGACGGCGCGAAGGCGCTCGTCGACGTCATCCTCGCCAAGGAGACCCAGGAGGAGAACCTCGCTCAGTCGTTCCGCCGTCCCAGCCGGGAGGACATCGACGTCACCGAGTTCGTCGAGTTCAAGGCGCTCGACGACCTGGAGATCGTCGACATCCACGAGGAGCAGGACGAGCAGGGGCGGCAGGACTTCCTCGCCTTCTGGGCAACGCTCTAGCACCGACGTCGCGGTGGTGCGTGGCGGGACCGCACCGCACCGTGGCGGGACCGCACCGCACCACCGCGCCGACCGAAAGGCATCCCATGACATTCGCCGACCACCCGCGGCTCACCGAGTTCACCGACTTCATCGCGGAACTCGGCGACGCCGCGCGGCGGGTCCTCCGGGAGCGGCACGACGACAGCCGCTTCGAGACCAAGGAGGATCAGAGCCCCGTCACCGAGTTCGACCGGGGAGTCGAAGCGACGCTGCGCACGATGATCCAGGAGCGGTTCCCCGACCACGGCATCATCGGCGAGGAGTTCCCGCCCGAACGCGCCGACGCGGAATTCGTGTGGATCATGGACCCGATCGACGGCACGAAATCGTTCGTGGCAGGCGTCCCCGTGTTCACCACGCTCGTGGCGCTCTGCCAGCAGGGCACCCCCGTGGTCGGGATGATGGACGCGTCGGTGTCGCAGGATCGCTGGCTCGGGGTGCAGGGCAGACCGACGACGCTCAACGACCGCGAGATCAGGACCAGCGGACGCACCGAGTTGGACGGGGCGACGCTCAGCTGGAGCCAGCCGGACAACGTCCTCGACGAACATCGTGACGGCCTGCGCACGCTGATGGCGCGGGCGGCGTGGAGCGTCTTCGGCGCCGCCTCGTACGGCTTCGGTCGGCTCGCCGCGGGGGCCATCGACGTCGCGGCGTACAGCGGGGGCATCGGCGCGTACGACGTCTGCGCGCTCGTCCCGATCATCGAGGGCGCGGGCGGTGTCATCACCGACGGCGAGGGGGCCCCGCTGACCATCCGCGACCCGCGCGCGTGCGTCGCGGCGGCGACGCCGGAGCTGCACGCCCGGGCGCTGGAGGCCCTCAACGGCGCCGGCGCTGCCGTCGCCGGGCCGGTCGGAACCCGGGCGATAGGGTAACGGCATGGCCTCGCAGCACCCCCTCTACTCGCGGATCTACACGGTCATGGCCGACCGCATCCGCTCCGGGGAATGGGGGGAGGGCATGCGCCTGCCGAGCGAGGAGAAACTGCGTGACGAGTTCGAGACGTCACGCGGCCCCGTGCGCCAGGCGCTGGCGCTGCTGCGTGCCGAAGGCCTCATCACCGGGGGGCGGGGTGCGCCGCCACGGGTGCGCAAGACCGTGCCGTCACAGCCGTTCGACAGCTACATCTCGTTCACCGAGTGGGCCGACTCGATGGGCAGGACACCCAGCCGCAAAGTGATCGAGGTGAGCCGCAAGCTGGCCGATCCGTCGCTCGCGCACGCCCTGGACATCCCCGAGGCGGACCCGGTCGTCGCGGTCGTCCGCGTGCGCGGACTCGACGACGAACCGGTCATGCTGGAGCGCAGCGTCTACATCATGGACGTCGGCCGGCACCTGCTCGCCGTCGATCTGGAGAACAGCAGCATCTATCAGACCTTCCGCGAGCACGGCGTCGTGCCGACCCGATCGCGGAACGTCATCGACGCGGTCGCGGCGGACGACCTGGACGGGCGCTGGCTGGACGTCACGCCCGGCTCGCCCCTGCTGCGGGTGCGCCGCACGACGTACGACCAGAACGGCCGGATCATCGACATCACCGACAACCGCTACCTCCCCGAGCGCGCCACATTCGTCGTCGAGAACGCCACCGCCGCGCCGAATCCGTTCAGCAGGCAGGTGCCGGACGCCGCCGGCTGAAGGATCGGACGATTCACCCCTGGTCGGCGGTGCTACGGAGGGTAATATGTGCCACATGACACAGAGGCACGCGCCGTGACCGGCTTCGAGTCGCTGCTCGCGCCCGCCGAGAGCCTGCGCGAGCAGATCGAGAGCCGTCTCGCCTCCCGCATCGTCTCCGGCGAGATCCCGCCCGGGGCCGTGCTGACCGTGCCGACCCTCGCCGGAGACTTCGGCGTGAGCGCGACTCCGGTGCGCGAGGCCATGCTCAACCTGGCGCGGCGCGGCTTCCTCCGTCCGATGCGCAACCGTGGCTTCGAGGTCACGGAGGTGTCGGAGGACGAACTGAACCAGCTGTGCGAGGTGCGCACGCTGCTCGAGGCGCCGCCGATGAGGCGGCTCGCCGGTCGGCTCGACGAAGCCACCGCGACCGAGCTGCGCGACCTCGCCGCCCGCATCGTCGACGCCGGCCGGGAGGGCCGGTTCACGGAGTACCTCACCGCCGACACCACGTTCCACCTGCGGATCCTCGAGCTCACGGGGAACGCGAAGCTCGTCGAGGTGGTGCGGGAACTCCGGCAGCAGACCCGGCTGGTGGGCCTGGCGCACCTCGCCGAGACGGACGCGCTGATGGCGACCGCCCTCGAGCACACCGAACTCGTCGATCTCCTGGTGGCCGGCGACGGCGAGGGAGCCGAAGCGCTGATGCGTCGCCACATCGGCCACGTCGGCGGCGTGTGGAGCGGGCGCGACGAGGACTGAGCCCCCGGCCCCCACATCACGGATTCATCTCGGTGGTTCCTTCCCGGGACTTCCTCAAGTAATGTGTCACATGCTATCCGCGGCACTGCAACGAAGCATCCCAGGAGGACCAACGCATGCCTATCCGCACCTCGCGCACCCGACGCGCTCTGTCCCTCACCGCCGTGCTCGGCGCGATCATCCTCACCGCCGGCTGCTCCGGCGGACTGGCATCCGACGGCGGTGACGACGACGGCGGCGACGGCCCGATCAAGCTGGGCATGCTCGCCCCGTTCTCGGGAAGCGAGTCGGCGTTCGGCGACTACATGAAGAACGGCGCCCAGCTCGCGATCGACGAGATCAACGCCGACGGCGGCATCGACGGCCGCGAGCTCGAGCTCGTGGTCGAGGACGACGCGTGCGACGCGACCGCGGCGGTCGCCGGCGCCAACAAGCTGGTCACGGAGGGCATCGTCGCCTCCGTCGGCGGCTACTGCTCCGGCGCCACGCTGCCCACCCTCCCGATCTTCGACGAGGCCGGCATCCCGATGGTGATCCCGGCAGCGAACTCGAACGAACTGGTCAAGCAGAAGCTGCCCGGCGTCTTCCTCATCAACGGCACCGGCACGCAGCAGGCGCAGGCCGCCGTCGCCTACGCGCAGAAGAGCGGCGCCAAGACCGTGGCGGCGATCGACGACGCCACGGCGTACTCCGCCGACCTCGCGAAGTCGTTCGTCGAGCAGGCGAAGGAGGCGGGGCTGACCGTCGCCTTCGAGGCGACCGTCACCCCGGGCGAGAACGACTACTCGGCGGTCGCGACCCAGCTCACGTCCGCGAAGCCGGACCTGGCGTACTGGACCGGCTACTACCAGGAGGGCGGCCTGATCGTCCGGCAGGCGACGGATGCCGGGTACGACGGCACCTTCCTGGTCGGCGACGGTTCGGTCGACGCCAAGTTCGCCGAGATCGCCGGCGACGGCTACACGGAGAACGTGTTGGGCACCTTCACCCAGACCCCCGACATGATCGAGGGTGCCGACGACTGGATCGCCGACTACGAGAAGCTCGCGGGAAGCGCCCCCGGCCCGTACTCGACGCAGTCCTACGACGCCGTGCGCGTGGTGGCGGAGGCCATCAAGGAGGCCGGCAGCACGGACTTCGACGAGGTCGTCGCGGCGCTCGAGGGTCTGAAGGACTTCGACACCTTCGCCGGTCCGCTGACGTTCACCGAGGACCACACCCTGTCCGGCGGCGGCTTCGTCATCGTGGCGATCGACCCGGCCACCGGCAACTTCGTGCTCGAGGACGACCTGCAGGACTGAACCGACGAGCGGGGCGGCGCGAGCCGCCCCGCTCCGCCGGCGTCCCCCGACGCGAAGGACATCCGCAGTGATGCAACTCATCTGGAACGGGCTGATCGTCGGCTCGTTCTACGCCCTCGTCGCCCTCGGCTACAGCATGGTCTACGGGATCATCAAGCTGCTGAACTTCGCCCACGGCGACATCTATATGCTCGGCGCGTTCGCCGGCTTCGCCACCATGTCGGCCTTCGGCATCTCCAGGGAGTCGTCGATCCCCCTGCTGCTGGTGATCCTGCTGCTGTCGATGGTCACCACCGGCCTCATCGGCGTCGGCATCGAGCGCATCGCCTACCGGCCGCTGCGCAAGAGCCCGCGGCTCGCCGTGCTGATCACCGCGATCGGCGTCTCGTTCACGCTCGAGTACGCCGTGCGGCAGATCTTCGGACCGAACCCCGAGGCGTTCCCCGTGCGTCTCGCGTCCAGCGGGTTCGACTTCGCCGGCATGCGCATCACCGCGTCGCAGATCGTGCTGGTCGTGATCGCCGCGGCGCTCATGCTCGTGCTGGCGCACATCGTGGAGCGCACCAGGCAGGGGCGCGCGATGCGCGCCATCGCGCTGGACCCGCAGGGCGCCCAGCTCATGGGCATCAACGTCAACCGCGTGATCGCGACGGTCTTCTTCATCGGCTCCGCCCTCGCCGGCGCGGCGGGTGTCATGGCCGGCGCGTACTACGGTTCGATCGACTTCCTGATGGGCTTCATCATCGGGTTGAAGGCGTTCACGGCGGCGGTGATCGGCGGCATCGGCAACCTGTACGGCGCCATGCTCGGCGGCCTGCTGCTGGGCCTTCTCGAGTCGTTCGGCTCGCACTGGTTCGGCGGCGAATGGCGCGACGTGTTCTCGTTCGCGTTCCTCATCCTGTTCCTCACCTTCAAACCGACCGGCATCCTCGGTGCCCGCGTCGTCGAGAGGATGTGACATGTCCCGGTCCGCTCCCACCGCAGACACCGCACTGCGCGCGCCGTCCCCGCTGTTCGACCGCCCGGCGTCCGACCGCGGCGTGTTCAGCTCGAACCAGGGCTTCCTCCGCGCGCTCGGCGCGCTGTGCGTCGTGCTCCTGGTCGTGCTTCCCTTCCTGGACGCCTCCCGCTACACGATGTCGATCGCCACCAGCGCGCTGATCTACATCATGCTGTGCATGGGACTGAACGTCGTGGTCGGCTTCGCCGGACTGCTCGACCTCGGGTACATCGCGTTCTTCGCCGTCGGGGCCTACATCTCCGGCATCCTCACCACCGTCTTGGGATGGCCGATGTGGGCGGCGCTGCCCGCCACGATCCTGGCGTGCGTCCTCGCCGGCATCGTGATCGGCGCGCCCACGCTGCGCCTGCGCAGCGACTATCTCGCCATCGTCACGCTCGGGTTCGGTGAGATCATCCGCATCACGGCGAACAACCTCGACATCACCGGAGGCCCGTCCGGCATCCACGGCATCCCGACCTGGACGTTCGGCGACTGGAGCTTCGCCGACGGTTTCGTGCTGTTCGGCCTGGAGTTCCCGCAGCGCGTCGTCTTCTACTACTTCGTCGCCGCTGTCGTCGTGCTGGTCGGCATCATCGGCGCCGGCCGGCTCGCGAAGGGCCGTCTGGGCCGCGCCTGGAAGGCCGTCCGCGACGACGAGGACGCCGCCGAGGCGATGGGCATCAACACCTACGTCGCGAAGATCACCGCCTACATCATCGGCGCGGTCTGGGCGGGAATCGCCGGTCAGCTGATGGCGACGCACCTGTCGGCCATCAGCCCGAACAGCTTCCAGTTCCTGTACTCCGCGCTGATCCTGATGGCCGTCGTGCTCGGCGGCATGGGGTCCACGCCCGGCGTCATCATCGGTGCGCTGTTCGTCTCGCTCGCACCCGAACTGCTGCGCGACTTCTCCGAGTGGCGCTTCCTGATCTTCGGCATCCTGCTGATCGTCGTCATGCTGTTCCGGCCGGCGGGGCTGTGGCCGGCGACCGCGGTGCTGCCGTGGCTGAAGCGCACGCGCCCCGAGCCGCCGCCCACCGCCGGGTTCATGGCGGTGCCGGCGGCCACCGACAACGAGGATCTCGAGCCCGTCGAAGGGGAGGAGGGCCGATGAGCGCGCTGCTGGAGGTCAAGGACCTGCGCCTGCACTTCGGCGGCGTGAAGGCGGTCGATGGCCTGAGCTTCTCCGTCCAGCACGGCGAGATCCTGGCGGTGATCGGCCCGAACGGCGCCGGCAAGACGAGCGCGTTCAACTGCATCTCCGCGTTCTACCTGCCGACATCCGGCTCCGTCGTGTTCGACGGCAAGGACATCGTGCGCGAGGCGCCCCCGATCTGGCGCCGGCTGCGCCTGCTCGACCTGCTGCAGAGCTTCGGCTTCTACCGGGTGCTGCCGTCGCGGGTGACCAAGTGGGGCATGGCGCGCACCTTCCAGAACCTGCGCCTGTTCCGTGAGCTCAGCGTGCTCGACAACGTCAAGACGGCCATGCACGCGACCCTGCGGGAAGGTTTCTGGGCGACGCTGCTGCACACGCCCGGGTACCGGCGCGCGGAGCAGGAGTGCACCGAGCAGGCCAGGGGGTGGCTCGACTTCGTCGGGTTCACCGGGGATGAGAACCTCTACGTCACCCAGCTGCCGTACGGGGAGCAGCGCCGAGTCGAGATCGCCCGCGCGCTGGCCACCGGCCCGAAGCTGCTGCTGCTCGACGAGCCCGCCGCCGGCCTGAACTTCAACGAGAAGCAGATGCTGATGGACCTGATCCGCCGCATCCGCGACCTCGGGGTGTCAGTGGTGCTGATCGAGCACGACATGGGGCTGATCATGGAGCTCGCGGAGCGCATCGTGGTGCTGAACTACGGCAAGGAGATCGCGGTCGGCACACCCGAGCAGATCAAGAACGATCCGGTCGTGATCGAGGCCTATCTGGGCGTCGAGGACGAACCGATCGACGACACCAAGCTGCAGACCGGCACGGTCGATCTGTCCCTGCTGGACAAGACCCGCAAGGAGAAGCGCTCATGAGCACGCTGACCGTCGAAGCGGCGGACGTGTACTACGGACGAGTGCACGCACTGCGCGAGCTGAGCTTCGAGGTGCGCGAGGGCGAGATCGTGTGCCTGCTCGGCAACAACGGCGCCGGCAAGTCCACCACGATGAACATGCTGTCCGGTCTCGTTCGCCCCAAGTCCGGCGTGGTCCGCTGGGGCGACCTGGATCTGACCGTCGCGAAGCCCTGGGACATCGTGGCGGCGGGGCTCATCCACGTACCCGAGGGCCGGCGGATCTTCTCCACCATGACCGTCCACGAGAACCTGCTGCTGGGCGGGTACACCGTCAAGGACCAGAAGGTCATCGCCGAACGGGTCGATCAGGTCTACGCGCTGATGCCCCGGCTCGCCGAACGGCGCAAGCAGCAGGGCGGCACGCTGTCGGGAGGGGAGCAGCAGATGGTCGCCATCGGCCGTGCCCTGATCGGCGGCCCGAAGCTGCTCCTGCTCGACGAGCCGTCAATGGGACTCGCGCCGCTCGTGGTGAAGCAGGTGATGGAGACGATCCAGGCGGTGAACGCGCAGGGCGCCACCGTGCTGCTCGTGGAGCAGAACGCCAGGGCGGCGCTGAAGATCGCCGACCGCGCCTACGTCGTGGAGACCGGCCGCGCGACGCTGTCCGGAACCGCCGCCGAGCTGGCCGCGGACGCCAGGGTGATCGACGCCTACCTGGGCGGCTGAAACGCTCGGCCGTCGACTGGCGTCCGCGCGCCGAATAGAGTAATATGTCACACGGTACTCAAGGAGGGAGCGACGGATGCGCGTAGTCGTCATCGGTGCGGGCGCCGTCGGCTCTGCCTGCGCACTGGCGCTGACCGAGGCCGGCGCCGAGGTGATCGTGCTGGACCGCGTGGGAGTGGCGGGAGAGACGTCCAGTCGCTGTGAAGGCAACATCCTGGTCTCCGACAAGGAGCCCGGCGCTGAGGCGCTGATGGCCATCGAGGCGAACCGCGCCTGGCGCGAGCTGGCGGAGCGCCTCGACGCCGAGCGTGTGCCGGGGCAGCCCGCCACCGAGTTCGAGGCCAAGGGCGGCGTCGTGGTGGCGTTCGACCGCGGAGCTGCCGCGCTGGAGCGCTTCGCCGAGTCGCAGCGCGGCATCGGCATCCGTGCCGACCTTCTCGACGAGCGCGCACTGCGCGCCGCGGAGCCGCACCTGGCCCCCGATGTCGCGCTCGGCGTGCACTACCCCGACGATGCGCAGGTGCAGCCCAGTCTCGCCACGCAGGCGATGCTCGCCCGCGCCCGCCACCTCGGCGCGCAGCTGCGCATCACCGAGGCGGTCGCCGGAGTCGTCGAGGCGGATCGCGTCCGAGGCGTGCAGACGACCGAGGGGCGGATCGACGCGGATGCCGTCGTGAACTGCGCCGGCCCATGGGCGGGCGCCGCCGCGGCGCTGTTCGGCGTCGACCTCGACATCCGTCCCCGCCGCGGGACGATCCTGGTCACCACCCCGATGCCGCAGCGCGTGTTCCACAAGGTGTACGACGCGGACTACGTCAGTGCGGTGGGTTCGGGCGACGCCGCACTGCAGACCTCCACCGTCGTGGAGTCCACCCCGGCAGGGACCGTGCTTATCGGCTCCAGCCGCGAGCGGGTGGGCTTCTCCGAGGACGGGCTGCTCGCGCCGCTCGCCGAGATCGCCGCCAAGGCGACCCGGCTGTTCCCGTTCCTGAGCGACACGATGCTCCTGCGCACCTACTTCGGCTTCCGGCCGTACGCACCCGACCACCTTCCCGCGATCGGCGCCGACGGCCGTGTCGCCGGGCTGTTCCACGCCGCCGGCCACGAGGGGGCGGGCATCGGACTCGCGCCGACCACCGGGGCGCTCATCGCGCACGCTGTGCTCGGCGCACCCGCCCCGCTGGACCCGACACCGTTCCTGCCCACGCGCAGCAGCCTGCAGGGGGTGCCCGCATGAGCGTCCGCATCCGCTTCGACGGTACCGAGATCGCCGGCCGCGACGGTCAGACGATCGCCGGCGTCCTGCTCGCGAACGGGCACCGCACGTGGCGCGACGCCGACGGCTCCGCCCGCGGCATCTTCTGCGGCATCGGCGTATGCCAGGACTGCGTGCTCACCGTGAACGGCGTCGAAGGCGTGCGCGCCTGCCAGCGCACCGCCTGCGACGGAGACGTCATCGAGCGGGAGGTGCGCTCATGAGCGGCACGGCACGGCGGATCGTCGTCATCGGCGCCGGCCCCGCGGGTCTGGCCGCGGCCGCGGCCGCCGCCGGCGCGGGTGCGGACGTGGTGCTGGTCGACGAGGGGGAGCGCGTCGGCGGCCAGTTCTGGCGGCACCACCCCGGCTTCACCGATCCCCGCCTGCAGCACCAGCTCGGCCGGTTCGGCGCCCTCCAGGCCGGCATCGCCGGCGTGCGCGTGCTGTCGTCGGCGAGCGTATGGCGCGTCGAGCATGGCGCGCCCTCGCGGGTGCACCTGCTGATCGGCCCGGCCGACGCGGCCGAGCGGCGCGGGGAGACCCTCGAAGCGGATGCCGTCGTGCTGGCCACCGGTGCGCACGACCGCGTGCTGCCCGTGCCCGGCTGGACCCTCCCCGGAGTGACGTCGGCGGGTGCCGCCCAGGCGCTGGCCAAGCGCGACGGGCTGACCCTCGGCACGCGCACCGTGGTCGCCGGCGCCGGTCCGTTCCTGCTCCCCGTGGCGCAGAGCGTGTCCCTGCTGGGCGGTGAGGTCGCCGAGGTGGTCGAGGCCGCATCGGTCCGCACGCTCGTGACCGGCTGGGGAGCCCGCCCGTGGCAGCTGACCGCCGCGGCCGGCAAGGCCGGCGAGCTCGGGTCCTACCTGGGATCCCTCGCCCGTCACCGCACCCCGTACCGGTTCGGCAGCGCGGTCACCCGCATCCACGGCACGTCGTCGGTCGAGGCGGTCACCGTGCAGCGCATCGACGCCTCCTGGCGACCGGTACCCGGCACCGAGCGCACCGTGGAGTGCGACGCCGTGGCACTCGGTCACGGGTTCACCCCGCGCCTCGAGGCGGCGATCCAGTTCGGATGCCGTATCACGCCCGCGCGCTTCGTGGAGGTCGACTCGCAGCAGCGCACCAGCGTCGCGGGCGTGCACGCCGCCGGCGAGATCACCGGCATCGGCGGCGCCGACGCCGCCCTCGCCGAGGGGGAGATCGCCGGGCTCGCCGCCGCACGAGTCCCCGTCGCCGACCTCCGCTACCGCGCTCCCCTCGCCGCCCGCCGCCGGATGCGCGCCTTCGCCGCACGTCTCGAGGTGCACGGCATCCGGCCCGGCTGGACCGGCTGGCTCGACGCCGACACCATCGTGTGCCGCTGCGAATCGGTGCGCAAGGCGACGATCGACGAGTACGCCGGCGCGTCGTCGCGTGGGATGCGACTCGCGACCCGCGCCGGACTCGGCGCCTGCCAGGGCCGCACCTGCGGCCGCAGCGTCGAGGACATCCTCGGCACCCCGTTCGGCGTGGATCGCCGACCCGTCCTGTCTTCGGTGCGCATCGGTGAACTCGCCGCGCACTGCAGCCCCGCCGCCCTCGAGCCCGAGGTCGCGGCATCCGCTCACCCACCCCAGGAGAAGAGATGACCGAGCAGAACATGGACCTCGGCGGCGTCGTCGTCGCCACCACCCTCGCGTTCAAGGAAGATGCGTCCGCCCCGGCCGGCCTCGCGGTCGACTACGACAAGTTCGGCGAGCACGTCGACTTCCTGATGGCGAACGGGTGCCGCGGCGTCGGCCCGAACGGCTCGCTCGGTGAGTACTCCTCGCTCACCGACGAGGAGCGCCGCAAGGTGATCCAGGTCGCCGTCGAGGCCGTCGACGGGCGCGGCATCGTCATCGCCGGCGTGCACGGCGTCGGCAGCCACCAGGCCCGCCACTGGGCAGAACTCGCCCGCGAGGACGGCGCCGACGGCGTGCTGCTGCTGCCGCCGACCATCTACCGCGCCAACGAGCGCGAGGTCATCGCGCACTACGAGGAGGTCGCGAAGGTCGGCCTTCCGATCATGGCGTACAACAACCCGTTCGACACCAAGGTCGACCTGGTGCCCTCGCTGGTCGCCAAGCTCGCGGAGATCCCCGAGGTCGTCGCCATCAAGGAGTTCTCGGGCGACGTCCGCCGCGTGTACGAGATCAAGGAGCAGTGCGACATCGACATCATCGCCGGTGCTGACGACGTGCTCTTCGAGCTCATGGTCAACGGCGCCGTCGGCTGGTTCGCCGGCTACCCGAACGCGTTCCCGCGCGAGGCGGTCGAGCTGTACAACCTCCTCGCCGACGGCAACTGGCACGAGGCCAAGGCGCTGTACGAGCAGCTCGTCGCCGTCTTCCGCTGGGACTCGCGCACCGAGTTCGTGCAGGCGATCAAGCTGTCCATGGACATCTGCGGCAACTCGTACGGCGGCCCGACCCGCCCGCCGCGCGGTCCGCTGAGCGACGAGCAGCGCGCGCAGGTGACGGCAGACACCGAGCGCGCCCTCGCCGCGATCAAGGCCCGTTCCGCCGCGGTCGCCTGACATGCGCGCGCGCAGGACCATTCAGGCCGTCGACTCCCACACCGAGGGGATGCCGACGCGCGTCGTCACCGGCGGAGTCGGGCGCATCCCCGGCGACACCATGAACGACCGCCGGCTGTACGCGATGGAGCACCTCGACGGTCTGCGCGGGTTCCTCATGAACGAGCCGCGAGGCCACGCCTCCATGTCCGGCGCGCTGCTGCAGCCGCCGGCCAGGGAGGACGCGGACTGGGGGGTCGTGTTCATCGAGGCGTCCGGGTTCCTGCCCATGTGCGGTCACGGCACCATCGGCGTCGCCACGGTGCTGGTGGAGACCGGGATGGTGGAGGTCACCGAGCCCGTCACCGAGATCCGTCTCGACGTCCCGGCCGGCCTCGTCATCGCCCGGGTGCGGGTGGAGGACGGCCGGGCGGTCGATGTGACCATCGAGAACGTCCCCAGCTTCGTGGACCGGCTCGACGAGCGCATCGACGTGCCCGGCATCGGCGAGATCACCTACTCGGTGGCCTTCGGCGGCAACTACTACGCCCTCGTCGATCTCGACGAGGTCGGGCTGCCGTTCGACCGCGCGCGCAAGGATGACATCATCGCCGCGGGACTGCGCATCATGGACGCCATCAACACGCAGGCGCCCCCCGTGCACCCGGTGCTGGAGGGCGCGAACCACGTGCACCACGTCGAGTTCATCGCCCCCGGCTCGGATGCCGTCCGCTCGCGCCACGCGATGGCGATCCACCCCGGCTGGTTCGACCGCTCGCCGTGCGGCACCGGCACCAGCGCCCGGATGGCCGAGCTGCACGCCCGCGGCGAGCTCGCTCTGGACACCCCGTTCGTGAACGAGTCGTTCATCGGCACGGAGTTCACCGGACGTCTGGTGGGCGAGACGACGGTCGGCGACCGTCCGGCCGTGATCCCGACGATCACGGGCCGGGCGTGGGTGACCGGACTGGGCCAGTACATGCTCGACGAGAACGACCCGTTCCCCGAGGGCTTCGTCTTCTAAAGGAGAATCGTGACCGACAACGACAGCAGGATCGACGAGGTTGCGGCAGCCGCGGCAGCCGCGGCCCGCCCGTTCGCCAGGACTACGCCCCGCGACAGGGGTGCGGCACTGGTGGCCGTGGCCGACGCGCTGGAGGCCGCAGGGCCGGAGCTCATCGCCATCGCGATGCGCGAGACCGGCCTGAGCGAGGCGCGCTTGCAGGGGGAGCTGCGCCGCACCGCCTGGCAGCTGCGGCTGTTCGCCGACACGATCGTCGACGGCTCGTACCTCGACGTGCGCATCGACCTCGCCGACCCGGACTACGTGATCGGTCCGCGACCCGACGTGCGCCGCATGCTCGAACCGGTCGGTCCGGTGCTGAACTTCGCCGCGTCCAACTTCCCGTTCGCGTTCTCGGTCGCCGGCGGTGACTCTGCGGCCGCGCTCGCCGCCGGGTGCCCGCTGGTGGTGAAGGCGCACTCCGGGCATCCGGAGCTGTCGCGTCGCACCGCGGAGATCGTGACCGGTGCGCTGCGCGACGCAGGGATGCCGGATGGCGTCTTCCAGCTCATCGAGGGGCAGCAGAACGGCGTCGCGCTGCTGAAGGACGAGCGCATCCGCGCCGGCGCGTTCACCGGGTCCACGCACGTCGGTCGGATGCTGGCGGACATCGCGGCATCCCGCCCGGTGCCGATCCCGTTCTACGGCGAGCTCGGCAGCGTCAACCCGGTGTACGCGACCTATGCGGACGCCGCCCTCCTGGACGGCTTCGTGACCTCGGTGTCCGGCTCGGCCGGTCAGCTGTGCACGAAGCCGGGCTTCCTGTTCGTCCCGGAGGGATCCGACCTCGGCTCCGTCACCGCCTCGGCGTCCGCGGTCGCCGAGCACCGTCTGCTGAACCCGGGCATCGGCCGCGGGTTCACCCAGCGGCGTGAGGACGTGCTCGCCGCCGACGGCGTCACCGTCCTCGCCGAGGGGGAGGTGCGCACCGACGACGCGGGGCAGACGTACGCGACGCCCACCGTCGTGACCGTGGACGTCGACACGCTGCTGCGGAACCGCGAGGCGCTGCTGGAGGAGTCGTTCGGGCCGCTGTCGGTCGTCGTGCGCTACCCGGACGCCGCGGCGCTGCCGGCGCTGCACACCGAACTGTTCCCCGGGAACCTCACCTCGACCGTGCACGCGCGGCCGGAGGAGCTCGCGGACGGATCGCTCGCCGACCTCGTGGACGCGCTGGCGCAGACCAGCGGTCGAGTGCTGTTCGGCGGGTGGCCGACCGGCGTGTCGGTGACGCCGGCGATGCAGCACGGCGGACCGTACCCGGCGACCACGAGTGACGCGACCAGCGTGGGCACGGCGGCGATCACCCGCTTCCTGCGCGGCGTGGCGTACCAGGGGGCTCCGCAGGAGCTCCTGCCGGAGCCGCTGCGCGACGACAACCCGTGGAACGTGCCGCAGCGCCGCAGCGAGCCCGGCCTCTCCATGTCCTGGGGCTCGTTCGCCCGCTGACCCCGCATGCCGGCGGGATGTCCCCGGCGGCTCAGCGCAGGCTGAAGCCGTCGGGGAGCGGGTCGCCCTCGTCCAGTTCGAACGACAACGCGCCCACGCGGAACGCCTGTCCGCTCACCTCGGGGATCACGCCCGCCTCCGTGCGCGCCGTGACTCTCGCCAGGAAGCGCGTGTCGACGATCGAGTCGTGCGTGAGGACCTCCCCGTCGGCGAGTTCGCCGGTGGCGGCCAGCAGCGCGACCCGCGCCGCGGTGCCGGAGCCGCACGGGCTGCGATCCACCTCGCCGTCGGCGAAGACGGTCACGTTGCGCTGCCACGGACCCGTGTCGGTGCGGCCGAGGTCATCGAACAGGATCGTGCCGTAGACCCCGGAGAGGCGGTCGTCGTCCAGTTGCGCGGCGGGGTGCTCGTCGAGGGCCCATTTGATCTCGCGGCCGATCGCGATCAGGTCGGTGGTGCGCTCGGGAGCCACCGTCAGGCCGACCGCCGCGGCTGGGAGCGTGGCGTACACGGCACCGCCGAAGACCAGGTCCACGTCGACCTCTCCGCGCGATGTCGTCAGGCGGATGCCGCGCTGCAGCACCCGCGACTCGACGTTGCGGAACACGATCTCGTCGATCCGGCCCGCTGTGCGACGGACCAGCGCCTGCACGCGTCCGCTCGGCACGTCGATCGTCACCGCGGTCTCGCCGTCCTCGACGGCGGCGACCCGTCCGGTGCGCACCGCCCAGGCGCCCAGCGCGATCGTGCCGTGCCCGCAGGCGGTGGAGAAGCCGTCCTTGTGCCAGAACAGCACGCCGAAGTCCGCGCCGTCGTCATCCGGGGGAGTGATGAACCCGCCGTACATGTCGTCGTGCCCGCGGGGCTCCAGGCACAGGAAGCGCCGGACGGCGTCCGCCTCGCCCGTGATCGCCTCGACCCGGCGTTCGGCGACGGTGGCGCCGTGCGTCGGCACGCCCTCGACGATGCGGAACGGCTCCCCGGCGGTGTGCCAGTCCTCGGTGCTCCAGCGCATGCGGGTCCTCTCAGCTCGTGCTGCGGTGCGGTTGCGCGTCACACGGCGCGGCGTGCGACGACGAGGTCCTGCCAGCCCATGCCGCAGGTCTTGACGACGCGGGGCCGGTCGGTGGCCGGGGCGATCGCCCCGGTTAACAGGTCGTGCATGGTGACGAGGTCGTCGGCGCGCAGCATCCCCGCCCGCACCGCCCCGATCACGTCGCCGGCCTCGGCGGCGGCGACGCGCCTGCTCTCCACGACCACCTGCGCACGGCCCAGCAGCTCCGGAGGCAGTTCGGCGCGGTCGGGCTCGTGCGAGCCGATCGCCACGACCGTGGCGTCGTCGCGGACAGCATCCGCGGCGAACAGGGGAGCGGCCGCGGTCGTCGCGCACACGATCAGGTCGGCCGCCCGCACGTCGTCGACCGTGCCGGGGCGGATGTCGGCGTCCGGTGCGTAGCGTCGGGCCGCGTCTGCGGCGGATGCCGTGCGTCCGGCATCACGCCCGACGAGACGCACCGAACGCAACGACCGGATCGCGGCGAACGCCTCGACGTGCCGGACCGCCTGCGGGCCGGTGCCGAACACGACGAGGTCGCCCGCTTCGGGCCCCGCGAGCACGTCGGCGCACGCGGCGGACACCGCAGGGGTGCGCAGGCTCGTCAGCGCCGTGCCGTCCAGCAGCGCGGTCGGGGTCAGCGTCTCTCCGTCCATGAGAATGTAGACCGCCTGAATGCGCTCCAGCCCGCGCGCGGGGTTGCCCGGTGCGACGCTCGCGAACTTCTGGCCGACCGCGCCGCCGGCCGCAGCGGGCATCAGCAGCAGCTGCCCGCCGGGGATGTCGGCGATCGTGCGGGGGAGGTCGTCCTCGGGGTCGAATCCGTTGCGGAGCGTGGTCTGGAGCGCCTCGATGGCGGATGCCATGCTCACCCGCTCGGCGATGAGGCGGGCGTCGACGAGGGCGAGATCGGCGATGACGTCGGACATGCCCTCACTATAGGGGAGTAGTGTGTCACGCAGTAGCCACGCACCCTCCAGGAGATGACGATGACGCTCGACCTGACCGCGTACAGCGCCCTCAGCTTCGACTGCTACGGCACGCTGATCGACTGGGAGGCGGGCATCGCGGCGATCCTCGGGCCGTGGGGGCGCCGGCACGACCCGTCGCTCACCGACGAGGACGTCCTGGTCGCCTACGCCGAGCACGAAGCCGCGGTCGAGCGCGAGGAGCCGGCCACCCGCTATCCCGACGTGCTGCGGGAGGCCTTCCGCCGCACCGGCGGCACGCTCGGCTTCCCGGTGACCGACCAGGACGCCGACGCGCTCGCCGCGTCCGTGCCCGACTGGCCGGCGTTCCCGGACTCCGCCGACGCGCTCAACCGGCTCAAGCGGCATTACCGGCTCATCATCCTCTCCAACGTCGACCGGGTAGGCTTCGCCGGCAGCAATCGGCGGCTCCAGGTCGAGTTCGACGAGATCCTCACCGCGCAGGACATCGGTTCGTACAAGCCGAATCCGGCGAACTTCACGGCACTCCTCGACCGGGCCGAGCAGATCGGAGCCGCCGGCCGGCTGCTGCACGTCGCGCAGTCGCTGTTCCACGACCACGTCCCCGCCCAGGCCGCCGGACTGCCGACCGTGTGGATCAACCGCCGGCACGCGCAGCCGGGGTGGGGTGCGACGCCGGACCCGGGCGTGAGCGTCACCCCCGATCTCGAGTTCCTCAGCATGGCCGCCTTCGCCGACGCCGTCGACGCCGCCTTCGCGACGGCCGGCGACGGCTGATTTGCGGATGCCGCACCGCGGGCGCTATCGTCGCGGCATGCCTCCGGCCGCGACCTTCCGCCTCACGCTCGTTCCGAGCGTCGCAGTCGCGCGCCGACGTCGTGGCGGCCGCCGAATCTAGGCGACCCCGCCCTCCCGCGCCGCGCTGTCGGCGGGGTGAGCCGGGTCGCCGCCCCTCGGCCCGCGCCCGTAACGGGCGACCCCCGACCGTTAAGGTGGAACCATGACGTACACCGTCGCCGTCTCCGGCGCATCCGGCTATGCGGGAGGCGAGATCCTGCGGCTTCTCGCCGCGCATCCCGACATCGAGATCCGAACCGTCACCGCGCACTCCAACGCCGGTCAGTCGCTGTCGGATCACCAGCCGCACCTGCGCTCCCTGGCGCATCTCACCCTGCAGGACACCACGCCCGAGATCCTCGCCGGGCACGACATCGTGTTCCTTGCGCTGCCGCACGGCCAGTCCGGGCAATACACCGACGCACTCGGCGACGTCCCGCTCGTCATCGACGCCGGGGCCGACCACCGGCTCACCTCGCAGGACGCCTGGGACGCCTTCTACGGCGGGCACTTCCACGAGCCGTGGACCTACGGCGTGCCCGAACTGCTGGTCGGCGACGGCAAGCAGCGCGATCGTCTCCGCGGCGCGACTCGCATCGCCGCCCCCGGCTGCAACGCGTCCACCGTCAGCCTGAGCCTCGCGCCCGGCGTGGCGGCAGGCGTGATCGACCCGTCCGACATCGTCACCGTCCTCGCCGTCGGTCCGTCCGGCGCGGGGAAGAGCCTCAAACCGCACCTGCTCGGCAGCGAGATCCTGGGCAGCGCCAACCCGTACGCGGTCGGCGGCACGCACCGGCACATCCCGGAGATCCGTCAGGCGCTGGAGGCAGCGCGGGGCCCTTCGAAAGGCTCAGGGACCCACACCGACTCCGCATCAACGACCGGGAAAGGAGACGGCATCCGCATCTCCTTCACCCCGATCATCGTGCCGATGGCGAGGGGCATCCTCGCGACGTCGAGCGCGCCGATCGCCGACGGCGCCACCGACGCCGAGATCCGGGACGCCTGGCAGAGCGCGTACGGCGACGAGACGTTCGTGCAGCTGCTTCCGGAGGGGCGGTTCCCCCGCACCGCCGACGTCCTCGGTGCGAACACCGCGCTGATGGGTCTCGCCGTGGACCGCGCCGCAGGCCGGGTCACCGTCGTCACCGCGGTCGAC
Organism: Microbacterium sp.; assembly: GCF_031180975.1. Taxonomy (GTDB): domain Bacteria; phylum Actinomycetota; class Actinomycetes; order Actinomycetales; family Microbacteriaceae; genus Microbacterium. Next base: position 11,340 of record NZ_JAPSLI010000012.1, on the reverse strand, counting down.
AACCTCGTCAAAGGCACCGCCGGGGCGGCCGTCCAGTCCATGAACATCGCGCTCGGTCTGCCCGAGGACCGCGCCCTCACCGTGAACGGAGTGGCACCGTGACCGTCACCGCCCCTCAGGGATTCGAAGCCGCCGGAGTCGCCGCCGGCCTGAAGTCGACCGGCAAGCCCGACGTCGCCGTGGTCGTCAACCGCGGACCGCGCAAGGTCGGCGCCGCGGTGTTCACCACGAACCGCGCCAAGGCCAACCCGATCCTGTGGTCGCAGCAGGCCATCGCCGACCGGGTCGTCGAGGCGGTCGTGCTCAACTCCGGCGGTGCGAACTGCTTCACCGGCGCGTTCGGCTTCCAGACCACGCACCTCACCGCCGAGAAGGCGGCCGAGCTGCTCGACGTGAGCGCCGGGGACGTCCTGGTGTGCTCCACCGGGCTCATCGGCACCGGCGACGAGACGTTCCGATCCCGGGTGCTGGACGGCGTCACACAGGGGGTCGCCGCACTCAGCGCCGACGGCGGACAGGCCGCGGCGGAGGCGATCATGACCACCGACACCGTGCCGAAGACCGCCGTGATCGCCCGCGACGGGTGGACGATCGGCGGCATGGCCAAGGGGGCGGGCATGCTCGCGCCTGGCCTTGCCACGATGCTCGTCGTCATCACCACGGATGCCGACCTGGAGGCCATCGAGGCGGATGCCGCGCTGCGGCGCGCCACCCACGTCAGCTTCGACCGCCTCGACTCCGACGGCTGCATGTCCACCAACGACCAGGTCACCCTGCTCGCCAACGCGGCGAGCGGCGTGAAGCCGGACCTGGAGGACTTCACGGCGGCGCTCACCGAGCTGTGCCGCGAGCTGGCGGCGAAACTGCAGCAGGACGCGGAGGGCGCCAGCCACGACATCACCATCGAGGTGGTCGGCGCCGCCACCGAGGACGAGGCCGTCGAAGTGGGGCGCTCGGTCGCCCGGAACAACCTGTTCAAGGCGGCCGTGTTCGGCAACGACCCGAACTGGGGACGGGTGCTCGCCGCGATCGGCACCACCGGCGCCCAGTTCGACCCGTACGACGTCGACGTGTCGATGAACGGCGTGCGCGTGTGCACCGCGGGGGGCCCGGACCGTCCCCGCGAAGAGGTCGATCTCACTCCGCGCGCCCTGCACCTGCTCATCGACCTGAAGACCGGCGACGCGACAGCGACGATCCTCACCAACGACCTCACCCACGACTACGTCCACGAGAACAGCGCCTACTCCTCATGACAGACCTGCAAGACACCGCCCCCGAGGAGGCCGCCGTCAAGGCGGGCACCCTCATCGAGTCGCTGCCCTGGCTGAAGAAGTTCCGCGACCAGATCGTGGTGGTCAAGTACGGCGGCAACGCCATGATCAGCGACGAGCTGCAGGAGGCGTTCGCGCAGGACATCGCCTACCTGCGCTACGTGGGCGTGCAGCCCGTCGTGGTGCACGGCGGCGGCCCGCAGATCTCCAGCATGCTCGACCGGCTCGCCATCCCCAGCGAGTTCAAGGGCGGCTACCGCGTCACCTCCACCGAGGCGATCAGCGTGGTCCGGATGGTGCTCACCGGGCACATCAACCCCACCCTGGTGGCGAAGATCAACTCGCACGGACCGATCGCCACGGGCCTGAGCGGCGAGGACGCCGGCCTGTTCGGCGGACGCCGCCGCGGGATCGTCGTGGACGGCGAGGAGGTCGACCTGGGCCGCGTCGGGGACGTGGTGCAGGTCGATCCGACGCCCGTGCTCGACCACCTCTCGTCCGGTCGCATCCCGGTGGTGTCGTCGATCGCGCCCGATCTCGACCACCCCGGGCAGTCGCTGAACGTGAACGCCGACGCCGCGGCATCCGCTCTCGCCGTCGCCCTCAAGGCGCGCAAGCTCGTCATCCTCACCGACGTGCCGGGGCTGTACGCCGACTGGCCGCACCGCGACTCGCTGGTCTCGCACATCACGTCCGGGGACCTCACCCGCATGCTCCCCGGGCTGGAATCCGGGATGATCCCGAAGATGCGCGCCTGCCTGGATGCCGTCGAGGGCGGCGTGGACGCGGCCGCCATCATCGACGGACGGGTGCCGCACTCGGTGCTCGTCGAACTGTTCACCAGCAAGGGCATCGGCACCGAGGTCGTCGCCGGGGCGGAGACGGGCGCATGAACTGGCAGGACGACGCCGGACGCGACCTGATGTCGCTGGGCGGGCGGCTCGCGCTGCTCACGCGCGGGAAGGGGTCGTGGGTGTGGGATGCCGAGGGCAACCGCTACCTGGACTTCCTCGGCGGCATCGCGGTGAACTGCCTCGGCCACGCGCATCCCGTGTTCGTCGACGCGGTGTCGCGGCAGGCGGCCACGCTCGCGCACGTGTCGAACTACTTCGCCAGCCCGCAGCAGTTGGAGCTGGCGGCCCGGCTGAAGCGACTCGCCGGCACCGGCGAGCAGGGGCGGGTGTTCCTCGCGAACTCCGGCGCCGAGGCGAACGAGATGGCGATCAAGCTCGCCCGCCTGCACGGCAACAGCACGAACCGCTCCACGATCCTCGTGGTCGAAGGCGGGTTCCACGGCCGGACCATGGGCACGCTCTCGTTGACCCCGAAGCCCGCCTACCGTGACCCGTTCGAACCGGTGCTGCCCGGCGTGCGGATCATCCAGCGCAGCATCGAGAGTCTGGAGGCCGGCTTCGATGAGACGGTGTCCGCCCTGATCGTGGAACCCATCCAAGGCGAGGCGGGCGTCGTCGAGCTGCCGGACGGCTTCCTCGCCCGCGCCCGCGATCTGGCCACGCAGCACGACGCGCTGCTGATCCTCGACGAGGTGCAGACCGGGTCGGGCCGCACCGGCGAGTGGTTCGCCTTCCAGCGCGAGGGTGTGGTGCCGGATGCCGTGACGCTGGCGAAGAGCATCGGCGCCGGTTTCCCGCTCGGCGCGCTGATCACCTTCGGCGCCGCCAGCGAACTCTTCTACCCCGGGACGCACAACTCCACGTTCGGTGGCAATCCGCTCGCGAGCGCGGTCGCCAATGCCGTGCTCGGGCACATCGAGGAGAACGGCCTGCTGCAGAACGTCACCGCCCGGGGCGCCGAGCTGCGCGCGCGCGTCGCCGATCTTCCGCTCGTCGCGGACACCCGAGGCGCGGGCCTGCTGATCGGCATCCGCCTGACCGCGCCGGTGGCCGCCGAGGTGCGCGCCGCCGCCCACGACCGCGGCCTCATCGTCAACGCACCCACCGACGACGTCATCCGCATCGCCCCCGCGTACACGATCGGCGACGCCGAGGTGTCCGAGTTCCTCACCCTGTTCGGCGCGGCGCTCGCCGCCGTCGCCGAGACCGCCCACGCCCCCTTGGAGACCCAGAAGTGACCCGCCACCTGCTGCGAGACGACGACCTGACCCCGGCCGAGCAGGCCGAGATCCTCGACCTCGCCCTGGAGCTGAAGAAGGACCGCTGGGCGAACAAGGCCCTCGCCGGCCCGCAGACCGTCGCCGTTATCTTCGACAAGTCCTCCACCCGCACCAGGGTGTCGTTCGCGGTGGGCATCGCCGACCTGGGCGGCTCGCCGCTGATCATCTCGACGGCGAACAGCCAGCTCGGCGGCAAGGAGACCCCGTCCGACACGGCGCGGGTGCTGGAGCGCCAGGTGGCCGCGATCGTGTGGCGCACCTACGCCCAGTCCGGGCTGGAGGAGATGGCCGAGGGCACCCGGGTGCCGGTCATCAACGCGCTGTCGGACGACTTCCACCCCTGCCAGCTGCTGGCCGACCTGCTCACGATCCGCGAGCACAAGGGCGAGCTGAGGGGCCTGACACTGACGTTCTTCGGCGACGGTCGCAGCAACATGGCGCACTCGTACGTGCTGGCCGGAGTGACCGCCGGCATGCACGTGCGGATCGCGTCGCCCACGGCGTACGCGCCGCGCCCCGATGTCGTGGAGGCCGCCGAGCGCCGCGCAGCGGAGACCGGGGGTTCCCTCACCCTGCTCACCGATCCGCGCGAAGCCGCGGAAGGCGCCGACGTGATCGTCACGGACACGTGGGTGTCGATGGGCAAGGAGGAGGAGAAGGCCACCCGTCTGCGGGAGCTCGGCGGCTACAAGGTCACCGCCGAGCTCATGGGGCTCGCCGATGCGGAGGCGATCTTCATCCACTGCCTGCCCGCCGACCGCGGGTACGAGGTGGACTCCGACGTCATCGACGGGCCGCAGAGCGTGGTGTGGGACGAGGCGGAGAACCGCCTGCACGCGCAGAAGGCCCTGCTGGTGTGGCTGCTCGAGAAGAGCTGACCGGAACTCCGGCGGCGTTCGCCGCTCGGCTGGCCAGACTGAACGGACCGGACCGGGTCGGCGGCGTCGACCTGGCCCGCGGGCTGGCCGTGATCGGCATGTTCGCCGCACACCTGCTCGTCACCGCCGAGCAGTGGGTGTGGACAGACCCCGCCACCTGGTCGGCGATCGTGGACGGCCGCTCTTCCATTCTGTTCGCCACTCTCGCCGGCGTGTCGATCGGGCTGGTCACCGGTGGCCCGCGTCCGCTGCCGGGGCCCGCCCTGAATCGCGCCCGCGGACGTCTCGCGGCGCGAGCCGGACTGCTGTGGATGCTGGGGATCCTGCTCATCCTCACCGGGGTGCCGGTGTACGTGATCCTGCCGGCGTACGGCATCCTGTTCCTGCTCGCCCTGCCGTTCCTGCGGCTGGGCGCCGGCGTGCTGCTGGCGCTCGCCGCGGCACTCGCCCTGATCATGCCGCTCCTGCAACCGATGCTTGCCGACCTGCCGCTGTGGCAGGCGCAGTACGGCGCTGAGCTGTCCGACCTGCTCGGCTGGCACTATCCGTTCCCGGCGTGGATGGCGTTCCTGCTCGCCGGTCTCGGCGTGGCGCGCGCCGGCGTCACCGCGCGCGCGGTGCAGCTGCGGATGCTGATCGCCGGGGCCGCACTCGCGACGCTCGGCTACGGGCTCGCGCTCGTGCCGCCCGACCCGTCATCGGAGTACCTGCAGCGAGTGTGGCAGGCGGAGCCGCACTCCACCGGGCTGCTGGAGGTGATCGGCAGCGGCGGCTTCGCGATCGCCGTGATCGGCGGCTGCCTGCTGCTCTGCCGCAACCGGATGCTGCGGATGATCGTGCTGCCGCTGCGCGCGACAGGCGCGATGCCGCTGACCGCGTACACCGTGCAGCTGGTGGTCTGGGCGGCGATCGCCGTCGCCGTCGCCGGGGACGCCGGCGACCTGCAGGCGTTCCGCGACCTCGAGCCGTTCTGGCCGCTCACGGTGTGGACGATCGCGGGGTGCACGGTGTGGGCGCTGCTGATCGGGCGCGGACCCCTGGAGTGGCTGGTCGACCGCGCCGCAAGGCTCGCGGTCCGATCCCATAGGCTGGACGGATGAGTGAGGCGAAGCACGACGGCACCAACGAGGGCGCACTGTGGGGTGCGCGGTTCGCGAGCGGGCCGTCGCCAGAGCTGGCGGAGCTGAGCCGCTCCACGCACTTCGACTGGGTGCTCGCCCCGTACGACATCGCAGGATCCCACGCTCACGCCACCGCGCTGGAGGCGGCCGGGTACCTGCAGCCCGACGAGGCCCATCGCATGCACGAGGGTCTCGACGCGCTCGCGGCCCGCATCGCGGACGGCACCCTCCGCCCCGACCCGGGCGACGAGGACGTGCACGGCGCGCTCGAGAAGGCCCTGATCGCGGAGGTCGGCGCCGACCTGGGCGGGCGCCTGCGCGCCGGGCGCAGCCGCAACGACCAGATCGCGACGCTCGTGCGGATGTACCTCATCGACCACGCCAGGGTCATCGCCCGCGACCTGCTGCGCGTCATCGACGCGCTCGTCGCGCAGGCGGAGGCGCACCCGTCCGCGATCCTTCCCGGCCGCACGCACCTGCAGCACGCGCAGCCGGTGCTGCTCGCGCACCATCTGCAGGCGCACGCCTGGCCGCTGGTGCGCGAGATCGAGCGGCTGGTCGACTGGCGCCGGCGTGCCGGGGTCTCGCCGTACGGCGGGGGAGCGCTCGCCGGCTCCACGCTCGGCCTCGACCCGGCGCTCGTCGCCCGCGAGCTGGGCCTGGACCGCCCCGCGGAGAACTCGCTGGACGGCACGTCGTCCCGTGACGTGGTGGCCGAGTTCGCGTTCATCGCCGCGATGACCGGCATCGACCTGTCCCGCCTGAGCGAGGAGATCATCCTCTGGAACACGCGCGAGTTCGGTTTCGTCACCCTCGACGACGCCTACTCCACCGGCTCGAGCATCATGCCGCAGAAGAAGAACCCCGACATCGCGGAACTGACCCGCGGCAAGTCCGGGCGCCTGATCGGCAACCTGTCCGGCCTGCTCGCCACCCTCAAGGGCCTTCCCCTGGCGTACAACCGCGACCTGCAGGAGGACAAGGAGCCCGTCTTCGACTCCGTCCAGACCCTCGAAGTGGTGCTGCCCGCTTTCGCCGGCATGATCGCCACGCTGCGGTTCGACACCGAGCGGATGGCGTCTCTGGCTCCGCAGGGGTTCTCGCTGGCGACCGACGTCGCCGAGTGGCTGGTCAAGCGGCGCGTGCCGTTCCGCGACGCCCACGAGATCTCCGGTGCGCTGGTCCGCGCCTGCGAGGAGCGCGGGATCGGACTCGAGGACGCCGACGACGCGCTGCTGCGCTCCGTATCGGAGCACCTCGACCCCGAGGTGCGGGAGGTGCTGTCGATCGAGGGATCCGTCGCGTCGCGTTCCGGCGCCGGCGGCACGGCGCCTGAGCGGGTGGCCGAGCAGCGCGCCGAGCTCGTCGCGAGGGCGCAGGCTGCCGCGCACGCTCTCGGACTCTGAGCCGCCTGCGACTCTGAGCCGCCTGCGACGCTGAGCCGCGTCAGTGCAGGGCGTCGTCCGCGGCGCCGCGTCGCCAGCGCGTGAACGATACCTCCAGGCCCTCCCGCGTGGGTGCGGCGAGGAACGGGCCGGCGGACGCCGCGGCATCCGCCTCGAACGGGGCGACCCGCACCAGCCGCCACGGTTCCGCACCCGCCCTGGCGCGCACGATCACGGCATCCGGCCAGCGGCTGATCCGCACGGTGATCTCCGCATTCCGCCACTCGTCGACGAAACCCACCGACCAGTCCGATCGGCGATCGGTGACCACGGCGCCGAGCCCGAGGTGCCCGTCCGCGAATTCGACGCCCGCCTTCACCCAGCGTTCGGCGTCGACGTGCACGTACACGCCGGCCTGATCGAACTGACCCTGCCACGGTGCGGTGAAGGAGACCTCCATCGCCTCGCCCACAGCCAGTGGCGCGACGAGCGCGTGCGCGTCGTCGTGCACGAACCCGTAGGCGGTGTGTCGCCATGCGTCACTGCCCTCCGCCGCCGTGGCACGCAGGATGCCGTCGTCCAGTGCGACGTGCGGGGGAGCGGTGGTCCAGTGGCCGTCCTGCCAGGGGATGCTCTGATCGGTCATGATTCTGAAATATTCCTGTTTCTGGAATGTACTAAGATTATTAGTGATATGGTTATGCCATGGTGATCGCCGTCATCGCCGACATCGTCGGCTCCCGCAGACTCGAGGATCGCGCCGACGCCCAGCGCGTCCTCGACGAGGCCATCGCGCGCGTGGAACGCGATCGCCCCCTCGCCACCCGGCCGCTGACGCCCACAGTAGGGGACGAGCAGCAGGGGACGTACCCGGGGCTCGGCGCGGCGCTCACCTCGCTGCTCATGCTGCAGCTCGCCCTTCCGGACGGCATCGGGTTCCGGTTCGGCGTCGGGATCGGCGAGATCCGACCCATCGAATCCGCCTCCGGACCGCTCACCGACGGGCCGGGCTGGTGGGCAGCGCGGAAGGCGATCGACACCGTGCATGCGCGCGAGCGCGGCAGCGCGCCGAACGCGCGCACCTGGATCGTCGGTGCCCCGGGGCAGGATGAGGTCATGGACAGCACCGTGGCCACCGCGAACGCCTATCTGCTTCTGCGCGACGAACTGGTCGGGTCGATGAGCGAGCGCGAGCGCCGCCTGGCCTACGGCCGGGTGATCGGGACGTCGCAGCAGGAGCTCGCCGACCGCGAGGGGATCACCCAGCCCGCGGTGTCCAAGGCGCTCCGCCGCAGCGGCGCGGTCGCGATCCTGCAGGGTCTCGCCGAGCTGACGGGAGACGCCGCGTGATCGTCGCCGGATTCCTGTTGTTCGCGATCGGTGCCGCCGACCTGGTGCGGCAGTTCGTGCCGCGGCGCTGGGGCGGGTACCTGGCGATCCTCGTCGTGCTGCTCATCCTGGGCGGCGCGGCCGATGCACTGGCGCCCATGATCGTCGCGCCCGTACTGGGCGCGCTGTGGCTGTGGAGCATGCCCGAGAGCCGTGACGCCCGATGGAGCTTCTGGCCGGCGGTCGCCCTCGCGTTCGTGTGCATCGTCGCGGTGCTGTGGATCGGGGACCGCGGCACGGTCGGGATCGTCGGCGAGGTCTGGCAGCTGAAGACACCCTTCGGCGCCGTCTCGTTCGACCTCGCCATGCTCGTGCTCGGCGTGCTGGTGTTCCTGCTGGAGTCGTCGAACCTCGTGGTCCGCGCGGCGCTGACGGGGGAGCACGCGTGGCAGCCCGCGGATGCAGGAATCGCCGCACCACCGGCATCCGACCCGCCGACCATGCGAGGCGGGTTCAAGGGCGGGCGCCTGATCGGGCCGCTCGAGCGCGTGATCGTCTTCATGCTCACGCTCACGGCCGCCTACCCGGTGCTCGCCGCCATGCTCGCGGCGAAGGGCATCGTGCGCTTTCCGGAGATCTCCAAGGACGGCGAGAGCGGCGGTCGCGCCGAGTACTTCCTCGTGGGCAGTCTGGTGAGCTGGGTGATCGGGCTGGGGGCGGCGTTCCTGGTGTGGTGGTGCGCCCACGTGTGAGGGGCGCTCGGCGCCGCTGATAGCCTGGAACGCGTGTCGAATCCCGCTCTGACGACAGCGCCCGTGGCGCTCGATCCCACGTTCGAGAACGTGTGGGACGAGCTCGTGTGGCGCGGCCTCGTCCACGTGTCCACCGATCAGGAGGCGCTGCGCGCCCTTCTCGGCGGGGATCCGATCACGTATTACTGCGGATTCGACCCGACCGCACCCAGCCTGCACCTCGGCAACCTCGTGCAGCTGCTCACGCTGCGTCGCATCCAGCTCGCCGGGCACAAGCCGCTCGGACTGGTCGGCGGGTCCACCGGTCTGATCGGAGATCCCCGGCCCACGGCCGAGCGCACCCTGAACACGCGCGAGACCGTGGAGGAGTGGGTCGGCCGGCTGCGTGCCCAGGTCGAGCGCTTCCTCAGCTTCGAGGGCGACAACGCCGCGCGCATCGTCAACAACCTGGACTGGACGGCGCCGCTGAGCGCGATCGACTTCCTCCGCGAGATCGGCAAGCACTACCGCGTCGGCACGATGCTGAAGAAGGATGCCGTCGCCGCCCGCCTCAACTCCGACGCCGGGATCAGCTACACCGAGTTCAGCTACCAGATCCTGCAGGGCATGGATTTCCTGGAGCTGTACCGCCAGTACGGCTGCGTGTTGCAGACCGGCGGCAGCGACCAGTGGGGCAACCTCACCAGCGGCACCGACCTGATCCACCGTGTCGAGGGGGTCTCCGCACACGCGATCGGCACGCCGCTGATCACCAACAGCGACGGCACCAAGTTCGGCAAGAGCGAGGGCAACGCGATCTGGCTCGACGCCGAGATGTGCAGCCCGTACCGGATGTACCAGTTCTGGCTGAACACCGACGATGCCGACGTGATCGCGCGGCTGAAGGTGTTCACGTTCCTGACCCGCGCCGAGATCGAGGAGTACGAGAAGCTCGTCGCGACCGAGCCGTTCCGCCGCGCGGCGCAGAAGCGCCTCGCACTCGAGGTGTGCACGACCGTGCACGGCGCGGATGCCACGGCAGCCGCGATCGCGGCATCCGAGGCGCTGTTCGGGCAGGGCGACCTGTCGGCGCTCGACGCGGCGACCCTGCGATCGGCGCTGGACGAGCTGCCGAACGCGACCGTCGCCGCCGGCACGCCGGTCGCCGAGGCGCTGGTGGCCACCGGACTGGTGTCCAGCCTGTCCGAGGCGCGCCGCGCGATCGCACAGGGCGGCGTCTCGCTCGACGGGCAGCGGGTGGAGAGCGATGACGTCGCGGTGCACGGCACGCTGCCCGGTGGGGTGTCGGTGCTGCGCCGCGGGAAGAAGACGCTCGCCGGAGTGCTCATCGGCGGTTGAGTCGCCGCGCACCCGTCATGCCGTTCACCCCGAGCCACGCCGTCGTGGCACTGCCGTTCGTCCGCACGCCCCTGGTGCCGGCCGCGATCGCGATCGGTGCGATGACGCCGGACCTGCCGCTGTATCTGCGCGGCCTCGGCCCGTCCTACGGGTTCACGCACGCGCCGGCCAACCTCGTGTGGACCACGCTCATCGCCGCGGCGCTGCTGCTGATCTGGCGGGCGGTGCTGCGCCCCGCCTCCGTGGAACTGCTGCCGGCTGTGGTTGCGGGGCGGCTTCCCGCCGAGTGGCGGATGCGGGGGAGGGATGCCGTCGCCGCGACGTTCCTGCCCCGCGGGCGGTGGACGTATCCACTGCTCGTGGTGCTGTCGCTCGCGCTCGGGGTGCTGTCCCACATCGTGTGGGACCTGTTCACGCACGACGGGCGATGGGGCGTCGAGGCTGTGCCGCTCCTCGCTGACCAGTGGGGGCCGATGCCCGGCTATCGGTGGCTGCAGCACGTCTCGAGCGCGGCCGGCCTGTTGATCGTCGCGGTGTTCGCGTTGCTCTGGCTGCGTCGACGCCCGGTCGTCGCGGTCGTTCGTCGCGCGCCGACGTGGCTGCGTGTGGCCTGGTGGGTCTCGCTGCCCGCCGTTCTCGCGGCCGCCTGGCTGGTCGGGCTGGCCGCATACGGACCGCTGACCGCGGAGTTCACCGCGCAGCACCTCGCCTACCGTGTGCTCCCCGCCGCCAGCGGGCTGTGGGGCGCCGCAACCCTGGTTCTGTGCGCTGGCCTGGCCTTCACTGATCGCGACACGCCCGGGGTGAGGCCGTGATTTGCCGGGTCCGCGGGATCCGCGTAATGTTTTACCTGTTCGCCCCAAAGGGTTGAGCGAGAGGCCGGAAGGTCACCAGCTCCCCTCAAGCAGCGGACCACACCTCCTCTTCTTCCACTCACGGTTTCGCGGGTGTAAGATGGAGGTTCCGGCTCCGGCCCGGCTGCTTTGACAGCCCCGGATCCGCCGGATAAGATTGTGAAGTTGCCCTGAGCGTCCTGCCTTGGTTGGTGGGTGTTCGGGTGCGTCCGATCCTTGAGAACTCAACAGCGTGCACTTGTCAAATGCCAAATTATCCTCGTCCGGTCTTTGGA
>NZ_JAPSLI010000003.1:114433-352193 GCF_031180975.1 Microbacterium sp. | reverse complement strand
ACCAAACAACGTGCCGAGTTCGTCGGAGGCTTCACGACTATGGATCGTGAACCATACCGATCCCCGTTCTACCGCGAAATCACGCGGCTAATACGAGAACCCGTCCACACTTTCTTGCCGATAACCCACCACCTCCGACTCAGCCGAGCGGAAGCACGCTCACCTCTCCACGTCACCCCGCCACGCGCCGGTCGCCGACCCGCGCCCTTCGATGAACTCCTTGAAGTTCTCCAGGTCCTTCTTCACGGCGTGCGAGCCGGCGCCGACCAGGCTGCCCAGCTTCTCCAGCATCCCCGTCGGCTCCCAATCGATCTGCACGGTGACCCGCGTCGACGAGTCGGTGAGCTTGTGGAACGTCACCGCACCCGCATGCGCGGTTTCGCCGCCGATGCTGCGCCACGCCACCCGCTCATCCGGGTGCTGCTCGGTGATCTCCGCGTCGAACTCGCGCTCGGCACCGGCCACGTTCACCTTCCAATGCGTGTGCGTGTCGTCGACCTGTGTGATGGAGACGACCTCCTCGAGGAACTCGGGGAAGCTCTCGAACTGAGTCCACTGGTTGTACGCCACGGTGACGGGGACATCGACGTCGACGGTCTCGATGATCTGGGCCATCTGAACTCCTCGTTTCTCTTCGATCGGAGTTCCAGTCAGCACCATCGTTCGGATTAGCAAGAGGGGGTTGACGGGCGGCTGCCGTCCCACCACCCTGCGTCAGACCGCTCCCACCCCGAACACCAGCCCCAGCAGATATGTGATCGCCGCCGCCCCGAAGCCGATCAGCAGCTGGCGCAGCGCACGGCGCAGCGGTGGGCCGCCGGAGAGGATGCCGACCATCGCGCCCGTGGTGAGCAGCGCTATGCCGACGAGCGCGAGAGCAGCGACGATGGCGGTGGTGCCACTCAGGCCGAAGATCCAGGGCAGCACAGGGACGATGGCACCCGATCCGAAGAGCAGGAAGCTGGAGATCGCCGCCGACCAGTCCCCGCCGACCACCTCGTGGTCGTCATGCGCCGCGTGCGTGCCGATGGGGCCGGTCGCGTTGCGACGGACACCGGCCTGCGCGGCCTCGACGATGCGCTGGGCGCGCGCAAGCGCCTCGGCCTGGTCCATGCCCCGGGCTCGGTACACGAGCGCGAGCTCGTTGGCGTCGATGTCGAGATCGGCGGCGTTCGCGTCGGCAGCGCCGTTCGCTTCGGTGGCGGCGAGCAGCTCGCGCTGGGACCGCACCGACACGAACTCGCCGGCGCCCATGGACAGCGCACCCGCCAGCAGGCCGGCGATGCCGCTGAACAGCACGAAACCCGGGGCTACGCCCGTGGCGCCGATGCCCAGCACGAGCGCGAGGTTGGACACCAGCCCGTCGTTCGCGCCGAACACGGCCGCACGGAACGACCCGGACAGCCGGCGCCGCCCGCGGGCTGCCAGTCCGCGCACGACCTCGTAGTGCACCTTCTCGTCGGCGCGCATGGCAGGGGTGGCGAACTGCTCGGAGTCGTAGGGCGAGCGCGCTTCCGCGCTCTGCGCGAGCGCCAGCACGAAGATCGACCCGAAGCGCCCCGCCATCCAGCCGAGCAGGCGGGAGCGGATGCCGGCGCGCGGCAATCTGGTCGGCTCGCCGCCGAGCAGCTCCAGCCAGTGCTGCTCGTGGCGGCTTTCGGCGTCGGCCAGCGACTGCAGGATTTCCCGCTCCTCGCCCGAACGGCGGGCGGCCAGACGTCGGTACACAGCGCCCTCGGCGCGCTCCTCGACGAGGTAGCGGGCCCAGCGTCTGCGGTCGGCTGCGGTGGACTCTGCGGGCGCGGTCATGGAACCTCCGTGCTCGGTTGGGGATCCCTCCACGCTATCGACCGGCGACGACGCGTCGGGCCCGGATGCCGGGATTGCCAGCATTTCGGGGATCCGAAGGTCTCCGGTCGCCAGAGAGCGTGACGAGTGCGCTCAGGGACTTAGCCCCAAGTCAGGAGCGCACGCGTTTGCGGAGCACGTCGATGCGAGCCTGCAGCTGAGCCACCGTCGCCTGGGCGACCGCGGGTCCGCCGCACACCCGTCGCAGCTCGGCGTGCACGGCGCCGTGCGGCTCCCCGCTCTGCCGCGCGTACAGGCCGACCAGGCTGTTCAGCAGTTGGCGCTGCTCGCGCAGCGTACGGTGCAGGGGCGGCGGAAGGGTCGTGGTCTGCTCCGGCGGCTGCGTAGCCTCGCGGGCCTCGCGCAGTCGGCTCTGCCTGGCCTGTCGCTGCATGAGCAGCTCGTGCACGTGCTCGGGTTCGAGGAGTCCGGGGATGCCGATGAACTCCTCCTCCTCCGGCGTCCCGGGTTCGGCGAGCTGGCCGAACTCCTTGCCTTCGAACACGACGCGGTCGAAGTGCGCGACCGACGAGATGGCCTGGTAGCTGAACTCCTGAGTGAGCGCGTCCGAAGCCTCCTCCTCACGGTTCGCGCTTTCGATCAGCGAGTCGTCGAGCCCATCGTCGTCCTTCGACTGACGGTCGAGGGCATGATCGCGCTGGCGCTCCATCTCGTTGGCGAGCTTCATGAGCACCGGCACGTTGGGCAGGAAGACGCTCGCGGCCTCGCCCCGGCGCCGGGCACGCACGAACCGGCCGATCGCCTGGGCGAAGAACAGCGGTGTGGACGACGACGTGGCATACACGCCGACGGCCAGCCTCGGGACATCCACGCCCTCCGACACCATGCGGACGGCGACCATCCACCTGCTGTTCCCGGCGCTGAACTTCTCGATCCGCTCCGACGCGGTCGCGTCGTCCGAGAGCACGACGGTGGGGCGCTCCCCCGTGATGCTGTGCAGGATTTTCGCGTAGGCGCGGGCGACGGTCTGATCCGTCGCGAGCACCAGCCCACCGGCATCCGGGACGTGGTGGCGGATCTCGGTCAGCCGACGGTCCGCGGCCGACAGCACCGCCGGCATCCACTCCCCCTCCGGGTCGAGCGCGGTGCGCCACGCCTGAGAGGTCACGTCCTTGGTGTTGTCCTGACCGAGGTGCGCCTCCAGCTCGTCGCCCGCGCTGGTGCGCCAGCGCATCTTGCCCGCGTACATGTGGAACAGCACGGGACGCACGACGCCGTCGGCCAGGGCTCGTCCGTAGCCGTAGCGGTAGTCGGTGCTCGACACGCGCGCGCCGGTCTCGTCGGGCAGGTACTCGACGAATGGGATCGGGGCCGTGTCGCTGCGGAACGGGGTACCCGACAGCAGCAGCCGGCGCTTCGCGGGCGTGTACGCGTCGCGGATGGCGTCGCCCCAGCTGAGCGCGTCGCCCCCGTGATGCACCTCGTCGAGGATGACCAGCGTCTTCGCCGACTCGGTGAGGTGGCGGTGCACAGAGGACCTCGCCGCCACCTGCGCGTACGTGACGACCACCCCGTGGTACTGCCGCGACGGCGCCCAGTGACTGTTTCGGAAGCGGGGATCGAGGCGGATGTGCACGCGCGCGGCGGCATCCGCCCACTGCGTCTTGAGGTGCTCGGTGGGGGCGACGACGATGATCCGGTCCACCTCGCCCATGCGCAGCAGTTCGACGGCGAGGGTCAGGGCGAACGTGGTCTTACCGGCGCCCGGGGTCGCCGCGACGAGGAAGTCGCGCTGATCGGCCTGGAAGTAGGCATCGAGGGCCTCCCTCTGCCAGGCCCTCAGCTTGTCGGCGGTGCCCCACGGGGCGCGCTGAGGGAAGGACGGAGAAAGCATCGCTTCAACGATAAGCCAGGCCGCCGACGCCGCCCGCCGAGGGGTGCGGACGTTGGTAGGCTCGCATGCGGCGCGATCAGCACCCCCGATCGTGCCGCATGCCGGAGGAGGGCACGATGAGCGATCAGGAATCGTCTCGCACCCCGTACGTCCCGAACGAGGGGCCGCACCCGTGGCGGCGCTTCGTCGCCCTCGGCGACTCGTTCACGGAGGGCATCGGCGATCCCGATCCCGCCGTGCCCGGAGGGCACCGAGGATGGGCCGACCGCGTGGCGGAGGTTCTCGCGCAGGACGTCGACGATTTCGCGTACGCGAATCTCGCCGTGCGTGGCAAGCTCATCGCCCAGATCGTCGCCGCGCAGGTGGAGCCGGCGATCGCGCTCAAGCCCGACCTGATCTCGCTGTGCGCGGGCGGCAACGACGTCATCCGCCCTGGCACCGACCCCGACAACATCGCTGTACAGCTCGACGACGCCGTGTCCCGCCTCGCTGCGACGGGCGCCGCCATCGTGCTGTTCACCGGCATCGACACCGGCTTCACCCCGGTGTTCCGGCCGTTCCGCGGCAAGGTCGCCATCTACAACGAGAACGTGCGCTCCATCGCCGACCGGTACGACTGCATCGTCGCCGACCAGTGGGCGCTGAAGGTCGTGCAGGACGCGCGCTTCTTCGCGGACGACCGTCTGCACTACAACGCGCTCGGGCACCACGAGGTGGCGCGCATGGTGCTGCGGGCCCTGAACGTCCCGAACGACCTGCAGCCGATGCGGCCGGATCCGGTGCCGTCGCGCACCTGGCGTCAGGCCCGTGCGGAGGACATCAGCTGGGCGCGCGAGCATCTCGTGCCCTGGGTGCTGCGCCGCCTCCGGCACCAGTCGTCCGGCGACAATGTGTCGGCGAAGCGGCCGAAAGCCGTGCCGTACCTGCCGCGCGACGACACCTGAACGCCGGGGCGGCGCCGTCAGTGCGTCATCGCCCACAGCGCCACGGCGGCGGCAGACGCGACGTTCAGCGAGTCCACGCCGCCCGCCATCGGGATGGTGACGATGGTGTCGGCCGCGTCCAGTGCCCGGGCCGACAGGCCGTCGCCCTCGGTGCCCAACACCAGAGCCACACGCTCGGGCCGCGCCGCGGCGTAGACGTCGAGCGGGACGGCGTCGTCGCTCAGCGCGAGCGCGGCGAGGTGGAACCCGTGAGCGTGGAGTTCGGACGCGTCTTCCTGCCACTCTCCGATGCGAGTCCACGGCACCTGGAACACCGTGCCCATGCTCACCCGCACACTGCGCCGGTAGAGGGGATCGCCGCAGCGCGGCGAGACGAGCACGGCGTCGGCGCCGAGACCGGCGGCGGCGCGGAACGCGGCGCCGACGTTGGTCGGGTCCGCGATGTCCTCCAGCACCAGGACCAGCCGGGCATCCCGCACGACCTCGCCGACCGTCGGCAGGCGCGGGCGGTGCATGGCAGCCAGGGCGCCGCGGTGCACGGCGAAACCGGTCACCCGCTCGGCGACGTCGTCCGGCACGACGAAGGCCGGGACGTCCCTGTCCTCCATGAGGGAGCCGACCTGCGCGAGCCACTTCTCCTGGATGAGTACCGACCGCGGTTCGTGCCCGGCGGCAAGGGCGCGTTCGATGACCTTCGCGGATTCGGCCATGTAGAGGCCCGCCCCCGGCTCGTGCGCGCGCCGCAGCGCAACGTCCGTCAGCGAGCGGTAGTCGTCGAGGCGCGGGTCGTCGGGATCGGTGACGTGAACGACGTGCATGGCTCCACTCTTCCAGGCCCGAAGCCGTGTCCGATCACCTCCCGGCGCCCGTCCCTCTCGTGCAGCTTAGACTCGCTGGGTGCGTGCGAGCGAGCAGGCCGCCGAGACCGACGGCGAACTGGATGAAGCGATCGAGCAGGCGGCGCAGATCCTGCGCGGCCGAGCGGTCGCGGTGCTGACCGGCGCCGGGATCTCCACGGACTCCGGCATCCCGGCCTACCGCGGCGCCGGTGCGCGCCGCAGGGCGAATCCGATGACGATCCAGACCTACCTCGCGGACGAGGAGGCGCGTCGCCGGTATTGGCTGGGCGGACACCTCGGCTGGCGCGCCTTCACCTCCCCCGAACCGAATCCTGGCCACGTCGCCCTGGCCGAGCTGGAGCGGGCCGGCCTGGTCAGCGGAGTCGTCACCCAGAACGTGGACGGGCTGCACCTGCGCGCCGGCAGCTCGAAGGTGGTGGAGATCCACGGCACCATGCATCGCGTGCTGTGCCTGGACTGCGGGCAGGTCTTCGACCGCCGCGCGGTCGCCGAACGACTCCAGGCCCTCAACCCGTGGGTGACGCGCCCGGAGCGGATCGAACTGAATCCGGACGGCGACGTCACGCCGGAGAGCACGGCGGGATTCGTCATTCCGCCGTGCACCGTCTGCGGCGGCATGCTGAAACCCGAGGTGGTCTTCTTCGGCGAGTACGTGCCGAGTGCGCGCTTCCGAGCCGCGGAGTCGCTCCTGCGCGCGTCCGACGCGCTGCTCGTGGCGGGCACATCACTGGCAGTCAACTCCGGGGTCCGGATCATCGAGCGGGCTCGCCGCCGCGGCATCCCGCTCGTCATCGTCAACCACGAGCCGACCCGAGCGGATGCCTGGGCGGATGCCGTCATCGCCGGCGGCACCACACCCGTGCTGACCGGCCTCGCCCGCGCGCTCACGGCGCAACGCCAGCGTGCCCTCACGTAGTCTCGAGGGGTGACCCTCCTCACTCTCGTGCGCCATGGCCAGACCGACTGGAACCTCGCGCGCCGCATCCAGGGCTCGACCGACATCCCGCTGAACCACACCGGACGTGCCGATGCGCACGCCGCCGCGGCGGTACTCGCCGATCTGCGGCCGGACGCCATCTACGCCAGCCCGCTGGTGCGTGCGCGGGAGACCGCGCAGATCATCGCCGGCGAGCTGGGGCTGTCCGACCCCGGGGTGACCCGCGGGCTGCGGGAGCGCGAGTTCGGCGACGGAGAGGGGATGCTGGTCGCCGACTATCTGTCCCGATACGGCGATTGGCACGCGGAGGTTCCCGGTGCGGAGACCATGGCGCAGGTGCGCGACCGCGTCCTGGACTCGCTCGAGCGCATCGTGCGCGCGTCACGTCGGCGTTCTGCACCCCGGGCCGAGTCCATCGTCGTCGTGAGCCACGGCGGTGTCATCCGCGCCCTGCTCCAGCACGTGTCGGGCGGAACGCTGCCCAGAGAGGGCGACGTGCTGCGCAACGGATCGGTGCACCGCTTCCTCGCCGAGCGCGGAACGCTGCGCCTGCTCGACGAGGTGCCTGTGCAGGTCGTCACGGTCGCGGACACCGCCGTCGTCACGGCGGAGACCGTCGAAGCCTGACACGCTGAGACGAGGTCACGCGCGGGCCAGCAGCGATCGAGCGTGCCGCAGCACCGGCTCGTCGATCATGCGGCCCTGGAAGCGGAACACGCCCCGCTCCCCTTCGGCGGCGGCGAGCACGGCGCGCGCCCACGCCAGCGTGTCCTCGTCGGGCCGGTAGGCGGCGCGGATGATCGGCACCTGCCGCGGGTGGATGCAGGCGGTCGCCCGGAAGCCGGATGCCACGGCATCCGCCGCCTCGGCGGCCAGCCCGTCCTCGTCGTCGATGTCCAGGTGCACGGCGTCGATGGCGGCCTTGCCGTGCGCCCCGGCGGCGAGCAGCACCTGGGCGCGGGCGACACGGGCCACGTCCCGGTAGCGCCCGTCCGCGAAGCGACTGGCGGTGCCGCCGAGAGAAGCGACCAGGTCCTCCGCGCCCCACATCAGCCCGGCGGCCCGGGGATGCGCGGCGATGGCATCGGCCGCTTGCACTCCGCGCGCCGTCTCGCACAGCGCGAGCACGCGGTAGTCCTCCGTGAACACGTCGAGCGCCCCGGCATCCTCTGTCTTCGCCGCCATCACCGTCCGGAAACGGGTGCGTGCGACTGCGGCGAGGTCGGCGTCGAACTCCGCCGACCCCGGTGGGTTCAGTCGCACGATCACGCGGGTCGGGTCCAGGTCGGCGGCGACGATGTTCTCGCGCGCAGTGCCCTTCGCGTCGGGCAGCACCGCATCCTCCAGGTCGAGGATGACGGCATCCGCCTTCGCCAGCGCGCCGGCGAAGCGCTCCGGCCGGTCCGCCGGGCAGAACAGCAGCGCGGGCCCGAGCTCGAACTCCATCATTCCCCCTCCTGCGGCAGGCAGTGCACCAGCACCGTGCGCGTCGCCGTGGCGACCACCGTGCCGTCCTGGTTGCGTCCGGTGTGCGCGATCGTGCAGATCCCCTGACCCGGGCGCGACGACGACAGCCGCTTGTCGGTGATCACGCTCTCGGTGTACAGCGTGTCGCCGGCGAACAGCGGATGCGGGAACGCGATGTCGCCGAGGCCGAGCTGTGCCACCAGCGTGCCCTGGGTCAGTTGCGCCACCGACGCGCCGACCATGGTCGACAGCGTCCACATCGAGTTCATCAGCCGCTGCCCGAACGGCTGCTGCGCCCCGGCGAACGCGGCGTCCAGGTGCAGTGCCTGCGTGTTCATGGTCAGCGTCGTGAACAGCACGTTGTCGGCCTCCGTCGCCGTGCGGCCCGGCCGGTGCAGGTATCGGGCGCCGACCTCGAACTCCTCGTAGTACAGCCCGCGCTGGACGATGTCGGTCATGCCGCTCACGCTACCCCGCGAGCCCCAGACCGCGTGCGATCACGAGCAGCTGCACCTCGGTCGTGCCCTCCCCGATCTCCAGGATCTTCGAGTCGCGGTAGTGCCGCGCGACCGGGTACTCGTTCATGAACCCGTTGCCACCGAAGATCTGGGTGGCGTCGCGGGCGTTGTCCATCGCCGCCTCGCCGGAGACGAGCTTCGCGATCGCGGCCGCCTCGGCGAACGGCTTGCCGGCGTCACGCAGCCTGGCCGCGTGATGCCACGCCAGCCGCGCGGTGTGCACCCTGGCGCGCATCCGCGCGAGTGTGAACTGCGCGTTCTGCCTGGTGCTCAGCGCCGCCCCGAACACCGTGCGCTTCTGGGCGTAGTCGACCGCCGCTTCCAGGCACCCCTCCGCCGCGCCGGTCGCGAGCGCCGCGATGGCGATGCGGCCCTCGTCGAGGATGATGAGGAAGTTGCGGAACCCCTGCCCGCGCTCCCCCAGCAGGTTCTCCGCCGGCACGCGCACGCCCTGCAGCGTGAGCGGATGCGTGTCGGAGGCGTTCCAGCCGACCTTGTCGTAGGCGGGCTCGACGGTGAACCCGGGTGTGCCGTTCGGCACGATGATCGTCGAGATCTCCTTGCGCCCGTCCGGCCCGCGGCCCGTGACGGCGGTCACGGTCACGAAGCGGGTGATGGCGGTTCCGGAGTTGGTGATGAACTGCTTCGTGCCGTCGATCACCCATTCGTCACCATCCAGGCGCGCGGTGGTGCGGGTCGCCCCGGCGTCGCTGCCCGCCTCCGGCTCGGTGAGCCCGAACCCCGCGAGCGCCTCGCCGGCGAGCAGCGATGGCAGGTACTCGGCCTTCTGCTCCTCGGTGCCGAACCGGTACACCGGCATGGCGCCCAGGCTGACTCCCGCCTCGAGCGTGATCGCGATGGACTGGTCGACACGGCCGAGCGCCTCGATCGCGATGCCGAGCGCGAGGTAGTCGCCGCCCTGCCCGCCGTACTCCTCGGGGAACGGCAGCCCGAACAGGCCGAGCTCGCCCATCTGGCGCACGACGTCCAGGTTCAGCGTGTGGGTGCGATCGGCCTCGTACGCCTGCGGGGCGACCACCTGGTCGGCGAAGTCTCGCACCATCGCGGCCAGTTCGCGCTGCTCGTCGTCGAGATCCTCGGTCATGCCTGCTCCTCCTCGTCCACGCGGGCGACCGGTTGGTCGCGCCGCACCTGGTCACCGACGGCGACCAGCAGGTGCACCGTGCCGTCGTGCGGCGCGAGCACCGGGTGCTCCATCTTCATCGCCTCGATCGAGACGAGCGGATCGCCCGCCCGCACCGTCGCACCGTCGGCGACGTGCACCGCGACGACGCTGCCGGGCATGGGGGCGCGGCCCTCGGGCGCGCGCGGGCCGCTCTCCGGCATCCGTTCGGCCAGCCGCCGCTCCATGCGGGCCCGCCGGCTCAGTGGCCGCAGCCGCACGGTGCGGCCGTCCTCGGCGACCCAGACCGCACCGTCGGCGTCGACCGCGCTGCGTACATCGAGTGCGGCGGAGGCCGCTCCCTCAGGCGCCTCCACCACCTCGTCGTCGTCGGTGAGGAACGCCGGGCGCGGCGGGGCGGCGCTGCCACCCAGCCGCCACCCCGTCAGCTGCCGCCACAGTGGGCTGACGTCGTCGTCCGTCGCGTCGGGGGCGGGAAGAGCGGATGCCGCCGCACGCAGCATCCGCTCGCTCGGCGGCTCCGCGCGAAACGGCAGCAGCGTTTCGATCAGACCGGTGTCCAGGTCGCCGGCCCGCACCCGCTCGTCCTGACAGAGCGCACGGAGGAACGCGATGTTCGTCTCGACACCGAGCACGACCGTGCGTGCGAGCGCGGCGTCCAGCCGACGAAGCGCGGTCTCCCGATCGGGACCCTCCGCGATCACCTTCGCGATCATCGGGTCGTAGAAGCCGGTGACCTCCGACCCGGTCTCGATCGCGGCGTCCACGCGCACACCGGCCGGCGGATCGAACAGCAGGACGCTGCCGGTCTGCGGCAGGAATCCGCGCTCGGGTGATTCGGCGTACACGCGGGCCTCGACGGCGTGCCCCCGCACGGCGGGAGGTTCCGGCAGCGCTCCGCCGGCCGCGATCGCCAGTTGGAGGGCGACGAGGTCGCGTCCGGTGACCAGCTCTGTGACCGGGTGCTCGACCTGCAGGCGGGTGTTCATCTCGATGAAGAACACCTCGTCCATGGCATCCGCATCGACGAGGAACTCGACCGTGCCCGCCCCGACGTAGTCGACGCTGCGAGCGGCGCGGACCGCCGCGTCGAGCAGCCGCGTGCGCAACTCGTGCGGCAGTCCGGCCGCGGGCGCCTCCTCGATGACCTTCTGGTGCCGCCGCTGCAGCGTGCATTCCCGCTCGCCGAAGGCCTGCACAGTGCCGTGCCGGTCGCCGAACACCTGCACCTCGATGTGGCGGGGGCGGCGGATGAGCCGCTCCAGCACCAGCGCGTCGTCGCCGAACGCCGCCGCCGCCACGCGCCGTGCGGTGGCGAGCGCCGCATCCAGCGCTGCGGGCTCGTGGACGCTCTCCATGCCCTTGCCTCCGCCGCCCGCGCTCGGTTTCACGAGCAGCGGATAGCCGATGTCGTCGGCGCGTCGCCGGATCTCGTCATCGTCGAGGCCGACGGCGCTGAAGCCGGGCACCACCGGCACGCCGTGCGCGGTGACGTGCTCGCGAGCGCGGGCCTTGTCACCCATCACCTCGAGCGCTCTGGCATCCGGGCCGATGAAGACGATGCCTGCGTCGGCGCAGGCGGCGGCCAGCGCGGTGCTCTCGGACAGGAAGCCGTACCCGGGGTGGATCGCCTGGGCCCCGGTCTCAAGGGCGGCGGCCACGATCGCCTCGACCCGCAGGTACGACTCCGCTGCCGGCGCGGTGCCGATGCGCACCGCGTGGTCCGCCTCGCGCACATGCGGGGCGTTCGCGTCCGCGTCGCTGTACACGGCGACACTGCGGATGCCGAGTTCGCGCAGCGTGCGGATGACGCGACGTGCGATCTCGCCGCGGTTCGCGACGAGCACCGTCTCGAAGCCGCGGACGGCGGAAGCGGCGGGGACGGTCATGGCATCACATCCGGAAGAGGCCGAAGCCGGGTTCGGGCAGGGGCGTACGGGAGACGACGTCGAGCGCGAGGCCGAGCAGGTCCCGGGTCTGGTCGGGGTCGACGATGCCGTCGTCCCACAGCCGTGCCGTGGCGTAGTAGGGCTCGCCCTGGTGCTCGTACTGCTCACGGACCGGCGCTTCGAAAGCAGCCCGCTCCTCGGGGGTCCAGCTCTCACCCGCTGCCGTGAGCTGGTCCTCCTTGACGGTCGCCAGCACGGATGCCGCCTGCGCGCCCCCCATGACCGAGATGCGGCTGGCCGGCCAGGTCCACAGGAACCGCGGCGAATACGCGCGCCCGCACATCGAGTAGTTGCCGGCGCCGAACGAGCCGCCGATGATCACCGTGAGCTTGGGCACGCGCGTGGTGGCGACGGCGGTGACCATCTTGGCGCCGTCCTTGGCGATGCCACCCGCCTCGGCCTCGGTGCCGACCATGAAGCCCGTGATGTTCTGCAGGAACAGCAGCGGGATGCCGCGCTGGTCGCAGAGCTCGATGAAGTGGGCGCCCTTCAGCGCCGATTCCCCGAACAGCACACCGTTGTTGGCGACGATGCCGACCGGATGCCCGTGCAGCAGGGCGAAACCGGTGATCAGGGTGGTGCCGTACTCGCGCTTGAACTCGCGGAAGCTCTCGCCGTCGACCAGACGGACGATCACCTCGCGGACGTCGTAGGCGGCGTTGACGTCCACCGGCACGACGTCGTGCAGGCTGCCGGTCTCGGAGGGCGGGCGCGACGGCAGCACCCGCCATGCCGGTTCCGACGGACGCGGCAGCGTGGCGACGATGTCGCGCAGGATCTCCAGGGCGTGCTCGTCATCCTCCGCGAGGTGATCGACGACGCCCGACCGGCGGGCGTGAAGCTCGCCGCCGCCGAGCTCCTCGGCACTGACCACTTCCCCGATCGCCGCCTTCACCAGCGGCGGCCCGCCTAGGAAGATCGTGCCCTGGTTGCGGACGATCACGGTCTCGTCGCTCATGGCGGGCACGTACGCGCCACCGGCGGTGCACGATCCGAGCACGGCCGCCAGCTGCGGGACGCCCTCCGCGGACATCCGCGCCTGGTTGAAGAAGATCCGTCCGAAATGGTCGCGGTCGGGGAAGACCTCGTCCTGCTTGGGCAGGAACGCTCCGCCGGAGTCGACGAGGTACAGACACGGCAGGCGATTCTCCCTGGCGACTTCCTGCGCGCGCAGGTGCTTCTTCACCGTGAGCGGGAAGTACGTCCCACCCTTGACCGTCGGATCGTTGCAGATCACCATCACGTGGCGACCGTGCACGAGGCCGATGCCGGCGATGACCCCCGCCCCCGGCGCCTCTCCCCCGTACAGCCCGTGCGCGGCGAGCGGCGCGATCTCGACGAACGGGCTGCCCTCGTCGAGCAAACGGGCCACGCGGTCGCGCGGCAGCAGCTTGCCGCGTGCGACGTGCCGCTGCCGGGAACGCTCCGGTCCGCCCAGCGCGGCACGGGCGAGGGTCTCCTGCAGCTCGTCGGCGAGTGCCTGCTGGGTGACGGGCATCGCGGTCCTCCTCGACTCACGAAATACTGTGGCGCGGTGAGCACCGACTCGGTTAGTGTTCACTAACCCGATTATTCAGGTTAGCGAGGATTAACCGAAATGACAACGCCCGTCACCGCCCGTGACCGCGCGAAGGCGGAGCGCACCGACGCGATCCTGCGCGCCGCCGCGCAGCTGTTCGCGCTGCGCGGCTATTCGGGTGTCAGCCTGGAGGAGATCGGGACGGCCGTCGGCGTGTCGGGGCCTGCGGTGTACCGGCACTTCTCCGGCAAGCAGGCCCTGCTCGGTGCCGTGCTGATCAAGGTGAGCCTGGACCTGGTCGAGGGTGGGCGGGCCGTGGCGGCATCCGTCGCCGACGACGAGGAGCGGATGCGGGAGCTCATCCGCTTCCACGTCGGATTCGCGCTCGGCAACCCCGACGTCATCCGCGTGCAGGACCGCGACCTCCCCCACCTCTCCGAGGAGGACGGCGCCCAGGTGCGGCGGCTCCAGCGCGAGTACATCGACATCTGGATCGCAGCGCTCGCCCCCGTACAGCCGGTCGCGCAGGACGAGTTGCGACTGCGCGTTCAGGCGTGCTTCGGGCTGATCAACTCCACCCCGCACAGCACGAGGCAGGCGATGCGCTCGAAGGGGACCACGGCCGCGGTGCTGGCGTCGATGGCGTACGCGGCTCTCATCGCCCGGGCCGGCTGACCCGATCGGCCGGCCGACCTGATCGGCCGGCCGGCCCGCGGCGGGTCTCGGGCGTCAGCGACCGCCGTGCAGCATGGCGCGGCCCGGCTCCTCGAGAATGTCGGCGACATCCTTGAGGAAGCGTGCGCCCTCCGCACCGTCGACGAGACGATGGTCGAACGACAGGCTCAGCGTCATCACCTGGCGCAGCGCGATCTCGCCGCGGTACTCCCATGGCTGACGACGGACGGCTCCCACCGCCAGGATGCCGGACTGCCCCGGCGGGAGGATCGGGGTGCCCGCGTCGATGCCGAACACGCCGATGTTCGTGATCGAGAACGTGCCGCCCGCCAGCTCCGCTGGGCTCGTCCGGCCCGACCGCGCCGTCTCGGTGAGCGTCTGCAGGGCGTCCGCCAGTCCGATGAGCGAGAGCCGGTCGGCGTCCCGGATGTTCGGCACGATGAGCCCGCGGTCAGTGGCGGCGGCGATCCCCAGGTCCACGTAGTGGTACTGGACGATCTCCCCGGCCTGCTCATCCCAGTGGGCGTTCAGGCTGGGGTTGCTGCCGAGCGCGAGGCACACCGCCTTCGCGACCAGCACCAGCGGCCCGATGCGATGCCCGGTGAGGGCACGGTCGCTCCGGAGCTTCTCGATCAGTTCCATGCTCGCGGTGACGTCGACGGTGTGGAACGTCGTGACGTGCGGTGCGGTGAACGCGCTCTGCACCATCGCCTGGGCGGTGTGCTTGCGCACACCGCGGACCGGGATGCGGGTCTCGCCGCGTTCCCCGGACGGCGGCGCGAGCGTCGGCGTCTCGATCCGTTCCTCGGTCGCCGGGATGGCTGCCGGTGCCGTCGCCCCGACACGCTCGGCATAGGCGTCGACGTCAGCCCGCGTGATCACCCGGTCGCCGACCTCGGCGGCGACCAGCGTCAGGTCGACGCCGAGCCGCTTCGCGTGCGCACGGACCGGCGGCGTCGACCGGGGACGCTCGCCGACACGCGGCTCCGCGGCCGTGGCGGGGAGTGCGTCGTGCGGGGCTGCTTCGATGACGGCCGCGTCGACGGCCCGTGAGGTCGCGGGGGCACCTCGACGGGCACGCCGCGCGGGACGTGCCCCGGAGGCCGGTGCCGCGCCGTATCCGACGAGGTTCGGCTGCGTGGTCTCGCCCGCGGAGGTGTCCTTCTCCGTCGTGGTCCCGTCCGCCGCTGGATCGTCCGCAGCGGCAGTCGACGTGGCCTCGCCTCCGGCATCCGACCCGCTCTCGCCGCCGACCTCGAACGCGATCAGCGGCGATCCGACCGCGACGGTGTCGCCGGCCTCGGCGTGCAGGGTGGCGACGGTGCCCTCGTACGGGGAGGGCAGTTCGACGACCGCCTTCGCGGTCTCGACTTCGGCGAGGGTCTGGTTCAGCGTCACGGGGTCACCGGGCTGCACGAGCCACTGTACGACCTCCGCCTCGGTGAGTCCCTCTCCGAGATCCGGCAGGCGGAACTCCGCGATCATCGCTGACCGCCGTTCGCGCCGGCATCGGTCGCGCCGCTCAGGCTGTTCGGTCGGTCCATCAGCCGGTCGACGGCGTCGAGGATCCGATCCAGGTCGGGTAGGTGGTGCTTCTCCAGCTTCGCGGGCGGGTACGGGATGTCATGGCCGGTGACGCGCAGCGGCGGTGATTCCAGGTACTCGAAGCACAACTCGGTGATGCTGGCGATGACTTCCGCCGCCATACCGGCTTCGCGGGAGGCCTCGTGCGCGACGACCACCCGGCCGGTGCGCCGCACGGACGCGGCGACGGTGCCGTAGTCGACCGGCGACAGCGAACGCAGGTCGATGACCTCGAGGGACAGCCCGTCGTCCTCCGCGGCAGCGGCCGCATCGAGGGCCGTCCCGACCATCGCCCCGTAGGTGATGACGGTTGCATCGGTGCCGCTGCGGGCCACGCGGGCGAGTCCCATCGGCGGCGCATCCGCCAGCGACGCGGCGAGATCGACTTCGCCCTTGTGGTGGTACAGCCGTTTGGGCTCGAAGAAGATGACGGGGTCGTCGCTCGCGATCGCCTGACGGAGGCAGGTGTAAGCGTCCTGCGGGTTGGACACGGCGACCACGCGCAGGCCGGCGGTGTGCACGAAGTACGCCTCCGGCGACTCCGAGTGGTGCTCCGCAGCGCCGATGCCGCCGGCCCAGGGGATGCGGATCGTGATCGGCATCTTCACCCGGCCCTGCGTGCGGTAGTGCAGCTTCGCCACCTGGGAGACGATCTGGTCGAAGGCGGGATAGACGAAGCCGTCGAACTGGATCTCGACCACGGGTCGGTAGCCGCGGAACGCCAGCCCGACGGCGGTGCCCACGATGCCGGACTCCGCCAGTGGCGTGTCGATGATGCGCTTCGCGCCGAACTCGTCGAGGAGTCCGTCGGTGATGCGGAAGACCCCGCCGAGCGTCCCGATGTCCTCGCCGAGCAGCACCACCTTGTCGTCGTCCCGCAGGGCCTGACGGAGGCCGGCGTTCAACGCCTTGCCCAGGGTCATCTCGGCCATGTCACACCTCCCCGTAGGCGGCGAGATACGCCGCGTACTCGTCGCGCTGGCGCTGCAGGCCGGAGTGCGGCTCGGCGTACACGCCGTCGAAGACGGCGAGCGGGGGCCGCGTGGTCATCCCCAGGCACGCCGCGCGCA
Organism: Microbacterium sp.; assembly: GCF_031180975.1. Taxonomy (GTDB): domain Bacteria; phylum Actinomycetota; class Actinomycetes; order Actinomycetales; family Microbacteriaceae; genus Microbacterium. Next base: position 335,823 of record NZ_JAPSLI010000003.1, on the reverse strand, counting down.
TCTCTCGCGCCGCGGTGTCGGCCTGTTCCTGCACGTCGGCGACGTGCTCGTCGGTGAGCTCGCCGGCCGCGCGCAGGTGCGCTTCGAGACGCGCGATGGGGTCGAGACGGCGCCAGTGCTCGAGCTGCGTGTCGTCGCGGTACCGCTTCGGGTCGTCGGCCGTGGTGTGCGGGCCCATCCGGTACGTGACGGCTTCGATGTAGGCCGGGCCACGGCCGGCACGGGCGTGCTCGAGCGCCCAGCGCATCGCGGCGAGGCAGGCGAGCACGTCGTTGCCGTCGACGCGCATGCTCGGGATGCCGAACCCCGGCGCGCGGCCCGCGAGCGGGTACTGCGACTGCAGACCGACCGGCTCCGAGATGGCCCAGTGGTTGTTCTGGCAGACGAACACGACGGGCGCGCGGTAGGACGAGGCGAACACCATCGCTTCGTTGACGTCGCCCTGGCTGGTCGCACCGTCGCCGAAGTACGCCACCGCGACCTCGTCGGTGCCGTCGTGCCGGATGCCGACGCCGTAGCCCACCGCATGCAGGGTCTGTGCTCCGATGATGATCTGCAGCGGCGCCATCCGCATGACGGCCGGGTCGTAGGCGGCGCCCTCCTCGCCGCGCCACATCCGCACGTAGTCGCCCGGCTGCGCGCCGCGGACGAGCATCACGCCGGTCTCGCGATAGCTGGGGAAGACGAAGTCCTGCGGCGCAAGCGCCCTGGCGGTGCCGATCTGGGCGGCCTCCTGCCCCTGACAGGGTGCCCACAGCCCGAGCTGGCCCTGCCGTTGCAGTGCGACGCCCTCGGCGTCGATCCGGCGCAGCACGACCATGTCGCGGTGCAGTGCGCGCAGCACGTCGGCGTCGATGTCGGCGAGATGGCGGTCCAGCTGCGGATTCGGCAGTCGGGTGCCGTCCGGCGCGAGGATGCGCTCGGTGAGTTCGAGATCGTTGTGGGTGTCGACGATCGGGGTGGTGTGCGGTGACATCGGCGTCCTCCTGACGTGCTGCCCTTGTGGGGCGTCCACGGCGACCGACGTCTTCGTCGGCCCTATCTGAAGGGTACGTCCGCCTGACACCACGCTCAAGCATCTGTGCGAGCGGTGAGCATGTTGCCCAGTGTCGGGCACGGCGTGCTGATATCGTGTGGCACTATGCCCACTCTTGATCGGATCGATCTCGAACTGCTCACCGCTCTGTCTGAGGACCCGCGGACCACCGTCGTGGCGCTCGCCGAGCGACTGCGACTGTCGCGGAACACGATCCAGGCGCGCATGGCCAGGCTCGAGCAGACCGGGGTGTTCCAGTCCTACGAGCGGGCGTACTCCACCGAGGTGCTCGGCTTCCCTCTGCAGGCGTTCATCAGCATCGGCGTGCGCCAGACCGAGCTGCCGCGCATCATCGCCGAGCTCGCGCGTGTACCCGAGGTCGTGCAGGCGCACGGCCTGAGCGGCTCGGTCGACCTGCTCGCCCGAGTGGCGTGCCGCGACGCTCGGCACCTGTTCGACACCGATGCGCGCATCCTGTCGATCGACGGGGTGGAGCGCACCGAGACGTCGCTCGCGATGGGCGAGGTCATCCCGTTCCGCGTCGCGGGGCTCATCGGTCTGGCGCGACGCGAAGCCTGAGGAAGCGGCGGATCGCCCCCGCCGCCTCGGCAGGAGTCTCGTAGTGGATGAGGTGTCCGACATCCGCGATCTCGACGAGTTCCGCGTTCGGGAACATGCGGGCCAGGCGCCGCTCAGCCTCGATCGGGGTGATGTCGTCCTTCTGCGCGGCGATGAGGAGCGTCTCCACGTCGATCACCCCGGCGAAGGCGCGCACGTCGTGTGAGACGCTGGTCACGAACGCCTCGCGCAGCACCTCGCGGTCGGCGAAGCGGGAGAAGTACGTGTCGTGCTGGTCGTGGATGAAGCGACGCAACTTCGGATCGCGGGTCTTTGCCATCGCGATGCTCATGACGCGCACGATCAGCGGGTTGCGCAGCAGCGCCGTGCCGAGCCGCTCCGGCAGCAGTGCGCCGAGCCGGTAGTACAGCACCGCGAGGCGGGTGAGGATGCCCTTGGGCCCCTCGAGGGCGGGCGCGCCGATCGGGTTGATCAGGATGAGACGCGGCGTGCTGAGCCCGCCTGCCACGGCCGCCGCGGCGACGATCGACCCGAACGAGTGGCCGAGCACCACGGCACCGGGCGCCACTGCCCGCGCGAACTCGGCGAGCCAGCCCGCGTACGCGCTCAGGTCGTGCTGTCGCCCCGGGAGCGGCGGCGTCTCGCCGAACCCCGGCAGGTCGGGTGAGATGACGCGGATGCCAGGCAGGTAGGCGACCACCGGTTCGAGGCCGTGGTGCTCCCCCCGGAAGCCGTGCACGGCGACGATCGTCGCCTCGGCCTCCCCCGCGGGCGGGCCGTACACCCAGTACGCCGTCGTCCCGCCCGCCACCTCCACGTCGTGCCGTTCGACCGGGATACCGGCCAGGCGGGCGGAGTACGGGGATGCTGCGGGCATGCTCCGAGTCTACGGCGCGTCCCCGTCGCCCCGTCGGAGCGATGTCCGAGCCGCCGCGTACCGTGCCGGGCATGACGACTCGCAACGGCTTCCCGTCCTGGCTCACCCGGGTGGGCGTGTTCGACCTGGAGACCACCGGAGTCGACGTGCGCACCGATCGGATCGTCACCGCACACATCGGCGTGCTCGACGTGCACGGCAGGGAGCTCGCCGCCCGCGACTGGCTGGCCGACCCCGGCATCCCGATCCCCGAGGGAGCCGCGGCGGTGCACGGGGTGACGACCGAGTACGCCCGCGCCCACGGCCGTCCGGCGCACGAGGTGGTCGGCGAGATCACCGGCGCGCTCACCGTGCTGCTGTCGCAAGGCCTGCCGATCGTCGCGTACAACGCGTCCTACGACTTCTCGCTGCTCGCGCATGAGGCGATGCGGCACGGACACCCCGTGCTGACCGACCCGACGCCGGTGATCGATCCGCTGGTGCTCGACAAGGCTCTCGACCGGTACCGGCGGGGCAAGCGCACGCTGGCCGTTGTGGCCGAGCACTACGCGGTGCCGCTGGACGCCGCCCACCAGGCTTCCGCCGACGCCGTGGCCGCCGGCCGGCTGGCGCTGGCGATCGCAAGGGAGTTCACGCTGCCCGAGTCCGCGGCGGAGCTGCACACCCGACAGATCGGCTGGGCCAGGGATCAGGCGGCGAGCCTCACCGAGTACTTCGTGCGGATCGGACGCCTCGACCCGGACGACGCGCTGGACGGCCGTTGGCCGGTGCGGGAATGACGGGTGCGGCCGATTCAGGGGACCAACGGGGCCGCGGCCTCGTAAACGCCGGCGTCCGTGCCGCCGAGGTACATGCGCCCGCCCGCGACGGCGATCGACGTGTAGGCACCGTAGCCGGGGATCATGGTGCCGTCGCCGTGATCCCAGTACGTCGTGGGCGGCAGCACTGCTGGGGCCGCGACCTGGGACCAGGTCACCCCGTCCCGAGACGCGTACACGAGGTTGGTGCCGTGGTCGATGCCCGTGCCGGCCATGCGCTTGCCCACGGCGTAGGCGATGCCGTTGCTCACCGTGATGTCGGCGATGCCGACATCACCCGGCCAGCGCGCGAACTTCACACCGCCTGTCTTGCCCTTCGCGTCCAAGTCGATGTAGACGAGCGAGTTGTAGCGGGCGATCAGGATCCGGCTGCCGAGCACTTCGACGTCGGCGGGATCGTGCACCATCGCATAGCCGGCGCTGCTGCCGAGATCGATCGATGACCATCGTCCGGCGCTGTAGACGTCGAGGATGCGATTCGGCGCGCCTTTGGCATCCCGCACCTCGGCGATCGCCGCCACCCGCCCGGAAGAGGCTGCGGCGAGCCAGTAGTACCGGTCCGCGTCATTCGACCCTGAAGCCGAGGCCCTGGCCCGTTCGATCGTCCAGGTGCGCCCTCCGTCCGAACTCTTCTTCACGGCCGCGAGGTACGGAGCAGGACCGTACTTCTTCTTGTCGGGGTTGACCACGCTGCCCGCCAGAAACAGCTCGCCACCGCTCTTGGCGACGTCGAAGACATGGATGAACGGAGTGACGGCGTTGTAGGCCCAGCTGCCGCTGCCGTTCGAGGCGAACCCGGTGTTCGCGGTCCAGGCGGTGCGCGGGTCGATGTCGGCGGTGTACACGGCCCGATCGAACACCCGGAGCGCCTTCAGCTCTTCTCCCTCCACGGTGAGGTGCTTGGTCTCAGCACCGGTGCTGACATCGACCGAGCTGAGATCCACCGGCCCGATGTTGCGATCGAAGTCGCCGTAACTGGAGTACACCTGACCGGCGGACACCGCCAGATCGGTGAGCGGCTGGGCCTTCGCGGCGGCGGAGCTGTTCACGCCCAGGCGGGCGGGCGTGGAAGTGGCCGCGAACGCGGGAGCGGCGAAGAGAGGGAGGAGCAGAGCCGCGGCGAGGGTCGCCAAGGCAGGTTTCGCGATGCGTCGCATGATTTCCTTCAGGGGACATCGCGGGCGGGCTCGCTCGTCCGCGAGGGTCGCCGGATCCCGGAAGCCGAGCGACCCCTTCCGTCACACGGCTTCCCCAAACGCCCCTCGACGCGACGCGTCACCCGTCCGCGTGATGGAAAGACGCCGCCCCTGGGGTGAGCGGCATCGCGTCTCCCGCTCCTGGGGAGAGACGGTCGACGCCTGTCACACTATCGCTCCCGCGGCCTCCCGCACGTTCCCAGGGCACACGAAAGGCCCCCGGCCCTCCCTGCGGAGGAGCGGGGGCCTTCCTGAACGGCTTACTTGCCGCCGAAGTTCTTGAAGCGCTGGTTGAACTTCTCGACGCGACCGGCCGAGTCCATGATGCGCTGCTTGCCCGTGTAGAACGGGTGCGAAGCCGAGGAGATCTCCACGTCGACGACGGGGTACTCCACGCCGTCCAGCTCGATCGTCTTGTCGCTGGTGACGGTCGAACGGGTGAGGAAGGTCTCGCCCGAGCCGAGGTCACGGAACACGACGGCCTGGTAGTCGGGGTGAATGTCAGTCTTCATGCGGAATCCTTGGATCGCGGAGGGTGTACTACGGAAAAGCCTGTGGATGCAGAGGCACCAAGGATCGATCTTACCAGTTCTCCGGCAAGGTCAGGAACCGGCTCAGGAGGAGGCGCGCGCCGCGAAGCGGCCGTCCTCCGCGCGCAGCGTGATCGGCATCCCGAACGCCTCGGTGAGGGTCTCGGCGGTGAGGGTCTCGGCGATGGGACCGGCGGCGACGGCGCGCCCCTCCCGGAGCAGCATCACGTGCGTGAAGCCGACCGGGATCTCCTCGACGTGGTGGGTGACCATGATCATCGCCGGGGACGTCGGCGACGCCGCGTAGCCGCCGAGCAGGGCGAGCAACTCCTCGCGCGAGCCGAGGTCGAGGCTGGCGGTGGGCTCGTCGAGCAGCAGCAGCTCCGGGTCGGTCATGACAGCGCGGGCGATCTGGACGCGCTTCTGCTCGCCGTCGCTGAGCGTGCCGAACAGCCGGTCCGCGAGGTGGTCGAGCTTCCATTCGATGAGCACCCGCTGGGCGCGGCGCTCGTCGATGCCCTCGTAGCTCTCGTGCCAGCGGCCGAGCACCGAGTAGGCCGCGGTCATCACGGCGTTCAGCACCGTCTCGTCGCGCGGCACACGGCGGGCCATCGCCGATGAGGCGAAGCCGATGCGCGGGCGCACCTCGAAGACGTCGGTGCGGCCGAGCGTCTCACCCAGGACGGTCACCGTTCCGGAGGTGGGGTGCAGCAGGGTGTCAGCGAGCTGCAGCAGCGTCGTCTTCCCCGCGCCGTTCGGCCCGAGGACGACCCAACGCTGATCGTCGGCGACCTCCCAGGTCACGTGATCGACGATATTGCGCCCTTCACGGCGCACCACGACATCGGCGAATTCCAGAGCGCTCGGCATGCGGCCAGCCTATCGGCTCAGGCGGTCAGCTCCTCGTAGAGCGCGCGGGTGGTGTCGGCGATCGCACCCCAGCTGAACTCGCTGCGGGCGCGCTCGCGCCCGGCGGCGCCGTACTCCGCGGCGCGCTCCGGGTCGGAGCTGACCTCGGTGAGCACCGCCGCCAGGTCGGACACGTATCGGTCGGGGTCGACCGGAGTTCCAGTGCCGTCCTGCACCTGCTCGATGGGCACCAGCCGCCCGGTCACGCCGTCGTCCACCACCTCAGGGATGCCGCCGGTGGCGGTGCCGACGACGGCCGCCCCGCAAGCCATCGCCTCCAGGTTCACGATTCCCAACGGCTCGTATACCGAGGGGCAGACGAAGGTGGTAGCTGCGGTCAAAATCGCCGACAGCTCGTCGCGCGGCAGCATCCGCTCGATCCAGATCACGCCGTCCCTGGTCTGCTGCAGCAGCCGCACCAGTTCCTGCACCTCGGCCATGATCTCGGGCGTGTCGGGCGCGCCGGCGCACAGCACGAGCTGCACCTCGGCGGGGAGCTGTTGCGCCGCGCGCAGCAGATACGGCAAACCCTTCTGTCGGGTGATGCGTCCGACGAAGACGACGGAGGGACGCGCGGGGTCCATGCCGATCGACCGCAGGAACTCGGGATTCTCGACGGGGCGCCACCGCTCCACGTCGATGCCGTTGTGGATCACGCGCACCCTGGCCGGGTCGACCTGGGGGTAGCTGCGCAGGATGTCCTGCCGCATCCCCTCGCTGACCGCGACGATCGCCGCCGCGTTCTCATAGGCGAGTTTCTCGATCCCACTCGACACGGCGTAGCCGCCTCCGAGCTGCTCGGCCTTCCAGGGCCGCAGCGGCTCGAGGCTGTGGGCGGTGAGGACGTGCGGGATGCCGTGCAGCTGCGAGGCGAGGTGGCCGGCGAAGTTCGCGTACCAGGTGTGGCTGTGCACCAGGTCCGCACCGGCGACGTCGCCGACCATCCGGAGATCGGTGCCCAGGGTCTGCACCGCCGGGTTCGCGTCGACGAGTTCGGCGGGGGTGCGATAGGCGTGCGTGCCCGGCTCGCCGCGCTCCGCGCCGAACGCCCGGACCTGCACGTCGATGCTGCGGCGCAGGGCCGACACCAGCTCCGCGACGTGCACTCCGGCACCGCCGTAGATCTCCGGCGGGTACTCCTTGGTGATGATGTCGACTCGCATGAATGAACGCTAGTACACGTCGGCTTTCGCCCTCTATGGTGGACCCATGTCGGCACCTAAGAAGGTTTTCGGGATCATCCTCGCTGGCGGCGAGGGCAAGCGACTCATGCCGTTGACGGCGGATCGTGCCAAACCGGCCGTCCCGTTCGGCGGCCAGTACCGACTGATCGATTTCGCCATCTCCAACCTCATCAACTCCGGCCTGCGACAGATCGTGGTGCTCACGCAGTACAAGTCGCACAGCCTGGACCGGCACATCTCACAGACCTGGCGGATGTCGTCGCTGCTCGACTCGTACGTGGCATCCGTGCCCGCCCAGCAGCGACTGGGCAAGCGCTGGTTCTCGGGATCGGCCGACGCCATCCTCCAGAGCCTCAACCTGATCGTCGACGAGAAGCCGGACATCGTGGTGGTGATCGGCGCCGACCACGTGTACCGGATGGACTTCCAACAGATGGTCGATGCGCACATCGCCAGCGGCGCGAAGGCGACGGTCGCCGGCATCCGTCAGCCGCTCGCGCTGGCCTCGCAGTTCGGCGTCATCGACGCCGACCCGGACGGCTCCGGCATGATCCGGGACTTCCTCGAGAAGCCGGCCAACCCGGCCGGGCTGCCGGACTCCCCCAACGAGGTGCTCGTCTCGATGGGCAACTACGTCTTCGACACCGACGCGCTGGTCGCCGCGGTGGAGGCGGACGGCGAGGTCGCCACCTCCGGGCACGACATGGGCGGCGACATCATCCCCTACTTCGTCGAGCGCGGCGAAGCCGCGTATTACGACATGAAGCAGAACGACGTACCCGGATCGTCGCCGCGCGACCGGTCCTACTGGCGGGACGTGGGAACGATCGACTCGTACTTCGACGCGCACATGGATCTCATCTCCACGCTGCCGGTCTTCAACCTGTACAACACCGACTGGCCGATCCGCACACAGAGTGTGAACGCGCCGCCGGCGAAGTTCGTCCGGGACGCCGTGGGCCGCATCGGAAACGCGATCGATTCGATCGTGTCGCTCGGCTCGGTGCTCTCCGGCACGCATCTGGAGCGCAGCGTCGTGGGCCCGCGCACCCTCGCGGCCGGCGGCTCGACGATCACCGACTCGGTGCTGCTGGATCAGGTCCACGTCGGGCAGGGCGCGCGCGTGCATCGCGCGGTGCTCGACAAGAACGTCGTCCTTGAGGACGGCGCGACGGTGGGCGTCGACCGCGCACGGGATCTGGAACGCGGCTTCACGGTGACCGAGTCGGGCATCACGGTGGTGGGCAAGGGCATTCGCATCCCCCGCTGACCGCTACGCTCGATCGGGTGACCGCTGCGCGTTTCCTCGTCGTCCTGGATGCCGATTCGACCCTCATCCGCAACGAAGTGATCGAGCTGCTCGCCGACGAGGCCGGTCGCCGCGCCGAGGTGCAGGCCGCAACCGATGCGGCCATGCGCGGCGAGGTCGACTTCGCCGCGAGTCTGCGCTCGCGCGTCGCCGCGCTGGAGGGAGTGCCCGTGGCGGCGTTCGCCCGGGTGCGCGCCCGGATCGAACCGACTCCCGGGGTGCGCGAGCTCACCGCCGCAGTGCGGGAGCGCGGCGGCGTGGTGGGAGTCGTCTCGGGCGGCTTCCACGAGATCCTCGACCACATCGCGCCGGGACTCGGCGTGGACCGCTGGCGCGCCAACCGGCTGACCGTCACCGACGGCGCGCTCGCCGGGACGGTCGACGGCGAGATCGTGGATGCCGCGGTCAAGGCCTCCTCGTTGCGTGAATGGGCCGCCGAGCTCGGCGTGGCTCGACACGCGACGATCGCGATCGGCGACGGCGCCAACGACCTGATGATGATGGCGGATGCCGGGCTCGGCCTGGCGTTCAACGCCAAACCCGCTGTGCGTCAGGCGGCGGGTCTGGTCGTGGGTCCCGTCGATCTGCGGGAGGTCATCCCGCTGCTGCCCTGAGCGTCGCTGCGCTGGCGGATGTCGGCGGTGCGTCGTAACGTCGCGGCATGGACATCCTTCTCATCCCCGGTCTCTGGCTCGACGCGTCCTCCTGGTCGGAGGTGACCCCGCACCTCGAGAAGGCGGGGCATCGGGTCGAACCACTCACGATGCCTGGACTGGGCGAGCCCGGGTCGGACGTCGGCATCGCCGACTGGGTCGCCGCGGTCGTCGAGCGGATCGACGCGCGGCAGGCCCCGGTGGTCCTCGTCGGGCACTCGGGCGGCGGCAACGTCGCCTGGGGTGCCGCCGACGCCCGGCCGGACCGCGTCGCACGCGTCGTGTTCGTCGACACCACGCCCCCGCCCACCGGGTTCGGGATCAGCGAGTTCGAGGTCGTCGACGGCGTGGTCCCGTTCCCGGGCTGGGACTCGTTCGACGAGCCGGACGTGCACGACCTCGACGCCGAGACGCGAGCGCGGACGGCGCCTCTCACGAAGAGCGTGCCCGCCCGCGTCCCGACCGATGCGATCGAGCTGTCGGACGCGAGGCGGTTCTCGATCCCGGTCACCATGCTGATGGGCGAACTGGATCGCCCCGCGCTCGAGGAACGGCTCGCGGAATGGGGGCCGTTCGAGGCGGAGTTCCGTGCCATCGACGACGTCGAGGTGGTCAAGCTCGGCTCGGGCCATTGGCCGCAGTTCTCGATGCCGGTGCGACTCGCCGAGCAGATCCGCGCGGCGGTCGAGCGCTGAGGCTCAGTGCCCCATGCCGAGGCCGCCGTCGACGGGGATGACGGCACCGGAGATGTAGGCGGCGTCGTCCGACGCCAGCCAGGTGACGACCCCGGCGACCTCGTCGGCGGTGGCGAACCGGCCGGCGGGGATGTTCGCCTTGTACTGCTTCTGCGTATCCTCCGGCAGCTCGGCGGTCATGTCGGTTTCGATGAAACCGGGCGCGACCACGTTCGCCGTGATCCCGCGGCCGCCGAGCTCGCGAGTCAGCGAGCGGGCGAATCCGACCAGGCCGCTCTTGGACGCGGCGTAGTTGACCTGTCCGGCGGAGCCGTACAGCCCGACGACGCTCGAGATGAGGATGACCCGACCGAACCGAGCGCGCAGCATCCCCTTGGAGGCGCGCTTGACCACACGGAACGAGCCGCCCAGGTTCGTGGCCACGACGCTGTCGAAGTCGTCCTCGCTCATCCGCATCATCAGGGTGTCCTTGGTGATGCCGGCGTTCGCGACGACGATCTCCACCGGACCGAGCTTCTGCTCGACCTCGGTGAACGCGGCGTCGACGGCGGCGGCGTCGGTCACGTCGGCGCGCACCGTCAGCGTGCCCTCGGGGCCCTCCCCGCTGCGGGCGGTGACCGCGACGCGGTATCCTTCGCGCACGAAACGCTCGGCGATCGCACGGCCGATGCCGCGGTTGCCACCGGTGACGAGGACGACGCGCTCAGCGCTCATGGGGCTCTCCTGCCTGTCGGGACGGACGCAGGCAATCCTATCGGCGCACGGGTTTGACACACGGTGAGCGAGCCTGCCAGCCTGACACCGACGAAGGGGGAACCGTGACGAACGACCAGCCGTACTACCAGCCACCGGCTCCGATACCGCAGGCAGGGCAGCACCAGGCCGGGCCGTACCCGGGAGCGGCGCAGCCCGCCGGAACGCAGCAGCCGGGAATGTACAGCCCTCCCCCGTACCCGGCCGCCCCGCACGCCCCCGGGTACGCCGCGCGGCCGACCAGCGGCCTGGCGATCACGTCGCTGGTCTGCGGAATCGCGGGCCTCGTCCTGGCCTGGCTGATTGTGCCGTTCCTGGCTTCCGTCGCTGCGATCGTCACTGGCCACATGGCGCTCGGACAGATGAAGCGCCGCCCGGATCTCGCGGGCAAGGGCATGGCGGTGACCGGCCTCATCCTCGGCTACGTCGCCGTCGGCTTGGCCGTGATCGGCATCCTCGGGGCGGCGCTGCTGCTGGCGACGACGGGCGTCGCGATCCTGCCGTTCCTCTTCACGAACTGACGCCTCTCCCCGCACCGCGACGCGACCTCGGGCGGCCGGGCGCGGCGTAGGCTGGAAGCACCGTGAAGCACCCCCGCGATACCCCCGCCGTCACCTCTCTGCCGCAGGCGCCGCATGACGAGGCGAGCCACCGCGTGCGCCGGTACGCGCTCACGATGGGCATCCGGATGGTGTGCTTTCTGCTGATGGCGTTCGTCCAGCCGTACGGGTGGTACACCTGGGTGTTCGCGATCGGCGCGGCGGTGCTGCCGTACATCGCGGTGGTGTTCGCGAACGCGGGACGCGACAGCACGGAACGCCCGGTGGAGTCCCCGGTCGTGCAGCTGCCTCCCGCGGCGTCGCGGCCCGCTGCTCCGAAGACCTCACCCGACGTGATCACGATCCACGAGAGCAAGGACGACACGGCGTGAGCGGCGACCTGCAGTGCTCGCGTGCGGAGTGCCGCAACGAGGCGACGCACACCATTCTGTGGCGCAACCCGCGCATCCACTCCGCGGACCGGCGCAAGGTGTGGCTGGCGTGCGATGAGCACGTCGACTTCCTCGGCGACTACCTGCGGGCGCGCGACTTTCCGGTCGCCGTCGAGGACGGACTCCCCCGGTGAGCCGGCGGATGCTGCGCTGGGGAGCGTACCTGCTGGTCGCCGCCGGGTTCGCCGTGGCGTGCGCGTTCCTGTCGCACTGGCAGTTCGAGCGCAACGAGGAGCGGGCCACGCAGATCGCCCTGGTGGAGCGCAACTACGACGCCGAGCCGGTTCCACTCGACGCGCTCATCGGCGCGGACGGGCGGCTCGATCCGGACGATCAGTGGCGTCCGGTGCTGCTGCGGGGTGAGTACCTCGACGGGCAGCAGGTGCTGGTGCGCAACCGGCCGCATGGTGGCACCAGTGCTTTCGAGGTGCTGGTGCCGTTCCGCGACGCCGGAGGCCAGGTGCTCCTGGTCGACCGCGGATGGGTGCCGCCCGGTGACGGCGACGCGCCGGAGGCCGTGCCCGCTCCCCCGTCGGGCGACGCCACGGTCGTCGTCCGGTTGCGACCTGGCGAAGCCCTTCCGGCATCCGGTCGAGGGGCCCCGGAAGGGCAGGTGCCGACCATCCATCTGCCGACCATCGCGGAAGCGGTGAACGGTGAGCTGGTCACGGGCGCGTACGGACAGCTGGTCTCGGAGGAGCCGGAGCCCGCGCACGCACTCGGGGCGTTCGCCTCGCCGACCGACGACCCCGGCCCGCACCTCTCGTACGCGATCCAGTGGATCCTGTTCGCGGTGATGGGTTTCGGTTTCATCGGCTACGTGATCCGCACCGAGGTCGTGAAGGCGCGCGAGGATCGTGAAGAGGCCGCCGGCTCGCCCGCCCGCCCCGCCGCTCGCCGCCGGGACCGGGATGCCGCCGACGAGGACGCCCTGCTCGACGCCCTGGGCTGACCGCGGCCGGACCCACCTTCACAGTTCTGCACTGTCTCGCAACGGATCCGGGAAGCGACTGCGACGTGCGGCCGGAGGCGCTCGGCGGGCGTTGGCGCGGGCAGCGGAGGTGTTCGGTGCGCCAGCGCAGGCGGTGGACGGATACGGTGCGCCAGTGCAGCCGGCTTGAGGGCGGCGTCCAGCGGTTCGCCTCTCCTGAACAGTGCTCAGGCGACCATCGGATGGAATCGTTGCGGTGGTGGGTGGATTCCGGTCCACGCGTACCCGAGCACGGCGCGCCGTCGCAGGACGTAGTGGTCGCCGCTGGGATGGTGCAGGACGAAGTCGTCTTTGCCGTCGCGGGTGATGCGCCACCCGTTGTGATGCAGGCTCATGTGGTGGAATCGGCAGAGCAGGATCCCGCGATCGATGTCGGTGCGGCCGCCGTCGGCGCTCCACTCGTCGATATGGTGCGCTTCGCAGTACGAGGCGGGGCGATCGCAGCCGCGCCACATGCATCCGCCGTCTCGCAGTGCGAGCGCGATGCGCTGTTTGGGTGTGAACAGGCGATGCTCCCGCCCCACGTCCAGCGGATTCCCGAACGAGTCGACGGTGACCGACACGGCACCGGTTTCGCACATGCGTTGCGCGACGAAACCGGCCGGAACCGCGACGAGGCCGTCCTCGGTGTGGGCGACCGGCGCCGGGGTGCCGTCGGCGCCGACCACCTGCACCAGGCGCACCCCCGCCTGCCGTGTGCCGAACACGCTCTCCGCGTCGGCCAGCACGCCCGCGCGGAGGATGTCGAGGAACAGGTCGTAGGCGAGCTGGTCGTTCGTGCGCGGGTCGTCGATCAGCGCGTCCGCGCGCGCCTTCTCCTCCGAGTCGACGAACCGGGGACCGCCCCGCCGCGGTCGCAGCGCCGCATCGAACACCGCCGCGAAGAACGCGTCGCCCTCGTCGTCGAACACGATCTTCGCGTGACGCGCACCGTCGGCGTCCCGCCAGGTGCGGAACACCCGCTTCTCGAGCCGCGCCAGGAACCGCTCCTGCGCCCCCTCCGGGTCGAGCAGGTCGCGGATCGTTCGCGCCGCCGACGCGAGCTCCTCGACCGTGCGCTCCGCCGCCTCGGCGATCAACTGCACAGCCGCCTGCGACCACGCCTCGCCCGATCGATCGCGGCACGCTCCTCCAGACAAATGTCATCGGGCAGGCCGCGCGCAGCGGGCGGTCACCGAGCCCGCGACGGATCGCGTCGTACTGCGCCGTCGTCAACGTCCCCGCCGCGAGCGCGGCATTCAACGGCGCATGCCAAACCACCGGCACCTCCGGCCGACCATTCGCGCCGCTCGCGCCGCTCGCGCCGATTCCGGCATCCGCCCCTCATCGGCACCCGCCCCGGCATGCGGAACAGGCCCGGCATCTGCTTCCGGCCCGGATCCCGCACCGGATTCCGCTCCCGCCCCAGCGCCCGCGTCACCCGCATCGCGCTGCCCGTCCAGCAGCGCCTGGCCCACCCGCACATCGCGCGACGCCTCGCCCTTGGTCGATCCGGTCACCTCCTGCACGAAACTCGCCGGCGAGCGATGCCCCTGCGACTGCGCGAGCCCGGAATGCCCCGTCTGCCGGGTCGAGCGATCGGCGACGACACCCGCCGCCACCACCCGGATCTGGTCCGCGAGACGCGACACCTGGGACGCCTGACGCAGCACCGCGACGACATCCGCATCCGACATCCCCACCATCACAGCCGCCGCTTCCACCAGCGACGCGCCCTCGCCGAGCCGCTCCCCCAGCGCGGGAATCAGCGACGCGACGTCGGTGAAAACTGCCATAGTTCATGATCACGCTGACCACCGACATTCAGAGACCTATCCGACCCCTCAGAACCCCACCGGGTAACAGATGCGTAACGGTTACACCGGTCCGCGCCGCATCCCGGTCCGGGACTGTTTCCCAGCGAGCAGACCGCCGCCGGCTCAGGCGAGCTCGATGAGCTCCTGATACTCCTTGCTCCAGATGTCCTCGACCCCGTCGGGCAGGATGAGCACGCGCTCCGGGTTCAGCGACTCCACCGCGCCGGGATCGTGCGAGACGAGCACGACGGCGCCCTCGTAGTGCGCGAGCGCGCCGAGGATCTCCTCGCGCGACGCGGGGTCGAGGTTGTTGGTCGGCTCGTCGAGCAGCAGCATGTTCGCGGACGACACGACCAGCGTCGCCAGCGACAGACGGGTCTTCTCGCCGCCGGAGAGCACGCCGGCCGGCTTGTGCACGTCGTCGCCGCTGAACAGGAACGAACCGAGCACCTTGCGGGCCTCGGTCTCGTTCAGGTCGGGCGCCGCGGAGATCATGTTCTCCAGCACCGACCGCGAGATGTCGAGGTTCTCGTGCTCCTGCGCGTAGTAGCCGATCTTCAGGCCGTGCCCCGGCTCGAGCTGCCCGGTGTCGGGCTGGTCGACGCCGGCGAGGATGCGCAACAGGGTCGTCTTGCCGGCGCCGTTCAGCCCCAGCACCACGACCTTCGACCCGCGATCGATCGCGAGATCGACATCGGTGAAGATCTCCAACGACCCGTACGACTTCGAAAGGCCGGATGCCATCAGCGGGGTCTTCCCGCACGGCGCGGGCTTCGGGAACCGCAGCTTGGCGACGCGGTCCTCCTGGCGCACATCCTCCAGCCCGGCAAGGAGCTTCTCCGCACGCGCGACCATCTGGTGCGCCGCGGCTGCCTTGGACGCCTTCGCACCGAACCGCGCGGCCTGCTGCTGCAGCTGCGTCGCCTTCTTCTCGGCGTTCGCGCGCTCCTTCTTGCGGCGCTCCTCGTCCGCCACCCGCTGGCGCAGGTAGTTCTTCCAGTTCATGTTGTAGATGTCGATGACCTGGCGGTTGGCGTCCAGGTAGAACACCCGGTTCACCGTCTCGCCGACCAGTTCCACATCGTGGCTGATCACGATCAGCCCGCCCTTGTACCCCTTGAGGAACTCGCGCAGCCAGACGACGCTGTCCGCGTCGAGGTGGTTCGTGGGCTCGTCGAGGATCATCGTCCCGGCATCCGAGAACAGGATGCGGGCGAGCTCGATGCGTCGACGCTGACCGCCGGAGAGCGTCTTCAGCGGCTGATCGAGGATGCGGTCGGGAAGCGAGAGGTTGTGCGCGATGGACGCCGCCTCCGCCTCGGCCGCGTAGCCGCCGAGCGCCTCGAAGCGCTCGGTGAGGTTGCCGAACCGCTTCATCGCCTTCTCCGCGACGACCGGGTCGCTGGAACCCATCTGCTCCGACGCCTCGCGGATGCCGAGCGTGATCGACCCGAGACCGCGGGCGTCGAGGATACGCGTGCGCGCGAGCATCTCGGGGTCGCCCGACCGCGGATCCTGCGGCAGGTAGCCCAGCTCGCCCGACCGGGTCACCTTGCCCTCCGAGGGCAGCACGTCTCCGGCCAGCACCTTCGTGAGCGTGGTCTTGCCCGCGCCGTTGCGGCCGACGAGGCCGATCTTGTCGCCGTCAGCGACGCGGAACGACACGTCCGACATGAGTACGCGTGCGCCGACGCGTATCTCCAGTTCATGCACGGCGAGCACAGCGGTTATCCGTTCGTCAGGGGGTGATCCGGCCGAGGGGCCAGCCTCTCAGTATAGATCGGCCCCGCTGAACGCCCCCCGACCGCTCAGACTGCCGGGTCCGGCCGCGGGGCGAGCGGGACGATCGCTCCGGTGGCCTGACCACTGTCGTCGAGGATGCGTCCCATGTGCTTGGCGATCCTCAGAACGAGCGATCTGTCCTGGATACGGGCGGCGGGAGCCGCACGCTCGAAAGCCACCTCGAAGGCGTGGATGCCGGGAAGATCGCGCACCCATACCGCCAGCACCAGGTTGTAGCGGCTGGCGGTCAACGCGGCGAGCCGGATCTGCTGCACCTTCTTCAGTCCTTCACGCAGGTCGTGCATGATGCTCGCGGGCGCCTCGATGAAATACCAGGCGTAGACGGGCCACTCCGACCATCGTCGCGCGATGTCCGTGCGCAGCCGCAGCTCTCCCGATCGGCGAAGCACCGCGATCGCGTCTGTGACGCGCTGCGCGCTGACGCCCCAGCGCTTGCTGATCGAGGCGGCCGTCGCCCGCCCGTCGATCGAGAGCTCGTACGCGAGGATCTGTCTGAGTCGCTCCGGCACCGTCGCCGCCGCGCGCGGCCGAGGGGGCGGCACGGCAGGGAGAGCGGCCATCTCGGCGGGAGACAGCGTGCGCAGGCGCCAGTCGCCCCCTTCGAAGAACAGATCGATCCAGACGTGAGTGCGCACTGAACGGACACCTGGGAGCGCCGCCAGGCGCCCTGTCACGTAGCTGCCCAGCGCGTCCTGTCCCCCGCACGCCACCGTGACGAGCAGGTCTCGCGATCCCGCGGTCTGGTCCAGCACGTAGACCTCGCGGTCCTCCGCTAGTGTGGCCGCGGTCTCCGCGATGCGCTGCGGGTCGCATTCCACCTCGATCAGCGCGGCCCCGTCCGGCATCACCCCTCCGAGGCGGCCGGTGATCCAGGCGATCCCCTCCTCCTCCAGGCGTCGCCACCGGCGCGAGAGGGTCGCCGCGTCGGCTCCCACTATCGGTGCGAGCGCGCTCCAGCTCGCACGCGGTTCCACCTGCAGCGCATGCAGGAGCCTGCGGTCCACCGGGTCCAGGACTGAATCATGCATCACGTCTGATGATCTCGCATTTTCCGTGCAAGACCACCCACTGAACGGTTGCTTTCCTCACACTGGATGCAGCCGACGCACAGGGGCGAAGGCTCAGTGCAGTGAAGGAATCCCATGACAGACCAGACACCGGCCGACACCGCACAGCTCAAGGCGAGGGCCGAAGCCGAGATCGAAACGCGTCGCGCTCAGCTGATCGAGCTCAGCCACGCCATCCACGCGGACCCGGAGCTGTCGTGGGACGAGCATCGCGCGGTGGCGCGGATCGCCGACGTGCTCGCCGACGCCGGGTTCGCGGTGGAGGTCGGCGCCTACGGCATCCCCACCGCGTTCGAGGCTGTTTACGGCACGGGCGAGCTCACCGTCACGCTGTGCGCCGAGTACGACGCGCTGCCCGGGGTCGGCCACGCGTGCGGGCACAACGTGATCGCGGCCGCCGGCGTCGGCGCCGCACTCGCCCTCGCACCGGTGGCGGACGCCGCCGGGCTCCGCGTCAAGCTGCTGGGCACCCCGGCCGAGGAGCACGGTGGCGGGAAGGTCTCCCTCCTCGAGGCGGGCGCATGGGAAGACAGCCACTTCTCGATGATGGTGCACGGGTTCACCGGCGTCGACTTCGCGGCCGATGCGTTCCGGTCCACCGCGGTCGACCGGTTCGAGGTCGAGTTCAGCGGGCTCACCGCGCACGCGGCAGCCGCCCCCGAGCGCGGCATCAACGCCGGAGCGGCCGCCACCCTCGCCCTGACCGCCATCGCCCTGTTCCGCCAACACATGGGACCGGACGTCAACATCAACGCGTTCGTGTCGCACGGTGGCGAGGCGACCAACATCATCCCGGATCGTACCGTCGTGCAGGCCGAGGTCAGGGCGCAGGACCTCGACGTGTGGCGTCGCACCAAGGCCAGGGTGCTCTCCTGTTTCGAGGGGGCTGCCATCGCCACCGGATGCAAGTGGTCGTGGCGTTCCACCGAACATCCCTACGCACCGGTCGTGAGCGACCCCGACCTCGCCCGGCTGTGGGATGCCAACATGCCCGCACGCGGACGCACTCCTTCGTCGGAGCGGTGCCTCGGGGGCGGCTCGACCGACATGGGCAACGTGACGCAGGTCGTTCCGGGCATCCACCCGATGATCGCGTTCCTCGGGCAGGAGGCCGTTCCCCACAACCCCGACTTCACCGCTGCGGCGGCCACACCGGCGGCCGACGACGCCGCCATCGACGGCGGACTGCTGCTGGCCTGGACGGCGTTGGACGCAGCGCTCGATCCGACGCTGCGCGCCGACCTGATCCGTCGCCGCGCGGAGCGTCCCGTCGGCGGCACGCGCGCCACCATCACGCTCTGATCCGTCCACCCGAACCCCCGGAGAACCCCTCATGTCCGAAACCGTCCGCACGTCCGGCGCAGCGACGCAGCTGCGCCTGACGATCGCCTCGCCGCAACTGTGGATCCTCATCGCCTTCGCGGTCACACTCGCTGCCGCTGCCCAACTGCTCGGGCCGCTGGTCATCCCGATCGGCATCGCCTCGGTGACTCTGCTGCCCATGATCTGGGGCCTCGTGGCCGGAGCGATCGTCTCCGGCCAGCGGCTCAAGCCCTTTCCCGTGGACCTCCAGCACGCGGCCACGGGCCTCATGGGGGTGGGTGTGCTGGTGCTCGCCACCCGGCTGTCGTTCGAGATCGGACCGCAACTCCCCCTCGTGCTCCAGGCGGGACCCGCACTGCTGCTCCAGGAGGCCGGTCACCTGCTGGGCACCATCGCGCTGGCACTGCCTCTCGCCGTGCTCCTGAAGATGGGACCCGCCACCATCGGCGCGACGTTCTCCATCGATCGGGAGACGTCCTTCGCGATGGTCAGCGAGCGCTACGGTGCCGATTCACCTCAGTACCGCGGCGTCCTGTCGATGTACGTGTTCGGCACGGTGTTCGGCGCCCTGCTGGTGAGCCTGATCGCATCCGTGACCGCGTCGCTGGGCATCTTCGACCCGCGCTCTCTGGCCATGGGCGCCGGTGTCGGCTCCGGTTCGATGATGGCCGCGGCCGCCGCCGCGGTCGTCGCAAACCATCCCGAACTCGATCAGGAGGTCCTGGCCCTGGCCGCCACTTCCAACCTCATCACCAGCGTGCTGGGTCTGTACGTCGGGGTGTGGATCGCCCTCCCACTCGCAGAGCGGTTCTATCGGGCCCTCACCCGCGACAGGGACGGCGCCGTCGCGCGGCGTATTCCGCCGGCCCTGGCCGCGGACGCGGAGGCGGACGGGGCCGACGTGGGCACCGCAGATGTGCAGCCCACCACGACGCAGATCAAGGTCGCGAAGCTGCTCGGCGCGTCCCCCGTCACGATGCCGCTGTGGACGTCGCTCGGCGTCGTCGTCGGGATCGGCGTGATCGTGAGCTCGGTCGCGACGAAGTCGCTCAGGCCCGAGGTGCTGGTGGGCTACGGCCTGATTGCGGCGATCGTCCTGCTGGCGATCGGGCTGTCCAAGCTCTCGCGAGGACGTATCCCGGCGATCGTGACAGTGATGACCGTGGGCATCCTCTCCACCGCTCCGTTCGTCCCGTTCGGCGGGTGGGTGCTCGAGATGGCGCATGCGGTCGACTTCCTGTCTGTCACCACGTTCGTGCTCACGTTCGCGGGCCTCAGCCTCGGCAAGGATCTGCCCATGCTCCGCAGCATCGGCTGGAAGATCATCCCGGTCGGCACGGTCGCCATCGCGTCGTCGTTCCTGCTGTCCGTGCTGGTCGCGGAGCTCGTGCTGTCGGCGGTGGGCTGACCAGCCCTCTCAGCGGCCGATCCCGCGCGCCACCAGTGCGTCGCCCACGTCGTCGGCGTGCCGCATGGTCAGCACCATCAGCGGCAGCGCCGCGCGTGGCCCGAGTCGCACGCCTCGCGCACGCTGCGCATCGCGCACCTGGGCGGCGAAGCCGGAGATCACCGGGATCATCGTGATCGTCAACGACAGCGCGAGCGCGATGGAGTCCGGGTCGACGCCTACCCGGCGCAACGGCGCCAGGATCCGGCGCAGCACCTCGAGCAGCTCGCCGGTGCGCGTGGTGCGGGTCACGAGCTCGGCGAGCAGCAGCAGCGCCACCACCCGGCCAGTGTTCACCACGGCCTCGGTGGGCGAGACGAGCAGCCACAGCGCGCCCCCGAGCACGAGCATCAGCCAGCGCAACCGCCACCACGCCTCGCCGAGGGCACGCCACGACAGCCCGGCGACCGGGTACAGCGCCGAGACGACGACGAGCGCGCCGATCGTCCCGTTGACGTCCAGCGGCAGCAGCGACAGCCCCAGCGCCGAGAGGGCGAGCAGGAGCAGCTTCGCTCCTGCCGGCATCCGATGCAGGATGCCGGTGCCCGGCCGGTACAGCGAGATCACGCACAGCTCCGGCGGTACTCGTCGATCACAGTCGCGGCCCCGCCGACGGCTCGCACCGTGCCGTCCTCGAACAGCACCGCCTCGTCGCATCGTGCGGCCAGTTCGAGATCATGGGTGAGCAGTATCAGCGGGACGTCGAGCCCGAGCAGGAGGTCCCCGACCCGCCGCGCGTTGCGCAGGTCGAGCAGCGTCGTCGGCTCGTCGGCGACGACCAGGTCGGGCGCGGTGGCGAGCACGGATGCGATGGCGAGCAGCTGACGCTGTCCGCCGGACAGCGTCGACGCGGGCACGTCCTCGAGACCTGCCAGGCCGTGCGCGGCCAGCACCTCCCGAGCGCGCTCACGGCGCTCCCCGCGGGGCAGGTGCCGCAGCGACAGCTCGACGTCCTCGAGCGGTGTGGGCATGAGGATCTGCGCCTCGGGATTCGTGAACACGAACCCGACACGCGGGCCGCTTGCGCCGCCTTGCGGGTCGCGGCCGAGCACACGCAGGCGACCTCCGCTGGGCGTGCGCAGCCCGTTCAGCAGTCGCGCGAACGTCGACTTCCCGGATCCGTTGGCGCCGATCACGGCGCAGCGCGGCGCGCACAGGGTGAGCGTGACGTCGCGGAGGATCGATCGGCCGTCGACATCCACCGAGACCTCCTCGGCGGAGACGACGGGCGCTTGAGTGCTGCGCGAACCGGTCACCGCGCTCGCCGTCGCCGAGCGGGAATCACGCGGCACGGGCGACCACGCCGGGGCGATCGAAGGCGCGCGGGTAGGCGCGCTGCAGGGCGACGGCCAGCACCGTGGCCACGGCCGCCTTGAGCAGATCTCCGGGGAGGAACACGAGTGCCGACAGCGCGGTGGGACCCAGCGGCACTCCGGTGACCAGCGCCTGGGCGGGCACGCCGAACAGATACACCACGCCGATCCCGCCGACGAGCGTGGCGAGGCCGGCGCGCCACCAGGTCAGGCGGCCGCGTCCGGCGATCAACCCGATCACGACGACCCCCACGACCCAGCCGAGCATGTATCCGGCCGTTGGTCCGGCGAAGACGCCGAGGCCGCCCCGGCCGCCCGCGAGCACGGGCAGGCCGATCGCCGCCAGCGCGAGCACGATCAGCACGGCAAGCGGCGCCCTGCGCGCTCCGAGCACCAGGCCGGCGAGCATCACGCCGAGCGTCTGGGCGGTGATCGGCACTCCTCCGGGCAGCGGCACGACCACCATGCCGAGCACCACGATCAGGGCGGCGAACACGGCCATGCGGGCGAGGTCGGCTCCGAGGGGGCGAGTGGGTTCGGTCATGGGGGCTCCTTGGAACGGGCGGAGGTGAGATACCTGAACAGTGTTCACCTGAACGTCGTTCACTATACTCGGAGGATGACCGCGCAACGGCACGACCGCGACAGTGTGACGGCGACGGCGCTCCGCCTCCTCGACCGTGTCGGCCTGCCCGACCTGTCGATGCGGCGGTTGGCGACAGAGCTGGAGGTGCAGCCCAGCGCGCTGTATTGGCACTTCCCGAGCAAGCAGGTGCTGCTCGCCGCGGTGGCCGACCGCATCCTGGCCTCGGTGCCCGAGCCGACGGCCGGGGCGGATCTCACCGCCGTCGCGTCCGCGATCCGCGACGCGCTGCTGGCCTACCGCGACGGCGCAGAGGTCGTGATGAGCACCTACGCCATGCGGCTCGGCGCCCGGCGCGCACAGGACACCCTGCAGGCCGTGCTCGGCGACGCCGATCCGGCCCTGGCCGATGCCGTCTTCGAGTTCGTCCTCGGTCACAGCACGCTGCTGCAGCAGCGCATGCACGCCCAGAGCGTGGGTGCGGTCGCGGACGCCGAGGCAGACCCGACCGCCGATCTCGACCGGGTGTTCCACGCAGGCATCCGCGCCTTCGCGGCGGTCAGCGCGGACCGTCCCCCAGCCTGAGCCCCGGCAGCAGCGACAGCACGAGCAGCGCCCCGGTGATCACGTACACGGTGACGAAGCCGGACCCCGCCAGCGGCAGCGTGACGAACCCGAGCCCTGCCACCGCGATCGCCACGGCCGAGCCGGTGGAGTCGGAGATCGACAGCGCCGACGAGTTGAATCCCTCGTTGGCCGGCGTCGAGTACGCCAGGGTGAGCACGGTCAGTCTCGGGTAGAGCAGCCCCATCCCGGCGCCGGCGAACGCCCACGCGAACAGCACCGTCCAGGGAGCGCTGACGGTGAGCGCGACGACGAGCACGCCGAGCACGGCGACGACGACGAGCGCGATGCCGATCAGAGCGATGCGGCGGCTGCCCATCCGATCTCCGTACCGGCCCTGCACGGCGGATGCCGATGACCAGGCCAGCGCGGAGAAGGTGAGCGCGAGCCCCGACACCGTGGGGCTGAAGGCGAAGTCCTCGATGAGCAGCTTCGGCACGTACGCCTCGGCGGCGAAGAACGCACCCGCCGCGAGCCCCCGCATCAGGATGACGCTGGGCAGGCCGGGCCGGGCCCGGAGCGTGCCGCGCGGCAGCAACGGCACGATCGCGACGAGGAGGACGGCCATCGCCGCGACCGCGAGCGGCCAGCCGATGACCGGCGGGGCGTCGGCGGCGAAACCCACGGACACCGCCGCTGCCGCGACGACCAGGGCGAGAAGCATGCGCCTTCCGATCGGAGGTCCGCCCGGTCCGTCCGTCGTGCCCTGCGTGTCGGGTGCGTCCAGCGACACACGGCGCAGCCGGCTCGCGACGAGGACGAAGGCGAGGACCGTGAGCACCGCCACGCCGAGGAACGCCCAGCGCCAGTGCAGGAACTCGGCGACGGCGCCCGCGAGGAACGGCCCGATCATCGACGGCACGACCCAGGCCGCGGCGAACGCCGCGAAGATCCGCCCGTGCAGGTCCGGCGGATACACCCGCGCCACGACGACGTAGAGCGCGACCGTCTGGCCGCCCGCGCCCAGCCCCTGGATCAGACGGCCGACTATGAAGGTGAGCATGTTCCCCGCGGCACCCGCGACGATCAGCCCGACCACGAACAGGCCGATGGCCGCGTACAGCGGCGCCCGTGGCCCGGAGCGGTCGCTCCATGCGCCGG
This sequence comes from Microbacterium sp., assembly GCF_031180975.1. GTDB lineage: Bacteria > Actinomycetota > Actinomycetes > Actinomycetales > Microbacteriaceae > Microbacterium. Next base: position 312,245 of record NZ_JAPSLI010000003.1, on the reverse strand, counting down.
CGGCCACCATCCCGATCACCCCCGTCGCCAGGGTCCCCGAGAACGCGACCGCGAACAGTGCCTGGCCGTTCAGATCCGCGCTCACGACGGGCATCACCGTGGTCACCGCGAGCGCCTCGGTGGCGGCGAGGAAGATCAGGACCACCGACCCGATCGTGATGCCGAGCCGGGTGCGATCCCAGATCGTCGTGGCGGACGCCGGGCCGCTCACTCCTGACCCGCGAGCGGATCGGTGCGCATCCGGCCGATGCGCGCGACGGCCTCGGTGAGGATCTCCGGGCTGGTGCCGAAGTTGATCCGGACATGTTCTGCGCCCTGGGCGCCGAACGTGGGACCGGCACTCAGAGCGACCTTCGCCTCGCGCAAGATGCGCCTGGCTGGGTTCGGCCCCCACGCCAGGCCGCCGAGGTCGACCCAGCCCAGGTAGCCGGCATCCGGGATGCGGTAGCGCGCCTCCGGCAGGTGCTCGGCGAGGAGGGATGCCAGCAGCCGGCGGTTCTCGTCGAGTGTCGCGAGGAGACCGTCGAGCCATTCGTCGCTTTCGGGCGAGAACGCGGCCACGGCGGCGATCAGGCCGAACTGCCCGGTACGCCACTCGACCTCGACGGGGAGGTTTCTGAGAACCGCTGTGGTGTCTTCGGCGCCGGCGATCATCACGGCGCACTTCAGCCCGGCGAGGTTGAACGCCTTGCTCGCGCTCGTGACGGCGTACCCGATGCGTCCGGCGGCCTCGCCGGAGGCGAGGAACGGGGTGAATCCGGCATCCGACTGCGCGAGCGGCGCGTGGATCTCGTCGGAGATCACCACCGCGCCGTGCTCCTCGGCGAGGCGCGCCAGCGCGTCGAGCGACTCCGCGGAGTGGACCGTCCCGGTCGGGTTGTGCGGGTTGCACAGCAGCACGGCACGCGCGCCGTCGACCAGCGCTGCGGCGATCGCGTCCAGATCCAGCTCCCAGGCGTCACCCGTGTCACGCAGCGGCACGCGCTCGACCGTGCCTCCGGCCTCGTCCACCAGGTCGAAGAACGGCGGGTAGATCGGCGGGTTGACGATCACCCGCTCCCCCGGCCGGATCACGCGGCGCAGGATCTCCACGATCCCCATGCTCACGTCGGCGGTGGAGCGCATTCGTGCGGGATCGGGAGTCCAGCCGAACCTGCGCTGGGCGAACCCGGCGTACGCCGCCGCCAGCGGGTTGCGGGAGGCGACGTAGCCCGTGTCGCCGGCGCGCAGCGCCTGCTCGAGAGCACGCGTGATCGCCGGCGCCAGCGGGAAGTCGGTCTCTGCGACGAACAGCGGCAGAACGTCGTCGGGATACTCCCGCCACTTCTCGCTGGTGCGCAGGCGCAGCTGCTCGAGCGGGAGGGCGGTGACCTTCATCTCAGATGGCGAAGCCGAGGGCGCGCATCATGTCGCGCCCGTCGTCGGTGATCCGCTCCGGACCCCACGGCGGCATCCACACCCAGTTGATGCGGAACCGCTCCACCACGTTGTCCAGCGCCTGCGCGGTCTGCTCCTCGAGCACGTCGGTGAGCGGGCAACCGGCGCTGGTGAGCGTCATGTGGATCACCAGGGCGTCGTTCTCGTCGTCCCACGCGAGGTCGTAGATCAGTCCGAGGTCCACGACGTTGATCCCGAGCTCCGGGTCCATGACGTCCTTCAGAGCCTCGGTGACCTCTTCGTACTTCTCCTCGGTGAGCGTCGCCGTCATGCTTCCAGCCTACGCTTCGATCGGTGCGCTGGGGTCGAGGAAGCGGTCGTAGCCCTCGTCCTCGAGCCGGTCGGCGAGCTCGGGGCCGCCCTCTTCGACGATCTTCCCCGCGACGACGACGTGCACGTAGTCGGGGCGGATGTAGCGCAGGATGCGGGTGTAGTGCGTGATGAGCAGCACGCCGAGGTTGGTCTGCTCCTTGGCGCGGTTCACGCCCTCCGAGACGATCTTCAGCGCGTCGACGTCCAGACCCGAGTCGGTCTCGTCGAGCACGGCGAGCTTCGGCTTGAGCACCTCGAGCTGGAGGATCTCGTGACGCTTCTTCTCACCGCCGGAGAAGCCCTCGTTGACGTTGCGCTGCGCGAACTTGGGGTCCATGCGCAGGTTGGTCATGGCCTGCTTGACGTCCTTGGTCCAGGTGCGGATCGAGGGCGCCTCGCCGTCCAGCGCGGTCTTCGCGGTGCGCAGGAAGTTCGTCACGGTGACGCCGGGGATCTCCACCGGGTACTGCATGGCCAGGAACAGGCCGGCGCGAGCGCGCTCGTCCACGCTCATCTCCAGGACGTCCTCACCGTCGAAGGTGATGGAGCCCTGCGTGACCGTGTACTTCGGGTGCCCAGCGATGGTGTACGCCAGGGTGGACTTGCCGGAGCCGTTCGGGCCCATGATGGCGTGGGTCTCACCGGTGCGGATGGTGAGGTCGATGCCGTTGAGGATCGGGGTGGTTCCGGCATCCGTCTCGACCGTCACATGCAGGTCGCGGATCTCGAGAACAGACATTCAGACTTCCTTCGTCACAGTGGGGTCGATGAGCACGTCGTCGCCGTCGATCTGCACGACGTAGACGGGCACGGGCTCGTAAGCGGGGAGGTTCAGCGGCTTGCCGGTGCAGAGCGAGAAGGCCGAGCCGTGCGCCCAGCACTCCAGGGTCTGGCCTTCGACGAAGCCTTCGGAGAGCGAGATGTCGCCGTGGGTGCAGGTGTCGCCGATGGCGTGCACCTCACCCTCGGAGTCGAGCACGATCGCGATCGGGACGCCGTCGAGTTCGACGCGCAGCGGGGTGTCCTGCTCCAGGTCGCTCAACGCGCAGGCGCGCTGCGCGCTCACGCGTTCACCTCGGCGAGCTCCGCCTCGATCGCGACGAGAAGCTCGTCCTGCAGCGACGGGATGCCGATGCGCTGCACGATGTCGGTGAGGAAGCCGAGCACGACGAGACGGCGCGCCTCGTCCTCGGGGATGCCGCGAGCCTGCAGGTAGAACAGCTGCTCGTCGTCGAAACGACCGGTGGCGCTGGCGTGGCCGGCACCCAGGATGTCGCCGGTCTCGATCTCGAGGTTCGGGATCGAGTCGGCGCGCGCGCCCTCGGTGAGCACCAGGTTGCGGTTGGCCTCGTAGGAGTCGGTGCCGACGGCATCCGCTCCGATCAGCACGTCGCCGATCCACACGCTGTGGGCGCTCTCGCCCTGCAGCGCGCCCTTGTAGAGCACGTCGCCGACGGTGTGCGGGCCCTTGTGGTGCAGGTACACCTGGCTCTCCAGGTGCTGCCCCGCGTCGGCGTACGAGAGCCCATACAGGCGCCCCTCGGAGCCGGCGCCGGCGAGCTCGACGTTCGGGTTGACGCGCACGAGTGCGCCGCCGAAGCTCACCACGATGTGGGTCAGCTGGGCGTCGCGGTCGACGCGCGCCTGGTGGGCGGAGGCGTGGACCGCGTCATCCTCCCACTGCTGCACGGACACGACGGTGAGCTTGGCACCGTCGCGGACGAGGATCTCCACGTTCTGGGCGTACTGGGCCGCGCCGTCGTGGCGCAGCAGCACCGTCGCGCGGCTGTTGGCGCCCGCCTCGATGACGAGGTGGCCGTCGGCGCGCTGCTCGGCGCCCTGCCCGACGATGTGGACGACGATCGGCTCGTCGATCTCCTCGTCCCGCGGGATGCCGATGTGCAGCGCCTCCGAGGAGCCCTGCCAGGCGACCGCCGACGCGACGTCCTCCGGGCGGAAGAACTCGCCGCGGGGCGTGTCGCCGAAGCCGAGCCCGGGGCGGACGAACCGCTCGGGCGTGACCGCATAGGTGACACCGCCGGTGTCGCCGGCCGGCTGGAACAGCGGCTTCAGCTGCGCGACCGGCGTGTGCTTCCAGTTGACCTCGCGGCCCGTGGGGGCACCGAAGTCCGCCGGGTCGAAGGAGTGCGGCCGCTCGGAGCGGGTCTGCACCGGCACGAAGGCGGCGTTGGCCACCTGCGAAGCCGGGTCGATGTGCGCGTTCGTGTCCTGCGCCTGCTCAGGCGCTGTCGTAGAGGCCGCCACTAGCCGACCGATCCTTCCATGCCCATCTCGATGAGCTTGTTCAGTTCCATCGCGTACTCCATCGGCAGTTCCCGTGCGATCGGCTCGATGAAGCCGCGCACGATCATCGCCATGGCCTCGTCCTCGGGCATGCCGCGCGACTGCAGGTAGAAGAGCTGCTCCTCGCTGACCTTCGACACCGTCGCCTCGTGGCCGAGCTGCACGTCGTCGACGCGGATGTCGATGGCCGGGTACGTGTCGGAGCGGGACTTGGTGTCCACGAGCAGGGCGTCGCAGCGCACCGTGTTGGCGGAGTGGTGCGCGTTCGCGTCCACCCGCACCTCGCCGCGGTATCCGGCACGTCCGCCGCCACGGGCGATCGACTTCGAGACGATCGACGACTGCGTGTACGGCGCCATGTGGATCATCTTCGCGCCGGCGTCCTGGTGCTGGCCGGGGCCGGCGAACGCGACGGACAGGGTCTCGCCCTTGGCGTGCTCACCCATCAGGTAGATGGACGGGTACTTCATCGTCACCTTGGAACCGATGTTGCCGTCGACCCACTCCATGGTGGCGCCCTCGTGCGCGACGGCACGCTTGGTGACCAGGTTGTAGACGTTGTTCGACCAGTTCTGAATCGTCGTGTAGCGCACGCGGGCGTTCTTCTTCACGATGATCTCGACGACCGCGGAGTGCAGCGAGTCCGACTTGTAGATCGGCGCGGTGCAGCCCTCGATGTAGTGGACGTAGCTGCCTTCGTCGGCGATGATCAGGGTCCGCTCGAACTGGCCCATGTTCTCGGTGTTGATCCGGAAGTAGGCCTGCAGCGGGATCTCGACGTGCACGCCCTTCGGCACGTACACGAACGAGCCGCCCGACCACACGGCGGTGTTCAGCGCGGCGAACTTGTTGTCACCGGCGGGGATGACGGTGCCGAAGTACTCCTCGAAGAACTCCGGGTGCTCGCGCAGCGCGGTGTCGGTGTCCATGAAGATGACGCCCTGCGCCTCCAGGTCCTCGCGGATCTGGTGGTAGACGACCTCGGATTCGTACTGGGCCGCCACACCGGCGACGAGGCGCTGACGCTCGGCCTCGGGGATGCCGAGACGCTCATACGTCTCGCGGATCTCCTCGGGGAGGTCCTCCCACGACTGCGCCTGCTTCTCCGTGGAGCGGACGAAGTACTTGATGTTGTCGAAGTCGATCTCGCTGAGGTCGGCACCCCAGGTCGGCATCGGTTTGCGCTCGAAGAGGGACAGACCCTTCAGACGGGTCTTCAGCATCCACTCCGGCTCGTTCTTCAGCGCGGAGATGCCGCGCACCACGTCCTCGGAGAGTCCGCGTTTCGCGATCGCGCCGGCGGCATCCGTATCGTGCCAGCCGAACTCGTACACCCCCAGCCCTTCGAGCTCCGGGCGGTCGATCAGCACATCCGACATCACACACTCTCCTCACGGGGCCTCAACGGTGTCATCCGCCCCGGCACGCCTGACCTCCGTCGAGTCTGCGGGGATCGGATGCCGCTGGTGGGCCCACATCTTCGGCGCGGTCGTCGCGCCTAAACTGTTGGTGAGGGACGTCACGCTCTGCGCGCCCTTCACAACAATCCGATTCTACAGGTTCCGCCTGAGTGCCGGGCCGGACATGACGGGCACGGCGACGCGGACCGGAGGTCCCATGACTGACACCGTCGCGCCCGCACCCGTCGCCAAGGGGCACGGCGGCGCCGCGCCCGGAACGCGGATCGGGAGCGTCCTGCGCGTCCTGGCGTGGTTGTCGTTCCTCACCGAGGTGATCATCATCGGCACCGGCGGCGCGGTCCGGCTGACCGGGTCGGGGCTGGGCTGCTCGGAGTGGCCGCTGTGCACGCCGGAGTCGCTCGTGCCCACGCCCGAGCAGGGCATCCACGGGGTGATCGAGTTCGGCAACCGCACGATGACCGGCGTGGTGGGGCTGCTGGCGATCGCCGTGCTGCTGCTCACGCTGCGGGTGGTGAGCGGGAGCCGCGGCGTCACCGCGGCGCTGTGGTTCGCGGCGGGCGGAATCGCCGCCGCCGGCGTCGCGTACGGGATCGGCGCGGCGCTGCACTGGGCGGCCTTCCCGCTGGCATCCGCGGTGCTGCTGGCGGTCACGATCGCCGCGGCGATCCACTCGATCCGCACGGTGGCGCACCGGCGCGACCTCGCGGTGCTCGCCTGGATCACCCTGATCGGCGTCGTGTCGCAGGCGTTCGTCGGCGGCATCACCGTGCTCACCGGACTGAACCCGTTCATCGTCGGGTTCCACTACGTCGCCTCGCTGCTGCTGGTGTGCGTCACCGCCGCGTACCTGGTGCGGATGCGCGACGGCGGGGCGCTGTCGGAGCGCGCCGTGCCGTCGTGGTTCGCCGCGCTGTCGCACGTCACCGGGCTGGCGCTGGCGGCGACGATCTTCTTCGGCGTGCTCACCACCGGCAACGGGCCGCACTCCGGCGACGCCGAGGTGATCCGCAAGGGCTTCGACGCGACGTTCCTCGCGCACGTGCACTCCTGGCCCGGCTACGTCCTCGCCGGGCTCGTCGTTGCTCTGACGGTTATCGCCTGGGCCCGGAGGCTTCGGCCGCGCGTCTGGCTCACGGTCCTGCTGGCGGCCATCGTCGTGCAGGTCGGCGTGGGCGTGTGGCAGGCCCGCGAGGGGCTCCCGCCGCTGCTGGTCGGCATCCACATGGTCCTCGCCGCGCTCAGCGCCGCCGCGTACACGGTGGTCGTCCTCCGGCTGAAGCGCTCGGTGTCCGCCGGCTGACACGCCGGCCGCCTGCCGCCCGGGCACCGGGAGCTCCCGGCCGCCACGCCCGGCCGTTGCCAGGCCCGGCACGCGTCACTCGGGTCGCGGAGAACGCCGCTTTCCCGCGAGCGAAGCGGCATTCATCGCGACCTGAGCGTCTCACCCCGCGCCGAACCGACTGATTCTGCGACGCGAGTGAGTCGACGCCGGCCGCGGATGCCGTCGAGCGGCCCGCCCGGGTCAGAACGGCAGAAGCGGGTCGACCGCGACGGCGAGGAAGATGAGGGTCAGGTACGTGATCGAGGCGTGGAACACGCGCATCGGGCGCGGCTCGGTGCCGTGCACGGCCCGGTTGTAGAGCCGGTGCGACTCGTAGATGAACCATCCGCCGAACACCAGCGCGGAGACCGTGTAGACCAGGCCCATGCCGGCCACGGGCACGAGCAGCAGCGAGCAGGCGACAGTGGCCCACGCGTACAGGATGACCTGCAGGCCGACCTGCGACGCGGACCGCGTGACGCCGAGCATCGGCACGTCGACGTCGTCGTAGTCGTCCTTGTACTTCATAGACAGCGGCCAGTAGTGCGGCGGGGTCCACAGGAAGACCAGGGTGAACAGCACGAACGGCGGCCAGTCCAGCGACCCGGTGACCGCGGTCCAGCCGATCAGCACGGGGAAGCAGCCAGCGATCCCGCCCCAGATGATGTTCTGCTCGGTGCGGCGCTTGAGGATCATCGTGTAGATCACGACGTAGAAGAAGATCGCCCCCGCCGACAGGGTCGCGGCGAGCCAGTTGGTGGTGAACCACAGCCACACCGTCGAGACGATGGCGAGCACCCACGAGAACACCAGCGCACCCCGCGGCGACACCTCCCCGGTGACCAGGGGACGATTCTCGGTGCGCTTCATGTGCACGTCGATGTCGCGGTCGAGGTACATGTTGAACGACGCCGCCGACGCGGCGCTCATCGCCCCGCCGATCACGGTCGCCAACACCAGCCACAGATCGGGCATCCCGCCTTCGGCGAGGAACATGACGGGTACCGTGGAGACGAGCAGCAGCTCCAGCACTCGCGGCTTGGTGAGCGCGACATACCCGCGGATCTTCTGACCGACCGGGTGCTTCACCTCGATGGTCTGCGACGTCGTCGAGATCGCGATCGCCTCCTCCTGCGCACGTGTGGACACTCGCTCCAGTCTAGGCCACCGGGCGTGTCGGACGACGGCGCCGCACGTGCCCGGAACGTTCGCAATCTGCGTCCGCAGCGCGATCCCGCACCGCTATGCTGAAACGACTCGCGCGCCTGGCGCTGTGCACCCCCTTCCGTGACGACGCGGAGCCGCGCAGGAATACGGGCGCCATCGCAACTGTCAGAAGGAGCATGGCCGTGACGGAACTTCAGTGGAACGAGATCGACCGGCGCGCGGTGGACACCGCGCGGGTCCTCGCGGCGGACGCCGTCGAGAAGGTCGGGAACGGCCACCCCGGAACCGCGATGAGTCTGGCGCCCGTCGCGTACCTGCTCTACCAGCGGGTGCTGCGCCATGACCCGGCCGACACCGACTGGCTCGGCCGAGACCGCTTCATTCTCTCCGCCGGCCACTCCTCGCTCACGCAGTACGTGCAGCTCTACCTGGGCGGTTTCGGCCTCGAGCTCGACGACCTGAAGTCGCTGCGCACCTGGGGTTCGAAGACCCCCGGCCACCCTGAGTACGGCCACACCAAGGGTGTGGAGATCACCACCGGCCCGCTCGGCCAGGGTCTCGCCTCCGCCGTCGGGTTCGCGTACGCCGCCCGCTACGAGCGCGGCCTGTTCGACCCGGATGCCGCGGAGGGCACCAGCCCGTTCGACCACTTCGTCTACGTGATCGCAGGCGACGGCGACCTGCAGGAAGGCGTCACCAGCGAGGCCGGCTCCCTGGCCGGTCACCAGCAGCTGGGCAACCTGATCGCGATCTACGACTCCAACCAGATCTCCATCGAGGACGACACCAACGTCGCATTCACCGAGGACGTCGCCGCCCGCTACGAGGCGTACGGCTGGCAGGTGCAGACCGTCGACTGGAAGAAGACGGGCGAGTACGTCGAGGACATCCAGGCCCTGCACGACGCCATCGAGGCGGCGAAGGCCGAGACCTCGAAGCCGTCGCTGATCATCCTGAAGACCATCATCGGCTGGCCGTCTCCCGGCAAGCAGAACACCGGCAAGATCCACGGTTCGGCGCTGGGCGCCGACGAGCTCGCCGCGACGAAGAAGGTGCTCGGCTTCGACCCGGAGCAGACCTTCGTGGTGGCCGACGACATCCTCGCGCACACCCGCTCGCTCGCCGAGCGTGCCGCGGCGCAGCGAGCCGAGTGGCAGAAGTCGTTCGACGCGTGGGCGGAGGCGAACCCCGAGCGCAAGGCGCTGCTGGACCGTCTCGAGGCCCAGGAGCTGCCCGACGGGATCGAGGACGCGCTGCCGGTGTTCGAGGCCGGCAAGGAGGTCTCGACCCGCGCCGCGTCCGGCCAGGTCATCAACGCCCTCGCCGCCGACCTGCCAGAGCTGTGGGGCGGCTCCGCCGACCTGGCGGAGTCGAACCTGACGACCATCAAGGACGCCCCGTCCTTCATCCCCTCGGAGTGGTCCACGCACGAGTGGTCCGGCAACCCGTACGGACGGGTGCTGCACTTCGGCATCCGCGAGCACGCCATGGCCGCCATCGTGAACGGCATCGTGCTGCACGGACCGACGCGCGCGTTCGGCGGCACGTTCCTCATCTTCAGCGACTACATGCGCCCTGCCGTGCGCCTGGCCGCGCTGATGAACGTGCCGAGCATCTTCGTGTGGACACACGACTCGGTCGCGCTCGGCGAGGACGGCCCCACCCACCAGCCGATCGAGCAGCTGGCGACGCTGCGTGCGATCCCGAACTTCACCGTCGTCCGCCCCGCGGACGCCAACGAGACCTCCGCGGCCTGGCTGGAGCTGCTGCGCCGCCACGAGGGTCCGGCCGGCATCGCCCTGACCCGTCAGAACATCCCGGTGTTCGAGCGCGGCGACGGCGACGCGTCCGGTGACACCTTCGCCTCCGCCGCCAACGTCTCCAAGGGTGCATACGTGCTCGCCGAGGCGCCCAACGGCACTCCCGACGTCATCCTGATCGCGACCGGCTCCGAGGTGCAACTGGCCGTCGCCGCTCGCGAGACGCTGGCAGCCGAGGGCGTCAACGCCCGAGTCGTGTCGGCGCCGTCTCTGGAATGGTTCGCCGAGCAGGACGAGGCCTACCGCGAGTCGGTGCTGCCGGCATCCGTCACCGCACGCGTGTCCGTCGAGGCGGGCTCGCCGCTCACCTGGCGCGGCATCGTCGGCGACCGCGGCCGCTCGGTCGCGATCGACCACTTCGGCGCGTCCGCCGACTACAAGACGCTGTTCGAGAAGTTCGGCATCACCGCGGAGGCCGTCGTGCAGGCGGCCCGCGAGACCATCGCCGCCAACGCGGCCAACTGAGCACGGCAGAAGGAGTAACGCATGAGCACCCCCACCGAGCAGCTCGCCGCGGCGGGCGTCAGCATCTGGCTCGACGACCTGTCCCGCACGCGGATCAACACCGGCAACCTGCAGCAGCTGATCGAGACGCGCAACGTCACCGGTGTCACCACGAACCCGACGATCTTCGCGAACGCGATCACCAACCCCGACGACACCTCGTACGACGCCCAGGTGCACGAGCTGGCCGTGTCCGGAGCGTCCGCGGAGGAGGCCGTGTTCGCCGCCACCACCCAGGACGTCACCGCCGCGCTGGACGTGTTCCGTCCGGTGTGGGAGGCCACCGATCACGTCGACGGCCGCGTCTCGATCGAGGTCTCCCCCGACCTCGCGCACGACACCGCGGGCACGGTCGCGCAGGCCAAGCACCTGTGGGCGGAGATCGACCGGCCGAACCTGCTGGTGAAGATCCCCGCCACGAAGGCGGGGCTCCCCGCCATCGCCGAGGCGATCGGCGCCGGTGTGAGCGTCAACGTGACACTGATCTTCAGCCTGCAGCGCTACGCCGACGTCATCGACGCGTACCTGACCGGTCTGGAGACGGCCAAGGCCGCCGGCATCGATCTGTCCACGATCCACTCCGTGGCTTCGTTCTTCGTGTCCCGCGTCGACACCGAGACCGACAAGCGTCTCGACGCCATCGGCAGCGAGCAGGCGGCGGCGCTGCGCGGCAAGGCGGGTCTTGCCAACGCGCGCCTCGCCTACGAACTGTTCGAGAAGACGTTCGCCACCGAGCGGGCGCAGACGCTCATTCAGGCCGGCGCGAACCTGCAGCGTCCGCTGTGGGCATCGACCGGTGTGAAGGACCCGAACCTGCCCGACACCCTGTACGTGACCGAGCTGGTCGCCCCCGGTGTGGTGAACACCATGCCCGAGAAGACCCTCGAGGCCACCTTCGACCACGGCGTGATCACCGGCGACACCGTCACCGGCGGCTACGACGAGGCCCGCGAGGTGTTCGCGGGGCTCGCCGAGGTGGGCATCGACTTCGACGATGTGACAGAGGTGCTCGAGGAGGAGGGTGTGTCCAAGTTCATCGACTCCTGGCACGGTCTGCTCACCCAGGTCACCGAGGGCCTGGAAGCAGCGCGATGACCGTCTCGGTGCACGTGTCCGGCGCGGCGAAGGCCGCCGTCGACGAGTTGGTCCCCGCTCTCGTCGCAGGCCTCGTCGCCTCACGTGTCACCGCCGGCGACCCGAGCCTGTGGGGTCCGGATGCCGAGGAGGAGGCGTCCGTACGACTCGGCTGGGTGGAAGCCGTCTCCGTGTCCCGTCCGCTCGTCGCGGAGGTCGCCGCTCTGCGGTCCGACCTCCGCGCGCGCGGCGTGGACCGGATCGTTCTGGCGGGGATGGGCGGATCCTCGCTCGCTCCCGAGGTCATCGCGCGCACGTCGGGGGCTCCCCTGACCGTTCTCGACTCGACGGCTCCGGCACAGGTGCTCGCGGCGATCGACGACGGCCTGCAGCGCACCGCGCTGGTGGTATCGTCCAAGTCCGGTTCGACCGTCGAGACCGATTCGCAGCGGCGCGCGTTCGAGGCGGCCTTCCGCGACATCGGCATCGACCCCGCCGAGCGCATCGTCGTCGTCACCGACCCCGGCTCTCCGCTCGATTCCGCGGCGAGGGATGCCGGATATCGCGTCTTCAACGCCGACCCGAACGTCGGCGGCCGGTACTCCGCGCTGACCGCATTCGGGCTCGTCCCCGCCGGCCTCGCCGGCATCGACATCGATGAGCTGCTGGACGAGGCCGAGGCGTCGTCCCTGCAGCTCGCGGTCGATTCGGCCGAGAATCCTGCGCTACGCCTCGCCGCCGCGATCGCGGGCGTGCCGCCGCGGCGCGACAAGCTCGGCCTCGTCAGCGACGGAACCCACATCGAGGGTCTGCCGGACTGGATCGAGCAGCTGATCGCCGAATCCACCGGCAAGGCCGGCACCGGCATCCTGCCCGTCCCGCTTCTGCCCGTCTCCCCCGAGCTGGAGAGCCGCCCCGCCGACCTGCAGATCGTGCGCCTCGTCGACGATGCGGACGAGTTCCACCTGCGCGAGCGGCACCCGGGCGAGATCCTCGTCAGCGGCACCCTCGGGGCGCAGTTCCTGCTGTGGGAGTACGCCACCGCGATCGCGGGCCACCTGCTCGGGATCAACCCGTTCGACCAGCCCGACGTCGAGGCGGCGAAGTCCGCCGCTCGCGGACTGCTTGAGCAGCGCCCGCAGCCCGTCCCGGCGGTCTTCACGCAGGACGGCATCGAGGTACGCGTGTCCGAGCCGGCGCTGGCCGCGTCGGGAACGCTCGCCGGCGTACTCGACGAGCTGTGGTCCCGTCTCGGCGACGACGGCTACGTCGCGATCCACGCCTACGTGAACCGGCTGGACATGCCGCAGCTCGCCGGCCTGCGCGAGATGGTGGCCGCCGACTCGGGGCGCCCGACCACGTTCGGCTGGGGGCCGCGCTTCCTGCACTCCACCGGCCAGTACCACAAGGGCGGTCCCGCGCAGGGAGTCTTCCTGCAGATCCTCGAGCGCACCGAGGTCGACCTCGAGATCCCCGGGCGTCCCTTCACCTTCGGCCAGCTCATCGAGGCGCAGGCCGCCGGTGACGCCGCCGTGCTCGCCGGCCTCGGCCGCCCCGTGGTCACCCTGACGATCACGGATGCCGCCGACGATGTCCTCTCGCTCTTCGAAGCGGCCCAGTAACCTGTCCGACCCTGGAGATATCCCCCACCGATGACTGCTCCCATCTCACGCGGACACAACCCGCTCCGCGATCCCGACGACCGTCGGCTGAACCGGATCGCGGGGCCGAGCGCCCTGGTGATCTTCGGTGTCACCGGCGACCTGTCGCGTAAGAAGCTCATGCCCGCCGTCTACGACCTGGCCAACCGCGGTCTGCTGCCCCCCGGGTTCGCCCTGGTGGGCTTCGCCCGCCGCGACTGGGAGGACCAGGACTTCGCGCAGGTCGTGTACGAGGCGGTCAAGCAGCACGCCCGCACCGAGTTCCGTGAGGAGACCTGGAAGCAGCTGTTGCAGGGCATCCGGTTCGTGCAGGGCACGTTCGACGATCCCGCGTCGTTCCGCCGGCTGCGCGAGACCGTCGAGCACCTCGACGTGGAGCGCGGCACGATGGGCAACCACGCCTACTACCTGTCGATCCCGCCGAAGGACTTCCCGCTCGTCGCCAAGCAGCTCAGGGATTCGGGGCTGGTCGGCGAAGACACCATCGACGACATGCACTGGCGGCGCGTCGTGATCGAGAAGCCGTTCGGGCACGACCTGGAGTCGGCGCGCGCGCTCAACCAGGCGCTCGAGGTGGCGTTCCCCGCCGACTCGATCTTCCGCATCGACCACTACCTCGGCAAGGAGACGGTGCAGAACATCCTGGCGCTGCGCTTCGCCAACGAGCTGTACGAGCCGCTGTGGAACCGCAACTACGTCGACCACGTGCAGATCACCATGGCCGAGGACATCGGCGTGGGCGGTCGTGCCGGGTACTACGACGGCATCGGGGCGGCGCGCGACGTCATCCAGAACCACCTGCTGCAGCTGCTGGCGCTCACCGCGATGGAGGAGCCGATCAGCATGTCGGCCGAGCACCTGCGCGCGGAGAAGGAGAAGGTGCTGGAGGCGGTGCGCCTGCCGGACGACCTCTCCCTCGCCACCGCCCGCGGCCAGTACGCCGGCGGCTGGCAGGGCGGTGAGAAGGTCAACGGCTTCCTCGAAGAGGAGGGCATGGACCCGCAGTCCGCCACGGAGACGTACGCGGCGGTGAAGCTCGAGATCGACACGCGCCGCTGGGCCGGCGTGCCGTTCTACCTGCGCACCGGCAAGCGCCTGGGCCGCCGCGTGACCGAGATCGCGGTCGTCTTCAAGTGTGCCCCAGAGCACCTGTTCGGTCGCGCGCAGACGTCCGAGCTCGGGCAGAACGCGCTGGTCATCCGCGTGCAGCCCGACGAGGGCGTCACGATCCGCTTCGGCTCGAAGGTCCCGGGCAGCGGGGCGAATGTCCGCGACGTGACGATGGACTTCGGCTACGGCCACGCGTTCACCGAGGCCAGCCCGGAGGCGTACGAGCGCCTCATCCTCGACGTCCTGCTCGGCGACCCGCCGTTGTTCCCGCGCCACGAGGAGGTCGAGTTGTCCTGGAAGATCCTCGACCCGGTCGAGGAGTACTGGGCGAGCCTGCACGGCCCGCTCGAGCAGTACGCTCCCGGTTCCTGGGGCCCGGCCTCCGCCGACGCCCTCCTTGCCCGCGACGGACGAGTCTGGAGACGCCCGTGATCATCGACCTTCCCGACACCACGGTCAGTCAGGTCGCCAAGCAGCTCGTGAAGGTGCGCGAGGAGGGCGGCGCCGTCGCCCTCGGACGCGTGCTCACGCTGATCATCGCCGCGCGCAACGGCGTCGCCGAGCCCGCCATCGACGCGGCGAACGACGCCTCCCGCGAGCACCCGATGCGGGTCATCGTGCTCACCACCGGAGAGGGCGAGGCGCACCTCGACGCGCAGATCCGCGTCGGCGGCGACGCCGGCGCCAGTGAGGTCGTCGTGCTGCGCGCGTACGGCGCTGCGGCGAGCAACGCCGAGAGCCTGGTCACCGGCCTGCTGCTGCCCGACGCGCCCGTGGTCGCCTGGTGGCCCGACATGGCACCGACGGATGCCGCGGCATCGCCGCTGGGTCGCATCGCGCAGCGCCGCATCACCGACGCCGCCACCTCCCCCGACGTGCGCGACCGCCTGGCCCTGCTCGGGCGCACGCACGCGCCGGGCGACACCGACCTCGCGTGGACGCGCCTGACGCACTGGCGGGAGCAGCTCGCGGCCGTGCTCGACCAGCCGCCGTACGAGCCGGTGACATCGGTCGAGGTGCGCGGCGCGGCCGCGTCGCCGTCGACCGCGCTGCTCGCCGCCTGGCTGCAGATGGCTCTCGACGTGCCCGTCACCTGGTCGTACGAGGACCCGGCGCATTGGCAGGAGGGCATCAAGTCGGTGCGGCTCACCCGCGCGAGCGGCGACATCCTGCTCGAGCGTCCCGCGCCGGGCGTGGCCGTGCTCACGCAACCGGGGCAGCCCGACCACGAGCTGCACCTGCCGCGGCGGACGCTGCGGGAGTGCCTGGCCGAGGAGCTCCGTCGCCTGGACGCGGATGTGCTGTATGGTCGCGTCATCACCGAAGGCTGGGAACGTCTGGGGCCGCCGGAAAAGGGAGCTTGATCGCATGAAGGTCCAGGGGTCGACGAAGACCGTGGTCGTGGAGCCGACGCCGGAAGCGCTGGCGGCACGCGTGGGCGATAGGTTCCTGTCGCGCCTGCGCGCCCGCACGCGCAACGGCCGCATCGCGCATGTCTGCCTGACGGGCGGGTCCATGGGCGGGGCGGTGCTGGCGGCCGCGGCCGAGCACCCCCGGGCCGGTGAGATCGACTGGTCTCTCGTGCACTTCTGGTGGGGCGACGAGCGCTTCGTCGAACTGGACGACCCCGACCGAAACTCGCGGCTGTCACGGCAGGCGCTGCTGGACCGCATCGACGTGCCGGCCGAGAACATCCACGAGGTGGCCGCACCGTCCGACGGCGTCACCCTCGACGAGGCCGCCGAGCGCTACGCCGCCGAGCTGGCGCGGTTCGGCAAGGGCGACGAGCCGTGGCCGTCGTTCGCGGTCTGCTTTCTCGGCGTCGGGCCCGACGGGCACATCGCCTCGCTCTTCCCCGACCGTCCCGAGGTGACGGTGACGGATGCCGCGGTGCTGCCCGTCCGCAACTCCCCCAAGCCCCCGCCCGAGCGCGTCACCCTCACCCGGCCGGTCCTGAACGCGTCGAAGCGGGTGTGGCTGGTGCTCACGGGAGCCGACAAGGCGTCGGCCCTCGGCCTGGCGCTGGCCGGAGCGAGCTACGCCAGCGTGCCCGCCGCCGGAGCGAAGGGGCGGCGGCGCACGGTGTTCTTCGTGGACGAGGCTGCGGCGTCCGAGGTCTCGCCGGATCTGATCGACCGCGACTACTGACCGGGCGCGGCCCCTGAGTCTGTCGAAGGGCCGTCGCTGCCCCGTTTGAATCCCAGCTCCTGACTCTCACTGAGGATCTGCGGGTGGAACTTGGCGAGGCTGATCACGCCCCACACCGCCATGGCCCCGGCGACGACGAACAGCACCACGACCCACAGCGGCGCCGCGGCCGCCTCGCCCAGCACCAAGGCGCCGATGAGCACCGCGACTATCGGGTCGATGACAGTGAGGCCAGCGATGGCCAGGTCCGGCGGGCCCGAGCTGTACGCGGTCTGCACGAAGTAGGCGCCTGCCGCCGCGGCCGCGATCAGTGCGATGACGCACACGAGGGTGAGCCAGTCGAACTGGCCGTCCTGGATGCGCTTGATGGCCGCCTTGGCGAGGGTCGCGACGAATCCGTACAGGATGCCGGCGGCCGTGACGTAGAACAGCGCGCGCATCCGTCGCCGCAGCAGCAGCCAGCACGCGCCGAGCACGATGATCACCACCAGCAGCACCGTGAGGATCACGAAGAGGTCGATATCGTCGATGGGACGCTCCGTCGCGTACAGGGCCGCGAGGAAGACGAACAGGAAGATGCCGCCGATGCAGAATCCGATCGCGACGAGCGACTGTCGGGTCGGCGCATGCCCCGAGATACGGGCGTTCAGCAGGGTGGTGACGACCAGCGCCACGGCACCCAACGGCTGCACCACGATGAGCGGCGCGATGGCCAAGGCGCTGAGCTGGCAGATGATCGCGAAGGCGAGCATGAGCGTGCCGACGATCCAAGACGGCCGGCGGAGCAGCCCCTTCAGCTGAGCCCCGCTCAGCCCGGTCGTGCCCTCGGAACCGGTGAGCTGCTCGACCTTCTCCACCCCGCGGTGCTGATACTGGGCGCCGAGCGACATGAAGCCCGCTCCCGCGAGTGCCAGCGGGATGCCGAGGAGCAGTGCCGGGTTCTGGAAGACTCCGACCAGTTGCTCATTGACGTCTGTCACCAGGCCGGCCGCGTGAATCACAGTACGACCCTACCGCCGGTGGCGCGCCGAGTAGGGTTGTGGCGTGGCTGTTCTTCCGATTCGCATCATGGGCGATCCCGTGCTGCACTCCCCCGCGAACGAGGTCGGCGAGGTGACCGACGAGATCAGAACCCTCGTCGCCGACATGTTCGAGACTATGGACAAGGCACCTGGAGTGGGACTCGCCGCTCCGCAGGTCGGCGCCCCGCTGCGGATCTACGTGTACTCGTACGTCGACGACGACGAGCGCCCCTGGCGAGGCGAGATCCTCAACCCGGTCCTCTGGATGACCCCGCTTGAACCCGGCTCGCCGGATCCCGATCTCGAGTCGGAAGGCTGCTTGTCGTTCCCCGGCGAGCGGTTCCCGCTGCGACGCGCCGAGCGCGTGATGGTGACCGGCAGCGACCTCGACGGCAACCCGGTGCGCATCGAGGTCGACGGATGGCGGGCGCGGATCATGCAGCACGAGTTCGACCACCTCGACGGCATCCTCTACGTCGACCGGCTCTCCGACAGCGACTGGAAGACGGCGCAGAAGATCGCCCGCAAGCGCGGCTGGGGCAAGCCCGGCGCGAGCTGGATGCCGGGAGTCGACGAGCTCGAGGGGTGATTTAAAAGCCTCTGCGGGTCTGGTTCCTCCGGCGGCGAAATATGCCGCCACTCACATGAGGGGATACACAGCAGAACGCTGGAGCAAGGTTGCCAACCGCATGGCGTTTGTCGACGCTGCCGCGCCATGCCCCGTAGAGTGCGTCTGGCGCGAGTGTGCCAAACCCACCGCGTGCCCCCGTTCGTGAACCATGGTTGATGCCACGTCATACTTCTTGGTGCACGTGCAACTGCCCGAGTAGGTGCTACCCGGGCAGTTCTCCCAAATATGCGCGGCGCGTGTCATCCTGCGAGAACCAATCCGAACGCACATCGATGTAGACGTCCACAGTGGTAGGCATGGCCACCTTTGCACCGTGGACTACGGTGCACGAACCTGGCACGTCGACTTCTCTGAAGACACCCGTCGGTAACTCCTCGACCCGGAAGATGATGTGCCCCACAGGCTTTGCGGTCGTGAGCAGTAGACTCAGATTGACGCAGTAAGCCGCAGAGCAACCCGCACATGTCCCTAGTCGGTCCGCACCCATGAGCCATTCTCCGTGGAGATGTGCAGCACGGTCTCCGGCTCCTTGGCGGCTGCCACGATCGCCGAGATCGTCGTGAGACCACCCAGGTACTCTTCCTCTTCAACGTCAAGTCCCGGGAGCGAAAGCGATCCGTCTTCACGAACCACTCCGATTAGGGCGCCGTTGCGGGCGACAGGGTAAGCGTGCGGAGGTTCGAGGCGCCCGGGCTCCTCAAGGACCGCGAAGATGCGCTGTCCCTGGAAGCCCTTGCGAATCACCTCGGGATCCGTCGTTCCGTCCAGCCATAGTGCCACTTCGATCTCCGACGGCAACTCCCCCTCAGGGTCGAAGTCGTTCAGTACCTCAACGGTGAGAACAACAACGCGCCAGTTCGCGTCTGGATCATCAAAAGCGAGTTCTTCGCGCTTGATGGTGTCATCACCGCTGACGCTGTCGTGATAGCTCGAGCCAGGCCGCACATCGTGGACTCTCCCTTCCACCGTCGCCGCGAAGATCCGCACGCCGGGCTTGCCGTCCCAGGAGACCTTGAAGTTGGGAAGCGTCTCCCGGAGAGTGTGATCCACCCACTGAGCGTCGCCAACACCGCCCTGGGCGGACAGAGCATCCTGAAGACGCTGGACGTCTTCCGCCGACGCCATAGCTGGGGCCGTGAGCACATCGCTCGTACGCACAGCATCCACGACCGCGGCCCCAACGAGCAGACCAGCGACGGCTATGGCCGAGGCCAGGATCACGCGTGTCTTTCGCATCGCACTTCCCTCTCGACTCTCAGTACGCAGCATTCAAGTGAGACCAGTCATGGCCGTCGTAGTACCGAGACGGTTTCGGGTAACCAACCTGCATGGATGTCGAACCTGATGAACGATGAGCAAGCCCGAGCGTGTGTCCCGACTCATGGGAGGCGAGAGCTTGTAGAAAGTCGGCTGGCTTGCTCGAGGTCCAAGGCTCGTGCAGATATATCTGGTGCTGCTCACATGATGCCCCGGATAAACTCACACACGTCGCCAGACCGACTATGCCCGACGTGTTGGTCGACGAGTACCAGCTCAGCCCGCAGTAAGTCGCGAAGTTGCCATCGAAGACCACCACGTCGGTCTGCGCGTTGTGTGCGTCGTTGTAAGTGTTCACATCGGTTGGGTCGATTACGTTCACGCGGGCCCAGTTCATTGCCGCCGTATTCGCTGAGTTGAGCGAGGAGTAGTAGTAGCCATGCGCAGCGCTGTCAGCCTTGTTGAGCTGATGACATCCGACGTAAGATGTCGCGCCCGACCAGTTCGTGGCCTCGGCCGACGCTCCTCCCAGGAGGGCTCCTGCGAGTGCAGCGCCGATGAACACTGCTACTAGGGTAGCCACGTGGCCATCGCGGGATATCGCACGTTTCACGTCCAGGCACCCCGGATCCTCGACACTGAGTGATTGCCGCAAGTATGGACCTGAGTAGCGAAGAAGGCAAGCCCCTCACCATGCCAGCCTTCAGTTCGTTCCGAACGGATTGATCAGGGGCTCGGCACGACGGCTCCCCTCTGTCGGCACCGCGCTCATATAGAGGTGACCGCCACTAGATGTGACCGCCACAACGACGGCGCGAGCGCGGCTTCTGGACGACGACGAGTTCTAGGGAGCCTCGAAGAGGACTTGCTGGAGTCCGATCGAACTATCGCGCTTCGTCTGGCTCCCCCGGTTGGACTCGAACCAACAACCTATCGGTTAACAGCCGATTGCTCTGCCAATTGAGCTACAGGGGAATGCACCCGCTGGGCGGGCAACTCGTCAAGCTTAGCAAACTCCGCGGCCCTCCCAGAAACCGACGCAGCCACCCGGGCGTGGCGTCTCAGCGGCGGGAATCCGCCTCGGCGTTGGGCGCCCAGATGAGGTTCTTCCCGACGCCACGGGCGACGACGTGCCCGGACCGGAGCATCAGCGCCTCGGCATCCAACTCGCGGATGAAGGCGGCGTCGTTGGTCACCAGCAGCGCAGCCATCCCCTGCTCCGTCCGCCGGCGCGTGATGGCGTCGAAGACGACCGGGCGCACCTCCAGGTCGAGGTTCGCGAGCGGCTCGTCGGCGATGAGCACGCGGGGCTCCAGCATGAACGCGCGCGCGATGGCGACCCGCTGCCGCATGCCGGCGCTGAGCTCGTACGGGAACTTCGACGCGGCGCCGAGCGGCAGATGCAGCTCGTCGAGCAACGACGCGACGCGGATGGCGAGCGCCTTGGCGTTGACCTTTCTCTCGCGCATGGTGACCGGTTCCGAGATCACCTCGCCGACGGTCAGCCGCGGTGGCAGCGCCGCGCCGGCTCCCTGAGCCACGTATCCGGTGAGGGCGGTCAGCAGGCGCCGCTTGCGGCCCGGCTTGCGCACGTTCACCCCGCACACCACGGCTCCGCCCCCGGCGATCCTCACCGACGCGTCGCCCATGCCCGCGAGCGCGGTCACCAGCGTGGACTTGCCGGACCCGGTCGGGCCGGCGACGCACAGCAGCTGCCCCGGCGGGATGCTGAACGTGACGCCGTCGACGGCGCGGGTGGTTCCGCCGTGCCCGATCCGGTCGATGACCAGATCCGAGCATTCGATCGCGTTCACACTGGGCACGGGCATGAGTCCATCCTGCCCGCCCAGCGACCCCGGCGTCTCACGACTCGACGAATCGAAGGCGCTCGATGTCGAGATCCCGCAATCGCATCCGCAGCGCCCGCCCTCCGTCCGATTCGGCGGGCACCCGCTGCACGGCGCCGAGCAGCTCGTTCTTCTCGCGTTCGATGCTGCGCAGGATCAGGCGCCGGCAGAGATCGGCCGCCGAGGCCACGGCGCCCTCCTCATCGCGCGCGGGGAACGGCATCATGAGCAGCTCCCCCGCCAGAGACCGGAACGGCTCGCGGACGGCATCCGCTGCGTCGGTCGCCCACCCGACGCGAGTGCGGTCGGCGACGGATGCCACCGACTCGCGAACCGCTTCGAGCGCAGGATGCCGGAACGGCTCCGCCAACGCCCGCGACAGCAGCGCTGCGTCCACGCGATGGCCGTACTGCAGCATCCCCATCAGCGCATCGCGCTCGAGAGCGACCTCGGCGGTCCTCGGCAGGTCGGCGAGCCGGACCCGGGTGGGAGCCTCCGGCTCACCCGCTCCCGGTGCGGACGGCGCGGGAGTCGCATGCGCCCGGTGCGGCTGCGGGGCGCCCCCGCGTGGAGCGCGCTGCACCTGCTGATGCACGGCGGTCGGGTCCATGCCGAGGCGCCGCGCGAGCACGCGCTCGTACCCGGGGCGCAGCAGCTCATCGCGGATCTCCGCCACGATCGGGGCGGCGGCGCGCAGCGCGCCGACCTGACCCTCCACGGTCGACAGGTCGTACCCGGCGAGTTTGCGGTCGATGGCGAACTCGAACATGGGCACCTTGGCGTCCATGAGGCCGCGCACCGCGGCATCCCCACGCTGCAGCCGCAGGTCGCAGGGGTCGAGCCCCTCCGGTGCGACCGCGACGAAGGTCTGAGCGGTGAACCGGGAGTCCTCGCTGAAGGCGCGCAGCGCCGCCTTCTGCCCCGCTTCGTCGCCGTCGAACGTGAAGACCACCTCTCCGGCGGCGGAGTCGTCTCCCATCACGCGACGCAGCACCTTGATGTGCTCGGCGCCGAACGCGGTGCCGCAGGTCGCGATCGCGGTGGTCACACCGGCGAGGTGGCAGGCCATGACGTCGGTGTACCCCTCGACCACCACCACGCGGCGGGGGTCGCCCCTGGCGATGTCGCGCTTGGCGAGGTCGAGACCGTACAGCACCTGCGCCTTCTTGTAGATCGGAGTCTCCGGCGTATTCAGGTACTTCGGTCCCTGGTCGTCGTCGTAGAGCCGCCGCGCGCCGAACCCGATGGTCTGCCCCGTCACGTCACGGATCGGCCACACCACCCGGCCGCGGAACCGGTCGTACACGCCGCGCTGCCCGGTGGAGACCAGCCCTGCCGCGCTCAGCTCGTCGCGGCTGAACCCTTGCGCGGTCAGCGCCTTCAGCATCCCGTCCCAGCCGCGCGGCGCGTAGCCGACGCCGAAGTGCGCGGCGGCCCCCGCGTCGAATCCGCGCTCGCCCAGGAAGCGGCGCGCACTTTCGGCCTCGGGGCTGAGCAGTTGCGCGCGGAAGAAGTCCCCCGCGGCGCTGTTCGCGGCGTACAGCCGGCTGCGCCCGCTCGTCTCCGGGGCGGCGCCGCCGTCCTCGTAGTGCAGCGCGTAGCCGATCCGGCCGGCGAGACGTTCAACGGCCTCGGTGAAGCTGACGTGGTCGATCTCCCGCAGGAACGAGTACACGTCGCCCGAGGCGCCGCACCCGAAGCAGTGGTAGTACCCGACCTGCGGGCGCACGTGGAAGCTCGGGCTCTTCTCGTCATGGAACGGGCAGAGGCCCTTCAGCGACCCGACTCCGGCGGACTTCAGCGCCACCCGCTCGCCGACGATGTCGGCGATGTTGGTGCGGGTCTTGACCTCTTCGACGTCGGCCTGGCGGATGCGGGGCATCAGAGCGCCCCTTCGGCGACCGTCTGCCTCTCGGCTCGCCTCCGTACCACCGGGCGCGCGTGCCGCGGGCTCCAGATGCCGACCTCGGCGGGGTCGATCTCGCCGACGAGGCGGTTGTGCCAGTCCACCGCGGTCTGGTCGGTGAGACTGGCCACCTGATCCACGACGACGCGCGCGCGTTCGGCATCCGTCGTCGAGGCGACGAAGTCGGCGGCGAACGCGGGCTCCAGCACGTCGGCCCCCGCCGACCACAGCGCGTCGGTCGACCACAGCGCATCGGCGAGCCGCTTGAGCACCCGGCGCTGCTCCTTGTAGACGCCCTTGCGCGCGTCGATCGTGACGATCGCCTGGCCCATGATCCCCTTCAGCACGGCGATCTCCGCCTCCACCACCCGTGGCACCACGACGTGGCCGCTGTAGCGCGCGAGCGACGGCCCAGGGTAAGCGGCACGCGTCGCCGACACCGCGGCGCGTGCAAAACGCCCGATCAGGTCGCTGGTGAGGTTCTTCAGCCTGGCCAGGTCGCGGCGGGAGCGGTCGAACGACTTGAGCCACATCGGCTGGCAGGTGAGGCGGTACAGCGCGTCGGCCAGCTCGTCGCGGGTGAAGTCGTAGCCCACCCACTGCTGGATGCGGCCGACCAGGGCGTCGTGCTCGGCGGGGTCCGACAGCTGCTCGACGTGCAGGTAGCCGTTGACGATGGCGTCCTCGAAATCATGCACGGAGTAGCCGATGTCGTCGGACAGGTCCATGATCTCGGCCTCGATGCAGCGCAGCCGGCCCGGGGCCTCCGCGCGCATCCAGCGGAACACCGCCTCGTCCTCGGGGTACACGCCGAACTTCAGCCGCCCACCGGGGTCGGGCAGTGGGCTGTCCACCGTCCACGGATACTTGCAGGTCGCGTCAAGACTGGCTCGCGTGAGGTTCAGGCCGACCGAGTCGCCGGCGTCGTCGAGCACTTTGGCCTCGAGTCGGGTGAGGATGCGCAGCGACTGCGCGTTGCCCTCGAAGCCGCCGATGTGCTCCGCCCACTCGTTGAGGGCCCGCTCGCCGTTGTGCCCGAACGGCGGATGCCCGAGGTCGTGGCTCAGACATGCGGTGTCGACCACGTCGGCCGAGACTCCCAGCGCCGTGGCGAGTTCGCGGCCAACCTGCGCCACTTCGAGGGAGTGGGTGAGCCGGTTGCGGGCGAAGTCGGCGGTGCTGGCGGGGCTCAGGACCTGGGTCTTCGCCGCCAATCGGCGCAGCGCCGCCGAGTGCAGCACCCGTGCGCGGTCGCGGGCGAAATCGTCGCGCTCGGAGCGATGGGTCTCGCCGTAGAAGCGCTCCGCGTCGTGGGCGTCGTAGCCGGGTGCCGACGAACGATCAGCCGCCACTGTTCTCGATCTCCGCCCCGCGCATCATGCTGCCGGTGTCTTCGCCGATCTCCCGCGAGTCGAGCCAGCCTTCCGGCAACGCGGTGCGCTTGGGTGAGCCGGCGCGTCCGCGCTGTCCCTCCGCGCCCGCGCCGGGGTACGGCGCGTCCTCCAGGTCGCCGAGCAGGTCGTCGATTTCCTGCAGGGTCGAGACCCGAGCGAGAGCGGCGCGCAGTTCGCCGCCGACCGGGTATCCCTTGAAGTACCAGGCGACGTGCTTGCGGATGTCCTTGCATCCGCGGTCCTCGTCCTCGAAGAACTCCACGAGCAGCTGCGCGTGGCGACGGAACGCCGCGGCGACGAAGCGCAGGGTGGCGTCCACCTGGGGCTGGGCGGCGGCCACCTCCTCGGGGCCGAGAGCCGCCGCGAGTTCACCGAACAGCCACGGTCGACCGAGGCATCCTCGGCCGACGACGACGCCGTCGCAGCCGGTCTCCGTCATCATCCGTACCGCGTCGTCGGCCGACCAGATGTCGCCGTTGCCGAGCACCGGGATGCTGGTGACAGCTTCCTTCAGCTCGCCGATGGCGCTCCAGTCGGCGTGACCGGAGTAGTACTCCGACGCGGTGCGGGCGTGCAGGGCGACGGCCGCGGCCCCGGCATCCTCCGCCGCCCGGCCGGCGTCGAGGAAGGTGAGGTGGTTGCGGTCGATGCCCTTGCGCATCTTGACAGTGAGCGGGACGTCACCGGCGGCCTTGACGGCGCGGGTGACGATGTCGGCGAACAGCGTCGTCTTCCAGGGCAGCGCCGCGCCGCCGCCCTTGCGGGTGACCTTGGGAACCGGGCAGCCGAAGTTCAGATCGATGTGGTCGGCGCGGTCCTCGGCGACGATGATGCGCACCGCCTCGGCGATGGTCGCCGGATCGACGCCGTAAAGCTGGATCGAGCGCGGCGTCTCGCTCTCATGATGCTGGATCAGACGCATCGTGATCGCGTTGCGCTCCACCAGGGCCCGCGACGTGATCATTTCGCTGACGTACAGCCCGGCGCCGTACTCGCGGCACAGCCGGCGGAACGCGGTGTTCGTGATCCCCGCCATCGGGGCCAGGACGACGGGCACGTCGAGATCGATCGGGCCGATGCGCAGAGCGGGGGCGGGGGCGGTGGCGATGGTCATGTCCTCTCCATTGTCCCAGACCGGGCGCCCACCCGGTGGCACCGACTTAAGCTGTGGATATGACCGATCTCGCAGTGCGCTCCATCCCGTTCGCCGACGCCGAAGGACACGAGAAGACGCTCGACGATCTGGGCGCCGAGGTCGTGCTCGTCGTCAACGTCGCCTCGAAGTGCGGACTCACCCCGCAGTATGCGCAGCTCGAGGAGCTGCAGCGCACCTACGGCGATCGCGGCTTCACGGTGGTCGGCTTCCCGTGCAACCAGTTCTTTGGTCAGGAGCCGGGTTCGATGGACGAGATCCTCGAGTTCTGCTCGACCACGTACGGCGTCAGCTTCCCCATCGCCGACAAGGTGAAGGTGAACGGGCGCAACGCCCACGCGCTGTACAAGGCGCTCACGCAGACACCGGATGCCGCCGGCAAGGCCGGGCGGGTGGAATGGAACTTCGAGAAGTTCCTCGTCGGCGCGGACGGCTCCGTGCGCCGGTTCCGTCCGAAGCAGAAGCCGGACGACCCCGAGATCGTCGCCGCCGTCGAGAGCGCGCTGGGCGTCGGCGCTCGCTGAGCCGTCCTGCGTCGGGCCGGCCAGGTCGCGGTCAGCGAGCTGGTTCGGCGACCACGGCTGCGCGCTTGGCCCACAGATCGCGCAGCACGTTCTCGAACGCCGCCGGTGGCTGGGCGCCCGAGATGCCGTACTGTCCGTCGATGACGAAGAACGGCACACCGTTGATGCCGTAGGCGCGTGCCTGCGCCTGGTCGGCGCGCACGTCGGCCAGGTACCGATTCGACTCCAGTGCCTCGCGGGCCTCGGTTGCGTCCAGCCCGACCTCCTCGGCGAGAGCGACCAGGTCGTCCACACGACCCACGTGCCGTCCCTCGGTGAAGTACGCCGACATCAGGCGTTCCTCCATCTCGTGCTGGCGCCCCTTGGCCTTGGCGAAATGCAGCAGCTCGTGCGCCTTGACGGTGTTGGTGTGCTGGAGCAGGTCGAAGCGGTAGTGCAGACCGGCATCCGCCGCGACGTTCGTCACGTGCTCCAGCATCCCCTTCACCTGTTCGCGGGGCATGCCCTTGTGCCCGGCGAGGAAGTCCACCTCGTCGCCGTCGAAGTCGGCGGGGGTGTCTGGTGAGAGCTCGAACGAGTGGAAGGTGATGGTCACCTGCGGCGCATCCTCGTCACCCGCCGTCGCGGCGAGCCCCTTCTCGAGGTTGCGCTTGTCGATGTAGCACCACGGGCAGGCGATGTCGGACCAGATGTCGATCGAGATGGGTTCAGTCACGCTTGGGCTCAACCCCGCGCGGACCGGAAGTATTCCGTTGGTAGCATCTTCGGATGCTGTCCGCCGACGATCCCCTGCCGTTCCGGCCCCAGCGGGTGCTGATCGCCGGGGTCACCGGGTCGGGCAAGACCACGCTGGCGCGCCGGCTGGCAGGGATCTGGGGTCTCGAATGCCACGAGATGGACGCCCTGCACCACGGACCGGACTGGACGCCGCGGCCGGAGTTCCTCGACGACGTGCGCGCCTTCGCCGTCACCGAACGCTGGGTGACCGAATGGCAGTACACCAGCAAGGGCACAGACGACATCCTCGCCCCGCGCGCACAGCTCGCCGTCTGGCTGGACTACCCCTGGCCGGTGGTGCGGGCGCGTCTGCTGCGGCGGACCCTCGGACGCAGCATCCTGCGCACTGAGATGTACAACGGCAACGTCGAGAAGCCGCTCTGGCGGCTGCTGACGACGCGCGATCCGCACGAGAACATCCTCGCGTGGCAGACCCGCACCCGTCATCACTGGGCCGAGCGGATGCCCATTGCGCAGCAGACGTTCCCCCATCTCGTCGTGGTCCGCCTGCGCCAGCCGCGCGAGACCGAGCGGTGGCTGCGCGCGCTCACCTGACGGGCGCGTCCACCGCCCCGCCGAAGCGGCGGTCGCGCGACAGGTAGATCTCGATCGCGCGCCAGAGCTCCTCGCGGGAGAAGTCCGGCCACAGCGTGTCGAGGAACACCATCTCCGCGTACGCCGACTGCCAGAGCAGGAAGTTGGAGGTGCGCTGCTCCCCCGAGCTGCGCAGGAACAGGTCGACGTCCGGCATGTCCGGCACGTACAGGTGCCGCCGGATCATCTTCTCGCTGATCGCGTTCGGCTTGACGCGCCCGGCAACGACATCCGCGGCGATCGCGCGCATCGCGTCGACCAGCTCGACCCGTCCGCCGTAGTTCACGCACATCGTCAGCGTCAGCACGTCGTTGCCGCGGGTGAGCTGCTCCGCGTACTGCAGCTCCTTGATGACCGAGCCCCACAGTCGCGGCTTGCGTCCGGCCCAGCGCACCCGCACGCCCCACTCGTTGAGCTGATCACGCCGGCGGTGCAGGACGTCGCGGTTGTAGCCCATCAGGAAGCGCACCTCCTCGGGAGAGCGCGCCCAGTTCTCGGTGGAGAACGCGTACACCGAGAGGTGCCTGATCCCGGCCTGGATCGCACCCGCGACGACGTCGAGCAGCACCTCCTCGCCGGCCTTGTGGCCCTCGATCCTGTTCAGTCCGCGGCGATTGGCCCATCGGCCGTTGCCGTCCATGACGATCGCGACGTGGTTGGGCACCGCCCGGAACGCCGGCGGATGCACGCCGGTCCAGTCCAGGGGGCGGTACGGCACAGCGTCCTTGTGCGTGTACGGTTTCGGGCTCACCGAGTTCCTTCCACGTGGGCGAGCGAGCGGATGCCGCGCTCGAGATGCCACTGCGCGTACGCCGCGATCGTTCCTGACGCGGCGGCCGTGTCGGTATGCGGCGCTCCGTCGACCGTCGCCCAGTCGCCGCCCATCAGCGCGCGCAGCAGCGCCAGAGCGGATGCCGAGATGCGGGGGCTCCCGGCCGGCGCGCACCGCGCGCACACCAGACCGCCCATCTGTGCGACGAACGACGCGTGCGGTCCTGGTGCGCCGCAGCGCGCGCACGCCTCGAGCGCCGGCGCCCATCCGGAGAGCGCCATGACGCGCAGCAGATAGGAGTCCAGGATGCTGCGCGACGCATGCTCGCCCCTGGAGAGCGAGCGCAGTCCGCCGATGAGCAGAAGGTACTGCTCCTGCGTCGCCTCCGCCTCGTTGAGCCGGTCGGCCGTCTCGACCATCGCGCTCGCCGCGGTGAACCGGTCGTAGTCGACCGCGATCTCAGCACCGTAGGCGCCGAGGGATTCCGCCTGCTGCACGATGTCGAGCGAGCGGCCCTGGTACAGCTGCACGTCCGCGACCATGAACGGCTCCAGCCGAGAGCCGAACTTCGACGAGGTGCGCCGAACCCCCTTCGCGACCGCACGGATCTTGCCGTGGCGTCGCGAGAGCATCGTGACGATGCGGTCGGCCTCACCGAGCTTATGGGTGCGCAGGATCACCGCTTCGTCTCGGTAGGTGGGCATTCAACGATTATCCTCCGTGCACGCGAGAATGGACGCGTGCCCGAACCGCTCTTCACCATTCCGCTCTGGGCCGACCTGCTCGGCGTCGGGCTCGGCGGCATCCAGGGTGCGATGTTCGCGTCCGGGTTCCAGGGGCAGCGCCGCCTCGACTGGCTGGGCGTCGCCATCATCGGCGTCATGATCGGCATGGGCGGAGGCCTCATCCGCGACCTGCTGCTCGGCCAGCCGCCGGCCACGCTGCAGAGCAACTGGTACCTGCTCGCGGCCGGCGGCGCCGCCCTGCTCGGGATGCTGCTGGCGGGTGTCTTCCAGCGCGTGAACACCGTCATCGTCGTGCTCGACGCTGTCGTGATCGGCATGTTCGGGGCGTTCGGCACCAGCAAGGCGCTCGGGCTCGGCATCCCTCCCATCCCCGCCGTCTTCATCGGCGTGTGCGCGGCGGTGGGCGGGAGCGTGCTGCGCGACGTCCTCGTGGGGCTGCCGGTGGCGATCATGCATGTCGGCTCCCTGTACGCCGTCGCCGCCGGCGCCGGGTGCGCGTTCATCGTCGTCGCCCACGAGTTGGGCATGGGCATCACTCTCGCCGCGGTCATCGGCATCGCCGTCACGGCGGTGATCCGCGTGCTCTCCGTCGTGTTCGACGTGTCACTGCCCGAGCAGCGCCGCCTCTACCGGCGCAAGGTCGCCGCCGAGACGTCCGCTATCCGCCTCCCTCCCCCCGCCGACACCTGACCCGCCTGCCCTTGCGTCTCGTCCTGCCCCGCCCCGCCCCGTCCCCTCTCCTCCCCTCTCCTCCCCTCCCGTTTGGGGCGGATTCTCGATTTCGGGGCGGCTCGGAACCGCCCCGAGCGGGAGAATCCGCCCCAAACCCGAGAGCGTGGTGTCAGGCGGAGGCGACCCCGGGCGTCGGGGCGGGGTCGATGAGCGGCGCCAGCCCATCGATGAGCCGTTCCAGCCCGAACCGCCATGCCGCATCAGCGTCGGCAGGTGCCCCCATCGCCGCGCCCGCCGCGCCGCCGACCCGCTGAGCGAGCGGGAAGTCCTCCCCCAGATACGTCGCGAGGCGTCCGGCGGCGTGCTCCCAGATCTCGGCGAACTCCCCCGCGGCGTTCTTCTCCGCCATGCGCCGAGCGGCTGCCCGCGTGAAGTCGAGCACGAGTGTCAGTGCGGCGTCGCGGTCCACGTCCCCCAGGGCCGTGCCATCGAAGACCCGCAGCTCTCTGTCGTACTTCGCGATGGTCCCTGGCCCCAGCGCCGTGCGCGGGTCCGTGACATCCAGCATCCAGGCATGCTTGCCGAGCAGCGCGAGGTTGTCGTCGGCGACTCGGCGCAGACGGACCCGCCAGCCGGCCGCGCCGAAGGCCGTGGCCGGCATGGCAGCATGAACGTGATCCGCCATCAGCACCAGCAGGTCGTCGCGGCTGTCGACGTGGGTGTAGATCGACATCGGCGTCATGCCCAGCGCCTCTGCCAGAGCTCTCACCGAGACGGCGCCCAGGCCCCCGGCATCCGCCAGCGCGATCGCGCGCGCGACCAGGTCACCGACCCCGACGCGTGCACGCGGCCCGCGCCGTCCACCGGTCGCCGCGTGCGGACTGTCCCTCCAGAGCAGATCGAGAAGATCTCGCGCCATGGGAATATCCTCTCACCTCACCGAGTTACCCTGTACGCCGTACGTTGTTTATCGACAGGAGTCCTCGTGAACATCACCCAGACCGCCGTCTCCCTCAACGTGCCGGACGTCACCGCGTCCGCACAGTTCGCCACCACCCACTTCGGCTATCAGGAGGCGATGTCGGCGGACGGATTCGTCTCGCTGAAGCATCCGTCATCGAGCACCAACCTGATCTTCCTCGCCACGGGACTTGAGACGTTCAAGCCCCGTGAGATCGCCGGCTCGGCAGGTCAGGGGCTGCTGCTCGTGTTCGTCGTCGAGGATCTCGACGAGGAGTTCGGACGCATCGCCGCCACCGGGGCGCGCGTCATCACCCCGCCGGAGACGGAGCCGTGGGGCGAGCGCTACTGCCAGTTCGCCGACCCCAACGGCCTCGTCTGGCAACTGGTCCAGTGGGTCTCCTGACCCCTCTGAGAAACGGTTTGGGGCGGATTCTCGAGTTTGGGGCGGCACCCGACCGCCCCGAACGAGAGAATCCGCCCCAAACCCGAAAAAGAAGGAAGGTCAGACGGCGGCGAGCTCGCCGACGCGCGCGCGGATCGAGCGGTTCACACCCGAAACGATCGCCTTCAGGCTCGCCGTAGAGATGTCACCGTCGATCCCGACACCCCAGAGCCGCTGATCGCCGACCTGCAGCTCGACGTAGGCGGCGGCCTGCGCGTCGCCGCCGGCGCTGAGTGCGTGCTCGACGTAGTCGTAGACAGTGATGTCGAATCCGTGCTCGCGCAGCACCTCGACGAAGGCTGCGACGGGGCCGTTGCCGCGGCCGGATGCCGTGACCCGCTGCTCATCGTCGCGCAGCACCACGTCCAGCTGCACCTCGCCCGACATGTCGCTGCGGATCTCGGTGCCGAGCAGTTCGAACCGGCCCCATTTGGCCGACTGGTCCGCGGCGGGCAGGTACTCGTCGGTGAAGATCTCCCAGATCTCCTCGCTGGTGACCTCGCCGCCCTCTGCATCCGTCTTGGCCTGCACGACGCCGGAGAACTCGATCTGCAGCTTGCGTGGCAGGTCGATGGCGTGGTCGGTCTTCAGCAGGTACGCCACTCCCCCCTTGCCGGACTGTGAGTTGACGCGGATGACCGCTTCGTACGAGCGGCCCAGATCCTTCGGGTCGACCGGGAGGTACGGCACCGCCCACTCGATCTCGTCCACCGACACGCCCTGCGTCTTGGCACGGGCATCCATGGCCTCGAAACCCTTCTTGATGGCGTCCTGGTGCGAGCCGCTGAACGCGGTGAAGACGAGGTCCCCGGCCCACGGGCTGCGCTCCGGCACCGGCAGCTGGTTGCAGTACTCGACCGTGCGCTTGATCTGGTCGATGTCGCTGAAGTCGATCTGCGGGTCGATGCCCTGGGTGAACAGGTTGATGCCCAGCGCGACCAGGTCGACGTTGCCGGTGCGCTCGCCGTTGCCGAACAGACATCCCTCGATGCGGTCGGCGCCGGCCATGTAGCCCAATTCCGCCGCGGCGATGGCGGTACCGCGGTCGTTGTGCGGATGCAGCGACAGGATGACGTTCTCACGGTGCGCCAGGTGCCGGTTCATCCACTCGATCGAGTCGGCGTACACGTTGGGCGATGCCATCTCCACAGTGGCCGGCAGGTTGATGATCACCTTGCGGTCCGGGGTCGGCTCGAGAACGTCCAGCACCGCGTTGCACACCTCGACGGCGTACTCCAGCTCGGTGCCGGTGTAGCTCTCCGGCGAGTACTCGTAGTACACCTGCGTGTCGGGGATGCGCTTCTCGAACTGGCGGCACAGCCGGGCTCCCTCGAGCGCGATCTGCTTGACGCCCTCGCGGTCGGAGCGGAACACGACATCGCGCTGCAGCACGCTGGTGGAGTTGTAGAAATGCACGATGGCCTGCTTGGCCCCGGCGATCGCCTCGTAGGTGCGCTCGATGAGGTGCTCGCGGCACTGGGTCAGCACCTGAATGGTGACGTCGTCGGGGATCAGGTTCTCTTCGATCAGCTGACGCACGAAGTCGAAATCGGTCTGGCTGGCGGACGGGAAACCGACTTCGATCTCCTTGTACCCCATGCTCACGAGCAACTCGAACATGACGCGCTTGCGCTCAGGGGACATCGGATCGATGAGGGCCTGGTTGCCGTCGCGCAGGTCGACCGCGCACCAGCGGGGCGCCTGCGTGATGCGCTTGGCCGGCCAGGTGCGGTCGGGCAGGTCGACCTGGATCTGCTCGTGGAACGGACGGTACTTGTGAACCGGCATCGAGGAGGGGCGCTGATTGTTCTTCATGGGACTTCTTCTCTTCGTCGAAATGTGTCAGGCCAACACGAGCGCCGCGACGAGGAAGGCCCGGAATCAGGCCTCGTCGCGGCAGCTAAGAAGAAGCAGCGCGCCGAAAGGCATGCATCGATCGTAACAGCATCGGATGCCAGGATGCACGCAACCGTGAGACGATCGGCCATGGCACGACACTCTCGAAGCATGAGCACACTGCGCAGCGTCGGGCATCTCGCGGCCGTCTCCCTTGTCGGAATGCTCGTGCTGAACGGCTGCACGGGCACTCCCGGCTCGGCACCGCCGACCAGTTCGGCCGACGCCGACGGCCCCCGGCTGGGCGCGGAGGCGCCGACACCGCCGGCCGGAGAAGTGACTGGCACGGGCACCGTGATGGACGAGAACGGTGCGGTGGAGTTCTGCCTCGGTCCGATCATGGAGTCCTATCCCCCGCAGTGCAGCGGCATCCCGATCGAGGGCTGGAGCTGGGACGGGGTCGAGGGCAGCGAGGCGAGCGGCACGACGCGCTGGGGCGCGTACGCGCTGACCGGCACATACGACGGCGAGCGGTTCACGCCGACCCAGCCGCCGATCCTTCTGGCGCTGTACGACCCGATGATGCCCGAGGATCCGACCGGCGGAGAGACCGGCGACACCTCAGAGGAGCGGCTGCTCGAGATCCAGGCGCAACTCGACGGGCGGCTCGGCGACGACGGCTCGACGTACTTCGGGTCCTACCCCGAGCGCGGCTACCTGTGGGTGGACGTGCTGTGGGACGACGGCACCTATCAGAATGCCGCGGACGCCGAGTTCGGCGACGGTGTGGTGGTCATCCGTTCCGCGTTGCGCGAGAGCGCCGGCTGACCCGAGGCGACGCCGTCACGGGATCAGCGCGAGCTTGCCACCCGGGTGCCCCTGCCCCAAGAATCCCAGCGCGTCGGGCGCGTGAGCGAGCGGGAAGGTGCGAGCGAGCGGCACCGTGAGCAGGCCGCGCTCGGCGAGGTCGACCAGGCGCGCCCTGGCGGCGTCCCGGAACCGAGCGCTGTCGGGCTGGGATCCGGCGATGGCGTGGAAGCCGTGTTGAGCGGCCCGTGCCGCCGCGGCGACGGTCACGACGCGGCCGCGGTCGGGGATGAGCTCGAGGGAGACGTCCACCGCCTCGTCGGTGCCGGCGGCGTCCAAGGCCGCCGCCAGGCGGCCGGCGTGCGCCTGCGACGCGGCATCCCGCACGCGCTGCGACAACCCGGGTCCGTACGCCACCGGGATGCCGCCGAACCGGCGCACCTCATCGAACCGCGCGGGACTGGCCGTGCCGATCACGGTGACGCCACGCAGTGCCGCCTGCTGCAGCACGCTGGCCCCGACAGCACCGGATGCCGCGTGCAGCAGGACGGTCTCCCCTTCCGCGGCGTCCACGACGGCGAGCATCTCGGCGGCTGTCGTGCCGGCGAGCAGGAGGTTCGCCGCCTCGGCGTGCGTCAGCGTGCTCGGCTTGTGCAGCACCTTGTCGGCGGGGACAGTGAGCGCGGTGGCATACCCGCCGCGCACGCGGAACGCGATCACCTCGTCGCCGACGGAGGCCTCACCCGTGATGATGCCCGTGCTCGGGCCGATGGCCTCGATCACCCCCGACACCTCGTAGCCGATGGGGACCGGCCAGCGAACATCGGCGCCGCTCGAGCTTCGTGGAGCTGCGACGTGCTTGGCATCCGCCGGGTTCACGCCGGCCGCGCGCACCCGGATCGTCACCTCTCCCGGGCCGGGCGGCGGCGGCTCGGTCTCGACGAAACGCCAAGTCTGCGGTGGTCCCCATGCGGGGGCGATCCAGTGGCGTTCCACGTCAGAATCCGAGGCGGCCCAGCTGCTTCGGGTCGCGCTGCCATTCCTTGGCGACCTTGACGTGCAGCTTCAGGAACACGCGGGTGCCGAGGAGCTCCTCGATGCCGGCGCGGGCGGCGGCGCCGACGTCGCGGAGCCGCGAGCCCTTGCGTCCGATGATGATGGCCTTCTGGCTGTCTCGCTCGACGACGATCGAGGCGTGCACGTCGGTCAGATCGCCGTCCTCGCGCGGGGCGATGTCGTCGACGACCACGGCGATCGAGTGCGGCAGTTCGTCGCGCACGCCCTCCAGCGCCGCCTCCCGGATGATCTCCGCGATGCGGTCCTCGTCGGATTCGTCGGTGACGACGCCCTCGTCGTACAGCCGCGGACCGGTCGGCATCAGCTGCACGATCTCGTCGGCGAGCACGTCCAGCTGCTCGCGGGTGAGCGCGGACAGCGGGATCACCGCAGCCCAGTCCTCGCGCAGCGAGTCGACCTCCATGAGCCGCTCGACGATGTCGTCCTTGTGCGCGGCATCCGTCTTGGTGACGATCGCGACCTTCTTGGCACGCGGATAGCCGTCCAGTGAGGCGGCGATGCGCCGGTCGCCCGGGCCCACCTTCTCGGTCGCGGGCACGCAGAAGCCGATCACGTCCACGTCGCCGAGCACCTGCTCGACGAGGTCGTTGAGCCGCTCGCCGAGGAGCGTCCGCGGCTTGTGGATGCCGGGGGTGTCGACGATCACCAGTTGCCCGTCGGGGCGGTTCAGGATGCCGCGGATCGCCCGCCGGGTGGTCTGCGGCTTCTCGCTGGTGATGGCGATCTTCTCGCCCACCAGCGCGTTGGTCAGCGTGGATTTGCCGACGTTGGGCCGTCCGACGAACGTCACGAATCCGCTGCGCGTCTCAGTCATCCCGCTCTCCTTCTTCACGATCGTCCTCTTCGGTGTCCTGCGGCACCCGCTCCACGAACACGGTGGCGATACCGCGGCCGCGTCCGCGGGAGGCGCCGCCGGTGAGCACCAGGCCGTGCACGGTGGCCGTGGCTCCCGGCTGGGGGATGCGGCCCAGAGCCTTGCCGAGCAGCCCGCCGATGGAGTCGACGTCGTCGTCCTCCAGCTCGAGGCCGAACAGGTCGCCGACGTCCTCGAGGGAGAGCCGGGAGCTCACCCGGTAGCGACCATCGCCGAGGTCGACGACCTCGGCCGGTCCGCGGTCGTATTCGTCGGAGATCTCGCCGACCAGTTCCTCGATGAGGTCCTCCAGCGTGACGAGGCCCGAAATGCCGCCGTGCTCGTCGATGACGAGGCACACGTGCACGGCGTCGCGCTTCATCTGCTGCAGCAACGTCTCGGCACGCATCGATTCCGGCACGAACGTGGCGGGGCGGGCGATCGGACGCACGAGCGCGCCACGCCAGGCGCTGTCGTCGCGGTAGGCGAACTGCACGAGGTCCTTGAGGTACAGCACGCCGACGACGTCGTCCGCCTCGTCGTCGACCACCGGCATCCTCGAGACCCCGCTGCGCAGGAACAGATCCATCGCCTCGGTGGTGGTCGCCGCCGCGTCCACGGTGAGCATCTCGGTACGCGGAACCATCACCGCGCGCACGAACTGGTCGGTGAAGTCGAAGACGGAGTGGATCAGGTCGCGGTCGTCCTCCTCGATGAGGTCGTTCGACGCGGCCTCGTCGACCATGCTGAGCAGTTGCTCCTCCGATGCGAAGCTGCTGCGGCCGGTGCCGGGCGTCACTCGCTGCCCGACGCGCACCAACGCCTGCGCGAGCGGACCGAGCAGGATCCGCACGCCGCGGACGGTGGGCGCCCACACCCGCAGCATCCCGTCGGCGTGCAGCCGCCCGAACGAGCGCGGGCTGGAGCCGACGAGCACGAACGTGATGCCGGTCATGAGCACGGCGGCGGCGAGCATCGCCCACCAGATGTTCGGCAGCAGGAACGCGAACGCCACGGTGACCAGCACGGCCGCGGTCGTCTCTGCGAGCACACGCATGAACGCCACGGCGTTGACGTGCGGGTCGGGGTCGGCGGCGATGCGGCGCAGCGCGACCGCGCCGCGCCCGTCCTCTGCCATCTCCTCCAGGTCGGAGCGGGAACTGACCGAGAAGGCGGCGTCCACCGCCGCCATGAGACCGCCGAAGGCGACCAGGAGCACGGCGGCGGCGAGCAGTATCGCCGGGGTCATCGGTGCCGTTCGGCCCGGGCGAACCCGGCGATCAGCTCGCGCTGCAGGCCGAACATCTCACGCTCCTCGTCGGGCTCCGCGTGGTCGAAGCCGAGCAGGTGCAGCAGGCCGTGCGTGGTGAGCAGGATCAGCTCGTCCATCAGCGAGTGGCCGGCTGCGGCCGCCTGCGTCTCGGCGACCTGCGGGCACAGCACGATGTCGCCGAGAAGCCCCGGGGCGGTGGGGCGGTCGGGCGTACCCGGACGCAGCTCGTCCATCGGGAAGCTCAGCACGTCGGTGGGGCCCGGTTCGTCCATCCACTGCACGTGCAGCGACTCCATCGCTCCCTCGTCGACCAGGACGATCGCGACCTCGGCGTCGGGGCTGACGTGCAGCTGCGCGAGGTTGAACTCGGTGAGCCGCTGCAGCACCGTCTCGTCGATCTCGACGGCGGACTCGTTGTTGATCTCGATCATGCCAGGCCTCGTCTCGGCTTGCGGTCGCGGGGCGACTGCCGCAGTGCAGCACGCCGCTCCGCGCGGTTGGCGAACTCATGCGCCTGCTCGCGCTCGATGCGCGCGGCGGTGCGCTGCTCGTCGTATTCGCTGTACGCGTCGACGATGCGACCGACCAGCGAGTGGCGCACCACGTCGTCGCTGGTCAGCCGTGCGAAGTGGATGTCGTCGATGTCCTTCAGCACGCGTGTCACCAGGCGCAGCCCGGACGCGCCGTGCGGAAGGTCGATCTGGGTGATGTCGCCGGTGACGACCATCTTGGTGCCGAACCCGAGGCGCGTGAGGAACATCTTCATCTGCTCCGGTGTGGTGTTCTGCGCCTCGTCGAGCACGACGAACGAGTCGTTCAGGGTGCGGCCGCGCATGTACGCCAGCGGCGCGACCTCGATGGTGCCGGTGGTCATCAGCCGCGGCACGACCTCGGGGTCCATCATCTCGTTCAGCGCGTCGTACAGGGGACGCAGATACGGGTCGATCTTGTCGGTGAGCGATCCGGGCAGGAACCCGAGCCGCTCGCCGGCCTCGACGGCGGGGCGGGTGAGGATGATCCGCTGCACCTCTTTGCGCTGCAGCGCCTGCACGGCCTTGGCCATAGCCAGGTAGGTCTTTCCGGTCCCCGCCGGGCCGATGCCGAACACGATGGTGTTCTGGTCGATCGCGTCGACATACTCCTTCTGCCCCATCGTCTTGGGGCGGATGACCTTGCCGCGAGTGGAAAGGATCGCCTCGCCGAGCACCTCGCTGGGCCGCGGGCCCTCGTCCAGGCGCAGCATCCGTGCCGAGTTCTCGACGTCGCTGGGAAGCAGGTCGTGGCCAGCCCTGGTCATCGCGATGAGCTCTTCCACGAGCTTCTTCGCCTCGGCGACGTCCTCGGCGGAGCCGCCGAGGTTGATCTCATTGCCGCGGACGAGCACCTGAACGCGCGGATGCTGCTTCTCCAGCATCCGCAGCAGCCGGTCCTGCGGGCCGAGCAGCTGCACCATGGCGACGCCGTCGGCGTACAGGCGCTCGGTGTACTCGGGCTGTGCGGGGAACTGCGGAGCGGATTCGTCAGGCACCGAGGCTCTTCTCGTCGAGGCCGCCAGCGAGCAGGTGTGCGTGCACGTGGAACACGGTCTGGCCTGCTCCCGCTCCGGTGTTGAAGATCAGCCGGAACTCCCCGTCGGCGTGCTCTGTGGCGAGATCCTTCGCGACGGCCACCATCTCCGCCAGCAGTTCCGGATCGCCGGCGGCCAGCTCGGTGACGTCGCGGTACTCCTGGGTCTTGGGGATCACCAGGAGGTGCACGGGCGCCTGCGGCGCGATGTCGCGGATCGCGAAGACACGGTCCGTGTCGGCGAGGATCTCGCCAGGGATCTCCCCGTTCAGGATGCGGGTGAAGATCGAGGGTTCCGTCATGCGTTCAGTCTACTGACCGGGGCGGACCCGAGCCTCGGGTGCGGCGGTGTGCCCCGGCCCTCACCAGCGGCCGAGCGCCCCGGAGAGCACCGCGATCGCGGCGGGACCCGCGGTGGAGGTGCGCAGCACGGTGTCACCCAGCCGCACGCGCTCGGCTCCCGCGTCGGCGAAACGGGTGAGCTCCTCAGGAGCGATGCCGCCCTCCGGCCCGACCACGAGCAGGATGTCGCGACCGTCGGGCCGGATGCCGGTGAGCCGCGCCTGTGCGGTGGGGTCGAGCACCAGCATCCGTCGGTCGGCGGCGAGAGCTGCAAGCTGCGCGGTGCTGTGCACCTCGTCGACCCGCGGCACCCACGGCCGGTGCGCCTGCTTGGCCGCCTCACGCGCGATGGTGGCCCACCGATCCCGCCCCTTGGCGGCCTTCGCGCCCTCCCAGCGGGAGATGCTGCGACCCGCCTGCCACGGGATGATCTCGTCCACGCCGAGTTCGCACGCCGCCTGCACGGCGAGCTCGTCACGGTCGCCCTTGGCCAACGCCTGGGCGAGGGCGATGCGCACCGGCGGGGCGTCGTGGGTGGTGCGGCTGTGCACCCGGACCCTCACCTGTGCGGCCGAGACGTCCTCGACCACGCCTTCGAGCCATACCCCCGACCCGTCGCCCAGTGTGACCGTCTCCCCCACACGCACCCGGCGGACCACGGCGGCGTGCTTGGCCTCCGCTCCGGTGAGCGTGACGAGCTCGCCCACCTCCGCGTCGGTGGAGGTGGGGGTGACGAAGTGCAGCGACATGGCCGTCCGTTCGGTTCGGTGCAGATCAGTGGCTGCGGAACCGGTCGCGCAGCTTGGAGAACAGGCCTTGCTGGAACTGCGCGAGCCGCGGCGCCGGCGCCTTGGTCTTCTTCGCGAAGTCCTCGATGAGCTTGCGCTGTGCGGCGTCCAGCCTGGTCGGCGTGACCACCTGCACGCCGACGCGGAGGTCGCCGCGCTGGGTGCCGCGCAGCGGCGTGATGCCGCGCCCGGAGATGGTCAGCATGTCCCCCGACTGGATGCCGGGGCGGATCTCCAGATCGACCGCGCCGTCCAGACCCTCGATCGTCGTGGTGGTGCCGAGGATGGCATCCGTCATCGACACCTCGAGAGTCGCCAGCAGATCGTCGCCGTCGCGGCTGAACACCGGATGCGGGGCGACCGAGACCTCGACGTAGAGATCGCCGTTGGGGCCACCGCCGTGACCGACCTCGCCCGAGCCGGGCAGCTGCAGGCGCAGGCCGGTCTCGACGCCGGCGGGGATGTCGAGCGAGACGGTGCGGCGCGAACGGACCCGTCCCTGACCGCCGCAGGTGCCGCACGGGTACGGGATCTTCGTGCCGTAACCCTCGCAACTGCCGCACGGCTGGGAGGTGACGACGTTGCCGAGCAGGCTGCGCACCTGGCGCTGCACATGCCCGCTTCCGCCGCAGACGTCACAGGTCACCGGTGAGGTGCCGGGCTGGCAGCACGAACCCTGGCAGGTCTCGCAGAGCACGGCCGTGTCGACCTCGATGTCGCGGTGCACGCCGAACACCACGTCACCGAGCTCGAGGTTGATGCGCACGAGAGCGTCCTGACCGCGTTCCCGGCGCGAGCGCGGCCGGCCGGCACGCGCCCCACCGGAGCCGAAGAACGTCTCGAAGATGTCGCCGAATCCGCCGAACCCGCCGAAGGAGCCGCCGTCGTCGCCGCCCATGTCGTAGCGCCGGCGGGACTCCTCGTCGCTGAGCACGTCGTACGCGTGCGTGACCAGCTTGAAGCGCTCGGAGGCGTCCTCCCCGGGGTTCACGTCGGGGTGCAGCTGCCGGGCGAGCTTCCGATACGCCTTCTTGATCTCGTCCTGGGTGGCGTCGCGAGACACCCCGAGGACCTCATAGTGGTCGGCCACTTTCGCCTTTCTGGGTACGTCTGAGCGCGCCGCCTCAGCGGCTCGCCTCGTCTTCCTCGAGCATCCGCGTCAGGTAGCGGGCCACGGCCCTGGCCGCTGCGAGGTTGCTCGGATAGTCCATGCGCGTCGGGCCCATCACGCCGACGCGCGCCGTGCCGCCGGAGGCTGCGTAGTTGCTGGCCACGATCGACGCCTCCGTGAGGCCGAACGGGGCGTTCTCGCTGCCGATGCTGGTGGCGAGACCGTGCTCGTCCGTCACCATCTCGCTCATCAGGCGCAGCAGGGTCACCTGCTCCTCGATCGCCTCGAGCAGCGGATGGATGCTGCCGCGGAAGTCCTGCTCGCGGCGGGCGAGCGTCGCCGCGCCCGCCATCACCAGGCGGTCCTGCCGGAACTCGTCGAGCTCCTCCGCGATGACGACGGTGAGCGGCGCCAGTGCGGCGTGGATGCGCACCGCGGGCGAGCCCTCCTCCGGCACGGCGAGGGATTGCAGCCGGTCCGCCGCGTCGCTGACTGCCCGGCCCGTGACGAGCGCGGCGAGACGGGCGCGGAGCACGGCGACGTCCTCGTCGTCGACGTCGATCGGCAGGTGAGCGATGCGCTGCGACACGCCGCCGGTGTCGGTGACGAGGATCACGAGCAGGCGGTTGGGCGCGATGGCGACGAGCTCGACGTGCGTGATGTGGGCGCGGGCGAACGACGGGTACTGGGCGAGCGCCACCTGGCCGGTGAGCTGCGTGAGCACGCGGACGGTGCGCGCCATCAGGTCGTCGAGGTCGCTCGGGTCGGCGAGGAAGGTCTCGATGGCGCTGCGCTGAGCGGCCGAGAGCGGACGCAGCTGAGCCAAGTGGTTGACGAACACCCGGTAGCCCTTGTCTGTGGGCACGCGTCCCGACGACGTGTGCGGCGCGACGATGAGTTCCTCGTCCTCGAGCTGGGCCATGTCGTTGCGGATGGTGGCGGCGGAGACCCCGAATGCGTGGCGCTCGACGATCGACCTGCTGCCGACCGGTTCGTGGGACTCGACGTAGTCCTGCACGATGGCGCGGAGAACCTGCAGTCCTCTCTCTGTGACCATCATCCCTCCCGCTGGCACTCAGTCCTACCGAGTGCCAATTCTACCCGTCATGCCCGTCAGTCGGTGAGGGCGCGCACGACGGCATCCGCAAGAAGACGCCCTCGCAGCGTGAGGCGCACGCGACGCTCGCGCAGGGCGGGTTGCGCCTGCACCAGGCCGTCGGCGATCAGCCCGGCGACCCGATCGCGCCTTTCAGGAGGGATGTCGTCGAGCGGCAGCCCCTCGGCGAGCCGGCTCTGCAGCAGGACGCGCTCGAGGTTCCGCGCATCGGCGCCAGGTCGTTCCCGGCCGGCGGCGGGCGACTGCGCACCCGCGAGCCGCTGCGCGTAGGCGGCCGGGTGCTTGACGTTCCACCAGCGCAGGCCCGCCACGTGGCTGTGCGCGCCCGGGCCGAAGCCCCACCAGTCCGACCCGCGCCAGTACGCCATGTTGTGACGGGAACGGTGATCCTCGGTTCCCGCGTCCGCCTGCGCGGCGTTCGCGCGACGCGCCCAGTTGCTCACCTCATACCAGTCGTATCCCGCGTCGGCGAGTCGCGCGTCGGCCAGCTCGTACATGTCGGCCTGCAGGTCGTCGTCGGGCGCGGGCACCTCGCCGCGGCGGATCTGCCTGGCGAGCTTGGTGCCGTCCTCGATGATCAGCGCGTAGGCCGAGATGTGGTCGGGCGCGAGCCCCAGTGCCGCGTCGAGCGAGCGCTCCCAGTCGCCCAGGCTTTCGCCGGGCGCACCGTAGATCAGGTCGACGCTCACGTCCAGGCCGACATCGCGCGCCGCGCGCACCGCCGCGCCGACGTTCTCCGGACGATGGGTGCGGTCCAGGGCCGCCAGCACGTGCGGGACGGCGGACTGCATGCCGATGGACACCCGGGTGACCCCGGCGTCGGCGAGTGTGCGCATCACGTCGGTGGTGACCGTGTCGGGGTTGGCCTCGACGGTGACCTCGGCGCCGTCGCGGATGCCGAACGCGGTCGCCGCGGCGTCCAGCATCCGGGCGAGGTCACCGGGCGGGAGCAGGGTCGGGGTCCCGCCGCCGAAGAACACCGTGTCGAGGGGGCGCGGCCCTCCGGCCTCCGCCAGCACCCGCCTGGCGAGGTCGATCTCTCCGATCAGGGTGGTCGCGTAGTCCTCCTGACGGGCGCCGCGCAGCTCACCGGAGGTGTAGGTGTTGAAGTCGCAGTAGCCGCAGCGCACACGACAGAACGGCACGTGCAGGTAGGCGGAGAACGGAACAGCCGGGTCGATCGGAAGATCCGAAGGCAGTCGACCGTCGGACGGAGCGGGGTCTCCGAGCGGAAGCGGACCCGCCATCAGACGGGGGTCGCATACAGCGGGGAGATCGCGCGGAGGTAGCGCGCGAACAGTTCGCGACGGCGACGCTTGACGAGCCACGGGATGCGGTACAGCACCGAAACAGGGGCGTCGAAGGCGCGGACCGTGAACCACACCTCGTCAGTGTCCTCGCGCCACTCCACGTCGAACGACTCCTCACCGCTCACGACCGAGCCGCCGACGGTACCGAGCACGAAGCCGATGCGGCGACGCTCCTCGGTGACCGAGATGACGCGCAGCTCGGCGTCGGCCCGCATACCGGCGACGCGTCCGCGCACCTTCAGGGTCATGCCGGGGGCCACGAACGGGGTGCCCTCGCCGTCGTAGCGCTGCTCGACGGTGGTGCGGTTCGGCGCGATGGGAGCACCCTCGGCGTCGAAGCTCACGCCGCTGTAGCCGGCGCCGGATGCCGGACGTACGTCGATCAATTCCAGGCCGGCGGCGCGCTGCGCCGTCCAGGACAGCAGCGCCTCCCCCGCAGTGTGGAAGCGTTCCTCGCCGCTGCCGATCCGCCATGACTCCTCGGCGGGGATGCTGCGCTCCGGCGGGTACTGCATGAGATCGGGGGCGTGGGTCGCCCCGACCGCGGCGTAGTCCACCGTGCCTTCTCGGAATGTGCCGCGACGCATGAGGTCCAGCCTACCCAGGCAAGCTGGACACCGCCCGAATCGCCCGGCCCGCCCGGCTGGGTGCCTGAGCCCGTGGAAGGGCCCAACCTGCAACCGAGGCTTATCCACAGCCCGGAACGGCATCAACCTGATCCGAGGAAGATCGACGTCATGCCGTGGACGTAGGGACCCAGCCAGCGGGCTACTTCTTGTCCTTGCCTTCGACGTCGCCGGACAAGGCGGCGATGAACGCCTCCTGGGGGACCTCGACGCGCCCGACCATCTTCATGCGCTTCTTCCCCTCCTTCTGCTTCTCGAGGAGCTTGCGCTTGCGGCTGATGTCACCGCCGTAGCACTTGGCGAGCACGTCCT
Source organism: Microbacterium sp. (assembly GCF_031180975.1). Taxonomy (GTDB): domain Bacteria; phylum Actinomycetota; class Actinomycetes; order Actinomycetales; family Microbacteriaceae; genus Microbacterium. The sequence goes on along the minus strand of NZ_JAPSLI010000003.1, from coordinate 268,248 downwards.
TGCGGATCGCACGGATGGTCTCGCGGGCGATGATGCGAGCGCCGATGGCCGCCTGGATCGGCACCTCGAACTGCTGACGCGGAATGAGCTTCCGCAGCCGCTCGGCCATCATCGTGCCGTAGCTGTACGCCTTGTCACGGTGCACGATCGAGCTGAAGGCGTCGACCTTCTCGCCCTGCAGCAGGATGTCGACCTTCACCAGATCGGCCTCCTGCTGACCGGACGGCTCGTAGTCGAGGGACGCGTACCCCTGGGTCTTCGACTTCAGCTGGTCGAAGAAGTCGAACACGATCTCGCCGAGCGGGATGTTGTAACGCAGCTCGACGCGCTCCTCGGAGAAGTACTCCATACCCAGAAGCGAACCGCGACGGGACTGGCACAGCTCCATGACGGTGCCGACGTAGTCCTTCGGCAGCAGAATGGCTGCCTTCACCATCGGCTCGGCCACACTGGCGACCCGACCGTCGGGGTACTCGCTGGGGTTGGTGACGGTGACCTTCTCCCCCGTGTCGGTGGTGACCTCGTAGATCACGCTGGGCGCGGTCGTGATGAGGTCGAGGTCGAACTCACGCGAGAGACGCTCGGTGATGATCTCGAGGTGCAGCAGTCCGAGGAATCCGCAGCGGAAGCCGAAGCCGAGCGCGACGGATGTCTCCGGCTCGTACTGCAGCGAGGCGTCCGACAGCTTGAGCTTGTCGAGCGCTTCGCGCAGCAGTGCGTAGTCGCTGCCGTCGATCGGGTAGATGCCCGAGAACACCATCGGCTTGGGATCGGTGTATCCGGCCAGCGCCTCTTCGGCGGGCTTGCGGGCGCTCGTGACGGTGTCACCCACCTTCGACTGCCGCACGTCCTTCACACCGGTGATGAGATAGCCCACCTCGCCGACGCCGAGGCCCTTGGTGGGGATCGGCTCGGGGCTCGATACGCCGATCTCGAGCAGATCGTGCGTGGCCTTGGTCGACATCATCTGGATGCGCTCGCGTGGTTGCAGCTGCCCGTCCACCATGCGCACGTAGGTCACCACGCCGCGGTAGGCGTCGTACACCGAGTCGAAGATCATCGCGCGCGCCGGTGCGTCCGGGTCGCCGACCGGTGCTGGGATCTGCTCGACGATGCGGTCCAGCAGCTCCTCCACGCCGACGCCGGTCTTGCCCGACACTCGCAGCACGTCCTCAGGGCGCCCACCGATGAGGTCGGCGAGCTCCTTCGCGAACTTGTCCGGGTCCGCGGCCGGTAGGTCGATCTTGTTCAGCACAGGGATGATCGTCAGATCGTTCTCGAGCGCCAAGTACAGGTTCGCGAGGGTCTGCGCTTCGATGCCCTGCGCGGCGTCGACCAGCAGGATCGCCCCTTCGCACGCGGCGAGGGAACGCGACACCTCGTACGTGAAGTCGACGTGGCCGGGAGTGTCGATCATGTTGAGCGCGAACGTCTGGTCCTCGAGCTGCCACGGCATCCGCACCGCCTGGCTCTTGATCGTGATGCCGCGCTCGCGCTCGATGTCCATGCGATCGAGGTACTGCGCACGCATGTCGCGATCGGCGACCACGCCAGTGATCTGCAGCATCCGATCCGCCAGCGTCGACTTGCCGTGGTCGATGTGGGCGATGATGCAGAAGTTGCGGATCTGCGTCGCGGGCGTGGCTGCGGGCGACAACGGGGAGAGTGCGCGGGGTGACATGCGGTCCTTGTGCGAGCGGTCGGGTTCCGTCGATTCTACGTTCAGGAGGGCCTAATCCCCGATTCGTCCCGACCGGTGATAGTCTCCCGAAGTTGCCTGGGGAACAGTGACACTGGATACCGCAGGCGTTAGGACTCCGTAACAGCCCGATGCGGTGTCACTTCGTGAAAACGATGGATGATGCTTGAATACATCCCGACCCAGCGTTGCGTCGGCAGATCCCGCGCACGGCTGTAGAACAGAGAAAGAATCATCACCTTGATCAAGTATCTCGTGCGCCGCCTATTGGGGTGGGCGCTGATGATCGTCGTCGCGACGAACATCACCTACTTCCTGGCGTGGAACTTCCTCGATCCCGAGAACAACTACGCCCAGCGCCGCCCGCCGCTCTCCCCCGAGGAGATCGAGCGGCTCCTCGCTCCCCGCAACCTGAGCGAGAACATCCCGCTCCTGGAGCGCTGGTGGACGTGGATCACCGGGATCGTCCTCCGCTGGGATTGGGGCCTCGGGCCCACCGGTGAATCGGTCAACGAGCAGGTCGCGTACCGGATCTGGGTCAGTGCGGAACTGGTTCTGGGCGCGACGCTCATCACGACCGTCATCGGCATCGCGCTCGGTGTGTACACCGCGTCACGGCAGTACAAGCTCGCCGACCGGATCGGTCAGGCCACCAGCATCATCACGATGAACATCCCGATCGTGGTCGCCGGCCTCGCGTTCGTGCTCCTCGCCATCAACTTCAACAACGCCGTCGGCACCCGCGTGTTCTATGTCACCGGCTCCGCCAGCCAAGGTGTCACCGGCTTCTTCCCCGTTCTCATCGACGTGCTGCAGCATCTGATCCTGCCCACGCTCGCCCTGGTGCTCACCGGTTACGCCGGCATCCACTTCCTGCAGCGCTCCCTGCTGCTGGACAACATCAAGGCCGACTACGTCCGCACGGCGAGGGCGAAGGGCCTGACCAAGGCGCAGGCGGTGCGCAAGCACGCGCTGCGCACCTCGCTGATCCCGGTCGCCACGCAGGTGGCGTTCACCATCCCCACGGTGTTCACCGGAGCAGTCCTGACCGAGACGATCTTCAACTGGAACGGCATGGGCCGATACTTCCTGACGACGCTCGGCACCAATGACATCCACGGCACGGTCGCGATCGCTGCATTCGGCGCGCTGATGACCGCGATCGGCGCCATCCTCGCCGACGTCGCCGTCGTCGTCCTCGACCCGAGAGTGCGAGTGAGCTGACATGACCACTGAGATGTTCGACCCCACCGTCCAGGCCGCAGGCACCGAAGCCACCGCGCCGGTCAGCCGCAAGCGCACCTCGAAGTGGACGCTCTACAGCCGCCGCTTCATGCGCAACCGCGCCGCCGTCGTCGGCGTCGTGGTGCTGATCCTGCTGATCATCTTCGCGATCGTCGGCCCGCTCATCGCGCCCTACAGTCACACGCACCTCGACTTCCTCGCCCTGCGCAAGGCGCCGTCGGCCGACCACTGGTTCGGAACGAACGGCTCCGGCAACGACAACTTCGCCCAGGTCGCCGTGGGTCTGCAGCGCTCGATCATGATCGCCGTGCTCGTCGCGGTCGGCACGACGGTGCTCTCCGCCATCGTGGGGGCGACGGCGGCGTACTTCGGCGGCTTCTACGAGCGCGCGACGCTCGTCGTGATCCACTTCATGATGGTCATCCCGAACTTCCTCATCCTCGCGATGATCTCCAACGACGTCGGCGGCAACTGGCTGATCATCTCGCTGGTGATGATCTTCATCGTCGGCTGGTTCATGCCCGCCCGCATCATCTGGACGCTGTCGCTGTCCATCCGCGAACGCGAGTTCATCCACGCCGCGCGCTACGCGGGCCTTTCCGGCTGGCGCATCGTGCTTCGTCACATGCTTCCCAACATCGGCTCACTGCTGGTGATCAACTTCACACTCGGGATCGTCGCCGCCGTGCTGACCGAGACGGGCCTGTCGTTCCTCGGTTTCGGCGTGAAGCTGCCCGACGTGTCTCTGGGAGCTCTGATCGGTTACGGCGCGAGCACCATCACCAGTGCGCCATGGCTGTTCTACTACCCGGCAGCGGTCCTCACCCTGCTGACCGTGTCCATGGCGCTCATCGCCGACGGTCTGCGCGACGCCCTCGATCCCACCTCGGCGGCAGGAGGCCGCGCATGAGCACCGTACTCTCCGTTCGTGACCTGAAGGTCAGCTTCCCCTCCGAGGCAGGGCGCGTCGACGCCGTGCGCGGTGTCTCCTTCGACCTCGAGTCCGGCAAGACGCTGGGCATCGTCGGCGAGTCGGGCTCCGGCAAATCCGTCACCTCGCTGGCGATCATGGGGCTGCTCGATGAGAACGCCCGCGTCAGCGGCTCGATCATCTTCGACGGCCAGGAACTGCTGGGCAAGAGCGACAAGCAGATGTCGGTCATCCGCGGCAACGGCATGGCGATGGTCTTCCAGGACCCGCTCACCTCTCTGACGCCCGTCTTCACGATCGGCGACCAGCTGATCGAAGCGCTGACGGTGCACCGCAAGCTGTCGAAGAAGGATGCCTGGGATCGCTCCATCGAACTGCTCACGCTGGTCGGGATCAACGAGCCCGAGCGGCGCATGAAGCAGTTCCCGCACGAGTTCTCCGGTGGGATGCGGCAGCGCGTGGTCATCGCGATCGCAATGGCCAACGATCCGAAGCTGATCATCGCCGACGAGCCGACGACCGCGCTCGACGTCACGATCCAGGCCCAGATCCTCGACCTCATGAAGAAGGCGCAGGACGAGACCGGCGCCGCCATGATCATGATCACCCACGACATGGGCGTGGTCGCGAACACCGCAGACGACGTGCTGGTGATGTACGCGGGCAAGCCTGTGGAGCACGCGCCGGTGCGCGAGCTCTTCTACCACACGCGGATGCCGTACTCGATCGGCCTTTTGGGCGCGATCCCCCGTGTGGACAAGGGCGAGAAAACGCCGCTGATTCCGATCAAGGGCAATCCCCCGCTGCTGATCGATCTGCCCGACGCGTGCCCGTTCGCGCCGCGCTGCCCGATCGCCGTCGAAGCCTGCCTCACCCGCGAGCCCGATCTCGCACCTGTGGCGACCGGAACTGGCGAATCGCACACCGCCGCCTGCATCCGCGCGGACCAGATCGAGGACGGCGGCGTCATCGGCGGACTGCCCGTGTACCCCGTCCCCGAGATCCCCGAGAGCAGCCTCACCCGCACGCCGCGCGAGCAGCGGCCGGTCACCCTCGAGGTGCGCAATCTCAACAAGACCTTCCCGATCCTGAAGGGCGTGCTCAAGCGCAAGGTCGGCGAGGTGCACGCTGTGAAGGGCATCAGCTTCGACGTCCGCGAGGGCGAGACGATGGCGATCGTCGGTGAGTCCGGCAGCGGCAAGACCACGACGCTGCTGCAGATCATGGACCTCGTGAAGCCCGAGGACGGCGACATCGTGATCGCCGGCACCAAGGTCGAGGACATCCGCAACCGCGCCCATGAGCGGCGCGTGCGGCGCGACCTGCAGATCGTGTTCCAGGACCCGATGGGTGCGCTCGACCCGCGCATGACCGTGTCCGACATCATCGCCGAGCCGATGCTGTCGATCGGGATGCCGAAGGAGGAGGCGTACGACCGAGTCGACGAGCTGATGGACATCGTCGGCCTCAATCCCGCGCACAGCGACCGGTTCCCGGGCGCGTTCTCGGGCGGTCAGCGTCAGCGCATCGGCATCGCTCGCGCCCTGTCGACCAACCCGAAGATCGTCGTGCTCGACGAGCCGGTCTCGGCGCTGGACGTCTCGATCCAGGCGGGTGTCATCAACCTGTTGGACGAACTGAAGGCGAAGCTGGGGCTGTCGTACCTGTTCGTCGCGCACGATCTCGCCGTCGTGCGGCACATCGCCGACCGCGTCGCGGTCATGTACAAGGGCGCGTTCGTGGAGCACGGCGACGTCGACGACGTGTTCGACAACCCGCAGCATCCGTACACGCAGGCGCTGCTGTCGGCGATCCCCGTCCCCGACCCAGACATCGAGCGCACCCGCCAGCGGGTCGTGTTCGACCCGGAGGCCATGGCGGCGCGCCCCGCGTCGGTCTGACCTCCCGTACCACCGGGGAACGTTACGGGCCGATCACAGAGGATCACCGTCCGATAACAGTTAGTCACGATTCACTTGCGCGCACCTCTACGCGGGTTGATCGCGAACTAGTCTTCCCCTATCGAACGCCGAAAGGCGAAAGGAGCACCATGAAGCAGCACAAGCTGATGGGAGCGGTCGCGATCAGCGGCGCTCTCGCGCTCGCCCTTGGCGGGTGTGCAGCGAACACCGGAGACAACGGTGGAAACGGCGGCGGCGACGGAGAGAAGGAGACCGTCACCGGTGCGGACTACAACCCGCAGCCGCGCGAGAACCTCAAGCAGGGCGGCGAGCTTCGCATTCCTGTGCCCAACATCGCGGAGCAGCTGAACCACTTCCACAGCGACGGCGACGCGCGCGTGACCCAGATCTCCACCTGGTTCACCCCGCAGCTCCTGCTGATGAAGCCCGACGGAACCGTATACAAGAACGACGCGTACCTGGACGAGTACTCGTTCGGCGTCGAGGACGGCAACACCGTCATCCGTTTCAAGGTCACCGAGGAGGCGACCTGGAACGACGGCACTCCGATCGACTGGAAGTCGTTCGAGGCGACCTGGAAGGCGCAGAACGGCGAGAACGAGGCCTACCAGCCGAACGCGACCGACGGCTGGAAGGAGATCAAGTCCGTCGAGAAGGGCGAGACCGACAAGGACGTCATCGTCACCTTCGACGGCGAGTTCGCCTGGCCGGAGATGGTGTACACCGGCGGCCTCCTGCACCCGGCCGTCAACACGCCGGAGCTGTTCAACACCGCGTTCCTGGGTGACTGGCACGCAGAGTGGGGCGCAGGTCCGTACACGGTCGAGAGCTACGACAAGACCGGTGGCTTCGTGAACCTGGTTCCGAACGACAAGTGGTGGGGCGAGAAGCCGCTGCTCGACAAGGTCACCTTCGTGCAGATGGAGCCGACCGCCGCGGTCAACGCTCTTCGCAACGACGAGGTCGACATGGCCGAGACCGGCAGCGCCGAGCTGCTCGCGCAGATCGAGGACCTCGAAGGCGTGAAGACCTACAAGGGCCAGGCGACCGCCAACGCTCTGTTCACGCTGAACTCCGCCTCGCCGGCTCTGAAGGAGCTCGAGGTCCGTGAGGCCATCTTCACCGCGATCAACCTCGAGCAGATCAAGGAGATCGTCTTCAACGGCCTGAACTACACCGAGCCGCCCGCCGGCTCGCTCACGCTTTTCTCGTTCCAGCCGCACTACAGCAACTCGCTGGAGAAGGCCGGCCGCAAGGACGGCGACACCGAGAAGGCGAACAAGCTGCTCGACGACGCCGGCTGGGTCGCCGGTGAGGACGGCATCCGCGAGAAGGACGGCCAGAAGCTGTCCATCGTCTTCCCCGTGCACAGCGACACCGAGACCGCCCGTGCGCGTTCGGTGGCCGTCCAGGCACAGCTGAAGGAGATCGGTGTCGAGGTGAAGGTCGACCAGCGTCCGTCTTCGGACTTCGCTGAGGACTACACCAACCAGAACGGCGACATGTTCTTCCTGAACTTCACGTCGTCCGACCCGTTCGGTGCGGCCTGGTTCTGCCAGCTGTACTGCTCGGACAGCGGTCTGAACCTGTCGGGCACCGGCACGCCGGAGATCGACAAGATGATCCACGAGGAGCTGGAGACCATCTCCGACCCCGAGGAGCAGACCAAGAAGGCCATGGAGATGGAGGCCGAGATCTTCAAGCAGACCTGGGGCCTGCTGCCGGCCTTCAACGGCCCGGAGATCTGGACCGTCAAGGAGGGCCTCGCCAACCTGACGCCGGAGCCGTACGTCGGCCTCGACCTGTTCGGCGTTCAGCCGGTCGAGAACGTCGGTTGGGAGAAGTAATTCCCTGATGGGCCGCTGAGCTCGTCGAAGCGGTCCATGAGCGGGGCCGGTGGTTCGTCCGCCGGCCCCGCTTTCCTATGCTTGGGAGCGTGACTGTCCAGGTCGTTCTCGTGCACGGCATCCGCACCTCCGCCACCATGTGGCGATCGCAGGTCGCGTGGCTCGACCAGAACGGCATCCCCGTCACCGCCGTCGATTTGCCGGGCCACGGCACGCGTCGCGACGAGGTCTTCACCATCGATGGCGCGTTCGCGACGATCGATGAGGCGGTGCGGGATGCCGCCGAGCGCGGCCCGGTGCTGCTGGTCGGGCACTCGATGGGCGGTCTGCTCACCCTGGAGTACACCGGTGCGGTCGATCCTCCGCCGGTGAGCGGCCTGGTGGCCGTGTCGTGCACGGCCCTCCCTCGCGGAGCCGCACTGGCCGCGTACCGCACCTTCGCCAGGACCATCGATCGGCTGCCGGATCGCGGCCTGTGGCTGACCCGACGGATGCTGGCTGCGACGCTGCCGCCCGAGACGCGCCATGACTACGAGGCGGGCGGATATGCGCTCGACGCCCAGGACATCGCCCTGAGCAGCCTGTCCTCTCTCGACCTCGCGACGGCCGTGGCCCGCATCCGGGTGCCCCTCTGGTTCGTCAACGGGCAGTTCGATCAGCTGCGTGTGAATGAGCGGCTGTTCACCCGGCTCGCACGGCATGCGGAACTGATCGTCGTGCCGAAGACGTCGCACCTCGTGACCACGATGCGACCGGCCGCGTTCAACGCGGTGCTCCGGCTCGCCGTCGCGACAGTCGAGGCGGGGATCGGCGCGGAGGGGCGCGCCGGGTGAGTCGTTCGCGCGGTCCCGCCCGTGCTGGTAACATTGACTCTTGGCTTGCGTGTGGGTTCGTCCCTCACGACCGCCGTTCGGCGCCCCTCTCTCGCCGGCGGCATCCGATCATCATCAGATAGAAAGTGTCCACACGTGGCAAACATCAAGTCGCAGATCAAGCGCAACAAGACGAACCTGAAGGCTCAGGAGCGCAACAAGGCCGTCAAGAGCGAGCTGAAGACGTGGGTCCGCAAGACCCGCGAGGCCGTCGTCGCCGGCGACAAGGAGGCCGCTGAGGCCGCCCTCGCCAAGGCATCCGTCAAGCTCGACAAGGCCGTCAGCAAGGGTGTCGTGCACAAGAACCAGGCGAAGAACCGCAAGTCGGCCATCGCCAAGCAGGTCGCCTCGCTCTGAGTCGCATCGCACGTCAGGAGGTCCGTCCCGTCAGGGGCGGGCCTCCTTCGTTTCTGCGCAAGACTCTTGCTTTGGATCCTTGCCGGTGTCGTACATATGTTCTAAACTGGTTGCATGGCGATGGAGCTTCTGGATCTCGAGCGGCGTGAGGCGCTGCTGGATGAGTGGGTGCGTACTCGCCGTGAGATCGCGAAGTTGGAGGCTCGGTTGGCGGGGTTGGCGGCGGAGCGGATGCGGATGCTGGATGAGGACATCCGTGAGAATCCGGCGCATCGGGATTCGATCTACCGGTCGATGGTGGCGGAGTACTCCGCGGCTGGGCGGGTGTCGAAGGGGGCGATCGAGTACGCGTTCCTGGACGCGGCGACGATCATGGACGAGCTGCCCGCGGTGCGGGCTGCGTTCGAGGAGGGTCGGATCGACGCCGCGCATGCCCGGGAGATCGCCCGCGCCCTGTCGCCCATCACCGCCGCGATCCGCGCCGGTCAGGCCGACCCCGACGTGATCGACCTGTACCAGGCCGCCGTGCTGGTGGTCGCCGAGACCGACTCCCCGATGCGGACGCGGGCGCACGCCCGGCAGGTCGCCGCCGCCCTGGCCGGGCAGAGCGTGACCGAACGGCACCGCAACGCCAAAGCCGAACGCGCCGTGACTGTGCGCTCCGTCGGGGACGGGTTGGCGTTGTTGACCGCGATCCTGCCGGAGTACTTGGCGGTGGCGATCCATGACCGGCTCACCCGCATCGCGCAGGAAGCCGACCGGGAACCCGACATCGACGCCATCCTGCTCGCCATCCGCCTCGCCGAAGCCGAACACCGCGCCCACACCGACGCCGCACAGGACGAGCCCGAACCGGTCATCACCGACGACGACGAGTTCGAGGCCGCGGCCGGGCGCGCGGAGGCGGAGGCGCCGGAAGCAGACGCCGAGACGGACAACACGGATGCCCGTGACGCGGAGACCCCTGACGTGGAGGCCGGTGTCACCGACCCCGCCAGCACTGGCGTTGTCCCCGCGGATGTCACCGACCGGGACCCGGACACTACGGCCCCTGGTTCCACCGCTGCCGATGCTGGGCATCCCGCCTCGACCGGCGACACGGACATCACCGCCGACACCAGCCGCGACACAACCGGCGGTGAGGCGGGCGATCCCGCGGACGCGATCTTCGGTGACGGGGACACGTTCACCACCGACCCCTTCCCACCCCCACCGCCCGGATACGGGGAGTTCTCCGATCGTGGCTCCCCACCCGGCGAAGGATCTGCCGGCGAGGATCCGTGGGAGTGGATGAACGACCCCGAAGTGGCCGGCATCCTGGCGCGGGTGCGTGCCGACGCGGGGGAGCATCCCGATGTGATCCATTTCTCAGCGGATACCCGCACGTTGGATCAGATGCGGGCGGACCTGCTCACCGACCTGCTGCTCACCACCGACCCGTCCACCGTGCACGGCCCCGCACTGGGCAACATCACCGCCCGCATCCAGATCACCGTGAACGCCACCACCCTCACCGGCGCCGACGACCACCCCGCCTCCCTCGACGGGCACGGGCCGCTCGACCCGGACATCGCCCGCCATCTTGCCGGGAACCACACCGGCTGGACCCGCCTGTTCCTGGACCCCACCGGCCTGGTCACCAGCACCGACACCTACACGCCCACGGAGCCGATGCGCAGGTTCCTGCGCGCCCGCGACCAGCATTGCCGGTTCCCCGGCTGCCGCATGCCCGTCTACCGCTGCCAGATCGACCACAACCACGACCACGCCCTCGGCGGCCCCACCGCCACCGACAACCTGAGCCACCTCTGCCTCACCCACCACGCCCTCAAACACCCCGACGTGCCCGACGCACACCGGTGGACCGCGCGTCAGACCGCGGACGGCTCCATCCACTGGACCAGCCCCCTCGGCCGCCACTACACCGACCACCCCACCCGACGCGTCATGTTCATCCCCACCCCCGAGTAGAGCTGACCCGGAAGGGGTGGCACGCGGCATCCCGCGCCGGGCTACTCGCCGAACGGTTCGCGGGTGGCGATGACGGTGACCATCCGCTCGAGTGCGAAGATGGGGTCGCGAGCGGCACCCTTTACCTCGGCATCGGCGCGAGCGACAGCCTGGATCGCCATGCCGAGCGATCGTTCGTTCCAGCCGGTCAGGTCACGGCGCGCTCTGTCGACCTGCCAGTCCTTCATGCCGAGTCGCTGGGCGAGCTGACGGCTGGGCTCGCGGTTGCCCGCAACGCGCGCCATCGTGCGGAGCTTCATCGCGAACGCTGCCACCATCGGCACCGGGTCCGCGCCGGAGGCGAGTGCGTGCCGCAAGGCGATCAGCGCTTCTCCGTAGCGACCGGCGATGGCGGTATCGGCGACCACGAAGGCCGATACTTCGACCCGGCCGCCGTAGTACTTGGTGATGACGTCGTCGGTGATGTCACCCTCGACGTCGCCGATCAGCTGCTGGCAGGCGGCTGCGAGCTCGGTGAGGTCATCGGCGAACGCCGAGACGAGGGCGCGCAATGCGCTCGGCGCGATGCGCTTCTTCGCCGCCTTGAACTCCCCGGCCGCGAAGTCCACACGGTCGGAGTCGCGCTTCACTGCCGCGCACGGGATCTCGATGCCTCCACCGGTGCCCCCGCGGATGGCATCCAGAAGCTTCTTGCCCCGCACGCTTGCCCCGGTGTGGCGAAGGACGACCGTCGCCCCCTCCTGCGGGTTCTCGACGTACTTCAGCGCCTCCTGCAGGAACGCGTCCGAGCACTTCTCGACGCCGGCCACGCGGACGAGCCGGGGCTCGCCGAACAGCGACGGGGAGGTGACCGCGAGCAGCGTGCCCGCGCCGTAGTCGTCGGCACGGATGTCGCTGACCTCGAGCGCCGGGTCTTCCGCGCGCAGGTAGTCGCGGACCCCGGCGATCGCCCGCTCGGCGAGGATCTCCTCCGGCCCCGACACCAGCACGATGGGCGCCGGCCGGGGCTCGCGCCACGACACCTGCGGGATGGACGGCTTTCCCGCTGCGCGCGCGCCGGAAGCGCGGGCGGAAGAGCGGGCTGCGGGCATGCGACCAGCCTACCGGCGGCCACCGACGACCGCGGTGCGACGAGTGGCCGTCACTCCCCCGGCGGCGGAGCTCGCTCTGTCCACACCGCGAGCCGCCCGTCCCGCTCGGACAGCAGCACCCGCCCCTGCTGGTCTGTGCGGAACACCCGCGCACCGGTCGCGTCGAGGACCGAGAGGATCTCGGAGCGCGGATGCCCGTAGTCGTTGCCCGCGCCGACGGAGATCAGCGCCACCGCGGCGTCCGCGGTGCGGTACAGCTCCGCTTCCTGATCTCGACTGCCGTGGTGTGCGACCTTGACGACGTCGTACCCGCCGCGTACCCGACCGGCATACAGCAGAAGGCGTTGCGGGGCGGCTGACAGGTCGCCGAGGAACAGCGTGCGCGGCACCCCGCCGCCCGCGATCTCGATCACCACGCTGGCGTCGTTGCCCGGCGGGAACGCCGTCGAGTCGGCGACCGGCCACAGCACGCTCCACCGCGCGCCACCCAGCATCCCGCGCGTGCCGACCGCCCCCGCGACCAGCTCCGCCCCGCCCGACTCGAGCCCGCGCAGGATGCCGTGGTCGTCGGCCTCCCCGGGTGGGCCGTGAACGGCGGTGCCCACCATCCCCAGCACGGCGGGCACCCCTCCCGCGTGATCGAGGTCGAAGTGCGTGAGCACCAGAAGGTCGATGCGGCTGACAGCCAGCGCCGACAGGCAGCGCCGCAGCGCCTCCGGTTCGGGACCGGTGTCGATGAGCGCAACACGCCCGGCTGAACGCACCAGCACGGCATCCCCCTGTCCCACGTCGCACGCCGCCACACTCCACTCCCCGGGCGAGGTGAGCGGCGCGAGCGGGCCGGTGAGCAGCATCCGTCCTCCCCCGAGGCCGACAGCGACCACCAGCACGCCCGCCGCGACGAGGCACAGCCAGCGGTTCCGAGGTCGGATCAGTGCGACGGCGACGGCGCCACTCAGCAGCGCGGCCCCCAGGGCAGCGACCGGTCCCGCCTCGACGCGCACCGTAGCCGCCGGCAACCCGGCGCTGACGTGCGCCGTCGACGCGATCCACGCGGCCGGCAGCCACGCCGCCGCGGCGAACAGATCCGCGAGTTCGGGCAGGGGCGCGGCCAGGCACGCGAGCAGCCCGATGACCGTCGCGACCGGCGCCGCGGGAGCCGCAAGAAGGTTCGCGGCGACGCCGACCAGCGACTGCTGCTCAGCGAACAGCGCGACGATCGGTCCGCACACCACCTGAGCAGCGAGCGGGACCGACACTGCGAGAGCCAACGGATGCGGCATCCACCGTCCGAGCGCCCGCAGCAGTGGGCGGGCGAGCAGCAGCAGTGCGCCCGTCGCTGCGACCGACAGCGCGAACCCCGGCGACGACGCCAACCACGGGTCGGCCAACAGGATGCCACTGACCGCGACCGACAGCATGGCGAGGCCCGCGCTCGGCCGGCCCAGCAGCACGGTGAGCATCGCAAGCGCCGCCATCACCCCCGCCCTGATCACGCTCGGCTCTGGTGTCACGAGCACCACGAAGGCGGCGAGAGCAGCCAGAGCGAGCACGACCCGCAGCGTCCGCCCGCCACCGCACAGCCCGACCAGCCAGAACACCGCACCGACGACGATCGCGCAGTTCGCACCGCTCACCGCGGTGAGATGACTGAGCCCCGAATCCCGCATCGCCTGCGCCAGCGGCTCGGAAACCGCGCGGGTGTCACCGACCGCGAGTCCCGGCAGCAGCCCGGCACCCGGCTCGGGCAGCCTGCCCGCGCGGGAGACGAAGTCCGCACGCGCCTGCGCGGCGAGGGCGAACACACCGGATGCCGGAACCACGACCTCCGCGCGGCGAGCGAACACGACCGCGGCGGCGCGCTCCCCGGCATCCGTCTTCTTCGCCTCGCCGACGAGGCGCAGCGTCGCGCCGAGCTCCGCTCCCTCCATCGGGTCGATGCCGATCCGCACCGGGGCGACCAGCGGTGTCGCGCTCCCTGGCGACCCGACGCGAACCGTCGTGGCGTCCATCCACAGCCGCCCGTCCTTCCCGGTCGACGCCGACGATGCGATCTCGACCACGACCTCCACGGCGCGACCGTCCCAGTCCGCCAGCGCCTCGCGCTGCGGCTGTGCCACGGCCACCCCGAATCCGAGCGCCGCACAGCACAGCAGCACGACCACACCGAGTCCGCGTGACCGGCGGTGCGGGCCGCCGAACACACAGCATCCGGCGGCGGTCAGGACGCAGACGACCGCAGCCATCAGTGCGAGGCCGGGGAAAGAGATCAGCAGCAGCGCCGCCGCCCACAGCGCACCCGCGAGGAGCGTCGCGCGGAAGTCCCTCACACCCGCACCTGCTCGCGGATGCCGGCCAGCAGCTTCTCCCCGATCCCGGGGACGCCGAGCAGGTCATCGACAGATCGGAACCGGCCGTTCTGCTCCCGCCACTCGATGATGCGCTGCGCGAGTGCAGGCCCGATCCTGGGCAGCGTCTCGAGCGCGGCCTGATCGGCCGTGTTGAGGTCGATCTTCCCGTCACCCGGAGGCGCCGGGACGCCCGGTTGCTCGCCGGGAGCCGGAGCGGCGCCCTGCACCGGCACGACGATCTGCTCGCCGTCGCTGAGCGGGCGGGCGAGGTTCACCGCCTGCAGATCGGCCGTGTCGAGACTGCCGCCGGCCGCGGCCAGCGCGTCGACCACACGGGCGTCGGCATCCAGGACATACAGTCCCGGTTTCTCCACCGCGCCCAGCACGTGCACGTACAGGCCGGACGACCCGGCGGACTCCACCTCGGATCCGGTGTCCAGCGGCACGGTCTCGACAGGCGCCGTCTGCCCTCGCAGCAGCCCCCACCCGACTGCGGCGGACAGCACGATCAGCCCCAGTGTGACCGCGGCGCCGATGCTCAGCCGGAGGCGCGGGCGGGCCGCCGGCTCAGCATCCGATGACTCCGCTGCGGGCACCCCGCCACGCTACGCAACGCCGAGGCCGCGCCGAACCGGCCGGGACGGGGAATGTGGAGAACTCGTCCTGCCGCCGGAAATGTGCAGGAGCGTGCGACTCAGCCCTTGACGGCGAAGTTGACGATTTTCGGGGCTCGCACGATCACGCGCACGATCTCCTTGCCGTCCAGGGCACGCTGCACGCGCTCGTCACCGCGGGCCAGCGCCTCAAGCTCGGCGTCACCGATCTTGGCGGGCACGTCGAGCGTGGCACGCACCTTGCCGCCCACCTGCACGGCGCAGGTGACCGAATCCTCGACGAGCAGCGCCGGGTCGGCCGCCGGCCACGGGACCAGCCCGACCGACGGCTCGTGACCGAGCAGCTCCCACATCTCCTCGGCGGTGTGCGGGGCAACGAGGTCGAGCATCACCGCGACGGCCTCGGCGGCCTCGCGAACGGCCGGGTCGGCGGCACCGGCACCGGTGTCGATCGTCTTGCGGATCGCGTTGACAAGCTCCATGAGGCGCGCGACGAGCACGTTGAACTTCGTGTGTTCGACCAGCCCGGGAGCGTCGGCGAGCAGGTGGTGGGTGACGCGACGCAGTCCGGCATCCCCGCGGTCGAAGGAGATGTCGGCGGGACTCGCCACCTCTCCCGCCACGCGCAGAGCACGCGACAGGAACTTCTGCGCGCCCGTGGTCGACACGTCGGCCCAGTCCTTGTCGTCCTCCACCGGCCCGGCGAAGGCCAGCCCCACGCGCAGGGCGTCGGCGCCGTGCGCGTCGAGCTCCTCCTGGAACAGCACCAGGTTGCCCTTCGACTTCGACATCTTCGCGCCGTTCAGGATCACCATGCCCTGGTTGATCAGGCTGGAGAACGGCTCGGTGAAATCGACCAGGCCCATGTCGTACAGCACCTTGGTGATGAACCGCGCGTACAGCAGGTGCAGGATCGCGTGCTCCACACCGCCGATGTACGAGTCGATCGGCGCCCAGCGGCGCGCCTCGTCGGCGTCGAACGGCGCCGCTTCGTTGGCCGGCGACAGGAACCGCAGGTAGTACCAGGAGCTGTCGACGAACGTGTCCATGGTGTCCGGGTCGCGCAGCACGGGGTCTCCGGTCGCCGGGTCGACGGTGCGCACCCACGACTCGGCGGCGCCCAGCGGAGACGAACCCTTCGGCGACAGATCCAGGCCCTCGACGCTCGGCAGGCGCACCGGCAGCTGCTCCTCAGCGACCGGCACGACCCGGCCGTCCTCGGTGTGCAGCATCGGGATCGGCGTACCCCAGAACCGCTGACGCGAGATCAGCCAGTCGCGGAGGCGGTAGTTCTTGGCGGCACGGCCCAGCCCGGACTGCTCCAGCTTCTCGATCTGGCGTGCGACGGCGTTGCGCTTGGACAGCCCGTCCAGGTCGCCGGAGTTGATCATGCGGCCTTCGCCGGTGAGGGCGATGCCGGTCTTCGCCGGGTGCAGGTCGTCGAGCCCTTCGGTCTGCACCGGGATGCCGTCGGCATCCGTCTCCACGACCGGGATCGCCCCGGTGACCGGAGCGGTGGTGTCCACCACGACCTTGATCGGCAGGTCGAACGTGCGAGCGAAGTCGAGGTCGCGCTGGTCGTGCGCCGGCACCGCCATCACGGCGCCGTGCCCGTAGTCGGCCAGCACGTAGTCGGCCGCCCAGATCGGCATCCGCTCGCCGTTCACGGGATTGACCGCGTAGCGCTCCAGGAACACGCCGGTCTTCGGGCGGTCCGTGGACTGCCGGTCGATCTCGGTCTCCTTCTGCACCTGCGCCAGGTAGTCCTGGAAGCGCTCGCGCACCTCGGCAGGAGCGTCCGCCGCCAGCTCGGCGGCCAGGTCGGAGTCCGGTGCGACGACGAAGAACGTGGCGCCGTGCAGCGTGTCGGGACGCGTGGTGAACACGGTCACCGGCTCGTCACGGCCCTCGATGCGGAAGTCGACGTCGGCGCCCACCGACCGGCCGATCCAGTTGCGCTGCATCTGCAGCACCTTGTGCGGCCAGCGACCCTCCAGCTGGTTCAGGTCGTCCAGCAGCCGGTCGGCGTACTCGGTGATCTTGAAGTACCACTGGGTGAGCTTCTTCTTCACGACCTCGGCGCCGCAGCGCTCGCAACGGCCGTCGACGACCTGCTCGTTCGCCAGCACGGTCTGGTCATTCGGGCACCAGTTCACCGGGCTCTTCTTGCGGTACGCCAGGCCGCGCTCGTACATCTTCAGGAACAGCCACTGGTTCCAGCGGTAGTACTCCGGGTCGGAGGTGTGCAGCACCCGGCTCCAGTCGAACGAGACGCCGTAGGCGCGGAAGCCCTCCTTCTGCTGCTCGATGTTCTGGTAGGTCCACTCGCGCGGGTCCGCGCCGCGACGGATGGCCGCGTTCTCGGCGGGCAGGCCGAACGAGTCCCACCCGATCGGGTTGAGCACGTTGTGGCCGCGGTGGCGCCAGAAGCGGGCGACGATGTCGCTGTACAGGTAGTTCTCGGCGTGGCCCATGTGCAGGTCGCCTGAGGGGTACGGGAACATCGCCAGCACGTACTTGCGCGGCCGGTTGTCATCGGCCCCGCCGGCGCGGAACGTCTCGTTCTCGGCCCAGTACCGCTGCCACTTGTCCTGAAGGGCGTGCGCGGACAGCGGCTCGACGGACTCGACGGTGGATGCGGACGGATGCTCGGACAAGGAACGGCCAATCTACGGATGCGGAACAGCCCGGAAAATCGGGAGATTCCAGGGTATCGCGTCTTGTCCTCGGCCTCTGCCGGTCAGCGGCCGAACAGCCCTTGTCCCGCACCGGGAACCGCTGCACCCTGGAGATGTACCGGTTTCGTCGAGTCTCGGAGGTGAGCGTGATGCAGGCGAAGGTGGGCGACCGTCTGGTCGTGGAAGGACATTCCGACACCGACCCCCGCCGTGAGGCGGAGATCGTCGAGGTCCGCGGGGAGGGCGGCGCGCCGCCGTACCTGGTGCGGTGGAAGGACGGGCACGAGGGCCTCGTGTACCCGGGCACCGATTCGCACGTGCTCGCCGCGGAGCACTGACCCACCGCGGACACCGTCGCGGCGCCGGCCGTCAGCCGTCGAGCCCGGCCCAGGATGCCGGAAGGCTCGCGCCCAGCGCCGCGAGCGGGGCGCGGGCCTTCGTCGCGACCTCGGCCGCCTCTGCGTGCGGGTCCGACAACCAGGTGATCCCGCCACCGGCGCCGACGAACGCCTCGCCGTCGGCCACGACGATCGAGCGGATCACCATGGCGAGATCCACGCGACCGTCGAGCCCGACGTGGCCGAAACATCCCGAATACACGCCGCGGGGCGCCTGCTCGAGCTCGTGCAGGATCGTCATCGCCGACAGCTTCGGGGCCCCGGTCATGCTCCCGGCCGGGAAGGCGGCCTCGCACAGCTCTCCGAACGTGACACCGGCACGCAGGCGGGCGCTCACCGTGCTCACCAGCTGGTGCACGGCGGGATACGACTCCACCGCCCACAACCGCTCCACGAGCACGGATCCGGGTTCGCCGACATGCGACAGGTCGTTGCGCATGAGGTCGACGATCATGACGTTCTCCGCGCGCTCCTTCTCGCTGGCGCGCAGCTCCTCCGCGAGCCGAGCGTCCTCTTCCGGCGTCGCGCCGCGGGGGCGGGTGCCCTTGATCGGGCTGGTCCGCACCATTCCCCCGGACACCTCGAGGAACTGCTCGGGACTCGCGCTGAGCAGGCAGCGGTCGGCGATGCGCAGGAAACCGCCATGGTGCGCGGGCGTGGCGCGGCGCAGCCGGCGGTACACCTCGAACGGATCGTCGGGCGCGTCAGCGGTGAAACGGGTGGTCAGGCACAGCTGGTACGCGTCGCCACGGCGGATCGCCTCGCGGCAGCGCTGCACCAGCGCGGTGTAGTCGTCGACGCCGTGACGGGGTCGCGCCGACGAGACGGATGCCGCGGGCCGCGGCTCGGGCTGTCCGTGGTCCCGGGCGGCGACGACCCGACGGTGCCAGTCGTCGAGGTCGTCGTCGGCGGCGAGCGCCCACACCGACCCCGTGCTGTGGTCGATCGCGATCGCCTGGTCGACAGCGATCCAGGCCGTGCCCTGAGCGGACCCTGCCACGGGCGCCCCGACCGTCGCCGCTCCGCTTTCGTAGTCCAGCCATCCCACCCAGCCGCCGCGGAACGGGATGCCGTCGTCCGCGTCCCCGGCGGCGGTGAGCGAGACCGCCGCGACCCGCTCCGGATCGGCTTCCAGACGTCCCGCCCCGAGGAGGCTCCATCCCCCCGACGCGTCGGTTCCGGCATCCAGCCAGAACGCGGCCGGCGCCCCGCCGAACAGGGCGAGGAACAGCGCCTCCGCGTCGGCCGAGCCGCGGACGAGGCGGGCGGCGAGAGGAGCGGGCACGTTTCACAGCGTACGGGGTGGCTGCCGTCGTACGCTCGTCGGGTGAACGACTTCGTGCTCTGGGCGATCGAGATCGTGCAGTCGGTCGATCCGGTCGTCCGGACGCTGCTCGCCGGGCTCGCGATCATGCTCGAGACGAGCATCCTCATCGGGCTGCTCGTGCCGGGCGACACGGTCGTGCTTGTGGCCTCCCTCGGCGTGAGCTCGTGGGTGGAGGGGGTGCTGCTGGCGGTCACGGTGATCGTCGGCGCGCTGATCGGCGAGTCCATCGGGTTCTGGCTCGGACGCTGGGCGGGGCCGCATATCCGGCACTCCTGGCTGGGACGCCGCATCGGCGAACGGCACTGGGTGCGCTCGGAGCTGTACCTGCGCCGGCGGGGCGGCATCGCGATCTTCCTGTCCCGCTTCCTGCCCGTCCTGCACTCCCTCGTCCCGCTCACGGTCGGGATGAGCGGGTTCGGCTACCGCCGCTTCCTGGCCTGGACGCTCCCGGCCTGCGTGCTGTGGTCGGGCATCTACGTCGGGATCGCCTCCGCGGCTGCGGGCGGCTACAAGGAGCTGTCGCAGACCGCGCACTACGCCGGCTACCTGTTCGTCGGGATCATCCTGCTGCTGCTGGCCGGGGTGCTCGTGGCGAAGAAGATCATCGCCCACCGCGAGGAGCGTCACATGGCGGAGTCGGATGACCCCGCCGCCCAGGCGTGAAAGACTGGACGCGATGTCCCCAGCCTCTGCGGCCAAGATCCACTGGTTCGCTCGACTCGAGCACCGCATCCACGTCTGGCGCGAACGCCGCGCCCGCCGACGGGGACGTTCGGCGACCGCCGTCCCGTTCCCCGGCTACGGCGGAACCGGCTGGGTGCGCGTCGTCGGGCGGGTGCTGATCGTGCCTCCGCCCCGCAAGCAGCCGCGCGGCAGGCGCGGGAAGGCGTCGCAGCAGGACGGTGCCGCCGACCGCGCCGGCGTGCGCGGCTGGCGCTCGTTCGTCAGCATCCCGGTCAGCTACGCCGCCGTCCAGGTCGAGATCGGCGGGCGCACGCACGACGTCGTCGCCGACCGCGGCGGCGTCATCGACACCGTCATCGACGCGGAGCTGCCCGCCGGGTGGCAGACCTTCACCATGTCGGTGGAGGGTCAGGACCCTGTCGAGGCGAGCGTGTTCATCGTCGGCGACGAGGTGCGCTTCGGCGTGGTGTGCGACGTGGACGATACCGTCATGGTGACCGCCCTGCCCCGGCCGTTCATCGCCGCGTGGAACTCGTTCGTCGTCGACGAGCACGCCAGGACGCCGGTGCCGGGCATGGCGGTGCTGCTCGAGCAGCTCACTCGCGACCACCCCGGCTCGCCGATGATCTACCTGTCCACCGGCGCCTGGAACGTCGCGCCCACGCTGCGGCGCTTCCTCAGCCGACACCTGTTCCCGGCCGGTTCGATGCTGCTCACCGACTGGGGTCCCACGCACGACCGCTGGTTCCGCAGCGGACGGGACCACAAGATCTCCAACCTGCGGCGCCTCGCCACCGAGTTCCCGCAGGTGCGCTGGCTGCTCATCGGCGACGACGGCCAGCACGACGAGGCGATCTACTCGCAGTTCCAGCAGGAGCATCCGCAGTCGGTGGCCGGCGTCGCCATCCGGCGTCTGCTGCCCGCCGAGGCGATGCTCGCCGGAGGCCGCGCCACCGTCGACCACGAACCGGACGAGGTGCCCTGGGTCAGCGCCGAGGACGGCGCCGGGTTGCGCGAGCGGCTCGGCGAGGTGGGCCTGATCGACTCGGAGTGATCCGCCGCGAGGTCACGCCGGAGCGGCATGTCGCCCCCAGGCCCCGTGACCGCCGTATCCTCTACTGGTGCCCGCTTCCGCGCTCCCCCGCCCCGAGTGGTTGGAGCGCGCCCGCGCGCACGAGCGGCGGGCGGACGCACTGACCGCCGCGCACCGCGAGCGGGCCGCGCGCGGCGAGAAGCACCCGGTGTGGGACTTCCTGTTCACGTACTACTCGTACAAGCCGTCGCGGCTGCGTCGCTGGCATCCGGGCGCGGGAGTCGCGCTGCAGGACGCCGCCGAGCGCGCCGACTGGCGCTGGTACTCGCCCGTCGGCGACGGCGCCGTCGCCCCGGACGCAGCCGCCTTCGCCGCCGAGAAGCCCGAGTTGGCCGCGCTGATCGAGCGGATGCTGCGCCGCACAGCATCCCGGCCGGGGCAGTTCGGCTGCTTCGGCCTGCACGAGTGGGCGATGGTGTACCGGGCGGACGAGCACCGGCATCCGGTGCCGCTGCGACTCGGCCAGGCCGGGACGGATGCCGTCGTCGAGTCGCACGAGCTGCGCTGCACACACTTCGACGCCTTCCGCTTCTTCACCGCGGACGCGGTGCCGCGCAACCGTCTCGCACCGACCAGAGAGACGCAGCTTCTGCTGGAGCAACCGGGGTGCCTGCACGCCGGCATGGATATCTACAAGTGGGCGATGAAGCTGGGGCCGCTGATCCCCGGTGAGCTGCTGCTGGACGCGTTCGAGCTCGCCCGCGACATCCGTCAGCTGGACATGGAAGCCGCCCCCTACGACCTGTCCGCGTGGGGTGTACGTCCGGTGCGCATCGAGACCGCCGAGGGCAAGGCCGAGTACGTCCGCCGCCAGCGCGCGTTCGCCGAGCGCGGTTCCGCCCTGCGGGAGCGGATGCTGCAGGCCTGGCTGGGCGCGCCGGCGCTCAGCGCGTAGCGAGCTGCATCCGCAACCGCACCACGCGTTCGGCGGCCTCCTGGAGGCGCTCGGCGGGCAGCGTGCCGTCGGCCACGGCCCGCACGATCCCGTCCACCATCTGCCCCGCCGTGTCGGGGGTGGAGCCCGCGATCATCAGCACCATGTCGGATCCGGCGGTCAGCGCCGTCACCGCGTTGCGGACCGGGTCGCGGTAGACGTCGACGCCGGAGGAGCCCAGCATGCCCAGGTCGTCGGTGATGACCACCCCGTCGAAGCCGAGCTCGTCGCGGGCGATCTGGTGCCAGCGCGCCGAGAGCGAGGCGGGCGCGCTGTCGACGGCGGTGTACGCCAGGTGGCCGAACATGAGCACGGGCGCCCCCGCCTCGATGCCGGCGACGAAGGGCAGTGCGTCGCTGTTGCGCCACTGCTCGAGGGTCTCGGCTGTGGAGGGGATGCCGTGGTGCGAGTCGCCCGGGGCGGCCCCGTGGCCGGGGAAGTGCTTGAGCGTGGAGGCCACGAACGGCGCCTCGGCCTGAACCGCGGCCGTCACGCGTTCAGCGGATGCGGCGGGGTCGGTGCCGAGCGCGCGACGGTGGATGAACGACGACGCGTCCCGCGGGATGTCGGCGACGATTCCGAAGTTGACGGTGATCCCGGTGTCGGCGAGCAGCTTTCCGCGGGCGGTGAACGCGGCACGGGTCTCCGCGGCGGGACGACTCTTCAGCGTGCGCCCGGCAGGCAATTCGTCCCAGCCGAGCCGGGACACGTCGCCGCCCTCCTGGTCGACGGCGATCAGCGGCGGCAGCGCGTCGTCGACCACCAGTGCCTGCGTGACCGTGCGCAGCTGCTCCGGGGTCGCCGGGACGTTGGATCCCATCAGGATGAAGCCGCCGAGCCCGGCGGACATGTACTTGCGGAGCGCGGACGGGTCCGCGGTCGGGATGTGTCCCATGACGACGGTCGCGGCCTGCTGGGCGGTGCTCATCCGCTGCACGGCATCCACGGCGGGATCCGTCGGGGTCGGGCTCGGGGTCGGCGACGCGGTGGAGCGCTCGGCGGCCGTCCGCGTGGGCGCCGGTTCCGCAGGTGCGGAACAGGCGGTGGTCGTCAGCACGATCGCCGCGGCGAGCACGGCGAGCAGGCGACGAGTGCGGGGCATACCGTCCAGCCTAAGTCGGCAGGCCGGACGCCCGCCCGGATTGCGCGGGCCCGGCCTACGTGGTGACATGGCCGTGATGGCATCCGAGCAGGCAGCAGGAGGCGTCCCGTTCCGGCATCCACCGGAGCAGGCGCCGCTCGACGCCGCCGCGGTGGTCGATCTCGACGAACTGGACGCGCTGGTCACGACGTGCCGGGCGTGCCCGCGCCTGGTGGCGTGGCGCGAGGAGGTCGCCCGCGTGAAACGGGCGGCGTTCCGCGACCAGGAGTACTGGGGCCGCCCGGTGCCGGGGTTCGGACCGCACGACGCGTCGATCCTCATCGTCGGGCTGGCGCCCGCCGCGCACGGCGCGAACCGAACCGGGCGGATGTTCACCGGCGACCGCAGCGGCGAGGTGCTGTACGCCGCGATGCACGCTGTCGGTCTGGCGTCCCGCCCTGTCGCCGTGTGGCGCGACGACGGGCTGGAGCTGTACGGCACGCGCATCAGCGCCCCGGTGCGCTGCGCGCCGCCGGCGAACAAGCCGACGCCCGACGAGCGTCACAGGTGCGCGCCGTTCCTGGCGCGCGAACTGGAACTGCTCGGCGGCACGGTGCGGGTGGTGGTCGTGCTGGGCGGATTCGGCTGGCAGGCGCTGATGGCGTCGCTGATGGATGCCGGCTGGCTGGTCCCCCGGCCGCGCCCGCGGTTCGGCCACGGCGCGCGGGTGCGGATCGCGCACCGCGACGGACGGATGCTGGACGTGCTGGGCTGCTTCCACGTCAGCCAGCAGAACACTTTCACCGGCCGGCTCACGCCGGCGATGGTCGAAGAGGTGCTCGCCAAGGCGAAGCAGCTTGCCGGCGTGGGGACCGACGACTAGGCCGACAGCGCCCGGGCCTCGTCGGACAGGTAGCGGCGCACGCCCGTCGCGGCGGTGCGGCCGGCGCGGTTAGCCCCGATCGTGCTGGCGGACGGCCCGTATCCGACGAGCTGGATGCGCGGATCCTTCACCGCGGTGGTCCCCCGGCCGCCGCGATCGAGCTGGATGCCGCCGGATGCGCTGCGCAGTCGCAGCGGGGCGAGATGCGCGATCGCGGGTCGGAACCCGGTGGCCCACAGGATGACGTCGACGGGCTCGAAGGTGCCGTCGTCCCAGCGCACGCCGTGCGGCTCGATGCGGGAGAACATCGGGCGCCGGGCGGCGTAGGCGCCGAGGCGGGCGGCCTCCTGCTCCTGCGGCCGCAGCATCAGCCCGGTGACGCTCACCACGCTCTGCGGCGGAAGGCCCTGAGCGACCCGTTGCTCGACGAGGGCGACCGCGGCGGCGCCGGCCTCGGGTGTGAAGTCGTCGTCACGCCAGATCGGCTCGCGGCGGGTCACCCACAGGGTGTCGGTCAACGGGGCGAGCGCGCCGAGGAACTGCACTGCCGACGCTCCCCCGCCGACGACGAGCACGCGGCGTCCGCGGAAGTGCTCGGGTCCCGGGTAGTCGACGGTGTGCAGCTGTTCGCCGAGGAACGTCTCCTGACCGGGGTAGCGCGGGAGGAACGGTCGGGTCCAGGTGCCGGTCGCGTTGACGAGGGTGCGCGTGCGCCACCGCCCTTGCGGCGCGTGCACGACGAGGATGCCGTCGTCGTCGGTGACGAGTTCGACGTCGACCGGCCGGATCACCGGCAGGTCGTGCGCGCGCTCGTAGTCGGCGAAGTAGGCGGGGACGACCTGGTTCGCCCTGGCGTCGGTGCGGGCCGGCGGAAGGGCGCCGGGCAGCTCGGCGACACCGTGCACGTCGCGCATGGTCAGGGCGTCCCAGCGGTGCTGCCACGCGCCGCCCGGCCGCGCGTCGGCGTCGAGCACGACGTGACGAATGCCGAGACGGCTCAGGTGGTACGACGAGGAGAGTCCGGCCTGACCGGCTCCGATCACCACGCTCTCCAGGATGTCCACGCCAGGCTCAACGCACGCGAGCGCCGGGATGTTCCTGACACGCCCGGGCGACCGGCGCCGATTGGCGTCGCCCTGGGTTGCTGTTGTACTCTTGTCAGGTTGCTTCGGGCTTCTACGGAGCAGCGTCTGGGCCTGTGGCGCAGCTGGTAGCGCACCTGCATGGCATGCAGGGGGTCAGGGGTTCGAGTCCCCTCAGGTCCACCATAAAGTTGAACGTTCGATGGTGGTGGGGTCGAACAGCATCCGGTTCAGCATCCTCCGCTCCGACGGTTCGGCCTTGGCGTAGGCGTCGCCGATGTCGCTGAGGAGCCCGAGGATCGCGTAAGCGCGACCTTGGCCTTGTCGTAGGTGGGGTTTCCAACGTGTGGAGTCGACCGTTGATCGCTTGCAGGCTCGCGCGGGTGCGGTGAACCGCCCGGGGTGTCCGGACACCCCGGGCGGTTCAGCCGACTTGCCAGGTTTAGGAGCGGTGCGACTCAGCCGCAGTGACGTGAATCGTGGTGTTCCAGGGGTCTTCGAAGGAGAGCGTTCGGCCGTCGTGGCGGGTGGCGATCCGGTGATCCTTCAACCGGGATTGGAGAGCTGCGACATCCTCGGGGGTGGGCACGTCGATATCGACGCGCCCCAGCCCGAGTGCGGCCGCGCGGGGCCCTGCTCCCAAGCTGTTGAAGGTGTTCATCCCGATGTGGTGGTGGTAGCCGCCGGCGGAGACGAACAGGGCGACGTCCATTTCTCCGGTGACTTCGAAGCCGAGGATGCCGGCGTAGAAGTCGCGGGCGGTGGCGATGTCGCCGACCTGGAGGTGCACGTGTCCGAGGTTTCCCCGGAACGAGGCGGGCGCCGGGGGTAGGTGCTGTCGCAGGTAGCTGTTCGGATCAAGCGGATTCGAGGCGAGCGCGTACATCCCGGAGGATTCGCGAAGCCATGCGTCGCGCGGCCGGTCGGTGTAGAGCTCCACACCGTTGCCCTCGGGGTCGTCGAAGTAGAACGCCTCGCTGAAGATGTGGTCCGCGCTGCCGGTGAAGCTCCCCGGCACCTTCGACGCGGTCGAAGCGACGGATGCGGCGAGGGCTTCCGGGGTGTCGAACACGATTGCGGTGTGGAACAGGCCCGCCTGTCGGCGGTCGGCGCGGGGAAGGTTCTTCTCCTGCCGGAGCGTCATGACTTTCTGGTCGCGCAATCCTAGGGCGGCGGTGTCGCCGACGTGTTCGAGCACGTCGAGCGACACCGCCTCCGAGTAGTACCGGAGCATCAGGTCAAGATCCCGCACCAGCAGCTCGACGGCACCCATCCGGGTGTCCGGGGGGAGGAGCTCGTCGCGGGAGCGCTTCTTCAGGGAATCGGGGTGCGGGTTCTGGGGAAACATGCGTGTGCTCTTCCGTGTGGGTGCTGTTATGCCCGCGCCGCGGTCATGAGCGCGACGATGGTGTCGTCGTCGGCCATGGTGCCGTCCCAGACCGCGGTGATGCCGCTGATGAGGCCGTCCGTGCGCTCGATCGCGGTCACCCCGCGGGTGACGGCGTGCGAGGGGTTGGTCCACTCGTAAGCGCCGCCGAGGTCGCCGCCGACGGTGTGACGCATCTGTGCTCTTGCACCGTAAGGGAGCGACTTTGCGACCGTGGCGAGGTACTCGCTGACGGCCTTGCGCCCGCGCACGCTGATACGGAGTGTGAAGTCCTCGAAGTGCACATCCGGGTGAAGCAGACCCGACAGGGATTCGGCAGTATTAGCGGTGAGGGTGTCGTGGAGCGCGTCGATGGTCGATGCCAGCTCGGCGGACGCGGAGCTGGTCAGCAGCTCCTCGCCGAACGTGTCGGGGAATTCGGCCGCGGGGACACGCAGCTGTGCGGCGAGTTCTGCGCCGAACGCCCGACCATCCCAGTAGTCCACGAATCGGGCGATCTTGCCGTCCCGAAAGTCGATGGTCGAGATGGTCTGGATCTCGGAGCCGAACAGCTCGGGGGTGTTCGTGACGAACACGACCGCACCGTTCTCGTCGCCGATGACCTTCTTCGCGTACGAACGACCCTCGCCCCAGTTCGGCATGTACTGCGAGAACAGGCCGTTCACCGCTTCGGCGCTCGGAAGCTTCCAGCCCAGCACCGCGTCGGAATAGGTGGTGAGGTCACGCGAGAAGTAGCCGACCGTCGCGGCAACGTCCTTGTTCGTCTTGACGCCCTGGTAGGCGGCAACGCGCTCGGCGACAGCAGGAGTGGCGTGAGTGGCGTCCGGAATCGATGACGACATGATGAACCTCTCGGGTAGAAACGCAGTGGGTACTTGACTTGACTCAGCGTACCACGGAAGTGAAGTGGGTATTGCGTTTCGGATAGGATGGACACATGAGCGACAAACCCCGTAAGAGCACTCCGGTGCTGCGTGCCGACGCAGAGCGCAACCGCGAGGCGGTCGTTGCTGCCGCCCGCGAGGTTTTCGCAGAGTCCGGCTCGTCCGCGTCCATGAACGAAGTAGCGCGTCGCGCGGGCGTCAACATCGCGACGCTCTTCCGGCGGTTCCCCACACGCAGTCGACTGATAGCAGCGGCGTACGCCGAGAAGATGGCGTTGTACGTCGCCGCCATTGAGCGCGCCCTGGATGACCCGGAGGGATGGCGTGGATTCCGCGCGTACCTCGAGACGGCGTTCGAGATGCAGGCTGGTGACTGCGCATTCACGGATGTGCTGACCATGAGCTTCCCCGATGTCCCGGAGTTCATGCGTGAGCAGAGACGCGCCGGCAGTCTGTTACCTGAGCTTGTTGAACGCGCACGCGCGACTGGTCGACTGCGCCCCGATTTCGTTCACCAGGATGTGGCCTTGCTCCTGCTGGCAATAGCCGGCGTGGCCAATGCCACACGACACACGGCGCCCAATGCTTGGAGAAGGGTCGCCACATTGTCCATCGACGCCATTCAGACCGGGCGAGAGGTCTTGCCTGAACCGCCGACCGTTCAGCAGCTCTACCGCACATTCGCGCACGAGAGGATCGCGGCCCGACCTGTGGAGGATGCGGCTCAACCGAACTCGGGCCCGTAGCTGCTGAAGACTCCTGCTTCTCGCAGAGAACGCACCGTGCTGCCGATGGGTGACGTCCCGCTGTGTGGCCGGAGTTTCTCGACACCGTGCGGGATCAGCTTCTGTGAGTAGGCCGCGTTCAGTTCGTGCAGGAGCTTCATGGAGTGTTCGCTGAGGTAGCGGTGGTCACCGACGTCCTCGGCACGTTCCCGAACACCGCAGCGCTCCTGCGCCTCGCCTCTCGCGCCCTCGAGCACATCGGCGATCCTCGGATGCGGGCGTGTCAGCATCCGGACGACCTCGTGGAACTGCGCGAATACGTGTTCCGTGTCGGGCTGCGTGAAGATCGTGCGGATGATCGACGCGACCATCGGCCCCGATGCTTCGGGACGTTCGCGAGCACGTTGCGCTCTTGATCTCGTACTGCGGATCGTCCGGCGTCGCACGCTCGGGATCCGAGCGACGCTAGCGCTCCCCCGCGACCGCGTCAACGGCGTCGCGCGCCGGGGGCCGCCGCCCTAGCGTGGGCGGACGACCGGAAGGAGCCGATCATGAGCAACCCCACCCCCAACTTCCTGCCCGACCCGGATGACACCGACGACGAGCAGCAGCCGGTGCCCACGCGTGAGGTCGACGGGGAGACCGTGCTCGACGAGGACGCCGACCCTGACCTGATCGACAGCGCCGACGCCGACCGCATCGCGGCGGGCAACGAGGACGCCGTGGACGCGGTCGAGGATGTTCCAGCCGGCGGCGCGGGAGCGGATTCCGGCGCGGCGGATGCCGTCCAGGTCGACCCGGACGACGAGGCCGCCATCCCGGACCTCTCGGAGACGAACGACACCCCCGGGGTGGGCACCCGCCGCGACTAGCGTGGGAGCCTAAGTCCGGTACGAAGCGCCCGGAACCTGCGTTCGGCTCCCACGAGAGCGCCGCACGCGCCGCAAGACGCGGAACCCGCGGTGAGGCGTCAGCCGCTGATCGAGCCTGCTGCGGGGCCGGATGTCTCGATCGGTACGATCGGGCAGTCCTTCCACAGCCGCTCCAGGCCGTAGTAGACCCGCTCTTCGGCGTGGAAGACGTGCACGATGAGGTCGCCGAAGTCCAGCAGCACCCAGCGCGCCTCGGCGCGGCCTTCGCGGCGCACCCGCTTGTGGCCGGCCTCGATGAGCTTGTCCTCCACCTCGTCGGCGATGGCGGCGACGTTGCGCTCGCTGTTCCCCGTGACGAGGAGGAAGATGTCCACGAGCGGGAGCGGCCCCGACACGTTGAGGGCGATGAGATCCTCGCCGCCCTTGGATGCCGCCGCGTCCGCGGCGATCTGGAGCATGTCGACTGCTGTATCAGGTGATTGCATCATCCAAAGACGTTCGTGGTGAAGGCGACGATCAGTACGGCGGCCAGCGCGATGGCGAGGCCTCCGGCGACGATCGCCAGGGTGAGCATGAGACGGTTGCCCTTCTCGGGCGCCGGGGGCCGGATGACCTCACCGGCCGGCCGGGAGGTGCTGATGGCTGAACTCGCGGCGATCGGGGTCGGCGACGACGACGGCGCGAGCTCGCCGTCGATGAGCACGGCGTCGATGTCCTTGCCGTCGGTGGTGCCCAGAGCGTGCCCCTGCGACCCGAGCCCCTCTGGCAGCTCGTAGCTGCCGGTGATGAGCAGTTCGCCGGTGGAGGCCACCGGACCGGACAGCGATCCCACACCCGGGGCGTGGGTGTAGATCAGTGCGGTGGGCGTGCGGTGCGACCCCGCCGAGTCGCCTTCGATGAGGTCGTCGAAGAGCGCCGGGATCGCGGGCGGCTGGGGGTTCCGCTTGACGCCGAGACCGAACGCCTCGCCCACCATCGGCCGCTGGGCGGGCTCGTCCGCGGGTGCCTCTTCCGGGCCGGTGGGCACCTTCGTGGGCGCGGTGTCTGCGGATGCCTCATCCTCGACGGACTCTCCCCCCGTCTGCGCGGCGGCGGGCTCCGGCGCGGGCGCCTCGGGAGCGTCGGCATCGGCCCAGGTCGGCGCGACAGCCGGCGCCGGCGCGAAGGTCGGCACCTCCGACACGAGCTCGGGCTCCGCAAGCTTCTCGGCCGGCGACTTCCCCCCGGGCTTCTCGGCCGGCGGCTGCTCGACGGCATCCGGCCCGGCGGTGGACGGCGTCGGATGCTGCGTGCCGGCCTGACCGGCTTCGCGCAGGCGCTCGAGTTCGCGGATCTGCCGTCTCGTCAGCGGGACGCCGTTGGCGTCCACCGGGTGATCCGCGGGGAACGTCGCGGCAGGTGCCGGGGCAACCGGGGCCGGCTCCGCGGGCCGCGGCAGCACCGGTGCGGGCTGCTGCGCGGCGGCATCCGAGGCCTCCTGTTCGCTGATGACCGGCGTCGAACCGGTCAGGCGGAGCTCACGCAGCTGCTTGCGCGTGAGCTGCATGTGTCCGTTCTGATCCGATGTGCTCATGCCTTGCTCCGATACAGATGATGCTTCGCGATGTACTGGACGACGCCGTCGGGGACGAGGTACCAGACCGGCTCCCCAGACTCCACTCGCTCCCGGCAGTTCGTCGACGAGATCGCCAGCGCCGGCACCTCCAGCTGGCTGACGTCCTCGGTGGGCAGTCCGTCCGTGCTCAGCACGTGGCCGGGGCGGGAGACCGCGACGAAGTGGGCGAGGTCCCACAGTTCATCATGGTCCCTCCAACTGAGAATCTGCGCCACGGCATCCGCACCGGTGATGAAGAACAGCTCCGCGTCGGGGCGTTCCCTCTTCAGGTCGCGCAGCGTGTCGATCGTGTAGGTGGGGCCGTCGCGGTCGATGTCGACCCGGCTGACCGTGAAGTCGGGGTTGGAGGCCGTCGCGATCACCGTCATGAGATAGCGGTGCTCGCTGGGTGTCACGTTCTGCTTGTGCCACGGCTCACCGGTGGGCACGAACACGACCTCGTCGAGGTCGAACGAGTGCGCCACCTCGCTCGCGGCGACCAGGTGACCGTTGTGGATGGGGTCGAACGTGCCACCCATCACGCCGATGCGCGGTGCCCGACCGGTCGAGGAGTGCATACGAGCCTAGTGGCCGTGCCCCGCTCCGTGAGCGTCCTTGCCGTGCTTGTCGGCCCAGGCCTCCGCCTTCGCCGAGTGACGGTTCGCGACATTGCGGTAGGACAGCGTCACCAGGGCGAGCACCGCGAAGATCGCCGCCGCGATGATCCCGTAGATCACCGTCTCGGCCGCCACGTTCCCGTGGTGCTCAGCCTCCGCGGCTGCCATCGCAAGCTGTGCGACGAGGTTCATCCTGACTCCGTTCCTGACCGTGCGAGCAAACGCCTGTCCAGTCTAGTCCTCAGCCGCGGATCTGACCGGAACCGCGCGCCAGCCATTTGGTGCTGGTCAGCTCGGTGAGGCCCATTGGGCCGCGGCTGTGCAGCTTCTGCGTGGAGATGCCCACCTCGGCGCCGAAGCCGAACTCGCCGCCGTCCGTGAACCGCGTGGACGCGTTGGCCATCACCACCGCCGAATCGACCTCCGCGAGGAACCGCTCGGCGTTCCGCGAGTCGGTGGTGATGATCGACTCGGTGTGCCCGGTGCTGTACTTGCGGATGTGCTCGAGCGCATCGTCGAGCGTGTCCACCACCTTCATCGCGACGTCCATGCTGAGGTATTCCGCCGCCCAGTCCTCCTCGGTGGCGGGGATGACGTTCGGCACGAGCCCGGCGACCATGTCGTCGCCGTGGATCGCGACGCCCTCGCTCTGCAGCGCGCTCGCCACGACCGGAACCAGCTGGGGCGCGGCCTGCCGCAGCACCAGTACGGTCTCGACGGCGTTGCACACGCTGGGACGCTGCACCTTCGCGTTCACGACGATGTCACGGGCCCAATCGATCGGCGCGGATTCGTCGAGAACGATGTGCACCACCCCGGCGCCGGTCTCGATGACGGGCACGGTCGACTCGGTCACGACGGTCTCGATGAGCTGGGCGCTGCCGCGCGGCACGAGCACGTCGATGAAGCCGCGTCCGTGCATGAGCGCCTTCGCACCCTCCCGTCCGAAGTCGTCGACGGTCTGGATCGCCTCAGGGGTCACCCCGACGGATGCCAGTGCATCGCGCATCACCGCCACGAGCACCGTGTTCGATTCCCGGGCCGCGCTGCCGCCGCGCAGAACGACCGCGTTGCCGGCGCGCAGCGCCAGTGCGGCGATGTCGACCGTCACGTTCGGGCGGGCCTCGTAGATGGCGCCGACGACGCCGAACGGGACGCGCACCTGCTCCAGGGCGACGCCGTTCGGCATCCGGTGACCGCCGACCACCCGGCCGATCGGGTCGGGGAGGGCGGCGACGTCGCGCACCGCGGATGCCAGGGCGGCGACGCGCTTGTCGTCGAGCCGCAGACGGTCGATGAGAGCGTCACCGATCTCGTCACGACGGCCGCGCTCGATGTCGGCGTCGTTGGCGGCGATGATGCGAGCGGCGTTCCGCTCGATCGCGACGGCGATGGCCTCGAGCGCGTCGGCCTTGGCGCTGCTGGTCAGTCGGGCCACCTCGCGGGCGGCGTCCTTCGCCCTGACCAGGCGGTCCTGGGCGGTGTCCACGGCGTCGGCGGTCGGAATGCTCATCCGGTCAGTGTATCGAGCCGCGGTGCGGGCGGCGCCCGCCGTGACGCGGGTCAGCGGACGTCGCCGGGCTCGAACCAGGTGCCGATCTCGGCTCCCTCCAGAGCCTTGCCCACGAGGTCGGCGCTGGTCACCAGCACGCCGATGCCGGAGGCCGCCGCCATCCGCGCGGCGGAGACCTTGGTGGCGGCTCCCCCGGTGCCGACGCTGTTGACCACGGTGGCGCCGAACTCGAGTCCGGCCAGGTCGGCGTCGGCCCGGATGACGTCGATGGGCTCGGCGGACGGGTCGGTGGGCGGTTTGGTGTACAGCGACTCGATGTCGCTGAGCAGCACCAGTGCATCGGCGCGCAGCAGCTGCGCGACCAGCGCCGCCAACCGGTCGTTGTCACCGAAGCGGATCTCCTGCGTCGCGACCGTGTCGTTCTCGTTCACGATCGGCAGGATTCGCAGCGACAGCAGCCGCTCCATGGCGCGGCGGGCATTGCTGC
The DNA here is from genome assembly GCF_031180975.1 of Microbacterium sp. Taxonomy (GTDB): domain Bacteria; phylum Actinomycetota; class Actinomycetes; order Actinomycetales; family Microbacteriaceae; genus Microbacterium. The sequence goes on along the minus strand of NZ_JAPSLI010000003.1, from coordinate 235,109 downwards.
GCGAAGTGGCGTTCTCGAGGTCGCCGGTGGTGAGCAGCACCTGGCCGGCGACGATGCCGAACGGACGCAGCGCCTCTTGGTAGCGGAACACGAGCACGTTCTGCCCGACCGCAGCGGCCGCCTGCTGGGTCGCGAGATCGGTGGGTCGCGCCTCGAGATCGAGGAACGGGATGCCGGTGGCGATGGCCCCCGACGACACGAGCACGATCTCGGCTCCCCGTCGATGGGCGGTGGACAGCGCCTGCACGATCATCGGGATCCGCCACGACGACTCGCCGCTGATCGACGAGGAGCCCACCTTCACGACGATGCGCTCCGCCGTGGCGAGGTCCGCGCGTGTCCGTGCCGTCATTCGGTGTCCTCCCGCGCTGCGCGTCGCTGTGCCTCCAGCTCCTCGCGGGCCGCGGCCTTGGCATCCATCCGCTCGTGATAGCGCTCGCGACGCTCGCTCGTGGTACGGCGCGTGCTGCGGTCGAAGCGCGGGTCGGTGCCGCGCGGCGCCGTGGCGAGTTCGGCCGCGGACGCGATCGACGGCTCCCAGTCGAAGACCACGCCGTCGCCCTCGCCGATCACGACGGTCGAGCCGGGGGTCGCTCCGGCACGGAACAGCGCGTCCTCGACGCCGAGGCGCTCCAGGCGGTCGGCGAGGTAGCCCACTGCCTCCTCGTTCTGGAAGTCGGTCTGCTGCACCCAGCGCACCGGCTTCTCGCCCAGGATGCGGTACACGTTGCCGTATGTCCCGCCCTCGACCCGGATGGTGAACTCGGCCTCGGCGCCCCTGGTGCGGATGACGATCCGCTCGCGGGGCTGCTCGACGGCGACCTCCGCGCGGTGCGCGTCGACCAGCTCCGCGAGCGCGAAGCTCAGCGGGCGCAGGCCCTCGCGGGACACTGTGGAGATCTCGAACACGCGGAACCCGCGTGCCACGAGATCGGGGCGGACCATCTCGGCCAGCTCGCGCGCCTCCGGGACGTCGATCTTGTTCAGCGCCACGAGCTGCGGCCGCTCCAGCAGCGGCGTCTGCCCCTCGGGCACCTGGTAGGCGGCGAGTTCGCCGAGGATGACATCCAGGTCCGACAGCGGGTCGCGACCGGGCTCGAGCGTCGCGCAGTCGAGCACGTGCAGCAGCGCCGAGCAGCGCTCGACGTGGCGCAGGAAGTCCAGGCCGAGCCCGCGACCCTCGCTCGCCCCCTCGATGAGTCCGGGTACGTCGGCGACGGTGTAGCGGCTGTCACCGGCCTGCACCACGCCGAGGTTGGGATGCAGGGTGGTGAACGGGTAGTCCGCGATCTTGGGGCGCGCGGCGGACATCGCCGCGATGAGGCTCGACTTGCCCGCTGACGGGAACCCGACCAGGGCCACGTCGGCGACTGTCTTCAGTTCCAGGACGACGTCGCCCTCGAATCCGGGTGTGCCCAGCAGTGCGAACCCGGGAGCCTTGCGCTTGGGCGAGGCCAGCGCCGCGTTGCCGAGGCCGCCGCGTCCACCCGGCGCGATCACGATGCGCTCCCCGGGCACGACCATGTCGTGCAGCACGTCGCCGGACGGGTCCTTGACGACCGTGCCGACCGGCACGGGAAGCTCGAGGTCCTCCCCCGCCGCTCCGGCGCGGAGGTCGCCGGCGCCCGGCCCCCCGTTGCCTGCCGAGCGGTGCGGTGAGTGGTGGTACGACAGCAGCGTCGTCACCTGCGGGTCGGCGACGAGGATGATGTCACCGCCGTCACCGCCGTTGCCGCCGTCGGGACCGCCGAGCGGCTTGAACTTCTCGCGGCGCACCGAGACGCAGCCGTTGCCGCCCTTGCCCGCACGCAGGTGAAGCGTGACGGTGTCGACGAACGTGACCATGCGGGGGTTTCCTCGGTTTCTGAGTGTGACGCGGATACGCGGACGGGGCGAGCCGAAGCCCGCCCCGTCCGGATGCTGCTGTGCTTACTGCGCGGCAGCGACGATGTTGACGACCTTGCGGCCGCCCTTGGTGCCGAACTGCACTGCGCCGGACTCCAGGGCGAACAGGGTGTCATCGCCACCACGGCCGACGTTCACGCCGGGGTGGAAGTGCGTGCCGCGCTGACGGACGAGGATCTCGCCGGCGTTGACGGTCTGGCCGCCGAAGCGCTTCACGCCGAGTCGCTGTGCATTGGAGTCACGACCGTTGCGGGTCGAGCTCGCTCCCTTTTTGTGTGCCATGTCCTGGGGCCTCTTCCGTGCTTACTTGATGCCGGTGATCTTGACGCGCGTGAGCTCCTGGCGGTGGCCCTGACGCTTCTTGTAGCCGGTCTTGTTCTTGTACTTCTGGATGATGATCTTCGGGCCGCGGAGGTCGCCGAGGACCTCGGCGGTGACCTTGACCTTCGCCAGCTTGTCGGCGTCGGTGGTCACCGTGGCACCGTCGACGAGAAGCACGGCGGGAAGCTCGATCTTCTCGCCCTGGGCAGCCTGAACACGGTCGAGCTGAACGATCGTGCCGACCTCGACCTTCTCCTGCCGGCCACCGGCGCGCACTACTGCGTAAACCACTTCATACCTGTTTCGTTGGGGAGCACGTCGGCTCCGGGAATCTCACGGGAAGACTGTTGCTTGCGTCGTCGCGGGGCGACGGGTGCGGACGCAAGGCTTCTCCTGCCCGACCGACGGGACGACAGGGGTCGCGCACCAAAGGACAACTTTACCGGATGCGGGGCGATGCCGCAAAGCGACACGGCTCCCGCCTAAGATCGCGGCATGGCCGTTCTCGTCGACGATCCGCTGTGGCCCGCGCACGGCCGGCTGTGGGCGCATCTGGTGAGCGACACCAGCCTGGACGAGCTGCACGCGTTCGCGGCCGCGCAGAACGTCCCGGCGCGCGCGTTCGATCGGGATCATTACGACGTTCCGGCGGACATGCTGCCGGCGCTCCTTGCCGCCGGCGCTGAGCACGTCGGCGGCAAGGAGCTGGTCAGGCGTCTGATCGGCTCAGGACTCCGCGTCAAGGCCAGGGAGCGTCGCCGCCCGCTCTGACTCGGTCAGCGGTCCGGTGACCGGCACGGACTGCTCCGGGCGGACGATCGGGGTGCCGGTGAGCGCCGCGGTGGACACGCGCCGGCGGTTGCGCCCCTGGCCGGGGGCCTTCGGCTCGGGTAGCGCGTCGAGCACGGAGTCGAGCAGCTGCTCGGCCTCGGTCTTGGGTGCCCTGCGGTCGCCGCGCTTCTTGCGCGCCTTCTTGGGGCGCTCGGGTTCGGGCGCCTCAACCGTGACCGCGGGCTCGCCGGCGGTCGGGAGGATCGTGGAGGCGGCGATCTGCGCGAGGGCGGTCTTCGCCCCCTCGGGGATGCTGTGGGTGACCCCGTTCACGGGTGCCGGCGTCTGCGGGGCGACCGGCGGCGCGCCATTGCCGCGCGGGCGGCGCTGACCGCCGGAGGAGCCGCCGTTGCGGTGCTTGACGACCGGGTCGTGGTGCACGATGACACCGCGGCCCGCGCACACCTCGCACGGCTCGCTGAACGTCTCCAGCAGCCCGAGGCCGAGCTTCTTGCGGGTCATCTGCACGAGCCCGAGCGAGGTGACCTCGGCGACCTGGTGCTTGGTGCGGTCGCGGCTGAGGCACTCGACGAGACGACGCAGCACGAGGTCGCGGTTGGACTCCAGCACCATGTCGATGAAGTCGACGACGATGATGCCGCCGATGTCTCGCAGCCGCAGCTGGCGGACGATCTCCTCCGCCGCTTCGAGGTTGTTCTTGGTGACGGTCTCCTCGAGGTTTCCGCCGGAGCCGACGAACTTGCCGGTGTTGACGTCCACGACGGTCATCGCCTCGGTGCGGTCGATGACCAGCGAGCCGCCCGAGGGCAGCCACACCTTGCGATCGAGGGCCTTCTCGATCTGCTCGGTGATGCGGAACGCGTCGAACGGGTCGACCTCGTCAGTGTACGTCTCGACGCGCTCGAGCAGGTCGGGGGCGACGCTCTCGAGGTAGGCGCGGATGGTGCGCTGCGCATCGTCGCCCTGGATGAGCATCTTCGTGAAGTCCTCGTTGAAGACGTCACGGACGATCTTGACCAGCAGGTCGGGCTCGGCGTGCAGCAGCGCGGGAGCCTGCTGCGACTGCACCTGCTTCTGGATGTGCTCCCACTGGGCGGTGAGGCGCTGCACGTCGCGGGTCAGCTGCTCCTCGGTGGCACCCTCGGCGGCGGTGCGCACGATGACGCCGGAGGATTCCGGCAGCACCTCCTTGAGGATGCGCTTGAGGCGCGCGCGCTCGTTGTCTGGGAGCTTGCGGGAGATGCCGTTCATCGACCCGCCGGGCACGTACACCAGGTAGCGGCCGGGGAGGGAGATCTGGCTGGTCAGACGGGCACCCTTGTGACCGACCGGGTCCTTGGTGACCTGCACGAGCACGCGGTCGCCGGGCTTGAGGGCGAGTTCGATGCGCCGCGGCTGGTTGCCGGTCTCCACACCGTCCCAGTCCACCTCGCCGGAGTACAGCACGGCGTTGCGGCCGCGGCCGATGTCGACGAACGCCGCCTCCATGCTGGGAAGCACGTTCTGCACTCGGCCGAGGTACACGTTGCCGATGAGGGAGGCGTCCTGGTTGCGCGCGACGTAGTGCTCGACGAGCACGTTGTCCTCGAGCACGCCGATCTGGGTGCGGCCGTTCTTCGAGCGGACGACCATCATGCGGTCGACCGCCTCGCGGCGGGCCAGGAACTCGGCCTCGGTGACCACCGGACGGCGACGGCCGGCGTCGCGGCCGTCGCGACGGCGCTGCTTCTTCGCCTCGAGGCGCGTGGAGCCCTTGATCGCCTTCGGCTCGGTGATGTACTCGACGGTGCGCTGACGCTGTCGGGGCTCGTCCCGGACGTCGTCATCGCCACCGCGACGGCGGCGACCGCGGCGACCGGAGGCGCCCCGATCGTCCTCGTCGTCCTGGTCACGACGGGTGCGTGCCGGCAGCGGCACGATCTCGGGTGCGTAGAAGTGCAGCTGGGTGGACACCTTCGAGACGAACACCTCGGGGAGGAGGCCCAGGCTCACTGCGGTGACCGGCTGCGGCTCGGCCTGCTCGGAGTCGATCGGCTGCTCCGACGCGGGTGCCGGCTCGGGTTCGGATTCGGGCTCGGGTGCCGGCTCGGGCTCGGGCTCGGGCTCGGCCGACTGATCCGGCTCAGTCGACGGTTCGGATGCCGGTGCCGCTGTTTCCGGCTCGTCGCCGCGGGTCTCATCGGCCGTCGCCTCGGCGGCCGCGAGCTCCTGCTGTTCAGCAGGCTGTGCCGCGTCGGACTGCTGGCCCGCAGGCTGCTCGGTCTCGGGCTGCTCGGCCTCGGCGACAGGCGCCGGTGCGGCGTCCTGCTCGACTACCGGGTGCTCCGGAGTCGCGTCGAGGGTCGGGGTGTTGTTGTCATCGTTCTCATCGGCCATCTCTGGCTAGCTCCCTGCGCGGGCATCGTGTGCTCCGCGAAAACTCGTGCGGTGAAACTGCGACCGCGAACTCAATCGGCCTGCGGTCTGCTCAGTGGCCGTGACCGCATGGGGCGTCCGGCCCCGAAGTCTGATCGATGCGTGTCGCGACACGTCACGACGGCATCTCCTGCCATTATCGCACCTCGTCGCCTCCGGCGCGGCATCCGCCCCGCGGCGCGCGGGTCGCACCTCACCAGAGCCGCATAGATTCCGTTGGCATAATCGCGCCATGACCACGCAGCGCACTCGTCACGTCGGCTATGGGATCTGGCTCGTCGTGGCGGCGGTGGTGGGCTGGTGGGCGGCGTTCCAGCTCACCCTCGAGAAGTTCTTCCTGCTGGAGAATCCCGGCGAGACCACCAGCTGCTTCGTCAGCGTCATGCTGCAGTGCGACAAGAACCTCGGTTCGTGGCAGGGCGAGGTGTTCGGCTTCCCCAACCCGATCCTCGGTGTCACGGGGTGGATGGCCGTGCTGGTCATGGGCGTCGCGGTGCTCGCCGGAACCCGGTTCCCGCGGTGGTTCTGGGGCCTGTTCGGTCTGGGTGTGAGCGGTGCGTTCGTATTCGTGTGCTGGCTCATCGGCCAGAGCATCTACGTGCTGGCGGTGCTGTGCCCGTGGTGCATGGCCACGTGGGCGGTGACGATCCCGACCTTCTTCGCGACCGTCGTGCATCTCATGCGCAACGGCACACTGGCGCGCTCGGCCGCCGCACGCGAGCGGGCCGGACGAATGATGGTCTGGGTGCCGCTGGCGACGATCCTCGCCTACGCGGTCATCGTGGCGATGGCGCAGCTGGCCGGGCTCGATCTGCTCGGCGAGGTCGCCGGCCTCGTGTTCTGACGCCGGCGACCCGACGCCGGATCAGGCGAACCAGATGCCGAGCTCGCGGGCGGCCGACTCCGGGCTGTCCGAGCCGTGCACGAGGTTCTGCTGCACCTTGAGACCCCAGTCGCGGCCGAAGTCGCCGCGGATGGTGCCGGGGGCGGCGGTGGTCGGGTCGGTGGTGCCTGCGAGCGAGCGGAAGCCCTCGATGACGCGGTTGCCGGCGAGGCGGATCGCGACCGAGGGTCCCGACATCATGAACTCGATGAGCGGCTCGTAGAACGGCTTGCCCTCGTGCTCGGCGTAGTGCGCGGCGAGCAGGTCGCGGTCGGGCTCGACCAGACGGATGTCGACGAGGGCGTAGCCCTTGGCCTCGATGCGGGCGAGGATGGCGCCGGTCAGGCCGCGTGCGACGCCGTCCGGCTTGACGAGGACGAGGGTTTCTTCAGTGGCCATGTCATTCGCTCTCTGTCTGAGTGTCGGGCGTGGTCCCGGCGGGACCTCGTCGGTCGATCCGGGCCCCCACGATCGTCGCATACGCCCACATGCCGCCGAAAATCAGCGCGACGAAGGCGATCGCCGGTTCGAGGAACGCCCCCGCGAGCACCACGGCCTGCAGCGCCCAGCCGGCCGGAACGGCCCACGGCCGCGCGATCGCGCCGGCGACGGCGACCATCGCCACCGCGACGAGGGCGCCCCCGGCGATCGCCCACCACTGCGGGATGCCGTCGGGCAGTGCCCGCAGCCCGTAGATCGTGAGGCCGGCGAGGATCACGACGATCGCCTCGAACCCGAGCACGATGGCGCCGAGCTTCTGCGCCAGGGTTCGCGTCCCGCGAGCGCGGGCGCTCATCCGCGCCACCCGCTCTTCCAGTCCTCGTCCTCGGCGAGCAGCAGCGCCTCCCCGGCGAGCACGATCGAGCCCGCGATGATGACGGCGCGGCGGTCGGAGGCCGCGGCCCATTCGCGTGCGGCATCCGCGGCCTCGGCGAGCGACTCGTGGACCGTGGCGCGGCGGCCGCGCTGTTCGACGAGGTCGGCGACCAGGTCGGCGTCGGCGGCGCGGTCCGAGCCGGGGGCGGTGGTGAACACCTCGGTGACGGCGGGCAGCAGGCCGTCGAGGATGCCGGCGGCGTCCTTGTCGGCGAGTACGCCGAGCACGAGGCCCCACTCGTCGAAGTCGAAGCTGTCGCCGAGCGAGCGGGCCAGCGCCGCGGCGCCGTGCGGGTTGTGCGCGGCATCCACCACCACTGTCGGCGAGATGCCGATCAGCTGCAGACGACCGGGCGAGGTCGCGTTCTGCAGGCCCTCCGCGAGGATGTCACCGGCGATCGGCTGCGATGCGCCGCCGATCAGCGACTCCACCGCGGCGACCGCAAGGGCGGCGTTGCGCCCCTGGTGGGCGCCGTACAGCGGAAGGTACTCGTCGGCGTAGTCGCCGGCGAGACCGCGGATCGAGAGCAGCTGCCCACCGACGGCGAGCTTCTGCTCGGAGAGGCCGAACTGCTCCCCCTCGAACGCGATCGTCGCGTCGCGGTCGGATGCCACCCGGCGCAGCACCGCGGCGGCCTCCGGCGTCTGCTGTGCGGAGACGACGGCGGCGCCGTCCTTGATGATCCCGGCCTTCACCTCGGCGATGGCCTCGATCGTGTCGCCGAGGCGGTCGGCGTGGTCCAGGTCGATGGGGGCGAACACGGCGACGTCACCGTCGGCGGTGTTCGTCGAGTCCCACGACCCGCCCATGCCGACCTCGAGCACGAGCACGTCGACGGGTGCGTCGGCCGCTGCCACGAACGCCAGGACGGTGAGCAGCTCGAAGAAGGTCAGTGGCGCCTCGCCGGAGGCCTCCAGCTCGGCATCCACGATCGACACGAACGGCTCGATCTCGTCCCAGGCGTCGGCGACCGCGGCATCCGCGATCGGCTCGCCGTCGATCATGATCCGCTCGGTGAACCGCTTGAGGTGCGGGCTGGTGAACAGCCCGGTGCGCAGCCCGTGGGCGCGCAACAGGCTCTCGATCATCCGGGCGGTGGACGTCTTGCCGTTGGTCCCCGTGATGTGAACCACCCGGTAGGTGCGCTGCGGGTCGTCGAGCAGCGTCAGGATGCGGGCGACCCGCTCCTTGCGCGGCTGCACCCAGCGCTCCCCCGCCCTGGCCAGCAGGGCGTCGTATACGGCATCCGCTCGCTGCACGTCGCTCACAGTGCCGCGCTCCGCTCGCTCAGTGCCTCGGGCGCCGCAGCGCCGCGCCGCGTCACGGCGACCGTGAAGGCGCCACGGTTCGCATAGGTCCCCTTGGCGATGTCGGCGGTGTGCTCGGCATCCGCCAGCGCCTCACCGGCGCCCAGGATCCGGTGCTCGAGGGCGAGGGTCTCACCGGCGACGTCCGCGACATCGAAGGCCGCGGCGACAGCATCCCTGTCGGCGGCGTCATCGAACCGCAGTTCGAGGCGGATCCGGTCGCTGACGTCGAAGCCGGCGTTCTTGCGGGTGTCCTGCACGGCGCGGATGACGTCGCGGGCCAGCCCCTCGGCCTCCAGCTCCGGCGTGGTCGCCGTGTCGAGCAGCACGAAGCCGCCGGACGGGACGAGCGCGAGCGCCTCCCCCTCCGGGCGGCCGGTGGTCTCCAGCACCAGCTCGTACTCGCTGGGTTCGAGCACGACGCCGTCGGCGGTCACCACGCCGTTCTCCTCGGTCCAGAAACCCTCCTTGGCCGCGCGGATGACGCGCTGCACCTCCTTGCCGAGGCGAGGGCCGGCGGCGCGCGCGTTCACGCTGAGCCGGTGGCTGATGCCGTACTCCGCGGCGGAGGTGTCGGTCAGCGGCACCAGCTCAACGGTCTTCACATTGAGCTCCTCGCGGAGGATGTCCTCGAACTGCGCCAGGTCGGCGGCGAGGGGCGACACCACGGTGAGCCGCGCGAGCGGCAAGCGGACTCGCAGCTTCTCCTTCTTGCGCAGTGCGTTGCCCACGCTGGACAGCTCACGGACGGCATCCATCGCGTCGCGCACGTCGTCGGCGGCGGGGAACGCGTCGGCGTCGGGCCAGTCGGTGAGGTGCACGCTGCGCTCGCCGGTCAGCCCCTGCCAGACGTGCTCGCTGATCAGCGGCACCAGCGGCGCGGCCACACGGGTGAGGGTTTCGAGCACGGTGTACAGCGTGTCGAAGCACTCCCGGCTCTTCGGGTCGTCAGACACGCCGGTCCAGAACCGGTCGCGGGAGCGGCGGATGTACCAGTTGGTGAGCACCTCCACGAAGTCCCGCAGGCGCGCGGAGGCGGTCGTCGAGTCGAGGCCCTCCAGGTCCGCGCGCACCTCGCGGACGAGGTCGCCGGTGCGGGCCAGGATGTAGCGGTCCAGCACGTCGGTGGAGTCGGTGCGCCACTGCGCCTCGTAGCCGGGCGTTTCGTCTCGCTCCGCTCGCTCAACGACCGGGGCGCCGGTGGCGGCATTCGCGTAAGTGGCGAAGAAGTACCACGAGTTCCACAGCGGCAGGATGAACTCGCGCACGCCGGCGCGGATGCCCTCCTCGGTCACGGCGAGGTTGCCGCCGCGCAGCACTGAGCTCGACATCAGGAACCAACGCATCGCGTCGGAGCCGTCGCGATCGAACACCTCGGAGACGTCCGGGTAGTTGCGCAGCGACTTCGACATCTTGTAGCCGTCGTTGCCCAGCACGATGCCGTGGCAGCTGACGCCCGTGAACGCCGGGCGGTCGAACAGGGCGGTCGACAGCACGTGCATCACGTAGAACCAGCCGCGGGTCTGACCGATGTACTCCACGATGAAGTCCGCCGGGGCGTGGGTGTCGAACCACTCCTGGTTCTCGAACGGGTAGTGCACCTGGGCGTACGGCATCGATCCCGAGTCGAACCACACGTCGAAGACGTCCTCGATGCGGCGCATCGTGCTCTTGCCGGTGGGATCGTCCGGGTTGGGACGCGTGAGCGAATCGATGTAGGGGCGGTGCAGGTCCACCTCGCCTTCCGGGTTGCGCGGCAGGATGCCGAAGTCGCGCTCGAGCTCCTCCAGTGAGCCGTACACGTCGATACGCGGGTGCTCGGGGTCGTCGCTCTTCCACACCGGGATGGGCGATCCCCAGTACCGGTTGCGGCTGATCGACCAGTCACGCGCACCCTCGAGCCACTTGCCGAACTGGCCGTGCTTGACGTTGTCGGGCACCCAGGTGATCCGCTCGTTGTTGGCGAGCAGGTCGTCCTTGATGTCGGTGACCCGGATGAACCAGCTCGACACGGCCTTGTAGATCAGAGGGTTCCGGCACCGCCAGCAGTGCGGGTAGGAGTGCTCGTAGCTCTGCAGGCGCAGCAGGCGCCCCGCGTTGCGGATCAGTCGGACGAGCGGCGTGTTCGCGTCCATCCACAGCTCGCCGGCGACGTCGGTCACCTGCGGCAGGAAGCGGCCGCCGTCGTCGAGGGAGATGATGGTCGGGATGCCGGCGGCGCCCGTGATCCGCTGGTCGTCCTCACCGTAGGCGGGCGCCTGGTGGACGATGCCGGTGCCGTCGCCGGTGGTGACGTAGTCGTCGACGAGGATCCGCCACGCGTTCTGCGTGCCCCATGTCTCGGTGTCCGCGTAGTAGTCGAACAGCCGCTCGTACTCGACGTCGGCGAGTGCGGCACCGCGGTGCGTCGCCTCGACGGCGGCGAGCGCCTCCTCGGCGCTGTCGTAGCCGAGATCCTTGGCGTAGCCGCCCAGGAGCTCGCGGGCGAGAAGATAGCGGCCCTCGCCCTGCTGAGTCGCTGAGCCGGTCGAAGCGCCGGCGGCATCCGACGCGCCATTCGGGCCGGCCGGGACGACGACGTACTCGATGTCGGGGCCGACCGCCAGCGCGAGGTTCGTCGGGAGCGTCCACGGCGTGGTGGTCCAGGCCAGCGCCCGGACGCCGTCGAGGCCGAGTGCCTGCGCGCGCTCGCCGGTGAGCGGGAAGGCCACGGTGACCGACGGGTCCTGGCGCATCTGGTACACGTCGTCGTCCATGCGCAGTTCGTGCGCCGACAGCGGGGTCTCGTCGCGCCAGCAGTACGGCAGCACCCGATAGCCCTCGTAGGCGAGGCCCTTGTCGAACAGCGTCTTGAACGCCCACAGCACGCTCTCCATGTAGCCGAGGTCGAGCGTCTTGTAGCCGCGCTCGAAGTCGACCCAGCGCGCCTGACGGGTGACGTAGTCCTCCCATTCGCGGGTGTACGCGAGCACCGAGCCGCGCGCCTTCGCGTTGAAGACGTCGATGCCCATCTCTTCGATCTCGCTCTTCTCGGTGATCCCGAGCTGCTTCATCGCCTCCAGCTCAGCCGGAAGGCCATGCGTGTCCCAGCCGAAGACGCGGTCCACCTTCTTGCCGAGCATGGTCTGGAAGCGTGGGAAGACGTCCTTGGCGTAGCCGGTCAGCAGGTGACCGTAGTGCGGCAGGCCGTTCGCGAACGGCGGGCCGTCGTAGAAGACCCACTCCTCCGCGTCCTCGCGCTGCGCGATCGATGCTCGGAAGGTGTCGTCGGCCTTCCAGAACTCGAGCACCTCGCGCTCGATCTCGGGGAAACGCGGGCTGGGCGTGACGGCGCCAGGTCCGAAAGAGGCGCCTTGCTGGGTCCCTGAGCTTGTCGAAGGGCGGGGGTAGGTCATCGTCTCTCGCAGTGATCGTGGGCGGATGCTGCTGCGAGGACGACCCTTGCGGACCGCGGTACCACCCCGCGTATTGTTGGGTCCCTGAGCCTGTCGAAGGGCCCAACAATCACTCTCACTGCGGCTGTGACGGGCCTGACCCGCTCGGTTCTACTTGCCTCGACCTGCTGCGCTGGCACTGAGCCTGTCGAAGTGTTCTTCCGAGAGCTCCCCGGTGATGGCCGGATCGATGCTGATTGCTCCATTCTACGCGGATCCGTTCGTCGCGCGTGGTCGGCCGGTCCGTTCGTTCGGAGATGTGCGGTTCCCTCGGATCCGAACCCGCGTTCCGGTCCGAGCGAAGCGCACAAATCCGAGGGAAGCGTCGCGCTCAGGCGGCGCGGTGCAGTCCCTGAGCGATGGCGCGCATGATCAGGTCCTGCACCACGTGCCACTCGAACATGACCTGCGTGTACGAGACCCGGATCACGTGGTACCCCATCAGCTTCAGCTCGGCGTCGTGACGGATGTCCTCCGACCGCTGCGCACCGACGTGCGTGGCCCCGTCGATCTGCAACACCAGCCGATCGCCGATCAGTGCGTCCACCCGGTGACCCGCGATCCAGGTCTGGATCCGGATCGGCACGCGCAGCCAGCGCAGACGCGCGCGCAGATAGGTCTCCAGCCCGGCGTCGGAGAACGGAGTCGCGCACCCGAGGACGCGTCAGGCGGCCGGTCGCAGCGGCAGCCGCGCCATGGCGGAGATCTCCACGAGGCCCGCGTGGAAGGCGGAGTCCCACGTCGCCAGTGCCTGCTCGAACGGCTCGCACTCCGCGATATTGGCCAGCACGTTCTCGATCGGGTCCTCCAGCGCGTCGGGGTGGCGGGGAACCAGCGGCTGTGACCAATGGATCCGCGCACCGATGCGTCTGCCGCCCGTGGCCTTCGGATCGACGGCGACGTGAGCCACGCCGGAGTCGTCATGCACCCACAGTCCGAGCCGTTTGGCTTGTGTTCGGCAGGTGAGGATCACGCCCAGTTTTGCAACGCGAACGAGCAGCGGATCGGCGTCCCGGCAGGCGACCCAGCCGCGCCGTGGCCGGATCAGCGATCCTGCCTGCACGGCTGCGTGGAGATCCCGCCTGCTGAATCCGAGCTCGATGAGGCGGGCTGTGCGGGTCACACCGCCGAGGCGGGCGACGGCGGTGACGATGAGGTCGGTGTGCGGCATCCGTCCACCATGCCCCGCCCGCCTGCGGCATCCGCCCCTTCCAGCCGGGAGATGTGGACAAGTCGCCCGACTCGGTCGACTGTGGAGAGGGATGCCGGGCGCACCCTGCCTCGGAGAAGTGCGGTTCCCTCGGATCCGAAGCAGCGTTCCGGTCCGAGCGAAGCACACAAATCCGACGGAACGCCCGGCGGTCAGCTCACGCGGTGGTAGCCGTACAGGTCGTCCTGAACGCCGTTGACCCAGATGTCCTGGCCGCCGTCGGGGTCGAGGATGCGCAGGCTCCGGCCGTGCGCCTCGTCGATGACGGATGCCGGGAAGTCGGCATCCGCGAGGCATGCGGCCAGCGCGTCGAGGTCGTGGGCGACAAAGGACCGGCCGATCCCGGCCTCCTCGCCGGAGTGGATGCCGACGGTGCCGCCGCCATCGGCGTGCATCTCGATCCATCCGCCGCGGTCAGCGGCGAGGTGCGCCCGCAGTCCGAACGCCTCGAGGATCGCACGCGCCTCGCCGACATCGGGCTGGAACCAGATGGGCTGCACGGCGATCGTGTCGCTGTGCGCCCGGCGCGCGCCGGCGGATGCCGTGACGACGACGCCCGAGCGGGCCCGCACGGTGAGCAGCTCACCGACCCCGTCCATGTGCGAGCGGGTCACGTCCAGGTCGCCGAGTCGCCGCTCCGCAGCCTCCAGGTCGTCCACGAGCAGGTGCAGGTCCGCCTCGTTCGCGGGATGCCGGTCGGCGGTGGCGTGCACGGCCAGCACGCCGCCCGCGTCGAACTCCGCCCACTCCGGGGTCGGCTCGAACGCCGGCCGGAAGCCGAGCTGCTCGGCGAGCGCCCACCACCGCTCGGTGTCGCCGGTGAACAGGATCTGCTGGACGGTGATCATGACTCCCCCGTGTACTCGCGCAGCACCTTCTCGACCAGCGCCGACAGGCTGAGGCCCTCGTCGATCGCGCGGTGCTTGATGGCCCGCACGACTTCGGGCGGCAGATAGACGTTGAACTGCACCTTCGCTTCCGACGCTTGCATGCTAGCAATATAGCGCGCGCCCGCCCTGAGCGCCATAGTCACCCTGCGGCGGCCAGCAGCTCCCGAGTGAAGGGATGCCGCGGGGCGGCGAACACGTCCGCGACCGGCCCCTGCTCGACGATGAGCCCGTCCTGCATCACCAGCACGTCGTCGCAGACGCGGGCCACCACGGCGAGGTCGTGGGAGACGAACACCATGGTCAGGGCGCGATCCCGCTGCAGTCGGGCGAGCAGGTCCAGCACCCGCTCGCGCACCGTCGGGTCCAGGGCGGATACCGGCTCGTCGAGCACCAGCACCGTGGGATCGGCGGCGAGCGCCCTGGCGATCGCGGCCCGCTGGCGCTGCCCTCCGGAGAGCTCGACAGGGCGCCGGCCGACCAGGTCGGCGTCGAGGCCGACCTCGCGCAGCAGCCCCGCTGCGCGCCGGCGGCGGTCCGCGCGCGGCACGCCGCCGGCCTCCAGCGCCTCGCCGAGCGAGCGGCCGATCGTCCAACGAGGATCGAATGCGGCGAGCGGGTTCTGGTGCACGAGCTGCACCCTCTGCGGGGCTGTCCACCGCAGCGCGCCGGAGTCAGGGCGGGTCGCGCCGACCAGCATCCGGGCCAGAGTCGTCTTCCCCGACCCGGACTCCCCGACGATCCCCAGCGTGCTTCCGGCGGCCAATGCGAAGCTCGCGTCGCGCACGGCGGGCCGATCGAAGTTCTTGGTCACGCGCTCCACGGTGAGCAGCGCGTCGCCCGTGACCTGTGCGCGCGGCCGCAGATGCGCGGTTCCCGCCTCGACCAGCGCCCGGGTGTGATCCGAGATCGGGGCGCTCATCACCTCCGCCGTGCGCCCGTGCTCGATCACCCGGCCGTGCCGCATCACCAGCACCCGGTCGGCGATGCGGCGCACAGCGGCGAAGTCGTGGCTGATGAAGACCACCGCTGTGCCGGCATCCGCGATGCCGCGCAGCAGTGTGAGGATCCGCGCCTGCACGGTCGCGTCCAGCGCCGTCGTCGCCTCGTCGGCGACGAGCACCGCGGGCTCACCGGCGAGCGCCGAGGCGATCAGTGCGCGCTGACGCAGGCCGCCGGAGAGCTCGTGCGGGTAGGCGCGCGCCCGACGTTCGACGTCCGGCATCGACACCCGACGGAGCAGCTCCAGCACCCGTGCGCGCCGATCGTCGCGGTGCAGTCCATGCAGTTCCAGCGGCTCTGCGACCTCCGCCTCGATCCGCCGCAGCGGGTCGAGGGCGGCGAGTGCGTCCTGCGAGACCAGCGCGATCGATCGTCCGCGCAGCCGTCGCCAGTCCCGCTCGCCGAACCGTGTCGCGTCGCCGCCGCCGATCTCGAGCCGGCGCCGCTCGACGGTCGCCCCCGCCGGCAGGAGTCCCAGCAGGGAACGAGCGGTGAGCGACTTCCCCGCCCCCGACTCCCCGACGATCGCGACGCACTCCCCCGGCGCAACGGCGAACGAGACGTCGTCGACCACCGCCCGCCCGCCGATCACGATCCGCAGCCCGTCCAGCCTCAGCGCATCCGTCATGCCCGCCCCTCGCTCCGTGCGCGGAGCGTTCGTCCGACGACCGTCGCACAGATGACGGTGACGGTGATCGCCGCGCCGGGGAACACCGACACCCACCATGCGCTGCCGAGCACGTTACGTCCGCCGGCCAGCATGAGCCCCCACTCCGGCGCGGGCTCAGCGGGTCCGAGTCCCAGGAAGCTGAGCCCGGCCGCGGCGAGGATGCTGGATCCGATCCCGATCGTCGCGAGCACGCTCAGCGAGCCGAGCACCGCGGGCACGACATGCCGCAGGAACGCCCGCACCGGTCCGACCCCGAGGATCCGCGCCGCCTCGACGTGCTCGGCGATCCGCTGGGTGCGCGTGCGGGTGCGGGCGAGACGGATGTACACCGGGACCGCGGCGATCGTGACGGCCATCGCCACGTTCGCGTGTCCGGGGCCCAGAACCGCCACGATGACCAGGGCGGTGAGGAACTCGGGGAACGCCAGCAGCACGTCGGTGGCGCGCATCAGCACCGCGTCGACGACTCGAGGCGCGATCCCCGACAGTGAGCCGATCAGCAGCCCCGTGCCGAGGGCGAGCGCCGTGGCGAGCAGCCCGATGCCCACCGACGCTCGGGTGCCGTGCACGACCCGGGCGAACACGTCCCTGCCGCTCTGATCGGTGCCGAACCAGTGCGTGGCGCTGGGCGCCTCGAGCGCCGCGCGCACCTCGGTCTGCAGCGGGTCGTGCCAGGAAAGCAGTCCCGGAGCCACCCCCGCCAGCGCGACCAGCACGAGAAAGGCCGTGCACGCCCAGAAACCGACGCCGAGGGGCCGGCGCGGATCGACGCCGCGGCGCGTGCTGCGGACCGCCGGCCGACTCATCGCCGCTCCCCGAGCTCGGGAGCCGCCACGAACGCCGCGGCCGTGCGCAGCCGCGGGTCGAGCACGGGATGCAGCAGCTCCACGATGACGTTGACGATCACGAACACCAGCGCGCTGAGCATGATCACCCCGGTGACGACGGGAAGGTCGCGGTCGGCGATCGCCGACAGGGTGACACTGCCGATCCCGGCGCGCGCGAAGACGGTCTCCACCAGCACCGCACCGCCCAGCAGGGAGCCCACCAGGTAGGCGGTGAGCGTGAGCGCTCCGGCCGCTCCGTGCCGCAGCGAGTGCCGCAGCGTGAGCCACGCCGGGCCCGCCCCGCGGGCGCGGACGGTCTCGGCGAACGGCTGTCGTTCGGCCTCGTCGACACCGTCGCGCAGCACCTGGCCGATCAGCGCCGCGACGGGCAGCGCCAGGGTGACCGCGGGCAGCACGAGGGTGGCCGGCGTCCTGCTGCCCGCGACCGGGAACCAGCCCAGCCCGAACGCGAACACCCCCAGCAGCACCAGGCCGATCCAGAACACCGGAGACGAGAGCACGATCAACTCCACGGTGACGGCGGCGGCGCGCGCCGCGCCGCGACGAGCGAGCAGGGCGCCGGCGAGCGCGAGGAGGCCGGCGATGACGAGCGCCGCCGCGGTCAGCTGCAGCGTCGGCGCGAGCTGCCGGCCGATGACCTCGGCGACCGGCATCCGCAGCTGGTACGACTCGCCCAGGTCGCCGCGCAGCAGCCGGGTGAGGAAGTCGGCGTACTGCTCCAGATGCGGCCGGTCGAGCCCGAGCTCGGCACGGATGGCCTGCTTGGTCTCCTCGCCGACCTGCGCCTGGGGTCCGAGCATCACCGACACCGGGTCGCCGGGGATCACGCGGAAGGCGAGGAAAGCCAGCGTCGCGGCACCCCACAGCACCACGACGACGGATGCCAGCAGCCCGCCGACCCGGACCGGCACGGCCCTGCGTCTCGCCCTCGGATCGCTCAACGCCCCGCCGAGATCAGCGACTGACGGTCGCCGCGTAGAACAGCGGGCGGCCGTACAGGTCGTACTCGAGCCCGTCGACGGAGTCGTTCACGGCGGTGATCAGCGAGGGCGTGTACAGCGGCACGATCGCCACGTGCTCGGCGTTCCACTGCTGCAGCTCGGTGTACACCGCGTTACGGGCGTCGACATCGGTGGTGCTGAGGCCCTCCTCGAGCAGTGCGTCGACCTCGGCGTTCGCGACCTGCGACGCGTTCTGGAAGCCGTCGGTGCCGAGGTGGCTGCGCAGCAGGTCCGGGTCGACCCCGGAGAAGCCCCAGTCGGTGATGTCGAAGGTCTTCGGTCCGTACTGCTCGTTGTACGCGCCCGGTTCGAGGGCCTCCCGCTTGATCTCGAAGCCGACCTGCGCCAGATCGGACTGGATCGCGTTGGCGAGCGCCGCGCGGTCGTCAGGGATCGGCGTCCACGCGATCCAGCGGGCGGAGAGGCGCTTGCCGTCCTTCATGCGGATGCCGTCGGCGTCGCGCTCGGTCCAGCCGGCCTCGTCCAGCAGACGGTTCGCCTCATCCTGGTCGAACGGCCAGGACTTTTCCAGACCCGCGTCGTACCCGGGAGTGGAGGAGCTGAGGATGCTCCACGCCCGCGGGAACTGACCGTGGAAGATCTCCTCCACTGCGGCATCCACGTCCATCGCGCGCGAGAACGCCTGGCGGACCTTCTGATCGGCGAACACGCCGTACGCCTCGTTGAGGAACAGCGAGTACGGCATACCCGGGTACTCGATGGACTCGACGGTAAGCGACTCGTCCAGCCCGGCGGCCACGTTCGGCGGCAGCTGGCTGGCCATGTCGGCCTCGCCGGACTCGACGACCCCGGCGCGCACGGACGCCTCCGGCAGCAGCTGCACGCGGAGGGTGGCGAACTCCGGCGCCTTCTCGCCGTGCGGACCCCACGCGTAGTCCTCGTTGCGCGCGTAGACGATCTCCTGCTTCGGGGTGTACTCAGTCAGCTCGAACGGACCGGTGCCGACGTTGACGCCGGGGCCACCGGCCTTGAGTTCGTCGCCGGACTCCTCGATCGCCTTCGGCGACCAGAACCCGAGCTGAGCGGTGCTGGCGGCCTGCAGGAACGGCGCGTACGGGCTGCGGAAGTGCACTGCCACGGTGTGCTCGCCGAGCACCTCGGTGCTCTCGTACAGCTCGCCGCCGAGCATGCTCGCAGCCTGCGCGGATGCCGTCTGCGGCGCGATGATGCGGTCGAAGTTCGCCTTCACCGCGGCCGCATCGAACGGCTCGCCGTCGTGGAAGACAACGTCGTCGCGCAGCTCGAACGTGTAGGTCGTACCGTCCTCTGATACCGTCCAGTCCTCGGCGAGCCACGGCGAGAACGTGCCGTCCTTCTCCTGGAAGACGAGCGAGTCGAGCACCTGCCGCTGCACCATCGCCGACACGTCGAGCTGACTGATCTGCGGGTCCATGTGCCCCGCTGAGAGGTTGGCGCCCTCGATGGCCCACACCAGTTCGGCATCCGGGTCGGCCTCGCCGGATCCGCCGGTCGCCGGCCCGGCGCACGCGCTGAGCAGCAGGGCGGATGCCGCGGCGATCGCGGCCAGGGGAAGGAGTCGGCGCACGGGGAATGCGGGCATGCGGGTACCTCGAGACGGTGCGGAAGGGATGACTCTCCATGCTATCCGCCGCCGGCCCCCGTTAGACTGTCCGGACAACCCACACTCAGGCACGCTCACACAGTGCCGCACACATCGCTCAAGGAGACCTTCATGTCCACGATTCCCGACAAGCCCGCCCTGGAAGGTCTCGAAGCGAAGTGGGGTGAGCGCTGGTCCGCGCAGGGGACCTATCTGTTCGACCGCGCCCGCGCCGCAGCATCCGGCCGGGACGGCGTGTACTCGATCGACACTCCCCCGCCGACGGCATCCGGCAGCCTGCACATCGGGCACGTGTTCTCGTACACGCACACCGACATCAAGGCGCGTTTCGAGCGCATGCGCGGCCGCTACGTGTTCTACCCGATGGGTTGGGACGACAACGGCCTGCCCACCGAGCGCCGCGTGCAGAACTACTATGGCGTGCGTTGCGACCCGTCCCTGCCGTACGACCCCGACTTCACTCCCCCGTTCGAGGGCGGCGACAACAAGTCCAGCCGCGCCGCTGATCAGGTGCCGATCAGCCGCCGCAACTTCATCGAGCTGTGCGAGAAGCTGACCGTCGAGGACGAGAAGCACTTCGAGTCCCTGTTCCGCCAGCTCGGGCTCAGCGTGGACTGGACGCAGACCTACCGCACCATCTCCGACGACACCATCCGGCAGAGCCAGCTGGCGTTCCTGCGCAACCTGGAGCGCGGGGAGGCGTACCAATCGCTGGCCCCCACCCTGTGGGACATCGACTTCCGCTCCGCGATCGCGCAGGCCGAGCTCGAGGACCGCGACCAGCAGGCGTCGTTCCACCGCATCGCGTTCCACAAGACGGACGGCTCCGGCGACATCGAGATCGAGACCACCCGCCCCGAGCTGCTCGCCGCGTGCGTGGCACTCGTCGCGCACCCGGACGACGAGCGCTACCAGCCGTACTTCGGCAGCACGGTGCGCACCCCGCTGTTCGACGTCGAGGTGCCGGTGCTCGCCCATCATCTCGCGCAGCCCGACAAGGGATCCGGCATCGCGATGATCTGCACCTTCGGAGACGTGACCGACATCGTGTGGTGGCGTGAGCTGGACCTGCCGAACCGCACCATCCTCGGCAAGGACGGCCGGGTGCTCGCCGACGCCCCCGAGGCCATCTCGACGGATGCCGGGCGCGCCGCCTACGCCGAGCTCGCCGGCAAGACGGTCTTCAGCGCCCGCAAGCGCGTGGTGGAGCTGCTCCAGGAATCGGGCGAGCTGCTCTCGGTGTCGAAGCCGTTCAACCACGCCGTGAAGTTCTACGAGAAGGGCGACCGACCGCTCGAGATCGTGTCCACCCGCCAGTGGTACATCCGCAACGGCGCGCGCGACGCCGACCTGCGCGACACGCTCATCGAGAACGGCCGCGACCTCACCTGGCATCCGGACTTCATGCGTGTGCGGTACGAGAACTGGGTGGGCGGCCTGACCGGCGACTGGCTCATCTCGCGGCAGCGCTTCTTCGGCGTGCCGATCCCGGTCTGGTACGCGCTGGACGAGAACGGCGAGCGAGACTACGACCGCGTGATCGTGCCCGATGCCTCGCAGCTGCCCGTCGACCCGACCAGCGACGTCCCCACCGGATACACCGAGGACCAGCGCGGAAAGCCGGGCGGGTTCGACGGTGAGAAGGACATCTTCGACACCTGGGCGACGTCGTCGCTGACGCCGCAGCTCGCCGGCGGCTGGGAGCGCGACGAGGAGCTGTGGAACCTGGTGGCGCCGTTCGACCTGCGCCCCCAGGGACAGGACATCATCCGCACCTGGCTGTTCTCCACCATGCTGCGCTCCACTCTCGAGGACGCCCGTTCGCCGTGGCGGAACGCCGCGATCTCGGGCTTCATCGTCGACCCGGACCGCAAGAAGATGTCGAAGTCGAAGGGCAATGTGGTGACCCCGGCCGACATCCTCGACAAGCACGGTTCGGACGCGGTGCGCTACTGGTCGGCGTCGAGCCGACTCGGCATGGACGCCGCGTTCGACCCGCAGAACCCGACGCAGGTGAAGATCGGCCGCCGCCTGGCGATCAAGATCCTCAATGCCGCGAAGTTCGTGCTCTCCTTCCCCGTTCCCGAGGGCGCGGAGATCACGCACGCGCTGGACGCGTCGATGCTCACGGCGCTGGACGGCGTGGTGCGCGAGGCGACCAAGGCGTACGAGAGCTACGACCAGGCGCGTGCGCTGGAGGTCACCGAGGCGTTCTTCTGGACGTTCTGCGACGACTACCTGGAACTGGTGAAGGAGCGCGCGTACAACCAGGCCGACGTGGGGCAGGCCTCCGCGGCCCTCGCCCTGCGGCTGGCGCTGTCGACCCTGCTGCGGCTGCTCGCCCCGATCGTGTCGTTCGCGACCGAGGAGGCGTGGTCCTGGTTCGAGGAGGGTTCGATCCACACGGCGCCCTGGCCGGAGCCGCTGGGCATCGAGGGCGACACCGCCGTGCTCGCCGCCGCGAGCGAGGCGCTGATCGGCATCCGCCGTGCCAAGACCGAGGCGAAGGCCTCGCAGAAGACGCCGGTGGCGCGGGCGACGATCGCGGCACCCGCCGACCGGATCGACGCGCTGCGCACGGCCGGCGACGACCTGCGAGCGGTGGGCCGCATCGCCGAACTGAACTTCGCTGAGGCGGACGAGTTCTCGGTCACCGACATCGAGCTCGCCCCTGTGGAGGTGTGATGCAGCTCGGCACGCGCTGGGCCGCTGGGGCGGAGCCGCCGGCATCCGTCCCTGCGGCCCTGCGCCCCGCGATCGCCGACGTGGAGGCGCAGTTGGCCCCGGCCGCCGGGCATTGGACGCTCACCTGGTTGGAGGGGCGGCCGATCGCCGAGCTGGATGCCGGATGGGAAGTGCTGCTGACGGCATCCGGCGAAGTCGTGGCGCGACCGTTCCAGGACTGAACCGCTCGGAGATCAGCGCGGCCGCGACCCCATCAGCAGCAGCGCGGCGTCCAGCTCGCGAGGACCCGGTGCGTGCCGGCGCTGCTCCTGAAGCAGCTCCACGGCGCGGGCACGGCGCGCGGCACGTGCGGCGATGCGGTGCTCGACGTAGCCGGTGAGCGCGTCGGCCACGCGCTGCAGTGCCCGCTCCATGCGGGTCGGGGTTGCCAGGTGAAGGCTTGCACCGGTCATGGTCGCTCCTCGGGGATCGTACCGCGGGTGTTCGCCGCGGGAAGGTCGAAGATCTCGGTACGAAGGGACACGCGCCGAGTGCCGGGCAGCTCCTCCTGCCCGCGGTAGCGCTCCACCGCCCGGTCGACGAGGGCGGTGATCTCGGCTTTCAGCTCGGTCATCTGCTCGGCAGTGAGGTCGAGCATCGTGGTCGTGACGAGTCCCGCGTCGCGCCACTCCTCCGGTTGGTCCGTGTCGACCCGGTTCAAGTACTCCATCAGCGTGTTGTGCCGCAGGCGGAAGAACTCCGAGGTCACGATCTGCGCGGCCGCGCGGTTCGCCGGCGACATGGTGTCGTCGGGTCCTGGGAGCATCACGCGGCCCTTGGGCCGCTCCCACCAGCGCTCCCGCCCGGTTCCGCGCCCGGGCATCTCCCGGATCAGATCGTGCGCGGCCAGCGCGCGCAGGTGGTAGCTGGTCGACCCGGAGGTTTCGCCGATCAGCTGCGCCAGCGAACTCGCGGTCTGCGGGCCGCGCTCGCTGAGGATGTCGTAGATCCGCACACGGATGGGGTGCGCCAGCGCTTTCAACGCGCCGGCGTCGAGGGTGCGTCCCTGCTGCTGTTCGGTCATGTTCCCAAGATAGCTTTGCAAATGATTCTTTGCAAGCGACTCTTTGCAAAAGAAGCTTTGCAACATGAGAACTCTCTCATCCGTCCCCGTGCCGCGCGACGAACGAGCAGACTGGACGCGTGGCACGATGGGCCTATCTCAGCGCACCGATCGGCGCCGCCCTGCTGCTGGGCACGTGGTGGGCCGCCGATCAGCTGCTCGCTGCCCCGGAGCCTCGGCTCGGCGGCGAGATCGTGGTGACCCCCTCCCCCGCGGAGTCGACGGCCCCGGCGCCGACCCCGACCGCACCGTCGTCGCCGAGCCGGCAGCCGCCCGTTCCCTCCCCTCCGCCCGCCGAGACCGTGGCGCCGCCACCGCCGCCGGATGCCGGGGACGATCCGGACGACGTGGAGGACGACCCGGAGGAGGACGATGACTCCGCGGAGTGACGGCGCGCGCGGGCTGCCGGTTCGCGCCCGGATCCTCGCGGCGACGCTGTTCGTGGTCGCCCTCGCGCTGTGCGCCATCGTCCTCGTCACCGGCCGCACCCTGTTCGCCCGCATCGAGGCGAACGCGGCGGCCGAACTGGAGCATGAGACCGAGAAGCTGCGGGCGTCCGCGTTCGACGCCGCGACCACCGGCGTCGGCGGCGTCCGCGAGATGCTGACCGCGCATCTCGCCGGCAGCGTGCCCGAGCAGTACGAGACGTTCTTCACCGTGATCGACGGCAGGGCGGACCGCCGGAGCCACGCCGAGCCCCTCGCCCGGCTGGACCTGGACGATCGCTTCGTCGCGGAGGTCGCGCGCGCCGAAACGCCGCGCAGCGGACGTGCCGATACGGCGGCCGGCCCTGTTGCGTACGCCGCGATCCCGGTGCGGATCGCCGGGGACCCGGCGGACGGCGTGTTCGTGATCGTCGAGTTCCTCGGCCCGGCTCGTGCGGAGGCGTGGTCCACGATCCTCACCATGTCGGCCGCGGCGCTGTTCGCCCTCGTCCTCGCCGGCGCCGCCGGCTGGCTCGTGGCCGGGCGCGCCCTCACCCCGGTGCGGGAGGTGCAGCGGGCGGCATCCGAGATCGGCGCGGGCGACCTCGATCGCCGCATCGGGGTCGTCGGCAGCGACGACGTCGCGCAGCTGGCCGTCAGCTTCAACCGGATGCTGGACAGGGTGCAGGCCGCGTTCGACGGTCAACGGCGGTTCCTCGACGACGTGGGCCACGAGTTGCGGACGCCGATCACCGTCGTCCGCGGGCACCTGGACGTCATGGGAGAGGATCCCGCTGATCGGGCGCAGACGCTGCGGCTGGTGGACGACGAGCTGCGGCGCACGTCGCGGCTCGTGGACGATCTGATCCTGCTGGCACGCAGCGAACGCCCTGACTTCCTGGTGCGCACGCCTGTCGACGTGGCCGACCTCGTGGTCGAGACACTGGCGAAGGCCACGGCCCTCGGCGATCGCGCCTGGTCGCTGGATGCCGTGCCGGAAGGCACGGTCGTCGCCGACGGGCAGCGCTTGGCGCAGGCGCTGCTGCAACTCGCGGCGAACGCCGTCGACCACACCGGACCGGGGCAGACGATCGCCATCGGCGGTGCGACGGCGGCCGGCAGGCTGACCCTCTGGGTCCGTGACGACGGGCGGGGCATCCCGGAGGCGGAGCAGCCGCACCTCTTCGAGCGCTTCGCCCGCGGATCCGCGCCGCGACGCGCAGCGGGCACCGGGCTGGGTCTCGCCATCGTCGCCAGGATCGCCGAGGCGCACGGCGGCGCGGTGCGTCTGGTGTCGGCGCCGGGCGAGGGCGCGACGTTCACGCTCGACCTGCCACTGACGGCCGAAGAGGGTGGGCGATGAACCGCATCCTGCTCGCCGAGGACGAGGAGCGGATCGCATCGTTCATCGAGAAGGGGCTCCGGGCGGAGGGCTTCCGGTGCGAGACGGTCGCCGACGGCGCCGCGGCGGTGGAGCTTGCCCGCACCGGCGAGTTCGACCTCATGGTGCTCGACATCGGTCTGCCCGGCATGGACGGTTTCACCGTGCTGCGTCGCCTGCGCAGCGAACGCGTCGATCTGCCGATCATCATCCTGACCGCGCGTGACGCCGTCGAGGACACCGTCGCCGGTCTGTCCGGCGGAGCGGACGACTACATGCGCAAGCCTTTCGCGTTCGACGAGCTGATGGCGCGCATCCGGCTGCGGCTCGCGTCGGCGGCATCCGTCGAGTCCGTCGTGCTGCGCGTCGCAGATCTCGCCCTCGATCTGCGCACCCGGCGGGCCACCGTCGACGGCCGGACCGTCGAGTTGACGACGCGCGAGTTCGCGCTGCTCGAGACGTTTCTGCGGCACCCCGACGAGGTGCTCACCCGCCAGCAGCTGCTCAGCCGGGTGTGGGAGTTCGACTTCGATCCGGGTTCCAACGTGGTCGACGTGTACGTGCGCTACCTGCGTACCAAGCTCGGCGCGGACCGGTTCGAAACGGTGCGCGGCGCCGGGTACCGGCTGCGTTCGGCCCCGCACTGACCGGCCCCGCCGGATGTGAACTCTCTCATGCACGGCTCATACCGCCCTCATCGGCGAGCACGAGGATCGGCTTATCGACTTCGGAGGAGCCGTCATGTCACTCGTCATCGCCATCGTCACCGATCTGGTCGCCATCGTCGTCCTCGCCTACGCGCTGTACTTCCGCCGCCACCGGCGCCGAGATCTGCTGCTGTCGTACGTCGCGCTCAACGTGGGCGTGCTCGCGGTGACCATCGCGCTCGGTTCTGTGGAGGTCGGCATCGGACTCGGCATCGGGCTGTTCGGCATCCTGTCGATCATCCGGTTGCGCTCCGACCAGATCACCCAGCAGGAGATCGCGTACTACTTCGTCGCGCTGGCGCTCGGGCTGCTGGCCGGCCTGCGTCCCACGCCGGAATGGGTCACCCCGGCACTGTCTGCGGTGATGCTCGCGGTCATGTTCGTCGTCGACGCACCTTGGGCGGCGGGACGGACCCGGCATCACACCGTGATGCTGGATCGTGCGTACCCGGATGAGCGCGACCTGGAGGCCGCAGTGGCCGCCCTGCTGAACGCGTCGCTGGTTCGCGTGGAAGTGCTGGAGCTGGATCTCGTGCGCGAGACGACACTGGTCGACGTGCGGTACCGGGCGGCGTCGAGCAAGACGGTCGTTCTCGACCGGGCGCGGCCGACCGCCGTGCCGCGCCGGGCTGAGGCGCCGCGTGCGGAGCGGGAGGAGGTGCCCGCGTGAACGCGCTACCGGACGCCCTCGACGCACTCCCGCCGATCTCGCTCGCGGAGTTGGAGGATGCCGCCGAGCTGCTGAACCGGGTGGACCGGAAGTACTTCGTGCCGCGCCGGGTGCTCGCCGCGGCGATCACCCGGCTGAGTGGACGGCCGCGAGCGCTCGAGATCGCGGGACGACGCACGTTCCGTTACGCGACCACCTACTTCGACACCCCGTCGTTCACGCTCTATCGTCAGCACGCCCAGCGCCGGCGGCACCGCTTCAAGGTCCGCACGCGCACGTACAGCGACTCCGGCGCGTGCCGGCTCGAGGTGAAATCGAAGGGACTCCGCGGTCTCACGGTTAAGGAGCGGATCCCGCACGATCCGAACCGATCCGGTGCGTTGGGCGCAGCCGGACGCACGTTCGTCGCGGGGCGCCTCGGGGAGGACGCCGCTCTGCTGCATCCCGTGCTCGACACCTTCTACCGCCGTTCCACGATCGTGGTGGGCGATCAGCGCCTCACTCTGGACGTCGACCTCGCGTTCGAGCGGAACGGATGCCGGATCGCGGGGCCCGACGACGTGCTGGTCGAGACGAAGACCTCTGGAGGCGCGTCGGAGCTCGATCGGATGCTGCTGCATGCCGGCATCCGGCCCCACAGCGTCAGCAAGTACTGCCTTGCCGCGTCGCTGCTGTATCCGCAGCTGCGCGGGCACGACTGGGTGCGTCTGCGGCGACGGTACTGGGGCGAGCCGTCGTCCTAGGCTCGGAGGATGACCGCCGCCGACAATCCGCTGCTCGCTCCGCCCGTCCTGCCTTATCGGATGCCCGACTGGATGGCGATCCGCCCCGAGGACTACCTGCCGGCGTTCCGTGCCGCGTTCGCGGAGCACCTCGCCGAGGTGCGGCGCATCACCGCGGCGCGCTCGACGCCCACGTTCGCCAACACGATCGAGGCGCTGGAGCGCAGCGGCGAACTGCTGGAGCGGGTGTCGCACGCGTTCTACACAGTGAGCTCGGCGGACGCCACGCCTGAGATCCAGTCCGTCGACGAGCAGCTCGCGCCGCTGATGGCCGCCCATGTCGACGCCATCCGCCTGGATGCCGAGCTGTACTGGCGGGTGTCCCAGCTGCACGCGCAGCTCGACACCCTCGAGTTGTCGCCGGAGCAGCGTTACCTCGTCGAGCGACACTTCCGCGAGATGACGCACGCGGGCGCGGGACTCGATGAGGCGGCGAAGGAGCGCCTCACCGCCCTGAATCAGCGACTGTCGTCGCTGAGCACGACCTTCGAGCGGAACCTGCTCGAGGACACGAACCAGCTGGCCATCCGCTTCGACGGCATCGAGCAGCTGCGCGGACTGTCCGACGGTGAGGTCGGCGCTGCGCGGCGAGCGGCAGCTGACCGCGACCTGGATGGCTATCTGGTCACACTGCCGCTGTTCACCGGCCATCCGTATCTCGCGGCCCTGCAGGTGCGCGAGAGCCGGCGCCGCATCATGGCGGCATCACGCGCCAGGGGTTCGCGTGGCAATGCGCACGACAACCGGGAGGTCGTGGCGGAGATCGTGCGCCTCCGCGCCGAGCGGGCGGCGCTTCTGGGATACTCCTCGCACGCCGCGTACGTGACCGCCGACGAGACGGCCGGCTCCCCCGAGGCTGTGGAGCGGATGCTGCGTGGACTGGCGCCGGCCGCCGCGCGGAACGCGACGGCGGAGCGGGCGGCGCTGCAGCGCATCATCGACGAGACAGAGGCGGAGCCGTTCGCGCTGGAAGCGCACGACTGGGCGTTCTACACCGAGCGGCTGCGCACGCAGCGCTTCGACATCGACACCGCGGCGCTGCGCCCCTGGTTCGAGGCCGAGCGGGTCCTGCAGGACGGTGTGTTCTTCGCCGCGACGCGCCTGTACGGGGTGACGTTCACCGAACGGCCCGACATCCCCTCCTATCATCCCGGCGCCCGCGTGTTCGAGGTGCACGACGAGGACGACTCGGCGGTGGGCCTGTACGTGCTCGACCTCTACACGCGCGATTCGAAGCGCGGTGGGGCGTGGATGAACTCGATCGTCAGCCAGTCGGCGCTGCGCGGCACACTCCCGATCGTGGTGAACAACCTGAACGTCCCACAGCCCGCCGACGCGCAGCCGACGCTGCTGACGCTTGACGAAGTGACGACGCTGTTCCACGAGTTCGGCCACGCTCTGCACGGCCTGTTCGCCCGGGTCGACTATCCCCACTTCGCCGGCACGAACGTGTTCCGGGATTTCGTGGAGTTCCCCAGTCAGGTGAACGAGATGTGGATCCTCTGGGACGAGGTGCTCGACAACTACGCCCGCCATCATGAGACGGGTGAGCCGCTCGACCCGGGCGTCGTCGAGCGGCTGCGCGCCAGCGGAACGTTCGACCAGGGCCACGCCACCAGTGAGTACCTCGCCGCCGCGTGGCTCGACCTGGCGTGGCACCGGCTGACGCCGGAGGAGCTTGTGAACGACGTCGCCGCTTTCGAGGCGTCCGCGCTCGCCGACATCGGCCTGAACGACCCGGCCGTGCCGACCCGGTACTCGTCGACGTACTTCGCCCACGTCTTCTCCGGCGGGTACAGCGCCGGGTACTACTCCTACATCTGGAGTGAGGTGCTCGATGCCGACACCGTGGAGTGGTTCCGTGAGAACGGCGGACTCACGCGCGCCAACGGCGACCGGTTCCGGTCCCGCCTGCTCGGTGTCGGCGGTGCGAAGGATCCGCTGCAGGCCTACCGTGACTTCCGGGGCCACGACGCCGAGATCGGTCCTCTGCTGAAGCGCCGGGGGCTGGAAGGATGACCTCGGACGTGCTCGCCGAGGCTCCTAGTCCTCCCGGACGTGGATCGTGGCCGACGGGCACAGCATCTCGGCCTCGCGGACGGCAGACCACTCCCGCTCGGGCGGGTGCTCGTCGAGGACGCTGACGAACCCGCCGTCCTGTGGCCGGTTCGCGAACACGTTCGGGGCGGTGCGGCTGCAGTTGCCGGAGGCGATGCAGGTGGTCGGGTTCACGGTGACCTTCATGACCTCTCCCTCCCATCAGCCGCGGTACACCTGCACCAGCGGGCACCGGTACGCGTCGCGGTTCTTCAGTCCGACCTGGTTGAGGTACGCGATGATGGTGCGGAACGCCTCCCCGAGGGTGGTCTCGGTGTAGCGGATGCCGTACTCCCGGCAGTATCGGCGGACGATGCTCTGCACGCCGGGCAGGTTCGGCCGCGGCACCCGCGGGAAGAGGTGGTGCTCGATCTGATACTCCAGCCCACCCATGAGGAAGTGCACGACGGGCCCGCCCCGCACGTTGCGTGACATCACCACCTGCCGCCGGAGGAAGTCGATGTCGGCGTCGTGCGGCACCGTCGGCATGCCGATGTGGTTCGGGGAGAAAGCGCCGCCGAGCAGGAACCCGAAGACACCGACCTGGACCAAGATGAACCCCGCCGCGAGCAGCGGCGGCAGCATCAGGAACAAGAACGCGACGAACCCGATGAGACGGATGCCGGTGAACACGACCTCCAGCCACCGGACGTGCACGTTCTTGCCGAACAGGATGTTGCGCACGGAGTCGACGTGCAGAGAGAACCCCTCGAACAGCAGCAGCGGCGGGAAGTAGTAGCCCTGGAAGCGCGCGAGCTTCGCCGCCAGGCCCGTCCGCCGGTCGGTGCCCTCGGGTGTGAAAGACAGCACGCCGGACTCGGAGTCGGGATCCTCCCGCTCCTTGTTCGGATTCGCGTGATGACGGTTGTGCTTGCCGATCCACCAGCCGTAGCTGAGACCCGTCACGAGCCCCGCGATGATCCTGGCCGTCCATTCGTTCCAACGGTCCGACTGGAACACCTGCCGGTGCGCCGCTTCGTGGCCGAGGAAGCCCAGCTGCGCCATCGCGAGGCCCATCACGGCCGCGAGCAGCAGCTGCAGCCACGAGTCGCCGAGCACCGCCACACCCACGAGCACCCCCGCGGTGACCACGATCCAGAACAGGATCTGGAACCAGTAGTAACCGTGTCTTCTGCGCATGAGGCCAGCCGCGTTGACCTCTGCGGCCAACCGGTGAAAGGCCTCCGTGTACTTCTCACCGAGCATGCGCCGATGATACGGATGCGCGAGACGGCGAGGGAGCCCCTGGATTCCGTCGCCGATGTTCGCTAGCACCGACGCGGCGGGTGCCACCGCATTACGACTGGGAGGCGAGCCACGCCACGGCCTTGTACCAGGTGAGCTGGTGAAAACTCTGCTCCAGCCTGCCGCCCAGGCTCCCCAGTGGCAGCCTGTGCACGGCGATCGATTCCGTCTCGTCGAGTGCCTGAGCGGCCACCTCCCGGCACCCGCGGGCGAGGAAATGGTGCACGCGGTTGGTGTGGTTGCCGAAGTTCGCCCAGGTCGCGCCGAGGTCGACGATCTCGTCGGCGCGGCAGCCGGTCTCCTCGAGGAGTTCGCGCGCCGCGGCGTCGACGGGCTCCTCGCCCGGTTCGACGGCTCCTCCGATCGTGCCCAGCGCGATGATGCCCGCACCGTGACGGTACTCGTCGACGACGATCGCATCACCGTCCGCTGTCATGGCGAGCACGGAGATCCAGTCGGCCGGGTCGAGCACGTAGTACGGCGCGACGACGATCCCGTCCGGCGTCAGGCACTCGTCCGACCAGAGGGTGATCCACGGGTCGGAGATCACCTGTCTCCGGCTCCTGGTGACCCAGAGCCCCGGCTTCCGATGGTCGTCCATCACCGGGACCCGGACAGGAGTCGGGTGGCCACAGCCTGCTCGACCCCGCGATCGCCGTCGCGCACGACCCGTCGGACGTGGCGGCCCTCGCGCTCGGCGATCGCCTCCTCGACCTCGCCGTCCCGGAAGACGACCGCCGTGTAGTCATCAGCGGCCCAGCCCTCGGGCAGTGTGCCCGAGCCGACCCAGTCCAGGTACTTCTGCCGGCGACCCGGCTCACCCAGGTAGTGCGGGCATGCCGACCCGGCGACGAAGCCGAGGCCGTCGGGCAGCGGGGCGAGCGGGCCGAACGAGTCGGTCGACGATCCTTCGAACCAGCAGTTCATTCCCGCGCTGATCCCGGCGACGACCGTTCCGGCGGCCATGGCCTCGCGCAGGATCGCCGGCACTCCGTGCAGCCGCCAGATGGCGAGCAGGTTGGCCGTCGACCCTCCGCCGACGTACACGACATCCTGATCGAGCAGAGCCCGGGGGTCGGAGTAGTCGTGGACGGCATTGCCGAACAGCGAGAGCACGCGCGCCTCTGCACGACCGGCGAAGGCCGCCTCGAAGCGACGCGCATAGTCGACGGAGTCGCCACTCGCGGTCGGCACGAAGCACACCTTCGGACGCGAGGAGTCCGCGAGCTCGAGGATGTGGTCGTCGATCGCCGAGCGACCGTCGTCTGACATCGAGAAGCCTCCGCCGCCGAGCGCGACGACGGTGCCCTGGACCCGGCTGTTGGTCATGCCGGGTCAGGCGCTCTTGCGCTTGCGCTCCATCACGATGGTGGGCGGTGCGCCGTCGTCGACAGCCGCCTTCGTCACGATGACCTTCGCCACGTCGTCGGTGGACGGGATCTCGAACATGATCGGTCCGAGGACGTCCTCCAGGATGGCGCGCAGGCCGCGGGCGCCGGTCTTGCGCTCGACGGCGAGGTCTGCGATCGACCGCAGCGCGTCCTCTTCGAACTCCAGCTGCACGCCGTCGAGTTCGAACATGCGCTGATACTGCTTGACCAGAGCGTTGCGCGGCCCGGTGAGGATGTCGATCAACGCCTGCTGATCGAGCGGGGACACCGAGGCGACGACCGGCAGACGGCCGATGAACTCCGGGATGAGACCGAACTTGTGCAGATCCTCCGGCAGCACCTCGCTGAACAGGTCGAGGTCCTTGCCCTTGTCGTGCAGCGGAGCACCGAAGCCGACGCCGTGCTTGCCGACGCGCGACGAGACGATGTCCTCGAGACCGGCGAACGCGCCGGCCACGATGAACAGCACGTTCGTGGTGTCGATCTGGAGGAACTCCTGGTGCGGGTGCTTGCGGCCGCCCTGCGGCGGAACCGAGGCGACCGTGCCCTCCAGGATCTTCAGCAGCGCCTGCTGCACACCCTCGCCGGACACGTCACGGGTGATCGAGGGGTTCTCGGCCTTGCGGGCGATCTTGTCGACCTCGTCGATGTAGATGATGCCGGTCTCGGCGCGCTTCACGTCGTAGTCGGCGGCCTGGATGAGCTTGAGGAGGATGTTCTCGACGTCCTCGCCGACGTAGCCGGCCTCGGTCAACGCGGTGGCGTCCGCGACGGCGAAGGGCACGTTCAGCCGCTTCGCGAGCGTCTGCGCCAGGTACGTCTTGCCGCAGCCGGTGGGGCCGATGAGCAGGATGTTGCTCTTTGCGATCTCGATGTCGTCGGCCTTCTGCTCGGCCGGCTGCAGCGTCCCACGAGCGCGGACGCGCTTGTAGTGGTTGTACACCGCCACCGCCAGGGCCTTCTTGGCCGGCTCCTGACCGACGACGTACTCCTCGAGGAAGCTGAAGATCTCACGCGGCTTGGGCAGGTCGAAATCGGCGACCGGGCCGTTGCCTGCCTCCGCCATGCGCTCCTCGATGATCTCGTTGCACAGCTCGACGCACTCGTCGCAGATGTACACGCCGGGACCGGCGATGAGCTGCTGCACCTGCTTCTGGCTCTTTCCGCAGAATGAGCACTTGAACAGGTCAGCGCTTTCACCGATACGTGCCATGCGCGTCCTCCTCAGGGATCAAGAGATCGTGCTTCGAGCCTAACCGCCCCGTCGGACACCAGGGCGGATTGGCGTGCCCGGGGCGCGCCGATCCGCCCTGAGCAGAAGACGTCCGGCTCGGATCACTCCAGGCTCTCGGTGTGCCACACGGTCTGGGATCAGAAGTCCCCAGGGGTGATGTCGAGACGTTTCCGCTCCGCGGCAGCTTCGTCTGCGTCTAGCCAAGAGAAGTCGTATCGACCGTCTCGGTTGCTGCCTTGCACGTCCAGGTATCCGTTCCGCATCTCGGTCACGGCCGACCAAGGCGGATAGTCCTCGGTCGAGCGCTCACGCGTACCGTCGGACCAGATGATGATGTACCAGACCCACCACTGCATCCGAAGCGGACTGAACGGACTCCAAAACTCCCCGACTGTCGTTGCGACATGCCCGACAGGCTCTCCTCCCAACGAGAGCGCTCCAAGGCCATCGACGAACGCGCGGAGGCTCGGATCCGGTAGTGGGGGCTTCACAATCCTCACTCGCACCTCAGTCTGCACTCACACATCAGATGAGGCTCTTGGTGTGCCACACCGTCTTGGTCTCGGTGAAGGCCGTGATCCGATCGAGACTGACCTCGACCGGACCGGGACGCAGCACGCGCTTCAGCGTGTCGGCGGCGGCGACCTCGAGGTCGACCCAGTCGAGGTCGCCCGCACCGGCGAGGTCGATCGCGTTCACGTCGGCGTGCGAGGCGAGCCAGGGGGCCATCTCGGCCGGCGAGCCGGTCAGGATGTTGACGACTCCGCCCGGCACGTCGCTGGTGGCGAGCACCTCAGCGAGGCTGATGGCCGAGACCGGGAACCGCTCGCTGGCGACGGCGACCACGGCGTTGCCGGTAACCAGCGCCGGCGCGATGGCTGACACCATGCCGAGCAGGGCGGAGTCCTGCGGCGCGATGACCGCGACGACGCCGGTCGGCTCCGGCACCGAGATGTTGAAGTACGGCCCGGCGACGGGGTTCGCGTTGCCGGTCGCCTGCGCGTACTTGTCGCACCAGCCGGCGTACCAGACCCACAGGTCGATCGCGGCGTCCACCTGGGTCGCCGCCGCGCCGGAGGAGACGCCCTCCTGATCGACGATCTCGTCGATGAATTGCGCCCGACGACCCTCGAGGATCTCTGCGACGCGGTACAGCACCTGGCCGCGGTTGTAGGCGGTCGCTCCCGACCACCCCTTCACGGCCGCACGCGCCGCGACCACGGCATCCCTGGCGTCCTTGCGCGACGCCTTGGCGGCGTTCGCGAGGAACGCGCCCTTGGGCGAGACGACCTGGTAGGTGCGCCCCGACTCGCTGCGCTGGAAGGCGCCGCCGATCGCGAGCTTGTACGTCTTCGGAACGGTGAGGCGCTTGCTCATGCCGAGGCTCCCTTCAGGTAGGCGGTGAGACCGTGCCGACCGCCCTCGCGGCCGTAACCGGACTCCTTGTATCCGCCGAACGGGCTCGACGGGTCGAAGCGGTTGAACGTGTTGGCCCACACCACGCCGGCGCGCAGGCGGTCGGCGACGGCGAGGATGCGGGAACCCTTGTCGCTCCAGATGCCGGCGGACAGCCCGTACGGGGTGTTGTTCGCCTTCGCGATCGCCTCGGCCGGGGTGCGGAAGGTGAGCACGGAGAGCACCGGGCCGAACACCTCGTCGCGAGCGATGCGGTGCGAGGCCTCGACGCCGGTGAAGATGGTCGGGGCGAACCAGAAGCCCTTCTCGGGGATCGCGCACTCCGCCGTCCACCGCTCGGCGCCCTCCGCCTCACCGATGTCGCTCAGTTCGCGAATGCGCTCCAGCTGTGCGGCGGAGTTGATGGCGCCGATGTCGGTGTTCTTGTCGAGCGGGTCGCCCAGCCGCAGCGTGGATAGACGTTGCTTGAGGCGGTCGATGACCTCGTCGTGGATCGATTCCTGCACCAGCAGTCTGCTGCCGGCGCAGCAGACGTGCCCCTGGTTGAAGAAGATGCCGTTGACGATGCCCTCGATCGCCTGGTCGATCGGCGCGTCGTCGAAGACGATGTTCGCTGCCTTCCCGCCGAGCTCGAGGGTGACCTTCTTGTCGGTGCCCGCGATCGCCTTGGCGATGTCGCGCCCCACCGCTGTGGATCCCGTGAACGCGACCTTGTCGACGGCGGGATGCCGCACCAGGGACGCGCCGGTCGCACCGGCGCCGGTGATGATGTTCACGACGCCGGCCGGGAGATCGGCCTGCTGCAGGATCTCCGCGAAGATCAGCGCGGTGAGCGGCGTGGTCTCGGCGGGCTTGAGCACGACGGTGTTGCCCGCGGCCAGCGCCGGGGCCACTTTCCAGGCCA
This sequence comes from Microbacterium sp., assembly GCF_031180975.1. GTDB lineage: Bacteria > Actinomycetota > Actinomycetes > Actinomycetales > Microbacteriaceae > Microbacterium. Next base: position 199,915 of record NZ_JAPSLI010000003.1, on the reverse strand, counting down.
GCATCAGCAGCGGGAAGTTCCACGGGATCACCTGACCGGCGACACCGAGGGCGCGCGGGTTCGCCCCCAGACCGGCGTAGTCGAGCTTGTCGGCCCAGCCGGCGTAGTAGAAGAACCAGGCCGCGACCAGCGGCACATCGACGTCACGGCTCTCCTTGATCGGCTTGCCGTTGTCGAGGCTCTCGGCGACCGCCAGTTCTCGCGCTCGCTCCTGCACGAGGCGCGCGATGCGGAACAGGTACTTGCCGCGGTCGCGTCCGCTCATCTTCGACCACACCTTGTCGTAGGCGCGACGTGCGGCAGCGACGGCGCGGTCCACATCCTCCTCCGAGGCGGAGGAGATCTCGGCGATGCGGCTCTCGTCCGCGGGCGAGATGGTGTGGAACGCGGGGCCGGACCCGTCGACGAACTCGCCGCCGATGAACAGCCCGTAGCTGTCGCGGAGCGCGAGGATCGCCTTCGACTCGGGCGCGGGCGCGTATTCGAGGAATGACATGTTCGTCCTTAGTCGATGGTGAGGTAGTCGGCGCCGGAGTAGTGTCCGGTGGTGATCTTCTGCCGCTGCAGCAGCACGTCGTTGAGCAGGCTGGAGGCGCCGAAGCGGAACAGGTGCGGCTGCAACCACTCCTCCCCCGCGGTCTCGGCGACGGTCACGAGGTACTTGATGGCATCCTTCGACGAGCGGATGCCGCCGGCGGGCTTCACGCCGATCCTCTCCCCCGTGAACCGATACCAGTCGCGCACCGTCTCCAGCATGAGCAGGGTGGTGGGAAGCGTGGCGGCGGGCTGCACCTTGCCGGTGGACGTCTTGATGAAGTCGCCCCCGGCGAGGATCGACAGCCAGGACGCGCGCTTGATGTTGTCGTACGTGTTGAGCTCGCCGGTCTCCATGATGACTTTGAGCGAGGCGTAGCTGCCGTCCTCCCGTCGGCAGGCCTCCTTGACGCGGGCGATCTGGTCGAATACGAAGCCGTAGCGACCTTCCAGGAACGCCCCACGGTCGATGACCATGTCGATCTCGTCGGCGCCGGCCGCGACGGCATCCGCGGTGTCCGCGAGCTTGATGTCGAGTGAGGCGCGCCCGGAGGGGAACGCGGTGGCGACTGCCGCGACCGAGATCAGCCCGTCGTCGGGGTCGCCGTGCATCGACCCGAGCGCGTCGACGGCGTGGCCGACCATGTCGCCGTACACGCAGACGGCGGCGACACGCGGGCAGGTCGGGTCGGACGCGTCGGGGGTCTTCGCCTTGGACACGAGCGAGCGCACCTTGCCCGCCGTGTCGGCGCCCTCGAGGGTGGTGAGGTCGATCAGCGAGATGATCCGGTCCAGCGCCCACGCCTTCGAGGACGTCTTGATGGACCGTGTGCCCAGGGCGGCCGCGCGCTGCTCGAGGCCGACGGCGTCGACGCCCGGCAGTCCGTGCAGGAAGCGCCGCAACGTCGCGTCGTCGGGCTCCCCGCCGAGCACGTCCACCACGCCGCGGCGGGTGAGTTCCTTGGTCGTCATCGTTCCTCCAGCAGTGCTCGGGCAGTGTTCTCGTCTGTGATGATCACGGTGCACAGGCCGTTGCTCACGACTGTACGCGCGATGTCGTGCTTGGCGGCGCCGGCGGTGACGAACACGGCACGACGCGCGTCGCGCAGGCGGTCCAGTGCGATGCCGACCGTGCGGGCGTCCAGCGCCGGGTCCACGATGTTGCCGTCCGCGTCGATGTAGCGGCCCAGCAGGTCGCCGACGGCGCCGCGTCTGGCGAGTTCCGCGACGTCGTCCGCGGTGAGGTAGCCGTGCTCCACGTGTGCCGACGTACGGTCCGCCGGTCCGGCCGAGAACAGGAACGCATCCGCGTGCGCCGCTTGGTCGAGGATGCCCGCCACCGTGCGGTCGGACTCGATGGCACGCTTGGTCTCCACGCGCTCGAGGATCGCGGGGCTCGGAAGCAGCACGACCTGACCGGATGCGCGCTGCGCGATGGTCGCGGCCAGGCTCGCGGCTCCCCCGGAGCGGCGGTTCAGGCTCACTCCCCCGTTCGCCTGGACGACCGTGACGCCGTTGGCCCAACCGTCCGGGAGTGCCTCGGCGACAGCGGTGAGCGTGCGCCCCCAGCTCACCGCGAGCGTTCGCGGGACGGGGCGGAAGGCGGCGAGGTGGTCGGCCGCCGCCTGGGCGACGCGGTCCAGCACGGCGCCCGGGTCATCTGCGGCCGGCACGACGACGGCATCCGCGAGGTCGAAGCGCTGGGCGAGCTCGCGCTCGAGCCCGAGCCGGCGCGCGCGCGGGTGCACGATCTCGATCCGCACGATGCCGCGCTCGCGCGCCTGTGTGAGCAGCCGCCCGGCCTTCCAACGCGAGATCTTCAGGAGGGCGCCGATCTCGTCCTGCGTCTTGCCCTCGTCGTAGTACAGCTCGGCCACGCGCACCGCGAGCAGTTCGTCGTCCACGGCATCCTCCTTCCCGCATCCAGCGTAGGAGGATTCCCCCACACGCGCACCTTCGTGCGCATATGCGCAGCGGATGCCGGATGCGCCGCGCATCCGCGTGAGCGCCGCGGTACGCACGACGCCCCCTCACCTCGCGGGGAGGTGAGGGGGCGTCGTGCGCCGGGTCAGGCGCGCTTGCGGCTGGTCAGCACCTGGTCGACGATGCCGTACGCCCGCGCGTCCTCGGCGGAGAGGATCTTGTCGCGGTCGATGTCGCGGTTGACCTCTTCCGCGGTCTTGTGCGTGTGCTTGGCGAGAGTCTCCTCCAGCCAGGTGCGCATGCGCATGATCTCGGTGGCCTGGATCTCGATGTCGGACGCCTGGCCGTGGCCGGCCTCGCCCATTGCCGGCTGGTGGATCAGCACGCGCGCGTTGGGCAGGGCCAGGCGCTTGCCGGGCGTACCCGCCGCGAGCAGCACCGCGGCCGCGGACGCGGCCTGGCCGAGGACGACGGTCTGGATCTGCGGCGCCACGTACTGCATGGTGTCGTAGATCGCCGTCATCGCGGTGAACGATCCGCCAGGCGAGTTGATGTACATCGTGATGTCGCGCTCGGAGTCCTGGCTCTCGAGCACGAGCAGCTGCGCCATCACGTCGTCGGCCGAGGCGTCGTCGACCTGCACGCCGAGGAAGATCACGCGGTCCTCGAACAGCTTGTTGTAGGGGTCCTGGCGCTTGAAGCCGTACGCGGTGCGCTCCTCGAACTGCGGGAGGATGTAGCGGCTCGAGGGCAGGTTGCCGGCAGAGCGGAAGGTGGGTGTGTACATGTGCGTCCTGTTCCTGCCTTACTTGTCCGCGCCGGTTCCGCCGCCGCCGGTGACGTCGCTGGCGTGCTCGCGGATGTGGTCCACGAAGCCGTACTCCAGCGCCTCGTCGGCGGTGAACCAGCGGTCACGGTCTCCGTCCGCGTTGATCTGCTCGACCGTCTTGCCGGTCTGCGCCGCGGTGATCTCGGCGAGGCGCTTCTTCATCGACAGGATGAGCTGCGCCTGCGTCTGGATGTCGCTCGCGGTGCCGCCGAAGCCGCCGTGCGGCTGGTGCAGGAGCACGCGCGCGTTCGGCGTGATGTACCGCTTGCCCTTCGTGCCGCTGGTCAGCAGAAGCTGACCCATCGAGGCCGCCATTCCGATACCGACGGTCACGATGTCGTTCGGCACGAACTGCATGGTGTCGTAGATGGCCATGCCCGCCGTGATCGAGCCACCGGGCGAATTGATGTAGAGGTAGATGTCCTTCTCGGGATCCTCGGCGGCGAGAAGCAGGATCTTGGCGCAGATCTCGTTCGCGTTCTCGTCCCGCACTTCAGAGCCCAGCCAGATGATGCGATCCTTGAGCAGCCTGTCGAAGACGCTCGTCGCGACCAGGGGTTCAGCCATGTCAGCTCCTGTTTCCGTGTTTCGGTGATCTCGAATCTACCGGCGTCGGCAGGGGCGCCCGGTCGTTGTTCGCCGTCGGCATATCAGCGTGGCGGACACAGCTCCCTGGCGTAGCCGGACACCGACCGGCTGTAACGCGGAAGATGCGGTGCCAGCGCCTCCAGGGCGACCGACGTGGCGGCGAGCGGGTCGCCGGCGGTGGCGAGCGAGAGCGCGTAGAACGCGGATGCCGCGTCGGCGAGCGGCCCGCCGCGCTCGCGCTCGGCCCGCAGCAGATCCAGGCTCTCGGCCACGCGACCGAGGTTCCGCAGCGTGCTGGCCAGCTGGATGACCGCTTGAGAGCGCAGGTCCTCGGGCAGCCCGAGTTCGAGGGCACTCCGGTACAGCGGTTCAGCCTCGGCCTCCAGGCCCGCCGAGTCGCGCGCACCCGCACGCTCGAAGAGGGCCCTGGCCTCGTCGTCACAGTCACGGGCGAGCTCGTCGATCCGCGCGATGCGATCCCGGTCGCTCAGCGAGCCGTCCGCCCAGACGGCGTCGACGCGCAGCTGCCACTCATCCATGAGTCCTCCGGAGAAGCGGAGAGGCGGATGCCGCAGCATCCGCCCCTCCTGAATCGAATCGATCCGCGATCACTCGGCCGTTTCGGCGTCGTCCTTCTTCGCGGCGGTCTTCTTCGCGGGAGCCTTCTTCGCCGGGGCCTTCTTCTTGGCAGCCGGCTTCTCCTCGGCCTCGGCCGGTGACTCCTCGGTCGAGCTCTGCTCAGCCGACGTCTCGTCGGCCGCTGCCTCCTCCGCGGCGTCAGCGGACTCCTCGTCCTCGACGTCGCCGATGAACTCGGACAGGTCGACGGCCTTGCCGCTGCTGTCGATGACCTTCACCTTGGCGAGCGCGGTCGCGAGGGCCTTGTTGCGAGCGACCTCACCCACGAGAGCGGGCAGCTGGCCGGCACCCTGCAGCGCCTCGACGAACTCCTGCGGAGCCATGCCGTACTGCGCGGCCGACTGGATGAGGTACTGGCTGAGCTCCTCCTGCGAGACCTGCACGTTGGCGTTCTCGACGATGGTGTCCAGCAGCACCTGGGTGCGGAACTGCTTCTCGCTGGCCTCGGTCACCTCGGCGCGGTGCTCGTCGTCCTCGAGACGACCCTCGCCCTCGAGGTGGTTGTGCACCTCGTCCTCGATGAGCTGCGGCGGCACGGGGATCTCGATCTTCTCGAGCAGCGTCTCGATCAGCTTGTCGCGCGCGGCAGCACCCTGGGTGAAGACGCCCTGCTGGGCAACGCGCTCGGCGAGGCTCTCGCGCAGCTCGGCGATGGTGTCGAACTCGCTCGCCATCTGCGCGAAGTCGTCGTCGGCCTCGGGCAGCTCGCGCTCCTTGACGGCCTTGACGGTGACGGACACCTCGGCCTCTTCGCCGGCGTGGTCGCCGCCGACGAGCTTGGAGCGGAAGGTGGTCTGCTCGCCGGCGGTCAGCGACTCGATGGCCTCGTCGATGCCGTCGAGCAGCTCACCGGAGCCGATCTCGTAGGACACGCCGTCGGCGCGGTCGATCTCGTTGCCATCGATCGAAGCGGTCAGGTCGAGCTCGACGAAGTCGCCCTTGGCGGCCGGGCGGTCGACGGGGATCAGCGTGCCGAAGCGGGCGCGCAGGCGGTCGAGCTCGGCGTCGATCGCGGCCTCGTCGGTCTCGATGGCGTCGACGGTGAGGGTGATGTCCTCGAGGGCGGGAAGCTCGATCTCCGGGCGGACGTCGACCTCGATGTCGACGAGCAGGTCACCCGAGAAGTCCTTCTCGTTCGGCCACTGGGTGATGTCCGCGGACGGACGGCCCACCATGCGGACCTTGTGCTCGGCAGCGGCCTGGCGGAAGAAACCGTCGAGGCCCTCGTTCACGGCGTGCTCGATGACCGCACCGCGGCCGATGCGCTGGTCGATGATCGGCGCCGGGACCTTGCCCTTGCGGAAGCCGGGGATCTGCACGTCCTGAGCGATGTGCTCGTACGCGTGCTCGATGCTGGGCTTGAGGTCTTCCGGGGTGACCGTGATGCTGAGCTTCACCCGAGTCGGGGACAGCTTCTCGACGGTGCTGATGGCCATGCTGGTGTGTTCTCCTTGTGGTTTCCGCGCGACGGCGCGGTCGTGAAGTCTCGGGTACTGGTCGGGGCGACAGGATTTGAACCTGCGACCTCCCGCTCCCAAAGCGGGCGCTCTACCAAGCTGAGCTACGCCCCGGTTGAACCCGCGCGCACGGGAACGGCCTCCACGAGTCTAACGGACGGAGCCCGCTCCGCCGTCCGCTATGCTTGACACGTCGGCCGTGCTCACGGGTCGGGCCGACGCGGGGCTGTAGCTTAATGGTAAAGCCTTAGTCTTCCAAACTAATGACGCGGGTTCGATTCCCGTCAGCCCCTCCAACGAAATCAAGGTCCTCGCCGCAAGGCGGGGGCCTTGATTTCGTTATCGGGCAGAGCCGGGAATCGAACAGCGGCGCAGCCCGCGCGGTTCGCGGGCCCACGCCGCGAGAGGCTCCGCGCGGCGCGCAGCGACGCGTGGAGCAGCGGTGGGGACCCGTCAGCCCCTCCACACTCTCGGTCGTTGAGCGAGCCCGCCGCTTCCCGGTCGTTGAGCGAGGACGCGCGAAGCGCGCCCGAGACGCAACGCATCAGCCCCCACGGGTCGCATCACGTCCGGTCGTCGATCGAGCACCGCCGCAGGCGGCGCGAACGCGGTTCGCGGGCCCACGCCGCGAGAGGCTCCGCGCGGCGCCGGTGTGGGAGGCGGGGTCGCTGGGGACGACCCCGCCTCGGGTGCGCACCCGGGGAACCGTGGGGACGGTGCGCACCCGCGCCGCACGCGGCGACGCACGACCGGACGGTCGCACCCTCATCCGACCACTGCTCGTCGTGCATCTGGGGTGCGCGCGGCGGATATCACCCACGGCGTCACGTCACGGTCACTCGGCGGTCATCACCCTGGCCGCGCTCCGCGGACGCAACCCGCGGCTGTGGACGGCCGGACTGCGACGGCGGGTCCGGCTCTCGGCGTGGTCGGAGCCCTCTCCCCTGCCCAGGTGGAGCGGGCCGTGGAAGTTCGCGATCGCGAACTCCTCCGCCTCGCCACCCTCGTACGTGATGGTGAACACGGTCCCGTCGTCCGTGAGTCGTTGCAGGGCGCCGTGGCAGCCGGGCGCGCCGAAATGCTCGCGGGCGTTCGGCAACACGATGACCCAGTCGTCGCTGTCACCCAGCCTCTGCAACGAATGCGACCCGGCCCAGCCGGACTGCATCACCACGCTGGTGATCCGGCTCGTCTGCGTCGAGAACTCGAACAGCCAGCGGCCGTCATCACACCGGTACTCGACGCGGTGCAGCGCCGAACGGGTGAGGACGAACCCGGCGATCGTGGGCACGGTCGCGCTCGAGGCCACGACGGGCTTCTCCCATGCGGAGAGCACGGCCTCTTCCCGGCGTCCCGACGGTTGCTGCGGCATTGACACTCCTCGACTCGATGGGTTGGTCTGCGGCCGCACGCTGACGGTTCCCCACCGGCCGGACTTCCACGCTACGCGCGGCGCGACACCCCGAGCTGCGGGCTCCACGGACTTCACACGCCCACGTCCCGCGGATCACGCCGCGATCACCCTCGGTTCACCCCTGCGGCGTCCAGCGATCGATGCCCTTCATCCGCCTCACCCCGGATCAGGTTCATACGGGTGGCGGCGGTGATGGCATCCGCTCGGCTGCGCACTCCGAGCTTGCGGTAGATCGACGCGAGCTGCGTCTTCACTGTGTTGGGAGTGACATGCAGGCGCTCCGCGATCTCGGCGGTCTTGGTCGACCGCGCCAGTTCGTTGAGGACGTTCATCTCGCTCGGCGACAGCCGTGGACGCTCGGGCAGCGGAGCGGCGAACTCCAGCCCCTCGAGCACGTTCGCCAGCCTCGCCGACTCCTGCTCCGGGATCCGCTCGTGGATGGCTTCGATGAGCGCCTGCGGGACGGTGGTGAACATGCGGCGGAAGTCGCCGGTCCAAGCGATGCGCGCGATCGCGAGAGCCTCGGACGGATCGATCGCGCCGTCGGCTTCGAACGCGACCCAGGCGCGCAGCAGGATCGCGTGCGCGCGCGTCGCCGGCGACACTTCGCGTGCACCTCTGAGCCTGCGGCACGCCCTGGCCGCCTCCGCGAAGCGCCCCTCGTGGATGAGAACACGGATCATCGCGATCTGCGAGAGCGGCAGCCGCCCTGACGCCTCCTCGCACACCGACCTCGCGGACGCGACCTCACCGAGGGACAGGAACGACTCCGCCGTGCATGACACGCGGACGTCGTCGGCGAGAGTGTCCTTGCTCCAGGTATGCGTCGCGAAGGCCATGGAGATCTCCTCCAGTGCCGCCATCGGGTGTGCCCGTGCGAGCTCGAACCGCGCGCGCACCAACGCGATCAGCGGCCACAGCTCATCGATGGCGTCGTACGACTCGAGTGCGGCGACTCGGGACTCGGCGTCCGGCCCGAGCCGCTCGACCTCGATGAACGCGGCCGCGATGTTCTCCGCCGTCTGGGTGTACGACGCGAAGAATGGCGGCGGAGACGGCAGCTGCCTGGCGGCGGTGAGCGCGCGTTCCGCGTGCCGCACTGCTCCGCGCAGGGCGTGCGTGACCGCCGAACGCACCACGCAGTCGCGCTGGAGGGGATACCCGGGCGCGAGCGCGGACAGCTGCCCGGCGAGGCTGAACGAACTGAGCGCTCGTTGCGTCTGTCCGTCGAGAAGATAGGTCACGCCGAGCTGGAAGCTGACCTGCCCGACCGGGCACCGCTCAACCAGGCGCCCCGTGCCGCCCCCGCGCTCGAGCCGCTCCTCGAGCCGCTCCGCGACGTCCACCGCGGACTTCACGTCGCCGCTCAGACGACGAGCGATCACCTGCTTGAGGAGGTGCTCGTTCAGCTCGTCGTCGCTCAGCGCGAGGACGTCCACCTTGTCACGCGCGGCCGGCGGCTTCGGGTACATCCGCGCCAGCACGGAGGCGACGGGATGGACGAGCTTCAGCCGCTCGAACCGCTCGAACAGTTCGCTCGGGATCACCCGGAGCGCCTCTTCGAGGAGTCCGTGATGGTGAGCGGCCAACGTCCACGCGTAGTCGTCCACCACCTGCGCGATGCGGGCGGGGTCTCCGGAGGCAAGAGCCTGTGACATCGCGTCGAACGCGCGATCGGGATCGTAGGGATCTTCGCCCGCCACCTGGGTCTCCTCCTGAGTGCTGCGTCGCCCTCCCCAGATGGTCGTCGTGTTCCGGTGCTCTATCCCCCGTGCTCGGCTCTCGCCGTATCAGACCTGACCGCGTCGTTCACGAAGCTGCGTGAGCGCGTCCTGCAGAAGCTGCTCAGCCTCTTCCTCGGTGCGGCGCTCCTTCACGTATGCGAGGTGCGTCTTGTACGGCTCCGCCTTCGCCAGTGCGGGCGGGTTGTCCTTGTCACGCCCCGCCGGCAGCCCGCTGTGCGGGTGGTCGATGATGTCGGGGATCTCCTCCTCCGGCAGACCGGCGGCGAAGTAGCGGACGGTCTCGTTGCCGAGTCCGTCCCAGTACGACACGGCGATGCGGTCGGCGTGGTAACCGTGGTCCTGCTCACCCATCGGGCCGGAACCCACTCGGGTGCCACGGATCGCGTTTCCTCCGGTAGCCATCAGATCACCTGGAACTTCGTGATGAGGCCGAGGGCGACGATCGACACGAACCACACCAGCGCCAGCACGACCGTGAACCGGTTGAGATTGCGCTCGGCGAGGCCCGAGGAGCCCACTGCGGCGGACATGCCGCCCCCGAACATGTCGGACAGACCGCCACCGCGGCCCTTGTGAAGAAGGATGAGGAGCGTCAGCAGCACACTGCTGATACCCAGCAGCACCTGCAGAACGAACTCGAGAACCTGCACGAGAGAAGCCTTTCACGGCCGACCGAACGGTCCGCCTAGCGGTCAATTATAGGGCGGGGCGGCCGGACGGCCGCCCCGCCGCGCTCAGACGCCGACGTGCTTCTCGAAGCGGACGATGGCGGCGAACTCGTCCACCACCAGGCTCGCACCGCCCACGAGAGCGCCGTCGACGTCGGGTTCGCGCATGAAGCTGGCGATGTTGCCGGACTTCACCGACCCGCCGTACAGCACGCGTGTGCGGGCCGCGGCGTCCTCGTCGAGGATGTTCGCGAGCACCTTGCGCAGTGCCGCGCACACGTCCTGCGCCTGCGACGGCGTGGCCGCCTGCCCAGAGCCGATCGCCCAGACCGGCTCGTACGCCACGACGATGTCGGACGACGCCGACACGCCTTCCAGCGCCTTCTCGAGCTGCCCGGCCGGGACAGCACTGGCGCCGAAACGCTCCAGGTCCTCGGCCGTCTCGCCCACGCAGATCACCGGGATCAGGCCGTTGCGGATGGCGGCCTTGACCTTCGCGTTCACGACGTCGTCGCTCTCCGCGTGGTACTCGCGCCGCTCGGAGTGGCCGATGATGACGTACCGCACGCCGAGCTTCGCCAGGAAGGCGCCCGACACCTCACCGGTGTACGCGCCCGAATCATGCGCGGACATATCCTGCGCACCGAGGGCGAACGGGATCTTGTCGGCGTCGATGAGCGTCTGGACGCTGCGGATGTCGGTGAACGGCGGGAACACCGCCACCTCGACGGAGTCGCCCTCGTGCCCGGCATCCTTCAGGGTCCAGTGCAGCTTCTGCACCGTCGCGACCGCCTGCAGGTGGTCGAGGTTCATCTTCCAGTTCCCCGCGATCAGCGGGGTACGGGTGTTCACTGCCATCCGAGGACCTCCAGTCCGGGTAGCTTCTTGCCCTCCAGGAACTCGAGGCTGGCGCCTCCGCCCGTGGAGATGTGGCCGAACTGCTCGTCGTCGAAGCCGAGCTGGCGCACGGCGGCGGCCGAGTCGCCACCGCCGACGACGCCGAGTCCGTCCACCTCGGTGAGCGCCTGCGCGACAGCCTTGGTGCCGGCGGCGAAGGCTGGGAACTCGAACACGCCCATCGGGCCGTTCCAGAAGACCGTCTTCGACGCGCGGATCGCGTCGGCGAAGCGCGCAGCCGTGTCGGGTCCGATGTCGAGTCCGATGCCCGAGGCACCGAACGACGTCTGCTCGATGGCATCCGCCGCGGCGATCTCGTGCTCGGCGTCCGCCGCGAACTTCGAGGCGACCACCACATCGGTGGGCAGCACGATCTCCACCCCGCGCTGCTTCGCCTCGGCGATGTAGCCGCGCACCGTGTCGAGCTGGTCCTGCTCGAGGAGGCTGGATGCCACGGCGTGGCCCTCCGCGGCGAGGAACGTGAACAGCATCCCGCCGCCGACGAGGAGACGGTCGACGCGAGGGAGCAGGTGCGAGATCACGCCGAGCTTGTCGCTGACCTTCGAGCCGCCCAGCACGACCGTGTAGGGGCGTTCCGGCTTCTCGGTGAGGCGGTCCAGCACGTCCAGCTCGGCCGCGATGAGCAGGCCGGCGGCGGAGGGCAGGGTCTTCGCCAGGTCGTAGACGCTCGCCTGCTTGCGGTGAACGACGCCGAAGCCGTCGGAGACGAGTGCGTCGCCGAGCTCGGCCAGCTGCGCGGCGAAGGCGCCGCGCTGGGCGTCGTCCTTCGACGTCTCGCCGGCGTTGAACCGCAGGTTCTCCAGCACGACGACTCCGCCGTCCTCCAGGGCGTCGACCGCCTCGTGCGCCGACTCGCCGACGGTGTCGCGGGCGAACGCGACGGGTTTGCCGAGCAGCTCGGAGAGGCGCTGCGCCACCGGGGCGAGGCTGTACTGCGGGTCGGGCGCGCCGTCGGGGCGGCCGAGGTGCGAGCACACGATGACGCGTGCGCCGGCGTTGATGAGGGCGTTGAGGGTCGGCAGGGAGGCGCGGACGCGGCCATCGTCCGTGATGACGCCGTCCCGGAGCGGGACGTTCAGGTCACAACGGACGATGACGCGCTTGCCTTCAAGCGACCCCAGCGTGTCGAGGGTGCGCAGAGCCATCGATCAGAGACGCTCGGCGACGTACTCGGTCAGGTCGACGAGGCGGTTCGAGTAGCCCCACTCGTTGTCGTACCAGCTGGACACCTTGACCAGGTTGCCGCTGACGTTGGTGAGCGTGGAGTCGAAGATCGACGAGTGCGGGTTGTGCACGATGTCGCTCGAGACGATCTGGTCCTCGTTGTACTGCAGGTACCCGGCGAGGCGGCCCTCGGCCGCCGCCTTGCGGTAGGCCTCGTTGACCTCGTCGACGGTGAGGTCGTCACGGTCGGTGATGAGGGTCAGGTCGACGATGGACCCGGTGGGGACCGGCACGCGGTAGGACGAGCCGCTGAGCTTGCCGTTCAGCTCCGGCAGCACCAGGCCGATGGCCTTGGCTGCGCCGGTCGAGGCCGGGGTGATGTTGATCGCTGCGCCACGGGCGCGGCGGAGGTCCTTGTGCGGGCCGTCCTGCAGGTTCTGGTCGGCGGTGTAGGCGTGCGCGGTCATCATGAAGCCGCGCTCGATGCCGAACGCGTCGTTGAACACCTTCGCCAGCGGGGCGAGGCAGTTCGTGGTGCACGAGGCGTTGGAGATGATGTGATCGGTCTCGGGGTCGTAGGTCTCCTCGTTGACGCCCATGACGATGGTCGCGTCGTCGCCGGTGGCGGGGGCGGAGATGAGGACCTTCTTGGCGCCGGCCTCGATGTGCTTCTTCGCGAGCTCCGCCTTGGTGAAGAAACCGGTGGACTCGATGACGATGTCGACGCCCAGCTCACCCCAGGGCAGGTTCGCGGGGTCGCGCTCGGCGAACGCCTTGATCGCCTTGCCGTTGACCGTGATGCTCTCGTCGTCGAAGCTCACCTCGGCGTCGAGGACGCCGCTGACCGAGTCGTACTTGAGCAGGTGCGCCAGCGTCTCGTTGTCGGTGAGGTCGTTGACCGCGACGATCTCGAGGTCTGCGTTCTGTGCGAGGGCCGCGCGGAAGTAGTTGCGTCCGATACGACCGAAGCCGTTGATACCGATCTTGACAGACACTCAGATCTCCTGTGTCTCAGTGCGCGAAACGCGCGTTCTCTTCGGGGGATATGTGGACAACGGCGTCCCGACGAGCGCTCCGCTCATCGGGACGCCCGTCTTGTTTACGACAGTACCAGCAGGCCTGCGGTCTTCTCGCGAGCCGTTTCGAACCGCTGCGCGACGTTCTGCCAGTTGGCGATGTTCCACGCCGCCTTGACGTAGTCGGCCTTCACGTTGAGGTAGTCGAGGTAGAAGGCGTGCTCCCACATGTCCAGCTGGAACAGCGGCACGGTGCCCTGCGCGGTGTTCGCGTGCTGGTCGAACAGCTGCTGGATGATCAGGCGCGCGCCGATCGGGTCCCAGCTGAGCACGGCCCAACCCGAGCCCTGGATGCCGGTCGCTGCAGCGGTGAAGTGCGCCTGGAACTTCTCGAACGAGCCGAAGAACTCGTCGATGGCCGCCTTCAGCTCGCCCTCGGGCTGTCCGCCGCCCTCCGGCGACAGGTTGGTCCAGAAGATCGAGTGGTTGACGTGGCCGCCGAGGTTGAAGGCCAGGTCCTTCTCGAGCTTGTTCACGTTCGCGAGGTTGCCGCTCTCGCGGGCCTCTGCCAGCTGCTCGAGCGCGGTGTTCGCGCCGGCGACGTAGGTCGCGTGGTGCTTGTCATGGTGCAGTTCCATGATCTTCGCGCTGATGTGGGGCTCGAGAGCCGCGTAGTCGTACGGAAGGTCGGGGAGCGTGTAGGTCGCCATGTCGATTTCATCCAATCCGCGCCGCGCCGCGGCGCTTGCCGATTCCCTGCACCGCCGAAGTGCGCCGCAGGGCAGACGTTCACATCCTACTGACGCGAACACGGCCGGGAAGGGGATCCTTCCCCGGATGACGATCGAAGCTAGTCGTCGAGACCGGCCGGCACGGCGGCCTCGGTACCGGGGATGCCCTCCTGCTGGGCGCGCTTGTCCGCCATCGCGAGCAGGCGGCGGATGCGGCCGGCGACGGCATCCTTGGTCAGCGGCGGGTCGGCGTGGTGACCGAGCTCGTCCAGGCTGGCGTCGCGGTGAGCGAGTCGCAGGTTCCCCGCGGTGCGGAGGTGCTCCGGCACGTCGTCCCCGAGGATCTCGAGGGCGCGCTCGACGCGGGCGCAGGCTGCGACCGCGGCCTGCGCGGAACGGCGCAGGTTCGCGTCGTCGAAGTTCACGAGGCGGTTGACGCCGGCGCGGACCTCACGACGCTGACGCAGTTCCTCCCAGGCCGTCGCGGTGCGGCGCGCTCCCATGGCGTTGAGCACGCCGCGGATCGCCTCGCCCTCGCGCACGACCACGCGCGGCAGGCCGCGCACCTCGCGCGCCTTCGCGGTGACGCCGAGACGGTGGGCGGCGCCAACGAGGGCCATCGCGGCCTCACCGGACGGGCAGGCGACCTCGAGCATCGCGGATCGGCCGGGTTCGCTGAGCGACCCCGCGGCGAGGAAGGCACCGCGCCAGATGCCCGCAAGTTCGTCGGGCGACCCGGTGGTGAGCCGGTTCGGCAGTCCGCGCACCGGACGGCGCCGGGCGTCCAGCAGGCCGGTCTGTCGGGCCAGGGTCTCCCCCGCCCCGATGACGCGGACGGCCCAGCGGGCGCCGTCGTTCACGCCGCCGGACTGCGCGGTGCTCGACTTCACCTGGGCGATCTCCGGACGCACGCCGTAGATCTCAGCGAGGTCGCGTGCCACACGGCGCGCGAGCAGCTCGGCATCCACCTCCGCCTCGACCGCGACGCGGCCGGCGATGGAGTGCAGCCCACCGGCGAAACGGAGGATGGTCGTCACCTCCGCGACGCGCACCGTGGGCGGCGCGTTGCGAATGCTGACCAGCTCTGCCTTGACGTCGGTGGTTAGTGCCACGAGACTCCCTCACGCTCTGCGCGCCGGATCGCGGCGCAAGGGAATAGCCTACAAGGCCGCCGGCCCGTCGACGTGCGCGAGAATCACTCGCGACCGAGGTCGCGGTGGCGGACGTTCACGGCGACGCCGGGCACGTCGGCGAGCCGACGGGCCAGCTCCTCGGCGGTAGCCACCGACCGGTGCTTGCCGCCGGTGCAGCCGATCGCGACCGTCGAGTGGCTCTTGTTCTCGCGCTGGTAGCCCTCCAGCACCGGACGCAGCGCGGCGGCGTAGGCGTCGAGGAACTCGGTGGCGCCGGTCCGGGAGAGCACGTAGTCGCGCACCTCTGCGTCCTGACCGGTGTGGTTGCGGAGCTCTTCCTTCCAGAACGGGTTGGGCAGGAAGCGCATATCCGCCACCAGATCCACGTCGGTCGGCAGGCCGTACTTGAAGCCGAAGCTGATGATCGTCAGCTTGTGCCGCGCCGCCCCCTCCTCCGCGAACAGCTCGGAGACCTGCGTGGCCAGCTGATGGATGTTCATCGTCGACGTGTCGATGAGCACGTCGGCCGCCTCGCGCACCGGGCCGAGACGGGACCGCTCGCGCTGGATGCCTTCGAGCAGCGTGCCGTCGCCCTGCAGCGGATGCGGTCGACGGACGGACTCGAAGCGGCGCACCAGGACGTCGTCCGATGCGTCCAGGAACAGCACCTTGACGCCGCCGCGGGAGCGCAGCAGTCGCGCCACGCCGGGGAAGTCGTCGAACAGGTTGCGGCCGCGGACGTCGACCACGGCGGCGATCTTGGGAAGGCTTCCGCCACCCATGTCGGTGAGGTCGAGCAGCGGCCGCAGGATCTGAGGAGGGAGGTTGTCGACGACGTACCAGCCGAGGTCTTCGAGGGCGTTCGCGGCGGTGGTGCGACCGGCCCCCGACATGCCGGTCACGATCAGGAACTCGCCCTCGTTCGCGGCCGTCATGGTCGTCTCCCTTCCTGGATCTCCAGCCTATCGACTCGCGGGGACGGGCTGAGACACCAGGCGGTTGTGGATGGTCGTCGCCAGGACCGGTCCGATCCCGTTGACCTCGGTGATCTGCTCCGGCGTCGCCGCCCGCAGCGCCGCGACCGAACCGAAGTGCTTCAGCAGGGCCTTGATCCTCGCCTCGCCGAGGCCGGGGATCTCGCTGAGGACGGTGGTGATGTCGCGCCGGCGACGCTTGCGCTGATGCGTGATCGCGAACCGGTGCGCCTCGTCGCGCAGGCGCTGCACCAGGTAGAGGGCTTCACTGGTGCGCGGCAGGATCACCGGGAACTCGTCATCGGGCACCCAGATCTCCTCGAGTCGCTTCGCGATGCCGCACAGCGCGATCTCCGGATGTCCGCTGTCGCGCAGCGCCCGGGCGGCCGCCTGCACCTGCGGTTGCCCACCGTCGACGATGAGCAGCTGCGGACGGTAGGCGAAGCGCGGCTTGCGTCGCGTGGTCTCCACGAGCTCGTCGCCGGTGACATCGACCTCTCCGACTTCCGGGTCGTCGCCCTCGGGGGCGATGCCCCGCACCGGGTCGGAGTCGAGGTAGGCGAGGCGACGCATCAGCACCTGATACATCGAGTCGGTGTCGTCGGTGGTCTCGGTGATGTTGAACGACCGGTACTGGTCCTTGCGAGGCAGCCCGTCCTCGAACACCACCATCGAGGCGACCACGTTCGTTCCGCCGAGGTGCGAGATGTCGAAGCACTCGATGCGCAGCGGCGCCTCGTCCATGCCGAGCGCCTCCTGCAGGTCGGTGAGCGCCTGCGTGCGCGACACGTAGTCGCTGGTGCGACGCATCTTGTGCCTCAGCAGCGCCTGCTGCGCGTTGAGCGTCGCGGTGCGCATCAGTTCGGCGCGCTGCCCGCGTTGCGCGACCGCGATCTCGACTTTGCGTCCGCGGCGCTCACGCAGCCACAGCTCCAGTTCGTGCACGTCGTCGGGAAGGCTCGGCACCAGCACCCGGCGCGGCACGTCGGCGGACTCGCCGTACGCCTGCTGCAGCACCTGGTCGACCAGTTCCGGACCCGAGATGTCGAGTTCCTTGTCGAGCGTGAGCGCCCTGACCCCCCGCACGCGGCCGCCCCTGATCACGAAGTGCTGCACCGCGGCGGCCAGTTCGTCCTCGGCGATGCCGAACAGGTCGGCGTCCTCGTCGGCCGGCAGCACGAGCTGGCTCTTGCCAAGCACGGCCTCGATCGCGGCGAGCTTGTCGCGGTACTTCGCGGCCGCCTCGTAGTCCATGGCGGCGGACGCCGCCAGCATCCGCTTGGTGAGCTCGCGGGTGAACCGCTCGTCGCCGCCCGCCATGAACGCGATGAAGTCGTCCACCATGGCCCTGTGCTCTTCGATCGTCACCGTCATCGAGCACGGTCCGCCGCACTTGCCGATCTGGCCGGGGAAGCACGGCCGCCCGGTCTGCATGGCGCGCTTGTAGCTGGCGTCGCTGCAGGTGCGGATGGGGAACGCCTTGATCATCAGGTCGATGGTCTCGTGCACCGCCCAGACCTTCGGGTACGGCCCGAAGTAGCGGGCCCCGGGGATCTTCCGGTTGCGGGTGACCATCACCCGCGGCGCCTCGTCGGCGAGCGTGATCGCCATGAACGGGTAGGACTTGTCGTCGCGGTAGCGGACGTTGAAGGGCGGATCGAACTCCTTGATCCACATGTACTCGAGCTGCAGCGAGTCGACGTCGGTCGCGACCACGGTCCACTCCACGGATGCCGCAGTCGTGACCATCCGGCGGGTGCGCTCGTGCAGGGTGTGCAGCGGCGCGAAGTAGTTCGACAACCGCTGGCGGAGGTTCTTGGCCTTTCCGACGTAGAGCACACGGCCGTCGGAGTCACGGAACCGGTACACGCCGGGGTCGGTCGGGATCTCCCCCACCCGCGGCTTGTAGGGCAGGACGTCCGCCATCAGCCGGCCTTGCGCTCCATACGCGTCCGGGTCACTGAATCGGTCGAGCCGAGGATCTCGGCGAGGAACTGGCCGGTGTGACTCTCCTCCACGCGCGCGACCTGCTCGGGCGTTCCGACGGCGATGATCTCGCCGCCACCGGAGCCGCCCTCCGGGCCGAGATCGATCACCCAGTCCGCGGACTTGATCACGTCGAGGTTGTGCTCGATGACGATCACCGTATTGCCCTTGTCGACCAGTCCGTTCAGCACCTCGAGCAGCTTGCGGACGTCCTCGAAGTGCAGACCGGTGGTCGGCTCGTCGAGCACATAGATGCTGCGGCCGTTGCTGCGGCGCTGGAGCTCGGTGGCGAGCTTGACGCGCTGCGCCTCACCGCCGGAGAGCGTGGTGGCGGCCTGCCCGAGGCGGACGTAGCCGAGGCCGACGTCGACGAGCGTCTTCATGTAGCGGTGGATCGCCTGGATCGGCTCGAAGAACTCGGCCGCCTCCTCGATGGGCATCTCCAGCACTTCGGCGATGTTCTTGCCCTTGTAATGCACGGCCAGGGTGTCGCGGTTGTAGCGCTTTCCGTGGCAGACCTCGCAGTCGACGTACACGTCGGGCAGGAAGTTCATCTCGATCTTGATCGTGCCGTCGCCGGAGCACGCCTCGCATCGCCCGCCCTTGACGTTGAAGCTGAAGCGTCCCGGCTGGTAGCCGCGCACCTTCGCCTCGGGCGTCTCCGCGAACAGTGCGCGGATCCGGTCGAACACGCCCGTGTAGGTGGCGGGGTTCGAGCGCGGAGTGCGGCCGATCGGCGCCTGGTCGACGTGCACCACCTTGTCGAGGTTGTCCAGGCCGGTCACGCGGGTGTGCTTGCCCGGCACTGTGCGTGCACCGTTGAGGCGCGCGGCGAGCACCTGGTAGAGGATGTCGTTCACCAGCGACGACTTGCCGGAGCCGCTCACGCCGGTGACCGCGGTCAGCACGCCCAGCGGGAACTCGGCGGTCACGTTCTTGAGGTTGTTCTCCCGCGCGCCGACGACGCTCAGCATCCGCTTGCGGTCGATCTTCCGTCGCTTGCTCGGGGTCGCGATCTCGCGCCGGCCGGCGAGGTAGTCGCCGGTCATCGAGTTGGTGTCGCCGAGCAGGGCGTTGTACGGGCCGGAGTGCACGACCTCTCCCCCGCCGACACCCGCGCCGGGGCCGATGTCGACGACCCAGTCCGCCGCCTCGATGGTCTCCTCGTCGTGCTCGACGACGATCAGCGTGTTGCCGAGGTCGCGCAGCTTGACCAGGGTGTTGATGAGGCGGCGGTTGTCGCGCTGGTGCAGTCCGATCGACGGTTCGTCGAGCACGTAGAGCACTCCCGTCAGACCGGAGCCGATCTGCGTGGCGAGACGGATGCGTTGCGCCTCGCCACCGGACAGCGACCCGGCCGAGCGGCTCAGGTTCAGGTAGGCCAGGCCCACCTGCAGGAGGAAGTCGAGCCGCACCCGGATCTCGCGCAGCACCTGCGCGGCGATCTTCGCCTCGCGGTCGGTGAGCACCAGCTTCTCCATGAACGCCCTGGCCTCGGCGAGGCTGAGGTGCGACACCTCGGCGATCGAGTGCCCGTGCACGAGCACCGAGAGGACCTCGGGCTTGAGCCGGTCGCCGTTGCAGACGGGGCAGGGCACCTCGCGCAGGTACTCGCCCCAGCGGTTGCGCTGGGTGTCGCTCTCGGCCTGCAGGTACTGCCGCTCGATGTAGGGCACGACGCCCTCGAAGCCGGAACTGTACCGCATCTCTCGGCCGTAGCGGTTCTTCCACTTGACTGTGACCTTGTAGTTGTCGCCGCGCAGGATGGCCTCGCGCACGTCGGAGTGCAGTTCGCGCCAGGGCGTGTCGAGGGAGAAGTCCAGATCGCGGGCGAGACCCTCGAGCAGGCGCTCGTAGTACTGGAACAGGCCCTTGCCCTGAGTCGTCCATGGCAGGATGACGCCCTCGCGGATGGAGAGGTCCTCGTCGCCGAGCATGAGATCGACGTCGACGGACATCCGGGTGCCGAGACCCGAGCACGCCGGGCAGGCGCCGAACGGCGCGTTGAACGAGAATGTGCGCGGCTCGACCTCGGTGAGGGTGATCGCGTGGCCGTTCGGGCAGGCCAGCTTCTCGGAGAAGGACTGCCAGGCGGCATCCCCCTCTTCGTCGACGAAGTTGACCTGCATCACCCCGCCGGCCAGGCCCAGGGCGGTCTCGACCGAGTCGGTGACGCGGCCGAGGTTGTCGCCGGATGCCACCAGTCGGTCGACCACGACTGCGATGTCGTGCTTGTAGCTCTTCTTGAGCACGGGCGGCTCGGCGAGCTGGATGAGCTCGCCGTCGACGATCGCGCGTGAGTAGCCCTTCGCCCCGAGCTCGCGGAACAGGTCGACGAACTCGCCCTTCTTCTGGTTCACGATGGGGGCGACGATCTGGTAGCGGGTGCGCTCGGGCAGTTCCATCAGCTGGTCGGCGATCTGCTGCACCGTCTGCCGCTGGATGCGCTCACCGCACTCCGGACAGTGCGGCACGCCGATGCGCGCCCAGAGCAGGCGCATGTAGTCGTAGATCTCGGTGATGGTGCCAACGGTCGATCGCGGGTTGCGGTTCGTCGATTTCTGGTCGATCGAGACGGCGGGGCTCAGCCCCTCGATGAAATCGACGTCCGGCCGGTCGACCTGGCCGAGGAACTGGCGCGCGTACGCGCTCAGCGACTCGACGTAGCGACGCTGCCCCTCGGCGAAGATCGTGTCGAACGCGAGGCTCGACTTGCCGGAGCCGGACAGCCCGGTGAAGACGACCAGCGAATCCCGGGGGATGTCGATGTCGACGTTCTTGAGATTGTGCACGCGGGCACCGCGGACACTGAGTTTGCCTGGGCTGGCGACGGGAACGATGGGCACCCGTCAAGTCTATGAGCGGCCACCGACACTGGCTCCGAGAGCGCCGGGAACGGCGCTGGTATTCGCTCAGGGCGAAGGCGGCGAGGCGAAGCCGTCGACGCGCTGCCTGTGCAGCATCCGCGAGAGAACACCCGCCAGCGCGAGGGCGGCTCCGCCGCCGGCGACCGCGGCCAGGGGCACGGTGGGCGCCGCATCGCTGGCGACGGTCACCAGGAACAGCGCGACCTGGGACACGCCCTGCACGATCGCGAACCGCACCGCCGTCGGAGCCAGGGCCGCCAGCACGATCCGGTCCCGTGGTCCGGCCACCTGCAGCAGAGCGCCGAGGACGTGCAGCAGATGCACGGCGGCGACAGCCGCGGCCGCGCGGCCGGCATCCGGCTCGCGCACGATCAACACGACCAGCAGCGCCACCGCACCCAGCCACACACCCCACGTGCGGGGCACGAGCGTGCCGAGGGCGCACAGCGCGGGGGCCGCGGCCAGCCAGAACCCGGGGGCGCCGAGCAGGTGCGCCGCGGCGAACGCGACCAGCACCGCGGCCGCGGCGAACACGGCGCCGGGCGCCGACGGCCCGGTGGAGACCCGGTCGAGGGAGCTCATCGCCGCCTCGCTCCCGCACGCGGCGCCCCGGCCGAGCGCGCCAGCGCACCCAGTGCCACGGCCGCCCCCTCATCCCAGGGGACGGTGTCCACGCCCGATGCCGCGAGCTCGCGGAACATGTCCCGGCGTTCGGTGAGCAGCACGCGCAGGGCGAGGGTCTTCTCCGCGGTCAGGCGCGTGCGGTCCAGCTCGGGCAGCACGTCCACCGCGATCACACGGTGTCCCGCCGCGCGCCAGCGGAGGGCGATCTCGGCCGCCGCGCCGTCGAAGAAGGTCGACAGCACGTAGATGAGCGATCCGTGCGGCACCACGGGCGTGCGCCGGAACCGGGCGTCGTCGCCGCCCTGACCGCAGGCAGAGATCTCGTCGACAAGTCGTGCCAGGTGTCGTGGACCGCTCCCGCCACGCACCGATCGACCGCCGTGCGCGAGCGTGTGGAAGGCGACCCGGTCGCCTTCCGCAATGGTGGCCTCCGCGATCGAGCGCGCCGCTGCGCGCGCCTGGTCCAGCGATGTGACGCCGCAGCGTTCCCGATCGGTGGTCCCCCATGTGGCCACCACGGCACCCAGGTCGTCTGCGGTGTCCATGGCGATCACGACCGAGGCGTCGCTCAGCGCGTTGGTGCGGCGGACGAGCAGGTCGCCGGGCCGTCGGGCCGCCCGCGCCGTCGCCTTCCAGTCCACGCGCCGCAGCTCGTCGCCGGGAGCGAAGGGGTGGATGTCGCGGAAGTCGCCGCCCGGACCAGTGCGTGCGCCCTCGTGCGCGCCGTGCAGGCCGGTGAGCCGTGGGGCGAGCGGAAGCGCGGCAAGCCGGGTGCGCACGGGATGCACAGTCCTGGTCACGCCCATCGGCGGGGTGCGGCGGCCCAGCATCCCGGCATCCGCCGCGAGCGGCCGCGCGCGTGTCTCGACCGCCCGGAGGGGGCCGGAGTGCAGCGCACGGCTGCTCGCGCGCACCGTCGAGATCCCGGGGAGGAGTATCCGTGTGCGGGTTCGCGCGGACTGGGTGAGGAGCAGTTCCACGATCTCGGCTTCCGATCGCACCTGGATGTCGTCGCGGAGACGCCCGTGCTCATCCGGCCGGGAGGCGATCCCGATGCTCACCGGCCCGGGCGCGGTCGTCGTGAGGGCGACGACCGCCCACAGGCCGAGCGGAAGCCCGACCGCCACGACATCCGGTCGCGAGCCGATCAGGCCGACTCCCGCGAGTCCGAGCGCGCCGGTGACCGCGAACCACACGGCCGGTCCGGCGCGCCAGGGCGCATCGCGGCGACGTGTCCGTTGCGCCATGGTCAGGCGCGGACGGCCGCGACCGTGGGCGGAACGGGGACCGTCTCGACGAGCGAGGCGACGATGTGCGCCGGGTCGACGCCCTGTGCCCAGGCCTGCGGGGTGAGGGTGAGCCGGTGGGCGAGCACGGGCACCGCGATGCGCTTGATGTCGTCCGGGCGCACGTACTCGCGACCGTCGAGGGCCGCCAGTGCGCGCCCGAGCAGTACCAGCGACTGCGATCCGCGCGGCGACGCGCCCACCGCGACGCCCTGCGCGGTGCGGGTCGCCGCGGTCAGCTCGACGCAGTATCGGGCGATGTCGGGGTCGACGTGGATCTGCTCGATCGCCGCCTGCAGCTCCAGCAGCTCCGCCTGGCCGATCACGGCCTCCACCTGGGTCGCCTCACGCTGGCGCCGGACGCGACCGAGCAGGATGGCGGTCTCGTCCTGCCCGTCGGGGTAGCCGAGTGACAGCCGCACCATGAAGCGGTCCAGCTGCGCCTCGGGAAGGGTGTAGGTGCCCTCGTTCTCGATCGGGTTGGCGGTCGCGATGACGTGGAACGGCGCCTGCAGGGGGAAGCTGTTGCCCTCCACCGTCACCTGCCTCTCGGCCATCGCCTCCAGCATCGCGGACTGGGTCTTCGGCGTGGTGCGGTTGATCTCGTCGGCGAGCAGCAGACCGGTGAAGATCGGTCCTGGGCGGAACACGAATTGACCGGTGTCCGGCGCGTAGACGTAGGAGCCGGTGACGTCGCCCGGCAGCATGTCGGGCGTGCACTGCAGCCGCCGGAAGGACAGCCCGAGCGCGGCTGCGAGGCTGCGGGCGGCGAGTGTCTTGCCGAGTCCTGGTACGTCCTCGAACAGCACGTGTCCTCCGGCGAGGATGGTGGCCAGGGCGATCTCGAGCGGTCCGGTCATGCCGACGACGGCGGTGCCGACGGCGGCGCGGATCCGCTGGCCGGTCTCGGCGATCAGGGTGACGTTCATCTGCTCTCCTCGGCGTGGATCGACCGCGGCGCGGCCGGCTGGTGATGGATGTGCGACCGATGGGACTGCCCGGGAACGGGTGCGTCGTGCTCGAGCCGTTCGGCGGCGGCGAGGGCGTCCTCGATGTCGGCGGGCGTCACCCGTCGCGCGCTGAGCCGCTCCCACAGGCCGCTTCCGAGTCGCGCGTCGATGGCGGCCGCGTCGGCGGGCGAATCGGGGTCGAGACCGGCGTGCTGCAGACGACGGCGCAGCGATGCCCGCACCCGCCGGGTCATGACCTCGCCCACCGTACCCGCCTTCAGGTCGACCGCCCACGCGAGACGGGCGACGTCCGAGCCCCGGTAGCGCGGCTCGGCCTCGTTCATCGGTGCGTCGTCGCGGGGGTCGTCGGGCATCGGATGGCTGACGACGGCGACGACGGACGCCGCCACCGCACCCCATGCACAGGCGAACTCCATCTGCACGCCGAGCAGCAGCAGGGCGATCGCCGCCGCCAGGCCCGCGGTGGCGGCGGCGACGACGCGCCTCCACCCGGTCACCGCCATCCCTCCTCGATCTCGGCGAGCGCCCTGGCTGCTTCGGCTCGGTCGTCCTCGCTCGCCTTCTTGCTCCCGAACCGGACCGACTCGTAGAGGCCGAGCAGTGTGTGCGTCGCCGCGTCGATTCCGGGCCGACGGAGCAGAATGCGGACGGTGAACTCCGACGGCGTCTCGCTGGTTCCCCGCGGGATGCCGGAATCCGAGGCCGTCTCCTCCAGCCCCACCCAGGCGGCGATGATCGCGTCGGCCGGATCGGCGCGTCCCTGCACGACCGCACGGGCGGCGGCGATGCCCCGGCGGATCACCGGGGCGCTGGGGGCGGATGCCGCGGCTGCGGGTTCTGCGCCGGCGACGTCGACCGGGTCGCCGATGCGCCGCCGCGGCGGCCGGGCACGCCACCAGGCGGTGACCAGCCGCACTGCGAGCACGACAAGCAGGATGACGACTGCGGCCGCGACGATCAGGAGAAGGATCAGGATGATGGTGCCCCAGATCCGGCCGTCCTGCGGCTGGGACGGCGGCAGCGGGAGCGGCGACGGCGGCGGGGACGATGTCTGCGTGGCCCGCTCGGGCGATCCGAAGCTCGGGACCTCGATCCGCGGCGTCCCCTGGACGGACGCCGCGATCATCATGATGAGGAACAGTCCGGCGGTGACCGCCGACAGGAGCACGCGGCTGCGCCGTGCCGATGCGCCGCCCACCTCAGGCGACGACTCCCGTTCGCGGGCGGCGGGATCGGCAGGCATGCTGTCACCCTAGGCGAGCCGAGGCGCACCGGACCCGACCGCTGCCGATCTGTGGACAACTCGGTTCAGGAGGGCCGAGTGCGCCCCGCGAAATCGGCGAGGGCGTTCCGCAGGGCGGCGACCGACTCCAAATCCAGGCCGGTGCGCTCCATCACCCGGCGTGGCACGTCCAGCGCTCGCGTGCGCAGCGCCCGACCCGCGTGGGTCAGGGCGATGTCCAGGCGACGCTCGTCACCCGCGCTGCGCTGCCGGACGAGCAGGCCGTCGGCCTCCAGCCGCTTCACGAGCGGTGAGGCGCTGGCCGGCTCCAGCGCGAGTTCGCGAGCGAGGTCGTTCAGCGAGCGCGGCGAGCGCTCCCACAGTGCGAGCATGACCAGGTACTGGGGATGGGTCAGGCCGAGCGGTTCGAGGATCGGCCGGTAGACGCTCAGCACGTTGCGCGCGGCGGTGACCATCGCGAAGCACAGCTGGTTCTCCAGCCGGAGCAGATCGTCCTCATCGGTCATGCCCGAAGTTTATCCGAACGCCAATAGTTAGTACGCTAATGAATATGTCCAAGGCGACCTCCCCCGACGAACCGACCCGCCCTCCGCTGCGCGAGCGCATCCGCGACGCCGGAGGCTTCTACGCCTGGTTCAATTCACGCCTGATCCGGTACGCCGGGCCGGCGTCCGTCGGCCCGTACGAGAAGACGCCGCCGCCCACCGCGGCCGAGCGCGCCGAACGCGCGTGCCCGCTGTGCGGGAAGCCGATGAACCGGCACCGGATCGACCGGACGGGCCCGAAGCCCCTGATGCACTGCCCGTGAGGGCGGCCGCGAGCGAGGCCGTCAGGCGTGGCCTGCTCGCTCCATCGCCCGCAGCTCTTTCTTGAGGTCCTGGACCTCGTCGCGCAGCCGGGCCGCGAGCTCGAACTTGAGTTCGGCCGCCGCGGCGAGCATCTGATCCGA
Source organism: Microbacterium sp. (assembly GCF_031180975.1). GTDB lineage: Bacteria > Actinomycetota > Actinomycetes > Actinomycetales > Microbacteriaceae > Microbacterium. The sequence continues at coordinate 174,256 of NZ_JAPSLI010000003.1, read as the reverse complement.
CAGGTCGGCGATTGTCTCCTCGAGCTGCGTCGCTCCTTCCGCCGCGATGCCGGTGCGCCGCAGGTTCGGTGTGGGCGACTTGCCCTTACCCGACTTCCCGGCCTTGCTGCGTCCGGCGCGCATGTCGGCGGTGTCGGCCGCCTCGCGGGCGAGCACCTCGGTGATGTCGGCGATCCGCTTGCGCAGCGGTTGCGGGTCGATGCCGTTGGCCTGGTTGTACGCTATCTGCTTCTCGCGACGCCGCTCGGTCTCCTCGATGGCCTTGCGCATCGAGTCCGTCATGTTGTCGGCGTACATGTGCACCTGACCGGAGACGTTACGGGCGGCGCGTCCGATCGTCTGGATGAGCGAGGTGCCGGAGCGCAGGAAGCCCTCCTTGTCGGCATCCAGGATCGCGACGAGCGACACCTCCGGCAGGTCGAGTCCCTCTCGGAGCAGGTTGATGCCGACGAGGACGTCGTAGACGCCTGCTCGCAGTTCGGTGAGCAGCTCGACGCGCCTGAGCGTGTCGACGTCGGAGTGCAGGTAGCGCACGCGCACCCCGTGCTCGCCGAGGAAGTCGGTGAGCTCCTCCGCCATCTTCTTGGTCAGCGTGGTGACGAGCACCCGCTCGTCACGCTGGACGCGCAGGCGGATCTCCTCCAGCAGATCGTCGATCTGCCCCTTGGACGGCTTGACGACGATCTCGGGGTCGACGAGTCCCGTCGGGCGGATGATCTGCTCGACGACGCCGTCGGCGATTCCCATCTCGTACTTGCCGGGCGTCGCCGACAGGTACACGGTCTGACCGATCCTGTTCTTGAACTCGTCCCACCGCAGCGGACGGTTGTCCATCGCGCTCGGCAGCCGGAAACCGTGCTCGACCAGGGTGCGCTTGCGTGAGGCATCCCCCTCGTACATCGCGCCGATCTGCGGAACCGTGACATGCGACTCGTCGATGACGAGCAGGAAGTCGTCGGGGAAGAAGTCGAGCAGGGTGTGCGGCGGCTCGCCCGCCTGCCTGCCGTCCATGTGCCGCGAGTAGTTCTCGATGCCGGAGCAGAACCCGAGCTGCTGCAGCATCTCGAGATCGAACGTGGTGCGCATTCGCAGCCGCTGCGCTTCGAGGAGCTTGCCCTGACGCTCGAGCTCGGCGAGGCGCTCGGCGAGCTCGTGCTCGATCGTGCCGATCGCCCGCTGCACGACATCCGTGCCGGCGACGTAGTGGGAAGCAGGGAAGATCGGCACGGAGTCGAGCTTGGCGATCACTTCGCCGGTGAGCGGATGCAGGGAGTACAGCGCCTCGATCTCGTCACCGAACAGCTCGATGCGGATCGCGTGCTCCTCGTACACCGGGATGATCTCGATCGTGTCGCCGCGGACGCGGAAGTTGCCGCGCGAGAAGTCGACGTCGTTGCGGTTGTACTGCATCGCGATGAACTGGCGGATCAGCGCGTCACGGTCGTACCGCTCCCCCACCTGCAGAGCCACCATCGCGCGCAGGTACTCCTCGGGCGCGCCCAGTCCGTAGATGCACGACACGGTCGACACCACGACGACATCCCGCCGTGAGAGCAGGGAGTTCGTCGTGGAGTGCCGCAGTCGCTCGACCTCGGCATTGATCGAGGAGTCCTTCTCGATGAACGTGTCGGTCTGCGGGACGTACGCCTCTGGCTGGTAGTAGTCGTAGTACGACACGAAGTACTCGACGGCGTTGTGCGGCATCAGTTCACGGAACTCGTTGGCGAGCTGCGCCGCCAGTGTCTTGTTGTGCGCGAGGACCAGTGTGGGCCGCTGGACCTGCTCGATGAGCCAGGCCGTGGTGGCGGATTTGCCGGTACCGGTGGCACCCAGCAGCACGACATCCGTCTCACCGGCGTTGATGCGCGCGGCGAGTTCGGCGATCGCCTGCGGCTGGTCGCCGGCCGGGCTGTACTCGCTGACGACCTCGAAAGGGCGGACGCTGCGCGTGGGTTGCATGCTTCCAGCCTAAGAGGGGGTGGGGACACTCGGCTCGCTGCGCCCGCTCAGCGCACCGCATCGGGGTCGGGGTCGGATGCCGGGATAGGTGCCGCTTCCGCGACGGGCCGCACCCCTAGAGTGGTGGCGTGATCGAGTTCCTCATCGGCTCCAGCCTGGCGGCATCCGCCGGCCTGAATGCGTGGATGCCGCTGTTCCTGCTCGGTCTCGCCGATCGCCTGCTTCCCGCCATGTCGCTGCCGGCGGGCTGGGCGTGGCTGTCCAGCGATCCTGCGCTGTGGATCGCCGGCGCCCTACTGGTGCTGGAGATCGTGGCGGACAAGATCCCCGCACTGGACTCGGTGAACGACGTGATCCAGAGCATCCTCCGACCGGCGGCCGGCGGGATCGCGTTCGGCGCCGGGTCGGGCGCCCAGACGGTCGCCGTCGAGGATCCCAGTCCGTTCTTCACCGACAACACCTGGGTCCCGGTGGCGGTCGGGATCGGGATCGCTCTCGTCGTGCACGTGGCGAAGGCGACCATCCGGGTGGCGGCGAACGCCACCACCGGCGGCGTGGCGGCGCCGGTGCTCAGCACCGCGGAGGACGGCGCGTCGTTCGCGCTCGCCGCCGCCGCCATCCTGCTGCCGGCCCTGGCCGCGCTCCTGCTGATCGGACTGCTGGTCGGCATCGTCCTCGTCGTCAGGCGTGCGACCCGTCGGCGGCGGCCGCGCCCCGCGGGTCCTCCCGCCACGGGCTAGCCGTCAGGCCCGACCGTTCGGCGCGCTGTGAAGCGCCGCGGCCGCAGCCGAAGCGGACGCGACGCAAAGCAGCAGGGTCACCACCACGAACCAGGTCCAGCCGGCGCTCGTCAGCACCAGGCCGAGCAGCCATCCGAACACGCTCGAGCCGGCGTAGTAGCCGAAGTAGTACAGCGACGACGCCTGGGCGCGACTCGCCGGCGGAGCGGACACCGGCACCCACCCCGACGCCACGGCGTGCGCGCCGAAGAACCCGGCGGTGAACAGCACCAGGCCCGCGAGCACGACGACCGTGAGCGGCGCGATCATCAGCGTCGCACCGCCCGCCATGACGGCGATCGATGCGAGGAGCACCGGATACCGGCCGTGGCGCGTAGCCAGCGCGCCCGCGCACGGCGACGAGACGGTGCCGGAGAGATAAGCCAGGAAGAGCAGGGTCACCACCCAGACCGGCAGCGAGAACGGCCGATCGACGAGGTGGAATCCGAGGTAGTTGTAGACGGCGACGAAAGCCCCCATCAGCAGGAAGCCCTGCGCGTACAGCGCCCACTGCTGCGGAGAGCGCAGGAGCGCGAGCAGGCGCGGCAGGATGCCGTGACCGGTCGCTCCCCGGGCGCGCTGCGGCACGAAACCACGTGACTTCGGGGTGAGGGCGAGGAAGAGCAGCGCTGACACGCCGCAGAGCAGAGCCACAGCCCACATGCCGGCGCGCCAGTCGATCGCCTCGCCCATCAGTCCCGAGACGATGCGGCCGGAGAGCCCGCCCACGGTCGTCCCCGCGATGTAGCTCCCGGCCGCGGCGGCAGCATGCCGCGCCGCCACCTCCTCGCTGAGGCGAGCGCCACCGCGGGCACGGCCCCGAGCGCCGCGCCCTCGACGCACCGGAGCACGAGAAGCACTGCGATGTCGCCGCTCAGCGGGGCGACGAGGCCGAGTGCTGTGGCCGCGAGGATCCCGATCGCCATCGCCGGGACGCGGCCGATGCGGTCGGCGACGAGCGACCACGGCATGACGGCGGCGGCCAGCCCGATCGTCGCCGCCGAGACGGTGAGGGCGGCCGTGGCCGGGCCGATGGCGAGGTCCGCGGCGATGTGGGGCAGCACCGCCTGCGACGAGTACAGCTGCGCGAAGGTGGCCACTCCAGCGAGGAAGAGCCCGGCGATGAGCCGCCGGTACGCCGGCGAGCCGGGGGCGTGACCGGCGAAGCTCACTGCGCGCGGATCCGCTCCCACAGGGCATCCGTCTGCGCGAGGGTGTGTGCGAGGTCGGCGCCGGTGTCGATGACGACGTCGGCGATGGCGAGCCGCTGCTCGTCGGTCACCTGCGCGTCGATGCGCGCCTGCGCTGCGGCTTCGTCGAGACCGCGCAGCTCCACGAGGCGGCGACGACGGATGCCGGCTGGGGCGTGCGCGACGACGGTCAGGTCCCACGGGTCGTCGACTCGCGCCTCGACGAGCAGCGGCACGTCGTACACCACGACCGCGGAGGGATCATCGTCGAGCACCTCCCGGAAGCGACGCTGCGACTCCTCCCGGACCGCGGGATGAACGATCGCGTTCAGGCGGGCGAGCGATTCGGGTGCGCCGAACACCTTGGACCCCAGGGCTGCCCTGTCCAGCGAACCGTCCGGCTGGATGACGTCGTCCCCGAACGTGTCAGCGATGCGCCGCAGCACAGGCGTTCCCGGCGCCTGCACATCGCGGACGATCTGGTCGGCGTCCACGATCACCGCCCCGTGTTCGGCGAGGCGCCGGGCGATGGTGGACTTCCCCGACGCGATGCCGCCGGTGAGCGCGATGAGGGGCATGCCTCCATCCTGGCACGCGGCTCACCGGCATCCGGAGACGCGGAACGGGCCGCCACCCGCCCGAAGGCGAGGTGACGGCCCGTTCTTGAAAGGCGTGCTTATGCGTTGCCGCCCGAGAGCTTCTCGCGCAGAGCGGCGAGAGCCTCGTCGTCGGCGAGGGTGCCCGCACCAGCGGTGTCGCTGGAGAAGGTCTGAGCGCCGAAGTCGTCGCCGGAGGCAGCCTCGGCCTCGAGAGCCTTGGCGACCTGAGCCTTGTGAGCCTCCCAGCGAGCCTGGGCAGCGGCGTACTCCTGCTCCCATGCCTCGCGCTGAGCCTCGAAGCCTTCCTTCCAGGCGCCGGTCTCCGGGTCGAAGCCCTCCGGGTACTTGTACTCGCCGTTCTCGTCGTACTCGGCGAGCATGCCGTACAGGGCCGGGTCGAACTCGGTGCCGTACGGGTCGACCGACTCGTTGGCCTGCTTCAGCGACAGCGAGATGCGGCGACGCTCGAGGTCGATGTCGATGACCTTGACGAAGACCTCTTCGCCGACCGACACGACCTGCTCGGCCAGCTCGACGTGCTTGCTGGACAGCTCGGAGATGTGCACGAGGCCCTCGATGCCGTCCGCGACGCGGACGAACGCGCCGAACGGAACGAGCTTGGTGACCTTGCCCGGGGTGACCTGGCCGATGGCGTGGGTGCGGGCGAAGACCTGCCACGGGTCCTCCTGCGTCGCCTTCAGCGACAGGGAGACGCGCTCGCGGTCGAGGTCCACCTCGAGGATCTCGACGGTGACCTCCTGGCCGACCTCGACGACCTCGGAGGCGTGCTCGATGTGCTTCCAGGACAGCTCGGAGACGTGCACGAGGCCGTCCACGCCACCCAGGTCGACGAACGCACCGAAGTTGACGATCGACGAAACGACACCCTTGCGGACCTGACCCTTGTGCAGGTTGTTCAGGAACGTGGTGCGCGACTCGGACTGCGTCTGCTCCAGCAGGGCGCGACGGCTCAGAACCACGTTGTTGCGGTTCTTGTCGAGCTCGAGGATCTTCGCCTCGAGCTCCTGGCCGAGGTACGGGGTGAGGTCGCGGACGCGACGCAGCTCGATGAGCGAGGCGGGGAGGAAGCCACGGAGGCCGATGTCGACGATGAGACCGCCCTTGACGACCTCGATGACGGTGCCGGTGACGACACCGTCGTTCTCCTTGATCTTCTCGACGTCGCCCCAGGCGCGCTCGTACTGGGCGCGCTTCTTGGAGAGGATCAGACGGCCTTCCTTGTCCTCCTTCTGGAGAACGAGGGCCTCGACCTGGTCGCCGACGGTGACGACCTCGTTGGGGTCCACGTCGTGCTTGATGGAGAGCTCGCGGGAGGGGATGACGCCCTCGGTCTTGTATCCGACGTCGAGCAGAACCTCATCGCGGTCGATCTTGACGATCGTGCCCTCGATGATGTCGCCGTCGTTGAAGAACTTGAGGGTCTTCTCGACCGCGGCCAGGAAGTCCTCAGCAGAGCCGATGTCGTTGATCGCGACCTGCTTGGTGGCCGGGGCGGTCGTTGCGCTAGTCATGTAGTGGGTTGTCCTTGTGAATGGATGATCGGGCTTCGAGCACTCGGCAGCGCCGGATGTTCGCCTCGAAGCAGGTGGATTGGGGTTGCGATGTCACGAGGGCAGGCGAATGCTCGCCACGAGTGACACTTCAGGCTATCAGAGACAACGGATGCCGCACAGCCGGCATTCCCTGTGGATAACTTCTGCGGAGCAGGACGGGTCGCGGCTACGGTGACGGGGTGATTGTCTCGACCGCTCCCCTGCGCCTTCTCACCGCCGCGGCGGCCGGAGCGGTGACGCTCTCGCTGCTCGCCGCCTGCACACCCCAGCCCGAGCCGACGCCGACGAAGACGGCCCTGTTCGAGACCGAGGAAGAGGCCTTCGCGGCAGCCGAGAAGACATACCGGGAGTACATCAAGGCTTTGGATTCTGTCTCATTCTCGGATCCGGGGTCATTCGAGCCAGCGCTCGCATACACCACGGGCGAAGTCCGCTCAACCGACAAAGAGTTCTTAAGTGAAATGCACGCGAACGGGTACTCACAGACGGGAAAGACAGCGGTGGTCTGGTTCCGGGGTACGAAGTACGCCGCGGACGATGCCCTAATTCAGGCCGAGGCCTGCTTGGACCAAGCCGATCTCGACATCAAGGACGCTTCAGGCTCTTCCGTTGTGCCAGCGGATCGACCCGACCAGTACGTGCTCGCGCTCCAGTTTGAGGTGTCAGAGGACAGTGTGCTTTTGGCAAATTCCACCCCTCGGGAAGGCGAATCATGCGCATCCTGACCGCCATGCTCTTATGCTTCGCGGTCATCGTTTTGTCACCAGTGAGCGCCGCGGCGGGCACACCTCCGACGTGCAGCTCAAACGCGCGGATCGGATGCCCAACGGTCACAACCGACGCAGGCAATCTATACGCGAGCGGTACTAAGCATCAGAATGGCTCGCCAGGATCCCGTACCGACGGCGCCCAAAGGCAACGCGGAGGCAACCACTCCACGAACCCGGTCTACAACCCGATCGCCTGGACTCCTCCCACGTTCGAGGAGTGCAGAGACGCGTGGAACTACATCCGCTGCTACCGCTGGAACCCTGACGGCGAGACGCCACGGGCCGAAGGCGATACCACGCCGGCGATCCCCGAGATCACGATCACCGACCTTGCACGTTTCTCCCCTCCCGGGACCGCGGTCGCCGGTGAGCCGAACAATCTGGGCGTCGCCGGCCTGCCGACGAACTTCGTGGCGACGGCATCCGCCGTCACTCAGCAGGGAGAGCTCTTCGGCTACCCGATCAGCGTGCGGTTCACGCCGGCATCCTTCACCTTCCACTACGGCGACGGCGCCAGCACGACGACCGGCGACGGCGGCTCGACCTGGGCCGATCTCGGCCAGGCACAGTTCACCCCCACTGACACGAGCCACACCTACGCCGAGCGCGGTGAGTACACCGCCCGCGTCGATGTCGCATACTCCGCCGAGATAGACCTCGGTGTCGGCTGGTTCCCGATCTCCGGCCGACTCACGGCGACCGGCCCTGGTCAGCTGATCCGGGTCTTCGAGGCGCACACCGCACTCGTCGCGCACACCTGCACCGAACGACCCTCTTCCCCCGGCTGCTGACGCTCGCAGAAGAAACCAGACCGCCGTGCCAGGATGAGTCCGTGACCGACCGCCTGATGCTGCTCGACACCGCGTCCCTCTACTTCCGCGCGTTCTACGGTGTGCCGGACAAAGTGAAGGCGCCGGACGGCATGTCCGTCAACGCCGTCCGTGGTCTGCTCGACATCGTCGCGAAGCTCGTGTCGACGTATCACCCGACGCATCTGATCGCCTGCTGGGATGACGACTGGCGTCCGCAGTGGCGCGTCGACCTCATCCCCAGCTACAAGGCGCACCGCGTCGTCGAGGTCATCCCCGGCGGCACAGACGTTGAAGAGGTCCCCGACCCGCTCGAGCAGCAGGTTCCGCTCATCCGCGAGACGCTGCGCGCTCTCGGCATCCCGATCATCGGCGCAGCCGAGCACGAAGCGGACGACGTGATCGGCACGCTCGCCACCCACGCCGACAAGTCGGTCGACATCGTCACCGGCGACCGAGACCTGTTCCAGCTCGTCGACGACGCGCGCGGCGTCCGCGTCATCTATACCGCGCGTGGCATGAGCAACCTCGAGATCGTCACCGACGAGACCGTCGTCACGAAGTACGGCGTCCTTCCCGAGCAGTACGCCGATTTCGCGACCATGCGCGGCGACGCCTCCGACGGCCTACCCGGCGTGAAGGGCATCGGCGAGAAGAGCGCCGCGACTCTGCTCAAGGCGCACGGCGATCTGGACGGCATCCGCGCCGCCGCTGCCGCCGGTCAGCTCAGCGCGGCAGTCAGCGCCCGCTTCGCAGAGGCGTCCGCATACCTCGATGTGGCACCCAAGGTGGTCCGTGTCGCCACCGACCTCGACATCAGCGCGCCGGCCACTCCCCTGCGCCCCCTCGACCAGACCGAGGCTGACGCGGCCCGGTCGCTCGCAGAACTGTGGAATCTCGGGTCGTCGATGGACCGCGCGATCGCCGCCCTCGCGAGCAACTCCTGAACGGCAGCGCTATCCCGACGCCCAGGCGGTGAGCCGCTCCAGGCTCCAGGTCGTGACGATCCGCTCCGGCGGCACCCCGTTCTGCTCCGCGCGCTCGGCGCCGTGATCGAGCAGTGAGAGCTGTCCAGGGGCGTGCGCGTCGGAGTCGATCGAGAACAGACATCCCTCCGCCAGGGCGATCGCGATGAGATCGTCCGGCGGGTCCTGCCGCTCCGGACGAGAGTTGATCTCCACGGCGACTCCGTTCTCGGCGCACGCGGCGAACACCGCGGCGGCGTCGAACTGCGACCGCGGGCGGGTGCCACGCGACCCCTGCACGAGGCGGCCCGTGCAATGCCCGAGTACGTTCACGTGCGGATTCGACACGGCGGCGATCATGCGGGCGGTCATCGGTCCGGCATCCATTCGCAGCAGGGAATGCACCGAGGCGACCACGATGTCGAGCTCTTCAAGCAGTTCCGGCTCCTGGTCGAGGCCGCCGTCCTCCAGGATGTCGACCTCGATCCCGGCCAACACCGTCAGCTCGCGCCGGGTTGCGGCGCGCACCAGCGGGATCTGTTCGCGCAGGCGCTCCGGCGAGAGCCCCCGGGCGACCTTCAGTCGCGGCGAGTGGTCCGTGATCGCCAGGTACTCGTGCCCGAGTGCGGCGGCCGTCCGGGCCATCGCCTCGATCGGTGTGGTCCCGTCGGACCAGTCGGTGTGCGAGTGCAGGTCGCCGCGCAGCTTCCGCCGCAGCGCCGACTCGTGCTCCGGTTCGACCGCCGCGCGCAGCTCGACCAGGTAATCGGGGGTGCGGCCCTCCTGCGCCTGCCTGATCACCTCGAACGTCGACGAGCCGATGCCCTTCGCGGCACGGAGCCGCACGGGATCGGCGATCACGTCGGTCGGCAGCTCCCCGAGCACGGCGGCCGCCTGCCGGAACGCGCGCGCCCGATACCGTGACGCGCGCTCGCGCTCCAGCAGTGTGGCGATCTCGAGCAGCGCGTCGACGGCATCCATGGCTCAGCCCTCGCGCTCCTGCGTGACGCGCACCCATTCGTCGAGCTTCGCCGACGCGCGTCCGTCATCGACCGCGACCGCCGCACGATGGAACGCGTCCTTCAGTCGCTCGACGATGGGAACCTGCGTCAACATCGCATCATGCGACAGCTCGTACGCGACGATTCCTGCCGCGGCATTCAACAGCACGATGTCGCGCACCGCGCCCTTCTCGCCGCTGAGTGTGCGACGCAGGACCGCGGCGTTGTGCTCGGGCGATCCGCCGATGAGGTCGTCGAGTTCCGCCAGCGGGATGCCCAGATCGCGGGGGTCGAGGTCGTGCTCGTGGATGTCGCCGCGGACCACCTCCCAGATGCGGCTGTGACCGGTCGTGGTGAGCTCGTCCAGCCCGTCGTCCCCGCGGAACACCAACGCAGTCGCGCCGCGGGTGCGGAACACGCCCGTGATGAGCGGCACGCGATCCAGTTGCGCGACGCCGACGGCGTTCGCCTCGGCGCGCGCCGGATTGCAGAGCGGGCCGAGCATGTTGAACACCGTCGGCACACCCAGCTCGGAGCGGACCGTGCCGGCGTGCCGGAACCCGGGGTGGAACGCCGCTGCCCACGCGAACGTGATGCCGGTGCGGTCGAGGACGGATGCCACGCGCTGAGGATCCAGAGAGATGTCGAGGCCGAGTGCCGCGAGCACGTCGGAGGATCCCGACGAGGAGCTCGCCGCGCGGTTGCCGTGCTTGACGACGGGGATGCCCATCGAACCGATGATGATCGCGGCGGTCGTGGAGACGTTGACCGTCCCCACCCGGTCGCCACCGGTGCCGACGATGTCCAGCACGTCCGAGGAAACCGGCAGCGGCACGGCCGCCTCGAGAATGGCGTCGCGGAACCCGACGATCTCGTCGATCGTCTCGCCCTTCGCCCGAAGCGCGATGAGGAAACCAGCGAGCTGGGCCTCGCCGACCTTGCCCTGCATCACCTGACGCATGGCCCAGGTGGACTCCCACACGCTGAGATCGCGCCGCTGCAGCAGAGAAGCGAGAACATCGGGCCAGGTGAGAGTGTCCGCCATGCCAGTGATCCTATCGACCCTGCACCGGCGGCAGATTCGCAGGCAGTTCTTAGGTTCCCCTAAGTGCGGAACCAGCGAAACGGGTCATGCCGGTGCGAGAATCGGCACCGCGTTTCGGCCATAATGGACGGGTGACCACCTCAGCGACGTATGCCCCGGCTGCCCGAACGATCAAGCGGCCCAACCCGGTAGCTGTCGGCACCATCGTGTGGCTCGGCAGCGAGGTGATGTTCTTCGCGGGACTCTTCGCGATCTACTTCACCCTCCGCAGCACATCCCCCGAACTGTGGGGTGAGCGCACCGGCCTCCTGAACGTGACCTTCGCGGCGGTGAACACCGCCATCCTCGTCGCGTCCTCGTTCACCTGTCAGATGGGCGTGTTCGCCGCGGAGGACCTGCAGCCGTACCGCATCGCGCGCGGCCAGGTGAACGCCATGGGCCGCCGCCGCCTGTTCGGCTGGGGCATGGTCGAGTGGTTCTGGCTCACCTTCGTGCTGGGCGCGATCTTCGTCTGCGGCCAGGTCTGGGAGTACGCCCAGCTCGTCATGGAGGGGATGCCGATCCAGGCCGACTCGTACGCCTCCGCGTTCTACCTCACCACCGGCTTCCACGCCCTGCACGTCACCGGCGGCCTCATCGCGTTCCTGCTGGTCATCGGGCGCGCGTTCGCGGTCAAGAACTTCACGCACAAGGAGGCGACGTCCTCGATCGTCGTGTCCTACTACTGGCACTTCGTCGACGTGGTCTGGCTTGTGCTGTTCGCCGTCATCTACTTCCTGAAATAAGAGCGGAGCGATTTCACGAAATGGCACGAGAGAAGAAGCGCCGCTCCCGCGGCCGTCGCAGTCCCCTCGCCGCCGCCGCCCTGATCGGGGCCGGCCTGCTGATCACCGGTGGCGCGTACGCCGGTGCGTCTGCTGCGATGGCGTCGTCGGATGTGCAGACCGCCGCATCCTCCGAGCTGACCGTCGAGGACGGCGAGAAGCTGTTCACGGCGAACTGCGCCACCTGTCACGGCATGAACCTGGAGGGCACCGACAACGGCCCCAGCCTCATCGGCGTGGGTGAGCTGTCCGTCGAGTTCCAGCTCGCGACGGGTCGGATGCCGCTGCAGATGCAGGGACCGCAGGCTCCGCAGAAGCCGCCGCAGTTCACCGACGCGCAGATCCGCGCGATGGCCGCCTACGTGCAGTCCGTCGCCCCCGGACCGACCTACCCCGACGACGAGGTTCTCGACGGGAAGGGCGACGTGTCGCACGGTGCGGAGCTGTTCCGCATCAACTGCGCCATGTGCCACAACGTCGCCGCCGCCGGTGGTGCGCTCACCGAGGGCAAGTACGCCCCCGCGCTGACATCGACCAGCGCGCTGCACATCTACGCGGCGATGGTCACCGGTCCGCAGAACATGCCGGTGTTCGGTGACATGAACCTGAGCACCGAGGACAAGCGCGACATCATCTCGGCCCTGCTGTACCAGCAGGAGGCCGTCCAGGTCGGCGGGTTCACACTCGGTTCGCTGGGTCCCGTCTCGGAGGGCCTCTTCATCTGGATCTTCGGTATCGGCGCCCTGGTCGCCCTCACCGTGTGGATCACGGCGAAGTCCAACTGACGCACATACATCGAAGACTTACGTACGAGGAGCACCATGGCACACGACGTCGACACGCAGGCTCTTGACAGGGCCTACCAGCCCTCGCCGGGGCTGGGCGTCGCAGTCAGCGATCCCGCACAGAACCCGGGACTGCCGCCGCATCGTGAGCGGATGACCGACAAGGACCCGCGGGCCGAGAAGACCGCCGCCCGCACGGTCTACACGCTGTTCTACCTGTCGCTCGCCGCCAGCATCTGGGCCGTCGCCGCCTACATGCTGTTCCCGATCGAGAGCGGCGCTCTCATCGACGTGCGCAACAACAACCTGTTCGTCGGCCTCGGCATCGGCTTCGCCCTCCTCGCGCTCGGCCTCGGTGCCATCCACTGGTCCAAGGCGCTCATGTCCGACCGCGAGCACATCGAGCACCGCCACCCGACCCGCGGGCGCGACAGCACGCGTGAGGCCGCCGTGAAGGCATTCGCGGACGCCAACGAGGAATCCGGCTTCGGTCGCCGTACCATGATCCGCAACTCGCTGATCGCCGCCGTGGTGGCATCCATCGTGCCCGGCGTGACGCTGTTCCGCGGCCTCGCCCCGCACGCCACCGCCGAGCACCCCACCGCCGGCGACCCCGTGGCGCTTCTCAAGCACACCATGTGGGACAAGGGCACCCGTCTGGTCCGCGACCCCGACGGCACGCCGATCCGCGCGGCGGATGTGACCCTCGGCTCGGCGGTGCACGTCATCCCCGACGGTCTGAACGACCTCGGCCACGAGGGCGGTCTTCTCGAGGAGAAGGCGAAGGCCATCGTCCTGCTCATGCGCCTGCGTCCCGAGGATCTGATCGAGGACGAGGACCGCAAGGACTGGTCGTACGACGGCATCGTCGCCTACTCCAAGGTCTGCACGCACGTCGGCTGCCCGGTCGCGCTGTACGAGCAGCAGACGCACCACCTGCTCTGCCCGTGCCACCAGTCGCAGTTCGACGTGACCGAGCACGCCAAGGTCATCTTCGGCCCGGCCGCCCGCCCGCTGCCGCAGCTGCCCATCGCCGTCGACGATGAGGGCTACCTCATCGCGCAGAGCGACTTCAAGGAACCCGTCGGCCCGAGCTTCTGGGAGCGTCATTGAGCACCGCAACTCTTCACCAGGACACCACGAACGCCGACACCAGGCAGGCGCCTCTCGGTGGCCGGTTCATCGGCGCGACCGCGAACTACATCGATGAGCGCACCAGCCTCTCCGGCTTCGTCAAGGAGCTGGGCCGGAAGATCTTCCCCGACCACTGGTCGTTCATGCTGGGTGAGATCGCGCTGTGGAGCTTCGTGGTCGTGTTCCTGTCGGGCACGTTCCTGACGTTCTTCTTCCAGGCCTCGATGGTCCCCACGCACTACACCGGTGCGTACGAGCCGATGCGCGGCATCGAGATGTCCGCGGCCCTCGAGTCGACGCTGCACATCTCGTTCGACCTGCGCGGCGGTCTGCTGGTCCGACAGATCCACCACTGGGCGGCGCTGACCTTCGTCGCGGGCATCGGCGTGCACATGCTCCGTGTGTTCTTCACCGGCGCGTTCCGCAAGCCGCGCGAGCTGAACTGGGTGATCGGATTCGTGCTGTTCGTCCTGGCCATGGCTGAGGGCTTCACCGGCTACTCGCTCCCCGACGACCTGCTCTCGGGCAACGGCCTCCGCATCATCGACGGCATGATCAAGGGCATCCCGCTGATCGGCACCTGGACCTCGTACCTGCTGTTCGGCGGCGAGTTCCCCGGTACCGACATCGTCGGACGCCTGTACACCCTGCACATCCTGTTGCTGCCGCTGCTGGTGCTCGCGCTCATCGTGCTGCACCTGATGCTGATGGTGATCAACAAGCACACCCAGTTCGCCGGGCCTGGCCGCACCAACGACAACGTCGTGGGCTACCCGATGATGCCGGTGTACATGTCCAAGATGGGCGGGTTCCTGTTCATCGTGTTCGGCACGATCGTGCTGATCGCCTCGCTCTTCCAGATCAACCCGATCTGGAACTACGGTCCGTACGACCCGTCCCCTGTGTCCGCGGGTACCCAGCCCGACTGGTACATCGGCTTCGCCGACGGTGCGCTGCGACTGGCGCCGTCGAACCTGGACATCGTGTTCCTCGACCGCACCTGGTCGTTCGGCATCCTGATCCCGCTCGTGGTTCTGGGTCTGTTCATCGTGCTGGTCGCGCTGTACCCGTTCATCGAGGCGTGGATCACCGGTGACAAGCGCGAGCACCACATCGCGGTCCGTCCGCGCAACGCCCCGACCCGCACCGGAATCGGCGTCGCCGGCGTGATCTTCTACGCGGTGCTGTGGGCATCGGCTTCGTCCGACCTCATCGCGACGCACTTCATGCTGACGATGGAGGGTGTGATCCGCGCCCTGCAGATCCTGCTCATCGTCGGCCCGATCCTCGGCTACTTCATCGCCAAGCGCATCTGCATCGCGCTGCAGAAGAAGGACCGCGAGATCGTCCTGCACGGTTACGAGTCGGGCCGCATCGTGCGCCTCCCCGGCGGCGAGTTCATCGAGGTGCACCAGCCGGTCGACATCTACGACCGCTGGAAGCTGATCGACTTCGAGACGTACGAGCCTCTGGTCGTGCGCCCGAACGCGAAGGGCCGCATCCCGTGGCACGAGAACCTGCGCTCCTCGATCTCGCGCTGGTTCTTCGAGGACCGCCTGCAGCCGCTCACCCAGGCGGAGCTGCTCGCCGCGGACGCGCACCAGCACCACGCTCTCGCGAGCATGGCAGAGATCGAGGCCGAGGAGATCGCCGGAGCGCACGAGCGCGCCGGGGTCGCCGAAGACGACATCGCTCCCGTGGATCCGCATGTGCCCGAGACGGGCAACGTGCCGACCTCGGTGATCGCGAAGGAGCCCGTCAAGCGGCCGCGCAAGAAGAAGTCGGAGGACGGCGAGTAACACCCGCCGCTCCCCCACCGGAGGCCCCGTCGGCCGCTGAGCTCGTCTCAGCACCGGCGGGGCCTCTGGCATACCCCGCACTCCCCCGAGCGGATGCCATACGGCCGCGACCCGTGACCGGCACGGCGTACCCTGGGTTCATGATCGACCGCCACGACTACTTCGCCGCCAAGCTCGCCTACGAGACGGATGCCAGTGATGTGCACGCCGCACGCAAGGCCGGGACTCCTCTCGTCGTCGTCGACGTGCGCTCCGACGAGGCCTGGACCCAGGGACGCGTCCCCGGGGCGATCCACATGCACTACAGCGAGATCGCCACGCGTGCACCACAAGAGATCCCGCAGACGGCCGAGGTCATCGTCTACTGCTGGAGCCCGGGTTGCAACGCCGGCGCCAAGGGCGCGCTCGAGTTCGCCGCGCTCGGGTACGCGGTGCGCGAGATGATCGGCGGCTTCGAGTACTGGGGGCGGGAGGGCTATCCGGTCGAGGACGCCGACGGGGTGCATCGCCGCCCCATCGACCCGCTCACAGGCGTTCCCCGCGTGCGCATGCGCGCCTGAGCCGGTCCTGTCGTCATTCGCCGGGCGCGGACATGAAAGTATGACGAAGGCCCCTCAGGACAGGCCGGGCGGATTTCAAATGGTGGTCGCAACCTCCCGAAACTCGGTGTTGCGACCACCCCTTGAATCCGCCCACGTCCTGAGGGGCCTTCGTGGATGTCTCAGCGAGCGAAGTGGCCGCGGTAGTACTCGTACACCCAACCGACGATCGCCACGGCGAAGATCGCCAGGCCGATCGGCAGCAGGAAGTGCCCGACGGCCAGGCCGATGAGGAAGATCGCGGCGGAGGCGGCCAGCACGATGGGCCACCAGGACCACGGGCTGAACTCGCCCAGCTCGGGGTCACCGTCGTCGATGTCCGCCGTGAGCACGTCCTCGGGCAGCTCGCCGCCCTGCGCCTTGTGGGTCTTGCTCAGATAGAACGCGATCATCGCGCTCATCGCCGCGCCGAACAGCAGCGCGATGGAGCCGACCCACTCGATGGCCACGGTCACCGGGCGCTCGGAGTACTCGGTGATGCTCCACACCGTGTACCCGATCGCGACGATCGTGCAGAACGCACAGACGATCCACCACAGGATGACGTTGTCGCGCATGACTTACTTGCCCTCTCCGTCTGCGTAACCACCGACCGGCGCGGGCACGGGGTGCTCCGCGGCCTCGGGGTGGTTCAGGTCGAACGCCGGCCGCTCGCTGCGGATGCGCGGGATCGAGGTGAAGTTGTGGCGCGGGGGCGGGCAGGAGGTCGCCCACTCGAGCGACGCGCCGTAGCCCCACGGGTCGTTCACGGTGACCTTGGGCGCCTTGCGCGCGGTGATCCACACGTTCAGGAAGAACGGCAGCATCGACGCGCCGAGGATGACGGCACCGATCGTCGACACCTGGTTCTGCCACGCCCAGCCGTCCGCGGCCGAGTAGTCGGCGTAGCGACGCACCATGCCGTCGACGCCCAGCCAGTGCTGGATGAGGAACGTCATGTGGAAGCCGATGAACAGCATCCAGAAGTGCACGTAGCCGAGGCGCTCGTTCAGCATGCGACCGGTCCACTTCGGCCACCAGAAGTAGAAGCCCGAGAACATCGCGAACACGACCGTTCCGAACACCACGTAGTGGAAGTGTGCGACGACGAAGTACGAGTCGCTGAGGTGGAAGTCCAGCGGCGGCGAGGCGAGGATGACGCCGGTGAGACCACCGAACACGAACGACACCAGGAACCCGAGCGCGAACACCATGGGCGTCTCGAAGGTCACCGAGCCGCGCCACATGGTGCCGATCCAGTTGAAGATCTTCACACCCGTGGGCACCGCGATGAGCATCGTCATCAGGGCGAAGAACGGCAGCAGCACGGAACCGGTGACGTACATGTGGTGCGCCCACACGGCCACGGAGAGGGCGGCGATCGCGATGGTCGCGTACACCAGCGTCTTGTACCCGAAGATCGGCTTGCGGCTGAACACCGGGAACACCTCGGAGACGATGCCGAAGAAGGGCAGCGCGATGATGTACACCTCGGGGTGGCCGAAGAACCAGAACAGGTGCTGCCACAGCAGCACGCCGCCGTTGGCCGCGTCGTAGACGTGCGCACCCAGGACTCGGTCGGCACCGGCCGCGAAGATCGCGGCGGCCAGCACCGGGAACGCCATCAGGATGAGCAGGCTGGTGATCAGCGTGTTCCACGAGAAGATCGGCATCCGCCACATCGTCATGCCGGGGGCGCGCATCGTGATGATCGTGGTGATGAAGTTCACCGCACCGAGGATGGTGCCGAAACCGGACAGGCCGAGACCCAGCATCCACAGGTTGCCGCCGGCGCCGGGCGAGAAGGTCGCGTTGGCGAGCGGCTGGTAGGCGAACCATCCGAACGAGGCCGCACCCTGCGGGGTCAGGAAGCCGGCCACCGCGATCGTCGAGCCGAACAGGAACAGCCAGAAGGCGAACGCGTTCAGACGAGGGAACGCGACATCGGGGGCGCCGATCTGCAGCGGCAGCACGGCGTTGGCGAACCCGGCGAACAGCGGCGTCGCGAACATCAGCAGCATGATCGTGCCGTGCATCGTGAACAGCTGGTTGTACTGCTCCTTGGTCGGCACGATCTGCATGCCGGGGGCGAACAGCTCTGCGCGGATGACCAGCGCCATCACACCGCCGAGGAGGAAGAACAGCACCGAGGCGATGAGGTACATGTACCCGATCGTCTTGTGGTCGGTGGAGGTGATCCACTTCACGACGATGTTGCCCTTCTGCTCGACGCGCGAGGACGTGAGCAGAGCCGCCTGACGCGGCGGAAGGGTGGTGGGACGGGAGCGCGGAGCCTCGTCGGTGCGGGGTGCCTCTGTGGTGGACATGGGTTACTCCTCATCTCCCTCGAAGTTGTCCGAACCGTCGGAGCTGCTTCCGGTACCGGGGAAGTTCGCGAGTCGGTCGTAGGCGTCGTTGATGTCGCCGGTGTTGCCCTGCTCGCGCAGCGACTCGAGGTAGGCTTCGTACTCGTCCTGCTCGACGACCTTCACGTTGAACAGCATCATCGAGTGGTACTCACCGCACAGCTCGGCGCACTTGCCGTCGTACTCGCCGACACGGGTCGGGGTGAAGGACCAGGTGTTGTCCTTCCCGATGTACATGTCCTTCTTGTAGAGGAAGTCGATGATCCAGAACGAGTGGATGACGTCGCGCGACTGCAGGTGGATGGTGACCTTCTGGTCGACCGGCAGCACTAGGGTGGGCAGCTGGCTCTTGTCGATGTCGCCCTGGGCGTTCGGCTGCGCCTGGATGCCCATCGTCCAGACGGCGTCCTCGTTGTCGTCGTCCTGGCCGTTGTACTGGAAGTCCCACGCCCACTGCTTCGCGATGGCCGTGATCTCGACGTCGGGCTCGTCCCACTGTGTCTCGATCGCGGTCTGATCGCGCGCGGTGAAGAAGAACATGCCGAGCACCAGGATCAGCGGGACCACCGTGTAGAGGATCTCCAGCGGCATGTTGTAACGCAGCTGCACCGGCAGACCGGTCTGCCCCTTGCGACGGCGGTACACGACCGCAGCCCACCCCATTAGGCCCCAGGTGATGAGGCCGACGGCGAGCAGGACCACCCAGGAGGTGACCCACAGGCCGGCGACGCGCTCGGTCTGGTTCGTGGTGGCAGTGCCATCCTCGACGAAGCCTGGGAGGAAGCCGTGGAGTTCGGTGGGAGTACATCCCGCCAGGGCCACAGCTGCCGCGACTCCCAGAGGGAGGGCGGCCCAACGAAGGCGGCGATTCGACGGCACGATGCACCTTTCAGATCACGGACAGGGGCGGCCTCAAGTCTAGGGCAACCTCACACCCGATTCATGCCAACCACGCAGGTTGGCGGGTCTCAGTGGAAGCTGTCTCCGCACGCGCAGCTGCCCGCTGCGTTGGGGTTGTCGATGGTGAACCCCTGCTCCGAAATGGTGTCCTTGAAGTCGATCGAGGCGCCGTCGAGATACGGGACGCTCATGTTGTCGACGATGACCTCGACGCCGTCGAAGTCGACGGTCTGGTCGCCCTCGAGGAAGCGCTCGTCGAAGTAGAGCTGGTAGATCAGGCCGGAGCATCCGCCGGGCTGGACGGCGACGCGCAGGCGCAGGTCGTCGCGGCCCTCCTGCTCGAGAAGGCTCTTCACCTTCTGGGCGGCTGCATCCGTCAGCGAGACTCCGTGAGCGCGCGTGGTCTCGGCAGTCAGTGTGGTGTCGCTCATGTCACTCCTTGGAACGGCGGCAGCGGCATGCTGCTCAGCACCGATTCTACCGTCGGGGCCTGAGCCGGGGGCGGGAAGCGGGCGGCCTGGCGCCCCGCGCGCCGTCGACGACCCGGCGCAGGCAATGGTTCAGGATGCCGGGACGCCGGCGTTCATGCGCGTGAGGAGCAGCGCCTCGGTGCGCACGGCGTTGCGGAACGTCTCCAGGTGCAGCGACTCGTTGGGGCTGTGCGCGCGCGAGTGCGGGTCCTCCACGCCGGTGACGAGGATCTGCGCGCCCGGGAACTCCCGGACGAGATCGGCGATGAACGGGATGGATCCGCCCACCCCCAGGTCGACCGGCTCGACCCCGTAGCCGTCGGCCATGGCATCCCGCGTCATGGCGACCGCCCACCCAGCGGTGTCCACCAGGAATCCGTCGCCGAGGTCGACGTCCGAGAATGTCAGTTCCGCTCCGAAGGGCGCGTGTGCCCGCAGATGCGCCTCGAGGGCGCGGTACGCGTCGTGCGCGCTCTGGCCCGGGGCGACGCGCGCGCTGATCACGACGCTGACCTCCGGGAGCAGCGTGTTCGACGCCTCGGCCACGCTGGTCGCGTCGATGCCGGTGATCGTCACCGACGGCTTGTTCCAGATCCGGCTCAGGATGCTGTCGCGCCCGACCGGGGACACCCCGGGCAGCAGCCCGGTCTCCTCCCGCAGCGTCTGCTCCGAGTACGGCGGCGTGTCGGCGTCGCGGACGGCGAGTCCGTCGACGGCGACGGCACCGTCCGCGTCCCAGAGCGTCGCGAGCAGCGTGACGGCGGCCATCATGGCATCCGGCACCGCTCCCCCGAACATGCCGGAGTGCGAGGCGTGATCGAGCGTGCGGACGGTCAGCGTGAACCGCGCATTGCCGCGCAGCGACACGGTGAGACCAGGGGTGTGCGAGTCGAGATTGCCCGAGTCGGCCACGACGATGGCATCCGCTCGGAGCGCATCGGCATTGTCGGAGAGGAAGCGGGCGAACGAGCGGGAGCCGTACTCCTCCTCCCCCTCGATGAACAGGGCGATGCCCAGTTCGAGGTCGTCGCCGACCGTCTCGGCCACGGCGCGCAGCGCGGCGATGTGCGCCATGATGCCCGCCTTGTCGTCCGCCGCGCCCCGCCCGTACAGCCGCCCGTCGCGCACCGTCGGCTCGAACGGCGGGCTGTCCCACAGCTCCTCGGCGCCGGGCGGCTGCACGTCGTGGTGCGCGTACAGCAGGATGGTGGGCTTGCCGTTGCGGGCCGCCCTGGTGGCGAGCACGGCCGGCTGTCCCAGCTCGTCGGTGTCGTCGATGTGCGCGCGCAGCACTCTGACCTCGTCGAACACGCCGGTGTCGCGCGCCAGGGCGGCGACCGCCTCGGCGCTGCGCTCCAGCTGCGTCTGATCGAACGCCGGCCAGGCGATGCCCGGGATCCGGACCAGCGTGCCGAGGTCGTTGAGAGCGGCGGGCGCACCCAGCGCGACCGCCTCCAGCACGGCCGATTCGAGGTCGGATGATGCCGGCGTTGCAGAAGAGGTCATGCGGGTAATCTTAAGGTGAACCCCGACTTCAAACTGAGGACCCCCGTGCCCACTCCCTCTTCTCCGACGAACGACGACGCCCCCCAGACCCCGGCTGCGGGCAAGGGACGTGCGACGCCGACGCGCGCCGAGCGCGAGGCCGCCCGCCGCCGCCCCCTCGTCGCGAACACGAAGGAGGCCCGCGCGGCAGCGAAGGCCGAACTGCAGGCGCGCCGCGAGCGTGCCCGCATCGGCATGGAGAACGGGGAGGACAAGTACCTCCCGCCGCGGGACAAGGGCCCGCAGCGCCGTTGGGTGCGCGACTACGTCGACGCCGGCTGGCACATCTCGGAGTGGGTGATGGCCGCCATGCTGATCGTCATCATCGCGGCGATCATCCCGGTGCCGGAGGTGCAGTACTGGTCCATGCTCGGCCTGTGGGCGTACATGCTGCTCGCGATCGGCGACATGGTCCTGCTCGGCCTCCGGGTCAAGCGGAAGGCTGCCGCGAAGTTCGGTGCGGAGCGGCGTGAGAAGGGCCTCGGCTGGTACGCCGCCATGCGCGCCCTGCAGATGCGCTTCATGCGTCTGCCGAAGCCGCAGGTCAAGCGCGGCCAGTACCCCGCCTGATCCTCGCCGCCTCGCGGCGCGGGCGCGGTTCCGCGGGGGTCGACGGCCGCGCTGGCGTCAGCGCCGGGCCAGTCCGCGGTTGATCTGGCGCGCCCACAGCGGACCCCGGTAGAGGAACCCTGTGTAGCCCTGCACCAGGGTCGCGCCGGCATCCAGCCGCTTCTGCACGTCCTCGGCGGTCTCCACTCCCCCGACGGCGATGACGCAGAAGTCGTCGGGGACGGCGGCCTTGACCACGGCGAGCACCTCGAGCGAGCGCTCCCGCAGCGGTGCTCCCGACAGCCCACCGGCTCCGGCGGCTTCGACGATCGCCGGGTCGGTGCGCAGGCCGTCGCGCGAGATCGTGGTGTTGTGGGCGATGATCCCGTCCAGTCCCTCGACGACCGCGAGGCGCGCGATCGCAGCGATCTCGTCGTCGGGAAGGTCGGGCGCGATCTTGACGAGCAGCGGGGTGTCCCCCGCCGCCGTCTTCACGGCACGCAGCAGCGGCGCGAGCGTCTCGACGGCCTGCAGACCGCGCAGGCCGGGGGTGTTCGGCGACGACACGTTGACCGCGAGGTAGTCGGCGAGCGGGGCGAGCACGATCGCCGAGGTGACGTAGTCGGCGGTCGCGTTCTCCACGTCGACGACGCGGCTCTTGCCGATGTTCACGCCGATCACCGCGTGCGGGGCACGGCGACGCAGTCGCCTCAGCCGCCTGGCGGCGGCGTCCGCGCCGGCGTTGTTGAAGCCCATCCGGTTGATGACCGCACGGTCCGGAACGAGGCGGAACAGTCGCGGCTTCGGGTTGCCCTCCTGCGGGATCGCAGTGATCGTCCCGACCTCGACATGGCCGAAGCCCAGCGCGGCGAGGCCGCGCACCCCCACGGCGTTCTTGTCGAAGCCCGCGGCGACACCGAACGGCGACGGGAACGTCAGACCGAGGGCGCGGACCTGGAGATCGGATGCCGGCGCGCACAGCGCCCTGGTCACCCACGAGAAGGGTGGCACGCCGAGCACGCGGACGACGGCCATGCCGGCGTGGTGGGCGAACTCGGGGTCGAGGCGCGACAGGACGTGGCGGAAGAGCAGCGGATACATCACTGCCAGGCTACCGGTCGGAGCCCGGCGTCCCGGCATGGTCTGCGCGCAGCTCGCTGATGGCAGCCTCGAAGTCCTCCAGCGAATCGAACTCCTGGTACACGCTCGCGAAGCGGAGGTACGCGACCTCGTCGAGCTCGCGGAGCGGGCCGAGGATCGCGAGGCCGATCTCGTTGGTGTCCAGCTGCGAGACGCCGGTCTGACGCACCGCCTCCTCGACCTTCTGCGCGAGCACGGCCAGATCCGCCTCTGTGACGGGACGGCCCTGGCACGCCTTTCGCACTCCGGCGATCACCTTGTCACGGCTGAACGACTCCATCACACCGGAGCGCTTGATCACCATGAGACTGGCGGTTTCGGTGGTCGAGAATCGTCCGCCGCACTCGGGGCACTGCCGCCGGCGGCGGATCGACAGACCGTCGTCGCTGGTGCGCGAGTCGATGACGCGAGAGTCCGGATGCCGGCAGAAGGGGCAGTGCATGATCTCTAAGCGTACGCGCTGCGATCAGCGCGACCCCGGATTCCCCTGGAAGCGGGCTTCGATGGCCTCCCCGTGCGCGGGAAGGACCTCGGCCTCGGCGAGGGCGACCACCCCCGCCCGCACCTCGGCGAGAGCGGCGTGGTCGTACTCGATCACCTGTTGCGGGCGCAGGAACGTGTAGGCGCCGAGTCCGGGCGCGTACCGGGCCTGCCCGCCGGTGGGGAGCACGTGGTTGCTGCCCGCCATGTAGTCGCCCAGGCTGACCGGCGTCTGGTCGCCGACGAACACCGCCCCCGCGCTGGTGAAGTGTGCTGCGGCCGACGCCGCGTCCGCCAGGTGCAGCTCGAGGTGCTCCGGGGCGTACGCGTTGCTGAACGCCTCCGCGGCCGCCCGGTCGTCCACGAGCACGATCGCGGACTGGGGGCCCTCGAGCGCGGCAGCGACGCGCTCCCGGTGGCGGGTCGCGGCGGCGAGCTCGGCGACGTCAGCGGCGACGCGCTCGGCGAGCTCGGCCGAGTCGGTGACGAGCACGGCGGACGCCTGTTCGTCGTGCTCCGCCTGGCTGATGAGGTCCGCGGCGATGAGGCGCGGGTCGGCTCCGGCATCCGCGACGACGAGGATCTCGGTCGCGCCCGCCTCGGAGTCGGTGCCGACGACGCCGGCGACCGCACGCTTCGCGGAGGCGACGTAGTTGTTGCCG
Organism: Microbacterium sp.; assembly: GCF_031180975.1. Classification (GTDB taxonomy): domain Bacteria; phylum Actinomycetota; class Actinomycetes; order Actinomycetales; family Microbacteriaceae; genus Microbacterium. Next base: position 150,333 of record NZ_JAPSLI010000003.1, on the reverse strand, counting down.
GGCCCGGAGACGACGTCGACGGGGTCCAGCCCCAGTGAGGCGACGCCGTGCGCGAGGGCGCCGATCGCGCCCGCGCCGCCCATAGCGTAGATCTCGTCCACGCCGAGCAGCGCGGCCGCGGCGAGGATCGTCGGGTGGACACGACCGCCGTGCTCGGCCTGCGGCGGCGATGCCAGGGCGATGGCGGTGACCCCGGCGACCTGCGCGGGCACGACGTTCATGATCACGCTGGACGGGTAGACGGCCTTGCCACCGGGGATGTACACGCCGGCTCTGGTCACCGGCTGCCACCGCTGGCGGATGCGCGCACCGGGGCCGATGTCGGTGACCTGCGGGGCGGGCACCTGTGCCGCCGAGGCCTGCCGCACCCGGTCGATCGCCGTCTCCAGGGCTGCGCGCACCTCGGGATCGACGTTGGCGAGCGCTTCGGCGAGGTGTGCGGCGGGAACCCGGATATCGTGACCGCTCACCCGGTCGAAGCGCTCCGCCTGCTCGCGCAGCGCGTCCTCCCCGCGCCGGCGCACGTCGTCGACGATGCGGGTCGCCGCGTCCAGCGCCTCGGCGCGCGCCTGCGTCGCACGCGGGACGGCTGCGAGCATGCCGGCGCGGTCCAGGTTCTTGCCGCGGAGATCGATGGTGCGCACGCACTCAGCCTTTCGTGACGTCGGTGATGTCGTGGAGGTAGCCGATGCGGCCGTCGTCATGGCGCACGACGTATGCGCCGCCGCGGTCCTCGATCGCGAGGGCCCAGGCCGTCGGGCCGATCCGGAACAGCGGGCGACCGTTCTCGTCGAGGACGTCGCGTTCGGTCGGCACCAGGATCCAGAACGGTGCGGGCTGTCCATCCGTCTCGGGGTCGCGTGCCGTGCTGCGACGCGAGTACGACGGCGCGTAGTCACCGGGCGACACCGTCGTGGACGTGCCGGTGTCGCCGCCGGAGGCGTGCGACGAGACCGGGAGGCGTGCGCCGTTCTCGTCGGCGTCGCCCTTGTCGACGTCGCTCCTGTCCGCGTCGACGGCGTCGTTGTCGGAGTCGAGTGCGTCGTCGTCGCCGTCCTGGATGACCATCGTCGTCTCGGTGTCCATCCGCGGCTGTGCCGCGGCGGGCGCCTCGTCGTCACCCGGCTGGGCCGGTCGCGCCGGCTCCTCGAGAGTCGGCGCGATGAGCTCGTGCACGTCGCCGATTCCGTCGTCCAGCACCGGGTGCTCACGCGTCAGGTCGTCGGCGGGCTCATCGGCATCCGTGTCCGGGTGGACAGGAGGGGCTGCCACCGTCGCGGGCGCAGGCTGCGCGGCGGCGGCCGGCTTGTCGGGGCGAGGGCGCGCGATCACCGGACGGACGGGATTGGCGTTGCGGTGCGCCAGGGTCTCAAGTCGTCCGTGGAAGTCCTCACGCAGACCGGGGATCAGCGGTGCCGCGACGGTGAACGTCACCAGCGCGAGCATCAGGAGCGTTTCGAGGATCGGCACCCAACCCGCCAGGTACTGCTCGAACTCGATCGAGCGGGCGATGCCCGCCCACAGCGCCTGCAGCCAGATCACGGAGGCGACCGAGAACGCGACCGACGCGAACTGGTCGATGCCGAGCGAGCCGACCCGGCGGATGCCGTCTGGAGAGAAGCGACGCAGCACGACGAGGAACACGGCCGCGGTGGGCACGCCGATCGACAGCACCCACGCGATCCCCTGCGACCACACCGACGAGCCGCCGGGCACGACCGGGAAGAAGCTTGCGATGAATGCGAGCGCCCACGCGCCGACGATCAGCAGTTCGCGCAGCGTGAGACCCAGGATCCCGTACTCGGGCTGGACCTGCTCCTCGTAGAGGATGCCGTCCGCGGCGGGATCCTGGTCCGCCCGCGTCCCGTCCGTCGGCGCGTCGGCGGCGGGCACGCCGGCATCCGGCTCGTCGCTGGTCCATTCGGTGCTCATCGGAGCAGTCCTTTCATCGCAGTCGGGTCCGCGTGCGAAACCCGATCCTACCGAGCCAGTCCGGGAGCCGCCCGGGACACGACTTGGGCGGTCAGCCGAGACAGCCGGGATGGTCAGCCGAGGCAGCTGGGCCCGAGCAGCGACTTCAGATCCCCGAACAGGTCGGCCGACACCTTCACCGGCATGGGCACCTCGAACACCTTCGCGGTGGCACCGCGGTGCACGCGCAGCATGACTTCGGTGTCGCCGGCATGACGTCGCAGCACGTCGGCCAGGTCGGTCATGACCCGCTCGGTGGCCCGCTGCTCGGCGACGAGCAGCGACAGCGGACCGGCGGCATCGAACGAGCCCACATCGGGCGCGAACGCCGACTGCGCATGCAGGTTCAGGCCGTCGTCACGTCGCGACACCCGGCCGCGGACCGCGAGGATGGCATCCTGCTGCAGCACGTGCTGGAACTCGGTGTAGGTCTTGCCCATGAACATGACCGTCACCTCGCCGTTGAAGTCCTCGACGGTGATCATGCCGTACGGGTTGCCGCTCGCCTTCGCGACCCGGTGCTGCACGCTGGTGACCAGGCCCGCGACGGTGACCTGGTCGCCGTCCTGCAGGTCTTCGGAGGTGAGCAGGTCGTTGATCGAGATCGACGCGTGCTTCGCCAGCGGCACCTCGAGACCCGCGAGGGGGTGATCAGAGACGTACAGGCCGAGCATCTCGCGCTCGAACGCCAGCTTGTCCTTCTTCGTCCACTCCGGCCGGTCGGGCACCTTCGCGGGCGGCGCCTCCTCCATCTCGTCGTACAGGCTGTCGAAGTCGAAGCCGATCGCCCCCTGGGCCTCGTTGCGCTTGCGGTCGACGGCCGCCTCGACGGCATCCTCGTGGACCTCCATCAGCGCACGACGGGAGTCGCCCATCGAGTCGAACGCGCCTGCCTTGATCAGCGACTCGACCGTGCGCTTGTTGGCGACGTGCAGCGGCACCTTGTCGAGGAAGTCGTGGAACGAGGTGAACGGGCCGTCCTTGCGGGCGGCGACGATGCCGTCGACCACGTTGCCGCCCACGTTGCGGACGGCGCCGAGGCCGAAGCGGATGTCCTCCCCCACGGCGGCGAAGAAGTTGATCGACTCGGAGACGTCGGGCGGCAGCACCCGGATGCCCATGCGGCGGCATTCGTTGAGGTAGAGCGCCATCTTGTCCTTGGAGTCGCCGACGCTGGTCAGCAGCGCCGCCATGTACTCGGCGGGATAGTGCGCCTTGAGGTAGGCGGTCCAGTACGACACCAGGCCGTACGCGGCGGAGTGCGCTTTGTTGAACGCGTAGTCCGAGAAGGGCAGCAGGATGTCCCACAGCGCCTTGATCGCGGCCTCGCCGAAGCCGCGCTCCTTCATGCCGCCCGAGAAGCCCTCGTACTGCTTGTCCAGCTCGGACTTCTTCTTCTTGCCCATCGCTCGGCGCAGGATGTCGGCCTGTCCGAGGCTGAACCCGGCCACCTTCTGCGCGATCGCCATGACCTGCTCCTGATAGATGATCAGGCCGTAGGTGGTGTCGAGGATGTCGCGCAGCGGCTCCTCGAGCTCGGGATGGATCGGTGTGATGGGCTGCAGCCCGTTCTTGCGGAGCGCGTAGTTGGTGTGCGAGTTCGCACCCATCGGGCCCGGCCGGTACAGCGCGATGACGGCGGAGATGTCCTCGAAGTTGTCCGGCTTCATCAGTCGCAGCAGCGAGCGCATCGGGCCACCGTCGAGCTGGAACACGCCCAGCGTGTCGCCTCGTGCCAGCAGGTCATACGCGGCGCGGTCGTCGAGGTCGAGGTGCTCGAGGTCGAGCTCTTCGCCGCGGTTGGAGCGTATGTTGTCGAGGGCGTCGGAGATGATCGTGAGGTTGCGCAGCCCCAGGAAGTCCATCTTGATCAGGCCCAGCGACTCGCACGCCGGGTAGTCGAACTGCGTGACGATCTGGCCGTCCTGCTCGCGGCGCATGATCGGGATGATGTCCAGCAGCGGCTCGGACGACATGATGACGCCGGCGGCGTGCACGCCCCACTGCCGCTTCAGTCCCTCGAGGCCGACGGCGCGGTCGAAGACGGTCTTCGCCTCCGGGTCGGTCTCGATGAGGGTGCGGAACTCGCTGGCCTCCTTGTACCGCGGATGCTGCGGGTCGAACATGCCGTCCAGGGGCATGTCCTTGCCCATCACGGGCGGCGGCATGGCCTTGGTGAGGCGCTCGCCCATGCTGAACGGGAAACCCAGCACGCGTCCGGCATCCTTGAGCGCCTGCTTGGACTTGATCGTGCCGTAGGTGACGATCTGCGCCACCCGCTCGGACCCGTACTTCTCGGTCACGTACTCGATGACCTCGCCACGGCGGCGGTCGTCGAAGTCGACGTCGAAGTCGGGCATCGAGACGCGGTCGGGGTTCAGGAAGCGCTCGAAGATGAGGCCGTGCTCGAGCGGGTCGAGATCGGTGATCCGCATCGCGTAGGCCACCATCGAGCCGGCGCCGGAGCCGCGGCCGGGGCCGACGCGGATGCCGTGGTCCTTGGCCCAGTTGATGAAGTCGGCGACCACCAGGAAGTAGCCCGGGAACCCCATCTGCAGGATGATGCCGGTCTCGTACTCGGCCTGCTTGCGGACCTTGTCGGGGATGCCGTTCGGGTACCGGTAGTGCAGCCCCTTCTCGACCTCCTTGATGAGCCAGCTGTCCTCCGTCTCGCCGTCCGGCACCGGGAAGCGCGGCATGTAGTTGGCCGAGATGTTGAACTCGACCTCGCAGCGCTCGGCGATGAGCAGCGTGTTGTCACAGGCGTCGGGGTGATCGCGGAACAGCTGCCGCATCTCCTGCGCGGTCTTGATGTAGTAGCCGTCGCCGTCGAACTTGAACCGGTTCGGGTCGTCGAGAGTCGAGCCGGACTGCACGCACAGCAGAGCGGCATGAGCATCGGCCTCGTGCTGGTGCGTGTAGTGCGAGTCGTTGGTGGCGACCAGTGGGATGTGCAGATCCTTGGCGAGCCGCAGCAGATCGGTCATGATCCGGCGCTCGATGGACAGGCCGTGGTCCATGATCTCGGCGAAGTAGTTGTCGCGGCCGAAGATGTCCTGGAACTCGGCCGCCGCCGCGCGCGCCGCGTCGTACTGGCCGAGGCGCAGGCGGGTCTGGATCTCGCCGGACGGGCAGCCGGTCGTCGCGATCAGGCCCTTGCTGTACGTCTGCAGCAACTCGCGGTCCATGCGCGGCTTGAAGTAGTACCCCTCCATGCTGGAGCGGGAGCTCAACCGGAACAGGTTGTGCATGCCCTCGGTGCTCTCGCTCCACATGGTCATGTGGGTGTAGGCGCCGGAGCCGGACACGTCGTCGCTCTTCTGGTCTGGCGAGCCCCAAGCGACGCGCGACTTGTCGCTGCGGTGCGTGCCGGGCGTGACGTACGCCTCGAGGCCGATGATCGGCTTCACGCCGGAAGCGTTCGCGGCCTTGTAGAACTCGAAGGCCGCGAACGTGTTGCCGTGGTCGGTGACCGCGATGGCCGGCATCCCGTAGTCGGCCGCCGCCTGGGTCATCGCGTTGATCTTCGCGGCGCCGTCCAGCATCGAGTACTCGCTGTGGACATGGAGGTGCACGAAGGAGTCGGATGCCATGGTTCGAGTCTACGAGGGGGGCCGACATCGGCGGGGCTCACACCGGTCAGGCGGGCGGACGAAGCCTCACGCCGCGTCAAGGCACCGGCACGAATGTCGGGATCGCATCGACAACCGTGACGTACACCCGGCTGGACCAGCGGTCGTCATCGAGTCCGCCTCGGCCCACGATCAAGCCCTGTGCGGTGTCGACATCGACGGTCTGCATCCAATCGCTCTCGCCACCCTCGGGGAAGGCGATCGTCGTGATGTCGCCGTCGACGCGCTCCACGCGTGCACCCTCGACCAGCGCGAGCGCCTGGAACATCGCGGCTCGGAGATCTGCCGGCGCCAGGTTGAAGCCGACCGGATCGCCGAGCTGCGGTGGGGCGCATTCCGAGAGGTACTCGTACGACGAGTTGTCCAGCCACTCTACGAGTGCGCGCGGATCGCGCGGCATCTCGTCGTAGTAGCAGGACAGCGCGTTCCGCGCGAACTGGTGGACGTCGGCCGGATCGACACCCTCGGCGCCGACGCCGGTCACGCCGTGGAGACCCCCCGGATACACCTCGACGCGCGTGCCGAACTCGAGCTGATCGACGGCGTTCTTCGCCGTCCCGGCGTCGGGACCGGAGATCTCGAGCAGTTCCGTGGATTCGCCGTAGTCCTCGACCCAGTCACCGGAGCGGTCGGCGGGCACGTACAGCGACCGGGACTGGCGCACCACAGCGGTCGTCGCCGAATCCTGACTGTCCCAGTAGCCGCCGTCGGGACTGGTCTCGTCCGCGCGCCAGCCGAGGCGTTGCGTCGACACCTCCTGAATCCGGAGGTACTGCCCCGGCGCCGGGTCGAGGACCGTCGCCGAGAGCGTCGCCTTCGCCGCCGCATTCAGCGCCTCCGCTGCCGATGCGCTCGATGTTGCGGGCGGCGCGATCACCGACCCCACCACGATCGCCGTGACCGCCGTTCCGGCCACGAGACCGCCGATGCCGACACCCGCCCAGGCATGCCTACGGCGCCGAGCGTGGGCGGGGCGCGTCGCACGCGTCACTTCGTTCATGAGCGTCCGCCGGGCGACTGCGACCGTCTGCTCCGACACCTCGTTCTCTGCTGCGCCGATCTCACGCACGCGTTCCATAAGCGACATCGCTCTCCTCCTTCGCCATCCAGGTCAGCCGGGTCGCCGTGTGCGAACCCGGAGGTGCGAGCTTGCGCCGGACACGGTTCAACCGCGACCTGACCGTGCCGATGGGTATGCCGAGCGCGATGGCGATCTGCTCGTAGGTGAGGTCCGCCCACGCATACAGCAGCAGGGTGTCGCGGTCGCGCGACGCGAGCGCCGCGATGCGCGGCGCAAGCGAACGCACAGCGGCATCCGCGTCCAGTCGCTCGTCCGCCGCGCCGTGCACGCTCTCCGGCTGCGGCGACGCACCTGCCGCCGCCTGGAACGATCGCCACTGCCGGGCCTCATCGGCTCGATGCTTGCGGACGATCCGCGTGGCGATGCCGAGCAGCCACGGCAGCGCTGATCCGACGCTCCGATCGAAGGCGGCGCGTTTGTTGAACGCCACCAGGAACGTCTCGCTCAGCGCATCGTCGACGGCATCCGGTCCGACCCGTCTGCGGATATAGCCGCCGACCGGCCGGACGTGCCGCTCGAAGATCGTCGAGAAGGCCTCTGGCTCGTCGATCGACCGGGCGATGATGTCGCTGTCTGTGCTCACACTCTGTATTGCCTTCGCGCCGGAATCCGGTTCACGGCACTTCGATCGATCGCCGATACGCTGAATCGTATGCCCACCCCCGAGTTCGTCCTCCGTCTCCGTGAGCGCGTCGGTCACGAACCGCTGCCCCTCGTGGGTGTGACGGCCGTGGTGTTCCGCGACGAGAAGGTGATGCTCGGCCGGCGTGCCGACAATGGCGCGTGGCAGCCGATCGCCGGCATCGTCGAACCCGGCGAGGAGCCGGCGGACGCCGCCGCGCGGGAGTGCCTGGAGGAGGCCGGGGTGGTCGTGTCCGTCGACCGGCTCGCGCTGGTTCATCGACTGCCTCGCGTGACCTACGCGAACGGCGACCAGGTGGACTACCTGGATCTCGTGTTCCGGTGCAGCTGGGTCTCCGGCGACCCGCGCCCGGTCGACGGCGAGCTCTCCGAAGTGGGCTTCTACGACCTCGCCGCGATGGGCGATCTCGACCAGTCCGAGGTGCGCAGGATCGCGCTCGCCGTCGCCGAGGACGACCCGGCACACTTCCGCGGCGGACGCGTCAGGCGCTGAGAGCCGTCACCCCTTGCGCAGATCCAGCCGCATGAGCACGCGCGGGAACCCGCTGAGCACGGATCCGGTGTCGGCCGCCTTCACGAAACCCGCCCGCTCGAACAGCGCTCGGGTGCCGACGTACGCCATGGTCAGATCCACCTTCTCGCCACGGTTGTCCACCGGGTACCCCTCGACAGCCGGAGCCCCGCGCTCACCGGCGTAGGCCACGGCGCCGTCGATCAGCGCATGCGTCACGCCCTGCTTGCGATACCCGGGCCGGACCCGGAAGCACCACAGCGACCAGACGTCGAGATCGTCGACGTGCGGGATCAGCCGGTTGCGCGCGAAACTCGTCTCACGACGCGGATGCAGGGCCGCCCAGCCGACCGGCTCGCCATCGAGGTACGCGATGACGCCGGGCGGCGGATCCTGCGCACACAGCTCGCGGACCTTCTCGGCCCTGGCCTCTCCGCGCAGGGCGAGATTCTCCTTGCTGCCGAGGCGGTAGCTCAGGCAGAAGCAGACGTTCGAGGTCGGCTTCTTCGGGCCGACCAGCGTGGCGACGTCCTCGAAGACCGTCGCGGGCCGCACCTCGATACTCATGCCGAAAGTGTGCCACCGGCATCCGACATCCGGGGCCGAATCAGTCGCCGCGCAGGAGCCGCAGCGCGTGCTGGAAGTCGTCCGGGTAGGGCGAGGTGAACTGCACCCACTCCCCCGTGGCCGGGTGGGCGAAGGCGAGCTGATGCGCGTGCAGCCATTGACGGCTCAGACCCAGCCGGGCCGACATGGTCGGGTCGGCTCCATACAGCGGGTCGCCGACGCACGGATGCCGGTGGGCCGCCATGTGCACACGGATCTGATGCGTGCGTCCGGTCTCGAGATGGATCTCGAGCAGCGAGGCGCCGGGGAACGCCTCGAGCGTCTCGTAGTGGGTGACCGACGGCTTGCCGTCGGGGGTCACCGCGAATTTCCACTGGTGGTGCGGATGCCGGCCGATGGGCGCGTCGATGGTTCCGGCGAGCGGATCGGGGTGCCCCTGCACCACCGTGTGGTAGATCTTCTCCACGGTGCGGTCCTTGAACGCATGCTTCAGCGCCGTGTAGGCCGACTCGGTCTTCGCGACCACCATCAGGCCGCTGGTGCCGACGTCCAGCCGGTGGACGACGCCCTGTCGTTCCGGCGCGCCACTGGTGGCGACCCGGAAGCCGGCCGCGGCGAGGGCTCCGACCACGGTCGGGCCTTCCCAGCCGAGCGAGGGGTGCGCGGCCACGCCCGTGGGCTTGTCCACCACCACGATGTCGTCGTCATCGTGGACGATGCCGAGCTCAGGCACGGCGATCGGGACGATGCGGGGCTCCTCCTTCGGCTGCCAGCTCACCTCGAGCCAACCGCCGGCGCGGAGCCTGTCCGACTTGCCGAGCACGACTCCGTCGAGGCTGACCCCGCCGGCCTCCGCGACCTCCGCGGCGAAGGTGCGCGAGAACCCCAGCATCTTCGCCAGCGCGGCGTCCACGCGCGTGCCGTCGAGACCGTCGGGGACGGGCAGTGTGCGGTGATCCACCGTCAGCTCTCCTGTGCGGCATCCGCCGGCGCGACGTGATCGCGCTCGCGGGTGCCGTCGAGCCGCAGCCCCATCACGACGAGGAGCGCGACGACGATCATCCCGCAGACGATGAAGATGTCGGCCACGTTGAAGATCGCGGGCATCATCCAGGGCATGGAGATCATGTCCACCACGTGACCGACGGCGAAGCCCGGCTCACGGAACAGTCGGTCCGTGAGGTTTCCGAGTACGCCGCCCAGCAGGCAGCCGAGGACGACCGCCCAGATGCGCGAGCGGATGTCGAGCGCCTTCCAGACGATGATGACCGTCACGACCGCCAGCGCGATGGTGAAGATCCATGTCATGCCGGCGCCGATCGAGAACGCTGCACCCGAGTTGCGCACGAAGTGCAGTTGCAGGAACTCGCCGAGCACGGGCACGGCCTCGTTCTCGGGCAGATTCTGCACCGTGAGGTGCTTCACAAACTGATCGGCGGCCAGCACGATCGCCGCGAGAACCGCGACGATGGCACCGGCCGCCGACCGACGAATGGGGCGACGTCCTGCCAAGACGACCTACAGGCCGATGGCGGACACCGGGGTCGCGTCGCTGGACGAACCCTTCTGGTCCAGCTCGCGCAGCTGACCCTCGATCAGCGCGCGCAGCTTGCCGCGGTAGTCGCGCTCGAACTCGCGGAGCTCGGTGATGCGACCCTCGAGGGTGTTGCGCTCGCGCTCGAGACGAGCGGTCTCCTCGCGCTGCTTCGCCTCGGCCTCGCTGCGGATGCGGCTGACCTCGGCCTCCGCCTCCTCGATGAGCTGCTTGCGCTTGGCCTCGCCCTCGGCGACGTGCTCGTCGTGCAGACGCTGGGCGAGCTCGATGATGCCGGCGGTGGCGCTGGTGGCCTCCACGGGGCCCGAGGCGGCCGGGGCAGCGGGTGCGGCGGCGGCCGCGGGGGCGTTCTCACCGGACTCGTACGCGGCGAGCTTGGCCTTCAGCTCGTTGTTCTCCTCGATGGTCTTGCGCCATTCAACGACGATCTCGTCGAGGTAGTCGTCGACCTCTTCCGGGTCGAAGCCGTCCTTGAAGCGGACGTGCTGGAACTCCTTGTGGACGACGTCATCCGGGGTCAGTGCCATGTGCGGCTCCTCTTTCGATGAGTTCGGTGGCCAGTCGTTGAGAGATGGCGCGGGTGGTTCGTTCGACGCGAACCCGGGGCGCGCGCCTGGGAGCCAAGCATAGTCCCCCAGTCTGTGCGACGCGATGTCGCCCCGGTGCACGGCTCAGGTCAGGCCGCGGACGATCGACATCAGGATCAGCACGCACAGCATGGTCAGCGCGAAACCGAAATCGAGCGCCAGAGTGCCGATGCGCAGCGGCGGGATCAGCCGTCGGAAGAACCGGATCGGCGGATCGGTCACGGTGTACACGGCCTCAGCGGCGACCAGCCCGAAGCCCTTGGGACGCCATTCGCGGTTGAACAGCGGGATGTAGTCCAGGATCAACCGCGCGATGAGCACCAGGATGTACAGAGTCAGCACCAGCTCGACGATGCCGCCGATGATGCTGAGAACGGAGCCCACCGTTGATCAGGAGTGATCGAACGAGGCGGACTCCGCCTGCGCAAGAGTGCCCTGTCCGGACACGGCGATGTTCTCGGGTGACAGCAGGAACACCTTGCTGGTGACCCGCTCGATGCGCCCGTACAGGCCGAGCGACAGTCCGCTCGCGAAGTCGATCAGACGACGCGCGTCGGCGTCGCTCATCTGCGACAGGTTGATGATCACCGGGACACCCTCGCGGAAGTTCTCGGCGATCACCTGGGCGTCGCGGTACTGCTTGGGGTGCACGGTGAGGATCTCGTTCACGGCACCCGCGGCGGGCTGGCGGACCTCGACGGGACGGCGCAGCGGCGTGACGGGGGCCGGCGCCTGCTCCTCGCGCTCCCGGGTGGCACGGGCGGGCGCCGCAGCCGGCTGCTCCTCGTAGACCTCTTCCTCGTCGGCGAGGCCGAGATACACCATGGTCTTCTTCAGCGGGTTACCCATCGTGTCCTCCGGTTCGAACGTGTCGGGCTGGTCTGGTTGAAAGGCTAACCCCGGGCGGGCCGGGGTCCTGTGATTGCCGAGCCGATCCGCAGGTGTGTCGCACCGGCATCGATCGCCTCGACGAAGTCGCCGGTCATCCCGGCGGACATCCAGGCGGCATCGGGGGCGAGCAGCCGCACCCGATCCGCCACCTCACGCAGTCGCGCGAAGGCCGGGGCGGGCGGCTCGTCCAGCGGTGCGACCGCCATCACGCCGCGCAGCCGCAGGCTCGGCAGACCGAGGATGTGCTCTGCCAGGGCCTCCGCGTCGTCGGGTGCCGCTCCTCCGCGACCGGGGTCCTGGGTGAGGTTGATCTGCACCAGCACATCCAGGACGTCATCCGCCGCGGCCCGATGCAGGGCATCGGCGAGCCGCGTGCGGTCGACCGAGTGCACGGCATCCGCGTCGCGTCGGATCGCCGCCGCCTTGTTCGTCTGCGCCTGGCCGATGTAGTGCCAGCGCACGGCGAGGTCGCCGAGTTCGGCACGCTTCGCACTGAGCTCCTGCTGGCGGTTCTCGCCGACGTCGGTGACGCCCAGCGCCGCGAGGTCGCGCACCAGCGAGGCGGGGTGGAACTTGGTGACGACGATGCGCGTGATGCTCCGCGGGTCGCGGCCGGCACGACGGGCGGCGTCGGCGATCCGCTCGTCGATCGCCGACAGCCGCTCCGCCAGGGTCGGATCAGTCATGGCCGGTGTGCCCCGTGGTGCCGGTCGTGCGCCTCACCTCAGGAACTCGGGGATGTCCAGATCCTCGTCGGCGAACGCCGGCTCGATGCTCGACGACACCGGAGCGGATGCCACGGGCTTGGGCTCCTCGCGCTTCGGTGCAGGCTCTGCCTCCTCGAGGCGCACCTCCGGGAGCGGGTTCGCGGCGGGACGCTCGACGACCATGGGCTCCAGGCGCGGAGCAGGCTCGCCGCCGTCGAAGCCGGCGGCGATGACCGTGACGCGGACCTCGTCGCCGAGGGTGTCGTCGATGACCGTTCCGAAGATGATGTTCGCCTCCGGGTGCGCGGCCTCCTTGACCAGGTCGGCCGCATCGTGGATCTCGAAGATGCCGAGGTTCGAGCCACCCTGGATCGACAGCAGCACGCCGTGCGCGCCTTCGATGGACGCCTCGAGCAGCGGCGATTCCACAGCGAGCTCGGCGGCCTTGATCGCCCGGTCCGCGCCGCGGGCCGAGCCGATGCCCATGAGCGCCGAGCCGGCGCCCTGCATGACCGACTTCACGTCGGCGAAGTCGAGGTTGATCAGACCCGGCGTGGTGATCAGGTCGGTGATGCCCTGCACACCGGCGAGGAGCACCTGGTCGGCCGTGGCGAACGCCTCGATCATCGAGATGCCGCGGTCGCTGATCTCGAGCAGACGGTCGTTCGGCACGACGATGAGCGTGTCGACCTCTTCCTTCAGCTTGGCGACGCCGGCCTCCGCCTGGCTCTGCCGGCGGCGACCCTCGAAGGAGAAGGGCTTCGTGACAACACCGATGGTGAGCGCGCCGATCGACTTCGCGATGCGGGCGACCACGGGGGCGCCTCCGGTGCCGGTGCCACCACCCTCGCCCGCGGTGACGAAGACCATGTCGGCGCCGGTGAGCGCCTGTTCGATCTCCTCCGCGTGGTCCTCGGCGGCGCGGCGACCCACCTCGGGGTCGGCTCCCGCGCCGAGCCCGCGGGTGAGCTCGCGGCCCACATCGAGCTTGACGTCGGCGTCGCTCATCAGCAGCGCCTGGGCATCGGTGTTCACGGCGATGAACTCGACGCCGCGCAGGCCGAGTTCGATCATGCGGTTGACGGCGTTGACGCCGCCACCGCCGACGCCGACGACCTTGATCACGGCGAGGTAGTTCTGGTTCTGGCTCATGGCCGGCCTCCGTTATTCGAGCCTGACGAGGGATAAACCTTAAACCTCAAGAAGAGGGTTAAACTATTTCCCGGTATTGCGTTCTTTGATCGACGGTAGGCCAGCCGGTCGCGCGCGCCTGCAGCGACACGGCGTGTCGGGCCGATCCCTCCGGCATCCGATCCACGGCGGGGCGTGCGCGTCAGCGGACGACGGCGACGGAGGGCGACGAGACGTCGAAGGAGCGGGCGTCCGGTGCCGCCGCCATGACCTTGACGAGAGCGGCGGCCTTCTTCGGGGAGTCGTCGGCACTCCCCCACACCACGGTGCGCCCGCCCTGCAGTGCGAGGGTGACGTCGTCCGCCGAGGAGGCGTGCACCTCGACCAGCGCGGTGCGCAGATCGGCGGGGAGCGAACGCACCACGAGGCCGGCGCTGTGGAAGGCCGAGGAGCCGGTGCCGCCGGAGATCTTCAGCACCGGCTGACCCTGCGGGACCTGCTCGGTGGTCGCCAGCACGACACCGGCGGCATCGACGAGCGAGTACCCGGCGTCCGACCGGATCACCCCGACGGGGGTGCGCTCCACGATGCGCACCAGCAGTTCGTGCGGGGGCCTGGCCTCCAGTGCGTACGACTCGATGATCGGGAAGGCGACCAGCGCCGCCTTCACCTCGCTGGCGTCCACGAGCGCAAGCGGCGCACCCAGCTGCTCGTCGAGGGCCTTCTCGACGGATGCCGGGTCGAGGGTGCTCGTGCCCGCGACGGTGATCTTCTCGACAGCGAACAGCGGACTGTACGCGGCGACGACGCTGCCCACGATGAGGGCGACCACCGCCCCCAGCGAGCCCCACCAGACGAGGCGACGACGGCGAGACCGCTGCGTGAACCGGCGGATCTCGGCGCGCAGCGCCTTGCGCCTGGCACGCGCCGCGCGCCACACGTCGATGCTGCGGAGGTCCTGCGCGGCGGCGGCGGGTCCCGCGACGGCATCCGCTCCGGCGCCGGCCGTGCTGCCCGCGCGGGCGGGGCCTGCGGACGCTTCCGCCGCCGGCACGGTGACGCGCGGCGGCAGCGCCTCGTCGATCGGCACGGTCGGGTGCGCCGGGTCGGCGGACTCGACGGACGTCTCATGCACCGGCCGACGGGGCGCGACGCGCTCCCGCGCCGCGGCGGTGCGCCGCGCGGGTGCCGCGGGCCGGTCACCGGCCTCCTCGGGCTCGTCCGCGGACGCGGGGAGCGGTGCCGGGCGTCGCATGTCAGTCCTCGGGGGTGCGCCGGAGCGACTCGAGCACCTGGGGGATGATCTGGTACACGTTGCCGCAGCCGAGCGTGACCACGTAGTCGCCGTCGCGCGCGACCCGCGCAGTGTAGTCGGCGGCCTCCTGCCAGTCGGGCACGTAGTGCACCTTGTCCTGGTCGCCGAACGCGCCGCTGACCAGTTCGCCGGTGACCCCGGGCACCGGGTCCTCGCGGGCGCCGTACACGTCGAGCATGACGGTGTGGTCGGCGAGCTCCTCGAGCACCTCGGCGAACTCCCGGTACATGTGCTGGGTGCGCGAGTACGTGTGCGGCTGCTGGATGGCGATGATGCGGCCGTCGCCGGCGACGGTGCGCATCGCCTCGAGCGCCGCGCGCACCTCGGTGGGGTGGTGCGAGTAGTCGTCGTAGACCTGCACGCCGCGCGCCTCGCCGTGCAGTTCCAGCCGACGCACGGTGCCACCGAATCCCTCCACGGCGCGCACCGAGTCGGCGAGCCCGTGGCCGAGGGTGAGCAGCACGGCGACGGCGCCGGCGGCGTTGATCGCGTTGTGCGCGCCTGGCACCCGCAGCTGCATGCGGACGCTCTCCTCACCGTGCACGAGGGTCGCCGAGACCGGGCCGCGGGTGACGATGTCGTCGATGCGCAGGTCTGCGTCCGCCGCCCGGCCGAACGTCACGACGGTGCCGTGCGTGAGACCCGCGCGCACGCGCTGCGCGCCGGGGTCGTCGCTGGAGATCACGACCGCCTCGGACGCCTCGTTCCCGAAGCGCACGAACGCGTCGTAGAAGGCGCCCTCGGAGCCGAAGAAGTCGAGGTGGTCGGGGTCGACGTTGGTGATCAGAGCGACGGCGGTGTCGTACAGCAGGAACGTGCCGTCGGATTCGTCGGCCTCGATGACGAACAGCGGGTCGGTTCCGGTGGCGCTGGACGTGCCGAGCTGCTCGATCACCCCGCCGTTGACGAAGCTCGGGTCGGCGCCGAGCACCTGCAGCGCGGTGACCAGCATGCCGGTGGAGGTGGTCTTGCCGTGCGCGCCGGCCACCGACACCAGGCGTCGCCCGCCGACCAGCCAGTGCAGTGCCTGCGAGCGGTGGATCACGTGCAGGCCACGCTCCTTGGCGGTGACGAACTCCGGGTTCTCCGGCCAGATCGCGCCGGTGTGCACCACGGTGTCCGCGTCGCCCAGGTGGGCGGCGTCGTGCCCGACGTGCACCTCGGCGCCGGCCGCCGCAAGAGCGCGCAGGTTGTCGCTGTCGGCGCGGTCGGAGCCGGAGACGCGGATGCCGGCATCCAGGAACATCCGGGCGAGTCCGCTCATGCCCGAACCGCCGATGCCGATGAAGTGGGCGCAGCGGATGGACTCGGGGATCGGGAGGGAGAGGTCGGGTCTGATCATGTCCGGTTCAGTCTACTTTCCACCGGCCAGGGCCCGGTCGATGAGCGCCACCAGGTTCTCGGTGCCCGTGCGGGTGCCGACCCGCTCGGCCGCGGCGGTCATCCGCGCCAGCCGTTCCCGGTCGCGCAGCAGCGGGATGACCTCGGTCCGGACCGCGTCGCCGTTGAAGGTGGGGTCGTCGAGCAGGATCGCAGCGCCGGCGGCGACGGCGGATGCCGCGTTGAGACGCTGCTCGCCGTTGCCGACCGAGTACGGCACGTACACGGCGGGAATGCCGAGCGCGCTGACCTCGCTCACGGTGGCGGAGCCGGAGCGCGACAGGATGACGTCTGCCAGCGCGAAGGCGAGGTCCATGCGATCGATGTAGCGGCGCATGGTGTAGCCGGGGACTCCAGGATCGACCTGCTCGCTGCGCTCCCCTGTCGCGTGCAGCAGCTGCCAGCCGGCGGCGAGCACATCACCCCACGAGTCGGCCAGTGCGTCGTTCAGCCGCTGCGCGCCGAGCGAGCCGCCGAACACCAGCAGCACCGGCCTGTCGGCATCCAGACCGAACTCCGCGGCGGCATCGGCGCGCGCCGCCCGACGGTCCAGGTCAACGACTTCACGGCGCAACGGCATCCCGACGACCTCTCCGCGCTTGAGCGGCGTTCCCTCGAACGCGACGCCGACGGCGGCGGCGCGGCGCGCGCCGAGGACGTTCGCGAGTCCGGGCCTGGCGTTCGCCTCGTGCACCACGAACGGCACCCGCTCGCGGCGCGCGGCGACGTAGGCCGGAGCCGACGCGTAGCCGCCGAAACCGACGACCACGTCGACGGAGTGCGCGCGGATGTGCGCGCGCGCCTGCGCCACCGCCCGACGGAACCGTCCGGGGAACGCCAGCGCTGCGCGGTTCGGTCGCCGCGGGAACGGCACCTTGTCGACGGTGAGCAGCTCGTAGCCGCGCGCCGGAACCAGCCGGGCCTCGAGGCCCTCCTTCGTGCCCAGCACGAGCACCGTGGCGTCGTCGCGTCGGCGCAGCAGGTCCGCGACTGCGAGCAGCGGATTGACGTGGCCGGCGGTGCCTCCGCCGGCCAGGAGGTACGTCGTCACCTGGCGACCTTGCCCTTCTCGGGTGCGGGGATCGTCCTGGCGAAGGCGAGCAGCACTCCGCAGGCGAGCAGCACAGACAGCAGCGCCGTGCCGCCCTGGGACATGAACGGCAGGGGCACGCCGAGCACCGGGAACACCCGCAGCACCACACCGATGTTGATCAGCGCCTGGCCGATGATCCAGACTACGATGCCGCCGGTGGCGACGCGAATGAACGGGTCCGCGGTCTTGCGGATGATGTGGAAGGCGCCGACGGCGAAGCATCCGAACAGGGCCAGCACGAGCAGGCAGCCGATGAGCCCGAGCTCCTCGCCGACGATCGCGAAGATGTAGTCGTTCGCGGCGGCGGGAAGCCAGCCGTACTTCTCCTGCGAGTTGCCCAGCCCGACGCCGAAGAACCCGCCGTTGGCCATGCCCCAGATTCCGTGCGTGGACTGGTAGCACTCCCGGAAGTAGTCGCAGTCGTCGGGGTTGAACGCCGCGATGATACGGTTCATGCGGTTCTCGCTGGACAGCGCGTACGCGGCGACGGCGGCACCGCCGATCAGCAGCGGCAGGATGAACAGGCGCAGTCTGACGCCGGAGAAGAACAGGCTGCCGAGCACGACCAGCACCAGGATCATCGCGGTGCCGAGGTCGCCGCCGCCGATGACCGTGCCGATCGCGAGAGCCGCGACCGGGACGACCGGGATGAACACGTGGTGCCAGATCCCGAGCCGGGCCTGCTTGCGCAGCAGCACCGCGGCGATCCAGATCGCCAGGGCGAGCTTGAGGAACTCGGAGGGCTGGAGCTGGGTGCCGGCGATGCGGATCCAGTTCTGGTTCCCGTACGAGGAGACGCCGAGTCCTGGGACGAACACGAGCAGCTGGAACGCGATGGCGCCGATCAGCGCGAACCACGCGATCCTGCGGAAGAACGCCACCGGCATCCGGCTCACGACCAGCATCAGCGGGATGCCGGCCAGCGCGAACATGCCCTGGCGGATGGCACCCTCGAACGGGGCGGTCGGGTTGGCGCTCGTGGCGGAGAGCACCATCACCAGGCCGAACACGGTCAGCAGCGTGGCGGTCGAGCCGATCAGGACGAACTCGCTGGACGGCAGCGTGAACAGCCGTCCGAGCGAGACCCGCGCGGCGAGACCGCCGCCGTCAGTCCGCGGCGGGTGAGCCGTCTGCGTCATCCGCGCTCCCCCGCTCGATCCATGCGCGCACCGCCTGGGCGAAGCGCTCTCCCCGGTCCGCGTAGCTGGTGAACTGGTCAAAGGAGGCCGCGGCGGGAGCCAGCAGCACCGTCCCCTCGCCGTCGACGATCCCGGTCGCCAGTTCCACGACACGGTCCATGACCTCTCCAGTGTCCCCAGGGACCACCTCGAAGACCGGCACGTGCGACGCGTGTCGCCGGAATGCGCCGAGCACGGGCTCGCGCTCCACCCCGATCACGATGGCGGCGCGCGCGGTGCCCCCGGCGGTCGCAACCAGCTCGGACAGATCGACGCCCTTGAGATCCCCGCCGACGACCCACACCGCGCCGGGGTACGCCCGCAGCGACGAGGCGGCGGCGTGCGGGTTGGTCGCCTTCGAGTCGTCCACCCACCGGATGCCGCGGTGCTCGGCGACCACCTGGATGCGGTGGGCGTCCAGCCGGAAGCCCTGCAGGGCCCGGTGGATCGCCTCGGGCGCGACCTCGAGCGAGCGGGCGAGCGCGGCGGCGGCGAGGATGTTCTGCACGATGTGCGGCGCGGCGAGCCCCGCGGCGCGCAGCTCGTCGAGGGTGGTCAGCTCGAGCGCGCTGGTGCGCCGGTCGTCGAGGAACGCGCGATCGACCACGATGCCGTCGACGATGCCGAGGTCGCTCGGACCTGGTGTGCCGAGGTCGAATCCGATCGCCCTGGCGCCCTCGACGACGTCGGCCTCCTCGACCATCTCCATCGTCGCGGCGTCGGACTTGTTGTACACGCACGCGACGCGGGTGTTGCGGTAGACGACGGCCTTCGCGTCGCGGTAGGCGCGGGCGCTGCCGTGCCACACCAGGTGGTCGTCGGCGAGGTTGAGGCAGACGGAGGCGTGCGGGACGAGCTGTCCGGCCTGCGAGGACTGCCCGATGTACCAGAGCTGGTGGCTGGAGAGCTCGACGACGAGTACGTCGAACCCGGCCGGGTCGCGCACCGCGTCCAGCACGGGCACACCGATGTTGCCGCACGGTGCGGCGCGCAGCCCGCCCTCGACGAGCAGCGACGCGGTCAGCTGAGTGGTGGTGGTCTTGCCGTTGGTGCCGGTGATCAGCACCCAGTCCGCCGGGGTGCCGTCGGCGCGGGTGACCTTGTCGCGCACCCGCCAGGCGAGTTCGACGTCACCCCACAGCGGGACCTCGTTCTCCTGCGCCCAGCGGATCGCCGGGTGCGCGGGGGCGAAGCCGGGCGACGCGAGCACCACGTCGGGGGCGAAGTCGATCAGGGCCGCCGGAACCGGATCGAGCGCACCGAGTTCGAGGCGTGCGCCGATCACCGGGATCAGCCGGGCGTACTCCTCGGAGGCGTCCTCGGAGAGCACCAGCACCTCGGCACCCAGCTCGGTGAGGGTGTCGGCCGCCGAGAAGCCCGTCATCGACAGCCCGAGCACCGCCACCCGCAGCCCCGACCAGTCGGCGTGCCAGCTGGTCAGCGTGTCCAGTCGGTTCGCGTTCATCCCTCGGCCAGCCTCAGCCAGTCGACGTAGAAGAGCCCGACGGCCGACACCGCGAGCAGGCCGGCGATGATCCACAGCCGCACGACGATCGTGACCTCCTGCCAGCCGCGCATCTCCAGGTGGTGGTGGAAGGGGCTCATGAGGAACAGGCGCTTGCCGCGGGTGATCTTGAAGTACAGCCGCTGCAGGATGACGGAACCGGACGAGATCACGAAGATGCCCGCGATCACGAACAGCAGCAGCTCGGTGCGGGTGAGGATGGCCATCGCGGTCACGACGCCGCCGATGGCCATGGACCCGACGTCGCCCATGAACACCTTCGCCTTGGGCGCGTTCCACCACAGGAACCCCACCAGGCCGCCGGCGAACGCCGCCGCGACGGTGGCGAGATTGAGCGGTTCGCGCACCTCGTAGCATCCGGCCAGGACCGTGTCGGAGCCGACGCACGACTGCTGGAACTGCCAGAACGCGATCAGGCTGTACGCGCCGACCACGACGACGCCGGCGCCCGCCGCGAGTCCGTCGAGCCCGTCGGTGAGGTTGACGCTGTTCGAGGTGGCGACGCCGATCACAGAGATCCAGATCAGGTACAGGATCCAGCCCAGCACGGCGCCGAAGGCGAACAGGTTCAGCCAAGGGATGTCGCGGAACAGCGACACGTACCCGCTGGCGGGGTACTGGCCGAACCGGTTCGGGAAGTTCAGGGCGAGGATGCCGAACGGGATGAGCACGAGCAGCTGGCCGACGATCTTGCGCCAGCCGGACAGACCAAGGCTGCGCTGGCTGCGCACCTTCATGTAGTCGTCGATGAAGCCGACGATGCCGAAGCCGACCATCAGCCACAGCACCAGCATCGCCGAGAGCGCCGGGGTGCTGCCGCCGAACAGGACGCCGGCGAAGTAGCCGACGATGGTGCCGGCGATGAAGATGACGCCGCCCATCGTGGGGGTGCCGCGCTTGGCCTCGTGGCTCGGGTTCGCGATGTCCTCCGGGGTGCGGATGACCTGTCCCCACCCGATCCTGCGGAAGACCTTCAGGAACACGGGTGTGAGGAAGAGCGAGAAGGCGAGCGAGATCGCCGTCGCCATGAGGAGGGACTTCACGAGAACAATTCTCCCAGACGATCGCCCAGGTGCCGGAGCCCGACGGAATTGGACGACTTGACCAGCACCCGGTCGCCGTCGCGGAGCTCGCCCTTCAGGTACTCGAACGCGGCGTCCTGGTCGGGCAGGTGCACGGCCTCGCCGTCCCAGGAGCCCTCGCCGATCGCGGAGAGGTAGAGCCGGCGTGCCTCGGGGCCGACCACGACGATGCGCTGGATGTTGAGCCGCACGGCCAGCAGGCCGATGCGGTCGTGCTCCTCGCCGGCGGCATCCCCCAGCTCGCTCATGGCGCCCAGGACGGCGACGGTGCGCTCCTCGGGGCTGGTGATCTGGGCGAGCGTGCGCAGCGCCGCCGCCATCGAGTCCGGGCTGGCGTTGTAGGCGTCGTTGATGATGCGCACGCGGTCGTTGCCCATCGGCTGCATCCGCCACCGCTCGGCGATCTCGACGGTCTCCAGACGAGCGATCGACGACGGCGCGGCGACCCCCAGGACCCGTGCGGCGGCGATCGCGGCCAGCGCGTTGCCGATGTGGTGCGCACCGAGCACCCTCAGCCGCAGCGGAGCGGACACGCCGTCGACGACGACCGTGCAGGAGGTGCCGGATGCGGAGACCTCGATCGCCTCGGCGCGCACGTCGGCCGCGGTGCCCTGCCCGAAGCCGACGACGTCCATCTCGCGTTCCTCGGCGATCGCGCGCATCGCCCAGACGCGCGGGTCGTCGGCATTCAGCACTGCGGTGCCGCCGCGGCGCGTGGCGCTCACCAGCTCGGATTTGGCGAGAGCGGTCTGCTCGATGCCGCCGAAGCCGCCGGCGTGCGCCATGCCGACCATCAGCACCACCGCCACGTCGGGCTCGACCAGGCCGGCGAGCCGGGCGATGCTGCCCACCCCGGCCGCGCCGAACTCGCACACCAGGAAACGGGTGGTCGGGGTGACCCGCAGCATGGTGAGCGGTGCACCCACCTCGTTGTTGTAGGACTTGATGGGCGCGACCGTCTCGCCCTCGTCGGAGAGGATGCGGGCGAGGAAGTTCTTGGTGGTGGTCTTGCCGTTCGAACCGGTGATGCCGACGATGCGCAGTTCCCCCGCGGCGCGCACCCGCGCCACTACCGCGCGGGCCAGGGCGGCCAGCGCCTCGACGGCGTCGGTGACGACGATCTGGGACACCTCGACGTCGACGGGACGCTCCACGATGGCCAGCACGGCGCCGGCGTCGACGGCGGCGCCGACGTAGCGGTGGCCGTCGGTCGTCTCACCGGGCTTGGCGACGAAGATCGATCCCGGCTGCATGGCGCGGGAGTCCGTGTCGACGGATCCGGACACGACGGTGTCCGGCGCATCCGCCGCGGCGAGGCGCAGCTCGCCGTCCAGGATGGCGGCGATCTCAGCGAGCGACAGGGCGATCATGTGACATCTCCATGCGCGGCGGATCGCCGGCTAGTCGAATTTGGGGAGCAGCTCGTCCATGGGCTGCGAGGACGGCGCGACGCGGTAGGTCTTCAGCACCTGGGTCATGGCCTTCTGGAAGGCGACCGCGGTCGCGGCGGAAGACCTAATCTTAGTCGGCTCGTCCATGGTGACCACCACGACGTACTGGGGGTCCTCGATGGGGGCCATGCCGACGATGCTGGTGAAATAGACGCCCTGCTTGTACCCGCCGTGCCCGTTCGACTTCTGCGCGCTTCCGGTCTTCGACCCGATCCGGTAACCGGGGACGTCGATGGTCTTGGACAGTCCGCCCTGGACCGCCACGTTCTCCAGCATCCGCTGGACCTGCGCGGCGGTGTCGGGCTTGATCACCTGGTGGGAGTCCGGCTCCGGCGCCTTCTTGACGGTGCCGTCCACGTCCGTGCACGACTCGATGAGCGACAGATCGATCTTCGTGCCGTCGTTGGCGAGCGCCTGGTAGGCGCCGGCGAGCTGAGCGGTGGTCACGGTGAAGGCCTGCCCGAACGTGGTCGTGTAGAGGGTCTGGTTGTCCCAGGTCTTCGCGTCGCGCACACCGCCGTCCGCCTCGCCGGGGAAGTGCACTGCCGTCTTCTCACCGACGCCGAACCGCTTGAGATACTCGACCCGGGTCTGCGGATCGACCATGGTGCCGAACTTCGACAGCGACACGTTCGAGGAGTCGATCAGCGCCCCGGCGAGCGTGTACTCGTACACCGGGTGCCCGAACGGGTCGTTGATCACGGCACCGTTCGGGAACCGCTCGCGGCTCGGGGCGGTCACGTGCGAGGTCGGAGTCGCCGCGCCCTGGTCGATCACGGTGGCGGCGGTGATCGCCTTGAACGTCGAGCCTGGTTCGAACTCATCGGAGAAGATGTGCGACTTCCAGTAGGCCGGATCGACCGCGTTGATGTCGTTGGGGTCCACGGCCGGGTACTCCGCGGCGGCGCGGATCTTGCCGGTCTTCGCCTCG
This sequence comes from Microbacterium sp., assembly GCF_031180975.1. Taxonomy (GTDB): domain Bacteria; phylum Actinomycetota; class Actinomycetes; order Actinomycetales; family Microbacteriaceae; genus Microbacterium. The sequence continues at coordinate 127,103 of NZ_JAPSLI010000003.1, read as the reverse complement.
ACGACGGTGACCGTGCCGGCCTTGGCGCCCTGACGGCGCGCCTCCTCGGCGATCATCTGCTGCAGGTACCAGTTCAGGTCGCTGTTGATCGTCAGCTGCACGGTGCCGCCGTCCACGGCCGGAGTGATCCGTTCGCTGCCGGGGATCTTCACGCCGCCCTTTCCGCGCAGGTACGACTCCTCGCCGTTCGTGGGCGCCAGGCACTCGTCGGCCATCCGCTCCACGCCGTACTGTGCGGCGCCCTCTCCGTTCAGGAAGCCGATGGTGTTGCCGGCGACGGCGCCGTTCGGGTACACCCGCACCGAGCGGGACGGCATCGCGAGGTAGGGCAGGCCGAGGTCCTTCAGTTCGAGGTACTGCGCCGTGGAGAGCCCGCGTGCCAGCTGGGCGTAGCGTGACGACTCGTTCTCGGCGAGTGCGTCGGCGACCAGGGCTCGGACGTCGTCGCCGTTCTTGCCGATGATGTGCGCGATCTCATCGCTCACCTCGGACCACGGCGGCGCGATCTTCTTCGCCGAGTCGTCCTCGTCCTCGTTGTCCTGGATGAGCTTGGGGTCGAGCTGGGCGTCGTAGACGAGCACGGTGGATGCCATGACCGTGCCGGTGGCGTCGACGATGTCGCCGCGCGCGCCGTGGATGGGCTGCGTGACGCCGAGCTTGCCCGTGTTGACCGAGTCGGCGACGTGCTCGGCGGCGCTCACCACCTGGATGTCGACGAGGCGGACGATGAACGCGGCGAGCACCACCAGGATGACGGCGAGAGCCGCGACGGTGCGCCGGCGCGGACCTCTGTCGGCTCGTGTCGTCATGCCGGTTCTCCGTCCTGGTTCTCAGCGGTCTCTAGCGGGTGGTCGGTGAGGGGAGGCCGTCGGTGACGGCCGGAGGAAGCGGCGTTGCGGTCGCCTCCTGCGCGGTCGAGTCGGCGGGGGTGCTGCTCTCCGGCTCCGGAGGCGGCACGAGCAGGGCGTTGCCCACCGCGCTCGCGCCGTTCGGGTCGACGGTGGAGGTCCAGTCGGCGCTCTCCCCCGCGCCCAGCACGGTGCCGTCACTGAGTCGCAGATAGGATGCCGACCCCGCGACCACCAGGCCGAGGGCGTCGGCCTTGCTGGCCAGCGACTGCGGCGAGCTGAGCCCGACGATCTGGTCCTTCAGCGCCTGCTTCTCCAGCCCGAGCGCACGGTGTTCGGCATTCAGCTCGGCGAGCACGAACGAGTCCTGCGTCGCGGCGAGCGAGAGCGCCATCTGCGCCACGCCGATCGCGAGGGCGCCGCCGAGGGCGACCACCGCGTATGCGAGCTTCGGACGGTGCCGACGGTCCGGCTCGATCACCGGGCGCAGGCGTCGCTCCGGTGCCTTCGCCGGCTCGGTGCGCGGCTGTGCGCGCAGTGCCTGGAGGCTCATGCCGTCTCCCTCAGCTTCTCGGCGGCGCGCAGACGCACCGGGATGGCGCGCGGGTTGCGCGCCCGTTCTTCCTCGCCCGCCAGCTCGGCACCCTTGGTGAGGACGCGGAAGCGGGGGGCGTGTTCCGGCAGCTCCACGGGGAGGCCGGCGGGTGCCGTCGACGACGACGCGGCGGCGAACGCCTGTTTGACGAGGCGGTCCTCCAGCGACTGGTACGACATGACGGCGATGCGCCCGCCGACCGCGAGTGCATCCATCGCCGCGGGGATCGCGTCGGCCAGCACGCTCAGCTCGGTGTTGACCTCGATTCGCAGCGCCTGGAACACGCGCTTGGCGGGGTGCCCCGCCCGCTGCGCGGCCGCGGGGGTGGCCTCGACGAGCAGGTCGACGAGTTCGCCGGAACGAGTGAGCGGCCGGGTCTCCCGCGCCTGAACGATGAACCGCGCGTACCGGGCGGCGAGCTTCTCCTCGCCGTAGCGCTCGAAGATGCGACGCAGCTGCCCCTCGCTGTACTCGGCCAGGATCTGCGCGGCGGTGATGCCGCGGGTCTGGTCCATCCGCATGTCCAGCGGCGCGTCCTTCGAGTAGGCGAAGCCGCGGTCGGCCTCATCGAGCTGCAGGGACGACACCCCGAGGTCGAACAGGATGCCGGACGCGCCCTGCGCGTGCAGGCCGATCTCGTCATACACGGTGTGCACCAGGGTCACCCGGTCGGCGAACCGCGCGAGCCGCTCCCCCGCGATGCGAAGAGCGTCGGTGTCGCGGTCCAGACCGACCAGCCGGATGTTCGGGAAGCGCTCCAGGAAGGACTCGGAGTGACCGCCCATGCCGAGGGTGGCGTCGACGAGCACGGCGCCGTCGCGCCGGAGGGCGGGGCCGAGCAGCTCGACGCAGCGGTCGAGCAGGACGGGGGTGTGGATGTCGCGGAGGCTCATGATCTCTTCCCGTGACCTCCGGCTCTGATTCCTCTCCGCTCGACCCGGCACCGGGGAAGTGTGTCGGGGCGGAGCGGCGAGGCATCACAGCCGTGGTCAGAACAATCCGGGAATCACCTCCTGTTCCAGATCTGCGTAGGTCTCTTCGTTGCTCTCCAGGTACGCGTTCCAGGCGGCCGCGTCCCAGATCTCGGCGTGGGCTCCGACGCCGGTGACCACCAGCTCCTTCTCCAGCCCCGCGTACTGGCGAAGGTGCGCGGGAATGGTGATGCGGTTCTGGCTGTCCGGCATCTCGGCGCTGGCGCCGGAGAGGAACAGGCGCAGGAAGTCCCTGGCCTGCTTGTTGCTCAGCGGCGCCTGGCGGATGCGCTCGTGCAGCGTCTCGAACTCCGCCGTGCTGAACACGTACAGGCAGCGTTCCTGCCCTCGAGTGACGACGATGCCGCCTGCCAGGTCTTCACGGAATTTCGCCGGGAGGATCACACGGCCTTTGTCGTCGAGCTTCGGCGTGTGAGTACCCAGCAACATCGGCCATCACCCCCTCTGTGTTCCGGCCTGACTCGAGGTGCGCACCACTTTACTCCACTTCCCCCCACTTTCCTACGCACAATCTCCCCGAGTTCCTGCCAACGGCCCGTGCGGACGCAGCGCACCCCCGTGTTCTCGCGGAAACACGGGGGTGGAGGGTGGTGGAGGGGTGGTGGAGGGCGGGTGGAGGAAGACGCGCCGCTCGGATGCCGGACATGCGAAAAGCCCGGATGCATGGCATCCGGGCTTTCGAGTTCAGTGCGAGCGGAGGGCGCTCTGCGGGATCATCGATCCTCTTGGCGGCGGTCCCATCGGTCGTTCATGCGGTCCATGAAGGACGAGTCCTTGGAGCGGGATGATCGTCGCGAAGGTTCGGCGGCGGCCTGCGGACGCCGCACGGGGGTGAAGGCGAGCATCGCACCGCCGAGCATGGCGAGGAATGCGATGACGCCGAGCACGATGCTGCCGGCGGCTCCGAGGGACTCGCGGGCGGCCACCGCGGCGATCAGTCCGCCGATGCCCGCCAGGAACAGCAGCGCGCCGTACACCAGGTTGCGGTAGCTCAGCGCACGGTCACCCGACGGCGCCGTCACGACATCGGCATCGTTCTTGAGGAGATGGCGTTCCATCTCGTCGAGCAGACGCTGCTCCTGTTCGGAAAGAGGCATTCCGTCCCCCTCGTCTCGATCATTCCAGTCTACTCGCGCTCGAGCCGGGCGGCTACCGGAAGGCGGTCGGATACCTGCATCTAGGCTGGGAATCGTGGCCTCCTCCCCTGTCGCAGACGCCGTCGCCTCCCGCCTGAGCGACTTCCTCGAGCGCACCCGTCGCGCCGGTGCGGAATACGGCCCCGACGCCGTGCTGTTCCTGGATGCCGCGAGCGACACCCTCCGGGGCGGCAAGCGCCTGCGTGCGCGCTTCTGTCACGCCGGCTGGGCCGCCGTCGCCCGCCGCGCCGACCCCGCGATCGGCGAGCCGGACAGTCTGTGGTCGCTGTGCGCGGCGCTGGAGATCTTCCAGTCCGCCGCACTGGTGCACGACGATCTCATCGACAACTCCGACACCCGCAGGGGCCGCCCCGCCTCGCATCGCGCTCTGGAGCAGGCGCACCGTGCGGCCGGGTGGGCCGGCGATGCCGAGGCGTTCGGCCGATCCGCGGCGGTGCTGCTCGGCGACCTGCTGGTGGCCTGGAGCGACGATCTGTTCGAGGAGTCCGTCACCGGGCATCCGCATGCCGGCGCTGTCCGGGCGGAGTACGCGCGTATGCGCCGGGACGTCACCGTCGGCCAGCTGCTGGACATCACGGAGGAGTCGGCGTGGAGCGTGAGCCCTCCCGCCGACCTGCTGGAGCGCGCGCTGCGGGTGGTGTCGTTGAAGTCGGCGAGATACAGCGTCGAGGAGCCGCTCGCGCTCGGCGCGCTGCTCGCCGGCGCGGATGCCGGACAGCTCAGCGCTCTGCGCGCGTTCGGCGCTCCGGTCGGCATGGCGTTCCAGCTGCGCGACGACGTACTCGGTGTCTTCGGCGACTCCGCCGTGACCGGCAAGCCGTCGGGGGACGATCTCCGCGAGGGGAAGCGCACCGCGTTGATCGCGCTCGCCCGGGAGCGGCTCGCGCCCGACGAACGCGACCGGCTGGACACCCGTCTCGGAGACCCCGCGCTCTCCCCCGACGAGGTGGAGACGCTGCAGGCGGTGATCCGGCGCACCGGAGCGCTGGAGCGTGTCGAGGCCATGATCGCCGACTACACCGCGCAGGCCGACGCCGCGCTGCGGTCCTCGGAACTGCACGGGTCGGCCGTGGCCGAGCTGCAGGCGCTCGCGGACGCCGCGATCAGCCGCACCGCCTGAGAGCGGAACGGCTCAGGCGAGCGTGCGCGCGATGCGGCGGACCTCGCTCTTGTGCCCGTCCAGAAGGGCGGCGATCGGCGTGCGTCCCAGCGTGTCGTCCTCGGCGAGCAGCCAGTCGATCGCCTCGTCGTCGGTGAAGCCGGCGTCCTTCAGCGCGATGACCGTGCCCCGAAGCGAGGACAGCGGGCGACCGTCGACGACGAACACCGCCGGCACCGCGAAGGCGCCGTGACGCCGGGAGCCGATCAGGTGGTGCTCGTCGAGGAGCCGGCGGACCCGGCCCGGCGTTTCGCCGAGCACCTCGACGAGATCGGGGACGGTCAGCCAAGCGGTGGGGTCACTGACGTTCTCAGACACGCCTCCACTATCTCACTCCCACATCGACCCCACGACACCGGGCGAGCGTGAAGGACGCAGTGTGACGGGGCAAACCACACCAATCACATCGGCATCAGAGGTCACTTCTGTTGACAACTCTTTACAACCGTGCCAGCGTGTCAACAGCGATCCAGGGGGAGAAGGCGATATGAGCACACGTTCCACGGCAGCACGAGTACGCACGATGACTGCGACGATGACGGCACCCGCGGCGGTGATCGGCACGCTCGCGGCTGTTCTCACCGCGGCCCCGGCCGAGGCGCAGGAGCCGCGCAGCGGTGCCCTTTCCGCGATGACTCCGCGCTCGACGCCCGCTGCCGCCGGACCCCTGCAGGCCGTGGCCGTGGCCGTGCGCCCCGCGGCGACCGCGTCGCCCGCCACCCACGTCGTGAAGCCCGGTGACACAGTGTGGGCGGTCGCCCGCAAGTACGGGCTGCGCACCGCCGACGTGCTCAGCTGGAACGGACTGACGCCGCGCTCGGTCATCTACCCCGGCCAGAGGCTGCGCCTCACCGGGGCGGCCGCGGCACCGGCATCCGCTCCTGCGCCGCGCCCAGCCGCGACGTCGACCGCGGCCACCACCCACACGGTGGTGCGCGGCGACACCGTGTACGCGATCGCCAAGAAGTACCGCACCACCGTGGCGAAGATCATCGCCGCCAACGGCCTGGGACGCAGCGCGATCATCTATCCCGGCCAGAAGCTCACGGTTTCGACCGCCGCTCCCACCGCCGCCCCCGTGCCCGCCGCGGCGGTCTCGAAGCCGGCCGCACCTCCCGCGGCGACCGGTGCGCACAAGGTCGTCGCGGGCGACACCCTGTACGGGATCGCGAAGAAGTACGGCACCACTGTTTCGGCCCTGCTCGCCGCGAACGGCCTGGGCAACGGCAGCATCATCTACCCCGGACAGACGCTGCGCCTCGCGCCGCCCACGCCCGGCCAGCGCTTCGCGTCGCTCGACGCCGCTCAGAAGGCGAATGCGGTGCGCATCATCCGCATCGGCCGCGAGCTCGGCGTCCCTGACCGGGGCATCGCCATCGCGCTCGCCACCGCCATGGTGGAGTCGTCGCTGCGCAACCTGGACTACGGCGACCGCGACTCGCTGGGCCTGTTCCAGCAGCGGCCGAGCTACGGCTGGGGCACCGCTGCGCAGATCCTCGACGCGGACCGCAGCATCCGAGTGTTCTACGGCGGTGCGCAGGACCCGAACGGCTCGACCACGCGGGGACTGCTCGACATCCCCGGCTGGCAGACGAAGTCGTTCACCGGCGCCGCGCAGGCCGTGCAGATCTCGGCGTTCCCCGACCGTTACGGGCAGTGGGAGCAGCAGGCGCGGCAGTGGCTCGCCACCCTGGGATGACACGCCAGTCGTCACCGTTTCGAGATGCGACGGGGGCGAGCCGTTCCCCGGGCTCACAGCCGCTTCTTCATAGACTCTCCCTGTGACGACCAACCAGCAGGCCGACCCGCTCATCGGGCGGCTTGTCGACGGTCGATACCGGGTCAGGGCGCGCATCGCGCGCGGCGGCATGGCGACGGTGTACGTCGCCACGGACATGCGCCTGGAGCGTCGCATCGCCCTCAAGGTGATGCACGCGCATCTCAGCGACGACTCCGCCTTCCAGAGCCGCTTCATCCAGGAGGCTCGAGCGGCGGCGCGCCTCGCGGACCCGCACGTGGTCAACGTGTTCGACCAGGGCCAGGACGGCGAGCTCGCCTACCTGGTGATGGAGTACCTGCCGGGCATCACGCTGCGTGAACTGCTCCGCGAGCAGAAGCGGCTGACCGTCGCGCAGACGATCACGATCATGGACGCGATCCTGTCGGGCCTCGCCGCCGCGCACAAGGCCGGCATCGTGCACCGGGACGTGAAGCCGGAGAACGTGCTGCTGGCCGAGGACGGCCGCATCAAGATCGGCGACTTCGGCCTGGCGCGCGCCACGACCGCGAACACCGCCACCGGCGCGCAACTGCTCGGAACGATCGCCTACCTGGCACCAGAGCTGGTCACGCGCGGCACCGCCGACGCCCGCAGCGACATCTACGCCCTGGGCATCATGCTGTACGAGATGCTCGTCGGGGAGCAGCCGTACCAGGGCGAGCAGCCCATGCAGATCGCGTTCCAGCACGCCACGGAGCAGGTGCCGCGTCCGAGCGTGCGCAACCCGTCGGTGCCGGAGCAACTGGACGAGCTGGTGCTCTGGGCGACGGAGAAGTCCCCCGACGAGCGCCCCGTCGACGCGAGGGAGATGCTCGAGCGCCTGCGCGACATCGAGCGCGAACTGGGCGTCACACCGGTCGTCACGACCACCTCCCCCGGTTCCGCCGAGTACGACTCCGGGGCGGTGACGAAGATCCTGCCCGGCGCGTCGCTGATGACCGCCGACGCGACGGCGGAGGTCGGACAGGCTTCCGACAACGCCACGCTGCTGCGTCGGCGCACCGCCCGTCGCCGCGCGCGCGGCGCCTTCCTGCTCACCCTGGTGCTGCTGCTGGCCGTGCTCGCCGGCGGCGTCGGCTGGTGGTTCGGCTCCGGCCCCGGTTCGCTCATCGCCGTCCCCGGCGTCGCCGGGATGACCTACGAGGCCGCCGCGGCCGAACTGGTGGCCGAGGGCTTCGCTCCGCACCGCACGGAGCGCAACTCGACGGAGGTCGAGGCCGGGACTGTGATCGACACCGAGCCGGGTGAGGGCGAGCGCCTCGACAAGGGCGCCGAGGTGGCGGTGATCGTGTCGGCCGGGCCGGCCGAGCACACCATCCCCGAGCTCACCGGCCGCACCGAGCAGGAGGTGCGCGACATCCTCGCCGAGGCGAACGTCCAGGTCGCCGAAGAGCCGGAGAAGTACTTCGACAAGCTCGACGCCGGTCACGTGCTGAACGTGCGCGTCACACCGCGCGACGGCGGCGACCCGTTCGCGTGCGGTGGCGGCTGCACGCTGCACGAGGCCGACTCGGCCCTGGTGCAGATCTCCGTCGGGCCCGTTCCGGACGTCACCGGCAAGTCGGTGGGCGACGCGACGAACGTGCTCACGGATGCCGAACTGGTCGTGAACGAGGAGCGCATCGAACAGTTCCACAACGACCTCGACGAGGGCCTGGTCATCGGCATCGCGGACCGCGAGCAGGAGGGTCTCTGGAAGACGGGCGACACCGTCACCCTGATCGTGTCGAAGGGCCCGCAGTTGTTCGAGGTCCCGGGCGTGGAGGGGCTCACCCGCGACGAGGCGGCGCAGAAGCTGCGCGACGCCGGCTTCGAGCCCACCTGGAGCGCGGTGTGGGGCGCCTTCCCCAACGACTTCACCGAGGTGACCGGGTCGGATCCCGGCGAGGGCGAGATGCGCCGCAAGGGCGCCGAGGTCCGCCTGCTGATCCGCAGCAACCCGTTCTGACCCGCGCCGGCTCCCCGCTCCCGCGCACACGACAGCGGCCGCCCCGATCACCGGGACGGCCGCTGTCGTGTGCCGGTCAGCGCCGCTCGAGCTCCTCGGCGACCAGGAACGCCAGCTCCAGGGACTGCATGTGGTTCAGACGCGGGTCGCACAGGCTCTCGTAGCGGGTCGCGAGGCCGGCCTCGTCGATCTGCTCCGAGCCCCCCAGGCACTCGGTGACGTCGTCGCCGGTGAGCTCGACGTGGATGCCGCCGGGGAACGTGCCCACGGCGCGGTGCGCCTCGAAGAACCCGCGCACCTCGTCGACGACGTCGTCGAAGCGACGGGTCTTGTAGCCGGTGGGCGTCGTGATGCCGTTGCCGTGCATCGGGTCGGTGACCCACAGAGGTGTCGCGCCGGAGTCCTTGACCGCCTCGAGCAGCGGCGGCAGCGCGTCGCGGATCTTGCCGGCTCCCATGCGCGTGATGAACGTCAGGCGACCGGGCTCGCGCTCCGGGTCGAGCTTGTCGATCAGCGCCAGCGCCGTCTCGGGCGTCGTGGTGGGGCCGAGCTTCACACCGATCGGGTTGCGGATGCGCGAGAAGTAGTCGACGTGAGCGCCGTCCAGGTCGCGGGTTCGCTCACCGATCCACAGGAAGTGCGCCGAGGTGTTGTAGGGCGTGCTCGTGCGGGAGTCGATGCGGGTCATCGGGCGCTCGTAGTCCATGAGCAGCCCCTCGTGGCCGGTGTAGAACTCGACGCGCTTGAGCTCGTCGAAGTCGGCGCCGGCCGCCTCCATGAACTTGATGGCGCGGTCGATCTCCACAGCCATGCGCTCGTAGCGCTGGTTGGCCGGGTTCTGCGCGAAGCCCTTGTTCCACGAGTGCACTTCGCGCAGGTCCGCGAAACCGCCCTGGGTGAAGGCGCGGATGAGGTTCAGCGTGGACGCGGCCGTGTGGTAGCCCTGCAGCAGCCGGCCGGGGTCGGCCTGACGGGAGCCCTCGGTGAAGTCGTAGCCGTTGACGATGTCGCCGCGGTACGCGGGCAGGGTGACGTCGCCGCGGGTCTCGGTGTCGCTGGAGCGCGGCTTGGCGAACTGGCCGGCCATGCGCCCCATCTTCACCACGGGCATCGAGGCGCCGTAGGTGAGGACGACCGCCATCTGCAGCACGGTCTTGATCCGGTTGCGGATCTGGTCGGCGGTGGCGCCGGCGAACGTCTCGGCGCAGTCGCCGCCCTGGAGCAGGAAGGCGTTGCCGGAGGCAGCGCGCGCCAGGCGGTCGCGGAGGTTGTCGACCTCACCGGCGAACACCAGCGGCGGCAGCGCGGCGATCTGGGAGGAGACCTCGGCGACCCGCTCGGCGTCCGGCCACTGGGGCTGCTGCTTGATGGGAAGAGACCGCCACGCGTCGAGATCAGGGTGCGAGGGAAGCATCCCTCCAGCTTAGTGGGCGCAGAAACGCGCCCAGCGCCCTGTGACGACAGGTGCGAGCCGCTCGCTCAGCGGCGTCGCGACGGCTTGACCGGCAGGCGGTCCTTGACGGTCGAGGCGTACACGTCCTCGTACTCCTGCGCGCCGAGCCGTTGCAGGGCGACCATGATCTCGTCCGTGACCGACCGCAGGATGTAGCGGTCGTTCTCCATGCCTGCGTAGCGCGAGAAGTCCAGCGGCTCGCCGATCACCACGCCGACGCGCATCACCTTCGGGATGCGGGTGCCGATCGGCATCGCCGTGTCCGTGTCGACCATGACGACCGGGATCACCGGGACCCCAGCCTCGAGCGCCATGCGCGCCAGCCCCGTCCTGCCGCGGTACAGCTTGCCGTCCGGGCTGCGGGTGCCCTCCGGGTAGATGCCCAGCAGGTCCCCGCGCCCGAGCACCTGCAGGCCGGTGTTCAGCGACGCCTCCGATGCCTTGCCACCGGAGCGGTCGATCGGGATCTGGCCGGTGGCGCTCATGAAGAAGCGGGTCGCCCAGCCCTTCAGGCCGCGCCCGGTGAAGTAGTCGCTCTTCGCCAGGAACGACATGGGTCGGTCGATCATGAGGGGCAGGAAGATCGAGTCGGCGAACGACAGATGGTTGCTGGCCAGGATGGCCGCGCCGCTGACGGGCACGTTGTCGCGTCCCACGACCCACGGGCGGAAGATCCCCTTGATCAGCGGGCCGAGAACGACGTACTTCATCAGCCAGTAGAACATCGCCTCGCAGTCTAGCGCCGCCCCCGTCCCTGCGACTGAGTTTCATTTTGTCTGCGACTGAATCCCATAGCCTAGACTCGTTGCATATCCGTACTTCCGGTACCGAAGGAGCTGCCGTGGTCCAGTTCGAAGTCCCCGCGATCGTCCCCGCCGACCCGGAGGCGAACATCACCGATCTGCTCGCCGATCGCGTCGCGCAGACCCCCGACCGGGCCTTGTTCTCGGTGCCGGACGGCGCCGGCTGGCGCGACGTGTCCGCCCGTGATTTCCAGACCGCGGTCATCGCGCTCGCCAAGGGCTTCGTGGCCGGCGGCGTCCAGCCCGGCGAGAAGGTGGGCTTCATCGCGCGCACCACGTACGAGTGGACCCTGGTCGACTTCGCCCTGTTCTACGCCGGCGCGGTCATGGTGCCGATCTACGAGACCAGCTCGCCCGCGCAGATCCAGTGGATCCTCGAGGACTCCGGCGCGACCGCGCTGATCGTCGAGTCCCCCGATCACTTCGCGCGGGTGGACGAGGTGCGCAGCGACCTGCCGTTGGTGCGCGAGGTGTGGCAGCTGCACCTCGGTGCGATCGACACCCTCACCGCGCAGGGTGCGAGCGTGGAGGACGCCGAGATCGAGCGGCGCCGCCACCTTGCCCGCGGCGAGGACATCGCCACCCTCATCTACACCTCGGGCTCGACCGGGCGCCCCAAGGGATGCGTGCTCACGCACAGCAACTTCGTCGAGCTGTGCCGCAACGCCGCGAAGGCGCTGCACCAGGTGCTGGACGCCCCCGGGGGCGCGTCGACGCTGCTGTTCATCACGACCGCCCACGTGTTCGCCCGGTTCATCTCGATCCTGAACATCCACGCCGGCGTGCGCACCGGCCACCAGCCCGACACCAAGCAACTGCTCCCGGCGCTCGGATCGTTCAAGCCCACCTTCCTGCTGGCGGTCCCCCGCGTGTTCGAGAAGGTGTACAACTCGGCCGAGCAGAAGGCCGAGGCGGGCGGCAAGGGCAAGATCTTCCGCGCCGCCGCAGCGGTGGCGGTGGAGCACTCGCAGCTGCTCGAGGAGGGCAAGAAGATCCCGTTCGGGATGAAGGTCAAGTTCGCGCTGTTCGACAAGCTGGTGTACTCCAAGCTGCGTGCCGCCATGGGCGGCAACGTCGAGTACGCCGTGTCCGGTTCAGCCCCGCTCGGCCCGCGTCTCGGCCACTTCTTCCACAGCCTCGGCGTGGTGATCCTGGAGGGCTACGGCCTGACCGAGACGACGGCCCCGGCGACGGTGAACCTCGCCGACAAGTCCAAGATCGGCACCGTGGGGCCGGCCCTCCCCGGCGTCGGCATCCGCCTCGCCGAGGACGGCGAGATCGAGGTGCGCGGCATCAACGTGTTCAAGGAGTACTGGAAGAACCCCGAGGCCACCGCCGAGGCGTTCCGCGACGGCTGGTTCCGCACCGGCGACATCGGCAGCATCGACGCCGAGGGCTTCCTCACCATCACCGGTCGCAAGAAGGAGATCATCGTGACCGCCGGCGGCAAGAACGTGGCGCCCGCGGTGCTCGAGGACCCCATCCGCTCCAACCCCATCGTGGGCCAGGTGGTGGTGGTCGGAGACCAGCGACCGTTCATCTCGGCGCTGATCACCCTGGACCCCGAGATGCTGCCGACCTGGCTGGGCAACAACGGCCTGCCCGCCGACATGTCGCTGGCGGATGCCGCGCGCAACGAGACGGTCCGCGCCGAGGTGCAGCGGGCGATCGACCGCGCGAACAAGCACGTCTCGCGGGCGGAGTCGATCCGCAAGTTCACGATCCTCGACCAGGAGTGGACCGAGGCGAGCGGTCACCTCACACCGAAGATGTCCATCAAGCGCAACGTGATCCTGAAGGACTTCGCCGACGAGATCGCGAAGATCTACGACGAGCCGGTGCAGACCACGAACGTCCCGCTGGGGGGTTGATCGGACGCGGGGGGGGGGGGGGGGGGGCCCCCCCCCCCCCCCGGACCCCCCCCCCCGGCCGAAA
>NZ_JAPSLI010000003.1:0-114423 GCF_031180975.1 Microbacterium sp. | reverse complement strand
GACCCTGCGGGGCCTCCATGGGCACCGGCCAACCCGGGCGGGGCCCCTGGTGCGCGCGTGGCCGTGTTACTCGGGGGGGGGGGGGGGCGCTGGGGGGGGGGGGGGGCGCGGCCCCCCCCCACCCCGCGTCACAACCACCCGTGTCAGAACCAGTCGCTCTCGCGCACCTGGCGCATCGCCAGTTTGCGCGTGTCCCCTTCGAGCCGAGACAGGTACACCTTGCCGGCCAGGTGGTCGGTCTCGTGCTGCAGTGCCTGGGCGAGCAGCCCCTCCCCCTCGATGACGACGGTGTTGCCGTCCAGGTCGATGCCCTCGACCCGCGCCCACGGGTGCCGGGGAGTCTCGTGCCACAGGCCGGGCACCGACAGGCATCCCTCGCCGGTCGGCTGGGGCTCGCCGCGCACCTCCGTCAGCACGGGGTTGATGACGTATCCGACGTCCCCGTCGATGTTGTAGCTGAATGCACGCAGCGCCACGCCGATCTGGTTGGCGGCGACGCCGGCTCGGCCGGGCAGCTTCACGGTGTCGATGAGGTCGGTGACCAGCGCGCGCACCCCGTCGTCGATCTCGTCGACGGATGCGCACACGGTCCGCAGCACCGGGTCACCGTACAGCCGGATCTCGCGCACCGCCATCAGGCGCTCCTCCCCCGCAGCCCCTCGACGAGCGCGGCGGCGAGCTCGCGCGCCGCGCGACGCGTCTCCGGTGCGAGGCTGGCGAAGTCGATCGGTCCGCCACCGGCGATCTGCGTGTCGTACGGGATGCGCAGCACGGTGCGGGCTCGCGTGGAGAAGTGCGCCTCCAGCTCGTTCAGCCGAACCAGCGGCGAGCCCGGCGTGGACTGGTTGAGCACCACGATCGCGTCGCGGGCGAGGTCGGCGCGTCCGTTGCTCTCCAGCCAGGTCAGGGTCTCCGAGGCCAGCCGGGCCTCGTCGACGCTGAGTCCGGAGACGATCACCAGCTGGTCGGCGAGGTCGAGGGTGGCTCCCATGACGGAGTGCACGATGCCCGTGCCGGAGTCGGTGAGCACCAGCGAGTAGTACTGCGCGGCGACGGTCGCGACGTCGCGGTAGTCGGCGTCGCCGAACGCCTCGGACACCCGCGGGTCCGCGTCGGACGCCAGCACGTCCAGGCGGGTCTCGTCGCGGGCGACGAGCGCGGAGATGTCGTGGTAGCCGCGGATGTCCTGCTGCGCGCGCACCAGGTCGCGCACGGACTTCGTCTGCGTGCCGACGGCCCGCTCCGCGAGCGTGCCCCGGTCCGGGTTCGCGTCGACGGCGATGACACGGTCGTCGCGGGCGTCCGCGAGCGCCATGCCGAGCAGGACGGTGACCGTCGTCTTGCCGACGCCGCCCTTGCGAGACAGCACGGGCACGAACCGGGCCGTGCCGGTCAGCGGGGCGGCGATGCGCGCGGTGAGGGCCTTGCGCTCCCTCGCCGTGCGGCTGTCGCCGATGTTGATGCGCCCGCCCGACAGCGAGTAGAGCAGGTGGCTCCACGCACCCTCCGGTTCGGGGCGCTTCGCGCGGTGCGGGTCGAGCAGTCGGTCGGCGGTGAGCAGGTCTGCGCTCTCCCGGTTCGCCTCGCCGAGATCGTCGAGCCGCTTGGCTGTCAGTGCGACGTCGGCGGCGGGGCGGGCGGGCTCGGTCCGGGCGACGGCGGATGCCGGCGCAGCCTCCGTGCCAGCCGGCTCCGACCCCGCCGGACCTGCCGTCGGAGCCGCCGATGCGGCGGGGTCCTCCGCGCGCGCGGCCGGCCGCTCGGCGGACCGCGGCCGCGTCTCGTCGTGCCGGGGTGTCCGGGGCGACGACATCGCCTCCCGCAGCTGCGCCCTGGCGGCCGCGACCGCGGACTCGATACCGGCCAGCGGCGCCTGCCCGGTCTGCGACTCCGGCGCGGTCTGCGACTCCGGCGCGGTCTCACGAGCGGATGCCGTTGCCGGCTCGTCCGCCGCGGCGATGCCCTCCTCGGCCCTGGCCGACGTGGCGGCCTCCGGCTCGACCACAGGCTCAGTGGGTCCCTCCTCCGCGACCTCCTCGGCGGCGTCCTCCTCGGCCGTGTCCCGGTGAACCGTCGTGATCAGCGAGTCGGCATCGGCGGTGGCCTCACTGTCGCCTTCGACGGAGGCAGTGAGCTCCACAGCCTCCTCGTCGTCGTCCGCATCGACCATCTCGTCCTCCGCGGCCGCTCCGCCGCCGAGGATCTCCGACTCCGCGAACTCCTCGTCCACGATCTCAGCGTGATCCGGTTCGGCCTCGTCCGCCGGGCCGGCGCCTGCCTGGTCAGCCGGGACGTCCTCGGCATCCGCCCGGTCGTCGTCCTCGGCGGGCAGCTGGATGACGACGTCGGGGGTGGGCTGGGTGATCCGGGCCACCGTGTCATCGTCCGCGAGCGCGGACGTGTCGATGACGAGATCGGAGATGACCTCGCCGTCCACCACGGCGTCGTCGTCGAGTTCGTCGTCCTCCTCGACCGGCAGGTTCACGTTCACCTGCGCGGTGCCGACCAGGCCGATGCCGGTGGTGTCCGACGACGGGCTGTCATCGAGCACACCCAGCGAATCGTCCCCTTCGGGTTCGGGGATGTTCTTCGGTGTCACGATCTCACTCCAAGCTCGGGCGGTTTTCGGGCCCGCACAACGTTAGTGCTCCGGACGGATCACGACCAAAAGATCACCGGCGTCGACCTGCTGGGTCTCGGAGATCGCGAGCCGCTCCACCACGCCGTCCACGGGGGTGGTGATGGCCGCCTCCATCTTCATCGCCTCGATCGACGCGACGGGGTCACCGGCGCGCACGCTCGCACCCGCCTCGACCTTCAGCGTGACCGCCCCGGAGAACGGTGCGGCGATCTGACCCGGCTTGGACGTGTCGGCCTTCTCCACCTCGTGCGTGTCCACCGCGACCGAGCGGTCGCGCACAGACACGGGTCGCAGCTGCCCGTTCAGCGTGGTCATGACCGTACGCATGCCTTTCGGATCGACCTCCCCGATCGCCTCGAGGCCGACGTACAGCCGGACGCCGCGCTCGATCTCCACCTCGTGCTCGACGCCCGGTACGAGCCCGTACAGGTAGTCGGCGGTGTCCAGGGCCGACAGGTCGCCGTACTCCTCGCGGTTCTGACGGAACGCCTTGGTCGGTGCGGGGAACAGCAGGTGGTTCAGCATGTCGCGCCGCTGCTGCGGGGTGCCGTTCAGCGCGTCGCGCTGCTCGTCGGTGAGCGGCGTCACGCCGGTACGTGCCGCGCGGCCGGCGAGCACCTTGCTGCGGAACGGCTCGGGCCATCCGCCTGGCAGGTCGCCCAGTTCGCCCGCCATGAATCCGATCACGGAATCCGGGATGTCGTAGCGCTCGGGGTTCCGCTCGAAGTCGTCGGGGTCGGCCCTGACCGCCGCCAGGTGCAGCGCGAGGTCACCCACCACCTTCGACGACGGCGTCACCTTCGGCACCCGGCCGAGGATGCGGTTCGCGGCGGCGTACATGTCCTCGATGAGCTCGAAGTCGTCGGCGAGCCCGAGCGCGATGGCCTGCTGACGCAGGTTCGACAGCTGTCCGCCGGGGATCTCGTGGTGGTACACCCGGCCGGTGGGGCCGGGCAGCCCCGACTCGAACGGCCGGTACAGGTGGCGGGTCGCCTCCCAGTACGGTTCCAGATCGGATGCCGCCTGCAGGTCGATCCCCGTATCGCGCTCGGTGTGAGCGAGCGCAGCGACCAGGGCTGACAGCGGCGGCTGGCTGGTCGTCCCCGCCATCGGCGCGGATGCCACGTCGACGGCATCCGCGCCGGCCTCGCTCGCAGCGAGCAGCGTCGCCAGCTGCCCTCCAGCGGTGTCGTGCGTGTGCACGTGCACCGGCTGGTCGAACCGCTCCCGCAGCGCCCGCACCAGCCTGGCCGCGGCGGCAGGGCGCAGCAGCCCTGCCATGTCCTTGATACCGATGACGTGGGCGCCCGCCTCGACGATCTGCTCCGCCAGGCGCAGGTAGTAGTCGAGGGTGTACAGATCCTCGGCCGGGTTCAGCAGGTCTCCGGTGTAGCACAGCGCCGCCTCGGCGACCGCCGTGCCGGTGCCGAGCACCGCGTCGATCGCGGGCCGCATCTGCGACACGTCGTTGAGCGCGTCGAAGATGCGGAAGATGTCCACGCCGGTCGCGGCGGCCACCTGCACGAACGCGTCGGTGACCTCGGTCGGGTACGGCGTGTACCCGACGGTGTTGCGCCCTCGGAGCAGCATCTGGATGTTGATGTTCGGCAACGCCTCCCGCAGCGCGGCCAGACGTTCCCACGGATCCTCCGCGAGGAAGCGCAGCGCGACGTCGTAGGTGGCCCCGCCCCACGCCTCCACCGACAGCAGCTGCGGGGTCATCCTGGCAACGTACGGCGCGACCGCGACCAGGTCACGGGTGCGCACGCGGGTGGCCAGCAGCGACTGGTGCGCGTCTCGGAATGTGGTCTCGGTGACTGCCAGCGCCGTCTGGGCGCGCAGGTCGGCGGCGAACCCGGCCGGGCCGAGCTGCTGCAGACGTTGACGGGAGCCGGCCGGCGGCGCCGCAGACACGTCGATGGCCGGCAGCTTGTGCGCCGGCGACGGCGTGAGCGGGTGCTCCCCGTTCGGCTTGTTCACCGTCACGTCGACCAGCCAGCGCAGGATCTTCGTGCCGCGGTCCTTGGACACCCGTCCGCGGACCAGCTCCGGCCGCTCGTCGATGAACGAGGTGGACAGGTCTCCGGCGGCGAACGCCGGATCGTCCAGCACGGCCTGCAGGAACGGGATGTTCGTGGACACGCCGCGGATTCGGAACTCCGCCAGGGCGCGCCTGGCCCGCGAGACGGCGGTGTCGAACGAGCGCCCGCGGCAGGTGAGCTTGGACAGCATCGAGTCGAAATAGGGGCTGATCTGCGCGCCGGCCGCGGTGGTGCCGCCGTCGAGGCGGATGCCGGCGCCGCCGGGCGACCGGTAGGTGGTGATCTTCCCGGTGTCGGGCCGGAAGCCCTGGCTGGGGTCCTCCGTGGTGATGCGGCACTGCAGCGCCGCGCCGCGCAGCTGGATGTCGTCCTGCTCGAGTCCGAGTTCCACCAGCGTCGCGCCGTCCGCGATCTGCATCTGCGCGCGGACGAGGTCGACATCGGTGACCTCCTCGGTGACGGTGTGCTCCACCTGGATGCGCGGGTTCATCTCGATGAAGACCGCCTCGCCCGCACGGGGACCCGCGGTCTCCAGGAGGAACTCGACCGTCCCGGCGTTCTGGTAGCCGATCGACTCGGCGAACGCCACCGCGTGCCGATGCAGAGCGCGGCGCACGTCGTCGTCGAGATTCGGCGCCGGGGCGATCTCGATCACCTTCTGGTGCCGGCGCTGCACGGAGCAGTCGCGCTCGAACAGGTGGACGGTGTTCCCCTGGGCGTCGGCGAGGATCTGCACCTCGATGTGCCGCGGGCGCAGCACCGCCTGCTCGAGGAACATGCGCGCATCGCCGAACGCGGCACCGGCCTCCCGCATCGCCTCGGCCAGCGCAGGAGCGAGCTCGCCCTTGCTCTCGACGCGACGCATGCCGCGGCCGCCGCCACCGGCGACCGCCTTCGCAAACAGTGGGAAGCCGATCTCGTCGGCCTGAGCTACCAGCGTGTCGACGTCGTCCGACGCCTCGGTGGAGCGCAACACCGGAACACCGGCGGCGATCGCGTGACGTTTGGCCTCGACCTTGTTGCCCGCCATCTCCAGCACGGATGCCGGCGGGCCGACGAACGTGATGCCGGCCGCCGCGGCCTTCTCTGCAAGTTCCGGGTTCTCGGACAGGAATCCGTAGCCCGGGTAGATGGCGTCGGCGCCGGCGTCCTTCGCGACCCGGATGATCTCGTCGACGTCGAGATACGCCTGCACGGGGTGTCCGCGTTCGCCGATCTCGTACGCCTCGTCGGCCTTGAGCCGATGCAGCGAACCGCGGTCCTCGTACGGGAAGACGGCCACGGTTCTGGCCCCCACTTCGAAAGCCGCGCGGAAGGCTCGGATCGCGATCTCGCCGCGGTTGGCCACCAGGATCTTCTGGAACATGCACACCTCTGAGAGCTCGATGTGCGCTGTTCCGCGCACATGGGCGGGGGGCTGAGTGTCTGTCCAGACTAGGGCACGGTAACGTGGAGTCCGTGCACGTACTCAGCGTCAGCTCCCTCAAGGGAGGCGTAGGCAAGACGACCGTGACCCTCGGTCTCGCCTCCGCCGCCTTCGCCCGCGGCATCCGCACCCTGGTGGTCGACCTCGATCCGCAGTCGGACGTGTCCACGGGCATGGACATCCAGATCGCCGGGCGTCTGAACGTCGCCGACGTGCTGGCCAATCCCAAGGAGAAGGTCGTCCGTCAGGCGATCACCACCAGCGGCTGGGCGAAGGTGCACCCCGGCACGATCGACGTGCTGATCGGCAGCCCGTCCGCGATCAATTTCGACGGCCCGCATCCGAGCGTCCGTGACGTGTGGAAGCTCGAGGAGGCCCTCGCCACGGTCGAGAGCGAGTACGACCTCGTCCTCATCGACTGCGCGCCCTCGCTGAACGCACTCACCCGCACGGCCTGGGCTGCCAGCGACCGGGTCATGGTCGTCACGGAGCCCGGCCTGTTCTCGGTGGCCGCCGCCGACCGCGCGCTGCGTGCGATCGAAGAGATCCGCCGCGGCCTCTCCCCCCGTCTGCAGCCGCTCGGCATCGTGGTCAACCGCGTGCGCCCGCAGTCCATCGAGCACCAGTTCCGCATCAAGGAGCTGCGCGACATGTTCGGTCCGCTCGTGCTCGCACCGCAGCTGCCGGAGCGCACCTCGCTGCAGCAGGCGCAGGGCGCGGCGAAGCCGCTGCACATCTGGCCGGGCGACTCCGCTCAGGAGCTGGCGGCCGACTTCGACTCGCTGCTGGACCGGATCATCCGCACCGGCCGCGTCCCCGTCCCCGAGGGCGGCCCGCAGGCCTGACCGCCCGGGAAAGGCAGGCGGGGTCCCGAAAGATGGGTCCCTGAGCCTGTCGAAGGGAACGAAGCGCCCCTCGAAGGGTTACGCCGTGCGCTTCGCGCGCCGCGCGGCGAGCTCGTCGACCGGGTCGGGGGCGGTGGGGTCGAACTCCACGAGGGTGGACTCGACCTCACGCAGCACCTTGCCGACGGCGATGCCGAACACGCCCTGCCCGCGGCTGACCAGGTCGATGACCTCGTCGTTCGAGGTGCACAGGTAGACCGAGGCACCATCGCTCATCAGCGTGGTGCCGGCCAGGTCGCGGATGCCGGCGGCGCGCAGCTGCTCGACCGCGGTGCGGATCTGCTGCAGTGAGATGCCGGTGTCCAGCAGCCGCTTGACGAGCTTGAGCACCAGGATGTCCCGGAAGCCGTACAGGCGCTGCGAACCGGATCCGCTCGCCCCGCGCACCGTGGGGACGACCAGCTCGGTGCGAGCCCAGTAGTCCAGCTGACGGTAGGTGATCCCGGCGGCACGCGCGGCCACAGCGCCGCGGTAGCCGACCTCGTCATCCATGGCGGGAAGGCCGTCGGTGAAGAGGAGCTCGGTCACGAACCGCGGGTCGCCCGCGCGCTCATCCGCATCCATAGTTGTCCTCCCTGAACGATTACCTCAACGCTAGAGCAGCCACCCCGCACCGGCAACGACATCCGCCACGCGGCGAAGGTGTGTCGCAACCGGTTCGTTACGAAAGGACCCGCTCGAGCGCCTGCCTGACGAGAAGGCCACGCACCTCGTCGATGCGGCCGGCCAGTTCAGGCGCCAGCTCCCCTGCACGTCCTCGCGAGGCGGCATCCGTCCGGCGCAGCAGCGTCGACAGGGCGGACTCGATCAGCGCGGCCTCGCGTTCCGCGTTCTGCCGGAGGCTGCGCAGGTGGCGCGGTTCGATGCCGTGCCGGACGAGCGCCACCAGGGCACGCAGCAGCGTGAGCACCTGCTCGGGATAGGAGTCGGATGCCGTGATGAGGCCGGCGCTGACCGCCTCGTTGAGCAGCTGCGGTGTGGCACCGGAGGCGGAGATCAGTTCGTCGCGGCGGTAGCGGCGCGCCGGCGGCGCGATCGACGGCGGCGCGACGACGCGGCGGCCGTCCCCCTTCGCCTCCGCCTCGTCCAGCTGCTCTCGGATGACGCTGAGCGGCAGGTAGTGGTCGCGCTGCAGGATCAGTGCGGTACGCAGCCGCTCGACGTCCGCCGGGGAGAACTTGCGGTACCCCGACTCGGTCCGCGACGGGTTGACGATGCCCTGCACCTCGAGGAAGCGCAGCTTGCTGGAAGTCAGCTGCGGGAACTCCGGTGTCAGCCGGGCCAGGACCTGACCGATGCTGAGAAGGCCCGCGGGCGCGGAGCGCTCACGGGCGGCGCCGGCCGCCGCCATCAGGCGTTCGCCGCGAGATCGACGGGGGACGCGAAGAAGTTCAGGCGGAACTTGCCGATGCGCAGTTCGTAGCCGTTGGCGAGCTCGCTGCGGTCGACGCGCTCCCCGTTGACGTAGGTCCCGTTCAGGGAACGCTGGTCGATGATCTCGAAGGCCGATCCGGCGCGGGTGATCTCCGCGTGACGACGCGAGACCGTCACGTCGTCGAAGAAGATGTCGGCCTCGGGGTGGCGCCCCACGGTGGTGACGTCGGAGTCCAGCAGATAGCGGGCGCCGGCGAGTGCACCGGCGCGGACCAGCAGCAGCGCAGAGCCGGACGGGAGCGCCGCGATCGCGGCCTGCTCGGCGTCGGTCAGTTCCACGCCGAAGGGCACGAAGGACAGGTCGGAGTCGTGGCCGAACGTCTGCGTCACGTCGTGCCGCTGCTCGCCGCTGCGGTGAATCGCGCCTCCGGCGCCGATCGGGCTGTCGCTCTGTGTCACGGGTATCCCTCCTCCGGCCTTCCAGCCTATCGGATGCCCAGGGCCCGGCGGGAGGGGGACAACGGCGACCCCGGTGGGTCGTCACGTCCCGCTCGCGCAGGTTGCGGAGGGATAGGCTGGAGCCATGCCACACTACGATGTCGTCATCCTCGGCGCGGGCCCTGGCGGCTACGTCGCCGCCGTCCGCAGCGCGCAGCTCGGCCTGTCCACCGCCATCATCGAGGAGAAGTACTGGGGTGGTGTCTGCCTGAACGTGGGCTGCATCCCCTCGAAGGCCCTTCTCAAGAACGCGGAGCTCGCGCACACCCTGAAGCACAAGGCCGACTTCTTCGGCATCTCGGGTGAGTTCACCATCGACTACGGCAAGGCGTGGGACCGCAGCCGCGTCGTCGCGGACGGTCGCGTCAAGGGCATCCACTTCCTGATGAAGAAGAACAAGGTCACCGAGTACGAGGGCCGCGGCACCTTCACCGGCCCGAAGGCGATCTCGGTCGCCAAGTCCGATGGCTCCACCGAAGAGGTCACCTTCGACAACGTCATCATCGCGACCGGCTCGACGGTCCGCCTGCTTCCCGGTGTGCAGCTCAGCGACAACGTCGTCACCTACGAGGAGCAGATCCTCTCCCGTGAGCTGCCCGAGTCGATCGTCATCGTCGGCGCCGGCGCCATCGGCATGGAGTTCGGCTACGTCATGTCGAACTACGGTGTGAAGGTCACCATCATCGAGTTCCTCGACCGCGCGCTCCCCAACGAGGACGCCGACGTGTCGAAGGAGATCGCCAAGCAGTACAAGAACTACGGCATCGACATCCTGACCTCCACGAAGGTGGAGTCGGTCGTCGACAACGGCTCGTCCGTCACCGTCACCTACACCGGCAAGGACGGTCAGCAGGGCTCGATCGAGGCCGGCAAGGTGCTCATGTCGGTCGGCTTCGCCCCGAACGTGAACGGCTTCGGGCTGGAGAACACCGGCGTCAAGCTCACCGAACGCGGTGCGATCGAGATCGACGACCACATGCGCACGAACGTCGAGGGCATCTACGCCATCGGCGACGTGACCGCGAAGCTGCAACTGGCCCACGTCGCAGAGGCGCAGGCCGTCGTGGCGGCCGAGACCATCGGTAACGCCGAGACCATGACGCTGGGCGACTACCGCATGATGCCGCGCGCCACGTTCTGCTCGCCGCAGGTCGCGTCGTTCGGTCTCACCGAGCAGCAGGCCAAGGACGAGGGCCGCGAGATCAAGGTCGCGACCTTCCCGTTCATGGCCAACGGCAAGGCGCACGGTCTGGGCGAGCCGGTCGGCTTCGTCAAGCTGATCGCCGACGCCGAGCACCTCGAGCTCATCGGCGCCCACATGATCGGCCCCGATGTATCGGAGCTGCTGCCCGAGCTGACCCTCGCGCAGAAGTGGGACCTCACCGCTCTGGAGCTGGCCCGCAACGTGCACACCCACCCGACGCTGTCGGAGGCGCTGCAGGAGGGCTTCCACGGCCTCGCGGGGCACATGATCAATTTTTGACACGTAGGCTCCTGGGTCCCTGACCCGGGACCAGACCACAGGCCCCCGGAACGCGATGACCGTTCCGGGGGCCTTCCTCGTCACAGCCCTCGCATCGTGACCAGGTCCGCACTCCTGCCGCGCAGCACCGGCGACCCCAGGAGGCGGATCAGCGCGTCGCGGCCGGAGAGAGCCGCGCCCGTCGCCGGCGCTCCCATACTCATGTAGAAGGCCGCCCGCCGCTGCGCCACCCGCGCCGCCGCGAGCCGTTCGCCCTGAAAGCGCTGCAGCGCGCCGGGCCGGTGCAACGTCTGAGTCCCCAGCGCCTCCGCGAGTCGCAGCGCGTCGACCCACCCGAGGTTCATGCCCTGGCCTCCGATCGGGCTGGTCTCGTGCGCGGCATCCCCGATCAGCACCAGGCGGCCCTGCACCATCCGCGCGGCGGTGTGCTGGCTGACACCGAACCGCGAGGGGCGGGCGTTGCTCGGCATCGCGGGCGCCGCGCCGAGACGTGCGAGGATCTCCGCCTGGAAGGCGGCGGCCGACCGCAGCGGCGCGCCGGCGCGCTCCCGCACGACCCACCGCCGGGCTCCGCCGGGAAGCGGGAACGACTCCACGAGTCCGGCGGGTTCGCAGTGCACCCGCGCGATCGCGTCGTCTCCCCGGCCCGGGAGGTCGGCCATGGCGTAACGCGCACGGCCGCGACGGCTGCGCCACCCGATCCCCGCCGCATGGCGCAGGCGGCTGCGCACCCCGTCGGCCGCGACGAGGAGCGCGGCGGTGATGTCGTGCTCCGTCCCGTGCCGGGCGATGAGCACACCGACGCGGTCGCCGCGGTCCTCGAACCCGGTGACTTCCGCACCTCGCAGCACGGTCGCCCCGGACTCCGCCAGGCGCCCGGCCAGCAGCGCCTGGGTGCGGTGCTGCGCCAGTGTCAGCACCGGGCGCTGCCGACCGAAGTCCACGCGAGCGAGCGTCCGGCCTCGGGATTGCACCTCTCCCCCGTCGAGGGTCAGCCCTTCGCGGCGGACTGCGTCGCCGACACCGGCGGCGTCGAGGGCGGCGAGGCCGGGAGGATGGATGCCGATCGCTCTGCTGCGCGCGTCAGGTCCGCTGTGCCGTTCGCAGACCAGCACGTCGAAGCCCTGCGCTGCCAGCAGGCAGGCGAGCAGCGCGCCGACCGGACCGGCGCCGGCGACGATGACGTCACGGTCCGGCATCCGCTTCCTCCCACCGCAGTTCGAGCCGGGCTGGGATGCCGGTGCGCACCCGCCATCCCTCCGGGACGACGGCGGCCAGTTCGTCCGGGGTGTACGAACGACGGATGCTGATGAGGCCGTCGGTGCGGATGAACGATCCGGCGAAGAGGGTGGGCGCCAGCGGTGCGGTCGCCACGGCGAACAGGACGTACGCGGTGCGGCTGCGGGCGATGTCGTGATGACACACCACCCCTCCCGGTGCCACCAGCCGCCGGGAGTCGGCGAGCACGCCGGACAGCTCCTCGGGGGCGAGGTGGTGCAGCACGTGGTTCGACAGCACCACGTCGAAACGCTCGCCCTCGTCGGCCAGCTCTCCCGCCGGCGCGCAGCGGTATCGCACGCCGGAGCCGGCATCCTGCGCCCGCGCCCACGCGATGGCCCGCGCATCGAGGTCGACGGCGGTCACCTCTCCCGGGATGCCGTCGCGGCGCAGCCGTGCGGAGAGGGCCCGGGAGATGTCGCCGCCGCCGGCGCCGATGTCGAGGATGCGCACCGGACGTCGCTGCGCGCGCGGGCGGATCTCGCGGCGGTACAGCGTCCGCCACCGCGAGACGACGGCGTTGACCAGCGCGAAGCGCTGGTAGGTGCGCTGCAGCATGCGGAGGTCCGCGGCCGGATCGTCCATGAGCTCGCGCGCCGCGGACGCCCGCACCGACAGGTCAGGCATCGCCCGCCGGACCGGTGACCGTGAGCAGCGCGCTCTCGGCGGTGAGGCCCGGCCCGAACGCCATCGCCGAGACCCGCTCGCCCTCAAGCACCCGGTCGTCGTCGAGCAGCGCGCGCAGGACGAACAGCACGGTCGCGCTGGACATGTTCCCGTAGTCGCGCAGCACGTCGCGGGCCGGCGTCAGCTGCTCGTCGGCGAGGGCGAGGCCGCTCTGCACATGATCGAGGATGCTGCGCCCGCCGGGGTGGATCGCCCAGTGCTGCACGACGTCGCCGATCCGCTCATCGTCGAACGCCGCACCGAGGTCGGCCTCCGCCGCGAACAGAGGACGCAGCGCCTCGTGGATGCTGTCGCCGATGATCTGCGGCACCGCCGTGGACAGCACCATCTCGAACCCGGTGTCGCCGATGGTCCAGGCCATGTCCTTCTCCCCCTGCGGGGCGATCGCGGTGTGGAAGCGGTCCAGTGCGAGCCCCCTTCCCTGTGCCGGGTGTGCGGAGACGATCCCGGCGGCCGCGCCGTCGGCGAACAGGGACGACGCGATGATGGCATCCGGGTCCTCGGAGGAGCGCAGGTGCAGGGTGCACAGCTCGACGCTGACGACCAGCACCACCGCATCGGGATCGGCCGCGCAGAACTGCGCGGCGCACCGCAGCGCCGGCATCGAGGCGTAGCAGCCCATGAACCCCAGGTGGTAGCGCTGCACGGCGTCGGAGAGCCCGAGCGCTCGCACGATCGCGTAGTCCGGCCCCGGGGCGTGGAAGCCGGTGCACGACACCGTGATGACGTGCGTGACGTCCTCGGGGCCGAACTGCGGATCGGTGTCAAGAGCCCGCCGGGCGGCGGCGACGAACAGCCGCTCGGCCTCCACCGCGTACAGGTCGTTGCGCAGGCGGGTGCCGGGCTCGCGGAGTTCGCCGGTGGCGCGGTCGTAGAAGTGCGTGCCCTCCGGCTCCGCGGTCAGGTCGAGCTCGCGCAACACGGTGTGCCGGGTGCGCACGCCCGATCCGTCGAACGCGGTCGTCACCAGGCGCTTGGCCAGCCGCCCGAGGCCGGGCTGCGCGGCGAACACGTCCCGCACCTCGTCCTGGTGAAGCGGGGTGTCGGGAACGATCGTCTGCAGGGAGCGGAGGATGGCGGCCGTCATATCGCTACCGAATCACGACGTGTGGGTGGGATGCAGGGGGTTGCGCATCGCGCGTCGCTCTGTGCATGCGTCGCACCCCCGCCGGTCAGACCCCGAGCGCCCTGGCGAGCTTCGACCCGGAGGACGGCGGGCGACCGCCGACGGCCAGCACCGCCTGCTCCACGGCGTCGAAGAACGCCGCGCGCTCGTCGTCGCCAGATGGCGCGGCGGGACCGAGCTCCATCTCCCACTCCCGCCATTGGCGCCGGGTGCCGGTGCGCAGGTCGGTGGCGCGCACCTGGTCGTCCACGAACTCCGCCACCACCCCGTCGGGTCCGGTGAGGTGGTAGGCGGTGCGGGTGTTCTCGATGCGGGCGAGCGGCTGCAGCTCGTCGGCCGTCCACTGCGCCACCAGCGTGGCCACCGCCTCCGGCATCCGTCCGTCCTCGTCGAGCGGCCACCCGAGCTCGAGGCGTCCGTCGCCCTGCCGTGGCCCTTTGACGTGCCAGCCCGCATCCGGACCGCCGGTGCGCCGCCGAAGCGCGACACCGCGACGGGCGAGTGCGGCGTCGGCCGTGTCGAAGTAGCGGGCGTCGAGGTCGCGCAGCTCACCGGCCGACACGCTCGTCACGCCGGGCAGACGCGCCCAGTCCGGCAGGGGCGTGTCGGCGTCCGCGTCGAACTTGCGCTCGACCTCGAACGACCGCTGCGGCTCAGTCGTCACCGGGGACGATGTCGTCGCCGGACTCGACGAAGCGGAACGGCACCTCGGTGGGGCCGTCGCTGTCGCCGGTGCGGGTCGCGTCTCCGTCGCGGCGATAGGTCAGCTGCGTCTCGCTGTACGGGAGGGTCAGGGAGTCGAGCTCGACGTCGTCGAGCGGGAGGATCTGCCCGTCGAGCGGGCCGCCGTGAAGTCGTGCGAGTGCCATAGCCTCACCCTAGCCGCCGCCGCAGGCATCGGCGCCGGTGCGCGCCGGATCGGTCAGGATGCCGTGATCGCGAGCGCCGCGCCGAGGATCATCCACGGACCGAAGGCGATGCGGGTGCGCCGGTCGGCGCGGCGCAGCGCCATGAGCATCAGGGCGAACAGCGCGCCGAGCAGGAACGCCCCGGCCGCGCCGAGGAGCAGCGTCGTCCAGCCGTGCCACGCCAGCAGCACGCCGAGCGCCGCGGCGAGCTTCACGTCGCCGCCGCCCAACCCCTGCCGGGACGCCAGGTGCATCACCGCGTAGAACACCCCGAGGGCGAGACCCCCGGTGAGGGCGCGCAGCATCCGTCCCGTGTCGCCGGTGGCCAGCCCGTCGACGATCGCCAGCGTCACCAGCGCGCCCAGTGCGGGCAGCACGATCCGGTTCGGCAGCCGGTGCTCGCGGGCGTCGATCACGACCAGCCATCCGCCGACCGCGGCGAGCGCGGCGTGCACGACGATCACCGCGACGTCGTGCGGGCTGAGCGCAGGCATGCAGGCAGGTTAGAGGATGCCGGCGGTGGGCGTGGCGGGGCTGTGGATAAGCAGCGTCCCGCCGCCCCCGGCTCAAGGGCATTCTGCACAGCACGGCAGGAGCGGCAGGTGCATACCGCCGATGGCCGCTTCATGCTCACTTCTAAGGTGAGTCCAGCGCCTCGAGGTTCGCCCGACACAGCGGCAATGCATCACCGACACCCCGAGACTCGCGCGAACCCGAGTAGAGAGAGAAATGCAATGAAGCAAACTATCCGCTCCACATCCAGGACCGTTCTGCGTCGCGGCGCCGCGATCGCCGGTCTGGTGTCGATCGCTGCGATCTCCGGATGCGCATCCTCTTCCGAGCCGGTCAGTGGCTCACCCGGCGAGGGCGCACTGGTCGTGTACTCCGGCGATGCCAACGCAGACGCATACATCGCGGCGTTCAACGAGGAGCATCCCGACATCAAAGTGGACCTGATCACCGGCAACACGGGCGAGCTGCTCAGCCGCGTACAGTCCGAGGCGGGCAAGCCGCAGGGGGATGTCTACTGGGCGGGCGGAGACCCTGGCCTCACCAACCCCGAGCTGTTCGAGAAGCTGCCCGGAAGATTCCAAGACGGCATCCTGGAGGAGTTCCGGCTGGAATCCGGCTATGGCGTGCCCTTCAACGGCTTCCTGAACGCGTTCGTCTACAACACCGATCTGGTCGATGAAGACGACGCTCCACAGTCCTGGGCGGACCTCGCGGACCCCCAGTGGCAGGGCAAGATCTACCTCGCGAACCCGACGTCGTCCGGCAGCGGCTACTCCGCGATGTCCGACTGGGTCACCGTCGGCGGCTGGGACCTCGTCGAGGACATCGCGAAGAACATCGTCGTGGTGGAGGGCACCTTCGCGCCGTTCCAGGCCGTCACCGGAGGCGAAGCGGCCATCGGGATCGCCAACGAGGGCTTCCTGGCGTACCTCGAAACGGACAACGTGGAATTCGTCAACCCCTCGGATGGCGCCGGCATCACCAAACAGGCGCTGCTGAAGATCAAAGACGGCCCGAACCCCGACAACGCCGAGACCTTCATCGAATGGCTGGTCTCCGAGGACGCTCAGACCCTGATGACCGAGACACAGCCCGGCGCGCGTCCGGTCATCGACGGGCTGGATGCGAGTGGGGTTCCCGCCCTCTCCGACGTGGAGGTCATCGAACAGGACGGCGACGCGACGGCCAAGCACGACGAGTGGGTCGAGCGCTGGCAGGAGATCATCACCTCGCTGTGAACGCCCGGATCCGGGCGGCTGAGGGGCATCGCCGCATCCGCCGCCCGGATCCTCGTCACGGCTCGCGTCACGCCGCGCATCGTTGCGCGCACTACGAAAGGTTTGACATGTCCGCCTCGGCGACTATCAGCATCTCCGACGTCACAGTGATGTTCGGCAACGATCACCGCGCCGTCAACGCCGCGAACCTCGAGGTGGGGGACGGCGAGTTCTTCACCCTGCTCGGTCCCAGCGGATGCGGCAAGACGACTCTGCTGAGGACGCTCGCCGGCTTCATCCGGCAGACCGCCGGATCCATCCGCATCGGTGGCCAGGCCGTCGATCACTTTCCCCCGCACCAGCGGGACACGGCCATGGTCTTCCAGAACTACGCGATCTTTCCGCACCTCACGGTCGCGCAGAACGTCGCCTACGGGCTGAAATCCCGCGGGCTGCACGGCGACGAGGCCCGAGCCAGGGTACGGGAGACCCTGCACATGGTCGATCTCGAAGGATATGAGGACCGGCTCCCCCGCAGCATGTCAGGCGGGCAGCAGCAGCGCGTCGTGATCGCGCGCGCCATCGCGACCAGGCCGCGCGTGCTCCTCATGGACGAACCGCTCGCGAATCTGGACGCCAAGCTGCGCAACCGGCTGCGTCTCGACATCCGCCGGCTGCAGCAGGAACTCGGCATCACCACGATATACGTGACGCACGACCAAGACGAGGCGCTGTCCCTATCGGATCGCATCGGCGTCATGAGCCGGGGCGATCTGCTGCAGGTGGGCACCCCTCACGAGATCTTCCGTGCACCCGCCACCGTCGCAGTCGCGAAGTTCGTCGGTGAAGGCAACTTCTTCGTCGCCAAGGCCGCCGGGTCAGAAGCGATCCTCGAGAACGGTTCGCGGATCCCCGTCGCAGGACTCGAGGCCGCGTCCGGAAAGGTCGAGATCGGCTTCCGTCCGCACAACGTCCGGCTGGTCGGCCACGGATCCGTTGATGCGGTCTTCTCGGGGAGCGTCGCCGAGACCATCTATCTCGGCACGCTCACTCGATGCGAGGTCGATTGCGGGCTCGGACAGCGCGTCCAGGTGGACATCGGCGAGGGTGGCGCCGTTCCCGAGGTCGGCTCGAGCGTGGGCCTGGCGGTCGGTCCGGATGCGATCATGAGCTTCGCACACGATGACGTGGACGCGGAGCTGTGAGCGCGCCGATCGCGAAGGAGCGACGACAGCGCGCGCCGCTCGGATTCTGGACGATCGTCTCCATCGTCGTCCTCGGGTTCCTGCTGCTCTTTCTCATCTTCCCGCTCGTGCGGCTGATCGGCTCGAGCCTGCTCGCAGACGATCCGAACCGCATTCTCCAGGCGTACAGCGATCTCGTGACGAAGGCCTACTACCGGGACGCGTTGCTGAACAGTCTGATACTCACGGCTTGTGCGACGGTGATCGCCACAATGCTCGGCACGACCCTCGCCTACCTGATCAGCCGCTACCGGATCCGGGGCAAACTGTTCGTGCGGGCCCTGATCGTGCTCACGTTCGTGTCGCCGCCGTTCATCGGCGCCTACTCCTGGATCCTTCTCTTCGGGCGCAGCGGTTTCGTCACGGAATGGTTCGCCGGATGGGGCATGACGCTCCCAAGCATCTACGGCTGGGCGGGCACCATTCTCGTGCTCGGACTGCAATCCACGCCGCTCGTGTACCTGATGGTCAGCTCCGGCTTCAAGACGATCGACCAGAGCATCGAGGATGCCGCGATCAACCTGGGCTCGTCGCATGCGAAGGTGTTCTGGAGCACCACGCTCCCACTGATGCGCCCTGCCATCTCGACGGGGGCACTGCTCGCCGCGGTGACGGCGTTCACGGACTTCGGCACACCGGCGATCATCGGACAGAACCTGCGCGTCCTGCCACGGCTGATCTACTCCGAGTTCGTCAGCGAGACCGGCAGCGACTACCAGGTGGCCAGCGCCCTCTCGGTCGTCCTGCTCCTGTTCACGATCGGTGCGCTCACTTTCCAGCGCTTCTACGCCCGCCGCCACTCCTACGGCAACTCCTGCAACATCCCCCTGGGAGTTCGCCAAAGCACACGCGCCCACCGCCTCCTGGTCAACGTCGCGGTGTACGGCATCCTGCTCGTCACGGCACTGCCGCTCTTCACGGTCGTCGCGAGTTCCCTGCTCAGAACGCAGGGCAGCAGGTTCATCCTCGAGTTCAGCCTCGAAGGCTGGCAGAACACGCCACGGCTCTGGGAATCCCTCGGCAACACCATGTTCCTGGCGACGACGGCCACCGCGGTCTGCGTCATCGTCGGACCGCTGATCGCCTACCTCATCGTTCGTCGCCCGGGCCGCACCACCGGGTTCATCGACTTCCTGTCGATGGTCCCGTACGCCGTGGCCGGCGTCGTCCTCGCCATCGCCATCAGCGTGACCTTCGGTGGCGCGCCCTTCTACCTCGCCGGCACCTTCCTGATCCTCGTCATCGTCTACGTCGTGCGCAGGCTGCCGTTCTCGGTGCGCTCCTCCGCGGCGATGCTCGGGCAGACCGGAAGCCAGGCGGAGGAGGCATCCGTCAACCTCGGAGTACCGCCGAGCAGGACGTTCCTGCGCATCACGGTCCCCATGATCCTCCCGGCGATCCTCTCCGGCGGACTGCTGACCTGGGCGACCCTGGTACGGGAGTTCAACGCCACGGTCATCCTGTACGGCAGCAGCACCGGGACGATGTCCGTCGAGATCTTCCGGCAGATCCTGCGCGGAGACTTCGGAGCGGCCTCCGTCATCGGAACGCTGCTCATCCTGGTCAGCCTGGCGCCCATCCTCATCTTGTTCAAGTTCCTCGGAAAGGACGAAGAGTTCCTCTCATGACTCACCCGACGCCCACCCCCGCGACCCCGGACGAGCTGCGCATGCTGCCGCCAGGGCACCCGTCGCGGAGGATTCCGCTGGACGGCACCTTCAACTTCCGCGATGTCGGCGGGTACCCGAGCGAACGACTCGGCAGCCTTCGCGCCGGCGCGCTGTACCGCTCCGATGCCCTCGGCGACCTCACCGAGTCAGACCGCGGTGTGCTGTCCGACCTCGGAGTCCAGACAGTGATCGATCTCCGCGAGAGTGCGGAGATCGCGTCGTACCCGGATCGGCTCGACGGCCTGGCGATCCTCGAGGTGCACGTGCCGGTGTTCGAGGACTCGCTGTTCGCGGGGAGCTACGAGCACCTCACGGAACCGATGACCCTCGAAGGGCTGTACGACGAGATGCTCACGGTTCGTGCACGGCAGTTGGCCACCGCCGTGGAAACCCTTGGAGCACCGGAGGGGCGCTTCCCGGCGGTCGTGCACTGCACGGCCGGAAAGGACCGGACAGGAGTCGTGGTCGCCATGCTGCTCGGCGCGCTCGATGTGCCGCTTCAATGGATCGTGGACGACTTCGCCGCCACCGAGTTGTTCCTCGGCCCGGCGTTCGTCAAGCGCATCGAGGAGCACTATCGCAGGAACGGGTTCCCGGCGAGCATGGCGGCGAGCCCTACACGCGCCCCGGCCTCCCTGATGTCCGCGTCGCTGCAGCGCGTCACCGACGAATATGGCACGGTGGAGGGCTTCCTCCTCGGGCACGGCGCCACGCGCGCGTCGCTCGACCGGATCAGGAACGCGCTCGCGGGGTGACCCGTCACCGCCGGGCAGGAACGGAACCGCTCTCGATCTGCGCTGTTCGCCGTTCTCGGGATCATGACGGGTAACACCCGCCGGGTCCTCCTCTCGCTGTTCGGCCTCGGCGGTTTGGTCTCCGTGTTCCCGCTGGCGACGTCGCTGTTTCAGGTGGCCGGTGCAGTGGTCCTCGTCGCGCTCGGCGTTCAGGCGCTCGCGCAGCTCGCCGGCCGCGGGATGCCCCCGGCCTGACCTCGCTCAGCGCGTCGGCGCCAGCGACGACACGTCCGTGTTGGCCCCGCACAGCACCACGCAGACGCTCTCTCCCGCCCCTGGGCGGTAACCGTTGCGGCCGCGAATACCCGCCAGAGCGGCTGCAGCACCGTGCTCGACGGCGAGCCGATGATCATCCCAGAGGGATTGCCGCGCGTGCACGATCTCGTCGTCGGTCACGAGAACCGAATCCACCAGCGGATGCTGTGCGGCCTGCCACGCCATCTCCGACACCCTCCGCGCGCCGAGAGAGTCGGCGGCGATCGAGTCCACGTCGACGTCGACGGGCGCGCCCGCCTCGATCGCGGCGTAGAGCGCGCGACACCGTACCGGTTCGACCGATACCGTGCGCACTCCGCGATGCCGTGCCGCCGTCGTCACGCCGGCGAAGAGACCTCCCCCACCCACGGAGACGACGACGGTGTCCAGCTCGGGGAGCTGCGTGTGCAGCTCATCCAGCAGCGTCCCTGCTCCGGCCGCCATGAGCACGTCGTCGTATGCGTGGGCGAGCAGAGCCCCAGTGTCCTCCGCGAAGACACGCGCGGCACCCACCGCCTCCTGGAACTCCGAGCCGCCGACGCGGACGTCGGCCCCGTAGCTTCGCAGTCGCGCCACCTTCACCGCCGGAGTGGCCGCCGGAACGAACACGGTCGCCGGGACACCCTGTGACCGTGCCGCCCACGCGAACGCCATCCCGCCGTTGCCACCGGACGCTATGGCGACACCGGACTGCGGGAGCGCCTGCGACTCGGCATGCGCGCGCAGATGATTCTGCGCCCCGCGCGCCTTGAACGACCCTGTGAACTGCATGAACTCCAGCGCCAGGTGCAGGGAGAAGGCCTCTCCCGAGTGCACGCGGGCCACCGCGACCCGGCGCACGCATCCGCGGATGCGCCGGG
Source organism: Microbacterium sp. (assembly GCF_031180975.1). GTDB lineage: Bacteria > Actinomycetota > Actinomycetes > Actinomycetales > Microbacteriaceae > Microbacterium. The sequence continues at coordinate 93,502 of NZ_JAPSLI010000003.1, read as the reverse complement.
TCGCAGCCTCGACGTCGACGTACCCGAGCTGCGACGCGCCTCCCATGGTTCAGCCGATGACCGCGCCACCCTGCACAACCGTCCGCTGCGCATCCTCCGCCCAGACGACCGAGAAATCCTCGAGAGGATTCCCGTCGAGGATCACGGCATCACCGTGCGCGCCGATCCCGAGGTGCCCGATCGCAGTGTCGCCGAGGATCTCGGCGTTGGCCATCGTCATCGAGTGCAGCGCCTGCTCTGCGCCGAGCGAGTCGACCTGCAGCCGGACCCCGTGCAGCTGCTCGTCCTCCATGTCGCCCATGAGGTCGGTGCCGAAGCCGACCCGGACACCAGCGGCGAGCGCAGTGGCCGCAGCCTCCTTGCCCTTCGTGAGCACCTCCTGGTTCTTCGCGAGTGAGATGCTGTTGAGCCCGAGCTCCGCGCCCCGTCTGCCCATCGCGTCGTACGTGACCAGCGTCGGCACCAGGGACACCCCGCGTCGGGCCATCTCTGCTGCCGTCTCCGCATCGATGAGGTTGCCGTGCTCGATGCATCGCACTCCGTTCTCGATGGAGTGCATGACCGATTCGGAGGAGTAGGAATGCGCCGTGACGTACGTGCCGCGCCGAGCGGCCTCGTCGCAGACCGCACGAAGTTCGTCGGCCGAGTACTGCGGCACCCGCACCGGATCCGTCAGCGAGAAGACTCCACCCGACGTCATCACCTTGATCGCGTGCGCGCCCGTCCGCAGGCGGTTCCGCACCGCGAGTCTCAGCGCGTCGACACCGTCGACGACGTCGCACATGTGACCGTGCCCGAAGCAGACGTCGACGTGCTCCGAACGCGGGTCGCCATGTCCACCGGTCTGGCTGAGCGCAGGTCCGGTGAAGAGGTACCGGGGCGACGCGAAGACGTCACGGTCGACGGCCCGCTTCAGCCCGATGTCGCCGCCGGCGACGTCGCGCACGGTCGTGAAGCCGCGGCGCAGCGCGGCTCCGAGGCGTTCGGCCCCCTTCACGGCCGCGTAGCTCAGCGGCCCGCGTTCGTTCTGAAACTGGTCGACGCCATAGGCGTACGCATGGAAGTGCGCGTCGATCAGCCCGGGGACGATCCACTTGCCCGTGGCGTCGATGACGTCGGTCTCGACACCGGCACGATCCGAGACCCGGCCATCCACGATGACGAGGTCGCGCTCGGCGAACCCCTTGCCGAGGCCCTGCCACACTCGCGCACCGGCGATCACCAGTGATGCTGTCTGTACCATTCCCTGTCCTTGTCCTCTTGGGCCCCTGAGGGCCGGCTGTCAGCCCGCCCTCAGGGCTGCTGTCGCGCGTTCGTCGACGACGAAATCGTCGGTGACGACGAGTCGGTAGTCCCGTGCGGCCGCCTCACGCGACACGAACCCGTTGCGCACGTCTCGGACGATCGCCTCCGGATCCCGCTCGCTCGGGTCGCCGTAGCCACCGCCGCCGCCGGTCGCGTTGACCAGCACCTCGCCGGCCTCGAGCCGGTTGTAGCTGCCGCCCTGCCAGACCTCGTCCGCCGTGCCGGGGTTGAGGATGACGGCGTTCGGCATCCCTTCTCCGCCTCCGGCGATCCCCCACGGCTTCGTCTGCGTCTTGTAGGCGATCATGATGCCGGTACCGGGCGCGGTGAAACGATACGACCGCGAGATCCCGACGCCACCGCGGTGCCGGCCGATGCCGCCGCTGTCCGGACGGTAGCCGTAGTGCTCGAGCAGCAGCGGCGTGCGCATCTCGAACACCTCGACCGGGGTGTTCCGGCACCCGGGCTCGGACAGGTGCATGATGCCGTCCTGCCCGTCGTGGGACGCCGTGCCTCCGAAGCCGACGGCTTCGTTGCTGCCGTCCTGCCACAGTTCTCCGGTGCGCGGGTTGGTGCCGAGGCCGATGAATGCGCCGACGTCGCCGCCGGAGCAGGCCGGGATGCGATCGGGCATTCCCTGTGCGAGCGCCTTCAGGATGACCTCCCCGGCGAGGATGCCGGTCCACAGCGTGAAGGTCGGCATCGGCGGCAGCGCGTGCACCACTGAGCCGGGCTCCGTCACCACGCGCATCGGCGCGAAGTTCCCGGCGACGACGGGAGAGTCCGGCGTGGTGATCGACTTGAAGATGAGGCAGCAGGCCGCCTCGGTCATGCCGAGCGGCACGTTCACCGGGCCCTTCACGCCCTTCGCACTGCCGGTCCAGTCGATGATCATCTCCTCGTCGGTCACCGTGACCGTGCACTGGAGCTTCACGAGCTGGCCGACGTCGACGCCGTCCTCGTCCACGTAGTCGACCGCGGTCCAGGTGCCCTTCGGCAGCTGGGCCACCGCGAGGCGCGCCAGGCGCTCACCGTGTTCGTTGATCGCCGCCATCGCCGCGGTGAGCGTCTCCGCCCCGTACTTCTCGGCGAGCTCCCTGGTGCGCTTCACGCCGGTGAAGCAGGCCGAGACCTGCGCCTGGATGTCTCCGATCGTGGCGCGCGGACGTCGGCTGTTGAACTTGATGATGTTGATGACGTCGTCGTTCAGCACTCCGCGGCGGTACAGCTTCGACACCGGGAGGATGAGGCCCTCTTGCGAGATGTCGGTCGAGTCGAGCACGTAGCCCGGGTCTTTCTGGTTGAGATCCACGACGTGGATCCGGCACGTGACGAAGCCGATGAGCTCGTCGTCGTGGTGCACCGGGGCGAAGACGAGGGGATCGAGCACGTGCGCGCTGGACCAGTACGGGTAGTTCACGATGAAGACGTCGCCGGGTTCCATCGCCTCCTTCCCGAGGAACTCGATGGAGCGCTTCAGCCCGAAATCATTGCCCCTGGTGAACACCGCGACGCCGGGAGTGTCGGCGACCACGTTGCCTTCAGCGTCGTGGATGCCGATTCCGTAGTCGTGGATCTCGTAGACGACGGTGTTGTACGCCGTGCGGCAGAGATTGCGGGCGATCTCCTCGGCTGCGGCGAGGAGTCCGTGCCGGATGATCTCGATGGTGATCGCGTCGACCATGATCAAGAGCCTTTCACTGCGTTGTTGATGGAGATGACGAGTTCGCCGTAGGCGCCGACCGAGAGCCGGTCGCCGTCGTGGAGCACCGTGGTGGCGGTGTGCTCGGTGACGATGGCAGGACCTTCGAGCGCATCGCCCGCCAGCAGGTCCTCACGGGCGACGAGGGCGTACTCCTGGAGCTCGTCGTCGGGAAGGACGACCGTGCGCGTGCGTCGTTCGAAAGTCGATCCGTCCTCGCGGGCGGCGATGCCGGGCAGGTCTGGCTTGTCGACCACGCCCACGGCAGTCAGACGCAACGTCGTCACCTCCACGGCGTCGTCCATGACGTGGCCGTACTGGCGCTCGTGCAGCTCGTCGAACTCCTTGCGGATGGCCGCTCGCGGGTCCTCGCCGTCGTCGCCGCCGGCTCGGTATCCGACGGCGACCGAATGCTCCTGCCCCTGGTATCGCACGTCGAGTGCTCGATGGAACAGACGGGATCCGGCACCGAAGCCCTCGTCCTCGAGCAGACGCGCCGCCTCCTCCTCCATCTCGGAGAACACGGAGTCCGCGGTCTCCGGGTCGAGGCTGTCGAGCAGCTGCACGCTGGTGCGTGCGAAATCGTGCTGCACGTCCGCCATCAGCATGCCGAGCGCGGAGAACGCGCCCTGGCCGGGCGGCACGATCACCTCCGGGATGCCGAGCTCGCGCGCCACGTCCACGGCGACGAGACCTCCGCCGCCGCCGAAGGAGAGCAGCGAGAAGTCCTTGGGGTCGTGTCCGAGTTCGATCGAGATCGCTCGCACGGCTCCCATGATCTTCGTGTTCGAGATCTGCACCATTCCGCGCGCGAGCTGCGTGACGGAGATGCCGAGCTCCCCAGCGATCGGTGTGAGAGCGTCGACGGCCTTCTCACGATCCAGCGTCAGCTCGCCGCCGAGCGGAGTGTCGGTGCCCAGGTAGCCGATCGCCAGCGCGGCGTCCGTGAAGGTGGGCTCCGTGCCGCCGCGCCCGTAGGCCGCGGGGCCGGGAACAGCTCCGGCGCTCTTCGGACCCACCTGCAGCGCACCGCCCGCGTCGAGGTAGCCGAGCGAACCGCCGCCCGCACCGATCGTGTGGATGTACAGCGAGGGGGTGTTGATCGGCAGACCCTCGAACTCGGCGCCGTGATACAGCACCGGCTCGCCGCCGAGCACGAGAGAGGCGTCGAGGCTCGTACCGCCCATGTCGATGGTGATGAGGTTGGGGCGGCCGATGAGCTTCGCGAAGCCCGCCGCGCCGACCACACCGCCCGCCGGGCCGGAGAGGATGAGGTTGACCGGCTGCTCGCGCGCCGCCGACGCCGTCATCGCCCCGCCGCCCGAGCGGGAAAGCAGGAACTGGCCGTCGAAGCCGCGCCGCTCGAGCTCGCCCTCGAGCGCTTTGAGGTAGCTGCGCATGATCGGCTTGATGTACGCGTCGAGCACGGCCGTGCTCGTGCGCTCGTACTCCCGGTACTCGCGGGAGAGCTCGTGCGAGAGCGTGACCTCGACTCCCGGTGCCTCCTCGTTCAGGATCTCGCGCATGCGCAGCTCGTGGGCCGGTGCCACATAGGAGTGCAGGAACGCCACGGCGACGGCGTCGTAGCCGCGCTTGGCGATCTCACGTGCCACTGCACGCGCATCATCCTCGTCGAAGGGCGTCAGGATGCTGCCGTCGAAGTAGCTGCGCTCGGTGACCTCGAAGGTGTCATAGCGCTCGAGCAGCGCGGCCGGCTTGCGGTAGGAGATGTCGTACATCACGTTACGGTTGGTGCGCCCCAGCAGGTACACATCACGGAAACCCCGCGTCGCGATCGTCGCGATGCGTGCTCCGGTGCGCGTGAGGAGCGCGTTCAGGCCGAGAGTGCTGCCGTGATTGAACATCGACACCTGAGCCGGTTCCGCCTCGGCCTTGTCGAAGGCGGCGAGCACGCCGCTCGTCGGCTCCTTGGGCGTGGTCGGCACCTTCTCGAACCGCAGCTCTCCGGTCGCTGGCACCAGCTTGACGACATCGGTGAACGTGCCGCCCACGTCGATGGCGATTCGGACGTTTTCTGACATGGAGTTCTTCCTCCTGGGATATCTCGTGGTCTGTGAGGCCGGGGACGGATGAGTCCGTCAGTCCCGGGTGATTCGGTGGTCGACGCGGTAGAGACGCCCGATGCCGATCTCCGCGTCGGCGAGCAGTTCGGCCAGCTCCGGCGCGGTCCGGTTGCGGAGGGGGTGGTCGAGCCACTCCTGGTAGCCGTTCTCATCCGGCCACTCCGCGGTCACGACGACTTCTCCTGAGCCGTCGGCAGCGACGGCGATGTCCGAGCTGACCTGCCGGGTGAGGTTCATCGACTCCTGCAGGATCTGTTCCCTGCGGTAGAGCTCGAGGATGCGCTCGACGTGCTCGGCGTTGGCGCGGAGCGTGAGGACTGAGCGGTACATGGGTATCCGGTCTCCATCGATCGGGGTGTGTGCGTGAGCCGAGACTGCTCGACTGCTGCGACGGTATCCCCCGGCCTTCACGGCCGATTATGCAAGGTGCACAATCACAGCGCGCGCGACGGTGCCGCTGGGCGGTTGGCGCTCGCGGCGACAGCGCGGCGACCGGCAAGCGCCGCGAGCAGCATGTGCGTCGGGAGCACCTCCGCAGGATCCGCGAGCGACAGGCCGAGCACCTCGGCCCTGCGGATGCGGGCCTGCACGGTGTTGCGGTGCAGGCCCAGCGTCTTGGCCGCACCCGAGACGGATCCGCGGCACGCCAGGTACGCGACGACGGTCTCGATCACCTCGTCCGCCGCCGGATCCGCGAGCAGCTCCGGCATCATCACGCTCGCGAGCTGCTCGGCGAGCTCGCCGGGAAGCAGCCGGTCGAGGAGGCGGGAGGGGATCTCGCTGAAGACGAGCAGACCGCTGCCCGCGCCTGCCGGCGCATCCGGCGAGTCGTCGCCGGCGAGTCGCGCCGAGATCCAGGCTTCTCGCACGCTGTCGACGATCTTCGCCTGGCTGCTGTGACGGCGCGAGACGCCGACCCTGATGTCCAGACCGCGCACCGCCTCGAAGCGCGTCCGCATCTCGGCGATCGAGCGCTGCTGCTGGCCGCCGTCGGCGAGCTGAGCGAACGCCAGCCAGCCGTCGGTGACGCGCGCGAGCGGCATGTCGGGGAAGCTGCCCTGCCAGAGCTGGTGCACCGCCGGGCCGAGCCGCTCTCCGTCGCCGGTCAGAATGCACACCGCGACATAGGGGCCGCTGAGGGGCCATCGCAGCAGCCGCTCGAAGGCCTCCTGGCCGGGCGCATCCAGGAAGCCGGTCTTCGGAACGCCGGCGAGTGAGGTGACCGTGAGCGGCGGGAGCGAGTCGAGGATGGAGTCCAGTCGCGACTCGTTCAGCAGCGCGCGCACCGACGGCACCGCCGCGTGCAGCACCTGTGAGGCGTAGTCCCGCTCGTGATCGCCGGTGTCGACGACCAGGGCATCCGGGCTCCGGTCGCGGAGGTAAATCGGAACGGAGACGCGCACCGCGGGGCCGGCGCCGCGCGCGGCGGCGGTGCGTGAGGCTGATCCGGCATCCGCTTCGGCGCTGAAGGTGACCGTCCCCGACGATTCGATCCGCACGGCGCGACCGGAGAGCTCCCGCGAGATCGTCTCCATCGCCGACGTCAACGTCTCCGCGTGCGCGATGCGCTCCGTGAACGCCTGGATCCGGGCGATGGATCCGGCGCGCGCGAGCCCGATCTGCAGGCCGACGTCGAGCGCCAGACGGGTGGAGTCCTGTCTCGTTCCCAGCAGTGTGACGTCGAGACGTCTCGCCAGTTCCACGGCGGTGTCGGTGATCGACGGATCCGGCACGATCAGCGCACTCGCCCGGCGCTCCCAGGCGTAGCGCAGGGCCGCCGAGATCATCCACCCGCCCATCGCCGCGCGATCCGAGAGCACGATCACGGTGTCCGGTCCCACCGACGTGATCTCCTCGATGTCGGCGATGAGCGCGAGGTCCTGGACCCGCACGGTCGTGGCCGAGAGATGCAGGACGTCGAGATCGCGCAGACTGCTCGCCTCGAGAAGATCGCGCAGTTCGACCGGCCCGCTCAGGTTCCGGCTCATGATCTCCGCCCCCAGGTCCCGACTCCGAACAGATTGAATGCCGTCGGGCCGCCGAGGCGCAGCCCCTCCGGCGTGTACCAGGGGTCCGCCGCAGGCATCACGACGATGTCGACCACGTTGCCGGTCCACAGATCGTCGAGAGTGGCGACGCACCCGTCGATCGGACGCATCATCGTGATCACGTCGGGCACCACGGCGCGCACCGCTCCGTCGACCATCATCATGAGCAGCTCGTTCTTCACCTCGAGCTGCACCAGCCGCCCCTGCGACTCCTCGATCAGCACCACGCTCGCCGGCCGCTGGATCTCCCCCGGCGGGGCCGGGCGGGAGAGCCAGGCGGCGTCGCCTACGCGAGCCCTGAGGATCTGCTGCACCCCCACGGATTGACGCAGCGCATTGTGCTTCTGCTCCGTGGCCAGCGGCGAGTCGAGGATCTGACCCATCTTCATCAGGCGCGTGATGCTGCCGAGCACGCCCGTGCGGGCCAGCGTGCCGGCATCCATCGGGTAGGTGGCGGTGGCCGCCCATCCGCCGTACTCCGCAGCGAGGGCGCGCAGCAGGCGCTCGGCCCGCAGCGGAGCGGAGACCTGGATGAGGGCGGACTCGCCGGTCGCTCCCGACGCCGCGACCGGCCCGACGGGCAGGCCCGCAAGCGTGAACACCGTCTGGTTCACCAGCGGGAGGATGCGCCCCATCGGGTCGGCGTCCACGACGGGCAGGCCGGTCTGCATCCCGACCAGCAGCGGCAGGAGAGCGTTGGCGCTGCCCGCCGCCAGCGGGATGAGGCCGGCGACGGGGCGGCCCAGCGCCTCCTCGATGAGCCGGAGCGATGTGACGAACTCGTCCCCCACCGGTCGCAGATCGGACATCGGGATGCCGTTGTTCACGAACCCGACCGAGACGACGAGCGCGTCCTCGTCGAGCTCTGTCACGTCGCACAGCTCCGGTGCGGTGGAGTGCGCCTCCATGTGGGCGAGGATCCGCTGGGTCTCCTCGTCGCACCAATCCGGATCCGCGGTGCACGCGTTGAAGATCGACCCGGTGCGCAGGTGGCGGATGTCCTCAGCCGTGAGGCGCATGGCTCTCCCCTCCCCGCCATCCTCCGTCGGCGCCGGCGCCGGAGGCGACCGCGCGGACCCGCACGGCGACCACGCGCGGCTCCTGATAGGTCGTCGCGACGACGCGGGAGTCGATGACGCGCACGTGCGATGGCGACGCTCCGAGCGCGACGAGGCGGGTCCGCACGCGTGCTTCGGCGGCGACGAGCGCCTGGCGGATGTCCTCGGCGTTCGAGATGATGACGACGCGGTGGGTCCACTCGGTCAGTGCGCTCGACGCGGCCCCGAGCGCGCACAGGTCGACGACGGCCGGGTGCGCGTCCGGGATCTCGGCGGTGTGCCCGGGCTCGGCGACGACGGGGTGGGAGCGGGGCCGGTCGGATGCTGCTGCGGGCAGCGGCACCAGATGAGCAGCCTTGGTCGCGATCGCCCCTTCAGGACCTGCGAGCTTCGCGCGCACCGCGGCGACCCCGTCGATCATCTCGCCGAGATACGCCCCGTCCGGTCCGGCGACCGCGAGTCGGCCAGCGTCGATCCCGCACACGACGGCCGCGCCGATGAGTTCGCTGGCGCGGGCGGCGGCCATGGAGTGCACCGGGGTCACCGAGAGACGAGCCAGCGGCACGCAGCCGCCGTCGTTGGTGGTCACATACAGTCGGGCGTGCGGCAGGCGGGTGCTGGCCACGAGCACCAACGACGTCACCAGCGACTCCGCTTCGGGTATCAACGAGCTGTTGATCACCGCGGTGCGCTCGCGGGTCCCGAAGGATCCGCTGTCGAAGTGGTGTGAATAGCCGACGCTGGCGGGCGCCGCGTGCTCGAGCAGGATTTTGCCGGCCTCGATCTCGTGCGACGAATCGATGAGCGACCCGACGCTGGTCACCGCGTAGCGGCCACCTGGCGCGACGTCGGCCACGATCCTGCGCAGCCCTTCGGCATCGAACGGCACGAGCTCCTCGCCGAGGGTGGTGTGCCCGCCCGCGACGTGCAGGATGCGAGCCCGGGAGAGCGCCGCCTCCCCGTCGCGGAGCTCGTGCGCGCGGTCCACCGGCGGCCTGGGGGCGATCCGCACGACGGTCACCGGTTCCGGCTTCGGCGTCAGCAGTGCGCTCACGTCCACGGTGAGCGTCGAGATCTGCTCGGATCCGCCGCCCGCCGCGGCGCCATCAGCGCCCGGCGCGGCATCCGCCTCCGCTGCGGCGTCCTTGCGCGCCTCGCTGATCAGCCGGGACAGCAGCCTGTCGAATGCCGAAGGGACGGCATCGTCGGCGACGCGAATCTGCTGCATTCCGCGCCGGCCGTCCGACCGCACGTACACCCCGGCCATCACCGACTCGGTGATGCGTACCCCGACGTGCATGGTGCCCCCGATCGCCTGTCGAGCAGCAGACCCTGCTCGGTGCCGGATCGCCGCGACGTCACTTCCGCCGCAATCGCTGCAACAGCAGGCTATCGGCCGCGACGGCGACCAGGATCAGCACTCCTGTCACGACCTGCTGGTAGGTGGTGTCCCAGCCCATCAGGTTGAAGCCGTTGGCGATGACCGTGAGGATGAGCACGCCGACGGCCGTCCGCCACACGGCACCCGCGCCGCCCATGATGCTGGTTCCGCCGATCACGACGGCCGCGATCGCGGTGAGCTCGATGCCGGTCGCCATCGCAGGCTGGGCGGATCCGGCCCGCGAGGCGAGCACCATTCCTGCCGCGGCCGCGCACAGCCCGCTGATCGCGAACACCGAGATGTGGATCAGGGGCGTGCGGACGCCGCTGAGACGAGCTGCCTCCTCGTTGCCGCCGACCGCGTATATGCGGCGGCCGAAGGTGGTACCCCACAGCACGATTCCGAAGACGACGACGGCGAGCACGACGAGGACGGTCGCCATCGTGATCCCGCCGAACGTCGGCCTGGTCCAGACGCGGAAGGCGTCGAGCTGGTCGGGCAGAGGCGACAGGATCGCACCGCCGGTGAGCACGACGGCGATGCCACGGTAGATGATGCTCATGGCGAGCGAGCCGATGAACGAGTGCACTCGCGTGACGACGATGAGCAGGCCGGTGAGGGTACCGAGGACCGTTCCGGTGAGCAGCGCCAGAATGAATCCCGTGGTCACGCCGAACGCTTGTGTGAAGTACACGCCGGCGATCGCGGACATCGCGAGGTTCGCGCTCGCGGAGAGATCGAACACGCCGCTGATGATGCACAGCGTCGCCCCGACGGCGAGAAGGCCGACCACCACGGTCTGATCGAGCAGATTTACGATGTTCCCCGCGGTGAGGAAGGTGCTGGTCGCGAGGCTCAGATAGATCACGATCAGCACGAGGCCGGCGAGCACGCCATAGTTCTTCAGATCGACGCGCCGGGCGGTCGTCGGGACGGCCGCCGGCTGGACGGCGAAGGTCTCGGTCTTCATGGTGATTCTCTTCTCTTAGAGGAAAGCGGCGGTCATGACCTCGTCGGCAGACACTGAGCGGTCGAACTCCGCGACGATCCGACCTTTCTTCATCACCGCGACCCGGTGCGAGAGTGATAGGACCTCCTCGAGTTCGGAGCTCGCGACGATGACAGCGGTCCCCGCCGCAGCGAGGTCCAGGATGAGGCTGTGGATGTTGGCTTTGGCGGCGACGTCGACACCGCGGGTCGGCTCATCGATCAGGAAGACGGCGGGTGGGTCAACCAGCCACTTCGCGAAGAGCACCTTTTGCTGGTTGCCACCCGAGAGATCTCCGACATTGACCTGCTGCACGCGACCCCGGATGTCGACGTCGGCCACGGCACGGTCGACGACGGCGCGCTCGAGGGCAGGACGGATGAATCCGGCGTGCTGACGGCGGCCCAGCGATGGCAGGGCGATGTTGTCGGATGCCGACCTGCCGAGCACGAGACCCTGGTCCTTGCGTGACTCCGGGACGAGGGCGACGCGATTGCGGATGCTGGCTCTCACAGAATTGCGCCGCACTCGCCGACCCTGGATCCAGACCTCTCCCGCTGTGACGCGGTCGGCCCCGAACACGGCGTTCAGCGTCTCGCTGCGTCCGCTGCCCATCAGGCCGGCCAGGCCGAGGACCTCGCCGCGTCGCACTTCGAAGGAGATGTCCGAGATGCGCTGATTGCTGAGGCCGCTGACGCGGATCGCGACCTCGGCGTCCGCAGCCACCGGCTCGGGCGTTCGCTCCAAGGCTTCCATCTGGCGCCCCACCATCAGGCTGACCAGGCTGTCCGCGGTGTAGCCGGCCGCGTCATCCGTCACGATCTGATTGCCGTCTCGGAGCACGGTGATCCGGTCGGCGAGACCGAGGATCTCTTCGAGGAAGTGCGACACGATGATGACCGTGGTGCCCCTGGCCGCGAGTTGGCGCAGCACGCGGAGCAGGTTCTCGGTGTCGGCCTCCCCCAGAGCCGCGGTCGGCTCGTCCAGACAGAGCACCTTGGACCCGCGGGCGAGCGCCTTCACGATCTCGACCTGCTGCGCCTGCCCGAGCGACAGGCTCGCCACCGGTGCGTCCAGGTCGAGGGCGAAGCCGACCTCCGAGATCAGTCGTTCGGCGAACCCACGATCGGCCCGCGTCCGGGCGAAGCCGCCGCGGTGGGCCCACCGGCCGAGGAAGATGTTCTCGAGCACGGATCTCTGCGGCACGAGCGCGAGCTCCTGCGCGATCAGCGAGACGCCAAGGTCGATGGCGTCCCGCGGACTGCCGAGCCGTACCTGCTCGCCGTCCATAGAGACGGTGCCCGTGTCGGCGGTGATCGCGCCCCCGAGGATCTTCAGCAGGGTGGACTTGCCTGCCCCGTTCTCGCCGAGGAGCCCGTGGATCTCGCCGGGGGCGATCGAGAGTGTGATGTCGCGCAGGACCGAGGTGCTGCCATAGCTCTTGCCGACGTTCTCGAGCACCATGGTGGGCGCGACGACGTGCGGCGCCTGTGCGTCGGGGGTCAGGGTCATGCGGGGCCTTCGTCTCGATGGAGGATGTGGAACCGGGTGGGGCCGGAGGGGCCCCACCCGGAGCAGGGGTCGATTTACTCGTCGTAACCCGAAGTGAAGCCGCTCTCCTCGAGGGCCTCCCGGGTGCCCATCGCGTTGTTGGGCGACAGCGAGCGCTCGTCGGTGGCCATGGGGACATCCTCGCCGTTGTGATGTTTGATGCCGTACTCTGCCGCGGTTGCGCCCGTGTTCACGCCGTCGATCGCCCAGATCGCGAACCAATCGCCGTTGAGGACGTGCTCCACCGCGGACTGAGGGCTGCCGTTGCCGATGAACTTGATGTCGGTCTGATCTCCGCCGGCGAGCCATGCGCCGGCGATCGCCTGGGTCGAGCCGATGATGACGTCCACGTCGGGGTTGGCCTGCGTGATGTCCTGGTATGCGGTGCGACCCTCATCCTGCGAGTATCCGCCGGTCGCGGTCGGCAGCACCTTCACATCGCCGCCGAGTGCCTTGAGCCCATCGATCACCGCTTCGGTACGGGCCTTGTCGAGAGGCAGCGAGGGTGAGCCCTCCATGTAGGCCACCTGGCATTCGCCCTCGATCTCCTCGCAGGCCATGCCGCCGAGCTCGGCGAGATCCTCGCCGTTGGCGACCGGGGAGTAGACGACGCTGATGGCACCGTCGATCTGCGGCTCGATCGTGGTGAAATCCGGGCCGACGGGAGTCGACGAGACGACGACCGTGATGCCGGCGTCGACGGCGCGCTGCAATGGCTCCTGCACCGCCAGGTTGTCGTTGGCCGTGATGATGATCACGTCGAACTTCTTCGAGGTGATGGCGTCGTTGATCTGTTGCACCTGCAGCTGACCGTCGAACTGGCCATCGACGAGGGTGGCGGTGCCGCCCAGTTCCTCGGTCTTCGCCTCGACGCCCTTGAAGATTCCCTGGGTGTAGGAGTTCGAGGCCGCGTAGCCGAAGAAGCCGACCTTGACGGCCTTGTCGCCGCCGTCCGGCTCTGCTCCGGTGCCGTTTCCGTTGCCTGCGGCGCAACCGCTCAGGGCGAGGAGGCCGACCGCGCCCGCCGCGATGCCGGCGAAGAGTCGCTTCGTGATCTGAATTCTCATGCTGTACTCATTTCGGGTTGTGGTGTTCGGGTCCTGACAGCCTTGGCGGTCAGCTTTGAAAGCCGTACTGTGCGCGAGCATGCTCCGCAGAGATGTAGCCGTTCTCGATGTCGTAACGAATCGCCTCCGGGTCGCGCTCCGCCGGCTCGCCGTACCCTCCGCCCCCGCTGGCCGTGAGACGGACGATGTCGCCCTTCTTCACCGGCAGGGCGTTGGCTTTGAGCATCCGCCGTTCGTCGTCGCGCCCGGGGTTGATGATCACCTCGGGCCCTCCAGCCGACCGGCCGCCGAACAGCCCCCACGGCGGCGTCTTGGAACGCTCGAACCACAGTCCGATGGTGCAGTCCGTAAGGAACTCGTACTCACGGGTCACGCCGTTGCCGCCCCGCCACTTCCCCGGTGCGCCGGAGTCTTGCGTGATGCGGTACTCGGTGATGCGGAACGGGAACTTCGTCTCCACCATCTCGATGGGCAGATCCTTGATCGAACCGTTGACGCTGTTGATGAGCGCCGATTCGCCGTCGGATCCGTTCCACGCACCCCATCCGCCGAGCGTGGCCTCCTGCGAGACCCAGTTGCGGCCGTAACGCGGGTCGAAGCCGAAGGTGTTGATGACCATCGAGTCACCGTGCGACGCCGCGACCACGCGGTCCGGCATCGCCGGGGCCAGCGCCTTCGACACGAGGTCGATAAGCAGGCCCAGATGCGAGAAGTACCACTGGCAGGCCGCGGGCGCAACCGCTCCGAGCACGGACCCTTCCCGAACCTGGGTAGTCAGTGGACGGAACGATCCGCCGTTCGAGTTGCTGTCCGGGCTGACCAGCAGCTTGTACGCGACGCGCAACGCGGAGACCGCCTGCGCCACGCCGCAGTTGACCGGTCCTCGCGTCTGGTCGGCAGAATCCGTGACGTCGAAGTCGATCATGCCGCCGGACACGGTCACGGTGAGCCTAATCGGGATCGGCGTGTCAAGGTCGATGCCGTCGTTGTCGAGCACGCCCTCGGCGGAATAGACGCCATCGGGGATGCCTGCGACGGTCTCACGCTCGAGTTCCTCCGTCTGGCGGAAGATCTCGTCGCGCGCCGCCTCGACCGTCTGGATGCCGTACCGGGAGACGATTTCCTGCATTCGGATCGCCCCCATGCGCATCGCGGCGACCATCGCGTTCATGTCACCGATGGTCTGATATGGGAAGCGCACGTTCGTCTTGATGAGGTCGACCACCTGCGTCTCCTGGCCCGCTTCGTGCAGCCGTACCGGGCCCATGCGGAACCCCTCCTGGAAGATGTCGACGGAGTCCATCGAGCCTCCGACATCCTTCGAGCCCATGTCCATCCAGTGCGCCCGAGTCGCGGAGAACCCCACGAGCGATTCGTCCACGAAGATGGGCGCGAAGATGGTGACGTCGTTGAGGTGCGTCCCGCCCAGGTAGGAGTCGTTCAGGATCCAGACGTCTCCCTCCTTCCATACGTCGCGGCCGTACTTCTCCTCCACGGCGAGCGAGCAGGTCTCCAGGTTGCCGAGGAAGAGTGGCAGACCTGCGGACTGTCCGAGGACCTGATGGTTGGCGTCGAGGAGCGCGACGACGCAGTCGCCGCCTTCGTAGAGGATGGGCGAGTACGCCGAGCGGATGAGCGTGGCGTTCATGTCATCCGCCGCGCTGGTCAGAGCGTTGCGGATGATCTCGACCACGACCGGGTCGACCCTGCCGTCGACTGCGGTCTTCATGTCCGTGACGGTGATGGTCATGTCAAGATTCACCTTCGATGTCGAGGTTGCGGATGATGAGTGCGCCGTGCGGGTCGACCGCCACGGTGAACCCGGGCGGGACGACTGTCGTGGCCGTAGCCTCGAGGATGATCGCCGGGCCCGACAGGGTGTGGCCGGCGCCCAGACTCTCGCGTTCCACGATGATCGTGTCGCGCGGCTCCCTGTCGAAGATGACCTGCCGGATCTCGTGCGGGAACTCAGCCGAAGTGGCCTCCGCGATCCTCCTCGTGTCCGTGCTGTCCAACTCACCGATCACACGAGTGCGAAGCGTGACGACCTCGATGGGTGCGCCGTAGTTCGCGTGGCCGTAGCGCTCCTCGTACTGCGCCGAGAAACGCCGCGCCAGCGTGTCCATGAAGCCTTCTTCGAGCGGCTCGTCGGCCGAGGCCAGCGGCACCGTGAGGAAGAACTCCTGAAGCTGGTACCGCACGTCGACCGAGTGCTCCGCGATGCGACGATCGGCGGGGATGCCTTCGTGCGCGAGCGATTCGACCGCCGACTCCTCCATCTCGCGAAGGGTGCGGCTCATGTCGGCGAGATCGAGGTCTTCGTCCAGAAAGAAGTAAGGCTCCGTGAAGTCCTTGCGCACATTGCTCTGCAGCATCCCCCAGGCGGAGAAGGCGCCCGGGAATCGCGGCACGACCGTCTCCGCGATACCCAGTTCCCTAGCGAGGAACGCCGCGTGCATGGCTCCTGCGCCGCCGAATGCCACCAGGGCGAAGTCCCGCGGCTCGATTCCGCGCGCGATTGTGATCGTGCGGATGGCCTGCGCCATCTGCGAGTTCGCGACGTCACAGATGCCCTCGGCGATGTCGATCACGCTGAGGCCCAGCCTGTCGCCGACCGTCGCCAGGGCCGTCTCCGCTGCCGTGCGATCGAGACGGATCTGCCCTCCTGCGAAGGTGTCGGCGTCGACCCGCCCGAGTACGAGGTTCGCGTCGGTCACGGTCGGCTCGACACCGCCGCGACCGTAGCAGGCGGGTCCGGGGGATGCCCCGGCCGAGCGCGGTCCGACCCGCAGTCCGCCCGCTTCGATCCAGGCCACCGATCCGCCGCCGGCACCGATGGTGTGGATGTTGACCACACTCATCAGCATCGGCTGTCCTTCGAGCGTCGCCTCGGTGGAGACGTCAGGGACTCCGTCGATGACGAGGGACACGTCGAAGGAGGTCCCGCCCATGTCGACACCGATGAGGTTGTTCGTGGAGAGCGTTTCGGTGAGTTTCTCGCAGCCGATCGCACCGCCGACCGGACCGGACAGCAGTGTCTGCAGCGGGCGTGCGCGGGCGGACCGCGCCGTGAGAACGCCACCCGAGGACTGCATGATGTGCAGCGGGACGTCTACCCCGCGATCGCCCAGCTGCTCCTCGAGATCCAGCAGATAGTTGCGCACGACGGGTCCCGTGTACGCCTCGACCACTGCCGATGACGTGCGCTCGTACTCCCGCCACTCTTTGGCCGACTCGTGCGAGAGCGCGACGGTGAAGTCCTCACCGAGCTCCTCCAGCAGGATCTCCCGCGCGCGCAGCTCGTGCGCGGGGTTCTTGTAGCTGAAGAGGAACCCCACGGCGACGGCCCCATAGCCGTTCTCCCTGGCGCGCACGGCTGCGGCGCGCACCGCGTCCTCATCGAGAGGCGTCAACTCGCTGCCGTCGTACTGAAGACGACCGCGGATGCCCACGACGTCCTTGCGCTCGATGAGCGGTCGCGGCTTCCGATACTGCGCGTTGTACAGCTCATAACGCGGTCCGCGCGCGATATGGTAGCTGTCCTCCACTCCGGCGGTCGCGAGCAGAAGCACATCGACACCGCGCCGCTCGAGGAAGGCGTTGAGCCCCTGAGTCGTGCCGTGCACGATGAAGTCGATCGCGGAGAGATCCTCGATGAGAGTGCCCATGCCTGAGATGACACCGCGGCTCAGCTCACCCGGTGTGGTCGACGCTTTCGTGGCGCGGTACTGCTTTGTCTTCTCGTCGTAGGTCACAATGTCGGTGAACGTGCCACCGATGTCCATCGACACCCTGTACGTGCTCAAGAACTGCCTCCTTTGGCGTTCGGGCGATGGGAAGACGATAGACGAACACGGATGGCCGACTTGGTCACATTGCCCCCATGGCGGGCTCGCAAAAGTGCACCTTGCACATGTGGTACTCGTGTCGGCTTCTACGGTGAAGCCATGACGGCAGAAACCAGTTTGGGTACGTACGGGTCCGCCCGGGTCGCGAACGGAATCGTCTTCACTTCCGGGAAGGTCGGCCTCGATGCCGACGGGCAGCGGCCGGCGGCTTTCGCGGATGAGGTGAGGGCTGCGATCGCCGACCTCGAGAAGACCCTGACGGAGTACGGGTCGGACCTGACCGGCCTGCTCCAGGTTCATTGCATTCTCAGCGACATGAGTCACTTCGCGGAGTTCGACGCGATCTACAGGGACATGATTCCCGATCCGGTGCCGCCACGGTTCACCCACGGCGGCGAGCTGGTGCAGGACTTCCGCTTCGAGATCGTCGCCATCGCGACTGTGCTGGAGTGATCGGATGCCTCTCGTCGAAATTCCCGGACGCGCAGCCGGTGGCGATACCGGCGCAGCGATCGCCCGCGGTGTGGACGTGGCAGTGTCGCTCACGAACGCGCGCGCGAATCAGCTGGATCCGAGACGCTTCACAC
Organism: Microbacterium sp.; assembly: GCF_031180975.1. Classification (GTDB taxonomy): domain Bacteria; phylum Actinomycetota; class Actinomycetes; order Actinomycetales; family Microbacteriaceae; genus Microbacterium. The sequence goes on along the minus strand of NZ_JAPSLI010000003.1, from coordinate 75,883 downwards.
AGATCGCGTGCGCCCTCGCCGCCGAGCTCGGGCTCGGCGTCCGGGTGACGGATGCCGTGCAACTCGCTGAAGAGGGCTTCGGGGGCATCATCGCGATCGGCTCCGGGTCCTCCCATCCTCCTTCACTCGTCGAGTTGTGGCTGCCCGGCGAAGGGCCTCTCGGCGAGGAGCCGCCTCACGGGGCGATCGCCCTCGCCGGCAAGGGGATCACCTTCGACAGCGGAGGCCTGTCGCTGAAGGATCCCTCGGCGATGTACAGCATGCACACCGACTGCGCAGGCGCGGCAACCGTGCTCGGTGCGCTGGTCGCCCTCGCGGAGCTGGGTTGCACCGTCCCGGTGTATGCGGCGCTGCCCCTGGCCGAGAACATGCCCGGGCCCGAGGCGATCCGCCCCGGCGATGTCGTCACCATGCGCAGCGGAGTCGGCCTCGAGATCATCGACACAGATTTCGAGGGCAGGGTGGTCCTCGCGGACGCCGTCGCGCTGCTGAGCGAATCGCAGCCGCAGGCGGTGATCACGATGGCGACGCTGACGTACCAGGCCGTTGTCGCTCTGGGCCCCGAGATCGCGGCGCTCCTCGGCCGGGATGCGGCACTGACCCAGCGGTTGCTGGACGCCGCCGACCGGGCGGACGAGGCACTGTGGCCGCTGCCCTGGGCTGACCGATACATCGCCCAGATCCGCTCGAACGCACCTGGTGCCGTTTATCGCAATCACCCGCGTGCCGACACCGGTCGCGCTCTCACGGCGGCCCTGCTGCTGGGCGAGTTCCTGGATCCCGGCATCCCGTTCGCGCACGTCGACTTCGCCGGTCCCGCGGTCAGGATGCAGGACGGCGGACCGGTTGCGACCGGTTACGGCGTGAGGACCCTGGTGGAACTCGTGACGAGCTGGCCGGCTTCCGTCGACGACCGATGACGTGCGACGGCATTCACCAGCGACCAGAGAGGTTGGACACGATGGGTAGCTACCCGGTCTCCACTATCAGAGCGCAGTTTCCTTCGCTTCGTGAGGGAAGCGCACTCTTCGACGGCCCCGGAGGGACACAGGTCCCTCAACGGGTAGCGCGCGCGATCCGCGACGCACTCGTGGCCCCGGTCTCACAACGGGGAACGCACAACTTCTTCTCCCGCGGTGCTGACCGCATCGTGAACGCCGCACGGGCTGCCATGGGCGACTTCCTCAATGTCGCCCCCGAGGGCGTCGTGTTCGGGCGCAGTGCCACACAGATCACGTTCGATTTCGCGACCGCGATCGGCGACCTGCTGCAGCCCGGCGATGAGATCGTGCTCTCCCGCCTCGATCACGATGCGAACGTCGCGCCCTGGATCGAGGTCGCCGCGCTCAGAGGCGCCGAGATCAGGTGGATCGACTTCGATCGGGGCACGGGCGACATCCTCACCGAGGATGTCGCCCGTGTGCTCACGTCGCGGACACGACTCGTGGCGCTCACCGCGGCATCCAACCTGTTCGGCACCCGCCCCGACATCGCCGCTGTCGCCGAGTTGGTGCACGGTGCAGGCGCGCTGTTCTACGTCGACGCCGTGGCCTACGCCGCGCACCACCTCGTCGACTTCGAGCAGATGGGTGCCGACTTCGTGGTCTGCTCCAGCTACAAGTTCTGCGGTCCTCACCTCGGCATCCTGGGTGCGCGCCCCGAGACGCTCGAACGTCTGCATCCCCGCAAGCTGCGCCCGTCATCCGACCAGGTGCCCGAGCGATTCGAACTCGGAACCCTGCCGTACGAGCTGCTCGCCGGGCTCACCGCCACCGTCGACTTCCTCGCCGATCTGGTCCCGTCCGCAGGCACACGGCGCGAGCGCCTGGCGCGGTCGTACGACGCACTTCACCTGCACGAGAGCGAACTGCTCGGCGTCCTCCTGACCGGGCTCGGCGACATCCCGGGCGTGCGTCGGGTCGGTTCGCCTGCGGCCAGCACGCCCACCGTCCTGCTCACGATCGACGGCATCCGGATCGATGAGGCGTGCCGGCGTCTCGGCGACAGGGATATCGCCGTGGGCGGCGGGCTGTTCTACGCCCACGAGGCCGCGAAGTGGGCCGATCTCGGCGACGGCGGTATCCGGGTCGGGCTTGCGCCGTACACCACGATCGACGATGTCGAGAGGCTGCTGACCGGCGTGCGCGAGCTCGCCGCCCGTTGACCGCCGCTGCCGGGGCGACCTCTCGCCTCGGCGCACGACGACCATGGAGGTCGCATGATCCCCCGTCCCGGCTCGACGTTCCGCGGTGCCTTCAGGGGCGCCCGCCGCGCTCTCGCGGGAATGTGGGTGAGTTCTGGCAGCATGACGGCAACGGAGATCTGCGCCGGTTCAGGGCTGGACCTCATCTTCGTGGACATGGAGCACTCGGCCGCCACTCTGGAATCGGTCATGCTCCAGCTCCAGGTCATGGCCGTGTATCCCGTCACCGCCGTCGTTCGGGTGCCCGCTTCCGACCCTGTGATGATCAAGCGGGTGCTCGACATCGGTGCCGAGAATCTGCTCGCGCCCATGATCGGCTCCGTTGCGGAGGCCGAAGCGGCAGTGCGAGCAGTGCGTTATCCGCCTCACGGCGTTCGCGGCGTCGGATCGGCGCTCGCACGCAGCGCCCGCTGGGGGCGCCTTCCCCACTATCTCCAGGACGCCGATGACCTCGTGTCGCTGCTCGTGCAGGTCGAATCGCCCGAGGGCGTCGAATCGGCGAGAGCGATCGCAGCCGTCGATGGCGTGGACGGAGTGCTGGTCGGACCCGCCGACCTCGCGGTGTCGATGGGATATGGCGGGCAGCAGACTCACCCCGACGTGATCGCCGCCGTTCATCGCGTCTTCGCAGACGTGCAGGCTGCCGGTAAGAAGGTCGGAGTGAACGCCTTCGACCCGGCGGTCGCCGACGATTACATCGAGGCCGGGGCCGACTTCGTCACTGTCGCAGCCGACGTGACCGTGCTCGCCCGCGGCACTGAAGCACTCGCCGCGCGTTACGTGGGCTGAACTCACTCGGCCTGTCGTTCCACCGTACACACCCCGCATTCATCAAGCTGACACGGGGGCCGTAGGCATCTCTGATGCCTTGCCGTTCGCCGGGAAGTCTTCCGCGGCTGTGGATAAGCCGGTCAGACGTCCAGGATGTCGAGCTCCACGGTGACGACGTCGCCTTCTTCGATGGACTCCGCCTGACGGACCTGCTTCTTCAGTGGCAGCACGAAGGCGGATCCGCTGAAGAAGATCGACGTGGTCCACTCGGTTGCGCCGATGCTCGCCCGCACCCGCAGAGAGCCGAAGCCGCGCGGGGGCGATGGGAGTTCGCGGATGTCGAGCGACAGCTCCTCGGGAAGGGTCGCGAAGAACCAGGAGTCGACCCGGGAATTCCAGCGGGTGACGACGCTGTCGAACTCGATCCGCATGCCGTTCAGCGTAGCCCCTTCCCACACGCGAAGGGTGATGTCGGATGTGCGAACTAGTGTCCGAAGTGCACTTGAACTATTCGAATATCTCTTCGAGGATGGATATATGCCGAACGGAGTGAGCGCCCTGTCGACGCCCTCTCCCGCCGACCGGCGCGCGGGAGAGATCCTCCGCCTGCGCCGCGAAATCGGACGGATGCAGCGGCGCCGCAGCAACGACCCGGTGCTGCCGCTGGATCCCGCCCTGCAGGGGCTGCTGCCGGAAGGTGGCCTGCAGACCGGCACGGTGTACTCGATCTCCCCCTCGCCCAGCCTGATCTTCGCCCTGATGAGCGCCGCCTCGCGACGCGGGAGCTGGTGCGCGGCGGTGGGCATGCCGACGCTGGGTCTCGAGGCGGCCGCCGCGTCCGGTGTCGACCTGAACCGGCTCATCCTGGTCCCCTCGCCGGGCGAGCGGTGGCTGGCGGTGGTCTCGGCGCTGGCCGAGGTGGTGCCGCTGATCGCGATGAACCCCGCCACCCCGGTGCGGGATGCGGATGCCGCGCGTCTCGCCGCCCGTCTGCGCGACCGCGGCTGCACGCTGCTGACCACCGCGCACTGGCCGCAGGGCGAGGGCCTGATCACCCTGCACGACCCGCACTGGGAGGGTCTGGGCGAGGGGTGGGGGCTGCTCTCCGACCGCACGGTCACCCTGACCGCGCAGACCCGCTCCTCCCCGCGGCCGCAGAGCGTGCGGGTGCGGCTACCAGGCAGCCTGGGCGCCGTCGAGGCCGCGCCGACCGCATCCCAGGCCCTGCCGACCCATCCGAGTTGGGCGGTGGCGTGATGGACGCCCCGCAGCCCACCCGCATGCACGTGCTGTGGTTCCCTGACTGGCCGCTGCGCGCCGTGCTCGGCACCGCTCCCCCGCATCCCCCCACCGCGCTCGTGCACGGCAACCACGTCGTGGCGTGCACGGCGTCGGCGCGCGAGCACGGCGTGCGGGTGGGGCAACGGCGGCGGCTCGCGCAGGGCCGGCTGCCGTCGCTGCGGATGCTGCCGCACGACTCCTCCAGGGACGAGCGCGCCTTCCTGCCGATGCTGCGCCTGATCGAGGCGCACGCCCCGGGGGTGCACCTGATCCGTCCCGGCCTCGCCGCCCTGCGCTCCCGGGGCATCTCCCGCTACCACGGCGGCGAGGGCGAGGCGGCCGCGGCGCTGCGCCGGGTCCTCGCCGACGCCGGCTGCCCCGAGGTGCGGGTCGGCGTGGCGGACGGGGTGTTCACCGCCGAGTTGGCGGCCAAGGCGGCGGAGGCTGCCGGTGACGGCTGGTCAGTGGTGCCGCCGGGCGGATCGGCCGCCTTCCTCGCTCCCCTTCCCGTGGCTGTGCTCGGCGACGAGGAGCTGACCGGCCTACTGCAGCGGCTGGGCGTGTCCACCCTCGGCGCGTTCGCCGCCCTGGGTGCCCTCGAGGTGCGCGACCGCCTCGGCGAGCACGGCGCGCGGCTGCACGCTCTCGCCCGCGGCGCGGACTCCCGCCCGCTGTCGCCGCGACCGCCGGATCCGGAGCTGGCGAGGGAGATCGAGTTCGACACGCCGCTCGGACAGTCCGACCAGATCGCGTTCGCGGTGCGGCAGACGGCGGATGCCGTGCTGCTCGCCCTCGCCGACGCGTCGGTGGTGTGCACGGAGGTGCGCATCGACCTCACCGACGATGACGGCGGGGTGTCCTCGCGCACCTGGCTGCACCCGACCTGCTTCGAGGCCGGCGACCTCGTCGACCGGGTGCGCTGGCAGCTGGAGTCCCTGGTCGCGGACGTCCCGGAGGACGCCGACGCCGCGCACTCCTTCCGCGGCATCGTCGGGGTGCGGATCGTGCCCGTCGCCGTCGACGACGCCGCCCACCATCAGCCAGGACTGTTCGGGTCGGGAACCGACGAGCGCCTGCACCACGCCGTCTCCCGCGTGCAGACGCTGCTGGGGCACCGCGGCGTCGTCACCGCCGCGGTGTCCGGAGGGCGCATGCTCGCCGAACGGCAGGTGCTCACCCCGTGGGGCGAGCGCCCCGTGATGGAGCGCGACCCGTCCCGCCCCTGGCCGGGGAGCCTGCCCGGCCCGCTGCCGGCCGAGGTGTTCGACCCCGCCCGACCGGTGCGGGTGCGGGGTCCGGAGGGGGCGGAGGTGCGGGTGGACCCCCGCGGGGAGGTGTCGTGTCCTCCGACATCCATCGACGATCAGGAGGTGATCGGCTGGGCGGGACCGTGGCCGGTCCGCGAACACCGGTGGGATGCCGAACGGGCGCGCGACGGGCACCGCTTCCAGCTGCTGGACGCCCGGCACCGCGCCTGGCTGGTGTTCCACTCCGGAGGCGACTGGTGGGCAGAGGGGAGGTACCGCTGATGGGATGGGACAACAAGCCGCGGCTGAGCTGGTCGGATCTGGAGCGCACGCTGAGCGCGCCGACCGACCCCGTCCCCGCGTCGGCGGAGCCGGAGGGGCCGCGGGTCGACCCCGGCCCGCTCAGCAGGCACCGTCCGCCGGCCGAGCCGCCCCCGTCGGCGCGACCGGTGGACGCGGTGCCGTACGCGGAACTGCACGCACACACCTCGTACTCCTTCCTCGACGGCGCCTCCTCTCCCGACGAGCTGCTCGCCGAGGCGGAGGCGCTGGGGCTCACCGCCCTCGCCATCACCGACCATGACGGCTTCTACGGCGCGGCGCGCTTCGCCGAGGCCGCCGAGCTCACCGGCGTGCAGACCGTCTTCGGCGCCGAGCTCACGTTGGGCGCCGATACATTCGATGGGTCCCTGAGCCGGGCCCACGCGCCCCAGAGGCTCCGGGCGTCGCGAAGCGACGGCCGGAGTGGGGCGTGGGGATCGAAGAGCCCCGCCCGCACCGGCACCCCCGACCCGCTCGGCGATCACCTGCTCGTGCTCGCCCGCGGCGTGGAGGGCTACCACCGGCTGTCGGGGGCGATCACCCGCGCGCAGCTGCGCGGCGGCGAGAAGGGCCGCCCGCGGTACGACCTCGACGACCTGGTGGCCAGCGCGGACGGGCACTGGACGATCCTCACCGGATGCCGCAAGGGCGGCGTGCGGCGCGGCCTCGCCCAGGGCGACGCGGAGACCCCGCTCCGGCGCCTGGTCGACCTGTTCGGCGCCGATCAGGTGGCGGTCGAGCTCATCGACCACGGCGATCCGCTCGACACCCGCCGCAACGACACCCTCGCCGATCTCGCGGCACGGCTGCACCTGCCCGTCGTCGCCACGAACAACGTGCACTACGCCGCGCCCGAGCGTGCCCGGCTGGCCGAGGCGGTCGCCGCCGTGCGCGCCACCCGCAGCATGGACGAGCTGGACGGCTGGCTGCCCGCGCACGGCAGCGCCCATCTGCGCAGCGGTGCCGAGATGACCCGCCGGTTCCGCCGCTATCCGGGGGCGATCGAGAACGGGCTGCGGATCGCCGCCGAGTGCGCGTTCCCGCTGCGGCGCGCCAAGCCCGCCCTGCCGCAGACGGACGTGCCGGCGGGCCGTACTCCGATGAGCCACCTGCGCGCCCTGGTGTGGGAGGCGGTTCCCCGACTGTACCCGCGCCTCGACGATGAGGGCCGGTCGCGGATCGAACGCGAGCTGAACGTCATCGAGGAGAAGGACTTCCCCGGCTACTTCCTGATCGTGCACGGCATCGTCGAGGAGGCGCGGCGGCGCGGCATCCTGTGTCAGGGTCGTGGCTCCGCCGCGGCGAGCGCAGTGTGCTACCTGCTCGGCATCACCGCCGTCGACCCGATCCTGTACCGCCTGCCGTTCGAGCGCTTCCTCGCCACCACCCGCGAGGAGGAGCCCGACATCGACGTGGACTTCGACTCCGACCGGCGGGAGGAGATCATCCAGTGGGTGTACGAGCAGTATGGCCGCGAGCGCGCCGCGCAGGTGGCGAACGTCATCCAGTACCGGCCGAAGAACGCCGTCCGCGACATGGCCAGGGCGCTCGGGCACTCCCCCGGCCAGCAGGACGCCTGGTCGAAGCAGGTGGACGGGTGGAGTTCGGGGCTCGCCCCCGCCGAGGGGCACGACATCCCCGAGGACGTGCTCCGCTACGCCGACGAGCTGCTCAAGGCGCCGCGGCACCTCGGCATCCACTCCGGCGGGATGGTGCTCACCGCCCGCCCTGTGGGCGAAGTGGTGCCGGTCGAGCACGCGCGGATGCCTGGGCGTACGGTCATCCAGTGGGACAAGGACGACGCCGCCTGGATGGGCCTGGTGAAGTTCGACCTGCTGGGGCTCGGGATGCTGTCGGCGCTGCAGCACAGCTTCGATCTCATCGCCGAGACCACCGGGGAGCGCTGGACCCTGCAGTCACTGCCGAAGGAGGAGCCGGCTGTGTACGACATGCTCTGCCGGGCGGACTCGATCGGGGTGTTCCAGGTCGAGTCGCGCGCGCAGATGGGACTGCTGCCGCGTCTGCAGCCGCGGGCGTTCTACGAGCTGGTGATCCAGATCGCGCTGATCCGGCCCGGCCCCATCCAGGGCGGGGCGGTGCACCCGTTCGTGCGCCGCAAGCTCGGGCACGACCCGGTGACCTACGCTCACCCTGCTCTGAAGCCGGTCCTGGAGCGCACCCTGGGCGTGCCGGTGTTCCAGGAGCAGCTGATCCAGATGGCCACGGTGCTCGGCGACTGCACCGCCGACGAGGCCGACCTGCTGCGCCGGGCGATGGGCTCCAAGCGCGGACTGGAGAGGATCGACCGCATCCGGGAGTCGCTGTACTCCGGCATGGCCCGGCACGGGCTGACCGGCGAGGCTGCCGACCGCATCTACGCGCAGATCCAGGCGTTCTCGAACTTCGGCTTCGCCGAATCGCATTCCCTGTCGTTCGCGCTGCTGGTGTACGCCAGCTCGTGGGTGAAGCTGCACTACCCGGCCGCGTTCCTGGCCGGTCTGCTGCGGGCACAGCCGATGGGCTTCTACTCCCCCTCGTCGCTGACCGCCGACGCCCGCCATCACGGGGTGCGGGTGCTGCGCCCCGACCTGCACGCCTCCGCCGCGACCGACGGCCTGGAGCGGATCGGCGCGGATGCCGGGCCGACCGGGATGGACTCCTGCCTGAGCCCCGATCAGCCGGCGCCCGGCCTGTTCGACCGTGACGCCCCCGACGAGTCGGCCGCGCACCGCCGCGACGGAGGGTACGCGGTGCGGCTCGGGTTCTCCGGCATCCGGGGCATCGGCACGGCCCTGGCCGAGCGGATCGTCGAGACCAGGGAGCAGGACGGGCCGTTCCGGGATCTGCACGACCTCGTCCGCAGGACCGACGCCACCGCCGCGCAGCTGGAGGCGCTGGCCACCGCCGGCGCCTTCGAGTGCCTGGGCCTGAGCAGGCGGGAGGCGATCTGGATGGCGGGGGCGGCCGCCGAGGACAGGGCCCGCTTCCTGCCCGGCACGGTCGTCGCGGTGCAGCCGCCGCTGTTCGCCGACCAGACCGGCTACGAACGCCTGGCGGCCGACCTGTGGGCGACCGGGATCTCCACCGACGACCACCCCATGGCGCACTTCCGGGCGCAGCTCGACGAGCGCGGCGTGCTGACCTCCGCCCGATTGCGCACGCACGAGGCGGGGCGGCGCATCGAGGTCGCCGGGATCGTGACCCACCGGCAGCGCCCGGCGACCGCCGCCGGGGTCACCTTCCTCAACCTGGAGGATGAGCACGGGCTGGTGAACGTGGTCTGCTCCACCGGCGTGTGGGCACGCTACCGCCGGGTGGCCAGGGATTCGCCGGCGCTCATCGTGCGCGGCATCCTGGAGCGCTCCCCCGAGGGTGTGTCCAACGTGCTCGCCGACGCGTTCGAGGACCTGCGTACCGGGCTGGCGCACCGGTCCCGGGACTTCCGCTGACAGGGCCCGGCCCGCCGTCAGCCCCGGTCCGCCCCCATCGCCACGAGCAGGTCCGCCACCGCGTCGTGGCCGCCGGAGACGGCATCCTGCAGCGGCGTCCGCCCGGACTCCGGGTCGGGTACGTCGATCGCCGCGCCAGCGCGCAGCGCGACGGCCGAGGCATCCGCGTCCCCCGCGCGGGCGGCGGCGCGCAGCGCCGCGTCCGGATCGGCGGGCACCTCGGCATCCCGCGCGAAGGCGAGGATGGTGCGGAGCCCGTCCAGCCCACGATCCTCCGCCATCTGCAGCGGAGTGCGCCCTTCGTTCCCCGACGGGCGGTCCAGTTCGACGCCGCCGGCGATGAGCGCGCGGACCGTGGTGGCGTACTCCGGGGTGTCCTCCCCGAAGATCACCGCCTCGTGGATGGCCTGGTAGCCGATCCGGTTGACGTGGTCCCGGTCGATGCCGGCGCGCAGCAGCTCGCCGACGACGTGCCCGTGTCCGCGCTCGGCGGCGCGGATGAGGCCGGTGCCGTTCCAGCTGTCCTTGTCGTCCACGCGGGCGCCGTGCGCGAGCGTGAGCCGCAGCAGCTCGAGGTGTCCCTCGCTGGTCGCGATCAGGTACGCCGACTGCTGGGTGTCGTCCTTGGCGTTCACGTCGGCGCCGCGGGCGATGAGCTCGGCGGCACCGTCGACGTCGTCGGCCCAGGCCGCGTCGCGCAGCTGCGCGTCCAGGTCCTGCTGCCCGGCCGACGGCTCGTCCGCTGCCGGCGGGGCGGATGCCGGTGCGCAGGCGACCAGCGCGAGGGCGGTGGCGACCACGGCGAGGAGGGCGAGCGGGCGCGATGTCATGCTCCGAGTCTGCCCCTGCTGCGCGAGGCCGGCATCGGCCGTGCGGTCGTCATCCGACCATCCGATCGGATGACGCGACGGTCACCAGAACCGTTCCGGCACCTCCGCCGGCGGGCGGTCCGCGCCGCCCCAGCGGTCCGACTCCGCCTTTGCCGCGGCCGCCGCGGCATCCGCCTCGCGCAGCGCCTCCGCGGCGGACTCGGCCGGGTCACCGGTGGTGACCGACAGGGTCGTTCGCGGCCCGCCCGCGGTGTCCTCGACGGTGCACTCGCGCACCTGCGCCCGCCACACGTCGACCCGCTGACGGGGAACCTCGCGGAGGCGGTAGCGGATGCCGCGGTCGAGGTCGTGCACGGCGACGATCTGGCCGGCATCCGTCTCGCCCGCGCGCACCTCGGTGACCTCCACCCGGTTGCCGCGCGGAACGGGTGCGGAGGCCGCCACGACCAGCGTTCTCTCCATGGACTCACTCTAGGCCGCGCACGGGCGGCCGGCTCTGTGTTCCGCGGCGGAGCGGGCGCGTGCGGCCGGTGCTAGCGTCGAAGACACGGACGGGAGGGTGCGGATGACGACGAGAGCCGAGCTCCGCCGCCGCACGCCCCGCCGCGTCCTGCGCGAGCTGCTCTCGGCCATGGTCATTCTGCTGTGGCTCGCCGGCGCCTCGTTCGGCGGCCCCCTGTTCGGCAAGGTGGACGAGGTCTCCTCGAACGATCGCACCACCTACCTGCCGGAGTCCGCCGCCGCCACGACCGTGCAGCATGCCCTCGACGAATTCCTCGGCTCGGATGCCATTCCGGCCGTCGTCGTCTTCGAAGCGGACCGGGCTATCGACGACTCGCTGCGGGAACGGCTCGACGACGCCCTGATGTCCGCGACCGACGCCGAGGGCGTGCGGGACGGCTCCTCCCCCGTGATCGTCTCCGACGACGGCCGAGCGGCACAGGCCTTCGTGCCGGTCGACACGGATGCCGACGTCGGCGACGTGTCCGCCGGGCTCTCCTCCGATCTGCGCGCGGCGGTGCCGGACGGCGTCGACGTGTACGTCACGGGGCCCGCCGGGTTCACCGCCGACCTCGTCGCCGGGTTCGCCGGGATCGACGGCATCCTGCTGCTCGTCGCGCTGCTGGCGGTGCTGGTGATCCTGGTCGTCGTGTACCGCTCGGTGCTGCTGCCGGTCGTGGTGCTGAGCACCAGCCTGTTCGCGCTGTGCGTGGCGCTGCTGGTGGTGTGGTGGGCGGCGAAGCTCGGCATCCTGCTGCTCAGTGGTCAGACCCAGGGCATCCTGTTCATCCTGGTGATCGGCGCGGCCACCGACTACTCCCTGCTGCTGGTCGCCCGGTTCCGTGAGGAGTTGCGCGGAACCCGGGATCGGTGGGCGGCCGTCCGCGGTGCGTGGAAGGGTGCGGTCGAGCCGATCCTCGCTTCGGGCGGCACGGTCATCGCCGGGCTGCTCTGCCTGCTGCTGAGCGACCTGAAATCCAACAGCACACTGGGTCCCGTGGCCGCCATCGGCATCGTGTTCGCCATGCTGGCGGCGCTCACACTGCTGCCCGCGTTGCTCGGCGTGTGCGGGCGGGCGGCGTTCTGGCCGCGTCGTCCAGCGTTCGAGCCGCAGCGCGTCGCGGATGAGGATCCGCTCGCCGGGCCCGGGCTGTGGCCACGGCTCGCCCGCGCCGTGCGCCGGCGACACCGTGTCACGTGGATCGCGACCGCGGTGGCGCTCGGGATCGCAGCCATCGGCGTGGTCCAGCTCGACGCCCGCGGGGTGCCGCAGTCCGAGCTGGTGCTCGGCGAGTCGGAGGCCCGCGACGGGCAGGCGGTGCTCGGCGAGCACTTCCCCGGCGGCTCGGGCAGCCCGGTCTACGTCCTCGTCGACGAAACGCGCCTGCAGGAGGCCGCCGACGTGCTGCTCGCCGAGGGAGGCGTGGAGTCCGTCGCGGTGACGGCATCCGATTCCCCGTCCGGCAGCGCCCCGGTGACCGAGGACGGCGTGGCCGCGTTCGGACCGCCCGGGACGCCGGCGCCCGAACCGAAGGTCATCGACGGCCGGGTGCTGCTGCAGGGAACCCTGACCGATGCCGCGGACTCGGCGGCCGCCGAACGCACCGTCGTCGCGCTGCGCGCGGATCTCGAGCCGACCGGCGCCCTGGTCGGCGGCGTCACCGCGACGGCCGTCGACACGAACGCGGCGTCGATCCATGACCGCACGGTGATCATCCCCGTCATCCTCGGCGTCATCCTCGTCATCCTCATGCTGCTGCTGCGCGCCGTCGTGGCGCCGGTGCTGCTGATCCTCACCACCGTGCTGTCGTTCGGGTCGGCGATGGGCATCTCCGCCCTCGTTTTCAACGGGCTGTTCCGCTTTCCCGGTGCCGACCCGGCCGTCCCGCTGTTCGGGTTCGTGTTCCTCGTCGCCCTCGGCATCGACTACAACATCTTCCTGATGACCCGGGTGCGCGAGGAGTCGCTGCGGCACGGCACCCGCGAGGGCGTGCTGCGCGGACTCGCGGTCACCGGCGGGGTGATCACCTCGGCGGGCCTGGTGCTGGCGGCGACGTTCGCCGCCCTCTCGGTCATCCCGATCCTGTTCCTCGTGCAGATCGCGTTCATCGTCGCTCTCGGGGTGCTGCTCGACACCTTCGTGGTGCGGTCGCTGCTCGTTCCGGCGCTGGCCTACGACATCGGACGCGCGATCTGGTGGCCGTCGACGCTGGCACGACGGGACGAGCGATGAGGATCTGGTCGCTGCACCCCGGCCAGCTCGACCGGATCGGTCTGGTCGCCTGCTGGCGCGAGAGCCTGCTCGCGCAGGCCGTGCTCGCCGAGCGCACCCGGGGCTACCGGCATCACCCGCAGCTGGAGCGCTTCCGTGCGCAGCCGGATCCCGTCGCCGCGATCGGCGCGTATCTGAGCGCACTGGCCGACGAAGCCGACGCGCGCGGTTATCGCTTCGATCGCACGCGCGTGATCCGGCCCGGGACGTCCGCCGCCGAGCTCGCGGTCACCGAGGGCCAGCTCGCCCTGGAATGGGCCCACCTCGGTGCGCGGCTCGCGGTCCGCAGCCCTGACGTCGCCGAGCGGTGGCGGCTCGACGTGCCGACCCCGCATCCGCTGTTCCACGTGGTGCCCGGCCCCATCGAATCCTGGGAGCGGGCGCGGATGCCGGAGGGCGGACCGAGCACATGACCTTCCTCACCGTGGGGCACTCGGACCACGCGCTGGCGGAGTTCGTGACGCTGCTGACGGATGCCGGGGTGGACCGCCTCGTGGACGTGCGCAAGATGCCCGGATCGCGCAGGAATCCGCAGTTCGACGACACCGTGCTGTCGGTCGAGCTGCCGGACGCCGGGGTGCAGTACGAGCGGATCGCAGAGCTGGGCGGGCTGCGCGGGCGCGCCGTCGAAGTCGACCCCGCTGTCAACGGCGCCTGGCGCAACCGCAGCTTCCATAACTACGCCGACTACGCGCTGTCGGGCGAGTTCCGCGCCGGCGTGACGGCGCTGCGCGAGGGCGGGAAGGGCCGACGCACAGCGATCATGTGCGCGGAGGCCGTGTGGTGGCGCTGCCACCGGCGGATCATCGCCGACCACCTGCTGGCAGCCGGCGAGGAGGTGCTGCACCTCATGCCGGGAGGAAGGGTCGTCCCGGCCACCCCGACGCCCGAGGCGACGTTCGGCGCGGACGGCTCGGTGACGTATCCCCGCGCATAGGAGGGCGGGCGCGGCCTGTCAAGGCCGTCCACCGTCGGCGGTGAACGGACGTACTGTGCGGGAAGTGCGGCGCGCCCGGCGCGCCGCCAGGGTTTCCTGAGGAGGTCACCATGCCGCAGCCGGAGTTGAAGGACGAGAAGCTGTACGAGAAGCTGCGCGATGAGGGCGCGTCCAAGGAGAAGGCCGCCCGCATCTCGAACGCCGCCGCCCGCGACGGACGCTCGAAAGTGGGCAAGCGCGGAGGCGAGTCCGGCTCCTACGACGACTGGACGGTCGACGAGCTGCGCAAGCGCGCCAAGGAGCTCGGTCTGGAAGGATATTCGGGCAAGCGGAAGGCCGAGCTGATCAAGATGCTCCGCGATCACTGACGCGTCGCCGCCGGCATCCGCCCGCCAGGCCCGGCGTCAGCGTTCGACCGGGATCAGCCGCGGCACGATGCGCCTCCCGTCGACGGTCACGGTCATCATCGTGCAGACGGGCTGGCGCCGCCGGTCCGTCGGCGAACCCGGATTCAGCAACCGCATCCCCGCCGGAGTCACCGAGTCCCACGGGATGTGCGAATGCCCGAACACCAGGACGTCGGTATCAGGGAACGCGGCATCCATGCGCTGTTCCCGGCCACGGGCGGGTCCGGTCTCGTGGACGACCGCCATCCGCAGTCCTTCCACCGTCAGCCGTGCGACCTCCGGCAGTCGGCCGCGCAGATCCGTCCCGTCGTTGTTGCCGTGTACGCCCACCAGCCGGCGCGCACGCGCCTCGAGCACGTCGAGTGTGGCCAGATCGATCCAGTCGCCGGCGTGCACGACGAGGTCGGCTGCATCCACGGCATCCAGCACGGCGTCGGGAAGGCGGCGGGCACGCGCCGGGACGTGCGTGTCGGCGAGCAGCAGCAGTGCGGTGGTCACGCCTCCATCATCGCGCGTGCGCCAGCTGCCCTGCCCGGCGGAGGTCGGCGGTGAACCTCTGGAGCGCGTCCGCACGGTCCGCCTCGTCGGGGATCCGCAACAGACTCGAGGGGTGCACGGTCACGACCACCGGCGCACCCGACGGGTCGGGCGACTCCAGCACGTCGTCGCGCACCTCGCCGATCTTCACGGTGCGGCCGAGCACGGCGCGTGCGGCGGTCGCGCCGAGCGCCACGATCACCCGCGGGCGGACGAGCGCCAGTTCGGCGTCCAACCAGGGGTGGCACGCCTCGATGTGCGCCACGCCCGGCTTCTCGTGGATGCGGCGCTTGCCGCGCCGCTCGAAGCGGAAGTGCTTGACGGCGTTGGTGAGGTAGACGTCGTCCCTCGGAATGCCGGCTCGGTCCATGGCGTCGGCGAGCACCCGCCCGGCGGGCCCGACGAAGGGTTCGCCGGCGAGGTCCTCCTTGTCGCCGGGCTGCTCGCCGACGAGCATGAGCCGAGCCCGGCGGGAGCCGCGGGAGAACACCACTTGAGTGGCGTCCTGCCACAGCTCGCACCCGCGGCACTCGTTGTGCCGCGTCCCGCAGGGCGCGCAGGCCCCCGGCCTCGGGGACCCACTGCTGCGCGCCGGGCCGGTCCATGTCGTCAGTGCATGGTGTCCGGGTCGGAGTCACCCATGTGGCCCGGCAGCGTGGCCGAGAGCACGCGCTCCACGAACGCGGCGTACTCGTCCATGTAGTGGCGCAGGAACTTCTCGGTGCTCGGGTCCTTGACCGAGCCGTCCTCGCCGTAGATCTCCGGCTTGAACGTGATGTACGCCTCGGGCGCGTTCAGCTGCGGCGCGTCGAGGAAGCTGAGCACGCTGCGCATCGACGACTGCATGACGGCGGTGCCGATCGCGCCGACCGACGCTCCGATGATGCCGGTGGGCTTGCGCGCGAACGAGTTCTGGCCCCAGGGGCGGGATCCCCAGTCGATGGCGTTCTTGAGCGCTCCGGGGATCGACCGGTTGTACTCCGGCGACACGAACAGCAGCCCGTCGGACTGCTCCACGGCCTGTTTGAACGCCGTCACCGCCGGCACCGGCGACATCTCGTCATCGCGGTTGTACAGCGGAAGTTCGCGGATCGAGATCCTGCAGCTCGAGGCTGTCGGGCGCGAGGTGAACGAGCGCGTTCGCCAGGACCCGGTTGATGGAGTCGCTGGCGAGACTCCCGACGAGGTATCCGATGCGGTGGGGCATGAGGGGTTCCTTTCTGGTCGGATGTCCTCTGGTATACCCGCACCTCCCCACCGAAAGCCAGGGGGATGCGGGATTTCTGTGCTGCGGTCAGAATGGCGGGATGGCTGTCGTGCACGCGGTTCTCGGCGACATCACCGCGCAGGAGGTGGACGCCGTCGTCAATGCCGCGAACCGCCGGATGCGCGGTGGTGGTGGCGTCGACGGTGCGATCCACCGGGTCGGCGGCCCCGAGGTGCTCGCGGACTGCATCCGCCGCTTCCCGGACGGGCTCGCCACCGGCGACGCGGGCTGGACCACCGCCGGCGACCTTCCCGCACGGTGGGTGATCCACACCGTGGGACCGAACCACGCCGCCGGCGAGCGCGTCAGGAGCCTGCTGGAGTCCTGCTACCGGCGCTCCCTGCAGGTGGCCGACGAGCTGGGCGCCCGCAGCATCGCGTTCCCGTTGATCAGCGCCGGCATCTACGCGTGGCCGCTGGACGACGCGATCGCGACCGCCGTGCGCACGATTCTCGCGGCGGACACCGACGTCGCCGAGGTGCGACTGGTCGCCAGGGAGCCGCCGATCCACGCGGCGATCGAGCGCGAGCTGCGCGAGGGGGCGTGGTGACCGACTCGGCGGATCGCATCCGCACCCTCGGCATCCTCGGGGCGGGGCGAGCGGGCCTCGTGCTGGCGCGGCTCGCCGCCGAAGCGGGGTACCGGGTGTTCGTCGCGCGTTCCGGCGATCCGGCGCCGATCTCGCGGCGAGTCGCCGCGGTCGGCGGCATCGCGGTGAGCGCCGTGGAGGCCGCCGAGCGGTCGGATGCCGTGCTGCTGGCCCTCCCGCTGAGCCGACACCGCGAGATCCCCGTGGAGCAGCTCCGCGGCCGGATCGTGATCGACGCGATGAACTACTGGTGGGCGGCCGACGGCATCCGTCCCGAGTTCGACGATCCGCGCACGTCGACCAGCGAGCTCGTGCAGCGGTTCCTGCCGCAGTCGCGAGTGGTGAAGGCGTTCAACCACATGGGCTATCAGGATCTCGAGGACGAGGCGCGCCCGCACGCCGCGCCGGGGCGCAAGGCGATCGCGATAGCCGGCGACGACCCTGATGCGCTGGCCGCCGTCGCGCGACTGGTCGACGATCTGGGCTTCGATCCGGTGGTGGCGGGGCCACTGGCATCCGGCATCATGCTCGAGCCGGGCGCGGAGGCGTTCGGCGCCGACGTGGATGCCGCCGAGCTGCGCGCCATGCTGGACCGGTTCCCCACCTCGCAGCGTGGGATCGTCGTGGCGAGGGCGCGCGGCTGACTCACCGGTCGGGCCCGTCGCGGCGGTCACGACGTTCATCGCCGAACCGGGGGTCGATGTCGTCGATGCCGTTGTGCTCGATGCCGCCGGGCGCTCCGAGCACCGCCTCCCCGCCATCCGTTTCGTTCTCGAAAGCTCGACGGGCGTTCTCCCGCCGTTCCTCGGCCTCCAGGTCGAGGGGGCGGATCGTGCCGGTCTCGGTGGCCTCCAGGGAGTGCTGGGCGAGGATCCTGCTGCGCTCCGCCGTGAGGAAGTCGCGGTTCGCCTTCTGCGCGTCGATGAACATCGTGGTGCGGCCCGCGACGACCCGGCGCGCTCGGCGCGTCTCCCAGTACGGCTTGCCGATCAGCATGAGCAACAGACCGGCCACGGCGTAGCAGGCCATCATGATCAGCCCCCGGCTGTGGCTGGGGCCGACCGCGTACACCTCGTGCTTGATCATCTCGGTGATGCCGCTGCCGACCACGACGTGATTCAGCCAGGCGAACGGCTCCGGCATCATCCATGGCGGGTAGGCCGCGCCGGAGGCCGGCACGGACAGGAACACGAAGATCACCATGGACGGCAGTGCGATGAAGCGTCCGAAGAAGTAGCTGAGCCCATTCACGGCGAGACCGATGGCGACGATCCATCCCCACGCCATCAGCATGAGAGGCCAGAAATGCCCGGAGACCGCGCCGATGACAGGTCCGGCGAGCAGGTTGGTGACCAGCGAGATGCCGAGCCCGAGGCTGATGATGACGGCGAGACGGGTGCGGTGGCCGAGCGGGCCGCCCATCAGGCCGATGAACATGGCCGTCATGTAGCCGCCGATGCACCACGCGAGCATGAGGTACATCGGGGTCATCCCGAAAGCGTCGTGCGGCGGGAGTGGGGCGAGCTCCTGCACCGCTGGTGCCTCGCCGTCGACGGTGAGTGCGGGCAGCAGCATCCGCTGCAGCAGCGTCGCCCGCCTGCGCCTGGTGCGCGGTGGCGACGAGAAGCGCGGGCTCGGCCGGGTCGTACGCCGCTGCGACGTCGCCGCGCAGCACGGCCCGGCGCGCGTCGTCGGCGTCGTCGAAGCGGGTGACCACCGCCGACCCGCCGATGGCCTGATCGATCGCCTCGTCTGCCTGCGGGGCGTCCCCCACGACGCCGATCGGGACGTCGTGCGGAGCCGGGGCGTGGAACGCCGCGATGTAGCAGACGCAGAACATCACGATGAAGAACAACGGCATCCACAGCTGCAGCAGCACCAGCTGCAGTGACGGATGCAGCGATGCGAACCACCGCCGGTACGCCGTGCTCATGCGCTCATCGTACGGCCGGGGGCGGACGCGCCGCAGTCAGCCGGTGCGGAACCCGACCAGCTTGTGGGTGCCGTCGCAGAAGGGCTTGATCGCCGAGACCCCGCACCGGCAGAGCGCCACGGTGCGGCGGGTGCGCTCGACCGGCTCACCGGTCGCCGAGACCAGGTCGAAGTCGCCTCGCACCAGCAGCGGCCCGTCCGTGCAGGCCACGATCTGCGTGTCGCCCATCAGCGCAGTCCCGTCTCGCCGACCGCTGCGATCGGGGTGCGGAGGGCGGACCGGCCGGCGGTCCACTCCTCGAGGGTGTGGTCGGCCGCCCAGCCGTCGACGAGCATCGACGCGCGGGCGCCGAAGATGACGTCCGCCAGCAGCGAGGGCTCCTGCTCGGCGATGCCGCCGGCGAGGTCGCGGCCGGCGATCTGCTCGTGCACGGCGTCCGCCTCGACGTGCTCGTCGAAGTAGTCGGTCACCTCGGGTCCATAGCCCAGGCGCCGGAACCCGTCGCCGAGGAACTTGTTCGGGATCGACGAGGTCATCTCGTACGCCGCGTAGTGACCGGCGCTCGCGCCGCGCAACCGCCGGTTCAGCCCGAACATGGTCATCATCGTGAACGACGCGATCGTGAGGGCGGGGACGGCGTCGAGGTACGCGCCGTAGGTGTCGTCGAGACCGAGCTCGCGCATGGTGCGCGCGAAGATCGCCGAGTGCATGCGGTCGGGGCGGCCGCCGCCGTACTCGTCGGCCTGGATCTCGACCATGGCGGCCTTCGCGCGGCCCTCGAGGCGCGGGATGCTCCACGTCTGCGCATCGGCCTCCTTCAGGGTGTAGACCGAGCGCAGCACGACGTACTCGCGCACCTGCTCGTCGGTCGCCTTCTTCGCCACGAAGCGCGACACGCTCGGCCCGGGCGTGGGCTTGGTGAGCTCGAACAGAGCGGATGCCACCGACTCGGCGTCCGCGTCGGGCAGCGGCACCTCGCCGATCTGCTCCCGCAGGTGCTGCTCGAAGGCCCGCTCGATCTCGACGCGTGCGGCGACCGTCACCGGGTGCCACTCCCAGTCCTCGTCTGCGTCCACCACCCCGCCGTAGTGCAGGCCGTGCAGGATCAGCAGGGTGAGCTGCAGGTCGTCGTCGCGGACGATGTCCTGGCACTCCGCGACCGCCGCGGTGACGGCGTCGGCGAACCCCGACAGGGTGTCGCCCGCCTCGGCGATCGGCCGGCGCAGCGCCGTGAGCAGCTGCGCGCTCACCGGGCCGCGGGCGTGGAAGGGCGGCTCGGCGAAGCCGTGAGCCGGCCGGCCTGCGCGCTCGTCGATTGCGTCCGTGGTCGTCAGTGTCATCTCGCATCCGTTCCGGCCGCCGCTGCTGGCCCTCGCTCAGCCGATCGCGGCCACTCGGAGCGTATGCGGGGGCGTCGGCCCGGGTGAACGGGCTTGACGGGGACGACCGGATCCGGCAGAGTCCGCCGCGGGTGCCGGGCCGCCGCGGGCGCCGGGCCGCCGCGGGTGCCGGTCCATTGCGCTGCAGGGTTTCGCCGCGCCGGCGATCAGGACGACCGGTCCTCCCCCGTCGTCATCCGCACCAGCAGGTCGTCGACGTTCGGCAGATGGCGTCTGACGGATGCCGCCGCGGCGGCGGCGATCCGGTCGGCCTCGGCGAGGGTGACGTCCGGCACCCGCACCACGGCATCGCCGTGCAGGCGGTGTCCCACCCAGCGCAGGCGCACGCGGTCGACGGAGACGATCTCCGGAACGTGCTGCAGCGCGTGCTCTGCCCAGTCGACGAGCTCGGGTTCGATGCCGTCCATGAGGCGGCGCCCCACGGAGCGGATGGTGCCGATCAGCAGCACGACGATCATGGCGGAGATGAGGAGCCCCACGATGGGGTCGGCCAGGGGGAAGCCGAGCAGGACACCGATGCCGCCGAGCACCACGGCGAGGGAGGTGAAGCCGTCGGTGCGGGCGTGCACGCCGTCGGCGACGAGCGCCGCCGAGCCGATCCGGCGGCCGACACGGATGCGGTACACGGCGACGATCTCGTTGCCGAGGAACCCGATGCATCCTGCCGCGATCACCCAGCCGAGGTGTGAGATGGGCCGCGGGTCGAGGATGCGCTCGACCGCCTGCCAGGCCGCGACGGCGGCGGAGAGGGCGATCATCAGGACGATGAACAGCCCGGCGAGGTCTTCGGCGCGGGCGAACCCGTAGGTGTACCGGCGCGTCGGCGCCCGCCGCGACAGCACGAAGGCGACCCACAGCGGCACCGCGGTGAGCGCGTCGGAGAAGTTGTGGATCGTGTCCGCGAGCAGCGCGACGGACCCCGAGAACGCGACGATCACGGCTTGCGCGAGGGTGGTGGCCAGCATGATGACGAGGCTGATCTTCAGGGCGCGGACGCCCTCGGTGTGGGCTTCGAGCGCATCGTCGATCGCGTCGGCGGCGTCGTGGCTGTGCGGCACGAAGATGTGGTGCAGCACGCCGGCGATGCCGCGAGGGTGGGCGTCGTGATCGTTGTCGAGGCCGTGGTCGTGGTGGGTGTGGCCGGGGTTCCGGTGGCTGCGCTTAGTCATGTGTCGGCACCGGCGCTGTGGTGGTGGCGGGGCCGGTCGCTCAGCGCGTGCTCGGCCTGGAAGACGGCATCCCGCACGAGCTGGCCGGCGTGCTCGTTGGCGAGCCGGTAGAACACCCGCTGCCCGTCCTGCCGCGTGGTCACGATGCGCGCCATGCGCATCTTGGCGAGATGCTGCGACACGGCCGCCGGCGACTTCCCGACGATCTCGGCGAGGCTGTTCACCGGCAGCTCGTCGTTCCGTCGCAGCGCGAGCACGATCCGCACGCGCGTCGCGTCGGCCAGCAGCCGGAACACCTCGGCGGCCAGTTCCGCGAACGGGCTCGCCGGGTCGAGGCCACACGTTCGGTCACCTGCATGCATACGCAGATCATTGCAGATCGGGTGAGCGGAGGGGCGGGGAGAGTCGCCCGGGGGCGATTGGGACGACGCTCTCCGGCGACGCGGCGACCACCCTCCCTCGCCTACGCTCGCAGGCACTGCTCACCGTGGAGGGATGCCGGATGCCGGAGAACACCACCAGTACGGAGCGCCCGAGGCGCGAGCGCTGGTTGCTTCCCGCCGATCAGCGCCGCGTGATGCTCGCGATCGCGGATCTCATCGAGAGGAACTACGTGTTCCCCGCCGTGGCGCGCGTCTGCGCGGAGGACCTGCGGGCGTCTGAGGCCCGCCGCCCCGGAATCGCCTGCTCGGCGCTCGCGTCCGAGCTGACGTCACTGCTGCGCAGGCACGACCGGCACTTCTCGGTCTCCTGGGGCGTTCCCCCGTCCCTCACCGCGGCATCGCAGGACCGGCGTGGCGGCCCCGCCCTGTCGTTCCGCCGCACCGGACGGATCGGGGTGCTCACGGTGCGTCGGTTCGACGACCCCAGCGACGCGCGCGCCGCCCACCTCGCCGAGGAGTGCCTGCGGCGGCTGGAGGAGTGCGATGTCGCGGTGATCGACCTGCGCGAGAACCCGGGCGGATGGCCGACGATGGTGACCCGCCTTCTGACCCCGCTCCTGGGGGCCGAGCCGGTCCACGTGGTCACGTTCCGGAGAGCGGGCGGAGGCGAGCACGACGAATGGACGCGCCCCGCCCGCGGGCGGTCGAGGCTGCGCGACATGCCCGTCTTCGCCGTGGTGGACGAGCGGACGGCATCCGCCGCCGAGGGCATGGCGTACGCGCTGCAGAGCACGGGACGAGGCGCCGTCGTGGGCCGGCGGACGGTCGGCGCGGCCAACCCGGTTCACTGCTTCGCCGAGCCGAGCGGCTTCCACGTGTACATCTCCACCGGCGCACCGATCGACCCGAGAACCGGATCGAACTGGGATCAGGTCGGCGTACGGCCGGATGTCTTCGTCGGCGAGGACGACGACCCGCTCGCGGCCGCGTTGACGACGGCGCACGACGCGCGGGACGCCGGCCGTGCCGGCGCCGGACGGGACGCACGCGCCGAGGGCCGGGCGGAACGGCGCTGATCGCGGCGCCGGAGGGATTCAGCGCCGGCTGGACCGGGCGCGGGCGCGCGGAGGGCGATCCGCATCACGACCGGTCAATGCGCGTGCCCTCCGCTCTGGCCGTCGCCGTCCGCGTTGCGGCTGGGCCCGTCCCTGCTCACGACGAACTGCGACATGAGCCCTTCGTCCTCGTGCAGCAGCAGGTGGCAGTGGATCATGTACGGCTTCTCGTCGTCGACGTAGTCCTCGAACCGCATCATTATGCGGTAGGCCCGGCGCGGTTCGAGGTAGATGGTGTCCTTCCAGCCGCGCAGCTCGGGGGGCGGCGGCGCACCGTCGATGTCGTGGACCTGGAACTGCACGTCGTGCACATGCCAGTTGTGCGGGAAGCGGTCGAGGTTCGTCACCCGCCAGAGTTCGGTCGAGCCGATCTGCATGATCTCGTCGATGCGGTCCATGTCCATGCTGCGGCCGTTGATCTGACGGTCCTGCACTTCGAAGATGCGGTGGTTGTCGGCATCCTCCTCGCGGAGCCGGTCGATCTCGGCGAGCCGCGCCGGCAGCGGCGGCGACGGGCGCAGCGTGTCGGCGGCGCGCAGGAGCAGCACGTCGAACTCGTCGGTGCCGCCGAACGCCGCCGGCACGACCACATCACCGAGGTCAGCCGGCTGCGACCGGAGCATGACCTCGGTGCCGGGCGCGAGCCGCACGACGATCTCGGCCCGCTCCCCCGGCGACAGTCGCACATGGTCGGTGCTCACCGGCGACTCGAGCAACCCTCCGTCCGTGGCGATCAAGGAGAACTCGCGTCCGTCCTCGAAGGCGAAATCATAGGTGCGCGCGCTCGAACCGTTGAGGATTCGCAGCCGCACCAGCTCGGTGGTGACGTCGAGCGCGGCTCCCCACGCGCCGTTGGTGAGGACGACGTTTCCGAGCAGACCGATCTCGTTCCCCTCGGAGTCGAACTGGAACTCGCCGTCGTCGCGGAACTTCTTGTCCTGCACGATCAGCGGGATGTCGTCGACACCGTACTGCGCAGGCAGGGCCAGGCGGCGGCTGTTCTCGTCGTCGAGGAGGAACAGCCCCGCCAGGCCCCGCAGCACGTGCTCCTCAGTCTGCCCGTGCGGGTGCGGGTGGTACCAGAGCGTCGCCGCGGGCTGATCGATGCGCCACTCCGGCCGCCACTCGCCACCGGCGGCGATCGGCTGGTGGGGGCCGCCGTCCATCGCTGCCGGCAGATGCATGCCGTGCCAGTGCACGGTCGTCGTCTCGTCGAGCCGGTTGCGCACCTCGACGGCGACCTTCTCGCCCCGTTCCGCGCGCAGGGTCGGGCCGAGATAGTCGCCGTTGAACCCCCAGGTGGTGGTCGGTCTGCCATCCAGGAACTCGGTGCGCCCTTCCTGCGCGGTGAGGGAGAACACCCGCACGCCGTCGACCACGGTGGAATCCGCCAGGGGCGGGATCGGCAGCGGTGTGTCGAATGAGGCGGGCGCGTCAGGGACGAACACCGATGAATCACCGAACCCAGAGTCCATCCCGCATGCCGTGAACGTCGCCGCGACGGTCAGCAGCGACCCGGCGAGGATGGCAGGGCCGGCGAAACGCCCCTTCCGCCACGGGTTCCGGCGAGGGCGAGGCGCGTCCAGTGTGAGCGACATGCCAGCACGGTACGGACGCACGGGCGCGGGTCTCGTCCGCCCGACATCGACAGATGCGTCGCCCCGCGACGACTGCAGCGAGGCGCAAGGCGGACGGAGCATGTGCTCATGTTCCACACCTGTCTGCGCCGGGGGACCGAGGAGGATGCGCCATGACGAGGAGTGCCGTCGTCGTCGGCGGGGGGATCGCGGGTCTTGCCACCGCGGCGGCCTTGCACGCGTGTGGCTGGAGCGTCCGGGTGCACGAGCGACGTGACGCGTTGGCGCCCGGCGGCACGGCGCTCGGCATGTGGCCGGAGGCGATGCGCGTACTGGACCGGCTGGGCGCCGCCGAGCCCGTGCGCCGTCGAGCGGCGTTCAGCCGTGGCGCCGCGATCCTCGACCCGCGCGGTGCGGTGATCGGCCGCATCCCCGACTCCCGCGCGGCGTACCTGATCTCGCGGGAGAGACTGCTCACGTCGCTGCTCGAACGGCTGCCGGAAGACGCCGTGCTGTGGGGGCAGCGATGGAATCCAACCGACGCGCTCTCGGAAGCCGACCTCGTCGTCGGCGCCGACGGCGTGCACAGCGCGATCCGCGCCCGGCACTGGGGCGTCGGAGTCGAGCGCCCGCTCGGCACGGTGGCGTTCCGCGGGGTGCTGGAGCGACCGGTGGTGTCGGTGTCGGAGACGTGGGGTGCCGGCATGCTGTTCGGCATCACCCCGATGGACGACGGACGCACCAACTGGTTCGCCTGTCTCCGCCGTAGCCGCGTCGAGAGCGGGCCGGGCGGGAGAGCAGATGGCGCGGGCGACAGCGGACGGAGCGCCGATCTGCTCCGCGACGCGTTCGCGACCTGGCATCCCGGTGTGCAGCGCGTGCTCGACCAGCTCGATGGCGCGGAGATCGACCGGCGCACGCTCGTCGACGTCTCGCTGGCACAGCGGTACGCCAAGGATCGCGTCGTGCTGCTCGGCGACGCGGCGCACGGCATGGCGCCGAACCTTGGTCGCGGTGCCTGCGAGTCGTTGGTCGACGCCGTCGCCCTGGCCGATGCGCTCGAGGCGCACACCGCCATCGACG
This sequence comes from Microbacterium sp., assembly GCF_031180975.1. GTDB lineage: Bacteria > Actinomycetota > Actinomycetes > Actinomycetales > Microbacteriaceae > Microbacterium. The sequence continues at coordinate 50,611 of NZ_JAPSLI010000003.1, read as the reverse complement.
ACGCCCTGCGCCGATACGATCGGCTTCGCCGGCGACGGACGCGCCGAATCGTCTCCGCCGCGCGTATCCTCAACCGGGTCGCGACGGCCGAGCGCGGCGCGGCGCTGCGTGACGTCGCCGTGCGGGTGCTGCTTGCGAGGGCGGATCGAACGGGGTGACGCCTGGGATGTCGGGGCCGCCGCCGATGTCGCCCGCAGGCGACTGCCGGCCCGTGCATGCCCGACCTACCATGAACGCATGACCGAGAAGCCTCTCGTGCCCGTGCGTCCCGGCGGGGTCGACGACGACTCCCAACCGGCTCCGTGGGTGCTGGACGTCCTGCTCGGCATCGGGGTGGCCCTCGTGGTGTCGCTGTTCATCGCGGCCGACGTCGAGAACACTCAGCCCGAAGGGTGGGCGTATCTGTGGGCCGTCGGGCTCGGCGGCCTCATGCTGGTCCGTCGGCGGTATCCGGTCATCGTCGTGCTCCTGTCGGCGGGAGCGGTGCTGTCGTACTACGCGGCCGGGTACCCGGCGATCGGTGTCTCGGTGCCGCTCGCCGCCGCCGTGTTCTCCGCGGCGGAGCAGGGGCGGCTGGTCGCTCCGATCGTGGCATCGGTGTCGGTGCTCGCCGTGTCGATCGCCTATCGCCTTGCCACAGGTCAGGATCCCGCCGTGGTCGTCGGCTACGAGCTCCCCGGGCACGCGCTGCTCCTGGGCGGGGCGATCGCCCTCGGAGACGGGGTGCGCTCGCGCCGTGCGCTGCGCCGGCAGGCGTCCGAGATCGCCGGCCTTGTCGCCGAACGATACCGACGCGAGACGGAGCGGCGCACCACGGCGGAACGGCTCGCGATCGCGAGGGAGCTGCACGACTCGGTCGGCCACGCTCTGACCGTGATCGCCCTGCACGCGCAGATCGCCGACGAGGCGGTCGAGTCGGAGAGCAGAACGGATGCCGACGACGCGACGGTCAGGGATTCGCTGCGGGTGATCGCCGGTACGGCATCCGCGTCGTTCGAGGAGTTGCGGCGCACCGTCGCCGGCCTGCGCCGCGAGGAGGGGGCGGCGCCGGCGCCGCTGCGGATCACCGACCTCGATTCGGCCGTGGACCCGGCGCGACAGGCGGGAGTCGAGGTCGACACGCGCATCTCTGTGGCGCGACCGCTGCCGCCGGCAGTCGAGGCGGCGGTGTACCGCATCGTGCAGGAGTCGATCACGAACGCCGTGCGGCATGCTGTCCCGTCGCACATCCGGGTGGACATCGATCAGAAGGAGGGCGAAGTGCAGGTGAGCATCGTCAACGACGGGGTCTCCGAGCGAGCGCCGACGCCGGCGAACGCCGCCGCGGGTGACGGCACAGGGTTGGTCGGTATGAGGGAACGCGCCAACCTGCTCGGCGGCACGTTCTCCGCCGGGCGCGCGGGCGCCGACTTCGCCGTGCGCGCGTCGATTCCGCTGGCGGTGAGCGCATGACCACGGTCATCCTCGTCGACGACCAGGACCTGGTGCGTGCAGGCCTGCGCACCCTCCTCACCCGCGACGAGGGCATCACCGTCGTGGCCGAGGCCACCGACGGCAGGCGCGGGGCGGAGGCCGCGCGGAAGTATCGCCCGGACCTGGTGCTGATGGATCTGCGGATGCCGGTCATGGACGGCATCGAGGCGACGCGCGCCATTCGCGCCGACGACGCGCTGGCCCGCACGCACGTGGTCGTGCTCACCACTTTCGATGACGATCACGACATCGTCGAGGCCATCCGGGCCGGCGCGGTCGGCTACCTGCTCAAGAACACGCCGCGCGACGCGCTGCGCGACGCCGTCCGCCGCGCCGGCCGCGGCGAGCGCCTGCTCTCGCCCGCCATCACCGAGCGGCTGATGAATCTGGTCGCGTCCGGACAGGCCGCCGCCACGCCCGACCCGCGACTGGAGCTGCTGAGCAGCCGGGAGCGGGAGGTGCTCGCCCGGATCGGGCACGGCGACACGAACGACGAGATCGCAGCCCGACTGCATCTCAGTCCCGCCACCGCGCGGACGTACGTCAGCCGCATCCTCGGGAAGCTCGGTGCGCGAGACCGTCCGGAGCTCGTCGTCATGGCGCACCGGTCGGGACTCGTCATCGAGTGAGGCTCAGGCCGGCGGCCGGCGCATGAACCACGTCGGAACGCCGAGGATCTCCCGCTCCCCCACGACGACGTGGCCGAATCCGCTGTAGAAGTGGCCGGTCCGAGCGAGCCCGCCACCGTCAGCAGCCGCATGCGCGCGAGGGCGCCGGGCCGGCACGTCCCGGGAGGTGCTGCCGCGGCGACGCCGATGAGTGCACCCGCCTGCTCGACGCCCTCGATCTCCCTCGCCGACGACGATGCGAGCAGGGCCCGGGTGATGCGTGCGTGGCCCTGCGCACGACGCCTGTCATCGCCCCGGTACACCGCGACATGCATCGGGTTGTCGGCCATGCCGCGCCCCAGCAGTTCGGCGACGCGTGGCGCCGAGGAACGGTCCAGCGGGATCACGGTGAGGTTCGGTTCATGCAGGCTCACGGCGGTTCTCCGTCTTCTCGTGTCGCGGTTCTCGGTTCCGACCGACATCGTCCGCCGCGCGCCCGGTGGCCGGTCACTCGCAGCGGACGACGTCCGACGCTGATCCCGAACCACGTCTGGGTCGCTCGGGGGCGATGCCGGTTGTCGTCGTGGAGGGACGGCCGCGGGTGGGTGAGCATGCCGATGATGGGTTCGGCCCCGGCACGTTCGCTGCCGGCCGCTGGGAAGGAACGGGATCGGATGCTGGCGTCACTCCTCGCGACCGTCCTGGTCGTGGTCTACGTCGTTGTGCTCGGTCTGATCGTCCGGTGGCTGCTCGGGGCTCGGGTCGGGCTGGGCCGCACCGTCCTCACCGGCGCGGTCGGGTTCTTCGTGATCCTCCCCGCCACCTTTCTGGCGGTCGGCGAGACCGGTGGCGTCGACGCGGAAGCACTCGCGCAGGGCTCGTTCCTCCCCGGCGACGTGCTGGCGGTCCTGGTGTCGGCGCTCTGGGCGCTCGCGCTGTGCGCGGCGTTCGTCGCGGGGTGGGAGTTCCTCCGGCCGTCGTATCGGCGTAAGGGGTTGCTCGCCCGGCTGCGTGGAGGTCGCGACCGGCTGCGGCGCACGGTGAGGTATCTGCAGATCGTCCGCGTCGCGATGCGTCACGGGCTCGGGCCTCTGCTGCACGGGGCAGCGGACGCGTGGAGGACCTCGGGCCACCGCTCGTGGGCGCGCTGAACGAGGCCGGCGTCGCCTTCGTCAAGCTCGGTCAGGTGCTCGCCTCACGCCGCGACGTCGTCCCCGCCCGACTCGCCGATCAGCTGGCGACTCTGCAGACGCAGGCGGATGCAGAGGACTGGCGCGTGATGGAGGGCGTGCTGTCCGAGGAGCTCGAGCGCCCGCCCGCCACCGTTTTCACCCGCCTCGACCCGGTGCCGCTCGCGGCGGCATCCATCGGGCAGGTGCACGCGGCGAGACTCGCGAGCGGCGAGGAGGTGATCGTCAAGATCCAGCGACCGGCTGCGCGAGCGCAGGTCGAGGTGGACATCGACATCGCTCTGCGCCTGTGCCTTCATGTGGAACGGCGGTCGGACGCCGCACGACGCGCCCGTGTGCACCGGCTCATGGAGGATCTCGCGGCATCGCTGCGCGGCGAGCTCGACTACCGGGTCGAGGGACGCAACGGGGCGCTGATCCGGGCGGCCGCGGAGCGCTCCGGGTCGGCGATCGTGCTCCCTCGCGTACACCCGGAGTTGTCGACGGAGCGGGTCCTCGTGATGGAGCGGATGGACGGCCGCCCACTGGCATCCGCTGCCGGAATGCTGGAACGGCTGGCTCCGTCCCGGCGGCGGGAGATCGCGAGAGAGCTGATCGACGGCGTGCTGCGGCAGATCTTGATCGACGGCATCTTCCACGCCGACCTGCACGCCGGGAACATCATGATCGCTGACGACGGTGCGCTCGGTCTGATCGACTTCGGGTCGGTTGCGGTGATCGACAGGGAGCAGCGTGAACTGCTCGCCTCGTTCCTGTTGGCGCTCCGCGCGGAGGACGCGCACGCCGCCGTGCTGGCGATCCGCCATCTGACGATCGGCGGGGCACGGCAAGACGACCAGGACCTGCGCCGCGACATCGGTGCACTGTTCACGATAGTCGCGATCGAGCCGGACACGGCGGCGCTGAGCGATGGGCTGCTGCGGCTGTTCCATCGACGTGGGCTGGCCGTGCCGGGGAACCTCGCCGCAGCGGTCCGCACGATGGCCACGCTGCAGGAGGCCGTGGCCATGTTGGACGGCCAGTCCGATTACGCCGCGCTCATCCTCGATCGCGTGGGCGCCGTGGCGACACGGCTGATCGACCCCGCACTGGCGAGTGCGGTCGCCGCCGCGCAATCGCTGAGCGTGGCACAGTATCTGCGGCGGCTCCCCGGCAACCTCGACGTGCTGACGGAGACACGGGCCGCCGCCGCGAGAACATCGGACGCACGTGAGCGGAGCAGACGCGCCTGGCGGCTGCGGATCCTCGGGGCGCTCACGGGGTGCGCATTCGGGGTGGTGCTCGGCGTCGTCGCCCTGGTGCTCGTGCTGCACGTGGGCGGTCCGAGCGTTCCGCCCGGCGTGCCGCTGTTCTCGCTGGTCGGCGCCGCGGTCGGGTCGGGGGCGCTGATCGTCTGCGTGCGCTCGGCGATCGCGCTGCATCGGCTCGCCGACGAGGCAAGGTGATCGGTCGGCGTCTCGGGCGATCCAGCACCGGCGGCGCTGAGGCGGTTGCGTGTCGCTGTCGCCCGGATGCGATCGGTTTGTCGCCCCGGGGAGGACGAGAAGCGGATGTCGGCAAACCTAGCGTGGCGGCATGAACTACGACATGACACCCGCAGCTGGGTCCGGTGACCGTCGCTCCGGCCTCGGGTTCTCCTTCCTGGCGCTCGTCGGGCTGGCGGCTCTCGCGCTGCCCCGGGTCATCCTGCACGATCTGCACATCATCGACGAGGGCGACGTGATCAACTGGGTTCTCGCGCTCGGGCCGTTCGCCGTGTGGATCGCCGCAGCGGTGGTCAAGAAGGTGCCGAACGCGTTCCTGACGGTGCTGGTGATCGGCGTGATCTTCGGCGTGATGCTCGTGGTCACGCATCAGCTGCTCTGGGACGCGGCGTTCCAGGGCGACCCGCCCGCGCTCGGAGACAGCCCCGCGGCGCTGATCATTCCGCGCGTCGCCGCGGTGTTCAGCGGCATGTTCACCAGCGCCCTGACCGGCGCGATCGCCGGGCTGGTCGCGTGGGGCATCCAGGCCGCCGCACGCCGACGCGCGGTCTGAGCGGGAGGGGAACGGGAGATGAATCAGGGTTCTGAAGGGAGCGGTCGGATGCCGGACGACGGCGCGGACGAGCAGGCGCGGGATGCCGCCCGGTACCGGGAGTATCTGGCACAGGGATGGTGGCCGCGCCCGGAGGATCCGGTCGCGGGCGGTGGCGCCGTCCCGCCGCCGCCCAGGCAGGCGCCGGGTCCACACCCTGTTGCACCCTTGCCGCCTGCCTCTCCCCCGCCGCCTCGTGCCGCAAGCCCACTTCGGCCCATCGGGGTGGGAGCGCTGGGTCTGGTGCTCGGGATCGTGGCCGGGTTCGTCGTGCAGGATGCCGTCGCAATCGCCCTGTTCGCCGGCGGCGCCCTGGACGGCGGGAACGGCTTTCCGCTCGAGCTGGCGGCGCTGTTCGCCTTCCTCGTGCCGACGACCGCCATCGCCGGCGTGATCGTGGCGCTGCTGATCGACCGTCGCGTCAGGCGGAGGGCGGGGAGGGGTGGGCGGTAGCCGCCGCGGTTCCGATCCGCGAGCCGGTGGGCACGGAGGCCATCATCCGCCGCGGAATCGTCAGGAGTTGAGCGACCAAGACTGCCACGTCTCGTCCAGTCGTCGGAGAAAAGGCTCGGCTGCCCGAAGCCGCTCAACCGGGTCAGTGGCGGATCTGCCCGAGGCTGCGCCGTCAGGGAAGGTGAGTGCATACTCGAGCCCGAGCGGTTCTCCAGGTCGGATCCGTTCGCGATAGGTGCCGCCGACCACGGCGAAAACGCACCGCTCCAACTCCTTGGCCTGGGACTCCCACGTCTCTCGTCGCACGCATCGCATCCGCATATCGGGAAGGCGAAGTCGTGGAGAAGCCCCGCGTGGACGACGACCCCGGGGTAGCGGGTGTACACGAAGGTGAGCGAGGCGCAGGACGGATCGAGCGGCGTGACCCTCTCAGCGCGTGCCGGATCGAGCGGCGGCCGGATCAGATCCGAGCTCACATCCAGGCTGTCGACGATCTCGACGACGAACCGCTCCCGTAGGTAGGCGAGGAGAGCGTCCGCGATCGTGTGCAGCGGCGCGAAGCGCTGCGGGTGCGAGTCCGCCGAGTAGGCATCCTCGGGTGGGGATCCTCCGCCCCAGCGATTGCCGTAGTCGATCGGGCGCCCTTGTGAGTCGAGGAAGACGCCGGCGTCAATCACGGGGCGATCGTAGGTGGTCGTGAAGACGGGCGTCAGTGCCGTCGCTCCCCGATGATCATCCGACTTATCCTCCCACCTGACCCCGAGCGGGAAGATCGTCTTGCTGACGGCGCCTGGTGTGACACCTGTGCTAACTCGTTTCGGGCGGCGTCGCGGCACTGCCCATCAAGTGCAGTATAATGCACTTGATGGATGAGGGAGCGGAGTCACTCGCGCGTGCAATCGGTGCACGGGTGAAGCAGGAACGCAAGAGCCGGGGCTGGACGCTCGACCAGCTCGCCGTCAGCGCAGGTGTGAGTCGGCGCATGGTCGTGAACGTCGAACAAGGCTCAGTGAATCCCAGCGTAGGAACCCTGCTGCGGCTCTCTGACGCGCTTGGTGTCGGCCTGCCGGCCTTAGTGCAACCGCCGAACCCGCTCGCCGCGAAACTCACTCCACGCGGTGAAGGCGCAGTGCTGTGGACCGGGGAACAGGGCGGACAGGGTGTGCTCGTCGCGGGCACTGAACCGCCGGACGTGGTCGAGCTCTGGGATTGGACTCTCGCAGCCGGCGAGCAGCACGCGAGCGGGCCGCACAGCGATGGCACGCGCGAGCTCTTGCATGTCCAGGGCGGCACGGTGGTCGTAACCGTAGGCAACGACAGTTTCGAGCTCCAGGCGGGCGACGCACTGTCCTTCCGCGGCGACATCGCCCATGCCTATGCGAACACCACTGCAGATTCGGCGCGGTTCTCGCTCACGGTCTTCGAACCGGGCGTGGGTGCTGCGCACCGAACGGAGAGCCGGAATGCCTGACACCACCCCAGACGAGTTCCTCGCCGCCGCGACGATCGATGAGGCGGTGTTCGAGTTGCGCTCCGACTATCGGACGATGCTCGTCGTCATCGACGGCCTCACCCCCACCACCACCGCGCAGGGAGGGTGCAACGCGGTGGACGAGCTCATCAGCGCTGCCGAAACCCATGCGGCTCGCTTGCTCGCGGATTCTCCCGTGGAAGAGCTGCCGCACATCGCCGCGTGGCGGCTGGCGTACCGGGCGTTCGGGGCGAGGCCGCAGCGCACCAGGAACAGTCTCGAAGCCCTGACCCGCCGGGCCGCACACGCCCTGCCGCGGGTGAACGCGCTCACCGACGCCTACAACGCGGTCTCGGTGCTGCACCAGATCCCGATCGGGGGCGAGGACCTCCACCGCTACCAGGGGGCAGCGCATCTGATTCGCGCCACCGGCGCCGAACCGTTCGACACCACCGCGAGCGGCGAGCCTGTCACCGAGCACCCAGAGCCTGGTGAAGTCGTCTGGTGCGACGATGCGGGCGTGACGTGCCGGCGGTGGAATTGGCGACAGGGCCGCCGAACGGGCCTGAGCGACGACACCCGCACGGCGTTCTTCATCCTCGACGCGCTCACCCCGGCCACTGACGAGGACCTCGGCTCTGCAGTCGACGCGCTCACCGAAGCACTGGCGCCGCTCGGTCCCGACGTGCGGGTGACCCGTCGCCTGATGGGAGCATGATGGCCATCACGCGCTGGACAACCGGGATGCCGCCGTGGTCGATGGCGGTCGCCGCGATGCTCGCCGTACAGCTGTCGAACGCGGTTTCCGTGCCGGTGATCGAGCAGGTCGGCGCGGCGGGCACTGCATGGCTGCGCATGTGCTTCGGCGCCGTGTTCCTGTGGGTCATCGCCCGGCCTGCGATCCACTCCCTGCGACGCAAGGACGTGCCCGCGCTGATCGCACTTGGCGTGGTGACAGGCTTCATGACCACATTCTTCCTCGCCGCTGTCGAACGCATCCCGCTCGGAACCGCCGTCGCGATCGAATTCCTCGGCCCGCTCACCGTCGCAGGGCTCATGAGCAATCGCCGCAAGGCCCTCTTCTGGCCCGCCCTCGCATTCGTCGGCGTCGTACTGCTGACGGAGCCGTGGCACGGGCGCATCGACTTCGCAGGTGTCGGCTTCGCCCTCGCCGCGGGCACCTGCTGGGCCCTCTACAACCTGCTCACCCAGCATGTCGGCGACCGATTCTCCGGTATCAGCGGCCTCTCGCTCACGATCCCCGTCGCCGCCATTGCCACACTCCCAGTCGGGCTTCCGCAGGTGCTCGGGGGCGAGTTCACCTGGTGGGTGCTGCCGGCTGCGGCAGGGATTGCGTTGATCACCCCGGTGATCGCCTTCGGGCTCGAGATGCTCGCCCTACGCCGTATGACCCACACCGCGTTCGGGACACTGCTGTCGATCGAACCCGCATTCGGCATCCTCATCGGCCTGCTCGTACTCGCCCAGACCCCGACGATCGTGCAGCTAGCCGGCATGAGCCTCGTCATCGTTGCCGGTGCTGCGGCGCAACGCGGCGGCAGACGCTCCACCGAACGCCGCCACGACCACCAGCAAGCCGGGAAAAGAGCCGCATGAGCGCGACACCCAAGTACAGTTCCACGTTCATCTTCGAGACGAAGAACCTCACCGACGAGTTCCACCGCATTGATAGCGAGATCGCCGAACGCGCCCGGCAGATTCCGGGGTTTCTCGGTGAGGAGGCGTGGCACAACCAAGACACGGGACTACATGCCGAGGTCTACTACTGGACCGATATGAACGCCCTGAAGCAACTCATGGGCATGGATACGCATCGGCTCGCGAAATCCCGGTACGGGGAATGGCTCGGCGAATACCGGGTGGTGATCTGCGAAGTGCAGTCCGTATACGGCAACCCGATCCTCGGGCTGGAACACCGACCCGAACAGGAGCAGCAGCGATCAGCCTCTTCACCGGGGTGAGCGCGTTCCGGGTCACCTCGCTCCGCGACGCCGTCGACGGCCCCTCGGCCGGACCCTTGGAGATGACGAAGCCCCGATGAGAAACCGACTCCCACCAGGGGCATCCCCCGGCGCCGCGTGGCCCCGCTTTGCGAACGCGAGCAACGAGGAGAGGCCCGATCCATACGGATCGAGCCTCTCCTCGTTACGTTACGTCGGGCTGACAGGATTTGAACCTGCGACCCCTTGAGCCAGCGATGTGATCTACATCACGAGCGCCTAATAGCCGTTGATCCCTTATGGGAGTAGGTCTCGCGGGCGATCACGGTTCCCGACAGTTCCCGTCGATTCCGGTGACATCCTGCGCCTAGCGGTGACACTAACGGTGACATTCTCGAGGGGCTCGAGAGGCACTTATGAAGCCCGGTGGAGAACCTGAGATCTGGAGCGATCCGCGGGAGTACGCAGTGGATCTTGGACCTGAGGACACGGTCGCGAGCGAGAGGTTCGGTCTGCTGAGTGTTCCCGGGATCGTCGCCATTGATTCACGGCCTACTAACTCGACGGGAACTGGGGCAGGTTCTCGTCAGCGATGTCCTACGCCTCGCGCTCGAAGGCGTCCCAGAGCAGGTTCGCCACGATGACCAGCGACAGCGCGACGTAGGCGAAACTGGCGGCACAGCATCTGAGCACGGCTTGTCAGGCAAACTATGAATTGACTATGCCTGCTCATAACTAGATCGCGGCCCGGCATCGGATGTACAGCCGACTCGCTCGACCGCAGAGCACTTCTCGATAGGCTCATGGCCAGGCGACCGGACGCCTCACGGTGGTGGAGGGTGAACAGCAATGGCAGTTGAAATGGGCCTGTGGCGCGCGGACGGCGGCCGGCTCAGCCGCATCGTCCCGACCTCGATCGGACTCGAGTCGCAGCTCGAGACGTACATCGAGTCCGACCCCTCGATGCTCGGCGAGACGCTCCTGATCATCGGCCGCCAGGTCCCCACGGCTTTCGGCGGGTTCATCGACCTGCTCGCGCTCGACGAGACCGCCGCAGTGCACGTCATCGAGCTCAAGCGCGATAAGACTCCACGCGACGTCACGGCCCAGGCCCTGGACTACGGATCCTGGGTCGCGGGGCTCGGCCGCACCCAGATCCAAGCCATCTTCCAGGCGTACAAGCCCGGCGTCGCGCTCGAGGAAGCCTTCGCGGAGTGCTTCAACGAGACCCTCCCCGAGGAGGTCAACAGCACGCAGACGTTCACCATCGTCGCCGCGAGCGTCGACGCCGCCACCGAGCGCATCGTCCGGTTCCTCAACGAGGGCTTCGCCGTGCCGATCAACGTCGTCTTCTTCCGCCACTTCGAGGACAACGGGGCGAAGTACCTCGCCCGCACCTGGCTGGTCGAAAACGAAGGCCAGCAGGCTCCCGGCGCTGCGCCCGCCCGGCAGACGAAGACCCGCGAGGCATGGAACGGCAGCGACTGGTACGTCGCATTCGGCGAGGACAGCGGCACCCGCCAGTGGGCGGACGGGCAGAAGTACGGCTTCGTCTCGGGCGGCGGCGGCGCGTGGTTCTCCCGGACCCTGAAGAACCTGCCGATCGGCGCGCGCGTCTTCGTGCACATCCCCAAAGCTGGCTACGTCGGCGTCGGGACCGTGATCGGCGAGGCCCGCCGCTTCGACGAGGCGCTCGTCGACGTCGACGGCGTCGAGACCCCGCTGCAGAGCATCCCGCTCGTCGGCACCTACCGCCACGAGGGCGACGACGAAGACGACAGCGCCGAGTGGGTCGTGCCCGTCGAATGGACCACGACGGTGCCGCGAGAGCAGGCGGTGTGGAAGAACGGGATGTTTGCAAACCAGAACACCGCGGCGAAGCTGCGCCAGAAGTTCACCATCGAGCAGGTGACAGACGAGTTCGGCCTCGACGACTGAGTGACACACGACATCAGATCGCGTTTTCAAGGCCTACCCAAGAAGGGTCGCCCGTTTTTTCGCGCCCGGAGCTCCGCCGAGGCCTGCTTCGAAGGCTCCGAGCCGGGCGCGGACGTCTACTGGCTGCACAGGGCGTACCAGGACCTGCCGCACGACGAGGCGCTGGAGAGACCGACGCGCTGTACCAGGCGATCGAGGGCTCCGGCTGCCCGGTGCTGGAAGGGCCGGAGTCGAAGATCAGGCCGGAGGTGGTGCCCGGCTGGAAACACTAGAGACGGATCAACAGAGAACAACCCCGGCGGGAACGCCGGGGTTGTTCTCGTTCTGGGCAGGACGTTCAGTCGAGCGCTCCGGATCCATGTGCTTGCAACTCAGCTCGAGTGCGCGTCACCTGCGCGAGCACTTCCTCGATGTCGTACCCCGGGAACACCTCGATGAGGGCGTGGTCGTTCTCGCGGCAGAGTCGCCTCTTGCGCTCGTCGCGCTCCTGCTGGGCGGCAAATGCAGCCTCCCCTCCGAACAGTTCGACCGGCCGCGAGTGCTGCTCTCCCTGGTACTCGACCGCTACCTTCCACGCAGGGAAAAGAATGTCGAGTGACTGCTGCCCGAGCCACCGAGGACGCCCTTGATGGATGACTCTAGTTTCGGTGAACGCGTCTCGCAGACGGTGATACAAGTCGACCTCCGAGACCCAGCCTTCACCGATTCGCGGCATGCCGGCGTTCTCTCTGACCGTGTTCTCCGCTTCGCGGAACACGCCGTGCAAGTAGTCGCGGACCAGGAGATGGAAGCCGTAGGTGGAGTACGTCGCGAGCCCGGACGCGTCTGGGGACGGCCATGCTATCGGTGGCGACTCAGGACCGATCAGCCCGCGAAATGACGGAGATTCTCGACCGCCGTAGAGCTGCATGAAGTGAAGCTCCGAGTCGATCGATCCGAGCAAATCAGTAACCCAAGCTGGCGGTGCCTGCTCCTTCGCGCGCTGCACCGCCAAGGCGTCCCACAGGTCGAGCACGATGCTCCGGCCACGAGCCCTGTGCTCTTCGTCGAGAACCCGCTCCACCTCGGCAAGCACGGCGTCCTTGTGCTTGACGCCGTAGGGCCTCAGTCGCGCGGACGTCGTCCAGTCCCATGCCATCTGACCTGTGACCCGCGAATCGACCAATTGATCCGCGATCCCGATGTATGTCTCGAGGGATATCAGCCCATCGGCGGCGAGGAGGTCGTATGCCGCCTGATAGTTCTCCTCCAACAGGAACGTATCTGACGCCCATCGAGCTGCGTGACCGGCCAGCGAGGTGCCCGAGTAGAAGTCGCAGGCCCGCAAGAACAAGCCGCGAAGGTATGCGAGATCCTCGTAGCCGCTCTCACTGGCAACCTCACCGAACAGCACGTAGCCGTAGGAGATGCTGTCGCCGAGCTCGATGCGCTCACCCCGGAGGAACCCGGGCTTGAAGCGCTCCTCGTAGAACGTTGCCTGTGCGGCGTCCAAGTCCTCACGCGTGGCCATGTATTGCTTGAAGGGCGGGACATCGGCCGTCGACGTCTCGGGAGGCTTCGGGCCGCGATGGACTAGCCCGTCCTTCTCGTAGAGCTCGCCGTGGCGCTCAAGCATGCGGAGGGCCTGGGGCAGGCTCGGGTACCCGTGAGATCTTGCGCCGATCTCGAGCGACTCCTTTGCGGCGGGAGCTTCTTCCGCGATCGTGGCACGAAGCCATACGACCATCTCCAGGAAGACTCTGTTGGCCTCAGCCTTGACGACGAGATCTGCGGCATCAGCGTTGGCATTCGCCACTTCGTGGACGAGCTCGACGAGCTCGTCCAGTGCCACGGAGTCGTCCATGATCCCAGCCGCTATCGCGACCGATGGCCGTAGAAGGAGCCCGATGGCAGCGATTAGCCTGCGCCGTCCGGCGCGGGTCGCCATCGCCTTATGCAGCCGGAGCATCGCCTCCGCATAGTCATGCTCGCGAATTGCGATCTCGACATCTCGAGCCATGACCCCGCCTCTCCTCCTGTACGCGCTGAAGCGTCGCAGCACGTCCTTGAGCCAGCGTACTTGCCGGTACGGACAGAGACTGCTGGTTGAACGGCGGGGGCGGCTAGTGCCGGCGACACGAGGGATCGACGTGAGCGAAGTCTTCTGCGCTGTGCCCAACTCCAGTTGTAGCGACCTCCCGAATGTTCAGAAATCGGTCGTCTGCTGAACACCTGAGACGTGGTCGAAACGACACGCCCAAGAGGGCGACAAGCGTTCAAATACTCGTTCATCAACCGGTACGCTGGAAGCAGACAACTGAACACGTTTATTGAACGGAGTGATGGTCATGGCGCTGGTCGGACTGGTGCGAGTGAGCACGAAGGGCCAAGAGACGGCGAGGCAGCACGACGCACTCGATCCGATCTGCGTGAAGGTCTTCGAGGAGAAAGTGAGCGGGAAGCTCAAGGTCGAGGACCGCCCCGGCCTGGCGGCGGCGCTGGAGTACATGCGCGACGGCGACATGCTCACGGTGCACGAGGTGGACCGGCTCGGACGCAGCCTCCTCGAAGGACTGATCGTCCTCACCGACCTCTTCGAGCGCGGCATCGCCGTGAAGGTGCTCGACGGCATCGCGCAGGGCGAGCACACCGAGCGGAGCCTGATCCTCGACCTAGCGCTCGCGCTGGCCGAGGACCGCCGGCGCGACATCGTGCGCAAGACCAAGCACGGACTGGACGCAGCACGCGCTCGTGGAAAGGTCGGCGGCCGACCCCGGGTGGTCGACCAGGACAAGAGGGCCGCGATCCTGGCCCGCCGCGAGAAGGGGCAGTCGATACGCGAGATCGCCTCCGCCGTAGGTGTGTCCGTGGGCACGGTGAGCAGCGTCCTCAAGGCCGCAACGCTCAACGAGAACGCGGGCTGATGGCGCGGGACACCGGCGAGCAGATGATCCTCGCGGAATGGCTGTTCGTCGAAACGGTCGACGACGTGCGCCGCCGGAGCATCAGCCCTGAAGCGCAGACGAGGTACGAGCTTCTGGGTATCGCGCCACTCCTGCGGAAGCTGCTCACCGACACGGCCGCTCTGCTGAACACCGTGAAGTCGGCTCGGCCCGAGGTTCCAGTCGAGTTCCGCATCCGTTCGTGGCACGAGTTCGAGGACGTGCTCGCCGCCGAGGGGCTGACGCGCCACTTCGGGATCCGGGGCGAGGAAATGATCGGCGGCCCGGAGACGCCATCCGTGGGGCTCGAGGACTTCCTGAAGACGGTCGTCGGACTCGCAGAGAGCAACGATCTCACGGCCAGGAGCGTGATCCGCTACTACGCCCATGTCGAAGGCGGCGTGAACTTCGGCACGCCGGCGGAGCCAGGCGAATCCACTCTCAGCGAAATGGCACCGCTGCTGCTCGGCCACTCCACGGGCCAGATCCAGATCCTCGCGCACCTGGGCCGCATCGTCGCCGATGCTCTCGAACCGATGCGCCGATCGATCCTCTCGGAGCCGACGATCCACCGGATCCGGCACCAGAAGGACGCCCGGGGACTGTTCCTGAACCATTGGACGACTGATTACCTTCGCTCGTGAAGGGGCGGCGGGGACTCTGCGTGCAACTGGGCCGATAGCCTGGGCCTATGCTGCGCTTGTTCGTGGACACCTCCACATGGCTCGACCTCTCGAAGCGACGGGACGCGCAGCGGTGGATCGTGAGCTTGCGGGTGCTGGTGCACCAGGGCGAGCCCCAGCTTCTCGTGCCCGATCTGGTGATCGAGGAGTTCGAGCGGAACAGGGAGCGGATCGAGCACTCCATGACGTCCTCGATCAAGCAGCGGTTCAAGGACATGAAGCGGGATCTCGAGGACTACGGGAGCTCGGACATGGAGGACGCCGCCGAGCTGGTCGCCGACCTCGCTCGGGACGTCCCGCTGATCGGAGCGATGACCACCCGCAACTTCGACGACGTGCTGGCTCTGCTGCGAGGCGGCACGGCGGTCGAGCCCACCGCGCGCGAGCACGAGTCGGTGGTCAGCAGAGGCCTGGAGAAGCGCGCCCCGCTGCACCGCCAGCGCAACAGCGTCGCCGACGCGCTGCTCATCGAGTTGTACGCCACGGCGAGCGGCGAGGCCGACCTCAGTACGGACCCGCATGCGTTCGTGACGTCCAACAGCGATGACTTCTCCGCAGCCGGCGGCGACAAGAGGGAGCCCCACGCCGACATCGCCGAGTTGTTCGCTGCCGAGGGCTCCACGTACGCGCTCGGCGTCGACGGACTGAACGGCATTCTCTTGGACCACTTCGGTGAAGAGATCGAGGAGCTCTTTGCCGATTCGGACTTCGTCGAGGAGCCCCGCAGGCTCGGCGAGATCACGGATGCGGAGAAGGAGTTCTTCGACCGGATCTGGTATCACCACTCGCTGCAGTACGAGTACAGGCTTGAAGACGACGGCGATGTGGACGAACTCGAGCGATTGTTGAAGATCGCTGGCCCCGGGCGAAGACGGGTCCAGGAAACCTACACGGAGCCCGGCCAGCTCGGGCCGTACACCGACTTCGAGCTCGGCATGCTGAACGGGAAGCTCTCTGCGCTCCGGTGGGTGCTGGGCAGCGAGTGGGACTTCCTGGACACGTAGGCGAACTACGCCCCCTCGAATGCTGCGTAGCTGTAGCCGAGCGAGCAGTCGGGTCGATGGACCAGTCGAACTCGCGCGGTGCCTGATCACTTCTTCTCTTCGCGGAACTGATCGGCACGGCGGCCGACCGTGGCTACTGCCCCGACGGAGTCGAGCGCGGCCCGGACGGACGCCGGGTACTGGGCGAGTCCCTTCGGCACGGCCGAGGGGACGGCCTGGGCCAGCGCCCCGAGGTTCGGGAACTTCTCGAGCGCCAAGTCGTAGCGCTGCTGCGAGACGAGCACCGCCCTGAGCAGCCATCGGCTCTCCGCAGGCATCCGGGTCGGATCGATCGCCGCGAGTTCCTCGTCGCGGATCCCGGTCTTCTTGGCTTGCACCCGTGCCGAGCGGTGCTCAGCTGCTGCAGCTGAGCAGGAGTCGGGCCGACGTACTCGGCCAGGCGGTCGAAGTAGCGCTAGAGCGCGCAGTAGCTAAAAGGAGCCCAGTCCGCCTGGTCCTCGTAGTAGATTCTGTCGGTCAAGGGGCTGCTCCTCTCGGCGTGCTCGTGGTGCTTCCATTGTTGCTCAGGCCCGACGGACAGGGTTGGGCGCGTGGAGTACGAGAAGAAGAGCAGCCTGGACGGCGTACCGATCCGCGTGCCCACCAGCGACGACTACGGGACGTGCTCGGTCTGCGGCGGCGACTGCGAACCCGACCCGGCGTTCGTGTGCGCGGAGCACGGCGTGCAGAGCCTGGTCGACCCGTTCGAGCACCTGCTCTGACGCTCAGTTCGTCGCGTCACTGTCCTCGCATGCGAAAAGCCGAGCATCGCCGAGCATGCGTTGCAGAATCCCGTGATTGTAGAGAATGACTGCAGGATCCCGGTTGTCCCGGACCTGCATCTGCTCCATACGAGCGATGAGATCCTTGTCGTTGAGAGACTCCAACCATGCCGCAAGCTGCTCGCGGCTTGGGGCACCGTCGATGTCCGAGAGCGTTGCGAGCATGTCAACACGCGCGAAGGCGGCTCCGATTCGTTCGCGGTGACGTTCGGCGGCTGAGACTGAGGATCCAACGGACAATGCTTGCCATTCGTCGTCGTGGCCCACTGAGATGTCGTATCGCGTCGGAAGCGCGGGCGACGGCGGCTCGGAACCCGTGATCAGACGCGGAACAGCCTGGGCCCGCACCCAATGGGACAGTTCATCGAGCTCTTTCATGAGGACCGGCCAACGATCAGTTCCGGGCCGATTGATACCGACCGTCGGGAACAGCGCCACGGGAACGCGGACGCCTCGCGGTGTGCGAGCGATCACGTCTCCGACCTGCAGGGGCACTTCGGGAAACCGCTTCACATCGGCCATCGAAGGAGGCGTCTGGTCCTCACGGTGGATGGCCGCGAGGCGCACCGCTGTGATCGCGGGCGCGCGGTGCTTCGAATAGTTGGTGTGCGACGCGAGCAGCGCCATCGGGTGCTCCTCCTGGGCCAGCGTGCGCTGGAACGGTTGCAACCCCTCGATCCGGCGCACGAGCTCGCTGCCGCGCTGTAGGGATGGAGGTCCGTTCCTCCGCCGGCGGTCGATCCACTCCTGGAAATCGTCGTACGAGGTGGCTGCGGGCATCTCGACGAGTCGAGCGGCCTTCGGCCCGAGCACGCCGTCTCGGAACTCAACCTCCGCAAAGATTGTGTGCTCGATCGCATTGCGCAGCGAGACCAAAGCGTCCGCGACGAGCAGTGGCACCTTCCGAGGGATGGGAGCGACGCCAGTCACCACCGTCTCGCTGTACGTGACGACTGGCACCTCTTCGAGCTGGAAGACCCCGTCGTCCTGGCTCTGATACTCGTGGAGCAAGCCGGCCGCCTGGGCGATGACCTCGTCCGCATGCGCCAGCGTGGCGGCGACACCAAGATGATGGCGAGGAAGCCAGTCATGGTGCTGATTCACTTTGACCTCCTCTGGCAAGAGTGTATTGGCCGCCACAGATCATCGCGGGGAGAGCCGACTGCTTGGGTGGGCGTCAGCGTCTCAGCCCACCGATAGGCTGACCGCAGGGATCCAACGGCGTCCTAATTGAGTGCGAAGGGGCAGTCTTGCGTCTAGTCAATTTCCAGGTGCGGAAGTTTCGGAACATTCTTGACAGCGGAGTAATCGCTGTCGACGACGAAGTGACCTGCCTTGTCGGGATGAATGAGTCCGGGAAGACTGCCATTCTGTCGGCGCTCTACCGTCTCAACCCCGTTGGCGACGCGGGATTCAACGAGCAGCAGGACTATCCGCGGTGGCTGCTTTCTCGGGACAGGCGCAAGGATCTGCTCAAGGAAGCCGTGCCGATCACGGCGGAATTCGAACTCGACGCTGCCGAACAGCGGCTAGTCATCGACGTCCTGGGCGAAGGCGTCTTCGCCAGTGAAACAGTGAGCCTCTCCAAGCGATACGGCGACGACAGTACATTCTGGGACTTCGAGCACGACGGCCAGACGGCCGTCGAGAATCTTCTCGGACGGTCCGATCTGCGGAAGAAGACCGCAGATCAGTTCAAAGAAGTTCGTGACCTCGACGGCATCGAGAAGGTGTGCACGGCGTTGCTCGCCGACAGCAGCGATGGGCAGATCGAGAAGACCACGGAGGAAGTCACTCGTATCCGGTCGGAGCTGGCCACGTTGCCCGGCGGCGTCGCGGCGACAACATGGGGCGTCATCGTGGCGACACTCCAGCCGCACCTGCCGAGCTTCTTCTACTTCTCCGACTACTCGCAGCTGGACGGACGCATCGACGTCAGCGCATTGGCTGAAGCGAACACTGAGGTCGGATCTTCCCCGGCTCAGACCGCACGCGCGCTGCTGAGGCTCGCGGAAACGACACCGGCCGCGCTGGCGGATGATGACTACGAGGACCGCAAAGCCGAGCTCGAGGCGGTCGGGCACGAGCTCACCAGCGAGGTTTTCAACTACTGGAAGCAGAACAAAAACCTGAGGGTGCAGTTCGACATCGACCGGAAGATCGAGGTCGCTGAGACGTACGCGCAAAACCTAGAGGTCAAGAAGACCTACCTGGAGATCCGCGTCGAAGATACTCGCCACGCGTTCACGAACAACTTCTCGCAGCGCTCTTCGGGATTCCGCTGGTTCTTCTCGTTCCTGGCGGCGTTCACCGAGTTCGAGTCGCGCAAGGAGCCTGTCGTTGTGCTCCTCGACGAGCCGGGCATGACGCTCCACGGCCGAGCTCAGGCGGACTTCCTGCAGTTCATCAACGAGCGGCTGGCGGAGGCCGTGCAGGTGATCTATACGACGCACAGCCCGTTCATGGTCGAGACCGACAAGATCCACCGGGTGCGGATCGTCGAGGACGGCGGCCCGGACCAGGGCGCGACCGTGACACAGGAGGCGCTCGAAGTCCGCGAGGGAAGCCTGTTCCCGCTGCAGGCGGCGCTGGGCTACGACATCGCGCAGCACCTGTTCATCGGATCAACGAACCTTCTCGTCGAAGGACCGAGCGACTTCGTGTACCTCGATGCCCTGAGCAGGCGGCTGACGGATCTGGGGCGGACCGGGCTCGATGAGAAGTGGCGCGTCCTCCCTGCCGGCGGCGCGTCGAACATCCCCGCCTTCGTCTCCTTGATGGGGCAGAACCTTGATGTGACGGTGCTCGTCGACTCCGGGACGGAGGGAGCCGACCGGCTCGACAAGGCGGTGGACGCGGCTCGATTAAAGCGTGAGCGAATCATCCAGGTCAGCGAGATCACCGGAAACAAGCACTCGGACGTCGAGGACATGTTTGAGATCGGCGACTACCTCACCCTCTTCAACAAGGCGTTCTCGAAGTCGATTGCCGAGGCTGATCTGGGTCCTGGCGATCGAATCGTGAAGCGCCTGGAGAAGCCGTACAAGGCGTTCCGCCATCACGCTCCGGCCGACGCGCTCCTTCGCCACCCTGACCTCCTCGACGGGCTGGGCGACGCCACTCTGGACAGGTTCGAGAAGCTCTTCGAACGCATTAACAGCACGCTCGATTGAGATTCGGCCGCACGCTGTCGTCCGCGAGTTCGCCCCCTGGGGGGCGGGTCTGTGTCAGACGTCGAAGATACCCTGGGACGCAGACGCCGTTCGGCGCGCAATACCCCGTCGAAAGGCCCCTCATGGCAGTCGCTGCACCGGATGAAGTCGAGTACGGCGAGGTCTTCACGCACCTGTGGGTCGTTGGCACGATTGTCGACTTCGTGGGCTTCACGCCGGACAAGGACCCGTCGAACGCCCGGATCCTTTGAGCATGGAGGAACTTCCCAATGCTGCCGCGCTAGGTCATCGGCTGCGCACGACCATGCTCCGTGATTTCGAGCGACCGACCGGGTCCGATCTCGTAGCGTCATGGGGTCCGCTATCCCGAATCACCATCGGGCTCGACGAGTGCCCGATTCCTGCTGTCATGGGGCTCGCGCTCAAGCTCGCGGGCCTGGAGCGCTTCGGGCCAGGAGAGAAAGTCGCCTGGTGGGTCTCGTTCGTTCGCGAGGGGGTGCGCTACGAGGTGGCGCACCAGAAGTTCGGCTTGCGCTTGCGCATAGCGGGCGACGGCTTGAGTGAGTCAGAGATCGAGACCCGTCTCACACAGACGAAGAAGAAGCTCATCTCGGCGACCAAGGTCGTCGAGAAGGGAATCAATGCGAACACCGACCGGCTGGTGGACTCCGGCGACGCTACCGTCGTCAACCAACACCGCCGGTTGGAACAGGCCTACGAGTACTTCCGCGACCGCGCGCTCAATCCGGCGGTGGTAGAAGACGAGCACCTAGAGATCAAGCCAGGAGACGGGTTCGGCATCTCGGGATGGTCGTTCACGAGCGGTGCCGCAGTGATGCAGCTCAACTCGACGCACGACGTGGTCGCCGCCATCACCGCCTTCCTGAGCCGACTCGAGCACGACCTCGTCCTCTCGCTACCGTTCGCAGGGTTCGACCCATCGGAAGACCGCCTCATTGAATTCATCGGCCAGAGGTGGGGACTCAAGTACGAACGTGTGCTTGGCAAGACGGGGCAGGCCAAGGTCTATCTTGACAAGCTGGTCAATGTCATGGAGCGCTGGCGCAACACGTACACTCATGGCGGCTTCGAGAAAGGGAACGAAACGACTGTGTACGCGCACGTACCAGATGTCGGTGCATTACCCATCGGGGTGAGCTCGATGCGCGGGCGATCGTTCCTCTCGTTGCCGAACGCCACCAATGGGACTATTCGTGATGTCTTCGCGCTCTTCGACGAGTTCGACGAATGGTTCGCGACCGCCGTGCCCCAGGCAAGCACGTGGATCCAGTCAGGGCTGGACGTGCGCTTCGATGTCGGCTTCCGCGACCTGGTCCGGTCACTCGCTGACGATCCCGATAGGTTCCAGCGCTACGTCGACTATGTCGACCATCAAGTGGACCAGGCGATGAACATGGACTTCTGATGGGCAGGCGTGACGCACTTGCTCGGCCTTCTCGGCGAGCGTTTGGCGCAGCTCAGGGGATGTGAGGTCCAAATCCTCGGCGAGCAGCTCACGCACCGCACTAGCCGCGTATTGCATGGCCGCGGCGTAGTCCATGTCGGCGTTGAACTGCGGGTCCGTGATCGCACTGAGATCGATGCACATGATCACGCCATCAGCTTCGATTCGACGAAGACCTCGAGGTCGCTCGGCGGGTGGAGCACCGAGCCGCCGATCTTGGCGTGCTTGGGCCCACGCCACCCCTCGGAGCTCCACTTCTTCAGGTTCGGGCGGCCGACCCCTCCCCCAAGTAGACGGCGGCGTCGTCCGAAACACTGAGCGATCTGGGGGTGGCTATCGTGTGCCGTTCGTCCTGAGCAAAGGCAAATTGAACCTGAGATCTTGGCTCTTTGGAGACAGGCTCCGAACGAACAACTCATGCAGGCACAAAGCGACCAAGAGCGCTATCTTGGGAGACAGCGCTCCAAAACAGGCCGCGCGTGTCGCGGTGACATTGGCCTTTTGCTGGTGACACCTGCGGTGACATCGCGCGCAAAAGACGAGGAAACCCCGATCAGAATTACCTTCTGATCGGGGTTTTTGTCGGGCTGACAGGATTTGAACCTGCGACCCCTTGACCCCCAGTCAAGTGCGCTACCAAGCTGCGCCACAGCCCGTGGACAACCGCGCTTGCGCGCGGGCAACTCCCCTATCCTAGCCGACCGCCAGAAGGCTCGCGAACCGGCACCCTCGGGCGTGGCGCGACCGCGCCCTTGCCGATGTCTGAGGTGGGGCGTAGCTTGCCCGACATGGCGACCATCACGACAGAGCCGGCGACCATCGACCGCTGGGACGACGTGCAGCACTCGTTCTCGGGCGGCGGCGACGCGCGCAGCTGCCAGTGCATCTGGCCGGTCATCAGCAACAAGGACTGGAACGCGACCACGGTCGAGCAGCGGCGCGAGATGCTCCGCGACGAAATCCGCACCGGCCCGCCACCCGGGCTCGTCGCCTACGTCGACGGCTCCCCCGCCGGCTGGATCCGCATCGGGCCGCGATCCGAGCAGCAGCGGATCCTGCGCACCCGAGCGATCGTCGCGACGACGGCCGAGCCTCTGGACGATTCCTCGGTCTGGGCGGTGACCTGTTTCGTCGTCCGCCGCGACCATCGCGGACTGGGACTCAACGCCCAACTCCTACGCGCCGCGGTCGACTACGCCGCGACATCGGGCGCGCGCCTCATCGAGGCGTACCCCGTCGACACGTCGGAGGGGCAGCATCGGTCCAACGACCTCTTCCACGGAACCCTGTCCACTTTCCTCGCGCAGGGCTTCCGGCAGGCCGGCAGACTCACCGGCGGACGCGTCCTGGTGAGGCGCGAACTGACGTCCTGACCAGGCGCGGACGATGTCAGTGCCCGCTCCTACGATGAAGGCATGCGCCGCGGCATCCGACTCGCCAACACCCTCAGCTGTGTGCCGTACATCGTCGTCGCGGCCGTCCACGTCGTCACGCTCGCGGTCCAGAGCCCTCTCGCCGCGTACGGTCTGGTGCCGGCCGGTACCGCGGCGACCTCGGCGCGTTGCGGCCGTCTTGTGGCGATCGGCGGCGCGTTCTTCCTGGCGAGCGACTCGATCCTCGCGTTCCGGCTGTTCCTCCCCGACGGGATGCCAGGCTGGACGAGTCCCGCCGTCATCCTGACGTACACGATCGGCCAGGGACTGATCGTCGCGGGTGCGCTGCGCAGCCTGCGAAAAGGAGGACTCCGATGGCTGAGATGACCGCACCGGTCCGTATCGACAGCTGGCTGTGGGCGATTCGCGTCTACAAGACGCGCTCGGCGGCCACGACAGCCTGCCGCGCCGGTCACGTTCGCGTCAACGGCGATCGAATCAAGGCCGCGCAGACCGTCAAGCCCGGCGACGAAGTGCGGGTGCGCATCGCCGGCTTCGATCGGATCCTCGTCGTGCGGCAGACACTGTCCAAGCGTGTGGGCGCACCTGTAGCCGTGACGGCATACGAAGACCGGACACCGCCCCGCGAGCCGGTGGCGATGGTCGCCGTCCGCGACCGCGGTGCAGGGCGTCCGACCAAGCGTGAGCGGCGCGAGATCGACCGGCTTCGCGGTCGCGATGCGGGCCTGGACGACTAGAAAATCATCAAGAAGATGCTTGACACATCCGAACATCCGTTCTAATCTTGAGGTATGGCGATGGAGCTTCTGGATCTCGAGCGGCGTGAGGCGCTGCTGGATGAGTGGGTGCGTACTCGCCGTGAGATCGCGAAGTTGGAGGCTCGGTTGGCGGGGTTGGCGGCGGAGCGGATGCGGATGCTGGATGAGGACATCCGTGAGAATCCGGCGCATCGGGATTCGATCTACCGGTCGATGGTGGCGGAGTACTCCGCGGCTGGGCGGGTGTCGAAGGGGGCGGTCGAGTACGCGTTCCTGGACGCGGTGACCATCATGGACGAGCTGCCCGCGGTGCGGGCTGCGTTCGAGGAGGGTCGGATCGACGCCGCGCATGCCCGGGAGATCGCCCGCGCCCTGTCCCCGATCACTGCCGCGATCCGCGCCGGCCAGGCCGACCCGGACGTGATCGACCTGTACCAGGCCGCCGTGCTGGTGGTCGCCGAGACCGACTCCCCGTCGCGGACGCGGGCGCACGCCCGGCAGGTCGCCGCCGCCCTGGCCGGGCAGAGCGTGACCGAACGGCACCGCAACGCCAAAGCCGAACGCGCCGTGACGGTGCGCTCCGTCGGGGACGGGTTGGCGTTGTTGACCGCGATCCTGCCGGAGTATCTCGCGGTGGCGATCCATGACCGGCTCACCCGCATCGCGCAGGAAGCCGACCGGGAACCCGACATCGACGCCATCCTGCTCGCCATCCGCCTCGCCGAAGCCGAACACCGCGCCCACACCGACGCCGCACAGGACGAACCCGAACCGGTCATCACCGACGACGACGAGTTCGAGGCCGCGGCCGGGCGCGCGGAGGCGGAGGCGCCGGAAGCAGACGCCGAGACCGACGCCACGGAGGCCCGTGACGCGGAGAACAGTGACGCGGAGGCCGGCGAGGCGGACCACCGCGAGGACGCCGGGGCCGGCGGAGCGGATGGAAGCGCCGCCGAGACGGAGGACATTTCTGCGGACGCTGCGACCGGCTCGCACAACGTCGCCGACACCAGCCGCGACACAACCGGCGGTGAGGCGGGCGATCCCGCGGACGTGATCTTCGGTGACGGGGACACGTTCACCACCGACCCCTTCCCACCCCCACCGCCCGGATACGGGGAGTTCTCCGATCGTGGGTCCCCACCCGGCGATGAGCTCGCAGACCAGCCCGTCGACGACGACCCCGCCGCGTGGATGAACGACCCCGAGGTCGCGGAGATCCTGGCGCGGGTGCGTGCCGACGCCGAGGATCATCCCGATGTGATCCACATCACAGCGGATACCCGCACGTTGGATCAGATGCGGGCGGACCTGCTCACCGACCTGCTGCTCACCACCGACCCGTCCACCGTGCACGGCCCCGCACTGGGCAACATCACCGCCCGCATCCAGATCACCGTGAACGCCACCACCCTCACCGGCGCCGACGACCACCCCGCCTCCCTCGACGGGCACGGGCCGCTCGACCCGGACATCGCCCGCCATCTTGCCGGGAACCACACCGGCTGGACCCGCCTGTTCCTGGACCCCACCGGCCTGGTCACCAGCACCGACACCTACACGCCCACGGAGCCGATGCGCAGGTTCCTGCGCGCCCGCGACCAGCATTGCCGGTTCCCCGGCTGCCGCATGCCCGTCTACCGCTGCCAGATCGACCACAACCACGACCACGCCCTCGGCGGCCCCACCGCCACCGACAACCTGAGCCACCTCTGCCTCACCCACCACGCCCTCAAACACCCCGACGTCCCCGACGCACACCGGTGGACCGCGCGTCAGACCGCGGACGGCTCCATCCACTGGACCAGCCCCCTCGGCCGCCACTACACCGACCACCCCACCCGCCGGGTCATGTTCATCCCGACGCCTGGGTCGGCGTGCACCCGTGATCCCGAGGGCACAACTGATCTCGAGGGCGAGAGTGGGCATGAGGGCCAGAGTGGGCATGAGGGCCAGAGTGGGCATGAGGGCCAGAGTGGGGCCGACGGAACAGGTGACCGCGGAGGCATGAGTGGGCGGGAGGGCACGAGCTGGGACGCACCCGAGCCCGATCTTCCGGAATGGGCCGTTCCGGCGCCGGTCACCTGAACGGTACCGCGCAGGATCGAACCGACCATGACGTCGCCGGGCGGCCAGGCAACGACGCGCCGCGTCGACGCCGGTCAGTGCAGCCCAGGAAAGTGCAACTCGGTCAGCGGGCGTCCGGCAGCTGCCGCAGCAACCAGCCGACGGACTCGACAGCGGCTCCGAGATGCCGAATGCGGTCCTGCAGGCCGCGGTCGCTCGTCACGACCGTCACGTCCGTTCCGGCTGCGACAAGTCGCTCGGCCTCCGCGACGATGGCGTCGTCTCCGGCGGCTTCCGCCCGCACGACGGTCACGCGCTGCACGGCGCCACTCGCCGGAACCGCAGCGTCGGGAACCACCGCTCCACGAGCGACATCCCCGACGCCCGTCACACCAACGCGCCCCCTGCCGGCGCCCCCGGCATTCGTGACACCCGACGCTCGACCCGCGTTTCCCCGATCCCCCGCATCCGTCACGCCCGACACCTGGTCCATGTCCCCCGCGTCCCCGGCATCCGCGATCCGACGCGCCTGCCCCTCGACGACCAACGAGACGGGCGGGTACCAGCGGTGACCGCCCAGGCCGAGATCGCCGGCGGCGACGCCCTGCCGCGCCCAACCCTCCAGACGATCACGCAGTCGGCCGGCAGCGCCGGCCCGATCCTTCCACCAGCCGTCCGGCACCGACCCGACGACGTTCGCGGCGTCGACGACGATCGCGGGCTTGGCTCTCAGCAACTCGCTGAGCATCGGCCACGCCTTCCCGAACCCGGGATGCAGCGGCCGCGACAGCACCTCGTCCACCGGGACCCACTCCAGCGCCAGACTTTCCGGATCGCTGATCACCGGGTCGAACGGCTCCAGCACGTCGGCGACGACGGTCGTGTACGACCAGAACCCGAGATACAGCACGCTCGAGAACCGCGCCCGCAGCGCACCGTCGGGGATCCCGGCCTCCTCCTGACCCTCGCGCAGCGCACCCTCCAGCGCCGGC
Source organism: Microbacterium sp. (assembly GCF_031180975.1). Taxonomy (GTDB): domain Bacteria; phylum Actinomycetota; class Actinomycetes; order Actinomycetales; family Microbacteriaceae; genus Microbacterium. The sequence continues at coordinate 24,163 of NZ_JAPSLI010000003.1, read as the reverse complement.
TCCCCCTCGTGCAGCGCACCGCCAGGCAGACCCCACGTGCCGCCGAAGTGACTCCAGCCGACCCGGTGCTGCAGCAGCACACCGCGCTGCGCGTCGACGGCGAGCATGCCGGCCGCACCGAACCTGCCCCAGTACTTCTCGCCCGTCGGCGCCACCACCCAGGCGTCGCCGCTGTCGCGCGGGCCGTCGGGGCGGCGCGGCTCTCCGGGCTCAGGCGGGATGATCGTCACCCGTCCAGCCTTACACAGCCGCGCCGCCGCCGCGCGAGAACGAAAACCAGAAGGACAAACGAGGATGAGTTCAGTTCACACCGACGCTCGCACCGGCGCGCAGACGCTGCGCCGCCAGCTCCTCCGCGGCCTGCAGCGGCGTGACACCGCGCGCCTCGGCGTCGTCCAGGATCCGGCGCACCGTGTCGCCGATGCCCGCCACCCGCGCCATGATCTCCTCGGTGGTGCCGAGGTGCTTCGCCTCGAGGTCGAGGTAGATCACGCCACCGGCGTTCACGACGAAGTCCGGCGCGTACAGGATCCCGCGCTCCGCCAGACGATCCGCACCCGAGTGGTCCGCGAGCGGGTTGTTCGCCGGCCCGCACACCGCCTTCACGTCCAGCGCGTCGATCACCTCGTCGGTGAGCACACCGCCGATCCCGGCGGGGACGAACACGTCGGCCGCGACCAGGTGCTCGGAGCCCGGCTCCACCCACATCGCGCCGAGCTCCTCGGCGAACGCGCGCCGCGCCGGGTTGATGTCAGTGACGATCAGCTGCGCGCCCTCGTCCGCGAGACGCGACGCCAGCCGCCCGCCCACCTGACCGAGACCGGAGATGATGATGCGCCGCCCCGCGGCATCCGGCGAACCCGTCAGCCGCTCCAGTACCGCCTGCAGCGACGCGTGCACGCCGAGACTGGTCGGGCCGGCCGGCTCGCCCGAGCCGCCCACCGCCGACGGCAGCCCCACGACGTGCTGCGTCCGCTCGCTCACGACGAGCATGTCGTCGGTCGTCGAGCCGACATCCTCCGCCGTGCGGTACAGGCCGCCCAGCATCTCCACGGCGTCGCCGAGGTCGAGGAAAGCGTCACGGCGCCGCTCGGCATCCAGCACGGTGCCCTCGGGCAGCCCGATCACCGACTTCCCGCCACCGGCGTCGAGGCCGGCCGCCGCGTTCTTCAGCGTCATCGCGGCCGACAGTCGCAGCGCGTCGCCGAGTGCGTCGCTCCAGTGCGGGTACGTCCACAGCCGCGCCCCGCCGAGGGCGGATCCCAGCACGGACGAATGCAGCGCCACCGCGATGAACAGTCCGCTCCGGCGCCCGGTGATCACCTCCACCCGCTCGTGGGTGAAATCGGGCAGGGGCAGGGTGTGGTGCGTCATCGCGTCCTCTTTCGGCGGGCCTTGTGGGCATGCGCTGCGGATGCCGCGGTGTTGCGGCATCCGCTCCCATTATCCCGCGAGAGCGCGCGCGGAGGCTAGCGTTGGCGCCGCTCCCTGACCCGCATGTTGATGACGATCGGGGTGCCCTCGAACTCGTACAGCTCGCGCAGGCGCCGCTGGATGAACCGGCGGTAGCCGGGGTCGAGGAAGCCGGTCGTGAACAGCACGAAGGTGGGCGGACGCGTCGACGCCTGCGTGCCGAACAGCACGCGCGGCTGCTTGCCGCCACGCAGCGGGTGCGGGTGGGCGGCGACCAGCTCGGTGAGGAATGCGTTGAACTTGCCGGTCGGGATGCGACGGTCCCAGTTCTCCAGCGCCTTCTCGAGCGCGGGAACCAGCTTGTCGAGGTGACGGCCGGTCTTCGCCGAGATGTTCACCCGCGGCGCCCACGCCACGTGCGCGAGATCCTGCTCGATCTCGCGCTCGAGGTAGCGGCGGCGGTCCTGCCCCTCCATGTCGTCGTCGAACAGGCGATCCCACTTGTTGAAGGCGAGCACGAGCGCGCGGCCGGACTCGAGCACCATGTCGATGATGTTCAGGTCCTGCACGCTGATCGGCTGGCTGACGTCGAGCACGACCACGGCGACTTCGGCCTTCTCCAGCGCGGCCGATGTCCGCAACGACGCATAGAAGTCGGCACCCTGCTGCAGGTGCACGCGGCGACGGATGCCGGCGGTGTCGACCAGCCGCCACATCTTGCCGCCCAGCTCGACGATCTCGTCCACCGGGTCGCGGGTGGTGCCGGCGAGGTCGTTGACGACCACGCGCTCCTCCCCCGCCGCCTTGTTCAGCAGCGACGACTTGCCCACGTTCGGCCGGCCTAGGATCGCCACGCGGCGCGGGCCGCCGATCTCGGCCTTCGCCACCGCCGACACGTCGGGCAGCTTCGCCATGATGGCGTCCAGCAGGTCCGCGACGCCGCGGCCGTGGATGGCCGAGACGGGGTACGGCTCGCCCAGACCCAGGTTCCACAGCGCCGCCGCCTCGGGCTCGTGGCGGGCATCGTCGATCTTGTTCGCGACGAGGAACACCGGCTTGCCGCTCTTGCGCAGCAGCCGCACGACGTGCTCGTCGGTCGAGGTGGCGCCGACCATCGCGTCGACGACGAACAGCACCACGTCGGACAGGTCGATCGCGACCTCCGCCTGGGCGGCGACCGAACGGTCGATGCCCTTCGCGTCGGGCTCCCAGCCGCCGGTGTCGACCAGCGAGAAGCGCCGGTCCATCCACTCCGCCTTGTACGTCACCCGGTCGCGGGTCACGCCAGGGGTGTCCTCGACGACGGCCTCGCGGCGGCCGAGGATGCGGTTCACCAGCGCGGACTTCCCCACGTTCGGGCGTCCCACGATCGCGACAACGGGCAGCGCGGGCAGGTACTCGATGCCGTCCTCGCCACGCGTGACGCCCTCCAGGAGGTCGGCATCCTCGTCCTCGAGCTCGTAGTCGGCGAGGGAGGCGCGCAGCGCCGCGGCACGCTGTTCGGCGAGCTCCTCGTCTAGCTCGGCCATCTTCTCCGCGAGCTGGTCGGGCGCGCCTTCGTACTCGTCCTCAGCCATTGTCCGTTCCTCTTTCCACACTGCGCCGCCGAGCGATGACCGAGAGTACGGCATCGATGGTCTGCGCGAAATCAAGTTCTGTCGAGTCGACGACGTCCACGCCGGGGGCGGCGTTCAGGAAGTCGACGACGCTGCTGTCGGAGGCGTCACGCTTGTGCAGCGCCTCGGCGACCGCCGCCGCGTTCTCGCCCGCCAGTTCGGCGGCGCGGCGCGCGGCGCGCACCTCGGGTGCCGCGGTCAGCAGGATGCGCACGGGCGCGTCCGGTGCGACGACCGTGGTGATGTCCCTGCCTTCCACGACGACGGCCGGGTACTCGGCCTCGGCGACGACGCGGCGGAACATGTCGTTGACCTGCGCGCGCACCTCTGGCACGCGGGCCACACCGCTCACCGCCGACGACACCCGCGGCTCACGGATCGCGTCGGTGACGTCCACCTCGCCGACCAGCACGCGGCGGTCGTCGGGGTCGAGTCGCTGCACGAGCGGGAAGTCGGATGCCGCACGGCGCACCGCCTCGGCATCCGCCGTGTCGGCCCCGCTCTCCAGCACGTGCCAGGCGAGCGCCCGGTAGGCGGCGCCGGTGTCCAGATAGCCGAAGCCGAGCCGGCGGGCGACCGCCTTCGAGACGCTGGATTTGCCGGAGCCGGCCGGGCCGTCGATCGCAATGAAACGGTGCACGTCAGTCATTGGTGTTCCCCGCAATCCGCCATCCGCGTTCCTCGAGTCCTTCGATCGCGCCGCGCAGCGACGCGGGCGCGACGCTGATCTCGGCGAGACCGAACTGCGCACCCGGCGAGTGCTCGAGCCGCAGGTCCTCGACGTTGACGCCGAGTTCGCCGAGCTCTCCGAAGAGACGCCCCAGCTGACCGGGGGTGTCGTCCACCATGACGACGAGTTGCTCGAAGCGGCGGTTCTGGCCGTGCTTGCCGGGGAGCCGCTCCACGCCCTCGTTGCCCTGCCGGATGGCATCCGCCACCGTGCGACGGGCGCCGGGTGCCTCGGGATCGCGCAGCGCGTCGGCCACCCCGCGCAGGTCGTCGGCCAGCGCGTCGAGCACTTCCACGACCGGCTCGGCGTTGGCGCTGAGGATCTGCACCCACAGCTCGGGAGCGGATGCCGCAATGCGCGTGGTGTCCCGCACGCCCTGACCCGCCAGACGCAGGGCACCCTCGTCGGCGGCCGCGAGGCGGGCGGCGAGCAGGCTGGCCACCACCTGCGGCACGTGCGAGGTGAGCGCGACCGAGCGGTCGTGCTCCTCCGGGGTCATCTCCAGCGGCATCGCGCCGAGGTCCAGCGCGAGCGCCTCGACCAGAGCGAGGTCCGCGGCGCGGGTCTGCTCGTCGCGGCACACCACCCAGGGGCGGCCGATGAACAGGTCGGCGCGCGCCGAGATGGCGCCGCCGCGCTCACGCCCGGCGAGCGGGTGCGATCCGATGTAGCGGGTCAGGTCGACGCCGCGGCGGATGAGTTGGTGGAACGGTTCCAGCTTGACGCTGGCGACGTCGGTGACGACGGCATCCGGGTACCGCTCGAGCTCGGCCTGTATCACGTCAGCGGTGACATCCGGCGGCACGGCGACGACGATCAGCGCGGGGCTGTCGTCGACGCGCTCGGCGCGGCCGGCGCCGTAGTCGATGGCCAGGCGCAGCTGTGCCGGCGAGGCGTCCGCAAGCACCACGTCCACGCCCTTGGCGCGCAGGGCGTGCCCGATGCTGGATCCGAGCAGACCCGCCCCGACGATGCGCACGGTCCCCGAGACGCGCGGCGCGACGCCGGGTGCCGGCACGACGTCCGTGCGCGGCGGAAGAGAGGGGGTCACTCGGTCTCCTGCTTGTCGTTCGCACCCGCGTCCGCAGGGGAATCCTGGCGCGCGAGAGTCAGCAGCGCACCACGTTCGATTTTAGTCAGCTCGCGGGCCTTGCCGGCCGGGAGCGTTCCCAGGTGCAGCGGGCCGAACTGTCGCCGCACCAGTTCGATGACGGGATGGCCGACGGCCGCCATCATGCGCCGGACGATCCGGTTGCGCCCGGAGTGCAGGGTCAGCTCGACCAGACTCGCCCCCTGCGACACGTCCATCAGTCGGGCCTTGTCAGCCTGGATCGGACCGTCCTCGAGCTCGATGCCGCGGGTCAGGCGTGCGATGGTCTGGGCGGTGACCGTTCCCTCCACCTTGGCGATGTACACCTTGATGACGCCGAACGACGGGTGCGCCAGCACATGGGCGAGCTCGCCGTCGTTGGTGAGGATGAGCAACCCGCTGGTCTCGGCGTCCAGCCGTCCGACGTTGTACAGCCGCTCCGGCCAGTCCTTGGTGAAGCGGCGCAGGTCCGGCCGCCCCTTCTCGTCCTTCATCGAGCTGACGACACCGGTGGGCTTGTTGAGCATCACGTACCGCTTGGAGACGTCGAGCTGCACGGCCGTGCCGTCGACGTCGACCAGGTCGTGCTCGGGGTCGATGCGGGTGCCGAGCTCGGTGACGGTGCGACCGTTCACGCGGATGCGCCCCTCGACGATGTACTGCTCGATCACCCGGCGCGAGGCGACGCCGGCGTTCGCGAGCGCCTTCTGCAGGCGGATGCCGTCGGGCTGAGGGTCGGTCATCGCAACGTCCCTTCGTCGAAGCCGTCGGCGCCGTCGTCGAGCAGCGGCGAGATGGGCGGCAGCTCGTCGAGAGAGTTGATGCCGAGGTGCTCGAGCAGCGCGTCGGTGGTGCCGTAGTTGATCGCGCCGGTCTCGGCGTCGGCGAACAGCTCGGTGATGAGGCGGCGGGCGAGGAGGGTGCGCACGACGGAATCGACGTTGACGGCGCGGATGGAGGCGACCTGCCCCCGGGTGACCGGCTGCTTGTAGGCGATCACGGCGAGCGTCTCCAGTGCCGCCTGGGAGAGCCGCGCCGGCGCCTGCCCGCCGACGAAGTCGGCGACGAGGTCGTCGTGGTCCTCACGGACGTAGAACCGCCAACCGCCCCCGACCTCCCGCAGCTCGAATCCGCGCCGCGGCCCGGAGCCGCGGCCGTCGTAGTCCTCGACCAGCCGCTCCAGCGTCTGCCCCACCGCCGCCACCGGCGCGTGCACGGCCGCGGCCAGCGCGACCAGCCCGATCGGCTCATCGACGATCATCAGGATCGCCTCGACACGCTCGGCGAGCGGCGTCTCGAGAACGACATCCTCCTCCATCGTGGTCCCTTCAACGGTCATAGTCGGCTCCCAACGTGGCCAGCTGCTCGTCCGACCAGCTGTCGGCCGACCAGCGCAGGGTGAGCTCTCCGAGCGGTTCGAGCTGTTCGAACGACAGTGCGGCGTGGCGGTACAGCTCGAGCACCGAGATGAAGCGGGCCACGACGATGCCCGGCTCGGTCACCCCCGTCACCAGCTCGCGGAAGGTCAGCGACTCGCTGCTGCGCAGCAGCGTCACGACGATCGCCGCCTGCTCGCGGATGCTGACCAGCGGTGCGTGCAGGTGGTCGAGCCCCACGGTGGGGATCTCCTTCGGGGCGAACGCGAGCATCGCGAGCGCCGCGAAGTCCTCCTTGCTCAGCGACCACACCAGCTCCGGCGTCTTGCGGCGGTGCTTCTCGTCGAGCGGGACGGCGCGTACGTGCCGCCGGTCCTCGCGCTGCAGGCAACGGGCGAACCAGGCCGAGACCTCTTTGAACGCGCGGTACTGCAGCAGCCGCGCGAACAGCAGGTCGCGGGCCTCGAGCAGCGCCACCGATTCGGCGTCGACCAGCTCGCCCTGCGGCAGCAGACCGGCCACCTTCATGTCGAGGAGCGTGGCGGCGACGACGAGGAACTCGGAAGCCTGGTCGAGCTCCTTCTCACCGTCGAGGTCTTTCAAGTACGAGATGAACTCGTCGGTGACCTTGCTCAGCGACACCTCGGTGATGTCGAGTTCGTGCTTGGAGATGAGGTTCAGCAGCAGGTCGAACGGGCCGTCGAAGTTGGCGAGGGAGACGCGGAACCCTTCGCCGGCCCCGACGACGGAGAGGTCCTCAGGCGACGGCGCCACGGGCGACCAGCTCCCGCGCCAGTCGCAGGTACGCCTGGGCGGCGGCGTGCTCCGGCGCGAACTCGGTGATCGGGACGCCCGACACCGAGGCGTCGGGGAACTTCACGGTGCGGCCGATCACGGTCTCCAGCACGTCGTCCCCGAACGCCTCCACCACCCGCTCGAGCACCTCGCGGGAGTGCAGCGTGCGCGGGTCGTACATGGTGGCCAACAGGCCGTCCAGCTTGATGGCCGGGTTCAGTCGGTCGCGCACTTTGTCGATGGTCTCGATCAGCAGCGCCACGCCGCGCAGGGCGAAGAACTCGCACTCGAGCGGGATGAGCACGCCGTGCGCGGCGGTGAGCGCGTTCACGGTGAGCAGTCCCAGCGAGGGCTGGCAGTCGATGAGGATGACGTCGTACTCGCCGGTGACCTGACGCAGCACGCGGGACAGGATCGTCTCACGGGCCACCTCGTTCACGAGGTGCACCTCGGCGGCGGACAGGTCGATGTTCGCCGGCAGCACGTCGAGGCCGGGCGTCGCGGACGCCACGATCGCCTCGTGCGCGTCGCGCTTGGTGTCCAGCAGCAGGTCGTACACGGTGGGCACGTCGTGGGTCTGGATGCCGAGACCTGCCGACAGGGCGCCCTGCGGGTCGAAGTCCACGGCCAGCACCTTGCGGCCGTACTCGGCGAGCGACGCGGCCAGGTTGATCGAGGTGGTCGTCTTGCCGACGCCGCCCTTCTGGTTGCACAGCGCGATGATCCGCGCCGGCCCGTGCGAGTCGAGCGGCGGCGGGGTGGGGAACCCGCGGTACGGGCGACCGGTCGGGCCGATGGGGGTGTCGTCCCCCTTCGTCGCCCTGGACCTGGACTTCGCCGCTTTCTGCGCCACCGTTTCCCGCCTTCCGTGCTTGGTCGATTGTAGCGGCAGGCCCTTTCGCCGCCTTCCCGGCGCGCGGCGGGGCCGCCGTTGCGTCTCAGCGTGCGCGCGGGTGCGAGGTCGCGTAGACGTCGCGCAACGCATCCACCGAGACGTGCGTGTAGATCTGGGTCGTCGCCACCGACGCGTGTCCGAGCAGCTCCTGCACCACCCGCACGTCCGCGCCGCCCTGCAGCAGGTGCGTCGCGAACGAGTGCCGCAGGGTGTGCGGCGACACCTCCGCGGTGATCTGCGCACGCTCCGCGGCCGATCGGATCACCAGCCAGGCGCTCTGCCGCGACAGGGGCACACCGCGGGCGCCGAGGAACAGCCGCGACGTCGCCCTGCCCTTCGCCGCCAGGGCAGGGCGCACGCGTGTGAGGTAGGCGTCCACGGCAGCGCGGGCGTACGAGCCGACCGGCACGATGCGCTCCTTGTCGCCTTTCCCTCGCAGCCGCAGCACGTCGCCGTAGGAGAGGTCGTCGACGTCGAGCGTCACCGCCTCCGAGACACGCGCGCCGGTCGCGTACAGCAGTTCGAGCAGGGCGCGGTCCCGGATGCCGATCGGCTCGTCGGCGGACGGGGCGGCCAGCAACCGTTCCACCTGGTCGATGGTGAGCGCTTTCGGCAGCCGCTGCGGCGTCTTCGGCGGCCGCAGTCGGGCGCTCGGGTCGTCGGGTTCGATGCCTTCCCTGGCCAGAAAACGGTGCCACCCGCGCACCGACGACTGCAGCCGGGCGAGGCTGGTGGCGGCCGGCGGGGGTTCGGCGCGCGAGCGCTCGGCGACGAAGTCGCTCACGACGGCCGCGGTGACGGCATCCGTCGTCTCGATCCCACGCTCGGCGAGCCAGTCCAGGTAGCCGCCCAGGTCGCGCCGGTAGGCGGCGACGGTGTGCGCGGACAGGCCGCGCTCGATCGTGACATGCCGCAGGTACGCGTCCAGGGCCCGATCGAGCCGCACGGTCAGCTCCGGTCGCGCAGCCGGTGCGATGCCGCCAGCACCCCGAGCGACAGGATGCCGTTGTGCAGCCGGCCGGACAGCACGCCGTCCACGGCATCCGCCAGCGGCACCCACTCGACGCGGATGTCGGCCTCCTCGTCGATCCGGGCGTGCGCCGTGTCGGCGTCGGAGATCCCGGTGGCGAGGAACAGGTGGATCATCTCGTCGTTGCCGCCGGGGGTCGTCCACGACGACAGCAGCGGCTCCCAGTGCGCGGCGACGAGGTCGGCCTCCTCCGCCAGCTCCCGCTGTGCGGCGACGAGCGGCTCCTCCCCCGCCACGTCGAGCAGGCCGGCGGGCAGCTCCCAGTCGCGGTGGCGGATCGGATGCCGGTACTGCTGGATCAGCAGCACGCGGCCGGCGTCGTCGAGGGCGACGATCGCCACGGCGCCGGTGTGTGCCACGTACTGACGGCGGATCTCGCCGTCGCCGTAGCGCACCCGGTCGTCGCGGACGTCCCAGACGGCCCCTTCGAACACGAGGTCGCTGCTGAGCACCTCCGGTTCGAACGGCTCGTCGCGGAGATCAGGCATCGTCTTCGCTGAACAGCTCGCTCGCACGGTGACGGTCGATGGCCGCGGCGACCAGGCCGCGGAACAGCGGGTGCGGTGAGGTGGGCCGCGAGCGCAGCTCGGGGTGCGCCTGCGTGGCGATGTAGAACGGGTGCACGTCGCGCGGCAGCTCCACGTACTCGACCAGGTCGAGGTCGGGGTTCAGCCCCGAGAACGACAGCCCGGCCTCGGCCAGCCGCGGACGGTACGTGTTGTTGACCTCGTAACGGTGGCGGTGCCGCTCGGACGCCACGTCCGCGCCGTACAGCTCACGGGCCAGGGTGCCCTCGCCGAGCGCCGCCTCGTACAGGCCGAGGCGCATGGTGCCGCCGAGGTCGCCGCCGTCGAGGATCTCGACCTGCTCCGCCATGGTGGCGATGACCGGCTCGGCGGTTTCCGGGTCGAACTCGGTCGAGGAGGCACCGTCGATGCCGGCGACGTTGCGGGCGTACTCGATGACCATGCACTGCAGGCCGAGGCACAGGCCGAGCGTGGGGATGCCCTGCTCGCGGGCGAAGCGCAGCGCGCCGAGCTTGCCCTCGATGCCGCGGATGCCGAAGCCGCCGGGGACGCAGATGCCGTCGAGGTCGGCGAGCGCCTTGGCCGCGCCCTCGGGCGTCTCGCACGAGTCGGACGGGATCCACCGGATGTTGACCTTGGTCTCCTGCGCGAAGCCGCCGGCCTTGAGCGCCTCTGTGACCGACAGGTAGGCGTCCGGCAGGTCGATGTACTTGCCGACCAGGCCGATGGTGACCTCGAGCTTGGGGTTGTGCACGGCGTGCAGCACCTTCTGCCAGCGCGACCAGTCGACCTCGCCGGCGGCGAGCCCGAGGCGGCGCACGATGTACGAGTCCAGGCCCTGGTCGTTCAGCGTGGACGGGATGTCGTAGATGCTGGGCAGGTCGACGGTGTTGATGACGCCCTCGGCGTCGACGTCGCACATCAGCGCGATCTTGTTGCGGTTGCTCTCGCTCACCGGGCGGTCGCTGCGCAGCACCAGCGCGTCGGGCTGGATGCCGAGCTGGCGCAGCGCCGCGACGGAGTGCTGCGTCGGTTTCGTCTTCTGCTCGCCCGACGCGCCCATGAACGGCACCAGCGACACGTGCACGAAGAACACGTTGTCGCGGCTCAGTTCGTGGCGCAGCTGGCGGGCGGCCTCCAGGAACGGCTGCGACTCGATGTCGCCGACGGTGCCGCCGACCTCGGTGATGATGACGTCGGGGCGGGGCTCCTCGGTGGCCTGCAGCCGCATGCGGCGCTTGATCTCGTCGGTGATGTGCGGGATGACCTGCACGGTGTCGCCGAGGTACTCGCCGCGACGCTCACGCGCGATCACCTGGGAGTAGATCTGACCGGTGGTGACGTTGGCGGCCTGCGACAGGTTGATGTCGAGGAAGCGCTCGTAGTGCCCGATGTCCAGGTCGGTCTCGGCGCCGTCGTCGGTGACGAAGACCTCGCCGTGCTGGAACGGGTTCATCGTGCCCGGGTCCACGTTCAGATACGGGTCGAGCTTCTGCATCACGACGCGCAGACCGCGCGCGGTGAGGAGGTTGCCCAGGCTGGCCGCGGTGAGCCCCTTGCCCAGCGAGGAGACGACACCGCCTGTCACGAAGATGTGCTTCGTCGTGGTCGGGTTGTCGTTCGCGTTCCCCGCGGTGGAAGAGTTCATCACGGGCTTCGATCCTATCAGCCCCGGCCGGAGAGCGCGGGTTGGACACGATCAGTCCTGCGGCGACGCGACCACGATTCGTTCGATCAGCACCGGGCCGCCGACGCTGCGGACCGACACTCCCCCACCGGTCGCCACATCGGTGAGGTCGGTGAGCACTGACACGCCATCGTCTGCGAAGACCTCGAGTGAGCAGACGTCGATCCAGGCTGTCAGTTCGAGCCGGCTGCCGCAGCGCGTGGGCAGCGCCTGGACGGTGCGGAAGGCCTCGGGGAAGCACTCGGCGACGTGGGTGCGATCGTGGGTCAGCACTCCGGAGCGCGGGTCGTAGGCGAGGCGAATGCCGCCGGACCGCTCCTCGTCGTGGCCGAGCCGCAGCTCGACCCCGGTGGCGTCAGCGAGATCGATCGCAAGATCGATCCGAGCGCACGGGGGAAGCGCGACCGGCAGTGCAGTCCAGTCACCCACCCGGATGCCGGACGCCTCGGCCACGTTGTGCACGGCAGGCCCGACCGGCTGCTGCCGCAGACGCGGGCGCGATTCCACCATTGTCAGCGACAGCCGGCGAGCCAGGGTCATCGCCCCGCGACGCGGTTCGTCCTCGCGATACGGGAGGTCCTTCGCGTAGTCCCAGTTGCTCATCCACGCGATGAGCGTCCGCTCCTGTTCCGGCAGACCCGAGAAGGTGACGCCCGCGTAGTCGTCGCGGCCGTAGTCGAGCCAGAGCACGGCCGCGTCCTCGCCGTCGTCATCGGGAGTGAAGGTGACGCCGTCGAACGAGCCGACGACGTACTGAGTGCCGGATCCCCCACCCGGAGCTCCCTCGTTGAGACTGATCAGCATCACCCAGCGCACGTCGGACGGATCGCCGTCGACGGCGAGCGGGAACAGATCGGGGCACTCCCAAACGCCCTCGACAGCACCACGCGGGCCGTAGTCCGAAAGATGGGTCCACAGCTTCAGGTTGTCGGACCGATAGATCACCACGCGGCGCTCCACCGCCTCGACCGCCACCATCACCCAGTACTCCCCCGCCGCCCCGCGGTACCGGAACACCTTCGGGTCGCGGAAGTCGGCCGAGCCGCGGTCGAGCACAGGATTGCCGCCGTAGGTGGTCCACGTCGTCCCGCCGTCGACGCTGTAGGCCAGCGCCTGGTTCTGCAGCCCGGGCGCCGCCGAGGTGTAGATCGCCGCGAGCGCGGGATTCTCCGCCGTGCCGAAGCCGGAGGTGTTCGCGTGGTCGACCACGGCGGAGCCGGAGAAGATCTGCGCGCCGTCCTGCCAGAGCAGCGCCACAGGGTGCTCCTCCCACTGCACGAGGTCCGTGCTCGAGGCATGCCCCCAGCTCATCTTCGCGTGGTCGACGCCGTCCGGGTTGTACTGGAAGAAGAGGTGGTAACGCCCGTCATGGTGCACGAGCCCATTCGGGTCGTTCATCCAGTTCCGCTGCGGCGCGAAGTGCGCGTACGGTAGGCTTCCGAACGCGTGGGGGAGAGCGGGGGTGCGGGCGTTCATGGGTCCTTACTTTCCGTTTTCGGTGGGGAGGGCAAGTACACGGGCATGCAGCCCTTCGCCGGCGTCGAGGCGCCACTTCCGCCCTCGGGCGGGATACGTACGGATGCTGACCGGCGCAGCGCCGGCGGCAAAGACCTCCACGACGCTGCCGTCCACGAGGATGCGGTGCTCGCGGGGCGGCCCGTCATAAGCGTAGACGGGTTCGGCCGCGTCGCCGGCGAGGACGAGGCGGATCTCCGAGGCGGTCCCGGACAGTTCGTAAGCCTGCGCCTCGATGCTGCCGTCGGCGCCGATCCGGACCGGATCCGCCCGAAGTGCGGTCAGCTCCCCAGCGGGAGCCGAACGCAGCTCGCCGTCGTCGAGGGACAGTTCCCGTGGGAAGGTCAGCACTCCCGACCAGCCCGCGTCGACAGCGCGTGTCTCACCGACCGGCTCGCGCAGCCAGCCCCACAGCAGGCGGCGTTCGCCGTGCTGCAGCACCTGCGGCGCGTAGAACACGTCGCCGCCGTCGAGCACGCCACTGCTCTGCGGGCGGAATCGCGGACCGTCCGGCGTCTGCTCCAGGTCTCCGATCAGCCAGACCACACCTCCGCGTCCCAGCGGGCCGCCGTCCGCGCGCCACAGAGACAGCAGCAGCACCCAGCAGTCACCGATCGGGAAGAAGTTCGGACACTCCCAGATCTGCACCGGCGGCAGCTGCGCCGCCACGGGGTCCGCCGCGTCGAGGAGGGCGCCGAGCGGCCTCCACCGGTCGAGGTCGTCGCAGGTGTAGAGGGCGACCAGCGGCTCGCCGCCCGCGGTTCCCGCGCCCTGCACGGCATACCGGTGACCGCCGAAGTGGAACAAATACGGATCCCTCACCTCGAGTCCACCGGCACCGGCCGTACCCGGGATCGTGCCCCCGTCAACCGTCCATTCCTGAAGTCCGGCGTCACGCGGCACCGCCCGGAGTACGCCGGCCTCTCCCGAGCCACGGCGGTCGACCCCGGTGTACAGGATAGTCGGGACGCCGTCCTCCACGATGGTGCTCCCGCTCCAGCATCCCGCCTCATCAGGCGCGCCGGGCCGAGGCGAGAGAGCGATCGGCTCCTCCCGCCACCGGACGAGATCCGACGAGCTGACATGCCCCCACCGGATATCGGCATGCACAGGTGCATCCGGGTTGTACTGGAAGAACACGTGGTAGCGGCCGTCGTGCACGACCAGCCCGTTCGGGTCGTTGACCCACCCCTGGGCGGGCCGGCCGTGCAGCGCGGGGAACGCGGAGTCCGTCACTTGCCGGCCCCGGCGGTCAGTCCCTCCCGCAGCGGCTTCTGTCCGAAGATGAACACCAGCAGTGCGGGGATCATCGAGATGACCACGCCTGCCAGCACTGTCGAGACGCTGCCCGTCCCGAGGTTCCCCTGGAGGGTGACGAGACCGAGTGGAAGCGTGAAGTTCTGTTCGCTGATCGTCATGATCAGCGGTCGGAAGAATTCGTTCCAGTGGTAGTTGAACGCGAGGATGCCGACGATCGCCAGCCCAGGGGTCGCGAGAGGCAGGTACACCCCGAAGAACACCCGCCAAGGACCCGCGCCGTCGATCTCAGCAGCTTCGGCGAGCTCGGCGGGGAGTCCGAGGAAGTACTGCCGCATCAGGAACGTCCCGAACGCCGTGGGAAGCGCGGGGATGATCAGCGCCAGCAGGGTGTCGGCCAGGCCCATGCCGCGGATCAGCATGAACACCGGGACGATGGTGACCTGCATCGGCACCATCATCGTGGCGAGGATGAGTCCGAACAGGAGCTTCTTGCTGCGGAACTCGAACCGTGCGAACACATAGCCCGCCATGGCGGCGCTGAGCATCTGGCCGACGGCGATCAGCAGCGTGACGAGGGCGCTGTTCCAGGTGTACAGCCATACCGGGATGCGGTTGAACACGTCGATGAACGCGCCGAAGCCGAACTCGACGGCACCGGTCTCGAGGTTGGACGGCGTCATCGCGGTGATGACGGTCCAGACGACCGGCGCCAGGGTGAGGAACACCGCGAGGCCGAGAAACGCGAACTTGCCGAACCTGCCGAGGCCGCGCAGCGGCGAGGGCTTCTGGACTGCTTCGATGGTCATGTCTGTTTCCTCACCCGTAGAAGACGAACCGCTTGCTGAGCTGGAACTGGATGGCCGTCACCAGCATGATCAGGAGGGTCAGCACGATGCCGATCGCGGAGGCGAGGCCGAACTCGAGCTGCTGGAAGGCGGACTCGTAGATCACCATCACCGCCGTGCGCGTCTCGTCGCCGGGACCGCCCCGGGTGAGGACGTACGGCTGATCGAAGATCTGCAGCGCGCCGATGATTGCCATCACGGAGGCGACCAGCATGGTAGGGCTGATGAGCGGAAGCGTGATCTGGCGGAACTGGGTCCAGCCGGTAGCACCGTCGATCGAGGACGCCTCGTAGACCTCCTTCGGGATGGCGGCGACACCGCCGATGAAGAGCAGGAACGTGAAGCCGAAGTTCTGCCACACGTACACCAGCAGCACGACGACCTTGGCACCGAACCCGGTGGTGAGCCAGCCGACCTTCTCCCCGCCGAAGAACGACAGCACCTGGTTCACCAGACCGAACTCCTGGTTGAACAGGTACGCCATGACCAGGGAGACGGATGCCGCGGACAGGATGAGCGGGAAGAACAGCGACGAACGGAAGAACGTGCGAAGCCAGTTCGGCATCTTGGACTGCACCAGCACCGCGAGCCCGAGCGCCACGGCGAGCTGCACGATGACTGCGACGATGACGAAACCGATCGTGTTCAGGAACGACACCCGCACGGTGGGATTCGCGGCGAGCTGGACGAAGTTGTCCATGCCGACGAACTCCGGCGCCGTGATGATGTCCCATCGGAAGAATGCCAGTAGTACGGACCCGATGATCGGGATGAAGGTGAACACCCCGAGCCCGATCAGGGTCGGCGCGAGGAACACCCAGATGAGCAGGCGATTGCCGCGGTTCTTCTCGCCCGCGGGTCTGACTCCCTTGGGTACGACGTTGGCGCGCGTGGTCGAGGGGTCGACGGGTGCAGTGGTGATGGACATCAGCGTCCCTTCAGTGCGAGTTCGAGGTCGCGCTGCATGGTCTCCAGGCCGCGCTTGACCCCGTCAGGGCCGTTCGTGATCGCTCCGACCACGTTCTTGATGAGGGCGGACTCGACGGCCGCCTGCTGCGGCGGCGCGGGGATTGGGCCCGTGTCGGGGAAATTGTCGAGCGTGTCGTAGAACACGTTCCAGTGCGCGGGTCCGATACCCGCGCTGTAGCGCTCGTCGTTAACCGAGCGCCGGGCGGCGTTCGAATCCGGCTTGGGCCGCGCGAAGCGCATGCCCTCCAAGGAGGCGCTGTACTTGATCCACTCCCACGCCTCGTCCTTGCGCTGAGAGGTCTCCATGATCGCGTAGCCGTCGACGCCGAACTGATGACGCTGGCCGCGCATCTTCGGGAAGTACGTCACGTCGTACTCGTCGTTGCGGAATCCGGCATCGTGCAGGCCCTGCACCCAGTAGCCGCCTGCCGGGGTCATCCCGACGGCGCCGGTGGAGAACAGAGCGACCAGTTCGTTGCCGCCACCCTGGGCGGGATTCGCCGCAATCCCCTCGCGCACCATGGTCTCCAGCACGGAGAAGCTCTCGATGGTGCGCTCGTTGAGGGCGTCGGCGTTCTCCCAGAGGTAGCCGCCGCCGCGCGGCGTCTCGTTCGGATAGAACCGGTTCCAGAACCAGTCGCCGCCGGACGCCTTCTCCTCGGTGAGGATGCTGGTCTCGTTGATGTACAGCCAGGGGACCACGCCACCCCACAGGCGGTTGTTCCAGAAGTACGGAACGAAGTTGCCGGGAGCCGCGCTCTGCATGGCGCGCGCGACAGAGAAGAAGTCGTCCACCGTCCAGTTGTCGCGCGGGCGGTCGAGACCGGCCCGGTTGAGCGCCTCGGTGTTGTAGTAGACGTTCGCGGCGTTCCATCCGAGTGGCAGCTGGAACAGGCTCCCCTGGTACATCATCGCCTCGACGAGCGTGGGGCTGACGTCGTCGAAGAAGTCCTGGATCTCGGCGGCGTCCCGGCGCACGTAGTCGTCCAGCGGGTGCGCCATGCGCGAGGCGAAGAGCTGGGTGCCCTCGGTCGCGACGGTGACCACGTCGGGTGCCGTGCCGGCGGCCACCATGGTCAGGATCTTGGCGAAGTAGTTGCTCCAGTCCTGCCCCTGGATGGCCACGATCCGGACGGGGATGTCGGGGTGCTTGCGCTGGAACCCTTCGACCAAGGATGCCCGTGCCGCAGCGTCCTGCGCCGTGCCGAGCAGCGCCACGGTGAGGGCCTCGTCGCCACGCCCCGGGATGTCGCCACCTGTGAGCCGGGGCCAGGAGAGGGCGGTGCCGGCGACCCCGAGCCCGATGAGCCCGAGCATCGCCCTCCTCGAGATATCAACCACGCTGTTGCTCCTTTGCGCTGTGCGAGCGTACGATCACGACAAGCTGAATGCATTCAGCAAGGCGAGATCCGATTGCTGAATTGATTCAGCAATCGGATGCTAGCATCGCGTCTGAGGGAGACGCAAGAAGTTTCCCAGGATGTCGGGTGGTCCGGAGCAGGGGGCGCAATGAACGCAGCAGCCGGTCGCCGGCCGACTCTGGCCGACGTCGCCGCCCTATCGGGGATGTCACGCGCTGCTGTGAGCATGATCCTCAACGATAGACCCGGTTCACGGCTTTCGGCGGAGGCCGCCGAGCGGGTCCGTGCCGCAGCCGAAGAGCTGGGCTACCGTCCGCACCCCGCTGCGCAGAGCCTGCGGCTGGGCACGACCAAGACGATCGGCTTCATCTCCGACGAAGTCACGATCACCCGGTTCGCGTCGGGCATGATCCGCGGCGTCCTCGACTCGGCGAAGGCGCATGATCACACGGTCCTCATGGCCGAGACGGGGGGCGACCCCGAGTCGCTGCGCGAGTCCGTGGAGACCATGGTCGACCGGCGGGTGGACGGCATCATCGTCGGCCTGATGGTGGCGCGCATGATCGACCTGCCGAAAGTTCGTCACCGGGTGCCACTCGTCGTCGTGAACGGCACGTCGTCGCGCGAGCATCCGAGTGTCCTGCCCGCCGAACGCGAGGCGGGATCGGCGGTCGCCCGGCATCTCGTCGAGTACGGCCACCGCCGCATCGGCATCGTTGGAGAGCTGCCGGATGTGATCGCCGATCCGCGCCGTACGGTGACGATCGGTGAGCGTTTCGAGGGCATCGACGCAGTGCTGGCGGGCGCCGGCATCGACGCTCCCCGTGCCCCGATGCAGAACTGGAACCCTGCGGACGCGTTCACGCTCGCAACCCGCATGCTTGAGTCGGCTCCCGGCCTTACCGCTCTCATCGCCGGCAACGACCGCGTCGCCTTCGGGATCTATCAGGCCATGGCGGAGCGCGGGCTGAAGGTCGCCGAGGACGTCTCGGTAATCTCGTTCGACGACGAGGAGCTGGCCGACTACCAGCGTCCTGGGCTGACGACCGCACGGCTGCCGTACGAGGAGATGGCGCGCCGGGGTGTCGAGATGCTCATCGGCGACCGTGAACTCGCGCACGAGCGGGTGCCCATGCCGCTCATCATGCGGGAGTCGGTCCGCGAGCTGCGCTGATGCGTCAGCGCAGCTCGAGCAGTTCGCGCGCGTGGGTGAGCGCGGCATCCGAGTCGGCGAGTCCTGAGAGCAGGCGGGCCATCTCGGCCTCCCTCTCCTTCCCGTCGAGCCGGCGCACGCTGGAGGCGGTCACCGACCCGTCGTTCGACTTCACCACCGACAGGTGGTTGTTGGCGAACGCGGCGACCTGCGCGAGGTGTGTGACCGCGATCACCTGCGACGTCTCGGCCAGTCGCGCCAGCCGCCGCCCGACCTCGATGGCGGCGGCGCCGCCGATGCCGGCATCCACCTCGTCGAACACGAAGGTGGGCACCGGGTCGGCGCCGGCGATCACCACTTCGATGGCCAGCATCACGCGCGACAGCTCACCGCCGGACGCGCCGCGAGCGACGGGTCGGGGCTCGGCGCCGGGGTGCGGGGCGAGCAGGATCGCGACCTCGTCGCGGCCGTGCGCGGACTCGGCGCCGGGGGCGACCTGCACTTCCAGCCGGGCGTCCGGCATGGCCAGCGCGTGCAGCTCCTCTGTCACGGCATCCGACAGCTGCTCGGCGGCCGCGGTGCGGGCGGCGGTCAGCGTGGCCGCGGCGGCGTCCAGTTCGGCACGGCACTGCTCGGCTTCCTCGCGCAGCCGCTCGATGCGGTCGTCGTCGTCGTCGAGTTCGGCGAGACGGGCGGAACCGGTCCGCCACAGCTCGAGGGCGGCGTCCAGCGAGCCGTGCCGACGGATCAGCCCGCCCAGTGCCGCGCGGCGCTCCTCGACGGCGGCGAGCTCGTGCGGACCGGATTCGTCCAGGTCGGCGAGGAAACCGGACAGTTGCAGCGCGAGGTCGGCGGCGCGGTAGCCGAGCTCCGCCGCGGCCTCGCCGATCTCGGCGAGCTGAGGGTCGCCCGCGCGCTCCAGCGAGCGGCGCGCCTCCGCGAGCAGGGTGGCCACGTCCGGCTCGTCCTCCTCGCTGGAGAGCGCGTTGCGGGCGACGGATGCCGCCAGGCGCAGCTCCTCGGCGTTGGCGAGCTTCTCGGCGCGCTCGTTGAGCGCGACGTCCTCGCCGGGCTGCGGGTCGAGCTGCTCGATCTCGGCGAGCTCCTCGCGCAGCTGCGCGGCTTCTGCGGAGCGCCGGTCGCGGTTGCCGGTGAGGTCGGCGATCTGGGCGTCGAGCTCACGCCAGCGGTGGAAAAGTTCCGCGTATCGCTCTCGGGCGTCGCCGATCGCCGGTCCGCCGAAGCGGTCCAGCGCGTCGCGCTGGGCGGCGGCGGAGCGCAGGCGCAGCTGCTCCGACTGGCCATGCACCACCACGAGCTCCTCGGCCAGCGAGGCGAGCACGCCGGCGGGCGCCGCGCGGCCGCCGACGCTGGCCCTGCTGCGCCCCTCGGCGGTCAACGTGCGTGACAGGTACAGTTCCGCGGCGTCCCCTGCCGGTTCCAGCTCTCCCCCGGCATCCGCGACGATCTCGGCAACCCGCCCCTGCGGCGGGACCAGCCAGACGCCGTCGACCGACGCCTGGGCGGCACCGGCCCGCACGGCTCCGGAGTCGGCGCGGGCGCCGAGCAGCAGACCGAGCCCGGTGACGACCATGGTCTTGCCGGCGCCGGTCTCGCCGGTGACAGCGGTGAAGCCGGGGCCGAGGGGCAGCACGGCGTCGTCGATGACGCCGAGACCGCGGATGCGCATCTCGTCGATCATGAAGCGCCCCGCCATCCCTCGACGGGGAGCTGGAACTTGCGCACCAGCCGGTTCGTGAAGGCGGTGGGATGCAGTCGCGCCAGCCGCACCGGGTGGGACGAGCGCCGCACCACGACGCGCGCGCCGGGCGGCAGCTCGTGCGAACGACGGCCGTCGCACCACAGGATGCCGGTGCCGTCGGTGCGCTCGAGCATCTCGATGGCCACCGCGGCCTCCGGGCCGACGACGAGCGGCTTGGCGAACAGGGCGTGCGCGGACAGCGGCACGACGGCGATGGCCTCGACGGACGGCCAGATCACCGGGCCGCCGGCGGAGAAGTTGTAGGCGGTGGACCCGGTCGGGGTGGAGACGACCATACCGTCGCAGCCGAAGCTCGACAGCGGACGGCCGTCGATCTCGAGGACGACCTCGATCATGCGTTCCCGGCTGGCCTTCTCGACGGTGGCCTCGTTGAGCGCCCACGTCTCGAACACGACACGGCCCTCTACGTCTTTGACGCGCACGGAGAGCGCGAGGCGCTCCTCCACCTCGTAGTCGCGGGCGATCACGCGGTGCACGGCGTTGTCCATGTCGTCGCGGTCGATCTCGGCGAGGAAGCCGACGTGGCCCATGTTGATGCCGAGCACCGGTGCATCGGAGCCGCGGACCAGCTCGGCGGCGCGGAGGATCGTGCCGTCACCGCCGAGGACGATAGCGAGCTCCAGCCGGTCGAGGGGAATGTCCGCCCCGAGGAGACTCACGTCGGCGAGTCCGGGTTCGACGGCGGCGAGTTCGTCACGGTCGGCGGCGGGGAGCACCGGCGTCGCTCCGGCGTCGCGGAGCGCGCGCACCACCCGCAGCGCTGCGGCGACGGTGTCGGCGCGCCGGGCGTGGGCGACGACCAGGATGCTTCGCTCGTTCATCGTCCTCCTGCTGCGCGTGCGATCTGCTCCGTCCATTCTGTCGGATCACCGCCGCGGCCGGGCGTGAGGTGCACGAGGTACTCGGCGTTGCCGTGCGTGCCGAGGATCGGCGAGGGCAGGATGCCGGCGGTGCCGAGCCCGGCGTCGTGCGCGTCCCACAGCACCCGCTCCACAGCATCCACCCTGGTGTTCGGGTCGGTGACCAGTCCGCCGCGCACGGCGGTGCGGCCGACTTCGAACTGCGGCTTGACGAGCAGCACGACGTCCGCGTCCGGCGCGGCGACCGCGGCGACGGCGGGCAGCACCAGCGACAGCGAGATGAACGACAGGTCGCCGACGACGAGGTCGGGGCGCGGCGTCTCGCCGGTGGCTTCGGCGAGACGAGCGGCGTCCATGAAGCGGACGTTGAAGCCCTCGACGGCGATCACACCTGGGTCGGCTGCGATCCGGGCGTCGAGCTGGCCGTGCCCCACGTCGACCGCGAGGACCTTCTCGGCGCCGCGCTCGCGCAGCACCTGGGTGAATCCGCCGGTCGAGGCGCCCATGTCCAGGGCGAGACGCCCCTCGACCGGGATCCGGAACGCGTCGAGAGCGGCGACGAGTTTGTGAGCGCCGCGGCTGACGTAGTGGTCGCCGCCGTCCACGGCGATGTCGGAGTCCGGCGTGACAGGGGTCGCGGGTTTCACGACCGGTCGTCCGTCGACGCGCACCAGGCCCTGCGCGACGAGCGCCGCGGCGTGCGTGCGGGAGCGGGCGAGGCCGCGTGCGGCGAGTTCTGCGTCCAGCCGGGTCATCGGGGACTCGGCGCGGCGTCACGCGCGTCGGAGCGCGGCGTGCTCTCCAGCCGCTTCATCAGTTCGTCGTGCAGCGCCGTATACGCCTCGGCGCGGGCGGCGAGGGGCTGTCCCTCGATCAGGCGCAATCTGCTCCAGAGCGCGTCGGTCGGCTCTTCTCGCGTGTGCTCCATCCGACCACTGTAGCCCGCCGATCCCCGGCCGACGTCGGCGACGCTCAGGGGCGGTGGAACGGGTCGGCGTACAGCTTCTCCGGCACCCGGAACGCGTAGATCGCGAGGCCGGTCGCCCAGATGGCCGCCGCGCCGGCACGGAGCAGGTCGATCTGCGATGCCCCCTCGGCGAGGATGTGGACGTCCGCGTCGACGACGCGCACCGAAGCACCGCGGACGGTGAACACGCCGTCCTTCTCGGTGATCTCCGGGTAGGGCTCGTGCAGCTCTCGCAGGTCGCCGAGGATGTAGTCCGGCCGGGATCCCGGCGGAGCGGCGAGCACGTGCTTGGGCCGGTCGATGCCGGTCAGGACCAGAGCGGAGGCGATGCCCGCGCGTGCGGCGCCGAGGATGTCGGTGTCGAGGCGGTCGCCGAGGAACAGTGCGTTGCTGGCGCCGAAGCGGGCCAACGCCTCCTTGAAGATCGGGGTCTCGGGCTTGCCCGCCACTGTCGAGAGCCGGCCGACGGCGGTATGCACGGCGGACACCAGGGTGCCGTTTCCGGGAGCGACGCCGCGTTCGCGCGGGATCGTCCAGTCGGTGTTCGTCGAGATCCACGGGATCCCGCCCTCGTTCTCCGGCACCTTCAGGGCGAACGCGGCCTCGGCCAGGTCGGTCCAGGCGACTTCGGGGGCGAAGCCCTGCACCACGGCCTGCGGGGAGTCCTCCGCGCTGCGGGTGACGGTGTAACCGGCCTTCTCGGCTTCGACGACCAGTCCCTCTCCCCCGACGATCAGGATCGTGGCTGGCGGCGGGACCTTCGTGGCGAGCAGGCGCATGGCGGCCTGCGGGCTGGTGACGACTTCCTCGGCGCGCACGGACAGGCCGAGGCTGGAGAGGTGCTCGGCGACCGAGGCGTCGGTGCGGGAGGCGTTGTTGGTGATGTAACCGAGCCGGACGGTCTCGGCCGCCCGGTTGAGGTTGTCGACGGCGTGCGGCAGCGCGCCGGGTCCGGCGTAGACGACGCCGTCGAGGTCGGCGAGAAGCACGTCACGTCCGGTGAGCGGAGTGGATGCCGGCGCGGCGGGCGCGGCGGCGCGGCGGAACAGCCCCATCAGTCCTCGTTCTCCTCCTCTGTCTCCTCGAGCTCGGTCTCCTCGATGATGATCTCGTCTTCGTCGTCGTCGAGACCGAGAGCGGATGCCGCGGCCTCGGCCCGCTGCGTCCAGAAGGCGGCCTCGTCGGTGCGACCGAGGTCCTCGAGCACGGCGGCGCGCGCGGAGAACAGCGCCGGGCTCCACTCGAACGCGCGGTCCGGGTCGAGCTCGGGGATCTCGAGCTCGCCGAGTGCGAGTTCGGTCTCGCCGCGGTCGAGGCGCGCTCCGGACATCGCGATCGCCAGCGCGACACGCGCGGCCGGGGTCAGGCTGGAGCGCTCGACCGCGCGCCCCTCCTCGAGGGCACGGTCGGGGCGACCGACGCCGCGCTCGGAGTCGACGATCAGAGCGATCTGGTCGTCCTTGCCCGAGATGCGGCGGTAGGTGCGCAGCTCGCGAAGCGCGAGGGCGAAGTCGCCGATCCGGTAGGACGTGATGGCGAGCGTCTCCCGCACGACGGCGACGCGGCCGGCGCGACGGGATGCCGCCAGGGCGTGCTCGTGCGCGCGCTCGGGGTCCTCGTCGATCAGACGGGCCGCCATCGCGAGGTGGCGGGCGACCTGCTCGGCGTTCTCCTTGCTGAGTGTCTTCAGCTCGTTGCGCGCGGCCGGGTGCAGGTCGCGCGGTGTGATCTCCTCGGGGATCTCCGGCTCGGGAACCCGCTCGCGCACCGGGGCGAACTCGGAACGCGGGCGGTCCACACCGCCGCGCTGCGGGAAGCCGCGCCGCTCGCCGTCGCGCTGGGGGCGATCACCCTGGTGACGGCGGTCACGGTCGTTGTGCTGCGGACGGTCGCCGCGGTACGGACGGTCACCGTCTCGCTGCGGGCGGTCGCCGCCGTGGTGCGGACGGTCGCCACGGTACGGGCGATCGCCGCCCTGCTGCTGCGGGCGATCACCACGGTACGGGCGGTCACCACCGCGCTCCGGACGATCGCCGCCGGACTGCGGGCGGCGCTCTCGCGAAAAATCCGAGTAGCGCGGTTGGCGCGGGGAGTCGTGGCGTCGATCGTTCGCGCCGTCCCCGCCGTCGCGACGGTCTCGCTGCTCTTCCGACATCCTGACTCCCTGTTGAGGTGTTAACGCAAGATGGCCACCCAGCTTTGGGTGGCCATCTTGCTTAAGAGAAGTCCGGCGGTGTCCTACTCTCCCACAGGGTCCCCCCTGCAGTACCATCGGCGCTGTGAGGCTTAGC
>NZ_JAPSLI010000002.1 GCF_031180975.1 Microbacterium sp. | reverse complement strand
AAGAGCGCGTCGGGCCCGCACTCTACGACACCGGACTCGACGCCGGCGAGGGCCTCTGGCTCAGAACCGGGTGGGCAGGACGATCATGACACGCCCGACCCGTCCACACTTTCTTGCCGATAACCCGCCGATAACCCACAAACGAACAAGACCCGGGTCCGATGGACCCGGGTCTTGTTCGTTCTGTGCGCGAGGGGGGACTTGAACCCCCACGCCCTATGCGGGCACTAGCACCTCAAGCTAGCGCGTCTACCTATTCCGCCACCCGCGCATTTCAGTCGTTGCCGACCGAAGAACGACATTAGCACGTTCCCCTGGGTGGGACGAACCGGCAGCGCACCCGGGCGCGCCATCGGGCTTCGATAGCCTGAGGGCATGTCCGAACCGTCACTGCCCGAGGTCGTCGAGATCGCCCGCGACCTCATCCGCATCGATACGTCCAACTGGGGCGGGGGCAGGGCGAACGGCGAAAGAGAGGCGGCCGAGTACGTCGGCGCCTACCTGGAACGGCTTGGGCTGACGCCCGAGTACTACGAGCCAATTCCTCGCCGCACGAACGTGATGGCGCGCGTGCCGGGACGCGACGCGAGCCGTCCCGCGCTGGTCGTGCACGGCCACCTCGACGTCGTCCCCGCCATGGCCGACGACTGGAGCGTCGACCCGTTCGCCGGTGTCGTGCGCGACGGGATGCTGTGGGGGCGCGGCGCCGTGGACATGAAGAACATGAACGCGATGATCCTCACCGCCGTCGCCGAGATGCTCCGTGCCGGCGAACGGCCGGAACGCGATCTGATCCTGGTGTTCTTCGCCGACGAGGAGAACGGCGGAGTCGAGGGGTCAGCGCTCGTCGTCAAGGAAAGACGCGACTGGTTTCGGGGCGCGAAGGAGGCGATCAGCGAGGTCGGCGGATACTCCATCACCGTCGACGAGCGACGTGCGTACCTGCTCCAGGTCGGTGAGAAGGCGCTGATGTGGCTGCGCCTGGTTGCCAAGGGGCGCGCCGGCCACGGCAGCCGCTTCCACGACGACAATGCGGTCACACGCCTCGCCGAGGCGGTCGCCGCTGTGGGGCGAACACGCTGGCCGATCCGGCTGACGCCGACCACGCGCGCGCTGCTCGACGGGCTGAGCGCGCTCACCGGACGCTCCGTCGACGACCCCGACGCCCTCGCGGCGGCGGCGGGACCCGCGGAAGCCTTCCTGCGCTCCACGTTCCGCACCACCACCAACCCGACCGCGCTGACCGCCGGCTACAAGCACAACGTCATCCCTGAGACGGCAGAGGCGCTCATCGACGTGCGCGTGATCCCCGGCACCGAGGACGACGTCCTCGCCGAGCTGCAGCGCATCGTCGGCGACGACGTCGAGATCCAGACGGTGGTGCGCGACATCGGCATGGAGACGCCGTTCGAAGGGTCGCTGGTGGATGCCATGGTCGCGGCGCTCGGACGCCACGACCCCGGAGTCCCCGTGATCCCGTACCTGCTCGGCGCCGGTACCGACAACAAGGCGCTCGCCTCGATCGGCATCACCGGCTACGGCTTCGCGCCTCTCCGGCTCCCGGCCGACCTCGACTTCACCGGGATGTTCCACGGGGTCGATGAGCGGGTGCCCGTAGACTCGCTTGTCTTCGGCCAGCGCGTGCTCGCCGACCTCCTGCGCACCTGCTGACCGGCATCCGCACGCCGGCGCACGACGAAGAACCCCAGCCCAGCTCAGAAAGCGACGTATGCACCTGCTCGAAGCCCTCATCCTCGGCATCGTCCAGGGACTCACCGAGTTCCTCCCCATCTCGTCCAGCGCACACCTGCGCATCCTCGGCACCTTCCTGCCGTCCGGGGAGGACCCTGGGGCGGCGTTCACGGCCATCACCCAGATCGGCACCGAGACCGCCGTGGTGGTGTTCTTCTGGCGCGACATCGTGCGGATCATCGGGCAGTGGTTCCGCTCGCTCACGGGCAAGGCGCCTCGCAATGATCCCGATGCGCGGATGGGCTGGCTGATCATCATCGGCAGCATCCCGATCGTGGTGCTCGGCCTGGTGTTCCAGGAGAAGATCGAGACCGTGCTGCGCTCGCTCTGGCTGGTCGCGATCATGCTGATCGGCTTCGGCCTGCTGCTCGGCATCGCCGACTACGTCGGGGCGAAGCGCCGCAAGCTCAGCGACCTCACCTATCCGCATGGTGTCGCATTCGGATTCGCGCAGGCGCTCGCGCTGGTCCCCGGTGTATCCCGCTCCGGCGGCACGATCACCATCGGACTCTTCCTCGGCTACGAGCGGGCCGCCGCCGCCCGGTACGCCTTTCTGCTCGCGATCCCCGCCGTGTTCGGCAGCGGCTTCTTCCAGCTGTTCAAGCACTGGGACGACCCCAACCAGCACTTCGGCCTCGGCGAGACCTTCGCCGCCACCGGTCTCGCGTTCGTCGTGGCGCTCGGCGTGATCGCGTTCTTCATGAACTGGATCTCCAAGCGCAGCTTCCTGCCGTTCGTGATCTACCGCGTGCTGCTCGGGGTCGTGCTGCTGGTGCTGCTCGGCACGGGGGTCATCCCCGCCAGCTGAGTGCCGACCGCCCTGCGCCCTTCGTCCGGCTCAGCGCTTGTCGAATCCGTCGCCGCGGCGACGGAGATAGCGCTCGAACGCCTGGGCGATGGCGTCGCCCGAGGCGTCGGGGGAGTC
The DNA here is from genome assembly GCF_031180975.1 of Microbacterium sp. Taxonomy (GTDB): domain Bacteria; phylum Actinomycetota; class Actinomycetes; order Actinomycetales; family Microbacteriaceae; genus Microbacterium. The sequence continues at coordinate 358,921 of NZ_JAPSLI010000002.1, read as the reverse complement.
CCAGGTGTCACGGGTGCGCTCGAGCTGGCGGATGTATTCCGTCATCTCCTCGTCCTCCGCCGCCGCCGCATCGATCGACGCCTCCCAGGCGGCCGCTTCGGTGCGCAGATGTTCGCGAGCGGGGCCGAAACCGGTGAGCTCCTCCAGCCGGTCCAGCAGCGCCAGCGTCGCCTTCGGCGACGGCGCGGCGGTGGCGACATAGTGCGGCACGCTCGCCCACAGGCTGGCAGCGGGGATGCCGGCGATCTCGGCGAAGTGCTCGAACACGCTGAGGATCCCGACCGGACCCTCGTACGTGGACTTCTCGAGACCATGCGTCTCGCGCACGGCCTCGTTCTGACTCGACGCGAACACCGAGATGGGACGCGTGTGCGGCACATCGGACAGCATCGCACCGAGGGTGATGAAGCCGGTCACGTCGTCGCGCAGTGCCACGTCGATGAACTCCCCGGCGAACGCCTGCCAGGCGCGCGCGGGCTCCGACCCGGTCAGCAGCCACAGTTCGGTGCCGTCCTCCTGCTCCAACCGCGGGCGCCACAGCGACGCCTCCGGCCAGCGCAGTTCACGACGTCCGGACGCATCCATCCGCGTCGAGGGGCGCGTGTACTGGTAGTCGAAGTAGAGCTCGGGGTCGACGGAGTGCACGAGCTCGTAGTCGGCGGAGTCGCGAAGCTGCGCGATGGCGCCGCTGGCGGCCTCGCCGGCGTCGTTCCAACCGTCGAAGGCGGCGACCACGATACGTGACCCGAGAACGTCCACCCGCTCTCCTTCCTGTCTATGCCCCGCCGGGGGATCACTCCAGGCTAGTCGCCCGGGCAGGCCGGCGGGCGGCCTGCGGCTAGGCTGGTTCGGTGAGCAGCAAGCCCAGCGCAGTCCTGTGGGACATGGACGGAACACTCGTCGACACCGAGCCGTACTGGATGGCGGCCGAGACCGAGCTCGTCGAGTCCTTCGGCGGGCGATGGACCCACGCGGAGGCCATGCAGCTGGTCGGCAATGGCCTGATGGACAGCGCCATCGTGCTGCAGTCGGCCGGGGTCGACATGGCTCCAGAGGCGATCGTGCAGACGCTCACCGATCGCGTCGCCGAGGCTCTCCGCACCCGCGGCGTCCCGTTCCGCCCCGGCGCCAGGGCACTGCTGGCGGATCTCCGCGCGAACGGCATCCCCACCGCCCTGGTGACCATGTCGTTGCGGCGGATGGCGCTGGAAGTCGTCAATCTGATCGACTTCGAGGCCTTCGACCTCGTGATCGCCGGCGACGACGTCACGCTGCCCAAACCGCATCCCGAGCCCTACCTCACCGCCGCGGAGCTGCTCGGCATCGACATCGCCGACGCGGTCGTCATCGAGGACTCGCCGACCGGCGTCGCAGCAGGGCGATCCTCCGGCGCCGTCACCCTCGGCGTGCCGCACATCGTCTCGCTGGACGAGGCCGGTGCGCACGAACTGTGGCCGACGCTCGAGCGCCGCACGGCACAGGACATCCGCGACCTGCATTCCCGCCTCGCCATGGAGGGCGCCCGATGAGCGCCGTCCGGCCGACGGGGCCGTTCCGCGAGGGGGACCGCGTGCAGCTCACCGGCCCGAAGGGTCGCCTGCACACCATCACACTCCGCAGTGACGGCGAACTGCACACGCACCACGGTGTGCTGCGGCACAGCGACCTGATCGGCCAGCCCGACGGCTCGGTCGTCACCAACAGCTCCGGACACGATTACCTGGCACTGCGCCCGTTGCTGCGCGACTTCGCGATGTCGATGCCGCGCGGCGCCGCCATCGTCTACCCGAAGGACGCCGCGCAGATCGTGATGCAGGCCGACATCTTCCCCGGCGCGACGGTCGTCGAGGCCGGCGTCGGATCGGGTGCGCTGTCGCTCGCCCTGCTGCGCGCCATCGGGAACGACGGGCGTCTGGTGTCCTTCGAACGCCGGGAGGACTTCGCCGATGTCGCGAAGGCGAACGTCGAGACGTTCTTCGGCGGCGCGCCGGACACCTGGGAGGTGGTGGTCGGCGACCTCGCGGAGCAGCTGCCGGTGCAGTTCCCGCCGGGCACCGTGGACCGCGTCGTGCTCGACATGCTCGCACCGTGGGAGTGCATGGATGCCGTCGCCGACGCGCTCACGCCCGGCGGCGTGGTGATCTGCTACATCGCCACCGCCACCCAGCTCTCCCGAGTCGCCGAGTACATCCGCGGCACCGGCCTGTTCACCGAACCGGACGCCTCCGAGACGATGGTGCGCGGCTGGCACGTGGAGGGACTCGCCGTGCGCCCCGACCATCGCATGGTCGCGCACACCGGCTTCCTGCTCACCGCGCGCAGGCTCGCGCCGGGCGCGATCCCGCCAGAGGTCCGTCGCCGCGCCTCGAAATCGAGCTTCAGCGACGAGGACGTGGAACTGTGGACGCCCGGGGCGGTCGGCGACAGGGAGATCACCGACAAGAACCTGCGCAAGCGTGTGCGGGAGGCGCAGAAGGCGGCCGACGGCGCGCGCAGGGCGGCCGCGTCGCGCCAGGCAGAGCAGCCTTCGCAATAGACTGGGGCGCGTGCGTAAATCGACCGCTGCCCTCGCCGCTCTCGCCCTCTCCGCCCTCGCGCTGACCGGGTGCTCCTCGGCCCCCAGCTTCGACGGGGCGTCCTGCGAGCGGGACTCGTCGGCGGGCCTCGCCAAGTCCGTGGAGGTGAGTGGTGACCTCGGCGAGCCGAAGGCGCAGCTGTCCACGCCGGTGCGGACCGAGGACACCGCGTACGCGGACGTCATCGTCGGCGAGGGCCGCGCCATCACGTCGTCCGAGCAGAACGCCATCGTCTCCTACGCGCTGTTCAACGGCGCATCCGGCGACGCACTCGACGCGGGCACCACGTTGTGGAACCCGGCGTCGGTCGCCGAGCAGCTGCCGGGTGTCGACGACGCGCTGAAGTGCGCCACGGCCGGGAGCCGCGTCGTCGTGTCCATCCCGGCGAAGGAGCTCGCCGAGGGCATGGCGGAGCAGGTCGGTCTGGGCGAGAAGGACAGCGTCATCGGCGTCCTCGACATCCGCTACGCGGCGCTGCCCAAGGCGGAGGGCCGTGATGTGTTCAACGACGCGAGCGGGTTGCCGACCGTCGTCCGCGCGTCGGATGGCCGGCCCGGCATCATCGTGCCGGACGGAGACGCGCCGTCGAAGCCCGTCGTGCAGACGCTGATCGAGGGAGACGGTGAGAAGGTCGGCGAGGGCAGCCCGATGTTCCACTACACCGCGGTGAACTGGTCGGATCGCACCGTTGCGGCATCCTCGTGGGAGTCCGGCATGGTTCTCGACGCGTCGGCGCTGCCGAAGGAGGTCGGCGAGCGGATCGCGAAGTCGACGGTCGGCTCGCAGTTCCTCGCCGTCGTCCCGGGTGATGGCGGGGATGCCACCGCGTACGTCGTCGACGTGCTCGGCGTCGTGCCCGAGGAGCTGACACGGCAATGAACCCCGTGCAGATCCCGGCCGAGGAGCGACTGACCAACCTCGTCGTCGCTCTGATGGCCACGGAGATCGGCCTCACCAAGCAGCAGATCCTGGAGAACGTCTCGGGCTACCGTCAGCGGGCCGAGGCGGGTGCCAAGCAGGACGCGCTGGAGAAGATGTTCGAGCGCGACAAGGACGAGCTGCGCGCCCTCGGCATCCCCATCGAGACCATCGGCGACCCCGCCGACCCGCACGATCTGCGCGAAGCCCGCTACCGCATTCCGCAAGCCGAGTACGACCTGCCGGCCGACATCGAGTTCAGCGCCGCCGAGCTCGCAGTGCTGCGCCTGGCCGGGAGCGTGTGGAGCACCGAATCCGTGTCGTCTGACGCGCAGTCGGGGGTGCGCAAGATCCGCGCGCTGGGCATCGACGGCGACGAACCGATCATCGGATTCGCGCCGCGGATCACCGCGCGGGACGCCGCGTTCCCTGCGCTCCAGGAGGGCATCGACCGCAGTCGCGTGGTGGTGTTCGAGTACCTCAAGCCCGGCGACGAAGCGCCGACCAGGCGCCGGCTGCGCCCGCTCGCCCTCGTCGACTATGAGGCGCGCTGGCACGTCTACGGCATCGATGTGGATGCCGACGCCGAGCGGACGTTCCTGCTGAGCCGCATCGTCAGTGACGTGAAGGTGACGGGGCAGAGCTTCGACCCGGCGCTGCGCGACGGCGCCGCCGAGCGTGCACTGGCCGGCTTGGAGGCCGTGGCCGCCGCGCAGAGCGCGCTGCTCGAGGTGACCCCAGGCACCGAAGCCGCGCTGCGTCTCGGGCGCCGGGCGACACCGGCGACCCAGGGGATCCGCGTCCGCTACGTGGATCGTCACATCTTCGCCGACGAGTTGGCCTCCTACGGTCCCGAGGTGCGGGTGGTCGAGCCGGCGGACCTGCGCGACGCCGTGATCAGCCGGCTGAGGGCGATCGCCGAACGGCATGCCCGCCCGGAAGGAGCGCAGGCATGACACCGCCGCAACAGCCGCCGCTGCTCGCGGCCGACCGGGTGCGGCTGTACCTCACACTGGTGCCGTACCTGCTCGAGCGCGGTCAGGTCACACTCGACGAGGCGGCCGCCGAGTTCGGCGTGAGCCGCGATGACATGCGCGCCATGGTCGAGAAGCTCACGGTGATCGGGCTGCCCGGCGACTCGGGATACTGGCAGCTGCCGCAGGAGATGTTCGACATCGACTGGGACCTGCTCGACGAGCACGACATCATCGAGATCACCAACGACGTGGCGCTGCGCCGGGTGCCGCGGTTCACGGCCAGGGAGGCGGCAGCGCTGCTCGCCGGTCTCCAGATGGTCGCGGCCGTCCCCGCAGTGTCGGAGTCCGGACTCGTGTCAGGGCTCATCGCGAAGCTGTCCCGCGGATCCGCCGACGCACCGCCCGATCTCGTCGTCGCCCCGGTGGAGGTCGGCGAGGTGCAGAACGTCGTGTCGCGGGCGCTGCACGAGGGCGTCGCGGTCTCGTTCACGTACCAGGCGCCGGATGCCGCGCCGACCACGCGCACGGTCGACCCGATGCAGATCCTCATCACGAATGGTCAGTGGTACCTGCAGGGCTGGTGCCACCTGCGTCAGGCGATGCGCACGTTCCATCTCGACCGGGTCAGCGACCCGCAGCTCACCGATATCGCGATCACGCATCGCGACGAGAAGGTGCCGGAGGCGTTCGGACAGGATGCCGCGGCCGGCGAGGTCACCGTCCGACTCCCGGAGCGACTGTCGCCGCTGCTCGGCGCGTTCGCCCGCGAGGAGGTCGAGCGGCGCGACGGGATGCTCACGGTGCGGCTGCGGATGGCGGATCCTCGGGGGATCAAACGGATCGCAGGCCGGTTCGGAGGAGCGCTGGAAGTGCTCGATCCACCCCTCGCACGCGACACCACCCACGACTGGGCCGCGGCGGGATTGGCGCTCTACCTTGCGCCGGAAGCCGCTGATGCTCGGTTAGACTGAACCGATCCCAAACGCTTAGGAGAACGTCATGTTCGGCAATCTCAACGGCTGGCACCTGGTCATCCTCCTCGTCGTCATCCTTCTTCTCTTCGGTGCGGCGAAGCTGCCTGCACTGGCCAAGAGCATGGGCCAGTCGGCTCGCGTCTTCAAGGGCGAGATGAAGGCGATGCGCGAGGAGGACGCGGCTGCGGAGAGCGCCAAGACCGACGGCAAGGTCGAATCGACGACCTCCGACACCGACGCCACGCCCGGCTCCGACCGCGGCACAAGCTCCAGCTGACGGACGTGGCAGTGGTGGATCGCCACGCCGCGAAGGAGGACGTGCCGCGCCACGAGCGGCGGATGTCGCTCGGAGCCCACCTTCTCGAGTTCCGCAAGCGACTCGTCCGCGCAGCGGCCGGCCTGCTGCTGGGGATGATCGTCGCGTTCATCGTGACCGATCCGATCATCGCCTTCATCTCGGAGCCGATCAATCGGATGGCTGAGGGCAGCGACTCGCTCACGGCCCTGACGTTCACGTCCGTCACGTCGCCGTTCGACCTGCGCATGCGTATGGCGTTCTCGATCGGCATCTTCCTGTCGGCGCCGATCTGGATGTGGCAGATCTGGGCGTTCGTGATGCCTGGTCTGACCCGCAAGGAGATCAAGTACACGCTGGTCTTCATGGCCGCCGCTCTGCCGCTGTTCTTCGCGGGCTGCTACGTCGGAACCCTGATCGTGCCTCATGTGATCGAGCTGATGGCCAGCTTCACTCCGGATGGCTCCCCGCTCCTGTACAGCGCAAAGGAGTACTACGACTTCGTCTTCAAGATGATGCTCGTCATCGGCGTCGCTTTCGTCCTGCCGGTGTTCCTCGTCGTGCTGAACTTCGCCGGCGTCATGTCAGGCAAGGCCATCCTGAAGGGGTGGCGCATCGCTGTGCTGATCGCCATGACGTTCGCCGCTCTCGCCACACCCGCCGCCGACGTCGTCAGCATGCTCCTGCTCGGAGGCATGCTGATCGTGCTCTACTTCGCCGCGGCGGGGGTGTCGTTGCTTCTCGACAAGCGCAAGCGCAAGCGCGCCATCGCCGCCGGACTCGACCCGGACCTGGTGGCATGAGCTCCCCGGCTGAGCGGTACGCGGCTGCCCGCGCGGCCGCCCAGCATCCGCAGACTCAGGCGTTCGCCGCCCGACAGCGGTTCGACCTCGACCCCTTCCAGCTCGACGCCTGCCAGTCGCTCGAGGACGGGCGCAGCGTGCTGGTCGCCGCGCCCACCGGCGCTGGGAAGACGATCGTCGGCGAGTTCGCGATCCATCTCGCCATGCAGACGCCGAACGACAAGGCGTTCTACACGACGCCGATGAAGGCGCTGTCGAACCAGAAGTTCCGCGAACTGGTCGACGTGTACGGTGCGGACGACGTCGGTCTGCTCACCGGCGACACCAACATCAACGGCAGCGCCCGGATCGTCGTCATGACGACCGAGGTGCTGCGCAACATGCTCTATGCGGACTCCGACGCGCTCCGCGGGCTGCGCTACGTCGTCATGGACGAGGTGCACTACCTCGCCGACCGTTTCCGCGGCCCGGTGTGGGAGGAGGTCATCCTGCACCTGCCGCAGAGCGTGCGGCTGATCTCGCTCAGTGCCACGGTCTCCAACGCCGAGGAGTTCGGCGACTGGCTGGACACCGTCCGCGGCGACACCGACGTGATCGTCTCCGAGACGCGACCGGTGCCGCTCGAGCAGCACGTCCTCGTCCGCGACGATCTGCTGCCGCTGTTCGACGACAGGGCGGGCATCGCGACGGCGCAGGTGAATCAGGAGCTGTTCCGCATCCGTTCGTTCACGGGGTCGCGCTACGACGACAACCGTCGCGCCCAGGAGTACCGCAGCGCGCGGCACGCCGGCCGGCAGGCGCTGCGCCCGCCGCGCGGGGGTCGTCGTCCCGTGCGCCAGTCCAACATGGGTCGCATCGAGCGCATGGACCGCCCCGACGTCGTGCGACTGCTGGAACGGTCGAACCTGCTGCCGGCCATCTTCTTCATCTTCAGTCGCGTGGGCTGCGACGCGGCCGTCCAGCAGATGCGCCGTGCGGGAGTGCGCCTCACCACTCAGGAGGAGCGCGAGCAGATCCGCGCCATCGTCACCGAACGCACCCGTTCCCTCCAGGACGAGGACCTCGACGTGCTCGGGTTCTGGGAGTGGCGCGACAACCTCGAACGCGGTGTCGCGGCCCACCACGCCGGCCTGCTGCCCGCCTTCAAGGAGGTCGTCGAGGAGCTCTTCCAGCGCAAGCTCGTCAAGGCCGTCTTCGCCACCGAGACTCTCGCGCTCGGCATCAACATGCCGGCGCGGACCGTGGTGCTGGAGAAGATGGAGAAGTTCAACGGCGAGGCGCGCGTCGCCATCACGTCGGGGGAGTACACCCAGCTCACCGGACGCGCTGGTCGCCGCGGCATCGACGTGGAGGGTCACGCCGTCGTGCAGTGGAGCGAGGGCATGGACCCGCAGGCGGTCGCCGCCCTGGCATCCCGCCGCACCTACCCGCTCAACTCGAGCTTCCGCCCGACCTACAACATGGCGGTCAACCTCATCGACCGTTTCGGGCGTCCTCGTGCCCGCGAGATTCTGGAGTCGTCCTTCGCGCAGTTCCAGGCCGACCGCGCTGTGGTGAGCCTGGCGCGCAAGGTGCGCAACGCCGAGGAATCCCTGGAGGGGTACCTCAAGGCGATGCAGTGCGACCGCGGCGACTTCCTCGATTACGCCCGCCTGCGCCGCGAGCTCAGTGATCTCGAGAAGAAGAACCGACGCGATGCCGGTCCGCGCGCCGCGCGGGACAAGCGCCTCGGCAAGATCCAGAACCTGCGCACCAGGATGCAGCGGCACGCGTGCCACTCGTGCCCCGACCGGGAGGCCCACGCGCGGTGGGCGGAGCGGTATTTCAGCCTCAAGCGGGAGACCGACCGCACGCGGCGGCAGATCGAGACCCGCACCGGCACCGTGGCGCGGATCTTCGACAGGGTGATCGACGTGCTGCAGACCGTCGAGTACCTCGAAGGGGAGGGGGACGAGCTGTCGCTGACGGATGCCGGACGCACCATGCGCCGCATCTACGGCGAGCGCGACCTCCTGGTCGCCGAATCGCTGCGTGCGGGCATCTGGCGCAGCCTGGACGCCGCGTCGCTCGCCGCGATGGCGTGCGCCCTGGTGTACGAGCCGCGCCGGGACGAACAGAACGCGGGGGAGCGGGGTCTGCCCCGAGGCGCGTTCCGGATCGCGTACGACGCCACCGAGCGGCTGTGGGCCGAACTGGATGACCTCGAGAAGGAGCACGGGTTGCCGGGCAGCGAGCCGCTGGCTCCAGGGCTCTCCGCGGCCATGCACTCGTGGGCGCGCGGGGGATCCCTCGACCGGGTGCTGATCGACGCCGACATGGCCGCAGGCGACTTCGTGCGCTGGGCGAAGCAGACCATCGATCTGCTCGACCAGCTGTCCATGGTTGCCGAGGATGCGGATCTCGCTCGGACGGCCCGCAGAGCGCTGGACGGCGTCCGGCGAGGGATCGTCGCGTACTCGGCGGTGTGAACGGATGACGGACGCGAGACGCGCGGCGCCGCGGCGCCCTGTGCTGCCGCTCTGGGTCGCGGTCATCGCGGCCGCCGCGGCCGGTGTGCTGATGGACCTCGCCTTCCCGGCGGTGGCGGTCTGGCCTGCGGCCTTCGTCGCAGTGGCCCTGCTGCTGGTCGCGCTGGACGGCAGGCGCGTGGGGGGAGCGCTGCTCGTCTCCGCGACCTACGGGATCGTGTTCTACCTGCTCCTGGTCTCGTGGACGTCACGTTATCTGGGCCCGTTGCCTTGGCTCGGTCTGACGTTCGTCGAGGGCGCACTCACTGCCGCGGCTCTCGTCCCCGTGGCGCTCGCGCTGCGTTGGCTCCCGCGCGCGTGGCCGCGGGCACGGGTCGTGCTCGTCCCCGTCGTCGTCGGTGCGCTGTGGCTGGTGCAGGAGCTGTTCATCGGCAACTGGCCGTACGGGGGATTCCCGTGGGCCCGCATTGGCATGACGCAGGCGCAGAGCCCGTTGGCGCCGCTCGCCTCCTGGCTGGGGGTGAGCGGGCTGGGCTTCCTGATGGTCGTCGCCGTCGCAGCGGTGATCGAACTCGTCCGAGCGCGCCGCCGGCTGCGCCCGGCCGTGCTCGCGCTGCCGCTCGTGGTGATCGCCGCACTGCTGCTCACGCCGGCGTTCCCGACCGCGGATGCCGGGCGGATGCGGATCGCGGCCGTGCAGGGCAACGGCACCACCGGGTACTTCGACGAGCGCGAGGCCTACGGGGTGATCCAGGCCCAGACCGATGCGACCACGCCGCTCGAGGGTGAGGCGATCGACCTCGTGGTCTGGCCGGAGGGCGGTGTCGACTACGACCCGTTCCAGGACCCCGGCACGGCACGCCGGTTGACGCGCGTGGTTTCCCGGATGGATGCGCCGTTGCTCGCCAACACCGCGACCGAACGAGGCGCCGACATCTTCAACACATCCTTTCTGTGGACGCCGGACGGCGAAGCCGCGCAACTGCACGACAAACGGCATCCGGTGCCGTTCGGCGAGTACGTGCCGGACAGACCGTTCTTCCGCGCCCTCGCCCCTGACCTGATCGACCTGATCCAGCGGGAGTACACGCCGGGCGACAACCCGCCTGTGGTGCGGGTCGGTGACGTCGGCGTCGGACTGGCGATCTGCTTCGATGTGATCTACGACGAGGTCATCCGTGAGGGGCTGAACAGCGGCGCGCAAGTGCTGGTGTTCCAGACGAACAATGCGGACTTCCGCGGCACGGACGAGAACCTGCAGCAGTTGGCGCTGGCCCGGATGCGCGCCATCGAGACCGGGCGCAGCGTCGTGAACGTGTCGACCGTGGGGACCAGTCAGATCATCGCACCGGACGGCCGGACCATTTCGTCCCTGGACGCCGATGAGGCCGGAGCGCTGCTCGAGGATGTCGAACTGCGTTCCGGCCTCACGGCTGGGGTCGTTCTCGGGCCTTGGATTCAGGGAATCCTGGTGGCTGCCGGACTATCAGGCCTCGCGGCCGCCGGGATCCTCACGGGCCGTCGGCGCTGAGTCAGGCTCCGATGCGCTCGCGCGTCGGGTCGTCGCCTGCGCCGCGGCGTGCGCGGATGTAAGCCAGGCGCTCTTCGAGCAACTCCTCGAGCTCGGCGCGCGTGCGGCGCTCGAGCAGCATGTCCCAGTGCGTCCGAGCCGCCTTCTCCTGCTCGTCGTCGCGCTTGACGGGCTCGCCGTCCACCTGCAGCACGGCCTCGGCACCGCACGAGCGGCACTCCCAGGTCGCGGGCGGCTCGGCGTCGGCGGCGAACATCAGCGTCGTGTCGTGGTTGCACGTCGGACACGTGTACGTGGTGGCGCGCCGCTCCATGAAGACGACGCCCTCTTCACTCTGAAGGCTCTGGGCACCCAGTCGGATGCCGCGAAGACTGCGATCTGCCATTGTGTGGTCCTCTCGTCGCTGTGAACGCTCGCGTTGTCAGGTATAACGCTCGCGTCTGTGCGCTTCATCCACGCGGGCGAGAAGCGGGCGCTATTCACAGTGGAATCCCAGGGCCGTGTGCCGTGGGCGCGTCAGAAGGGGGCGAGGACCTCGAGTGCCAGGTCGGTTCGGTCGGTGACGACGCCGTCCGCACCGGCCGCCACGAGCCGCATCATGTCAGCCGCCTCGTTGACCGTCCAGACGTGCACCTCCACTCCCGCACCGTGAGCGGAGCGGATGAAGGCGGGGGTGACGATGCGCAGCGGCCCCTGCCGCTCGGGGACCTGCACCGCGTCGATCGCTGCGAGAACGCGGGCAGGGGAGAGGCGCGCGGCCGACAGCGACTTCAACGCGGCGATGGTGGCGCGCCCGCCGGAGGTGGCGGGACGGATGGCTGCACCGGCGCGCAACGCGGCGGCCACGGCACGCGTGCGACGGGCGTCCGAGAAGCTGGTGACCAGCACCCGCTCGGTGTGGTCGGCGACGGCTCGCCCGAGCGGCTCGGCGGCGGCATCCGTCTTCACGTCGATGTTGAAGCGGATGCCGGGGAAGGCGTCCAGAGCATCCGGGACGGTGAGCAGACCGCCGTGCTCCGCCAGCACCGCGGCGAGCTCCCGGGTCCGAAGCTCGTCGATGCGACGGGTGTCGCCGGCCAGTCGCTGCAGCGTGTCGTCGTGGAAGAGGACGACATCGCCGTCGGCGGTCAGTCGGCAGTCGGTCTCGATGTACTCGGCACCGGCCGCGTGCGCGGCCGCGAACGAGGCCGCCGTGTTCTCCCACACCGCCGAGTCCTCACCCTCCGCGGAGATCAGACCGCGGTGGGCGAGGACTCGGGGATGTCGTGCTCCGGTGAGGTACGGGTGTGTCACGCGCCCGGTGTCGGGTCGGACGGTGCCGATCCGGGGCGCGGAGTGAACGCGGTCCCGATGCCCTTCAGCGCCTCAGTCAGCTCACTCGGAACGATCCACAGCTTGCTGGAGGGACTCTCGCTGATCTTGGGCAGCATCTGCAGGTACTGGTAGGCGAGCAGCTTGTCGTCGGGCCGACCCTGGTGGATGGCGCTGAACACGTTCTGGATCGCCTCCGCTTCGCCCTGTGCGCGCAGCACGGCGGCCTGCTTGTCACCCTCGGCCTTCAGGATCGCCGCCTGACGCTGGCCCTCGGCCTCCAGGATCTGCGACTGCTTCGAGCCCTCCGCCGTGAGGATGGCCGCGCGGCGGTCGCGCTCGGCGCGCATCTGCTTCTCCATCGAGTCTTGGATGGAGACGGGTGGGTCGATGGCCTTGAGCTCGACGCGGGAGACGCGGATGCCCCACTTGCCCGTGGCCTCGTCCAGCACCACACGCAGCTGCCCGTTGATGTTGTCGCGGCTGGTGAGCGCCTCTTCGAGGTTCAGTCCGCCGACCACGTTGCGCAGCGTGGTGGTGGTGAGCTGCTCGACGGCGCCCAGATAGTTCGCGATCTCGTACGTCGCGGCCCTGGCATCCGTCACCTGGAAGTACACGACGGTGTCGATCGACACGACCAGGTTGTCTTCGGTGATGACGGGCTGCGGCGGGAACGACACGACCTGCTCACGCATGTCGATGAGCGGCCGGAGGCGGTCGATGAAGGGCACGAGGATGTTCAGGCCGGGGCTGAGGGTCTTGTGATAGCGACCGAGACGCTCGACGATGCCCGCGGTGGCCTGCGGGATGATCCGGATGGACCGGGCGAGGGTCACCACCACGAAGATGATGACAGCGGCGACCAGGATCCATACGATCGCGGCCGAGATGAACGAGGAGTCGTCCATGGAGATGCTCCTATTCGCTGACGGGGCGGACGATGGCGGTGGCGCCGCTGATCTCGGCGACCGCGACGCGCGAGCCCTCGGGGATCGGCGTGCCGGTGAGGCTGCGGGCGGTCCAGGTGTCGCCGTTGCTGAGCTTCACTTGGCCGGAGATCTGGGTGATGTCGTGCAGCGCGATGCCGCGCAGATCGATCAGAGCCTCGACGTTGGATTTCGTGGGGTCCTCGCCGCGCCGCAGACGGTGCAGCAGCGGTGGCCGCAGGAACAGGATGAACAGGGCGGCGGCGATGCCGGCGATCAGCACCTGAGCCCACACTGGAAGACCGACCAGATCGGCGACCAGCCCGGCGGCGCCGCCGAGAGACAGCATCAGGAACGTGAAGTCCAGGCTGAGCATCTCGATGACCAGGAAGACCGCGATCAGCACGATCCACCCGATCCAGGCCCATTGCTCGATGACCTCGACGAATGCCGCGAAACCGTCCATGCGCCCCTCCTGCGGTCAACCTACCACGCGCGAGAAACCGCGGGTCGACCGGGAGCCTCGTTGTAGGGTGGGATGTCGCCATCCGCGCGCATCCCGAGCATCACGAGGAGTCAGGAATGACCCAGGTTCTCCCGGCAGGTTCCCTCGACGGCAAGGTGGCACTGGTCACCGGATCGTCCCGGGGCATCGGCGCCGACACGGTCCGCTACTTCGCCGAGGCCGGTGCGGACGTCGTCATCAACTTCCGCAACAAGGCGCCGCGCGCCGAGAAGCTCGCCAACGAGCTGCGCGCCCTCGGGCGCCGCGTGCTCGTCGTCGGGGCCGACCTGACCGATCAGGACTCCGTCGACGCCATGTTCGAGCGGGTTCGAGAGGAGTTCGGACGTCTCGACATCCTGGTGCTGAACGCATCTGGTGGCATGGAGTCCGGCATGGCAGAGGACTACGCCCTCAAGCTCAACCGTGACGCGCAGCTCGGCGTGCTGCGGGCGGCAGAGCCGCTGCTGGGCGAGGGCTCCCGCGTGGTGTTCGTCACCAGCCACCAGGCGCACTTCATCCGCACCACCCCGACGATGCCCGAGTACGAGCCGGTCGCCCGGTCCAAGCGCGCCGGTGAGGACGCGCTGCGCGAACTGATCCCCGACCTGGCGCAGAAGGGTATCGGCCTCACCGTGGTGTCGGGCGACATGATCGAGGGCACCATCACCGCGACCCTGCTCGAGCGCGCGAACCCCGGTGCGATCGCCGGGCGCCGGGAGTCGGCCGGCAAGCTCTACAACGTGCAGGAGTTCGCGGCCGAGGTCGCGCAGGCAGCGGTCGACCCTGTTCCCGACGACAACACGCGCCTCGTCGGCGACACGTCCGACTTCGTCTCGGAGTGACAAAGAATGCGGCCCCGGTTCTCACCGGGGCCGCATTCTTCCGTCGGGCACTCACTCAATACGTGGTGAGCGTCGCCAGATCCTCCTCCAGAGTGATCGCCCGCACGATCTGGACGACTCCGAGCGCGACCAGCGTGGCACCCAGCATGATCCACAGCACGACGGCGGCGTACAGCGGTGAGAGCAGCACGAACACGCCGGCGAGAATGCCGATGATCGCGTAGATCCACGTCCAGACCTTGGACGCGCCGGTGCCGAGCAGGCTCAGTGCGACCACCCCGTCGAAGATCCAGCTGACTCCGACGAAGACGGCGACGATGAGCGCGAACGTGACCGTCGCGGCGGCGAGGTTTGCGAATGCGATGACACCGGCGACGATGTACAGCAGCCCCAGCAGACTGTGGCCGATGCGCATCCAGCCGCGGTCTCGACCGGAGAACACGGCCAGCGCCAGGTAGACGAGCCCGCCGATGATCAGGTATGACGCCACGATGCCCGTGACGATCACCGCGGACTTGCCGGGCCAGATCAGCAGTAAGAGCCCGGTCACAAGTGCGAGCGCGCCGGAGACGGCGAGGAACGTCCGGATCGATCGGACGGCGTTCGTCGCCTGCGATGGCAGGAAGTCGGTCATGAGGATCCCTTCGCGAGAGAAGCGGTGACGGCCCCAGGCTAGCGCGGGCCGCCCGCGGGCGTGCCAGGATCGGAGCGTGTCCTCCCTCTCCGATGACGCGCGGCTGCGCGAGCTGGCGGCGCTGCGCCGCGTGCGCGACCGGATCGACCGGGAGTACGCAAAGCCCCTGGACGTGGAGTCGCTGGCGCGGCAGGCGCACATGTCGTCGGGCCACCTCAGCAGACGATTCCGCGACGTGTACGGGGAGTCTCCGTACGCCTACTTGATGACGCGCCGCATCGAGCGGGCCATGGCTCTGCTGCGGCGCGGCGATGTGAGCGTCACGGAGGCGTGCTTCGCGGTGGGCTTCTCGTCGCTCGGCACGTTCAGCACGCGATTCGCAGAGCTGGTCGGGATGCCGCCGAGCGCCTACCGACGCGATCCCGGCCTCGCCGCCGGCATCCCGTCGTGGATGGAGAAGCAGGCGACCAGACCGATCAGGAATCGAGAAGCGCGGCGCGGCGCCGCTGGGTAGCGTCGGGGTCATGGACATCACGATCAACGCGAGTTTCCTTCCGCACCTGGATGCCGACGAGTCGCTGACCTTCTACCGCGACGTGCTCGGGTTCGAGGTGCGCAAGGACGTCGGGTACCAGCAGATGCGGTGGATCACGGTGGGGCCCGGGGGTCAGCCGGACACGTCGATCGTGCTGCATCCGCCCGCTGTCGATCCCGGGATCAGCGACGACGAGCGCACGACGATCCTCGAGCTGATGGCGAAGGGCAGCTACGGTGGGATCGTGCTCGCCACCGCCGACGTCGATGCCGCGTTCGCCGAGATCGAGGCGAAGGGTGCCGACATCGTGCAGGAGCCGATCGACCAGCCGTACGGCGTCCGCGACTGCGCGTTCCGCGATCCCGCCGGCAACATGGTGCGCCTGCAGCAGAGCGCCTGAGTAGAGAGGACGACGATGGCCGAGACGCACATCGCCGACACCCACGACGTCATCCGCGTGCAGGGCGCGCGGGAGAACAACCTGAAGGACGTCAGTGTCGAGATTCCGAAGCGCCGTCTCACCGTATTCACGGGGGTGTCCGGTTCGGGCAAGAGCTCGCTCGTGTTCGACACGATCGCCGCGGAGTCCCGCCGGATGATCGACGAGACGTACAGCGCGTTCGTACAGGGCTTCATGCCGTCCGTGCCGCGCCCCGACGTCGACGTGCTCGAAGGGCTCACCACGGCGATCATCGTCGATCAGGAGCGGCTGGGTGCCAACCCGAGGTCCACGGTAGGCACCGTCACCGACGCGAACGCGATGCTGCGCATCCTGTTCTCGAAGCTGGGCGAGCCGCACATCGGCGGGCCGACCGCGTTCTCGTTCAACATCCCGACCCAGCGGGCCAGCGGGGTGATGACCGGGCCGAGCGGCGAGAAGAAGATCGTCAAGGACGCGATCTACCTCGGCGGCATGTGCCCGCGCTGCGAGGGCAGGGGAGCGGTGTCCGACATCGACCTGTCGAAGGTCGTCGACGAATCGAAGTCGCTCGATGAGGGAGCCATCATGGTGCCCGGCTACACGCCGGACGGGTGGATGGTGAAGGGCTTCTCGCAATCCGGGTTCTACCCGTCCGACAAGCCGATCTCCCAGTTCACCGACAAGCAGCGTCACCTCTTCCTCTACGGAGAGGTGACCAAGGTCAAGATCAGCGGCATCAACATGACCTACGAGGGTCTGATCCCGAAGATCACCAAGTCGATGCTGTCGAAGGACCTCGATGCGTTGCAACCGCACATCCGCGCGTTCGTCGAGCGCGTGGCATCCTTCACCACCTGCCCGGAGTGCGACGGCACCCGTCTGACCGAAGCGGCGCGGTCGTCGAAGATCGCCGGGATCAGCATCGCCGACGCGTGCCGGATGCAGGTGACCGACCTCGCCGAGTGGGTTGGCGGTCTCGACCTTCCCGGGGCCGGCCCTCTGCTGAAGGCGCTCTCCGCCAACTTGAACGCGTTCGTGACGCTCGGCCTCGGCTATCTGAGCCTGGACCGCCCGTCCGGGACGCTGTCCGGCGGTGAGGCGCAGCGCATCAAGTTGCTGCGGCACCTCGGCTCGTCGCTCACCGACGTCACGTACGTGTTCGACGAGCCGACCATCGGGCTGCATCCGCACGACATCCAGCGGATGAACATGTTGCTGCAGCGCCTGCGCGACAAGGGCAACACGGTGCTGGTCGTCGAGCACAAGCCGGAAGCCATCGTGATCGCCGACCACGTCGTCGACCTCGGTCCCGGCGCGGGCGGCGAGGGCGGCACGATCTGCTTCGAGGGCACGGTCGAGGGTCTTCGCGCGAGTGGCACCCTGACCGGCCGGCACCTGGATGACAGGGCGGCGCTGAAGGATGCCGTCCGCGAGCGCACCGGCGTCATCGAGGTCCGCGGCGCGAACGCGAACAATCTTCAGGACGTCGACGTCGACATTCCGCTCGGGGTGCTCACGGTCGTCACCGGCGTCGCCGGGTCGGGCAAGAGCTCGCTCATCCACGGTTCGGTGTCTCCCCGCGAGGGGGTGGTCTCGATCGATCAGAGCGCCATCCGCGGGTCGCGGCGCAGCAACCCCGCGACGTACACAGGGCTGCTCGAACCGATCCGCAAGGCCTTCGCGAAAGCCAACGGCGTGAAGCCGGCGCTGTTCAGCGCGAACTCCGAGGGTGCGTGCCCGACCTGCAAGGGTGCCGGTGTGATCGTCACCGAGCTCGGCTTCATGGACACCATCGAGACGCCGTGCGAGGACTGCGGCGGCAAGCGGTTCCAGGCGGCCGTGCTCGACTACAAGCTGGGCGGTCTGGACATCACCGAGGTGCTGGACCTTCCGGTGTCGAAGGCGCGCGGGTTCTTCTCAGCAGGCGAGTCGAAGATTCCCGCCGCGGCCGCGATCCTCGGCCGGCTCGAGGATGTCGGACTCGGCTACCTGTCACTTGGCCAGCCGCTGTCCACCTTGTCGGGTGGCGAGCGTCAGCGCGTCAAGCTTGCCATCCAGATGGGGGAGAGGGGCGACATCTACGTGCTCGACGAGCCCACCACCGGCCTCCACCTCGCGGACGTGCAGCAGATCCTCGGTCTGCTGGACCGGCTGGTGGACTCGGGCAAGACGGTGATCGTGATCGAACACCACCAGGCGGTCATGGCACACGCCGACTGGATCATCGACATCGGTCCGGGCGCCGGTCACGACGGCGGACGGGTGGTGTTCGAGGGCACCCCGGCGCAACTCGTGGGGGAGCGGTCGACCCTGACCGGTCAGCACCTCGCCGAGTACGTCGAAGCCGTGCCCGCGGCCCGCTGATGCTTCCGGCACCCGCCTCGGGTCGTTGAGCAAGCGCAGCGGCCCCTATCCCGGTCGTTGAGCGACGAGCGCAGCGATCGCTACCCGGTCGTTCGGCGACGAGCGCAGCGGTCCCCACCCCGGTCGTTGAGCGACGAGCGCAGCGAGGAGACGAAACGCATGGACCAGAACGAGATCGATGCCCGCATCCTGGCGTACTACGGTGACCACTTCGATGAGGATGCGCGTCTCTCGACCCGCTCCGCACAGCGGCAGGCGTCGCAGCAGCTGTCGGCGACGCGCGAGAACTGGCGTTCGAAGACGGCTCGTTCGACGCCGTGGTACTGCTCGGACCGCTCTACCATCTGGCCGCTGCGGAGGACAGACTGGCGGCGCTTCGAGAAGCCGGTCGGGTGACCCGTCCCGGCGGCCTCGTATTCGCGGCCGCGCTATCTCGATATATCGCGTTTGGCAGGGTTGCGCTCGCGCGCGAGGCTCAGGCATCCGTTCCGGGGGAGTGGCTCGACCTGATCGCGGCGGGCGTCCCCACGAGGGGTGGACGTTTCCCCGCCGGCCATTTCCACACCGCCGAGGAGCTCGAGGCGGAACTGGTCGCCGCCGGACTCGCAGTGGAAGAGGTCGTCGGTGTGGAAGGGCCCGCGGGGCTGTTCCTGGAATCCTCGCGCACGGTCGACGACGACATCCGTGAGGCGGCATTGGTGATCGCGCGCGCGTCGTCCTCCGCCCCCGCGATCCGCGACTTCAGCGCGCATCTGCTCGCGATCGCGCGCGTGTGAATCGTCAGCGCGCGTCGAGCAGCTCGGCGACCGCCTTGGCCGTCTTCGTGGCCGACATCGGGTTCTGCCCGGTGACGAGGCGATCATCGATCACGGTGTGCGGAACGAAGGGGAGAAGCGCCTTCTCGTACAGCGCTCCGCGCTTCCGGGCCTCCTCCTCGACGTTGTACGGGACCAACTCGTTGACCCCGGCGAGGATCTCCTCCTGCCACGCGAAGCCGGTGAGCTTCCGGCCGGTGATGAGGTAGCTGCCGTCGTCGAGCGTCGTGTTCAACAGTGCGCAGTATCCGTGACAGACCGCGGAGACGATGCCGCCGTTGTTGTGGATCTCGCGTGTGAGCCGCTGAAGTCCTTCGCTGTCCGGGAAGTCGTACATGACGCCGTGGCCGCCGGTGAAGTAGATGGCGTCGAACCGCGTGGGGTCGGTCTCGTCGGGTTTCGCGGTCTCGGCGAGCAGCGCCATCCGCGCGGGATCTTCGCGCCACGCCCTCGCGGACTTGTCGTAGGTGGGTCGCTTGAGTGAACGCGGCTCCAACGGCGACGTGCCGCCTTTCGGGCTGACGATCTGCTGCTCGAATCCGCGCTGCTCGAAGACGTGCCAGGCATGTGTGAGCTCGGACAGCCACAGCCCGGTCCGGTGGGATCGGTCTTCGTAGCTGCCGACGTTGGTGACGACGTGGAGGATTCGCTTGGCCATGCTCGAGTCTAAGTCGGTGGCTGCGCGACGACGAGAGCGCCAGATATCGGAACAGCCGATAATGCACATTATGTCAGAACACTTGATCGGGTGCGGCTGAAGGGACGTCCCCGACTGCGCATCAGGACGCCTGGCCAGTCCAGCATCCGCTCTCCTCGTTTCAGAACAGCGCAAGGGTCAGAGCGACTTCCGCATCTGCTGAGTGATCACGTCGTAGCCGGCCGACGCATACAGCCGGATCGCCGCCATGTTGTGGCCGAACACATTCAGCTCCAGGGCGGATTCCCCGGCTTCGCGCGCCGAGGACTCGACCGCGTGAAGCAGCGCACGCCCGTACCCCTGACCCCGTCGCGCTTCCGCCACTGCGAAATCATAGAGGAACGCCACTCCGGGCGCCCCGCGGGGGTGATCGAGAGCCACCATGCGTGGCCGACAGGATCTCCGTTCTGCCCGATGCCCTGCAGCAACAGCATCCGCGGCGTGTTCATCCCGTGGGGCAGCAAGGCGCTGTTCTCGTCGCGCGCTCGCTGCAGCGCACCCGCCGAGGGCCACCTCCCGGCAGCGACCTGTTCCCCCGCGTACTCCTCGGCGAGCGCCGTCTGCCAACGATCGAACTCCGAGCGTGTCATGGGACGAACCGTGACGGTCTCCATTCCGTCATGGTCGCATCAGGCCAATTGCGGGGTCGCATAGAACGACGCCGCGGATCAGCTCGCCGACTCGGTCAGTCCGTACACGTCCAGCCCGCCCGGGACGATCGTCACCACGGCGACCGCCGGGCTGCCGTCGGCTCCGTGCGCGCTCATCGTGACCTCGCCATCGTGGGCGAAGCCCACGCTCTCCTCCGCCGCCGAGCGCGCCTCGATCCGCACCCGTTCGGCGGTGAACGCCTCGATCGTCGCCAGCTCGGCGCGCCCCGGCACGCGATCGAGCATCGCCGACGCACGCACACCGAACCCGAGCGCCACCAGACCGCGCAGTCGGGACAGCCGCCCGCGCGCGTGCAGCACCCGCACGTCCAGCACCGCATCGTCGAGCCGACGACGCTGCAGCGGCACCATCGACGCCGAGGAGTTCTCCCCCGCCGCAACGGCAACCGACCAGACCCGCGCCTGTCTGCCGTCGACGCTGACGTCGATCGTCTCTGCACGCGCGAGCACGCGCACCGCGGCGACGACCGCAGCGACCGGCTTGCCGAGCGCCCTCTCCATTCCCTCACGCTCGGCGACGAAGTCCGGATAGACACCGACGGATGCCGCGTTCAGCACCGTCACCGGTGGGTCATCGTCGAGAGCCAGCTCGGCGACGTCGACACGCCGCCCGGCACCGGTGCGCAGGGCCTCGAGAGCGTCCTCGATCGTCGCCGCGCCCGCCGTGCGCGCGAAATGGTTGAACGTACCGCCGGGGAAGATCAGCAGCGGAAGCCCCGCACGCCGGGCGGCATCGGCGGCGGCCGCCACCGAGCCGTCCCCTCCCCAGACGCCGATCACCCGCGGCGGGTACGCCGAGCCGAGCGCGTCGCGCACGATGACGGGGATGTCGTCGCCCGGCGCCATCTGATGGATCTCGGCATGCGGCAGCGCCTCCGACAGGAACCCGACGGGCTCGGGCCGGAGCGGGTCGATTCCCGACGACGGATTGACGAGGATCAACGCACCCGCGCCGTCGGCAAGAGCCGGCAGCGCGATCACGGGTGCGGAATGCTCCGGCTCCGTGCGCGGACGTGCCGGCACCAGCATCCGCCCCACGATCGCGACAGCCGAGCCGAGCGCCACTCCCCCGACGACGTCCGACAGCCAGTGCGCCCCGGTGTGCAGGCGCGAGTACGCCACGGTGGCGCCGAGGGGTGCCAGCACGGCGCCCGAGCGACCCGATTCCAGCGCGACGCCCGTGACGAAGGCCGCCGCGGAGGCGGAATGCCCGGACGGGAACGATGCCGACGTCGGCATCCGCTTCAGGCGACGGGGAACCGGCACGTCCTTCAGCAGCGGCCGGTCGCCGCCGAAGATCCGTTTGCCGACGAGGTTCGCCAGCATGCTGCCGACGATGAGCGATGCGACACCGCGTACAGCCCCGCGGCGGGGCCGGCCGCCGATCGCGTAGAGGACGAACGCGATGGCGAGCCACAGTCGACTCCGGTCCGCGAGGTGCGAGAGCCGAGCCAGCGCGCGGTCGAGTTCGGGCAGATGACGGTGGCCGTTGATGGCGCGCCCCGCTCGGGCATCCATCCGACGCACCCAGCGCGGCAGGAGGCGCACTCGGCGGAGCGCGATGAGCGGATGTACGGGCAGCCCCATCTTCTGAGGGTAGACCCGGTTGTCAGGGCGCGGTACGGCAGGATGGACCGGTGCCGTCCTTTCCTGAAGTGACCCTCGCGGCCGGTTCGGGCGTCACGCTGTCGCCGCTGGACCTGGCCGATGCGCCTGCGCTGCTGCGTGCGGTGTCGGACCCGGAGCTGCGCCGCTGGCTCCCGCTCCCCTCCCCCTACACTCTCGACCTCGCCGAATCGTGGTGCACCACGGTCTCGGCGGGCATGCGCGAGACGGGTACCGGGTTCGTGCTCGGCGTGCGTCGCGACGGAATGCTTGTGGCGAGTGTCGACGCGAAGCGGGTCGACCGGAGGGCGCGAACTCTCGAGCTCAGCTACTGGACCGCCGCCGCCCACCGAGGACGCGGAGTGATGAGCACCGCCGTGCGGCGGGTCGCCGACTGGCTGCTCGACGACCTCGCGTTCGAACGGGTGGAGCTGCGCATCGCGACGGGAAACGCCGCGTCACTGCGCACCGCCTCCCGAGCCGGGTTCCGTCGCGAGGGCGTCGCCCGCAACGCCGGATTCACGGATGCCGGACGCGTCGACCTGGCCGTCTTCTCGCGGATCCCGGGTGACGGCGACCCGGACTGAACGCCGTCAGATCCTCCCGCGCACCGGCGTGCGCTCCACGGCGTCGCCGCCGTCCGGCATCGTCATCTCCGCCCGAACGCCGAGCAGGCGCACCTCCCGCTGTGTGTCGAGTCCGCTCGCCAATTCGACCGCCGCCGCGACGAAATCGTGCCGGTCCGTCGTGGGCGCTGAGAGCTTGCGTCCGATGGTCTTCGTGTCGAACGGCGCGTACCTGACCTTGAGATGCACGCGCACCACGGGCCTCCCCTCGGCGACGCAGTCGTCGAACGCCTGTGCCGCCAGCGTCCGCACCGCCTCCTCGACCTCAGCCGCGTTCGTCAGGTTCTGCTGGAACGTCGTCTCCCTGCTGTGGCTGCGGGCCACCCACGGCGAATCGTCGACGACCGCGGGACCCCGTCCGTGGCCGAGATCGTGATACCAGACGCCCATCTTCGGCCCGAACTCGGCCACCAGCTCCCCCGGGTCGGCGTCCGCGAGCTGCCGCACTGTGCGGATGCCGTGCTCGGCGAGCCGCTTCTCGATCCGCGACCCGATCCCCCACAGCTCGCGCGTGCCCCGCTCCCCCATCACCTCGAACCAGTTCTGCTCCGTCAGCCGGAACGTGCCCCGCGGCTTGCCGAACTCGGTTGCGATCTTCGCGCGCACCTTGTTGTCGCCGATGCCGACCGAGCAGTGCAGCGACGTCGCGTCGAGCACCGCACGCTGCGCGGCGCGCGCCACGCCCTCCGGATCGTCCGTGGTGACGCCGAGGAAACACTCGTCCCAGCCGATCACCTCCAGCACCACCCTCGGGAGCGCGCGCAAGGTGCGCATCACCGCGCCGGATGCCGTTTCGTACGCCTCGTGGTCGACGGGCAGGAACACCGCGTCGGGCGGCGCCTTGCGGGCGGCGATCTTCAACGGCATCCCGGAGCCGATCCCGAACGCCCTCGCCTCGTATGACGCCGTCGACACCACCGCACGCTCGGTCGGGTCCCCGTGCCCGCCGACGATCACGGGGCGGCCGGCGAGCTCCGGACGGCGCAGCACCTCGACCGCCGCGATGAACTGGTCCATGTCGACGTGCAGCACCCACGCGGTCGGTTCCATGACACGAGTGTGCCGGGCGGCGGCACGGATGTCACCCGCACGCACACTATCCTGCCGAGGTGGGCACAGTGCGGACGGCGGCATGGGACGGCAGCACGGCCGAGCTGGATGCCGTCGCGGAGCTGTACGCGCGGGTCTTCGCCGAACCGCCCTACCACGAGGACCCCGACGAAAGCCGGCGCTCGATCTCCGAGCGGATCCGCCGCTACGCAGACACCAAGGCGGCGTTCCGCCTGATCCTCGCCTGGGACGGAAACGACCTCGCGGGGTTCGTGCTCGGCATGGGCATCTCCGACGGCGACTGGTGGCGCGACCGCATCGCCGGCCTGGTCGCCGACGATGTGCGGCGCACATGGCTGCGGGACGAGTGCTTCTGCGTCGCCGAACTCGCGGTCGCGCCGGCGCATCGCCGCAGTGGGGTCGCAACCGCACTGTTGACGGCAGTCCTCGACGGCGTGCCGTACAAGACGGCCGTGCTCGGATGTCAAGCGGCGGCGCTCCCCGCGCGCCGGTTCTACGCGCGCGAGGGGTGGCAGGAGGTCGCCACCGGACTGCGGATCGGCGACTCCCCCGAGCAGTGCGTTCTCGCCAAGACGATAGGGTGAGCGGACCCCGGCGAATGGAGACTCCGACATGGCCGCTCCGACCCTGTACGCGTGGTTCCCCGGAAACGCGCGGGAGGCGCTCACCTTCTACCGTGACGTGTTCGGCGGCGACCTCGATCTGCACACCTTCGAGGAGTTCGGGCGCAGCGACGGTCCGGCGGACGCCATCGCGCACGGGACCCTGAGCGGCCCGGTCCGGTTGTACGGCACGGACGCGGTCGGCGATCAGCCCTCCGTCTCGCTGACCGGCGTCAGCATCGCGCTGCTCGGAACCGCGGATGGCGCCACGCTGACCCGGTGGTTCGAAGGCCTCTCCGAGGGGGCGGACATCCTCGACCCGTTGCAGAAGCGGCCGTGGGGAGCCACCGACGGACAGCTCGTCGACCGGCACGGCATCCGCTGGCTGATCGGCTTCGAGGACTGACACGGATGCCGGGTCGGCGGTCACCGATCCGGCGGTGCGTCGGTACTAGCGTGGAGGGGTGACCTCAACGCCTCTCGTCCGCTCCGAACCCGGGTGGCGCGCGTGGCTCGTCTGGTCGGTCGCCGTCGCCGCGTACGTGCTGGCGATCGCGAACCGCACCTCGCTGAGTGCGGTGGGCGTGGACGCGGCCGAGCGATTTCACGCCGACGCCGCCACGCTGTCGCTGTTCGCCGTGGTGCAGCTCGCCGTCTACGGCGGCATGCAGATCCCCATCGGCATCCTGCTCGACCGGCACGGGTCACGGCCGATCATGGCGATCGGGATGATTCTCATGGCCGTCGGCCAGCTGGTGATGGCCCTCTCCCCCAGCGTGGGTGTCGCCATCGTCGCCCGAGTACTGCTCGGCGCCGGCGACGCGGCCGTGTTCCCTGCGGCGCTGCGACTGGTCGCCACCTGGTTCCCGGCGCAGCGCGCCCCCGTCATGGTGCAGTTCACCGGCATCATCGGGCAGACCGGGCAACTCGTCGCCCTCATCCCGGTCGCCGCCCTGCTGCACGCCACGACGTGGACCGTCACGTTCAGCAGCATCGCCGGTCTCGGCATCCTGTTCGCGATCCTGGTCTGGCTGCTCGTGCGCAACCGCCCCGCCGAGCAGGCGATGGACGTGTCGGTGAACACCGAAACGGGTGTCGTGCGCGTAGTCACATCGGCCATCGACACCGGGGTCGGCATCCGCGCCGCCTGGGCGCACCCCGGCACGCGGCTCGCGTTCTGGTCGCACTTCGCGACGCCGTTCGCGGGCACCACCTTCGTCCTGCTGTGGGGCATGCCGTTCCTCACCGCCGGTGAGGGGCTGTCCACCGCCGGGGCCGCGGGGCTGCTGTCGGTGTTCGTCGTCGCCGGCATGCTCTTCGGGCCGGTGCTCGGTGAACTGTCCCGGCGCATCCCCACCCGCCGTTCGCTCGGGCTGGTGCTGCCCACCGTCGCGGTGCAGATGGTCGCCTGGCTGCTGGTCATCGCCTGGCCGGGGCCGGCGCCGTTCTGGTTGCTCATGGTGCTCGTCATCGCGCTCTCCGCCGGCGGACCGGCATCCATGATCGCGTTCGACCAGGCCCGCACGCACAATCCCGCCCACCGGCTGAGCACGGCCACGGGCGTCACCAACGCGGGCGGCTTCCTCGCCGCGCTCGTGGCCATCTTCCTCATCGGCCTCACCCTCGATCTGCAGGGCGCGGGAACCCCCGAGACGTACTCGCTCGAGGCGTTCCGGCTCGCCTTCCTCACGCAGGTGCCGCTGTGGCTGCTCGGCTCGGTGTTCATCGTGGTCGAACGCAAGCGCACCCGCATTCGCATGGGCCTCGACCCGGAACGGAGACGCCGATGACCACCGGTTACGAGTTCATCAACGGCGCAGACCTCATCGATCGCGCGCGCGTGCACGCCTGGCTCAGCGAACAGGCGTACTGGGCGAAGGGGCGCACGCGGGAGAAGCAGGATGCCGCGATCGACGGTTCACGCAATTACGGCATCCGTGATCGGGCGACCGGCGAGCAGGTCGCGTACGCACGCGTCGTGACCGACGGTGCCACCTTCGCGTGGCTGTGCGACGTGTTCGTCGCCCCGGCCGTTCGCGGCGCGGGCGTCGGGAAGATGCTCGTCGAGGGCGTCATCGCCGACCTGGAGCCGCTCGGGCTGCGACGGATGCTGCTGGCGACCGCCGACGCCCACGGGCTGTACGAGCGCTACGGGTTCACCCGGCCGGACGCCGGCGTCGACTACCTCGTCAAGACGATGTCCTGACCTCGCAGCGTCAGCCCCGTGGCGTCCAGCCGAGCGGGCGCGACCCGCCGCGTCTGCCGCGTTCGACATCGGCGCGCTCCGACCAGCCCTGCGCGGCGCCCCTGGTCTCGAACCCGCCACGAGCGAGCCGCATGCCGACGTCGTCGTGATGCATCCTGGGTGCCCCGCCGCGTCGCACACCGGCGCGCACGCTCCACGCGTCGTCGGCGAAGCCGCCGCCCCGGAAGACGCGATAGTCGTCGTAGCGGCCCGGGTCCAGGAGGTCCCAGCACCACTCCCACACGTTGCCGAGCGTGTCGAAGAGCCCGTTCAGGTTCGGCAGCTTCCCGCCGACGTCCTGAGGCGAGCCGACACCGTCGAGCGCTGTCCACGCGGCGTCGGCGAGCGGGGCGTAGTGCGGGCCGGTCGATCCTGCGCGGCACGCGAACTCCCACTCCGGCTCCGTCGGCAGCCGGTAACCGTCGCTGTCGACGTGCCAGGTGACGTCCTCGCCGTCGAATGTGTATGCCGGGTCCAGACCCTCCCACTCCGACGCGGCGTTGCAGAACCGCACGGCTCTCAGCCAGCTGAGGTCGCGCGCCGGCCGGCGCGGGTGGCGGGAGGGCACCCCGAGCACCTCGGCGAACTGCTCCTCGGTGACGGCGAGAACGCCGATCTCGAACGGCTCCAGCTCGATGGTGCGGTGCTCAGTCCGGCGGGCGTCGTGCAGCGTGACAGCGCCGCCGGCGATCGCCCGCATCTCCCAGAGGTCCACGATCAGCCTCGCGTCGCGAATCCGTCGCCGATCGGAGCAGCCGCCTTGCCAGGGAGGGGCACGACGAACAACCGCATGAAGAACTGGCACATCGGTCCCACGAGCAGCGCGAACGCGACCGTGCCCACGCCGACGTTTCCGCCGAGCACCCACCCGATGGCGACGATGGTCACCTCGATGGCCGTGCGCACCACCCAGATCGCCAGACCGGTGCGCCGGTGCAGCCCGGTCATCAGCCCGTCGCGCGGGCCGGGGCCGAAATGTGCGCCGATGTACAGGCCGGTGGCGGCGGCCAGCGCCGTGAGCCCGATGGCGAAGAAGGCGATGCGCACCCATAGCGGCTGATCCTCCGGAATGAGGAACAGCCCGACATCCGCGGACGGCCCGACGCCCAGCGCGTTCACCACCGTGCCGATTCCCGGCTTCTGCCGCAGCGGGATCCACAGCAACAGCACCAGGACGCCGATCAGAGTGGTGATCACGCCGAAGCTCAACGGCACGTGGTTGGCGATCCCCTGCGCGAGCACGTCCCACGGCGCGGCGCCGATCATGCCGCGGACCATGAACGAGATCCCGATCCCGTACAGGAAAACCCCGACCAGGAGTTGCACGATGCGGCGGGGCATGCGCCTGCCGCGCCAGCGGTTCACTGCGGAGACCTCTCCACCCACGCCGGATGCTTGGCGGCGCGGCCGTCACCGGATGAGGTCCTCGTCAATCGGCGTCGTACCCACGGCGCCACGTGCGCTCGGTAGTACGCCAGACCCGCAGGGTCGAGTTCAGGATGCTCTGCCGGCGACCACCACTCCTCGGGCGGCTCGAATCCGAGGGCGTGCAGCACCCGCGCTGCGACGCGATGATGCCCGTTGGCGTTCATGTGCAGCCGGTCCTCCGACCAGTACTGCGGCTGCGACAGCTCCCGGTCCGGCCAGTTGAGGGCACGGATCACGTCCGGCCGGTCGGCGATGCGGCGCAACACGGCGGCGGAGAGCTGGTCGCCGCGACGCTGGATCATCCGGCCCATCGGCAGCTGCCCGCTCGGGTTCGCCCCGGACAGCAGGATCAGTCGCACACCCTCCTCGTCGCACCGCCGCAGCACGCGGCTGAAGGCGTCGGCGATGTGCTCGATGTCGGCGTTGGGGCGCAGCATGTCGTTGCCCCCGCCGTTGAAAGACAGGTGCGTGGGCTTGAGGGCGAGCGCGGGTTCGAGCTGCTCCTGCACGATCGGCCACGCCAGGCGTCCGCGAATGGCGAGGTTGGCGTACTGGATCGGCTCGCCGATGGCATCCGCCCAGCCCTGCGCCGCGATGTCGGCCCAGCCCCGCACCCGGCCGTCGGCGAGCTCGTCGCCGACGCCTTCCGTGAAGGAGTCGCCGATCGCTACGAAACGCACTGCCGCCATGCTCTCAGCCTATTCCCGCGCCGGTCAGCGCTCGGCGTCGAGCAACCGCTGAACCCTCGGGATGACCTCCGTGCCGTACAGCTCGATGCTGCGCATCATCGCGTCGTGCGACAGCGTCCCCGTGGCGTACTTCAGATCGAAGCGCCCGAGCCCGAGCGTCCTCACCGTGTCGGCGATCTTCCCCGCCACACGGTCGGGTGAGCCGATGTACAACGCGCCGGCCGGGCCGACGTCGTTCTGGAAGCGCGCCCGGCTGTACGGCGGCCAGCCGCGTTCGCGACCGATGGTGTTGTTCATCGTCGCGAAGCCCTCGTATGCGGCATCCCACGCCTCATCGTCGGTGTCGGCGACGTGCCCCGGCGAGTGCACCGCCACGGGGTGCGCGGTGGTGCCGAAGCCCGCCACCGAACGGTGATACAGCTCGACGAACGGGGCGAAGCTGGCGGCCGGGCCGCCGATGATCGCGAGCATGAGCCCGAGGCCGTGACGGGCCACCCGCACCACCGACTCCGGGCTGCCGCCGACGCCGACCCAGGTGCGCAGGCCGCCCTCGGTCTTGGGGAAGACGTCGGCGTCGGTCAGCGGGGCGCGCATGGTTCCCGACCAGCTCACCGGCTTCTCGGTGAGCAGCTTCACGAACAGGTCGAGCTTCTCCTCGAACAGCGCCTCGTAATCGCGCAGGTCGTAGCCGAACAGCGGGAACGACTCGATGAACGACCCTCGACCCAGCACCACCTCGGCTCGCCCGTTCGAGAGCGCGTCGAGCGTGGCGAACCGCTCGTAGACACGCACGGGATCGTCGGACGACAGCACGGTCACCGCGGTGCCGAGCCGGATGCGCTCGGTGCGCGACGCGATCGCCGCGAGCACCATCTCAGGCGCAGACACCGCGAACTCGGCCCGGTGGTGCTCCCCCACCCCGAAGAAGTCGACTCCCACGCGATCGGCGAGCTCCGCCTGCGCCACGACGTTGCGGATGGTCTGTGCCGCGGTCAGCAGCTCTCCGTCCGCTCCGCGGGTGATGTCTCCGAAGGTGTCCAGCCCGAACTCGATGCCCATGTCACGCCTTTCCATTCAGACGGATGAACACGCACCGAGTCCGGGCCATTCCCGTCAGCCGCGGAGGAAGACGCCGCGCAGCGTGTCGAGCCCGACGCCTCCGATGTCGAGCGCGCGCTTGTGGAACTCCTTGAACGAGAACGTGTCGCCCTGCTCCTGCCGGACGGCGTCGCGCACCTGCTCCCAGATCCGCTGGCCCACCTTGTAGGACGGCGCCTGACCCGGCCAGCCGAGATAGCGGTTCACCTCGAAACGGCGGAACTCGTCGGGCATGTTCACGTTGCGGCGCATCATCTCCAGTGCGTAGTCGTGATCCCACACGCCGTCGCCATCCAGGCGCGGCTTGCCGAGGTGCACACCGATGTCGAGCACGACACGCAACGCGCGCATGCGCTGGCCGTCGAGCATGCCGAGACGATCTGCCGGGTCGTCCAGGTAGCCGAGTTGTTCCATGAGCCGTTCGGCGTACAGGGCCCAGCCCTCGGCGTGTCCGGACGTGCCCGCGAGCAGGCGGCGCCAGGTGTTCAGCTCCGCACGGTTGTAGGTGGCCTGCGCGATCTGCAGGTGGTGACCGGGGACGCCCTCGTGGTACACGGTCGTCAGTTCACGCCAGGTGTCGAACTCGGTCACGCCCTCCGGGACCGACCACCACATCCGGCCGGGACGGGAGAAGTCGTCGGTGGGGCCGGTGTAGTAGATCCCGCCCTCCTGGGTGGGGGCGATCATGCATTCGAGCTCGCGGATCTGCCCGGGAATGTCGAAGTGCGACGCACCGAGCTCGGCGATCGCCCGGTCACTGGTCTCCTGCATCCAGCGCTGCAGCGCGTCGGTGCCGTGCAGCTTGCGTGAGGGGTCCGACTCGAGGTGGGCGACGGCCTCCTCGACCGTGGCACCCGCCAGGATCTCGTTCGCGATCGCCTCCTGCTCGGCGACCATGCGGGCGAGTTCCTCGCGGCCCCACTCGTACGTCTCGTCGAGATCGATGGTGGCGCCCAGGAACCGGCGCGAGTTCAGGGCGTACAGGTCGCGCCCCACGGCATCCTGCTCGGATGCCGCCGGCGCGAGCTCGGAGGTGAGGAACGCGCGGAGCTCGTCGTAGGCGAGTCGGGCGGCGCCGGCGCGGTCGGCGAGGTCGCGGGCGAGGGATGCCGGAAGCTGACCGTCCTCGGGGCCGGCGTCGGCGACGAAGGCGGCGAAGAATCCGTCGTCGGCGCTGTACCGCTCGATCTGGGTCGCCACCTCGAGCACCTGACGGCGGGCAGGGACGACGCCGTGACGGATGCCGGCGTGCAGCGTCTCGGTGTACCCCCTGAGGGCTCCGGGCAGCGCGCCGAGCCGTTCCGCGATCACCGCCCAGTCGTCGACCTCACCGGTGGGCATGAGATCGAACGCCTGACGGAACTCCTGCGGTGCGGAGGCGATGACGTTGAGATCGCGCAGATGCCACTGCGCGTCGTGCAGCTCGAGCTGCAGCCGCAGCTCGCTGGACAGATCGGCCTTGGTGACCTCGTCGACGGCGTCGGCGGGCTCCAGACCCTCGAGGGCGGCGAGCGTGTCGCGAGCGGCCTGCACGGCCCTCTCATGACCTTCGGGGCTGAGGTCGTCGAGCCGGCCGTTGGCCTCATTGCGGCCGATGTACGTGGCCAGCACGGGCGACAGCTCGACGAGCGTGTCGACCCACTTCTCGGCGACGCCGTCGATCGCGGTGGGGGTGCGGGGTTCAGCAGTCATGGCTGCGAGCCTATCCTGCAGGCCGCCCGCCGTCGTCGGCGCGGACGATCAGTGAGCGGCCTCGTTCCAGTCGTGCCCCCGGCCCACCTGGACGTCGAGCGGCACCGAGAGATCGGCTGCGCCGGCCATCTGCGTGCGCACCACGGAGTCGACGACGTCCCACTCCCCCGGCGCGACCTCCACCACGAGCTCGTCATGGATCTGCAGCAGCACCCGTGAGCCGAGACCGCGCTCCAGCAACTCGTCGTGGATGCGGAACAGCGCGATCTTCATGATGTCGGCGGCGCTGCCCTGGATGGGGGCGTTCAATGCGGCGCGCTCGGCGTTCTCACGGAGCACGCGGTTCGGGCTGGACAGGTCGGGGAACGGCCGGCGGCGCCCGTAGATCGTCTCGGTGTAGCCGACCTCCTTCGCCGCCATCACGGATGAGCGCAGGTAGTCGCGCACGGCGCCGAAGCGGGCGAAGTACTCCAGCATCAGCTGCTTTGCCTCGGACTGTTCGATGCGCAGCTGCTTGGACAGCCCGAACGCGCTCAGCCCGTACACGAGGCCGTACGACATCGCCTTCACCTTGGTGCGCATCGCCGGGGTGACGTCCTCGGGGTCGACGCCGAACACGCGCGCGCCCACGAAGCGGTGCAGGTCCTCCCCCGAGTTGAACGCCTCGATCAGCCCGGCGTCGCCGGACAGGTGCGCCATGATCCGCATCTCGATCTGCGAATAGTCGGCGGTGAGGAGCGTCTCGTATCCCTCGCCGACCTGGAACGCACTGCGGATCCGGCGGGATTCGGCGGTGCGGACCGGGATGTTCTGCAGGTTCGGGTCGGTGCTGGAGAGGCGGCCGGTCTGGCTGCCGGTCTGCACGTACGTCGTGTGGATGCGGCCGTCGTCGCGGATGCCGACGTCGAGCGATTCGATGATCTGGCGGAGCTTGGTCGCCTCGCGATGCTGCGAGAGCTGTTCCAGGAACGGATGCGGCACGCTCTCCTGCAGGTCGGCGAGCGACGCGGCATCCGTCGAGTACCCGGTCTTCGTCTTGCGCGTCTTCGGCAGCTGGAGCTCCTCGAACAGGACCTCCTGCAGCTGCTTCGGCGAGCCGAGGTTCACCTCGTGGCCGATCGTGGCGTACGCCTGCTGCGCGATGGCGTCGGCCCGCTCTGCCAGCTCGGCGGAGAACTCCGACAGCACCTGGTGCGAGACCGCCACCCCCGCGAGCTCCATGTCGGCCAGGGTGAGCAGGGTGGGCAGCTCGATGTCGGTGAGCACGGTCACGACGCCGTCCGGCATCGCCGCGCGCAGCGCCTCTGAGGTGCGGAGGGTGAACCAGGCCTCCTGCGACGGCGTGGCGCCCTCGTTCTCGGGCACGAGCTGGCTCGGGTCCGCCTCGGGGAGCTTCTCACCCAGGTACCGCTCCACCAGGTTGGCGAGCGTCTTGTCGGGGAAGCTGGGGCGCATCAGCCACCCGCCCAGCAGCGTGTCGTCGGCGAGCCCGCCGAGCCGGATGCCCAGGCGCAGCAGCGCCTTCACCTGCGACTTCGCGGCGTGCATCACCTTCGGCTTGTCGGATTCCAGCCATTCGCGGAGGGCCTCCGCGGCGGCATCCGACCAGTCCGTCTCGTGCAGTTCGGTCGCGTTCGCGACGCCGAAGCGGATGCCGCGGCCGGCGTTCACGACCAGGTTGACGCCCAGCGGGCCGGGCTGCGCCATCGCCCACGCCGCGATCGCGCTGGGGTCGGACTGCAACGGTTCCGGCATCTCCACGGCATCCGCCTGGTCGCCGCCGTCGTCCTCGGCTCCGGCGGCCTCGAACACGCGCGGCAGCAGGGTGCGGAACTCGAGGCGCGCGAAGATGTCGCGCACGGCCTGCGCGTCGATCGGGGCGACCGGGATGTCGGCAGGCCCCACCGGCAGCTCGACGTCGCGCAGCAGACGGTTCAGCCGTCGATTGCGTCGGACGTCCTCGATGTGTTCGCGCAGGTTGCCGCCGACCACGCCCTTGATCTCATCGGCGCGCTCCAGCAGCGCGTCCAGGCTGCCGAACTGGTTTAGCCACTTCACCGCGGTCTTCTCGCCGACCTTCGGCACGCCCGGCAGGTTGTCGCTGGTCTCGCCGACCAGCGCGGCGATGTCGGGG
Organism: Microbacterium sp.; assembly: GCF_031180975.1. Lineage (GTDB taxonomy): Bacteria > Actinomycetota > Actinomycetes > Actinomycetales > Microbacteriaceae > Microbacterium. Next base: position 325,468 of record NZ_JAPSLI010000002.1, on the reverse strand, counting down.
TACTGCTCGGGGCGCACCCCGTACCGCTCCTGCACGGTGGTGGGGTCGTAGCGTTTGAGCTGCGACACTCCCTGCACGGAGGGGTAGAGCAGCGTGATGTCGTCGTTCACGAGCTGGATCGTGTCGCGGTCGCCCGAGACGACGAGCACGTCGAATCCCTGGTCGGCACCCTGAGTGGCGAGGGTGGCGAGGATGTCGTCGGCCTCCACGCCCTCCTTCGTGAGCACCGGGACGGACATCGCGGCGAGACAGTCCTGCAGCAGCGGGATCTGTCCGCGGAACTCCTGCGGCGTCTCGGAACGAGTCGCCTTGTACTCGGCGTACTCCTCGGTGCGGAACGAGTGACGGGACGTGTCGAAGGCGACGGCGAGATGGGTGGGCTTCTCGGCCTTGATGAGGTTCACGAACATCGACAGGAAGCCGTAGATGGCGTTCGTGTGCTGGTTGTCCCTGGTGGTGAAGTTGTCGACCGGAAGGGCGAAGAACGCCCGGTACGCGAGCGAGTGGCCGTCGACGACCATGAGGGTAGGCTTTGCGGAGTCCGTCACTCTGCAAGCCTAACGATGACGGCAGACACTCGCTGAGGAGGATGCGTGAGCGCGGTTTCGTCCGGTCTGGAATGGGCTGAGAAGGTCGGCAAGGGGGCTCTCGCGGAGCGGATGGGGATGGAGATCCTCGAACTGTCGGTCGATCGCGCAGTGGGGCGGATGCCGGTGGAGGGCAACACCCAGCCGTTCGGCCTGATGCACGGCGGGGCCTACGTCGTGCTGGGCGAGTCGCTCGGGTCGATGGCCGCGAGTCTGCATGCGGGGCCGGGGCGCATGGCGGTCGGCATCGACGTGAACGCGACGCACACGCGCGCCGCCACGAGCGGGATGGTGACCGGGGTCTGCACGCCGATCCACCTCGGGCGCAGCATGACCGTGCACGAGATCGTCGTCACCGACGATCAGGATCGGCGGTGCTCGACCATTCGCATCACGAACCTGATCCGGGACGTCGGCTGACGTCAGTCGTCCGTGAGGATCCGCTGGAACAGCAGATGGTCCTGCCAGCGCCCCGCGATGCGGAGGTACTGCGGCGCGAGCCCGATGCGCTCGAACCGGTTCGCTTCGTGGACGCGCTGTGACGCGACGTTGTGCACCAGAGTGCTCGCTTGCACCCGGTGCAGTGCGAGTTCTGACGAGCAGAGATCCAGCGCGACCGCCACAGCCCGGGTCATCACGCCGCGACCGGTCAGCCGTGCGTCGATCCAATAGCCCAGATTGCCGCTGAGGAACGCACCGCGCACCACGTCGGTGATGTTCACGCGCCCGACGATTCGTTCGCCCTTGGTGAGCACCAGCCGCAGGGCACGGCCTTCGGCGCGTTCACGCAATGCGACGCGGATGTGCTCGGCCTGCGCGGCCGACGTGTAGAAGTCCGCAGAGCGCTCCGGCTCCCACGCAGCGAGGTGGTCGCGGTTGGCGGTGTACGCGGCGGCGAGGCGCGCGGCATCCCCCTCCTGGACAGGGCGGAGCCGGACCCCGTCGCCCAGCAGGGTCACTGCTTCTTGGGCGCCAACTGCTCGATGATCGCCTTGGCGACGTCCTGCATGGTCAGGCGGCGGTCCATGGACGCCTTCTGGATCCAGCGGAACGCCTCGGGCTCGGACAGGCCCATCTTCTCGTTCAGCAGGCCCTTGGCGCGATCGACCAGCTTGCGCGTCTCGAAGCGCTCGACCATGTCGGCGACCTCGGCCTCGAGCGTGATGATCTGCTCGTGGCGGGCCAGGGCGATCTCGATCGCCGGGAGCAGGTCGTTCGGAGTGAACGGCTTCACCACGTAGGCCAGGGCGCCGGCCTCGCTGGCGCGCTCGACGAGTTCCTTCTGGCTGAACGCGGTGAGCAGCACGACAGGGGCGATGTTCGCCTTGTGCAGCTTCTCCGCGGCGCTGATGCCGTCGAGCTGCGGCATCTTGACGTCCATGACGACCAGGTCGGGTCGCAGTTCGGTGGCCAGCTGGACGGCGGTCTCACCGTCGCCCGCTTCGCCGACGACGTCGTATCCGTTGTCGCGCAGGATCTCGACGATGTCGAGGCGGATCAGCGATTCATCCTCGGCGACGACGACGCGTCGGGGTGCGGATGCCGTGGGCTGCTCAGGCTGCTCTTGCTCGGTCACGCATCCATCCTAGTGGAGAGGCCGCACGTGCCGCCTTCAGCGTGTGCGCGCGGCCCGGCGGCGTCCGCCTGCGCTACAGTCGAAGACGCACGAGCACGGGCCGGCGTGGCGGAATGGCAGACGCGGAGCACTCAAAATGCTTTGTCCGAAAGGGCGTGTGGGTTCGAGTCCCACCGCCGGCACATGCGCGAAGGGATCGCCCGCAGGGCGGTCCCTTCGCGCATATCCAGTGGAGTTCGCTCATGGGATCCGAAGTCCGGTGGGAAGGCTTCTGGAGCAGACTTTCGCTCCCATGGGGCCGGAAGGACGCGGGATCAGCGCCCGCCTAGCGCGCGCTTCGCCTCGTCCAGCGCACTCCGCGCCCGGGTGACCTCGTCCTCGGAGGTCGCGCGGCGCTTCTCGGCATCCTTCCGCTCGGCGTCGAGTCGCGTGGCCTCCGCCTGCACGCGCTCCAACTGCGCACGCAGGTCCTTCTCGCGCTCGGCGACGGACTGTTCCCGTTCGATGAGGATGCGGATGCGGCGCTCAAGGTCCGTCCGGTCGCGCTCGGCGCGCTCCAGCTCCTCCTCGGCGGCCCGCACGGCGCGCTCCGCCTGCTTGCGCTCCCGCCGGGCGCTCACTTCATCTGAGGGCGCCTGTGCGGTGGGCGGCGTCACGTCGAGACTGCCGGCGACGGCATCCGTGAGGTCGGCGGTGCCCTCCCCGGATGTCTGCAGCGGCCTGATGAGCCGGCCTGAGGTGACGGCCGCCGCGGCGGCGGGGTCGAACATGGCTGCGTTCAACGTCTGCTCCACCGCCTCGACGGTCGCGGCGGTGATCCGCTCGCCCCGCTCTGCGGCGAGCTCGGCGGCCCGCTTCGCGAGGCTGCGCACCAGCGCACGCCGCTCACGGTTGAGCCGGCTCATCGTCGCGGCGTCCAGATCCGCCTGCGCCTCCCGCAGCTCAGCGGCGAGCTCGAGCGCCTGGCCGAGCTGCGCGGCGTCCTCGCGCGCGAACAGATTCACCACCCAGGCGGCCAACAGCGGCTTGCGCAATGCCTTCACCTGCGCCGCCAGCGGACCATCCAGGTCACGCGCTCTGGCGTTGCGGGCGGATGTGAAGTCGCCTGGCGGCCGTGCGTACAGCTCCGCCGCGATCGCGTCGAACCCGTCAGCGGATGTCATGCCCTCATCCTGCCCGTCACTCCGCAAGAGCGGCGAGTTCCGCCATCACGCGCGGATGCGCGAGAACGCGGAAGTGTCCGCCGGTGTCCAGTTGCACGTTCTTCGCCCCGGGCAGTTCGCTTCCCTCGGGGATGTGCGGGTCGAACCGTCCGTAGATCGACACGATGCGCGCGTTCACGTCGCGCTGCGCAGCCAGCTCCACGATCCCCGGGTCGCGGGGTGAGAACGCCCGCAGCGCCCGCACGGGCATCACCACGGCGTAGCGCGAACCGCCGAATGGGGTGGCGACCGCCAGCATCCCCCGCACCCGCGCGCCCGCCCGCCCGAGCATGACCAGCTTCCCCGACAGGCCGCCCTTGCTGTGCGCCACGATGACGGCATCCTCGATCCCCGCCCGCTCGAGGAACGCGGTGACCTTCTCGGCCATCTCGGCAACAGGGCGCCGGTTGCGCTCCAGTTCCGTCAGCACGTGCACCGGGTGACCTCTTTCGTGCAGCCGCGTCACCATCGGCTGCATGAACTTCCACGTCTCGTACACGCCGGGCAGCACAACGATGGGTGCGCGCGTGCCCGACGTGAAGGTCGCCGGATCGGTGCGGTTGAACGCGGCCCTGGTCTGCCACAGCGCGGCGTACGCGTAGTCGCGCACCCACCAGCCGGCCTTCCGCAGCAGCTGGTTCATCGCTCCCCCGCCGTGGTCGGCGACGGCATGCCGACATGCGTGAGGATCGCCGCGGCCACGGCGGCCGGCGCCGAGTGCTGGGCGTTGTGCACCCGACCGGGGATCTCGGTGAGGGAACCAGTCCGCGCGGCATCCCGCAGGCGCTCGCACCACTCGCGTCCGGCGATGGGGTCCCGAGCTCCGCGCACGATCACGAGCGGCATCCGCAGGTCGGCGACGCGCCGCTCGATCGGATAGCCGAGCATGTGCCGCAGCTGCGTGAGGTACCACCGGGGCCCGCAGCGCAGGTAATCCGTGAACACGAGGGCGTTCGCGCCGGGCGGCTCGCCGAGGGTGTCGACGAAGAGAGCGCGCGACTGTCCGAACAGGGTCCGGTGCCGGGCGTCGGCCACCGGGCCGATCACGACGACGGCCCTGGTGAGCTCCGGGCGCTGGGCGCCCAGCTCCACGACCCACTGCGTGCCCATCGATTGGCCCACCAGCACGGCGTCACGGACGCCTTCGACGTCGAGGACGCGACCGATCGCCGCGGCCATCGCCGGAACGTCGAGGTCCGTGCCGGGCTTGGGCAGCCCGCCGAAACCGGGAAGATCGACCGCCAGGGTGCGCACCCGCGTCGCGAGCACGTCCTGCAGACGTGACAGGTACCGGTGCGACATGCCGATGCCGTGCACCAGCACGAAAAGGGGCATCTCCGAGGCGCTCGCGGGGCCCGTACGGAGGGTACGGAAAGCCAGGCGCCCGTCGTCGAGCCGATGCTCGCGCCTCACCGTGCCCGCTGTCATGCCCAGAACGCTACCCGAGCGCGGACGACGGAGGGCGAGGCCTTGCGGCCCCGCCCTCCGATGTGCTCAGATGCCGGACTTGTAGACCGGCGCCGCCCCGCCGACGGCATCCCCGACCTTGTGGACGCGGATGTCGTTCGTGGAGCCGATGATCCCGGGAGGGGAACCGGAGATCACGACGACCTTGTCCCCTTCCTTCGCCAGACCCTCGCCGAGCAGGTACTCGTCCACCTGGTGGTACATCAGGTCGGTGTGCTGCACCATCTCGACGAGGTTCGAGCGGATGCCCCAGGTCAGCGCCATACGGCGGCGGATGCCCGGCTCCGGGGTGAACGCGATCATCGGGATGCGCGAGCGCAGCCGCGACAGGCGGCGGGCGGAGTCACCGGACTGCGTGAACACGCACAGGAACTTCGCCTCGACGAACTCCGCCACCTCGAGCGCGGCGAGGGTGATCGCACCGCCCTGCGTGCGCGGCTTCGTGGTCAGCGGCAGGATGCGCTCCAGGCCGTGCTCCTCGGTGGACTCGATGATGCGCGCCATCGTCTCCACGACCCCGACCGGGTACTCCCCGACGCTGGTCTCGCCGGAGAGCATGACGGCGTCGGCGCCGTCGAGCACCGCGTTGGCGACGTCCGAGGTCTCCGCGCGGGTCGGCACCGGGCTGTTGATCATCGACTCCAGCATCTGGGTGGCGACGATCACCGGCTTCGCGTTGCGGCGAGCGAGCTCGACCGCGCGCTTCTGCACGATCGGCACGGCCTCCAGCGGCAGCTCCACGCCCAGGTCGCCACGGGCGACCATGATGCCGTCGAACGCGTCGACGATCTCCTCGAGGGCGTCGACCGCCTGCGGCTTCTCGACCTTGGCGATGACGGGGATGCGCACCCCCTCCTCCGCCATGATCTCGTGGACCCGTTCGACGTCCTTCGCGTTGCGGACGAAGGACAGTGCGATGATGTCGGCGCCGGTGCGCAGACCCCAACGCAGGTCGTCCTCGTCCTTCTCACTCAGCGCCGGCACGTTCACGGCCACGCCGGGCAGGTTGATGCCCTTGTTGTTCGACACCGCACCGGCGACGATCACGCGCGTGGTCACGACGGTGCCGTCGGTCTCGAGCACCTCGACGCGGACCTTGCCGTCGTCGATCAGGAGGAAGTCGCCGGGCTTGACGTCCTGGGGCAGGCCCTTGAACGTGGTGCCGGAGATCTCCTTGTTGCCGACGATGTCCTCGGTGGTGATCTTGAAGATGTCACCCTCGGCGAGCTCGTACGGCCCGCCCTCGAACTTGCCCAGGCGGATCTTCGGACCCTGCAGGTCGACGAGCACGGCGACAGCCCGCCCGGAGTCCTCGGCCGCCCTGCGCACGTTGGCGTAGTTGGCCTCATGGACGGAGTAGTCGCCGTGGCTGAGATTCAGCCGGGCGACGTCCACACCCGCATCGATCAGAGCCCGGACCTTGTCATAGGTCGAGGTGGCAGGACCGAGTGTGGCGACGATTTTCGCACGTCTCAACAGCTTCTCCAGGGTGAGAGGGGGATAACGGTGGTGGCGACGCTGCCGCGCTCAGCCTACGCGGGCTGGACGCTGAGCGCGACATCGGTGGGCCGCACCGGCGCGGGCAGCACAGTGGCGCCCATCAGATGCCGGTCGACGGCGGCCGCTGCCGCACGCCCTTCCGCGATCGCCCAGACGATCAGCGATTGGCCGCGCCCCGCGTCACCGGCGACGAACACGCCGGGCACAGTGGTGTGGTAGTCGCCGTCGCGCTGGATCACTCCACGGCTGGTCACCTCGGGGCGCGACTCGCCGTGGAAGCCATCGGTCTCCGGACCGGTGAAGCCCATCGCGATGAGGACGAGATCCGCCGGGATCTCACGCTCCGTCCCGCTCTTGGGTACACGCCGCCCGTCGACGAACTCCGTCTCGGCGACCCGAAGCGCCCGCACCTCGCCGGACGCGTTCCCGAGGAACTCCACCGTCGACGCGAGGTAGACCCGCTCGCCACCCTCCTCGTGCGCAGACTGCACCTCGAACAGGTTCGGCATGGTCGGCCAGGGCTGGTGCTCGGGCCTCGTCTCGCCGGGCTGGCGCCCGATCGCGAGGTTCGTCACGCTCAAGGCGCCCTGCCGGTGCGCGGTGCCGATGCAGTCGGCACCGGTGTCGCCGCCGCCGATCACGACGACGTGCTTTCCTGCCGCAGTGATCTGGTCGGTGACCGCGTCACCGGCGACCACCCGGTTGGACTCCACCAGGTACTCCATCGCGAAGTGCACCCCGTCGAGGTCACGACCGGGGATCGCGAGATCGCGCGGAACGGTCGATCCGGTGGCGATGAGCACCGCGTCGTAGCGGCTGCGCAGCTCGTCCCAGCTGATGTCCTTGCCGATCTCCACACCGGCGCGGAAGCGGGTTCCCTCGTCCTGCATCTGGCGCAGGCGCGCGTCGAGGTGACTCTTCTCCATCTTGAAATCAGGGATGCCGTACCGCAGCAGCCCGCCGATGCGGTCGTCGCGCTCGAACACCGCGACGGTATGGCCGGCGCGGGTCAGCTGCTGCGCGGCGGCGAGACCTGCCGGCCCGGATCCGACCACGGCGACGGTCTTGCCGCTGAGGCGCTGCGGGGGCTGAGGGGCCACCCACCCGCGGGCGAACGCCTCGTCGATGATGGACACCTCGATCTGCTTGATCGTGACGGCGGGCTGGTTGATCCCGAGCACGCAGGCGCTCTCGCACGGCGCAGGGCACAGCCGCCCGGTGAACTCCGGGAAGTTGTTCGTGGCGTGCAGCCGCTCGATCGCGGCGCGGCCCTCGTCGCGCCAGGTGAGGTCGTTCCACTCCGGGATCAGGTTGCCCAGCGGGCAGCCGGAGTGGCAGAACGGCACGCCGCAGTCCATGCAGCGGCTGGCCTGCCGGCGCAGCACTGCCTTGTCACCCGGTTCATAGACCTCTTTCCAGTCCATGATGCGGACGGGCACGGGACGGCGAGCGGGCAGCTCGCGCTCCGTCACCTTCAGGAAGCCTTTGGGATCAGCCACCGGTCACCTCCAGGATCCGGTTCCAGATGACGTCGCCGTCGGGGTCGATGCCCTCCGCGGCCGCCTCCTGGCGCATGGACTGCACGGCCGCGAAGTCGCGGGGCAGCACCTTGGTGAATTCGGACTGGACGGTCTCGAACCGGTCCAGAATGTCGGATGCCAGCGGCGATGCGGTCCGCTCGACGTGCTCGACGAGCAGGCTGCGCAACACCTCCAGGTCCGCGCGATCGAGCGGCTCGAGACGCAGCTCACCGGACGCCAGCGCCTCGGCGTTCACGCGTTCGGTGCGCAGTCTGCGGACGTACGCGATGCCGCCCGACATGCCGGCGCCGAAGTTGCGCCCGGTCTCGCCCAAGATCGCCGCCAGGCCGCCGGTCATGTACTCCAGGGCGTGGTCGCCGACGCCTTCGACGACCGCCGTCGCGCCGGAATTGCGCACCAGGAAGCGCTCGCCCACGACGCCCGAGATGAACATCGTGCCGCTGGTGGCGCCGTAGCCGATGACGTTGCCGGCGATGACGTTCTCGTGCGGGGCGAACCCGGCGTCTCGTGCCGTGCGGATGGTGATGTCACCACCCGACAGGCCCTTGCCGACGTAGTCGTTCGCGTCGCCCTCGAGCCGCAGGATGATCCCCGGCGGCAGGAATGCACCCAGCGACTGACCGGCGGTCCCGTGCAGCGTCACGTCGATGGTCTCCGGTGCGAGACCGGCGGCGCCATAGCGCGAGGTGACGTGATGGCCGAGCATGGTGCCGACGGCGCGCTCGGTGTTGCGGATCGGCAGCTCGATGACCACCGGCTCACGGTTCTCGAGCGCGTCCACCGCGAGGTCGAGCAGTGCGGTGTCGAAGTGCTTCTCCAGCTCGTGATCCTGTTCACGGCCGCTGCGGCGGGGTTCACCCGCCGGGAAGATCGGCCCCTCCAGGATCGGCGACAGGTCGAGTCCGTCGGCCTTCCAGTGCCGGATCGCGGCGTCGGTGCGCAGCAGATCGACGCGGCCGATCACCTCGTCCAGCGAGCGGAAGCCGAGCTCGGCGAGCAGCTCGCGCACCTCCTGGGCGATGAACTCCATGAAGTTCACCACGAACTCCGGCTTGCCGGTGAAGCGCTCCCGAAGCAGCGGGTTCTGGGTGGCGACGCCGACCGGGCAGGTGTCCAGGTGGCACACCCGCATCATGATGCAGCCGCTGACCACCAGCGGAGCGGTCGCGAAGCCGAACTCCTCCGCACCCAGAAGAGCGCCGATGATGACGTCGCGCCCGGTCTTCAGCTGGCCGTCGACCTGCACGACCACGCGGTCGCGCATGCCGTTCAGCATGAGCGTCTGCTGAGTCTCGGCGAGCCCCAGCTCCCACGGCGTGCCGGCGTGCTTGAGCGAGTTCAGCGGGCTCGCACCTGTGCCGCCGTCGTGGCCGGACACCAGCACCACGTCGCTGAGCGCCTTGGCGACACCGGCGGCGACCGCTCCGATGCCGGACTGGCTGACCAGCTTGGTGTGGATGCGGGCCTTCGGGTTGGCACGCTTCAGATCGAAGATCAGCTGCTTGAGGTCTTCGATCGAGTAGATGTCGTGGTGCGGCGGCGGGGAGATGAGGCCGACGCCGGGCGTCGCGTGACGGGTGCGCGCCACCCACGGGTACACCTTCTGTGGGGGCAGCTGTCCGCCCTCGCCCGGCTTGGCACCCTGGGCCAGCTTGATCTGCAGATCATCCGCCTCGGTCAGGTACTGGCTGGTCACGCCGAACCGGCCGGACGCGACCTGCTTGATCGCGCTGCGACGCTCCGGGTCGACCAGACGGTCCGGGTCCTCGCCGCCTTCGCCGGTGTTCGACTTGCCGCCGATCCGGTTCATGGCGATCGCGAGCGTCTCGTGAGCCTCCTGCGAGATCGAGCCGTAGCTCATGGCGCCGGTGGAGAACCGCTTGACGATCTCGGACACCGGCTCGACCTCGTCGATCGGCACCGGCGGCCGCTCCCCCGTCCGCAGCTCGAACAGACCGCGCAGCGTCTTCAGCTCCCGCGACTGGTCGTCCACGAGGCGGGTGTACTCGCGGAAGATGTCATAGCGCCGGGTGCGCGTGGAGTGCTGCAGCCGGAAGACCGTCTCCGGGTTGAACAGGTGCGGCGAGCCGTCACGGCGCCACTGGTACTCGCCGCCGGTCCACAGGCGTTCGTGAGCGCGTGCAGCCGAGTCCTCGGGGTAGGCGAAGTCGTGGCGGGCCTGGTTCTCGGCGAAGATGTCTTCGATGCCGATGCCGCCGAGCTTGGTCTCGGTGCCGGTGAAGTACGCGTCAACGAATTCCTGGCTCAGACCGATGGCCTCGAACACCTGCGCGCCGGCGTAGGACGAGACGGTCGAGATGCCCATCTTCGACATGATCTTGAGCACACCCTTGCCGAGGGCGTAGATCAGATTGCGCACCGCCTTCTCAGGGGTGATGCCGGTGATGAACCCGGTGCGGGCGAGGTGCTCGACGGTCTCCATCGCCAGGTACGGGTTCACGGCGGAGGCGCCGTACCCGATGAGGGTCGCCACGTGGTGGACCTCGCGCACGTCACCGGCCTCGACGATCAGACCGACCTTCATCCGGTTCTCGCGTCGGATCAGGTGGTGGTGCACCGCCGAGACCATGAGCAGCGACGGGATCGGGACGAGGTCCTTGTTCGAGTCGCGGTCGGACAGGATGAGGAACTCCGCGCCCTGCTCGATGGCGGCATCGGCCTCGGCGCACATCTCGGCGAGGCGTTCCTGCATCGTGTGGGGGCCGGCGTCGAAGTGGTACAGACCCTTGATGGTCGCGCTGGACCGGTCGGGCAGCGCCCTGTCGATGTGACGGATCTTGGCGAGCTCGTCGTTGTCGATCACCGGGAAGTCCAGTGTGACGGTGCGGGCGTGCTCGGGCGTCCATTCGAGCAGGTTGCGCTCCGGTCCCAGGCCGAGACGCAGGCTGGTGACGACCTCCTCGCGGATGGCGTCCAGGGGCGGGTTCGTCACCTGCGCGAACTGCTGCACGAAGTAGTCGAACAGCAGGCGAGGACGGTCGCTCAGCACCGCGATCGGGGTGTCGGATCCCATGGCGCCGAGCGGCTCGGTGCCATGCTGCCCCATCGGGGTGAGCAGGATGCGCACCTCTTCCTCGGTGTAGCCGAAGGTGCGCTGGCGGCGGGTGATCGACGCCGCCGGATGCACGATGTGCTCACGCTCCGGAAGGTCGGCGAGACGCACTGCTCCGGCATCCAGCCACTCCTGCCAGGGGTGCAGGGTGGCGAGCTCGCGCTTGATCTCCTCGTCCTCGACGATGCGCCGCTGCGCGGTGTCGACGACGAACATGCGGCCGGGACGCAGTCGGCCGCGGCGCTTGATGCGCTCGGGGGCGAACTCGAGGACACCCGTCTCGCTGCCGATGACGACGAGGCCGTCGGTGGTCTCGGTCCACCGGCCGGGACGCAGACCGTTGCGATCGAGGGTGGCGCCGACCAGGGTGCCGTCGGTGAAGATCAGCGCCGCAGGGCCGTCCCACGGCTCCATCTGGTTGGCGTGGAACTCGTAGAACGCGCGCAGGTCCGGGTCGATGTCGGCCTGCTTCTCCCACGCCTCGGGGACCATCATCATGATGGCGTGAGGCAGGCTGCGGCCGGTGAGGGTGAGCAGTTCGAGCACCTCGTCGAAGGACGCCGAGTCGCTCGCGCCGGGCGTGCAGATCGGCAGCAGCGGGCGCATGTCACCCAGCAGCTCCGACTCGAGCTGTGACTGTCGTGCGCGCATCCAGTTGCGGTTGCCGCCCACGGTGTTGATCTCGCCGTTGTGGGCGAGCATGCGCAGCGGCTGCGCCAGCGGCCACGACGGGAACGTGTTCGTCGAGTATCGGGAGTGCACGACGGCGAGCTCGGAGGCGAAGCGCTCGTCCTGAAGGTCGGGGTAGAACGGCTCCAGCTGCAGGGTGGTGACCATGCCCTTGTAGCCGAGCGTGCGGCACGACAGGGTGACGAAGTAGGCGTTCAGCTCGTGACCGGCGCGCTTGCGCAGCCGGTAGGCGATGCGATCCAGGGCGATGCCGGAGGCGGCGGGCTGCTCGGCGGTCGCGGGACGAGCCACGAACAGCTGCTCGAACGCGGGGCGTGCCTCGTCGGCGAGTTTCCCGAGGTGTTCGTTGGCGGTGGGGACGGCACGCCATCCCAGGACCGTGAGGCCTTCCTCCGCCGCGATGCGCTCGATGCCGGCTTTCTGCTCACGGCGTGCGCTCGAGTCGCGCGGAAGGAAGGCGAGCCCGGCGGCGTATTCGCCTGCGACGGGAAGATCGAAGTCGACGACCTCGCGGAGGAAGCCGTCCGGCATCTGCGTGAGGATGCCCGCACCGTCTCCGGTGCCGGCGTCCGAGCCGATCGCACCACGGTGCTCAAGGTTGCGCAGCGCCTGCAGCGCCAGCGCGATGATGTCGTGCCCTGGTTCCCCGCGGAGCGTCGCGACCATGGCCAGGCCGCAGGCGTCCTTCTCGTGGGCGGGGTTGTACAGCCCCTGCTTCGGGGGATAGGCGCCGGAGGCGCCGTAGGGAGGCTGGAAGTACACCAGATACCGTCCTCAGATTTCAGGTGAACCCGGGGACGACGCTGGCCCGCTCGTTCAGTGTGATGGATCTCACGCCGCGAGGCGGACTAGCGAGAGCCGTCCTCGTTACTGGGAGCGGTGCTTGTGGCGGGAGCTCCTGCGGCGATGCTCTCGACCGGAGGCTCGCTCAGATCGACGTAATCGCTGGGGTTCTGCGATTGTACATCGAGGTTCTCCGGTTCCCGTCCCGCCACGTAGGGAGACGGTTCACGGCCGGGATGGCGCCGCGTCTGCACGATGAAGACGACCACACCCACGATCACGCCGACGATCGCCGCCCACACGTTGGTGCGCAGGCCCAGGATGATGTCGCTCGGGTCGATGCGGATCGACTCCCACACGATGCGGCCCGCGCTGTACCAGGCCAGGTAGATCGCGAACAGCTTGCCCCACTGCGGGGCGAAGCGGCGGCTGATCCACAGCAGGACGATCACGCCGAGCCCGTTCCACAGCACCTCGTAAAGGAACGTGGGGTGGAACAGCGTGCCCTCGGGAAGCCCGGGCGGGAAGGCCGGGTTGTCCTGCTCGATCTCGAGACCCCACGGCAGATCGGTGGGCAGACCGAACAGCTCGTGGTTGAACCAGTTGCCGAATCGGCCCATCGCCTGCGCCAGCAGCAGCCCAGGGGCGAGGGCATCGGCGAAGGTCCAGAACCGGATGCCGGTCCACCGGCATCCGAGCCAGGCGCCGATCGCACCGCCGATCAGGGCGCCGTAGATGGCGATGCCACCGTCCCACACGTTCCAGATCGCGTCCTTCACGAACGGGTTCCACCATTCGTGGCCGTCGCGGAAGTAGAAGTCCGCGTGGGTGAACACGTGGTACAGCCGCGCGCCCACGATCGCCAGCGGCACCGCGAGGATCGCGATGTCGATGACGACCCACTTCTCGGCTCCTCGCCGGGTGAGGCGGTGGTTCGTGAGCAGCGTGGCGGCGACGATGCCCGCGATGATGCACAGCGCGTAGAAGTGGATGCGGAACACGCCGATCTCGATGTAGCTGACCGGCGGGCTCGGGATGCTGGTGAGCACGCCCGAGATGGTGCTGTGAAGCGCGAGGGACATGTGAGTGATTCTAGTTTCCTGTGTCGAAGCGCGCCGTCGGCGTGCCGGCGGCGAGGGCGCGAGTGGTCTCGGCGAGGGCGTCGAGGCCTCCGTCGCGGAGGGAACGGACCAGGGCGGTGCCGACGATCGCGCCATCGGCGTACTTGATGACGCCGGAGACCTGGTCGGGCGTCGAGATGCCGATGCCCACGCAGGCGCGCGTCGCGCCGCGGGCCCGCATGCGGTCGACGAGGGTCCGGGCGGCACGATCGAGCGCGTCGCGCTCACCCGTGATCCCCATGGTGGACACCGTGTAGACGAACCCGGTCGACGACGAGATCACCAGGTCGAGCCGTTCGTCCGACGAGGTGGGCGCGGCGAGGAAGATCCGGTCCAGACCGGTCCGCTCGCTGGCGGCGATCCACTCCCCCGCCGCCTCGGGTGTGATGTCGGGGGTGATGAGACCTGCGCCGCCCGCGGCGAGCAGGTCGTCGGCGTAGCGGTCAACGCCGTACTGCAGCACCGGGTTCCAGTACGTCATGACGACTACGGGCACGTCGGTCTGTGCGGTGATCTCGGCGACCGCGGTGAACAGGTCGCGCATGCGGAAACCGTTCGCCAGGGCGTGCTGGGTGGCCTCCTGGATGATCGCGCCGTCCATCACCGGGTCGCTGTACGGCGGGCCGAGCTCGATCACGTCGACGCCGTTGCGGGCCAGCGTGAGCGCGGCCTGGATGCTGGTGTCCAGGTCCGGATAACCGACCGGCAGGTATCCGACGAACGCGCCGCGGCCGGCGCCGTGCGCCTTGCGGATGGCCTCCTCGACGCGGCTCATGCCTGGGCGTCCTTCCGGTCGTAGAGGTCGAAGTACCGCGCTGCGGTGTCCATGTCCTTGTCGCCGCGACCGGACAGGCAGACCGCGATGATGCCGTCCTGGCCGAGTTCGCGTCCGATGCGCAGCGCACCGGCGAGGGCGTGTGCGGACTCGATCGCGGGGATGATGCCCTCGCTGCGGCTGAGCAGCCGCAGCGCCTGCATGGCCTCGTCGTCGGTGGCGGGGATGTACTCGGCGCGGCCGATGTCGGCCAGCCAGGCGTGCTCCGGGCCGACGCCCGGGTAGTCGAGACCGGCCGAGATCGAGTGCGACTCGATGGTCTGGCCGTCCTCGTCCTGCAGCACGTACGTCTTCGCGCCGTGCAGCACGCCCGGGCGTCCGCGCTCGATGGACGCGGCGTGCTTCGGGGTGTCGACGCCGTCACCGGCCGCCTCCACGCCGTACAGTTTCACGCCCTCGTCGTCCAGGAATGCATCGAACATGCCGATCGCGTTGGATCCGCCGCCGACGCATGCGACGACGGCATCCGGAAGCCGCCCGGCCTCCTCGAGAAGCTGCGCGCGGGCCTCTTCGCCGATGATCTTCTGGAAGTCGCGGACCATCGCCGGGAACGGGTGCGGGCCGGCTGCGGTGCCGAAGATGTAGTTGGTGGTCTCCACGGATGCCACCCAGTCGCGGTACGCGTCGTTGATGGCGTCCTTGAGGGTGCGGGAGCCGGTCTTCACGGGCACGACCTCGGCGCCCAGCAGCCGCATCCTTGCCACGTTCAGGGCCTGGCGCTCGGTGTCCACCTCGCCCATGTAGATCGTGCAGTCCAGACCGAACAGCGCCGCAGCGGTGGCGGTGGCGACACCGTGCTGTCCGGCACCGGTCTCGGCGATCACCCGGGTCTTGCCCAGGCGCTTGGTGAGCAGCGCCTGGCCGAGGACGTTGTTGATCTTGTGCGAGCCGGTGTGATTCAGGTCCTCGCGCTTCAGGAACACCCTGGCTCCGCCGGCGTGCTCGGCGAAGCGGGGCACCTCGGTGAGAGCCGACGGGCGGCCCGCGTAAGAGTGCAGCAGACCGGCGAGCTCGGCGCGGAAGGCGGGGTCGGCCATGGCCTGCTCGTATGCCTCGGTGAGCTGGTCGATCGCGGCGATCAGGGATTCCGGCATGTACCGGCCCCCGAACTCGCCGAAGAACGGGCCGTGCTGCTCGCGCAGGCTGGTCACGTGGTGCTCCGCCCGGTCGGTGCGGCGGCGCCCGCCGCCAGGAAGCTCTGCAGGGTGGCGACCGGGTCGCCGGTGACGAGCGCCTCGCCGATGAGAACCACGTCGGCGCCCGCCTGGCGGTAGTGCGTGACGTCCGCGGGCGTGAGCACCGCGGATTCGGCGATGCGGATCGTGCCCTCGGGGATGCGCTCGACGAGTCGACCGAACAGGTCACGGTCCAGCTCGAGGGTCTTCAGGTCGCGCGCGTTGACGCCGATCAGCTGGGCGCCGAGATCGATGGCGGCGTCGAGCTCGGCGGCGGAGTGGGTCTCCACGAGCGGGGTCATCCCGAGCTGCAGGACGAGGTCGTAGAGCTCCTGGAGCACCGCGGACTCGAGGCCCGCCACGATGAGCAGCACGAGGTCGGCGCCGGCCGCACGGGCCTCGAACACCTGGTACGGCGTGGCGATGAAGTCCTTGCGCAGCACGGGCAGCGACACGCGGGAGGTGACCGCCTCGAGGTCGGCGAGGCTGCCGCCGAAGCGGCGCTCCTCGGTGAGAACGCTGACGGCGGACGCGCCGCCCTGCTCGTACAGGGCTGCCTGCCGCGCGGGGTCGGGGATGTCCGCCAGGGCACCGCGCGAGGGGCTGGCGCGCTTGACTTCGGCGATGATCTTCACCCGCGCCGCGGGGGCGAGAGCGGCCAGCGCGTCCCGGGCCGCCGGACGCGCGAGAGCGTCCCGCTCGACCTGCGCCAGCGGCCGCGCCAGAGCGCGCCGTTCGGCATCCTCGACAGCGCCGGCCGTGAGGTCGGCGAGGACCATCAGTGCGCCTTCGGCGTGTACTTCGGGCCCTTGACCCCGTACCCGGCCTTCGCGAGCACCCAGCCCACGATCGCGCCGATCAGGACGACGGCTGCGGACACCCACACCAGGACGGGCTGGTTCATGCAGAAGAACACGGTGCCGGCGGTGAAGCCGACGAGCATGATCACAACGGCCGTCCACGCGGCGGGCGAGTGTCCGTGTCCGGGATCGGCGATCGGGTTGGTCATGTTCTCCTCCGGGAAGGGTCGGCGTCCGGTTCAGTCTATCGGGGTCCGTCGGTGGGGTCGGTTCCGTGCGACAGCTCGTCCCAGGAATCGACCGGGTCGAGCGGTCCGGAATCGTGGCGGCGCGAGCCGCCGCCGGCGCGGTAGCGTCGCCCGCCGGACTTCCAGCGGCGCGCCGTCAGCAGCGCCAGCATCGACACCGTGACGAGCAGGATCCAGCCGACGAGGGCGACCGACGGCCAGGCAGTGGGGTGCACCGCGGCGACGATCTCGTCGAGGGCGGCGTCGCCGGCGAGGCCCGTCGCGTCGGTGACGGCGGTTGCGGCCGCGGATGCCGGTGGCGCGACCGCGAGCGGCGCGGTGAGGACGATCAGCAGCACCCCGGCCGCGAGGGCGAGTGCCGCCAGCACGTGCCGCAGCACGCGGCCCGCGATGGACAGCGCGGCGCCGAGCGCGAGCACCGCCAGCGACAACGGCGCCAGCAGGGCGAGCACATCCGCCCCGGCGACAGCGAGCGGCGCCGCCCCGTCGGCGCGCTGCACGACCAGCCAGGTCTGCGTGGACGAGATCACTCCCGCTCCCCCAGCGAGGATGAGGCCGAGCACCGAAGGACCGCGGCCTCGGGAGGCGAGGGTCATCCGCGCTCGTCCTCGACGTGGTGCACGGTCAGGTCGCGGTCGTCGAAGCACGTGCGCGTGCCGGTGTGGCAGGCCGGGCCGTGCTGGTCGACGGTGAGCAGGATCGTGTCGCCGTCGCAGTCGACCTTCACGCCGTGCACCCGCTGGGTATTGCCCGAGGTGTCGCCCTTGCGCCAGTACTCCTGACGGGAGCGCGACCAGTACACCGCACGACCGCCGGTGAGCGTGCGGCGCAGTGACTCCGCGTTCATCCAGGCCAGCATGAGCACCTCGCGCGTGTCGAACTGCTGCACGACGACCGGTGCGAGGCCGTCGGCGTTCCAGACGACACGGGCGATGTCCTGTTCGATGTCGCTCACTTCGACTCGTCTCGTTCGCTCGGTGCGCCGTTCCGCACGACCACACCCGCGGCGCGCAGCGCGTCCTTGACGTCGCCGACGGTGAGCTGACCGCTGTGGAACACGCTCGCGGCGAGCACGGCATCCGCTCCCGCCGCGATGGCGGGCGGGAAGTGCTCCGGCGTGCCGGCGCCGCCCGAGGCGATCACCGGTACGGACGAGACCTCGCGCATCAACCGCACGAGCTCCAGGTCGAAGCCGTCCTTGGTGCCGTCGGCGTCGATCGAGTTCACCAGCAGCTCGCCGGCGCCGCGGTCGATCGCCTCTCGCGCCCACGCCAGTGCGTCCAGTGTGGTCTCGGTGCGGCCGCCGTGCGTGGTGAGCACGAAGCCGGACGGCGTGGCATCCGAGCGCTTGACGTCGAGCGACAGCACCAGCACCTGCGCGCCGAACCGGTCGGCGATCTCGTCGATCAGGTCGGGGCGGGCGATCGCGGCGGAGTTCACGCCGACCTTGTCCGCGCCGACCGAGAGCAGGCGGCCGACGTCGGCGACCGTGCGCACCCCTCCCCCGACGGTGAGGGGCACGAACACGTGTTCGGCGGTGCGCTGCACCACGTCGTACATGGTGGCGCGGGCGTCGACGGTCGCGGTGACGTCGAGGAAGGTGATCTCGTCCGCGCCCTGGGCGGCATAGTGCGCCGCGAGTTCGACGGGGTCTCCCATGTCGCGCAGGTTCTGAAAGTTCACGCCCTTGACGACCCGGCCCGCCGAGACGTCCAGGCACGGGATGACGCGTGCGGCGAGCGTCATCAGAGCCTCGCCGCGTGGATCGCGGTGACCAGGATCGCGCGCGCCCCCAGGGCGTACAGCGAGTCCATGATCTGGTTCATGCCGCGCCGCGGAATCATCACCCGCACGGCCACCCACCCCGCCTCGTGCAACGGCGAGATGGTGGGCGACTCGCGACCGGGGGCGATGGCGGTCGCCTGCTCGACGAGCTCGGCCGGCAGGTCGTAGTCGATGAGCACGTACTGCCGGGCGACCATCACGCCGCGCAGTCGACGCAGCAGCGTGTCGGTGCCCTCGACGTCGCCGGGACGGCTGATGAGCACCGCCTCGGACTCGATGATCACCGGGCCGAAGATCTCCAGGCCGGCCTGGCGAAGCGTGGTGCCCGTCTCGACGACGTCGGCGATCACGTCGGCGACCCCCAGGCGGACGGCCGACTCCACGGCACCGTCCAGCGGCACCAGCACGGCGGTCACGCCCCGCTCGCGCAGGAAGTCGTCGACCAGGCCGGGATAGGCGGATGCCACCCGCACGCCCTCCAGCTGCTCGATGGAGGTGTACCGGCCTGGAGGGCCGGCGAAGCGGAACGTGGAGCGGGCGAAGCCGAGGGCCTCGATCTCCCTGGCATCCTGCTGACGCACGTCGCGCAGCAGGTCGCGCCCGGTGATGCCGACGTCGAGGGCGCCGGAGGCCACGTAGGTGGCGATGTCGCGGGGACGGAGGAAGAAGAACTCGACGTCGTTGTCGGCGTCGATCAGGTGCAGGGTCTTGGTGTCGCGACGGCCGGCGTATCCGGCCTCGGCGAGCATCTCGGCGGCGGTCTCGGAGAGCGAGCCCTTGTTGGGGACGGCGATGCGCAGCATGGGGGTCTTTCTGTTCGAACGGTCGGAGCGGGACGCGTTCACAGATGTCGGTATACGTCCTCCAGGCTGAGGCCCTTGGCGAGCATCAGGACCTGCAGGTGGTACAGCAGCTGCGAGATCTCTTCAGCGGCGTTCTCGTCGGATTCGTACTCGGCCGCCATCCACACCTCGGCGGCTTCCTCGACGATCTTCTTGCCGATGGCGTGCACTCCGCGGTCCAGCTGTGCGACGGTGCCCGAACCCTCGGGGCGCGCAGCGGCGGTGGCGCTGAGCTCGGCGAACAGTTCGTCGAAAGTCTTCACGATTCCAGGCTAGCCGCTCGGGCACGGTCGCGAAGACTCGTGACCGCGGCCTCGACGTCGTCGGCCCCGTACACCGCTGATCCCGCCACGAACGTGTCGGCGCCCGCGGCGGCGGCCTGGGCGATGGTGTCCATCGAGATCCCCCCGTCGACCTGGAACCAGACGTCGGCGCCGCGGCGCCGCGCCTCATCCCGCAGGGCGCGCAGCTTCGGCATGGTCTCGGGCATGAACCCCTGGCCGCCGAACCCGGGCTCGACCGTCATCACCAGGATCTGGTCGAACTCGTCGAGGATGTCGTACAGCGCCGCCCCCGCGGTGCCGGGTTTGATCGCGACGCCCGCGCGCGAGCCGATGTCGCGCAGCCGCCGTGCCAGCGCGACGGGGTCGGCGGCCGCCTCGAGGTGGAACGTGACGCTCGCCGCCCCCAGCTCGGCGTAGCCGGGCGCCCACCGGTCGGGGTCGGTGATCATCAGGTGCACGTCGAGCGGCACCGGGCTGGTGGCCTGGATGCGCTCCACCATCTGCGGGCCGAAGGTGAGGTTCGGCACGAAGTGGTTGTCCATCACGTCGACGTGCACGAAGTCGGCGGTCGCGATGCGGGCGAGTTCGGCCTGCATGTTGACGAAGTCGGCGGCGAGGATGCTCGGGTTGATGCGCGGCGCGTCGGGAAGGGTCACGGAACTATCCTGCCTCAGGCGTGTCCGGCATCCGGCGCTGCAGCAGCGCGAGGAACATCGCGTCGGTGCCGTGCCGGTGCGGCCACAGCTGCGCCCGTCCAGTGCCGTCGTCGGCGAGGTCGATCGGTGAGGCGGACACGTCGGTCAGCACGGCGCGCGCGTCGAGCTCGACCAGGTCGTCGCGGCGGCGGAGCACCTCGGAGACCACGCCGCTGGTCTCCGCGAGATGCGGCGAGCAGGTGGCGTACGCGACGATCCCCCCGGGCGCGAGTGCGTCCGCGGCGGCCTCCAGCAGTTCGGTCTGCAGCTGCACCAGCTCGGCGACGTCGGCAGGGCTCTTGCGCCAGCGCGCCTCCGGCCGCCGCCGCAGCGCGCCGAGGCCGGTGCACGGCGCGTCGACGAGGATGCGGTCGAAGGCAGACGGATGCTGCGCCGCGAACACCCGTCCGTCGCTCTCGTGCACCGGCACCTCGACGGGCAGCGGGCGCAGCGCGTTGCGCACCAGGCCGGCCCGCGCCGGCACCACCTCGTTCGCCTCGAGGGCGGCACCGTCGCGGAGCGCGAGAGCGGCGAGCAGTGCGGTCTTGCCGCCGGGGCCGGCGCACAGGTCCAGCCAGCGCTCCCCCTCCCGGACGGGCCGGGCGGCTGCAAGCGCCAGGGCGACGAGCTGCGAGCCCTCGTCCTGCACGCGGACCGCGCCGCGGGAACCGCCGGTCGCCTGCCGCGGGTCGCCACCGGGCGAGCCGAATGCGGTCGGCGCGTACGGCCGGGCAGGTTCGCCGCGCGGCGCCAGCCCGGGCAGGGCGACGAGGGTGACCTCGGGCGAGACGTTGTCGGCGGCGAGCAGGGCTCCCAGTTCGTCCGCGCGACCCTCCGCGGCCAAGGCGCGGCGCAGCGCCCTGATCACCCAGACGGGGTGCGCGGTGCGCAGAGCGAGCCGTTCGTCGTCTGAGCGGGCGACCTGCTCGATGCGGTTCTGCCAGGTCTCCGGGGCGTCGCGGCCGATCCGGCGCAGCACGGCGTTCGCGAACCCGGCCGCTCCCCTGCCCTTCGCCGCCGACACCAGGCTGACCGACTCGTTCACCGCCGCGTGCGGTGCCACACGGGTGGCGAGCAGCTGGTGCGCGCCGAGGCGGAGGGCGTCCAGCACGGCGGGGTCGATGTCGGCGACGTCACGGCCCGCCGCCTGGCGGATGATCGCGTCGTAGGTGCCACGGCGGCGGAGGGTTCCGTAGGTCAGTTCTGTCGCGAGGGCGGCGTCCTGCGGGCTGAGCCCGGCGTCGGCGATCGCGCCCGGCAGCACCAGGTTGGCATAGGCGTCGGAATCGCTCACCGCGCGCAGCACGTCGTACGCGATGCGCCGCGCCGCCTGCACCGGCCGCGGCGTGCGGGGAGCCGGGCGAGCGGCGGGTGAACCCGGGCGCTGGGCGGCGCTCATGAGCCGGCTCGCAGGGTTTCGGCATCGCGCACGCCGCGCCACCAGTCGCCGGCGTTCATGGCGGCGCGACCGGCGGGTTGCACCCGCTGCACCCGCAGCGGGTCGCTGCCGGTGCCGACCAGCAGCTCACCCTTCCCGGCTCGGATCTCGCCAGGGGCGAGCGGTGCAGCTCCGGCGTCGCCGTCGTCCGCGCGGGCGGCGGCGAGGATCTTCACGCGGTGACCTGCGACCGTGGTGTGAGCGCCCGGCTCAGGAGTGACGCCGCGGTACCGCGCGTACACGGCGTCTGCCGGCTGCGTCCAGTCCAGCAGGCCGTCCTCGAGGCTGAGCTTCGGGGCGACGGTGACGTCGCCGACCTGCGGACGCGCGGTCGCAGTGCCCTGCGCGATCCCGGCAACCACGTCGCGGGTCAGGTGGGCGCCGTCGTCGGCGAGCAGGTGGAGGACCGCATCGGCGGTGGCGTCGGCCGGCACCCGCACCTCGCGGGTCGCGAACAGGTCGCCGGCATCCAGCTCAGGCACCAGCTGGAAGACGCTCACGCCGATGCGCTCGTCCCCGGCGATCAGCGCCCGCTGCACCGGTGCGGCTCCGCGCCAGCGCGGCAGCAGCGAGAAGTGCAGGTTGATCCATCCGTTCGTCGGGGTGGACAGCAGCGGTTCGCGCACCAGCCCGCCGTAGGCGACGATAACCCCGAGATCCGGACGCAGGGCGGCGATGCGCGCGGTGGCGTCGTCGTCGAGGCGGGCCGCCTTGATGACGGGCAGCCCGAGTTCGTCGGCGGCCTGCGCGACCGGTGACGGGGTGAGCACCCGCTTGCGGCCGAGGGGCGCGTCGGGCCGCGTGACGACCGCGGCGACGTCGTGCCCGACGGCGAGGGCGCGCAGGGTGGGGACGGCGACGGCCGGGGTGCCGGCGAAGACGAGTCGCATGAAGGTTCTCCGGGTGGGGTGGGGGCGGTGGAGCGTCAGATCTCCGGTTCGAGGATATCGAGATGCACCGAGAGCGAGGGCCGGTTCCTGCCGCGCCCGCGACGACTCTGCGCGGCGTCGGCGACCACGGCGGCGCGCAGGGTGGAGGCGACGGCCGCGCCCGCCCCGTAGCCGAAGCGCACCAGCGCGCGCACCCGCTCGTCGTCGTCATCGGTCGGCACCGGACCGAGCACGGCCTCCCCCGGCACGCCGATCTCGCTGAGGGCGGCGATGGCGGAGCGGACGGATGCCGGCAGGCCTTCGATCTGGGCCACGCGGGCGGTGGGCGGCATGTGCAGCGGCGCGCGCGCCTCCAGCTCGGAGCGTGCGTAGGCGGGCTGGGTCCAGGTGGCCAGGGCCTTCGCCGCGGGGCCGTTGACGCCGACGAGGTGCACCGGGGCACCACGGGCGGCAAGAGCCGCGGCGTTGGACCACCAGCGCAGGCAGGCCTCGCCGATGCGCAGCTCCGGCGCCTGCAGCATCCGTGCGCCGTCGAGGAGGATCACCGCGCGGTACCCGCCTTCGGCGAGCGGTTCGGCGCCGCGCGTGGCGACGACGAGGGCCGGCCTGGCGTCGATGCGCGTGACCGGATGTCGACCGTCCGAGACGATCACCCGCACGCCGGGGAACGCCCGGCCGAGCTCGTCGGCGGTGCGCTCGGTGCCCGAGGACGCCAGTCGCACCTGTTCGGACGAGCATTCCGGGCAGCGCCACGCGTGAGCGGAGCGGCCGCACCAGCCGCACACGGGGACCGCTCCGCGACGTCGGGCCCCGAGGGGTCCGTGGCAGTGCGCGCAGCGCGCCGGGACGCGGCACTGCGCGCACACCAGGGTCGGGGCGAACCCGGGGCGGGCGACCTGCACGAGGACGGGGCCGTCCGCCACGGCCGCTCGGGCGGCGGCGAAAGCGCTGGTCGGCACGCGCTGGGCGGCCTGTTCGAGTTCCTGCGGCGTGCTGAGCTGCACGCGGGGCGTGACGCGCCGCACGGCCGTGATGTCCTGCAGCCAGCCGTGCTGCACCAGCCGCTCCGCGTCGGTGGAGCGGGTGTGTCCTGCGAGCATCAGGGTGGAGCCCTCCTGCTCCTGGCGGAGCAGGGCCGCGTCCCTGGCGTGCACGTAGGGGGCGAGCGGTTCGGCGAGCAGCGGGTCGCCGTCGTCCCAGAGCGCCACCAGCCCGGCCTGCGCGGGCGAGTACACCGCTGACCGATTGCCCACGACGACGCACGGCGCGTCGGCGAGGGTGCGCAGGAAAGCACGGTACCGGTCGGGGTTGGGCTGGCGGGCGTCGTGTCGCACCACGGCCTCGTCGGGCACGAACTTCTGGAGGGCGGCGAGGAGCAGCTCCTGATCGCGGTGGTCGGGGACCACCAGGATCGCCGAGCGTCCGCCGCCCAGGGTGGTGGCGGCGGCGGCGGCCAGCATCATCGCCCACAGCGGCAGGCTGTCGGCATCCAGGCCGGGGATCGCTTCGACGGCGGCGCGGCCGTTTCCGGCGAGCAGCTCGTCGAGCCCCTGGTACGCGGCGATGACGTCGCGGGCGCGCGTCAGGGCGTCGGCGGCGATGACCGGCGGGTGCTCGGGCGGCCGCCACGCCTTCTCGACCCGCACCTGCCGTTTGGGGATCGCGAGACGGAGGACGTCGGATGCCGAACCTGCGGCGCGATCGGCGGCGCGGCGGGCGAGGCGGTACAGCCGGTCGGGCAGCACCTGCACGTCGGACACGACGCTCTCCACCTCGGAAAGCGCGCGCGCGGCATCCGTCTCCTCGGCGATCTCGACGATGTAGCCGTCCACGACGCGACCGGCGGTGCGCAGCGGCGCCTTCACGCGCACGCCGCAGGCCACCTCGCCCAGCTCGTCGGGCAGGACGTAGTCGAACAGTCGATCCAGTTGCGGCAGCGGCGAGTCGATGAGCACGCGCGCGACGCGTCGCCCTCCGGCGGGCTCAGGGGCCGGCACCGCGACCGCCTCAGAGCCCGGCGGCGCGGCGGAGCTCTTCGGCGCGGTCCGTGCGCTCCCAGGTGAAGTCGGGAAGCTCGCGGCCGAAGTGGCCGTACGCCGCGGTCTGGGCGTAGATCGGGCGGAGCAGGTCGAGCTCCTCGATGATCGCCTGCGGACGCAGGTCGAACACGTCGGTGATGGCTTTGGTGATCACCTCGTCGGCCACCCGGCCGGTGCCGAACGTCTCGACGTACAGGCCCACCGGACGGGCGACACCGATCGCGTACGCGACCTGCACCTCGGCGCGCCGGGCCAAGCCGGCGGCGACGACGTTCTTCGCCACCCAGCGCATGGCGTACGCGCCGGAGCGGTCCACCTTGGACGGGTCCTTGCCGCTGAACGCGCCGCCGCCGTGACGGGCGGCCCCGCCGTAGGTGTCGATGATGATCTTGCGCCCGGTCAGACCCGCGTCGCCCTTCGGGCCACCGGTCACGAACGGCCCCGCCGGGTTGATGTAATAGGTCAGCTCGGGCGACAGGTCCAGCCCGGTCTGCGCGAGCACCGGATCGATGACCGCAGCGCGGACCAGCTCCTTCAGCTCATCCTGCGACACGTCCGGGTGGTGCTGGGTGGAGAGCACGACGGCGTCGACGGTCTTCGGGGTGAATCCGTCGTAGCCGAGAGTCACCTGCGTCTTGCCATCGGGACGCAGGAACGGCAGTTCGCCTGAGCGGCGCACCTCCGTGAGGCGTTCCGCGATGCGGTGTGCGGTCCACGCCGCCATCGGCATCAGCTGCGGGGTCTCGTCGGTGGCGAACCCGAACATGATGCCCTGGTCGCCGGCGCCGAGCTCGTCACGCGGGTCGGTGGACCCGCCGTCGCGCTGCTCCTGCGCCTGATCGACGCCGTGCGCGATGTCGCTGGACTGCTCCCCCACCGACACGCTCACACCGCACGACGAACCGTCGAAACCGGTGTCGCTCGAGGTGTAGCCGATGCCGTTGACGACGTCGCGGACGATCGTCGGGATGTCGACGTACCCCTCGGTGCGGATCTCGCCGGCCACGTGCACCAGCCCGGTGGTGACGAGCGTCTCGACGGCGACGCGGGAGCCGCGGTCGACGGCGAGCAGGCCGTCGAGGATGCTGTCCGAGATCTGATCGCAGATCTTGTCGGGGTGGCCTTCGGTGACGGACTCGGATGTGAACAGGCGCAGTGCGCTCATCGAAGCTGCCCCGGCCGTCACTCGGCGTGACGGATGCGGAGCTTGTCCTCGTTGATCTCGTGCAGCGCGATGGTCAGCGGCTTGTCCTCGACAGACGAGTCGACGAGCGGCCCGACGTTGTCGAACAGGTTGCCCTCGTGCAGGTCGGAGTAGTAGTCGTTGATCTGGCGGGCGCGCTTAGCGGCGTAGATCACGAGCTCGTACTTGTTGTCGACGCGCTCGAGCAGGTTGTCGATCGGCGGATCGATGATGCCCTGGTTGGTTCCGGCCATGGTGGACCTCCTGATCAGGCGACGGGATCGTCGCGAAGTCGGTGAATGCGGGCGCGCGACCCTTCGAGAAGTTCGGTCAGCGCGCGAAGCCTGAGGACAATTCTACGACCTCGCGCGCCGCCGTGGCGACGTCGGCGTTCACGATGCGGTAATCGAACTCGTTCTGTGCCGCCAGCTCCACCCGCGCGGTGCGCAGACGACGGGCCCGTTCCTCGGCATCCTCGGTGGCCCGGCCGACCAGCCGGTGCACGAGCTCGTCCCAGGACGGCGGCAGCAGGAAGATGAGCGTCGCGGACGGCTCGGCAGCGCGCACCTGGCGCGCGCCCTGCAGGTCGATCTCCAGCAGCACGGTCTTTCCGGCGGCGAGGGCCTCGTCCACAGGACGCCGCGGCGTGCCGTAGCGGTGCGTGTTGTGCACCACCGCGTACTCGAGCAGCTCCCCCTCGGCGATGAGCCGGTCGAACTCGGCGTCGTCCACGAAGTAGTAGTGCACGCCGTCGACCTCACCGGGACGGGGTTTGCGGGTGGTCGCCGACACCGACAGATGGATCTCCGGGTGCGTCTCACGGATGTGTGCGGCGACAGTGCCCTTGCCGACGGCGGTGGGCCCGGCCAGCACGAGCAGCCGGCTGCGGCCTGCGCGGGGCGGCTTCACCGGGAACCGACGGTCCAGCCAGGCCGACAGGTCGGCGAGCTGGCGCACGCCCAGTCCGCCCAGCCGCTTCACCGGCGAGATGTGCAGCTCCTCGAGGATGCGGTCCCGCTTGCCCGCGCCGATCGCCGGGAGGGCCATCAGGAAGTCGGTGATGCGCATGGTGGCGGCGTCCGACGCCGGATCCTCGGTCGCGCGCCGCAGCACCTCCTGCGGTGTCACGACTCGCGTGGTGAGATCGCGCTTCAGCGCGGCGCGTGCGCGGCGGCGCTCCAGCGCTCTGCGCGATGCGGCTGCGCGATCGACCTCGGGGACGACCCGTCCTTCAGGCACTGAGCACCTCCCGGTAGCGTGCGGCTCGTTCGTCGATCGTATCGGCGAGACGGTCGGGACCGGCGCCGAGAATGCTGCGGCTTTCGCTGGCCAGCACGTTCGGCGCCAGGGCGCCGAAGCGGGCGGTGAGATCCTCCGGCGTGGCGCCCTGGGCGCCGAAGCCCGGAGCCAGGATCGGCGTGCCCTGCAGAGCGTCGTCGGGCAGGCCGAGCTCGACGCGGTCGACGGTCGCGCCGATCACCAGGCCGATCGGGCCGAGCCCGCCGTCGAACGCGGCCGAGCCGTTGGGCCAGGTCACGTCCCGGGCGACGCGGAGGGCGACGGTCTGGTCGTCGCCGGCCGCCACGTCGACGGTGCGCGCGGTCTGCAGCGAGGGCGCCTCCGGGTTGCTGGTCGCGGCGAGCACGAACAGACCCTTGCCTGCTCGCACGGCGGCGGTGATCGTGTCGCGGAGGGATTCCGGACCCAGGTAGGGGCTCACCGTGACGGCATCCGATTCCAGCGGGGACCCGGCCGCCAGCCAGGCGTCGGCGTACCCCGCCATGGTCGAGCCGATGTCGCCGCGCTTGGCGTCGGCGATCACCAGCAGCCCGGCCGCACGCGCCGCGGCCAGGACCTCCTCCAGGGCGGCGAAGCCTCGCGAGCCGAAGCGCTCGAAGAACGACACCTGCGGCTTGAGCAGTGCCACCCGGCCGGCGGCGGCGTCCACCACGCGCAGCCCGAACTCGCGGACGCCGGCGGCGTCCTGCCCGAGTCCCCACGCGTCCAGCAGTGCCGCGTGCGGGTCGATCCCCACGCACAGCGGTCCGTGCGCGTCGAGCGCGGCGCGCAGGCGCGAGCCGAACGGCGCGGTCACTTGGCGGCCGCCCTGTCCAGCGCGTACTCCTGCAGGCTGCGCACCGAGAAGCCCTCGTCGGCGGCGTCCATCCCGCTCACCGCGGCGCCCAGCACCGCCATGGTGGTGAACAGCGCCTTGTCGGCGGCGACGGCCGCCGCTCGGATCTCGTAGCCGTCGGCGCGGGCGGCACCTCCGCTGGGGGTGTTCACGACGATGTCGATGCGTCCCTCGTTGATGAGGTCGACGACGTTCTGCTCACCGCTGCCCTGCGTCTCGCTGTATTTCGCGACGACGGTCACGTCGATGCCGTTGCGGCGCAGGATCTCTGCCGTCCCCTCTGTGGCGACCAGCGAGAAGCCGAGCTGCTGCAGGCGGTGCGCGGGCAGGATGACCGCGCGCTTGTCGGCATCCGCCACCGAGATGAACACGGTTCCCGAGGTGGGCATGCCGCCGTACGCGGCCGCCTGGCTCTTCGCGAACGCGGTCGGGAAGTCGCGGTCGATGCCCATGACCTCACCGGTGGAGCGCATCTCCGGTCCCAGGATCGAGTCGACGGTGCGCCCGTCGGCGGTGCGGAACCGCTTGAACGGCAGTACCGCCTCCTTGACGGCGACCGGGGCGTCCATCGGCACGCGCGATCCGTCCTGCTGGGGAAGCAGCCCCTCGGCGCGCAGCTCGGCGATGGTCGCGCCCGCCATGATGCGGCTGGCGGCCTTCGCCATCGGGATGCCCAGCGCCTTCGACACGAACGGGACGGTGCGGCTGGCACGCGGGTTCGCCTCGATGACGTACAGCACGCCGGCGCTGATCGCGAACTGCACGTTCAGCAGGCCGCGCACGCCCACGCCCTGGGCGATGGCCAGGGTCGCGTCACGGACCCGGTCGACGTCGGTGCGGCCCAGCGACACCGGTGGCAGGGTGCAGCTGGAGTCGCCGGAGTGGATGCCGGCCTCCTCGAGGTGCTCCATCACGCCGCCGATGAACAGGTCCGTGCCGTCGTACAGCGCGTCGACGTCGAGTTCGATCGCGTCGTCGAGGAAGCGGTCGACCAGCAGCGGCTTGCCCTCCTCGATGATCACCTCGCCTGCCGTGCGGACGAAGTAGTCCCGCAGCGCCTCGGTGCTGTAGACGATCTCCATGCCGCGGCCGCCGAGCACGAAGCTGGGGCGCACCAGCACCGGGTAGCCGATCTCCTCGGCGATCCGCACGGCGCCCTCCACGTCGATCGCGGTGCCGCTGCGGGGCGCCACGAGGCCGGCGTCGTCGAGCAGGCGGGAGAACAGCTCACGCTCCTCCGCGAGGTCGATCGCGGCCGGGCTGGTGCCGAGCACGGTGTAGCCGGCGGCCTCGATGCCCTTCGCCAGGCCGAGCGGGGTCTGCCCGCCCAGCTGGCAGACGACCCCCAGGATGGTGCCGCTCTGCGCTTCGGCGTGCAGCACCTCGAGCACGTCCTCCAGGGTCAGTGGCTCGAAGTACAGCCGGTCGGAGGTGTCGTAGTCGGTCGAGACGGTCTCCGGGTTGCAGTTGACCATGACCGTCTCGTATCCGGCATCCGACAGCGCGAACGACGCGTGCACGCAGGAGTAGTCGAACTCGACGCCCTGACCGATGCGGTTCGGGCCGGAGCCGATGATGACCACCTTGGTGCGCTCGGACGGCGCGACCTCTGTTTCGAAGTCGTAGCTGGAGTAGTGGTACGGGGTGAGGGCGGGGAACTCGCCGGCGCAGGTGTCGACGGTCTTGTAGACCGGGCGCACACCCAGGCCGTGACGGAACTTGCGCACCTCCTCCTCGGCGAGACCGCGCAGCTGCGCGAGCTGTGCGTCGGAGAAGCCGTGCTCCTTGGCCAGGCGGATGGTCTCCTCGTCCAGCTCCGGGGCCGTGCGCACCGCCTCTGCGACCTCGTTGATCAGCACAATCTGGTCGAGGAACCACGGGTCGATCGCAGTGGCGTCGAACGCCTGCTGCACGGTGGCGCCCTTGCGCAGCGCCTGCTGCAGGGTGACAATACGGCCGTCGGTCGGGGTCTTCGCGACCTCCAGCAGCTCCTCGACGCTGCGCTCCTCCTCGCCCCAGTGGAAGCTGGATCCGCGCTTCTCCAGGGACCGCAGCGCCTTCTGCAGCGCCGTGGTGTAGTTGCGGCCGATGGCCATCGCCTCGCCGACCGACTTCATGGTGGTGGTGAGGGTCGCGTCCGCGGCAGGGAACTTCTCGAACGCGAACCGGGGCACCTTGACCACGACGTAGTCCAGGGTCGGCTCGAAGCTGGCCGGAGTGACGCCCGTGATGTCGTTCGGGATCTCGTCGAGGCGGTAGCCGAGGGCGAGCTTCGCGGCGAGCTTGGCGATCGGGAAGCCGGTCGCCTTGGAGGCCAGGGCACTGGAGCGCGACACGCGCGGGTTCATCTCGATGACGATGATCCGGCCGTTCTCCGGGTTCACCGCGAACTGGATGTTGCATCCGCCGGTGTCGACGCCCACGGCGCGGATGATGTCGATGCCGATGTCGCGCAGCTTCTGGTACTCGCGGTCGGTGAGCGTCAGCGCGGGGGCCACCGTGATCGAGTCGCCGGTGTGCACGCCGACCGGGTCGACGTTCTCGATGGAGCACACCACTACGGTGTTGTCGGCGGTGTCGCGCATCAGCTCGAGCTCGTACTCCTTCCAGCCGAGGATGGACTCCTCCAGCAGCACCTCGCTGGTCGGCGAGTCGTGCAGTCCCGCGCCGCCGATGCGCCGCAGGTCCTCCTCGTCGTAGGCGAACCCCGAGCCGAGGCCGCCCATCGTGAAGCTGGGACGCACGACGAGCGGGTAGCCGAGCTTCTCCGCGCCGGCGAGCAGCTCGTCCATGGAATGACAGATGACGGATGCCGCGACGTCGGCGCCCGCCTCCAGGACCAGGTCCTTGAAGATCTGACGGTCCTCGCCCTTGCGGATGGCGTCCACCTTCGCGCCGATGAGCTCGACGTCGTACTTCTCCAGGATGCCGCGGTCGTGCAGCGCCATGGCCGCGTTCAGTGCGGTCTGGCCGCCGAGCGTCGGCAGGATGGCATCCGGTTTCTCCTTGGCGATGATCGTCTCGATCACCTCGGGGGTGATCGGCTCGATGTAGGTCGCATCGGCGAAGTCGGGGTCGGTCATGATGGTCGCCGGGTTCGAGTTGACCAGGATGACGCGCACGCCCTCTTCCCGGAGCACGCGGCACGCCTGGGTGCCCGAGTAGTCGAACTCGCAGGCCTGGCCGATCACGATCGGGCCGGAGCCGATGACCAGGACGGAGTTGATGTCTTCGCGCTTGGGCATCAGTTGTTGTCCTTCTTGTCGCTGAGGTGCGCGACGACGAGATCGCGGAATCGGTCGAAGAGGTAGTTCGCGTCGTGCGGTCCGGCGGCCGCCTCGGGGTGGTACTGCACCGAGAAGGCCGGGATGTCGAGGGCGCGCAGCCCCTCGACGACGCGGTCGTTCAGGCCGATGTGGCTGACCTCGACCTTGCCGTACCCGTTCGGGCTGTCGAACGGGGCGTCCAGGGGTGCGTCGACGGCGAACCCGTGGTTGTGCGCGGTGATCTCCACGCGGCCGGTGGCCTTGTCGAGCACCGGCTGGTTGATGCCGCGGTGACCGAAGGGCAGCTTGTAGGTGCCCAGGCCCAGGGCACGGCCGAGCAGCTGGTTGCCGAAGCAGATGCCGAAGAACGGCAGGCCGTCGTCGAGCACCTCGCGCAGCAGCGAGACGTGGCCGTCGGAGGCGGCCGGGTCGCCGGGTCCGTTCGAGTAGAACACGGCCACGGGCTCGATCGCGCGGATCTCGTCGATCGTCGCGGTCTGCGGCAGCACGTGCACGTCGAAGCCGCGGGCGGCCAGGTTCTCGATGGTGGCCTGCTTGACTCCCAGGTCGAGCACGGCGAGGTTGCCGATGCGCTCACCGGTGGCGGGCGTCACCTGGGCGGACGGGACCGACACGGCCGCCGACAGGTTCTGCCCGGTCATCTCGGGCGCGGCGGTGACGCGGCGCAGCTGCTCGTCGGGGTCGAGGGCTGCATCGTCTCCGGAGAAGATCCCACCGCGCATGGACCCGGCCGACCGGATGTGCCGGGTGACGGCCCGGGTGTCGATGCCGCTGATGCCGACGATCCCGTCGCGCACCAGCAGGTCGTCCAGCGAGGTCGTCGCGCGCCAGTTGGACACGACGCGGGAGGGGTCGCGGACGATGTAGCCCGCCACCCAGATGCGCCGGGACTCGGGGTCCTCGTCGTTCATGCCGGTGTTGCCGATGTGCGGTGCGGTCTGCAGCACGATCTGTCCGGCGTACGACGGGTCGGTGAGGGTCTCCTGGTAGCCGGACATGCCGGTCGCGAACACCACCTCCCCGAGCGTGGTGCCTCGGGCGCCGTAGGCGCGGCCGGTGTAGCGGGTGCCGTCCTCGAGGACGAGCACGGCCTTCTCGGGGGTCGGGGTGGTCGAGGGTGTGGAAGGGTTCATGGGTTCACTCCGTTCTCCGGGGCGGCGCACAGGCGCTCGAGCTCCGGGAGGATCTGCTGCGGCTCGGCACTGACGAGGCGCAGGAAGGAATCGACGAGGATGCCGTCGGAGATCCGCCACACCAGGCGGACCAGTCCGTTCGGCTCCACGACACGGTCGATGGCGGTGGTGGCGCGGTCCGCGCGCACCAGGCGGTCCGAGGCCAGGAAGACCGTCGGGGCGCCGTCGAGGCTGAGCGCGACACCGCGGTCGGTGAGCACCAGCTCGCCGCGGGCGCGGTAGGTCAGCGGGGACACGGCAAGGCGCTCCAGCGGCTCGTCGTGTCTGGTCGTCGCCACGTACAGCACCTCGGAGCGACCGGTGACGTCGGCGTGCTCCGGCACGCCGAGCGGGGCGGTCAGGCCGGAGTCGCGCCGAAGACGCGCCCGCCAGGCGAGGAACATGGCGGCGAACACGAGGACGACGACCGCGGCGACGATGATTCCGGCGAGCTCGCGGCTCACTGGGCGAGCTCCTCGACCAGTGCACCGGACTCGACGGTGACGAGGCCGCCGTGCACGGTCCACTCCACCCGGCCGGGCAGCTCCCGCCCGAGGTAGGGCGAGTTGGCGCTGCGGCCGTGCAGGTCGGACTCGGTGAACACGCCCTGCGCGGTCGGGTCGTACAGCGTGATGTGCGCCGGCTCGCCGACCGCGAGGGGCCGGCCGTGGGATTCGAGTCGCCCGATGCGCGCCGGGGTGGCGCTCATCACGCGGGCCACGTCGGCCCAGTCCAGCATCCCGGTCTCGACCATCGACTGGTGCACCACGCGCAGGGCGCTCTCCAGGCCGACCATGCCGTTGGCCGCAGCCTGCCACTCGCACGCCTTGTTCTCGGACGGGTGCGGGGCGTGGTCGGTGGCGACGATGTCGATCGTGCCGTCGGCCAGCCCCTCGCGCACCGCGATGACGTCCTCCTCACGGCGCAGTGGCGGGTTGACCTTGTAACGCGCGTCGTAGCCGCGGACCAGTTCGTCGGTGAGGAGCAGGTGGTGCGGGGTGACCTCGGCGGTCACGGCGATGCCGCGCTTCTTCGCCCACCGGACGATGTCCACAGATCCCGCCGTGGAGAGGTGACACACGTGCAGACGCGAGCCGACGTGTTCGGCGAGCAGCACGTCACGGGCGATGATCGACTCCTCGGCGACGGCTGGCCAGCCGGCGAGGCCGAGCTCGGCGGAGACGGTGCCCTCGTTCATCTGCGCGCCCTCGGTGAGCCGCGGGTCCTGCGCGTGCTGGGCGATGACGCCGTCGAAAGACTTCACGTACTCCAGCGCGCGGCGCATGATCAGCGGGTCCCAGACGCAGAACCCGTCGTCGCTGAACACCCGTACGCGGGCGCGGGATGAGGCCATGGCGCCCAGTTCGGCGAGCCGCTCACCCTTCTGCCCGACGGTGACCGCGCCGATCGGCTGCACGGTGGCGTAGCGGGCGGCCTCGCCGAGGGCGAGCTCCTGCTCGACGACGCCTGCCGTGTCGGCCACCGGCGAGGTGTTCGGCATCGCGAACACCGCGGTGAAGCCACCCGCCGCCGCCGCCCTGGTGCCGGTGAGGACCGTCTCGGACGCCTCGTAGCCGGGCTCGCGCAGATGGGTGTGCAGGTCGACCAGGCCGGGGAGGGCGATCAGCCCCGAGGCGTCGACCACGCGGGCACCGGCGCGGCTGAGGCCGCTGCCGATCTCCGCGATGCGGCCGTCCTCCACCACCAGGTCGGCGGTCTCTCCTCCGGTCAGCTGAGCGCCGGTGATCACGAGAGATCCGGTCACTGCGCACCCCCTCGTTCGTCGTTCCGCTCCCCCGCCAGCAGCAGGTAGAGCACGGCCATTCTCACGGACACTCCGTTCGCCACCTGCTCGAGCACCGTCGAACGGGCGGAGTCGGCGGCTTCGCTGGAGATCTCCAGGCCCCGGTTCATCGGGCCGGGGTGCATCACAATGCTAGTCTCCGGCAGCGCTGCGACCCGCATGGCGTCGAGTCCCCAGAGACGGGAATACTCCCGTTCAGTGGGGAAATACGCGGCGTTCATCCGCTCGGCCTGGATGCGCAGCATCATCACCGCGTCCGGACCGGTCGCCAGGGCGGCATCCAGGTCGTACTCGACGGCGGCGGGCCAGAGCGACACGTTCTGCGGAAGCAGGGTGGGCGGCGACACGAGGGTGACGTGCGCACCCAGGGTGCTCAGCAGCCAGACGTTCGAGCGGGCCACCCGCGAATGCAGCACGTCGCCGACGATGACGATGCGCAGGCCTTCGAGGTCGCGGCCGCGGCTGGCGTCGCCGTAGAAGCGCTTGCGGACGGTGTACGCGTCGAGCAGGGCCTGTGTGGGGTGCTCGTGCGTGCCGTCGCCGGCGTTGACCACCCCTGCCGAGATCCAGCTGCTCGTCGCGAGGGTCTGCGGGGCGCCCGATGCCGAGTGGCGGACCACAACGGCATCCGCTCCGATCGCCTCCAGCGTCTGGGCGGTGTCCTTCAGGCTCTCGCCCTTCGAGACGCTGGAGCCCTTCGCGGCGAAGTTGATGACGTCGGCGGAGAGCCGCTTCGCGGCCGCCTCGAACGAGATGCGAGTGCGGGTTGAGTCCTCGAAGAACAGGTTCACCACGGTTTTGCCGAGCAGCGTGGGCAGCTTCTTGACCTGGCGGGACTGGGTGTCGGCCATGTCCTCGGCGACGTCGAGGATGCGCAGCGCCGTGGCGCGGTCGAGGGTGCGGGTGTCGAGCAGGTGCCTCATGCTTCGATCGTCACCTCGTCGGCGCCGTCGAGTTCGCGCAGCCGGACGTTGACGCGCTCGGAGCGGGCGGAGGGGATGTTCTTTCCGACGAAGTCGGGCCGGATCGGCAGTTCGCGGTGCCCGCGGTCGACGAGGATCGCGAGGCGCACGACGGCGGGCCGCCCGATCGACTGCAGGGCGTCGAGTGCGGCGCGGATGCTGCGGCCGGAGAACAGCACGTCGTCGACGAGGACGACGGTCTTGCCGTCGATGCCCTCGTCCGGGATGTCGGTGCGCTTGGGCGCCCTGGTCGGGTGCTGGGCGAGATCATCGCGGAACAGCGTCACGTCGAGCGATCCCACCGGGATGTCGGTGCCGGAGATGCCGCTGATCAGGCCGCCGAGGCGCTCGGCGAGGTGGACGCCGCGCGTCGGGATGCCGAGAAGCACCAGACCGTCCGCGCCGCGATTCGATTCGAGGATCTCGTGGGCGATCCGTGTCAGGGCCCGCGAGATGTCGGCTTCGTGCAGCACAGTGCGTGCGCCCATCAGCCGCTCCCTTCTCCGCCTCTCTGGACGGTGTTAAAGGTTGCTTTCCGGTTCAGTCTACCGGCTCAGGCTCCGACGGCCGTCACGCCCCGCTCACGTGCGACCTCGGCGAGGCTGCAGCACCCTGCGCCGTTCGGCGCGACGTGCCGCGCGACGTGCCGCGATGCTCTCCACGCCGGCCGCCGCGAGCCGTGCCACGAGTTCGGAGCGCGATGCGCCCGGCCATTCCTTCGCCGCGAGCTCCAGTCCGGCGGCGAGCTCTTGCGTCTGCGTCACCTGGATGCGAGGAAGTGCCATGACGGGGTGGTACAGGGGTCAGACGGCGGGACGAAGCGCCTCTTCGGTGACCTCGTCGACCTTCTTGGCGCGGATGGGGTGTCCGCTGGTGGAGAGGCAGCGACCGGTCTTCAGGTCCCACTTCCAGTCGTGCATGCTGCAGGTGAGCACACCGTCCTCGATCTTGCCGGTG
Source organism: Microbacterium sp. (assembly GCF_031180975.1). Taxonomy (GTDB): domain Bacteria; phylum Actinomycetota; class Actinomycetes; order Actinomycetales; family Microbacteriaceae; genus Microbacterium. Next base: position 289,398 of record NZ_JAPSLI010000002.1, on the reverse strand, counting down.
CGGGTGAGGTCCGCACGCAGGTGGGGGCAGCGGCGCTGCACCACCCAGTCGCCGATCTCGGCGTCCTCGGTCTGGTCGGTCTGCTCCTGGTACCAGTTCTCGACGTACTCGATGCGATCGACCGACAGGCATTTGAAGAACGTGTAGATGAACTCGTTGAACTTGCCCTTGCGGCCGGCGCTGAACTGCATGGACAGGAAGATCGAGTTCGACCAGTCGATCTCGTGGTCCCGGATGTTGGTGGACACCAGGTCGGCGGGGATCGTGTACCAGAACTCGACGTCCTCGCCGGCGTACTCGCGCACCTTGGCCTTCGGGAAGTCGACGACCAGGTCGAGCTCGCCGATAGTCATGCGCACGGGTCCGCCGACGCCGAGGCGGATGGTGCGCGACTTCTTCAGCAGCGGCTCCCACCACGTCTTCAGCGCCTCGAGCATCTCGGCCGGCGGGAGGATCTCGGCACGGGAGGCCTCCTCGGCGCGGATCTCGTCCTGGCGGGTGGCGCGCTGCTCCTCGAGGTAGTCCCACTTGTCGTCGAAGATGCGGTCGATCTCTGCCTGGGTGTACAGGCTCTGCGTCACCGTCATCTCGCCGTGGTTCAGTTCGACGACGGTGCCGGGGATGAACAGTCGGCCGTCGTACTGCGGCGCCTGCTCCTTCAGGTGGGCGAGGAACTCCTTCTGGTCCGTGAAGATGGAGTCGCCGTTGCGACCGGTTCCGTTGAAGTCGAACAGCTCGTCGCGCAGGAACATCGGCGGGCCCGCCATCGGGAACACGTGTGGCGCGTCGACCTTCTCGATGTAGTACATGGCGCGCTTGTTCTGCGCCTCGCGCTTGAGGCGGGCGAAGTTCTGCTTGGCGTCCAGCGGCAGGTCGTAGACCATCGGCCACCAGATCGCGCCGGACACCTGGGTGAAGTACGCCTCCGGCTTGCCGAAAGCGAGCAGCTTCTCGAGGTCGAGCGGATGCGAGTCGTTCTGGTTGAGGATCGACGCCGTGCCGTCGTCGACGCTGAGCGACGAGTCGCCGATCGGACCGTCGCTGGGCGCGCGCAGCGGCGTGATCATGATCTTCAGGTCGCCGCGCTGGATGATCTCGCCTGCGGGCGCGTACGTGATGTTGTGGTAGCCCAGGGCCCGGATATCCTGCTCGAGGTCGTCGATGGGGTACTCGGGCAGCAGCACCTCGATGTCCTTCGAGATGTACCGCTCCAGCAGGCGCGGGTCGAAGTGGTCGCGGTGCCGGTGCGAGATGTACAGGAAGTCGGCCTCGCGGCCCAGACGCTCCCAGTCCAGCCCGCGGTTGTCGGGGAACGGGAACCACGAGCCGTAGAACGACGGACCGAGGACCGGGTCGCAGATGATGTTCCCGCCGCGTGTCTCGATGAACATCCCTGCGTGGCCGAGTCCCGTGATCCGCATGTCTCTCCTCCTGCTGTGAACGCCGGATCGATTCTACCGAGCGGATGCTGTGCGGCACCGGTCACCAGGCCGGAACGGCATCCGCGGTCCGCCGTCACGACTCGAGCAGTGCGCGGATGTCGTCGGCGGTGAGCGACTGTGAGAACAGCGCGTCGTCGTCCACGACAGCGGAGAACAACCGGGCCTTCCGCTGCTGCAGCGCCACCACCTTCTCCTCGATGGTGCCGGCCGCGATGAGCCGGTAGACGAACACCCGCCGCGTCTGCCCGATTCTGTGCACCCGGTCCACGGCCTGCGACTCCGCGGCCGGATTCCACCACGGGTCGAGCAGGAACACGTAGTCGGCCTCGGTGACCGTGAGACCGAAGCCGCCGGCCTTGAGGCTGATCAGGAAAACCGGCTGCTCCCCCGCGCGGAAGCCGTCGACGACCTCGGCTCGTCGTCGCGTCGACCCGTCCAGACGCACGTGCGCGATGCCCGCGGCGGTGAGCCGTTCCTCGGCGAGGTCGAGGAACGAGGTGAACTGGCTGAACACCAGGGCGCGGTGCCCCTCTGCGCGCAGCTCGTCGATGTGCTCCAGCAGCACGTCGAGCTTGCGCGACGGGATGGCGGCGTCCGGGTCGACGAGCGACGGGGACAACGCCATCATCCGCAGCATCGTCAGCGAACGGAACACGATGAACCGGTTGCGGTCGAGGTCGGCGAGCAGGCCGAGCACCTTCTGGCGTTCGCGCTGCAGCACCGTGTCGTAGCGGGCGCCGTGGGCGGGACTGAGCTCGACGATCAGCTCCTGCACCTGCTTCTCGGGCAGGTCGGCGGCGACGAGGTCCTTCGTGCGGCGCAGCATGAGGGGGCGGATGCGACGGCGGAGCCGATCCAGGCGGGCCCGCCGGTACGCCCCGCCCTCCTGGTTCTCGGGAACTTTGCCCTTTTCGATCGGCTGCACGTAGTCCTGCCGGAACTTCCGCGCCGACGGGAACAGCCCCGGCGCGGCCAACGACAGCAGCGACCACAGGTCGGTGAGGCTGTTCTCCAGCGGTGTGCCCGTGACGGCGATCGTGACGACGGATTTCAGGTCTGCGATCACGCGGTGCAGCCGGGTGGCGTTGTTCTTGACGAACTGGGCCTCGTCGAGGATGAGCCCGGCCCATTCCACCGCCTGGAACTGCTCGTCGTCGAGGCGCGCGAGCGTGTACGAGGTGACGATCAGGTCGGCACCCGCCGCGGCATCCGCGACGCTGTGGTCACGCCGGGCGAAGGTGCTGTCGATCACGCGCACCCGGAGCCCGGGTGTGAAGCGCGCCGCTTCGCTGCGCCACGTCGCCATCACGGAGGTCGGCGCGATGACGAGGAACGGCTTGGCGCTCCCCTGCTCGACGGCGTGCGCGATCAGGGCGAGCAGCTGCAGGGTCTTGCCGAGCCCCATGTCGTCGGCGAGGATGCCGCCCAGCCGGTGCCGCCACAGGAACGCCAGCCAGTCGAAGCCCTGCTTCTGATACGGGCGCAGCTGCGCCTGCAGCATCCGCGGTTCGGGGGTCGGCGGGATGGTCTCGACGTCGCGCAGGCCCTCGGCGAGGGCTCGCCACGCCAGCGCCGGCTCCGCGTGGTCGGCGAGGTCTTCGAACTCCTCCCAGAGGGTCGTCTGATAACGGCTGATCCGCGGCGTGGTCTCCCACTCGGCGAGCCCCGCCGCCTCGTCGATGAGGTCGCGGAGCCGCTGCAGCGCGGGGTGTGCGAGCGAGAAGTAGCCGCCGTCGGACAGCAGCATCTTCTTGCGGCCCAGGCTCAGCGCGGTGAACAGCGGGGTGAACGGGATGGTGCGGCCGTCGATCGTGACCACCACGCCCAGGTCGAACCAGTCCGGGTCGGTGGATTCGACGGTCGACACGGAGATCTCCGGGGCGGCGGTGAGTTCCCGGTAGTCCTTCCGCCGGCCGGTGACGACCACGCGCACGTCGCTGTCCTCGAAAGCGGTGAGCACCTTGGCCGCCCACTCGGCGGCCTCGATCCCCTGCAGGGCGCCGGTCGGGTGGAACGGATGCCGGATCGCCGCGCCCCACACCGCTTCGATGTCACGGAGACGGCGCGCTTCGGCATCCGGGTCGCGGAACGGCTCGCCGCCCGGCGCGAGCGGGACGTGCCCGTGCCCGGAGTACTCCCAGGCGAAGTGGTACTCCACGCGGTCGTCCGGGTGGAAGCGCACGCTGAGCACCGGCTCGGCGGTGGCGATCGGCGGCAGGTTCATCCCGGTGGCGCGAATCTCGGTCTGCCGTGCCAGCGCGGGGTAGGCGGTGGCGAGGAAGGCTTCCCGGTCGGCGGCCGGGACGACCACAGGCTGCGCGGCGACGATCGCCGCGCGCACGGCGGGTGCCAGCGCCACCGGCGCGAGCGTGACATCAAGGCGCTGCGCGCCGACCTCGATGAGGTACAGCCCGGATCCGCCGATCACGTGGACGGATTCCGCGGGGACCCGCTCGTCGTCGATGCGGACGTCCACGCCCACCGTGATACCGCCGCCGTCCGACGGGGAGAGTTCGAGCGCGGCCGAGGCGGATTCGGCCAGCCGCACCGTCGTGTGCCGCTGGGTCGGCTCCAGTGGCATGCCCAGGGCCGGCAGCGCACGCAGGTGATGCCAAAGCAGCGGGGACTGCACGCGATCGAGCACGATCCAGTCCCCGGCAGTGCCGGACAGCAACGAGTCGCGTGCGATGCCGAGGAAGTCGGTGAACCACTGCGCCTGCTCCGGTGTGAACCTGCCTGACGAGCGCCGGACGGTGTCCCAGCGCGCATCGCCCTGGATCCACCGGCCGGTGGCGGGGCTGCGCATCAACGGGCGAACCGCCAGCAGGATCTCCCCCTCTGGGCGGCGCAGGTCGTACGGTGAGGCCGCGTGGGCGGCGGGCGCGGCCCAGTGCTGGGGAGAGCGTGGCGGGCGGATGCGCACCTCGATCCCGACGGCGAGCGGGATCGGAGCGGATGCCGGCGCGGCGGGCGCGAACAGCAGCGAACGCCAGGACGGTCCGACCGGCGGGGCCGGTTCCGGCTCCTCCGCGGTGCCGACGAGCAGCGTCGCCACGATGTGCTTGCACGCGTACTGCATCGGACACGAGCAGGCGGTGCCGACGATGTCGCCGTCGCGGAAACGGATGCTGCACCAGTATGGTTCCGGCTCGGCGCCCTGCACCTCGCCGAGCAGGAGCTGCGCGGCGGCATCCCACTCAGTGGTGAGGACGCGCCCGCGCCGGGCGTAGTCGGCGCCGCGCTCGTAGCCGCCGTCACCGGCGAGCTGCCGCAGGGTGCGGATGCCGGGGCGCAGCGGTGTCATGACGACATCCTGCCGCCCCGCGCCGACATCGCGCCCGGATCAGCTCGCGCGGGCGATGCGGGCGAGGACGCCGTGCACGAACGCGCCGGAGTCCTCGGTGGAGAGCTCCTTGGCGAGTTCGACCGCCTCGTCGATCGCGACCGCGGTCGGAACCTCGTCGTTGAACAGGATCTCCCAGGTGCCGATGCGCAGCAGGGCACGATCGACGGCCGGCATCCGCTCCAGCTTCCAGTCGCGGCTGTGCGTGGTGATCTGCTCGTCGATCTCGTCGCGATGGTCGATGATGCCGTCGACGATGTCACGGGCGTACAGCCAGGACGCCTCGCGCGCGGGTTCGTTCGCGGCGCGCTTGGCGGCGGCCGCCAGGGAGACCGACACCTCTTCCCCGCGCACGTCGGCGGAGAAGAGGATGTCGAGGGCGCGCTTGCGCGCCTTGGTGCGTGCGCTCAAAGTCGATCGCCCTGGTCAGTCGTTGACGCGGCCGAGGTAGTCGCCCGTGCGGGTGTCGACCTTGACCTTGGTGCCGGTCTCGAGGAACAGCGGGACCTGGATCTCGTAACCGGTCTCGAGGGTCGCGGGCTTGGTGCCGGCCGACGAGCGGTCGCCCTGCAGGCCCGGCTCGGTGTAGGTCACCTCGAGCACGACCGACGCCGGCAGCTCGATGTACAGCGGGTTGCCGTTGTTCAGCGCGATCTGCACCTGCTGGTTCTCGAGCATGAAGTTCTTGGCGTCGCCGACCACGGTCGCCGGGACGGTGAGCTGGTCGTAGTCCTCGACATCCATGAAAACGAAGCCGTCGCCGTCGGTGTACAGGTAGGTGAAGTCGCGGCGGTCGACGTTCTCGATGTCGATCTTGGTGCCGGCGTTGTACGTCTTGTCGACGGTCTTGCCTGAGACGACGTTCTTGAGCTTGGTCCGCACGAAGGCGCCGCCCTTGCCGGGCTTGACGTGCTGGAACTCCACGACGCTCCAGAGCTGTCCGTCGATCTTGATGACGACGCCGTTCTTGATGTCTGCGGTGGATGCCATGCGGAGGAGTCCGTTCGTTTCGAGAGAAGGAGGGCCGGTCGACGCGCGGTGCGCGGACGGCCGACAGTCGATTCTACGGGATGCCCGCGGTGAGTCCGCGTCAGCCGATCTTGGCGACGAGCTCCCGCACCGCCTCGGCGTACCCGTCGACGCCGTGACCGACCACGCGCACGGCCGCCACGTCGTGCAGGTACGAGAAGTGACGGAACTCCTCGCGGGCGTACACGTCCGAGATGTGCACCTCCGCGAACGGCAGACCCACGCCGGTCAGGGCGTCCCGCAGCGCCACCGACGTGTGCGTCAGACCGCCGGGGTTGATGACGATGCCGGCGCAGTCCTCGCGGGCGGCGTGGATCGCGTCGATGAGGACGCCCTCGTGGTTGCTCTGGACGGCGCGGAGCTCGTAGCCGAGCTCGCGGGCGACATCCGCGGTGAGGCGCTCCACGTCGGCCAGGGTGGCGGAGCCGTAGATCCCCGGTTCCCGGGTGCCGAGCAGGTTGAGGTTCGGGCCGTTGACGAGGAGGAGGCGTCGGGAGGTCACGTCCGGCACGATATCAGCGGTCGGGCACGCCCGTGCGTCGCGCGCCCTGTTCACAACTCAGGAACAACCCGGCCCGCTGACGCGAAACCGGCCGATATCCGCGGATATCGGCCGGTTTCTCCTGAGTTGTGAACGGTGACTACAGCGCGCGGCGCATCACGTACTCGGTGCCGTTGACGTGCTGGGTGAGCTCACCGGTGCGCACGAACCCGCAGCGCTCGTACGCCGACACGGCACGGGCGTTGTCGACATGGACCTCCAGGATGAGCGCGGACCAGCCGCGCCCCTGCGCCCAGTCGGCCGCGGCATCGAGGAGGGCCTCGATCAGGCCCGCGCAGCGGTGCTCGGGGGCGACGTACACGCCGACGACCAGGCCCGAGTCCGCACGGTCGCGGTCGGCGAGCACGGTCGTCGTGCCGGCCCACGTGCCGTCGGCCGTGAGGGCGACGAATTGCGCCGCGGTGTCGCCGTCGGCGCTGTTGCGGGTGCGCTCCTGCCAGAACTCGTCCGGCTGGGCTGACGCGTTGTCCAGCGTCTCGAGGAAGGCCAGGTCCGCGACGGGGTCCGCGAGCGCCTGCAGGCGCAGCGCCTTCGCCTGCCGCCACTCGTCGGCGCGGATGCGCCGTACGGCCGTCACTCCGCGACCTCCTGGTAGGCGGCGAACAGCAGCGACTCGTCCGGCGCCTGCAGCACGGTCGGCTTGGCGATGTCGTCGAGCACGATGAAGCGCAGCATGCCGCCGCGTGCCTTCTTGTCGCGCTGCATGGTGGCGAGCAGCTGCTGCCAGGCGCCGGCGCGGTACGAGGTGGGAAGGCCCAGGGACTCCAGGACGGTGCGGTGGCGCTCGGCCGCGGCATCCGACAGCCGCCCGGCGAGCCGCGACAGCTCGGCGGCGTACAGCATGCCGACCGAGATGGCGGCGCCGTGCCGCCAGCGGTAGCGCTCGGCGTGCTCGATGGCGTGGCCGAGGGTGTGCCCGTAGTTGAGGATCTCCCGCTGCCCGGCCTCGCGGAAGTCGCTGGAGACGACCTTCGCCTTCATGTCGATCGCGAGCTCCACGGCGCGGCGGAACTCGTCCGTGGTGGTGTCGACGGCGCGTGCCGGGTCGGCCTCGATGATGTCGAGGATCTCGGGTGCCCAGATGAATCCGGCCTTGACGACTTCGGCGAAGCCGGCCGTCGCCTCGTTGGGGCTGAGGCTGGCCAGTTCGTCGAGGTCGCCGATCACCGCGCGCGGCGCCCAGAACGCACCGACCAGGTTCTTGCCCTCCGCCGTGTTCACGCCGGTCTTCCCGCCCACGGCCGCGTCGACGAGCCCGAGCACCGTGGTGGGCACCTGCACCACCTGCACGCCGCGCAGCCAGGTCGCCGCGACGAACCCGGCGAGATCGGTCACCGCTCCCCCGCCGTACCCGACGACGGCGTCGGTGCGGGTGAAGTCCGCCTGCCCCATCACCTGCCAGCAGAACGCGGCCACCTCGATGCGCTTGCCCTGCTCGGCATCCGGGATCTCGGCGAGCAGCACCTCGCGCGGGCCGTCGCCGGTGTCGGCGAGCAGGCGTTCGCGCAGGCGCGCGGCGCGCTCGGCGAGGGTCGGCGGGTGCACGACGAGCACCTTGCGCACCGACGGGGCGAGCGCCTGCGACACACGATCGAGGATGTCTCGGCCGACCGTGATGTCGTACGCGTCCTGTCCGGTGACGGAGATGGTGGTGGTGCTCATGCCTGTTCCTTCCTCCATGCGGCGATCTGCTCGGCGAGCTGCCGCATCGGACGCCGCGACGTGTCGACGGTGAGATCCGCGACCTGCTCGTACCAGTCCCTGCGCTGGGCGAAGATGGTCCGCCAGCGTTCCACGGGGTCCTCCTCGCCGTCCAGCAGCGGGCGCCCCGCCCCGCGGATGCGGTGGGCGACGACGTCGGCGTCGACGGTGAGGAACACCACGGGATGCTGTGCGAGCAGCGCTCTCGTCCCGGCGTCCGTCACCGCGCCGCCGCCCAGCGAGACCACCCCGCCCTCGGCGATCGCGGCCGCCACGGCCGCTCGCTCGAGCTCGCGGAAGTGCTGCTCACCCCGCTCGGCGAAGATCTGCGGGATCGGTCCGTGCTCCGCGGCGATCCGCTTGTCGGTGTCGATGAACGGCACCGACAGCAGCCGGGCGACCTTGCGCCCGACGCTCGTCTTGCCCGCGGCCATCGGGCCGACCAGGACCAGCGTGAGCGGAGGCTCAGCCGAGCTCATCATGCGCGAGCAGCGCCGCCTCGGACGCCGGAGCGGTGCGCAGCGCCTCGGGGATCGCGGCGAGGTACGACTCGAGGTTGCGGCGGGTCTCCGCAACGCTGTCGCCGCCGAACTTCTCGAGCACCGCGTTCGCCAGTTCGATCGCCACCATCGCCTCGGCGACCACACCCGCTGCGGGCACCGCGCACACGTCGGAGCGCTGGTGGTGCGCGGTGGCGGTCTCACCGGAGGCGACGTCGATGGTGCGCAGGGCGTGCGGCACGGTCGCGATCGGCTTCATCCCTGCGCGCACGCGCAGCACGGTGCCGGTGGACATGCCGCCCTCGGTGCCGCCGGCGCGGTCGGACGCGCGGGTGATGCCGTCGCCGGTCGGGAACAGCTCGTCGTGCGCGGCGGACCCTCTGCGGCGGGTGGTCTCGAAGCCGTCGCCGACCTCGACGCCCTTGATCGCCTGGATACTCATCAGCGCCTGGGCCAGGCGCCCGTCGAGGCGGCGGTCCCAGTGCACGTGCGACCCGAGTCCCGGCGGGAGGCCGTAGGCGAGCACCTCGACGATGCCGCCGAGCGTGTCGCCGTCCTTGCGAGCGGCGTCCACCTCCGCGACCATCAGGGCCGACGTGTCCGGGTCGAAACAGCGCAGCGGGTCGGCGTCCAGCCGGTCCACATCGTCGGGTGTGGGCAGCGGCGTGCCGTCGGGCACCTGCACCGGCCCGATCGAGAGGGTGTGGCTCACCAGACGGATGCCGAGCTCGGAGAGGAACCCGCGGGCGACGGCGCCCAGGGCGACCCGGGCGGCGGTCTCACGGGCGCTGGCGCGTTCGAGGATCGGCCGCGCCTCGTCGAAGTCGTACTTCTGCATGCCGACCAGGTCGGCATGGCCGGGACGCGGGCGGGTGAGCGGTGCGCCGCGACCCCGGGACTTGTCGGTGAGCTCCACCGGGGCAGGGTTCATCACCTCGACCCACTTCGGCCACTCCGTGTTGCCGATCCGCAGCGCGATCGGGCTGCCGAGGCTCCTGCCGTGGCGCACGCCGCCGGAGATGGTCAGCTCGTCCTGCTCGAACTTCATCCGCGACCCGCGGCCGTACCCCAGCTTGCGGCGCTGGAGATCGGCCTGGATCGCCTCGGCGGTGACGGGAACGCCGGAGGGCAGACCCTCCATGACGGCGATGAGTTCGGGGCCGTGCGATTCGCCGGCCGTGAGCACGCGGAGCATTGCTCTAGTCTCCCATGGCCGCGGAGCGCATCACGTCCACGATGACGTCCTCGTCCGGCAGCCGCTCCTGCTGCGTGCCGTGCAGGAAGATGCGGATCTGTCGCACCGCCTGGTGCAGCAGCATCTCGAACCCGGACAGCACGGTCCGGTGCGGCCAGGTCGCGGCCAGGGCGGACGGCCATGGCGCGTACGCCGCCTCGAACAGCACGCCCCCGGCATCCGCCAGCGGGGCGGAGTGCCGCTCCGGCAGCACCGTGCCGCTCGGCAGCGTCGCGACGGTGGCGTCAACCGGGCCCGCCGGGGCGTCGAACGGGGACACCGCCGTCGTGACGCCCAACCGCTCCCCCAGCGCGACGAGCCCGGCCGCCGCCTCGGGGCGTCTGGCGCGGATCTCCACCCGCTCGGCGCCGAGCTCGTGGAGGGCGACGAGGGCGGAGGCTGCGGTCGCGCCCGCGCCGAGGACGCGGGCCGAGCGGATGCCGCTCACCGACGCCTCCGTGAACGCGTCGACGATCCCGCCGACGTCGGTGTTGAACCCGCGCAGCCGCTCGCCCAGCAGCAGCGTGTTCACCGCGCCGGTGAGGGTGGCGTGCGGGTCCAACTCGTCGGCGGCCGCGTGCGCGACCTCCTTCAGCGGCATGGTCAGCGACAGTCCGCGCCAGGAGTCGTCGAGCCCGGCGAGCCGGGCAGGGAACGCGTCGGTTCCGACCCGCTCCCTGCCGTACTCCCAGTCCAGGCCGAGGGCGCGGTAGGCGGCGCCGTGCAGGGCGGGCGAGCGGCTGTGCCCGATCGGGTCGCCCCACACCGCGAGACGGCGGCGTGTCATGTCAGCATCCGGAGTCGGGGTTCTCGCGGCACCAGGCGTGCCATTTGTCGATGCCGCGCTGGTGCTCCTCGTACGTCGACGAGAACTGGGTCTCGCCGGTGTTCATGTTGATGGTCACGAAGTACAGCCAGTCGCCGTCGGCCGGGTGCATGGCGGCGTCGATCGCGGCGTCGCTCGGGTTCGCGATGGGACCGGCGGGCAGGCCGTCGATGACGTACGTGTTCCACGGGTTGTCGTCGTTCTGGGCCTCCTTCGAGGTGCTGGCCGACCCGGCGTGCAGTTCGCCGTACCCGTACTGCGCGGTCGAGTCCATCTGCAGCTTCATGCCCTGATCGAGCCGGTTCTGGATGACCCGGGACACCTTCGGGAAGTCCGGGGTGCGGCCCTCGCGCTCGATGATCGACGCGATCGTCAGGATGCGCTGCGCGTCGGCGTCCGGCACACCCGCCTCCTCGAGCGACTGGCGGGTGCGCTCGACCATGCGCGCGATGACGTCCTTCGCGGTCGCACCGGGGTCGAACGTGTAGACGGCGGGGAACAGCCAGCCCTCCAGGGACGGGCCCTGCACGCCGTACACCGCCGGGTCCTTCACCGCGGCCTCGAGATCGGCGAGCGGGATGCCGACGCCGTCGACGATCCGCGGCAGTGACGACTCGATGGTGCCGCCCTCGGGGATCCGCACGGTGTTCTCCATGCGGTTCGCGGGGTCCTGAAGCGCTTTCAGCGCCGCCTCGGCGGTCATCTTCTTCTGCAGCTTGTACACGCCGGGGTAGAACGTCACCGACGGGTCCTCCTCGAGCAGCCACTCGTAGAAGACCTCATCCGTCTTCGTGACGCCGGCCTCGTACAGGGCGCTCGAAACCGGGCGGCCGGTGTCGCCGGACCTGATGGTGACCAGTGCCTCGCCGTGCGCCTGCCCCTCCTCGTAGTCCTTCGGCTCGCCCCAACCCATGATGTCGCTGATGCGGTCGCCGTACGTGTTCCACACCCAGACGCCGCCGGCGGCGAGGCCGCCGACCAGTACGAGCACGATGATCAGCGCGATCAGGCACCCGCGGCCGCGAGGCTTGGCCCGCGGCTCCCGGTGCTGCTCGGGCGTGAACAGCGCCTCCAGCGACCCCTCGTCGTCGTGGGACGTCGGGTCCGTGCTCGACGCCGGCTGGGGCGCGGGCGCGGGCTCGTCGGGTGCGGATGCCGGCTCGGTGGGTGCGGATGCCGGCTCCGCGGGCGCCGGTTCGGATGCCGTCGACCCGCCGGGCGCCGGCCGGGACGACTCGTCGGGGGCCTGAGGGGTGGGAGCGGGGGCCGGCGGCGTCTGCTGCGCCTGACGGCGTGCGCGGCGTGTGCCGGGGGCGGGCGCCTCGTCGCGCGGCTCACGCTCGGGGATCGCGGTCGACGCCGTGGGGAGGTTGTCGAAGAGGTCGCCCAGCGAGCGGTCCTTTCCGGATCGGTCGGGCTCAGACATCGCGGGCCGGCTCCTCATCGGGCTCGATCAACGCACCGGCCGGGCGTCCGGTGCTCTTCTCCGTGTCGACCGCGTGCTGGAGCAGCACCACTGCGGCGACCTGATCCACAATGCTACGAGAGTTCTTCTGGCTGCGCCCCGATGAGCGCAGCGCGGCGTGCGCGCTGACGGTGCTGAGCCGTTCATCCACCAGGCGCACCGGCACGCCGGTGCGCGCCGCGATGCCCGCGGCGAACTCCCTGGCGTCCTGGGTGGAGGCGGTCTCGTCGCCCCGCATGTTCACGGGGAGTCCCACGACGATCTCGAGCGGCATCCATTCGGCGACCAGCTCGGCGATGCGATCGAGGGAGGCCTCGGTGCGCGGCACCGTCTCCACCGGCACGGCGAGCATGCCGTCGGGGTCGCAGCGCGACACGCCGACGCGCGCCTTGCCGACGTCGATGCCGAGACGGGTGCCCCGCCGGAAGCCGGTCACGCGGCCCGGAGCTCCGCGATCACGGCATCCAGCGCCGCGTCCAGCGCCGAGGCGTCGGTACCGCCGCCCTGCGCGACGTCGTCGCGACCGCCACCGCCACCGCCGAGCACGCCGGCGGCGACGCGCACCAGCGCGCCCGCCTTCGCACCCGCCGCGCGGGCGGAGTCGTTCGTGGCGACGACGACGATCGGGCGGCCGTTGGCGACGCCTCCGAACGCGACGACCGCGGCATCCGCGCCGAGTCGCTCGCGCACGCTCAGTGCCAGCGTGCGCACGTCGTCGGCCGAACCGACCTCACCCAGGGACGCCGACGCCACGCGGTACGCGCCGACCTGCTGCGCGGCCTCGGCCAGCGCGGGCACGCGACCCTCGCGCTCCTTCGCCTCGAACTGGGCGATGCGCTTCTCGGCCGCTTTGAGGCTGGCGGTGAGCTCCTCGATGCGTGCGGAGAGCTGGTCGCGGGGTGTCTTCAGGGCGGCGGTCAGCTGCGAGACCACGGCCCGTTCGGCGGCGAGCTCACGGAACGCGTCCTGACCGACCAGCGCCTCCACGCGGCGGGTCGACGACCCGACCGAGGATTCGCCGACGACGCTCACCAGCCCGATCTCGGCGCTGTTGGTCACGTGGGTGCCCGCGCACAGCTCGCGCGACCACGGACCACCGATGTCGACCATCCGCACGACGTCGCCGTACTTCTCGCCGAACAGCGCCATGGCGCCGGCCTCCTTGGCCTCGTCGAGCGAGACGATGCGCGTGGTGACCTCGAGCGACTCGTGCACGGCGCGGTTGGCGATGTCCTCGATCTCGGACCGCGTGTCCGCGGACAGCGGCTGCGACCAGGAGAAGTCGAAGCGCATGTATCCGGCGCGGTTCAGCGAACCAGCCTGCGTGGCCGTCGGGCCCAGGGTGTCGCGCAGGGCCGCGTGCACCAGGTGGGTCGCGGAGTGCGCCTGGCGGGCGGCGCGACGGTTGGCGGCGTCCACCACGGTGGTCGCGCGGTCGTCGACGGCCACCGCGCCCGAGGCGACGAGCACGGTGTGGCTGATGAGTCCCGGTACCGGTCGCTGCACGTCGAGCACGTCCAGCTCGAACCCGGTGCCGATGATGCTGCCCTTGTCGGCGACCTGGCCGCCGGACTCGGCGTACAGGGTCGTCTCGGCGAGGATCACCTCGGCGACCTGACCTTCGGTCGCGGTCTGCGCGGGGGCGCCGTCCACGACGATGCCGAGCACGCGGGACTCGGTCTGCAGGTCGGTGTAGCCGGTGAAGCCGGTCTCGCCGAGGGCGCGGAACTGCCGATAGACCGACACGTCGGCGAGCTGGCGCTTGCGATTGCGGGCGTCGGCCTTGGCGCGGGTGCGCTGCTCCTGCATGAGCGTGTCGAACGCCGCCCGGTCGACGCTGAGCCCGGCCTCCTCCGCGACCTCGAGCGTGAGGTCGATCGGGAAGCCGTAGGTGTCGTGCAGCAGGAACGCCTCGGAGCCGCTGAGGGTCGTGCCGCCGCTCCTCTTCGTCTCGCCGAGAGCGAGGTCGAGGATGGTCGAGCCCTGGGCGAGCGTGCGGCGGAAGGTCTCCTCCTCCGCATAGGCGGCGGCGGACAGCTGCGCCCAGTCGGTCTCCAGCACCGGGTAGGTCGCCTTCATGGCGTCGCGGGAGGCGCTGAACAGCTCCGGGAACGAGGGCGCGTCCACGCCCAGCAGGCGCATGGCGCGGACGGTGCGTCGCATCAGCCGGCGCAGGATGTACCCGCGGCCTTCGTTCGACGGGCGTACACCGTCGGAGAGCAGCATCAGCGAGGAGCGCACGTGGTCGGCGATGACGCGGAACCGGACGTCGTCCTCGTGCACCGCGCCGTAGCGGCGTCCAGACAACTCCACGGCACGGTCGAGCACAGGGCGCACCTGGTCGGTCTCGTACATGTTCTCGACGCCCTGCTTGAGGAAGGCGACGCGCTCGAGGCCCATGCCGGTGTCGATGTTCTTCTGCGGCAGCGACCCGGTGATGTCGAACTCCGTCTTGCCGCGGATGTTCTCGATGAAGTCCTGCATGAACACGAGGTTCCAGATCTCCAGGAACCGGGTGTCGTCGGCGGCGGGGCCGCCGTCTTTGCCGTAGGCGGGGCCGCGGTCGAAGAAGATCTCGGAGTCGGGACCGCCGGGGCCGGGCTGGCCGGTGTTCCAGTAGTTGTCCGCGCGGCCCAGGCGCTGGATGCGCTCCGGCTTCAGGCCGATCACATCGCGCCAGATCGCCTCGGCCTCGTCGTCGGTCTCGTAGACGGTGACCCAGAGGTCCTTCTCGTCGAAGCCCAAGCCGCCATCGGCCTCGGAGGTCGTGAGCAGCTCCCAGGCGTAGCGGATCGCGCCCTCTTTGAAGTAGTCACCGAACGACCAGTTGCCGAGCATCTGGAAGAACGTGCCGTGGCGGGCGGTGCGTCCGACCTCTTCGATGTCGTTGGTGCGGATGCACTTCTGCAGGTCGGCGATGCGCGGATGCGGTGCGGGCACGACCCCGGTGAGATACGGGATCATCGGCACCATGCCCGCCACCGTGAACAGCAGCGACGGGTCGTCGCTGACCAGCGACGCGGACGGCACGATGAGGTGGTCGTTCTTCTCGAAGTAGTCGAGGTAGCGCTGCGCGATCTCCGCGGTTTTCATAGAGCTCGTGGGTGTCCTTGCATATCAAGCCGCGCCCGGCATCCGCGGGCGTGGCAAGGGGGTGTCGGGTCAGTCGTCCGCCGGGTCGGACAGGCGCGCGTCCTGTGCGCGGTACGCGTCGCCGAGGATCGCGGTGAACTCCGAGATGCGCGCGTCGATCTCGGCGAAGATCTCCTGGCCGCGCGGGTCCTTGTTCATGAAGTGCGCGGCGACGAAGCCGCCGATCACGCCGATCAGGAACCACAGCACGTTCTTCATGTCGTCATCCTCGTCTTGGCCGCCGGACGCGGCCCCTCCATCGTAGGCGGAAACGGGGCCGGAGACGACGAGAGGCGCCGGGTGGCCCGACGCCTCTCGTGTGCGGATCGACTCAGCGACCCGAGTAGTACTCGACGACCAGCTGCACCTCACAGGTCACGGGGACCTCGGCGCGCTTCGGACGACGGACCAGACGTGCCTGCAGCTTGTCCAGCTCGACCTCGAGGTAACCCGGAACCGGGGGCAGCACCTCGGCGTGACCGCCGGCGGCTGCGACCTGGAAGGGCTCGAGGCTCTCCGACTTGGCCTTGACGTGGATGAGCTGACCCGGCTTCACGCGGAACGAAGGGCGGTCCACGGTCTGGCCGTCCACCAGGATGTGGCGGTGCACGACGAGCTGACGGGCCTGCGCGGTGGTGCGGGCGAAGCCGGCACGCAGCACGAGGGCGTCCAGACGCATCTCGAGCAGCTCGACCAGGTTCTCACCGGTCAGGCCCTCCTTGCGCTTGGCCTCGCGGAAGACGATCTGCAGCTGCTTCTCGCGGATGCCGTACTGCTCGCGCAGACGCTGCTTCTCGCGCAGACGGACGGCGTAGTCGCTGTCGGCCTTGCGCTTGGTGCGGCCGTGCTCGCCCGGAGCGTAGGGGCGCTTCTCGAGGTAGCGGGCGGCCTTCGGGGTGAGCGCCACGCCGAGGGCGCGGCTGAGACGGACCTTGCGGCGGTCCTGGGACTTCGTGACCACGAAGCATTCCTTCCGTGACGTGGACGCGTCTTTCGCGTCTCACGGGCGTATCTCCCCCGCTCTGCCGTCAGGCGCACGCCGGAGCGTCTGATCGGTGGGGTGTGAGTGAGGGGATGCCCGAAAACTCGGTTTCGAGCCGCTCCATCCTATCAGACGGGCTTGCGGCGCCCCGCCCGTGCTCAGCGGTCGCCGAGGATGCGGCGGATGCGCTCCAGCCGGGCGGACACGTCGCGTTCCGCGCCGAGCTGTTTGGGCTCGTAGTAGCGCCGCCCGACGAGCTCGTCCGGCAGGTACTGCTGGGGAAGGATGCCTGCGTCGCTGTCGTGCGGGTAGCGGTAGCCCTTGCCGTGGCCGAGCCGCTTCGCCCCCGCGTAGTGGGCGTCGCGCAGATGGATGGGGACCCGCCCGAAACCGCCCGCCCTGACATCGGCGATCGCGGCGTTGATCGCCGCATAGGCCGCGTTCGACTTGGCGGTCGTGGCGAGGTAGATCGTGGCCTCGGCGAGCGGGATCCGGCCCTCCGGCATCCCGATGAACGCCACCGCGTCGGCGGCGGCGGTGGCGATGACCAGCGCCTGCGGGTCGGCCAGGCCGATGTCCTCCGCGGCTGAGATGACCAGACGACGCGCGATGAATCGCGGGTCCTCCCCCGCTTCGATCATGCGCGCGAGGTAGTGCACCGCCGCGTCGGGGTCGGAGCCCCGGATCGACTTGATGAAGGCGCTGATGACGTCGTAGTGCTCGTCCCCCTGCCGGTCGTAGCGCAGCAGCGCGCGGTCCACGGCCTGCGCGACATCGTCGGCGGTCACCACGGGGACGGCGCTCGCGTCGTCGATCTCGTCGGACTCGGCGTCTTCGTCGCCGCCGTCCATGGCATCCGTGCCACCCGACAGCGCGACGGCGGCCGCCGCCTCGAGACCGGTGAGCGCGCGGCGGGCGTCGCCGGAGGCGAGCCGGATCAGCGCCGACCTGGCGTCGTCGGCGAGAGCGACCCGCCCGCCCAGCCCGCGCGCGTCGGTGAGGGCGCGGTCGACGAGCACGCCGATGTCGTCGTCGGTGAGCGGCTGCAGCGTGAGCAGCAGCGACCGCGACAGCAGCGGGGAGATGACCGAGAACGACGGGTTCTCGGTGGTCGCGGCGATGAGGATCACCCAGCCGTTCTCGACACCGGGCAGCAGCGCATCCTGCTGCGCCTTCGTGAAGCGGTGGATCTCGTCGAGGAAGAGGATGGTGGTCTGCCCGTACAGGTCGCGCTGGGTGATCGCCTCCTGCATCACCTCCCGGACGTCCTTGACGCCGGCGGTGATCGCCGACAGTTCGACGAATCGACGCCCCGACGATCGCGCGATCGCCTGCGCCAAGGTCGTCTTGCCTGTGCCGGGCGGACCCCACAGGATGATCGACACGGCACCCGGCGCGGCCGCCTCGGGGTCGGCGAGCGCCACGATCGGGGAACCGGCGCGCAGCAGGTGGCGCTGCCCGGCGACCTCGTCGAGGGACACCGGCCGCATGCGCACGGCGAGCGGGGTCTGTCCCGACAGCAGGGCGGAGCTCATCCCTCCAGGCTAGTGCGGGCCGCCGACACGGGGCCGCGTCCGCGCGGCGGTAGGCTCGCAGTCGTCGCACGAACACCGGAGAAGGAGTCGAGGATGGCGGGACGCGGGTCCAGGGCGCAGCGCGCACGCGAGGAGGCGGAGCGCGCCCGACTGTACGCCGCGCGCACGGCCTGGCACGAGCGGCAGGTCCGTCGCCGCCGCCGTGACACCGTGATCGCCGCGGTCGCAGGCGGTGTGATCGTCGTCGGTGCGCTTGTCAGCCAGGCGCTGCACGCCCAGATCACCGCCCCCGAGCCGGAGCCGTCGTCGACACCCACCGTGCCGTCGCCCGAGCCGTCGTCGGCGCCCACCGCGCCCTCCCCCGCGCCGAGCACGACGCCGACCCTGCCGAACGCGCCGACCGACGCGCCGACGCCGGTGCCGACGCAGACGCCGGACTGAGCGTCTCGCTCTCACACGCGACCCTCGGCCGAAGTGAGCGGAACGCTCCACGGCCGTAACGCACCGCACCTGTCCGCGAAACACGGGTGGACGACGCTGGACCGCAGTCCCGCACTCGTCCCACCCCGTGGAGGTTGCCCGTGTCCTACGTCAAGCCCGCCGATCTCGTCACCCGCATGGTCGACGCCGGCGCCTACAAGATCCAGATGTCCACTCGAGACACGCTGATCCGCTCGTTCATGGGCGCAGCGCTTCTCACCATCGCCGCAGCGTTCGCCGTCACTGTCGGCACCAGCACCGGGCAGCCGCTGCTCGGCGCCCTGCTCTTCCCCGTCGGCTTCGTCATGCTGTACCTGCTCGGGTACGACCTGCTCACCGGCGTGTTCACCCTCGCGCCGCTCGCCGTGCTCGACCGACGCCCGGGCGCCACCGTCCGGGGCATGCTGCGCAACTGGGGACTGGTGTTCGTCGGCAACTTCGGCGGCGCGTTCCTGGTGGCCGTGCTGATGGCGGTCTACTTCACCTACGGCTTCGCCACCGAGCCGAGCCCCGTCGGCGTCGCCATCGGCGAGATCGGCCACGGCCGCACCATCGGCTACGCCGAGCACGGCGCAGCAGGCATGCTCACGCTGTTCATCCGTGGCGTGCTGTGCAACTGGATGGTCTCCACCGGCGTCGTGCTCGCCATGATCTCGGACAGCGTCCTCGGCAAGATCGCCGCCATGTGGATGCCGATCATGCTGTTCTTCTACCTGGGCTTCGAGCACTCCATCGTGAACATGTTCCTGTTCCCGTCCGGGCTGCTGCTCGGCGCCGACTTCACGGTGATGGACTACCTGCTCTGGAACGAGCTGCCCACCGTGGTCGGCAACCTCGTCGGCGGTCTGCTCTTCGTCGGCGTCCCGCTGTACGTCACGTACGGTCGCCCCGCGCAGCGTCGGGTCGCGTCCGTGAGTGGCGCCCGCCCCGCTGCCGCCGCCCGCCCCGTGGCCGCGCCGGAGCCGGTCGGCGCGGCCTGACCGGAAGACGGTGATGCCCCGGCGGAACGGGAAGACCGTCGGGGCATCACCACGTCGCGTCGTGCGTGATCAATCGTCCGCGAGCGCGAGCCGGTAGCCGCGCTTCACGACCGTCCGGACGACGTCCGCACCGCCGAGCGCCTCTCGCAGCCGGGCCACAGCCATCTCGACGGCGTGCGCGTTTCCGCCGGCGCGGGGCAGCGAAGCCGCGAGCTCGTCGCGCGACAGCACGCGACCGCCGGCGTCGAACAGCGCGCCCAGCAGGGCGGCCCCGGCCCTGCTCAGCGGAAGGAACGCGTCCTCCAGCCAGGCGCCGCCGCTGCGCAGGGACAGTTCGCCCGCCGGCGTGCGCAGGACCGGGGCCGCTCCGCCGGGGCCGAGTGCGCCGACCACGCAGCGAGCCAGCGATCCGAGCCGGCCGCGATCGGCGACGGTGACGGCCATACCGGCATCCCGCAGCGGTGCCGCGGTAATCGGTCCCACCGCGGCCAGCAGCAGCCGGCCGGATCCCGCCCGGCGGCGCACCGCCTCGACGACGTTCGCGTCGGCGGCCGCGCGGAGCCATGCCGACGCGGACGGTGCCGACGTGAACAGCACCGCGTCGGCCTCGCCGCCGGCCGCCGACTGCACCGACTGGGTGAGCAGTTCCGGATCGCGCGGCTGCGCCCACCGGTACACGACGATCGGCGTCACCGTTGCCCCCTGACTCTCCAGCAGGGCGTCGAGTCCGTCCGACCCGGCGCCGTGGTGCTGCACCACGACCCGGCATCCGGTCAGCGGCGTGCGCAGGAGGTGCGCACCGACCTCGGCGGCGGTCTCCGTCGGCGCCACCCAGTCGGCCGTGAAACCGGACTGCTGGATCGCGCCGTGCGCCTTCGGACCGCGCGCGATGAACCGGGCGCCCGCCAGCGCGGCATGCAGTTGTTCGTCGAGGCCGTGCTCGTGCGCGGCGTCCATCCAGCCGCGGAACCCCACACCGGTGGTGACCACGACGACGTCGGGCGGCTCCGCGACGATCCGGCGGGTACGGCTCACGAGCTCGGCGTCGTCGGCGTTCGGCAGGATGCTGAGCGGCGGCGCGCACAGCACGTGAGCACCGCGGCGTTGGAGGGCGCTCGCGAGATCTCCTGCCCGGCGGTCGGCGGCGACGACGATCGTGCAGCCGGTCAGCGCAGCCGGGCCGGGGGCGCCCGGCGTCACCCGGCGGCTCCTCCCACCGCGACCTGCCGCGGAAGGAGCAGATCGGCGCGAGCCACGTCGCCGATCACGATGACCGCAGGGTTGCGGACGCCGGCGGCCGCGGCGTCCGCAACCACCGCGCCGAGCGTGCTGCGGATGGTGCGCTGCGCGGCGGTGTGGCCGTTCTCGACGATCGCCACCGCGCGCGCGGCGGGGATGCCGTGCCGCAGCGCGCTGTCGACGAGCCGCGGCAGGCCGGCGACGCCCATCAGCACGACGGTGGTGACCGTCTCGTCGGCGAGAGCGCGCAGCGTGGTGTCGGAGACCGGGCCCTGCCCGTTCACGACGTGGAAGGCCGATGCCACACCCCGATGCGTGACGGGGATGCCGGCCGCCTGCGGCACGGCGACGGCGCTGGACGGGGCGGGCACGACGTCGACGGGGATGCCGGCCGCCAGGCACGCGGCCATCTCCTCGCCGCCGCGGCCGAACACGAACGGGTCGCCGCCCTTGAGCCTGACCACCCGGCGTCCGGCCGTCGCGTGCGCGATCAGCAGCGCATTGATCTCGTCCTGAGGGACCGGATGATCCCCGGGACGCTTGCCCACGTCGATCACGAGCACGTCGGGGTCGAGTTCCGACAGGACGGCCGCCGACGGGCCCAGCCGGTCCGTCACGACCACGTCCGCCTCGGCGAGCAGCCGTCGGGCGCGCACCGTCATCAGGTCCACCGGACCCGGCCCGCCGCCGACCAGGTCGACCCGCCCCACGGCAGCCGCACGCCGCGCGCGCACCGGAAGCCTGCCCTCGGTCAGCAGCGTGCCGATCTCGTCGCGCACCCGCGCCGCGCGTGTCGGATCGACGCCCACCTCGCCGGCGACCCCGATCACCACGTCGCCGGATCGGATCTGCGCGGTCATCCGCGCCGTGCCGTGCGCGCCGTCTGAGGCGTTCACGCAGAACGTGCGGCGGCGTTCGCAGAGCGCGGCGATCGCCCGGTCGGTGACGGGATCGCCGGTCGCGGTGTGCACGACCCAGGCGCCGCGCAGGTCGGCGGAGCGAAAGCGCCGCGACCGCCAGGTCACGCCGGGGGCGTCGAGCAGGGCCCGCACCGCAGGCGAGAGCTCGGGGGCGACCAGGCGGACGCGGGCGCCGTCGGCGAGGAACCGGCTGATGCGCCGCGCCGACACGGCGCCGCCGCCGACGACGAGCACGAGCCGGTCGGTCAGGCTGAGCCCCAGGACGCTGGTCATCAGCACTCCCCAGCGCTCGCGTCGGACGGGGGCAGCAGATGCACCTTCTCGCCGCGCAGGACGACGCGCCACACCGTGAGCGCATGCGGCGGCTTGCCCTGCGTGTCGAGGCACTCGCCGGTGCGCAGATCGAACACCTGTTTGTGCATCGGCGAGGCGATCGTGGGGGCGTCGCCGCGCGTGCCGACGATGCCTCGGGAGATGACGTGCGCACCGCTGTACGGGTCGAGGTTCGACACCGCGTGCACCGTGCCGTCCCGGAGCAGGAACAACGCCACCTGCCGGTCGCCCACCAGGGCGGCGCGCCCGCGCTCCACCTCCAGGTCGCCGATCGTGCAGACCGCCGTGGTCGTGGCATCCGCGAGCAGGGTCATCGCCGCACCTCCAGTGTCGTCCCGGCGATCAGCACGCCGCCGTCGCTTCTCTCCTGCGCTGTGGCCGGCCGCACCTGCCCGCGCTCGGCGACGTACGCCAGCGACGGGTCGGGCGTGGACGCCGCGTTCACGAACGATTCGAACCGGCGCAGCTTCTCGGGGTCGCGCAGGGTCGCGGCCCACTCGTCCTCGTAGCCGGCGACATGTCGTGCCATGGCGGCGTCGAGGTCGGCGCAGATGCCCAGGGAGTCGTCGAAGATCACGCCGCGCAGGCCGTCCAGCCCGCCCTCCAGCTCCTCGCACCACGGGGCGGTGCGCTGCAGCCGGTCGGCGGTGCGGATGTAGTACATGAAGAAGCGGTCGATCGCCGTGATGAGTGCGTCGTCGGACAGATCGGATGCCAGCAACTGGGCGTGCCGGGGCGTGAACCCGCCGTTCCCGCCGACGTACATGTTCCACCCGGCCTCGGTCGCAATGACGCCGACGTCCTTCGATCGGGCCTCCGCGCACTCCCTGGCGCAGCCGGAGACACCCACCTTCAGCTTGTGCGGGGCGCGCAGCCCGCGGTAGCGCAGCTCGAGCCGCACCGCCATCCCGACCGAGTCGAGCACGCCGTAGCGGCACCAGGTGGAGCCCACGCAGGACTTCACCGTGCGCAGCGCCTTGCCGTAGGCGTGACCCGACTCGAAGCCGGCGTCCACGAGTCGCTGCCAGACGGCGGGAAGCTGTTCCAGCCGCGCGCCGAACATGTCGATCCGCTGCCCGCCGGTGATCTTCGTGTACAGGCCGAAGTCCTTCGCGATGTGCCCGATGGCGAGCAGGCCGTCCGGCGTGACCTCGCCGCCCGGCATCCGCGGGACGACCGAGTAGGTGCCGTCCTTCTGAAGGTTGGCCATCACGTGGTCGTTGGTGTCCTGCAGCGTCGCGTTCTCGCCGTCCAGCACGTGCCCGCCGACGAGCACGGACAGGATGCTGGCCAGCACGGGCTTGCAGATGTCGCAGCCCCGTCCGTGTCCGAACCGCTCGATGACACTGCTGAACGTGGTGAGCCCTGACACGCGCACGGCGTCGAACAGCATCCGGCGCGACATCGAGAAATGCTCGCACAGCGCGTCGGGAACCGCCTGGCCGAGCGTGGCCAGCTCCTGGCCGACGATCTTCTTCACCATCAGCACGCACGAGCCGCAGGTGGCGCCGGCGCGCGTGCACCCCTTCACCGCCGCCGCGTCGGTGCAGCCCTCCTCGTGCACGGCCTGCCGGATGCGGCCCGCTGTCACGTTCGCGCAGGAGCACACCACGGCCGCGTCGGGGAGGCTGCCGGAGGGCGCCTCGACGCCGCCCTCCGGCAGCAGGTACGCGGCCGGGTCGCCGCCGAGGGGCGCGCCGACGAGAGGGCGCAGAGCGCCGTACGCGGACGCATCGCCGACCAGGATGCCGCCCAACAGCGTCTTCGCGTCGTCGGACAGCACGAGCTTCTTGTACACACCGGCCACCGGGTCGGCGTAGACGACGTCCAGGGCTTGCGGGGTCGTGGCCATCGCATCACCGAAGCTGGCGACGTCTACGCCGGACAGCTTCAGCTTGGCCGACTCGTCGTAACCGGGGAAGGTGGCGTCGCCACCGAGCAGCACGTTCGCCGCGACCTCGGCCATCGCATATCCGGGTGCGACCAGGCCGACGCTGCGGCCCTCGAAACTGGCCACTTCGCCGATCGCGAAGATGCGCGGATCGCTGGTCGTGCACCGCTCGTCGATGCGCACTCCGCCACGCGGGTCGACGGCGAGACCTGCCCCTCTGGCCAGCTCATCGCGCGGTCGGACTCCGACGGTGAACACGACCACGTCCGCCTCGTGCAGCGTGCCGTCCTGGAACTCCAGACCGGTCACCTGCCCCGAGGCATCAGGGTCGAGGCGCGTGGTGCGCGCCTCGGTGCGCACGGCGATGCCCCGCGCCTCGATCAGACGCCGCAGCATCCGCCCGGCCGCTGGATCGAGCTGCGCCGACATCAGTCGGTCGGAGTACTGCACCACCGTGCAGTCCACATCCATCCCCTGCAGCGCACCGGCCGCCTCCAGGCCGAGAAGTCCACCGCCGACCACCGCACCCCGCAGCGGTCTGCCCAGTTCGGCGCGGCGTCGCTCCACGAAGGTGCGCAGCGACCGGACGTCCTCGAGGGTGCGGTACACGAAGCAGCCCGGCAGGTCCGCGCCGTCCACGGCCACGCGCGCCGCGTACGAGCCGGTGGCGAGCACCAGCGTGTCGTAACGGATGCCGCGCCCCGACGCGGTCGTCACCGTCGTGCGCCGCCGGTCGATGCGGCGCACCCGGTCGCCGGGGAACAGGCTGATCCTGTCGTCGTCGAAGACGCTCGGGTCGAGGGTGAGCTCGTCGGGCGTGGTGCCGTCGAAGTACCCGGTCAGCCCGACGCGGTCGTAGGGGTGCCTGCCCTCCTCGCCGATCACGGTGACGCGCACGGCGGCATCCGCGCTGAGCAGGCTCTCCACGAACCGGTGCGCGACCATGCCCGCTCCGGCGACGACGATCTCGGCGGTCTGCGATGCGGTGACGCTCATGCTCCTCCTCAGGTCCGGGGCGACTGGTCCCGACGCTAGGAGCGCGATGTTTCGCGGACCGACCGCGCCGCGTTACGCCCGGGGAACGTTCTCC
Organism: Microbacterium sp.; assembly: GCF_031180975.1. GTDB lineage: Bacteria > Actinomycetota > Actinomycetes > Actinomycetales > Microbacteriaceae > Microbacterium. The sequence continues at coordinate 264,714 of NZ_JAPSLI010000002.1, read as the reverse complement.
TCACAAACCGGTAACGGCCGGGTGAGCGAGCGCGACGGGCCGGCAGAGAGATCGACGGGCACCGTCGTACTAGGCTGAACACCGTCCGTACCCCCCTCCGCGGCCTGGCCGCGCAAGGAGCACACTGTGTCTGCCACTGAGCCGTCCACCCCCGAGTCGCCGAACCCCGAGACGCCGAACGGCGAGGCCGCCGTCGTCGAACCGCAGACCGCGGACGCGACCGCGACCGCGCCCGCGTCGCCGGCCGCCGAGAGCGCAGTTGCTCAGGAGGCCGTGCAGGGCACCGACGTGCCCCCCGCTGCCGAACCCGTCGACGCCGACGCGCCCGCCTCCGACGCCGACGCATCTGGCTCCGACGCGTCGGGCGCTGATGACGCCGCCGCGGCTGAGTCGCCCGCCGAGACGCCTGGCGTCGCCGAGTCGGCGACCGACGACGAGCCGTCCCGGCCGGCCGCTCCCGCCCCCGCACCGCCACGCGTGCCGGGGCCGCCCCGCGTTCCCGCTCCGCCGCGCGTGCCGATGCCTCGCAAGGCGGCCGCGCCCGTCGCCCCGGCTCCGGTCGTTCCGCCGGTGGCCTCCGACGCCGCCGAGTGGGGTCGGGTCGCCGAGGACGGCACCGTCGAGGTCCGCGAGGGCGACACGTGGCGTCCCGTGGGACAGTACCCGGACGGCACCCCGGACGAGGCGCTCGCCTACTTCGCTCGCAAGTACGACGACCTGGCGCTGAAGCTCGGCACGCTCGAGACCCGCGCCAAGGCGGGCGGCACATCCGCCGCCGACCTCACCAAGCAGGCGAACCACCTGCTCACCGAGGTGACCGACGCCGCAGCCGTCGGTGACCTGGCCGGACTCCGCGCCCGTATCGAGTCGCTGGTCGCGTCGCTGTCGGAGGCCACCGAGAAGGAGGCCGCCGCGGCGAAGGAGGCGCTGGACGCCGCCATCGCCGAGCGCACGGCGATCGTCGAGAAGGCGGAGGAGATCGCCGGACGCGACCTCGCCAAGGTGCAATGGAAGCAGGTCACCGCCGAGATGGCCCAGCTGTTCGACGACTGGCAGGCGCACCAGCAGAACGGGCCGCGCCTGCCGAAGGGCGTCGCCCAGCAGCTGTGGAAGCGGTTCCGCCATGCGCGCTCCACCGTCGACAAGGCGCGCCGGGCGTTCTTCTCCGAGCTGGACGAGACGCACAAGGCCGCCCGCGACGCGAAGACCCGTCTGGTCGAGCGCGCGGAGGCGCTGGCGCCGCGCGGCGTGGACGGCATCCCTGCCTACCGCGACCTGCTCGACGAGTGGAAGGCCGCCGGCCGTGCCGGCCGCAAGGCCGACGACGCGCTGTGGGCGCGCTTCAAGGCCGCCGGAGACGCCCTGTACGCCGCCCGTGCCGAGCAGGCCGCCGCGGAGGAGGCCGACTCCGCTCCGAAGATCGAGGCGCGCGAAGCGCTGCTCGAAGAGGCGAAGGCCGTCGCAGACGAACCGAACCTCAAGCGCGCCCGTGCGCTGCTCACCCGCATCCAGCGGCAGTGGGACGAGATCGGCCGCATCTTCCCCCGCGAGAAGGAGCGCGCGCTCGACGACCGGCTGCGCACGATCGAGCAGGCGCTGAAGGCACGCGAGGACGTCGACTGGAAGAAGAACAACCCCGAGACGAAGGCGCGCGCCAACGACATGAGCGCGCAGCTGCTGGAGGCCATCGAGAAGCTCGAGGCCGAGCTCGCCGCCGCCGAGAAGGCCGGCGACGCCAAAGCAGTCAAGGACGCGACCGAGGCGCTGGCCGCACGTCGCGCCTGGCTGAGCGCACTCGGGGGCTGATCACCCCGGTTATCCACAGTGTGAGCGGTGCCCGCCCATCACCGGGCGGCACGGCTCACACTGTTGTGGTGCACCCGGTCCTGTTCTACCGTCCCGGCGAGCGGCTGTCGCTGCCCGAGCTGACCGCCGCGCGTCTGGACGGGCACGTCGTCGAGGTCGGTGACGGCTACATGCCCGCCGACACCGTCGAAGGGGCGGATGCCAGAGCGACCAGCATCGCCCATCTCGTCCCCGCGCGCACAGCCGCCTGCCGCGCGACCGCCGCGTGGGTGCTCGGCGCCGGCGACCGGCCGCCCACGGTGCACCACGTTCGAAGGGCGGGCCCGCACCGGGTGCGAATGGAACCCACCGCCCGGGTGGTGCACCACGACGCCGCGGCGCCGGCCGACGGCATCCTGTTCATCGCGGGAGTCGCCGTGACCAGCCCGCTGACCACCGCGGTCGAGCTCGTGTTCGCCGCCCTGCGGCATCCTCAGGACGAGAGATGGCTGCGCGCGCTGCTGCAGGTGTCGCCGGGGCTGGGGGCGCAGACGCGCGCCCGCCTTCAGGCGCTGCCGAGGATGCCGGGCCGGCGGATGGCGATCGATCGCCTGGAACTGCTGCTGACGGATCAGGACGTGGTGACTCGGTAGACGTCGTAGACGGCGTCGATGCGGCGTACGGCGTTGAGCACGCGGTCCAGGTGCACCGCGTCCCCCATCTCGAACACGAACCGGCTGAGCGCGAGGCGCTCGTCGGTGGTCGACACGGTGGCGGACAGGATGTTCACGTGGTGCTCGCTGAGCACACGGGTGACGTCGGAGAGGAGCCCGGAGCGGTCCAGCGCCTCCACCTGGATCTGCACGCGGAACACGCTCTTGGTCGTCGGCGCCCACTCCACCTCGACGAACCGTTCGGTGTCGGCGCTGAGCGCCTTCACGTTCACGCAGTCGGAGCGGTGCACGGACACGCCGCTGCCGCGGGTGACGAAGCCGACGATCGGGTCGCCCGGCACCGGCGTGCAGCAGCGGGCGAGCTTGACGAGGATGTCTGCGGCGCCGCGCACCAGGATGCCGGAGTCCCCGCCGCGCGGCTCGCGCGCCGGCTGCCGACCCGGCAGCTCGATGGCACCGGTGCCGGTGTCCTCCTCGTCGGAGACCAGCGCCGTGACCTTCTCCAGCACGGACTGGGTGGACACATGCCCTTCGCCGACCGCCGCGTACAGGGCGGACACGTCCTCGTAGCGCAGCTGACGGGCGACCTCGGCGAACGACTCCTGGCTCATCAGGCGTTGCAACGGCAGGTTCTGCCGCCGCATGGCGCGCGCGATGGACTCCTTGCCCTGCTCGATGGCCTCCTCGCGGCGCTCCTTCGTGAACCACCCGCGGATCTTGTTGCGCGCCCGCGTGCTCTTGACGAAACTGAGCCAGTCCTGGCTGGGGCCGGCGTCCGGGTTCTTGGAGGTGAACACCTCGACCACGTCGCCGCTCTTCAGCGTCGACTCCAGCGGGACGAGACGGCCGTTCACCTTGGCGCCCATGGTGCGGTGACCGATCTCGGTGTGCACGGCGTACGCGAAATCCACCGGGGTGGCCCCGGCCGGCAGGCCGATCACGCGGCCCTTCGGGGTGAAGACGTACACCTCCTTCGCGCCGATCTCGAACCGCAGCGAGTCCAGGAACTCGCTCGGGTCGGCGGTCTCGGCCTGCCAGTCCGAGATGTGCGCGAGCCACGCCATGTCGGTGTCGGAGGTGCGGCTGTCGACCTTGCCGCCGTTCATCCGCTCCTTGTACATCCAGTGCGCCGCCACGCCGAACTCGGCCTGCTGATGCATCTCGTGGGTGCGGATCTGGATCTCGACCGTGCGGCCGGACGGGCCGATCACGGTGGTGTGCAGCGACTGGTACAGGTTGAACTTCGGGGTCGCGATGTAGTCCTTGAACCGGCCGGGCAGCGGCGTCCAACGGGCATGGATCGCGCCGAGCACCGCGTAGCAGTCCCGCACCGAGTTCACCAGCACGCGGATGCCGATGAGGTCGTAGATGTCGTCGAACTCGCGTCCCCGCACGACCATCTTCTGGTAGACCGAGTACAGCTGCTTCGGCCGCCCGACCACCTTGCCGCGGATGCGCAGGTCGCGGAGGTCGTCGTCGACGGCCTGGATCACCTGCTGCAGGTACTTCTCGCGCTGCGGGGTGCGCTGGGCGATCAGGCTGTCGATCTCGGCGTAGATCTTCGGATGCAGCACGGCGAAGGACAGGTCCTCCAGCTCCGACTTGATCGTCTGGATACCCAGCCGGTGCGCCAGCGGGGCGTAGATCTCGAGCGTCTCCTTCGCCTTCTTCGCCGCCTTCTCCGGCGGGACGAAGCCCCAGGTGCGCGCGTTGTGCAGGCGGTCGGCGAGCTTGATGAGCAGCACGCGGATGTCCTTCGACATCGCCACGATCATCTTGCGGACCGTCTCGGCCTGTGCGCTCTCGCCGTACTTGACCTTGTCGAGCTTGGTGACCCCGTCGACGAGCATCGCGACCTCGTCGCCGAACTCGGCCGTGAGCTCCGCGAGGGCGTACCCGGTGTCCTCGACCGTGTCGTGCAGCAGTGCGGCGGCGATCGCCCGAGGGCCGAGGCCCAGCTCGGCGAGGATCTGCGCGACGGCGAGCGGGTGCGTGATGTACGGCTCGCCGCTCTGCCGGAACTGTCCCGAGTGCTTGTCGCGGGCGACCGCGTACGCCCGTTCGATGATGGGGAGGTCGCCGCGCGGATGGTTGGCCCGGACGGTGCGGATGAGGTTGTCGAGGTCGTTGACGCGGGGTGCGCGCGAGAAGATGCGGGGTACCAGCCGACGCAGGCTGGAGCCCTGCGATGTCGCCTGCGAATCCGCCATTCCTGCTCCCGTCCCGATCAGATCATCCTACGCGGGGCCGGACGGCTCCGACCCGCCGGCTCAGACGCCGGCGGTGGCCCGTTCGCGCGCCTGGAGCACCTTCGCGTCGCGTTGCGCGATGGCCGGCTCCTTCTCGCGGAACAGCGAGTACAGCGGGGCGGCGACGAACAGCGTCGAATAGGTGGCGACGATGATGCCGACGAAGATCGACAGCGAGATGTCGGTGAGCGTCTCCGCACCCAGCCAGAAGGCGCCGATGAAGAGGATCGCGCCCACCGGCAGAGCGGCGACCACCGAGGTGTTGATCGAGCGCACCAGCGTCTGGTTCACGGCGAGGTTGACCGACTCGCCGAACGTGCGCGTGGTCTGGTCGCCGTCCTCGGTGGTGTTCTCGCGGATCTTGTCGAATACGACAGTGGTGTCGTACAGCGAGTACGCCAGGATCGTGAGGAACCCGATGACGGCGGCGGGCGAGATCTCGAACCCGGCCAGCGCGTACACCCCCACCGTGATGACGAGCACGTCGAGCAGGCCGATGATGGCGGCGGCGGACATCTTCCAGGTCCGGAAGTAGATGGCGAGGATCAGGAAGGTCAGCGCGAGGAAGATCGCCAGACCCCACAGCGACTGCCTGGTGACGCTCTCACCCCACGCCGGCCCGATGAACGAGTCGGTGATCTCGGCCCGATCGACGCCGTAGGCGTCGGCGAGGGCCGCCGTCACCTGCTGCGTCTCGTCGGCGCTCATCTGGTCGGTCTGGACGCGCACGTCCTTGCCACCGACGACGACGACCTTGGTGGCCGCATCCGGGACGACCGAGCGGACGGCATCCGTCGCGAGCGACTGATCGGTCGAAGACGGCGCCTGCACGGTGAACTGCGACCCGCCGGTGAACTCGATCGAGAACTGGATCGGGCGGATCAGGGGCACGAGCGCCGAGGCGGCCACGAGCGCGATCGCGATGATGAACCACAGTCGGCGGCGGCCGACGAACGGGAACGACGTCTTCCCGGTGTAGAGCTTGTTGCCGAGCTCGTTCATGGAGAACATCAGGCGTCGGAGTCCTTCCCGGCATCCTTGGATCCCTGAGCGGCGAGGGCCTCAGCGCGTTTGCGCTCGGCGATGGTCTGGCGCTTCTCGGCCTCACCGCGGGCGGCCCGGTTGCGGGCGGCGCGGCCGGAGGACCCGGTCAGCGCCTCGCGGTACTGCGAGCGACCACGGTAGACCGCGCCCAGTGACTCGGGGTCGAGGCCGGACAGCTTGTGGCCGCCGCCGAAGAAGCGGGTGCGGGCGAGCAGCTGCATGACCGGGTGCGTGAAGATCACGAAGATGAACACGTCGATCAGCGTCGTGAGACCCAGCGTGAACGCGAAGCCCTTCACTGTGGAGTCCGCGAGGATGTACAGCACCACGGCGGCGAGCACGTTGATCGACTTGGAGATGTAGATGGTGCGCTTGGCTCGGCCCCAGCCGTCCTCGACGGCCGCGGTGATCGACTTGCCGTCGCGCAACTCGTCGCGGATGCGTTCGAAGTACACGATGAACGAGTCCGCGGTGAAGCCGATCGAGACGATCAGACCGGCCACACCGGCGAGCGAGAGCCGGAAGCCCATCCGCCACGCCAGGATGCAGATGATGATGTAGGTCAGCACCGCCATCACGCCGATCGATGCGATGATCACCCAGCCCAGCGCCCGGTAGCTGATCAGCGAGTACACCGCGACGAGCGCGAGACCGATGAGGCCGGCGATCAGGCCGATCTGCAGCTGCTGCGAGCCCAGCGTCGCCGAGATCGTGTCGGAGCTCTCCACGGTGAAGCTGAGCGGCAGCGCGCCGTAGCGCAGCTGATCGGCCAGCGCCTTCGAGCTCTCCTGATCGAAGCTGCCCGAGATGCTCGGCTTGCCGTTCATGATCGTCGCCTGCATGGCCGGTGCCGAGATCACGACGCCGTCGAGGACGAACGCGAACTGGTCGCGGGGGCTCTGCTGGGCGATGCGGTTGGCGTTCAGGCGCACGCTGATGTCGCCGAACACCTTGGTGCCGTTCTCGTCGAGGACGAGGTTGACGGTCCAGGCGCCGCTCTGCGGGTCGCGGCCGGCGGTGGCATCCTCGATGGCGGTGCCGTCGAGCTCCATCGGACCGAGCAGGTACTTCACCCGGTTGTCGGGGTCGCACGCGATGAGCGGCTGGTCGGCCGGCGGGTTGGGGTCCTCGCGCTCGGCGGTGCAGTCGTAGGACAGGAACTCGGCCTGCAGCCGTTCGGTCATCCACGCCGGGTCGCTGGCGTCGGTGGGCTCGGGGCTCGGCACCGCGTTCATCGAGTCGTTCGGGGTCGGGTACGGCGTGCTCTTGCCGTCCTCGCCCACGTACTCGGTCGCGGGGTCGGTCGCGGCGAGCACCGCGCGGAACTCGAGCTTCGCGCTGGCCTGGATTCGGGCACGGGTCTGCTCGTCGGCCACACCGGGAATCTGGACCACGATGTTGCGGCCGCCCTCGGTGGTGATGTCCGCCTCGGCGACACCGGCGGCGTCGACGCGCTGCCGGATGATCGAGGCCGCCTGGTCGAGCTGCTCCTGCGAGGGGTCGGCACCATCCTCGGTCTGCGCGCCCAGGACGATCTGGGTGCCGCCCTGCAGGTCGAGCGCCAGCTCAGGGGTCCACGAGCTCTTCTTGAACCCGTAGACGCCGATCGCGTTGATGCCGAACAGGACGGCGGTCACGATGAGCAGGCCGAGCAGGACCCGCCAGGCATGACGGACCGGAGATGATGAAGCCACGAAGTTCCGCTTTCCGCGTCAGGGGACGTTGTCGCGTCAGTTGTCGCCGTCGCGCTCGAGGCGCGCGCGGGTCTCCTCAGACGTCTCGAGACGGGGCGCCGCCGGCTCCGCCGGGGTGTCCGCCTCCACGGCATCCGCGTCGGCGGCGACAGCGGTGTCCGTGTCGGTGGGCTCGACGATGCGCAGGATCGCCTGGCTGTGCACCTCGATGACCACACCGGGTGCGATCTCGACCAGCGCGGGCTTGTCGAGGTCCTCGGCGTCGTAGGCGACGATCGTGCCGTACAGGCCGCCCTGCAGCAGCACCTTGACGCCGGGGAGGGTCTTCGCGGCCTTCTCCTCCTGCTCGGCCTTCAGCTGCTTCTGGCGCTTGCGCGTGTTCACGAACATGAACACGAGCATCACTGCGAGCAGACCGAAGAGGATGAGTTCCATGAGAAGAGAGCCTTTCAAGGTGCACGCCGAACGCGGCGGTGCGTGAGGGGGGCCGGGGCAGCCTTCAGCGATTATAGGTCATCGAACAATGCCGCCCCGTCGGGGTGCGGCACGCCCAGGTGCGCATACGCCTCGGGCATCGCGACGCGTCCGCGCGGGGTGCGACCGAGGAATCCGATCCGCACCAGGTACGGCTCCACGACGCTCTCGACCGTCTCCGCCTCCTCGCCCACGGCGACCGCCAGCGTGCTGAGTCCCACTGGTCCGCCGCGGAACCGCCGCACCAGCGCATCCAGCACCGCCCGGTCGAGCCGGTCGAGACCGATCGCGTCGACGTCGTACAGCTCCAGGGCCGCGCGGACGTCGTCCAGCGACGCCTCGTCGCCGCCGGCGTGCACGAGCGCGTAGTCGCGCACCCGACGCAGCAGCCGGTTCGCGATCCGAGGTGTCCCGCGGGAACGACGGGCGATCTCAGCGAGCGAGTCGTCGGGAAGGTGAACGCCCAGCACACCTGCGGAGCGCGAGATCACGCGCTCCAGATCGTCCACGCCGTAGAACTCGAGATGCCCGGTGAACCCGAATCGGTCGCGCAGCGGGTTCGGCAGCAGGCCGGAGCGGGTGGTCGCCCCGACGAGTGTGAACGGCGCCAGATCGAGCGGGATGCTGGTGGCGCCGGCCCCCTTGCCGACCATGATGTCGATGCGGAAGTCCTCCATCGCCAGGTACAGCATCTCCTCCGCGGAGCGTGCCATGCGATGGATCTCGTCGATGAACAGCACCTCGCCCGGTGTGAGGCTGGACAGCAGGGCGGCCAGGTCGCCGGCGTGCTGGATGGCGGGCCCGCTGGACAGCCGCAGCGGCCGCCGGCTCTCGTGCGCGACGATCATCGCCAGCGTGGTCTTGCCGAGTCCTGGTGGACCGGCGAGCAGGATGTGGTCGGCGGGGCGCTCCTGGATGCGAGCGGCGTCGAGCAGCAGCTGCAACTGACCGCGCACCTTGGGCTGCCCGACGAAGTCGCCGAGGCTGGTCGGCCGCAGTGCGCCCTCGATCGCGAGCTCGGTCTCGTCCAGCGGCTCCGCCGCGTCGCGTGCACCCTCAGCCACGTTGCGCTCCCGGTCCCAGGGCGGCGAGCGTGCGCCGCAGCAGCGCGGGCACCGACTCGCGCTCGGCATCGGTGGCGTCCTCGGCGGTCTGCGCGGCCGCCTCGGTGGCGACCTTCTCCGACCATCCGAGCCCGACCAGCGCCGCAGCGACCTGGTCGACGGTCGCCGTGGCGGCGGCGGCGGGTGTGCTCGCCACGCGCGGCCGCACTTTGCCGGCCAGCTGCACGACGATGAGCTTGGCGGTCTTCGGCCCGATGCCGGACACCCGCCGGAACGGTGCGTCGTCCTCGGCAGTAACGGCTTCCGCGATCTGGTCGACGGTGAGATGCGCGAGCACGCCGAGCGCCGACTTCGGCCCGACCCCGGTCACGCTCAGCAGCTGGCCGAAGATCTCCAGCTCGTCGCGGTCGGCGAACCCGTAGAGGGTCAGCGCATCCTCGCGGACGATGAGGCTGGTGTGCAGCCTCAGCCGCTCCCCCACGGCCGCGGTGTGCGCGACGTCCCCCGGGACGAACACCGAGAAGCCCACACCACCGGTCTCCAGGACGACGTGGTCGGACCCGGTGTGCAGCACGGTGCCGTGCAGGGAGGAGATCATGGGAACAGCCTAGCGAGCAGGTCGTACATACGTTCGAGCGACACGCTCTGCGTCGGCCCAGGCCCGTTGTGCCGGCGTCAGGGCGCCCGCTTGCGGCGCGGCGGCGGAGCCGCCGCGCCAGGCGTGGCACAGGGCGATGGCGAGAGCGTCGGCGGCGTCGGCGGGCTGCGGTGGTGCATCCAGGCGCAGAATGCGCGCGATCATGGATTGCACCTGCCGCTTGTCTGCGGATCCGTAACCGGTGACCGCCGCCTTCACCTCGCTCGGGGTGTGCGTGGCCGCGGGCAGACCCGCCTCGGCGGCGATGAGCAGGGCGACGCCGGACGCCTGCGCGGTGCCCATCACGGTCTGCACGTTGTGCTGGGCGAAGACCCGCTCCACCGCGACCGCGTGCGGCCTGTGCTCTGCGATGGCCTCTCGGATGCCGGCAGCGACGCGGGCCAGTCGCACCGAGATGTCCGCGTCCGCCGGCGTGCGCACCACGCCCACGTGCACGAGGGTGGCGCGCCGGGCGCGGTCGACGTCGACGATGCCGACACCGCACCGGGTGAGGCCGGGGTCGATCCCGAGAACGCGCAGGGTGGTCACTCCCTCAGGCTACGAGCAGCGCGAGAGCCCCGGACGCAGGCGCGCCCGGGGCTCTCGTCAAGATGTGCGGCGACCCGTCCGCCGTCCCGGCGGACGATCGGGTCAGTCCTCGTCGTTCTCCAGCTCGGCCTGCACTTCGGGCGACAGGTCGAAGTTGCTGAACACGTTCTGCACGTCGTCGCTGTCCTCGAGGGCATCGATGAGCCGGAACACCTTGCGCGCCGTCTCCGCGTCGATCTCGACCTTGAGGTTCGGCACGAACTCGACGTCGGCCGATTCGTACTCGATGCCGGCCTCCTGCAGCGCAGTGCGGACGGCGACCAGATCGGTCGCCTCGGTGATGACCTCGAACCCCTGCGCGTGCGGCTCGATCTCCTCGGCGCCCGCCTCGAGGGCGGCCATCATCACGTCGTCCTCCGTGGTGCCCTCGCCGCTGACGACGATGACGCCCTTGCGGGTGAAGTTGTAGGCCACCGATCCGGGGTCGGCGAGGGTCCCGCCGTTGCGGCTGAGGGCGGTGCGCACCTCGGCGGCGGCACGGTTCTTGTTGTCGGTGAGGCACTCGATCATCAGGGCGACGCCGTTCGGTCCGTAGCCCTCGTACATGATCGAGGTGTACTCGACCGACTCGCCGCCGATGCCGGCACCGCGCTTGATGGCGCGGTCGATGTTGTCCTTGGGGACGGAAGTCTTCTTCGCCTTCAGCACGGCGTCGAACAGCGTCGGGTTGCCGGCCAGGTCGGCGCCGCCGAGCTTCGCGGCGACCTCGATGTTCTTGATGAGCTTGGCCCACGACTTTGCGCGGCGCGCGTCGATGACGGCCTTCTTGTGCTTGGTCGTCGCCCACTTGGAGTGCCCGGACATATATCTCCGCTCGTGTGTTGCGCCCTCGGTGTCAGAGAAGGGCGTCGTCCATTCTATGCGTCGCACAGATAGCCTTGTTCGGCGACCGCGCCGGTGCGAGACTTCCGCCATGGATGATCGAGAGCACGCTCTCGACGCCGCACACCGCCGGGCATCGGAGTTCCTGGGGACCCTCGACGACCGGCCGGTGTGGCCGCGCGCGAGCTTGGACGACATGCTGGAGGCGTTCGGCGGGCCGCTGCCCGCGCAGGGCGCGCCCCCGGCCGACGTGATCGACGAGCTGGCGGAGCGTGCGGGCCCTGGCCTGGTCGCGATCCCAGGTGGTCGCTTCTTCGGTTTCGTGATCGGTGCGACCCACCCGGCCGCTCTCGCGGCGGACTGGCTGGTGTCCGCATGGGACCAGAACTCCGGGTCGTCGCTGTTGACGCCCGCCACGGTCGCGCTCGAGCGCGTCGCCGGGCAGTGGATGCTGGACCTGCTCGGCCTTCCGGACTCCGCCAGCGTCGGCTTCGTCACCGGCGGTCAGCTGGCGAACTTCACCTGCGTGGCCACGGCCCGCAACGCCGTGCTCGCGCGGGCCGGCTGGGACCTGGCCAGGCGTGGTCTGCGCGAGGCCCCTCCGGTGCGGTTGGTGGTGGGCGCCGATCGGCATGGCTCGGTCGACCGCGCCGCGCGCTTCCTCGGCTTCGGCGCGGACGAGCTGACCGTCGTGGACGCAGACGACCAGGGCCGCATGCGCCCGGCGGCACTCGAGGCGGCGCTGGCCGGCGGCACCGGTCCGCTCATCGTGTGCCTGCAAGCCGGCGAGGTGCACACCGGCGCCTTCGATCCGTTCCAGGAGCTGATGCCCATCGCCCGGCGTCACGACGCGTGGGTGCACGTCGACGGCGCCTTCGGTCTGTGGGCTGCCGCCTCGCCGTCGCTGCGGGCGCTCACCGCGGGCATGGACCAGGCGGACTCCTGGGCCACCGACGCGCACAAGACGTTGAACGTGCCATACGACTGCGGCATGGCGATCGTCCGTGATCCGGCCGACTCCATCGCGGCGTTCCGCACCGGCGGCGACTACCTCATCTACTCCGGCCTGGATCCGTGGGATGTCACGCCGGAGCTCTCCCGTCGCGCACGCGGCGTCCCGGCGTGGGCGGCGCTGCGCAGCCTCGGCCGAGACGGCGTGGCCGGACTGATCGACCGGCTGCACGAGAACGCGGTCGCGATGGCGGACGGCCTGGCCCGGATCGACGGCGTGGAGATCGTCAACGACGTCGGGTACACCCAGGTCATGCTGCGGCTCGGAACGGATGCCGCCACCCGTGCCCTCGGCGAGGCGATCCTCGCCGACGGGACGGCCGCGCTGACCGGCGCGGAGTGGCGCGGGCGCGCGGTGCTGCGCTGCTCGATGTCGTCGTGGGCCACGACGCGAGACGACGTCGAGCAGACCGTCGCGGCGATCCGCTCCCTGGTGACGTCATGATCATCGCGGTGGTGTTCGCGCTGCTGGCGGCGGCGTTCCACGTCTTCGCCTTCTTGATGGAGAGCGCGCTGTGGAGCCGCCCGGCGGTGCGTCGATTCATGGTCGGGCGTGCCGACGTCGCCGAGGATGTGCGGCTGTGGGCGTTCAACCAGGGCTTCTACAACCTGTTCCTCGCCATCGGGGCGGCCGTCGGGGCAGTCGCGTGGCTCACCGGCGCGGATGCCGTGGGCCGCACGCTCGTCGTGTTCACCTGTGCGTCCATGGCCGCCGCCGGCGTCGTGCTGTTCCTGAGCGATCGCCGACTGTGGCGGAGCGCCCTTGGGCAGTCGGTGCCGCCCGGAATTGCTGTCATCGCCGCGCTGCTGGCGTGATGTATCAGTGCCGGCCGATCAGTAGTGATACCGGGCCTGCAGGATGATGAGGTCGTCGCCGTCGACGAGGTAGACGAGCCGGTGCTCGTCGGTGATGCGCCGCGACCACGAGCCCTGTGCTCCGTACTTGAGTTGCTCGGGCTTGCCGATGCCCGAGAAGGGCTCGCGGAGGCAGGCGTCGATGAGCGTGTTGATCCGCTTCAGAATCTTTCTGTCGGCTGTCTGCCAGTGTGTGTAGTCGTCCCAGCCGGAGGGGTCCCAGACCAGCCGCACTCAGGCGTCCTCATCCGCGCGGTCGAGCTCGTGGGTCTCGGTCTTCCCGGCCCGCGCGCGGTCGTACGCGTCGAGCAGCCGCCGGGCGTTGGCCGGCGACCGGAACAGGTAGGCGGTCTCCTGCCAGGCGGCGTACTCGTCGGCGGGCATGAGCACGGCGTTGCCCTTGCGGGAGACGATCTCGACGGCTTCGCGATCCTCGTTGATCCGCTCGATCAGTGGGAACAGCGTCTTACGAGCCTCGCTGGCACTGATGGACATGACGGCTTCCTTGTCGGTAGTGGTACGGGAATATTGTACCACTCACTGACTCCGCGACCTCGTCGGGGCGCTCGGCGGCATGGCGTCACCGCGCCGCTGGCACGAGCAGCGTGCGCTCGCTCAGGCGCGCCTCGACGTGGTCGAGGAACCGGCGGTGGAAGCGCGTCTCGCCGGAGATCTCCGGATGGAAGCTGATGCCGATCAGGTGCCCCTGCTCGACGGCGACGATCCGCCCGTCCTCCAGCGCTCCCAGCGGCGTGGCGGCCGCGCCGACCGACTCCACCACCGGCCCGCGGATGAACGCGGCACGGACCGGCTCCGCGCCGAGGGCCGGCATGTCGAGCTCGGCCTCGAACGACTCGGTCTGGCGCCCGAAGGCGTTGCGGCGTACGACCACGTCCAGTCCCCCGAAGGTCTGCTGCCCGTCGATCGCGTCCAGGACCGTGTCGGCGAGCATGATCAGTCCCGCGCAGGTGCCCAGCACGGGCATTCCGGCGCGGATCTCGTGGCGGATCGGCTGCTGCAGCCCGAAGGTGCGGGAGAGCTTGTCGATCACCGTGGACTCGCCGCCAGGGATCACCAGGCCGGACACGGTCGCGAGTTCTTCGGGGCGGCGTACCGCCACCACGTCGGCGCCCAGCTGCGCGAGCAGGGCGGCGTGCTCGCGCACGTCGCCCTGCAGCGCGAGCACGCCGACCCGTGGGTTACCAGCCACGCTCGGCCAGCCGGTGCGGCGCGGGAAGGTCCGCGACGTTGATGCCCACCATCGCCTCGCCCAGTCCGCGGGACACCTCGGCGATGACCTTCGGGTCGTCGTAGAACGTGGTGGCCTTGACGATCGCCGCGGCGCGCGCGACCGGGTCGCCAGACTTGAAGATGCCCGAGCCGACGAACACGCCGTCGGCGCCCAGCTGCATCATCATGGCGGCATCCGCCGGCGTCGCGACGCCGCCCGCGACGAACAGCACGACGGGCAGCTGGCCGGTTTCGGCGATCTCCGCGACCAGTTCGTACGGGGCCTGTAGCTCCTTGGCGGCGACGTACAGCTCGTCCTTCGGCAGCGCCTGGAGGGCGGCGATCTCACCGCGGATCTTGCGGATGTGCTTCATCGCCTCGGAGACGTCACCCGTGCCGGCCTCGCCCTTGGAGCGGATCATCGCGGCGCCCTCGTTGATGCGGCGCAGCGCCTCGCCGAGGTTGGTGGCACCGCACACGAACGGCACAGTGAAGTTCCACTTGTCGATGTGGTTCACGTAGTCGGCGGGCGAGAGCACCTCGGACTCGTCGATGTAGTCGACGCCGAGCTCCTGCAGCACCTGCGCCTCCACGAAGTGGCCGATGCGGGCCTTGGCCATCACCGGGATGGACACCGCGTCGATGATGCTGTCGATCATGTCGGGGTCGCTCATGCGCGACACGCCGCCCTGCGCACGGATGTCGGCCGGGACCCGCTCCAGCGCCATGACGGCGACGGCACCGGCGTCCTCGGCGATCTTCGCCTGCTCGGCGGTGACCACGTCCATGATGACCCCGCCCTTCAGCATCTCGGCGAGTCCGCGCTTGACGCGCTGCGAACCGGTGGTGGTCTGCTCAGTGGCTGCCATGGGTCACTCCTCTTGTGACAAAGAACGGGTTTGGCCTATGTCAAAAGATAGCACCCTAGAATCGACCTGATGGACATGCGGATCAGCGGGACCACGGCGGCCGAGATCGCCGACAGCGTGCGCGGTCTGCGGGAGCGCGGACTGCTGCGACCGGGCGACGCGCTTCCTCCCGTGCGTGAGCTGGCCGGCATCCTCGGCGTCAACCGCAACACGGCCGTCGCGGCGTATCGGCAGCTCGCCCAGGCGGGTCTCGTGGTGTCCCGCGGTCGCGGGGGCACGGTGGTGGCGGGCGCCGAGAGCGTGGCGCAGGAGGGCGTCGCCGCCGATACGGTGTTGCGCGACATCGGGTCGGGAAACCCCGACCCGGCGCTCATCCCCGACCCCACCGCGGCCGTGGCACGCATCGCCGGACGGCCGGTGCTGTACGGCGAGCCCGTGATCGACGCGGGGCTCGAGGCGTGGGCCCGGGAGTGGATGACGGCCGATCTGCCGCGCGACGACCTGCGCATCACGGTCACCAGCGGCGCCGTCGACGCCGTCGAACGGCTGCTGGCGCAGGCGCTGACGCGCGACGACGCGGTGGCCCTCGAGGACCCCTGCTTCCTGTCCAGCATCCACACCGTACGGCTCGGTGGGTACCGGGCGGTCGCCGTGCCGGTGGACGACGAGGGCATGACCGTGGACGGCCTGCGGTCGGCGCTGGATGCCGGTGTGCGGGCGATCATCAGCACGCCGCGCGCACAGAACCCGACCGGGGTCAGCCTGTCCCCCGCCCGGGCCGCGGCGCTGCGGGACGTGCTCGCCGATCACCCGTACGTGCTGATCATCGAGGACGACCACTTCTCGCTGCTCTCCCCGCATCCGTACGCGACCCTGATCGGTCCGCAGCACCGGCGCTACGCACTGGTGCGCTCCGTGTCCAAGTTCCTCGGTCCTGACATGTGCCTCGCCCTCGCCGGCACCGACCCCACCACGGCCGAGCGGCTTGCGATGCGGCTCAGCCCCGGCACCACCTGGGTGAGCCACCTGCTGCAACGGCTCGCGCACGCGCAGCTCACCGACCGGCGGGTGCGCGAGCGCATCGACGCCGCCGGCCGGCACTATGCCGAACGGAACGCCGCGTTCGCGCGGACACTCGCCGCGCGCGGCATCCGCACCCCGTCCGCCGACGGGCTGAGCCTGTGGGTGGAGCTGCCGATCGACGCCAGGACGGCGGCGGAGCGGCTCATGCGGCGCGGGTGGCTGGCCCGCACTGGCGACGAGTTCCTGCTCGAGCACGCACCGGCGGCCTCCCGCCATCTGCGACTCACGGTGCACGATCTGACCGACGCCGAGGCGGCTCAGCTCGCGGACGACCTCGCGGATGCCGTGCGCTGACGCGCCATCCTCGTCAGCGCGGGCGTGGTGAGAGGATGGGGGGATGAAGATCCTCTCGATCCAGTCCGCCGTCGCCCACGGTCACGTCGGCAACTCGGCGGCCGTCTTCCCGCTGCAGCGCATCGGCGTCGAGGTGCTCCCGGTGTACACGGTCAACTTCTCCAACCACACCGGGTACGGCGCGTGGCGTGGTCCGATGATCGATCCGGCCGACGTGCGGGAGGTCATCACGGGCATCGAGGAGCGTGGCGTGATGCCGCAGATCGACGCTGTGCTCAGCGGCTACCAGGGCGGCGAGGGGATCGCGGACGTCATCATCGACGCCGTCGCGCGCGTGAAGGCCGCCAACCCGGATGCCGTGTACGCGTGCGACCCGGTGATGGGCAACGCCAAATCCGGGTGCTTCGTCGCTCCGGCCATCCCCGACCTGCTGCGCGACAGGGTCGTGCCCGTCGCCGACATCATCACGCCCAACCAGTTCGAACTCGGTTACCTCACCGGCACGACGCCGGCCGACCTGGACTCCACACTGGCGTCGGTGGACGCCGCGCGGGCCATGGGCCCGTCGACCGTGCTCGTCACCAGCGTGGAGCGCCCCGACCGCGAGGACGGGACGATCGAGATGCTCGCCGTGGACGACCGCGGTGCGTGGCTCGTCGCCACCCCGCACCTGCCGATGAAGGCGAACGGCTCCGGCGACGTCACCGCGGCGCTGTTCACCGCGCACTACGTCGGCACCGGTGACGCGAAGACGGCGCTGGAGCGCACCGTGTCGAGCGTGTTCGACCTGCTGCAGACCACCCTCGACTCCGGTGAGCGCGAGCTGCAGCTGATCGAGTCGCAGGAGTTCTACGCCGACCCGCGCATGCAGTTCACCGCCCGCCAGGTCCGCTGACGCCCGCGCCATCGCGGTCGTCGAAGCCCGCGGTCGTTGAGCGAGGAGCGGAGCGACGAGACGAAACGCACTCCCGCGCAAGAGCCCCGGTGGCCATCCGGTCGGCGCGGTTCGTCTCGCTGCGCTCGCTCAACGACCGGTGATGGCGCCCCCACCCGGTCGTTGAGCCCCAGGCGCGTCGAACTCAGGCCGGCCACGCCTCCGCGACCGCGTCGCGGACCTCGCCGAGCAGCTGCGGCAATGCCTTCGTCTTCGCGATGATCGGGAAGAAGTTCGCATCCGACGACCACCGCGGCACGATGTGCTGATGCAGGTGTGCGTCGACGCCGGCGCCCGCGATGGCGCCCTGGTTCATCCCCAGGTTGAACCCGTCGCAGCGCGACACGTCGCGCAGCACCCGCATGCCCGTCTGCGTGAGGGCTCCGATCTCGGCGACCTCCTCCGGTGTCGCCTGATCGTAGGTGGCGATGTGGCGGTACGGACACACCAGCAGGTGGCCGGAGTTGTACGGGAACAGGTTCAGCAGCACGAAGGCCGTCTCGCCGCGCGCGACGATGAGGCGCTCCTCGTCGTCGTACTTCGGAGCCTCGCAGAACGGGCACTCCTCACGCAGCGGTTCGCGCCCCGCCTGGATGTACGCCATCCGGTGCGGCGTCCACAGCCGCTGGAACTCGTCCGGCACACCGGCGAGGTGTCCGCCGTCCTCCAGCCCCGTGTGGAGCCCTGAGCCCGTCGACGCGTCCGTCACGCGAGATCCTCAGCGGTGAGCACCCGGGCGTGCGACGCGACGGCCGCTCGGATCCGTTCGATGGCGGTCGCGATCGGCACGCCGTTCTCCTGCGAACCGTCACGGAACCGGAACGACACCGTGCCGGCCGCGCGGTCCTGCTCCCCCGCGATGAGCAGGAGTGGCACCTTGGCGGTGGTGTGGTTGCGGATCTTCTTCTGCATCCTGTCGTCGGAGTGGTCGACCTCGGCCCGGATGCCGGCGGCGCGCAGCTGCCCGACCACCTCGTCCAGGTAGCGCGCGTACTCCTCCGCCACCGGCACGCCGACGACCTGGGCGGGGGCGAGCCACAGCGGGAAGTCCCCGGCGTAGTGCTCGAGCAGGATCGCGAAGAACCGTTCGATCGACCCGAACAGGGCGCGGTGGATCATCACCGGCCGGTGCTTCAGCCCGTCCGGCCCGGTGTACTCGAGCTCGAAGCGCTCCGGCTGATTGAAGTCGAGCTGGATGGTGGACATCTGCCAGGTGCGGCCGATGGCGTCACGCGCCTGCACCGAGATCTTCGGGCCGTAGAACGCCGCCCCGCCAGGATCTGCCACCAGGTCCAGACCGGATGCCTCGGCGACACGGCGTAGGGTGTCGGTGGCGACCTCCCACTGCTCGTCCTCGCCGAGGAACTTGTCCTTGCTGTCGTCCTTGGTCGACAGCTCGAGATAGAAGTCGTTCAGGCCGTAGTCGCGCAGTACCTGCAGCACGAACTCGAGGTTGCGGGTCAGCTCCTCCTCGACCTGGTCCTGGGCGACGTAGATGTGCGCGTCGTCCTGGGTCAGTCCGCGCACCCGGGTGAGGCCAGACAGGGTGCCGCTCTTCTCGTAGCGGTACACGGTGCCGAACTCCGCCAGACGCAGCGGAAGCTCACGGTAGCTGCGCCCTCGCGAGCGGAAGATCAGGTTGTGGAACGGGCAGTTCATCGGCTTCAGGTAGTAGTCCTGGCCCTGCCTGGTGACGTTGCCCTCGTCGTCCACGATCTCGTCGAGGTGCATCGCCGGATACATGCCCTCGGCGTAGGTCTGCATGTGACCGCTGGTGATGAACAGGTCGCCCTTGGTGATGTGCGGCGAGTTCACCATCTCGTAATCGTGCGCGAGCAGCTGCTCGCGCATGTAGCGCTCGATCTCGTACCGCACGATGCCGCCGCGGGGGTGGAACACCGCAAGCCCGGGGCCGACTTCGTCGGGGAACGAGAACAGGTCCATCTCGGCACCCAGGCGCCGGTGGTCGCGCTTGGCGGCCTCCTCCAGGCGCTGCTGGTAGGCGCGCAGCTCGTCCTTGGAGGGCCAGGCGGTGCCGTAGATGCGCTGCAGCTGCGGGTTCTTCTCGCTGCCGCGCCAGTACGCCGCCGCCACACGGGTGAGATCCCAGCCGTTGCCGATCATGCGGGTGTTCGGCAGGTGCGGGCCGCGGCAGAGGTCCTTCCAGGCCACCTCGCCGTCCTTGGCGACGTTGTCGTAGATGGTCAGCTCGCCCTCGCCGACCTCGACCGAGGCGCCCTCGGCGGCACTGCCGGCCGACGGCCCCTTCAGGCCGATCAGCTCGAGCTTGAACGGCTCACCGGAGAGCTCCTCGCGCGCCTCCTCGTCGGTGACGACGCGACGCACGAAGCGTTGACCCTCGCGGATGATCCGCTGCATCTCCTTCGAGATGGCCTTGAGGTCCTCGGGGGTGAACGGGGTGTCCACGCCGAAGTCGTAGTAGAAGCCGTCGGTGATCGGGGGTCCGATCCCCAGATTCGCCTGCGGCTTGATGCGCTGCACGGCCTGGGCGAGCACGTGCGCCGTGGAGTGGCGCAGGATGTCCAGGCCGTCCTTGCTGTCGATGGTGACCGGCTCGACCTCGTCACCATCGGTGATCGTCGCGGCGAGATCCTTCAGCACGCCGTTCACCCGCATGGCGACGACGGAACGATCGGTGAACAGGGCGAAGCCGTCGCGGGTTTCTGCGGCAGGCTGGGCGATGTCTGACACGGGGATTCTCCAGATAGACGATGGAATTGCGGCATCTCAGCTTCGGGCGCGCGCGGCGCCCTGCCCGCTCAGGCGCCCGGCGTTCGCGTGCCCAGACCGGTGACAGACGTCACGAGAGGGTTCGACACGGATTCCATCCCATGAGTCTACGCCGCCGCTGTCGGCATCCGTTCCCCGCCCTGCCGCCGACACGACGAGACCCCGGCGCGCTCGACAAGGCACGGAGCGCGGCGGGGTCTCATCTCATCGGCATCCGTTCGGCCCCGGGATGCCGAAGTCTCGCGTCAGACGCTGGTGTTGCGGCCGGATACCGCCCTGATCAGCCATGCGATGACGGCCAGGGCGAGCAGCACCAGACCGATCCACAGCAGGAACTGCAGGGCCTCCACCATTCCGCCGGTGATCGCGAGGATGATCGCGACGACGGCGACGATGATCAAGAGGATGTTCATGATCGTTCCTTTCCTACGCAGGTGCGGTGCACCGGCTGTTCCCTGACGCTACCGAGCCGCGAGGGCTGTGGCAGAGGGCCTTGACGCGCGGGCTTCGGCGGTGGCAGCGATGCCGGGCGGATGCCGTCGGCCGGTGGGCCCGGATTGTGCCAGGCCGTGTCGCCCAGGGGAAGGCCCCTGTCCGGGAGTCCTTCCGCGGGGTGAGATGGCTCATCCGCATACCGCGAACCGGAGGGACGACGCATGCGCGCCATGGTCTATCGGGGCCCCTACAAGATCGATGTGGCGGACAAGCCGGATCCGCGCATCGAGCATCCCAACGACGCGATCGTGCGGGTGGTGCGTGCCGGCATCTGCGGGTCCGATCTGCACCTGTACCACGGAATGATGCCCGACACCCGGATCGGTCACACCTTCGGTCACGAGATCGTCGGGGTCGTGGAGGACGTCGGGCCGTCGGTGCAGGGCCTCTCCCCCGGCGACCGCGTCATGGTGCCGTTCAACATCTCGTGCGGTTCGTGCTTCTTCTGCAGTCGCGGCCTGTTCTCGAACTGCCACAACGTCAATCCGAATGCGACGGCCATCGGCGGCATCTACGGCTACTCGCACTCCACCGGCGGGTTCGACGGAGGCCAGGCGGAGCGGGTGCGGGTGCCGTTCGCCGATGTCGGTCCGATGGTCATCCCCGACTGGCTGAGCGACGACGACGCGCTGCTGCTCACCGATGCGTTCTCGACCGGCTACTTCGGGGCCCAGCTGGGCGAGATCGCCGAACTCGACACGGTAGTGGTCTTCGGCGCCGGACCGGTCGGGCTGGCCGCCGCGCGCTCAGCCTGGTTCCTGGGCGCGGGGCGGGTGATCGTGGTCGACCACCTCGACTACCGACTCGAGAAGGCCAGGACGTTCGCCTACGCGGAGACCGTCGATATGCGCAGCCATCGCGACATCGTGCTCGCGCTGAAGCGGATGACCGGCGGGCTCGGCGCCGACGTGGCGATCGACGCCGTCGGCGCCGAGGCGGATGGCGTGCTGGTGCAGCACGTGCTGGCCGCCAAGTTCAAGATGCAGGGCGGGTCGCCCGTCGCGGTGAACTGGGCGATCGACGCGGTGCGCAAGGGCGGGCGGGTGGCCGTGATCGGCGCGTACGGTCCGATGCCGTCCGCGGTGCGGCTCGGCGACGCCATGAACAAGGGACTCAGCATCCGCGCGAACCAGGCGCCGGTCAAGCGGCAGTGGCCCCGCCTGCTCGAGCACATCCGAGCCGGGCATGTGCGACCGGGCGACCTGCTCACGCACCGATTCCGCCTCGGCGAGATCGCCGAGGCTTATCACGTGTTCTCATCCAAGCTCGACGACTGCATCAAACCGGTCGTCATCGTCGGAGAGGGATGACCGGATGCCGTACGACGCACGAAAGCCCGATCTCACACCGTCCGCGGAGGAGCTTCGGGAGCGGATTCCCGGGTGGGGTGCCGACCTCCCGGAGAAGCACCGTCGCACCTGGCAGGAGCGGGAGGATTACGGACCGACCGGGGCGCACTGGGAGCTGCCGGAGCAGCAACGGGGGCATCCCGACAGGGAGCGTTCGATCGAGCACTCGCGGCTGACGCCGGTGTTCGGCTCCGCGCAGCCGTTGCGCGGTGTCGCTGGCGCGGTGCGGCGGATCGCCTATCGGCGGTTCAGTGAGGGGCAGGCGCGGCACTGGTTGCTGCTGATCCTCGCCGACCGTGTGGAATCCGTCGGCGCGCACCTCCGCTCGTTCGCGACGGGTCGCCCGGACAATCCGGTGACGCAGACCGGTGCGCTGAGCGAGCCGCGGCACCGTCCGATCGGCTCGCGCCTCGGCCGAGGCCGCGTCGATCTCCGGCACACGTGGATGGATCCGTTCATCGTGGCGGTCCCGTGGCTGCTTCCGGTCGCGGCGCTCGTCGCCGGCGCGCGTCGCCGACGGCGAGGCGCCGGCCGGTCGTGACGCCGTTCGCACCCGGCGCAGACGAAGAAACCCCCGGCGTGGCCGGGGGTTTCGGGTGGTGCGCGATACTGGGATCGAACCAGTGACCTCTTCCGTGTCAGGGAAGCGCGCTACCGCTGCGCCAATCGCGCCTAAAGGCTATTCAGTTGTGCCGTGAGGTGGCGACGGGATTCGAACCCGTGTAAACGGCTTTGCAGGCCGGTGCCTAGCCTCTCGGCCACGCCACCGCGAGGTGGATTCGAACCCACATGCGGAAACCCCGAAGGGGCTCCTGCACTCGAGCGGATGACGAGACTCGAACTCGCGACCCTCACCTTGGCAAGGTGATGCGCTACCAACTGCGCTACATCCGCATTTCGTTCCCGGTGTCCCGGGCACTTCAAATACATTAGCTCAGGTTCAGCGCATCGCCAAACCGCGCCGCGCATCCGGGCGTGTCCGCCGGGACGCCACGCCCGGACCGCCGCCCGAGTCCTGACGGCGCCTGCGGATCGGGTATGCTCTTGATCTGTGCGGGGACGCACACAACTCCACACGGGCGATTGGCGCAGTTGGTAGCGCGCTTCCTTCACACGGAAGAGGTCATCGGTTCGAGTCCGGTATCGCCCACCACCGAAGCCTCCGGAGGCCGCCCTCCGGGGGCTTCTCCGTGTCCGCCCCTCGGCGTAGGGTTCAGGGGATGACGACCACCGCCACGCTGCCCGGCCCGTGCACCCTGTGCGGCTGCAGCGTGGGCACGCGCGCAAGCGGTGCGTGGCTCTGCGGCGACTGCGGCTGGCGCTACGGCGACGTGCCCGACTACGACCTCCCGCTCCCCCGGGTCCATGTCGTCTACTACCTCCGCTACGACCGACGCGTGAAGATCGGCACCAGCTGGCGACCGCGGCGGCGGCTGACCGGCATCCGCCACGACGAGCTTCTCGCCTTCGAACCCGGCGACCGTCGTGTCGAGCAGCGGCGGCACCGGCAGTTCGCCGATGTCCGCGAGGGCGGCGAGTGGTTCACCCTCACCCCCGAGCTCGAGGCGCACATCGGCGTCCTGCGCGAGGCCGGCGAACCGTGGCGGCTGTACGCGCGATGGCTCAGCGAGGAGCTCCGCAGGTGATGTTCGACGGCTTCACCTGCGTCGAGATCGACACGACCGATGCCCGCATCTTCGTCCGGCACCGTCGAGGAGCTGGAACACCCGTCATGCTGCTGCACGGACATCCGCGCACCTCCGCGACGTGGCACCGGGTGGCCGCGCTGCTCGCGGACGCCGGTCACGCCGTCATCTGCCCCGACCTGCGCGGGTACGGCCGCTCGCGGGGCCCCGCGCCGTCGCAGGACCACTCCGCTCACTCGAAGCGGGCCATGGCCGGCGACATGCTGCAGGTGGCGCATCGCCTCGGCTACCAGAAGATCAGGCTCGTCGGCCACGACCGCGGAAGCTACGTCGCGCTGCGACTCGCGCTGGATCATCCGGATGTCGTCGAGCGGGTCGTCCTGATCGACAGCCTGCCGATCTCCGAGCATCTCCGCCGCGCCGATGCGGAGTTCGCCACCGCGTGGTGGCATTGGTTCTTCTTCGCCCAGCCCGAGATCCCCGAGCGGGTGATCATGGCGGATCCTTCGGCCTGGTACGCACCGAAAGCGGATCCGGTGAGCATGGGCGAGGAGAACCACGCCGAGCTCATGCGGGCTGTGCGCACGCCCTCAGTCGTGCGCGCCATGCTCGAGGACTATCGCGCCGGTCTCACGGTCGACCGCGCGCACGAGCACGACGACGTGGCACGCGGGCGACTGCTCACCATGCCGGTGCTGATCCTGTGGTCGCTGCGCGACGACCTCGTGCGCCTGCACGGCGACCCGCTGGCCGTCTGGAACCGCTGGGCGGCGGATGTCTCAGGATTCGGGATCGACTGCGGCCACCACATCGCGGAGGAGGCGCCGCAGGAGCTCGCCGCCGCATTGATGGGGTTCTTCGCCGCGCAGTCTAGGCCCGCGCCCACCCGTACCGAGCGATGAGCGCCTCCGCGACGCGCCCGTACCGTCCGGCGTCCAGCACCGCCGCCTCGCGACGCATGCCGTCGGCGTGCACGCTGTACAGCTGCTCGATGTCCACCCACGACTCCCTGCCGCGGGAGTCCCAGTCGCCAGAGCCTATGGGCACGTAGTCCCGGTCGCCGTCCCGCGACCGGCTGGTCATGCGAACCGCGTACACCCGGTCGTCGGTCTGGCGCCCGATCACGAGCACCGGACGGTCCTTGCCGCGGCCGTCGTTCTCCTCGTAGGGCACCCACGTCCAGATCACCTCGCCGGAATCCGGCAGCCGATTGCGCGACGGCGAATACCCGACGGCCAGATCCGGCACGCTCTCCGGATCGATGCGCACCGTGGCGGTTCCGCCCTCGCGTCCGGCATCCCGCGCATGAGGAAGCGAGCCGACGCCGTCGGGCCGGAGCGTCGCATGGGGACGTCGCGGCTCGACCGGCTCGGCTCGCGACTCCCGCGACAGCGCCTTGACGAGGATGCCCGCCAGGGTGGCCAGGATGCTCTTCGAGGAGGTCACCTGCCCACCCTAGCGGGGTGATCACGCCTCGGTGAGGACGTAACCCTCTTCGCCGTGGACCACCAGATCGACGCCTGCGATCTCGTCCTCACTGGTGACCCGGAAGCCGATCGTCTTCTCGATCACCAGGCCGATCACCAGCGAGGTGACGAAGGCATACACCAGCACACCCAGACCAGCGATCGCCTGCAGGGCCAGCAGACGCACGTCGCCGCCGGTGAACAGACCCTGTCCGGTGGCGAAGAAGCCCAGGTACAGGGTGCCGAGCAGACCGCCGACCAGGTGGATGCCGACGACATCGAGCGAGTCGTCGAAACCGAGCCGGAACTTCAGCTCGACCGCCAGGGCGCAGGCGATGCCGGACAGCGCACCGAGCAGCAGTGCCCAGCCCGGGGTCAGGTTGGCGCACGCCGGGGTGATCGCCACGAGACCCGCGACAGCACCGGAGGCGGCACCGATCGACGTCGCCTTGCCCTCCTTGAGCTTCTCGACGAGGATCCAGCCGAGGATGGCGGCCGCGGTCGCGCCGAGCGTGTTGATGGCGATCAGACCGACCTTGCCCATGTCCTCGGACAGCCACTCGGCGCCGGCGTTGAACCCGAACCAACCGAACCACAGCAGCGACGCGCCGAGCAGGGTGAGCGGCACGTTGTGCGGCTTCTGGATGCCCTTCTGGAACCCGATGCGCTTGCCGAGCACGATGGCGAGGGCGAGGGCGGCGGCGCCGGCGGTGGTGTGCACGGCGAGGCCGCCGGCGTAGTCGATGACGGCGATGCCGCTGTCCTCGCCGAACAGCATCGAGCCCAGGTTCATGATCCAGCCGCCGCCCCACACCCATGCCGCGATCGGGAAGTAGCCGAGGGTGCCGAAGATGCCGACGTAGATCAGCCAGGGGCCGAAGCGGGCGCGGTCCGCGATCGCGCCCGAGATGAGCGCCACGGTGATGATGGCGAAGGTGGCGCCGTAGGCGATACCGAGCAGTGCCACGTTCGCGCCCTCGCCCGTCGCGGCGGTCGCGAGACCGAAGTCCGCGAACGGGTTGCCGGCGAACTGCCCTGGTTCGTCGACCGAGCTCATGGAGAAGCCGTAGAGGATCCACAGCACGGCGATCAGACCGATCGAGCCGAAGCTCATCATCATCATGCTGATGACGCTCTTGGCCTTCACCAGCCCGCCGTAGAAGAACGCCACGCCCGGCGTCATCAGCAGAACGAGCGCCGTTGCGGTCACGGCCCAGGAGATGTTGCCTGGAGCATCCATGTCGAACCTCACTTTCGGGAAGAAGTGAGACTCAGTGTGTTCCCGGTGCGTTTCGGATGATCGCGCCGTATGTTGCGGCCCGGTTACACCGCGCCCCCGAGTGTGACGATCGTGTTACTCGCCGCGGGCGTCGGCGTCCTTCCCCTCGGCCTCCGGCATCCCCGGTCCGGGGCCGGGACGCACCGCCGCGTCCTCGGCGACGTCCACCCGGGTGTTGCCGCCGACCTTCGTGACGTTCACGCGGGGTGCGGCGTCCTCCTCCGTCGCGTCGGGCGCGGCGGTGAGCTGATCGTGGCGCTTCTCGTCGGGAGTCATCGGCATGGCATCCTCCTGTCGTCCTGGGCGACCGACGCTAGCCGACCGTGGCACGAGCCGTCAGCGGGTTGAACTTCCGGGCGGCGGACGATAAAGGTGCGGGTGCTCAGGGGATGAACGCGATGTGCGCGACGCCAGACGCGGGGTCCGCGGTCACGCGCGACCGCACCCCGTACACGCCGTGGATCAGCTCCTCGCTGAGGACCTCGGCGGGCGGTCCTGCCGCGACCACCCGCCCGAAGCTCAGCACAACGACGGTGTCGCAGAACATCGCCGCCAGGTTCAGGTCGTGCATGGCGATCACGGTGGTCACCGGCAGGCCCGTCACGAGCCGTAGCAGATCCAGCTGGTGCCGGATGTCGAGGTGGTTGGTGGGCTCGTCCAGCAGCAGTTCGCGGGGTTCCTGGGCGAGCGCCCGCGCGATGTGCGCCCGCTGCCGCTCACCACCCGACAGCGCATGCCAGAGCCGGTCCTCCTTGCCGACCAGATCCACCTGGGCGAGAGCGTCGCGCACGACCGCGTCGTCGCGTGCCGATCCACCGCCGAACAGGCCGCGGTAGGGCGTGCGCCCCAGGCGCACGACGTCGTAGACGGTGATGTCGGCATCCGTCTCCGCCTGCTGGCTGACGGTGGCGACCTTCTGCGCGACCTCTCGCCGGCCGATGCCGGAGATGTCGTCACCGTCGAGGGTGATGAGACCGCGGTCGGGCCGCGCGAGTCCCTGCAGCAGCCGCAGCAGCGAGGACTTGCCGGACCCGTTCGGGCCGAGCAGACCGACGGTCTGCCCCGGCTGCGGGTGCAGGGTGACACCGTCGACGACGAGCGCGCCGCCGCGGGTCCAGGAGACGTCGGTGGCCGAGAGCGTCATGGCGTCGCCTTCCGACGGATGAGGAGCAGCACGAACACCGGCACGCCCACAATGGCGGTGCCGACACCGACGGGCAGCGGGGAGGGCGTGAAGATGACGCGCGACCCGGCATCCACCCACACCATGAAGATCGCTCCGAGGACGGCGGTCGCGGGAAGGATGCGGGAGTGTCGCTGACCGAACAGCAGGCGCGCCGCGTGCGGCAGCACGAGGCCGACGAAGCCGATGGCGCCGGCGACGCTCACCAGCGCGGCGGTCAGCAGGGCCGTGAGCGTCAGGAGGATGATGCGCGTGCGCGCGACGTGGATGCCGAGCGACGCCGCGATGTCCTCGCCGAACGCGAAGGCGTCGAGGGAGCGCATGTAGCCCATCGCGATGACGGTGCCGACGAGGGCGACCGCCGTGGTGAGCAGCACGTCGTCCCAGCGCATCCCCTCGAGCGAGCCGAGCAGCCAGAACATGATGCCCCTCGTCTCGTCGGAGTCAGCGAACGCGAAGATCACCAGCGACGTCAGCGCCGAGAACAGTTGGGTGCCGGCCACGCCGGCCAGCACGATCGCGCTCACTCCTCCGTTCGCGTAACGGCCGACCAGCAGCACGAACGCGAAGGCGACGAGCGCTCCGATGAAAGCGCCGCCCGACAACCCGAGTGCGGTGCCGCCGAGGCCGAGCATCCCGACAACCACGGCGCCCGTCGACGCGCCGGACGACACCCCGAGGATGAACGGGTCGGCGAGCGGGTTGCGCAGCAGGGACTGCAGGATGGCGCCGCACACCCCGAGCCCCGCGCCGCAGGCGGCGGCGACCAGCGTCCGCGGCATCCGGTCCTGCCAGACGATGGCGTCCTCGGAGACCCGCACCGGGATGTCGGTGATGCCGAGATGGTTCAGGACGATGTCGCGGACGTTGACGAGGGAGATGTCTGCCGGCCCCAGGGTCACGGCGACGGCGACCGAGCCGAGGAACAGGGCCAGCCCGCCGAGCGTCAGCAGGACGAACGGGACCGTCCGGCGTCCACCGCGCCGCGATGCAGAGCGGATGCCGGAGGCGGGCGTCGTCACCGTGCGACGCACTCGCCGGCGTCCCGGGCCCACTCCTGGATCTTCTCCAGACCCTCGACGTAGCGGATCGACGGGTTCATCTCGGCGCCGTGCAGCGCGAGGAAGCAGCGGTTCTGCACGGCCTTCATCGTGCGCGCCAGCGGGTCGCTCTCCAGGAACGCGATCTTGTCGTCGAGACGGTCGCCCGGGAAGCGGTCGCGTTGCAGGTCGCCCAGCACGAGGATCTGCGGCTCGGCGTCGACGAACGCCTCCCACCCCGTCGCTGGCCAATCGTCGGGCACGTCCGCGAACGCGTTCTCCATGCCGGTCAGGGAGGCCAGCAGCGAGGGCGCACCGAAGCCGCCGGCCACGTACGGCGTCTTTGTGTCGGCGAACCAGAACGCCACGGTCGCCCCGTTCAGGTCGACATCCTGCAGCGCCTCCTCGGTGCGCTTCTCGAGGTCGGCCAGCAGTTCCTCCCCGCGGTCACTGACATCGAAGACGGCGGCGAGTTCGCGGATCTCCTGGTACAGCGCGTCGAGCGTGAGCGGCCTCGTGCGGGTCCCGCCGCCGTTGATGCTGACACCGTCCTCGCAGTCGGTCGGTGACAGGTAGGACGGGATGCCGGTCTCGGCGAGGCGCTCTCGGGACACGACCCCGCCCTCGGCCCGATAGTGCCGACCGAACGACGCGGTCACGAAGTCGGGATCCGACCCCAGCAGCACCTCGTACGTGGGAGCGTTGTCGGCCAGGCGCGGCACATCCTCGTTCGCCGCCGCGAGGCTCGGCAGGATCGGGTCCGTCCACGATGCGGTGCCCACGATGCGGTCTGCGAGACCCAGCGACAGGAGGATCTCGGTCGCGTTCTGGTCCAGCGAGGCGACGCGCTGCGGTGCGGCCTCGAAGACCACCTCGTGACCGCAGTTCTCGATCGTGAGCGGATACTGGGTGTCGCCGGAGCCGGCTGCGGCGGGCGCCGCGGAGTCCACGACCTCGGATGCGCCGCATCCGCTCAGGGCCAGCGCCGCTGCGACGGCTCCGGTCAGGAACGCCAGGCGCGTCGGAATCGTACGCTTCACGCGCGGTACCTCGATCTCGGGTGGGGAAGGTGACGACTTAGGCTGCCTTATCTTCCCGACCGCCTCAAATCGGGTGAGCGGCGCGGATCACTCCGAGACCGAGTGGGTCAGCGCGTTCAGCCGCGAGATCGCCCGCAGGTACTTCTTGCGATACCCGCCTGCCAGCATCTCGTCGCTGAACACGCCGTCCAGCGCCGCCCCGGTCGCCGCCACCGGGATCTGGGCGTCATAGACACGGTCGACGAACGCGACGAAACGCAGCGCCTCCGACTGATCGGTGAGCACACGCACGTCGCGCAGCCCGACCAGCGTGAGGCCGTCGATCACCCGGATGTACCGCGACGGGTGCACGTGGGCCAGGTGGCGGATGACGGCCGAGAAGTCGTCGTCCGATGCGACGCCGGCGGCGCCGGCATCCGCGACCGTGCGGGCGTACTCGGCGTCGTCGAGCACCACCGCGTGCCCGTCGATGGCGCGCTGGCGGTAATCGACGCCGTCGATCCGCAGTGTCTGGAAGCTGTCGGCCATGGCGTGGATCTCGCGCAGGAAGTCCTGCGCCGCGAACCGGCCCTCCCCCAGCGCGTTCGGCGGCGTGTTCGAAGTCGCTGCGAGCTTCGTCCCGGACGGGACCAGTTCGCCGAGCAGCCTGGTCATCACCATGGTGTCGCCGGGATCGTCGAGTTCGAACTCGTCGATGCAGAGCAGGTCGGCGCCGCGCAGCAGGTCGACGGTGTTCTTGTAGCCGAGCGCACCGACCAGGGCGGTGTACTCGATGAACGAGCCGAAGTACTTCCGGCGTGCGGGGAGCGCGTGGTAGATCGACGCCAGCAGATGGGTCTTGCCCACGCCGAAGCCGCCGTCGAGGTACACGCCGGGCTTCATCGGCGTCTCCTTCGGGGCCCGCCGGAACAGTCCTGTCCGCTTCACCGGCTCACCGCGCCCGGCGAAGCGCTGGAGAGTCCGCTTGGCCTCCTCCTGAGAGGGGTGTGCCGGATCGGCGCGATAGCTCTCGAAGGTGGCGTCGTCGAACTGCGGCGGCGGAACCAGGCTCGCCAGCATCTCCGTGCCGGTGACCGACGGGGTGCGGTCGGTCAGGTGCACGATGCCGGTGGTGGTCGTCTGAGTCATCCGATTCCTGTGTCGAAGTCTTACGATCCGGATGCGGGCCAGCCCGAGGGGATCTATCGTCGTAGGGACGGATCAACACTACGCCGTCCCTCACCTCCGCGCCCTTCCACCCTCAAGGAGCCTCCGTGACCGTCGAGTTCGACACCACCACCGCCAAGTTCGCCGAGTACGCCGAGCCCGGACGTCTCGTGAGCACCGACTGGTTGGCCGCACATCTGGGCGAGCCCGGCCTCGTGGTCGTGGAGTCCGACGAGGACGTGCTGCTGTACGAGACCGGACACATCCCCGGCGCGGTGAAGGTCGACTGGCACACCGAGCTCAACGACCCGGTGGTCCGCGACTACGTCGACGGCAAGGGCTTCGCCGAGCTGCTCAGCCGCAAGGGCATCAAGCGCGACGACACCGTCGTGATCTACGGCGACAAGAACAACTGGTGGGCGGCGTACGCCCTGTGGGTGTTCTCGCTGTTCGGCCACGAGGACGTCCGGCTGCTGGACGGGGGCCGCGACCGCTGGATCGCCGAGGGCCGCGAGCTCACCACCGAGGTGCCCTCGCCCGAGCCCACCGACTATCCGGTCGTGGAGCGGGACGACTCGGTGCTGCGTGCTTACAAGGACGATGTGCTGAAGTTCATCGGCACCGGTCCGCTGATCGACGTCCGCTCCCCCGAGGAGTACAACGGTGAGCGCACCACCGCACCCGCCTACCCCGAGGAGGGCGCGCTGCGCGCCGGTCACATCCCGACGGCGAAGAGCGTGCCGTGGGCGCGGGCGGTCGCCGAGGACGGCGGCTTCAAGTCCCGCGCTGAGCTGGACGCCATCTATCGTGACGAGGCGGGCGTCACGGACGCAGACCAGGTCATCGCCTACTGCCGGATCGGTGAGCGCTCCAGCCACACCTGGTTCGTGCTCAAGCACCTGCTCGGCTTCCAGAACGTCCGCAACTACGACGGCTCGTGGACCGAGTGGGGCAGCGCCGTGCGGGTGCCGATCGTGGCCGGGACCGAGCCCGGCTCGCTGTGAGCGTGTGACAATTGCAGGGATGACCCAGACGCGCGTTCCCGACACCCTCGCGGAGTTCCGCGACCAGTTCCTCGAGCTCCCCGAGCCCGAGCGGCTGCAGCTGCTGCTGGAGTTCGCCAACGAGCTCCCGCCGGTGTCCGAAGAGGTCGCGAACCACCCCGAGATGTGCGAGCGCGTGGCGGAGTGCCAGTCGCCGGTCTACATCTACGTCGAGGTGAACGACGACATCGTCACGATGCACGCCACGGCGCCGCCGGAGGCCCCGACCACCCGCGGATTCGCGAGCATCCTCGTGCAGGGCGTCACCGGTCTGAGCGCCGACGAGGTCCTCGCCATCCCCGACGACTTCCCGCAGAGCATCGGTCTGACGCGTGCCGTCTCGCCGCTGCGGATAGGCGGCATGACGGGAATGCTGATGCGCGTGAAGAAGCAGGTCAGGCAGAAGCGCTGACTGCGAGTCCCTGTTCGCGCATCCAGTCGTTGATGGCGGCCGTCCACCGCGTCTGGTCGTGGTTCCACAGCTTCGTGTGCCGAGCGCCCGAGAACGGCGGCATCGTCACGATGTCGGGCCGAGCGGATGCCAGTGCGTGCGACGCGTCGGTGGGAACGAACCCGTCGTCGTCGCTGTGCAGGATCAGCACCGGCGCCTCCAACTCGTCCGCCCGTGCGACCATGTCCAGGCGATCGAACGGGATGGCGTGGTCCGCCCCGCTCAGGCGCGCCGTGACGGAACGCGACAGCGCGGTCATCGCCAGCCCGGGCAGCGGGTCGCGCAATCCCTTCAGGGCCGCCTGGAAGCGCAGCACCGCGCGCCAGTCGACGACGGGCGACTCCAGGATCAGCCCGGCGATGGCAGACCTGTGCTCGGAGGACACCGCGGTCTGCAGCGCGACCGCGCCGCCCATCGACCAGCCCATCAGCACCACGCGGTCGGCGCCGTGTCGCAGGGCGTGGCCGATCGCGGCATCCACATCCAGCCACTCCGACGCACCGAGGGTGTAGCTGCCCGCGCGGCTGCGTGGCGCCTCCCCGTCGTTCCGGTAGGAGACGACCAGAGTGGGCAGGCCCAGCGCGTGGAACACCGGCACCGCCCGCAGGCACTCCGCCCTGGTGGTGCCGCGGCCGTGCACCTGGATGACCCACGTACTCGAGTCCGCGGGGAAGAGCCAGGCCGGGCACGGGCCGGCCGGAGTGCCGATGCTCACTGCTTCCCACGGCAGGTGCAGCTCGGTGGGGCTGACGTAGTACCACCCGGAGAACGCCGCGTCGCGGTCCACGCGTGCGCCGGGCTCGATCTTCGTCAAGAGCTTGCGACGGACGCTGTGCGCGTCGGCGCTGAGCACCGCACCGAGCTTGACGTACCCGTAGGTACCAGAGGTGAACAGGCCGTAGCGACCCGGCAGCTCGGTGTCGAGGGTGCGGCTCAGTTCGATCGTCTGCGCCCCCGTGTCGACGGCGATGATCCGGGTGTCGTTGGCCCGTGGCGTAGGTCGCACGACATGCCGCGCGGTGGAGAGGATCGCCGCGGCGGCGCCCACGGCCGCGAGGGCGGGGACGGCGACGGCTACGGCGTGCCTGAGACTCTTCATCGCCTCCTGACTCTAGCCTGTCCACGTGACCGCACACCCGGATGCCGCCTCGCTCTTCGAAGAGGCCGCCGTTCAGCTGCGCGAGACGGTCTTCCGCTCCGACATCGTCGTCAGGGAGATCCCCTCTCCCGCAGGTCTCGCACCGTTCTCGATCGCCCTCGCGGCCGATGTGCGCCCGGACGATCACGGTGATTCGGTGTACGGCACTGGACGCTTCGTGCTGCTGCATGACCCCGATGAGCCGGGCGCCTGGGACGGCCCGTGGCGGATCGTCGCGTTCGCGCAGGCACCCCTGGAGCCGGAGATCGGCACGGATCCGCTGCTGGCAGATGTCGCGTGGTCCTGGCTGGTGGACGCGTTGGAGTCGCGGAACGCGGTGTACCACTCCGCGTCGGGCACCTCGACGAAGATGCTGTCGAAGGGGTTCGGCGGGCTGTCGGGCGAGGGCGACGGCGCGCAGATCGAGCTGCGCGCGTCATGGACGCCTGAAGGACCGATCCGGCCGCATGTGGAAGCATGGGCGGAGCTGGTGGGGATGCTGGCGGGCCTGCCGCCCGGATCCGAGAACGTCGCCGTGTTCGGCGCGAGAAAGGGCGGCCGTGGCTGAATACTCCGTGATCGAGGACCGCACGGAGTTCGCCGACGCCTGTCGGGCACTGGCCGCAGGCGCCGGCCCTGTCGCGGTCGACGTCGAAAGGGCCTCCGGGTTCCGCTACTCGCAGCGCGCCTACCTCGTGCAGGTGTTCCGCCGCGACGCCGGCGTGTTCCTCTTCGACCCGCCCGCGATCGGCGACGTCAGTGCGCTCCAGGACGCCATCGGCGGCGAGGAGTGGGTGCTGCACGCCGCCAGCCAGGATCTTCCGTCGCTGCGCGAGCTCGGGCTCGAGCCGCCGTCCATCTTCGACACCGAGCTCGCGGCACGGCTGCTGGGCCTGGAGCGTGTCGGTCTGGCCGCCGTCGTCGAGCACACCATCGGGGTGGCACTGGCCAAGGAGCACTCGGCGGCCGACTGGTCGACGCGCCCGCTGCCGGCGGCATGGCTCGAGTACGCGGCTTTGGACGTCGTGCACCTCGTCGACGTTCGGGACGCCCTTGCCGCCGAGCTGGCGGAGGCGGGCAAGTCCGAGATCGCCGCGCAGGAGTTCGCCGCCACCCTCGCACGACTGCCGAAGCCGCCTCGCGAGGAGCCATGGCGCCGCCTCAGCGGTCTGCACCGGGTGCGCGGGGCCCGCAACCTCGCCGTCGCGCGCGAGCTCTGGACGGCGCGCGAGGAGTACGCGCAGCAGATGGACGTCTCCCCCGGGCGGCTCGTGCCCGACCGGTCGCTGCTCGCGGCCGTTCTCGCGGCTCCCCCGAGCAAACAGGCGTTGGCAGGCCTGAGCGACTTCAACGGTCGTGCCAGCCGCAGCCAGCTCGACCGCTGGTGGCAGGCCATCGTGCGCGGCCGGGAGACCGAGGATCTCCCTCGCGAACGGGTGCCGAGCGACACGCTCCCGCCCCCGCGTTCGTGGGCGGAACGCAACCCGGAAGCCGATCGACGCCTGAAGGCGGCGCGCCCGGCGGTCGAAGCCATCGCCGAGCAGCTGCACATGCCGACGGAGAACCTTCTCACCCCCGATCACCTGCGACGCCTGGCGTGGCAGCCGCCCGGCCTCGACACCGAGTCGATCGCCGCAGCGCTGGAGAAGCTCGGGGCCCGCCCCTGGCAGATTGCGCACACTGCACAGAAGATCGCTGAAGCCTTTGTAGAAGCGATGCAATCGCCCGCGGAGCCCGCCGAGGACGCTTCGTAGGTTCGACCCAACCGATTCCGGGCGCTTCCCGCCCGTCCATAGGCTGAGATCATCCCAACCTATGGAGGCAGAGTGGCCGAGATCTCGGACGTCTTCTTCGTCGATGGAGTGCGCACCCCGTTCGGGCGCGCCGGCGAAAAAGGCATGTACTGGAACACCCGCGCGGACGACCTGGCCGTGAAGGCGACCATCGGGCTGATGGAGCGCAACGCCGAGGTCCCTGCGGACCGCATCGATGACGTCGCCATCGCCGCGACCAGCCAGACCGGAGACCAGGGCCTCACGCTCGGCCGCTCGGTGGCGATCCTGGCGGGTCTCCCCCAGACCGTGCCCGGGCTCGCGGTCGAGCGCATGTGCGCCGGCGCCATGACCTCCGTCACCACCATGGCCGCGTCCATCGGCATCGGCATGTACGACCTGGCACTGGCCGGCGGGGTCGAGCACATGGGGCACCACCCCATCGGGGGCAACGCCGACCCCAACCCGCGGTTCGTCGCGGAGAAGATGGTCGACCCGGGTGCGCTGAACATGGGCGTCACCGCGGAGCGGATCTTCGACCGGTTCCCGCACCTCACCAAGGAGCGCTCCGATCGGTTCGGCATGCTCAGCCAGCACAAGGTGCAGGCGGCGTACGACGCCGGGAAGATCCAGCCCGACCTCGTGCCGGTCGCGGTGAAAGGGCCCGACGGCGCGTGGGGCCTCGCCACCGAGGACGAGGGTCGCCGCCCGCAGACCACCATGGAGGACCTGGCGGCGCTGAAGACCCCGTTCCGCCCGCACGGGCGCGTCACGGCCGGCACCTCGTCGCCGCTGACCGACGGCGCGACCATGTCGCTGCTCGCCGGGAAGCAGGCCGTGAAGGAGCTCGGCCTGAAGCCCAAGATGCGGATGGTCTCGTTCGCGTTCGCCGGGGTCCAGCCGGAGATCATGGGCATCGGCCCGATCCCGTCCACCGAGAAGGCGCTCAAGAAGGCCGGTCTCACGATCGACGACATCGGCTTGTTCGAACTGAACGAGGCCTTCGCCATCCAGGTGATCTCGCTGCTGGATCACTTCGGCATCGCGGACGACGACCCGCGCGTCAACCAGTGGGGCGGTGCGATCGCGATCGGTCACCCGCTGGCGGCATCCGGGGTGCGACTCATGATCCAGCTCGCCGCACAGTTCGCCGAGCGCCCCGACGTCCGGTACGGCCTGACCGCCATGTGCGTCGGCCTGGGTCAGGGCGGCTCGGTCATCTGGGAGAACCCGTTCTACGACGGAAAGAAGAAGAAGTGAGCTACGAAGACGTCGATTTCTCTCCCCTGAAGGCGCTGGCCGAGGGCGAAGTCGTCACGCACTCCCCGGTGCGCGACATCCGTCTGGCATCCGGCAAAGTGCTGGCGCTGATCACCCTCGACAACGGTCGTGACCACACCCGGCCCAACACGCTCGGCCCCGCGACGCTGCTGGAGCTGGGCGCGACGCTCGACTCGCTGAAGTCGCGG
Source organism: Microbacterium sp. (assembly GCF_031180975.1). Classification (GTDB taxonomy): domain Bacteria; phylum Actinomycetota; class Actinomycetes; order Actinomycetales; family Microbacteriaceae; genus Microbacterium. Next base: position 228,118 of record NZ_JAPSLI010000002.1, on the reverse strand, counting down.
GCGACGTCGGGTGAGATCCACGCCGTCGGCATCACCGGCAAGCAGTACATCCTCGCCGCCGGCGCCGACCTGTCGGACATCAGCAAGGTGCGCTCACGCGACGACGCCAGGCTCATCGCGCAGCTCGGCCACAAGGTGCTCGGCTCGCTGTCCGAGCTCGGCGTGCCCTCGTTCGCGTTCGTGAACGGACTGGCGCTCGGCGGCGGTCTGGAGATCGCCCTGAACTCCACCTACCGGACCGTGGACGCGTCGGCCGCGGCGGTAGCGCTGCCGGAGGTGTTCCTGGGCATCATCCCCGGCTGGGGCGGCGCCTACCTGCTGCCGAATCTGATCGGCATCGAGAACGCGCTCGAGGTGGTCATCTCCAACCCCCTCAAGCAGAACCGGATGCTGAAGCCGCAGCAGGCCTTCGAGCTCGGCATCTTCGACGCCATCTTCTCGCCCGCGAACTTCCTCGAGAACTCGCTCGCGTGGGCCGACGCCGTGCTCGGCGGCCGGAAGGTGGAACGACGCAACGAACCGGGGCGGATCGAGCGACTCACCAAGTGGCCGATCGCCATCAAGATGGCGCGCGGGATGCTGGAGTCGAAGATCGGCACGGTGCCGAAGTCACCGTACGCGGCCCTCGAGCTGCTCGACAAGGCCCGCAGCGGCACGAAGGCGGAGGGCTTCGCGCGGGAGGACGAGGCCCTCGCCGACCTCGTCACCGGCGACCAGTTCGCGGCGTCCATGTACGCCTTCGATCTGGTGCAGAAGCGTGCCAAGCGGCCCGTGGGCGCCCCCGACAAGCAGTTGGCGAAGAAGGTCACCAAGGTGGGCGTCATCGGCGCGGGCCTCATGGCCAGCCAGTTCGCGCTGCTGTTCGTGCGCAAGCTGCAGGTGCCGGTGCTGATCACGGACCTCGACCATGCGCGTGTCGACAAGGGCGTGGCCCACATCCACGACGAGATCGGCAAGCTCGAGGCGAAGGGTCGGGTGGACGGGGACACTGCCAACAAGCTGCGGTCTCTGATCACCGGGACGACCGACAAGAGCCTCTACGCGGACTGCGACTTCGTCATCGAGGCCGTCTTCGAGGAGGTCGGGGTCAAGCAGGCCGTCTTCGGGGAGATCGAGAAGATCGTCGCCGAGGACGCCATCCTCGCCACCAACACGTCGTCGCTGTCCGTCGAGGAGATCGGCGCGAAGCTGGCGCACCCGGAGCGCCTCGTCGGCTTCCACTTCTTCAACCCGGTCGCGGTGATGCCGCTGATCGAGGTGGTGAAGACGCCGGCGACCGACGAGCAGGCGCTCGCAACCGCGTTCGTGGCCGCGAAGGGACTCGGCAAGAACGCGGTGCTCACCGCGGATGCCCCCGGCTTCGTGGTGAACAGGCTCCTGGCGAAGGTGATGGGCGAGGCCGCGCGCGCCGTGTACGAGGGCACGCCCATCGCTGACGTCGAGAAGGCGTTCGCGCCGCTCGGACTGCCGATGGGACCGTTCCAGCTGATCGATCTGGTGGGCTGGAAGGTGGCCGCGCACGTGCAGGACACCATGGTGCGCGCCTTCCCCGACCGGTTCTATGCGAACGAGAATTTCCACGCGCTGGCGGAGCTCGAGCAGGTCGTGGAGAAGGACAAGGGCGGACGCGTCACCGGCTGGTCGAAGGCGGCCGAGAAGGCGATCAAGCCGGCCGTCGGATCGACCCGGGTGAGCGCTGAGGAGATCCTCCGGCGTGTGCAGGACGGCCTCGCACAGGAGATCCGCATCATGCTGGACGAGGGCGTGGTGCCCGAGGTGGAGGACATCGACCTGTGCCTCATCCTCGGCGCGGGTTGGCCGTTCATCGACGGCGGTGCGTCGCCGTACCTGGACCGGGAAGGGGCGTCCGAGCGCGTGTTCGGCGACACGTTCCACCACCCGCCGATCCGGGGTGTCGCGCACCGCTGAGCGGAGGGTGTGACGGGCGGGGGGCGATGCGCCTCCCGCCCGTTTCCGTGCGCGGAAACGCTGTGGAACGTGCGTCGAACAGCGAATGAACTCCTCGGCGGCAGGCCGGTCTGCGGGCTTCACGGTCCGCCGCAGGCGGCACAGTGGACTCATGGACATGCTCGTGACGATGCTCAGCGGCAGGGGGATGTCGGGCCTGCTGAAGACCGGGACGGCGGTGCTCACCATCCTGCTCGTGGTGCCCGCGCTGCTGAAGCTCTTCGTCGTCACAGTCGACGAGGGCTGGGCGGCGATCCGCACGCGCAACGGTAAACCGATCATCCGCAACCGTCCGCCGCGCAGGCGCACCGCGACCGGCACCGTCGGCGAGGTGGTGGTCCTCGCCCCGGGCTCGCACGGCGCGTTCCCGTTGTTCTACTGGTACCGGCTCGTCGACGTCCGTTGCCGCGCCACGGATCTGCCGGCACGGGAGATGACCGGCGCCGGCGGACACCAGCACCGGGTGCATGCCTCGTTCGAGTGGCGCCCGATCGCGACCGGTCGCGATCTTCGGGTGTTCGAATTGGACGTCGTCAACGTCAAGGAGCGCGCGTCGAACATCGTCGGTGCCGCGCTGCGCGACACCATCCGGCTGATGGAGGGCACCGAGCTGCCGCACAACGACGAGATCAGCGCGCGCGTGCTCGCCGCATGCGCCGCACAGGTGCGCGAGACCTGCGGGGTGGAGCTGTTGCGCGTGATGGTCACCGGCGACGCCCTCACAGACGGCTATCTCCTGGCAGGAGCCCTCCGCGACGCGGATCGACCGGCTGCGGCGCTCGGAGCGCTGCACGCACTGAACTGAACGTTCCAGGTGATCTCGCAGCATGACGTACCAGCAGGGGGCGGTGATGGCATTCGGCCCACGCGACCTGCGCCGCGGTATGATCGCCGCCTGGTTGGTGTTCCTCACCGAGACGTCGGTCTTCCTCGTCGCCCAGGGGCTGACGTCCGCGAGTCCCCCTGACCAGGCGGTCACCGCGCTCGTCCTGTACGGGTTGCCGATCGTTGCGATCGCCTCCGGCCTCACGGTGCTCTTCGCCGCCCCTGCCGCGTGGCTGCTGGGCCGGTTGCTGACGCGCGTCACGCGCGTGGCACTGCACGTGGTCGCGCTTGGGGCACTGGGCGCGCTGGCGGGCACCGTCGCAGTGCTCGTCATGACGCCGTCGCGGCCGCAGTTCACGGCACTGATGACCCCGACCGCGTTGTGGATCATCGCCATGGCCGCTGTCGCCGCGGCCGCCGGCTGGGCCTGGGCGGCGCGGCGCGTGCAGCGCGGTCGGCGGGTCTAGCGCTGTTCGTGCACCGGCAGTTCGATCGCGCCGGTGTGATCCCCTTGGCGGGCGATGGGCACCCGCCGCCCCAACACCTGTGCCACCACGTCGTGGGCGATCTTCGCGGCGGTCAGACCGGCATCGGCGAGGATCTCTTCACGGGACGCGTGGTCTATGAACTCGTCCGGCACTCCGAGCTCGTCCACCGCCGTGTCGATGCCCGCTTCGCGCAGCACCTGCCGCACGCGGGTGCCGATGCCGCCGACCCGGATGCCGTCCTCGAGCGTGATCACCAGCCGATGACGCGCCGCAAGCTCGACGATCGACTCCTGCACCGGGATCGCCCAGCGCGGGTCGACGACAGTCGCGCCGATGCCCTGGGCACGCAGCCGCTCCGCGACGTCGAGGGCGAGCGAGGCGAACGGACCGATGCCGACCAGCAGCACGTCCTCGGTGTCGTCCTGCGCGAGAACGTCGACGCCGTCCGACAGCCGCCGCACGGCGGGGATGTCGGCCGGGATGGCGCCCTTCGGATAGCGGATCACCGTCGGGGCATCGCGCACCTCCACCGCTTCGTCGAGCACCTCCTGCAGGCGGGTGGCGTCGCGCGGGGCGGCGATGCGGATGCCGGGGACGAGCTGCAGCATGGCCAGGTCCCAGATGCCGTGGTGGCTGGGACCGTCGGGTCCGGTGACCCCGGCACGATCGAGCACGAACGTGACGCCGGCCTTGTGCAGCGCGACGTCCATGAGCACCTGATCGAAGGCGCGGTTCATGAAGGTCGCGTAGATGGCCACGACCGGGTGCAGGCCGCCGAACGCGAGACCGGCGGCAGACGCCACCGCGTGCTGCTCGGCGATCCCCACGTCGTAGACGCGGTCGGGGAACCGCTCGGCGAACGGCGCGAGGCCGGTGGGCCGGAGCATCGCGGCGGTCATCGCGATGACGTCCTGCCGGCGCTCCCCGACCCCCACCAGGGCCGACGCGAACACGTCCGTCCAGGCGCGCGATGACGACATCGACAGCGAGCCGCCCGTGGCGGGGTCGATGCGCCCGACGGCATGGAACTGGTCGGCCTCGTCGTCCCTGGCGGGCTGATAGCCACGACCCTTCTCGGTGATGGCGTGCACGATCACCGGAGCACCGTACTCGCGCGCGAGCTGGAGGGTCTCGGTGAGGGCCTCGATGTCGTGCCCGTCCACCGGCCCCAGGTACTTGATGTCGAGATTGGAATACAGCGCGGCGTTGTTCGTGAAGCGGGACAGGAACCCGTGCGTGCCGCCTCGGACGCCGCGGAACACCGCCCGCCCGAGCGGCCCGAACGTGCGGAACAGCCGGTCCGACTTGCGGTGCATCTCGCGGTAGGCGGCAGCCGTCCGCACGCGGTTGAGGTAGCGGGACATGCCACCGATGGTGGGTGCGTAGGAGCGGCCATTGTCGTTGACGACGATCACGAGGTTGCGGTCGTTGTCGTCGGTGATGTTGTTCAGCGCCTCCCAGGTCATGCCGCCTGTGAGCGCCCCGTCGCCGACGACGGCGACGACATGACGGTCGGCGCGGCCGGTGGCCGTCATGGCGCGGGAAACGCCGTCCGCCCAGCTCAACGAGCTCGAGGCGTGCGAGGACTCGACCACGTCGTGCGGGCTCTCCGAGCGCTGCGGGTACCCGGCCAGCCCACCGCGGGAGCGCAGCCCGTCGAAGTCCTGGCGGCCGGTGAGCAGCTTGTGCACGTAGGACTGGTGGCCGGTGTCGAAGATGATGGGGTCGTCCGGCGACGAGAAGACCCGGTGCAGTGCGATGGTCAACTCGACGACGCCGAGGTTCGGCCCCAGATGCCCGCCTGTCCTGGACACGTTCTCGATCAGGAATGCACGGATCTCCTCGGCGAGCGTGTTCAGCTCCGCCGTCGAGAGCCGGTCGAGGTCCCGCGGTCCGGTGATGCTCGGCAGTATCGGCATCGACGCTCCTCTTCGACTCCGCGAAGGCCCGCGGCGGATGCCGGCGAGCACCGTCCCATCCTACCGGCGCACCTTCCGAGGAACCCGGGAACGGCAGGGGCCCGGATGCCGTCGGCATCCGGGCCCCTGCGGTCCGCACTCAGACCAGCGAGCGCAGCACGTACTGCAGGATGCCGCCGTTGCGGTAGTAGTCCGCCTCACCGGGGGTGTCGATGCGCACCACCGCGTGGAAGGTGATCGTCTGCTTGCCCTCGGGCGAGAACTCGCTCGGCTCGGCGGTGACCTTCACGGTCTTCGGGGTGACGCCCTCGTTGAGCTGCTCGAGGCCCTCGATCGACACGATCTCGGTGCCGTCCAGGCCGAGCGACTCCCACGACTCGCCCGCCGGGAACTGCAGCGGCACGACGCCCATGCCGATCAGGTTCGAACGGTGGATGCGCTCGAAGCTCTCGGTGATGACCGCCTTCACGCCGAGCAGGTTGGTGCCCTTCGCCGCCCAGTCGCGCGACGAACCGGAACCGTACTCCTTGCCACCGAAGATCACCAGCGGGGTGCCCTGCGCCTGGTAGTTCATCGCCGCGTCGTAGATGTACGACTGCGGACCGCCGGGCTGGGTGAAGTCGCGGGTGAAGCCGCCCTCGATCTGCTGACCGTCGTTGACGGCCTTCACCAGCGCGTTCTTCAGGCGGATGTTGGCGAACGTGCCACGGATCATCACCTCGTGGTTGCCACGGCGGGAGCCGTACGAGTTGAAGTCCTTCTGCGCCACGCCGTGCTCGGTGAGGTACTGCGCGGCCGGGGTGCCTGCCTTGATGTTCCCGGCCGGGCTGATGTGGTCGGTGGTGACCGAGTCGCCCAGCGTCGCCAGCACGCGCGCACCCGTGATGTCAGTGACGGGAGCGGGCGTGAGCTCCATGCCGTCGAAGTAGGGCGCCTTGCGCACGTAGGTCGAGTTCTCGTCCCACTCGAAGATCGGGCCGGTCGGGGTCGGCAGGTTCTTCCAGCGCTCGTCGCCGTCGAACACGGTGGCGTACTGCTTGATGAACTGGTCGCGGGAGATCGACGAGTCGATGATCTCCTGCACCTCCTCCGGCGCCGGCCAGATGTCCTTGAGGAACACGTCGTTGCCGTCCGCGTCCTTGCCGAGCGGGTCGGTCTCGAAGTCGAAGTGCATCGTGCCGGCCAACGCGTACGCGACCACCAGCGGAGGGCTGGCGAGGTAGTTCATCTTCACGTCAGGGCTGATGCGGCCCTCGAAGTTGCGGTTTCCGGACAGCACCGCCGTGACAGCCAGGTCGTGCTCGTTGATCGCGGCGGAGACCTCTTCGATCAGCGGGCCGGAGTTACCGATGCAGATCGTGCACCCGTAACCGACGGTGTAGAAGCCGAGACCCTCGAGGTCCTTGTCCAGGCCCGACTTCTCGTAGTAGTCGGTGACGACCTTCGACCCGGGGCCGAGCGTGGTCTTCACCCACGGCTTCTGCTTCAGGCCCTTCTCGCGTGCCTTCCGCGCCAGCAGACCGGCGGCGATCATCACCGACGGGTTCGAGGTGTTCGTGCACGACGTGATCGCCGCGAGCGTGACGGCACCGTTGTCGAGCAGGTACTTCTGCCCGTCGGGGGTCGCCACCTCGACCGGGTTGGATGCCGGGTGCGGGCCGCCCGCGAAGAGCAGCATCGATTCCGCGTGTTCCGTCTCGTGCTGGTGGGAGACGCCGTTCTCGGACACGTGCTCGTGCTCGACGCCGGGGGTGGTGCCGGGGTCGGATGCCGGGAACGTGCCCTCGACCTCGACCGAATCCTCCTGGGTGGCGGCGTAGTTCAGGATGTCCTTCTCGAACTGCGTCTTCGCCTCCGACAGCAGGATGCGGTCCTGCGGGCGCTTCGGGCCGGCGATCGACGGCACCACGGTCCCGAGGTCCAGCTCGAGGTATTCACTGAAGTGCGGCTCGACCGACGGGTCGTGCCACAGCTTCTGCGCCTTGGCGTACTGCTCGACCAGCGACACGGCCTGCTCCTCGCGGCCGGTGAGGCGCAGGTAGTCCAGGGTGACGTCGTCGATCGGGAAGATGGCCGCGGTGGAGCCGAACTCCGGCGACATGTTGCCGATCGTGGCGCGGTTGGCAAGCGGGACGGACGCGACGCCCTCGCCGTAGAACTCGACGAACTTGCCGACCACGCCGTGCTGGCGGAGCATGTCGGTGATGGTGAGCACGACGTCGGTGGCGGTGACGCCGGCCGGGATCTCGCCGGTGAGCTTGAAGCCGACCACTCGCGGGATGAGCATGGAGACCGGCTGGCCGAGCATCGCGGCCTCGGCCTCGATGCCTCCGACGCCCCACCCGAGGACACCGAGGCCGTTGACCATGGTGGTGTGCGAGTCGGTGCCGACGCAGGTGTCAGGGTAGGCGCGCAGCACGCCGTCGACCTGGCGGTCGTAGACGACCTTGGCGAGGTGCTCGATGTTCACCTGGTGCACGATGCCCGTGCCGGGGGGAACGACCTTGAAGTCGTCGAAGGCGGTCTGGCCCCAGCGCAGGAACTGGTAGCGCTCGCCGTTGCGCTCGTACTCGATCTCGACGTTGCGCTCGATGGCGTCGGGGCGTCCGAACAGGTCGGCGATGACCGAGTGGTCGATGACCATCTCGGCAGGCGACAGCGGGTTGATCTTGTTGGGGTCGCCGCCGAGGGCGGTGACCGCCTCACGCATGGTGGCGAGGTCGACGATGCAGGGCACACCGGTGAAGTCCTGCATGACCACGCGCGCCGGCGTGAACTGGATCTCGGTGTCCGGTTCGGCGTTGGGGTCCCACGAGCCGAGCGCCTCGATCTGCGCCTTGGTGACGTTCGCGCCGTCCTCGGTGCGCAGCAGGTTCTCGAGGAGCACCTTGAGGCTGAAGGGGAGCTTCTCGTGACCGGCGACCGTGTCGATCCGGAAGATCTCGTAGTCGGTGCTGCCGACCGTCAGGGTGCTCTTGGCACCGAAGCTGTTCACCGTGGACACGAATCCGTCTCCTTCTGATCGGATGGGAGCGACAGGCGGTTCCATCTTGCTCGCCGAGTCGGCGCCGAGGCTAGCAAGGCGGGCCTTACCAGTCTGCGTCCGCGCGCCGTTCGGCGGAAGCACCCAATTTATCTTGATGTCGAGATAAATCTAGCAGAACGGGAACGGCATCCGGGTCATTCGACGCGCCGGTACAGCGCCCGCACGACCAGCCAGGTCACGGCGACCATCGGGGCGAACAGGGGCAGGCCCATGACCAGTTTGAGAGTGCCGAGCAGCGTCACCTGGTCGGTGAGGTAGAGGGGCAGCTGCACGCCGAGACGCAGCAGGAACAGCATCCCCCACGCGATGGCGAGCCAGAAGAACGCGCGGCGCTTGCGGCGGTCGGCGCGCCAGGCCGTGCCCTCCCCCATCAGGAAGCCGACGGCGAGGCCGATGATCGACCAGCCGATCAGCGCCGACACGATCATCGCGGTGCCGTAGACGGCGTTCGTGATCAGGCCGGGGACGAAGTTGTCGGCGCCGCGGCCGGTCCACAGGGCCAGCAGGGCCGCAGCCCCGGCGGCCGCCAGGCCGCCGAGCGCAGCCGACGGCGGCGACTTCTGCAGCAGGCGCACCACGGTGAACACAGCGGCCAGACCGACCGACACACCCAGGGACAGGATCAGCGGTTCGGGGCGCAGCGTGAACAGGACGACGAACGCGAGGCTGGGCAGCACCGACTCGAGGATGCCGCGCCAGCCCCCCATCGCGCCCCAGACCACCCTGTGGGTGCTCTCGCCGCGCGGGTCGAGGCCGGCGCGTCGCGCTGCGGCACCCAGCGCCGCACCGATCAGCTCCGCCGCAGGCGGCTCGGGCCGCTCGGCCGGATCGTCGGGCGTCGGGTCGTCGGGGTGGGTCACGCGGCGCCCGGCGTGGACGGCATCTTCAGCGGGATCAGATCGCGGGGCGGCATCGGCGACCCGCCGCGCACGACCACGATCGACCGGAACAGGTCCTCCACCTGCTCGGCGGCGGTGGGGTCGGATGCCGCATCCCCGCCGATCACGCCGCGGAGGAACCAGCGGGGTCCATCCACTCCGACGAAGCGCGCCAGACGCATGCCGGAACCCTCCGCAGCGGTGGCGGGCACCTCGGCGAGCAGTTCCTTGCCGAGTGGGCCTTCGCGCTCCTCGACCCGTCCGCCCTGCGCGCGGATCTGGTCGCGCAGCTGCACGCGCGTCTCGTCCCAGAGGCCCCGCGAGCGCGGGGCAGCGAACGGCTGCACCTGCAGTGAGGAGCCTGCGTAGTCGAGTCCCACCGCGACGATGCGCTTGGTCTGCTCCTCGACCTCCAGCCGGAGGTTCAGGCCTTCCCTCGGCAGGACCTTGATGCCCCCGAGGTCGATGTACGGGCGGACCGGGTTCGCCTCGCTGTCGTCGAACGGACCGGCCGTGGCGCGGTCTGCCGGCGCCGACTTCAGCGTCGGTTCGATCTCTTCAGTCATTCGCTCTTTCCCTGCGTGTAGCCGGTGGATCCGAAGCCGCCGTCGCCGCGCACGCTGTCCGGCAGCTCGTCGACCGGCACGAACCGCGCCTGGTGGACGGGCATCAGGATCAGCTGGGCGATGCGGTCCCCGACCGCCACATCGTACGCGCTGCTGCTGTCGGTGTTCAGCAGGCAGACCTTGATCTCGCCGCGGTAGCCGGCATCGACGGTGCCCGGCGCGTTGACCACGGTGATCCCGTGCTTGGCCGCCAGCCCGCTGCGCGGCACGACGAACGCGGCGTACCCCTCCGGGAGCGCGATCCGTACCCCCGTGCCGACGAGTGCGCGGGCGCCGGGCTCGAGGCGGACGGCCTCCGCGGCGACGAGGTCGGCCCCGGCGTCTCCGGGGTGGGCGTACGCCGGCGGTGCGGCGGCGATAATGGGGACGTCAACGGAATGAGTCACCCCATGAGGCTAATGCAGAACGACGCGAGCACCGCCCGCGATACCTATCGGGAGCGGCTCACGCCGAGCCTGTGGATGCTGGTGGCGATCGCCGTCGCCGGGCCGATGGCGGCGCTGGTGTTCGTGCCGGTGGGATCCACGATCGCCCTGCTGGTCGGCGTGGGTGTCTCGTCGGTCCTGGTGGCCGCGGCGGTCGTGCTCTCCCCCGCCGTGCGCGTCACCGGGACCGTGCTGCACGCGGGCCGGGCGCACATCGACGCCCGGTGGCTCGGCGACCCGCAGCCGTACACGGGCGAAGAGGCCCGCGACCGGCGCACCAGGGACATCGCCCGTGACGGCTGGCACCTGATCCGCGGGGGTGTCGACGGTCTGGTCGTCGTGCCGATCACGGATCCGGCGGACCCGGTGCGCAGCTGGACGATCTCGTCGCGCACGCCGGATCGGCTCAGCGCCGCCATCCGCGCGGCGCGCGCCGCGGCCGGGTCCTGAACCGCCCCTGACAGCAGAACGCGCCCCTGGACAGCAGAACGCGCCCCTGGCCGTGAGACCGGGGGCGCGGACGGGAGCGTTCGTCAGGCGGCGCACTCCTTGCAGATCGGGCCGTCGGCGCCCTCGTGATCGAGCTGCGAGCGGTGCTTCACCAGGAAGCAGTTCATGCAGGTGAACTCGTCCTGCTGGGCGGGCAGCACCACGACGTCGAGTTCGACGTCGGAGAGGTCCGCGCCGGGCAGCTCGAAGCCGGTGGGGTTGTCGGCGTCCTCGACATCGCCGGAGCTGGATCGAGTGTCCGGCACACGCTCCTTCAGGGCATCGATCGACTCGGTGTCGTCTTCGCTCTTACGTGGGGCGTCGTAGTCGGTGGCCATGCGTTAGGTCTCCACTTCCGTGGTGCGAGTGGTTTCAGGGGAACGCCGTTTCGGGGGAGCGGCGGCCATAGTTTGCACGAGTGCGAAGCTTTTAGCAAATGCGTCCCGGTGCCCCAGGGGAAACTCGCGGCGCGCCCGCAGTATTCCCGGTCCTGCTCGATGTGGCGTGGCACCATGAACGCACACCCATCAGAGGGGCATTCGCATGGAAAACGTCACCATCGTCGGCACTGAATCGGGAGTCCTCGTCCTCGCCACGGAGTCCGGGCAGCGCTTCGCGCTGCCCATCGACGACGTGCTGCACCGTGAGATCCGGCGGGCGACCCGCGATGCGGAGCCGGCCGCCACCAAGCTCGCCGCCAGTCCCCGCGACATCCAGGCGCACATCCGTGCCGGTCTGTCGGCCAAGGAGGTCGCGGAGCTGCTGGGCGTCAGCGAGTCCGACGTGGCCCGCTTCGAAGGACCGGTGCTCGCCGAACGCGAGCACATCATCGACCAGGCGCTCGCCGTGCCCGTGCTGATCGGCAGCGACGTGGAACCGGACGCGCAGCCCACCTTCGGCACCGCCATCCGGGCAAAGCTCGCCGAGGTGGAGGCGTCCGACGAGCGCTGGGCGAGTTGGAAGGACGAATCCGGCTGGACGGTGAAGCTCGAATTCACCGCCAACGACGTCGCACACGACGCGCGCTGGAGCTTCGACCCGCGTCGGAGCACCCTCGCCCCGTTGAACGCGGACGCCACGCAGCTGTCGCGCCAGGGCTCGCTGCCCGAGGGCCTGATCCCGCGCCTGCGCGCGGTCGACGGTGAGAAGGTGTCGCCGTACAAGGACGACAGCCGGTTCGATTCGGGGGCGTTCGGCCCGCGCGTGCTGCCCCAACCAGACGCCTCCGACGACGGGCCGCCCCTCGCTCCCGAGCGTGCCAGCGCCGCGGTGCAGGATGCCGCAGCCCGGCGCGCGCCCGAGGAGTCGCACACCAGCGCCGAGACCGCCGATCTGCTCGAGGCGCTGCGGCGACGGCGCGGTCAGCGCGAGTCCGCTCCCCTGTTCGAGGATGACGAGCACCGCTCGGAGCCGAAGCCGATCGCCCTGTTCGGTGACGACGAGGCGGAGCCGTCACGGGACAGCACGCCCGAACGGGAACCTGGCCGCGAGTCGCGCCCGGAGTCGAACGACAGCGCGAGCAACCGTCGTCGGCGCCGAAACTCGATGCCGTCCTGGGACGAGATCGTGTTCGGTGCCCGCACCGACGAGTAGCCGCAGGCCCGGTGACGGGCTGAGCCGCGTTCGGTGAGATCGTGAACGGTCGTCAGCGGGCGAACGCGCCGAGGCCGATGAGCGGCACCCGCCACTCCTCCGGTGTCAGCCCGCCGTGCTGCCCGACCATGCCCCTGCCGCGCTGATCGGGTGCTTCCGCGTCGTACAGCGCGGTATTGCCCCGCGCGATAACGACCAGGTCGCCGATGCGCTGCCGCGCGGCATCCGTCACCCCGTGCCCGAAAAGACCGCCGTCGATCGCTTCGGTGCGGCTGACCACATCGGCGAACTCGCTCAGCCCGTCCCGCCATCGGGCGAGCACAGCGGGCAGTGCGGCGTCCTCGTGCAGGTAGACGTGCAGCATCCGGGGCTCCCCCCCGATGTGCCGCACCCCGTCGTGCCAGCCGTCGGCGGCCTCCAGCACCAGCTGCCGGTGGGCGGGAACGTCGATCATGCCGTGGTCGGCGGTCACCGCGACGCCGACACCGGAGGGCGCGCGCCGCGACAGCGCGGCGTCGATGTCCTCCAGCGCATGCACCCACTCGCCGGAGTCGATGCCGCGCTTGTGGCCCGCCTTGTCCGCTTCGGGGATATAGCAGTACACCAGCGCGCCGTCGTACTCGTCCGCGAGCTGCCAGGCCAGCTCCACGCGGTCGGCTGCCGTCTTCGCCGAGCGGTAATCCGCGCCGCGCAGCGTCGCGCGTGTGAACCCGCTGGTGGCGTAGGCGGGCAGTCCCACGGCGAACGCCGGGTGGCCGGCCGCAGTGGCCTGCTCGAAGATGGTCGGCGACGGCTGCCAGGCGAGCGGGTCGATGCCGGCGCGCTCCCAGTCGCTCAGCTGGTTGACCAGCGCGTCGCTCTCGGGGTCGCGCACTCGGTAGCCGACCAGGCCGTGCGTGCCCGGCTGCACGGCGGTGAGGATGCTGGTGAGCGCGGCGGCCGTCGTGGTCGGGAACACCGACCCCACGACGTCCTTCTTGGCCATGGCGGAGGCCAGCGTGCGCGCGTGGCCGGCGTGCGCCCGCAGCGAGATCGCCCCGAGCCCGTCGACGACGACGAGCACGGCCGAGCGCGCGCGGCCGAACCAGTCGGATCCGTCGCGGACCGCGGCCATCAGCTGCGGCGCCACCCCGGCGATGCTCCGGGTCGCGTCGGGGCTGGACGGTAGCATGAGAGACATCCGGGCCAGTCTGTCACAGGGGTCCCGACGCGTCGCTCCTGAGCCGCGACGCGAGTCCGCACCGATCGTCCAGCAGGAAGTCCATGCCGCGCAGCGAGTCGCCCGAGTCCGTCCAGGAGCGCATCCAGGACATCGATCTGTCCCAGGAGATGCAGGGGTCGTTCCTCGAGTACGCGTACTCGGTGATCTACTCGCGGGCGCTGCCCGACGCGCGCGACGGGCTCAAGCCGGTGCAGCGACGCATCCTGTACCAGATGGCGGAGATGGGCCTTCGGCCCGACCGCGGGCATGTGAAGAGCGCGCGCGTGGTCGGCGAGGTGATGGGAAAGCTGCACCCGCACGGCGACTCCGCCATCTACGACGCGCTCGTCCGCCTCGCCCAGGACTTCGCGCTGCGCGTGCCGCTGGTCGACGGGCACGGCAACTTCGGCTCACTGGACGACGGCCCCGCCGCGTCCCGGTACACCGAGGCGCGCCTGGCGGCATCCGCTCTCGCGATGACCGAGAGCCTCGACGAGGACGTCGTCGACTTCGTCCCGAACTATGACGGCCAGTTCCAGCAGCCGGCGGTGCTGCCGTCGGCGTTCCCGAACCTGCTGGTGAACGGTGCGAGCGGCATCGCGGTCGGCATGGCGACGAACATGGCGCCGCACAACCTCATCGAGGTGGTCGCCGCCGCGAACCACCTGCTCGAGAACCCGGACGCCACCACCGAGGACCTGATGGAGTTCGTGCCCGGGCCGGACTTCCCCTCCGGCGGCATCCTGATGGGTCTGGACGGCGTGAAGGACGCCTACCTCACCGGTCGCGGCGCGTTCAAGCTGCGCGCGAAGACCTCGATCGAGTCGCTCGGTCCGCGCAAGACCGGCATCGTCGTCACCGAGCTGCCCTATCAGGTGGGTCCGGAGCGCGTGATCGAGAAGCTCAAGGACGCCGTCACCGCGAAGAAGCTGCAGGGCATCAGCGATGTGCAGGACCTGACCGACCGGCACAATGGGCTGCGCCTGGTCATCACGGTGAAGACCGGCTTCGACCCGGCCGCCGTGCTGGAGCAGCTGTTCCGGTTCACCCCGCTCGAGGACTCGTTCTCGATCAACAACGTCGCCCTCGTCGACGGTCAGCCGCGCACCCTCGGGCTGCGCGAGCTGCTCAGCGTGTACCTGCAGCACCGTGTCGAGGTGGTCACGCGCCGCAGCAGGTACCGCCTCGACCGGCGGAACGAACGGCTGCACCTGGTGCGGGGTCTGCTCATCGCGATCCTCGACATCGACGAGGTCATCCAGGTCATCCGCACCTCCGACGACTCCGACGCCGCGCGGGCCCGCCTGCAGACGGTGTTCGACCTCGACGAGGTGCAGGCCGAGTACATCCTCGAGCTGCGCCTGCGTCGCTTGACCAAGTTCTCCCGCATCGAACTGGAGGCCGAGCGCGACAAGCTGCTCTCCGAGATCGCCGAGCTCGAGAAGCTGCTCGCCGACCCGGCCCTGGTGCGCGCGCAGGTGTCCCGCGAGCTGGATGCCGTCGCCGAGACGTTCGGCACCCCGCGGCGCACCATCCTGCTGAACGCGGCGCCGCCGAAGGCCCGCTCGGCGAAGTCCGCCGCGGAGCTTCAGATCGCCGATGCTCCCACCGTCCTGCTGCTGTCCACGACCGGCCGCGCGGTGCGCGTGGACCCGGAGCCCGGCGCGTCCATCACGGTGCCGGCGCGGCGCAGCAAGCACGACGCGATCCTGGCATCCGTCACCACCACGACCCGCAGCGAGATCGGGGCGGTGACCAGCCGCGGGCGTGTGCTGCGCTTCACTCCGGTTGATGTGCCCGCCGTGCCGGCGGCATCCGTCCAACTCGGTGCCGGCGTGCGCATCGCCGACTACCTCGGCATCACCGACCGCTCGGAGCGTGTCGTGGGCCTGATCCGGTTCGAGGACGAGACCCCCGTCGCGCTGGGAACCAGGGACGGCGTGGTCAAGCGCGTCGTCCCCGCCACGCTGCCGGCGCGCCCCGAGGTGGAGATCATCGGTCTGAAGCCGAAGGACGTCGTGATCGGCGCCGCCCCCGCGCCCGACGACGCGGAGCTGGTCTTCGTCTCCAGTGACACGCAGCTGCTGCACTTCTCGGCTGCGAACGTGCGCCCGCAGGGCGCCCCTGCCGGCGGGATGGCCGGCATCAAGCTCGCCGCCGGTGCCGAGGCGATTTTCTTCGGCGTCGTGACGCCGGACTCCCCCGCGGTCGTCGTGACGGTTTCCGGCGCCAGCGGTGCGATCCCCGGAACGGATGCCGGACGTGCCAAGGTCAGCGAGTTCGCGGAGTTCCCGGCGAAGGGGCGCGCCACCGGCGGCGTCCGGGCGCAGGCGCTGCTGAAGGGCGAGGATCGTCTCGCGCTGGCGTGGGTCGGTGTGGAGCCGCGTGCTGTCGGGCCCGACGGCGCTGCCAGGACCCTCCCCGCCGGAGGCGCGCGCCGCGACGCGTCCGGCACGCCGCTGGACGCGGTCGTCGGTTCCGTGGGCACCGCGATCGGCTGATCCGCCCGCTGCTCGCACCGGGTGAGCGCCAGTTTCTGGCATCCGTCCGGCGTTCGCACCAGGTGCGCAGCAGTTTCTGGCATCCGCTGCATCGATCGATGGCGCGGATGCCGGAAAGTGCAGCGCACACGTGACGGGGAGGGCACGGCGGCGGGCGCACGCGACCGCGTGGCGTCAGGCGTCGATGGCGTCGCGGCTCAGGCGGTCGCTGGAGGTCATGATGAACTCCCGGCGCGGGGCGACCTCGTTGCCCATCAGCAGCTCGAAGGTGCGCACCGCGGCATCGGCCGCCTCGGCGTCGGCGAGTGTGACACGGCGCAGCAGCCGACCGGACCGGTCCATCGTCGTGGTGGCCAGCTGATCGGCATCCATCTCGCCGAGACCCTTGTAGCGCTGGATCGGATCCTGCCAGCGCTTGCCGGCCTTCTGCAGCTTTGCGAGCAGCGCGTGCAGCTCCGCCTCGGAGTACGTGTAGATCGTCTCGTTCGGCTTCGAGCCGGGGTTCATCACGATCACCCGGTGCAGCGGCGGCACCGCCGCGTACACGCGACCGGCCTCCACGAGCGGGCGCATGTAGCGGAAGAACAGCGTCAGCAGCAGTGTTCGGATGTGCGCGCCGTCGACATCCGCGTCGCTCATGAGGATCACCTTGCCGTACCGGGCCGCGTCCAGATCGAACGTGCGGCCGGAGCCTGCACCGATCGTGGTGATGATCGCCGCGCACTCGGCGTTGCCGAGCATGTCGCTGATCGACGCCTTCTGCACGTTGAGGATCTTGCCTCGGATCGGCAGCAGCGCCTGGAACTCGCTGTTGCGCGCGTGCCGTGCGGTGCCCAGCGCCGAGTCGCCCTCGACGATGAACAGCTCGCTGCGGCTGACGTCGTTGGACCGGCAGTCCACCAGCTTCGCGGGCAGCGACGACGACTCCAGCGCGGTCTTGCGCCGCTGTGTCTCCTTGTGTGCCCGCGCCGAGACACGGGCCTTCATCTCCGAGACGATCTTGTCCAGCAGCATGGACGCCTGGCTCTTGTCGTCGCGCTTGGTCGAGGCGAACCGCTCGCCGAGCTGCTTGCGGACCACCTGAGCGACGATGCTGCGCACCGCCGGAGTGCCGAGGACTTCCTTGGTCTGCCCCTCGAACTGCGGCTCGGGCAGCGTCACGGTGAGCACGGCGGTGAGGCCGGCGAGCACGTCGTCCTTCTCCAGCTTGTCGTTGCCCACCTTCAGCCGGCGGGAGTTCTGGTCGACCTGTGAGCGCAGTGTCTTCAGCAGCTCCTGCTCGAACCCCTGCTGGTGCGTGCCGCCCTTCGGCGTCGCGATGATGTTCACGAACGAACGGATGACGGTGTCGTATCCGGTCCCCCAGCGCAGCGCGATGTCCACCCGGCACTCGCGCTCGACCTCGGTGGCGCGCATCGAACCGTCCGGCTGCAGCACAGGCACGGTCTCGGTGAAGGAGCCGGTGCCATGCAGCCGCCAAGTGTCGGTGATCGGGGCGTCGGCAGCGAGGTAATCGACGAACTCCGAGATCCCGCCCTCGTACAGGTAGGAGGTCTCGATCGGAGCGGCCGATCCCGCCGGATCGGTCTCGGTGATGGGCGCATCAGGCCGGGGCCGCTCGTCGCGGATGACCAGCTCCAGCCCGGGGACGAGGAACGCGGTCTGGCGGGCGCGATCCTCGAGGTCGCCGAGCTGGAACGCGGCGTCCTTCGTGAAGATCTGTCGATCGGCCCAGTAGCGCACCCGCGTGCCGGTGATGCCCTTGGCGACCTTGCCGACGACCCGCAGCTCGCTGCGCTCCTCGAACGGCGTGAACGGGGCATCGGGACGCGGTTCGCCGTCGTCGGTGAACACGCCCGGCTCGCCGCGGTGGAACGACATGGCGTAGGTCTTCCCCCCGCGGTCGACCTCGACGTCCAGTCGCTCGGAGAGTGCGTTGACCACAGAGGCGCCGACGCCGTGCAGACCGCCGGACGCCGCGTACGAGCCGCCGCCGAACTTCCCACCCGCGTGCAGCTTCGTGTACACCACCTCGACGCCGGAGAGCCCGGTGCGCGGCTCGATGTCGACCGGCACGCCACGCCCGCGGTCGCGGACCTCGACGCTGCCGTCGCCGTGGAGCACGATGTCGATCCGCGAGCCGTTCCCGGCGACCGCCTCGTCGACGGAGTTGTCGATGATCTCCCAGAGGCAGTGCATGAGACCCGGCGAACCGTTCGATCCGATGTACATGCCGGGGCGCTTGCGGACCGCCTCGAGCCCTTCGAGCACCTGCAGATGATGGGCGGAATACTCGGCGGTCACGATTCACGATTCTATTCCTCACCGGGGGCTCCGGCGGTCAGACACTCCCCACGGTCGGCAACCCCGAGCGCACCGCGTACGCGCACAGCGAAACACGCCGTGATCCGGGCATGCACCCAGGTGTCACGTGGTTGTATTGAGGACGCTCGACCGATACCCGAGGAGGCACCGAGATGAACGCTACGACTGAGCGAGAGACCGTCGAGTACCGCCTCACCGCTGTCGACCGCTGCGACTCCTGCGGAGCGCAGGCCTACATCGCCGCGAAGGTCAACGGATCCGAGCTGCTGTTCTGCGCCCACCACGGACGCAAGTACGAGGAGAAGCTCCGCGCGGTGGCCACCAGCTGGCACGACGAGACCGCGCGTCTCATCGAGACCGACTGACCCGTCCGGTTCCGCCCATCGGCGTCAGTCGCGCAGCACCCGGCGGACTGCCGGCGTGAGGCGGGTGAGGATCTCCTCGCCGACCGTGTCGATGTGCTCGGCGAGGCGGGTGGCATCCGCTTCCCCCTGCTCACCCGCGCCGAACACGACGACCTCGTCTCCCGCCGCGGCGCCCGGCCACGACTCCACCACTGTCGTGTCGGCGTCGACCCGCACGATTCGCCGAACTCCCCGCGGCGTCCCGACGCCGACTCCGCGCAACGTCGAAGGCAGTCCGTGGTAGGCGCCCACGCCGACCTCGACCCCCTGGTCCGTGATGCGGGTCACCCGCGCCACCAGCCGGGCGATCGGCCGCACGCCGTCCAGGTGCGGCCCGTCGGCGGAGCGGATGCCGTAGCAGAACGCTCCGATGCGGCACAGCGAGCCGCGCAGTTCGGGGCGCCACCAGGACGCCGCCGACGCGGTCAGGTGCAGCACATCGGGTGATCCCCCGGCATCCTGCAGACGTGCCACCGCCGACAGGAACGCGACGCGCGACTGGTCGTCCTCCTCGTCACTGGCTTCCGCGAGATGACTCCACACGCCGGCGACGTGCACGATGCCGCGGATCTCCGCCTCGCGGGCGATCGCCACGGCCTGGTCCCACTCCTCCGGGCGAAAGCCGTTGCGGTGCAGGCCGGTGTCGATCTTGAGGTGCACGTCGGCGCGCACGCCCAGCCGCTCGGCGGCGGCGATGACACCGCGCAGATAGCCGGCCGAGCCGACGCCGAGGTCGATGCCGGCGGACACCGCACGCTCGGCCTCCTGCGGGGTGGAGGTCGCCCAGGCGAAGATCCGGCCGTCGCTGAGCGCGCGGATGCGCAGCGCCGTGTCGACGTCGTAGGCACCGAACCACTCCACACCGCACTCGACGGCGATGGGCACCGCCCAGTCGACGCCGTGACCATACGCGTCGTCCTTCATCACCAGCATCAGGTCGGACGGGGCGATCCGCTCCCGCACGGCCTGTACGTTGCTACGGAACGCCGACCGCGAGATCTCCAGCACCGGTGCGCTCATGCCACCCACTCCCGTCGCACATGCCGGCCGACCACGACGACGAGCTCCAGCGCGGACATCCCGGTCGCCGCCTCCCACGACGCGAGAGCGTCGCACGCCGGGCCGTCCCCGCCGAAATAGACCACCGGCGCGCCGGCCTCGACGTCGTGACCTTCGAGATCGACCACGCACACGTCCATCGCGATCCGTCCGACCACCGGGCGCATCGCTCCCGCCACCTCGACGCGCACACGGTTGCCGAGGGCGCGCACGATGCCCTGCGCATAGCCGCCGGTGACCAGCGCGACACGCGTGTCGTGCGGCGCCCGGTGCGTGTACCCGTACGAGACCGCCTCGCCGGCGTGGAGCGGCTTCGTGGACAGCACCTGGCCCTCGAGGCGCATCACCGGCGGCGCGTCACGTGCGGGGACCGTGTCCCCCGCGCCCGGGATGCCGAACAGGGCGCCCGGGTCGACTTCTGCCGTGACGCGCGCGCGGTCCGGATCGGTGAGAGCGCGGACGCCGGCCGCCCGGACGCGCTCGGAGGCGGCGTCGTCGTCCACCAGGATCGCCGCGGCCCCGGCATCCGCCACCAACTGCGCCACCCCGTCCAGCCCGTGACCGTAGGCGTCGTGGCGCAGGTCGACCACACGACCCTCCACCAGCCGGGCCGCGCGGGCCGTCAGCGCGGACCGCGACAGGACCGCGGTCGGCAGCGCACTGCAGTGCTCCATCTGGTCCCCCGGGGCTCAGAGCTGGATGGTGTTGAAGACCTTGTCGTGCACGAGCTGCTCGATCTTCGCGCGCGCGCCTGCGGCGTAGCCGTCCAGGGCCTCCACACCGGCCCCGAGCTGCCAGGATGCACCACGCCGCGCGGCGACGGTCTGCAGGATCCCGACGGTCAGCTCGGGGTTGAGCGGCAGCAGCGGCCCCTGCACGTTCGATGCGAAAGCGTTGCCCGCGCGGACCAGTTCACCGCGGCCGGCGCCGGACGGCAGCGCAAAACTGCCGCGCCCGGAGACCACACGCCCGAACGCCGAAGCCGCGTCGTCGACGGTCCACTCGCTCGCATGGTCCTCGAACCCGATCACGCGTCCCAGCGGCGACTGGGCGACGATGTACCCCACCTTGCGCTCACGGGTGCGCACGACGTCGGCCGGGAAGACCCCCAGCCCGTCGAGATACTCGCCGTCCAGGGCGGCCACGCCCCGGCTGAGCAGCTCGGCACCGCCGCCGACGGCGAGCAGCGCACCGCCGTCCGCGACGAAAGATCGGATGCCGTCGGCGTGGCGTTCCAGGTCGTCGCG
This sequence comes from Microbacterium sp., assembly GCF_031180975.1. Taxonomy (GTDB): domain Bacteria; phylum Actinomycetota; class Actinomycetes; order Actinomycetales; family Microbacteriaceae; genus Microbacterium. Next base: position 207,124 of record NZ_JAPSLI010000002.1, on the reverse strand, counting down.
CACCGTCCGCATGGCGGACAGCGGCCCGTTGCCGACGATGACGACGTCCGGCGCCTCCGGGAAGGCGTCCCCCGGCGCCACTCGGACGATGTCGACGGCGACGCCGGCGCGCTCCAGCCGCACCTGGAGGGCGCGGACGTTGCCGCGGTCGCCGGTGATGCCGAGCTCGACGGGGTACAGCTGCGCGATGCGCACGGATGCCGTCATCGGCGCGCCACCTCCTGGTCGCCATGGCCGAGAAGCCTGCGGCCGATCATCATGAGTTCGTAGTTCACGAACCAGGTCTGCCGCCCCGCCGCCGTCTGCGGGAACTCCCGCATCAACGCGACGGCCTTCTCCATGTCGGGTTCGACGGCGCCGATGCGCACGCCGGCGTGCTCGAGCGCCAACGCCAGCTGGTACGCCTTCTCGCCGGTGACCACATCGACCGCGTGCAGCGCGTCGAAGTCCACGTCGTACAGCCAGGACACGTCCGGCGTGCCCTCATCGATCGCCATCAGCACACGCTCCGGCGTCTCGTCCAGCGCATCGAGGTTCATCTGCAGGCTCGGCGCGTTCTTGAACATCACGAACTCGACCTTCTCGCCCGCGGGATCGCGCCGCAGCGGGATCACCTCGCCGCGCCCGTACGCGGGCGCCATACGCGAGAAGCCGGTCGACGCGGCCTCGGTCGAGAACCGGTCGCCGAGGACGCGGGAGGCGACAGCCAGGGCGGCGGCCGCGTCGGCTGCGTAGTGCAGCCCCCGCGCGGGCAGGCGCACCGGCACGTCGGCGTCGGCCACCCGCACGACGATGTCGCGCGCCTGCACCCGACGCACCTCGGAGTACGCCTCACGAGCCAGCGTGCCGGCATTGCCGCTGCGCGTGTCAGCGGCGTTGGCCAGACCGTGCTTGGACGCCGCGACGATCTCCTCGGCGACGCCGAAGAACGACACCGGGGCGCGCATGGCGCTCTCGTCGATCTTGCTCAGGTACGGGTCGTCGCGGTTGACGACCACGTGCGCGTGGGCGCGGCGGGACGCGTCGAGCATCATGTCGGCCACGCGCTCGGTCTCATAGAACCGGTACAGCTGGTCCACCTGCACGTTCAGCGACAGGATCACCGACGGCGAGAGCCTGTCGGCGAGGTCGGCCGCGTACCCCTCGTCGATCTCCAGGACCGCGACGTCGGCGCGGACCCGGCCGGTGAGCGTGGCGTCCGCCAGCAGTGCACTGGTGACACCCTGCGGAAGGTTGGCACCGGTCGGGTTGGTGAACACGGTCAACCCGTGCGCGCGCAGCGCCTCACTGACCATGTGCGTGGTCGTGGTCTTGCCGTTGGAGCCGAGCACGAACACCACGCCGTACGGGAACTGATCGGCGAGGGTGGGCAGCAGCGACGGCGCGAGCTTGTTCGTCAGATAACCCGGGAACGCCGACCCTCCGCCGCGAAGGCGGGTCGCGAAACGGGCGAGCTTGCCCGCCAGCACCGGGAAGACGTACCGCAGACCGGCGGAGCGCGCCTGAGGTGCGACGGAGCTCATTCGAGGTAGTCCCGCAGCGACTGCGAACGGCTCGGATGGCGCAGCTTGGCCATCGTCTTCGACTCGATCTGGCGGATGCGCTCACGCGTCACGCCGAACGTGTCACCGATCTGGTCGAGGGTCTTGGGCTGTCCGTCGCCGAGGCCGAACCGCATCCGGATCACGCCGGCCTCGCGCTCGGAGAGCGAGTCGAGCAGCTGCTCGAGCTGACGCTGCAGCATGGTGAAGCCCACGGCGTCGGCGGGCACGACCGCCTCGGTGTCCTCGATGAGATCACCGAACTCGCTGTCGCCGTCCTCACCGAGCGGCGTGTGCAGCGAGATCGGCTCTCGGCCGTACTTCTGAACCTCGATGACCTTCTCCGGGGTCATGTCGAGTTCGCGCGACAGCTCCTCGGGGGTGGGTTCGCGTCCGAGGTCCTGCAGCATCTGCCGCTGCACGCGGGCGAGCTTGTTGATGACCTCGACCATGTGCACCGGGATGCGGATGGTACGGGCCTGGTCGGCCATGGCGCGGGTGATCGCCTGACGGATCCACCAGGTGGCGTAGGTGGAGAACTTGAAGCCCTTGGTGTAGTCGAACTTCTCGACCGCGCGGATCAGACCGAGGTTGCCCTCCTGGATCAGGTCGAGGAACTGCATCCCGCGTCCGGTGTAGCGCTTGGCGAGCGAGACGACCAGACGCAGGTTCGCGCCGAGCAGGTGGCTCTTGGCGCGCTGGCCGTCGCGGGCCACCCACTGCAGGTCGAGCCCCAGCTGGCTGGACTTCTCGGCCTCGCTCATGTGCGAGAGCTTCTCCTCGGCGAACAGACCCGCCTCGATGCGCATGGCGAGCTCGACCTCTTCGGCCGCGTTCAGCAGCGCGACCTTTCCGATCTGCTTGAGGTAGTCCTTGACCGGGTCCGCGGTGGCTCCGGTGATCTGCGTGGAGTACACAGGGACGTCGTCCTCGTCACTGGACGAGATGACGATGGCGCCGGTGGGCAGCGGCTCGGTGAAGGCGGGCTTCTTGTCGCCCTCCTCGTCGTCGGTCTCTCCGGCGGCCTCGACGGCGTCGTCGTCGACCTCGGTCTCGTCGTCCTTCTTGCCGGCGCGCTTGGCGGGCGCCTTCTTCGCAGCGGCCTTGGCGGCCGTCTTGCGGGCCGGAGCCTTGGGCTCGGCGGTCTCGTCCGCGGCGGCGTCGAGCTCGGGGGCCTCGGCCTCCGCGGCCTTCTTCGTCGTGGTCGTCCGGGTCTTCTTGGTCGTGGCAGGAGTCACGTTTCGCCTTTCACAGGGGCGGTGCGCACGCCCCCGGCCATTTCGGACACTAGTAAGACCCTTGTCAAGCCCGGCGTCGGAAACGCCGGTTGACAACGGGTCAGACATCCATTATCACACACCGCGGAGCCGTGGGCCTCCCTCACCGGCCCTCCTCCGTGTCGTCGTGAGCGCGCGCCGCGGAACGACGGGCTCAGCGCTGCTTGTCGTCGTCGCCGGGTCGGCGCGTCGCGAGGTAGCGCTCGAGTTCGGCGGCCAGCTCGTCGGCGCTGGGCAGGTCGCGCTCGTCGAACCCGCGCTCCTCCCCCTCCTCCGCCTCACGGCCGGACATGTAGGCGTCGTAACGGGCCTCGAGGGTGTGCACCATCTGCAACAGCTCCTCGCTGCCCTGCACCTGCTCCTCCACCCTGGCGAGATACTCCTCGCGGGCGAGCTGGACGGCATCCGTCTTCAGCACCAGACCGGTGGCGACCATCACCTTGTCGGCGGCGGCGAGCACTGTGTCGGGATACTCGGTGTCGGCGAGGTAGTGCGGCACGAGGAGGACGAAGCCCGCGATCCGGACGTCCTGCTGGGCGATCCGGTACTCCAGCAGGTGCCCCGCCGTCGCGGGCACCTGGGTGCGCGGTCGCCACACCGAGTGCGCGGCGGTGAGATCGTGCCGGTTCCCGCTGACCGTGGTGCCGAGGGGACGCGTGTGCGGCACCGGCATCGCGATCGAGTGCACCCAGGTCACCGTCTTCACCTGGAATGCGTCGATGAAGTCCAACACCACGTCCGAGAACGCGTTCCACGCGAAATCGGGCTCGTAGCCGGACAGCAGCAGGAAGGGCTGCCCGAGCGCATCGCGCGCGAGAGCGAGCTCGAGACGCGCGGGGCGGAACTCCGTCAGGTGGTCCTGGTCGAACACGATCACGGGCCGACGGGCCCGGTAGTCGAGGAGCACGTCGTTGTCGAACACGGCGATCGGATCCGGCGCGGTGGTGGCGTGCAGGTGCTCGATGAGCCCGGAGACCGCGCCGCCGGCGTCCGTGAAACCGGTGAGCAGGATGACCATCGGCAGCCCGGTGGGCACGTCCGGCCCCCCGGAGACGGACTCGTACAGCTCGGCGGAGAACGGCATGGCTCCATGCTACGAGCCGCGGGACGCGCCTGGCGGGTCATCCGCATGCTGACAGCGAACACGCGGAGTCACGTCGTGCCCGCGCTGGGGCGGGCGTGCTCCATAGGATGGGAGCCATGACCCTTCCCGTGATCTCGACGACGACCGATCCGTTCCCCGGAAGCGACGCAGACGCGGCCGTGCTGGTCATCGCCGATCCGGAGAGCGCGCCTGAGTCGTTGGAAGGTTTCGAGGGCCTCGCCGCGGCACTGTCCGGTGTGGGCTTCCGCGATGCGGCGTCCTCGTTCACCCGCGTACACGTGCCCGCCGTGACGCCCCTGCCGTTCGCGGTGGTGAGCGTCGGCAAGGAGCCGAACGCCGCCGCCGTGCGTGACGCCGCGGCCACCGCCCTTCGCACGCTGACGGGCTTCCCGACCGTCTCCCTCTCCCTCGCCCCGGGTCTGGAGCAGTTCGCCGCCGCCGCGGCGGAGGGCGCGCTGCTCGGCGGGTACCGGTTCGAGGACTACAAGGCGCAGAAGAAGCCCTCGCGCGCAGATGCGGTCGTGCTGCACGCGGACGTCGCGGAGGACGACCTGGCACGGGCCCGCGTGATCGCGGAGGGCGTCGCCCTGGTGAAGGATCTGGTGTCGGTCCCGGCGGAATGGCAGAGCCCGGCCGAGCTCGCGCAGTCGGCGGTGGATGCCGTCGCCGAGCTGCCCGTGGACGTGACGGTGCTGGACGAGAAGCAGCTGGAGGAGCAGGGCTACGGCGGGATCCTCGGCGTCGGGCGCGGTTCCGATCGCCCGCCGCGTCTGGTGCGCCTGGAGTATTCCCCGGGCGACGCGCGGCGTCACATCGCCTTTGTCGGCAAGGGCATCACCTTCGACACGGGTGGTCTGTCGCTCAAGCCCGCCGCGAGCATGGTGGGCATGAAGTTCGACATGGCCGGCGCGGCGACCATCCTCGCCGCGACCCGCGCCATCGCGGCGCTGGAGTTGCCGGTGCGGGTGACGGCCTGGATGTGCATCGCCGACAACATGCCATCCGGGCGCGCCACGCGCCCCGGTGACGTGCTGCGGATGCTGGATGGCCAGACCGTCGAAGTGCTCAACACCGACGCCGAGGGCCGACTGGTGCTTGCGGACGGGCTGGTCGCCGCCAGCCGGGAACAGCCCGACGTCCTCATCGACGTCGCCACGCTGACCGGTGCGATCCTCGTCGCGCTCGGCAAGCGGCACACCGGCGTGATGGGCGAGGAGGCCGCGGTGCGCGAATATCTCGATGCGGCCGCGAGCGTGGACGAACCGGCCTGGCCGCTGCCGCTCCCCGAGTACATGGAGGAGTCGCTCGACTCCCAGATCGCGGACATGGTGAACGCCAACATGGGCGACCGTTCCGGCGGTTCCCTGTTCGCCGGGCTGTTCCTGCAGCGTTTCGTCGGACGCGCCGGGGACGCCGACGACGCCCCACGCATCCCCTGGGTGCATCTCGACATCGCCGGTTCGGCGGAACACACCGGTTCGCCGTACGGCTTCACCGAGAAGGGACCGACCGGCGCGACCGTCCGCTCGCTGGTCGCCTTCGCGCAGGCGTCCGTCAAGGAGGCATGATGGCCACGCACGAATTCGACCTCGTCATCCTCGGCGGCGGCAGCGGCGGCTACGCCGCGGCGCTGCGCGCCAGCGAGCTCGGTCGCAAGGTCGCGCTGATCGAGAAGGACAAGCTCGGCGGCACGTGCCTGCACCGCGGCTGCATCCCGACCAAGGCGCTGCTGCACGCCGCCGAGGTCGCCGATCACGTCCGCGACGCGGCGTCCGTCGGGGTGACCGCCACGTTCGAGGCGATCGACCCGGCCGGGGTGCGCAGGTACCGCGAGGGCATCGTCGCCAAGAAGCACAAGGGTCTCGAAGGTCTCATCAAGGCACGCGGCATCACCGTCGTGCAGGGCACCGGCCGACTCGACCCAGACCGCTCGGTCGTGGTCGGCGACGACCGCTACGTCGGGGCCGACATCGTGCTGGCGACGGGCTCGTACAGCCGCTCCCTGCCCGGGCTCGAGATCGGCGGACGCGTCATCACCAGCGAGCAGGCGCTCGCCCTCGACGAGGTGCCACAGCGCGTCATCGTCCTGGGCGGAGGCGTGATCGGCGTCGAGTTCGCCAGCGTGTGGCGATCGTTCGGCGCCGAGGTAACGATCGTCGAGGCGCTGCCGCACCTCGTCCCCAACGAGGACATCGCCCTCAGCAAGGGGTTGGAGCGCGCCTTCCGCCGCCGCGGCATCGCCTACTCCCTCGGCACCCGGTTCCAGGCGGCCGAGCAGGATGCCGACCAGGTGACCGTCACACTCGAGGACGGCACCACCGTCACCGGCGACTACCTGCTGGTCGCGGTCGGTCGCGGCCCCGCCACCGCCGACCTCGGCTTCGCAGAGGCGGGCGTCCGGCTCGATCGCGGTTTCGTGGTGGTCGACGAGCAGTTGCGAACCGGGGTGCCCGGCGTGTGGGCGGTCGGCGACATCGTCCCCGGGCTGCAGCTCGCGCACCGCGGCTTCCTGCAGGGAATCGCGGTGGCTGAGCGCATCGCCGGCATGACCGTCGCACCCCTCCCCGAGACGCAGATCCCACGGGTGACGTACTGCAGCCCGGAGGTCGCGTCGGTCGGTATCACCGAGGAGGCGGCGGTCGCCGCTCACGGAGCGGATGCCGTCGTCGCGTACGACTACAACTTGGCCGGCAACGGCAAGAGCGAGATCATCGGCACGGGCGGCACCGTCAAGGTCGTTCGGCTGAAGGACGGACCCGTTCTCGGCGTCCACCTGCTCGGTGATCGGGTGGGCGAACTCATCACGGAGGGCCAGCTGGCCGTCTCGTGGGAGGCGCACCCCGAGGACCTGGCCCCGCTCATCCATGCGCACCCCACACAGAGTGAGGCGCTCGGCGAGGCATTTCTCGCCCTCGCCGGAAAACCGCTCCACGCACTCTGATCCGTAACAACTGACGCCCAGGTCACTAAGCTGAAGGCGTCACAGATTTCAAAGGAGACTCCGTCATGAGCACACCCGTGGTCCTCCCCGCTCTCGGTGAGAGCGTCACAGAGGGTACGGTCACCCGCTGGCTGAAGCAGGTCGGCGACACCGTTCAGGCGGATGAAGGCCTGCTCGAGATCTCGACCGACAAGGTCGACACCGAGATCCCCTCCCCCGTCAGCGGCGTGATCGAGGAGATCCTCGTCGGTGAGGACGAGACCGTCGAGGTCGGTGCGCTCCTCGCGCGCATCGGCGACGGCAGCGGTGCTGGAGGCAGCGGCGACGCGCCCGCGGCAGCGGCACCCGCCGCGGAGCAGACCGCGCAGCCCGAACAGGCGGCACAGCCCGAACAGGCGGCACAGCCCGAGGCTGCGCCCCAAGCCGCAGCGCCCGCGGCCGCGCCGGCGGAAGCGGCACCGGCTCAGCAGGCGCCCGCGGCGTCCGGAGACGCGACCGATGTCGTGCTGCCCGAGCTCGGCGAGAGCGTGACCGAGGGTACGGTCACCCGTTGGCTGAAGCAGGTCGGCGACGAGGTCGCCGTCGACGAGGCACTGCTTGAGATCTCGACGGACAAGGTCGACACCGAGATCCCGTCGCCGGTCGCCGGCACTCTGCAGGAGATCCTGGCGGCCGAGGACGAGACCGTCGCCGTGGGCGCCGTCCTGGCGCGTATCGGGTCGGGTGCCCCCGCTCCCGCACCGCAGGAGGCCCCCGCCGCCCCGGCTCAGGAGGCCCCCGCCCAGCCCGCGGTTCCCACGCCGCAGGAGGCCCAGCCCGCTGCTCCGGCTCCGGCACCGCAGGCAGCTCCGGCACCGCAGGCAGCTCCTGCCCCCGCGGCACCGGCCCCCGCCCAGTCGGCGGCACCGCAGCAGGCCGCCCCGGCCGAGCCGACCTCCGACTCCGACACCCTGTACGTCACCCCGCTGGTGCGCCGCCTGGCCAGCCAGCAGGGCGTCGACCTGGCATCCGTCAAGGGCACCGGCGTCGGAGGCCGCATCCGCAAGGAGGACGTGCTGAAGGCGGCGGAGGCCAAGGGCCAGGCACCGGCGGCTGCCCCAGCCGCCCCGGCAGCGAAGCCGCTCGAGGTCTCCCCGCTACGCGGCACCACCCAGTCGATGTCGCGTCTGCGCAAGGTCGTCGCCGAGCGTGCCGTCGCCTCGCTGCAGCAGACCGCTCAGCTGACGACGTTCGTCGAGGTGGACGTCACCAAGCTGTCGGCCTACCGTGAGCAGGTGAAGGGCGAGTTCCAGCAGAAGACCGGCAACAAGCTGTCCTTCCTGCCGTTCTTCACCCTCGCCGCCGCGGAGGCGCTGCAGGCCTTCCCGATCATCAACTCGACGGTCGACGGCGACAAGATCGTGTACCCGGAGACCGAGAACATCTCGATCGCGGTGGACACCGAGCGCGGCCTGCTGACCCCGGTCGTCCGCGATGCCGGGTCGAAGAACCTCGCTCAGCTCGCGCACGACATCGCCGATCTGGCGACCCGCACCCGCGACAACAAGCTGAAGCCGGATGAGCTGGCCGGTGGCACGTTCACCGTCACCAACACCGGTTCGCGCGGCGCGCTGTTCGACACCCCGCTGGTGTTCCTGCCGCAGTCGGCGATCCTCGGCACCGGCACGGTGTTCAAGCGTCCGGGTGTCGTCACGGTGGACGGTGTGGACGCGATCGCGATCCGCTCGTACGTCTACCTGGCACTGTCGTACGACCACCGCACGATCGACGGCGCCGACGCCGCGCGCTTCCTCGGCGCCATGAAGGCCCGTCTCGAGGCGGCGGACTTCGCCGCCCAGCTGGGGATCTGACCGCTCACCCCTCACCGGATGGCTGGTCCGCGACGTCGTACACGTCGCGGACCAGCCATCCGTCGCCTTGGCGCTCGAGCACCAGCATCTGCTCGCCGCGCGTGCCGGCGGCACCCAGCTTGAGCACCGCGAGGTCGCCGTAGTCCTCCACCGGCTCGACCCCGCGCACGGCATCCGCACCGGTCAGGCGCGCCATGACCGCATCGGCCGCGCCCGCCGCGATCGACCCGGCGCACGCGCGGTCGCCGTCTTCCAAGCAGGCGGCGATCTCCACCAGCAGGTGTTCGGCGGCGCGGACGACGTCTTGCGGCTCCGGTGGGCTGTCCGCGGCGTCGGAGCCCTGCGGGTCGGGGCCGCCCGGCGTGGTGGGCGCGGGCTTCGTCGCGTTCTCCGGGGCACCCGCCGACGGCATCCGCTCCGTCGCATCGGGCTCGACCGCCCCTGAGTCCTCGCCACCGACCGGCCAGAGCAGCCCGCCGAGCAGCACGGCACCCGCGGCGGCCCCACCGACGGCGAGCATTCGTGCGCGCCGTGGACGCGCGGGCGGTGCCGGCTCGCCGGGCCCACCCGCATGCGGTCCGCCGCCCGTCAGCCGGCGCAGCATCCGTGCGCGGACCTCGTCGAGCCACGCGTCGCATCGCTCCCGCAACCGATCGACGACGCTCGTCACGCGCGCGGCGGCCGGCAGCGGCGCCGATGAGGGGCGGGCGCGGCGGGCGGCCCCCGTGCGCTGCTCGGTGACCCGGAGGGCGTCCTGCGGGAGCACCGCGCGATGCACGGGGATGTCGCTCACCCGTTCCGGCGCGAACACCTCACGCTCCAGGGCGCGGGGCGCGGCGAGCTCGCTCAACTCGCTCTCCCAGCGGGCGAGGCTGCGCGCGACAACCCGCGGATCGTCCGGCATCCGCTCGATCTCACCCAGCACCCGCTGCATGGCGCGATCCGTGCACTCCTCACGCAGTCGCGCGACGACCTCGCGGGTCGCTGCGATGCATCCAGCGCCCTCGCCCGGTACGAACAGTGGTCGAGCGTCGTCGGCCAGCCACCAGGATCCGGTCAGCGGGTCGTCGCCCGCTTCCTCGACCGCGCGGAGCATGCTGCCGGTCAGGGTGACGATCTCGCCCGCCGCGAGCGGGCGCCCCGCTGCGATTCGGCGGCCGAGGAACGCATCGACCCGGTCCGGGCACCACGGCAGCAGCACGTCGTGCCCGTCCACGCGGCGGACGAGGTCGCGGACGCCGGCGATGTGCTCGGCACCGGCATAACGCCACAGCGCGGCATCCGCCTCCGATGCGTCGACGCGCACCCGCACCGCCTCACCTGCCACGACCAGCGCGCCGGCGAAGGCGGATTCGTGCGCCTCCACCCGGCGGATGGCGCGGTGCGCGCCTGGGACGAGTGTCGTGCTGGCATCCATGTCGTCCATCTGAGCGCATCCCGCGACGAGGGAGCGGGCCGAGGGCAGCGTTGGGGACAACTCTGCGCCCGCGTGCGGATGTGCAGGGCGATCGGAGGCCCGCGACTCGGTAGGCTGGAGGTATGGCAAAGCGTGCTCCCGAACCCGAGAAGCGTCCGGGTTTCTTCTCACAGATCCGTTCGCTGTTCCGGTTCACGCGTGAGGTGTACAGCTGGCTGCCCTGGGCGCAGATCGCGATTCTCATCGGCGGCGTGCTGATCGGTCTCATCATCGGTCTGCTGCTCGGTCAGACCGGCGTGCTGCCGCTGATCCTCTGGGGCATCACCGGTCTCATGATCGGCATCCTCGGCGCGATGTTCCTGATGACGCGCCTGTCCACCAAGGCGATGTACGCCAAGATCGACGGCATGCCCGGCGCCTCGGGCCACGTGCTGAGCACGAGCCTCGGCCGCAGCTGGCAGGCCGCCGACACCCCGGTGGGCATCAACCCGAAGACGCAGGAGGCGGTGTACCGCGCCGTGGGTCGCGGCGGCATCGTCGTCGTCGGCGAGGGCAGCCGCGGCCGTCTCACCCGCCTGGTGAACGAGGAGCGCGTGAAGGCGCAGCGCGTCGCGCACGGCGTGCCGGTCACGGTGCTCTACGTCGGTCACGGCGAGGACGAGGTGCCGATCGCCGATCTCGCCAAGACCATCAAGAAGCTTCCCAAGGCGATCGACAAGGCGACGATGGCGGCCGTCATCCGCCGCCTGGAGTCGGTGTCGCAGTCGCTGTCGTCGCTGCCGATCCCGAAGGGGATCGACCCGACCAAGGTGCGGGCGCAGCGCCCGCGCTGATCACGCTCTGCACGAATGAGAGGAGCCGCTCCCCCGATCGGGAGCGGCTCCTCTCATTTCTCATTCGCCCAGCGGCTCTTTCGGGAGCCGGCGCACCTTGGCGCGGCGTCGACGGCGCTCGGGGATCATGGAGCGCATCTCCTCCAGCTTCCCGAAGCACAACAGCCGGTCCTCCGCCTCGAGGACGACGTGCTTGCGCGGGTTCGGGATCACACTCACGCCCCGGTGCAGCGTCAGCACCGTCACGTCGCGCTCCCAGAGCCCGAGGTCGCCCAGCTTCATGCCGACCTGCTCGGCGCCGGCGTGCACGAGCAGCTCGGCCACGCCGTACCCGGTCGAGACGCTCAGCCGCTGGCGGATGTCGATCTCGGGGAACGCGACCTGCCCCGCGATGTAGTCGATGATCGCGCCGGCGACGTCGAGCTTGGTGGCCGTCTCGATGCCCTGCAAGCCCGGCGACGAGTTCACCTCCATGACGAGCGGGCCCTCATCGCCCTCCAGCATGTCCACACCCGCGACCCGCAAGCCCATGATCTGCGCCGAGCGCACCGCCGTCTGCTCGTACACCGGGTCGAGGGTGACCGGCTCGACGCGCCCGCCGCGGTGCACGTTGGAGCGGAACTCGTCGCCGTCGGCGACGCGACGCATGGCGGCGACGACGCGGTCGCCGACCACGAGCGCGCGGATGTCCCGCCCGCGGCTCTCGGCGATGAATTTCTGGATCAGCACGTTCTGCTTGGTGGAGTGCAAGGTCTCGATGATCGCCTCGGCGACCTTCACCTGCGGCGCGAGGATCACGCCGATGCCCTGGGTGCCCTCCAGCAGCTTGATGACGACCGGCGCTCCGCCGACCCGCTCGATCGCGGGTCGCACGTCGGCGCGGTTGCGCACGAACGCGGTCGCCGGCATCGCGATGTTGTGCCGGGACAGGATCTGGTTCGCCCGCAGCTTGTCACGCGCACTCGTGATGCCGTTCGCGGTGTTCGGCGTGTACACGTCCATCTGCTCGAACTGGCGTACCACGGCGGTGCCGAAGTACGTGATCGAGTTGCCGATCCGCGGCAGGATCGCGTCGTAGTCGCTCAGCTGCCGCCCCCGGTAGAACAGGTCTGGCGCGTCCGCCGTCAGGTCGATCGCGAACCGCAGCGTGTTCAGCACTTTCACGTTGTGGCCCCGCTGCTGCGCTGCGGCGCGAAGGCGCTGCGTCGAGTAGGCCTGCGGTGCGCGTGAGAGGACGGCGATCTTCACAGAGGTTTCCTGCCAGGATGTAGGGGTGGGTCGGTCCTCTCATTCAAACACGCTGACAGGGTGGCGTGAGTGGGTCGCGCTGCCCGACCTCCGCATCGACTGGATCAAGGCGAAGATAGACACCGGTGCCCGCACCTCCTCGCTGCACGCCTACGACCTGCAGGAGTTCGAACGTGAGGGCGAGCAGTGGGTGCGCTTCACGGTGCGGCCGTGGCAGGACAGTCAGGCGGATGCCGTCGTCGCCGAGCTGCCGGTGCACGACCGGCGCGCCGTGCGCAGCTCGTCGGGTCACGCGCAGGAGCGGATCGTCGTGCAGTTGATGATCCGGCTCGTCGACCGCGAAGTGCTCGCCGAGGTCACCCTCAGCAACCGCGACGAGATGGGATTCCGGATGCTGATCGGGCGCGAAGCACTGCGTCGCGGATTCGTCGTCGACCCCGCACGCTCGTTCCTCGGCGGGCGCGCTCCGAGAGAGATGCGCAGGCGCAACCGCGGCAAGGAGTAGTCAGCCGCGCAGCAGCAGCGTGCCGGCCGCCTTGTCGTGCAGGCCGCGCTGATCGGCATCCCAGATCACCGCGGGGATGACGAGGATCAGCAGCAGCGTGCGCACGAGCGGACGCCACAGACCCACCCAACCACCGCCCTGCCGCACCACCCGCAGGCCGAGGATGCGGTGGCCGGGGCTGCCACCGGCCGTGGGGATGAACACGACCTGCACGGCCGCGAAGATGAGCAGGGTGGCCATCGCGTCGTAGCGGAAGAACGCCATGGAGATGATCACCGCGGCGCCCCAGTCGATCACGAGCGCGGCCAGACGTCGGCCCACCCGGGCGATGCTGCGCGGCCCCTCCGAGGGAAGTCCGAGTCTCACTCCGGGGTAGTCATTGGCGGGATCCGTCACCCGTTCAGCCTACCGACGGCGCGTAACATGCCCGAAACACGACGGACACCGCCGGGAAACGGCGCGGCCGTAGCCTGCGTAAGGTTGCAGTGAACCGATACCCGATCAGGAGTCGTTACATGTTCAAAGATCCCGCAGAGGTGCTGAGCTACATCAAGGACGAGGGCGTCAAGTTCCTCGACATCCGCTTCACCGACCTGCCCGGTGTCCAGCAGCACTTCAACATCCCGGCATCCGCCGTCGACGAGGACTTCTTCCGCGACGGCCAGCTGTTCGACGGATCGTCGATCCGCGGGTTCGCGAGCATCCACGAGTCGGACATGCAGCTCATCCCGGATGTGACCACGGCGTACCTGGACCCGTTCCGTGCCGAGAAGACGCTGATCATGGTCTTCGACATCTACAACCCGCGCACCGGCGAGATCTACTCGAAGGACCCGCGCCAGGTCGCCAAGAAGGCAGAGAAGTACCTCGCATCGACCGGCATCGCCGACACCGCGTTCTTCGCCCCCGAGGCGGAGTTCTACATCTTCGACGACGTGCGCTACGAGGTCACCGCTGGTAAGAGCTTCTACGCGGTGGACTCCGAGGAGGCGGCGTGGAACTCCGGCCGCAAGGAGGAGGGCGGCAACCTCGGAAACAAGACGCCGTTCAAGGGCGGCTACTTCCCGGTGTCGCCGGTGGACAAGCAGGCCGACCTGCGTGACGACATCTGCCTGAAGCTGGCCGACGCCGGCCTCATCGTCGAGCGCTCGCACCACGAGGTGGGCACCGCCGGCCAGGCCGAGATCAACTACCGCTTCGACACCATGGTCCGCGCGGCCGACGACGTGCTGAAGTTCAAGTACATCGTCAAGAACACCGCCGAGGAGTGGGGCAAGACCGCCACGTTCATGCCGAAGCCGCTGTTCGGCGACAACGGCTCGGGCATGCACACCCACCAGTCCCTGTGGCTGGACGGCAAGCCACTGTTCTTCGACGAGACCGGTTACGCGCAGCTGAGCGACACCGCCCGCTGGTACATCGGCGGCCTGCTCAAGCACGCGCACGCCGTGCTGGCGTTCACCAACCCGACCCTCAACAGCTACCACCGTCTGGTGAAGCACTTCGAGGCGCCGGTGAACCTGGCCTACTCCGCCGGAAACCGCTCGGCCGCCGTGCGCATCCCGATGACCGGCTCCAACCCGAAGGCCAAGCGCATCGAGTTCCGCGTGCCCGACGCCTCCGGCAACCCCTACCTGGCGTTCGCCGTGCAGCTGATGGCGGGTCTGGACGGCATCAAGAACCGCATCGAGCCGATGGAGCCGATCGACAAGGACCTGTACGAGCTGCCGCCGGAGGAGGCGAAGAACATCCCGCAGGTGCCGAACTCCCTGCTGGACTCGCTCGAGGCGCTCCGCAACGACCACGACTTCCTGCTCGAGGGCGGCGTGTTCACCAAGGAGCTGATCGACACCTGGATCGAGTACAAGTACAACAACGAGATCCTGCCGATGGCGCAGCGTCCGCACCCGTACGAGTACGAGCTGTACTACGGCGTGTGAGCCGCACCTGAACGACGAGGATCCCCGGTCTGCAGAGACCGGGGATCCTCGTCGTTCTGCGGGCGGTCAGGCCTCGGGTGACGTCACACCGTCGGCCGGCTGCATCCGTCGGCCGGATTCTCCCGCCGCCCACGACGCCAGGAGCCTCATCCGCTCCGCCGAGGCCGAGCCGGGCTCGGCGGTGTAGATCGTGACAGTCAGCCCCGGCTCGGACTCCATGGCCATGCCCTCGTAGGCGAGGGTCATCTCCCCCACGACCGGATGCCGGAACGTCTTGAAGCCCGTGCCGTGGTGGCGCACGTCGTGCGTGCCCCACAGCCGCCGGAACTCGGTGCTGCGGGTACTGAGCTCGCCGATCAAGTCGTGCAATTCCTTGTTGTGCGGGTCGCGTCCCGCCTCGGTGCGCAGGATGGCGACGGTGACCTCGGCGAACATGTCCCAGTCGGGGTAGAAGTCGTGCGCCCGCGCATCGAGGAACGTGAAGCGCGCGATGTTCGGCGGCTGCCCCGGCATGTCGTACACGTCGCGGTAGAAGGCGCGCGCCAGGGCGTTCGCGGCGAGGACGTCCATCCGTCCGTTGCGCACGAACGCCGGCCCGTCCGTGACGGCGTCCAGGATCCACTGCAGACTGGTGTGCGGCGTCCACGACCTGCTGCTGCGGCGCCGCGGCGGCCGGGCGACCGGGCTCGCCGCATGGGCCAGATCGAACAGGTGGGCGCGCTCGGCGTCGTCCAGGCGCAGCGCCCTCGCCAGGGCGTCGAGGATCTCGGGCGACGCGCCGCTGATCGCGCCGCGTTCGAGTTTCGTGTAGTACTCGACGCTGACCCCGGCGAGGGCCGCCACCTCGCTGCGACGCAGGCCCTGCACGCGCCGGTTCGACCCGATGGGCAGACCCACCTGGTCGGGGGTGACCCGGGCCCGGCGCGAGGTCAGGAACGCCCGCACTTCCGCTCGATTGTCCATCCCACCACCGTACGGCTCGCGTCGGCACGGAAGGAGGCCCCGGCAATACCCCCTTCCTCCGGGTCTCCCTCGTGCCGTCACAGCGTGCTTGGTTGGATGCTCCCCGAGAGTGGAGGATCCCCATGCGCGCTGTCATCATGCACGCCCCCGGCGACGTCCGGGTCGAGAACGTCGACCGGCCCGCGATCGTCGAGCCGACGGATGCCGTCATCCGCCTCACCGCCGCCTGCATCTGCGGGTCCGACCTGTGGCCGTACCGCGGCATCGAGCGCCTGCGTCGCCCGACGCGGATGGGCCACGAGTACCTCGGAGTCGTCGACGAGATCGGCGCCGACGTCCGCGATCTCGCTGTCGGCGATCTCGTGGTCGGCTCGTTCGTGGCATCCGACAACACCTGCGAGATCTGCGAGGCCGGCTACCAGTCCCGCTGCGTCCACCAGGTGATGATGGGGTCCATCGGAACGCAGGCCGACTACGCCCGCATCCCGCTCGCCGACGGCACGCTGGTGAAGGTGCCCGGTGAGCCGACGCCCGCCCAGGCCCGCAGCCTGCTGGCCGCATCCGATGTTCTCGGCACAGGCTGGTTCGCGGCCGTCGCCGCTGAGGCGGGACCGGGCAGGACGGTCGCTGTCGTCGGCGACGGCGCCGTGGGTCTGCTCGGCATTCTTGCCGCGCGCAGGCTCGGTGCTGAGCGGATCATCGCCATGTCCCGTCACGCGGACCGTCAGGCGCTCGCCCGAAGGTTCGGCGCCACCGACATCGTGGAGGAGCGCGGCGAGGCGGGCGTCCAGCGCATCAAGGAGCTCACCGGCGGGTACGGCGCGCACAGCACGATCGAGGCTGTCGGCACCCAAGAGGCGATGGAGCAGGCGATCCACGTCACCCGCCCCGGCGGTCATGTCGGATTCGTCGGCGTCTCGCACGGCGTGCAGCTCGACGGTCTCGACCTGTTCTTCTCCAGCGTGCACCTGCACGGCGGACCAGCACCGGTTCGACGATTCCTGCCCGAGCTGATCGACCTGATCATGACGGACCAGATCGATCCGGGTGTGGTCTTCGATCTCGAGTTGCCCATCGAGGACGCCGCGGAGGGGTACCGGGCGATGGACGAGCGTCGGGCCACCAAGGTCCTTCTCACGGTGTGACGCCGCGCATGGCCTCCCCCACGACCAGCCCGCCCGTCGGCCGCGCGCTGGCGACGCTGCTCATGCTGCTGACCGTGTTCGGTCCGATCTCGATGGACCTCTACCTGCCGGTGCTCCCCGCTCTGACCGCAGAACTCGGCGCGTCGACTCCCGCCGCGCAGCTCACCCTCACGGCATGTCTGATCGGCCTCGCCGCGGGCCAGGTCATCGCGGGACCCCTGTCCGACCGTTTCGGACGCCGCACACCGCTGCTCATCGGGATCGCCACGTACGCCGCGGCCTCCGCGCTGTGCGCGATCAGCCCGACGGTCGAGACGCTCGTGATCGCCAGGCTCGTGCAGGGACTCGCCGGCGCGGTCGGCATCGTGATCGCGCAGGCGGCCGGTCGAGACGTCTACGAGGGGCCAGCGCTGATCCGGTACTACGGGAGGCTCACCGTGCTGGGCGGACTCGCGGCGATCGTCGGGCCGGTGATCGGCGGTCAACTGGCGCGACTCAGCGACTGGCGCGGGCTGTTCCTGTTCCTCGCCGGCATCGGCACCGCGCTGCTGCTCGCCTCGGCGGCGCTGTTCCGGGAGACCCTGCCGTCGAAGTCCCGCACGTCCGGCGGGCTGGTGCAGTCGGCGCTCGACATCCGGACACTCCTCACCGACCGGCTGTTCGTCGGGGCCGTGCTCATCTGTGGCTTCACGTACGCGGCGCTGTTCGCGTACCTGTCCGGCGCGACATACCTACTGCAGGAGACGTACGGACTCAGCCCGCAGGGGTACTCGGTCGCGTTCGCCGCCAACTCCGCCGGGTTCATGCTCTTCGGTTTCCTCGGCGGCCGCAGCGCCGAGCACTGGTCTGAGCGCGGCACGCTGATCGTCGGTGTGACGATCAGCGGTCTCGGCGCGCTCGGACTGCTGGCCACCGGACTGCTCGGACTGCCGCTCGTCGTCGTGCTGGCGTCGCTCTTCGCACTGGCGTCCGGGGTCGCCTTCGCGTCGCCGCCGACCACCTCTCTCGCTCTCGCCGACTACCCCCAGCTGGCCGGAACGGCGTCGTCCGTGCTCGGCCTGGCACGGTTCGGCCTGGGCGGGATCGCTGCTCCGCTCGTCGGCCTCGACGGGTCCGGGGCGGTGCTTCCGCTCGGTATCGTGACCGTCACGTCGCTTCTGCTGGCAGCCGCCGCCCTGGCCGCGTTCGTCGGTCGCGAACCCCGACGGCATCCGGTCGATCCGGCGGTGCGGCTGTCGACCGACACCATCCGCGTCGTCACGAGCGAGTGACTCTCAGAAGGGAGAGAAGATGAGGTACACACGCAGCAGCACGGCCACGGGGATCGGGCCCAGTCGGCGGTCGGCTGCGCTCATGTGCGGTTCGCGCCGGGAGCGCGGACCGCGTGGCACACCCATCCCCGAGGGCAGACGCTCTACGTCACGGACGGCGTCGGACTCGTCGCGCGCCGTGGAGGCGAGATGCAGGAGATCCGTCCCGGAGACAGCGTGTACATCGAGCCCGGCGAGGAGCACTGGCATGGCGCGACGTCCGAGCGCTTCATGGCGCACGTCGCGATCCAGGAGGCCGACGACGAGGGCCAGGTCGTCACCTGGCTCGAGCACGTCACGGACGAGGAGTACACCGCCTCCTGACCGGGAGACGGCCCGAGACAAAACTTGAGCCGAATTGGCTCAATCCTGGGAATGCGGGATGCCGGCGCGCTGTTGACCACGGTGGACGAACCACGACGAAGAGGACGGAGGTGAGAACCATGACACTGCCCGTGCCACGATCCGGAGGCAGCGCCCCCGAGCGCTGGGATCCGTTCCGTGAGATCGAGGACCTCTACACCCAGATGGGCCGCTGGATGGACTCGACCTTCGGACGCTCCGACGCGTCGATGAGCGGATGGTCACCCCTCGCCGACGTGTCGGAGACCGAGGACGCCTACACGGTCGAGGTGGAGTTGCCGGGTGTGAAGCGCGACGACATCAACATCGAACTGTCCGGCGCGGATCTGATCGTATCCGGAGAGCTCAAGGAGAGGGAGCGCGAGGGCCTGTTCCGGCATCGCACACGGCGCACCGGCCGCTTCCACTACCGGGTGCACCTGCCCGACGCCGTCGACGCAGACGGCGTGAAGGCCACCCTGGACGAGGGCGTGCTGAGCGTCCGCGTGCCCAAGAGCGAGGCGGCCAAGCCGCGGCGCATCGCGATCGAGGGCGCCTGACCCCACTGCCATCGAGGCCTCGGCCGAACCGGCCGGGGCCTCAGCAGTGCACCGGCACGGCACCGGGCTGGATGCGCACCTCGAGCGTGGAGACCTCACCGGCCTCTTCGCCGTCGATCTCGAACGGTACGGGGACGTCCAGCGACACGCTGACCGTCTCCGCCGTCAGGTGGCGAGCCGAATCCGTGCTCACCGCGTCGCCCGCGCCACCCAGGATCCGCCTCAGGCCGTTGTCCCACACCACGGAACGGACGGTCTGCATCCACTCCAAGGCGTTCTCCGCGCTGACCAGCAGCAGGTCGAGGCGGCCGTCGTCCGGTTCGGCATCCGGAAGCAGCGTCACACCGCCTTGGATCATGCCGCAGTTGCCGATCAGCAGGGTGTGACCGGTGGCACGTTCGAGGTCTCCGCCGTCGACCGTGAGATCGAACTCGACGGTCTCCGCGGCGGTCACGGCGCGCCCCATCGCCTCGACGTACGCCAGCCAACCGGCCTTGTCCTTCAGATCGTCGTCGGTCTCGGCGAGCATGTGCGCGTCGAGACCGAATCCGATCATCACCAGGAAGCCGGTCTCCTCGTCCTGCTGATCTGCGCGCACCCACCCCATGTCGATGCGGCGCGTCTCCCCCGCCGCGATCACCGCCAGTGCCTTCTGCATGTCGCCGAGCGGGATGCCGAGGTTCCGCGCCAGCAGGTTGCCGGTCCCCTGCGGCACGATGCCGAGCGTCGGGGTGCCCTTGCCCTGTCCCGCTGCCGACGAGACCACCTCCGCCACGGTGCGCACCGTGCCGTCGCCGCCGACGGCGATCACCGTCTCGCATCCCGCGAGCACCGCCTCCGCCGCCATCGCCCGGCCCGGATCCTCGGCCCGCGTCTCCCACCACATCACCTCGGTGTCGTCGCCGAACGAGGCCTCCACCGCTGCACGCAGCTCCTGCTCGGCGACCTTCGTCGGGTTCCACACGATGCCGATCTTCGTCATCTCTCGCTCATCCTCCTGCGTCGATATCGCCGACCGCATGCCGGCGCCCCTCATCCGTAGAACTGCTGCTCGAACACGCGGCGTGCCCGCCGGGTGACCCGCAGATAATCCTCGTCCAGCGCGATGGCCGATCGGTCGGGATAGCCGAGCAGCCGCCCGACGCCGTCCAGCTCGCGGATGTCGGTCGGCAGCGCATCCCTGGTCTGCCCGGTGAGCAGCGTCATCGCGGATCGGAGCCGGCTGGACAGCACCCACGCCTCCCGGAGCAGTTCCGCCGCCTCTGCGGGAATCAGCCCGGCGTCCACCGCGGCCGTCAGCGCGCGCAGAGTGGAGGTGGTGCGCAGCTCGGGGATGCGGAACCCGTGTTGCAGTTGCAGCACCTGCACCATCCACTCCACGTCGCTGAGGGTCCCCGGCCCCAGCTTCAGATGCCGGCGCGGGTCCACGCCCTGTGGCAGCCGCTCGCCCTCCACCCGCGCCTTGATCCGCTTGATCTCCCGCACATCCTGCGGCGAGACGTCCTGCGGGTAGCGCACGCTGTCGGCCAGTTCCATGAAGCGCGCGATCAGTTTCGCACTCCCGGCGACGCCGCGCGCACGCAGCAGCGCCTGCGCCTCCCACGACAGCGACCAGCGTCGGTAGTACTCGGCGTAGGCGTCGATCGTGCGCACGATCGGACCGTTGCGCCCCTCCGGCCGCAGGTCCGCGTCGAGGTCCAGGGGCACGCGGTGGTCCGCGAGATGCTCCCGCAGCCCCGCGACGATGTCCTGCGCCAGCCGCTGCGCCCGCTGCGGCTCCACGCCGTTGGGGTCGTACACGAACAGCACGTCCGCGTCCGAGCCGAAGCCGAGCTCCGCACCGCCGAACCGCCCCATGCCGATGATGGAGAAGTCGAGCGCGTCGTCCTGGGCCGGGACCACCTCGCGACGGACCGCCCGCAGAGCCGCCTGGATGGTCGCCTCGGTGATCTCGGTCAGCGCCTGCGCGACCTCCTCGATGCCGATGCTGCCCAGCACCGCGCCCATCGCCGTGCGCAGCAACTCCCGGCGCCGCAGCGCCCGGACCGCCCGCAACGCCGGCTTCGTCGTCGCATGCCGCGTCTGGATCGCGCGCGCCTCCTCGTCCAGCGCCGCCCAGCCGCGCGGGCGGAGAGCCTCGGCGCTGTCCAGCCAGGCGACCGACTCCGGGGTCCACTCCATCAGCTCGCCCACGTACCGTGAGCTCGACAGCAGCAGGGTCAGGCGCTCCGCTGCCCCGGACGAGTCGCGCAGCATGCGCAGGAACCAGTGCGTGTCGCCGAGTCGTTCACTGATCCGGCGGAACGCGACCAGACCGTAGTCCGGGTCGGTGCCGTCGGCGAACCAGCGCAGCATCACCGGCATCAGATGCCGCTGGATGGTCGCCTTGCGGCTGATCCCCGATGTGAGAGCGGCGATGTGGCGCAGCGCTCCGCCCGGGTCCCGGAAGCCGATCGCGGCGAGCCGCTCCCCCGCCTGCGCCGTCGACAGGGTGCGCTCCTCCGCGGGCAGGGACGCGACGGCGGTGAGCAGCGGGCGGTAGAACAGCCGCACGTGCTGCTCGCGCACCTCGCGCCGGACGCCCTCCCACACCTCACGGATGCCGGTGGCGCTGTCGGCCAGGCCGGTGGCGCGTGCCAGCAGACGCAGGCCGTCGTCGTCGCGCGGCACGAGGTGCGTGCGCTGCAGGTCGCGCAGTTGCAGCCTGTGCTCGATGAGACGCAGGATGCGGTACTGCTCGGCGAACGACGCCGACTCGACGCGCCCGATGTACCCGCCCTCGACGAGGGCGTCCAGGGACTCCAGGGTGCCGCGTGTGCGCAGGCTGGGGTCGCTCAAGCCGTGCACGAGCTGCAGCAGCTGCACCGTGAACTCGATGTCGCGCAGGCCGCCGGGGCCGAGCTTCAGCTGGTAGGCGACGTCCTCCGGCGGGATGTGATCGGTGACCCGTTCCCGCATCCGCTGCACACTGCCGACGAAGTCCTCGCGCGCCGCGCTCGACCACACCTTCGGCTGTACGGCGGCGATGTATTCGGCGCCGAGCTCCGGATCGCCGGCCAGTGCTCGCGCCTTCAGCAGTGCCTGGAACTCCCAGCTCTTCGCCCAGCGGTCGTAGTAGGCCAGGTGCGAGCCGAGGGAGCGCACCAGGGGGCCCTGCTTGCCCTCGGGCCGGAGCGCGGCGTCGACCTCCCACAGCGGCGGCTCTGACTCCACGCCGGACAGGGCGCGCATCGTCTCGCGGGCCAGCCGGGTGGCGATGTCCACGGCCCGCGCCTCACCGACGATCTCCTCGTCCGCGGTGCCGGCGACGAAGATCACGTCGACATCGCTGACGTAGTTCAGCTCACGCGCCCCCGCCTTGCCCATCCCGATGACCGCCAGCCGGGTGGCGGCGATCTCGGCCGCCGACGCCTGCCGTCCATCCGTTGCGAGCTCCGCCCTGGCGATCGCGAGCGCCCCTTCGAGCGCCGCGGCCGCAGCATCCGCAAGGGCGGCCGACACCGCGGCGACCGCCGCGACGGCATCCGGCGCGGCGAGGTCGGCAGCGGCGATCTCGGCGAGGCAGCGGCGGTATTCGATGCGCAGCGCCACCCGGGCCGCGTCACCGGCGCTGCCGAACCCGTCGCGCTCATCGACCGCGGCCAGCATCCGGGCGCGGAGCTCGTCGGGGCCAGGCAGCTCGGTGCGGCGCAACCCGTCGGTCGTGAAGGCGCTCGGTCGGCGGACGAAGAAGGCCGCCAGCCCGGGCGAAGCGCCCAGCAGTCGCCACGCGGCGGTGCGCGTCTCGGCGTCCCGCAGCACACGCGTCACGATCTCGGCGTCGCGCCGGGCGATGCGCAGCAGACCGGTCGCGGCCGCATCGGGGTCGGCAGCGTCCAGCCCGTCGACCAGCTCGACACGGTCGAGACCGGTCAATTCGGCGAGCTCGGTGAGCGCGGCGGACGCCGCCGAAAGCTCGACGAAGCCGAGCCGAGCCAGCGCCGACAGCGACACTGATGCGTCAGGGCGCGCCATGGCCGCGTCTCAGAGCAGTCCGAGGTTGTTCTCGAGCTCGAACGGCGTCACCTGACCGCGGTACGCCTCCCACTCCTTGCGCTTGTTGAGCAGCACGTAGTTGAAGACCTGCTCGCCCAGCGTCTCCGCCACCAGCTCTGACTCCTGCATGTACTCGAGGGCGTGGTCCAGGCTGGCCGGCAGCGGGGCGTACCCCAGCGCACGTCGTTCCGCGTCGCTGAGGGACCACACGTTGTCCTCCGCCTCGGGCGGGAGTTCGTACTCCTCCTCGATGCCCTTGAGCCCGGCGGCGAGCATCAGCGCGTAGGCGAGATACGGGTTGCACGCCGAATCCAGGGCACGGTACTCGACGCGTGTCGACTGGCCCTTGTTGGGCTTGTACATCGGCACGCGCACCAGGGCGGAGCGGTTGTTGTGCCCCCACGTGACGAAGCTCGGCGCCTCGTCGCCGCCCCAGAGTCGCTTGTACGAGTTGACGAACTGGTTCGTGACCGCGGCGATCTCGTTGGCATGCCGCAGCAGGCCGGCGATGAAGCGGCGGCCGGTCTGCGACAGCTGGTACTTGGCCCCCGCCTCGTAGAACGCGTTGGTGTCGCCCTCGAACAGCGACATGTGGGTGTGCATGCCACTGCCGGGGTGGTTGCTGAGCGGCTTCGGCATGAACGTGGCGTACACGCCCTCCGCGATGGCGACCTCCTTCACCACGGTGCGGAACGTCATGATGTTGTCGGCGGTGGTCAGAGCGTCGGCGTAGCGCAGGTCGATCTCGTTCTGCCCGGGGCCGCCCTCGTGGTGGCTGTACTCCACCGAGATGCCGAGGTCCTCCAGCATCCGCACCGAACTGCGGCGGAAGTCGTGCGCGGTGCCGCCGGGGACGTTGTCGAAGTAGCCGGCCGAGTCGACCGGCACGGGGCCCTCCGGCCCGAACGACGACGACTTCAGCAGGTAGAACTCGATCTCGGGGTGCGTGTAGAAGGTGAACCCGGCGTCGGCGGCCTTCGCGAGCGCGCGGCGCAGCACGTTGCGCGGGTCGGACACGGCCGGCCGCCCGTCCGGCGTGGTCAGGTCGCAGAACATCCGCGCAGTGGGATCCACCTCACCGCGCCACGGCAGGATCTGGAATGTGGTCGGGTCGGGCTGCGCCAGCAGGTCGGATTCGAAGGTGCGGGTGAGGCCTTCGATGGCGGAGCCGTCGAACCCGATCCCCTCGGCGAAGGCGCCCTCGACCTCGGCCGGGGCGATCGCCACCGACTTCAGCGTGCCGATGACGTCGGTGAACCAGAGGCGCACGAACTTCACGCCGCGCTCCTCGATCGTGCGGAGCACGAAGTCGCGCTGCTTGTCCACGCTCACCTGTCGCCCTCGGCCTTGCGGCCCCAGCCGTCCTCTGCCGCCTCTTCCTCGGCCCACGCCCGGGAGCGCTCACGGAGGGTCTCCGGCGCCCGGGCCGCCTCCTCGGCCGTGTCGAACGGACCGACGCGATCGACGGCGGCGGACTGCATGCCGAACTCGACCTCTCCGGTGCTGAGGTTGTACCAGTACTTCTCGTCGCCGTCGGACATGCCAGCTCCTTCGTCGGGATCTCGTCACGATCCTAATCCCGCGCGTGGACGTCGCTAGGCTAATCGCCATGGCACAGGCAATCGGCGTCGACATCGGCGGCACGGGCATCAAGGCAGGAATCGTCAACCTCGCGCACGGCACGCTCGACTCCGAGCGCGTTCGCGTCCCCACGCCGCAGGGTGCGCGTCCCGCGGACGTGCTCGAGACGGTCCGAGAGGTGCTGCAGGTACTCGGCGTGGCCGACTCGCAGCTGCCGCTCGGCGTCGCGTTCCCCGCGATCGTCAAGCGCGGCCGCACCCTGTCCGCCGCGAACATCGCGAAGGACTGGATCGGCTTCGAGGCGGAGAAGTTCTTCGAGGACGGCCTGGGCCGCCACATCAGCTTCGTGAACGACGCGGATGCCGCCGGCGTGGCGGAGGCGCGACACGGCGCAGCGCGCGACGCCAGGGGCCTGACCATCATGACCACGCTCGGCACCGGGATCGGCTCGGCCTTCCTGTACGACGGCGTCCTCATCCCGAACACCGAGCTCGGCCACCTCAAGCGTGACGGCGAATCGATCGAGCGCTGGACGGCTTACTCGGCGATGGAGCGCGAGCAGCTCTCATGGGTGGACTGGTCCGCGCGCCTGCAGGAGTTCTACAGCCACGTCGAGTTCCTGTTCAGCCCCGACCTGTTCGTCGTCGGCGGCGGCGTCTCCAAGCACCCCGAGAAGTTCCTGCCGCTGCTGGAGCTGAACACCCCGATCGTCGCGGCCGTGCACCGCAACTCGTCCGGGATCATCGGCGCCGCCTCTCTCGCGGCCGACATCTGACCCGACACGTACGCGCAAATGCCCGGATCCGAGCGGATCCGGGCATTCGTGTTGAGGAGCGAGCGGGCCGGCCTGTACGCCGGGTTCTGTTCCGGGGCGCGAGCCCCTTCGACGGCCATCTCTCTCGGCGACACGTTGCCGTGCCGCTCCAGCGACCTACCCGAGGACTCGGCGGGCCGCGTCATCATCCTCTGTCTGGTCTTGCTCCGGGCGAGGTTTACCTGGCGGGACGCGTCACCGCGCCCCCCGGTGGTCTCTTACACCACCCTTTCACCCTTACCGGACCGGAGTCCGGCGGTCTTCTCTCTGTGGCACTGTCTCGCGGATCACTCCGGGTGGGTGTTACCCACCGCCCTGCCCTGCGGAGCCCGGACGTTCCTCGGTGCGGTGAACCGCAACGCGACCGTCCGGCCGACCCGCTCGCATGCCCAGTCTACGCGGACTTGCCCGCGTGATCACTGGTGCGCAGGTCGAGCGGGATGTCCACGGGGAAGCCGGGGAACAGCCGCGCCGTGGCCGCATCGGCCGCCTGCCGCACGGCATCCGCCACGGCCTCGGCCTGCTCGCGCGGGCAGTGCACGATCACCTCGTCGTGCAGGAAGAACGCCAGGTGCGCCCTGGTCGAGAACACCGGCCCCGAGGCGGTGGCGGGGACGGATGCCGGGGGCAACGCACTCAGCCGGTGGCGGATCTCCGCCAGCCACAGCAGCGCCCACTCGGCGGCGGTGCCCTGCACGACGAAGTTGCGGGTGAAGCGGCCTCGATCCCGCGCCCGGCTGCGTGCGCGGGACTCGTCCGCACCGCCGGCGCCCGGGTCGCTGGCACGCGACTGGGTGCTCTGCCAGCCGGCATCCGGTCGGGGCGAGCTGCGCCCGAGCAGGGTGCTCACCACGCCGCCGTCCTCCCCCGTCCTCGCCGCCGCGTCGACCAGGCCCATCGCGCGGGGGAACACCGCGCGCAGCCGCGGTACGAGGCGTCCGCTCTCACCGGTGGTCGCCCCGTACATCGCGCCGAGCACGGCGTACTTCGCCTCGTCGCGCGTGGCGACCGCACCGGAGCGGACCACGCCCTCGTAGAGGTCTGCGCCGCGCGCGGCATCCGCCATGGCGGTGTCCTGCGACATCGCGGCGAGCACACGCGGCTCGAGCTGGGCGACATCCGCGCCGACCAGCGTCCAGTCCGGATCGGCGCGCACCGCCTCCCGCAGCTGCCGCGGGATCTGCAACGCTCCCCCACCCGACGACGCCCACCGGCCGGTCACGACGCCACCGGTGAGGTACACCGGCCGGAACCGGTCGTCGTGCACCCACTCGTCGAGCCATGCCCAGCCGTTCGCGGTGAACAGCCTGGCCAGCTTCTTGTACTGCAGCAGCGGCGCGACGACCGGGTGCTCGACGCGCGACAGCTCCCAGCGCGATGTGGACTCCACGAACACGCCGGCGCGGTGCAGAGTGCGCAGCAGCCGAGGCGGGCTGTCGGGGTTGACGCTCTCGTCGTCCAAGAGGCGCGCGATCTCGGTTGCGAGGCGCGCCATGATCGCCGGCCGTCCACCTCGCAGCGGCCGCGGGCCGAGCTGCTCGTCGAGGATCCGCTCGTGGACGGCTCTGCTCCACGGCAGACCGGCGGCCGTCATCTCCTCCGCGACCAGTGCGCCCGTCGACTCCGCCGCGCACAGCAAGGCGAGCCGGCCGTCGGCAGCGCGCGCGAGGGCCTGCTGCTGACGCACCCACTCCGCCCGCACCTCCTCGAACGACTCCGCAGTGCTGCTGTCGTCGCCGGATACCTCGAACAGGCCCGGCGCCGCGGTCGCTGCCACGGGGTCCTCCCGCAACCAGAGAGCGGATGCCGCCAGCGGCGGCTCCAGTGCTGCTGTGTCGCGCAGGATCGCATGACACAGCAGCAGGTCGTGGGCGCGACGCAGGCGCACACCCGCCGCGAGCAGCGGCGGGTAGAACGAGCGGAGGCTCCGCACGGTCCAGCGCGGTGCGTGCTCGACCTCCAGCTGGCGCACCCGGGCGACGAGAGCGGCATGCGTGACGCGCACCGGTGCGGACGGCGTGCCATCGGTGACGAGCGACAGGAGCCAGTCGCCGGCGTCCGCACGGCCGACGAGCACGACGGCCGGAGACGCGGAGTTCACGTCCTCAGGTGTACCAGCGGGTTCGGACGTCGCGCGTCACAGCCCGGACTCGTCGGTCCGGACGAGGATGCAGCCGCACTCCGGGCAGGAGACGATGTCGTCGTCGGCCGCGCGGCGGATGGCGGTGAT
This sequence comes from Microbacterium sp., assembly GCF_031180975.1. Classification (GTDB taxonomy): domain Bacteria; phylum Actinomycetota; class Actinomycetes; order Actinomycetales; family Microbacteriaceae; genus Microbacterium. Next base: position 179,487 of record NZ_JAPSLI010000002.1, on the reverse strand, counting down.
GTCGGTGCCGGCGAGCACCATCTGGCAGCCCTCGCAGACTCCGCGGCGGAGCAGACCGACGCCCACGCCGCGCTGCGCGCGGCGCTCGTACTCGGCGAGCAGTGCGTCGTCCACGGACCGCGCGAGCGCGTCGCGGTCCCGGCCCAGCTGCTCGACCTGGGTCGCGGCGGCGGCCATGTCGGCCTTGGCCTGCGCGGTCAGCTGCACGCCCTCGGCGTTGGTCTGGTCGATGAGCGCCTGCTGCGCGTCGACGGCGGCCTGCGCCTCCTCGACCCTGCCCATCACGTCGAGCTCGGCGTCCTCGAGGGTGCTCAGTCGGCGCTCCAGGCTGACGATCTCGTTCTCGAGGGCTTGAGCCTGCTTGGAGTCGGTCGCGGCGGCGAGCCGCTGCGCGTCACGGTCGCGGCGCTCCTCGGCCAGGGCGACGTCGGACTCGAGTCGCTTCAGTTCGGCCTTGGCGTCCTCGAGCTTTCCGGTCAGCTGCGTCAGTTCGCGCAGCTGCTCCTGGCGCAGTCCGGACAGCTCGTTGATGCGGGCGCCCTGTGGCGGCTTCGTCCGGGCGGTCTCCGCCTGCCGGATCCGCCGGTCGAGGTCGGCGATGTCGAGCAGGGTGCGCTGGTTCTCCGGGCTGGCTTTCACGTCTCAAACCTACCCGCAGCGAGCGAGGCCGTCGCCACTTGTGAGCGACGTGCCGAGCGAGCAAGGGTTGCAGGCGCCCGCGCCGATCACCCGCAGCGCTCAGCGCTGGACGCCCGCCTCCCCGTCCACGTACAACCAGGTCCGGTCCTCGCGCACGAAGCGGCTCCGCTCGCGCAGGACACCCCGCCCCTCGGCATCCCGATGCACCGCGGCGAACTCGACGATCCCGTCGCGGTCGAACGGGCCGCCGCCCACCACATCGAGGATGTCCAGCCGCACCCACCGCACCTCCTCGTCGAGGTCGAGCCGGGCAGGCCTCGTCGACGGGTGCCACGTGCGCAGCAGGTGCGCGGCGTCGCCGATGGCGAAAGCGGTGAACCGGGAGCGCATGAGGCGCACAGCGGTGGGCGCCACGCCCGTCGCGAGCACGGGGGCGCAGCAGGAGCCGAACACGTCCCCGCTCGTGCACGGGCAGCGGTCGACGTCGGCGGGGGCGGGAACCGGAGACATGCAGCAATGCTCTCAGGCCCGCTGACCGACGCGGTGATCGTCCTAGGCTGGCTGGGACGCGAGACAGAAGGAGAGCACATGACCGACGCCCCGATGTTCACCGCCCACAACGGCTTTCGGCTCCCCGCGGTGGGACTGGGCACCTACGGCCTGCGCGGTGACGCCGGCGCGGATGCCGTGACGGCCGCCATCGACGCCGGCTATCGCCTCGTCGACACGGCGTTCAACTACGAGAACGAGGGAGTGGTGGGCGCGGGTGTCGCCGCCGCATCCGTCGACCGGTCGGAGATCATCGTCACCACGAAGCTGCCTGGTCGCCACCACGCCGCCGCGAAGGCTCGCACCAGCATCGAGGAGAGCCGTCGCCGCCTCGGTCTGGACGCCACCGATCTGCACCTGATCCACTGGCCGAACCCGAGCGTCGGCCGGTACGTCGAGGCGTGGTCGGCTCTGGTCGACGCGCAGCAGCGCGGCACCGTGCGTCAGATCGGCGTGTCCAACTTCCTGCCTGAGCACCTCGAGCGCGTCGAGTCGGAGACAGGCGTGCGCCCGGTGGTGAACCAGATCGAGGTGCATCCGTACTTCCCGCAGACGGAGGCGCTCGCGTTGCACGCCGAGCGCGGCATCCTCACCGTGGCGTGGAGCCCGCTCGGGCGCGCGAAGGAGCTGCTGCAGGAGCCGGTCATCCTCGAGGTCGCGGCCGCGCACGGCATCACCCCGGCACAGGCGGTTCTCGCGTGGCACGTCGCCCGCGGCACCGTGGCGATCCCGAAGGCCGCGTCGCTCGACCACCAGCGCTCGAACCTCGCGGCCGCCCAGGTGGCGCTCGACGACGCCGAGGTCGAGGCGATCACGGCCCTGGGCCGAGCCGACGGGCGACTGTTCGACGCGGACCCCGCCACGCACGAGGAGATGTGACCCGGGCTCGGACATCCCGCGCTCGTATACTTGCCGGGATGTCCGAGCACACCGAATCCCTCCCGTCCGCGGCTCCCGTGCGCCGTGCGGTCGATCGCCGCGGCGTCGACATCTCGCGCGCGCTCGACCGGCACGACCGCCGGATCGGATGGATGGACCTGCTGCGCGGACTGTCGATCCTGCTGGTGATCCTGCACCACAGCACGCAGATCGTCGACTACCGGATCGGCGAGGTGCCCGCGTTCTTCGAATTCCTCAGCGCGTTCTTCGCTCCGTACCGGATGCCGATGCTGATGTTCCTGTCAGGGCTGCTGGTGGCCGGTTCGCTGAAGACGCCCACCGGCCCGTACATCTGGGGGAAGGTCCGACGGATCCTCTGGCCGATCGTGGTGTGGACGCTCGTGTACGCGGCATCCGAGCGCATCGTCGGGCAGGGCGACTACATGCCGTGGGAGCTCGGGTTCTGGAACACCTACCTCTGGTTCATGCAGTTCATCTTCGCGTACTACCTCCTCGCGCTGCTGATCCGGTGGATCCCCGCCTGGGTGATGGTCGCGGTGCCGTTCGTCGTGATGTTCCTCATCCCGGCGGAGCTCGAGCTGCTGCAGCGGTTCTTCTACCTGATGCCGTTCTTCTTCCTCGGCGCCTTCATCGAGAAGCACTGGGACCAGTACGCCCGGTTGCTGAGCGTGCCGCTCGCCGCAGTGCTCTCGGTGATCCCGCTCGGCGTGGCGCTGTACTCCGGATTCGTGGACGCCCTCTGGTACGAGCCGTGGTCGGCGCTGCCCGCCATTCTGGGCATCCTCATCCTGGTCCGGCTCACCGCGGTCGTGCCCGACGCCGGATGGCTGGCGCCGGTGCGCTTCGTCGGCAGGTACTCGCTGATCTACTACGTCGCGCATTACCCGGTGTTCGCCGCCCTCGGCTGGCTGGCGATGAAGGCCGGCATCACGACCCCGGGCATCGGCCTGGTGGTGATCTTCACCGCGACCGTCGCGATCTCGACGGGGTTCGCCCTGCTCGGGCGACGGATGCCGGTCAAGCTGCTCTTCGAGCTGCCGAAGCGGCCGTGGCCGGCGCGGAGGACTCAGCCCGAGCGCCGGTAGTGCATCGCCACCACGCCGCTGCCGAGCGGGTGCGCTGAGATCAGGTCCAGCCGCCGGGTGCTGGGCAGACCGCGCTGGTACAGCGTCGGGCCGTGACCGGCGATCCTGGGGTGGACGAGGAACCGGTACTCGTCGATCAGGTCCAGGCGATCCAGCTCGACCGCGAGGCTGCCGCTGCCGAGCAGCACCCCCGTCGGCGTGGCGTCCTTGAGCTGCTGCACGCTCGTGCGCAGGTCCCGGGCGAGGTGGTGGCTGTTGCTCCACGGGTAGTCGGAGCGGGTGGACGACGCGACGTACTTCGGCTTGGCCTCCAGCTTGACCGCCCATTCACGCAGCGCCGCAGGCGCGTCCTGCTCACCCCGCGCGATCGGCGGCCAGGAGTTCTCCATCAGCTCGTAGGTGACCCGGCCCCAGAGCATCGCACCGGACCTGTCCATCAGGTCGGTGAAGTAGGCGTGCGTCTCGTCGTCGGCGATGCCCTCCCGGTGGTCGACGCAGCCGTCCAAGGTCACGTTGATGCTGAAGGTCAGCAGTCCCATGGCGCGAGTCTACGGAGAAGCCGACCTTCGGTCACCCCATAGGCTGGTCGCCGAGCGCCGGTACGTCGAGAGGTAGTCGTGAGCATTCCCCTGATCCAGATCGATGCGTTCGCCGAGGTGCTGTTCGAAGGCAATCCCGCTGCGGTGATGCCGCTGGATCGGTGGCTTCCGGACGAGGTCCTCCAGCGCCTGGCACTGGAGAACAACCTCTCGGAGACCGCGTTCCTGGTCGAGCGCGTGGCGGACGACGCGCCCGACTCGTCCCGGCCCGCCTACGATCTGCGCTGGTTCACCCCCGCGACCGAGGTGGACCTGTGCGGGCACGCCACGCTGGCCGCCTCGTCGTACCTGTTCGACGACGTGCATCCCGACGTCGACGCCCTCCAGTTCTCCACCCGCAGCGGGTGGCTGAGCGTCAGCCGATCGGCGGACGGTCTGCTGACCATGGACTTGCCGACCGAGACGCCGGCGCCGGTCGACGTGGATCCGTCGATCGCGCGTGCGCTCGGCGCCGAGGTGCTCGAGGCGCATCGCGCGACAGACCTGATCTACACGGTGGCGGACGCCGAGACGGTTCGCGCTCTCACCCCGGACCTGACGTTCCTGGCGTCGCTGCCGGTGCGCGGGATCGCCGTCACCGCGCCCGGTGACGGCACGGAGTTCGACTTCGTGTCGCGCTGGTTCGGGGCTCAGGCCGGCGTCCCCGAGGATCCGGTGACCGGGTCCTCGCACTGCCAGCTGGCCCCGCTGTGGGCACAGCGGCTGGGCACGCACGAGATGACCGCGCGACAGATGTCGCCGCGGGGCGGGACGGTGGCGATCCGGCTGCAGGGCGATCGCGTCCTGCTGTCCGGACGGTGCGTGCGGTATCTGGAGGGTTCGGTCACGCTGCCGCTGTGACGGGTGGAGGGTGGGCCCTGCCGGGATCGAACCGACGACCTACGGTGTGTAAAACCGTTGCTCTACCAGCTGAGCTAAAGGCCCTGACCGGCCCAGTCTACCCCGCGTCGGATGCGCGCCTCGTCCGCCGGGAGGGATAGGCTGAGCACAGCGCGCGTTGTGCCGAGCCGACAAGGCTCCCCCGCGACGCATCCCGTTTCCTTGGCACGACCTGCCAGTAAGACGAAAGGCTCCACCGTGACCGTTCACGATCAGGATCCATACTCCCAGGGCCCCCTCGACAGCGATCCGGACGAGACCGGCGAGTGGCAGCAGTCGCTCGACGAGCTGGTGGAGGCCAAGGGCCACGGGCGCGGCCGCGAGATCATGCTCAGCCTGCTCAAGCGCTCCAAGGAGCTGCACCTGGGCGTGCCGATGGTCCCGACCACGGACTACATCAACACGATCGCCCCCGAGAACGAGCCGGACTTCCCCGGTGACGAGGAGATCGAGCGGCGCTACCGCGCATGGATCCGCTGGAACGCCGCGGTCACCGTGCACCGTGCGCAGCGCCCCGGCATCGGCGTCGGCGGCCACATCTCCACCTACGCGTCCTCGGCGTCGCTGTACGAGGTCGGCTTCAACCACTTCTTCCGCGGCGCCGACCACCCGGGCGGCGGCGACCAGATCTTCATCCAGGGCCACGCCTCCCCCGGCATCTACGCCCGCTCCTTCCTCGAGGGGCGCCTCACCGAGCAGCACCTCGACGGCTTCCGTCAGGAGAAATCGCAGGCACCGTTCGGCATCCCGTCCTACCCGCACCCGCGGCTCATGCCGGAGTACTGGCAGTTCCCGACCGTGTCGATGGGGCTCGGTCCCATCAACGCGATCTACCAGGCGATGTCGAACAAGTACCTCGCCAACCGTGGCATCAAGGACGTCTCCGACTCGCACGTGTGGGCGTTCCTCGGCGACGGCGAGATGGACGAGGTCGAGTCCCGCGGTCAGCTCCAGGTCGCGGCGAACGAAGGCCTGGACAACCTCACCTTCGTGATCAACTGCAACCTGCAGCGCCTGGACGGTCCTGTCCGCGGCAACGGCAAGATCATCCAGGAGCTGGAGTCGTTCTTCCGCGGTGCCGGCTGGAACGTCATCAAGGTGGTGTGGGGTCGGGAGTGGGACGACCTGCTCGCCCGCGACACCGACGGCGCGCTGCTGAACATCATGAACTCCACGCCCGACGGCGACTACCAGACCTACAAGGCGGAGTCCGGCGCGTACGTGCGCGAGCACTTCTTCGGCAAGGACGAGCGGGCAGCCGCGCTGGTCAAGGACTACACCGACGACCAGATCTGGCACCTGCGACGCGGCGGCCACGACTACCGCAAGGTGTACGCCGCATACAAGGCCGCGATGGAGCACAAGGGCCAGCCCACCGTCATCCTCGCCAAGACCGTGAAGGGCTACGGTCTCGGACCGCACTTCGAGGGCCGCAACGCGACCCACCAGATGAAGAAGATGACGCTGGAGAACCTCAAGACCTTCCGCGACACCATGCACATCCCGATCACGGATGCGCAGCTCGAGGAGAACCCGTACCTGCCGCCGTACTACAACCCCGGTCCGCAGGACGAGACGATCCAGTACATGCTCGAGCGCCGCCGCACCCTGGGCGGGTTCATCCCCGAGCGCCGTGCCACGCACGTGCCGATCTCGCTTCCCGACGACTCCGCGTACGCCCTGCCGAAGAAGGGCTCGGGCACGCAGGAGGTCGCCACCACGATGGCGTTCGTGCGTCTGCTCAAGGACCTGCTGCGCTCGAAGGACTTCGGTCACCGGATCGTGCCGATCATCCCGGACGAGGCGCGCACGTTCGGCATGGACGCGTACTTCCCGACGGCGAAGATCTACAACCCGAACGGGCAGCACTACACGTCGGTGGACCGCGAGCTGCTGCTGGCGTACAAGGAGAGCCCGCAGGGCCAGATCGTGCACGTCGGCATCAACGAGGCGGGCGCTCTCGCGGCGTTCACCGCCGCCGGCACGTCGTACGCCACGCACGGCGAGCCGCTCATCCCGATCTACATCTTCTACTCGATGTTCGGATTCCAGCGCACCGGCGACGCCCAGTGGGCGGCGGGCGACCAGATGGCACGCGGATTCATCATCGGCGCGACCGCCGGCCGCACCACCCTGACCGGTGAGGGCCTGCAGCACGCCGACGGCCACTCGCACCTGCTCGCGGCGACGAACCCGGCGACGGTGTCGTACGACCCGGCGTACGGGTACGAGATCGCGCACATCGTCCGCTCCGGTCTTGAGCGGATGTACGGCGGCGAGCACGAAGACCCGAACGTGATGTACTACATCACCGTCTACAACGAGCCGCTCGTCCAGCCCGCTGAGCCGGAGGGGGTCGACGTGGACGGAATCGTCCGCGGGATCCACCGCATCTCGCAGGGCGAGGGCGACGGCCCCCGCACCCAGCTGTTCGCCTCGGGCGTCGGCGTGCCGTGGGCGCTGGAGGCGCAGCAGCTGCTGAAGGACGACTGGGGCGTCGTGGCCGACGTGTGGTCGGTCACGTCGTGGACCGAGCTGCGCCGCGACGGTGTGGCCGTCGACCAGCACAACTTCCTGCACCCCGACGAGGAGCCGCGCACGGCGTACCTCACCCAGAGGCTGCAGGGTGCCGAAGGCCCGGTGATCGGCGTCAGCGACTTCATGCACGCCGTGCAGGACCAGATCCGTCCCTGGGTTCCGCAGCCGTACTACACGCTGGGCGCCGACGACTTCGGCTTCTCGGACACGCGCGCCGCGGCCCGCCGGTTCTTCAAGATCGACGGCCCCTCGATCGTGGTGCGCGCCCTCCAGGCGCTGGCCGCGGAGGGCAAGGTCGACCGCTCCGCCGTGGGACAGGCCATCGAGAAGTACCGCCTGTTCGACGTGAACGCCGGCACGAGCGGGAACGCCGGCGGCGAGAGCTGACCTTCGTGACCGGTTCCTCACAGCCGGCCATGGACAAGGCCGCCACGCTCGCCTGGCTGCGCCGGATCTCCGGCGACATCGCCACGGTGACGATCAAGCGGCTGGAGGACACCCTCCCCTGGTATGCCGACATGCCACCGGCCCGACGCTCCGCCGTCGGGCTGGTGGCCCAGGCCGGCATCACCTCGTTCATCCAGTGGTACGACGACCCGAACTCCACCCCGTGGATCGCGGCGGACATCTTCGCGGCCGCGCCGCGTGAGCTGCTGCGCAGCGTCAGCCTGCAGCAGACCCTGCAGCTGATCCGGGTGACCGTCGAGGTCACCGAGGAGCGCGTCGCGGGCAAGGGCGAGCATCTGCGCGAAGCGATCCTGCTCTACTCACGCGACGTCGCATTCGCGGCCGCCGACGTGTACGCGCGCGCGGCCGAGGCGCGGGGACTGTGGGATGCCAGGCTGGAGGCGCTCGTCGTCGACTCGATCCTCACGGGTGAGGCGGACGAGGAGCTGCCCAGCCGGATCGCAGCGCTGGGCTGGCACGGCCACGGCGAGGTGTGCGTCATCGTCGGGACCACTCCCCCGCAGTTCGACGTGGACCAGGTCCGCCGCACTGCGCGGAAGCTGTCGGTGGACGTGCTGATCGGTGTGCAGGGCTCCCGGCTCGTTCTCGTCATCGGCCGCGCACGAGTGCCCGGCAAGGAGAACGAGGGCGAGGATCTGCCGTTCGAGGAGATCGCGAACCGCCTGGAGCCCTCGTTCGGTCCCGGTTACGTCGTGCTCGGCCCGCCGGTCGCCGCGCTCGTGGACGCCGGGCAGAGCGCCCGCGCCGCCCTCGCCGGGTTCGCCGTGGCGCGGGCTTGGCGTGGCGCGCCTCGGCCGGTGCAGGCGGACGATCTGCTCCCCGAGCGGGCGTTGGCCGGCGACGCACTCGCGAAGCAGACGCTGATCGAGCGGATCTACCGACCGCTGCAGGCGCACTCGCCCGACCTGGTCGCCACGCTGTGGAGCTACCTCGACAACGGCCGCTCGCTGGAAGCCACCGCGCGCGAGCTGTTCGTGCACCCCAACACCGTCCGCTACCGGCTCAAGCGCGTCAGCGAGGTCATCGGCTGGGACGCCACCGGTCCGCGGGAGGCCCTGATCCTGCAGACCGCCCTCATCCTCGGCTCCATCGGCACCACCGAACCGGTGCGCCGTCGTCCGCTCGCCCGGCGCCGCTGACCACGAGCAGCGCCTGTGTGCGCCACGCACAAGCGAAATCGAGATTCTTGTGATGGATCATCCACCGGATCGCACCGATCGTTGGCAGACTGGGAAGGTGATCGTCGTCGCCTGCCCCGGACAGGGCTCTCAGACCCCCGGATTCCTCGCACCCTGGCTCGAACTCGACGGCGTCGCCGACCGTCTCGGCGCTTACTCGGAGGCCGCCGAGGTCGACTTGATCGCGCACGGCACCGAATCGGATGCCGACACGATCCGCGACACCCGCATCGCACAGCCGCTCATCGTCGCCGCCTCTCTCGTCACCCTCGCCGCGCTCGAATCGCGCGCCGGGCGGCGCGCCGACGGCATCGCCGGTCACTCGGTCGGTGAGCTCGCCGCCGCCGCCGGAGCCGGGGTGATCAGCGACGCCGACGCCATGCGGCTGGTCGGCATCCGCGGCCGCGCGATGGCGGATGCCGCCGCCGCGGCGGAGACCGGCATGAGCGCGGTTCTCGGCGGCGACCAGGAGGCCGTCGAGGCGCGCCTGGCGGAACTCGGCCTCAGCCCCGCCAACTACAACGGCGGCGGACAGATCGTCGCCGCGGGCGCCATGCCGGCTCTCGCCGCTCTCGCCGAGGAGCCGCTGCGCGGCACCCGGGTGGTACCGCTGCAGGTCGCGGGGGCGTTCCACACCGAGTACATGTCCTCGGCGGTGGAAACCCTGCGCGACGCGGTCGCCGGCGTTCCGGCATCCGATCCGCAGGTGACGCTCTGGACGAACCGCGACGGCTCCGTCGTCACCGACGGCCGCACCGCCCTCGACCACATCGTCGACCAGGTGTCCTCCCCGGTGCGGTGGGACCTGTGCATGGCGTCGTTCGCCGACCGCGGCATCACCGGCCTGATCGAACTGGCGCCCGCCGGCGCTCTCACCGGCCTGGCCAAGCGCGGCCTGCGCGGCGTTCCCGCCGTCGCGGTGAAGACCCCTGATGACCTCGACGCAGCCGTGGCGCTGCTGAACGGAGACGCCAAGTGACGACGCTGAAGCAGGCCACCGGTCCCGCGTACACGCGCATCTACTCCGTCGGCGCCGCCCGCGGCGAGAACGCGGTCCCGAACGACGACCTGGTCGGCCCGATCGACTCCAGCGACGAGTGGATCCGTCAGCGCACCGGCATCATCACCCGCGCGAGGGCCAGGCCCGAGACCGACGTCATCTCCCTCTCGACGGATGCCGCACGCGAGGCCATCGAGCGCTCCGGCGTCCCGGCCGACCAGATCGACTTGGTGATCGTCGCCACCGTCAGCAACCCCAAGCAGACGCCGTCGGTGTCGGCGATCGTCGCCGACCGCATCGGTGCGAACCCGGCTGCCGCCTACGACTCGAACGCCGCCTGCGCCGGCTACGCCTACGCAATCGCCCAGGCCGACGCGCTCATCCGCGCCGGTGCGGCGCACTACGCCGTCGTGATCGGCGCTGAGAAGCTCTCCGACATCGTCGACCCCACCGACCGCAGCATCTCGTTCCTGCTCGGCGACGGGGCGGGCGCCGTGGTGATCGGCCCCAGCGACACGCCGGGCATCTCGGCGACCGTGTGGGGCTCGGACGGCTCGAAGGCCGACCTGGTCGGGATGAACCACACCCTGACCGAGTTTCGCGACGGCGTCGCGCCGTGGCCGACGCTGCGCCAGGAGGGCCCCCGCGTGTTCCGCTGGGCGGTCTGGGAGATGGCGAAGGTCGCACGCGAGGCGCTCGAGCGCGCCGGCGTCCAGGCATCCGACATCGCCGCCTTCATCCCCCACCAGGCGAACCTGCGCATCGTGGAGGAGTTCGCGAAGCAGTTGGAGCTTCCCGAGACGACGGTCATCGCGCGCGACATCGAGACCACCGGCAACACCTCGGCCGCTTCGATCCCGCTGGCGACCCACCGCCTGCTCGAGGAGCACCCCGAGCTCAGCGGCGGCCTCGCCCTGCAGATCGGCTTCGGCGCCGGCCTCGTGTTCGGCGCGCAGGTCGTCGTCCTTCCCTGAGCAGCGCCCGCCGTTCCCTAGACTGTTCACCGGTCCCGAAACCACCCCCGAGAAAGAGGAAAACATGGCTCTCACCCACGACGAGGTCCTCGCCGGCCTTGCCGAGCTGGTCACCGACGAGACGGGCATCGACGCGTCCGAGGTCGCGATGGAGAAGTCGTTCACCGACGACCTCGACATCGACTCGATCTCGATGATGACGATCGTCGTCAACGCCGAGGAGAAGTTCGGCGTCACCATCCCCGACGACGAGGTCAAGAACCTGAAGACCGTCGCCGACGCCGTCAACTTCATCGTCGCCGGCCAGGAGTAAGACCCCGCAGGATGCCACCCCCGCTCGTCGGGGCGTGGCATCCTCCTTATCCGTTCCCTCCCTCCACGAAGGACCCCCATGACCAAGCGCATCGTCGTCACCGGTATCGGCGCCACCTCCGCACTGGGCGGAACGGCCCCGGAGAACTGGGAGAACCTGCTCGCCGGCAAGCCCGGCGCTCGTACGCTGACGCACGAGTGGGTCGAGAAGTACCAGATCCCCGTCACGTTCGCCGCCGAGGCGTCGGTGCGCCCCGAGGAGGTCCTGCCGCGGCACGAGGCCAAGCGCCTCGACCCGTCGACGCAGTTCGCGCTCATCGCGGCCCGTGAGGCATGGGAGGACGCCGGGACCCCCGAGGTCGCCCCGGAGCGACTCGGAGTGGATTGGGCCACCGGTATCGGCGGCGTCTGGACCCTGCTGGACGCGTGGGACACCCTGCGCGAGAAGGGCCCGCGCCGGGTCATGCCACTGACCGTGCCCATGCTCATGCCGAACGCCGGTGCGGGAAACCTGTCGCTGCACTTCAACGCCAAGGCGTACGCCCGCACTGTGGTGAGCGCTTGCGCGTCGAGCACGGAGTCGATCGCGAACGCGTACGAGCACCTGCAGGACGGTCTCGCCGACGTGGTCATCGCGGGCGGCGCCGAGTCGGCGATCCACCCCATCACGATGGCATCCTTCGCGTCCGCTCAGGCGCTGTCTCGCCGCAACGACGACCCCGAAGGCGCATCTCGCCCCGGTGCGATCGACCGCGACGGGTTCGTCATGGGTGAAGGCGGCGCGGCCCTCGTGCTGGAGACCGAGGAGCACGCCAAGGCACGCGGCGCCAAGATCTACGCGTATCTGGTCGGAGGCGGCGTGACCGCCGACTCGTACCACATCACCGGCAACGACCCTGAGGGTGCCGGCGCGGCCCGCGCCGTCGAGCAGGCGCTGGAGCAGGCGGGCGCCAGCGCCGACGAGGTGACCCACATCAACGCGCACGCGACATCGACGCCGGTCGGCGATCCCAACGAATACGAGGCGCTGAAGCGCGTCTTCGGAGAGCGGATCGACGACATCCCGGTGTCGGCCACCAAGGCCTCCACAGGCCACCTGCTCGGCGGCACCGGCGCTCTCGAGGCCGTGTTCACCGTGCTGGCGTTGCGCGACCGTGTCGCCCCGCCGACGATCAACATGACCGAGCCCGACCCGGCCGTGCCGTTCAAACTGTCCGGCGAGCCGCAGCCGTTGGGCGACGGTCCCCAGCTCGCGATCAGCAACTCGTTCGGCTTCGGCGGTCACAACGCCGTCGTGGCCTTCCGGAACGCCTGACCGCCGGAGACATGGACGGAGCCCCCGCTTCCCCGCGGGGGCTCCTGCCATATGCGGAGGATTCGCCTTCTCGGCGCCAGGGATGACTCACCGGGCTCCGGTACTCACGCCTCCTCCACAGGTCTCCTGCGGCGGTCCCGGTCAGCCGACCTTGTGCAGCCAGACGACGCGCGCGTCGTCGCTGGCGTGCCGGAACGGCTCCAGCTCCTCGTCCCAGGCCGTGCCCAGGGCGACGTCCAGTTCGCGCTGCAGTTCCGCCGCGTTGCCCGCCGCGATCTCCATCGCGTAGCGGATGCGGTCCTCGCCGACGACGATGTTGCCGGCGGCGTCCGTCTGCGCGTAATGGATGCCGAGATCGGGCGTGTGCAGCCAGCGTCCGCCGTCACTGCGAGGTGTCGGATCCTCCGTCACCTCGAACCGCAGGTGCTCCCAGCCGCGGATCGCCGTGGCCAGCGCAGCGCCGGTGCCCACCGGGCCGTCCCAATAGAACTCCGCACGGCGTGTGCCCTGCTGCACCGGCTGGTCGCTCCAGTCGAAGCTGACGGCACGACCGAGAGCGCGTCCTACCGCCCATTCGAGGTGCGGGCAGAGCGCGCGAGGGGCGGAGTGGATGAACACCACTCCGCGTGCGTATCCCGTCGCCATGATCTCTCCGTTTCATCAGGTACGTCTTCCCCTACGACCTGACCGAAAAGATGCGGCGAGCTATGCGGTTATGTGCCCATTCTGACCCACGACCGCGGAAATCACAACCATGTCATTACGACGGCGAAGGCCCCGGTCCGTGTAGGAACCGGGGCCATCGGGAGAGGGTCAGGCCTCGCTCATGGCCTGCTTGACCTGCTGGCCCTTGGCTGCGTAGTACGCGGCGCGGGCGGCGTCGCGGCGGGCCTGCTCGGCGTACCCGGCCTCGAGCACGTCCTGAGGGACCTCGTAGTTCTCGACGTCGTCGGTGCCGTTGTACTTCTCGATGTACGCGTCGAGCTCAGGGCCCGAGGTCCACGAGGTGATCAGGCAGTACCGCGGCTCGGTGCCGTTGTGGGTGGCGGCGTGCCACAGACGCTGCGTGTCGACGATGAGCTGGGCACCGGCCGGCAGGGCGATGCGGTACTCGATGCTCGGGTCGGTGCGGTTCTCGCGCAGGACGAAGTAGCTGTCCTTGTCGTCGGTCAGGTTGAAGAACCCGCGCACGACCCAGCCGGTGCCGTCCGGGTTCAGACGATTGTTGTCGTCCTGGTGCAGGTTGTACAGGCACTCGCCGTACGGGGTGGGCTGCAACTCGATCACGCGGCAGCGGCCGACGTTGGCGCCCGGCTCCTGCGCGCGACGGGTCAGGTTCGGCGCCTTCTCGACCTGCGAGTCGATCCACACGCCGTCCTTGTCGGTCCGCGGCGGCTTGTGGTTCCAGAAGCCGTTGCACTCGATCTCGCCCTTGGCGCTGGCGAGCGGTGCGAAGCGGGTGTCACCCGAGGACTTCCAGTCGACGTACTCGATGTCGAGCCACTCCTTGGGGTCGGCCTCCTGGTCGTAACGGTCCAGGACGACGAAGCCCTTCTCCTCGAGCGCTGCGGACTTGATGTATCCCATGATCTGAGTCATGTCCTTTCGTAAGGGGCCAGCACGTTTTAACAGGCCCTACTTAGGCAAGCCTACATCGCCCGCCTCCGAGGACCCGGGAGCAGCGGCTCCGCCGAGAGGGCGAAGACTAGACTCGATGCGGCGGCACTCGTCTTCCCGCCAATCGGAGGCATCACTCAGTCATGGCAACGGCGACCAATGTCGAAGCGAACGCGGTCAACACTGTCGAATGGCTCTCGTCGCCGTCCACGACGATCGTCGTCCCGGTGTATCAGCGGCAGTACCGCTGGGACATCGGCGGCTGCGAGAAGCTGCTCACCGACATCCGCGCCGTCGCCGGCGAGGACGACGCGCACCGCCACTTCATCGGCTCGATCCTGTCCGCCGAGGATGCCGCAGGCGACGACCTCATCCTCATCGACGGCCAGCAGCGGATCACCACGATCATGCTGCTCGTCGCGGCGCTGCATCACGCCGTGCAGGACAGCGACCCGGCGATGGCGGCGGAGTTGCACCGGGTCCTGGTGCGCGCCGACGACGACCGGCGCACCAAGCTGCGCCCCCACGACGCCTGGACGGACCTGTACGAGTCTGTGGTGCTGGACCGCCGCGGCGACGTCGACCGCGAGTCCCGCTTCGACGACAACTACGCATTCTTCCGCAGCCAGGTGCACGCCGACGAAGCGCCGCGGATCTGGCGCGGCCTGCGCAAGCTCGAGCACGTCTCGATCACCCTGGGTGCGAGCGCGAACGCGCAGCAGATCTTCGAGAGCCTGAACTCCACGGGTGAGCCGCTGCGGGACCACGAGCTCATCCACAACTACATCCTGATGGGCCTGTCGCACGCCGAGCAGCTGGCGGTCGAGGAGGAGTACTGGCTGCCCATCGAACAGCACACCGGTGAGACGATCGGCGCGTTCTGGCGCCACTACCTGGTGATGACCACCGGCCGGGAGGTCGCCGCCGCGGGTGAGCACGGGGTGTACGCCGCGTTCCGCGACCGCTTCCCCCGCGTCGACGTCGAGCGTCTGCGGACGGATGCCGGCGTCTGGCGCGAGTACGCCGAGATCTACGGCATCCTGCTCGATCCGACGCGGGAGCCCGACCCGGAGATCCGGCGACAGCTGGTGCACGTGAACACGTTCGGACGCATCTCGTACCCGCTGGTGATGAGCGCCTACGGCGACCACCGCCGCGGTCTGATCAGCCGGGCGGAACTGCTCGAGACGCTGGAGTGGGTGCAGGCGATGTTCCTGCGCCGCGCGGTCGTCGGCCTCCCGCCGGAGCGGCTGATCGCGCGGCTGTGCCGGGCCAGGGCGCAGGGACGGGACGCGCTGATGCGCGCCGTGGCACGCATCACGCCGTCGGACGAGCGTGTCAGCGCCGTCCTCAAGTACGGCGAGCTGCCGCACGCCGCATACGTGCTCGGGCGCATCGAGGGGGTCACCGACCCGGCCCCCTTCGACGTGGAGCACATCGTGCCGGCGGCGCCCGGCGACACCTGGTCGGGGGACGGACGCCGGGTGTGGAGCGACTACACCGAGGACGAGCAGAACAGCCACCGCGCGCTCGCGCCGACGCTCGGCAATCTCACGCTGCTCGAGCAACCGCTCGCCGAGCGCGTGTTCGGCCAGTCGTTCCCCGACAAGCAGGTCGGCGCGTACGCGCGCAGCGCCGTGCCGGAGACCCGTGAACTGGCGGGTGTGCCCGCGTGGGGCACCGCGGCGATCGCCGAGCGCACTGCCCGGCTGACCGCCGACTTCGTGCGGATCTGGGCGCGCCCGGCGCTGCCGGAGATCGACGACGACGGCCTCACCCCCATCCTGGACGCCGTCCGCCGCCGCGGCTGGCCGGCCGGCTGGGACCGCGAGTTCGACTATGTGGAGTACCGCGGCGAGCACTGGGAGATCAAGGATGTCCGGGCGCTGTTCAACCGCATCTTCCGCCGCGCGTGGACGGACGACCGCGCCGCGGCGATCGCGTACAGCGATCGCCGCGGCGGGCCGATCTACGACGAGATGGCGTGGAAGGGCCACTGGGACGCGCTGGACGACAGCCACTTCCTCTACATGGGCTGGGACTCCAACTACATGATGAACGCGCTGCAGGGCGTGCTCGAGGAGTCCGGGATCGCCGCCGAGGTGTTCGTCAAGTACTCCTACATCGGCAACGTCATGTAGCGGGCCTCCGGCTCACTCCTCCTCGTCGTCATCGAGGTCGACGTCCTCCGGCACCTCGATGGTCTGCTCGACGACATCGGCGGGGTCCGCATGGATGTCGTCGGCACGCGGCACTCGGGGCGTCACGGCCTGCTCGGGGTCGACGGCATCCGTCCCCCACGCCTCGCGTTCCTGATCCAGCAGGTCCCCCTCCGACGCCTCCGCGGCTCGGTCGTCCTGAAATCCGGACATGTCCGTCCTCCCTTCGCGATGTTCGTCCCCCCAGGATGCCGTGCGTCCGGGCCGGGCGGAAGGGGGTTGCACGGGTCCGGGCCGCTCTGCCTAGCATCACGGGATGACCACCACCAGGCCCGACCCGCCCGCCTCGGCCGCTCGTGTGCGCGTCGGGACGTCCGGGTGGCGGTACGTCTCGTGGCGGGGCGACTTCTACCCGGTGGGTCTCCCCCAGCGGCGTGAGCTGGAGTACATCGGGCGCACCATGTCCTCGGCGGAACTGAACGGCTCGTTCTACTCGCTGCAGCGACCGGAGAGCTACCGCCGGTGGCGGGAGAGCGTGCCGGAGGGTTTCGTGTTCGCCGTGAAGGGGTCCCGCTACATCACGCACATGCTGCGCTTGCGCGAGCCCCGGCAGGCGCTGGCGAACTTCCTGGCGTCCGGCGTGCTGGCGCTCGGTCCGGCGCTGGGCCCGATGCTCTGGCAGCTGCCCGCCCGGCAGGAGTTCGACCGGAGTCTGCTCGCGGACTTCCTCGCGGCGCTCCCCCGCACGACCGGCGAGGCTCTGGCGATCGCCCGCGAGCACGACCAGCGGCTTCAGGGCAGGGCGTGGCTGCATGTGGACGAAGAGCGCCCCATCCGTCATGCCATCGAACCGCGGTCGCCGAGCTTCCACGACCCGGCCTTCACCGACCTGCTGCGCGAGCAGCAGGTCGCGCTCACCGTCGCCGACACCGCGGGTCGCTGGCCGCTGTTCGACGAGGTGACGGCCGGCTTCGTGTACGTGCGCCTGCACGGCTCCACGGAGCTGTACCACAGCGGATACACGAGCCAGGAGCTGGACGATTGGGCCGAGCGGTGCCGCCGGTGGGCGAGCGGTGCGACGGACGGGGTCGCGCGGGACGTCTACGTGTACTTCGACAACGACGCCAAGGGACACGCACCCCACGACGCGGTGGCGCTCGCCCGGCTGGTGGGCGACGGTCCGGTGGGGGCACCGTGAAGCGGCATCCGGTGTCCTCGTCCGCGCTGGTCGGCGTGGGCTACGACCGCGAGACCGCGGTGCTCGAGATCGAGTTCACCGGCGGCGAGGTGTACCGGTACTACGCGGTGCCCGCCTCGGTGCATCGCGCTCTGATGTCGGCGCCGAGCATGGGCAGGTTCTTCGCCGAACGCATCCGGGAGCGGTACCCGACCGAGCACGTGCGCTCATGACTCCCTGATGCGTCGGGCGGTCCGCTCGTCCTCGACATCGTGACGGGCGATGTTCGCGATTCGCTCCGTGTCGCGCAGCGGCAGCTGGATGCTGCGCTCGGCGGGCTCGCCCACCTTGAGCTCCCTGGCGCGCTCGATCTCGGCGTCGAACAGGGCGCCGACGAGCAGCGCCATGTTCGCGATCCACAGCCACAGCAGCAGGATGACCACGCCGGCGAACGACCCGTACACGCGGTCGTAGTCGGCGAGCCGGGAGACGTAGAACGCGAACCCGGTCGAGGCGAGCGCCAGCACCAGCAGCGCGATCGCCGCGCCGATGCTGATCCAGCGGAATCGCGGGTGCTGGACGTTGGGCGCGAAGTAGTACAGCAGCGCGATCACGAGCATCACCAGCAGCACGACGGCCGGCCAGCGCAGCACCCGCCACACCGTCAGCGCGGTCTCCCCCGCACCGATCTGCGCGCCGATGAACTGGGCGAGCGGCCAGCTGATGGCGGCGAGACCGGCCGCCGCGAGGACGAGCACGAAGACGACCGCGGTGAGCAGCAGGTGCACCGGCTTCGCCTTCCACAGCGGCCGTCCCTCCGGCACCCCGTAGATGCGGTTCATCGCGTGGCCGAGCGCGGTGATGTAGCGAGCGACCGACCACAGCGCGACCGTGAGGCTGACGACGAGCACCCACCCGGCGCCCGATGCCTTCGCCACGGCCTGGATCGGCTCGCGCAGCGCGTCGATGGTGTCCGGCGCCAGCACCTCGCCGAGCGCGTCCAGCACGGCACGCGCGGCCCCTCGCTTCTCGCCGAACAGCCCGATGACCGAGAACGCGGCGATCAGCGTCGGGAACATGGCCAGCAGCCCGTAGAAGCTCAGACCGGCGGCGGCATCCGCCGACTGCGTGCCGAGGAAACCGCGCACGACGCGCCGCAGGATGAACCCCGCCGTCAGCCGCTTCTGCTCCACTCTCCGACTCTGCCCGCGCGGACGGGTCGGCGCCAACTGCTTGCCCTGCGGCGGGGCGGGTGCTAGGCGGAGCGGTACATCCGGGCGGCGATGTTTGTCGACCCCCTTCGCGCCGCACGCGGGTCGCGGTTAGCGTGACGGCGACATGGGGCCCACACCGCGGAGGCCCGGATGGGAGAGACATGCAGGAGCAGCAGAACGGCCCGCAGGAGGAACCGCAGGAGCCGCTGCCTCAGGGCGGTGACGAGCAGATCGCGTCCCGTCCGGACCGACCGCAGCAGCCGACCACCAGCGAGCTGCAGGAGCCGAGCACCGAGAAGGACCCGGGCGATGAGCCCAAGGCGCCGCCACGCGATGAGCCGGAGCCCGACCACCGGGCGGTCGGCATCGGCGTGGTCGATACGCCCGAACCCACGCAGCCCGAGCAGGGTACCCCTCCGGACGGGGGTCAGAGCGAGGCGGATGGTGGGGCCGGTGGGACTTGAACCCACGATCGTCGGGTTATGAGCCCGCTGCCTTGACCAGCTTGGCCACGGCCCCGTGTGACTTCCAGCCTACCCGTGCCGCCGACCGCACTCAGAGCGCCTCAGCCGCGCGGTGGGTCCTCACGTGGTCGAGATAGATCTCTGCGTTGCGCAGCAGCCCCGCACGCTCCTCATCGGAGAGCGGTCGGCGCACCTTCGCGGGCACCCCGGCCACGAGTGAGCCGTCCGGCACCTCGGTGCCGGCCAGGACGACGGCTCCGCCCGCCACCAGACATCCCGCGCCGATCACCGCGCCGCTCACCACCACCGCGCCCATGCCGATGAGAGACCCGTCGCCGATCCGGCAGCCGTGCACGACGGCGTTGTGCCCGATCGACACCCGCTCGCCGATCTCGACGCCGTGCCCGGCATCGACGTGCACCGACACGTTGTCCTGCACGTTGCTGCCCGCACCGACGACGATGGGCGCGGAGTCCGCACGCAGCACCGCGTTGTACCAGACGCTGCTTCCCGCGCCGAGCCGCACCTCCCCGACGATGCGCGCGCCGTCGGCGACGAACGCGTCGTCGGCGATGCTGGGGCGCTTCTCGGGCAGGGCGAGGACGGATGCTCCGGATGCGACGCTCATGTAGGCGAGACTACCCTCACACGCGCCGAATTCCGCGTGTTTCCGGGCCGGTAAGCGTTGCCTTCGCTTGCTTGCGGAATGCGCTCAGCTGAGTAGCGTTGAACCTGTCAGGCCCGCACGCACACTTCAGGAGGACCCATGAGCAAGGCACAGACCGTTCCCACCACCGCCGTCGACCCGACCGTGGCCGCGGCCGCCGCGCAGTTCCTCTCCCCTGTGGTGCTCGGCCTCGAGGCGCTGACCGTCAACGGCAAGCAGGCGCACTGGCACGTCCGCGGTGCGAACTTCGTCGGTGTCCACGAGCTGCTCGACACGATCGTCGCGCACGCCGGTGAGTTCGCCGACACCGCGGCGGAGCGCATCGTGGCACTCGGCCTGCCGATCGACGCCCGCGTCGCCACCGTGGCGGAGAAGGCCGGCCGCACCGCCGTCCCGGCCGGCTTCACCCAGTCCGACGAACTGGTCCGCGCCGTCATCAGCGACATCGACGCGATCCTGGTCGACGTGAAGGCTGCCATCGAGGGCCTGGACGAGGTCGACCTCACCAGCCAGGACGTCGCCATCGAGATCATGCGCGGGCTCGAGAAGGACCGCTGGTTCCTCGTCTCGCACATCGCCGCCTGACGCCGAACACCTCACGAACGCCCGGTGGACCCACGCGGAGGGTCCGCCGGGCGTTCGCGTTCCCGTTCACGCCAGGTGGGTGATGCGCCCCTCCAAGAGGGTGGCGGCGACCGGCATCCGCTCCAGCGCGGCGGGGTCGAACGGGTCCGCGGCGCAGAGCACGACGTCGGCAGGCGCGCCAGGGGTGATCTCGGCCTCGCCGTGACGGGTGCTGGCGCGCAACGCCGCCTGCGTTGACACGCGCTCCTCCGGTCGCCACGGCGGGCGCTCGTCACCCGTCCTGGTCACCGCGGCCGCCATCGTCAACCACGGATCCAGCGGTGCGACCGGGGCGTCCGACCCGAACCGGACCGCGGCGCCTGCCGCCATGAGCGATGCCAGCGGGTAGGCCACGGCGGGCTGGTCCGCCCACAGCCGCGTGGCCAGGTCGCGGTCGTCGACGGCGTGTCTGGGCTGCACGCTCGCCGCGACGCCCAGCCGCGCGAAGCGCGTCAGGTCGGCGTGCCGCACCAGTTGCGCATGCTCGACCGTGCCACGCGCCTGCGTCCACGCGAAGGCGTCCAGCGCGGAGGCGACGGCGAGATCGCCGATCGCGTGCACCGCCACGTCCAGGCCGCCCGCGGTCGCGCGGGTCAGCAGGTCCCGCAGCTCGGCGGGCGGGATCGTCAGTACGCCGTGATTGCCGGGGTCGTCGGCATAGCCGTGCGAGCAGGCGGCGGTGCGGGTGCCGAGGGAGCCGTCGCTGATGAGCTTCAACGGCCCCACATGCACGAGACCGGCGCCGCCCTCCAACGGCATCCCGGTCCGCAGACCCTCGTCGATCGCGCGGTCGAGCGCCGCCGGATACACGGCGAACTCGACGCGGTGGGTGCGGAAGCCGGCGGCGCAGCGTCGCCGCCAGGCCTCCGCGTTCCACGCCATGTCGAAGTCGACCAGTCCGGTGATCCCGCGTGCGGCGGCCCGCCGAGCGGCCTCGGCGACCGCGGCGTCGGCGGTGGCAGGGTCGGCGGCGTTGAGTCTGCGGGAGATCTCGAACGCGTCGTCCTCGCGCAGCATCCCGTCCGGTTGCGTCGGGAAGCCCTCGCGCCGAAACGCGGCGGAATTCAGCCACACGCTGTGCACGTCGGCGTTGATCAGGTAAGTCGGCACCTCGCCGGTGGCCTCGTCCAGCAGCATCAGCGACGGCTCATCCGGCCAGAGCCCGTCCCGGAACCCGGCGCCGACGCGTCGCCCGTCGGGGAGCGGCGAAGCGGATGCCATCCGCCGCGCGGCTTCGGCGGCGCTCGCCACATCCCCCAGGGCGGTGCGCTGCGCGTCAAGCGCCCACTGCACGGTGTGCACATGGTGATCCCACAGGCCGGGCACGATCCAGCATCCGTCGCCGTTCAGCACCTCACCCGCCGGGCGCAGGACGCCGGCCGGGGCGACGTCGGTGATCAGTCCGTCGGCCAGTGCGATGTCGACCGGATCGTCGGGCGCCGCGATGCCGCTGCCACCGGTGATCCGCACCCCACGGATCAGTGAGACCGCGGAATCCCTCGCAGTCATCGCGTCCCGCCCGGCGCGCCGTGCGCGCGGCGCATCTCGGCGGCGAGAGTGGGGTTGGCGTACGCACCCGGCGCGTCCAGCGCGGCGATGATGTCCTGCACCATCGTCGCCGGCTTGTTCTGGCTGAGTTTGCGCTTCGCGACGACCCGCGTCGGGGTGAGCCGGAACCCGACCGTTCCGGCGGCCAGCCGCTGCACGAACTGCTCGTCGTTGGGCCGCTCCCACATGTGCCGGGGTTGTGGCATGCGGTTCTCGAAGACGTCCACCATGCGCTCCAGCACCCGCAGATTCTCCTCGTCGGAGAGGATCTCAGGGATGCCGGACAGGTGCACGGACACGTGATTCCAGGTCGGAACGGCCTGCACGTCCCCGTACCAGCCCGGTGAGATGTAGCCGTGCGGCCCCTGGAACACCACCAGCAGCTCCCGGTCGCCGAGACCCAGGATCAGGTCGTCCGGGCGGCCGACGTGGCCGACAACCGTCAGATCGTCCCGGCCCTCGTCGAGCAGCACGACGTAGTGAGACGCGGTGAGGCCGTCGTCGCCGGCGGTGACCAGCGTCGCCCACGGGTTGTCGGCGATCACGCGGCGCAGTTCGGCCGGGTCGGTCATCGTGAAGCTCGGGTTCTGACGCATGAACCCAGACTAGGACCGGCCCGGCCGCAGTCGGCCGGTCAGCGTGCGGCGTCGCTGTCGCGGACGACCGGCACGGCCTGGGTCTTCCACTCCTCCCAGCCCGGCTCGCCCGCCATGAACGCCTCGACCTCGTCGGTCGACGCGCGCAGCTTCGGGTCGTTGTCGAGGTACTTCTTGGTCTCCCGCGCCACCAGGCCCGACAGGATGAGCAGGCCGATGAGGTTCGGCAGCGCCATCAGTCCGTTCATGACGTCCGAGAACGCCCACACCACGCCGAGCTGCACGGTACAGCCGATGAAGACCACCAGCGAGAAGAGGACGCGGAAGGGCATCACCGCTCGGCGTCCGATGAGCCGCTCGATGTTCCGCTCGCCGTAGTACGACCAGCCGAGGATCGTGGACCCGGCGAACATCACCAGCCCGATCGTGACGATGTAGTGTCCCCAGTCCCCCGGCAGGCCGTGCGAGAACGCCGCGCCGGTCATCAGCGCGGGGCTGATCTGCTCGCCCGTCGCGGGGTCGATGTCGTCCCACGTGCCGGTCGCGATGATCACCAGGCCGGTGCAGGAGACGACGATGATCGTATCGATGAACGTCTGGGTCATCGACACCAGCCCCTGACGGACCGGGTGGCTGGTCTTGGCGGCGGCCGCGGCGATGGCGGCCGACCCCATGCCCGACTCGTTGGAGAAGATGCCGCGGGCGACGCCGTACTGCACCGCGATGATGATCGCCGAACCGGCGAAGCCGCCCACCGCGCTGGTGCCGGTGAACGCGTCGGTGAAGATCTGCGCGAACGCGGCGGGCAGCGCGCCCACGTTCACGATGAGGATGTACAGCGCACCGAGCACGTAGAGGATGATCATGATCGGCACGAAGCCGGCCGTGACGCGGCCGATCGACTTGATGCCGCCGACCAGCACGAGCAGCGCGAACACGGTGAGCACGATGCCGGTGACCCAGGTGGGGATGCTGAAGCTGGCCTGCAGGTTCGTGGCGATCGAGTTGCCCTGGGTCATGTTGCCGATGCCGAAGCACGCGATGACGGCCGCGACGGCGAAGAAGAGGGCGAGGAACTTTCCGAACCCGCCGGGGATGCCGCGCTCCAGGTAGTACTGCGGACCGCCGGACTTCTCACCGGCGTCGTCCGTCTTACGAAAGCGCACACCGAGGAACGCCTCGGAGTACTTGGACGCCATGCCGAGCAGCCCGGTGACCCACATCCAGAACAGAGCGCCCGGACCGCCGATGCCGATCGCCGTCGCGACACCGACGATGTTCCCGGTGCCGACGGTGGCGGCGAGGGCGGTCGTCAGCGCCTGGAACTGCGAGATGTCGCCGTCCGCGCCGGGGTCTTTGCGGGTGAACAGCCCCAGCCGCAGGGCTGGGCCGAGGCGCAGGAACTGCAACCCGCCCAACCGGATGGTGAGGTACAGGCCGGTGCCGAGCAGCAGCGGGATCAGGACGTACGGGCCCCAGATGACGCCGCTGATCTGTTCGAGGACGGTCTGCAGTCCGGTGAGGTCCATGGGGGTCTCCTTCGCGCATCGGTGCAGGGATGCAGACATCCTATTCACAGCATGCGCTCAGCCTAGGTGCGACCTGCTGCGCACCCGCAGCCCGACAGGACGGATCAGCGCTGGCAGGAGGGGCACCAGTACAGCTTGCGCGCCCCGATCTCCTCCAACGCGATCTCCGTGCCGCACACCCGGCAGGGCAGGCCGGCCCGGTGGTACACCCAGTGCCGGTCGTCACGGCTGGCCATCGCGGCGCGGTAGGCGTCTCCGGTCAACCCGTCCATGGTCATCATCTGCCCGGTCTCCACGCCGATCGCGAGCAGACGCACCCAGTCGTGCCAAAGTCCGCGCACCACGCCCTCCGGCACGTCCCGTCCGGGCGTGTGCGGGTTCAAGCGGGCGCGGAACAGCATCTCGGCGCGGTACACGTTGCCGATGCCGCTGACGACCGACTGATCCATCAGCAGCAGCGCGATGGGAGTCGGCTTGCGGCGCACGGCCCGCACGAACCGCTCCTCGCCCTCGGCGGGATCGCCGACCAGCGGATCGGGGCCGAGCTTGTCGATGGTCGCGAGCACCTCGTCGGGCCCCTGCAGGGCGCACGCGGTCGGCCCGCGCAGGTCGGCGCACGTCACGTCTGTGAGCAGGCGCAGCCGCACCTGACCGACCACCGGTGGCGGCCACTCGTCGCCCTCATCGGCCAGGCCACTGGTCTGCTCCGACATGCGCACATGCACGCGCGTGCGGCGCGGGGCGCCGATGGAGCTCAGCGAGTTCTCGCCGGCGTCGTCCAGGATCGGCTCGTCGAGGTCGGTGCCGCGCTGGTTGGTCTGCCCCATCCGCCCGTTCGCGGAGGCGATGGTGGGGTCGACCAGGATCTCGCCGGCGAAGTCCCACGCGCCGTACAGCCCGAGGTGCACGCGCAGCCAGACATCGCCCTCGAACTCGAGGAACATCTGCTTGCCGACGGCCTTGGCCTGCAGCGCCTCCCGGCCGTCGATGACGGCCGCCCCCTCGGCGAAGCGACCCTGCGGGCTGGATGCCGCGACCGGGCGTCCCACGAAGTTGCGGGCGAACTGCCGGGCGATGCGGTGGACGGAATGCCCCTCGGGCATGTCAGGCCCGGGGGTCCGGCAGCAGCGACCCGTCGCGCTCGAAGTCGGCGATCTGGCGGATGCGGCGCACGTGCCGCTCGTCGCCGGGGAACGGCGTGGCGATGAACAGGTCGATGAACTCGACGACCTCTTCGAAGCTGTGCTGGCGCGCGCCGATCGAGATCACGTTCGCGTCGTTGTGCTCGCGGGCGAGTTCGGCGGTGGAGCGGTTCCACACCAGCGCGGCACGGATGCCCTGCACCTTGTTCGCCGCGATCTGCTCGCCGTTGCCCGAGCCGCCGAAGACGACGCCCAGCGCCTCGACCCCGGCGGACTGGTCGGCGACCACGGCCTGCGCGGCGCGGATGCAGAACCCCGGGTAGTCGTCGAGGGCGTCGTACTCGACCGGTCCGTGGTCGACGACCTCGTGACCGGCACCGCGGAGGTGCTCCTGCAGCCGCGTGGAGAAGTCGAGGCCGGCGTGGTCGGTGGCGATGTGGATGCGCATGGGGACAATCCTATTTCGGCGTTGAGGTCGACGGTCGGGGCGGGCGGGTCAGGGGACGAGTCCCGCGGCGGCGGGTTTGAAACCGGCGCGCACGTTCTCGCAGCACGCGGGGCGGCAGACGTCGTACCAGGGGCCGAGGTCGGTCACATGCGCGCGCTGCCCGGCCGGGCGGCCTTCCAGGCGCTCCTCGATCAAGTCGACGATCCCTGCGACGAACGCCTCGGACACTCCAGGCGTGGGTGTGCGCACGAACCGCAGGCCGGCCTGTTCGGCGGCATCCCTGGCCTCCGTGTCGAGGTCCCAGAGCACCTCCATGTGGTCGCTCATGAAGCCGACCGGCACGACGACGACGGCGCGGCGGCCGCGCTCACCGAGCGCCTCGATGACGTCGCACACGTCCGGCTCGAGCCACGGCTGGGAGGCGGGGCCGGAACGCGACTGGTAGACCAGCTCCCAGGGCACGTCGGACGCCGCCGGCAGCAGACGCGCCACCTCGGCCATGGTCCACGCCGCGACCGCCTCGTGCTGCGCGGCGTAGGCGCCGCCCTCGCCGAAGTCGATGTCGCGGGGCCCGGAGCGCTGCGCGTCGGCGGTCGGGATGCTGTGCGTGGAGAACAGCACCTGCACCTCGCCCGGCGCGATCCCGTCGTCCATCAGCTGCTGCACGGCATCGCGGACGCCGTCCACGAAGGCCTGCACGAAACCGGGGTGGTCGAAGAACGGGCGGATCTTGTCGATGGTGACGACGCCGTCGTACTCGGTGCCGTCCAGGACGCGCGCGAAGTCTTCGCGGTACTGGCGGCAGCTGGAGAACGAGCTGTACGCGCTGGTGGCGAAGGCCAGCAGCGTGGTGTCGCCGTTGCGGGCCGCATCCGCCACGGCGTCCTCCAGGTACGGGTCCCAGTTGCGGTTGCCC
Organism: Microbacterium sp.; assembly: GCF_031180975.1. Lineage (GTDB taxonomy): Bacteria > Actinomycetota > Actinomycetes > Actinomycetales > Microbacteriaceae > Microbacterium. Next base: position 152,950 of record NZ_JAPSLI010000002.1, on the reverse strand, counting down.
CAATACACCGGAAGGTCGATGCCGCGCGCCGCGAGCTGCGCCTCGAGCGCCTGCTTGAGCGCCCTGTTCTGCGCGTTGATCGGACTGACGCCGCCGAAGTGGCGATAGTGGTGGGCGACTTCCTCGAGCCGCTCGTCGGGGATGCCGCGGCCGCGCGTCACGTTGCGCAGGAACGGGATGACGTCGTCCTGGCCCTCGGGTCCGCCGAATCCGGCGAGCAGGATCGCGTCGTAGGCGACGGGCTCCTCGATGTGCGGCGCACCGCCGGCGGCTGCACGGGAGGCGTGGGGAACGGCATCCGATTCGTAGGCACTCACATCGTCCATCCTTCCATCGGTTGTCTATGAACCGGCGTTGAGAAACCGGCTCGCGCGGCGCTCTGGCGTAGGCTGGGAGGGTTGTCGTCGGCGCCAGCAGTGTCGACATGTGGCGACATCCCCTCACCATTGGGAGTGAAAGCTGTGCCTGGAGAAAACCTCACCCGAAGCGAAGCGCAGGAGCGACGCGCCGTCATCGACACCCAGTCCTACGAGGTCGCGCTCGACCTCACCAAGGGCGACGAGGTGTTCGGATCCCGCAGCGTCGTCCGCTTCACCGCCACGCCGGGCAGTTTCACGTTCATCGACCTGATCGCCCGCGACGTCCGCGAGATCACGCTCAACGGAGAGCAGCTGGACCCGTCGGAGGTCTTCAGCGACTCGCGTATCCAGCTGACCGATCTGCAGGCCGAGAACGTGCTGGTCGTCGACGCCGACTGCCTGTACACGAACACCGGCGAGGGTCTGCACCGGTTCGTCGACCCGGTGGACGGCGAGGTGTACCTCTACTCGCAGTTCGAGGTGCCCGACTCGCGTCGCGTGTTCGCGGTGTTCGAGCAGCCCGACCTGAAGGCCACGTTCCAGTTCACGGTGACCGCGCCCGCGGCCTGGAAGGTGGTGTCCAACTCCCCCACTCCCGAGCCGATCGTGCACGACCCGTCGACCGACTCCGGCACGCAGCGGATCGCGACCTGGGGGTTCGAGCCGACCCCGCGGATCTCCTCGTACATCACCGCGCTGATCGCCGGTCCCTACGAGGCGACCTTCTCGGAGCTGACCAGCGCCTCGGGCCGGGTGATCCCGCTCGGGGTGTACGGCCGCAAGAGCCTGTGGCAGCACCTGGACGCCGATTACATCTTCGAGAAGACCCGGCAGGGCTTCGAGTATTTCGAGTCGAAGTTCGGCGTGCCCTACCCGTTCGCCAAGTACGACCAGCTGTTCGTGCCGGAGTTCAACGCCGGGGCGATGGAGAACGCCGGTGCGGTGACGTTCACCGAGACCTACGTGTTCCGCAGCAAGGTGACGGATGCCGTCAAGGAGCGCCGCGTCGTCACGATCCTGCACGAGCTCGCGCACATGTGGTTCGGCGACCTGGTCACCATGAAGTGGTGGAACGACCTGTGGCTGAACGAGTCGTTCGCCGAGTGGGCGTCCACCATAGCCACGGCGGAGGCGACCGAGTGGACCGAGGCGTGGACCACGTTCAACGCCATGGAGAAGACCTGGGCGTACCGTCAGGACCAGCTGCCCTCCACGCACCCGATCGTCGCCGAGATCAACGACCTGCAGGACGTGCTGGTCAACTTCGACGGCATCACGTACGCCAAGGGCGGGTCGGTGCTCAAGCAGCTGGCCGCCTGGGTCGGCATCGACGCATTCTTCGCCGGGGTGTCGAACTACTTCCAGAAGCACGCGTGGGGCAACACCGAGCTCGGCGACCTGCTGGTCGAGCTCGAGGCGGCCAGCGGCCGTGAGCTGTCCACCTGGGCGCGCAAGTGGCTGGAGACCGCCGGGGTCAACACCCTCGCCCCGGTGATCGCCGAGGACGCGCACGGCGACATCACGCGGTTCGCGGTGACGCAGACCGCCCCCGCGGACTACCCGACGATCCGTCCGCACCGGCTCGGCATCGGCTTCTACGATCTGCAGGACGGCGCCCTGGTGCGCACGCACTACGTCGAGGTGGACGTGGACGGCGACCGCACCGAGATCCCCGAGCTGCAGGGTCTGCCCCGCCCCGACATGGTGCTGCTGAACGACAACGACCTCGCCTACGCGAAGATCCGCCTGGACGAGCGCTCCTGGGCCACTGCGATCGCGCACCTGGCCGACATCAGCGACCCGCTCGCGCGCTCGCTGGTGTGGGGCGCGGCGTGGGACCAGACCCGCGACGCGGAGAGCTCCGCGAGCGACTACATCGACCTGGTGCTCGGCAACATCGGGCGCGAGAGCGAGTCCACGACCGTGCGCACCACCCTTGCGCAGCTGCAGCTCGCGGCGCACAGCTACGTGCAGCCGGAGTCGCGGGCTGCCGCCAGAGAGAAGGTGGCGGACGGCCTGTGGGCGCTCGCCCAGCAGGCCGAAGCGGGCAGCGACATCCAACTGCAGCTCGTCACCGCGTTCGCGAACGCCGCGGTGACCTCGGAGCACGCCGGAATCATCGGCCGTCTCCGTTCCGGCGAGGAGACGCTGCCCGGGCTGGAGATCGACGCGGACCTGTCCTGGCAGCTGCTCGTCGGCCTCGCCGCCCTGGGCGCCACGGACGCCTCCGCGATCGATGCCGCGCTCGCCGCCGACAACACCGCGAAGGGTGCCGAGTTCGCCGCTCAGGCCAGGGCCGCACTGCCCACCGCTGAGGCCAAGCAGGCCGCGTGGTCGTCGCTCATCGACAGCGACGAGCTGCCCAACACGATCGTCCGCTCCGCCGCGCTCGGCTTCGTGCACCCCTCCGGCGTGGACGTGCTGGGCGAGTTCGTGCCGAAGTACTTCGACATGCTGCTGCCCATCTGGGAGAACCGCACCTACCAGATCGCGGACTACCTGATCGTGGGGCTGTACCCACGCTCCCTCGCGAACGTGGCGCTGCGCGACGCCACCCGCGCGTGGCTCGCCGCGCACCAGGACGCGCCGCCGGCGCTGCGCCGGCTGGTGCACGAGAACCTGGCCGACGTGGAGCGCGCCCTCGCCGCTCAGGCGAGGGACGCCGACGACTGAGCGTCATCCGATCGGAGGGCCTCTGCGCACAGGCTGCGCAGAGGCCCTCTCGGTAAAATCGACCCGATGCTCCCCTTCGAGAACGAGACCCCCGCGCCGGAGATCACCGACCCCGGATTCTGGGAGCGGGTGCTCGCCGTGCTCATCCAGGTGGGCTGGAACGCGCTGACCATCGCCCTCATCATCGCCGGCTGCGTGCTCGCCGCCCTGGTGCTCCGCGGCGTGATCAACCGGGTGGTGCACCGGATCGTCGACAGCGCCAAGACCAAGGCGAACGTCGACGACACGCAGGCGCTGGAGCGCTCGCCGCTCGCCGACATGCGCCTGGTGCAGCGCACCCGCACTCTCGGCACGATCCTGCAGAACATCGTCAACGTGATGCTCGTCGTGATCGCGGTGATCCTCATCGTCCAGTTCCTGAACAAGGACCTGCTGGGCTCGCTCACCCTGCTCACCGCCGCGGTCGGCGCCGGCCTCGGCTTCGGCGCCCAGAACATCGTCAAGGACGTCCTGAACGGACTCTTCCTGGTGGCCGAGGATCAGATCGGCATCGGCGATGTGGTCGACCTCGGACTGGCATCCGGCGTCGTCGAGTACGTGAGTGTGCGGATCACGCAGGTCCGCGACGTGAACGGCACGCTGTGGTACGTCCGCAACGGCGAGGTCACCCGCATCGGCAACATGTCGCAGGGGTGGGCCCGTGCGATCGTCGACCTGGGGGTTGCGCCGGACGCCGATCTCGAGGTCGTCGAAGCGACCATGCTGGAGACCGCGCAGGCGCTCGCCAAGGACCCGAAGTGGCGCACCCGCATCATCGAGAAGCCGGAGATCTGGGGCCTGGAGTCCGTGGACGGCGACGCACTGGTGGTGCGGGTCGTCATGAAGACCAGGGCCAACGCCATGGACGACGTGTCGCAGGAGCTGCGCCGCCGGCTGCGCACCGCGCTCACCGAGAAGGATGTCGCCGTGCCGAAGATGAACGCCGTTACCCTCACCGGACCCGACGGCGCACGACGCGTGCGCGGTGCCAACCCGCCCCAGACGAAACCCAACGCGGTTACCGGCGTGCCCCGCGTCGCCGACCGCGGGATCTGGCGGCGCAAGAAGACGAACAACGACGAGGGCGGCGCACGATGAGCTTCTACGACGAGGTCGGCGGCTACCCCGCATTCGAGCGCATCGTGTCGGTGTTCTACCGCGAGGTGGCGCTCGACCCGGTGCTGAAGCCGATGTACCCGGAGGACGACCTCGGCCCCGCCGCCGAGCGGCTCACCTGGTTCCTGGCGCAGTACTGGGGCGGACCGTCCACCTACGGAGAGCGCCGCGGGCACCCGCGGCTGCGCATGCGTCACATGCCCTTCCACATCGACCCGGATGCCAGGGATCGTTGGCTTCGTCACATGCGCACCGCCGTCGACGAGGCGCAGTTGTCGCCGCTGCACGAAGCCACGCTGTGGGACTACCTGGAGCGCGCCGCGTATGCCATGGTGAACACGTTCGAGCCGTCCGGCATCGGGCCCGCCCCAGCGGGGCGTCCGACGCTGGAGACGCGCGCCGGTGAAGGAGCCACGGAGACCACATGACGACGACACCCCCGTCCGCTGACGTGCTGGTGATCGGATGGGGGCTGGCGGGGCTCGTCGCCGCAGGTGAGGCGGTCGCGGCCGGGCGCCGCGTGGTGGTCGTCGACCAGGAGCCGCGGCAGAACCTGGGCGGGCAGGCCTGGTGGTCGTTCGGAGGCTTGTTCCTCGTCGATTCGCCCGAGCAGCGCCGGATGGGTATCCGTGACTCGCTGGAGCTGGCCGGCCAGGACTGGTTCGGCAACGCCGGGTTCGACCGGCCGGAGGACGAGTGGCCGCGCCGCTGGGCGCACGCGTACCTGGAGTTCGCGGCCGGCGAGAAGCGCGCCTGGCTGCGGCAGCGCGGCGTGCGCTTCTTCCCTGTGGTGGGCTGGGCCGAGCGCGGCGGCGCCGGCGCGATCGGGCCGGGGAACTCCGTGCCCCGGTTCCACATCACGTGGGGCACCGGTCCGGGCATCGTCGAACCCTTCCTGTCCGCCCTGCTCGCCGCCGAGGCCGATGGCCGCCTCACGGTCCTGCCCCGGCATCGCGTGCGGGAGCTGATCCGCGAGGGCGGCGCGGTGACCGGTGCCCGCGGCGACGTGCTGGTCGACAGCACCGTGCGCCGCGGCGCGCCGAGCCCCGACGAGCAGGTCCGGGATTCGAGATCAGGGCCGCGGCGACGATCGTCGCATCCGGCGGCATCGGCGGCAACCATGAGCTGGTCAGGGCGGCGTGGCCGGTGACGCTCGGGGCTCCGCCGCAGCACATGCTGTCGGGCGTGCCCGCCTACGTCGACGGCTCGATGCTGCAGATCTCCCGCGCGGCGGGCGCGGCGCTGATCAACACCGACCGGATGTGGCACTACGTCGAAGGCATCCAGAACTGGGACCCGGTCTGGCCCGGACACGGCATCCGCATCCTCCCCGGGCCGTCGTCACTGTGGCTGGACGCGACCGGCGCCCGGCTGCCCGTGCCCCTGTACCCGGGGTTCGACACTCTCGGCACCCTCGCGCACCTGCGCACCACGGGGCACGACCACTCCTGGTTCATCACGTCGCTGAAGATCGTCGAGAAGGAGTTCGCGCTGTCCGGGAGCGAGCAGAACCCCGACCTCACCGGCCGGGACATCGCCCTGCTGATCCGCTCACGCCTCGCGAAGGGCCCGACCGGCCCCGTGCGGTCCTTCCTCGACGAGGGTGCCGATTTCGCCGTGGAACACGATCTGGACTCCCTGCTGGACCGGATGAAGCGGATGCCGGGCGGCGAGGTGCTCGACGCGGAGCGCGCGAGACGGGAGGTCGTCGCGCGCGACCGAGAGATCGGCAACGAGTTCACGAAGGACGCCCAGATCGCCATGCTGCGGTCGATGCGGGCATACCGGGGCGATCGGCTCATCCGCACCGCCGCCCCGCACCGGCTGCAGGACCCGGCCGCGGGTCCGCTGGTCGCCGTGCGGTTGCATGTGTTGACCAGGAAGACCCTGGGCGGCATCCACACCGATCTGGACGGCCGCGTGCTGGACGCCGGCGGCGAGACCGTACCAGGGCTGTTCGCGGTGGGCGAGGCCAGCGGGTTCGGCGGCGGCGGCATGCACGGCTACCGGGCGCTGGAGGGCACGTTCCTGGGTGGCTGCCTGTTCTCAGGGCGTGCCGCGGGGCGCGCTGCAGCGCGCTGAGTCCGTCGCGACGTGGTGCGCGTTCAACCTGCGCGTTCAGCCCGCAGAGCTGCCCGTGGTGCGCACCGAGGTGAGCCCGACCGCGGCCGGGCCACGGCTCAGGACGTGTCCGCGCTGGAACGCCAGGCGCGTCCATCGGCCGGACACGGTGACGCGCACCTGCTCGGCCCCGGAGATGAACCCGAACGCGTGCGCCGCGAACGCCACGCCGCGGGGAAGCCCGAGCAGCGCCTCGTCCGGTTCGCCCCAGATGCGGGCGCGCAGGGCGCGGACGGCCTCCTCCCCCGCGCCCGGCGGTGTGCCGTGGGCGACCGCCGAGATGCCCCACTGCGCGCGTTCGGCGATGGTGTGGGCGGGGAGCCCGGCGCGTGGTTCCCATCCGCCGCGCGGGGGTGCGATCCCCGCCCAGGCGGGCGAGCGCCCGACATCGGGCAGGCAGAGCTCATTGCCGGCATCCGTCTCTCCGAGCGAGTCGACGACGATGTCGCAGCGCAGTTCCGGGTCGGCGCGGACGACGCGCAGTGCGAGCACCGTGGGCGTCTGATCGAACAGACCCTGCGGGGCGAGCGGCGCGGCGGTGAGCACCAGCACGCCGTCCGACGCCTGCAGCCGCACGCCCTCGGATGCCGCCTGCGCGGCGCGTCCGGCGAAGGTCAGGACGTCTCGGGCGGTCTGCGCATCGGCGAGGACGAGAGGACGGGTCACCCCTCCTAAACTAGCGTCATGACGCTCGAGGAGAACGCACGCCGGTCGGTCGACAACCTCCTCGAGGTCCTCGACATCGCGGCGTCCGAGGCGCGCACCACCGAGGACATCTTCACCGGCCGCTCGCACCAGATGCCCACCGGCCGGGTGTACGGCGGGCAGGTGCTCGCCCAGTCGCTCCTCGCGGCGGAGCGCACACTGCCGGTGGAGCGCATCGTGCACTCCATGCACGGGTACTTCCTTCGACCCGGCGATGCCTCGGCGGGCATCACGTTCGCGGTGGACCGCATCCACGACGGACGGTCGTTCTCCACGCGGCGGTCGCAGGCGTTCCAGGGCGGGGTGCCGATCTTCTCCATGATCGCCTCCTTCCAGGACGACGACCCCGGGGTCGAGCACCAGGAGCCCGCCCCCGACGGCATCCCGGGGCCCGACGAGGTCGCATCGGACGACGACCTGATCGGTTCGGTGCACCCCGTGACGGGACGGCTGCTGGCGGAGCGTCCCGCCGACATCCGCCACATCGAGGGCCCGCTGTTCCTGGAGGTCGCCGGAGAACGCGTGCACCGTCAAGCCGTGTGGATGCGGATGCGCGCACCCATGCCGGACGACCCGCGACTGCACCGCGCCGCACTGGCCTATCTCAGCGACATGACGATCCAGGAGTCCATCCTCCGCCGGCACGGCGTCACCTGGCAGACGCCGGGCCTGAAGGTCGCCAGCCTGGATCACGCGATGTGGTGGCACCGGTTCGGGCGCGTGGACGAGTGGATGCTGTACGTGCAGGAATCGCCCAACGCGCGCGGTGGCCGCGGGCTGGCGACCGGACGCATCTACGACCGGGACGGCGCGCTGCTGGCGAGCGTCGCGCAGGAGGTCATGGTGCGGGTGCCCGCTCAGGGCTGAGGGTATCCGGCGGGCCGAGTACGTCGGGGGAGGTCGCACCCGGCCCGCCGGAGGTTTCACGCCGAGCCGTCGTCGTTCAGCACCGTCAGCACGCCGCGCGAACGCCGCAGGTTGACGGCGTCGATGGGCTGCAGACGGATGACGAGCTGCTCGTCCGGTTCGGCCGTCGCATCGCCGACGACGGTGAACGTGATCGTGGCGATGGTCTGCCCTGGTGCGAACGTGATCACCGGGGAGTCGGGTCCGGTGACGTCCGTGCCGGTCGCCGTAGACGTCGCGTCGACGACCCACCCGATCGCCAGGGACCCTTCGCCGGAGGAGCGCGTGACGGTCATCGTCACCGTCCTCGTCGTGCCGGAGCGGCCCTCCACGGCCGTCGCGTCGGAGATCCACACCGTCTGCGGGGCGGCGGGCTCCCCCGCGTACGCATCGTCGTCGGTGCGCAGCCGGTACTCGTCGACCGAGGCGACGACCCCGGTGCCGAGTCCGAACAGGCCCTGCCTGCCGTCGGCGAGCGGTGAGTTGAAGGCGAACGAGGCGAGCACCTGCCCGTCCAGCGTGACGGTGACGACGGTGGCCTTCAGGACGACGTTGAGAATGTGCTCCGCCCCCGGCGTGAAGCTGCGGGAGATCGCCCGGTCGATGATGCGCGCACCGCGGGAGACGTGCCCGATCACGATGCGCTGCGCTGCCACGTCGATGGCGACGAACTTGTGGTCGGATGCCGAGTACCAGTCGAACACGAAGCCGGTGAGTCCGAGGGCGCGCAGCCGGCTCTCGAGTTCGACGTAGCTCGTCGGGGCGAAACCGGGGATCGCGGTCTCTCCTGACGGGACGACGCCGATCAGTGAGACGGCTGTTCCGGTGGCATCCGCCGTCCCGGTGTAACGGCCGTCGGCCGTCGTGGTCCACACTCCGGACTGCTCGTCCCGCTGCGTCTGCGGGGTGCCGTCGAAGTACTCGGTGCGATCGACGGTGATGGCGGGGGCGATCACCGTGAGTGCGATGTTGTCGAACCATCCCCGCGCCTGGTCGGAACCGAACCCGGCGAGACCCTTGTTCAGGGCGACCTGACGGCCGTCCAGCATGCGCGGTGCGAACGTGTAGGTCAGCGCGTTCCTGCCGTTGACGGTCACCGTGACGACGAGACCGTTGATCACGACGTCCAGGTGGTAGTAGGTGCCGGCCTTGACGCCGCCGGGTACCGTGCCCTGGGCGAGTGCGGCCCACCCCCACGCGGCCCGGTATCCGATGACGAGCTTGTTCGTCGACTGATCGATCCCGGCGAACTTGAAGTCCATCGGACCGAAGTAGTCGAACACGATATAGGCGTTGGCCTTCCATCCCCCGGTGGGCTTGTCCATCGAGATCTTGGCGGAGAGTTCGTAATAGACGCTCTTGTACGCATCGGAGTACCAGACGGCCACGGCGTCCCCGGTGGAGTCGGCGGCGGTGACCTTCAGCACGCCCTGGTGGACGGAGAACACGCCGGAGTCGGTGGCGAAGCCCTGCATCGTGCCGTCGTTGAAGTCCGACCCGCGCAGGGTGTCACGACGCCCGCCCGGTGTGTTGCCCGCCTGCGGGTCGGTCGGCCCGCCGGTCTGCGTCTGCCAGTGGTGGTGATCGTGCTGGGTGATGAGCCCGAGCTCGCCGTACGGTTCGCCGTTGCGGATCTGCTCCGTGCCCTCGTCGCTCCACCGGGTGAGGTCGACGCCGTGGCTGCGGCTGAGCGCGTACAGGAACTCGGGCAGCTGCGGCTCGACCTGGCGGCTCACTGTGGCGATGCCGAACGGTGCGAACGGGACGATGTAGGAGTTGAACTCCCCGACCCAGTCGATCAGGCGGTCGCCGCCGGTGTTGCCGATCAGGATGTCCAGGCCGGCGCCGCCGAACACACGATCCTGGAAGCTGGAGTTCACGCCGTCGGGGCGGTCGTTCAGCCAGGTGTCACCGGTCTGCGTGCAGGTGCCGTTCGGGGTCGACGTCAGGCAGCCGGAGCGCAGGTCGTCGTCGGCCTGGTGCAGGTCGTTGCCCCAGCCGCCCCACAGGGTGTCCTGTCCGGTGCCGCCGACGATCCAGTCGTTGCCGAGGTCGCCGAAGACCACGTCGTCCCCGTCGGTCGCTTGAGTGCTCGTGCGGGCGATGCACACGCCCTGGTTGTCGACGGCGATGCAGGCGCCGTGGCCGGCGGCATCCACGTAGTGGTCGCCGATGAGGTCTTCGTTGTTGAGGAAGAAGTGGTGCGGGAACAGGGAGCGGTCCGCGCTGCCGGTGCACGTGTGCCCGCTCGGCGACGTCGACGTGCACCGCCAGACGGATCCGGCCCCGTCGAACAGGATGGCGCGGCGCGGGTCGTACTCGTCGTACAGGTAGAACTCGCCCAGGCGCAGCTCGTTGTGGTTGTTCGCGTGCCAGGGGTTCGTGTCGGCGCCGAACCGCAGCACGTCGCCCGGGTTCCACGGGTGGGCGAAGTCGATGTACTCCAGTCCGATCGGGTCACCGTCGGCGTCGAAGTGCTGCGCGAATCCGCCGGAGCCGAACGTCGCCTGGCCGGCACCGATCGCCTCGGCGCCGCTGATCGCGTCGTCGCCGGCGCCGCCGTGAATCCAGTCGCCGCCCCAGCCGCCGAAGATGATGTCGTCGGAGTTGTTGGCGTCGAAGGTCGGCTGGTTGGCCACGTGCTGCTGGCTCTGGTTCGTGTCGGGGCCGAGGTTGTAGACGGTGAGGTCGACGCTCTTGACGAGCGCGTTCGGGACGTTGATCCGCGCCGTCTGCACCTGGCCGGGCGTGTAGATGAACTCGTTCAGCACGTCGCCCTGGCTGGTCCTGGTGTCGGGGTCGATCGTGCGGAGCTTGCGGACGCCGTACAGCGGTTCGGCGAACTCGGTGCACACGGCGGTGGAGGCGACCGAGCAGCCGGTGTTTCGGCTGGTGAAGATCCGGCCGTCGTCGCCGAGGATGCCGTCGGCACCGGTGCCGCCGGAGATCCAGTCGTTGCCCCAGCCGCCGATGAGGTCGTCGTTCTGCGCGTCGCCGAAGAGCACGTCGTGGTCGCCGCCGCCGTACACGGTGTCGTCGCCCGTCTCGCCGTGCACCTCGTCGCGCCCGCCGATCTGGGTGGTCTTCCAGGCGCCGCTCGCGGTGTCGAGCACGGCCGAGCAGGTCGGCTGCGTGGTGGAGCCGTGGCAGTCGGCACCGATGCCGAGGCCGAAGTTCTCGGGCTGGTAGTCGGGTCCGCCGACGGTGTAGTCGAGCAGGTGCACGCCGCGGACGATGAGGCGCTGGGCGCCGGCCGCCGCCCCGCCGAGCGAGTCGTAGACGAAGGTCACGTAGTTCGGGCCGGTCGCGGGGGCGACGCCGAGGCCGCCGATATTGGCGTTGCCGTTGACGTCGGTGTGCGCCGTGCCGACGATGCGGACGATGCGGCCGTTGTCGCCGACGACGGTGTCGGAGTCGCGGGCATCCATGTCGTTCGCCTGCGTGGCATCCGCCAGCGAGCCGCCGGTGACGGGGGTGCTGGCGAGGGTGCCGTTGCCGGTGGTCTGGTCGTTGATGCCGACGCGGGTGCCTGCGCCGCCGAAGATGATGTCGGCACCGCGGTCGTGACCCGGCAGGTAGGCGCCGGTCGGCGACGGCAGCCCGTCCGGGCGCTTGTCGGGGGTGTCCAGGCTGAAGAAGTCGCTCGAGCCTCCGACGAGGTCGTCCTGGCCGAGGCCGCCGAAGATCACGTCGTTGCCGGCGTTGCCCTCGAGGTAGTCCTGCCCGTCGGGCGCGGCCTCGATCGCCGGGACGACGACGAGCGCGCCGGTGTAGTCGCAGACCATGGCGCCGGCGGGCCCGACGCAGCCGAGCGGGGTGCGCGAGGCGCCGACGTGGATGGCGGCGCTGTGGTCGTCGATCCAGCGGCGGAACGCCCGGTCGATGTCGCCGTCGCCCTGCATTACGTCGTCCCCGAGCTGGCCGAACAGCAGGTCGTGCGCCTGTCCACCCGCAAGATAGTCGTTGCCCCAGGTACTGCCCCACTTCGTTCCGGCGTCGGAGGCGAAGTCGTGGAACAGGTCGAAGACGTCGTACTCCGCCCACCACGGTGCCTCGTCGGGGTCGCGGTACGGCCGGGGGATGCCGTCGACGAGCAGGTTCCCGGAGGTGTTCTCCGTCGGCACCGGCGCACCGTTGCACAGGTTCGACGCGGTGAGGATGTCGCTGCGGCTGTACAGCAGCGTGCCGCAGAGCGTCTGGAACCGGCCGCTGGTCCAGTCGCCGGGTGTGCGGACGAAGGTCACGGCGTCGCCGAACAGCAGGTCGTCGGCTTCGTCGCCGTCGATCATGTCGTTGCCCGCGCCGCCGATGAGCACGTCGCGGCCGAGTCCTCCGAAGACGATGTCACCGGCGCCCTTGTCGAGGTTGACGCTGCGGATCGCGATGACCGTCGACAGCACGGTGGTCTGGATCTTCTGCGGACGCTGGTCGGGCTCGTTCGGGTCCGCGACGTTCTGGTCGACGGCGCCATGGTCTCCGAAGACGATGTCGTCGTAGACGCTTTCCGGCTGCGCGCCGGCATTGACGGTGAACGAGCCGAGGCCGAGGCCCGGCGCCCCCTCCCCGAAGATAAGATCTTGGCCGGCGACCAGCAGGTCGTCGACGATGCCGGCGACGCCGCCCACCACGGGCGTCAGCGTCGTGCCGTTCGGGATGAACCCGGCGCCGGTGACGGTCGGACGCGGGCTGCGGTTGATCGTGGCGATCTCGAGCGCGCGGGTCAGCACGTCGACGTTGACGCCCGAGTCGCCGTAGATGTGGTCCACTCCGCGCACGCCCCGGATCTCGTCGTCGCCGGATCCGCCGGTGAGGTGGTCGCCCGCCTGGCTACCGATGATCAGGTCGTCGCCGAGCCCGCCGTAGGCGGTGACCCCGACCGCCGGGAGGTGCGCCGGTGCGACGTCCGCGAACAGGCCCGATGCGTCGATGATGTCGTTTCCGCTGTGATCGAACGGGTTCGCGAGCCCGAACACCCACTCGTCGTCCTCGTTCTGGCCGTCGGGGATGTGCGTGAACGGATCGAACGGCTTCGGACCGAACTCCATGCCGATGTTGTCGCCGGGGGTGCCCGAGTACCAGACGCCGTCCTGCGTGGTGTCGCCGTAGACCACGAGCGGCGAGCCTGGACCGGCGGTGTGGATCTGATCGCACGGCACGGGGTCGTCCTCGACGCCGTCGCCGTCGGCGTCGATACGGAACAGCAGCGCCGAGCGGTTGCACACGGTGAGGACGTCGCCGCCGATCATGATGCCGTCGGACGCGCGGTACTCGTCCCAGGCGGTGACGGTCATGGTCACGGTGTGCCACACGGCCACGCCCGCCGCGTTCAGGTGCATGCTCGGCGCCCAGGCGGTGTTCGCGAAGGTCATCACGCTGCCGGCGAGGGCGGAGATCGTGAACGGGCCCGCGAAGGCGCTGATGCGCACCTGCATGCCCACCTTGAAGCCGGCTGCCGCCCAGCTGGCGCCGTCGGTGCGGGTGAGGCTCGAGGTGCGCACCTGCACGGGGGTGGTCACCTCGATCTTCACAGGAACGGAGACGCGGACGTCGGTGGTCGACGTGCCGGCGGGCAGGGCGCCGGATGCTCCGGGCAGCGGGCCGCTGAGGATCATGATCGAGCCCATGCCGCAGCCCGGGAACGGGTCGGCGTACGGGCACTGCGCGAACGGCAGGTCCTGGAAGCCGAGGATCATCCGGGTGAAGCTCTCCCCCACGAGCTGCACGTGCTGGAAGGCGCGCAGGTACGGGTCGCCGGCCACGTAGCCACTGCCCGGCAGCAGGCCGTTGAACGCCCAATTCAGCCCGTCCAGCCGGGTGAGCACGAGACCCGCGCCCGGGAATGCGGCCAGCTGCGCCGCGGTGGGTGCGGTGCGCTGCATCTCGAACACGGTGCGGATCGGCGTGTTGCCGCCGCCGTGCACCGCGGTGAGTCCGCCGTGCGGGCCGGGGACGAAGACGGTGCGCGGCGTGGATGCACTGGAGGGCAGGACATCGCCGCGGTCGAGGGTGAGCGTCCGCTCGTCGGCGGAGATGCCGACCAACCGCCACTGCCCCGTGATGTTCGCGATCCGAACCAGCTGGCCGACGACGAAGCCGTCCGCGATCCAGCTGCCCGAGGAGCGGGTGACCGTGCCTCCGGCCGCGCCGCCGGCGATCGTGACCGGGATGGTGATGGTGACCGGCACGTCCTGCGCGATGACGGTGCGCAGGGCCGTCCCGACCGCCGCTGCGCCGGAGAGCAGCCGCAGGTACATGACGGTGTTGTCGGTGGTGTCGTCCGGGTCATCGTCCCCGAAGCCGACGACCCGGAACGTGCCGCTCATGCCGCTGATGGTCACCGGCTGGCCGATCAGGAAGCCCTGGGCCTTCCAGTCGAACGGTGCGGAGCGCGACAGCCGGTGCGTTGAGCCGAACTGGTCCGCGGACGTCGCGAGCGTGACGGTGCCGGTGAGCTTGACGGGCGCGTCGGGCTGCAGAGTGCCCTGGATGTCGAGCCGGTCGTTGCCGGAGCCGAGGAACAGGTTCAGCACCTCGATCGTGCTCTTCCCGCCGTCGGTGGCGTACTCGCCGTCCACCACCGACACGGATCCGAAGCTGATGCCGCCCGGGAAGATCTGCGGCTCACCGAACGTCTCGTCCTGGCTGCCGCCGTATGCGGCGCCGAAGTCGAGGTCCTTCGCCATGCCGAGGCCGCGCAGGGTCGTCGAGGTCATCGCGCCCCAGTTGTGCGCCACGCTGCCGTCGCCGTAGATGTTCAGCACGTCGATCTGCTTGGACTCGGGTGCCTGCGTCGCGATGGCGAACAGCGGGCCGTCCTGCTCTCCCGGCAGCTTCAGCCCGAGCTCCAGCGAGCGGTCGGCGCCGGTGACGCCGCCCTCCACCGCGAGCGGGCCGCGCAAGCGGCTCAGCAGGTGCTGCGAGGCCGGGAAGTTCTTGACGCCCTGGCGGACGATCGGCTGGTAGTAGCCGAGGTCGGCCTCGAGTTCCACGAGCTTGTCGGCCGACCAGTCTGCGGCGGTGAAGACGGCCTGGGCCGCGATGCGGACGACGGCGAACGTACTGCCAGTCAATGCGGCGAAGTCGTCGTAGGAGACGGGGCGGAACTCGAGCTGCTGGTCGTGCGCGGCGTTCGTGCCCCGGATGTTCTGGATCTTCGCGCGGACGCAGTTGCCGAATGCGTCGCAGATCTGCACCCACTGGCCCTCCAGGAAGCCGTCGGCGAGCCAGCCGCCTCCTGCGCGGGTCAGGCGGTAGTGGCTCAGCCCGTCGTCGCCGGTCGCAGTGCCCAGCGCAGCCTGGCCGTCCCAGATGCCGCGCCGGGTGAGGACGTTGATGGAGGTGTCTTGAACGCTCACGCCGGAGCATCCGCTCAGCGCCGTCGTGACCGTGAACGACTTCCCGTTCGCGGCCACCGTCGCGACGGTGTACGTGCCGGTGCAGGCTGCGAACCGGACCCGCATGCCGGGCGTGAGCCCCTCGTCGAGGAAGCTGCCGGTGTCGCTGCCGTTCGCCCTGGTGACGGTGGACCCGGCGAAGTGCAGGTTGCCGAGGAAGAGGCGCGAGGGGATGTCGCCGCCGATCTCCACGTAGTCGACCGGGCTGACCGCGGTGCCGCCGATCGAGACCACGTCGACGAGTCCGTCGGGGGTGATGATGACCCGCACGGTGCCGGTGGGCGCCGTGGTGAGGCGCATCCAATAGCCGTCCCTGAGCCCGGGGATCGAGCAGCCGGCGTCGCCGCACTGGATCACCACGGTGTCGGTGCCGGTCGGGATCGTGACGACCTGTGCCGTCTCGTCGTCGTACACGAGCACGTCGGTGCGCTGGGCGCCCGAGCGCAGGTTCGGGAATCGGTAGGCGGGGGTCGCGAACTCCTGACCCCAGGTGATCACCGCGGTCGTCGGGTCGCCCGGCTCCGGGTTGTTGCGCGCCTGCAGGATCAGCCGCACCGGGACGTTCCAGTTCGTGCTGTCGAAGGTGAGGAGGTAGTAGGTGCCGAGCACCGGGTCGACGATCTTCGTCCAGCGCGAGCCGAGGCCCGGGTCGAGGATCTGCAGGATGCGCTGCGAGTCGGCGTCCATCGTGATCTTCACAGTGACGGCGAGTGCGCCGGGGTCCTTCGCCAGCTGGACGAGGACCTCGTCGAGGCGCTGGTGGGCCGGCGCCCCTTCGATCACGATGCCCCGGTCGTCGAGGACGCAGTTGGCGGTGTTCGCGCTGCAGGCCGCGGACGGCTCGACGTGCGTGACGTACACGCCGGGCGTGTCGTTGTCGTAGACGCGGACGTTGACCTGGCGAACGGCGGCGCCGTGGAACTCGGCGTCCACGATCGGGTCGGCGGCGATCACGGAGTGCTGGACGACGACCGTGCGGTCGCCCTCGGAGCGCGTGTCGTCGAAGGCGCGGACGTAGACGCGCTGCGGGGTGTTCCAGTTGCCGGCGGTGAAGGCCAGGACCACCGCGCGGCCGGCCTCGTCTACGAGGACGCCGTTTCGGAGGTAGTGCCGCTGGAAGTCGCCGATGCCGTTGCACTGGTCGCCGTACGGGAAGGTGTCGACGCACAGCCAGATCGTGTCGGCCGCGCCGTCCGTGAGCCCGAACCCGGTCGGGTTGGCGAAGGTGTCGCGTGCTTCCTCGTCGGGCGACAGCGCGGCGGACACCGTGACGTACACGGTGGCGGTGGGCGCGTGGCTGAGCTCGACGGTGTAGTGATCGCGCTCGGTGATCGGCCCGCTCGTGGTGCCCTCGCGGACGCTGGTGGACGTGCCCTGCTCCTTGATCACGACGACACCGGACTCGGGGGTGGCCAGGTTGTAGGGCACGCCGTCGACGACGATGCCGTCGTAGCGCGGGTCATCGGACAGCACGATGTGGTCGACCGCACCGGAGATGCCCTCGAGCTCTCGGGTGACGATGTCGGCGGTGACGTCGCCCGCCACCGAGATCTGATCGGAGCCGAGCCCGCCGATGATGCGGTAGGCGACGCCGAACGCGGTGGACAGGACGAAGAACTGGTCGTCGCCCTCGAGGCCGTCGACCTCGATGACCTCGACCGTCGTGTACTTGACGTTCAGGCCCGCTCCGTAGATCGCCCGGTCGGTGATCACGAAGTCGTCGGCGAACTCGGTGCCGAGCACGACGAGTTTGTCGAACCCGGTTCCGCCGTCCACGTTGACGGGAGCGTTGACGTTGTACTGGACCTCGTCCTCGCCACCGCCGGCACGGATGTCGAGCGGCCGGTTCGTGGAGAAGCCGAGGCCGATCA
Source organism: Microbacterium sp. (assembly GCF_031180975.1). Lineage (GTDB taxonomy): Bacteria > Actinomycetota > Actinomycetes > Actinomycetales > Microbacteriaceae > Microbacterium. The sequence continues at coordinate 135,766 of NZ_JAPSLI010000002.1, read as the reverse complement.
CGGGCACCGCAACGCCGTTGGCGTCGAGCGGGATGACGTCGTCCTGCCACATTGTGTGGTCGAGGTCGACGTTGCTGCCCGAGGCATGGTGGTAGGTGATGTGCGCGTCGGCGTTGTTGCAGACGTTGTCGCCGTTGTTGTCGTACCGCACGTAGCCGCCTGCCAGGACGCACTGTCCGTCGTCGGCGCCGTCCGCGGCATCCTGCGGGAACACGCCGCCTGCGGGACGGTAGTCGACGTCGGAGAGTCCGCAGCCGGCGATGCTGTCGGCGTTCGTGTCGCAGACGGCGGCGATCGCGAAGGCCCGCACGATGAACAGGTCGTTGTCGTCGTCGCCGTTGAGCTGGATCTCGGCCTGGTTCGAGTACACGACGAACCGATCGTTGCCGGTGCCGCCGGTGGCGAGCAGGGGGGCGTGCGCACCGGGGCTCAGCCAGCCGCGCGTCGTGGGGACGAGCGACGGGAACGTGTCGGCGGTGAGCAGGCCGCCGCCGTCGGGAGCGGCCTGGCTGTCGCGCTGCGTCCCGAAGATCTGGCCGATCTGGAAGGCGTCGTTGCCTGCACCGCCGTCGAGGGTCATCGTGGCCTGGGTGTCGTCGACGTAGAAGGCGTCGTTGCCGCCCATGCCGAACACCGTGATGCGCCCGTTGAGCGCGCGGTCGTAGTTGATCCGCTGCACCATCGCGCTCGGTTCGTTGCCCTGGATGCGATCGCGGTAGAGGCCGATGCCGCCGTCCGGGTTGCCGTTGCCTGCGAGCAGGGCGATGAAGGCGGGGTGGTCGGCCTGTTCGGTCGGCGTGGCGCAGGTCGCCGGGACACCGGCGTTGAGCGCGAACGGCGACTGGTTGTCGATGCAGGTCAGCGCGCGCAGCAGCCAGATGTCGTCCGTGGCACCGTTCGCGCCGTTGTATCCGGCGGCGGCGTTGTCGTAGCCGAACACGTCCAGTTCGTCGACGCCGTCGCCGGCGGGGCCGGTGTCGAGGACGTTGATGACGTAGTTGCGGGTGCTGCCGTGACTGCCGTTCGTGTACACCGCGTAGTGATCGGTCTCGCCCTGCCCGTCAAGGGTGAGCGTGTGGCCAGCACCGACCCCGGACTGCAGCCCGGTCGGGCTGGTCACCACGTTCATGGACTGCAGGAACCACACCGTGATCTCGTCCTCGCCGTCGGCCGTGTTCGAGCTGAGAGTCGCGTTGCCGTGCACGATCGTCTTGGCGCCGAGGAAGATGTAGCCGGCGCTCCCCCAGGTCGTCTTCGTGCCCGGCTGCGCGGTGTCGAGCCCGGACGGGTCGCCGAGCCGGATGACGTCGACGTCGCTGCCGCCCCAGACGTTCGTCTGACGGCCGGTCACCGGGTTCGCCGTGGAGGGTGCGCCGGCGCCCATCGGCTCGTCTCCGGGGCCGCCGGCGGTGACGGCGCAGTCGGCGATGATGCGCCCGCGGAGGATCATCGACGTGCCGTACTCGGTGCCGACGCCGCCGGTGTCGGCGTTGCCGAAGTCGCCGCGGATGTCGATGGACAGGTTCGCCAGGATCTGGCTGTTCTGGTGCAGGGTCACGTCGTCGCCGACCCGCAGCTCCACGCTGCCGGTCTCGGCGAAGATCGTGCCGTTCGGGATGACGCGCGGGGCGTCGATGTCGCTGTTCGGTCCGCGGGTGTTCGACTCGGCGAACCTCGCGGTGCCGCTGTGGATCAGGTAGAGGTCCTCGTCGAGTTCGGCGGTCTCCCGGACGGTGAGGCGGATGTTGCCGGTCAGGGAGTGCGCGAGCACGAGGCGCAGATAGGAGTCGGTCTCGGTGTAGTAGATGCCGCCGGTGGCCTCGAGCCCGACGTCATCGCCGGAGGCCGCGAGGGCGGGATCGGATGCCCCGGTGACGGGGTGGTTGCCGCAGTTGACGTATGTGCAGCCGAAGGGGGGCGCCCGCCCGGAGTCCACCATGACGTCCATGGACTGCAGGCCGATGGATCCACCGTTGGCGTCGATGTCCACGGCATCCGCTCGGATGTTGTCGCTGTCATCCAGCTTGGCGTTCAGGACCGAGCCGTCCACGGTGCGCAGTCCGGCGTTGCCCGTCGTCGCGGCGGTGCTGCCGGCGGTGTAGATCTCCCACAGCGGCATGTCGCCGGTGAGCTCGTCGAGGTAGATACCGGCGGTCTGCGCGTCGGCGGAGTCGAGGTCGTACGCCTTCAGGACGCCGTCCGCGGCGTCGTCCCAGGTCGCGTCGAGCACGGCGGTGTCGATCTCGAGCCAGTCGGTGAGGAGGCCGATGCCGCCGATGCCGCCCGCCTCGCCGGCGTGCATCGTGATGTTGATGCCGGTGACGTCGATGGTGGCCCGACCGTCGGCATCCAGGATCCGCATCGGCGAGTGCAACTCGACGTCACCGTTCGTGGAGTGGATGTGCCCGACCAGCATGTCGCCGGCAAGCTCGGTGGCGGTGATGTCGCCGTTGGTGCGCAGGAAGATCTGTGCCACGTTGAACGCCATGCCCGGGTCGTCGACGGGGCCGCTGTGTGCGCCGCCGGTCCAGGCGACGTCGGTGTTGATGATGATGTGGATGGTGGTGTCCGGGGTGGGGTCGGCGGTCACGGCGTGCGCGCCGCTGGCGACGGCCGTCGTGCGGCAGGTCTTCGGCTCCTGGCCGCCGGTGGTGACGTGGCAGATGTCGATGTCGTCGCCCGCGCGCACCTCGGTGAAGTCATAGGTGGAGTCGATCTCGCCATCGTCGTCTGTGCCGAGGGCCCGCAGGATGTGGGCGAGGGCGGGGTCGGGCGCGTCGGGGCGGAAGTGCGTCTCGTACTGCCCGGACCCGGTGCCGCAGTCACCAGGGTAGGTGCCGCTGCAGCTGCCGCGATCGATCGAGTCGCCGTCGTTGATCGCGGGCGTGAACGTGGTCGGGAAGGTGAAGCCGTAGTAGGTCGACGTCGCGGCCGGCTGGTACATGTCCACCACGACGAGCACCAGATCGCTCGGGCCATCGCCGTTCTTGGAGTCGTTGAGGACGACGTCGACGTCGTCGCCGGCGCGGACGCGCTGGATCACGATCGTGGCGGGGGTCCCGAGTGCCGTGTCGGTGCGGCGGAAGTAGGTCAGGTCGACGACGACGTCCTTGCCGGCGTCGAGGGTGACGACAGGCGCCTTGTCACACGGTGCGGCTCCCGTGCAGAAGTCCGGGTCGGGGTGGAGGTAGTGCACCAGTTCGATCTCGATCGGGTTGCGGACTGGGTCGGGGTTCTGGTGAGTCGGGCTTTGGTCCCCGATGTTCCCGTGCGGCGCGTCGATGTCGATGACGTTCGTGCGGATCAGCTCGTGGCCGCCGCCGGAGAGGATGTCGCCGGAGCCGTTGAAGATCTCGGTCTCGCCCAGTGGGTTCTCGATGTACCCGTCGAGGCGGAGGAACGGGTTGCGGACGGGGCAGCTGAACGCGCATGTGTTGCGGATCTGCACGTACGTGGGCGGGAAGGTGTACTCGATATCGAAGTCGAACGTGGTGTTCGGGTCGTCCTCCGAGAGCGGCCCGTTGCCGGCGGCGCCGTCGTCCCAGATCTTGTCGACGCGGATGTCGATGCGCGGGGGGTTCAGCGTGTTCACCACGTCGATGTTCTTCGTCACCAGGTTCAGGTTCGACGCGTTCACGATCCGAACGAAGTCCCAGGTCTGCTGGAACTCGAAGCTGCCGGCTGCGCCCCAGATCTCGCCGACCGGGCCGCCGAAGACAGTCAGGTCGTTGGCGAGGAAGCGCGCCTGGGCTCCGTGATCGTAGACGATGTGGTCCACCGTGACCGTCGTGCCGCTGAGCGTGCCCTGGGTGTGGGTGTCGGTGAGCGGGTTGTCCTCGAAGCAGTGGCCCTGGTCGTCGCACACCTTGACGTTCACGATCTCCACGATCGCGCCGCTGCCGTCGATGACGAGCACCGGGTTCGGCTCGCCGAGCATGACGACGGTGGCCTCCCAGAAGATCTCGCGCCGGAGCGCCGAGTTGTCACCGTGCCCGACGCCGCCGTTGCCGAAGTCGAGGAACCCGCCGGAGGTGTCGGCGTGGCGACGGATCCGTTGGATGCGGTCGTTCACCTGCACGGTGAGGTCGGAGGTGGTGAGGACGGCGTTGTTGCGGCCGACGACCTTCGCCTCGAGCGTGGGGTGGATGCTCGCGTCGGCATCCGTCGCGCCGCCGCCGCAGTCGCATTCGGCGAACGCGTCCGCGTTGAAGTCGACGCCCAGCCACTCGGCGAGAATCGCGATGTCGACGTGCCCGGTGAGGATGACACTGCCGAGCAGGGTGCTGCGCGTGTACCCCTCGACGTTGATCTCGGAGTCGGCGTCGGAGTCGGCGCCCAGCGCGATCGCGTAAGTGAAGGTGTGCGCGTACGCCTTCGCGGAGTCCACGAAGCTGCCGATGCGGACGTGCCGGCCGGTGAGGGCGCCGCCGACCTCGGTGAGCGTGTCCGCCGCATCCACGCCGGTGCCGATGAGGACGTTGGCCGCAGTCTCGGCGGATGCGCCGAGGCCGCCCACATCGGCGACGGAGTCGGCGAAACCGTCGAAGGAGGTGTGCGACTCGACCGCGAGGCGGTCGCCGGCGGTCAAGGTGCCGTGCGTGACGGTCTTCGTGGCGTATCCGCCGCGCGCATCCGTCGACCCGAAGGACCCGCCGACGAGTCCGCCCTGCTGCGTGGAGGCGAGCACCTTGGGGCGCAGGTCGCTGAAGGCGGCGAGGCTGAGGTCGTCGGTCGCGGTGATGACGGCGCCGGAGGCGACGGTGAGGTCGTTGACGATGAAGGTGGTCGCCCTGGCATCCGAGTCGCCGATCGAGATCGCGCCGCCGCCCGCGTTGCCGGCGACGCCCTTCGCCAGGGCGGTGGCGTGCGTGGTGACGGAGACGTCGGAGCCGGTGATCCTCGCCCCGCCGCCGATGCTCACCCCGGCGGTGACTGTGGTGCCGGCGCTGGAGGATGCCGTGGAGACGTTGATCGCGCCGCCTCCGCCGCCGGCGGCGGTGGCCGAGATCACGCCGTCTGTGGAGCTGGCCGCGCCGGACGGGCCGCCGATGCCGTGCAGCTTCTGGATGCCGCCGGTGGCCGCGAGCTGCAGGATGAGGCGCTGGACGCCGGAGCCGGATCCGGTGAGGTCGACGCCCTCGACGCGGAAGACGTGCGGGTAGGCTCCGCCGCCGGACAGGCCGATCGGCGCCCCGTTGAAGGACGCGGAGAGCTGGAAGCTGGTGCCGTTCGCCCCGACCACGTAGTAGCCGAAGCCGTCCTGCAGCCCGCCGAGAGCCCGCGTCGTGGTGGCGTTCAGCTGGTGCCGCACGGTCGACGGGCTGGCTCCGGGGTTCAGCGAGATGGCCACGACGCTCGCGCTGCCCACCGCGCCGTCGTCGCCCGCGACACCGGTGGCGAAGGAGCTGTTGCACACGCCGTTGGCGCCGAGGGCGATGCCACGGGCGTTGCAGTACGTGCTGGCCAGGCGCAGCTGGTCACCGCCCACGCGGATGACGTAGTAGGTGGCGCCGTTGCTGAGCCCGCCGATGGTTGCGCCGTTCGCCTGGTAGACCATCGGGGTGCCGCTCAGCGGCACGGAGTTCGCGGCCCCGACTGTGATGACGTTGCCGCTGACGTGCGCGGAGGAGAAGAAGTTCGACGCGGGGGCGGCGTGGTAGGTGACGTACTGGCCGTCGCTGAACCCGCCGCTGATCCGGTCGGTGCCGGTGTTCACCTGGGAGGGCAGCGCGACCACCTGGGGTGGGTTGTGCACGTCCACGCCGGTCAGCTGCAGCTTCAGCCGGAACGCGTCGATCTTGTAGACCTTGTAGACGCCGGCGGAGAGACCGCCGATGGCGCCGCCGAGGGGCTGGTAGACCACCAGGTCGCCGGTCTCGAACCGGTGGGACTGGAAGCCGAAGTCGATGATGTCGGTGTCCGGATCGATCACGGCGCCCTCGACGATGCCGGGCGTGGCGGGGTCGTCGAAGACGAACTCGAGGCCGAGTTGGAGCGTGTTCGCGCCGGTGACGATGACGTTGATGCTGCGTCCGCTCAGGCCGGTCGCGATCGCCGTGCCGCCCTGCGCGTCGTAGATGACGAGCTGGCCGGTGTAGGCGTTGTGCTGCAGCGAGAACGAGATCGTGTTGCCGGAGACCCCGCTGCCGGCGTCGAACGTGCCGTCGGAGCTGGGCGGGGGCGGCTGGTTGCTGGTCGCGTCGATGGTGACGAGGCCGTTCGTGCTGGTGATCGACGCCCCGCCTGTGACGAGGACGGACACCGTCGGGTTCATCGTGGCCGTCGCCCCGAACAGGTTGACGTTGAGGACGCCGCCGCTGCCGCTCGTGGTCGCGGCATCCGCGTCGTTGAGGCTCTCGGCCTTGGCCGACACCGCCCCCGAGACGATGATCACCGACGCGCTTCCGCCGAGCGTGACCGCCACCGTGGGCGAGCCCTTCGCGGTCGACGAGGAGTCGCTGATCGAGAGGGCGCCGCCGCCGGCATTCTCCATGCCGGCGAAGGCGACGTCGTCGGCCTTGGCCAGCACGTCGAGGACGGAGGCGCCGCTCGCGGCGCCCACACGGACGTGCCCGAGCAGGTCGGCCCGGGTGACGCCCTTCGCGTCGGCGGTCGGGTTGGCGTCCGGTGCGATGCTCGCGAGGCCGCCCTGGACGCGTTCGAACACGGCCTTGGCCTGGTTGTGCGAGAGCGCCCGGAGTGCGGCGGTGCCGGATGGGGCGGCGAGGGTCGCCCCGGCCTCGACCGTGGCCGTGGTCGTCGCCTTCGCCTCGGCGAGCATCGACACGTCGCTGATCGCCAGCAGCAGGGACACCGTTGTCGCGCTCGCCGAGGCGAACACGCGGTTGCCGAGGAAGCCGCCGGCGTAGTTGTGGTGGGCGAGGACGGATGCGGACGCCCCCGTGCTGTGCACGCGCCCGCTGCCGGAGACCGAGGCGGCAGTCGTGGTGTTGTCGACCGCCGTGACCGCGCCGGCGACGGCGGAGAGGAAGCCTGCGATCTGCAGCGCCTTGTAGGTCGCGGTGACCTTGATCCTGGCGTCGGCGAGGACCGTGATCTCCCCCGTCGCCTGGAGCACTCCGCCGACGCGGGAGCGTGTCGTGACGGAGGCGGTCGCGTCGAGGTCGGCGACCGACACACCCGCGCCGATGCCGCCTCCGGCGGCGCGGCCCTGTACCCGGGGGTGCGCGTCGGTGCGGGCGGTGACGGTCGCGGCGGCGATCGTGCCGGAGGTTCCATCGAAGTAGGCGTCGACGGTTCCGCCGGAGGTGACCGAACCCTCGACCACGCCGATGCCGGCGAGCACGCCCACGGCGGGGAGGGCCAGGGCGTCCACCTGGGCGTCGCCGAACGCCCGGGCGATGATCGACAGGAAGGTGGACGCACTGACCTGCGTGCCGGCGCCGACGCCGGCAGCGATGGTGGGCGAGTTCTTCGCCTGGGCGAAGCCGCCTGCGACGCCCGCCGCGAGCCCCACGGCGCCGAGGCTGACGCGGGCGAACGCCGGTGCGACGGTGGTCAGCACATCGGAGGTGGTGTTGGTGGCGTCGTCGATGTTCGCGAAGGTGTAGCTGGGCGAGAGCGGGGTGCCGTGCTGATCGACGTTCACGCGTGCGGTGAGGGTCACGTTGCGGCCGCTGAGCGAGCCTCCGCCGACCGTGTACGCCTTCACAGTCGGCGTCAGGACTGCGTGCGTCGAGGTGAGGCCGGCATCGAACCCGAGCGAGGCGCCGAAGCCCTTGGCGTCGGCGATGGCCACCGCGATGGCGGCGGCGGTGAAGGCGATGTCGCCACCCATCACCTGTGCGTCGTCACCGAGGTACGCCAGCACCGTGGGTGTTGACGTGGTGGTGACCTTCACGATCGCGGCGGCGAAACCGAGGCTGAAGCCGAACGCGGACGAGGTCGCCAGCGGGGTCGAGGTGTACTGCGCCGTCACCGCGACAGCGCCGGTGGTCACGACGGACGTCGGGTCACCGGCATCCGAGGACGACGTCCCGTCGGCCGGACCGACGCGCGCGGCGACGGTCGTCGAGTCGGTCGCGCGGGCCTGCGAGCCCGAGACGCCGATGATGCGGATGCCGGCGGCGGCGGTCGACGCCTTCGGCGAGCTCGTTCCGCCGGCGGTCAGCGTCACGGAGCCGGCTGTGACGTCGGCGCGGTCGTCGATGTACGCGGTGATCGTGCCGCTCGTGGTGGCCTCGAGGTCGACGAAGGAGATGTCGATGGGGGCGGCCGAGACGTTGGTGCCGAGCGCCGTGGCGTGGGCGGTGCGCGTCGCCGCGAGCGTCGCGGCACCGGAGGCGAGATTCACCGTCTCGTCGAATCCGATCGCGGCGCGCGTGGTGCCGCCCACGAAGGCGCGCGGGCCGGAAACCAGCACGTTGGCGAGGGCGGAGATGCCGACCATCTTCGCCTCGGCGACGGCATCCGGCGTCGCGGTGGCGGTGATCGTGAGCGAGCCGGCGTTGACCGACTTGCCGTCGCCGACGAACGCGCTGGTGGTGCCGGTGACCTTCGCCTCCGGCTGCAGCAGCGACACCGACAGGCCGCCGCCCGCCGCTCCGCCGGCGTAGGCGGTGGCGTCGTCGTCCGAGGTCGCGGACACGGTGACCGCGCCGCTGCTGACGTTCGCGCCGCCGATCGCTGCCTCGGTGGTGGCGGTGACCTCGGCGAGCGAGTAGGCGACGACGACGCCGACGATGCTGATGGCGATGATCTCGGAGGCGTCGGCGGTGGCGGTGTTGTGCGAGTTCGCGGTGGCGGATGTCGACGTGCCGCCGGTGACCTGTCCGAGGTAGCTCGCCCTCGTGGCGCCGCTGACCCGCGCGATCGGCAGCCTCACTGTGATGGTGCCGAGCCCGACGGTGGGCCCGTCGGAGTCGGAGGTCGCGGTGTAGGTCGAGTCGCTGGTGACCGTGAACGCCCCGCCGGTGAAGGCGGTGCCGCCGTCTCCCCCCGCTACCGTGTCGGCGGACACGATGGCACGCGTCTCGGTGCCGGAGGTGGTCAGGCCGCCGATCCCCACGAAGGTGCTGTCGGCGTCGGCGAGCATCGTCGCGTCGGCGTTGATGGTGATCGAGCCCGCCCCGGTGATCGCGCCGTTCAGCTTGGCCCGCACCGATCCGCTCACGGTTGCCAGAGCCGAGACGAGGCCGGCGCTGATGCCGCCGGCGGCGGCGCCGTGCACCTGCGCCCTGGCGTAGTTCTGCTGGCCGTTCGCGGTTGTCAGCTGCGCGTCGATGAGGACGGCGCCGGAGACGTTCACGCTGCTGTTCGCGCCGACGACGGCGTCGGCATGCCCGCCGGCGCTGGCCTCGGCGTTGACGCCGGTGCCGCCGAACCCGGCGGAGACCGTCACGACATCGACGTCGGAGACCGCCTGGTTGCGGGCGCGGACGTGGACCGTGAGGCTCGCGGTCTTGGTGCCTGTGGACGGGATGTCACCGTCGAAGGATGCGGTGGTGTGGCCGTCGGCGGTGGCCTTGCTGATCTGCACGCTCAGGCTCACGCCGATGCCGGCGCCGATCGCGGTTGTGGTCGCGGTCGCGGTGTTCGCGGAGGCGGCCGTGACGAGCACGGCACCGGCCGGTGCGCTCACCTGCGCCCCGGCGAGGACGACGGCGGTGGTGGTCGCGGCCGGCGTGATCAGTGCCTCTGCCCAGTTGAAGGCCGCCGCGCCGATGCCGCCGATCGAGACGATGATCACGCTCGTCGTCACCGTGTTGACGCTGGTCGCCGACACGGTGACACCCGCGGCACCCGCGGAGAGATCCCCTTCGACGCTCGCGATGGTGGCGGCGGCGACGAGGGCGGTCGGGACGGACACGGCCGCTCCGAAGATCGCACCGCCGGCGCCCATGCCGGTCGTGGTGGCAGCGGTGTTCGCCGAGGTCGCGGTGAAGGAGATCTGGCCGCTGGAGGAGATCTGCTGGTCGCCGTCCGGGTCCGTCGAGGAAGCTTCGACCACCGCGGCGGAGGTGACCTCAGCATCCGCGATGCTGACGGCGATGCCGGCAAGACCGGCGCCGGCGGCGACGATGAGGTCGGCCTTGGCGTAGTTGCGGCCGGTGGCCGCGACCGTGACGGACGCGGATCCCGTGACGTCGCCGTCGAGGGCGGCTTTCAGCGCGCCGCCGACGTGCGCCTGCGCGGCGAACACGGCGCCGGACGCGAACAGGGCGGCAGCGACGTTCTCGCCCTCGGCGATCGCCTCGTTGCGGGCGTTCGTGCCCTTCATCTCAGCGGTGACGGCGATGGCGCCGGAGGAGGCGATGGAGGCGCCGGAGGTGACGGCGGCGATGATGTCGGCGCTGTCGGCGATCGTCGCCTGCGCGAAGGCGACGTTGACGCCGACGCCGGAGATGCCGATCACGAGGACGTCGGCCTTCGCCCGGTTCTCGGCGATCGCGTGCACGGTCGTGCTCGCCGAGCCCAGGATCGTCCCGCTCAGGGTCGCCGTGGTGTGACCGGACACGGTGGCGATGGGGATCATCGCCGCGATCGCGGCGACGCCGACCGTGATGCCCGGGGTGTTCGCGATGACGACGTTCACAGCGTCGGCTTCGACGAGCACCGCGCCGGACGAGGTCAGTGAGCCGCCGAGCTCGGCTTCGGTGTGCCGGGAGAGCGTGGCGATGTTGACGGTGAATCCGACGGCGAGGGCGCCGGTGGCGACGTTGACGGTCTGCGCGGCGAGCGGGTCGCGGTCGCCGAGGGCGCGGACCGTGACGGCGCCGATCGCGCCGGTGAAGGTCGCGAGCGAGGAGGCGCGGGTGGTGCCGGAGTACTCGATGACCGCCACGACGCCGCTGAGGCCGACGACGATGCCGCCGACGATGCCCACGGCCCACGCGGTCGGCGTGAAGTGATCGGTCGCCGTGACGTTCACCGTGCCGACGCTGCCGACCGTCCCGATGGGCACCGCGCCGATGGTGGCGCGGGTGTCGCCTGAGACGGCGATGACCGAGACCGCGGCGCCCGCGCCTGCGGCGGCGAATGTGAGGCCGATCGCGTAGCCGGCGATCGTCTTGGCGGCGTCGGCGGTGACGAGGACTCCGCCGCTCGCCCGCGGCAGCGTGGCGCCGGTGTCGATGTGCGCGGTGACCGCGGAGGTGTCGGTGAGGACGAGGATCTGCCCGGCGACCGCGACCACTCCGATGGCGCCGGTGACGGCGATGACCTCGATGTCCTCGACGAGGGTGGCCTCCACTCGGATCGCGCCGGCGGCGGAGACGGATGCCCCGCTGTACACGCCCGCGTCGACGTTTCCGGCGACGGTGAGGATCGCGATGCCGGCGCCGATCGCGCCGGCGCCGCCCGCGACCGCCCCGGCGAGGACGAACACGTCCGCCTGCTCGTGCGCGCCCACCTCGACGTTCGCGAGCATCGAGTGCACGGTGCCGTAGATGCCTGCCGTGACGCCCGAGGGCGGGGCGGGCTGGGCGAACCGGTCCTGGGTGGGGGTGGAGTCCGTGTAGGAGCCGTTGACGCTCGAGTCGGATGCCGCCGCTCCCCCGTACACCCGGAAGCGGTAGTCGTCGTCCGCGAGCGCCCAGCGCGCGGCATCCGCGTTCGGGGCGAGGTTCGCGTTCGCGATGGCGACTTTCGCGCGGTAGTGGTGACCGCCGAACCGGACGTAGGCGCCGGCGGCGTAGGCGTTGCCGAGGACGAACGCCGGGGTGGAGTCCTGAGGTGCGCCGTCGAGCGCCGACTTCCAGCCGTCCTTGACGGCGTACCAGTTCGGGTTGTTCTCCGGGTCGGCCTGACCGGCGGCGATGTGGGCGGTCGCCTGGTAGCGGACTCCATCGAAGGTGACCTGGTCGCCCTCGTCGTACGCGGTGCCGCTGTTCCATGCCGGGGCCGGACCGTTGCTGCCGTTACCGGAGGCGACCTGGTCGGCCTGCTGCTGCCCGTTGGTGCCCTCGCCGTTCGTGGCGGTGGCTGGCTGATCCTGCTGCCACTTCGTGGCATCCGTGCCGGGCTGCACGCCGGTGCTTCCGGTCTTCGCGATCCAGGTCTGCCCGCCGAAGGTGACCACGTCGCCGGCGGCGTATGCGGCGGTGCCGTTCCAGGCGCCGCGGTGCGGTCCGTGCGCATCGGTCGAGTAGGAGGCGGTGGGTGCGGTGCCGATCGCCCACACCGAGACGGCGCCGGCCACGCCGACGAAGCCGCCGCCGATGGAGACCGCGTAGGACTGGACGTCCTTGATCGCGAGCGCCTTCACCGTGACGGCGGCCTTGGCCCAGATGTCGGTGCCGGCTGCGAGGGAAGCGTTGACCGTGATCGACGCGACGCCGATGTCGATGCCGCCCGATGCCCCGACGAACCCGCCGGCGACGCCGCCCGCGAAGGTGACCGCGTCGAAGCGGTCGGTCGCGACGACGGTGACCGCCTGGGCGTCGTTCACCCCGGCGATGATCGTGCCCGCACCCTGGTTCACGGTCGTGGTCGCGTCGATGTACGCCCGCGTCACCACAGTGAAGACGTTGACCCCGATGTTGGCGGTCACGCCGACGAACCCGGCGCCGATGCCCGCGACCAGGCCGAACAGCCGCTCCGAGGAGGAGGACTGCACCGCGAGCCCGCGGAACAGTGCCGTCGGGAACCCGCCCCCGGCGATGGTGCCGTTCGACGCCGACGACAGCCCGCCGCCCTGCGCCTTGACGATGACGGTGTTGCCGCTGCCGAGGAATGCACGGGTGGTCTTCTCGATGATCGCCACGCCGACTCCGACGCCGACGCCGACGTAGCCGGCGGCGATCGACGCGGTGATCAGGATGAGGGTGGAGGTGCTGTGGGCGAAGACGCCGATGTTGTTGTCGGCGCGCAGGGTCACCCCGGTGCCGGTGAAGGCGTTCGTGAACTCCTTCACCACCGTCACGCCGACGGTGCCGGCGACGCCCACGGTGCCACCGCCTGCCGCGGCGTTCACCGAGACGATGGCGGTGCGGGCGTCGGCGCGCACCTCGATGTTGTTGCGGGCGTTGACGACGGCGTTCGCGGCGATCGACGCGTCGGTGTGCAGCTCTACGACGCGGACGGCGGCGGAGGCGCCGACCCCGGCGGTTCCGGCGACGGCGATGGAGGCGGCGATGCCGAGGGTGCGGAAGCTGTTCACGGCGGAGACGAGCACGGACTGGCTTCCGTCAGCCGATCCGGCGTTCGCTCCGCAGGCGAGGTCGCCGTCGGCGCAGTTGATCCTCGCGCCGGTCCCGATCGTGGCGGTGGTGTGCACGGTGACGACCGCCACCGAGCCGGACAGGCTCACCGCGGCGGTGCCGGCGCCGCCGGCTGCCACCCCGATCGAGCCGAGGTAGTCGCTGTTGGAGGCCGTGACCGCCACGCCGCCGAAGCCGGTGCGGACCGGGCTGTGGATGACCTGCGGTCCGAGCTCGGCTCCGGGGCCGGCGGGCAGCATCCCGGAGGGGACCAGGCTGTGCGAGCGTCCGCTGCCCGTCGAGGTGAGGTCGATGGGGGTGCCGCGGGCGATGTCCGCGGAGGTGTTGCAGTCGTCCTTCTTGCCTGTGGCCTCGCACTTCGTGCGCACCAGCTGCACGTGGCTCAGGTTCACCGGGTCGGCCGGGTTCGCGGTGAAGAAGTAGTAGGTCGCGCCGTCGACCAGCCCGCCGATCGGCGTGCCGCCGCCGGCGCTGTAGATCACCGGGTCGCCGTTGCGCAGCACCATCGGGGTGACGCCGTCGTCCTCGTACAGGACGTACGGGAGCACGATGTAGTTGGAACCGACGTGGACGGCACGTTCGGCCGTGAACCGGGCGGAGACGTCGGACGCGACGCCGGGCTCTGTGGTGGGCACGAACCGGTGGTTCTCGCCCATGATGACGCCGGCGGGGAGGCTGAGGCCGGTGACGGCGAACCCGGGCGCGCAGCTGAACTCGGACGAGCCGGCCGTCACCGGTGGGCCGCGCTTGGTGCACAGCTGGATGGCGGTGGCCGAGACCGGGATGATGAAGTAGGTGCCGCCGTCCGTCAGCCCGGTGATGGGTGCGCCGCCGCCGGCATCGTAGACGACCTGCTGACCGTACTTGAAGCCGTGGTTGTAGCCGAGGTTGATGGTCGCGCCGTCGGCCTGCAGGCCCTTGCCGTCGAACGGGCTGCCGGGGAAGGGCACCGGCCAGCCCCCGAGCGTCCCGCGCGGGTCGAACCGGGTGTCGGTGCCGGTGGTCGCGTAGCTGCCGGCGTTGACGGTGGCGTGGGTGATGTGGCCGGGCAGGGCCAGAGACGTGACACGGGCGTTCGCGCCGATCGTCGCCGTGGTCGTCTTGGTCACGACGGGCACGGCGACGCCCGCGCCGATCGCAGCGGTGCCGGCGACCGAGATGTTCCCGGCGATGGTGAACAGGGTGAGCGCGGAGTCGGCCGAGACGATGACGTTGCCGCCGGCGTGCAGGTCCGCCGCGGAGCCGACGGTGGCGGTGGTGAGGATCGTGATCACCGGGACGGTGACGTTGACCGTGACGGCGGCGGTCCCACCGCCGCTGCCTCCTGCGGAAATGGACTTCGCATCGACGCGGGACCGTGCCTCGACGACGATGTCGCCGTTCGCGCGGACGATGCTGGACGATCCGATGGACGCCGCCGTGGTGGTGTGCACCGACGGGACGTCGACGCCGACGCCGACGCCGGCCGTGCCGCCGACGGCGAGCACGCCCGCGAGTGCGAGCAGGTCGAGCTGGTCGGATGCCGTGACGACGACGTTCTGGGTGAGGGCGGGCGCACTGTTCGCGCACGCCACGCCGGCGCAGTTCACCCGGACGCTGTCGCCGATCTCGGCGGTGGTGGTGTTCTCGAGGACGGTGACGGTGACCGATCCGCCGACCCCGGCCGACTGACCTCCCGCACCGCCGACCGCGAGGAGCACGTAGTGGCCGGTCTGCTCCGCCTCGACGGTCAGGTCGTCGCGTGCGCGGACATCGGCGCCGTCGGCGACACGGGCCCTGACGTGGTTGTCGCGGACGACGACGGTCACCGACGCGCCGACCCCGGCGCCGCTGGTCGATACCGACAGGTTGCCGCCGGCGAGATCCGCGGAAGTCGTCTTCCCGGCGTGCACGGTGACGTCGTCGTTCGCGGCGACGAGGGCGTCGCCGAGCTCGGCCAGCACCTGCGGGGCGGATCCGCCCTGGTTGGCCACGACGACCAGCACGGCACCGGTCGCGGCGACCGATCCGGCGCTGGCAGCCCCGGCCACGGCGAGGACGAACCAGTCCTCGGTGGAGAGAGCCTCGACGGTCACGGAGCCGCCGGCGCGGACGGCGACGGCATCCGCGATCCAGGCGCGGACGTCGGAGTTGGAGATCTCGACGACCACGGTGATGCCGACGCCGGCGGAGTCCTTGCTCAGCGACAGGGTGCCGCCGACGTCGACGATCTCGAGGTCATCCTCGGCACGCACGGTGACGTGCTGGCCGGTGCCGCCGATGAGCCCCTCCTGGTTCAGCTGCGCTCCGGCCGCGATCCAGGCGCGGGTGGAGAAGTTCAGGATGTTGACGATGAATGCGCCGGTGACGGCGGCGCCTCCGGCGCTCGCACCGCCGGCGATGGCGACGTTCGTCAGGGTGAGCCAGTCGATCTTGCCCGCGACCGGCTCGGGGACCTTCGGCACGAGCGGCACCAGCCGACTGCTGGCCGTGACGGCGACCGCACCGCTCGCGTCGACGCGGGTGGGCGTGACGCCGCTGGAGGCGACCCACGCCCTGGTCCCGATCTCGAGGAAGTTCACCAGGAAGGCGCCGCCGATCGCGGCGCCGGAGCTCGTGGACAGCGCGCCGGAGATCGCAAGGTTCTGCAGGCCGATCGACTGTCCGGCCGTCACGGTGACGTCGCCGTTCGGCGCGTCGACATCGGCGCCGGCGCCGATGTGCGCCTCGGTGGTCAGCAACAGGATCTGCACGGCGGCGCTGCCCGCCACCGAGGTGCTCTTCCCGCCGCCCGCCGCGAAGGACCAGACGACGAATTCGTTGCGCGCGCCGTTCGGCAGCAGTGCGGCGACGGTGACGCCAGTCTGCCCTGTGACGTGCGCCCCCGCGCCGATCGTGGCGAGGTTGTCGGCGTCCTGCACGTTGAGGCCGATCGTGGCGCCCACCTTCGTGCCGCCGGAGTCGAGGTCGATCGCCGAGCCGACGGCCAAGGCGGAAGCGGTGAGCAACAGGGTCGAGCGCACGGTCACGGCACCTGTGGTGGCAGTCACGTCGACGTCGGTGATCCGGGCGGTCGAGGTGGCGACCAGCCAGTTGACGGCGACCGCGGCGGCGACCGCGGTCGTGCTGCTCTGCTGCGATCCGGACTGCCCGGACTGTTCGGCCTGGGCGTCGTTCGCCCCGTTCGCCCCGTTGGAACCGTTGGTGCCGCCGTTCGCACTCGGCAGTCCAGCGGTGGAGTCCTTGGTGTTCTGCGTGTTCGGGTTGTTCGCGCCGTTGACCTGTTCGTTCGACTTCTGGTCGCCGCTGGAGTCGGATTCCTCCGCACCCTTCGCGCTGGCGACCGAGCGCGCTTCGGTGCGCGCCTCGGACGCCGCGACGACCTCGACGCTGCTCGCCCGTGCATCGCGCGCGAGCTCGGCGAGCGTCGTCCACCCCACCACGGCGTTGATGGCCAGGTCGGCACCGACCGCGGTGCTCTTGCCCGCGGCATCCGCTTTGCCCTCGGTCGCGACCCAGAGGGTGTGTGTCGCCGTCACGGCGAGGGCGCCGGTGCCGGTGTAGCCGGAGGCCGCGGTGCCCAGCCGTGCGACGACGATGTCGTCGACGTTGACGACCAGGGCGACCACCGGCGTCACCGCCGTGCCGCCTTCGGTGCCGCCCTCGGCCTTGGTGCTCATGTCGCGCAGACCGGAGGCGGCGATGGTGAGCCCGATGCCGCCGGTGACCGTGGCGCCGTCCTGCACCTCGGCGCGCACGGCGCTGCCGTCGATGACCTGCAGGGCGAAGGCGGCGCCGACTCCGGTGGCCGAGCCGACCTCGGCGCGCGAGGTCGCCGTGACGCTGTCACGCTCGTTGCTGCGCGCCGATACGGCGCCCGCAGCGGTGCTCAGTGTGACGGTGGAGCCCGCCGGCAGCAGCGCGTGCGTGGTGTTGTCGAGGATGTTGATGGCGAGAGCCCCGGCGACGCCGACGCTGTCGGCCTTGCTCGCACCGGCCCGTGCCGTGGTGGCGATCTCGTGCTCGAAGAGGCGGAACAAGGTGTCGGTGGCGGGTGCCGCCGGCAGCTGATCCCCGGCGCCGAGCGTCGCCGAGGCCTGGTGCACCCACTCGTGCTGGTCGTTGCGCTTGTAGAACCCGGCGGCCTTGCTGCCGTCCGTCTCGGTGAGGTGGAACCAGGTGCCCTCGTCGATCTCGTCCTTGGGCAGTTCGGCCTTCTGCTTGACGGTGTACTTGGTGACGAACACCCACGCGCCGCCCTCGCGCTTCCAGACGCTGCCCGCGGGGTGGCCGTCCTTGGCCTTCTTCAGCAGGTAGTACTGGCCGTCGATGGCGCCGGCGGGGAGTTCGTCGACGGTGCCGGTGAGGCTGACGTTCGTGTCGATGTTCCAGGCGGAGCCGTCGAAGACGTACAGCCCGTCGTCGCCGCCGCTTCCGCCGTTGGTCGTCACGAAGTACTTGTCGTTCTTCGACGGGCCGGGCAGCTGCCTGCCCGACTCGACGGTCTCCCACGCGGTGCCGTTCCAGCGGCGCACGATGTCGTTCGTGTCGCCCGCGAGCATGCCGGCGGTGACCGTGAGCCCGGTGACGGTGACGGTGGTGGCGCCGGTGCTGGCGCTGATGACGATGTCGACCTTCTGCACCGCCACGCCGGCGCCGACTCCGACGGATCCGTCGGTGGCGGAGTCGCCGGATGCGGTGGCTGCGGCGTCGGTGTCGCCGCGGGCGGTCAGAGACACCGCGCCGCCGGCTTGCACGACGATGCCGTTGGCGAAGAAGGCGCGCGCGGTGCTGGCGACCACGTTGATCGCGATGGCCCCGGCGATCGAGACGCTGCTTCCGCCGTTCTCGTTCGAGGCGGCCTTCGGAGTGCTGGTGGTGGAGGAACCGCCACCGGCGTTCTGCTGCTTGCTCTCGTTCGCCTTGGCGAGGTTGTCGTCGGCCTTCTTGTTGACGTTCTTGCCGCCCCCGCCCGAGCCCTCCGATGGCGAGGCACCCTTGGTCGCGGCTTCGGCCTTGGTGTCGACGTCGACGCGCTGCTGCGCGGTGAACGAGACGGCGCCTGTGGTCTGGATGCTTCGAGCGCTGGCGGATTCGGCGACGATGTCGTCGAGAACGGCCAGGGCGAGCGAGACGCCGATGCCGGCGGAGCTGCCGGCGACCGTCGACCCCTTGGCGGTGGTGGTCGCGGTGACCTTCTGCGTGGCGGAGGCGGTGATGCTCGAGGCGTTCAGCACCGTGGTGCCGGCGCCGAGCGAGGCGCGCGTGTGGATGGATGCGATGACGATGGCGACCGCGGGGACGATGGTGACGCTGCCCGACTTGCCTCCGGCCTGCGCCTGAGTCGTCAGCGCGACGTCGTGGGTCGCTGTGAGCGTGAGTGCTCCGGCTCCAGTGAGCGGAGGGCCACGGGTCGGGTCGGTCACGGGCGAGATGCCGGCGTACACGCGGTGAGTGGGGAGGTTGAGGGCGATCGCGGCGCCGAGGCCGACAGTGGCGCCGCCGGACTGCGCGGCCTTCGCCGACGCCTTGTCGGTGCTCTTCGAGCCGGCGGTGATGCTGACCGCTCCGCCGCCGACGATCGCGACACCGGGCACCGGGTCGGGTCCGGGGTGCGGGCCAGGGGCGGGGCTGCCGAGCAGCGCCCCGGTGGTGTCCTCCTCAACGACATTGAGGGCGAACGCGCCGGCGACGCCGAGCGTGCCGGCGCTGTCACCCGCGCCCGCTTCGGCGGTGGCCTCGAACGCGTGCGTCGCATCGGACTCGACCTGCTTGACGGTCGCGGAGATGGTGAGACCGGCGGCCTGCAGCGATGCGCCGACGCCGAGGCCGGCCCGGTTGATGAGGCGGACCTTGTTGACGGCGAGGGCGGCGCCGATGCCGACGGTGTCGGACGTCGCGCTGGTGCCCTTGGCTGTCGCAGTGGCGTCAGTGTTGTTCGCGCTGCGGAAGGATGCCGTGCCGGTGGTGGTGAGGGACGCGCCGTCCCCGAGCACAGCGAGGGTGACGGAG
Organism: Microbacterium sp.; assembly: GCF_031180975.1. Classification (GTDB taxonomy): domain Bacteria; phylum Actinomycetota; class Actinomycetes; order Actinomycetales; family Microbacteriaceae; genus Microbacterium. The sequence continues at coordinate 116,594 of NZ_JAPSLI010000002.1, read as the reverse complement.
CGCACCAGGTTGAAGGCGATCGCGGCTGCCACGCTGACCGTGGTGCCGTCCTCGTTCTGCGCCTTCGGCGTGGTGGATCCGCCGCCCGCTCCCCCGGTCGTGCGGGTGGACGCGTTGCCGAGCTTGTCGTCGGACTTGGCGTTCACGTCCTTGCCGGTGGAATCCTTGCCGGTGCCGCCGGACTCCCCCGGCGCGCCGGTGGTGCTCGCCTCGGCCGTGGTCGCGGTCGTGGAGATCCCGGTGGCGGTGACGGCGACGTCGCCCTGTGCGGTGACGTCGCGGTCTATGAGCGCGGATGCCTCGTGGTCGGCGGAGGTGAGGGCGAACGCGATCGCCGCGCCGAGCGCGGCGCCCGCCCCGGCACCGGTAGCGCCGACGGCCTTCGTCGTCGTCTTCGCGGTCTGCTCCGCGGTGAGGGTGAGCGTGCCGGTGAGCGTCAGCGCCGGACCGCCGAGCACGACGGCCGTGGTGCGGACGTTGTGCACGGCGATGCTGGCGACTCCGGTGAGCGAGGCGCTGGTGCCGCCATCGGCGCCTCCGATCGTCTCGGTGGTGGCGTCGTCCAGCCCGGTGGCGGTGGCTGTGAAGGCCGCGATCCCGTCCGCCGCCGCGCCGTCCGCTGCGCCGGCCTCGACGGTGGTGCGGACCAGAGTCAGGGCGACGGAGGCGCCCGCACCGACCGCGCTGCCGTTGTCACCACCGGCGGCCTGCTTCGCGGTCGCCTTGGCGGTGCTGGCGTGGCTGCCGCGCGCGGCTGTGGTCACGGCGCTGCCGCCGTAGGAGCCCGTCCCGCGCAGCTGCGCCGAGGTGACGGCATCCTTCTTGAGCACGGCGAGCGAGCCGGCGATGGCCACCGACCCGCTCGACTTCTTCCCCGACACGGCGGTGGCCGTGTACGAGGACGCTCCGGTCGCCGGCTCCGCAGCGGTGGCGGTGACGCCTCCGGGTGCGTGCAGCAGGGCGTTCAGCAGGAACGCCTCGGTGAGCAGGTCGGCGATGAGGATCGCGACACCGATCGCGAGTCCAAGACCACTGGCGCCGCCGGTGCCGTCGGTGGTGCCGCCGTCGGCATCCGCTACGACGGTGTTCTTGGCGGTCGCGGTGATCGCCTGCGTGCCGGTGGTGGTGACCCGCGCTCCGCTGATGTGGGCGCGGGTGTCGTTGTCGAGGACGGCGACGGCGATCGCCCCGGCGACGTCGATCGCGCCGTCGCTGGTGGACGACTGCCCGTTGCCGCGGTCGGCACCGTTGGCCGGCTTGTTGTTCTGGGTCGCGCCGCCCTTGCCGGCCTTCGAGCGCGCGGTGACGGTCGACGTCTGCTCGGCCCGGACGACCAGGGAGGCGGCGGTCGTGCCGATCGGGTTGGTCGAGTCGATGGCGGCTTCGGTGAGCTGGCGGAGGTGCACCACCGCGACGCCCGCCCCGCTGGCGGCGTCCTTGGCGTCGCCGATCCCCTCGAGCGTCGCGGTGTTGGCTGCACTGACGGCGAGTGCCCCGCCGACGATGGCCCGCGCGGTCTCGGTGATCCAGCCGGTCGCCTCCGACGTGACGGTGACGATCGCGACGGCGGCGTCGTAGCTGCCCGCGGTCTCCTGCTTCGACGCGTCGGCCTGCGGTGTCGCGCCCGCCGTGACGGTGGACGTCGCGGCAATGGTCGCCGCCCCGTCGACGTCGATGAGCGAGCTGCCACCGAGCCGTGAGACCGCGGTAGAGGTCACGATCGCGGCGTCGCCGTACTGCTTGACCAGCGTGAACGGGCCGACCACGGAACGCGCGTTGGCGGTGAGGTCGCCGGTGGTCTGGATGCTGGACGCGCCGCGTACATCGATGCGCGCAGCCGAGTTCACCAGCACGGCGTAGGCCGTGGATGCCGAGGCGTCGGGTGTCACCGTGGCTTCGGCGGTCATCGTGATGTCGCCGGTCGCGGTGATGCTGCTGTCCTGGATGACGATCTCCGCGGTCGCGTCATGGTCGAGGCATTCGGTGATGCTGAAGTCGTCGAAGTCCGTGCAGTCCGCCGCATTCAGCGGGTTGCCGTCGGTGTTGCTCTCGCTCGCAGTGAGGGTCACGGCGCCGGCGGTGAGTTGCGCGTTGTCGAACCTGATCGACTCGAACAGGGCCGTGAAGGCGGCGTGGACAAGGGCGAGCGCGCCCTTCACGACGAGGGCGTCGTGTCCGTCTCCGCCATCGATGCGCAGCTCCTCCCCGGCGAGGGTGGGGGCGACGAAGCTGATCTGCTCGAAGGCGTGCCCGCCGGTCGAGCGCAGCAGCAGTCGACCGACGTTGTCGGGGTCCTCCAGCAGTTCGGCCTCGTTGTCGCCGGCGGTCAGCACGTGCGTCTTGCTGCCGGGCGTCGTGTCGACGATCGGCTCGATGTTCGTGTAGGTCACCACGGTCGACCCGAAGTCGAGGCTGCCGCTGGACGCATCCACCGCGCGGGAGGACAGTCCGCCCGCGCCGCGGGTCACCAGCGAGTCGAAGCCCGCTGCGCCGTCGAAGGAGACCGGGATGCCCGGCTGCGTGCCGCCGAAGTCGATCGTGAACGTGTTGTCGCCTGCCGTGCCGGTGACCCGGATCGCGGAGATCTCGGCGAGCGATCGGGTCACGCCTCCGAAGCTGACTGTGCCGTCGGCGTGGAACATCAGTGTCCCGGTGGAGCCCGACATGGCGATGACCCACGGCGTGGCCGTGGACGGCGCCGACGCCGGTTCGCTCTCAGCGCCGTCGGTCTGGGTCGTCGCGGGCGCCGAATCCTGCGGTGCGGGCACCGGGTCGGACGGCGCCGGGGGCTCCGCGGCCGGTGCGGGTTCCGTCGTCGCGGGCGGCACGGGCGCAGGGGCGGGCGTGCTCACGGCGGGTGCCGGAGGCTCCTCGGCGGGCGGTTCCACGGGGGCCGCTGGCGCTGGTTCGGCCGGGGCCGGTTCGGCCGGCGCGGGCTCGGCCGGTGCGGGCTCGGCCGGTGCTGGTTCGGCCGGCGCCGGCGACTCGGATGCCGGTGGAGGATCGCTGACCTCGAACGGCCGCGAGTTCAGAGCGGCGACCTGGCCGACGACTTCGGTGGTGCTCGGGAGTGCTGCGGCGTCGACGGGTGCGTCTGCCCCGCTCACCCGGACGACGAGTTCGTCCGCCGGCGCGGGTGCGGCGTGCGGCCGCTCTTCGGTGGTCGCCGCGGAACCGTCGGGGGCGCTGCGCGCGATCACCACGGCGGGGGCGCCCAGCCCCGGGAGGGCGCCAAGAGGGAGCGCCATGCTCACGGCGACGGCGATGGCCGTCGCGTACGTGAGCACACCGAACGCCGCTTTCCGCGAACGTTCCGCTCCCAATCCCCAGCTCATGACGCGCCTGTCGTTAGAGAAAATGACAACAACGCGCCGGCGCACCTCGTCCCGCTTCGCGGCTCCCCCGAACCCCGGCGATAGACCTTGACGTCTACGGGATCGGTGTCGCCCCTTCTCCGTCCGAGGACGCCTCTGCGGTGGACCGATCCGAGCGCAAAGCTAGACCCGCTTTGATGGCGCGTCAAGAGCCGTTTCGGAAATTCCTGCAACGCCACGACCGCATTCCGCATCGCGCATGCGTTCCCCCGGCGATTACGCGGAGGACGGAGAATCCGCGGCACTCGCATGCGCGTGCCGGAATAGATCGGATCAGTGACGCGCGTAGACGATCTGGGCGCCCAGGTACGGCTCCCACGCCGCCCGCATCTCCGGCGAGATGCGCGTCGGGCGCCCGGTCGTCGCGTCGACGAGGACGATCACGGCTGTGGACCGCGCGTACAGCATCCGCCCGTCGCTCTCGGGATGGTTGTACACCTCGTAGCACACCTCGAGGCTGGAGCCGCCGAGCTTGCCGAACCACATCTGCACCTCGAGCGGACGCCGCTGGTAAGGCACCGGCGCCAGGTACTCGATCTCCTGGCGCGCGATCAGCGTCAGCACCCCCTGCTCGATCCCGGAGTCGAGCAGGGCGGTAGAGGGAGCGTCCTCCCCCGCTGCGGGCTTCCAGAAGGCGCGAACGCGCGCCTCCTCGAGGAGCTTGAGCATCGAGGTGTTGTTGACGTGATTGAACGCGTCCAGGTCGCCCCACCGCAGGTGGATGGGGATGTGCAGTCTTCTCGTCCCCGCGTCAGTCACGGGTGAGCTTGCGGTGCGTGGTGCGGTGCGGGCGCGCGGCATCGGGGCCGAGTCGCTCGATCTTGTTGCGCTCGTAGGACTCGAAGTTGCCCTCGAACCAGTGCCACTGCGCGGGGTTCTCGTCGGTGCCCTCGTACGCCAGGATATGCGTGGCGATGCGGTCGAGGAACCACCGGTCATGCGTGATCACGACGGCGCAGCCCGGGAACTCGAGCAGGGCGTTCTCCAGCGAGCTCAGGGTCTCGACATCCAGGTCGTTGGTCGGCTCGTCGAGCAGCAGCAGGTTGCCGCCCTCCTTGAGCGTGAGCGCCAGGTTGAGCCGGTTGCGCTCACCACCGGAGAGGACACCGGCCTTCTTCTGCTGGTCCGGGCCCTTGAAGCCGAACTTCGACACGTACGCGCGCGAGGGGATCTCGGTCTTGCCGACGGTGATGATGTCGAGTCCGTCCGAGACGACCTCCCACAGCGTCTTGTCGGGGTCGATGTTCGCACGCGACTGGTCGACGTAGCTGATCTTGACCGTCTCGCCGATCTTCAGGTCGCCGCTGTCGAGCGGCTCCAGACCGACGATCGTCTTGAACAGCGTGGTCTTTCCGACGCCGTTCGGCCCGATCACGCCGACGATGCCGTTCGGCGGCAGGCTGAAGCTCAGGCCGTCGATGAGGGTGCGGTCGCCGAAGCCCTTCTGCAGCTTCTTGGCCTCGATGACGACGCTGCCCAGACGCGGCCCCGGCGGGATCTGGATCTCCTCGAAGTCGAGCTTGCGAGTGCGCTCCGCCTCCGCCGCCATCTCCTCGTAGCGGGCCAGACGCGCCTTCGACTTGGTCTGACGGCCCTTGGCGCTGGAGCGCACCCACTCCAGCTCGTCCTTCAGCCGCTTGGCGAGCTTGGCGTCCTTCTTGCCCTGGATGTCGAGGCGCTCGGCCTTCTTCTCCAGGTACGTGGAGTAATTGCCCTCATAGCCGATCAGGCGGCCGCGGTCGACCTCGGCGATCCACTCGGCGACGTTGTCGAGGAAGTACCGGTCGTGGGTGATCGCGATGACCGCACCCTTGTACGACTGGAGGTGCTGCTCCAGCCACAGCACGCTCTCTGCGTCGAGGTGGTTGGTGGGCTCGTCGAGCAGCAGCAGGTCGGGCTTCTGCAGCAGCAGCTTCGCAAGCGCCACACGGCGGCGCTCGCCACCGGACAGGGGCCCGATCTCGGCATCCGCGGGCGGGGTGCGCAGCGCATCCATGGCCTGCTCGAGCTGCGAGTCGAGGTCCCACCCGTCGGCGGCGTCGATCTCCTCCTGCAGCACGCCCATCTCGGCGAGCAGGCTGTCGAAGTCGGCGTCGGGGTCGGCCATCAGCGCCGAGATCTCGTTGAACCGGTCGACCTTGGCCTTGATGGCGACGCCCTCCTGGATGTTCTCGAGCACCGTCTTCGACTCGTCCAGCTCGGGCTCCTGCATGAGGATGCCGACGCTGTAGCCGGGGGTGAGCTTCGCCTCGCCGTTGGACGGCTGGTCGAGACCGGCCATGATCTTCAGGATCGTGGACTTTCCCGCACCGTTCGGCCCGACCATGCCGATCTTCGCGCCGGGCAGGAACGCCATCGTGACGTCGTCGAGGATGAGCTTGTCGCCCACCGCCTTGCGGGCTCGCACCATGGAATAGATGTACTCGGCCACGAAGCAGCTCTCCTTCAGTCAGCAGATCAGCGATGCGGCTCCGCACGGGAGCCGACTCTCCAGCCTACCGGGATCGGCGACGGCGCCAGGCCGCGCTCGCCCCGCGACCCGACGCCGCGCGGATGCCGGTCAGGCGGCGTCGACGGACGCGGGATGACGCTCGTCGACGGGAGGACGTCGCGACCACAGGCCGGCGAGCAGCGAGCCGGAGACGTTGTGCCAGACCGAGAAGATCGCCGCGGGCAGCGCGGCCTCCGGAGTGAAGTGCACTCGGGCGAGGCCTGCGGCGAGACCGGAGTTCTGCATGCCGACTTCGATGCTGACCGCGCGGCGGGACGACTCGTCGAGTCCGACCGCCCTGGCGGCGCCGTAGCCGAGCAGCAGCCCGACGCCGTTCAGCGCGATGACGACGGCGAAGATGAGCAGGCCCGAGCTGAGGATGGTGGCGGCGCTGCCGGCGACGACCGCGAGGACGACCAGGGTGATGCCGACGACCGAGACCAGCGGCATCCATTCCACGAGCACCTCGACCACGCGCGGGAGGAACCGGCGCAGCAGCAGGCCGACCGCGATCGGAATGAGCACGATCTGCACGATCGACAGGAACAGTCCGGCGGCGTCCACCGGGAGGTAGGAGCCCGCGAGGAACAGGACGAGCAGCGGGGTGAGGATCGGTGCGAGCAGCGTCGACACGGTCGTCATCGCTACGGACAGCGCGACGTCGCCCTTGGCCAGGTAGGTCATCACGTTCGAGGCCGTGCCGCCCGGCGCGGCCGCGACGAGGATCACGCCGACGGCGATCGCGGGGTCGAGCTGCAGCAGCGTTACCAGCAGCCAGCCGGTCGCGGGCATGACGATGTACTGCGCGAGGACGCCGATCAGGAGGGCGACGGGGCGGCGGGCGACGATCGCGAAGTCCGCCCCGCGCAGGGTCATGCCCATGCCGAGCATGATGATCATCAGCAGCGGCGTGATCCAGGGTCCGAGAACGAGGAACGGCGTCGGCACGAACACCGCGAAGGCCCCCGCGGCGAGCACGATGAGCGGGAACCAGGCTCCGGCGATGCGGCCGATGCGGGCGGCGGTGGTCTCGGGCGGCGAGGTCGTTTCGTCGTTGTTCACCCCGACAGACTATCGATTGCGCGGGGCCAGGACCGGCGCGCTGCGTCCCCTGAGCTCACCGGTCCAGGCGCGGGATGTCCTCCCTGCACGGCGGCGACGGGCTCGCCGAGGGGCACGATCCGCAGTCCGGGTCGCCCCTCATCGCAGCCCGCCGCCCACCGTGGGCGCCGTCCGATGGGCGGTCGACGTGGTTCAGCGCGCGGCGAGTGCGACATCCCCCGACTCGTCCGAGTAGGAGTCGACGTCACGCGCCTCCAGCCCCGCCGCGTCCCAACCGTCGCGCTCCGCATCGGTCACCGGCACGTCGGGCAGCCCGTCCTCGACCTGCTCCTCTTCGCTCTGCGCATACGACGGCGGACGACTCTCGTCCGTGAAGGATGACTGCTCGCCCCGACCGTGGGTCGGCAGCGCCTGCATGGGCGCACGGGGCGTCCGCACGAAGGCGCTGGTGCCCCGGCGCAGGTCGTGTCCGATGGACTCAGCCGTGATCTCGGCGCTCATCCCGCGTCGGCCGTTGCTCTCCCATTCCTTGAGACGCAACGAGCCGGTGATGATCACGGGGTCGCCGCTGTGCAGCGACGCCTTGGCGTGGTCTGCGAGCTGACGGAACGCCGCGACGTCGTACCAGCTGGTGCCGGTGTCGACCCAGCTGCCGGTGCGGCGGTCCCAGTACCCCGAACTGCAGGCGACCCGGAAGTTGACCACGGACGCTCCCGCCGTGGTGGTGTTCTTCACCGGCTCGCCGCCGAGGTTCCCGTGGATGGTCACGGTGTCATGCATGTTGGTGCTCCTCTGTCCCCGGGTCCGCGCCCGGATGAGAACAGAGTGCACGCGTCCTCCCCCGCCGGAACCCGCTCGACCCAGGCAGAGTGGACAACTCGGCTGGACGCCGAATTGTGCAGGGCGAACGACGCCGAAGCGCCGGCCGTGACGACAGTCAGGCCAGGTACTCGGCGAACTTCGCCCGGACCTTGTTCACCTTCGGCACGGCGACGGCCAGGCAGTAGCCCTGGGTGGGGTTCTTCGCGAAGAAGTCCTGGTGGTAGTCCTCGGCCTCGTAGAACTCACCGAGCGGCTCGATCGTCGTCACGGGCTCACCGTCCCAGATCGTCGCCGCCCTCTGCCGTGCCTGCTCGAACAGCTCGCGCTGCCGGTCGTCGGCGGGGAACATTGCGCTGCGGTACTGCGTGCCGATGTCGTTGCCCTGGCGGTTCAGCTGGCGCGGGTCGTGCATCGTGAAGAAGGCGTCCAGGATCACGTCGGCGGGGATGACCTCCGGATCGAACGTGACGGCGACCGCCTCCGCGTGACCCGTCGCGCCGGTGCAGACCTGCTCGTAGCTGGGGTGCGGCGTGGTGCCGCCGGTGTAGCCGGAGGTCACGGCGGAGACGCCGCGGAGGGGGCGATACGCGGCGTCCAGGCACCAGAAGCAGCCGCCGGCGAGCACGAAGGTTTCCATGCCTCCACGCTACGCCCTCCGTGGCACGGCGGCTCTCAGAGTGACGATGCATCAGTGCACGAACAGCAGCAGAGCGGCCACAGCGATGAACAGCCCTCCGAACACCAGGTTCAGCACACGCTGGCCGCGCACGGTGCGCGTGAAGCGCCGGAACGACTTCGCGGCCGCGGCGAAGAAGAACCACATCACGATCACATCGACCACCACGACGGTCGCGATGAGGATGACGTACTGCGGAAGCGGGTCGCGATCGAGCCGGATGAACTGCGGCACGAAGGCGAGGAAGAAGACGACCGCCTTCGGGTTGAGCAGGTTGACCCAGAAGCCGCGCCGGAACATGCTCCATCGGGACTCGCCCACCACGGCGTCCGGGTCGTCGGCCGGTGGTTGTGGTCGGGTCAGCATCAGACGGATGCCGAGATACACCAGGTACGCCGCGCCGAGGTAGCGGATGGCGTTGAACAGCAGCGGTGAGCGCGACACCAGCAGCCCCACGCCCGCCGCCACGATGACGATGTGGACGATCAGCGCCGCCTGCTGACCGAGCACGCCCCACAACGACCGCCGCCATCCCTGTACGAGCGCGTTGCTCATCGTGTTGATGGCGCCCGCGCCTGGGGTGAGGCTGATCACCACGCAGGCCGCGAACAGGGAGAGCCAGATCGTCCAGGGCACCAGGACAGTGTAGGGAGCGCGGCGCCGGCTCCCGGCATCCGATGTCGATGGTCGTCTCTATGTTCGAACCAGGAAGGAGACGACATGACCGCACTCACCGGCACACTGCCCACGGTCCTGTGGGAGACCCCCGTCCTGCGCAGCCGCCGCGAGCACCTGGAGCGCGCCGCCGATCATCTCTGGAGGGTGATCGACGATCGCGGCAGCATCCGCGGGCATCTCCGTGTGGTGGCCGACCCGCTCGGCATCCGTTACCGCGCGGAGCGACTCCACCTGCCCTCGGGCGGCTTCCGACTCGTCGGCGAGTTCTGGGACCCCGACGATGCGGTGGCGGCACTGCGGCACTGAGGGCGGATGCCAGAATTGCGGTGCCCCCTGCAGGATTCGAACCTGCGACCAACAGATTAGAAGGCTGTCGCTCTGTCCACTGAGCTAAGAGGGCGCTGCACCCAGGCTACCGCGGACCCCGGTGGATCTTCGGCCGTCATTAGGATGTTCACATGGTTTCCCCCTCCGAGAACGATCGTCTCGTCTGGATCGATTGCGAGATGACGGGACTCGATCTCTCGGTCGACGAACTCGCCGAGATCGCCGTCGTCGTCACCGATTTCGAGTTGCGACCGCTCGACGCCGGGTTCCAGGTGGTCATCAAGCCCAGTGAACGCGCCCTCGCGCACATGAACGACTTCGTCACGGAGATGCACCGTTCCTCGGGTCTGCTCGACGAGCTGCCTTCGGGAGTCTCCGTCGAAGAGGCGGAGGCGCAGACCCTCGCGTACATCAAGCAGTTCGTGCCGCTCGAGCGGAAGGCAGCGCTGGCCGGGAACACGATCGGCACCGACCGGATGTTCCTCGCGAAGTACATGCCGCAGGTCGACCAGTATCTGCACTACCGCAACGTGGACGTCTCCAGCATCAAGGAGCTCTCCCGCCGCTGGTTCCCGCGGGCGTTCTACCAGGCGCCCGTCAAGGACGGCGGTCACCGCGCGCTCGCGGACATCCTGGAGTCGATCCGCGAGTTGCGTTACTACCGCGAGGCGGTGTTCGTACCGGAGCCTGGGCCGACCTCTGACGAAGCACGGGAGATCGCGAGTCGCACGGTGTCGGAGTTCCAGCCGAACATGTAATAGACTCGTCTGGTTGCCTGCTCCGGCAGGCACATGGTGGGTATAGCTCAGTCGGTAGAGCGCCTGGTTGTGGTCCAGGAGGTCGCGGGTTCAAGCCCCGTTACTCACCCCAACCGAACGCCCCGGGATCATGCGGATCCCGGGGCGTTCTTCCATGCGGTGGCCGGCTCCGCGGCTACGCGCGCGACACACCGGCCCGCGCCCGCCCCGTCCGCACGTGGATAGCATCGAGGTATGCCCTCGCACGTCCGTCCTGCCACCGACGCCGATCTGGACGTGCTCGCGAGCATCGAGGCGGCCGCCGACGCGGCGTTCTCAGACGTCTTCGGGCGCGTGGACTGGGGCGCTCCCCCGTCAGTGCGCGAGCGTCTGTCGGAGCCCGGCTTCATCCTCGTCGCCACGGAGGCCGAGGACGGCCCTGCCGTCGGCTTCGCGCACGTCATCGAGCACGACGGAGTCGCCCACCTCGAGCAGCTCTCCGTCCTCCCTGCTCACGGCAGGCGCGGACACGGACGCGCCCTGCTGAACGCCGCTCTCGATGAGGCCGCCGACCGAGGCGCCACGCGGATGACGCTCCGCACCTACGCCGACATCCCGTGGAACGCACCGTTCTACGCCTCCGCCGGTTTCGAGGAGCGCCCCGACCCGGACGACGACTTCCACGCAGGTCTGCTCGCCGCCGAGGTGCGGCTCGACCTGGCCAAGCACGGCCGGCGTGTGCACATGGAGCGGCGCCTCCCGCGCGGGATGCGTATGGACGCCGAGGCGTTCGAGGCACTCGTGATCGACGAGCTCGACCGCCTGCCGGACGACATGGTGGACGGCCTCGAGAACGTCGTCTTCGTCGTCGAGGACGAACCGGAGGACGGCGAGGATCTGTTCGGTCTCTACGATGGCCTCGCTCTCACCGAACGCGGACAGTACGGCATGGCCGAGCTGCCCGACCGCATCATCGTCTACCGCCGCGCACACCTGGCCGCCTGCGAGACCGAGGGCGAACTGCGCGAAGAGATCCACACCACGCTGGTGCACGAGATCGGGCACTACTACGGCATCGACGACCGTCAGCTGCACGAACTGGGGTGGGCGTGAGCACTCCGGCATCCGCACCGACCACCGATGAGCAGCTCACCGCCGCTCCCCTGCTGCCCTGGCAGCTGGTGGTGTGGGACGACCCGGTCAACCTGATGAGCTACGTGGTCCGCGTGTTCCGCACCTACTTCGGGTACTCGCTCGAGCACGCCACCGCCCTGATGCTCGCCGTGCACCACGAGGGCCACGCGGTCGTCGCGACCGGTCCCCGGGAGACGATGGAGGTGCACGCGCAGGCGATGCACGACTACGGGCTGTGGGCGACGATACGGCAGGCGCCACAGTGACCGGCGGCGGTCTGGTGCTCCCGCTGGCTCTCATCGAGGTGGGGCATCTCCTCGACCTCCTCGACGAGTTCGTGACCGTGCTGGAGGATTCCCAGCACACCGCGGATGCCGGGACCACCGCGCTCGCACCGGACCCGTACCCGGACGACCGCGAGGCCTCCGCCGCGTTCCGCGAGGCGACACAGACCGCGATCCTGGAACGCAGGCTGGCGGACGTGGGCACGGTGCGCGCCGCCCTGGCGGAGGCGGTCGGGGACGCCACCCCGGAACACGCCGGCGAGGGTCTGCAGGCCGCGCGGGTGATCATCGCCGACCCCGATCTCGACGCATGGCTGCGCACCCTCACCGCCCTCCGGCTGGTGCTCGCGTCCCGACTCGGAGTGTCGGGCGCCGACGACCACGACCCCGAGGATCCCCGGTTCGGGGTCTACGACTGGCTCGGATTCCGGCTCGATCAGCTGGTGAGGGCGGCGGATGCCAGGGACGGGCTCGACCACGAGACGTGGATCTGACCGGGCCCGAGCTAGGGGGTCTGCACCCGCACGTGCGCCAGCGAGACGGGATCGTGACGCGCGATGTGCTCTTCCTCCTGCCGCGCCCACATGTCCCAGTGCGCGCGTAAGCCGTCGCCGTCACGCTCCAGCGCGCGCTGCCTGCGCGACGCGGCGGGTCCGTCCACCCAGACCGTGACATCCGCGAGCCGTGCCGCCCGGGCGGTGAGCGCACCGCAGCCTTCCACGATGAGTGCGAGCGCGGGATCGACGGCGTGGGCCTCGGCCTCCTCTTCGCGATCCCAGTCCCACCGTCGCCAGATCCCGATCACCCCGCGGGCATGCGGCAACAGGATGCGCTCGGTGGCGGCATCCGCGCCTGCCTCCAAGCCCTCCCACCCCGGGTAGAGCGAGTCGAGTGCGACGACCTGGACGGGCCCGCTGAGCGGCCAGCCGCGCCGCAACCGGGTCGCCAGGCTGCTCTTGCCCGCGCCGCTGCGGCCGTCGATCAGGACGACCGGATTCGATGCGGCGACAGCGCGCACCGCTGCGCCGATCCGCTCCACCGCGGCCGCCAACGCGTCCGCGAACGGGTCGTCACTTCTTGAGTGCACGGATGACGCGGCTCAGGGCGCGACCGCCGTCCAGACGAACGGGATGGCGACGGCGAGCAGGGAGACGAAGTTGGGTTCGAACCGCAGACCCTCCTCGCGGCGGACGTACACGCCGAGCGGGATCGCGACGCCGCCGCCTCCTCCGCCACCCGCGCTGTCGTCCATGTTTCCGCCGCCGAAGCCGGTGAGCGTCAGAGCCACCGGAGTGAACTGGGCTCCGTCGACCTGCTGCGGCTCACCGTAGGCGGTCTGCACGCCGAAGGAGGCGGCGTTGCGTCCGAGTTCCAGTGCGATGTGAGGCATGCAGCTACGCTAGCCCACCGCCCGGACGCTCACGCGCGCCGAGGTGCCGGGCGCGGGTGATCATGGCGGCCCCGAACTTCGACCGCGCCTCATCGAGCGTGCCTTCGACCCGACGCCAGTCCTCGTCCTCGTCCCACAGCGCGATCGCCCCTCCGGCGGGCCGGAGACGCTCCGCGCGCACCCCGACCAGGCGCACAGGGTCGTGCCGCTCGATGTCGTCGAACAGGCTCCGGGCCACGTCGCCGATCCGCTGGCCGAGCGACGTGGGCTCGGGCAGCGACTGCGACCGCGTCAGCGTGGTGAAGTCCGCGAAGCGGATCTTGATCGCCACGACCCCCGCCTCCCATTCCGCGCGCCGCAGCCGCACCGCCACGCGGTCGGCGAGCCGCAGCAGCTCGGAACGCAGCAGGTCACGGTCGGTGACGTCGCGTTCGAAGGTCTCCTCGTGGCCGAGGCTCTTCTCAGCGCGGTGCGTCTCGACGGGACGCGGGTCGTGCCCGTCGGCGAGCTCGCGGATGCGTGCTGCGAGTCCCGGGCCGACGGCCCGTTCCAGCGTGGAGGCGGACGCCGCGCGGATGTCGCGGATGAGACGGATGCCGCGCGCCTCGAGCGCCTCGGCGGCCTTCGGCCCGACGCCCCACATCGCCCGCACCGGTCGCGGCGCGAGGAAGTCGGCGGTATCCGTGGCCGCGACCACCAGCATCCCGTCGGGTTTCGCGATGGTCGAGGCCATCTTCGCGACGTGCTTGGTGGCGGCGACGCCCACGCTGCAGGTGATGCCGACCTCGTCGGCCACCCGCCGTCGGATCAGCGCACCGATCTCGCGTGGACTCCCCCACAACCGCCGGGCGCCTCGGACGTCGAGGAACGCCTCGTCGATGGAGAGCGGTTCGACGAGCGGCGTGATCTGCTCGAAGATCGCCATCACCTGCGCGGAGACGGCGCGATAGCGGGTGAAGTCCGGGGGCACGATGCGTGCCGTCGGACACAGCCGGATCGCCTGCGCCACCGGCATCGCGGAGCGCACGCCGTAGCGGCGCGCCTCGTAGGACGCGCTGGAGACCACCGACCTGCCGTCCGGCGAGCCGATGATCAGGGGCAGTCCGCGCAAGGACGGGTCGTGCAGCACCTCGACGGCTGCGTAGAACGCGTCCATGTCGACGTGCAGGATCCCGGCGCCGGTGTCATCGGCATCCGCCGGCGAGACGATGCGTCCCGATCCGTCCCCGCGTCCCATCCCTCCATTCTCCCTCCCCCACCCGTTTGGGGCGGATTCTCGCGTTCGGGGCGGTTGTCGCCCGCCCCAAAGTCGAGAATCCGCCCCAAACCCGAGATGGAGGGTCTGCCGGGGCCGGGATGAGGGAGGCGGGGGATGCCGGGAGACGCGGGGCTACTGGGCGGCGCGCTCCAGGATGAGCTCGCGCACGCGGGCGGCGTCCGCCTGCCCCTTCATGGCCTTCATGACCGCGCCGATGATGGCACCCGCGGCCTGCACCTTGCCGTCCTGGATCTTGGCCAGCACGTCCGGCTGCGCGGCCAGGGCGTCGTCGATCGCAGCGACGAGCGCCCCATCGTCGGAGACGACGGCGAGTCCGCGCGCGTCGACGACCTCCTGCGGCGTGCCTTCACCGGCGATGACGCCTTCCAGCACCTGCCGGGCGAGCTTGTCGGTCAGGGTGCCGGCCGCGACGAGCTGCTGCAGCGCGGCGACGTCGGCGGGCGACACCAACAATGCGGCGTCGCGCTCCTGGGCGTTCGCGATGCGCGTGATCTCACCGGTCCACCACTTGCGCGCGGCGGCGGGCGATGCGCCGGCGGCGATGGTCGCCTCTACCTCGTCCAGCAGGCCCCCGTTGCGGACGTCCTGGAACTCCAGGTCGGTGAAGCCCCACTCCGCCATCAGGCGGCGCCGACGGGCGACGGGCTGTTCAGGCAGCGCGGCGCGCAGCTGCTCGATCAGCTCGGGCGCGGGCTGCACGGGCAGCAGGTCGGGCTCCGGAAAGTAGCGGTAGTCGTCGGCATCCGACTTCGGACGCCCCGGGGAGGTGACCCCGGTGTCCTCGTGCCAGTGCCTGGTCTCCTGCACGATGGTGCCGCCGTCCGCGAGGATCTGCGCCTGACGCTGGATCTCGTAGCGCACAGCCCGCTCGACGGAGCGCATGGAGTTGACGTTCTTCGTCTCGGTGCGGGTGCCGAGCTTCTCCTGCCCGCGGGGGCGCAGCGACACGTTGGCGTCGCAGCGAAGGTTGCCGCGCTCCAGGCGCGCTTCGGAGATGCCCAGCGCGCGCACGATGTCGCGGATGGTCTGCACGTACGCCTTGGCGACCTCCGGCGCGCGATGCTCGGTGCCGAAGATCGGCTTGGTGACGATCTCGACCAGCGGCACACCGGCGCGGTTGTAGTCCACCAGCGAGTACTCGGCGCCCTGGATGCGGCCGGTCGCGCCACCCATGTGGGTGAGCTTCCCGGCGTCCTCCTCCATGTGGGCGCGCTCGATCGGAATGGTCACCAGAGTGCCGTCCTCGAGCTCCACCTCGACCGAGCCCTCGAAAGCGATGGGCTCGTCGTACTGGGAGATCTGGTAGTTCTTGCCCAGGTCGGGGTAGAAGTAGTTCTTCCTGGCGAACCGACTGGACGGGGCGATCGAGCATCCCAGCGCCAGCCCGAGGCTGATCGAAGAGCGCACGGCGGTCTCGTTCACCACCGGAAGAGACCCGGGAAGGCCCAGGTCGACGGGGGCGATCAGCGTGTTCGGCTCGGCACCGTGGAACTCGTCATTGGCGGGATTCGGCGCGTCGGAGAACATCTTGGTGCGGGTGTTCAGCTCGACGTGCACCTCGAAGCCGAGGACGGGCTCGAACAGTTCGAGAGCCTTGTCGTAGTCCATGAGCTTGGCAGCGGCCATCAGCGGTCTCCTCCCAGGGCGGGGGCCTTGTCGAGCAGTGGTCCGCCCCACGAGTCGAGAAGCGCAGCCTCCAGGGCCGCACCGACGCGGTACAGGCGGGCGTCCTCGCGCGCGGGGGCGAGGAACTGGATGCCGACCGGCAGCCCGTCCTCGTCGGCGAGACCCGACGGGATCGAGATGCCGGGGACGCCCGCGAGGTTCGCCGGGATCGTCGTGAGGTCGTTGAGGTACATCTGCAGGGGATCGTCGATCTTCTCACCGATGCGGAACGCCGTCGTCGGGGCCGACGGAGTGGCGATCACGTCGACCTCACCGAACGCGGCGTCGAAGTCGCGCTGGATGAGCGTGCGCACCTTCTGGGCGCTGCCGTAGTAAGCGTCGTAGTACCCGGCCGACAGCGCATAGGTGCCCAGGATGATGCGGCGCTTCACCTCGGGTCCGAACCCCGCCTCACGGGTGGCGGACATGACGTCCTCGACCGTCGGGGCGCCGGACGGCGTGACGCGCATGCCGAAACGCACCGAGTCGAACTTGGCCAGGTTGCTGGACGCCTCCGCGGGGAGGATGAGGTAGTAGGCGGCGACGCCGTACTCGAAGTGCGGTGCCGAGATCTCGACGATCTCCGCGCCGTGCTTCTGCATCAGTTCGAGCGAGGCGTGGAAGGATGCCGCGACGCCGGCCTGGAATCCGGAGTCGGGCAGCTCGCGGATCACACCGACCTTGAGCCCCTTCAGCACCTCGCCGGAGGCGCCCTCGCGGGCGGCGGCAGCGAAAGAGGGCCACTCGTCGGTGAGCGAGGTGGAGTCCTTCGGGTCGTGGCCGCCGATCACGTCGTGCAGCAGACCCGAGTCCAGGACAGTGCGGGTCACGGGACCCACCTGGTCGAGGCTGGATGCCAGCGCGATGGCACCGTAGCGGCTGACGCCGCCGTAGGTCGGCTTGATGCCGACGGTGCCCGTCACGTGCGCGGGCTGGCGGATCGAGCCGCCGGTGTCGGAGCCGAGCGCCAGCGGGGCCTCGAAGGCGGCGACGGCCGCGGCCGACCCACCCCCGGATCCACCCGGGATGCGGTCGAGGTCCCACGGGTTGCGGGTGGGCCCGTACGCGGAGTGCTCGGTGGAGGAGCCCATGGCGAACTCGTCCATGTTGGTCTTGCCGAGCGGGACGAGCCCCGCTGCGCGCGAGCGCGCCACGACCGTGGCGTCGAACGGCGACATGTACCCTTCGAGGATCTTGGAGCCGCTCGTGGAGGGCTGGTCGGTGGTGACCAGCACATCCTTGATCGCAAGCGGGACGCCCGCGATCGGGCCGAGCTGTTCGCCTGCGGCACGGCGTGCGTCCACCTCAGCGGCCGCCGCGAGGGCGTGCTCGTTCACGTGCAGGAAGGCGTGCACGTCGCCGTCGACGGCGGCGATGCGGTCCAGGTGCGCCTGCGTCGCGTCGACGCTGGAGAGTTCGCCGGCGGCGATCTTCTCGCCGAGTTCGGCGGCGCTGAGCCGAATGATGTCGCTCACTGCTCTTCTCCCAGGATGGCGGTGACACGGAAGCGCCCGTCGGCGGCATCCGGTGCATTCTTCAGCGTCTGCTCGAGCGTCAGCGTCTGCCCGACCTCGTCGGGGCGGAACACGTTGCTCAGCGCGATCGGGTGGCTGGTCGCCGGCACCTCGGGCGTTGCGACTTCGGACACCTTGGCGATGTTGTCGACGATGGCGTCGAGCTGGCCGGTGAGGCTGGTCACCTCGTCGTCGGTGAGCTGGATGCGCGCGAGCACGCCGAGATGGCGTACGAGATCGGGGGTGATTTCAGACACCACCCCAGTCTAGGAGAGCGCGCCGGCCGCGCCGACCGGCCCGCGTAGGGTGGAACGGTGACGACGTTCGATCCTCCGCGCCCGTGGACCGCCAGCTACGCCGAGGGCGTGCCGGAGGATTTGGACCAGGTCTCCGGCTCACTGGTCGACATCGTGGCGGCATCCGCACGCGACTACCCCGATGCACCCGCGCTGCAGTTCTTCGGCAGGGAGACCACGTACCGCGACCTGCAGGCCGCCATCGATCGCGCCGCCGCGGGGCTGCGCGACCTGGGCGTCAAGGCCGGCGACCCGGTGGCGATCGTGCTGCCGAACTGCCCGCAGCACATCGTCGCGTTCTACGCGGTGCTGCGCATCGGCGCAGTGGTCGTCGAACACAACCCGCTGTACACCGCCCGGGAGCTGCGCAAGCAGTTCGAGGACCACGGCGCGAGAACCGCGATCGTGTGGAGCAAGGTCGTCGCGACCGTGCATGACTTCCCCGCCGACCTCGCCGTGACGAACCTCATCTCTGTCGACGTCACCCGCGCGATGCCGCTGCCGACCCGTCTGGCGCTGAGGCTTCCCGTCGCGAAGGCGCGCGAGGCGCGCGACGCGCTCACCGCCAGCGTGAAGGGCGCGATCTCGTGGGACGACGTGGCGTCCGCAGCCCCGCTTTCGGCATCCCATCCCCTGCCAGGGACCGATGATCTCGCGATCATTCAATACACGTCGGGCACCACCGGCACGCCGAAGGGCGCCGCGCTGACGCACCGCAACCTGCTCGCGAACGCCGCGCAGGCGCGCGCCTGGGTGCCGTCCATCCGCCGCGGCGAGGGCTGCGTGGTGTACGCGGTGCTGCCCATGTTCCACGCCTACGGGCTGACGTTGTGCCTCACGTTCGCGATGTCGATGGGCGCGCGGCTCGTGCTGTTCCCGAAGTTCGACCCCGACCTGGTACTCGAGGTGACGAAGAAGCATCCCGCGACCTTCCTGCCGCTCGTGCCGCCCATCGCGGAGCGCCTGCTCGCCGCCGCGAAGCAGAAGGGCGTCTCCCTCGCCGGCACCGACGTCGCGATCTCCGGCGCCATGGCGCTCGCACACGAGCTGGTGGTGCCGTTCGAGGAGGAGACCGGCGGCTATCTCGTGGAGGGCTACGGCCTGAGCGAGTGCTCCCCGGTCCTGATGGCGAACCCGGTTGCAGAGAACCGCGTGGCCGGCACCGTCGGCCTGCCGCTGCCCGGGACGGAGTGCCGGGTCGTCGACCCGGAGGACCCGACCGTCGACGTGCCGGCCGGATCCGCCGGCGAGCTGGTGGTGCGCGGCCCGCAGGTGTTCTCCGGGTACTACGGCAAGCCGGAGGAGACCGAGACGGTGTTCGTGGACGGCTGGTTCCGCACCGGTGACATCGTCACGATCGACGAGGCCGGGTTCGTTCGGATCGTCGACCGCATCAAGGAACTCATCATCACCGGCGGTTTCAATGTCGCTCCGACCGAGGTGGAGAGCGCGCTGCGACAGCATCCCGATGTCGCCGACGCCGCCGTCGTCGGTCTGCCCAGCGACCACTCCGGTGAGGAAGTGGTGGCCGCGATCGTCGTGGACGGCGCTCGGGACGTCGACGTCGAGGCGGTCCGCGAGTTCGCCCGCGGCATCCTCACCCCGTACAAGGTCCCCAGGCGTGTCTTCGTGGTGGACGAGCTGCCGAAGTCGCTGATCGGCAAGGTGCTGCGCCTGCAGGTGAAGGAGCGGCTGCTCACGCTGACCGGCGGGGAGTGAGCGCGGACAGCACCTGTCCAGGCGCACGCACTATCGTGGGCAAGTGACTGCTGACCAGACCACCCCCGCCGAGACCGCCGCCGACACCCCCGCCACGCCCGGATTCGAGGAGCTCGGCATCACCGGTCCGGTGCTGAAGGCGATCCGCGACCTCGGGTACGAGTCGCCGTCGCCGATCCAGTCGGCGACGATCCCGACCCTGCTCGCCGGGCGCGACGTGGTCGGCATGGCGCAGACCGGAACCGGCAAGACCGCCGCCTTCGCCCTTCCTGTGCTGGAACGTCTGGACGTGTCGCAGAAGTCGCCGCAGGCGCTGGTGCTGGCGCCGACCCGCGAGCTGGCGCTGCAGGTCTGCGAGGCGTTCGAGTCGTACGCGTCGAAGATGAAGGGCGTGCACGTGCTGCCCGTCTACGGCGGCCAGGGCTACGGCGTGCAACTGTCGGCGCTGCGGCGCGGCGTGCACATCGTGGTCGGCACGCCCGGCCGGATCATGGACCACCTCGCCAAGGGCACCCTCGATCTGTCCGAGCTGACGTACCTCGTCCTCGACGAGGCCGACGAGATGCTCAAGATGGGCTTCGCCGAGGACGTCGAGCAGATCCTCGCCCAGACGCCTGAGGAGAAGCAGGTCGCACTGTTCTCCGCGACGATGCCCGCCGCGATCCGCCGCCTGGCGCAGAAGTACCTGCGCGACCCCGAAGAGATCAGCATCAAGTCGAAGACCGCGACGGGTACGAACATCACCCAGCGCTACCTGGTTGTGTCCTACGCGCAGAAGGTCGACGCGCTCACGCGCATCCTCGAGGTGGAGAACTTCGACGGGATGATCGTGTTCGTCCGCACCAAGAACGAGACCGAGACGCTCGCGGAGAAGCTGCGCGCCCGCGGCTACTCGGCGGCCGCGATCAATGGCGACGTGCCGCAGGTGCAGCGCGAGCGAAGCGTGAACCAGCTCAAGGATGGCAAGCTCGACATCCTCGTCGCCACGGATGTCGCGGCGCGTGGTCTCGACGTGGAGCGCATCAGCCATGTCATCAACTTCGACATCCCTACCGACACCGAGTCGTACGTGCACCGCATCGGCCGCACCGGCCGCGCCGGCCGCACCGGCGACGCGATCAGCTTCATCACCCCGCGCGAGCGCTATCTGCTGAAGCACATCGAGAAGGCCACGCGTCAGCAGCCGACGCAGATGCAGCTGCCCAGCACGGAGGATGTGAACTCGACGCGTCTTGCCCGCTTCGACGACGCGATCACCGCCGCGCTGCAGGAGACGCACCGCATCGAGGGGTTCCGCGACATCATCGCGCACTACGTCCGCAACCACGACGTGCCCGAGGCCGATGTGGCCGCAGCACTGGCTGTGGTCGCCCAGGGCGAGACGCCCCTGCTCCTGGACGCCGAGAACGACGAGTTGTCCCGCGCCGTCGAGCGCGACAACCGGCCGCCGCGCGAGCGGAGCGACCGCGACCGCCCCGAGCGCGACTCACGCGGACCCCGCCGGGGTCGCGGAGACTACGCCCCGTACCGTATCGAGGTCGGCCGCCGGCACCGGGTCGAGCCGCGCCAGATCGTCGGCGCTCTCGCGAACGAGGGCGGCCTGGGCCGCGACGACTTCGGCGCGATCACCATCCGCCCCGACTTCTCGATCGTGGAGCTGCCGGCCAACCTCGACCCGTCGGTCCTCGACAGGCTGCGCGACACGCGCGTGTCCGGACGGCTGATCGAGATCAAGCCGGACCGCGCGCCGGGTCGCCGCACCGAGGGCCGCGACGGCGGGCGGGATGCCGGCGGCCGAGGCGGCTACGAGCGCCGGGACCGCGACGACCGTCCGCGCACCGACCGCGGCGACCGCCCGTTCCGGAAGCCCCGCCACCAGGACTGACGATCCGCCCGGCGCCGCCGCCCTGGCTCGGTCAGGGCACGCGCGGGACGAGTGCTTACCGCGCCGAGGCCGGACGCGACGCAGACGGCGGTGACGGCGCCCGCCGCGATCAGCGCGGCGAGCACGACGATCTGGAAGCGTCCCGCCTCCAACGGAGACAGCCCGCCGAAGATCGCCCCGACGAAGGCGCCAGGCAACACCACCAGCCCGGTCGTCTTCGTCTGATCGATGGTGGGGATGAGCGCCTCATGCACGGCGCGCCGTGCGAGGTGCACGGTCGCACGACGCGGCCTCGCCCCGAGCGCCAGCCACCCCTCCACCTGATCCCAGTGGTCGTGCACCGAGCCGACGAAGAGGCGCCCGGTGAGAGAGGCGGTGTTCATGGTGTTGCCGATGATGATCGCGCCGATGGCGAGCACGTAGCGCGGGGTCAGCTCCAGCGCGCCGCTGCCGAACACACCGAAGCCGGCGACGATCACCCCGGCCGCGATGGATGCGGTGATCAGCAGCGCTGAGCGCCCGCTCCAGCCGACGCGACCGATCCCCACGAGCGACGCGATGGCGAACATCACCACCAGCGCGACCGCGATCCACAGCGGCTGCGCGATGATGCCGCCCAGGATCAGGCTGATGGCAGCGAGTTGCACCGCGCCGCGCAGCACCGCGACCGCCGGCCCCCACGCGCCCGGGACGCCGAAGAGCAGCAGCGGGACGGTCGCGAATGCGATGAGCACGCCGATGCCGAGCAGGGTCGGCACGAGTTCGGGAAGGACCGCCGCGGTCACCCCAGCGCGTCCGGACCCTGCGTGACGAGGATGTGGAACTGCGCCGCGTCGAGGATGCGGATGCCGAGTTCCTCGGCCTTCGCCAGCTTCGACCCGGCCCCGGGACCGGCCGCGACGAAGTCGGTCTTCTTGGACACGCTGGACGCCGCCTTCCCGCCGGCCTTGATGATCGCCTCCTGCGCGCCCTCACGCGTATAGCCCTCGAGGGATCCGGTCGCGACGACGGTCAGTCCGTCGAGCACTCCCCCGCCCGCGGCGGCGGCACCAGGACCGGGGTGTCCCGGGGTCCACCACCGCACACCGGCATCCGCCCACCGCTGCACGATGTCCTGATGCCAGTCGACCGCGAACCAGTCCAGCAGCGAGTCGGCGATGATGCCGCCCACCCCCTCCACGGCGGCGAGTTCGTCGCGCGAAGCGGCGCGAATGGCGTCCAGCGATCCGAACCACTGCGCCAGCGCCCGCGCGGCGACCGGCCCGACGTGCCGGATGTTCAGGCTGACCAGCAGCCGCCACAGGTCCTTCGTCTTGGCTTTCTCCAGTTCGTCGAGCAGCTTCAGCGCCTGCGACGACGGTTGCGGCCCCTCGAGACCGGACTTGCGCTCCGCCGCGCTCGGGTTGCGGCGGAACGGCGCACGCGTCTTGGCGATGCCGTCGTCGTCCACTCGGGGCAGCCCGGTCTCGGCGTCCTTGACCACGACCTCGATGGGCACCAGGTCGTCGAGGGTCAGATCGAACAGCCCCGCCTCGGTCTGCAGCGGCGGGATTTCGGGCACGCTGGGCTGCGTCAGCGCCGCGGCGGTCACCTCGCCCAGCGCCTCGATGTCGAGCGCACCGCGCGAGCCGATGTGCTCGACCCGCCCGCGCACCTGCGCCGGGCAGGAGCGGGCGTTCGGGCAGCGCAGGTCGATGTCGCCCTCCTTCATGGGGCGCAGCGGCGTGCCGCACTCGGGGCAGTTCTCGGGCATCACGAACTCGCGCTCCGACCCGTCGCGGCGTTCGACGACGGGCCCGAGCACCTCGGGGATGACGTCGCCGGCCTTGCGGAGGACGACGGTGTCGCCGATCAGCACACCCTTCGCCTTGACGACGTCCTTGTTGTGCAGGGTGGCCTGGCGCACGACCGACCCGGCGACGTGCGCCGGCTCCATGACGGCGAACGGCGTGGCGCGGCCGGTGCGACCGACCGACACGACGATGTCGAGCAGCCTGGTCTGCACCTCCTCCGGCGGGTACTTGTAGGCGATCGCCCACCGCGGCGCCCGGCTGGTGGCACCGAGCTCGTCGTGCAGGGCGAGCTCGTCGATCTTGACGACGATGCCGTCCAGTTCGTGCTCGATGTCGTGCCGGTGCTCGCCGAAGTGCTCGACGAAAGCCACCACCTCGTCGATGTCGCGGCACACCTCGGTGTGCGGGCTGGTCGGCAGACCCCACTGGGCGAGCAGGTCGTACACCTCGCTCTGCGCCGCGACCGGAGGGTCGGGCCAGGCGCCGATGCCGTGCACGTACAGCGACAGGGAGTTCGTGCGCAGCAGGCCGGCTTCCAGTTCCAGCCCGCTCTTCTTGTCCAGCTGCTGCCGCAGTCCGCCGCTCGCGGCGTTGCGGGGGTTGGCGAACGCCGGGAACCGGCGGGCCGCCGCGGCCTTCGCCTTGTCCTCGTCGAACGCCCGCTTCGCCCCCGTCCGTGTCTCCCAGCGCGCCTTGGCGTCGGCGAACGCCCGGTCGCGGAACTCGGCCTGCGCGGCGTTGAGCCGCTCGAACGCCGCCACGGGGATGAACACCTCGCCGCGGACCTCGACGATCGCCGGGTGCCCGCCGCCGGACAGCCTCTCGGGGATGTCGGCGAGCCGCAGAGCGTTCTCGGTGACGATCTCGCCCACCCGGCCGTCGCCGCGGGTGGCCGCCGAGGTGAGCACGCCGTTCTCGTAACGCAGGTTGATGGCGAGCCCGTCGATCTTCAACTCGGTCAGCCAGGCGACGTCGCGTCCGGCGGAGGCGCGCGTCTTGGCCGCCCAGTCGCGCAGCTCGTCGACCGAGAACACGTTGTCGAGGCTCAGCATCCGCTCGGCGTGCTCGATCGTCGCGAGCACCGTTCCCTCGGCCGCCCCGACCATCTGGGTCGGCGAGTCCTGCCCCTGCAGCTCGGGGTGCAGCCGCTCCAGCTCCTCCAGCCGGCGCATCCAGGCGTCGTACGTGGCGTCGTCGACGAGCGAGGTGTCCCGCCCGTAGTACGCGTCCTTCGCCTCCAGGATGCGGGTGGTCAGCTCCCCTGCCTCGGCACGGGCGTCTTCCAGCGAGATGTTCTCCGGCACCCGGCCAGTCTATGAGGGGGCGCCGACAGGGACCGCCGAGACGGTGCGGTCGATCGTGAACTGACCGAGCACGCGGGTGCCGACGTAGAGCACGGCGCTCTGTCCGGGGGCGACGCCGTCCAGGGGCGCGTCCGGGAGGACCCGCACACCGGCATCCGTCACGAAGGCGGTCGCCGGCACCGGCTCGGCATGAGCGCGGATCTGCACCTCGCAGGGGAACTCGGATGCCGTCGGCGCGGCGCCGGCCCAGCTGAACCGCTCGCCGGAGATCTCGGCGGTGGCCAGTGCCGCCTTCGGGCCGACCACCACCGTGTTCGACACCGGACGCACCTCGAGGACGAACCGCGGCTTGCCGTCGGGGGCGGGGACGCCGAGCTTCAGCCCCCGGCGCTGCCCCACCGTGAACGCATGCGCACCGTCGTGCGATCCGACGACGGCACCGGAACGGTCGACGATGTCGCCCGGCGCGGTGCCCACCTTCTCGGCGAGCCAGCCGCGGGTGTCGCCGTCCGGGATGAAGCAGATGTCGTGGCTGTCCGGTTTCTGCGCCACGCTCAGACCGCGCTCCTCCGCCTCGGCACGCACCAGCGCCTTGGACGGGGTCGACCCGAGCGGGAAGTAGGTGTGCGCGAGCTGATCGGCGTTCAGCACGCCGAGCACGTATGACTGGTCCTTCGCCGAATCGGAGGCCCGGTGCAGCTCCAGCCCGTCCGGCCCCTCGACGAGCGTGGCGTAGTGGCCGGTGCACACCGCGTCGAAGCCCAGCTCGATGGCGCGCTCCAGCAGCGCGGCGAACTTGATCTTCTCGTTGCAGCGCAGGCACGGGTTGGGGGTGCGGCCCGCCTTGTACTCGGAGACGAAGTCCTCGATCACGTCGTCGCGGAAGCGCTCGGAGAAGTCCCACACGTAGAACGGGATGCCGAGCCGGTCGGCCGCGCGGCGGGCATCCATGGCGTCCTCGATCGTGCAGCAGCCGCGACTGCCGGTGCGGAGGGTGCCGCCGGCGCGGGACAGGGCGAGGTGCACGCCGACGACGTCGTGCCCTGCCTCGACGGCGCGCGCAGCGGCCACCGCAGAGTCGACTCCCCCGCTCATCGCCGCCAGAATGCGCATGGGGTCCAGTCTACGAGCGGGTGGCTGGCAGCGGGCCGGATGGGGCGTTTCGTCTCGCTCGCTGCGCTCGCTCGCTCAACGACCGAGGAACGGGCTCGCTGCGCTCGCTCAACGACCGGGGAACGGACTGCTGCGCTCGCTCGCTCAACGACCGGGGGACGGGTGCGAAGCGCGCGCGTAGACGTCGGCGATCACCGCGAGGACGGCGTCCACGTCGGCGTCGGTGGACGTGCGCCCGAGCGTGAACCGCAGCACGCTGTGGGCGTCGCGTTCGCTGCGCCCCATCGCCATCACGACATGCGACGGTTCGGCGACCCCGGCCTGGCACGCCGAACCGGTGGACGCCGCCACGCCGGCCATATCGAGCAGGAACAGCAGGCTCTCCCCCACCGCCCCGGGGAACAGCACGTGCGCGTTGCCGGGGAGCCGGTCCACCGGGTCACCCAGCAGCTGCGCCTGGGGCACTGCCCGCCGGATACCGTCGATCAGCCGGTCGCGCAGGCGGCGCAGCCGTGCTGCCTCGCTGTCCCGCTCGGCCTCGGCGGCGTCCAGCGCGGCCGCGAACGCGGCGGCTCCCGCGACATCCTGGGTGCCGGCGCGCAGGCCGCGCTGCTGCGACCCGCCGTGCAGCAGCGGCGCGATTCGTGCGGTGCGGGCGACGACGAGCGCACCAATCCCGACCGGCGCGCCGATCTTGTGGCCGGCGACGCTCATCGCGACCAGCCCGGCGCCTGCCGGCGCGTCGCCGCGCAGCCCACGGAACGACAGCGGCAGATGCCCGAGCGCCGCGACCGCGTCCAGGTGCAGTGGCACGCTCGCCGTCGCCGCGTGACGTGCCAGCCCGGGTGCGTCGTTGATGGTGCCCGACTCGTTCCCCGCGATCAGAGCGGTGGCCAGGGCTGCACCGGGCAGCGCTGCGCTGAACTGCCCGGCATCGATGCGTCCGACGTCGTCGACGCGCACCGGACGCACGACGGCGCCCTCCGCGGCGAGGGCGGCGACGGCGTCCATGGTCGCGTGGTGTTCGGCATCCGGCAGCACCACGGCATCGGAACCCGCCGGCCGCGACCGCCACAGGCCGTACAGCGCGGTGTTGATCGCTTCGGTGCCGCCGGAGGTGAACACCACCTCGATGGGGTCGCACCCGAGCACGGCCGCGGCACGTTCGCGCGCATCCTCCAGCATCCGCCTGGCGTCCTGCCCCGCACCGTGCGTCGACGACGCGTTGCCGATCAGGTCGGACGCAGCCAGCCAAGCCCTGCGCGCCTCGGGACGCAACGGCGTCGTCGCCGCATGGTCGAGGTAGAACCGCATCCGTCCATTCTCCCACTCCGCCGTTGCCGACGGCCGAGCGCCGACGACACTCGGGCTCGACCGAGGTGAGACGCGGATTCACCGGAAGCCCCTTTCGCCCTCTATCCTGTTCCTCATGTTCCTGCCGTCCGCGACCGCCCCTGGAGGGGACGTCTTGAACGACCTCGGAGTGCGGCTGCACGACGGCGTCGGCACCCTCCGCGTCTGGTCGACGAACGCGTCGTCGATGGAGCTCGTGGTCTTCGACACCGACGACCTCGACTGGGAGATCGCGCAGACCCCGCTGGAGCGCCGCCCCGGAGGCGTCTGGGAGGTGACGAGCGATCTGCTGCAGCCGGGCGCCCGCTACGCGCTGCGCGTCAACGGCCCGCACGGCCCTGGGCACGTCTTCAACCCGGAGACCCTGCTGCTCGATCCGTACTCGCGTGGCCTCGCCCAGGGCGACGGCTACGAGGAGTGGCGCTCCGTGGTCATCGAGGACGGTTTCGACTGGGGCGGCGTGCGCAAGCCGAAGACTCCCCTCGACCGCACGGTCATCTACGAGGGGCACATCAAGGGGCTCACCAAGCGGCATCCCGACGTCACCCCGGCACTGCACGGCACGTACGCCGGGCTGGCTCACCCCGCGATGATCGACTACCTCCACTCGCTCGGCGTGACCGCCGTCGAGCTGCTGCCTGTCCACGCCTTCGTGCCCGAGCCGCGACTGCTCGAGCGTGGACTCACCAACTACTGGGGTTACAACACCCTGAACTTCTTCACCCCGCACACCGCCTATGCCACGGAGGCGGCCCGCCGGCGCGGTCCGGAGGCGGTGCTCGCCGAGTTCAAGGGCATGGTGAAGCTGCTGCACGAGGCAGGACTCGAAGTCATCCTCGACGTGGTCTACAACCACACCAGCGAGGAGGGCATCGGCGGGCCCCGCTCGAGCCTGCGCGGCATCGACAACGCCTCGTACTACCGGCAGCTGGAGGACGGTGCGTACGTCGACACCACCGGGTGCGGGAACACCCTGGACACCTCGGTGGACGCGGTGGCGCGCCTGGTGCTCGACTCGCTGCGGTACTGGGCGACCGAGATGCAGATCGACGGCTTCCGCTTCGACCTGGCCACCGCACTCGGTCGCAACGCCCAGCACGAGTACGACCGCGAGCATCCGCTGCTGCGCGCGATCACCGACGATCCCGTGCTGCAGGACGTGAAGCTGATCGCCGAACCGTGGGATGTGGGGCTCGGCGGCTGGCACACCGGCAACTTCCCGGTCGGCTGGAGCGAGTGGAACGACCGCTACCGCGATCGTGTCCGCAACTTCTGGCTCAGCGACATCGACTACGCCCGGCGCGCGTCGCCCCCGGTCGGCGTCGGCGGTTTCGCGAACCGGCTCGCCGGGTCCGCCAACACGTACTGCGAGGAGCGCGGACCGCTCGCGAGCATCAACTTCATCACCGCGCACGACGGTTTCACGCTGCACGACCTCGTGTCGTACGACGCGAAGCACAACGAGGCCAACGGCGAGCACAACCGTGACGGCGCGGACACGAACCGTTCGTTCAATCACGGCGTCGAGGGTGAGACGGCCGACGTGGTGATCCTCGAGACCCGCCGCAAGGCGATGCGGAATCTGCTCGGCACGCTGTTGCTGTCCGCCGGCATCCCGATGCTGACGGCGGGCGACGAGTTCGGGCGCACCCAGCGCGGCAACAACAACGCGTACTGCCACGACTCGCCCCTCACCTGGCTGAACTGGGAGCACGAGCAGTGGCAGAAGGACCTGTCCGCGCACGTGTCCCTGCTCACCCGTCTCCGCGCCGAGAACAGGGCGCTCCGCCCCAGCAGGTACGCGCGGCTGGGCGAGCACATCCCGGAGGCGTCCGTCATGGACTGGTTCGACCAGAACGGCGACACCATGGAGGCGGAGCGGTGGAACGACCCCCGCAACCGCACGCTGCAGTACGTCGCGGAGGCCGCCCCCGAGGACGGCGAGACCAACCGCATCCTGCTGATCGTGCACGGCACCGAGGCGCCGATCGACGTGCGGCTTCCGGAGACCCTCGACGGCGCCACGGCGTTCGTGTCGCTGTGGTCGAGCGCCGACGAGGTGCCGAGCACCGAGAACCTGCGGTACGAGCCCGGCGCGGTGCTGCCGATCCCTGGCACCTCGATGCACCTGTTCCGGGTGGAGTGAACGGGCAGAGCCGGCATGTGACACACCGGCTTCCGAGGGTGTCACCGGCCGTCGCCCGCGCTGTACATTCAAGGTGTGGCAGCACGAACCGCTCAAGCACCTGCGGCGCTGAGAAGCCCCGCGCAGATCCCACTGCGGCCTGCCGTCGAGACGAGGCCGCGTGCGCGCGCGGGCCGGATCCCGCTCACCGACGCCTCGCCCCGAGTGCCCGGCGGCTACCCGGCGAAGGCGTTCGCCGGCGAGGTGGTGCCGTTCCGTGTCGTCGCCTTCCGTGAGGGGCACGACAGGATCGGGGTGCACCTGCGCCTGACCGGCCCCTCCGGTGAGGAGAGCCTGCACCGTCTCACCGCGCTGAAGGACGGCACCGACGGCTGGGTCGCCGAGGTCGCGATCGACCTTCCCGGGGTGTGGAAGTACCGGTTCGAGGCGTTCGCCGACGACTTCGCCACGTGGGCGCACGCGGCCGAGGTCAAAGCGGACGCAGGCGTCGACATCCCGGTGATGTGCGCGCTCGGCGCGCAGCTGCTCACCGCCGCCGCGGCGGAGCCGGACCGCTCCGCCGCGGAGCGTCGCGCGTTGAAGGCCGCGGCGAAGCGGCTGAAGACGCCGGATGCCGATGAACTGCACGCCGTGTCCACCGACGAGACGCTGCTCCGGGCCTTCGCCGCCCGCCCCGCAGCATCCCTCGGCTCGGTCGGCGAGTGGATGACGCTCACGGTCGAGCGCCCGCTCGCCGGCGTCGGCGCATGGTACGAGTTCTTCCCTCGGTCGGAGGGTGCTGTGCGCCGCAAGGACGGCACGGTCAAGAGCGGCACCTTCCGCACCGCTGCGAAGCGCCTGCCGGGCGTCGCCGGCATGGGTTTCGACGTCATCTACATCGTCCCAGTGCATCCGATCGGCACGACCAACCGCAAGGGCCGCAACAACACCCTGACGGCCGAGCCCGGCGACCCCGGCTCGCCGTACGCCATCGGTGCGCCGGAGGGCGGCCACGACGCGATCCACCCGGAGCTCGGCACGCTGAAGGACTTCCGCGCGTTCGTGCGCGCCGCCAAGGCGCAGAACCTGGAGGTGGCCATGGACCTGGCCCTGCAGGCCTCCCCCGACCACCCCTGGGTGACCGAGCATCCGGAATGGTTCACCACCCTCCCTGATGGGACGATCGCGTACGCCGAGAACCCGCCGAAGAAGTACCAGGACATCTACCCGCTCAACTTCGACAACGACCCCGACGGCATCTACGCCGAGATGCTGCGGGTGGTGCGGCACTGGGTCGCTCAGGGCGTGAAGATCTTCCGGGTCGACAACCCGCACACCAAGCCGCTGGAGTTCTGGGAGTGGCTGATCGCGGAGATCAACGCCGAGGACCCGGACGTGATCTTCCTCGCCGAGGCGTTCACGCGTCCGGCGGTGATGCGCGCGCTGGCGGCGGTCGGGTTCCAGCAGAGCTACTCGTACTTCACGTGGCGCAACACGAAGGCGGAGCTGGAGGAGTTCCTCACCTCGGTGTCGCACGAGACCAGCGACTACATGCGCCCGAACCTGTTCGTCAACACGCACGACATCCTCACCGAGTATCTGCAGTACGGCGGACGGGCCGCGTACCGCATCCGCGCCTGCATCGCCGCCACCGCCGGGCCGGTGTACGGCGTGTACGCCGGCTACGAACTCGTCGAGAACGTGGCGCGTCCCGGCTCCGAGGAGAACATCGACAACGAGAAGTACGAGTTCAAGTTCCGAGACTGGGAGGGTGCGGAAGAGCGCGGCGAGTCGCTCGCGCCGCTGCTGCGTCGCCTCAACGAGATCCGCCGCCAACACCCCGCGCTGCGGCAGCTGCGCAACATCTCGTTCCACTGGAGCGACGACGACGCCGTGCTGGTGTACTCGAAGCATCTGGATGCCGCCTTCACCGGAACCGGCCGGCCGGACACGCTCATCGTGGTCGCCAACGTCGACCCGCACTCGGTGCGGGAGACCACCGTCCATCTCGACACCCGCATCTGGGGCGTCACGCCGGGAGACGAGTACGAGGTGGAGGATCTCCTCACCGGTGCGACCTGGACGTGGAAGGATCACAACTACGTGCGACTCGACGCTTTCGCCGAGCCGGTGCACATCCTGAGGGTGAAGGAGCCATCATGAGCTACATCGAGGACGTCACAGCCTCCCCTGACTGGGTCCGCGTCGCGCATGCGTCCCACCACGATCCGCATTCGGTGCTCGGGGCGCACCCGGGCACGGATGCCGTCGGGCGCACGACCACGACCATCCGCGCCCGACGACCGCTGGCGCAGTCCGTCGCCGCGGTGTTCGACGACGGCACGCGGCTGGATCTCGAGCACGTCGCCCACGGCATCTGGGAGGGCCGCCACGACGGCCCCCCGGTCTCGTACCGGCTCGCCACCGCGTACGAGGGCGCCGGCGAGACCGTCTCCGGCGACCCGTACCGTCACCTCGCGGCGCTCGGCGACATGGACCTGCACCTGATCGGCGAGGGTCGGCACGAGCGGCTGTGGGAGGTGCTCGGCTCGCACCTGCGGATGCTGGACGGCGAGACCGGGGTGGACTTCGCGGTCTGGGCGCCGAACGCCCAGGCGGTACGCGTGGTCGGCGATTTCAACGGCTGGAACGGCGAGGGCCACGCCATGCGGTCGATGGGTGTAAGCGGGGTGTGGGAGCTGTTCATCCCCGATCTCGGCGCCGGCACGCGCTACAAGTACGAGATCCTCACCGCCGACGGTCGATGGATCCTGAAGGCCGATCCGATGGCGCAGCAGGCCGAGGTTCCGCCCGCCACGGCATCCGTCGTCACCCTCAGCGCCTACACCTGGAACGACGGCGCTTGGCTGACGCGACGCGCGGCCACCCACGCCGTGTCGCATCCGATGTCGGTGTACGAGGTGCATCTCGGGTCGTGGCGTGGCGGGCTGGGCTACCGAGAGGCCGCCGACCCGCTCATCGAGCACGTGCTGTCGACCGGGTTCACCCACGTCGAGTTCATGCCGCTCGCCGAGCACCCGTTCGGCGGATCGTGGGGGTACCAGGTCTCCGGCTACTACGCGGCGACCAGCCGGTTCGGTTCGCCCGACGACCTGCGCTACCTGATCGACCGGCTGCATCAGGCGGGCATCGGCGTGATCATGGACTGGGTGCCGGGGCACTTCCCGAAGGACTCGTTCGCGCTGGCCCGCTTCGACGGCCAGGCGCTGTACGAGCACCCCGACCCGCGGCGCGGCGAGCACCAGGACTGGGGCACGCTGATCTTCGACTACGGGCGCAACGAGGTGCGCAACTTCCTCGTCGCCAACGCGCTGTATTGGTTCAGCGAGTTCCACGTGGACGGCCTGCGCGTGGACGCCGTCGCGTCGATGCTGTACCTGGACTACTCCCGGCGCGACGGCGAGTGGGAGCCGAACATCCACGGCGGCCGGGAGAACCTGGAGGCGATCCGGTTCCTGCAGGAGGTGAACGCCACCGCGTACCGGCTGCACAAGGGGATCGTGATGATCGCGGAGGAGTCCACCGCCTTCCCCGGGGTGACGGCACCGACCTCCCACGCGGGTCTCGGATTCGGCTTCAAATGGAACATGGGGTGGATGAACGACTCCCTCGTGTACATGAAGCGCGACCCGATCCACCGCTCGCACCACGAGGGCGAGATCACGTTCTCGTTCGTGTACGCGTTCGGTGAGAACTACATGCTGCCCATCAGTCACGACGAGGTGGTGCACGGCAAGGGAAGTCTGATCTCGCGGATGCCGGGAGACCACGCCCACAAGCTCGCCAACGTGCGCGCCTACCTGGGGTTCATGTGGGGTCACCCCGGCAAGAAGCTGCTGTTCATGGGTCAGGAGTTCGGCCAGATCGGCGAGTGGTCGGTGGACCGCGAGCTGGACTGGTGGCTGCTCGACCAGCCGTCGCACGCCCAGCTGAAGGAATTCGTCGGCTCTATGAACGCCGTGTACCGCGCCCAGGCGCCGCTGTGGGAGCGCGACAACGACGGCTCGTCGTTCTCGCGTCTCGGCGCGCCGACCTGGGACCCCAGCATCGTGGCGTTCGAGCGTCGCGACGCGCACGGGGGGCGTCTGGTGGTGGTGTCGAACTTCGCCGGCGCCACACGGACCGGGTACCGATTGGCGATGCCCGTGGAGGGCACCTGGCTCGAGGTGCTCAACACGGATGCCGCGGAGTTCGGCGGCGCGGGGGCCGGCAACTACGGCATGGTGACGGCGCATCCGGATGCCGATGACGCCCCGCCGGTCGCCACCATGACGATCCCCGCGCTGTCGACGCTGTGGTTCCGCTACCAGGCGGACCCGCACGTGCCCACGCCCACCCGGGGCTGAGGGTGCGACCGCGCGGCCGTGCAACGGCCGCACGGTCCGAGGTTCAGAACAGCAACGACGCCAGTCGCGTGCGCGCGGAGGCGACACGCGGGTCCGCGGAGCCGACCAGGTCGAACAGTTCCACCAGGCGCTCCCGCACCGGCGTGCGCTGCTCGGCGGGAAGCGCGGCGAACAGGTCGAGCAGCCGACCGAACGCGTCGTCGACGTGCCCGCCGGCGAGGTCGAGATCCGCCACGGCGAACTGTGCGTCGACGTCGAGCGGAGCGGAGGCCGCCGCCTCGCGGGCCTTCTGCAGATCGAGTCCCTGCACGCGGTGCAACAGCTTCACCTGACCGAGGCCCGCCTTGGCGTCCTCGTCGCGGGGGTTCTCGGCGAGAGCGCGCTCGTACGCCTCGATCGCCTTCGCGTAGTCACCGGCCTCGATCGCCTGGTACGCCTCGGCGTGCAGCGGGGGAAGCGGCGCCTCGACCGGCTGCTCCGCCGCGGCGCTCTCGCCATCGGCCGGGACCGTGCCGGTGATGCCGTTCTGCGCAGCGACCTCGAGAAGACGGGTGAACACCTCACGCACGTTCTCCTCCGGCACAGCGCCGGTGAACATGGGCACCGGCTGCCCGCCCAGCAGCGCCACCACCATCGGGATCGACTGGGCCCGGAACGCCTGCGCGATCTGCGGGTTGGCGTCCACATCCACCTTCGCGAGGACGACACGACCGGCCAGCTCGCGCGTCACCTTCTCGATGATCGGGCTCAGCTGCTTGCACGGGCCGCACCATTCCGCCCACAGGTCGACCACGACCGGGACGGTGCGCGACAGCTCGAGGATCTCACCGAACGACGCGTCCGTGACATCGACCACGACGCCCCCGGCCGGAGCGGCCGGCTGCGCGCCGCCGTCCTGCGGCTGCTGCGGCGCCGGCTGCGGGCGGTTGCGGAGAGAGGAGAGGTCGACCGCACCCCGAAGTGCGGCGGCAGAGATGTCGCTCACTTGATCACCTTCACGCTGAGGATGTCCTGATGTGCTGCCAGCAGACGGATCTGCTCCGTGGAACCCTGTGCGGGAACCGCGAAGAACAGCTGAAGACCGTACGTCGTGACGACGCCCTTCGCCGATTCGGAGGCGCCCGTCAGCGCCTTCGCGTCGGCGTTGTCGCCGAACCGGATGACGGCGTCGGCCGTGGTCGGGGCGACCGTCTCCGAGTCCGTGACGCTGATCGCGACGACGGCGCCGCTGTCCAACGTCGCCATGGACACCGGCTCGGCGTCCGTGGGGGCCATGTCGAAGCTCACCTTGGACGTCTTCGACGCTCCCTTGTCGGCAAGCCCCTTCACCACGCTCTCGCGGCTCTGCCTGATGTTCGCGGCCAGCTTCTGAGCCACCTCGTCGAAACGACCGGCGAACGCGCTCTTGTCACCGGCGTCCACGAAGTCGGCGAAGCCGTCGGCGAGCTCGGCAGGGGTCAGGGCGAGGAACGGGGACTCCGCCGGGATGCGCGTCGCGCCGAGCCAGACCGGAGCGACTTCCGGGAACTCGCCGGATGCCGGCATCTCGGCCATGTACGACACCTTGTAGTTCGACCACGGGTCCGCCTGCGTCATGGTGAGCATCACCGGAGGGACCGTCTCGTCGTCCTCGACGACCGTGAGCGCCAGCACGGTGCGCGGCCACGTCTCGGTTGCCTCGGGGAGCACGACCTTGACCTTGTCGCGCGGCGAGATCGTCGCACTCTTGCGGTCGGGGATCTTCGCCCGCAGGGCGTAGTCGGTGCGGCGCGCCTCCAGCGCCGCCCCCTCCAGACGCGTGGCGGCCATGTCGGCGTCGAGATCGGCATCCGCCTGTGCCACCGTCTCGGTGATCTGAGCGACGATGCGCGCAGCCTGCTTCTCCCCCACGGCGGGCGGCTTCTGGTTCTCGGGAGCCACGACCGTGGGCGACGGTGTCGGCGAGGGGGTGGCGGCGTCGAACCGCGGCCAGGAGTCCGCTGAGCAGCCGGTCGCGAGGGCGGCCGTCACAGCCAGCGCCGGCACGGCCAGGCCGAGGCGGCGCCGCAGGGAACGACGCTCGGCGCGGCCCGGGTTCGGCACCGTTCCGGCATCCGTTCCCGGCTCGATCGCGGCGCGCTCCGGCGCGGGATCCAGCATGATCGGTTCGGTGGGCGGCAGAGGACCAGGGCCCTTCCGACGAGGACCGCGACCGCGGCGCTGGTGGCGGATCGCGAGGATGTACAGCACCAGGCCGACCGCGAGGAGGATGCCGCCCGCCACCATCAGCGGGCCCGCCAGCGGCGTGCGCGTGTCGAGCGGCCAGGACACCAGCATGTCGGAGGGCGCGTCCTCGACCCCGTCGCGCGCGATCAGCACGCTGTTGCCCTCGGTGAGCTGCAGCTTGGCGACGAGGGAATCCTCGTCGACGAACGAGTCGAGCCACAGGTCGGAACCGCGCGGGTCCCGTCCGGAGGTCTCGGCGCCGTCCTCGCGCGGCACGGCCGCCTCGACGTGCTCGGATTTCGCCGTGCCCTTCTTCGTCAGGGACACATGGTTGTAGGCCGTGTCCGACAGCCAGGCGGTGAGGTCGGGGGTGCGACCGTAGGCGACGAAGATCTCGCCCTCGCCTCGCACGACGAGCGTCTGCAGACCGGGGTTGGCGCGGAGGACGTCCGCGTCGACGAGCACGTACGGCTCCGGCTCGGTGACGCTCAGCTCCATCCGCTGCTCGGACGGCCCCATGAAGACGGTGCGCTGAGCGATCCCGGCTCCTATCAGAACCGTGGCCAGCACGAAGGCCACGACGGCCCATACGAAACGCACGAAATGACTCCTTACGTGACCTCGGGCATCCGCCGACGGTCTCCGCTCGACGTTTCAGACTAGCGAAAGCACCTGTGCATTGCCCACGAGCACCCGCGTCGTGCCATCGGGACGCGCCGTGGAGCCGTGACACGACCGCGTCACCGGCAGGAACTAGGCTGGCGAGCGAACGTCAGGAGGAGCATGAAGATCCACAACCCGTTCCGGACAGCACTGGTGGCGACGCTCGGCGTGGGGCTGGGGATTCTCCTGATCGGCAGCCTGCAGACGCTCTCCACGGTGCTGCTCTACGTCGGCACCGCGTTGTTCCTCAGCCTCGGCCTCGATCCGCTGGTGACCTTCCTCGAGCGGCGCGGGCTGCCCCGCTGGGCGGCGGTGCTGACCACGATCATCGGGGTGCTCGCCATCTTCGCCGGCATCGTGCTGATGGTGGTGCCGATCCTGATCGACCAGATCAGTCAGCTGGTGAGCCAGATCACCGTCTTCCTGCAGGGTTCCACCATCGGCGACGTCAAGGAGTGGATCCTGTCGGTGTTCCCCGGGCTGCAGGAGAGCTTCGTGGACGACGCGTTCGCGAACGCGAACGGCTGGCTGCTGGACAACTGGACGCAGATCACCGAGAGCGTCGTCGTCGTGGGCTCGGCGATCGTCACCGGCCTGTTCGGCGCGTTCATCGTCCTGATCCTCACGATCTACCTGACCGCGTCCACCCCGTCGCTGAAGCGCGCGGTGTATCAGCTGGTGCCGGCATCCAAGCGCGAACGCTTCATCGACCTCGCCGACCAGATCACCGACTCGGTGGGCTACTACGTCATGGGACAGGTGACGCTGGGCGTCATCAACGGCGTGCTGAGCGCGATCTTCCTCACGATCATCCAGGCGCCGTTCCCGGCGGTGCTCGCGGTGGTCGCCTTCTTCTTCTCACTGATCCCGCTGGTGGGCACGCTCACCGGCTCCACCATCATCGTCCTGACCTGCCTGGTACCAGGGCTGGGGTCGCCTGCGACGGCGATCGCCGCGGGCATCTACTACCTGGTGTACATGCAGGTGGAGGCGTACTTCATCAACCCGCGCATCATGAGCCGCGCGGTCGCCGTGCCCGGCGCCGTGGTCGTGGTCGCCGCTCTGGCCGGCGGGTCGCTGCTCGGGCTGCTCGGGGCCCTCATCGCGATCCCGGTCGCGGCCAGCATCCTGATCATCTACCGCCAGGTGCTGATACCGCGGATGAACGAGCGCTGAACTCAGTCGGCCCAGTGCGTGGCCAGCGGCAGTGCGTCCGGGTTGACGGCGGCCACGATCTCGGTGAGGACGCGCCTGGTCTGGTTCTCGCCCACCCATAGGTGCTTCCCGCCGTCCACGGCGATGAGCCGCGCGTGCGGCACCGAGGCGAACCGCTTGCGGGCCTCGTCGGGACGAAGGTAGTCGTCGAACTCCGGCACCAGCACGACCATCTCGCGGGGGTCGTCCGCCCAGGCCGCCACTTCGCTCGGGGTGGCCCTGTGTAGCGGGGGCGAGAGCAGGATGACGCCCTCGACGTCATGGTCGCGCCCGTACTTCAGCGCCAACTCCGTTCCGAACGACCAGCCGACCAGCCAGGGGTGCGGCAGCCCGCGCGCCCGCACGAAGTCCATCGCGGCGGCCACGTCGAACTGCTCGGCCTCGCCGCCGTCGAAGGATCCTTCGCTCGTGCCGCGCGGCGAACTGGTGCCGCGGGTGTTGAAGCGCAGGACGGCGAGCTTCGCCTGCGCGGGCAGCCGAGCTGCCGCCTTGCGGATGATGTGCGAGTCCATGAACCCGCCCGCCGTCGGCAGCGGATGCAGCGTGACGAGTGTCGCGACGGGACGGCCCGACTCGGGCAGGGCGAGCTCGCCGACGAGCGTGAGTCCATCGGCGGTGTCCAGCTCGATGTCCTCGCGCAACGCCGGCAGCTCCACCGGGCCTCGGATCTCGTACGTCATGCGATCCTCCAACAGTGGGTGTGCCAATGCCGGCGGGCCGCCAGATCGGCTGCTTCTCCGAGCACGCCGTCGGCGCGCCAGGCGACCAGATGCGCGGTGCCCGCCTCGATGGAACGGCCGCACCCAGGGCACACGTAGTCCTTGATCGCCTGCGCACCGGAGACGGGTTGCACGGTCCACTCGTGTCCGCGCTTGGTCTCGGAGCGCTTCCATCCGGCCAGCAGGCGCTCGAAGGAGTCCTCGTCGCGGGCTGGCTCAGGTCGTCGTCGGCGTGAACGCGGCATGACGGCGGGTTACCACCAGTGGTTGCGCGTCCAGAACGAGTACGCTCCGGCCCAGCTTCCGTAGCGTCCCACGGCGTACCCGTTGCCCCAACGGAGGTTGTCGACCGGGTTGTATCCGTTACCGGGCACCTTGCTGCACGGCAGCGCCTGCACCAGACCGCAGGCACCCGACGACGGATTGGTCGCGTTCGGGTTCCAGCCGCTCTCCTTGGAGACGATGTAGTCGACATAGGCCCAGTCGCTCTGCGCGATGCCGGCCGCCGCCATCCAGTCCTCTTTGGACCCGCCGCCGCTGTAGCGCGGGCGTGCCGGGGCCGAGGATCCCGACGACTTCGACGTCGTGGTCGCGACCGGAGCGGGCTTCGGCTTGGGCTTAGGCTTCGGCTTGACGTAGACCTCGAATCCGGCGCGGGCGACGGGCTCCATGGAGCCGCCTTCGACCGTCACGGTGAGATCCTGGGTGTCCTCGGCCGCGAGAGAGTACGCCGTGACCGGCGCGTCTTCCGCCGGCGCCTCCGCGATGGCGACACCAGTGGGGGCGATCAGGGCCGCCGAGAAGCCGACGACGGCGAAGCCCGCCACGATCGCGCTGACGCGCCGACGTGCCGGCTTCGGACCCTTGGGTGCCGAGGGTGCGGCACCGCGGGCGGCTGAGATCAATTCGTTATCGGGAGTCACGATGGCCCCCAGTTTACGCAGAAGCGGCTGAATCCTCCATGAGAACCGCCGTCGTGACGGCGCGCGACGCTCAACGGACGGCCAGCATGACCTCGACGGTCGCGTCCAGGAGGGCATCCACCTGCTCCTCGCGATACCCGCCGCGCTGCATGCGGAAGGCGGCGGAGCGCACCTGCTCCACGGTGAGCGGAGCGCCGTCCCGCAGGTAGGCGGCGATGCGATCGGCGACGTGATCGACCTCGTCGATGCGATAGCCGAAGGTGAGGATGCCGGTCCGCGCGAACCGATGATGCGGCTCCCGGGCCAGGTGATCGAGGATCACCTGCGCCTCCGCGCGCGCCTGGGCCACCCACTTCTCCACGCCCAGCGACCGCACGGCGCGTTCCCTGGCTCGCGCGGCGAACGCATCCTCCACCCGCCCGAGCGCAGCGTCGACCTCGGGGATCGAGTATCCGTTGCGCACCAACGGGAACGATGCCACGCGCACGTCCTCGGCTGCGAAGTCGTCGCGGTCGTCCTCGAAGGCGGCTCGGGCGGACTCCAGGAAGGTGTCCACCGCGACCCGGTGATAGCCCTTCTCACGTCCGGTGACGAGAGGGAACGCGGGGGGACGCTCGTCCTCCGCGCCGGCGCGGACGTCTGATTCGGGCATCACGACACCATCCAGGGAGCGAGCAGGAACGACAGCGCCAGCGCCGGCACCGTGGAGGGCAGGATGCTGTCGAGCCGGTCCAGGAGACCGCCGTGCCCCGGCAGCCACGAGCTCATGTCCTTGATGCCGAGGTCGCGCTTGAGCATGGACTCCCCCAGGTCGCCCAGCGTGGCCGACGCGAGCACCGCCGCGCCGAGGATGAGCCCGCACCACCACGGCAGGCCGAGCAGGAAGGCTGCCAGGAGCGCGCCGGCCGCGAGCGATCCGGCCACGGCGCCGACGAAGCCCTCCCACGTCTTCTTGGGGCTGATGCGCGGCGCCATGGGGTGCTTGCCGAAAGCGAGCCCGGCGGCGTACGCACAGGTGTCTGCTGCGACGGCGACGACGA
This sequence comes from Microbacterium sp., assembly GCF_031180975.1. GTDB lineage: Bacteria > Actinomycetota > Actinomycetes > Actinomycetales > Microbacteriaceae > Microbacterium. The sequence continues at coordinate 76,441 of NZ_JAPSLI010000002.1, read as the reverse complement.
TGAACGACAGCACCCACCACTCGCCGTCCTCGCGGCTGAGCAGCACGAGCGCGAGGGATGCCAGGAACGGCACGTACACCTGCATGAATCCGCCGACGACGACGTCCGCCAGCACGTCGCCGTACGTGCGCCCGTCCTGCGCGATCATCTGCGCGACCATGCGCCACACGCTCACGAAGGCCACCGCCGCGATCAGCATGACCCACGACAGCCACATCTCCGCGAAGTATCCGGAGAGGGCGAGCAGACCGCCGGCGACCAGCTGCGGCGCGGTGTCGACGCGGCGTCCACCGCTTCGCAAGGCGCGGCCGAGCTCGTACACGCCGAGCAGGGCGGCGGCGACGGCGATCGGCACGAACAGCCACTTGAAGAACAACAGGGAGGCGAGCAGCACGCCCCCGAACACCACACCGATGAGGGTGGCAACGATCAGGTCGCGACCCGTGCGCTGCTTGATGCGTTCGTTGGCCTGCTCGAAGTGGTCCTTGGCGTGCGAGACCCGGTGCTCGAACTCGCCGCGGGCGTGGGCGACCTGGCTGCCGAGCTCGTCCCGCGCCGCGCGCCACTGGTCGCGGATCGCGCCGTGGTCCGCGGTGTCCAGCGGATCTCCGGGGCGGCGGCCCCGGTCGGACGCGCCGACCTGCGGGGGAAGCGGCGCCGGCGACGGAAGCGGCGGGCGCGGAGGAACCACCGACTCGTCGAACGCGGGGAACGCGTCGTCGGTCAGCGGCTTGCCGGAGGCCGGTGCCTCCGACGGCGGGCCGACGACCGGTACACCCCGGACCGGGGTGGTCTCGTCGTGCGGATCGGGCTCGGCGCGGTCGGCGGCCGACGCGGCGTCGCCGTCCTGGAGATGGGGGCGCAGCGGCGGTCGATCCTCGTCACCGGTATCGCGAGGCATCGTGTCAGACCTCGAGGAGCTCAGCCTCTTTGCGCTTGAGCGCTTCGTCGATGAGGTCGACGTGCTGGCGGGTCAGAGCGTCGAGCTCCTTCTCGCCGCGCGCGATCTCGTCCTCGCCGATGTCCGCCTTGAGCGCGTCCAGCTCGTCCTTCGCCTTGCGACGGATGCCGCGGACGTGCACCTTGGCGTCCTCACCCTTGGAGCGCACCAGCTTGACGTACTCCTTGCGGCGCTCCTGGGTGAGCTCGGGCATGGTGACCCGGATGATGTTGCCGTCGTTGCTCGGGTTCGCCCCGAGGTTCGGCATGTCGCGGATCGCCTGCTCGATGGCCTTCAGCGCAGACTTGTCGTAGGGGGTCACCACGAGCGTGCGCGCCTCGGGGTTCGCGAGGGAGGCGAGCTGAGCGAGCGGGGTGGGCGTGCCGTAGTAGTCCACGAGCAGCTTCTGGAACATCTGCGGGTTGGCGCGCCCGGTGCGGACCGTGGCGAAGTCCTCCTTGGCGGCTTCGACCGCGCGCGACATGCGTGCGGTGGTTTCTGCGAGGACATCCGCGATCACGGGGTCTCCTTACGTCGTGGGTTTCCAGCAATTCTATCCGGGGCCCTGGCCGGGACCCGCGCACACAGGGCCGGTCAGGCGGTGACGAGGGTGCCGATCTGCTCGCCGAGCAGGGCACGGGTGACGTTGCCCGCGGGCTCCATGCCGAACACGCGCATATCCATGTTGTTGTCCATGCACAGGCTGAACGCGGTCGAGTCGACGACCCGCAGCCCCTGCTGCAGGGCGTCCCGGTAGGTGACCCGCTCGATGCGCTCGGCGGTGGCGTCCTTGTTCGGGTCGGCGGTGTAGATCGCGTCGACGCCGTTCTTCGCGACGAGCACCTCCTGCGCACCGATCTCGAGTGCGCGCTGAGCGGCGACGGTGTCGGTGGAGAAGTACGGCAGACCGGCGCCGGCGCCGAAGATGACGACGCGACCCTTCTCCATGTGCCGCTCCGCGCGCAGCGGGATGTACGGCTCGGCGACCTGCGTCATCGAAATGGCGGACTGCACACGGGTGGCGGCGCCTGCCTGCTCGAGGAAGTCCTGCAGGGCGAGGGCGTTCATCACCGTACCGAGCATGCCCATGTAGTCGGCGCGTCCACGGTCCATACCGCGCTGGCTGAGCTCCGCACCGCGGAAGAAGTTCCCCCCGCCGACGACCACGGCGATCTCAACACGATCGACCGCAGCGGCGATGTCGCGCGCGATCTGGCTCACCACGTCGGGGTTGACCCCCAGCTGTCCTGCCCCGAATGCTTCTCCGGAGAGCTTGAGCAGGACGCGGCGGCGTCCGGTGCGTGCGGTCATGGATGATGTCCTCTCGTCCCGATTCAAGATAGTGCCTTCTGGGCACGAAGAAGGGGGTCCGGATCTGACGATCCGAACCCCCTCGTTGTCGTTACGCGCCGACCTTGAAGCGCGCGAAGTCGGTCACCGTGATGCCGGCGTCCTTCGCGACCTGCGCCACGGACAGCTTGTTGTCCTTCGCGTAGTCCTGCTCCAGCAGGGCGACCTGCTTGAAGAACGCGGACACACGGCCCTCGACGATCTTCGGCAGGGCGGCCTCGGGCTTGCCCTCGTTGCGGGAGATCTCGGTGACGATCTCGCGCTCCTTCTCCACCTCGTCCGCGGGGACGTCCTCGCGGGAGAGGTAGGACGGGTTCGCGAACGAGATGTGCTGCGCGATGCTGCGCGCGGTCTCGGCGTCGTCACCCGTGTAGGCGACGACGACGCCGATCTGCGGCGGCAGGTCCTTGCTGGTGCGGTGCAGGTAGACCGAGAGGCCCTCGCCCTTGACGGTGCGGACGCGGCGGAGCTCGACCTTCTCGCCGATGATCGCGGCTTCGTCCGAGATCAGCTGCTCGACGGTCTGCTCGCCGGCCGGAGCGGCCAGCGCAGCCTCGACCGAGTCGGCGCCGACCGCTGCGACAGCGTCGGCGACCTTCTCAGCCAGGGAGATGAAGCGCTCGTTCTTGGCGACGAAGTCGGTCTCGCAGGCGAGCTCGATCAGCGTCACGGCGCCGTCCTGCTCGCGCGCGACGACCAGGCCCTCGCTGGTGGAGCGGTCGGCACGCTTCGCGTTGCCCTTCGCACCCTTCAGACGGAGGATCTCGGTGGCCTTGGCGACGTCTCCGTCGGCCTCCTCGAGCGCCTTCTTCGTGTCGACCATTCCGGTGCCGAGCTGCTCACGCAGCGCCTTGATGTCGGCGATGGTGAAGTTGGCCATGTGTGGTGGCTCCTTGCTTCGTGTCTGTGCGTGTGTGCGGGGGGCTTACTTGGCGTCGGCCTCGGCCGGAGCCTCCGCGGGAGCCTCATCGGCTGCCGGAGCCTCATCGGCTGCCGGAGCCTCCTCGGCGGCCGGTGCCTCAGCAGCCGGCGCCTCGGCGCCGCCCTCGAGGAGCTCGCGCTCCCACTCGGCCAGCGGCTCGGCGTCGCCGGCCTCGGGGTTGTGCTTCTGCTGCAGGCCCTCGGCCGCGGCATCCGCGATGATGCGGGTCAGCAGCGAGACGGAGCGGATGGCGTCGTCGTTGCCGGGGATCGGGTACTGGAAGTCGTCCGGGTCGGCGTTGGTGTCGAGGATGCCGATCACCGGAATGCCGAGCTTCTTCGCCTCGTCGATGGCGAGGTGCTCGCGCTTGGCGTCGACGACCCACAGGGCCGACGGGGTCTTCGACAGGTTGCGGATGCCGCCCAGCGACTTGTGCAGCTTGTCGAGCTCGCGCTTCTTGAGCAGCAGCTCCTTCTTGGTGAAGCCCGAGGCGGCCGGGTCGTCGTAGTTGAGCTCCTCGAGCTCCTTCATGCGAGCGAGGCGCTTCGACACGGTCGAGAAGTTGGTCAGCAGACCGCCCAGCCAGCGCTGGTTCACGTAGGGCTGGCCCACGCGCGCAGCCTGCTCGGCGAGGATCTCCTGCGCCTGCTTCTTGGTGCCGACGAAGAGGATGGTGCCGCCGCGTGCGACGGTCTCCTTCACGAAGTCGTAGGCGCGGTCGATGTAGGCCAGCGACTGCTGAAGGTCGATGATGTGGATGCCGCTGCGCTCGGTGAGGATGAAGCGCTTGACCTTCGGGTTCCACCGACGGGTCTGGTGTCCGAAGTGCACGCCGCTGTCGAGCAGCTGGCGGATGGTGACCACAGCCATGGTCGTCTCCTTGTTCTGGCGCTCACGCGCCGTTGAGGTTTGTCATCGTCGTCCGGATGGACGGCCGATCCTGGCGCCCGGCGCACACCCGCCCTGCGGAGAGGGACCTGTGGGAGTGGATGCCACGACCGAAGTCGCTGTGGGCACGCGTAGTCACCTCGAAGAGAGGTGCTCGTCCAGCATACAGGATGGCCGTCGGCGCACACACGCCTGCGCGGCGCACGCGGGCGCGCGTTTCGCTCTGCACATCGACGTCTTTCCGCGGGTTCTCCCCCACTGTCGGGAAAGCGGACGACCCCGCCGACCGAACCGTGCGAGAGTCGCCGGATGAGCGGGAACACAGCGACTGCTGGTGGCCGGCCCGACGCGCGTCGGCGCGCCTTCCGGGCATGCGCGGTGATCGGCGCGGTCGTGTTGCTGGCCGGGTCGGCATCGTCGGATGCCGTGGGCGCGGCGGCACCGCCGCCGCTCGCCGCGTCAGGGACTCTCACGCCGCAGGGTGCCGCCAGTGGCAAGGAGGACTCCGGCGCATCCTCGGCGCCCGGCTTTCCGTGGACGTGGCCGGTCGGCGGTCCACGCACGGTGATCTCGCCGTTCCGCGCACCGGCGCACGACTACGGCCCCGGGCACCGGGGCATGGATGTCGCCGCCTCCGCGGGCGCCACCGTGCGGGCTCCGGCCGATGGCATCGTGGCGTTCCGCGGGGTCGTGGTGGACCGTCCGCTGATCACGATCGAGCACGGCCGCGGGTATGTCACGACGCTGGAGCCGGTCTCCTCGGAGCTGTCACCGGGCGAGGCGGTCGCCGCGGGTGAGGAGGTCGGGCGGGTCGCCACCGGTGGGCACGCCGCCGCGGGCACGCTGCACGTCGGTGTGCGGATCGACGGGGACTACGTCAACCCCCGCGGCCTGTTCGGCGACATCCCGCGGGCCGTGCTGCTCCCCTGCTGCGCGGGGTGAATGTTGTCAGGCGCGGGGGTGGGCGAGGCGGTAGGTGGAGACGAGTCGCTCCGAGGAGACGTGCGTGTAGATCTGGGTCGTGCCGAGACTGGCGTGGCCGAGGATCTCCTGCACCGCGCGCAGGTCGGCGCCGCCGTCGAGCAGGTGCGTGGCGGCGGAGTGCCGGAGCGCGTGCGGGCCGACGGTGTCCGCCCCGACCACGGGCCCGAGGACGCGAGCGACGACGGCGTAGACCGTGCGAGGCCCGATCCGCGCGCCGCGCGCCCCGAGCAGGAGCGCGGGCGTCGCGGTTTCCGCCCGTGCCTGCAGTGCGGGTCGTCCGCGCGTGAGGTAGGCCCCGACGGCATCCGCGGCGGGAGCCCCGAAGGGGACGACGCGTTCCTTCGATCCCTTGCCGAGCACTCGCGCCGTCCGGCGGTCCAGGTCGACGTCGTCGCGGTCGAGCCCGCACATCTCCGATACGCGCATGCCGGCGCCGTACAGCAGTTCGAGGGCGGCGTGGTCGCGCAGAGCGATCGGGTCGCCGGATGCCGCGACGGCGCGCTGCTCGTCGAGCAGCGACCGCACCCCGTCCTGCGACGCCACGACCGGCAGTGTCCTGGACCGTTTCGGCGCCACGAGTCGCAGGCTCGGGTCGACGGCGATCAGATCGGTCTCCCTGGCCCAGCCGAAGAACGATCGTGCGGCGGCGGCCCTCCGGGCCAGGGTGGAGCGGGCATCGCCGCGCTGCGTGGCGCGCCACAGCCATTCGCGGAGAGTCTCCAGGTCGATGTCGGCGACATCGGCGTGCGTCGCGACCTCGCCCAGGTCGTTGAGGTCCGAGCGGTAGGCCCGAACCGTCGCGGGTGACAGCCGGCGCACCTGCTCCAGGTGCGCCAGGAAGTCCGCCACCGCGTCGCGATACCGCATGCGTCCAGCATGCCCGCCCGAGCGCCTGGACGATCGTCAGCCGCGCCGGATCCAACCGTGCTCCCGCTGCTCCGCACTGCCCGCGAGTGCCAGCAGCCCGAGCAGAGCACGCGTGCGCTCCACCGACAGGCCGGACCGGCGAGCGAGCTCGGCCGCCGACCGTGCCCCGCGTGAGCTCATCGCGTCGAGCAGCCGGGTCTCGTCCGGGTCGGTGCGCGCGGTCGCGACCTGCGACGGACCGTCGCCCCACAGTTCGCGGACGTCCTGGGCGCAGGTGATGCACACCGCGTCGTACTCGCGCAGCAGGCGGTGGCATCCCGCCGACGCCGGTGAGGTCACCGGGCCGGGAACAGCACCCAGCGGCCGACCCAGCGCAGAGGCGTGACCGGCGGTGTTCAGGGAACCGCTTCGCCAGCCGGCTTCCACGACCACGGTCGCGAGTCCGGCGGCGCTGATCAGGCGATTGCGTTGCAGAAACCGCCACTTCGTCGGGGCGGACCCGCACGGGACCTCGCTGATGACCGCACCCTCGGCGCGAATGCGGTCGAACAGCTGCTGATGACCGATCGGATAGGCACGGTCCACACCACCGGCGAGGAACGCGACCGTCGGCGCACCAGTGCCGAGCGCCGCCCGGTGCGCAGTACCGTCGATCCCATACGCGCCGCCGGAGACGACGACGGCGCCGGTTGCCGCGAGATCCCCGGCCAGCTCCCCTGCCACCGCCTCGCCGTACGCGCTGGCGGCGCGGGCGCCCACGATCGACACCGTCGGCCCGGCGTGGAGTACGCCGGCATCACCGCGCGCCCAGAGCACCAGCGGGGCATGCACGCCGAGATCGTCGAACCCCGCAGGCCAGTCGGGGTCGCCGGGAAGCAGCATCCGGCCTCCGACGTCGTGACACGACGTCAACGCATCGGCGGCAGCCCGCGGATCGGCGCGCGGCATCCAGCGTGCGAGTGCGTCCGTGAGGGCGCGGGGATCGACGACCGATCGGTCCAGCAGCGCTCCCCCGCCGGCGGCGAGGTCGAGCGCGGCGGCCGCACCGTATGCGGCGATCAGCGCGCCGGCCACACCGTCGCCGGGCTCGACGAGCACCGACCAGGCCGCCCGCGCGGCGACCTCCATCGGATCCAGGTCTGGTCTCGCGCGCTCGGCCGCTCGGAGCACGTGCACGTCGTGGACCAAGTCGGTCAGGTTCTTCGTCCTCATGCCAGCAGCCCCCTCTTCAGGAAGAGCGCCCGACCGATCTCGTCCGTGCCGGGGCGCTCGAGGCCGGCCAGGTCCGCCATCGTCCATGCCAGGCGCAGCACGCGATCGTAGGCGCGGAGGGTGAGGACACCGCGTTCCAGGGCGCGGTCCAGCGGAGTCCGCACCGCCGGAGGGAGTCGCAGCGCCCCCTGGCGCAGTCTCGCGCCGGGCACCTCGCCGTTGAGTCGCCACGGTGCGCCGCGCCAGCGCTCCTCGGCGGCCGCCCGCGCGTCGCGGACCCGTGCGGCGGCCACCGCTGTGGTCAGCTCGGAGCGTTCACCGGAGGTCGCCCGGGACGCAGCGACGCGCGCCACTTGGAGCTCGATGTCGATCCGGTCGCGCAGCGGGCCGGAGATCCGCGACGCGTAGCGGCGGATCGCGATGGGCGGGCAGGTGCACTCCGCTCCGCGGACACCGTAGTTGCCGCACGGGCAGGGGTTCATCGCCATGACCAGTTGGAAGCGGGCGGGGAACGTCACGTGGAATCCGGCCCGGTGCACCTCGATGCACCCGGATTCCAGCGGCTGCCGCAGCGCGTCCAGTGCCACCCGAGCGAACTCGGGTGTCTCGTCGAGGAACAGCACACCGCGATGCGCGCGCACGATCGCCCCCGGTCTGGCCACCCGCGACCCGCCGCCGACCAGCGCGACCGCGGACGCGCTGTGGTGCGGCGCCTCGAACGGTGCGACCGGGTCGAGCCCCAGCACCTGTTCGCCGGACAGCGATCGGATCGCGGCGACTTCGAGCGCCTGCTGCTCGTCCAGCCGCGGCAGGATGCCGGGGAGCCGGCGTGCGAGCATGGTCTTCCCTGCGCCCGGCGGCCCGCTCAGCATCATGTGGTGCCCGCCGGCGGCGGCCACCACGAGGGCCTCGACGGCTTCGTCCTGTCCGACCACGTCGGCCAGGTCGAGCTCCTCTCTGACCGGAGCCGGCCCCTCGGCAGCACGGACGGGCTCCACGTCCTGCACCACCACGTCCGCGCCGTGTGCGGCCGCGACTTCGGCGAGCGACGCCGCGGCGTGCACCTCGATCCCGGGCACGAGACGCGCCTCTGCGGCATTGGCGTAGGGCACCACGACTCGTTCGAATCCGGCACGGGCGGCGGCGTACGCGGCGGGCAGCACCCCCACGACGGGGCGCAGCCGGCCGTCGAGCCCGAGTTCTCCGATGTGCACCGTGGCGTGGATCGCTCGGACCGGCAGTATGCCAGCGGCCGCCAGCGTCGCCACGGCGATCCCCAGGTCGAACGCCGAGCCGTGCTTGGGCAGGCTCGCCGGCGACAGGTTGACGGTGAGCCGGCGGCGCGGCATGCTCAGCCCGGAGTTCGCGCACGCGTTGTGCACGCGCTGCACCGCCTCGCCGAGCGATTTGTCAGGCAGTCCGATGATCTTGAACTCCGGCGTCTGGTTGGACAGGTCGGCTTCCACCTCGACCATGTGGCCGTCGACGCCGGTCAGGGCGACCGCCCAGGTGCGCGCCGTCTTCACAGCAGGTCCACGAGGTGCTCGAGACGCGCGGTGACGGCGTCCGGACCGATCAGGCCGATCGCCTCCAGCCGGATCCGGCGTCGTGCCGACATCTCGGGATGCGCGTGCGCCCACGCATAGGCGAGCTGCCACAGCCGTCGGCGTTTGCGCTCGTCGATGGCCTCGAACGGATGCCCGAACAGCTCGGTGCGGCGCGTCTTGACCTCGACGAAGCACAGTTCGCCGTCGATCTGCGCGACGATGTCGATCTCGCCCTGCGGGCACCGCCAGTTGCGGTCGAGGATCTCGTAGCCGCGCGCGGTCAGATGCGCTGCCGCACGCGCCTCGCCTGCCCGCCCCAACTCATCTTTCGCTGCCATGCCGACAGCCTGAAGCACCCCGCGGACGCGCGAGCGGCCGAATCCCGGGCGCTGTGGAGAGTCGGCCGAAACGGCCTGTTGTGCAGGGGGAACGTCAGCGAACGGAAACCGCCTGCGTCAGCTCACTTGCCGTCGAGCGACAGCTCCTCGGGCAGTTCGAACTCACGGCGCTGCAGCTCCTCGACGTTGACGTCCTTGAAGGTGAGCACCCGCACCGCTTTGACGAACCGGTCGGCGCGGTAGATGTCCCACACCCAGACGTCCTTCATGGAGATCTCGAAGTAGAAGTCGTGCTCGGTGTCGCGGCGCACGACGTTGACCTCGTTGGCGAGGTAGAACCGCCGCTCGGTCTCCACGACGTACTGGAACTGCGAGACGACGTCGCGGTATTCGCGGAACAGCGCGAGCTCGAGTTCTCGGTCGTAGTCGTCGAAGGCATCCTCATCCATGATGTCTCCATCCTAGAGTCGGAAGACCTGCCGCCGTGCCGCGGGTCGACGCCGGCGCGCGATCGCGTTCAGAAAAGCGTCGGCGCGTCGGCGATCGCCCACGACGCGCGGTGGAACGGCGAGAGTCCGCATTCGCGGATCGCGTTGCGGTGCTCCGGGCTCGCGTAGCCCTTGTTGCGCACCCAGTGGTAGTCGGGATGCTCGTCGTGCAGCGTCACCATGTGGGCATCCCTCGCCACCTTCGCGATCACCGACGCGACCGACACCGACGCGCAGTCGCGGTCGGCCTTGATGACGGGCCGCACGGTGAGCGGCTCCGGGTGCACGACGGAGACGTAGTCGTGGTTGCCGTCCAGGATCACCAGAGCGCGCTCGAGCGTGACGCCCTGATCAACGAGCGAGGAGATCGCGCGCGACGCCGCCATTCCGAGCGCGCGCATGATGCCGATCTCGTCGATCTCGGCGGCGCTCGCCCAGCCGACGGCGGATGCCGGCACCCACGCCCTGGCCCGTTCGGCGACCTCGGCCCGCCGGTGCTCGACGATCAGCTTCGAGTCACGCAGGCCCTCCGGCACACGGCGGCGCGCCCCTCTGGCATCCATCACCGCCGCGCCGACCGCGACCGGCCCCGCGAGCGCACCACGACCGACTTCGTCGAGCGCGACGATCAGCTCGTACTCCTTGAGCACCGAGCGTTCCAGGGTGAGGCGAGGCCCGACGACCGTCATTCCGGCTCCGGGATGGCTCGGTACACCTCGTCGTGGGTGTCGATGAGACCGAATCGGTCCAGCGGCCAGGTCGTCAGGAAGGCGCGGCCCACGACGTTCTCCAGCGGCACGAATCCGCCGCCGGGGAGGTCCTGGTGGGCGCGGGAGTCCTGCGAGCGGTCGCGGTTGTCGCCCATCACCCAGAGCGAGTCCTCGGGAACTGTCACGTCGAAGTCCATGCCGGAGGCGGCGGTGTCGCCCTGCGGCAGGTTGAGGTACGACGTCTCGTCGATCGGCGCGTCGTTGACGGTGATCTGCCCCAGTGCGTTGCAGCACACCACGTGGTCGCCCGGCGTCCCGATCACGCGCTTCACGAGGTGGTCCTGCGCGTCCGAGGTGGAGATACCCACGAACGTGAGCAGCCAGTCGGCCGCCTCCACGAGCGCGGGTCGGGGCGCGCGCTGCGGCTGAGGCGGCAGCCAGCCCCCGGGGTCCTTGAACACGACGACGTCGCCGTGCTCATAGCCGGCCCAGCGCGGGGTGAGCTCATCGACCAGGATCCGGTCGTTGACGAGGAGGGTGCGCTCCATCGAACCGGAGGGGATGTAGAACGAGCGCACCACGAACGTCTTGACGACGAAGGACACCAGCGCGGCGATGACGATGATCACCAGCACATCGCGGAGGAACAGCGCGAGACCCCGGCGCCGCTGCGGCTTGGTGGCTGCGTGAGCGCCTTCAGTCGACATGTACTTCCTCTGCGTGTGGCCGGCCGTCCGGAAGACGGCACATACAAGGTTCGCACACCCTGCCGCGAACGACGGAACCCCGGGACGCCATGTCCCGGGGTTCCGTTTCGCAGGGTCGCCGCGCGTCAGTTGTCGCGCTTCTCCTTGATCTTCGCCTTCTTGCCGCGGAGGTTGCGGAGGTAGTAGAGCTTGGCGCGGCGCACGTCACCACGCGTGACGACCTCGATGTGGTCGATCACCGGCGAGTGCACCGGGAAGGTCCGCTCGACGCCGACCTGGAAGCTGATCTTGCGGACGGTGAACGTCTCGCGCACGCCGTCACCCTGGCGGGCGATGACGACGCCCTGGAAGACCTGGATGCGGGAGCGGTTGCCCTCGGTGATGTTGACGTGCACCTTGACGGTGTCACCGGGGTTGAAGACAGGGATGTCGGAACGGAGCGAAGCCGCGTCGACGGCGTCGAGGATCTGCATGATCGTCTCTCTCTGCACTCGCCACAGGTCGGATGCATGATGGAAGGAACAGGAACGGGTTCGTGCCGAACGGCGCACTGGGCGACCGCGGGCTCCCCTGAGGCAGAGCCGGGTCACGGCACAAGAGTCCATTCTGCCATGAACGGATCAGCCCACCAAAACGGGCGTCGGCGCGCGACGCTCAGTCCTGCGGTCGCTTCTCCTCGATGACGACCACGTCGGGACGAGCGCGGTCCTGCCGCGGCTCACCCGAGGCGCGCACCGACTCCCACGTGATCGTCTCGCGGATCCGTGCGCCGGTGCCCTTGGCCTCGCTCCACAGCTGCCAGAGCTGCAACCAGAACAGCCCGAGGCCGACGAGGATCGCAAGAGTGAGCAGCCAGCCGAACGCGCCGTCGATGAAGCATCCCACGGCGATCGTGAGTCCGTGCCAGGCGGCGAAGCCAGCGACGTCCCACCAGGACAGCGCGCGCTCGGCGCGGACCGACGGCCGAGACCGTGTCAGCAGCGTCAGAACGAGCTGTCCGACAAACAGCGACGGCACGGCCATCAGCAGCACCCACAACAGACCGGCGCCGCTCTGCCCGAAGAACGCCCAGCCGACGATCATCCACAACGGCAGCACGACCGCCGCCGGCAGCAGCCAGCGGAAGAGGGCGCGTCGCAAGAGCATGTTCCGATGGTACGTGCGTCGCGGTCGTGTGTGGGCCGCCTTTCGCTGTGAGCGTTCCGTTGCCGACACATCGGGGAGAATGGATGCGGACGAGAGGACCCCCATGATCGAACTGCGCACCCCTGCCGAGATCGACGAGATGCGCGCGGCCGGCCGATTCGTGGCCGAGACCCTGGCGACCCTGCGGGAGGAGACGAAGGTGGGGACGAACCTGCTGTCGATCGACCGTCACGCGCACGACCTCATCCGCAAGGCCGGTGCCGAGTCGTGCTACATCGACTACGCGCCGTCGTTCGGCAACGGACCGTTCGGCAAGGTGATCTGCACGTCGGTGAACGACGCCGTGCTGCACGGCCTTCCCCACGACTACACGCTGCGGGACGGCGATCTGGTCTCCCTCGACTTCGCCGTGTCGGTCGACGGTTGGGTGGCGGACTCGGCCGTGTCGTTCGTGGTGGGGACACCCCGCGACGAGGACCTGCGGCTCATCGAGACGACCGAGCGGGCACTGGATGCCGCCATTGCGGCATCCGTCGTCGGCAACCGCATCGGCGACATCTCCGCCGCGATCGCGGCCGTCGCGCACGGTGAGGGCTACTCGATCAACACCGACTTCGGCGGCCACGGCGTCGGCCGGATCATGCACGGCGACCCGCACGTGCCCAACGACGGCCGCGCCGGCCGCGGGTTCCCGCTGCGCGCGGGCCTGGTGTTCGCGCTGGAGCCGTGGTTCCTGGCCACCACCGACGAGCTCATCACCGACCCCGACGGTTGGACGCTGCGCAGCGCCGACGGCTCCCGCGGCGCGCATTCCGAGCACACCGTGGCGGTCACCGAGGACGGCCCGATCGTCCTCACCGACCGCTCGTTCCTGGGCGTCGACTGACGGCGCTCCCCTGCCTCCCCTCCTCGAGTGCACGGGAACTCGCCGAGTGGACGGGCAACCCGCGCGGGCAGGGCGTGCACTCGACGGGATGCCGTGCATTCGGCGAACCGGCGAAGAAGGGGCGAGGGGCTACTCGCCGAGCAGGTCGGGGCGCCGGGCGCGGGTGCGCTCGAGCTGCTGCTCGCGACGCCACGCGGCGATCGCGCCGTGGTTGCCGCTCAGCAGCACGTCCGGCACGGCGCGGTCCCTCCAGACGGAGGGCTTGGTGTAGGACGGGTACTCGAGGAGCCCGTCCTCGTGCGATTCCTCGACCAGGCTCTCCGGGTTGCCGACCACGCCGGGGATCAGCCGGCCGATGGCCTCGACCATCGCCATCACGGCGACCTCTCCGCCGTTCAGCACGTAGTCGCCGAGGCTGATGAGGCGCACCTCGCCGAGCTCGGCCGCGTATTCGAAGACCCGCTCGTCGATGCCCTCGTAGCGGCCGCAGCCGAACACCAGATGCTCACGCATGGCGAGTTCGCGCGCGGTCCGCTGCGTGAACAACTCGCCGGCGGGTGACGGGAAGATGATGGTGGGGCGCTCGCCGGTCACGGCGGGCGCATCCGCGGACACGCCTACGAGCTCGTCGAGCGCGAGACCCCACGGTTCCGGCTTCATCACCATGCCGGCGCCGCCGCCGTAGGGTGTGTCGTCGACGGTGCGGTGCCGGTCGTGCGTCCAGTCGCGCAGGTCGTGGACGCGGAGGTCGAGGATGCCGGCGTCCCGCGCCTTGCCGAGCAGCGAGAGCGCGAGTCCGTCGAAGTACGACGGGAAGATCGAGACGACGTCGACGCGCATGATGCGTGGCCTCACTGGGAGGCGGGGCGCCCCTCGTCCGTGTCGGCGCTGCCGGCGTCCGCACCGGGGGCGGCATCCGCGGCATCCGGCTCCGCGACGTCGTCGCCGGAGATCTCCTCGAAGAGCCCGGCAGGGGGCGTGACGACGATGCGGCCGGCCACCGGATCGACGGTCGGGACGATCGCCTCGACGAACGGGACCATCACCTCGCGGTCCCCGGATTTGACGATCAGCAGGTCCTGCGCGGGCAGGTGCTCGACGCGCACCACCCGCCCGACCGGGACGTCGTCGCGGACGACCTCCAGGCCGACCAGCTGATGGTCGTACCAGGCGTTGTCCTCCGGCTCGTCGTCCTGGTCGATCCACAGGATGGCGCGGACCAGCGACTCGGCCGCGGTGCGGTCCTCGACGCCCTCCAGGAACACCACCGGGTTGCCGTTCATGACCCGGTACTCGCGCACGGTCACGGTCTTGCCGTGCCAGGCGGACGCCTCGGGCACCTGCAAGGTGAACTCGGCGCCGGGGACGAAACGCCGCTCCGGGTTGTCGGTGTACAGCTCGAGCTTCAACGCGCCCTTGAGGCCGTGCGCCTTGAGCAGGCGGCCGACGCGGAGCTGGTTCTTCTCGGCCGCCACGTCAGTCGTCCGCGACGTCGACGCGGACGCGACGGCCATCGGCGAGGGCGGCGATGAGGGTGCGCAGCGCTTTGGCGGTGCGGCCGCCGCGCCCGATCACGCGACCACGGTCATCCGGGTGCACATGCACCTCGAGGAGGTCGCCACGGGGCGACGCGGATGCGGTGATGCGGACGTCGTCCGGGTGATCGACGATCCCCTTGACGACGTGTTCGAGCGCGGCGGCGAGCACGACGGATTACTCGGAGTCGGCCGCAGCCTCGGCTGCGTCCTCGGCGGGAGCGTCGGCGGGGGCCTCCGCAGCGGGAGCCTCCTCCTTCTTCTCCGCCTTCGGCTTGATGACCGACTTCTTTGCGGAGTCGATCTCGAAGGCCGGCTTCGGCTCGGCGGTCTTCAGGGTGGACTTGGCGTCCTTGTCACCCTTGAACTTGCCCCAGTCGCCGGTGATCTTCAGCAGCGCGGTGACCTGCTCGGTCGGCTGGGCACCGACGGAGAGCCAGTACTGCGCACGCTCGGAGTCGACCTCGATGAACGAGGGCTCCTCGGTGGGGTGGTACTTGCCGATCTCCTCGATCACGCGACCATCGCGCTTGGTGCGCGAGTCGGCGACGACGATGCGGTAGTAGGGCGCACGGATCTTGCCCATGCGCTTGAGACGGATCTTGACAGCCACGATTCTCCTGAGTGGTGTGGAAGGAAACGAACCGGTCGCCTGGAGCGTGGGGTGCACACCCGGCGGAAGCTCTGAGGGTGGACGGATGCTGGATAGAGGGTCGAGCATGTCGTCCGACCCTCCATTCTGCCAGATGCCGGGTCACGGCGCGAAATGAGACACGCGCCCCGTGCGTGGGCGGGATCGCGCGTGTCAGACTGAGCGCGTGCCGCTGGAATTCGCGCCCTCCGCCCGCTCCACCGTCGGGCTCGAGTGGGAGATCATGCTCGCCGACCCCGCCACCGGTGATCTCGTCGGCCGCGCACCCGAGCTGCTGGCGGCGCTCGAGCCGCAGAGCGCCGACGAGCGCTACACCGTCACCGGCGAGCTGTTGACGAACACGATCGAGGTGACCAGCGGCGTGGGCGCCACCGTCGCAGAGGCCGTCGGCGACGTGGCATCCGCCATCGCCGCGGTGCGGGCGGCGACCGACCCCGCCGGAATCGAGCTGCTGTCCGCCGGCAGCCACCCGTTCGCGCAGTGGTTCAATCAGCGCGTCACCGACAAGACCCGCTATCGCACCCTCATCGAGCGCACCCAGTGGTGGGGTCGCAACATGATGATCTGGGGCATCCACGTGCACATCGGCGTCGAGGACCGCGACAAGGTGCTGCCGATCATCGGTGCCCTGTCGGACTTCCTGCCGCATCTGCAGGCGCTGTCGGCGTCCAGCCCGTACTGGGCGGGTGAGCGGACCGGCTACGCGTCGAACCGTGCGCTGGTGTTCCAGCAGCTGCCCACTGCCGGACTGCCGTGGGCGCTGCACACCTGGGCCGATTTCGAGCGCTACCTCGACGACATGGTCCGCACCGGGGTCATGGCCGACGTCTCCGAGGTGCGCTGGGACATCCGGCCCGCACCACGGTGGGGGACGGTCGAGGTTCGCGCCTGCGACGGCATGTCGACCCTCACCGAACTGGCCTCGATCGCCGCGTTCACGCAGTGCCTGGTGGAGCATTTCTCCCGCGAGATGGACCAGGGGCGCACACTGGCGACGATGCCGCCCTGGTTCCATCGCGAGAACAAGTGGCGGGCCGCCCGGTACGGCCTCGACGCGCGGGTGATCGTCGACGCCGCGGGGTCGCAGGTGCCGGTGCGCGACCACATCGCCGCCGCCGTGGAGGACCTCTCCCCCATCGCCGGCGAACTGGACTGCTCCGCCGAGCTCGCTGGCATCTCGGACATCCTCGCCGGCGGGGCGAGCTATGCCCGGCAGGTGGCCGCGGCGGACGCGGCCGACGGCGACCTGCGCCAGGTCGTGCAGCACCTCATCCGGGAGTTCCGCGAGGGTCCGGCGTCGTCCGCCCGGTGAGCCCCAGCTGAGGCTCGCGGCCGCGTTCAGGGCTGCTCTGCCAGCATCCTCGCCAGGTTCTCGTCGAGGACGACATCGGTTATCGCGTCCGCTGCGATCGCCGCGCGCAGGGACGGCAGCTTGGCCGCGCCCGAGACGATGCACACCCGGCGCGGCACCCGTCGCAGGCGGTCGAGGTCGGGCCCGGTGGCACGGGCGTTCAGGCGGATGTCGCGCCAGCTGCCGTCGGCCCGGAAGAACACGGTGGCGACGTCACCGATCGCGCCGTCCTCGTTGAGGCTGCGGTAGTCCTCACGGCTGAGGTACCCGCCCACGTACACGCGGCTCGGCACCTCCGCGGACGGCGAGCCGAGACTGAACACCGCGATGTCCATCTTCGCCTGGAAGGACAGCACACGCAGCGTGCTGCGTTCGCGCCACATCGCCTCACGCGTGTCCGGGTTGTCGAAGAACGCCGGCACCGGGAACTGCTCGACCTGCGCGCCGAACGCCTGGCCGAAGCGCTGCAGGATGTCGCTGGAGTACTCCACTCCGCTGGTCTGCGTGTTTCCCGCGCCATTGAGCTGCACGAATGTGGTGTTGTGGGTGTCCTTCTGCACCAGCGACCGACTCACCATGCTCAGCGTCGAGCCCCAGGCGATGCCGACGACCATGTTCGAGTCGATGAACTGTGACAGCAGCCGGCCGGCCGTGAGCGCCACCCGCTCCATCCGCTCGACCTCGTTCACGACCGCGGGCATCGGGACGACGTGCGCGACGATCCGGAATCGCTCGCGGATGCGCTGTTCGATAGATCCCGCCCGATCGAACGGCGAGTTGACCCGGATGTCCACCAGCCCCGTGTCGCGGGCGTAGGACAGCAGCCGTGACACCGACGACCGCGACGTGCCGAGCTCGCGCGCGATCGCCTCCATGGTCATGTCCTGCATGTAGTAGAGCTTCGCCGCCGTCAGCGCCGCGATGACCTTTCCGTCACGCACCCGGCGTTCATCGTGCTCAGACATCCCCGACCTCCCCGCTCCACAGCCTTGCACATATGTGCACTGTGCTTGCGCACCACACTCGGTCGGGTCGAGTCTGGTGCCGGGAACGAAAGGGAGGGGTCGATGATGATCGATTCGACACGAACCTCGCGCCGGGACGCGCAGCTGGCAGCAGTGAAGGATGCCGGAAGGACGACAGTCCTCATCATCGGCGGCGGCATCAACGGCATCTCCCTGTTCCGCGATCTGTCCCTGCAGGGCGTCGACGCCGTGCTCGTGGAACGCAACGATTTCGCCTCCGGCGCCTCGGCCGCGTCGAGCCACATGATCCACGGCGGCATCCGCTATCTGGAGAACGGCGAGTTCCGCCTGGTGCGGGAATCGGTGCAGGAGCGCAACGGGCTGCTGCGCATCGCACCGCACTACGTCAAGCCGCTGCAGACGACCATTCCGATCTACTCCACCTTCTCCGGCATCCTCGCCGCCCCGCTGCGCTTCCTCACCCACCGCAGCGGCAAGCCGCAGGAGCGCGGGGCGGTGCTCATCAAGGCCGGCCTCGTGCTGTACGACACCTTCTCGCGCGACGGCGGGTCGGTGCCGCGGCACCGCTTCCTGGGTCGCCGGAGGTCGCTGGCGGAGCTTCCCGCGCTCGACACCGACATCAAGTACACCGCCACGTACTACGACGCCTCCATGCACGATCCGGAGCGGCTCGCCCTGGACGTGCTGCAGGACGGGCGCTCCGCGAACGAGGACTCCTACGCGGTCAACTACGTCGAGGCCATCGGCCGACGCGGCCGGGAGATCGTGCTGCGCGACCGCCAGTCGGGCGACGAGTTCACCGTCGCCGCCGACGTGGTGGTGAACACCTCCGGCCCGTGGACCGACCTCACGAACGAGGCGCTCGGCACCGAGACCCGTTTCATGGGCGGCACCAAGGGTTCGCACATCGTCCTGGATCACCCCGAGCTGCTCGCCGCGACGCAGGGCAGGGAGATCTTCTTCGAGCACTCCGACGGTCGCATCGTGCTGATCTACCCGCTCAAGGGCCGCGTGCTCGTCGGAACCACAGACATCGACGCCGACCCCCGTCAGCCGGCCCGCTGCACCGAGGAGGAGATCGACTACTTCTTCGACCTCATCCACCACGTCTTCCCGAAGATCCCGGTGTCCCGCGAGCAGATCGTGTTCCGCTTCTCCGGCATCCGCCCGCTCCCCCGCCACGAGGACACCGCGCCCGGCTTCGTCTCCCGCGACTACCGCGTCGAACTCGACGACAGCGGCGAGGTGCCGCTGCTCAGCCTGGTCGGGGGCAAGTGGACGACCTTCCGCGCGCTCGGCGAGGCGCTCTCCGACCGCGTGCTGGGTCTGCTCGACCGCCCGCGGAAGACGTCCACCGCCGGGATGCCGATCGGCGGCGGGCACGGGTTCCCCCGGACCGTCCGCGCCAGGGAGGCGTGGAAGAAGAGCAACCTCCCCGGCGCCGCGGAGCGGGGCGACCAGCTGCTGGTCCGCTACGGCACGCGCGCCGCCGAGGTGTGGGACTTCGTCCGGCAGGGTGAGGACCGCCCGCTCGCCGGCGGAGCGCTGTCGACGCGCGAACTGCAGTGGATGGTCGACCACGAGCTGGTGGTCCGGCTCGCTGACATCGTGCTGCGCCGCACCAGCATCGCGTTCGTCGGAGACGCCGACGGGGCGGTGCTCGAGGAGATCGCAGACGCGCTCGGCGAGATCCTCGGCTGGTCGGCCGAGCAGCGCGCATCCGAGCTGCGCACCACGATCGAACTGCTGAACGACGCCCACGGGCTGTCGATCCCCCTGCCTGCCCGCCCCTGAGCGGCGCAGTCCGTCCTACCGGGCGGATCCTGTTGAAGATGCTCCGGCGACACCCGCCGCGAGCGAAGAAAGGTCAATGAAGACATGACTGACGTCAATCTCGGTCTCTACTTCCTCTCCGAGATGGTGGGCACCGCGATGCTCATCCTGCTCGGTTGCGGCGTGGTGGCCAATGTCGCGCTGGCGAAGAACAAGGGCTTCGGCGGCGGGTTCCTGATGGTCAACTGGGGATGGGGCCTGGCGGTCTTCGTCGGTGTCCTCGTCTCCGCCTACTCCGGAGCGATCCTCAACCCCGCCGTCGGCATCGGCCTGCTGATCGCCGGCAAGATCACTTTCACGATGTTCCTCGTGGCGTTCGCCGCGGAGATGGTCGGAGCGATTCTCGGCGCGGTGCTCACCTGGGCCGCGTATCGCCAGCACTTCGACGTCGAGGCGGACCCTGCCAACAAGCTGGGCGTCTTCTCGACCGGACCGGCGATCCGCTCCTACGGCCACAACCTGATCACCGAGATCATCGGCACCTTCGTGCTGGTGTTCGCGATCTTCGCGTTCGCCGACTACGGCGACATCGAGGTCGGCACCCCCGGCGGCCTCGGCCCGCTGACCGCGCTGCCTGTCGCGCTCGTCGTGGTCGGCATCGGCGCCTCGCTCGGTGGCCCCACCGGATACGCCATCAACCCCGCGCGTGACCTCGGGCCCCGCATCGCGCACGCCATCCTGCCGATCAAGGGCAAGGGCTCGAGCGATTGGGCGTACTCCTGGGTCCCCGTGGTCGGCCCGCTCGTCGGCGGAGCTCTCGCCGCTCTCGCCGCGCCCGCGCTGCTTTCGCTGGCCTGATCCGCACCGAAGCCGAATTCAAAGGAGAAGAACATGGCCGACTACGTCATCGCCATCGACCAGGGCACGACCTCCAGCCGCGCGATCATCTTCGATCGCAAGGGCAGCATCGTCGCCACGGGACAGAAGGAGCACGAGCAGATCCTGCCGAAGGCCGGCTGGGTGGAGCACGACCCGCTGGAGATCTGGCGGAACGTGCAGGAGGTGATCGGGCTGGCCCTCAGCCGCGCCGATCTGACCCGGCACGACATCGCGGCGGTGGGCATCACCAACCAGCGCGAGACCGCCGTCGTCTGGGACAAGACGACCGGCAAACCGGTCTACAACGCGATCGTCTGGCAGGACACGCGCACGCAGGAGATCGTCGACCGCCTCGCGGCGGACGGCGGCGGCGACCGGTTCAAGGATGTCGTCGGCCTGCCGCTGGCGACGTACTTCTCGGGCACCAAGATCACCTGGATCCTGGAGAACGTGGAGGGCGCCAGAGAGAAGGCGGAGGCCGGGGACCTGCTGTTCGGCACGACCGACTGCTGGGTGCTGTGGAACCTGACCGGCGGCATCGAGGGCGGCGTGCACGCCACGGACGTGACCAACGCGTCGCGCACCATGTTCATGGACCTCGAGACCCTGGAGTGGCGTGACGACATCCTGGAGGCGTTCGGCGTGCCGCGCTCGATGATGCCGGAGATCCGCTCCTCGTCGGAGGTCTACGGCGCCGCGGAGAGCTCCTCCCTGCTGCGGGAGACCCCCATCGCCGGCATCCTGGGAGACCAGCAGGCGGCGACATTCGGACAGGCGGCGTTCAACACCGGCGAGAGCAAGAACACGTACGGCACGGGCTGCTTCCTGATCTTCAACACCGGCGAGGAGATCGTGCGGTCGAAGAACGGCCTGCTCACCACGGTGGGCTACAAGCTGGGCGACGGCCCGACGCACTACGCGCTGGAGGGTTCGATCGCCGTCACGGGGTCGCTGATTCAGTGGCTGCGGGACCAGCTGGGCATCATCTCCTCCGCCCCCGAGGTCGAGGAGCTGGCGCGCCAGGTGGACGACAACGGCGGCGTGTACATCGTGCCGGCCTTCTCGGGCCTGTTCGCACCGTACTGGCGACCTGACGCCCGGGGTGCGATCGTCGGCCTCACCCGCTACGCGAACAAGAACCACATCGCCCGTGCCGCTCTCGAGGCGGTCGCGTTCCAGACGCGCGACGTCCTCGACGCGGTGAACGCGGATGCCGGAGTCGACCTCACCGAGTTGAAGGTCGACGGCGGCATGGTGGCCAACGACGCGCTCATGCAGTTCCAGGCCGATGTGCTGGGAGTGCCGGTGGTGCGCCCGGTCGTCGCCGAGACCACCGCGCTGGGCGCGGCCTACGCCGCCGGTCTGGCGGTCGGCTTCTGGAACGGCCTGGACGACCTGCGCGAGAACTGGCAGGAGGACAAGCGTTGGGAGCCGAGCATGGACGAGGCCGAGCGCGACCGTCAGCTGCGTCTGTGGCGCAAGGCTGTCACGAAGTCGATGGACTGGGTCGACGACGACGTGAAGTGATCTCGCTTCACTGAGGGGCGGGTCCGGGGTCGTGCCCCGGGCCCGCCTCTCTCACGTTCCGGTGCGGGTGTCTCTCACGTTCCGGTGCGGGTGAGGCCGGGTCAGCCCTTGCCGAACAGCTTCTGGATCTCGGCTAGGTCGGCCTCGCTGGGAGCCTGCTGGCCGCCGAGGCCGAAGCCGGACCCTGTGGGGGCGGTGGTGGCGAGACCGGCGTTCTCGGCCGCCCGCTTCGCGGGGTTGCCCGAGCGCGATCCGCCCTTCGCCTTGCCCTTCTTGCCGCGCTTGCCCGACGCGCCGGGCCGTCCCATGCCGGGCACGGGGCCCATGCCGGGGATGTTCGGCATGCCACCGCGGGCCACTGTCTTCATCATCTTCGCGGCCTGCTCGAACCGCTGCACGAGCTGGTTCACGTCGGTGACGGTCATTCCCGAGCCTCGGGCGATGCGCAGTCGGCGCGAGCCGTTCAGGATCTTCGGGTTGCGCCGCTCGGCGGGTGTCATCGAGCGGATGATCGCCTCTGTGCGGTCGATCTCGCGCTCGTCGAAGTCCTCGAGCTGCTGCTTCATCTGGCCCATGCCGGGCAGCATCCCGAGCATCTTCTTCATCGAGCCCATCTTCTTCATCTGCTGAAGCTGGTCGAGGAAGTCCTCGAGGGTGAAGGCCTCGGTCGCGAGCTTCTCGGCGACCTTGCGCGCCTCCTCCTCGTCGAACGCCTGCTGGGCCTGCTCGATGAGGGTGAGGATGTCGCCGAGGTCGAGGATGCGGCTCGCCATGCGGTCGGGGTGGAACGGCTCGAGGTCCTCGAGGTTCTCGCCCGTCGACGCGAAGATGATGGGGCGACCGGTGACCGACGCCACCGACAGCGCAGCACCGCCGCGGGCGTCGCCGTCGAGCTTCGACAGCACGACACCGGTGAAGTCGACGCCCTCCTGGAACGCTTTGGCGGTGTTGACCGCGTCCTGTCCGATCATCGCGTCGATGACGAAGAGCACCTCGTCCGGGTCGGTGGCCTTGCGGATGTCAGAGGCCTGCTTCATCAGTTCGGCGTCTACGCCGAGACGTCCCGCGGTGTCGATGATGACCACGTCGTGCTGCTGGCGCCGGGCGTATGCGACGCCGTCCTGCGCGACGCGCACCGGGTCGCCGACGCCGTTGCCCGGCTCCGGCGCGAACACCGCGGCACCCGCGCGCTCACCGACCACCTGCAACTGGGTGACCGCGTTCGGGCGCTGCAGGTCTGCCGCCACGAGCAGCGGGGTGTGCCCCTCCGACTCCAGCTGCTTCGCCAGCTTCCCGGCGAAGGTGGTCTTACCCGATCCCTGGAGACCGGCGAGCATGATCACCGTCGGCGGGGTCTTCGCGAAGACGAGGCGGCGCTGCTCGCCGCCGAGGATCCCCACCAGCTCCTCGTTGACGATCTGCACGACCTGCTGCGCCGGGTTGAGCGCCTTGCTGACCTCGTCACCGAGTGCACGCTCGCGCACCTTGGCGGTGAAGTCCTTCACCACGGCGAGAGCCACGTCGGCGTCCAGCAGGGCCCGGCGGATCTCGCGGACGGTGCCGTCGACGTCGGCCGGCGTGAGCTTCCCCTTCGTGCGGAGGTTGCGGAAGGTCTCGGTGAGCCGGTCGGAGAGCGTGCCAAAGGTAGCCATGGTGCCTCCGATTCTACGCGAGCGGCGCCTCCGCTCTCAGCGCGGCGCGGAGCTGCTCCTTCGCGCGCTGGTAGCGTCCTCTGGCGGTGGATGCCGGGATGCCGTGCAGCGCGGCGGCATCCGCGAGCGAGAACCCGTCCCAGTGCACGAGGCGCACCAATTCTGCGAGCTCCGCGTCGAGCCGTTCGATCGCGTCACGCACGTCGGCACCCTCGTCGGCGCCGGGGGATGCCGCCGACTCCCGGGACTGGACACGGATCCGGTCGGCGAGGGCCCATCGCCGTCGCTGCCCGCGCGCGTGGTTCAGCAGTGTGCCGCGTGCGATGCCGAACAGCCACATCCGAGCGGGTTCGGGATCACCGGGCAGGTGCTTCACCCGCCGCCAGGCGACGACCATGGTCTCGCCGAGCAGGTCGGCGGCGTCATCCGGTCCAACGCGCCGTTCCAGGTACGCGAGCAGATCGGCGGCGTTGGTCTCGAAGGCGGCGATGAGCCGCCGATCGGCGTCGGAGCGGGTCACTGCTCGCCGCCTTCGCCGCCCCAGTCCTCGTGCTCGCAGTGCACCTGACTCGTGCCGCCGGCGATGCCTGCGCCGCTGTCCGGGAGATACCCGTGCGCAGCCAGCGCGTCGTGCATGAGCTCGAAAACGGCCTGCTCGCTCGCGTGCCAGACGTTCAGGTCGGGAGTGCGCGGGTCCGCCTTCTCATCCGGCCGGGTGGCCTGCTCGGCCTCGATGCGAGCGAGATGCTTGTCGACCAGCGGCTCCGCTTTCACCTGCAGGTCAGGGTCGGCGAAGACGCCGTCGACGATCCGATCGACGTCGGAGCGCTCCCAGGGCGTCACTGTGTCATAGGCGAACCGGAGCTCGCACTGCCCCCAGGTCGGCGACGTGTACGTGTAGCTGTGATGCGGGTTCTCGAGACCGGCGATCCACGACCAGTCCGAGTTCGCCGCCGCCACCCCCGCACCGCCCACCAGTACCGCGGCGAGCACGCCGCCCAGCACGGCGCTTCGACGTCGGACGGGCAGGCGGGGCCGCACGGTGTCCCGGGCGTCCACCCCCATCAGGCGCAGCGCCGCATCTCGCCCGGCGCCGCGGTCGGCCAGCGGCGGAGCGGAACGGTCGAGCAGGTCATCCAGCGGGTCGGACATGAGCGCCTCCTTCAGAGCGGGTTCACTCCGTACCTGTCCGCCACGGGGTGAAATGTCCGCGCAGGTGCGCGATCAGCCCCAGGGAAGATCGTGGATGCTGCGCAGCGCGCCGCGGAACTGCTCCTCGAGCGACGCCTGTCCGGCCCCCTGCTCCGCCCAGACCCGCAGCGACGACATGACCGCGGCGGCGTAGGCCGCGCCCAGGATGTCCGCACGGATCACACCGATGCCGGCGGATCGGGCGGCGGCCGCGACACCCGCGGCGATCCGAGCGTGCCGCAGCCCGGCGTCGCGCAGCAGTTCCTCCTCCAGTCCCATTGCCTGGGCGTTGCGGAACGCCAGGGCGAGCGGGTCCGGCGCGAAATCCTGCACGAGGAGGTCGAGCGCCGCGCAGACACCGTCGCCGGTGGCATCCGTCCCCAGCGCGGCCAGCGCGAGCAGCACCGCGTCGAGCCGCTCGTCGAAGCCCGACCACAGCACGTCGCTCTTCGACGAGAAGTAGTTGAAGAAGCTGGACCGGCTCACGCCGGCGCGGCGGGTGATCTCGAGGATGGAGGTGGCGTCGTACCCCTGCTCGAGGAACAGCTCGCACGCAGCCTCGGCGAGCGTCTCGCGCGACGAGACGCGCGGCCGTCCTGCTCTCGGAGCGGTTCCCATGGGATCAGCGTATCGGGGCCGGGATGCGCGCGCTCTCCCATCCGGAGGCGTAATGTTGTCCCGAGTCGTTTTCTTGGACACGATCCAACAACCGCGAAGGACTTTCATGCTGGACATCCAGATCGCGGGCCTGGCGCCCGACTTCGTGCCGTACCTCGAGGGGTGGGAGCTGCAGCGTCGCGTCCACCGAGAGGTGGTCGCCGGCACCCGCCCCGACACGCTGCTGCTGCTCGAGCACGAGGCCGTCTACACGGCGGGCAAGCGCACCGAGCCGCACGAGCGTCCGAAGGACGGCACGCCCGTGGTCGACGTCGACCGCGGCGGCAAGATCACCTGGCACGGCCCTGGTCAGC
Source organism: Microbacterium sp. (assembly GCF_031180975.1). Classification (GTDB taxonomy): domain Bacteria; phylum Actinomycetota; class Actinomycetes; order Actinomycetales; family Microbacteriaceae; genus Microbacterium. The sequence goes on along the minus strand of NZ_JAPSLI010000002.1, from coordinate 50,939 downwards.
TGGTCGGGTACCCGATCGTGCGCCTGCCGGAGCCGATGGACGTCGTGGCGCATGTGCGCCGTCTGGAGCGCCTGCTCATCGACGTGTTGCGTCCGCTCGGCGTCGACGGCTACCAGGTCGAGGGCCGCAGCGGCGTGTGGGTACGCCGTCCGCTCTCCGAGGACAAGGTGGCCGCGATCGGGGTCCGGGTGCAGCAGGGCGTGACGATGCACGGTTTCGCGATCAATTGCGACAACTCGCTGGCCGCCTTCCGCGGCATCATCCCGTGCGGGATCACCGATGCCGGCGTCACGACGATCAGCGAGGTGACCGGAAGTGCGGTCTCGCCCTCCGACATCGTGCAGGCCGTGTCCGACGCCTTCACGGCCGAGTACGCGACGGAGGTGGCCGCATGAGCGCCGCGCCCGAGGGCCGCAAGCTGCTGCGCCTGGAGATCCGCAACGCCGAGACGCCCATCGAGCGCAAGCCGGAATGGATCCGGACCAAGGCGAAGATGGGCCCGGAGTACACCGCCCTGCATTCGCTGGTGAAGGACGAGGGGCTGCACACCGTCTGCCAAGAGGCCGGCTGCCCGAACATCTTCGAGTGCTGGGAGGACAAGGAGGCCACCTTCCTCATCGGCGGCTCGCAGTGCACCCGCCGATGCGACTTCTGTCAGATCGACACCGGAAAGCCCGCCGAGTACGACACCGACGAGCCCCGCCGCGTCGCCGAGAGCGTGCAGCGGATGGGCCTGCGCTACGCCACGGTCACCAGCGTGGCCCGCGACGATCTGCCCGACACCGGCGCCTGGCTGAACGCCGAGACGGTGCGCAAGATCCACGAGCTGAACCCGAACACCGGCGTCGAGCTGCTCGCCAACGAGCACAACGCCGACCCGGCCTTCCTGGGTCAGATCTTCGACGCCCGACCCGAGGTGTTCGCGCACAACGTCGAGACGGTGCCGCGCATCTTCAAGCGCATCCGTCCCGCGTTCAAGTACGAGCGCTCCCTCAACGTCATCACCCAGGGGCACCAGGCGGGGCTCATCACCAAGTCGAACCTCATCCTCGGAATGGGCGAGGAGCCGGAGGAGGTCGTGCAGGCGCTGCAGGACCTGCACGACGCCGGCTGCGACATCATCACGATCACGCAGTACCTGCGTCCGTCGCCGCGGCACCTGCCGGTCGCGCGCTGGGTGAAGCCGGCCGAGTTCGTGGAGTTCAAGGAGGAGGCGGAGCGGATCGGGTTCCTCGGCGTGCTCGCCGGTCCCCTGGTGCGCTCCTCGTACCGCGCCGGTCGTCTCTGGGCACAGTCCATGCTCTCCAAGGGGCGCGAGATCCCGCCGCACCTGGCGCACATCGCCGAGAGCGCCGATCTGGGCTTCGCTCAGGCCGTCTGACGGCGCTTCGTCCCGCTCGCCTCCGGCGGTGCCGGCCGGACTACCGGGCAAGCCCGGAGCGCGGGATCAGTCGGCGCTCATCACCGACAGCACGGCGCCGTCGGAGCCGAGGTTGACCAGGAGCACGTCGTCGGTGGCATCAGCATCGAGGGCGTACTCCAGAACCGCGAACGGCTCCGACCCGCCGTGCTCGTCGGCGAGGATCGTCATGCTCGCGAACCGCAGCGAGCGGATGATGTCGACCGCAGCGTCGCCGCTGATGTCGACCAGCACCTGCTCCAGCTCGTCGCCGTAGGCCTCCTGCTGCTGCAGGATGTACTCCGTCACCTCGCTGGTGCGGTCGTCGACCTCCGCCAGCATGGCGCGCCGCACGTTGGCATCCAGATTCTCGATACCCGAGATCAGCGCGGCGGCGACGTCGAGGGCGTCGATCGACACGTCGTCCTGATCGGGCGCGGTGAGGTCGACGGTGACGGACTGGTCACCGAAATCGACCCTCTCGCTCCAGAAGATCGCTCCGTCGGGACCTGCGGAGAGGACCCCGAAGTAGTCGTGTTCGATCGCCATATCGCTATGAAACCAGCCGAGGGGGCAGGACGGTAGTCCTACGCGCCGACGAGCGACTGGACGAACACGTGGGGCGTGAAACCGGTCAGGTCGTCGATGCCCTCGCCCTGCCCGAGCAGCTTCACCGGGATGCCGGTGCGCTCCTGCACGGCGAGCACGAAACCGCCCTTCGCGGAGCCGTCGAGCTTGGTGATCACGAGCCCCGTCACACCCGCGTGCTGCAGGAACGCCTCCGCCTGGAGCACGCCGTTCTGACCGGTCGTGGCGTCGAGCACGAGCAGCACCTCACTGATCGGGGCCTGTTTCTCGATGACGCGGCGCACCTTCGACAGCTCGTCCATGAGCCCGCCTTTGGTGTGCAGGCGGCCGGCGGTGTCGATGATGGCGATCTCGATGCCCTGCTGCTTGGCGTATTCCACCGTCTGGTACGCGACGGATGCCGGATCCTGGCCCTCATGCTGCGGCCGAACCATCGCGGCGCCGGCGCGCTGCGCCCAGGTGGCGAGCTGGTCGACGGCCGCAGCCCGGAACGTGTCCGCCCCGCCGACGACCACGCTGCGCTGGTAGCCGCGCAGGAACTTGGTGAACTTGCCGATCGTGGTGGTCTTGCCCACGCCGTTCACGCCGACCACCAGCACCACGGCCGGACGCTCCGACAGCTTCAGCGTGGTGTCGAACTTCGCGAAGCGTTCCTCGAGCGATTCACGCAGCATGCGCTGCAGGTCGCGGGGGTCGGTGGTGCGGTAGCGGTCGACCTTCTCGTGCAGCTCGTCGAGCAGCTGCTCGGTGATCGACGGACCGAAGTCCGCGGTGATGAGCGCCGTCTCCAGGTCCTCCCACGTCGTCTCGTCGATCGTGGGCTTGACGAACATGCCGCGCAGTGCGCGACCGAGTGACCAGGACTTCTCCGCCATGACTCCAGCCTACGGCCAGGGCCCGCCATCCCCTGACCGCTGGAGAATCCGGATCATGGGCGCGAAGCAAGGCGTGTCGCGACACGACACGCCTTACACAGTCCGGACGGTCCGGGGTTCTCCGGAGCCGGCACGCGGTGGGGCCCGCGCAGATGGCCTCAGCTCGCGGCCGCAGCGCGCTCCCCCACCCGCTGACCGACCACCGCGGACACGCCGTCCTGGCGCATCGACACCCCGTACAGGGCGTCCGCGATCTCCATGGTGCGCTTCTGGTGCGTGATGATCAGCAGCTGCGAGCTCTCCCGCAGCTGTTCGAACACGGTGAGCAATCGGCCCAGGTTGGCGTCGTCGAGCGCCGCCTCGACCTCGTCGAGGATGTAGAACGGGCTGGGGCGGGCTTTGAAGATCGCGACCAGCAGTGCCACCGCCGCCAGCGACCGCTCGCCGCCGGAGAGCAGCGACAGCCGCTCGATCTTCTTGCCGACCGGCCGGACCGCGACCTCGATGCCCGTCGTCAGCATGTCGTCGGGGTTGGTGAGCGAGATGCTGCCGGATCCGCCGGGGAACAGCAGCGGGAACACCTCGCCGAACGCCTGCTTGGTGTCTTCGAACGCGGCGGCGAAGATCGTCTGCATCCGCTCGTCGAGCTCGGCGATGATCGTGAGCAGGTCCTGGCGGGTCTTGGTGAGGTCGGCGAGCTGCTCGGTGAGGAACTTGTGCCGCTGCTCCAGCGCGGCGAACTCCTCGAGCGCCAGCGGATTGACCCGGCCCAGCTGGGCGAGCTTGCGCTCGGCATCCTTGAGACGCCGCTCTTGAATGCGCCGATCGAAGGGGATCGCGGTGTCCTCGGATTCGTCCTCCGCGCCGGGGTCCCGCGGAACCGGCTGGTCGGGGCCGTATTCGGCGACCAGTACGTCCTCGTCGAGCGCGAGTTCGGATGCCACCCGCTCGAGCAGGCTCGTCAGGTGCAGCTTCTTCTCGTGGATCTGCAGCTCCAGCCCGTGCACGCTCTCGGTGAGCCCCGCCAGCCGTTCGCGCAGTGAGGTCTCCTGAGCGCGGAGGGCGACGAGTTCCTCGTTGTGGGCGGAGCGCTCCGCCTCGGCCTCGGCCAGCGCGACCCTCGCCTCGGTGACGGATCGGTCGATCGAGTCGAGCACACGGGGCAGCTCCTCAGCGACGGCGGATGCCGCGGCGCGCTGCGCACGGCGGATGACGGCGCGGCGCGCCGCCTCGGCGGCCGCCTCCCGCTCCTGCTCGCGCTGCCGCTCCAGGGTGACCACGCGCGCCTGCGCGGCGCGCACCCGTTCGCGCAGCGTCTCCACCTCGAGCCGGGCACGCACCTCGCCTTCGCGGGCCGCCTCCAGCGCCTCCAGCAGGCCGTCGCGGGCGGACGCGTCGAGAACCGGTCGCGGCGCGGATTCGGCATCCTCGAGCTCGGCCTTCGCCTGCGCGGCCGCCTGCTCGGCGTCGGCGACCGCCGCCTGCGCCTGCGCGAGTCCCGCCTCCAGCCGCTCGCACTCGGCGGATGCCGCCTCGAACTGCACGGTGACCCGGTTGACCTGCTCGGTGTGCGTGGCGAGCGCGGCATCATGCTCGCGCAGTGCCCGCAGCGCGTCCTTCGAGGCGCGTCGCGCGTGCTCGACGCGGTCGGTCGCGTCCACACGCGCCTCACGCAGGCTGTCCACGATGACCCGGACCTCCGCGAGACGCTCGGTCGCGGCATCCCGTTCGGCGGCGAGCTCGAGCCGTGACGCCTCACCGGAGCCGGCGCGCACGGTGTGTGCGGTGATTACCTCGCCGGTGCGGGTCACCACGGTCGTGGTGGTGTCCTTCCTGGCATCCAGCTCTGCCCGCGCCGCCCTCGCCGACGGCAGGTCGTCGGCGATGAGGACGTGGGCCAGGATGCCGCGGACGCCGGTCGGCGCGTCGACGACGCCGACCGCGGGCACGGTGCCGGCGACGGCCGCCACCGGCTCGGGCACAGATGCCGGCGGTTCGGCGATCACGAAGTCGACGGTCCCGCGCGCGCCTCCGGTCGAGACCAGCCTGAACGCCTCGTCCTGGCCGTCGACGAGCACGCCCTCCGCGAGGGGTCCCAGCACGGCGGCGACGGCGGCCTCGTAGCCGGGCTGCACCTGCACCGAGTCGCCGACCAGGCCGCGCACGCCGGCGGCGCCGGAGGCGACGATCTCGGCGGCCCCGCCGGAGAGAGCGAGAGCACTGCTCAGCGCGGCGGCCTTGGCGGTCAACGCGTCGGCTTCGCGTTCGGCGTCGTGCAGCCGTTCGCGCAGCGCGTCGCGGTCGGCCTCCGCCGCGACGACCTGCTTCTGCGCCTCTTCGTAGGCGGCGGCGTACTCGGCGGCGGAGCCGTCTGGAGCCTCGGCGTCCTCGATGGCCTCCAGCGCCTCGGCCGCCTCCCGGCGGCGCGTGTGCGCGGCCTCGAGCGCGTTCTCCTGGCGCAGCACTGCGCCGCGCACCGCCGCCAGAGCGGATGCCGCGGCGTCGGCGTTCCCGCGCAGCGCCGTGAGACGCATGTCGTACTCCGACACCAGGGCGCTCTGTTCGGCGATGTCGACATCGAGGGTGTCGAGCTCCGCGCGGGCGTTCACCACCTCCCGGCTCGCAGCGGCGGCGGCATCCTGCGCGTCGCCGAGGCCCTCGGAGATGCGCGTGATCTCGTCCTTCGCCTCGTCGATGGTGTCCTGCGTGACGGTGATCGCGGTGACCGCGTCGTCGTCCTCGTTGCCGAGCAGGGCGAGACGCTGGTTGGCGAGTGTGAACAGGCTCCTGGTGCGCTCCTGCACCTGCTCCAGTCCGAACGCGACGCGACGGGCCTCGTCGACCGCAGCCGAGTTCTGCTGCTGCTCGAGGCGCTGGATGCCCGCGCGCACCGCATCGAGCTGCTCGGACAGCACCAGCCGTTCGGTGTGCCGCTCGTGCTCGGTGCGGGTGTGGTCGGCCAGGGCGGTCCGGAGTGCGACGACGTCATCCGCGAACAGCCGCGCCTTGGCGTCGCGCACGACCGCGGCGATGGTCTGTGCCTCGCGGGCGATCTCGGCCTGCCGCCCCAGTGGCTTCAGCTGACGCCGGATCTCGCCGGCCAGGTCGCTGAGCCGGGTGAGGTTGGTCTCCATCGCGTCCAGCTTGCGGAGGGTCTTCTCCTTGCGCCGGCGGTGCTTGAGGATGCCTGCCGCCTCCTCGATGAACCCGCGCCGGTCCTCGGGCGACGCCTGAAGCACGGTGTCCAGCCGGCCCTGACCGACGATGACGTGCATCTCTCGGCCCAGGCCTGAGTCACTCAGCAGCTCCTGCACATCGAGCAGACGGCAGCTGGAACCGTTGATCGCGTACTCGCTGGATCCGTTGCGGAACAGGGTACGGCTTATCGTCACCTCGGAGTATTCGATCGGCAGCGCCCCGTCGCTGTTGTCGATGGTGAGCTGCACCTCGGCGCGGCCGAGCGGCCCGCGGGTGGAGGTGCCCGCGAAGATGACGTCCTCCATCTTGCCGCCGCGGAGAGTCTTCGCCCCCTGCTCCCCCATCACCCAGGCGAGCGCGTCGACCACGTTCGACTTGCCGGAGCCGTTCGGGCCGACGATGCAGGTCACCCCCGGCTCGAACACGAAGGTGGTCGGCTGCGCGAACGACTTGAAGCCCTTCAGCGTCAGGCTCTTCAGATGCATGACGGCGCCTTCGGGGTCGGGTGGATCACGCGCCTACGCTACCCGAAGGCGCTGTGCCGGCTCGGCTCCCGCGCCGCGAAAATCCGCTTCACAACCGCGCGACACGCCGAGCCGGAAAGAAAAAGCTTGACGCGAGCTGAGAACTCTCGCTAACGTGACTCACCGATCGCCCTGAAAGGAGGTAACCGATGATGATCACGAAGCTCGACCCCCGCCACACCGGCTGGAACGGGTCGCCCGTGTACACGGCACTCCGCCACCTCTCGGTGACCTCCGTCGGCGTCCGCAGCGCCTGCTAGCAACAGCACTCGCCGCTGCCCGACCGCACACCGGACTCCTGTTCCGGTGACGGTCCGCGTCCGCTCTCCGAGCGTCGCCCTCCGCCCTCTTCGGGCCTCCTCGCCGCGTCGCGCCTTCCGTGCCGCACGCGCCCTCCCCTCGGATGCGCATCGCCTACGCGATGTCCCGGCATCCGTCCGCGCCTTTCCGCGCCGAATCAACCGACAGAAAGAGCACGATCGTGAACACGACTCTGCCGACCACCATGGAACGCACCCCCGAGACGGGCCGCAGCACGGCGCACCCGCCGGATACCGGGGATCGACAGATCCTCACCATCCCCGCCCAGGACGAGCAGCGCCGGCTGACGCCGGCTGAGCGTCTCAGCTTCCGCATCGGCCTGTGGCTCCTGCACCGCGGGATCCGCGCGGTCGAACGCGAGGAGCGCCTCGCGCCCCCGCCCGAACGGCCCCGGATCGACGGGCGCGAAGCCATGGCCCTGCTCACGTTCGACCTGCAGCGTCGGCTGCTCTGACCGAGGAGACGCCATGTCGATCCCCCTTCCCGCAGGAGCGACCCTGCATCCGCTCGAGCTTCCGGCCCGGGCGGATGCGGGGACCTCCCCGCTGATCCGCGAGTACGCCGCCGTGCGCAACGCGACGATCCTGGAGTCCACCGGCCGCGACGACGACGCGCTCACCGCCGAGGAGCTGCTGCCGACGCTGTACACCACGCCGGACCAGGAGCGGCGCCAGTGGTACGTCGAACTCGACGGCCGGATCGTCGGATGCTGTGCTCTGGACATCCTCAAGGACGACGGTGGACGCATGGCGCTCGCCATCGTCGCACTGCTCGACGAGGTCGCCGGGCGCGGCATCGGCTCCGCCGCGTACGCGCATGTGGAACGCATCGCGCGTGACGCCGGAGTGCGCAGCCTGCTGCACTGGAGCGAGCACCACGACGACGGCCCGGGGCGGACGCCGCTGGCTTCGCCGACCGGGTTCGGCACCGTGCCCGCCGACCGTTCCGCCCGATTCCTGGCCGCCAACGGCTACCGCTTGGAGCAGGTGGAGCGCGCCAGCGCGCTGGTGTGGACCGACGGCACCGCCGCACACCTGTCCGCACTGCGGGATGAGGCCGCGCGCCATGCGACGGAGTACCGCGTCGTGCAGTGGACGCTGCCCACGCCTTCGGAGTGGGTGGAGGGCTACGCGTGGATGAAGTCGCGGATGTCGACGGACGTCCCGGACGCCGACCTCGGCCTTCCGGAGGAGGTCTGGGATGCCGACCGCGTCGCCCGCCACGAGGAACGCTACGCGCAGAAGGGGTGGACGGTGCTCGTCACCGCCGCCCAGCACGTCGGCACCGGCGAACTGTGCGCGTTCAACGAGCTGGCGATGACGGCGGCGAATCCGGCATCCGCCACCCACCAGCACGACACGCTCGTGCTCGCCGACCACCGCGGCCACCGGCTCGGGATGCTCGTCAAGACCGCCGGGCTGCTCGGCTGGCGGCAGCGGCATCCGCTTTCGCCGAAGGTGATCACCTACAACGCCGAGGAGAACCGGCCCATGCTCTCCATCAACGAGGCCATCGGCTTCACCCCCGTCGCCTACGAAGGCGCCTGGAAGAAGGATCTGACATGACGACGCTCACCGACGAGCTCACCATCACCCCGCTCACCGTACCCGCGTCGCTGGACGCGGCGGACGCGGCGGACTTCCTCGCGTACGCGGAGCTGAACCGCCGCGTGTGCGAGCACGATGCCGGCATCGCCGAGCTCGCGCCGCCGGCGCAGGAGTTGCTGCCGGACTGGCTGGATTCCACCGACCGTCTGCAGAGCGGCTTCATCGCCCACCTGCAGGGCAGGATCGTCGGGACCGTGACGCTGTCGCTTCCGCAGGAGGAGGGCGCCACGACCGCCGAGTTCGATCTGCTGGTGGAGCCGGATGCCTGGGGCCAGGGCGTCGAGGAGGCGCTGCTGGCACTTGCGGAGGACGAAGCTCGGCAGCTCGGACGCACAAGCCTGCAGACCTGGACGCTGCACCGGCCCGGTGGGACCGGGCGCGCTCTGGTCCCGGCGACGGGGTGGGGGCGGGTGCACGAAACCGAGCTCAGCACGGCGCTGGAGACGGCGGGCATGCAGCTGGAGCAGGTCGAGCGCACCAGCGAGTTCGACCTGCGCGGAGACCTGACCCCGGTCGAGGCGCGGCTCGCCGACGCGTTGGCCGTGGCGGGGCCGGACTACCGGATCGTGTCGTGGACGCTGCCGACGCCGCCCGAGCTGCAGGACGGCTATGCGCGTGTGCTGTCACGGCTGGCGACCGACGTTCCCAGCGGTGACCTCGCCGTGGACGAGGAGCAGTGGGATGCCGAACGCGTGCAGCGCCGCGACAAGCGGTTCGCCGACAGCGGGCAGACCGTGTCGGTCGCCGCGGTGGAGCACGTCCCGTCCGGGGCACTGGTGGCGTACAACCAGCTGGTGATCGGCTCCGACCTGACCGGTGTCACCCACCAGTTCGGGACGCTCGTGCTTAAGGAGCACCGCGGACACCGGATCGGGACGATCGTGAAGTGCGCGAACCTGCTGCGCTGGCGCGGGATCGCGCCGGAGTCGCCGCGGGTGCTGACGTTCAACGCCGAGGAGAACCGTCCGATGCTGGACATCAACGAGGCGATCGGCTTCGTGCCCGTCTCCTACGCCGCGGCCTGGCAGAAGCGGCTGGACTGAGCGGTCGATTCGTCGAGCGCACGGGAAGCCGCCGAGTGCACGGTCTGCCGACGCCGGCATGCCGTGCACTCGGCGCGATGCCGTGCACTCGGCGGGCGGGCCGGCGGCACGCCGGGGTCAGCGGCGGCGCTGGCAGCGCGGGCAGTAGTGCGACGACCGGTTCATGAACGCCTCGCGGCGGATCGGGCCGCCGCAGCGCGGGCACGGCCGGCCGCCGCGCCCGTACGCGTTGAGCGAGTGCGCGAAGTACCCGGCCTGCCCGTTAACGTTCACGTACTGGGCGTCGAAGCTGGTGCCACCCTCGGCGAGGGCCTTCTGCAGCACGAGTCGCACCTCACCCATCAGGCGGCGCACCGCCTGGGCGGAGAGGGCGCGGCCGTGGGTCTCGGGGTGGATCCGTGCGGCCCACAACGACTCGTCGGCGTAGATGTTGCCGATGCCGCTGACCAGCGTCTGGTCGAGCAGGATGCGCTTGATCGCGCTGGAGCGGCCGCGGACGGCATCCGTGAATCGACGCTCGTCGAAGGCGGGGTCGAGCGGGTCCCTGGCGATGTGCGCCACCTGCGACGGCGCACGCGGCACGTCGCTGCCGAAGCCGCCGGGCGCCCCGTCGGCGGTGGGCAGCAGCGGGTCGACGGCGAGGGAGCCGAACGTGCGCTGGTCGGAGAACACCACGGCGAGCCGGCCGTGCTGCGGATGCTCGATGTGCACGCGGACCCGCTCGTGGCGCTCGGCTCCGGCATCCGGCGCCCGCAGCAGCATCTGCCCGCTCATGCCGAGGTGGGCGATGATCGCCTCATCGTCGCCGTCCAGCGGCATCCAGAGGAACTTGCCCCGGCGCGCGGCGGCGGTGATCGACCGCCCCTCCAGCCGGCCGACGAAGTCGACGGCGCCGCCGGGATGTCGGGTCAGGGCCCGCTCGTCGAAGACGTCGACCGCGGCGATCCTGGCACCCACGACGGCGGGTGCGAGACCGGAGCGGACGACCTCGACCTCGGGCAGCTCAGGCACGGTCGCTGAGCTGCCGCCATGCGGTGAGAGCGGCCGACATCTCGGCGGTCTTCTTGCTGCTGCCCTGTCCGGTGCAGGCGAGCTCGCCCACGGTGACCGTGGCGGTGAACACCCGGTCGTGGTCCGGTCCGGCCGACACGACCGAATACATCGGCGGCGGGCAGCCCAGGCGGGCGGCGAGCTCCTGCAGGCTCGTCTTGGGATCCATCGCCGCACCGTACCGCTCCGGGTCGGCCAGCAGCGGTGCGGTCAGCCGCAGCACGAGTTCGGTGGCGGCGTCCGGGCCGGCCGACAGGAAGGCGGCACCGAAGACGGCCTCCATCGTGTCGGCGAGGATCGAGTCCTTGTCGCGGCCGCCGGTGAGCTCTTCACCGCGACCGAGCCGGAGATGCCGGCCCAGCCCGATGCCGCGGGCGACCTCGGCGAGGGCGACGGTCGAGACGACGCTCGCGCGCCGCTTCGCCAGTTCCCCCTCGTCGAGGTCGGGGTGCGTCGTGAACAGCATCACCGTCACCGCGAGCCCGAGCACGGAGTCGCCGAGGAACTCCAACCGTTCGTTGTGCGGGATGCCGCCGTGCTCGTACGCGTAGGAACGATGCGTCAGAGCTCGTTCGAGGAGCTGCTCGTCGATGTCGACGCCGAGCTCCTCGGTGAGAGGCCTCTCCCCCGCAGGGACCTCCGTCACGATCGCCGGATCAGACGTCGGCGACCTTGCGGCCCTTGTACTCGAGGAACAGCTCGGTGCCCTGCGAGTCGGTGACGACCTTCGCCTGGTGGGGGCGGCTGTAGACGACCTTGCCGTTCTCGACGGTCTTCACCAGAGTGGGTGCCTCGGCCTTCCACTGGGCGCGACGGCTGCGCGTGTTCGAACGGGAGACCTTGCGCTTCGGGGGGTTACCAGCCATTACTAGCTCTCTTCTTTCTCGGCGGCGCGGCCATCTGCCTCGCCGTCCTGGTCTGTGATCTGTCGGAGCGCGCTCCACCGAGGATCGATGGGAGCGGTGCTCTCTGCTCCGGCGCTTCCGGTCAGCTTCTCGCCCGTGTTCGGGTCGAGACCCGGGCAGTCCGGCTGACACACCGGCTGAAATGGAAGCGACAACACGATCGCATCCCTGACGAGAGTTTCAAGATCCACGTGGTCGTCTTGAACCTCGAAGTCAGTTTCTTCCTCACCAGGATACGCGAAAAGCTCCTGGAACTCGACTTCGACAGGCGCGGTGATGTCGGTGAGGCAGCGTCCGCACACTCCGGTGTAGTCGGAATCCGCCGTCCCGGACACCAGGATGCCCTCGTGCACGGACTCCAGACGCACGTCGAGGTCGACGGTCTCGCCCTCCTCGACCACGACGATCCCCTCCCCCCATTTCTCGGGAAGGGTGACCTGGAAGCGGTGCTCGCGCATCTCCCCCGGCTTGCGGACGATGTCGCGCACGGGCAGGACGAAGGGGCCGTTCACTCGGGATTTCACCCCGCCATGCTACCCGCCGGCACAGCGTCCGAGGGCCGGAAGAGCCGTCGGAGGGGTGTTCAGAGCCCTCGCGCGCCGGTGTCGAGGAACGCGGCCACCGCCGGCGGCACGAACGGCGACACGTCGCCGCCGAGCGACGCCACCTGCCGCACCAGCGAGCTGGACACCAGCGCGTGCGCGGGGTCGGGCAGCAGGAACACCGTCTCGATGTCGGCGAGGTGCCGGTTGACGATCGCCATCGGCGATTCGTACGCGACGTCCACCTGCGAGCGGATGCCCTTCACCAGCACGCCCGCGTTCACGTCGCGCGCGTAGTCGACGAGCAGACCCATGCTCCACGACCCGACGATGATGTGACCGCCGATGCCGGCGTCGGCGATGGACTGCTCGAGCAGGCTGAGGCGCTGCGCGATCGGCAGCATCGCCTCCTTGCCCGGATTGTGCACGACGAGCACGTGCAGTTCGTCATAGAGGCGCGCCGCTCGGCGGATCACGTCGAGGTGGCCGAGGGTGGGCGGGTCGAAGGAGCCAGGGACGACGGCGATCCGGCTGTTCACATCGACTCCTTCTGTCGCTGAGGACGTGACATGCTGCCAGCCTATGACACCCGTGCGTGTCACCCCTGAACGGGTCAGTTCTTTGCGAGGGCCGCGCGGTCGGCGTCGGTGACGCGCCGCTCGATGGCCGCACGCAGCCCGGCATGCCGCTCCAGCGTCGGATCCTCGGACAGGATGCCGGCGGCGAGCTCCCGCGCCCGGGAGATGAGTCCCGCGTCCTTGACGACCCGCAACAGCCGCAGCGACGACTTCACGCCGGACTGCGCGGCGCCCAGCACGTCACCCTCGCCGCGCAGGCTGAGGTCGACCTCCGCGAGTTCGAAGCCGTCCAGCGTCGCCGCAACCGCCTCGACGCGCTCACGCGCGAGCGTGCCCGCTTCGGCCTCGGTGACGAGCAGGCAGAGACCGGCGTGCTCGCCGCGGCCGACCCGCCCGCGCAGCTGATGCAGCTGGGAGACACCGAACCGGTCGGCGTCCAGGATCACCATGGTGGACGCGTTGGGCACGTCGACACCCACCTCGATCACGGTGGTCGCGATGAGCAGGTCGATCTCGCCCCGCGCGAACGCCTGCATCACGGCATCCTTCTGCTCGGCGGGCATCTTGCCGTGCAGCACCGCGCGGCGCACCGCGGACAGATCCGGATGTGTGGCGAGCAGCTCGTCGAGCTGCACGACCCCCCAGCGGGGGCCGGTGCCGGCCGTGTCGGGCGGGGGCTCGTCGCCGGCCTCGACGGAGTCCTTGGTGGTGTCGATGGCAGCGCACACCGCGAACACCTGCCGCCCCTCGGCGATCTCCTCGGCGGCCCGCTGCCACGCCCGCACGAACAGCTGAGGGCGGTCGGCGAGCGGCACGACGTGCGACTGGATGCCGGCCCGCCCCGCCGGCATCGACCGGATCACCGAGGTGTCGAGGTCACCGAACACCGTCATCGCGACGGTGCGCGGGATGGGCGTCGCAGTGAGCACCAGCGCGTGCGGACTGGTGCCCTTGGCCCGGAGCGCCTCGCGCTGCTCGACGCCGAACCGGTGCTGCTCGTCGACGACCACCAGGGCGAGGTCGGCGAACGTGGTCTTCTCCGCCAGCAGAGCATGGGTGCCGATCACGATCAGCGCCTGCCCCGATGCCACGCGCAGGGCCGCCTTGCGCCGGTCGGCGGCGGGCATCTGCCCTGTGAGCAGCGTCGGCATGAGCCGCGCGGACAGGTCGGGTCCGAGCATCTTCGCGATCGAGCGCAGATGCTGACCCGCGAGCACCTCGGTCGGGGCGATCAGCGCCGCCTGCCCCCCGCTCTCGGCCACCTGCAGCATCGCGCGCAGCGCGACGAGCGTCTTGCCTGAGCCGACCTCGCCCTGCACCAGCCGGTTCATCGGCCGGTCGCCGGCGAGATCCGCGGCGATGTCGTGGCCCACCTCGCGCTGATCGGGCGTGAGCGTGAACGGCAGCGTGGCGTCGAAGCGCTCCAGCAGCCCACCCGCGGATGCCGGGCGCGGTGTGGCGGTGAGGGCGCGCACCTGCTCGCGCTGCTGCAGCAGCGCCGCCTGCAGGGTGAGCGCCTCGTGCGCCCGGAGGGTGCGCACCGCGGGGTCGATGTCGTTGCGGTGGCGGGGACGATGGATGCCGTTGAGCGCGTCCCTGGCCGTGAGCAGCCCTTCGGAGACCCGCAGCGACTCGGGCAGCGGGTCGGGCACCGTGCCGAGGTCGTCGAGCACGTGCGAGGTCAGCTTGGCGATCTGCCAGCTCTGCATCGCCGACGTGGCCGGGTAGATCGGGATCGGGATGTTCGCCCTGGCGTCGGCGCTGCGGCGTGCCGCGTCCTCGTCGTCGAACAGCTCGTACTGCGGGTGCGCGAACTGCGTGACCTCGTTGAACTTCCCCACTTTGCCGGAGAACACACCGCGGCGTCCGACCGCCAGCTCGTTCTGCCGCCACTCGGCCTGGCGGGTCCCTTTGGCGAAGAAGGTCAGCGACATGCGCCCCACGCCGTCGCCGATGATGACCTCGAGCATCGCGCCCGGCCTGTTCCGCATGGTGCGCACGGTCGACGACAGCACCTCCGCGACGATCGTGACCGTCTCGCCGACCGGGAGATCGCGGATGGGCGTGAGCTCACCCGGGTCGGCGTACCGGCGCGGGTAGTGCGCGAGCAGGTCGCCGACGGTCTTCATCCCGAACGCGCGCTCGAGGGTGCGCGCGCTCCCCGTGCCGAGCGCCTCGCTCAGGCGCGTGTCGAGCTCGAAGGGCATGCTCCGAGTCTATGGATGCCGTCGGACGTCGCGCGTCGGTGTCGTATCGTGAACGGGTGACGAGGATCATCGCCGGCGCCGCCCGAGGTGCCCGCTTGGACGTCCCTGGTTCCGGCACCCGTCCGACCAGCGATCGCGTGCGCGAGTCTCTGTTCGGCGCACTGGAGTCGATGGACGCGATCGACGGCGCGCGCGTGCTCGATCTCTACGCCGGCAGCGGTGCGCTCGGCCTCGAGGCGTGGAGCCGCGGCGCGGCCGCCGTGGATCTGGTCGAGCGCGCGCGGCCCGCGGTGCAGATCGTGGAGCGCAACGCCGCTCTGGTGGCGAAGGCACTGGGAGGTGCGCAGCCGGGTCGGTCGCCGGCGAAGGTCCATCAGAGCACGGTGCAGGCGTTTCTGGCGCGTGCCGCCGGACCGTACGATCTGGTGTTCACCGATCCGCCCTACGACCTGACCGACGCGGCGATGACGGCGGACCTGACCGCGCTCGCTCCACTGCTCTCTCCCGACGCCGTGGTCGTCGTCGAGCGTGCGCGGCGCTCCACGGCCCCCGACCTGACCGCGGCCGGGCTCGAACTGCTCCGCGAGAAGGTCTACGGCGACACCGCGGTGTGGTGGGCGGAACCCGCTCGCTGACCCGATCCTCGGTGCCGACCCGCTCCCGCCGCGCCGGCGGATTCCGGGCTCAGGACGCGACGCCGTCCCAGTCCCGGTACGGGTCCCATCCGGCGTGGGCGACCGGGGCGCCGTCGACCAGCAGGCTCTCGGCACCGCGCTCCCGCACCGCGCCGATCCGCCGGAACCCCGGCGGGAGCGCGTCTGAGGGGAACGCAGCGAGCAGTCCGTGATCCTCTCCCCCGGCGAGAGCGCGCGCTCGGTCCCCGCCGAACGCGAGCGCGTCGAGCACAGCGCCGTCCAGGTCGATCGTCACGCCGGATGCCTCCGCGAGGCGCGAGGCGTCCAGTGCCAGGCCGTCCGAGACGTCCATCAGCGCGCTGGCGCCCGCCGCGGCGGCGACCGGCCCGAGTCCGATCGGCGGAGCGGGACGCAGCTGCGTGTCCAGGGCGCGGCGCTGGTCGGCATCCAGCACGGTCCTGTCGACCGGCACCGGCGTGTCACCGTCGCGGAAGCGACGGAACAGCACCTGCAAGCCGGCGGCCGCCGCGCCGAGCTCCCCCGCCAGCGCCACCACGTCACCCGGTCGTGCGCCGGCCCGCGTGACCGCCGGCCGCCCGCCGAGGTCGCCGAGCGCGGTGACCGCGATCATGAGCAGGTCGGAGACGGTCAGGTCACCGCCGACGACGGCACAGCCCGGCGCGAGAGCCGCGCACGCCTCGCGGAAGCCGTCCGCCATGGCCGCGACGAACGACAGCCGCGTGTCGCGAGGGACCGCGAGGGAGACGAGCAGAGCTGTCGGCGTCGCGCCCATGGCGGCGACGTCGGCCAGGTTGACGGCGGCGGCCTTCCAGCCCAGGTCGTATCCGCTGGACCAGGCCAGGCGGAAGTCGGGCCCGTGCACCAGCGTGTCGGCGGTGGCCACCACCGTTCCGGACGGCGCCGCGACGAGGGCGGCGTCGTCACCGGGTCCGATCAATGCATGCGAGGCGGGTGCCGTGCGGGCCAGGATCTCGCGCAGCACCGTTCCCTCCGAAATGTCGCCGATGCGCGGGTCGTCGTGTGGGTCGGATGCCATGCCGACAACGGTAGCCTGGAAGCATGCCCCGCCGTTTCGCCGCCCTCGTCGGTGCGCTGACACTGCTGGTGCTGACCGGTTGCGCGGGCACCGTGCACCTCGAGCCGGCGCAGGACGCGAACAACCCGGCCTGCGCCGAGGTGACCGTGCGGCTTCCGGATTCCATCGCGGGGCAGGATCGCCGGTGGACGGATGCCCAGGCGACCGGCGCGTACGGCGACCCCACGGCCGTGATCATCTCGTGCGGCGTCGCCGTGCCGGGCCCGACCAGCGACCTGCAGTGCGTGACGCTCGAGGGCGTGGACTGGCTGGTGGACGAGTCGGAATCACCGATGCTGCGGATGACCACGTACGGCCGCGATCCGGCGGTGCAGGTGTTCGTCGACACCGCAGAAGTGAGTTCGAACGAGGTGCTCACCAGCAGCGCGCTGGTATCCGCGATCCGGATGATCCCCGCCGACGGCGAATGCACCGCCCCGGACGAGCTGGTCCAGTAGCACACACGGGTTACGCCGGCGTCATGGGATCCTAAATCTGCTCCGAGGCGCCTCCCACCGGAGTTCGCCTCCCATGACAGCCGTCGTCCCCGGCCGTCGACCGGCTCGGGGACCTCGGCGCAGGCGCGCTAGCGGCGCAGGCCAGCCTCGACCAGCTCGGTGATCAGCTCGCTGTACGACAGGCCGGAGGCGATCCAGCACTTCGGGAACATCGAGATCGGGGTGAACCCGGGCATGGTGTTCAGCTCGTTGACGACGAGCTCGCCCGCCGGCGTGAGGAACATGTCCACGCGCGCCAGCCCGCGGCCGTCCACCGCCTCGAAGGCGCGCGCACCGACATCCTGCACCGCGGCGATCTCGTCGTCGGTGAGCTGTGCGGGGCAGACCACGTCGACGCCGTCGCCCCCGAGGTACTTGCCCTCGAAGTCGTAGAAGCCGCGAGACGTGAGCACGATCTCTCCCGGCAGCGAGGCGCGGACGCCCTCCGCCCCCTCGAGGATCGCCACCTCGATCTCCCTGCCGACTATGCCGGTCTCGACGAGCACCTTCTCGTCCTCCGCGAACGCGATCGCGAGGGCGTCGTCGAGTTCGCCCGGTTCGGTCACCTTGGACACGCCCACGCTGGATCCCGCCCTGGCGGGCTTGACGAACACGGGCAGCCCGAGCTCGGCGATGGCGGCGCGCAGCGGCGATGCGTCGGACTCCCAGGCGCGGCGGCGCACCGTCACCCATGGCGCGACCGCGATGCCCGCCGCCTGCAGGGCGACCTTCATGAAGTGCTTGTCCATGCACAGCGCGGAGTCGAGCACCCCACCCCCTGCGTAGGGCACCTCGAGGGTGTCGAAGAACCCCTGGATGGTGCCGTCCTCACCGTGCGTGCCGTGCAGGATGGGCAGCACCACGTCGACCTCGCCGAACTCCTCGACGGAGCCGTCGCCGTGCACGACGCGCAGCACGCGGTCGCCTCCCGGCTCGGGCCAGCGGACACGGGTGCCGTTGTCGGCCACCTCGGGCAGACGCTCGGCGTCGAGGGCGAACTTCCCCGGGTCGTCCTCCTCGAGCACGAACGCGCCCTCGCGGGTGAGCCCGACCGGGATCACCCGATAGCGGTCACGATCGATCGCCGCCAGCACCCCGCCCGCCGTGGCGGAACTGATCGAATGCTCGCTGGAACGCCCGCCGAAGAGCACCACCACCGTCTGCCTGTCCAAAATTGGTCCTCTCCTCCTGGGGCGTGTCGTCGTCCGTGGTCAGGTGGGGCGCGATGTCGCGGGGGTCCATCTTCCCGTCGAGCACCATCTTCACCTGCTCCACGATCGGCATGTCCACCTCGGCTTCGCGCGCCAGCTGCAGCACGGGTGCGACGGATGCCAGGCCCTCCGCGGTCTGCTCCATCTGCTTGACGACGTCCTGGAAGCTGTACCCCTGGCCGAGCAGCCGACCGGCCGTGTTATTGCGGCTGAGCGGGGACTGGCACGTGGCGATGAGGTCGCCCAGCCCCGCCAGACCCTGCAGCGTCTCGGGGCGCGCGCCGTTGGCCACCGCGAAGTCGGTCATCTCGACCAGCCCGCGCGTGATGATGGAGGCCTTGGTGTTCTCGCCGTACCCGACGCCGTCGACGATCCCGATCGCCACCGCGATGAGGTTCTTCAGCACACCGCCGAACTCGGTGCCGATGACGTCGGTGTTGACGAACGAGCGGAAGTAGCGGTTGCGCGCGGTGCGTGCGACCGCGTCGGCGGTGTCCTGGCTGCGCGACGAGATCACCGCGGCGGTGGGCTGCTCGCGCGCGATCTCCAGGGCGAGGTTCGGACCGGATGCCACCGCGATGCGCGCCGGGTCACAGCGCAGTTCCTGCTCGATGACCTGGCTCATGCGCAGGCCGGTGGAGCGTTCGACGCCCTTCATCAGGCTGACGACCGGGCCGTCCGTGCCCTCCAGCAGCGGCCGCAGCGCCTTCAGGTTCTCCCGCAGTGACTGGCTGGGAACGGACAGGTACACCTGCTCCACACCGTCCAGCGCACGCGCGAGCTCGTGGGTGGCGCGCATGGTGCGGGGAAGGTTGATGCCCGGCAGGTACTTCGAGTTGCGCTTGGCTTCGTCGATCTCGTGCGCGAGCTCGGCGCGCCGCGCCCACATCGTGACCTGTGCACCGCCGTCGGCGAGGATCTTGCCGAACGTGGTGCCCCAGCTGCCCGCGCCGATGACGGCCACACGTGGTCCGGGCGGGGTCGACATCCGCTTATGAATCAAGTCGCCCCGTCTCCTTCTGACCGTGATCGGACGGATTCCAGCGCTGCGGCGGCGCCTTCTCGTCGCGGATCTGCTCGAGAAGCGCCGTGATGGCGTCCATCAGCCGTCGGGTGGCCTCGGTGAGCGCGGCCTGATCACCGGCACGGCCGCGGAGGTCGGACAGGTCGATCGGGTCGCCGACGACGATCTGCACGGGCTTGCGCGGCGGCCAGAAGCTGATCCCCTTCTGGTAGCGGCCCATGATCCACTGCGTACCCCACTGGGCCATCGGGATGAGCGGGATGTCGGCGGTCAGCGCGAGGCGCACCGCACCGGTCTTGCCGCGCATCGGCCACAGGTCAGGGTCGCGGGTGAGGGTGCCCTCGGGGTACACGATCACCCCACGGCCGTGCTCGACGAGGTCCCGCGACTGCGTCATGGTCTGCTTCGCGGCGGACGCCGACGACGCTCTGGCGACCGGCACCATGCCGGTGCGGCGCAGGATCCAGCCCACCACGGGGATCCGGAACAGACTCTCCTTCGCCATGAAGCGCGGCAAGCGCTTCATGCGCCACACCGCCACCGCGACGATGATCGGGTCGAGCTCAGAGTAGTGGTTCGGCGCAAGCACGTAGGCGCCCTCCCGGGGAAGCTTCTCCCGCCCGACGATGGTCATCCGGCACAGGTACGAGACCACGGGCAGGACGAGGGCGGCGAGCGGCCAGAACAGGCTCGGCCGGCTCCGTTCGGACTGTGCCATCAGATCACCGGATGACGTCGAAGTCCGCGCCCAGAGCCTGCAGCTTGTCGAGGAAGTTCTCGTAGCCGCGGCTGAGGATGTCGACACCCGACACCTTCGACTCGCCCTCGGCGGTCAGCGCGGCGATGACGTGGCTGTAGCCGCCGCGGAGGTCGGGCACCACGATGTCCGCGGCGTGCAGCGGCGTGGGCCCGGTGATCACCGCGGCCTGCTCCAGCTCACGGCGCGGCACGCGACGCGGGCCGTCCTGCAGGCCGTGCGGGTGCACGACGATGTCGGCGCCCATCTGCACCAGCGCCTGCGTGAAGCCGAACCGGTTCTCGTAGACGGTCTCGTGCACGATCGAGCGGCCAGCCGCCTGGGTCAGCGCCACGATGAGCGGCTGCTGCCAGTCGGTCATGAAGCCGGGGTGCACGTCGGTCTCGACGATGACCGGCTTGAGCTCGGTGTCGCGACGGAAGAGGATGCCGTCCTCCTGCACGTCGAACCAGCCGCCGGCCTTGCGGAACACGTTCAGGAACGTCAGCATCTCCTGCTGACGGGCGCCCGCGACGAAGATCTCGCCGTCGGTCGCCAAGGCGGCGCACGCCCAGGAGGCGGCCTCGTTGCGGTCGAAGATGCAGCGGTGGTCGTACCCGCGCAGCTGCTCGACGCCCTCGATGAGGATCACCCGGTTGGGCTCGTAGGAGATGATCGCGCCCATCTTCTGCAGCACCGCGATGAGATCCATGATCTCCGGTTCGATGGCCGCGTTGCGCAGTTCGGTGGTGCCCTGTGCGCGCACCGCGGTGAGCAGCACCTGCTCGGTGGCGCCCACGCTCGGGTACGGCAGGTGGATGTTCGCGCCTTTGAGTCCGTTCGGCGCCGAGAGGCGGATGCCGCTGGGCTGCTTCTCGACGACCGCGCCGAACTTGCGCAGCGCGTCGAGGTGGAAGTCGATGGGGCGGTCGCCGATGCGGCATCCGCCGAGGTCCGGGATAAACGCCTGCCCCAGCCGGTGCAGCAGAGGTCCGCAGAACAGGATCGGAATGCGGGAGGCACCGGCGTGCGCGTCGATCTCCTCGTAGTGCGCGGATTCGACTGCGCTCGGGTCCAGGATCAGCGAGCCGGGCTCATCGCCCTCGGAGACGGTCACGCCGTGCACCTCGAGCAGGGAGCGGACGACTGCCACGTCGCTGATGGCCGGAACATCGCGGAGGATGCTGGTCGTCTCCCCGAGCAGCGAAGCCACCATCGCCTTCGTGGCGAGGTTCTTCGCACCCTTCACGTCGACGGTGCCGCGCAGCGGCCTTCCCCCGCGGATCGCGAGGACGGAGCCGGCCGGAGCCGACGTCTCGTCGGTGGTTGCGTCGCGCAGGGGTGTCGTCATGCGGGCCTCTTCTTCATCGGGACGTGCGCGGCGGTCGCCGCGAGGTCTTCGTGTTCTGGCGTCGGGTGCCGCCCGGGCTTGTGGCCCTCGGCCCACCCCGCCCTCGTCCTAGCGGACGGGGAGCGTACGTGGCCGCCACGACTCGCGGCGGGCCTCGAACTGAGCGATCTTGTCTTCGTTGCGCAGCGTGAGCCCGATGTCGTCGAGCCCTTCGAGGAGCCGCCACCTAGTGTAATCGTCGATCCCGATGGGCACCTGAAACAGGGTCCCTGAGCCTGTCGAAGGGCCGATGGACGCGGTCCGCTCGACCAGGTCGACAGTGATCTCGCGGCCCGGCTGCTCGTCGATCAGCGTCCAGATCCGCTCGATGTCGGCCTCATCGACGGTCGCCGCGAGCAGTCCCTGCTTGCCCGCGTTGCCGCGGAAGATGTCGGCGAAGCGCGGGCTGAGCACGACCTTGAAGCCGAAGTCGCGCAGCGCCCAGACGGCGTGCTCGCGGCTGGAGCCGGTGCCGAAGTCCGGGCCCGCAACGAGCACCGATGCCCCCTGGAACGGCGCCTGGTTGAGCACGAAGTCGGGGTCTTGACGCCAACCGTGGAACAGTGCGTCGTCGAAACCGGTCTTGGTGACCCGCTTCAGGAAGACCGCGGGGATGATCTGGTCGGTGTCGACGTTCGAGCGCTTGAGCGGAGCGGCGATGCCGGTGTGCGTGGTGAACTTCTCCATGATCAGGCTCCCACCTTCTCGGTCGTCGCTTCGCCTCGCTCGGATGTCGCCGGAGCGGCATCCAGGTCGACGAGGTCGCTCGGGCTGGACAGCGTGCCGCGGATCGCGGTCGCAGCCGCGACCAGCGGCGAGACCAGGTGGGTGCGGCCGCCCTTGCCCTGCCTGCCCTCGAAGTTGCGGTTCGAGGTCGACGCGCAACGCTCCCCCGGTGCGAGCTGGTCGGGGTTCATGCCCAGGCACATCGAGCAGCCGGCGAAGCGCCATTCGGCCCCGAAGTCCTCGACGATCCTGTCGATGCCCTCCGCCTCGGCCTCCAGCCGCACGCGGGCGGAGCCGGGGACGACCATGACACGGACGCCCTCGGCCTTCTTCTTGCCGTTGATGATCGACGCGAAGGCGCGCAGGTCCTCGATGCGGCTGTTGGTGCAGGAGCCCATGAACACCGCGTCGACCCGGACCTCCTTCAGCGGCGTGCCGGGGGTGAGGTCCATGTACTGCAGCGCGCGCTCGGCGGCGGCGCGCTCGCTCGGGTCGGTGAAGTCGGCCGGGTCGGGGACGGATGCCGACAGCGACACGCCCTGACCGGGGTTGGTGCCCCAGGTGACGAACGGCTCGAGCTCGTTCGCGTCGATGAACACCTCCGCGTCGAAGGTCGCGCCCTCGTCGGTGGGGAGGGTGCGCCAGTACGCGACAGCGTCGTCCCAGTCCTGCCCCTGCGGGGCGTGCGGACGCCCCTTGAGGTACGCGAAGGTGGTCTCGTCGGGGGCGACCATGCCGGCGCGCGCACCCGCCTCGATCGACATGTTGCAGATGGTCATGCGGCCCTCCATGGAGAGCGCGCGGATCGCGCTGCCGCGGTACTCGAGCACGTAGCCCTGTCCGCCGCCGGTGCCGATCTTCGCGATCACGGCGAGGATGATGTCCTTCGCGGTGACCCCGGGCTTCAGCTCGCCCTCGACGTTGATGGCCATGGTCTTGAACGGCTTCAGCGGCAGCGTCTGGGTGGCCATGACATGCTCGACCTCGCTGGTGCCGATGCCGAACGCCATCGCGCCGAACGCGCCGTGCGTCGAGGTGTGGGAGTCGCCGCACACCACGGTGATGCCGGGCATGGTGAGCCCCAGCTGGGGGCCGACGACGTGCACGATACCCTGCTCCGCATCACCCAGGGAGTGGATGCGCACACCGAACTCGGCGGCGTTGCGGCGCAGCGTCTCGATCTGAGTGCGGCTGGTCAGGTCCGCGATCGGCTTGTCGATCGCGAGCGTCGGCGTGTTGTGATCCTCGGTCGCGATCGTGAGGTCGACGCGGCGCAGGGGACGGCCCTCTGCGCGGAGGCCGTCGAAGGCCTGCGGGCTCGTCACCTCGTGCACCAGGTGCAGGTCGATGTAGATCAGGTCGGGTTCGCCGTTCTCGCCCTTGACGACGAGGTGGTCGTCCCAGACCTTCTCGGCAAGGGTGCGGGGACGGGTGGGCGTGTCGGTCTGTGCGGTGGTCATGGTCGCTGTCTCCTGGGTTTCGATCCGGCCCATGCGTGACGCCGCGACGAGGAAGGCCTTAGATCGAGGTCTCGCCGCGGCCGCTAAGGAGAAGGACCGTTCGCATTCCGTCAGATTACCACTGCCGCGGGACGGGGACGGTCGGAGCCCGGGCTGCACCTCCGCGTAACAGGAAGTCGCATTCGCGCGGAGACGGCCGTGCGCGTGGCAACCTCAGGTCGTTCCGTTCCGCCAGATCCCCGGAGAGACCGATGCCCGCGAACACCGCACGCTTCGCCACGAAAGCGGTCCATGCCGGACGCGAGCGCACTGCGGCACGCAGCCGCGCCACACCCATCTACCTCACCGCCGGGTTCGAGTTCGACGACTTCGATCAGGCCGCCGACCACTTCGGCACGGGCAGCGGATACGGGTACACCCGCTCGGGAAACCCCACGGTGCGGGCGGTGGAGCATCAGCTCGCCGCGCTGGAGTCCGGTGCGGATGCCGTGCTGCTGGGCAGCGGGCAGGCCGCCGTCGCCACCGCGCTGCTGACCGTCGCCGGTGGCGGGGATCACATCGTGTGTTCCACTCATATCTACGAGGGCACCCGCGGTCTGCTGCTGGACAGCCTCGCGCGCCTCGGCGTCGAGACGACGTTCGTCGACGACATCGCCGACCCCGACGCGTGGCGCGCCGCGATCACGCCGCGCACCACCGCGTTCTTCGCGGAGTCGATCGCGAACGCCCGAAACGACATCCTCGACGTGCGCGCCGTCAGCGACGTCGCCGCCGAGATCGGTGCGCCGCTGGTGGTGGACAGCACCCTCGCTACGCCGTTCCTGCTGCGGCCGCTCGAGCACGGCGCCGCGATCGTCGTGCACTCGGCGTCGAAGTTCCTGGCCGGCCAGGGCTCCGTGCTCGGCGGCGTGATCGTCGACGACGGTCGCTTCGACGCCGCACGATCCGGGCACCTCGCACCGCATCTCGTGCTGCCGGGCCGCAACGGCGCCCCGAGCTTCGCCGAACGCCACGGCGGCCTGGCCAGGATCGCGTACGCACGGGAGACGATCGCGCCCCGGTTCGGCGCCACGCCGTCGCCGCTGAACGCGTTCCTGATCGGTCAAGGCGCCGAGACGCTCGGGCTGCGCGTCGAGCGCCAGTCGCAGAACGCCCTGGCCGTGGCGCGCTGGCTGAACGCGCACGACGCGGTGGAGTCGGTCGACTACGCGGGCCTCGAGTCGCACCCGCACCACGCGCTCGCCGAGCAGTACCTGCAGGGCGGGTACGGGTCGATCTTCACGTTCACGCTCCGCGGGGGCCTCGCGGCGGCGCGCCGCTTCGTGGAGGCGGTGCAGGTGTTCACGCACATGACGCATATCGGCGATGTGCGCTCGCTCGTCCTTCACCCGGGGACCACCAGCCACAGCCAGCGGACCGACGACGAGCGCGCCGCGCTCGGGGTGGCGGAGGGGACGCTGCGGCTGTCGATCGGCATCGAGGACGTCGCCGACCTGCTCGAGGATCTCGAGCGCACCCTGGCTGTGGCCGACGTGCGCGCGGAGGCCTGAGACACCCCGCGCGCACGTCGTGCGTCACTCCACCCGGGTGGCGGCCGCCGCCTGCTTCTTCTCGCGGCCGGACGCGATCAGGCTGGCGGCGGTGGCGACCAGCATGGACGTCAGGATGACACCGAGCGAGACCATGTTGTTGATGTCAGGCACCCATTCGACGTGGTGACCGCCATTGATGAACGGCAGCTCGTTTACGTGCAGGGCGTGCAGGATCAGCTTCACGCCGATGAACCCGAGGATGACCGCGATGCCGTAGTGCAGGTAGCGCAGGCGGTCGAGCAGGTCGCCCAGCAGGAAGTACAGCTGGCGAAGGCCCATCAGCGCGAAGATGTTCGCGGTGAAGACCAGGAAGCCGTTCGTGGTGATCTCGAAGATCGCCGGGATGGAGTCGATCGCGAACATGAGGTCGGTGATGCCGATCGTGATGAACACGATGATCATCGGCGTCCACATCCGCTTGCCGTCGACGGTGGTGCGCAGTCGTGCCCCGTCGTAGCCGTCACTGATGTCGATGCGGCGGCGCAGCACGCGGACGATGAACGTCTCGCGCTTGACCTCGTCCTCGTGGTGCTCCTCGTCGGGCATCGCCTGACGGATGGCCGTCCAGATCAGGAACGCACCGAAGATGTAGAAGATCGGCGAGAAGTTCTCGATCACGGCGACGCCGACCAGGATGAACAGCCCGCGCAGGATCAGGGCGATGATGATGCCGACCATCAGCACCTGCTGCTGCAGGCGGCGTGGCACCGAGAACTGGGCCATGATCAGCACGAAGACGAACAGGTTGTCGATGGACAGGCTGTACTCCAGCGCCCAGCCGGTGATGAAGTCCCCGGCGTTGGTCCAGCCGCCCACACTGCCCAGCAGCACCGCGAACAGCATCGCCAGGGCGACGTAGAACACCACCCACAGGGTGGACTCCTTGGTGGACGGGATGTGCGGGCGCAGCTTGATGAGCAGCAGATCCGCGATGAGGATGACCGTGAGGACGATCATCGAGGTGATCTCGAACCAGATGGGGATGGTCAAGGGCGTACCAGCACCTTTCGAAAGGGTTGATGAGAACCGAAAGTCTCTCCCCCGCACGGTGTGTGCGTCGCGCGTCCGGAGCAGCGATGGCGGTGCTCGTGATGACGAAACGCGCGGAAGCGGGATACTCCCTCTCGCGACTGCCATCCTATCGGAGCCGTCATGCCGTGGTGAAACCGCCGGAGTCTGAGACGATGGGGCATCCTTCGACACTCTCCAGCGAGAGACAGGACAGAGGCGGATGCCGATGCGCAGCGAAGACCAGGAGCGGGCCGAACGCGCCGCGAGCGGGGACCAGGAGGCCTTCCGCACGATCTATCGCGACTACGTGCGACCGGTGTACTGGATCGCGCACGGCATCCTCGGCTCGACCGCGGACGCCGAGGACGTCACGCAGGAGACGTTCGTCGTCGCCTGGCGGAAACTCCCCGGGCTGGAACTGGTCGGCGCTTCCCTGCTGCCGTGGCTCGCGACGATCTGCCGGTTCCAGGCCGCGAACCGCCTGCGCGTGATCCGCCGTGACCGAGCCAACACCGCCGACGCCGTCCAGGACGAGGTGGCCGACACCGTGAGCGTGGAGGACCAGGTGATCTCCGCCGCCCTCGCCGAACGGATCGCCCTCGAGGTCGGTTCGCTCGGGGAGTTGGACGCCGAGGTGTTCCGGCTGTGCGTCGTGGAGGGCTACGCGTATCAGGCCGCCGCCGAACGCCTCGGGGTCAGCCACGCGGTGGTCCGCAACCGTCTCTCCAGGGTGCGCACGCGGTTGCGCGGCGCCGTGAGGGAAGTGAGAGACGCATGAACGACACCACGGGAATCGCGCTGCCCCCGCTCGGGGACGAGGCGGTGACGCGCATCGAGCGCGCGGTGTTCGACGAGATCGCCGACGACGCGCCGCGCGCCACGACATCCGTCCCCCATAGGCGGAAGTGGCCGATCGTGCTCGCCGTCGCGGCGGCGTTCGTCATCGGAGTCGTCGTCTCCCCGCCGCTGCTGTCGTCGATCGTGCAGGTCGGGACGTCCGCATCCGAGTCCGCGCCGGATTCCGTCGGCGGGAGCGACGCCGGGGCGTACACGGCCGACAAGCCGGTCACGGAGGCGGACCGCAGCGCGGGAGGGCAGGTCGACACGGCCGTCCCCCCTGTGCCGGGTGCCGACGAAACGGCACAGCGCGACATCATCACCACGGCGGTCGTCGTCCTGCAGGTCTCCGACGTGCAGGACGCGGCCGATGCCGTCGGCCGGCTGGCCGAGGAGCACGACGGGTACGTGGAATCCGCGTCGGTGGGATCTTCCGACTCTGTGGAGACGACGGTGCCGGCCCCAGAGGCCCCGGAGAGCGGGACGGGGCGGGTGGCCATCCGCATCCCGGCCGAATCGCTCGAGGAGGTGCTCGGCGCGCTCGGAGACCACGGCGAGGTGCTGCGGTCGTCGGTGTCCCGCGAGGATGTCACGTCGGTCGCCGTGGACCTGCGCGCGAGGGTCGACGCGGCGCGGGCGTCCGTGGCGCGGCTGACCGAGTTGATGTCGAAATCGGGCTCGCTGTCCGATCTGATCGCGGCGGAGACCGCACTGAACGAGCGTCAGGCCCAGTTGGAGGCGTACGAGCAGGAGCTCAAGCGGCTGGACGAGCAGGTGGCGATGTCGACGGTGACCGTCGAACTCGCCGAACGCGCCGCCACGGCGAAGGCCGACCCGGCCGGGTTCACCGACGGACTGCTCGCCGGCTGGAACGGACTCATCGCCGCCCTGAACGCCGTCGTGGTCGCGCTCGGCTTCGTGCTCCCCTGGCTCGTGCCGGTGGCGCTCGTGCTGCTGGTGTGGTGGCTGGTGCGCCGCCGAGCCGACCGACGACGCACCTCCGCGGCCGCAGATCGTTGATCTTCCGGGGTATACAAGAACTCTTGTGAAGATGCGGCGACGCATCTAGCGTGCTGCGGGTGGAAGACATCTCCGTCATCACGGCCGTGCACCACCCGGTGCGCCGCCGCATCTTCGACTACCTGCTGCTCTACGGCACCAGCCAGGTCACCGCCCTGTCCCGCGCCCTCGACATCCAGGTGGGCAGCGTCAGTCATCATCTGCGGATGCTGGAGCGTGCCGGCGTGGTGGAGCGTGCGCCCGACGAGACCGGTGACCGGCGGACCAGCTGGTGGCGCCTGGCGCGCCGGGGGTTCAGCTGGTCGGCGGACGACTTCGCCGATTCGCCGGGCGATGCGCTGCTGGCCAGGGAGGCGGAACGCCAGGGCATCCGCGCGCAGATCGACCGGTTGCAGCGCTGGCACCGCACGCGCACGCAGCCGCGCTACGCCGACTTCGACGCGTTCAACACCGAGACGCTCGGCTGGGCGACGCCCGAGGAGCTGAACGAGCTGTCGCGGATGCTGCGCGAGACGCTGGACACCTGGCGCGACGGCATCGACACCGATGACGGGCAGCAGCGGGTGCCGGTGTTCTTCTTCTCGCACGCCTTCCCGACGCAGCCGTGATGTCGACGTCCGCCGAACCGCTCGTGCTGCGCACCCCTCCCCCGTTCCGCCGCGACGCCATGGTGCAGTCGTGGCTGGTCGTGAAGGCGCTGTCCGACGCGGGGGACGCGGTGTGGACCATCGCGGTGGCCTGGACCGCGGTGCAGGTGGCCTCCCCTGCGGTCGCCGGCCTGGTGGTCGCGGCGGGGACGGTGCCGAGGGCTATGGTGCTGCTGATCGGCGGCGCGATCGCCGACCGGGTCGACGCACGGCGGATGATGCTGCTGTTCAACGGCATCCGCGTCGCCGTACTGGTCGCGACCGCGCTGTGGATCCTGAGCACGGGGCCCGGCGTGGCGGTGCTGCTGGCAGCGACGATCGCGTTCGGACTGTGCGACGCGTTCTACGAGCCGGCCGCCGGCACCATCGCCCGTCAGCTGGTGCGACCCGCCGATCTGCCGGCGTACTCGGCGCTGAGCCAGACGCTCAGCAGGCTGGGCACCATGGCGGGCGCGGCGGTCGGCGGGTTCCTCGTCGCCTGGCTGGGGATGCCGGGCAGCGCGGCGACGGACGCGGTGACCTTCGCGGTGGTGATCGCCTTCATCGCGATCTGGTTGCGACCCCGGTTCGCCCTGCCCCGCGCGGCGCGCGACGAGTCAGTGCTGCGCGGGGTGGCATCCGGTTTCCGCCATCTGCGGGACGACTCCGCCACACGCACGCTGGTCGTGTCGCTGTCGGGCCTGAACCTGGCGGTGGCCCCTGCGCTCGCGATCGGCCTCGCCCTGCAGGCCAGCGAACGCGGGTGGGGCGCCGGCGCCGTGGGGCTGTTCGAAGCGCTCGTCGGTGGCGGGGCGATGGCCGGTGCGCTCGTCGTCGTGCGCTGGCGACCGTCTCGCGAGGCGGTCGGCGCGTTCTGGGCGCTGATCGTGCAGGGCTTCGGAATCGTCGCGCTCGGGGTCGGCGTTCCCGTGGTGGTCGCCGCCGGATGCCTGGTGATCGGCCTGACCGCCGGGTTCGCCTCCGTGCTGCTCGGCGCGACCTTCGCGGCCACCGTCGCACCGGAGTATCTCGGCCGCATGTCGTCGATCACCCGTCTCGGCGACGATTGCCTGATGCCTCTGGCGATGGCCGCTTTCGGGGCGCTGGCGGCGGTGCTGCCGCTGTGGACGCCGTTCGCGCTCTACGGCGGCGCGCTGGCGCTGCTGATGATCGTCCCGCTGCGCAATCCAAGGTTGCGGGCGATCCGGCTGCGTTCCGGCCAGGGCGCGTCCGAGTGACCGCGGCGGGGACGATGAAGGCCCTCCGAATGGATCGGAGGGCCTTCGCGGTGTTGTGACCCCAGCGGGATTCGAACCCGCGTTACCGCCGTGAGAGGGCGGCGTACTAGGCCGCTATACGATGGGGCCGTCCGGCCTTTTCAGGCCGTCCTTGCAACCGTTCAAGTATGGCATGGTGATTCCGGCGACGCCAAATCGGCCGGGGCCCGACGTGGATCACGGGCGTGTCGCGTCCGCACGGGGGTTGCCACCGTGGCGATCCGGCGAGTTGACTCGGAGCATGCGCGTCACGAAATACGAACACGCCGCCCTGCGTGCGGAGCGGGCCGGCGAATCGCTGCTGATCGATCCGGGGTCGTTCACCACTCCCCCGGACGATCTCGCGGACGTCGTCGCGGTGATGATCACGCACGAGCATCCCGATCACTGGACGCCCGCACACCTCGACCGGATCCTGCGCGAGTCGCCGGACGTGGCGGTCTTCGCACCGCGGAGCGTCGTCGACCTGGCGAGCGGGTACCCGATCACGCCGGTGGCGCCTGGCGAGGCGGTCGCCGCCGGATCCTTCTCGTTGCGGTTCTTCGGCGGCGAGCACCAGATCATCCATTCCAGCCTGCCGCGCATCGCGAACGTGGGCGTGCTCGTCGACGACGAGTTGTACTACCCCGGCGACTCCTACGCGGTGCCGGAGGATGTCGAGGTGGGCACGCTGGCGGCACCGCTCGGCGCGCCGTGGCTGCGGATCGGTGACGCGATGGACTTCGTGCTCGCGGTCAAGCCGCGGCGGGCGTTCGGCACGCACGACATGACCCTGTCGACGATCGGCCGCGACATGCACCGGCAGCGGCTGCGGTGGGCGACCGAGCAGAACGGGGGCGAGTTCTTCGACCTCGACCCCGGCGACTCGCTCGACCTCTGACGGTGGCGCACTCCCCGGCATCCGAGGTGGTGCTCGACGAGGCGACCGTCCGTGCTCTGCTGCACCGCAGTGCGCCGGATCTCGCCGACCTGCCGCTGCGACGCGCCGCCGCGGGGTGGGACAACGAGCTGTGGCGTCTGGGCGCCGACCTGGCGGTGCGGATGCCGCGCCGGGAGGCCGCCGCGCGGCTCATCGCACATGAGCAGCAGGCGCTGCCCGCCATCGCCCGGGCGCTGGCCGCCGCGGGCGTCCGCGTTCCCGAGCCGGTGCTCGTCGGTGCACCGGACGGCAGCTATCCGTGGAACTGGTCGATCGTGCCGTGGCTGCCCGGGATACCGGCGATCGAGACGCCGCGCGCGGAGCGGACCGCCTGGGCGGCGCAGCTCGCGCGGGCGCTCCGGCATCTGCATCGGCCGGCGCCGGCGGACGCCCCACCGAACCCCGTGCGGGGGGTGCCGCTCGCGCAGCGCGACAGGGCCATCCGAGCGCGACTGGACGGGATCGGTCCGGTCCGCGTGGTGGAGTGCCTCCGCGCTGCGTGGGATGCCGGACTCGCGGCACCGGCGGCCACCGAACGGGTGTGGACCCACGGCGACCTGCACCCCGGCAACCTGCTCGTCGCGGACGGCCGGCTGCGGGCGATGATCGACTTCGGCGACGTCACCGCGGGCGATCCCGCCTACGACATCGCCGGCATGTGGCTGGCGTTCGACGCCGACGGCCGGCACGCCTTCCGGACGGAGACCGGCGACCGGTACGACGCCGCCACCTGGACGCGGGCGCGCGGTTGGGCGGCGGCGCTCGCGGCGATCCTGCTGCACGCGAGCGACGACCTGCCCACCTTCCGCGCGCTGGGTGCGAGCACCGCGGCGGAGCTCATGGCCGACCGCTGACCCAGGCGGCCGACGACCGCGCGGGTCGCCGGCCGGACCCCGGTCAGGCGGGCTGGGCGGCGCGCACCCGGATGTCGCGGGCGAGGTCGTCGCGCTGCTCGATCACGAGCCGGCGCAGCGCGGACGGCGCGTCCTGGTTCGCCGCCAACCACTCGTCGACGAGCGCGGTGGTCTCGGTGGCAGGGAACAGCCCCACCACGAGCCGCTTCGCGATCTCGATGCTGCGCTGCGCCCACGCGTCGCGGATGCGGACGAAGTACTCCGCATCAAAGAATTCCGTGAGGTCGCGCCGCCCGCCGGCGCGGAACCCGGCGATGGTGGCGTCGAGGTGGTCGTTGCTGAGTGTGCGGTCGTTCCAGGCGCTGGCCCACGCGTCCGCGCGCACCTGCCCATCCGGACGGGACGCCAGGGCCCGCACCGCGGCGGTGCGCCCGGCCGCGGTGTCGTCGGTCCGGTTCTCCTCGGCGATCCTGGCCGCGTCGGCGTGACCTGTGGTGGCGAGCGAGGTGAGCATCAACCAGCGCAGGTCGGCGTCCATCGGCAGCCCCTGCGGGGCGTCGCCGTCCAGGATCGCGGCCAGCCGCTCGGCGCGGGAGTCGTCGTAGGCGGATGCCGTCGCGA
Source organism: Microbacterium sp. (assembly GCF_031180975.1). Classification (GTDB taxonomy): domain Bacteria; phylum Actinomycetota; class Actinomycetes; order Actinomycetales; family Microbacteriaceae; genus Microbacterium. The sequence continues at coordinate 18,570 of NZ_JAPSLI010000002.1, read as the reverse complement.
ACGCCCGCGCCCACGCCAGCTGCGCGTCGCTGCCGGCATCAGCGGCCTGGAGGCCGTCCCAGGTCGCGTCGACCCAGGCGGTGCGCTCGCCCGGGCGTTCGGCGTGCGGCGTGTAGTGCTGCACTGCGTATGCGGCGTTGGCCAGCACGGCGGTGAGAAGGCCAACGTTCGGCTCGCGCCGCGCGTGGCTGCGCACGATGCGCAGGTAGCGGGCGACCGGGAGCTCGCCGTCGCGGGTCATGTTCCACAGCGCCGACCACACCAGCCCGCGCGGGAGGTCGTCGGCGAGCGCGGTCAGCGCGTCCTCCACTGTGTCGAGGGAGCGCTCGTCGAGACGCGCCTTCGCGTACGTCAGGTCGTCGTCATTGAGCAGCGTGAGATCGGCATCCGGGATCTCGACCTCGGTGCGCTCGTCGCGGATGCCGAACTCGAGCCGCTCCCGCAGCGCCAGGCCGCTCTCGGCGCGGTCGTACAGGCCGACCCGCAACCGCTGCGGGCGCGGGCCCGCGTCGCCGCCGTCCTGCACGAGCACGCGCCTGCCCTCGGCATCCGTCTCGAGGTGCAGTGCCGCGACCCCACTCGTCTGCAGCCACGCGCGGGACCACTCGCGCATGTCGTGACCGGAGACCTCCTCGAGCGTGTCGAGGAGGTCGGACAGGGTGGTGTTGCCGAAGGCGTGGGCGACGAAGTACCGCCGGGCACCTTCGAAGAAGGCGTCCTCGCCGACGAACGCGACGAGCTGCTTGAGCACCGCCGCACCCTTGGCGTAGGTGATGCCGTCGAAGTTCAGCTTCGCCGCCTCCAGGTCGGGGATGTCGGCGACGATCGGATGGGTGGTCGCCAGCTGGTCCTGGCGGTACGCCCAGGTCTTGCGACTGTTCGCGAACCGGGCCCACGCGTCGGTGAAGCGGGTGGCCGCGGCCGACGCGTGCGTGCCCATGTAGTCGGCGAACGACTCCTTCAGCCACAGGTCGTCCCACCACTTCATCGTGACCAGGTCGCCGAACCACATGTGCGCCATCTCGTGCAGGATCGTGTTGGCGCGGCTTCCCCGCTGCGCGTCGGTGGCGGCGCCGCGCGTGATGTACGACTCGGTGAAGGTCACCAGGCCCGGGTTCTCCATCGCGCCCAGGTTGTACTCGGGCACGAAGATCTGGTCGTATTTGCCCCACGGGTACGGATAGGCGAACGCCTCCGAGAAGAAGTCCAGCCCCTGGCGGGTGACCTCGATGACCTCGTCGGCCTCGAGGTGCTCAGCCAGCGACGCCCGGCACAGCACGGCGAGGTCCACGCGCTGGTCCCCCCTGGTCCATTCCGCGTCGATGCGGGCGTACGGCCCGGCGGCCACCGCGGTGATGTAGCTGGAGATCGGCAGGGTCGGCTCGAACTCGACGCGCACGATGCCGATCCCCTTGTGCACCGCCGAGGGTCGCTGATTCGACAGGACGTGCCAGCCCGCGGGTGCCGTCACGTCGAAGGCGTAGGCCGCTTTCATGTCGGGCTGCTCGAAGCACGCCATCACGCGCCGGGCGTCGGCGGGCTCGTACTGCGTGTACAGGTACGTCTCGCCGTCGGCCGGGTCGTGGAAGCGGTGCAGACCCTCGCCGGAACGGCTGTACGCGCCGACCGCCTCCACACGGACCGTGTTGTGCGCCGTCAGCCCCTCGAGCGCGATCCGGGCACCGTCCCAGCGCACCTCGCGCTCCTCGCCGTTCACGACGAGCCGGTCGACCGACTCTCCGATGAAGTCGAGCCACGTCTCGTCGACCTCGCTGTCGAACTCGACGGTAGAGATCGTCGGGAAGCCGGACCGGTCATGCTCCGGGGCCCCGGTCAGGTCGAGTTCCACGCGGATGCTGCGCGCGGTGACGGCCGCGGATCGCGCCGCCGTCTCCTCACGCGTCAGGTTGGCTGAGTTCATGCGTCCCATCGTGTCATGCGCGCGCCGTCGGCTCCTTCCGGGCCGAGGTGTCGGATGCCGTCTCGCTCGAGGGCTCAGGCGCCGGAGCGCATCGCCGGCGCCTGCGCCTGCGCCCTCGTCAGTGCGTGATCGAGATCGGCGTACAGGTCCTCGACGTTCTCCAGCCCGATCGACAGGCGCACGATGTCGGCCCCCGGCCGCGCGTCGGGTGCGACCGGGCGGTGCGTCAGAGCGGCGGGATGCTGGATGAGCGAGTCGACACCGCCCAGCGAGACCGCGTGGGTGAACAGGCGTACAGATCCGGTCATCAACTCCGCGGCGGCGTAGCCGCCCGCCAGGCGCAGCGCGATCATGGCCCCTCCCCCGGACATCTGCCTGCCCACCAGGCCCCGCGGGTCGGAGAACTCGGGATGGAGCACCTCCGCCACCGCCGCATGCTCGCGCAGTCGTTCGGCGAGCAACCGAGCGGCGGCCTGCTGGGCGCGCACGCGCAGCGGCAGCGTGGCCAGGCCGCGGTGCAGCAGATACGCGCCGAGGGGGTGCAGCACGGCGCCGGTGATGGCTCTGACACGCCGCAGCGCCTGAGCCGTGGCCTCCGAGCACGCGATGACCCCGGCGACGACGTCGCCGTGCCCGCCGATGTACTTCGTCGCGCTGTGCAGCGACATCGCGGCGCCGAGGTCGATCGGGTTCTGCAGCACGGGAGTGGCGAACGTGTTGTCCACCAGGACGGGCACGTCGCCCGCCTGCGCCACGACGGCCGCGATGTCGACCAGATCGAGGGTCGGGTTCGCGGGGGTCTCGAGGACGACCAGTCCGGTGTCGGGCCGGATGCTGCGGGCGACGGCATTCTCGTCGCAGAAGGTGACCTCGGCGCCGAGCAGGCCGGAATCGAGCAGGTGGTCGGTGCCGCCGTAGAGCGGACGGACGGCGACGATGTGGCGGGCGCCGCTGCCGGTGGTGTGCGCGAGGATCGCGGCGGTCATCGCCGCCATGCCCGAACCGAACGCGACTGACGCCTCGGCGTGCTCCAGCTCGGCCAGTGCGTCCTCGAAGCGGGCCACGGTCGGATTCCACAGCCGGGCGTAGACGTTGCCGCCCTCGGGCAGCGGGTGTCCGCCGGTCGCCATCGACTCGTACGAGTCGCCGCCGTGCAGGATGTCCGGCAGCGGGTTCGTCGACGACAGGTCGATGGGCGCGGCATGCACGCCGAGCGCTCCGAAGTCGGAACGGCCGGCGTGGACGGCGACGGTGTCGGGATGCAGCGGCAGATCAGGCATGTCGCCAGCTTGCGCCCCGCGACCATTGAATTCCAGATGCGTTGTCGCAGGTGCTTATCTGAAGCCAGTAGGTTGTTCAGCAAGCAGTCACAGGCCGTCCCGAGGAGTTCACATTGGTGTCAGCGCAGGGCACCGCCGGCGCGGTCGACGAACTCGACCTGCGCATCCTCGCCGCGCTCGTCGACAGCCCCGACCTGCCGGTCAAGCAGGTCGCCGCGCGACTCGGCATCCCCGCCTCCACCTGTGCCTTCCGGTTGCGCTCGCTTCGGGCGCGCGGCGTGATCGTCGGCGTCCGGCTGGTGATCGATCCGGCCGCGGTCGGCGCACCCGTGCAGGCGATGATCAGGGTGCGGCTCGCCAACCACAGCAAGGGCGGGGTCGAGGCGCTCTTCGATGCGCTCGTCGCCACGCCCGGCGTGCTGCAGGTGTTCCACATCGCCGGCGCGGACGACTTCCTCGTGCATGTGGCGGTGGCGGATGCCGCGGCGCTGCGCGACATCGTCCTCGAGCACATCACCGTGCACGACGTCGTGCGGGCCACCGAGACGCAGCTCGTGTTCGAACTCCGCGATGGTGTCGGCGCCGTGCCGCGGCCGTGATCGCGACACGGTTCACTCGGCGTCGATCAGCTCGAGCAGTTCCTTGAACGCCTTCTCGATCTCGTCGTGGTCGTACTGGCCCGCACGGCTCTCCGCTGAGATCACCGCGCACCGGTGCACGCGACGGAAATCGCCGTACGGGAACTTGCAGCGACCCTTGGTCCCCTCCGTGGCCTCGGTGTCCTCGCCGAGGTGCCATTTCGCGAACTCGGCCATGCCGTGCGCGTCGATGAAGTCGTTCTCGGCGTCGGTGCTCGGCGCGTGCTCGCTCCAGTCGTCGCGCTCGTCGCGCGCCACCTTGCCGTCGCGGATCAGGCGGCGCGCGTGCGCGAGGGCGTCCTTGTTGAGTCTGACGGTCATGCGGTTCTCCTTCCGATGCGGGTGGTGACGATCCTGCTCACCAGGTACAGCAGCGCGCCGGCGGCGAGCAGCAGGCCGCCGAACAGCCACACGATCGGGCGCTGCTGGGTGAGCAGCAGGATGCAGGAGAGGATGCCGAGCACCGGCACGAACGTCCAGACGCGGAAGTGGTCGTGCTCGACCCTGTCTCGGCGCAGCACGAGCACGGAGACGTTCGCGCTGATGAAGACGAACAGCAGCAGGAGCACCACTGTCTCGGCGAGCGTGGCGAGGTCGCCGATGAGCGTGAGGATCATCGCGACAGCCGTGGTGACGAGAATGGCCACCCACGGGGTGCGGCGACGCGGCAGCACCCGGGCGAGCACAGGCGGGAGCAGCCCCTGCTCGGCCATTCCGAACGCCAGGCGGCTGGCCATGATCATCGTCAGCAGGGCGCCGTTGGCCACGGCGATGAGCGCGATAAGGCTGAACAGCCAGGACGGCACATGCACACCGGTGGCTTCGACGACCGCCAGCAGCGGGCCACTGGAGTCCTGCAGCTTCCCCGGAGGAAGCGCCGCCGAGCTGGCGAGTCCGACCAGCACGTACATCGCTCCCGCCGTGACGAGCGCGGCGAACAGCGCACGCGGATAGGTCCTCCGGGGGTTCTTCACCTCCTCGATCACGTTCGCGGAGGTCTCGAATCCGACGAACGAGTAGTAGGCGATGATGGCACCGCCGAGCACCGCACCCGCCGCACTGACCCCGTGCGGCAGCTGCGTGACGCGGGAGACGTCCCCGCCGCCTCCGCCCACGAACACCGCGACCACAGCGACGACGATCACCAGGCCGCTCAGTTCGATGGCGGTCATCACGAGGTTGCTGCCCATCGATTCGCGGATGCCCCGGGCGTTCAGCGCCGCGATCAGCGCGAGGAAGACCATGGCTGCGGGAATGACGGGCACGTCGATGAAGGTGGCGAGGTAGTCCCCCGAGAACGCGATGGCAAGGCCCGCCGCACTGACCACTCCGGCAGCGAGCATGCTGAAACCGACCAGGAACGACAGCAGCGGGTTGCGGAACGCCCGTTCCGCGAACACGGCCGCGCCCCCGGCACGCGGGTACTTCGTGACGAGCTCGGCGTACGAACCCGCGGTGAGCAGCGCCAGCAGCAGCGCGACGAGCAACGGCGCCCAGAGCGCACCACCGACCTCGCCGGACAGCACCCCCATCAGTGCGTAGATGCCCGCGCCGAGCACGTCGCCGAGGATGAACGCGTAGAGCAGCGGCCCTGTGATCGCCCGGCGGAGCCGGGACGGGGAATCTGTGGCTGATGTCGTCGTGCTCTGTTCGTCGATGCTCACTCGAGGAGACTAGGCAGCGATCGGATGCCGTCGCAGGAGCCTTGACACCGAGTGCCGCCGCCCGTATCAAAGGGCCCGCGCACGGGCCGATTCCGCGCTTATAGCGCGTCCTCGGCCCGGTATCCAGCCCTTTGTCGTGCGGATTCCTCCGGATCGAAGATGGGGGCGATGCAGGAGGCGTCACCATGTCGAACAATGCACCCGAGCACCCGGTGGCCGGCTCTCACACCGATCCGACGCGCGTTCTGAACCAGCCCGCGCTGCGCACCTCGAACGGTCGGATCTGGATCGTCTCCGCCGGCGTTTTCACAGCGGTCTGCCTGGCACCGCTGATCGGGATCATCTGGACCGGCGGCGCCGCGGCGGCGGTCGCCGCGATCACGGCCGTCCTGCTCGTCGGCCTCTTCGGCGCGATGATCACGGTGCATCACACGGTGTTCCCCGGTTCTCGGCGGCTTCGTCTGCTGGCGGTGTGCATGCTGGCGATGGCGCTGGTCGCGTTCGTGGGGATGCTCACCTGCGTGCTCATCGTCTGGGCACCGATCTGGGCGTGAAACCTCTCCTCCCCGCGCGGCCGGGATCAGGGCAGGATGGCGGTGAGACGAAGCGGGGAGCACATGAGTGACAGTGCCGAGGACGGTGCCGTGCGGGCCGGGCTGCACGAGGTGGGACGCCGGGTCGCGCAGGAGCTGCGGCTGGCACCGGAGGAACCGGATGCCGTCGTGCGGCCGGCCCGCCTGCCGAACTGGCGGTCGGCTCTGCCCGTCGGCGCTCTGGCCATGGACAGCGTCGCCCTCGCGTCCCTCGCCATCGCGCTCTCCTCTCATGATGGCGAACGTGCGCGGGCGGCGACTCGGGTCGAGGTCGACCCGGTCCGCGTGCAGGCCTCGTTCGGCAGCGATCGCGTGCTGCGCGTCGACGGCGAGGCCCCGACGGTGTGGGCCCCGCTCTCGGGCTTCTGGCGCGTCGCCGACGGGTGGGTGCGCACGCACGGAAACTACCCGCATCACGCCCGGCGGCTGGTCGCCCTGCTCGGTCTGCCGCCGGATGCCGACAGGGACAGGTTCCAGACCGCGCTGCGGGAGCGCTCGCGTTTCGAGCTGGAGGACGGCGCGGCCGCCGGCGGCGCCCTCGTGCTCGCCGTGCGCACACCGCACGAGTGGCGGGAGCACCCCCAGCATCCGCACATCGACGGCGCCCCGCTGGTCCTGCTGCGTGACCGCGACGGCGCCCCTCCCCGTCCGATGCGGCCGCGCGGCGCCCGCCCGCTGAGCGGGCTGCGGGTGCTGGATCTGACCCGGGTGATCGCGGGGCCCGTCGCGACACGCGATCTCGCCCTCGCTGGAGCGGACGTGCTCCGGGTCGACTCGCCCCGGCTGCCGGAACCCAGTTGGCAACACTTCGACACCGGTCAGGGCAAGCGCAGCACCCTCCTCGATCTCGACGTCGCCGCCGAGCGCCAGCGCCTCGACGACCTGCTGGCGGATGCCGACGTCGTCGTCCACGGCTACCGTCCCGGCGCCCTGGCGAAGTACGGACTCGACGCGGGCACGCTGCACGAACGGCATCCGGGGATCATCGTCGCGCAGCTGTCGGCATGGGGAACCGACGGGCCGTGGGGGCGCCGGCGGGGCTTCGACAGCCTGGTGCAGGCGGCATCCGGTATCGCGATGCGCGAGAGCCGCGACGGCGGGGAGACGCCCGGTGCGCTGCCCGTTCAGGCGCTCGACCACTCCGCCGGGCATTTCCTTGCGGCGGCGATTGCTACGGCCGTGCGGCGGCAGCGGCACGACGGCGGATCGTACGAAGTGCAGATCAGCCTGGCCGGTGTCGCGCACGCCCTGCTCGCGGCGCGCGACGCACCGGACTCCGCGAGCGACGACGGTGCCGCTCTGCCCACGGTGTCCGTGCCGGTGGCCGCGGACGGCGCCCCGGCCTCCGGAGTGGTGGAGTGCGCACCGCCCGTTCTCGCCTACCCCGACGCTCCTGCGGACTATCCGCAGGCGATCCACCCATGGGGCACGGATCGGCCGGTCTGGGCGAGCTGAACCCGGCGCGGGTCAGGACGCGCGCGGGGGCGGACCGATCACCGCCGCGGCGTCCGGCGGCACGACAAGCGCCCCCTCGACCAGGGCGATGCCGGGGTCGGTTGCGAGCAGCAGCTCCTCGTCGTCCGCGACGGGGCTCCGGAACTGCTCGGTTCCGAGGTTCACGATCACGCTGACGCGCCCACGGCCGAGGACGAACACCCGCCCGGCAGGATCGGCGGCGGCATCCGTCCACGCCGACAGCGAGCCGAACGAGGGGTCCGTGAGCTCGGGGTGCGTGCGGCGCAGCGCGGCGAGCGCACGGTACAGCGCGAGCAGTCGGGCGTGCTCACCCGCCTGCGCCTCCTCCCACCGCAGCTTCGAACGGTGAAAGGTCTGCGGGTCCTGCGGGTCGGGCACGACGTCCGGGTCCCAGCCCATCCGCTCGAACTCCGCGACACGCCCCTTCGCCGTCGCCTCGCCGAGCCAGTCCTCCGGATGCGAGGTGAAGAACTGCCAGGGCGTGGACGCGCCCCACTCCTCGCCCTGGAACAGCATCGGCGTGCCAGGGGCGGTAAGGGTGAGCACGGCGGCCACGGCGAGGCGGCCGAAGGGCAGCGAAGCGGACAGCCGGTCCCCCGCCGCCCTGTTGCCGATCTGGTCGTGGTCCTGTGCGAACGTGACCAGCCGCCACGCGGGCACCTCGCCCGGGATCGGGAAGCCGTGGTCCCGGCCACGGAACGACGAGTAGGTGCCGTCGTGGAAGAAGCCCCTGGTCCAGGTCTTCGTGAGTGCGTCAGGAGCGGCGAAGTCGGCGTAGTAGCCGGCGACCTCCCCGGTCAGCGCGACGTGCACGGCGTGGTGGTGGTCGTCGCTCCATTGGGCGCTCAACCCGTGACCGCCCGCCTCGCGCGGAAGGATCAGCGTGGGGTCGTTCAGGTCGGATTCGGCGATGAGTGTGAGCGGCCGGCGCAGGTGAGCCGACAGCGCATCCACCGCCTCCGCCAGTTCGCGAAGGATATGCACCGGCTGCTCGTCGTGCAGGGCGTGCACGGCGTCGAGCCGCAGCCCGTCGACGTGGTGGTCGCGCAGCCACATCAGCGCGTTGTCGACGATGAACGAACGCACCGGCGGCTGATCGAGATCGACGCTGTCGCCCCACGTGTTGCGTGACCCGTCACGCAGGTAAGGACCGAACTCCGGCAGATAGTTGCCTGACGGCCCGAGATGGTTGTAGACGACGTCCTGGATGACGGCGAGCCCGGCGGCGTGGGCGGCGTCGACGAACCGCTGATAGGCGGCGGGTCCGCCGTACGCCTCGTGCACCACGTACCAGAGCACGCCGTCGTAGCCCCAGTTCCATTCCCCGTTGAAGGCGTTCACGGGCAGCAGCTCGACGTGCGTCACGCCGAGCTCGACGAGGTGCGGCAGCCGTCCGATCGCGGCGTCCAGCGTGCCCTCTGGCGTGAACGTGCCGATGTGCAGTTCGTAGATCAGGCCGCCGGCGAGTTGACGTCCCGTCCAGGCGTCGTCGGTCCACGCGAACGCGTGCGGGTCGAACCAGGCCGAGAGCCCGTGCACGCCGTGCGGCTGGCGGCGCGAACGGGGGTCCGGCCGCACGGCGTCGGCGTCGCCCAGCAGGAAGCCGTACGCGTCGCCCTCCGCCAGGGTCACATCCGCCCGCCACCATCCGTCGACGGATGCCGTCATGTCGGTGTCGCCCGCGGGCCCGGCATCCGCTCGGCGCAGCCGCACCCGCTCCGCGCGAGGTGCCCAGACTTCGATCATCGCTCTCCTCCTCCGGGTGTGGTCTCGGGGCTCACTGCGGGCGGGCCAACAGTGCGACGGGGAGGTCGCCGAGCAGCTCGGTGAGGCGCACCCGCCCGCCGTGGATCCGGCGACCCGTGAACTCTTCGCGCCACTCCCCGGTGGGCAGGAGCAGTTCGGTGTCCTCCCACCCGCCGCGGGCGGCGAGGGCGATCGGCAACCGGGTGGCGACGGCCACCGCGCCGCCGCGGTCGAAGGCGACCGCGTGGCCGGCCGCCGATCCGGCGACGGTCAGGGGGCGGTACCGGGTGTACAGGTCCGGCCGGTCGCGGCGCAGGCGCAGCGCCCGTGAGGTGACGAGCAGCTTGGCCGCGGCAGACGCGTCGATGGTCGGCGTGGCCGCGCCGGGCGCGTCCAGTTCTGCCAACATCCGGCGGCGAAGGTCGAAGTCGACGGGGCGCCGGTTGTCGGGGTCGACCAGCGACGTCTCCCACAGTTCAGAACCCTGATACACGTCGGGGACGCCAGGTGCGGCGAGCTGCAGCAGCTTGGCGGAAAGTCCGTTCGACCAGCCGGCGGGCGCGATCTCTGTGACGAAGTCGTCGATCACCGGGCGGGCGGTGTCGAAGGCCGCGTCGACGAGGGCGTGCATGCGCTCCTCGAAGGCGGGGTCGGGATCCCACCAGTCGGTGCGGTCGCCGGCCTCCCGAGCAGCCTTCTCGGCGTAAGCGTGCAGCCGCTCCGGGGTCGCCGGCCAGGCCCCGATGATCGCCTGCCACAGCAGGGCGTCGAAGGGGCCGTGACCCGTGGAGGCGATGCCGCGCAGCCGGTCGAGCACGTCGGCCCAGCGGTCAGGGATCTCCGCGAGCACGGCCAGCCGGGCGCGCACGTCCTCGCCGCGCTTGGTGTCGTGCGTGCTGAGCGTCGTCATCGCGTCGGGCCAGGCGGAAGCGTGTCGTGCCTGCGCGTCATGGAAGCCACCGACGGGCAGCGCGAAGACCGACGGGTCACCACCGACCTCGGTGAGGGAGCCGAGCCTGGTGAACCGGTAGAACGCGGTGTCCTCGACCCCCTTCGCCATCACCGGCCCTGCGGTCTGGGCGAAGCGGCGGGCGACTTCACGGTCGGGGTCGGTGAGCGCGGGGGTCAGCGCGGCGATGGCACCGGCCAGCTCGGGGCGGCGGGCGGAAGCCTCGGTCGCCGCCTGCTGGAACCAGCCGATCCCGGCGGGCAGGTACGAGCGGTAGACGGGATAGCAGGACAGCAGTTCGACCAGTGCCTCCTCGGCATGCTCGATCGGCGCGGGCAGGCACCGCACGAGCCGGCGGACCTCGGCGGTGAGCATCTGCTCAGCGGCCCGGCGCTTGGTGGCGTGGATCAGGTCGGGCCAGGACAGGTGGTCGAGCCCGCTTTCGGCGTGCAGGCGGACGTCGAGGGCGTCGAGGGTCTCGGCACCCGCCGGGTCGGTGAGCACCCGGTCGATCTCGGCGAGCGCGTCGTACCCTGTGGTGCCCGCTGTGCGCCACCAGGACGGCAGCGGCTCGGGGTGTGCGGTGGCGCTGTGCTCGAGGATCTTCTCCACCAGCACGTACGCATCGCCGGTGGCGTCGCCGAGGCGGTCGAGATACCCGCCCGGGTCGGCGAGCCCGTCCGGGTGGTCGACGCGCAGACCGTCGACGAGTCCTTCGCGGATCCACCGCAGCACCTCGACGTGTGTGGCGTCGAACACCGCGGGGTCCTCCACGCGGACACCGGCGAGGGTGGTCACCGCGAAGAAGCGGCGGTAGTTCAGGATCGCGTTCTCGTTGCGCCAGAACTCCAGCCGCCAGTGCTGGCGGTCGAGGACCGCGCGGATGCCGTCGGCCGACGCCAGATCGTCGTCGGGTCCCACGGAGCCGGGCGTGAGGGGCAGGGCGTTGTCGAAGTACCGGGCGAGGCCCGCTGGCGCGTGCTCGGACGCCGTCGTGTCGATGCGGATCTCACCGCGCGCGAGCACGGCGTCGGGTTCGTCGCCGAGGATCGGCACGCACACCTTGCCGCCGCCGAAGTCCCAGTCGATGTCGAACGCGGCGGCGTGGGCGGACGCGCGGCCGTGGGTGAGCACGTCCCACCACCAGGCGTTCTGTTCGGGGCGGGAGATGCCCATGTGGTTGGGGACGATGTCGACCAGGATGCCGAGTCCGGCGCCCCGTGCCGCCGCCGCGAAGTGCTCGAGTCCGGCCGCTCCCCCTCTGGCGGGATCGACCCGCGTCGGGTCGACGACGTCGTAACCGTGGTCGGAGCCCTCCGTCGCCTGCAGGAGCGGCGACAGGTACGCCCAGTCGACCCCCAGGTCACGTAGATAGCCGGTCACGGCCGCCGCGTCGTCGAGGTCGAAGGACTGCCGGATCTGCAGGCGGTAGGTGGAGCGCGGAGTCATCGTGACCTCTTCCTGGAGCGGGTTCGGGCGCCGTGCTACTTCCCGTAGCGGGGCTTCCCTGACTCGGGCCCGACAGGATCGGCCGTACCGAAGTCGGACGTGCCGGAGTCGGCGGGCTGTTCCGGGGCCGGCGCGGCAACGCGTGCGGCGCCGGTACCGGTATCCGATTCGGCGGCATCCGATTCGGCGGCATCCGATTCAGGGCCCGTTCCGGCACCCGATTCAGCGCCCGTTCCGGCATCCGGTTCGGCACCCGTGTCGGCATCCGGCGCGGTGTCCAAGGCGACGGCGTCCGAGGCAGGGGCGACCGGTGTCTCGGCTCGGGCGGCGCGCTCGGTCTCGTCGGCGACGTGAGCGGCGAGCGACGCGGCCACCGAGTGGTCGATCTCCGGCTGCACACCGTGGTGCTCCGTGAGCACGACGAGCGAGCGTGCCGCGAGGGTCAGCCCCTCCGCGGGGGCGACGAGGCCGCTGCCGGCGCGCTTGCCCTCGGTGTCGACCAGGATCTCCCACTCCTGGGCGATCGCCACGTCGGGGAACGAGAAGTCCACCGGTTCCGCGCCGGCGTTGAACAGGATCACGAAGTGCTGATCCCGCACCTCCTGCCCGCGGGTGTCCCGCTCGCGGATGCCGTCGCCGTTCAGGAACACGCCGATCGCGCGACCGAAGCCGGACTCCCAGTCCTCGGGCTGCATCAGGCTGCCGTCCGGGCGCAGCCACGCGATGTCGGGCAGCGGCGCCCCCTCCTCGCGCCGCACCGGGCGGCCGTCGAAGAACCGGCTGCGGCGGAAGGCAGGGTGCTCTCGGCGCAGCCGCGAAAGGGCGGCCGTGAACTCCACGAGCGGCTGGTCGACGGCATCCCAATGGATCCAGGTCAGCTCGTTGTCCTGGGCGTAGCCGTTGTTGTTGCCCTGCTGCGTGCGGCCGAGTTCGTCGCCGTGCGAGAGCATCGGCACCCCCTGCGAGAGCAGGAGGGTGGCGAGGAAGTTGCGCTGCTGGCGGGCGCGCAGCGTGCGCACCTCCGGATCGTCGGTCGGACCTTCGACCCCGCAGTTCCAGGAGCGGTTGTGCGACTCGCCGTCGCGGCCGTCCTCGCCGTTCGCGTCGTTGTGCTTCTCGTTGTACGACACCAGATCGCGCAGGGTGAAACCGTCGTGCGCGGTGACGAAGTTGATCGAGGCGACCGGTCGGCGGCCGGAGTGCTCGTACAGGTCGGCCGAACCGGTGAGCCGGGAGGCGAACTCACCGAGGGCCTGCGGCTCGCCGCGCCAGAAGTCCCGCACGGTGTCGCGGTACTTGCCGTTCCACTCCGTCCACTGCGGCGGGAAGTTGCCCACCTGGTAGCCACCCGGGCCGATGTCCCACGGCTCGGCGATCAGCTTCACTTGCGAGACCACCGGATCCTGCTGGACCAGCTCGAAGAAGGTGGACAGGCGGTCGACGTCGTAGAACTCGCGGGCGAGGGTGGCGGCGAGGTCGAACCGGAACCCGTCGACGTGCATCTCCAGCACCCAGTAGCGCAGCGAGTCCATGATGAGCTGCAGCGTGTGCGGGTCTCCGACGTTCAGGCTGTTGCCCGTACCGGTGTAGTCGGTGTAGTACCGCTTGTCGTTCGCCTCGAGCCGGTAGTAGGCCGCGTTGTCGATCCCGCGCATCGACAGTGTCGGGCCGAGATGGTTCCCCTCGGCGGTGTGGTTGTAGACGACGTCGAGGATGACCTCGATGCCCTCGGCGTGCAGCGCCTTCACCATGCTCTTGAACTCCTGCACCTGCTGCCCGCGCTGGCCGGTGGCGGCGTAGGTGTTCTGCGGGGCGAAGAAGGCGATGGTGTTGTAGCCCCAGTAGTTCGACAGCCCCTTGTCCTGCAGGGTGGAGTCGTTGACGAACTGGTGCACCGGCATGAGTTCCACGGCGGTGACGCCGAGCTTCTTGAGATGCTCGACGACGGCGGGATGTGCCATCGCGCCGTACGTGCCCCGGATCTCCTCCGGGATGTCGGGGTGCAGCCGCGTCATCCCCTTGACGTGCGTCTCGTAGATGAACGACTCCGCGTACGGCGTCTTCGGCCGTCGGTCGCCGTCCCAGTCGAAGAACGGGTTGACGACGACGCCCTTCATCATCGCGGCAGCCGAGTCCTCGTCGTTGCGGGAGTCGGGGTCGCCGAAGTCGTAGCCGAACACGGACTGACCCCACTCGATCTGCCCGTCCACCGCCTTCGCGTAGGGGTCGAGAAGCAGCTTGTTCGGGTTGAAGCGCTGCCCCTCGGTGGGGTCGTTCGACCCGTGCACGCGGTAGCCGTAGCGCTGGCCGGGCCCGACGCCGGGAAGGTACGCATGCCACACGAACGCGTCGACGTCTATGAGCGGCACTCGGGACTCGGCACCGTCCTCGTCGAAGAGGCAGAGCTCCACCTTGTCGGCTCCTTCGCTGAACAGTGCGAAGTTGGTGCCGCTGCCGTCGAACGTCGCGCCCAGGGGGTACGCGGATCCTGGCCATGCCTGCATGGGCATCCCCTCTGTCGGAAGAACTTCACCTTAGCGGGGGTGCCGGAATCGAAGGCAAACGCGTGCGGAGCTCGGGCGTCATCTGCTATAGGACCCCCGGAGCGCGTCAGCCGAGCAGGTCGTGATCGAAGAATCCGCCGAACGGCGCGGACTCCTCACCCGTGTCTCTGGGGTCGAACTGCACCGTCTCGTCCGTGATGTGCACCGAGGAGTGCGGCGTGAAGAGCACGCTCACCGGCCGGTTGCCGACCACCACGAAGTTCACGAAGCGTCCGGACGTCTCGACCGCCTCTTCGATCCGCCGTTTCAGATCGTCGACGTCCACTCCCTGTGCGAGCGGAAAGGTGGTGCCGTCGACCCCCAGTAATGTGCGATTCATCGTCTGCAGCGTCACCATCCCGGCAGGGTAGAAAAACGACCTGAGAGCGCTGCAGGGGCTTGCAATCACGGCGGGCGTGTGGCACTCGGCGCGTCACCGCGCATGTCAGCGTCGCATTTCAGCGCGCCCGCGTGGCACTTCCCCGGCGCGGAGGTCAACCCCCTCCTGATCCCGTGCCGGAGAGCACAGCCTGGAACTGATCACGTGGGCGTCCGCCCACCAGACGTCAGGAGTCGAGATGAGCACACACAGTTCTGATCCTCATGACCGCGAGCCCGCCGCCGTGTCCGCCGAGCGCGGCCCGACGCAGCGCGAGGAGGTGCTGGATCGCGAACAGGAGCGGTTCGGCGGATTCAAGTGGGGTTCCGCGTTCTTCGGCTGGCTGACCGCGACCGGCACGGCGGTCCTGCTCACGGCCCTGCTCAGCGCCGTCGGGGCCGGGCTCGGACTGGGCGTGACGGAGGGCGATGTGGATGAAGCGGCGGACGACATCGCCGCCAACGCGGACACGGTCACCATCATCGGGGCGATCGCCCTGGCGCTCGTGCTGTTCATCGCCTACTACTGCGGCGGTTATGTCGCCGGGCGGATGGCTCGATTCTCGGGCGCCAAACAGGGTGTCGCGGTCTGGCTCTGGGCGGTGGTCATTGCGATCGTCGTCGCCATCATCGCGGCGGTCGCCGGCTCGCAGTTCAACGTGCTCGGACAGCTCAACAGCTTCCCGCGGATCCCCGTCGACGAAGGCACGCTCACGGTGACCGGCATCGTCACGGCGATCGTGGTCGCGCTCGTCAGCCTGGGCGGCGCGGTGCTCGGCGGGATGGGTGGCATGCGGTACCACCGGCGCGTCGACCGGGTCGGGCTCGGACGATGAGCGCCCGCGCGACAGGAAGGGCACCCCGATGATCGATTCGCACAACGTCAACAGCCTGTTCGGCGCACCCGTCGTCGCGCCGGACGGGTCGAAGATCGGCACCGTGAAGCACGTGTACGTCGACCCCGACGGCGGCCACCCGCTGTTCGTCGGCGTCCCTACTGGGCTCTTCGGCACGGCCGAGTCGTTCGTCCCGCTGGGAGACGCGGACTTCGACGGCGAGGTCCTGCACGTGCAGTACGACAAGGACACGATCAAGCACGCGCCGCGCATCGACGCCGACGGCACTCTCACCGACGAGGAGATCGACGGCATCCACGACTACTACGAGCACGGCACCGGAGAGGATGCCGTGGCAGAGCGCGACGACGCGCGCGATGACGAACCGCGCCGTCGCGCGCGGCTGGAGCGGTACGTCGTGGCCGAGCGCGACGACGGCATCAGACCGCTGACGCGCGAAGAGGTGATCACGGAGCGCCCGGCCGGCGAGGGGTCGCACATCGACACGACGAGCGAGCTGCACGGCCACGACGGCGGTCCGTTGCGGCGCGACCGGCGCTGAGCGGGGTGCCGCTGAGCAGGCAGCGGCCGGTCACACGTCGACGATCTCGCCGTTGCGCGGCATCCGCCCGTTGAAGCGGATCGGCACGGCGCGGGCCGTGCCGATGTCGCGGCTGTCGACCGCCTGGACGTGGACATGCGGTTCGGTGCTGTTGCCGGAGTTGCCGCACCGCCCGACTCGATCGCGTACGCCGTGCCGAAAGGGTCGTGCCATGGCTGGGCACCCGGTCGGCCGGGCTGTTCTGCACGAGCCAACGTCCGGTGAACGGGAAGGCGAGATCAAGCGGCACCCCCTCATGCTCGCCAGTGAGCCCCTGTCGCTGCAATGCTGTCCGCTATGGGCAGCGAGGAGATGGTCACCGAAGCCGAGCGGTCGACGCTCGCAGAGTTCGGGAGCGTACACGGCCTGTGGCGCGCGGATGATGCCATCGAGGTGCTCGCCAGGCGGGACGAGAACACCACCTTCCGGATCGGCGACATCGTCGTCCGCCGCGGGGTGGATGCCGAGGCGGTCGGCCGCGAGGTGGCCCTGCTGCGCGCGCTGGCGGACGCCACCGCGGTGCCGGTGCCCGTCCCGCTCTTCCACGCCGAGGATCTCGGGATGTTCGCCTACCGACGGCTTCCCGGTGCGCCGCTGCTCCAGCATCCGCTCAGCCACGACGCCGATGTCACGGCGGCGATCGTCGAGGTGCTGCGGGCGCTCCGGGCGGTACCCGAGGCGGCGCGCCTGCCCGTCGACGACTACCCCGAGCGGGAATGGCATCGCGACGCGATCCGCGACTTCAATGCGGTGCGGTCGCGCCTCTCCCCCGCGGATGCCGACGCCGTCGCGACGTTCCTCGCCGAGGATCCGCCGCCCGCCCGCGCCGAGCGGATGCCGCAGCACAACGACCTCGGCGCGGAGCACATCCTCGTCGATGGCCGCGGCAGGGTCGCCGGGATCATCGACTGGACGGATGCCGCCCGCACCGACCCCGCCCGCGACGCCGGTTCGCTGTATCGCGACCTGGGAGCCGCCGTGGCGTACCGGGTGAGCGAGTCGCTCGGACATGCCGTCGGCGATGACGAGCGGCACCGGATCCGGTTCTATGCGCGCTGCCGCTGGCTGGAGGATCTGGCCTTCGGCGTCGAGGATCCCGTCGGGCGCGGAGCGTATCTGCGGAACGCCCGGCGGACGTTCGCGCACGTGTTCGGCGACGCGTCGGGTTGAGCCACGCGCTCGCTCCACGTTTATACAGCGAAGCGTGTACGTTGTTCGCATGTCTCTCGCCACGACGATCGCGACCGCCACGCATATCGCGGCGCTGGCACGCTTCGGACATGCTCTTTCCGATGCCACACGCGCCGGCATCCTGCTCGCACTGCGGCAGGCTCCGGCGACACCCTCCGATCTTGCGGATGCGCTCGGTGTCTCGCGGCAGGTGATGTCGAATCAGCTCGCGTGCCTGCGCGGCTGCGGGCTTGTCGAGTCCGTCCGGGACGGTCGGCGCAGTTGGTACCGGCTGGCCGATCCCCACATCGCGCCCGCTCTCGGGGAGATGCTCCGCACCGTGCTCGAGGTCGATCCCGGCTGCTGCGCCGGAGAGGAGTGCACCTGCGCATGACCACGACGACTGCACTGACGGATGCCAGAAGGCACGCTCTGCACCGCCGGATCCGCTGGATCGTGTCGGCGACGATCGCTTACAACCTCGTCGAGGCGGTGGTCGCGATCGCGGCGGGAACGGCCGCATCGTCGGCCGCGCTGATCGGATTCGGGCTTGATTCGACCATCGAGGTGCTCTCGGCGGCAGCGGTCGCGTGGCAGTTCACGCGCCGCGACCCCGAGCGGTGGGAGAAGGGCACGCTGCGGGTCATCGCGGTCGCGTTCTTCGCGCTCGCGGCGTACGTCTCGGCGACGTCGCTGCTGGCGCTCGTGGGCCGGGTCGAGGTCGAGCACTCCCCGCCGGGGATCGCCATCACCGCGTTGAGCGTGGTGGTCATGCCGTTCCTGTCGCTCGCCGAGCGGCGCGCCGGCACGGAACTCGGATCGGCGACCGCCGTGGCCGACTCGAAGCAGACGCTGATCTGCACGTATCTGTCCGCGGCAGTGCTCGTCGGGCTGGTCGTCAACAGCCTGTTCGGCTGGTGGTGGGCGGATGCCGTCGCCGGCCTCGTCATCGCCGGATTCGCGGTGCGCGAAGGCATCGAAGCGTGGCGCGGCGATGCGTGCGCGACCTCGGTGGGGATGATCCTCGAAGGGGACGACGAGCACGGACACTGAGGCGTGGGGCTGGTGCGGTAGTCGTCTCGCGCGGATACTGGGCGAGGTATTCGATCAGGGCAGCAAGTCGAACCACTGAGGTCGAGTCCTCATTACGGATGATCTCTGACGTCGATTTGCCCTCGCGGACGCAGAGGGGGCGGTGGGGGGGTTATCGGCAAGAAAGTGTGGACGGGTTCTCGTATTAGCCGCGTGATTTCGCGGTAGAACGGGGATCGGTATGGTTCACGATCCATAGTCGTGAAGCCTCCGACGAACTCGGCACGTTGTTTG
>NZ_JAPSLI010000015.1 GCF_031180975.1 Microbacterium sp. | reverse complement strand
CGCCGGCGCCCATCAGGGTGGTCACCGGGATCGTGACACTCACCTGCGCAACGATCCCCGCCAACCGGCCGTCCGGGGTGTCATGCCCGACCGGCGCCCCCGTCAACAACACATCCAGCGCCAGGTCCGCGCGCTTCTGCGAGAGCGTGCGGGTGTCCGGCACAGCCGGGTCCATGCTCGCCGATGCGGCATCGGCGTTCGCGAGATCTGCGTCGGCGTCGGTGGTGGTTCGGGTGGCGGCGGGCCCGAACGCCTCCCCCGATCCCGCCGGGGCGGCAGGGTCGGGGTCGGTGAGGGCTTTGGCCATGGTGGTGAGGCGGTCGAACGCGCCGTGGATGAGCGCGGCGGGACCGAACACCCCGAACTCCGCCATCCCGTCAGGGGCGTCCTTCACCCACGCCGACCGCTTCTCCCTGGCATCCCGGTGTCGGTCCTCGAGTGGGCGGGGCTGGTACTGCTCCGCGATCCGCGCCGCGACCCCGCGCACCCGGTTCGGGGACTCCCGCTCCGCCACCTCCACCACCCGCGCCGAATACGCGTCCCGTGCCGCGGGGTCGTCCAGGTGGGCGCCGGCATCCACGATCACCCGGGCGTGCCCGGCCGTGATCCGCCCCGCGCCCTGCGCCTGCCACACCAGCGGGAACCGCTCCACCCGCTCCGACGCCTCCGCCATCCGCCGCTGCACCGTCCGGTCCGTGACCCGCAACGCCGCCCCCAGCTCAGCAGCGACCGCCCGCACCGACACGTCCGCCTCATCCGCATCCCCCGCCACCGACAACGCCCACCGCGACGCCAGAGCGAGCACCCCATCCCGGGCCGCCTGCAACGTCGACAGGGAACGCTCCAGACCCTGCGCCAGGTCGACCAGCTGATCCAGCGTGGCCACCTGCTCCGCAGACACATCCCACAGCGCCCTCATCACCCCAGTATGAGACGGGCCACCGACATTCGAACCCCAGATCCCGGCCCGAAACAGGGCACCCAGGTCACGAAGAGATAACGATGATCGACGGACCCGACGGGCGCCACATACGGGGCGTTGGACGACCACCCGCAAGAGGCAGAAACGGCTTCCGCCCGCCTCGCCCGTCACGACGTTTCGTCTCGCTGCGCTCGCTCAACGACCGGGGGGAGGAAGCCCGTCCCGCCCGTCACGACGTTTCGTCTCGCTACGCTCGCTCAACGACCGGAAGGGTCAGCCCCGTCACCCCGTTTCGTCTCGCTACGCTCGCTCAACGACCGGGGAGCGTGCGCCTGCACGTGCTCAACGACCGGGAAGGGCGCTGCGCTCGCTCAACGGCCGGGGGAAGCGGAGCCCACCTGGGCGGCGAGCAGCGTCACCAGCTCGTACACGACGTGGCTCGCGGCGACGCCGGTCATCTGGGCGTGGTCGTACGGGGGTGCCACCTCCACGACATCCGCGCCGACCACGTTGCGGTCGGTGAGGGCGCGCAGGATCCGCAGCAGCTCACGGCTGGTGAGCCCCCCCGCCTCCGGCGTGCCGGTGCCCGGGGCGTGCGCCGGGTCGAGCACGTCGATGTCGATGGAGATGTACAGCGGCTTGTCGCCGATGCGGGCGCGGATGCGTTCGATGCCCGCCTCCACTCCGTGTTCCTCGATGTACTCGCTGGTGACGATCGAGAAGCCCAGCCGCTCGTCGTCCTCGAGATCCTTCTTGGAGTACAGCGGGCCGCGGGTGCCGACGTGGCAGCTCGCCGTCAGGTCGATGAGACCCTCCTCGCTCGCGCGGCGGAAGGGGGTGCCGTGCGTGATCGGCGCGCCGAAGTAGGTGTCCCAGGTGTCCAGGTGCGCATCGAAGTGCAGCACCGCGACCGGCCCGTGCTTGGCCGCGACCGCGCGCAGCAGCGGCAACGCGATGGTGTGGTCGCCGCCGATCGTGACGATCCGCTGCACCTGGTCGCCGAGCTCCGTCGCCGCCTTCTCGATCGCCGACACGGCCTCGGTCAGGTTGAACGGGTTCGCCGCGATGTCGCCGGCATCCACCACCTGCGCGACCGCGAAGGGCGAGACATCCTGCGCGGGGTTGTAGGGACGCAGCAGACGCGACGACTCGCGCACGTGCGACGGACCGAAGCGCGCACCCGGGCGGTAGCTGACGCCGGAGTCGAACGGCACGCCGACGACGGCGATGTCCGCACGCTCGACGTCTTCGATGCGCGGCAGCCGCGCGAAGGTCGCGATCCCGGCATACCGCGGGAACACGGAGGCGTCGATGGGGCCGACGTTCTCGGTCATGGAGTTCCTTTCCTCTGCGGGATGTGCACCAGCTGCACACCGCCCTCGTCGATGGCCGCGCGCACCGCCGCGGCGATGTCGTCGCCGTCGGAAACACGCCGGCTGCGCGCGCCGAACGCCTCACCGAGCGCCGCCCAGTCGGGCTGTACCAGGTCCACGCCGATCGGCTGCATGCCCCGGTCGAGTTCGTTCTGCTTGATCTCCGCGTACCCGCCGTTGTCCACGCACACGACGGTGACGTCCAGCCGCTGCTCGACGGCGGTGAGAAGCTCGTTCACGCAGAACATCAGGGCGCCGTCGCCGATCACGGTGACCACCGGCCGCTCGGTCTGCGCGACGCGCGCGCCGATCGCGGCGGGAAGACCGTAGCCGAGGGTGGCGTACGTCGGCGTGTACAGCAGCGAGTGCGGCTGCGACGCGCGCAGCACGTTCGCCAGCGCCAGATACACGATCTGCGACGAATCGCCCGCCACGATCACGTCATCCGGCAGGCCGGCGGCGATGCGGTCCGCGAGTGCGACGGTCTCCGGGGCCGTTTCGCGGATCTCCTCGGCGATCGCCGCGCGAGCACCGGCGAGATCGGGCGCGTCGCGAGCAGGCACCTCGGCATCCCGCGCCTCTGCCAACTCCGCCAGCAGCGCCGAGAGCACCGCTGCGGCGTCACCGGCGATCCCGACGGCCGCCTCCAGATTCTTGTGCAGCTGCGCCGGCGAGATGTCGACCCGCACCACCGATCCGGCGGCCTCCAGCCGCGGCGCCCACAGCTCCGCCTCACCGAGCTTCGAGCCGACCACGAGCAACACGTCCGCCCGCTCCGCGACCGCCCGGGCGGCAGCCAGCCGCAGGTTCGACCCGAGCGACAGCGGGTGGTGCTCGTCGACGGTGCCCTTGCCGTTCAGGGTCGTCAGCACCGGCGCGCCCAGACGCTCGGCGAGAGCGGTCAGCTCGGCACCGGCATCCGTCGCCCCGCCTCCCGCGATGATCGCAGGACGCTCCGCCGCAGCGAGCAGGCGTGCGGCCTCGGCCACGCCGGCGTCGTCCCCGGCGACCGCCTCCGGCAGCGGCCGCGGCCGACGCGCCTCGGCGGGAACCTCGGCCGGCGCCTCCAGCACGTCCAGCGGGATCTCGATGTGCACCGGACGCGGACGCCCGGTTCGGAACAACTCGAACGCCCGGTGCACGGCATCCACCGCTTCGGCGGCGCTGCCCACCCTCACCGACCACTCGGCGATCGCGCCGACCATCGCGGTGGCGTCCTTCGTCTCGTGCAGGGTGCCGACGTCCTGGAACTCGGCGCCGAGCGCGACACCCGGCGACAGCACCAGCAGCGGCCGCGACTCGCAGAAGGCGGTGCCGATCGCGCTCATCGCGTTCTGCAGCCCGGGCCCGGAGGTGGTGATGACCACCCCTGGTAGACCGGTCTGCTGCGCCCAGCCGTCGGCGCCGTAGCCCGCGCCCTGCTCGTGCCGGTTCGTGACGGCGCGGATGCCGAGATCCGCGAGCGGCCGGTACAGCTCGAGGTTGTGGGTGCCGGGGATGCCGAAGACGGTGGTCACGCCGTAGCCGCGGATCGTCTCAAGGACGGCGCGGCCGGCGGTGTCGGCGTAGTCGGGAGAGGTCATGACCCCTCCGCGGAGAAGCGGCGTTCCCCGTCGATCCACGTCTGCAGCACCCGGATCGAGGAGATCTCCTCGGGGTCGACGGACAGCGGGTCGTCGGAGAGCACGGCGAAGTCGGCGCACTTGCCGACCTCGAGCGAGCCGAGATCGTCCTCGCGTCCGAGCGACACGGCACCCTCGTAGGTGTGACCGCGCAGCGCCGCCTCGGCGGAGATGCGCAGGCCGTCAGGTCCGAGCTTGTGCCCGCGGCGGGTGACGCGGGTGACCGCGGTTTGGATCGCTTCGAGCGGGATCGGCTCGGCCACCGGCGCGTCCGACGAGATCGTGACGGGCACGCCCGCGGCGAGGAACTCGCCGAGCGGGTTGAACCGCTCGCCGGGGGTACCGATCGCCTCCTCGACACCCTCACCCCAGTTGAAGTAGTGCTGGGTCTGGTTGACGGGGCGGATGCCGGATGCCGCCATGCGCCGGATCTGCTCGGGCGTCGGCAGCCCGCAGTGCTCGATGCGGTGCCGGGCGTCCGGGTCGGGCCGCTCGGCGAGCGCCGCCTCGATCGCCGACACCACCATCTCGATCGCGGTCGGCGACTGCGCGTGCGTGGCGGTCTGCAGGCCCGCGGCGTGCGCCTTGCTGATCAGCTCGGCGTACTCCGCGGGCTCGTGGTACAGCTGCCCGGTGCGGCACGGGTCGCCCACGTAGCCGTCCGGGAAGTACGCGGTCCAGCCGCCCAGCGTGCCGTCGGCGTAGAACTTGATGCCGGCGAAGCTGAGCTGCGCATTGCCGAACTGCCCGACCAGGCCCATCTCCAGCGCCTCGTCGAGCAGGTGCGAGAGCAGGTACATCGACACGCGCAGGTCGAGCCGGCCCGCCTCGGCGAGCCGCAGGTACATGTCGAACTCGCGCCGGGTGACCTGGCAGTCGCCGACCGTGGTGACGCCTCCGGCGAGGAAGCGCTGGGTGGCGGCATCCAGCTGGCGCAGGTGTTCCTCGGGTTCGTCGGCGAGGTGGAAGTTGGGGCCGTGGTGGCCGATCTTCACGCCGTGCACGCCCGTGAGGATGTTGCACGCGGCGTCCGACAGTTCGCCGGTGAGCTCGCCGTCGGCATCGCGGAAGAACTCGCCGCCATCGGGGTTCGGGGTGTCCCGGTCGACACCGTTGCTCGCGAGCGTGTACGAGTTCACGACGCCGCCGTGGCCGGAGGCGTTCATCAGGTACACCTCGCGGTCGGTGGCGACCTCGTCGAGTTCGAATCGGGTGGGATGCCGTTTCTCGGCGAGGTTGCGCTGCTCGTAGCCGTAACCGCGTACGGGACGCCCGGCCGGGAGGGTGGCGGCGGCCTGCTTCAGCAGTGCGACGATCTCGGGGATGCTCTTCGCCTTCGCAGGCCCGCAGTCCACCCACGTCATCATCTGCCCGTACATCAGCGGGTGCGCGTGCGGGTCGATGAACCCCGGCACCACCACGGCGTCCGCGAGGTCGACGTGCTCGGGCCGCAGTCCGGCCGCCTCGGCCGCCGCCTCGCACTCGGCGGGGGTGCCGAGGGCGAGGATGCGGCCGCGGTCGGCGAGCATGGCGGTGGCGGTGCTGCCGTCGGCGTCCACCGTGCGGATCACACGGGCGGTGACGATGCGGGGAGTGGTCTGCGCGGACCTGTCGAAGGCGGAGAGTTTTCTCATTGCGTGCGGTTCACAGTCGTGTCGGTGCGGGGGTTGAAGGATGCCGTGACGGGCGCGGCGTCGGAGTGCTGCGGGGCGAAGCGGGTGCAGATCCCGGCGATCACCGCCATGCCCACGAACATCCAGATGACCGACCAGACGCTGCCCGTCCAGATCACCAGCTGGGTCGCGAACCACGGCGAGAACCCGGCCCACAGCGCGGCGCCGACGCCGTAGGACAGCGCTATCGACGTGTAGCGCGCCTGCGGGCGGAACATCTGCGCCAGGAGCGCGGCGATCGGGGCGTAGGTGGCGCTCATCGCGATGCGCACCAGCGACGCGAACAGGAACACCATCGGCTCGACGCGGCCCGGCATGAAGAGCAGGAACGGCGCGAACGTCAGCACCGACGTGACCAGGCCGATGTACATGATGTTCTTGCGGCCCCACTTGTCGCCCAGCCAAGCGATCGGCAGGGTGACCAGGAACTCCACGAAGGACGCGACGGTCATCGCGTCGAGGATGAGCTGCTCGCTGATGCCGATCGGCTCGCCGGTCGCGTACGCGGTGGCGAACGTAGTGGCCAGGTAGTAGCCGCCGGTGGAGATCGGCAGCAGGCCGATGCCGAGCAGGATGGGCAGCCAGTTCACGCGCAGGGCGAAGGCGAGCGGCATGGTCTGCTTACGGCCGGACACCTTCTCCTCGAAGACCGGCGACTCCTCGACGCGGTACCGAACCCACAGGCCGACGCCGATGAGGACGATGGATGCCAGGAAGGGGATGCGCCATCCGCCGTCGATGATGAAGTTCTCGCCGCCGCGGCTCATGATCGCGAAGACGCCGGATGCCAGCAGCGCGCCGGCCGGGTTGCCGAGCTGCGTGAACCCGCCGTAGAAGGTCTTCGACTTCTCCGGTGCGTGCTCGACGCTCATCAGCACCGCGCCGCCCCACTCGCCGCCGACGGCGAGGCCCTGCAGAGCGCGCAAGGCGATGAGCAGGATCGGAGCCCAGATGCCGATGGCGTCGTACGTGGGGAGGCACCCGACCAGCACGGTGGCCGCACCCATCAGCAGGAGCGTGATGACCAGGGAGACGCGGCGGCCGAGCTTGTCGCCGACGTGGCC
This sequence comes from Microbacterium sp., assembly GCF_031180975.1. Taxonomy (GTDB): domain Bacteria; phylum Actinomycetota; class Actinomycetes; order Actinomycetales; family Microbacteriaceae; genus Microbacterium. The sequence goes on along the minus strand of NZ_JAPSLI010000015.1, from coordinate 15,833 downwards.
GAAGACGATGCCGCCGAGCGGGCGGACGAGGAAGGCGACCGCGAAGGTCGCGAACGCGGCGGCCGTCTCGGCGAGCGGGTCCTCGCTCGGGAAGAACAGCGGACCGAAGACGAGCGCGGCCGCTGTGGCGTAGACGTAGAAGTCGTACCACTCGATGGTGGTGCCGACGAAGGCGGCGATGCCGGCCTTGCGGGCTCGGCTGTGGGTGGATGTCATGGTCCGCTCCTTTGCGGAATGGGGGGTCGGGACTGCCTGGATGCTACGCCCGGTGGTTCCCGCCGGACAAGGTCAGAACTCCAGCGGATCCGCGCTTCAACTGGATTTCTGAGGCGCAAGGGCGTCAAGATTGGGCATCCCCCTGATCGGGAAGCGAGGTTGACCGTTGTTCTGCCACCAGCGCGGATCAGTTCGGGGAACCTGACGAATCTGGAGAACCCATGGATTTCGACGCCGAACTGATCCGCGCTCTGCAGGAGGACGGCCGGGCCAGCGTGCGCGCACTGGCGACCCGCCTCGGGCTCCCGCGAGCCGCGGTCGCGGCCCGCCTGCGCGCCATGCTCGACGACCGGACGGTGCGCGTCGTGGCGGCGGTCGATCCCGTGTTCCTCGGCCAGCACGTGCTCGCGCACGTGTCCATCCGCACCGACGGCGCCGCGCAGCCCGTGGGTGAGCACCTGAGCGGACTGCCGGAGACCGTGTTCGTCTCGGCGGTCGGCGGCGTGCACGATCTGGTCGCCGAGGTCCGCTTGGGGTCGATGGCCGAGCTGCACGATCTGCTGGCCCGCGTGCGCGTGCTTCCGGGCGTGCACGACATCGATACGGTCATCTACACGCACGTCGTCAAGGGCTTCTTCGTGTCGGACTACCGCGGCGACATCACCCTCGACGCCATCGATGAGGGCCTGATCGACCTGCTGCAGAAGGACGGACGCATCACCTTCCGCGCCCTCGGAGAGGCGGTGCGCCTGTCGCCGTCGGCGGTGGCGACCCGAGTGCAACGGCTCATCGACGGCGGCGTCATCACCATCAGCGCGGTGGAAGCGCGCGGACTCACCCACCGTCAGCTGTCCATGGGCGTCGGCCTCAGTCTGGCCGACGACGACGAGGCCGTGCTCGACGAGCTGCGCGCCGGACGCGGCGTGGATTTCGCGGCGCGCACCCTCGGACGCTTCGACGTGGTGGCGACGCTGGTCGAGCCGTCCGCGGGTGCCCTGTTCGCGAGCATCGAGCGGTTGCGGTCGCTGCCTGGCGTGACCAGGGTGGAGGGCTGGCTGCACCTGGCCGTGCTCAAGGAGGAGTACGCGCGCACGCTCAGGGCGCCACACTGATCGGCGCCCGCAGACCGACATCCGGCATCCGGCGCGCCGCCACCCGCCGTTCATCCGCCCGCGCCAGACTGCGAGCATGAGTGACGAAGGATGGGACGCGGCGCCGCACCCGGAGGCCACCGCGAACAGCGGCGCCGTCGGAGTGACCGGCCTCGAACTGCGCGGCGAGGCGCCGCCGTCGAAGAAGCAGATCTACTCCTGGGCGCTGTGGGACTGGGCCACCCAGCCGTTCAACACCGTCATCCTGACGTTCATCTTCACCGCGCTCTACCTCACCAAGGACCCGTTCCTGCCGGAGTCCCTGCAGGGGCTCGACCCCAAGGACCCCGCCCGACTCGCGGGCATCGCCGAGCTGACCTCCGGACTCGGCCTCGGCTCGACGATCGCCGGCCTCGCCATCCTGCTGGTCGCGCCCGTGCTGGGCCAGAGAGCGGATGCCGCAGGGCGGCAGAAACTGTGGCTCGGCATCGGTACCGGGGCCCTGGTGCTCTGCACGCTGGGCCTGTGGTTCGTGGAACCGACCCCGTCACTGTTCTGGCTCGGCGTCGCTCTCATCTCGGCGGGGAGCGTGTTCGGCGAGATCGCGGCGGTGAACTCCAACGCCATGCTCATCGGCATCGCGACCCCGAAGACGGTCGGGCGGATCTCGGGGCTCGGCTGGGGATTCGGCTACATCGGCGGCATCCTCGCGCTGATCGTGGTGGTGGTGTTCTACGCGATGGACTGGTTCGGGATCGGCGAGGACGACGGCCTGCCGTTCCGCCTCATCGCGGTCGGCTGCGCGGTGTGGACCGTGCTGTTCTCCATCCCGATCTTCCTCAACGTGCCCGAGCCGTCGCTCGGACGACCCGACCGCCGCGTGGGGTTCTTCGCGTCGTACGCCCTGCTCGTCAGGGACGTCATCGGTCTGTACCGCAACCCGGCCACCCGTCCGACGTTCTGGTTCCTGCTCGCCAGCGCCGTGTTCCGCGACGGCCTCGGCGGTGTCTTCGCGTTCGGCGCGGTGATCGCGGCCAGCGTCTTCGGCTTCGAGTTCCTCGAGTTGGTGGTCTTCGGTATCGCCGCGAACCTCATCGCGGGCGTCTCCACGATCATCGCCGGCCGGTTCGACGACCGCTTCGGACCCAAGCGTGTCATCGTGTGGTCGCTGGCCGCGATGGTGGTGGCTGGCACCGCCGTCTTCTTCCTCGTGGATGCCGGAAAGACGGCGTTCTGGATCGGCGGACTCATCCTGTGCGCGTTCGTCGGTCCGGCACAGGCCGCCGCCCGCTCCTTCCTCGCCCGCGTCACACCGGCCGGACGGGAGGGCGAGATCTTCGGCCTGTATGCCACGACCGGACGGGCTGCCAGCTGGATGGCATCCGCGGCCTGGACGGCCTTCATCGTGCTGACCGGATCGACCGCGTTCGGCATCCTGGGGATCGTGCTGGTGCTCGCGCTGGGTCTGGCGCTCGTGCTGCCGGTGCGGGAGCGCGCCGCCGCCTGAGCCGTCACCCCGCCACGTTCTGATAGCGCTGACACCAGCTGTTCCCCCATAGCGGTACGGCTGTGTCATCGTGCGTACATCGCTCTTGTTATCGCAAACATCGTCTGGCATCATCGAGCAGGCCGGGTCCCCCTCGCTCCGGCGGACTGATTCGAAGGAGAGCCAGTATGAAGACCCCCCGCAGATGGGCCGGAGCAGGACTGGGCTGCGCCCTGGTCATCACCGGCCTGTCGCCCCTCGCAGCGGCTCCCGCCTGGGGCGCCGACGCCGCCGCGGAGCACGTGCTGCGCAGCGGCACCCTCGAGGTGCGCGCCTCTCAGGCCTTCCCGCAGGTCGTCAGCTACACCGACCGCGACAGCGGCGCCGTGCTGCACGGCAAGGACACGCTGCTGACCTCGCTGGAGATCAACGGCACGGCGCAGCCGGTGACCGTGACCAGCACCAAGATCGACAAGACCACGGTCGAGTACACGATCACCCCGACCGAGCTCGCCGATGTCCGGTTCACCGCACGCCTGAGCGTCGAGAAGAACGTCGTCACGCTCGCCTTCACCGAGATCCACGACCCAGATGCCCGGGTCGTGACGCTGCGCATCCCCGGACACGACCTGGTGACGGTGTCGTCCCGCGAACCCGGCTCGGCGATCGCGGCGGCGAACCTGTCCGTCGACCGTGCGGTCTCCGGCGACACCTTCCTCTCCGTCACCCGCGAGACCCCGGTCGACGCCAAGCCGGTCTCCTCGAACACGATCCTCGCCCACACCGGGGAACTGGCCGCAGCGTTCACCACGAACGCGCTGTACGACTCCTCGCCGGGGCCGGCGAACAAGGACTCCGGCAACTTCTGGCGTCAGGCCGTCAAGGACGGCGACGAGGTGGAGGTGGGCGTCTCCAGCGGGCAGTGGCTGTACCGCGCCAAGGACGCCGAGGAACCAGAGGAGCTCCCCTGGGTCAAGGTCGCGATCACCCCGGATGCCAACGCCGACGGCACCGTCGACTGGCAGGACGGCGCCATCGCGTTGCGCGACCTGCGCGTCGGACCGTTCAAGGGCGACCAGACGCCGAACAACGTCATCACGCACATCCCGTTCAACTTCGCCTCGCAGGCCACGCACCCGTTCCTGCGCACCCTCGACGACGTGAAGCGGATCGCGCTGAACACCGACGGGCTCGGCCAGGTGGCGATGCTCAAGGGCTACACCAGCGAGGGCCACGACTCGGCGAACACCGACTACGGCGACAACTTCAACGAGCGCGCCGGCGGCCTGGACGAGCTGAACACCGCCCTCGAAGCCGCCGAGAAGTGGAACGCCTCCTTCGGCGTGCACATCAACGCGACCGAGATCTACCCGGAGGCGAACTCGTTCAGCGACGAGATCGCCGAGGAGGACAAGCCGGGCTGGAACTGGCTCGACCAGTCCTACTACATCGACCAGCGCTACGACCGGGTCTCCGGCGAGTTGGACGAGCGGATCGGCGAACTCGCGGACGCCACGCACGACAACCTCGACTTCGTCTACGTCGACGTGTACTACGAGCACGGCTGGCTGGCGAAGACCATCCAGGACTCCCTCGTCGAGCACGGCTTCCGGGTCGGATCGGAGTGGGCCGACAAGCTCGCCGCCAACAACACCTGGTCGCACTGGGCGAACGACGAGAACTACGGCGGCTCCACCAACAAGGGGGTCAACTCGAAGATCCTCCGCTTCGTGAACAACACCGAGGCGGACGTCTGGAACCCGGATCCGCGTCTCGGCACCAGCCACATCGTCGAGTTCGAGGGCTGGACGGGCCAGAACGACTTCAACGGGTTCCTCGAGAACGTGTGGAAGGCCAACGTCCCCGCGAAGTTCCTGCAGCACCACGAGATCACGCGCTGGACCGACGAGGCCGTCGACTTCGAAGGCGGCGTGCGGGCCACCGGCACCACGGCCGCTGACCGATCGATCACCGTCGACGGCACCGAGGTGCTGCGCGGCGGCACCTACCTGCTGCCGTGGGCGTCGAAGCCCGGCGGCGACGTCGACAAGCTCTACCACTACAACCCCGCGGGCGGCTCCACGACCTGGACGCTGACCGAAGCGTTCGCGGGCAACGCCACGCTGCAGCTGTTCGCCCTCGGCGACGGCGGCCGTGAGAAGGTCGCCGATCTGCCGGTGAGCGACGGCGCCGTGACGATCGAGGCCGCACCCGGGCAGCCCTACGTGCTGGTCGCCGGCACGAAGGCGGATGCCGGCAACGCGCTGCCGTCGAAGGTGCGCTTCGGTGAGGGGACCCCGGTGACGGACCCCGGCTTCAACCGCACCGGCCTGGACGCCTGGAACCCGACCGGGGCCGTGTCCATCGAGCGCGACGGTCTGGGGCGGCGCTCGGCGCTGTTCGGTGTGGGCGCGTCAGCGATCTCCCAGCGCCTGGGCGAACTCGCCGCCGGCGAGTACACGGCGAGCGCGTGGGTCGGCATCGACGCCACCAAGACGCGGGAGACGACTCTGAGCGTGGTCGTGCCGGGCGGGAAGGACGCCGCGATCACGATCGACTCGTCGAACGCCCGGAACTACATGGCATCCGACGAGTGGAACGGCACCACGCTGCAACGGCTGAAGGTGCACTTCACCGTCCCCGCCGACGGGACGCGTCCCAAGCTGACGATCGCTGCCGCCGACGGCGACGCCCCGGTGCGGGTCGACGACGTGCGGATCATCGCGGCGAAGGCGCCGAAGCTCGACGACGGTGTGATCGCCCGCGAGGACTTCGAGGACGTGGATGCCGGATGGGGCCCCTTCATCAAGGGCCGCGCCGGTGGCACCACCGACCCGCGCACGCACATCGCCAAGCGTCACGAGCCGTACACGCAGGCCGGTTGGAACGGCCGCGACATCGACAACATCCTGAACGGCGACTGGTCGCTGATGGCGCACGAGGAGAACTCCGGGCTGGTCTACCGCACCTCGGAGTACACGGTGCCGTTCGAGCAGGGCCGTCGCTACCGGGTGTCGTTCGACTACCAGAGCACCCTGGACGGCGAGTACGCCTGGGTGTCGGGCTACGACTCGGCCGCCGGGCCGGTGGTGACGGGCAGCGTCGAGTTCGGCGCGGTGCACGGGACCACCCGCTTCGAGCAGATCGTCGACGGCAGCCCGTGCGGTGACGCCTTCGTCGGCCTGCAGCGCATCGGCGGTGGCGCGGCGGACCTGATCCTGGACGACTTCCTGGTCGAGGACCTCGGGCCCGCCGACTCGGTGCCGGCCTGCGCGCAGCTGCGCGGCGAGCTCGGCCCGGATGTCGTGCAGCAGGGCGTGGCGCAGGAGTTCACCACCACGTTCACCTCGGACGAGTCCGCGCCGATCGCCGACCTGGCGGTGTCGCTCGAGCTGCCGGAGGGCTGGACGGCCGAGGCGACCACGCCCGCGACGGCCGCCGATCTGCCCGCCAAGGGCCGGCTGGACACCACGTGGAGCATCACCGCCCCGGCATCCGCCGACGGCTCGTACCCGATCACCGCGACCGCGACCTACACGACTACGGTCGACCCGATCGGGCCGCGCACGATCAGCTCCACCACGACGGTGCGCACGCTGCCGAAGCCCCCGCAGGCCGACGTGTACGCCAGTGATCACGACTGGGTGAGCGCCACCAACGGCTGGGGTCCGGTCGAGCGCGACCAGTCCAACGGCGAGCAGGGGCAGGGGGACGGCGCACCGATCACCCTGAACGGGGTCGTCTACGAGAAGGGGCTCGGCGCGCACGCGCCCAGCAAGATCCGTTACTACCTGGGCGGATACTGCACGGTGTTCACGGCCGACGTCGGCGTGGATGACAAGCAGCCCACCCGCGGCTCTGTGACGTTCGCCGTCGTGGCCGACGGCCGCACCGTCGCGACGTCCCCGCTGATGAAGGCGACCACCGCGACGCACGCGCTCAGCGCGGACATCACCGGCGCGCAGTTCGTCGACCTCGTAGTCGGTGACGGCGGCGACGGCATCGGCAACGATCACGCCGACTGGGCCGATGCGAAGTTCTCCTGCTCCGACACGCCCAGCCAGGGCGGCGGCGGGGAGGAGCCGACCGCACCCGCCGGCACCGCGTACCTGAGCGATCTGCCGTTCGTCAGCGAGGCCAACGGCTGGGGACCGGTCGAGCGCGACATGTCCAACGGCGAGGACGCCGCCGGTGACGGCACGCCCCTCACCATCGGCGGGGTCACCTTCGCCAAGGGTCTCGGCACGCACGCGGACTCGTCGGTCAAGGTGTACCTCGGCGGGCAGTGCACCACGTTCACCGCCACCGTCGGCCTGGACGACTCGAAGGATGAGAAGGGCGAGGGCGACGTGATCTTCCGGGTGCGGGACGGCGCGACCGTGCTGCACGACACCGGCTCGATCACGTGGGACGACCCCGGCACGCCGATCATCGTCGACGTCACCGGCGTCGAGGTGCTCGAGCTGGTCGTCGACAAGAACGGCGTCGACTTCCGCGATCACGCCGACTGGGCGGACGCGAAGGTCGTCTGCGCCGAGTAGCCCCGGGCACACGAATGGGGGCGGATGCCGCGGCATCCGCCCCCATTCTCATGTCTGCCGGGTCAGCCGCCGATGAACTCCTCGACCTCGCCGAAAGACGGGGTCTCGCGGATCTCCACCCGACCGCCGAGTCGGTCGGTGTCGAGCACGACGATCTCGTTGCGGCCCTCGCGCCACAGCGGCGCGGGGGCGTACAGGGTCTCCTGCGGGCCACGCTCCCAGTAGCGGCCGAGCAGGAAGCCGTTCAGCCACACCATGCCCTTCGCGCCGCCGGGGAACGCCAGCCAGGCGTCCAGCGGCTCCGCGATCTCGAAGGATGCCGTCGCGATCCCGTCGGGGGTCGGGGTCCCGGAGCTCCCTGAGCTCGTCGAAGGGCCCGGCACGCCGTCGCCGAACACCCGGTGCGTCCAGCCGTGCACGAATCGCCGGCCGACCACGACGCCCTGCAGGATGCCCTTGCGCTCGCCGGTGAGCGGGCCGTAGTTGATTCGGCCCAGGCTCTCCACGACGATCGTGAGCGTGCCGGTGCCGCCGCCCGCCGGAAGCGGCAGCTCGTGCGCGCCGTCGTGCTCGAGCGTGCCCAGCCGCACCTCGTCGAGGAAGACGGTGGCACGGTCGCGCAGTCCGTGGATGCCGAGCGTGGCGTCCGCGGGGAACGAGACCTGCGCCTGATACGCGACGAGTCCGTCCTCGGCACCGAGCTCCTCGAAGGTCATCGGCACGGGCGCGGTGGCCCGGACCGGGAGCGCGCGGACGGCATCCAGCAGGGAGTCCTGCGGCAGCAGCTCGGCGACCGCCGCGGCCTGCCGGCGCGGCGCCGCGGGCACGGGCGGCAGGTCGCCGTCGTGGAACGGCGCCAAGGCGGCCCGGAGCGCGCCGAACTTGGCGTTGAGCGTGCCGTCCTCTCCGATGGGCGCGTCGGAGTCGTAACTGGTCACGGTGGGCTGAAGGATGCCGAAGTGGTTCGCGCCGGCCCACAGGCCGAAGTTCGTGCCGCCGTGCGCCATGTACACGCTCACCGAGCCGCCGGCATCCAGTAGCTCCTGGACGGTGCCGATCATGCTGTCGGCGGAGCGGACGTGGTGCTTCTCACCCCAGTGGTCGAACCAGCCGCCCCACAGCTCGCTGCACATCAGCGCGTCACCGTCACGCAGCAGCTCCAGGGCCTTCGGCACGCCGGTGCCGAAGGTGAAGGTGCCCATCGCCTCCGGCACGCTGCCGTGCGCGACCATGTCGGGGGTGGTGCCGTCGGCGGTGGTGAGCAGCTCCACCATGCCACGCGAGCGCAACCCGTCGCGCAGATGCGTGAGGTACGCCTGGTCGCTGCCGAACGAGCCGTACTCGTTCTCGACCTGGATGAGGCGGATGGGTCCGCCGTGCGCCGCCTGGAGCGGCACCATTCGCGGGATCAACTCGTCGTACCAGGCGTCCACCGCGGCGAGGAACACCCGGTCGCTGGTGCGCAGCGCCCTGGTGCGGCCGCTCAGCCAGAACGGGATACCGCCGTTCGACCACTCCGCGCAGATGTACGGGCTGGGGCGGAGGAACACGTCGAGTCCCAGGTCGCCGGCGATGCGGATGAACCGCTCGAGGTCACGCCAGCCGGTGAAGTCGCGGTCGCCCTCCACACGCTCGTGGAAGTTCCACGCCACGTAGGTGTCGACCGTGTTGGCACCCATGGCCACCAGCCGGCGCAGCCGGTCCTCCCACTGATCCGGGTGGATGCGGAAGTAGTGCACGGCGCCGGCCAGGATGCGGTGCGGTCGGCCGTCGCGGAGCAGCCCGCCGGAATGCCACGTGAGGGAGGGGGTGGAGGAGGATGTCATGGCTCTCACAGAGGGGTCGATGTTTGCGTTCACATTATCGCATCGCCCCTTTCCGGGATCGGCGGGATCCTGCGGGCTCAGCGCTACCATCGGACCATGTCACCGCGCCGTCTCGGGCAGAAGAGGCCCCCCAGTCAGGTCGATGTCGCGCGCCTCGCCGGGGTGTCGACGCAGACCGTGTCGCGCGTCATGTCCGGGAACCAGCACGTGCGGCCGGAGACCGCGCGGCGCGTGCTGGGCGCGGTCGAGGAGCTGGGCTACCGCGTCCACGCCGCCGCCGCGTCGCTGGCATCCGGCCGCACCCGCATCCTCGGCGTGATCCAGGTCTCCACCGACCGGTACTCGTCCGCGGCGCTGGGCGTCGGTGTCGAGCAGGCGGCCGCGGACAACGGCTACACCGTCACCACCGCCGCCGTCGCCGACCACGCGTCCAACGAGGCGTTCGTCGCCGCGTTCGACCGGCTGGAGCGGCAGGGCGCGGAGGGGATCGTGCTCGGCGTTCCGGTGGAGCTGGACACCCCGGCCATGCGCCAGCGCGCCGAGCGCGTGCCGACCACGCGCAGTGAGCGCACTTCGATGGACGCCGACGCCCCGCACGCGATCGACCAGGCCGAGATCGCGCGGCTCGCGGTCGGGCACCTGCTCGACCTCGGCCACCGGACGGTGTGGCACGTCAGCGGCGACCCGTACTGGCTGGAGAGCGACCAGCGCCTGCGCGCGTGGGAGGGGATGCTGATCGAGCGCGGCATCACGCCTCCCCCGGTGATCCCCGGCGACTGGACTCCGGAGTCCGGGTACCGCGCCGGCCGCACGATCGCGGCGATCCCCGACGTCAGCGCGGTGTTCGTATCCAGCGACGAGATGGCGTTCGGCCTGATCCGCGCGCTGCACGAGGCGGGGCGGAGCGTCCCGGACGACGTCTCGGTGGTGAGCGTCGACGACATCGCCCTCGCCGCCTACGCGTCGCCCGCGCTGACCACGGTGCGACAGCCGTTCGAGGACATGGGGCGCGCGGCCGCGCTGCGACTCATCGAGCGGCTCGAGGGTCATGAGCCGAAGGGCTCGGCGCCCGACGTGCACCCGGAGCTCGTCGTGCGCGCCTCCACCGCGCCGCCGCGCGCCCGCTGAGACGCCCGGCCGTCCCCGGAATAGCCGGCCCCGAAGACCGGTTCGACTGGTCATGAGCCTTCTCGCGACGCCTGCGCCGACGACAGCGGATGCCGTCCCTGACGCGCTCGAACGCGTGCTCGGCGATATCTCCGTGCGCATCCGCCGCCAGCGACGCGTGGTCGCCGCGTCCGACGAGCTGCTGGCCGTCGAGGCCTCCGCCCTGACCGTCGCCTACGTGCTCGACGGCGAGGCCCATCCGCTCTCCCACCCCCGCCTGCCCGACGTGCTCGCCGCGGGTGACGCGCTGCTGTCCCGTGGCCGTCCGCTCGCTCTCCGTGTGCCGGCGGGATCCGGCATCCTGCTCTCCCAGCTCGAACTCGACGACGCCGCAGCGCACGTCTCCGACCTGCTGCCGGAGGCGGCCTGGGTCCGCGCGTTCGACCGGCTCGAGCCCGCCGCGGCCGCGCTGGCGCGGCACCTCGGCACGGACGAGGTCGCCCCGCAGCGCGGCGGCGACCTGGTGATCTGCCGGATGATGGCGACCACGCTGCTGCAGTCGCTGGTGCGGGCATGGTCGAGCCTCGGGTGCGCGCCGTCGGGGTGGCCCTCCCCCTCGGGCGACCCGTTCCTCGACCGGGTGGTGGAGGCCGTGCGGGCCGACCCGGGCAGGGACTGGACGGTCGAGCAGCTCGCCGCGATCGGCGCGATGTCGCGGTCGGTTTTCGCGGAGCGGTTCCGCAGCGCGTTCGGGCGCGCGCCGGCGCAGCACGTCGCCGAGGTGCGCATGCGGGCGGCGCAGCGGATGCTGACCGGCGGACGCAGCGTCAGCGACGTCTCCCGTGCACTCGGCTACGGCTCCGACGAAGGGTTCAGTCGCGCTTTCCGTCGCCACACCGGCCTCACGCCATCGGCATGGCGGGCGGCGGGCGGCGTCTCGCACTGACGGCGCCAGACCCTTCCCCTGCCGGATGCCGCGGGCTAGCGTCGATCTCACCGAAGCAGCATCGGCGCTCGGCCACCCGCCGAGGCGCCACGTGAGAAGGAGCCCGGACCCATGCGCATCTCCGTCGTCGCCGAGATCAAACCCCAGGAGGCCAGGGTCGGGATGACCCCCGCCGGTGCCGCCGACCTCGTCCGCCGCGGGCACGACCTGACCGTCGAAGCCGGCGCGGGCGTGAAGGCCGGTCATCCCGACGAGGAGTACGTCACCGCCGGGGCGCGGATCGCCACCCGCGAGGAGGCATGGTCGTCGGCCGAGCTCCTCGTCAAGGTCAAGGAGCCGATCGAATCCGAGTACCGGTTCCTGCGTGACGACCTGACGCTGTTCACCTACCTCCATCTCGCGGCCGACCGGCCGCTCACCGAGGCGCTGCTGCGAGCAGGAACGCTCGCCATCGCCTACGAGACGGTGCAGGACGAGACCGGGCTGCCGCTGCTGACCCCGATGAGCGAGATCGCCGGGCGCCTGGCCGCGCACGCCGCCGCTCACCACCTCACGCGCGAGGGCGGCGGACCGGGGCGCCTGCTCGGCGGGTCTCCCGGTGTCGCGCCCTGCCGGGTGCTGGTCATCGGCGGGGGCGTGGTGGGCACCCAGGCCGCACTGCTGGCGATGGGCATGCAGGCCGACGTGACGGTCCTCGACATGTCGCCGAGCCGGATCCGCCAGCTGCACGCGCAATTCGCCGGCCGGGCGCGGGTGTTGATGTCGGACACGGCGACGGTCGAGGAGGAGCTGGCCCTCGCGGACGTCGTGATCGGCGCGGTCCTGGTGCCGGGGCGCGCCGCGCCGAAGGTCGTCACCCGCGAGCAGCTGCGCATCCTCTCGCCGGGTGCACTGCTCATCGACGTGGCCATCGACCAGGGCGGGGCGTTCGAGACCTCGCACCCCACGACCTACGAGTCCCCGATCTTCGAGGTCGACGGCATCCGGCACTACTGCGTGGCGAACATGCCCGGTGCGGTGCCGCAGACAGCGACGAAGGCGCTCACGAACGCCACGCTGCCCTACGTCCGCCGGCTCGCCGAGGGCGTCGAGGCGGCGATCGGCTCAGACCCGGCGCTCGCCCTCGGCGTCAACACCCGTGAGGGTGCGATCGTGCATCGCGGTGTCGCCGAGGCGTTCCCCGACCTGCCGAGCCGCGACCGCTCGCCGGTCTGACCCGGGCGGCGCCTGGTCAGGCGCTCCCGGCCCGGTTCGACATCCCGAACAGCACCGCGCCGGCGACGAGCACCGCCGCGCCGAGCGGGTAGACCGCCTCGACGCCGAGGGTGTCGACCAGCATCCCGCCGAGGCCGGCGGCGAGCATGATGGCGGCCTGGAACCCGACGACGACGATGCCGCCGCCGGCCTCCAGCCGGTCCGGCATCCGATGGCCCACCCAGGTGTTCACGATGAGCAGCCAGGAGGCGAAGAAGAAGCCCCACACGAAGGCGGCGGCGCCGACGGTCCAGATCGACCCGGAGCCGGCGATGACCAGTGCGACCATCACGGCGATGACGACCGGGCTCAGCACGGCGAGCGCACGGTAGGTGCGGTCGATGATCGGCCCGACGGCGAGGTTTCCGATGAACCCGCCGATGCCGAACACCGCCAGCAGCACGATGATCGTCCCGGCGTCGACCGCGCCGTGCTCGGTCTGCACGCGCTCCAGCGCCAGACGGATGTAGGTGTACGCGAGGAAGTGTCCGAGCACGACGAGGATGTGGCCGACCACTCCCAGCCCGATGCCGGGCCGGCGCAGGGTCTCGGCGAGCACCGACAGTCGCGCGGCGTTCTCGGCCGGCACGCGCGGCAGCAGCATCCGCAGTGCCACGGCGAGCGCACCGGTCGCGATCGCGGCGATCCCGAATACGGCGCGCCAGTCGGCCAGCTCGCTGAGCATCACGCCGAGCGGGACCCCTGCCACCGTCGCGAGCGACGTGCCGGCGGAGGTGAACATCACCGCACGGCCCAGCCGCTCCGGGCCGGCGATGCGGGCGGCCACGGTGATCGACATGGTCCAGAAGCCCGACAGCGCAGCGCCCAGCAGCACCCGGGCGAGCAGCATCAGCGCCAGGTTCGGGGCGATCGCGACGACGGCGTTGGAAACGGCGGCCGAGACGGCCATCCACACCAGCAGGGTGCGGCGGTCCAGTCGCGGCAGCGCCAGACCGATCGTCGGTGCGACGAACAGACCGACGAGGGCGGTGACCGTGACCAGCTGGCCGGCCTGGCCCGGCGTGACGCGCAGCTCGGCGGCGATCTCGGTGAGCACGCCGTTGGGCAGGAACTCGGCGGTGACGAGCAGGAAGCTCATCGCCATCATCGCGAGCAGTGCGCCGTAGCGCAGGCGCGCCGGCGCGGCGGCCGGGACGACGGGGAGCGGGGCGGTGGTGGTCATGCTCCCAGCCTGGTCGCCGGGCGGATGCCGCACCCGACCGGGCGTCCGCCGCATCCGACCGATCGTCCGGATCAGCCGCCAACCGCCCCCGCGTCGGTGACGCCGACGTCGGTGCGGTGGAAGTTGTGGAACGAGCGGGATGCCGTCGGCCCGCGCTGCCCCTGATAACGGTTGCCGTACGGTCCGGAGCCGTACGGGTTCGCGGCGGGCGAGGTCAGACGGAAGAAGCACAGCTGACCGATCTTCATGCCTGGCCACAGCTTGATCGGCAGGGTGGCGACGTTCGCGAGCTCGAGGGTGACGTGGCCGGTGAATCCCGGGTCGATGAAGCCGGCCGTGGAGTGGGTGATCAGGCCGAGCCGACCCAGTGAGGACTTGCCCTCCAGCCGGGCGGCGACGTCGTCGGGCAGGGTGACCTGCTCGAAGGTCGCACCGAGCGCGAACTCGCCGGGGTGCAGGATGAACGGCTCGTTCGGATCGACCTCGATCAGCCGGGTGAGCTCGGGCTGATCCTCCGATGGGTCGATGAACGGGTACTTGTGGTTGTCGAAAAGCCGGAAGTAGCGGTCGAGGCGGACGTCCACGCTGGACGGCTGAACCATCTCCGGGTCGTGCGGCGCGAGCCCGATCCGGCCCGACGCGAGTTCCGCCCTGATGTCGCGATCGCTGAGAAGCACGTGATCAGCGTAGTCGGCGGGGCGGTGGCTCACGGTGCTGTTACCGGCGTCCGACTCTGTGGCACAACCCTTGCCGTGCTGTTGCCCGAGCGTGGATGGGTGGTTGCCGGGGCCTTCGTAGCTTCGTCTCAAGAGCTTCTCCCGCTCGACTCGCAGAGAACGGATCAACCGATGAATGCCAACTCCCCCGAGGCGCCCGCCACCGCTGAGGCGCGCCCCGCACGCTCGCGCACCCGCCTGCTGGTGCCCCTGGCCGGCCTGCTCGTCGCCGCGGTGGTGACCGTCGGCTCGGGTGCGGACTTCGTCTCGAACTCGGTGAACGCCGCCAACGCGTTCAGCTCCGGCACCCTGCAGCAGACCAACTCCAAGGCCGGCAGCGCCATCTTCAACCTCTCCAACCTGAAGCCGGGCGACACGCTCAACGGCAAGGTGACGATCACCAACTCCGGCACCCTGGCCTCGGACTTCACCCTCACCGAAGACGCCGCGAACGGCTTCGCCACCAAGTCCAACCTCTCGTTGGTCATCACCCGCACCGGCACCGCCACCCCGGTGTGGTCAGGCACCTTCGGCGAGCTGACCGCCGCCGGTCCGCTGAGCCTGGGCACCTTCGCCGCGGGCGAGGCGTCTGCGGACCTCCACGACCACCACGTCGGCGGTCTGGTCGCCGGCGACCACCGGATCGTGGTGACCCGCGCGGAGGCGTCGCTCGGCTCCGCGGCATCCCCGATATCGCAGATCTTGGACGTGCTCATCGAGAACGCGCTGAAGCACGGCCGCGGCGACGTGCGGCTGAGCGGGGTGCGCCAGAAGGAGTATGTGACCGTGCAGGTCGCCGATGACGGGCCGCGGCCGCGCGGGAACAGCGTGTTCCAGCGCCGACCGGAGCAGCGCAGCGCGACATCGGGAGAGGGCATCGGCCTGGCGATCTCGGCGGAGCTCGCCGAGATCGCTCGGCGAGCATCTGCTGCTCGGGGGTGACGACCTTCTCGCTGATCCTGCCGGTGCACACCGGGCAGAGTTCGGATGCCGTCCGGCCTGCCGCCGGCTGAAGTTTTGTTATGCTGGCCGAGCGCCACACGGCGTGCGGGGCTGTAGTTCAATGGCAGAACTTCTGCTTCCCAAGCAGACAGCGCGGGTTCGATTCCCGTCAGCCCCTCCAAGAGGTCCCGGTCGTTGAGCGAGCGCCGCCGCTTCCCGGTCGTTGAGCGAGGACGCGCGGAGCGCGCCCGAGACGAAACGCTCCGCGCTGGTACGGGTCGCTCCTTTCCGGTCGTTGAGCGAGCACCGCCGCAGGCGGCGCGAGACGCAACGCCGGGTTCAGAAGGGTGCGTCGATCTGCGGTGGTGGGGTGGCCCAGACGTGGTCGCGCCATGCTGGTTCGTGCGGCGGGGGTGGGTCGGTGTCGGTGAAGGTGACGGTGTTCTGCGCGGGTGGGCGGTCGATGTAGACCCGTCCGGTGGGGCTGGTCCATTCCAGCAGCCCGCCCCCGAGCTGGGTGACATG
>NZ_JAPSLI010000011.1 GCF_031180975.1 Microbacterium sp. | reverse complement strand
GGCGGGGTGACCAGGTGCGCCACCTTTGGGGCGGGGTGGATGCCTGGGGCGGGGGTCCCCGGGCCGGGCGGGGCTCGCGCGCGCCTGGGCCGGCGCGCTCTCGGGATGTGGCGCGTGTGGTCGCTTCAGCGCCTGGGTGGCGGCCATCTGCGCCACATGCGTGGGGCGGGGTGACCAGGTGCGCCACCTTTGGGGCGGGGTGGATGCCAGGGGCGGGGGTCCCCGGGCCGGGCGGGGCTCGCGCGCGCCTGGGCCGGCGCGCTCTCGGGATGTGGCGCGAGTGGTCGCTTCAGCGCCTGGGTGGCGGCCATCTGCGCCACATGTGTGGGGCCAGGTGACCACATGCGCCACCTTTGGGGGCGTGCGGGGCGCCGCGGCTCAGATGAGGCGTCGCAGCGCCTCCTCCAGCGAGACGCCCTGCGCGTCGGCGAGATCACGCAGCCGGGCGTGCTCCTCACCCGACAAAGACACGCGCAGTTCAATGGGATCGGATGCCGGAGCGACGCCGTCCAGCACGTCGAGAAGGTCGGACGCCTCCGCCCACAGCGGAGCCGGCTCCGCGTCGCGCCGGGACGCGGCATCCGGCACAGCCGCCGTCGGGCGCGACGCACCGGCGTCGACATCGGCTACAGCGGCGCCCGCGGTCACGGCCATGGCGCCGGCCAGGGTCGCCCCGGCATCCGCCGCGCTGACGAACCCGGGGCCGCGACGCGGCTCCTCGCCGGCCTTGTAGGCGGCCGCGGCGGCGTTCGCCCTGGCATCCGCCGCCTCGTTGAGGGGGTGACCGGCGTGACCCTTCACCCACGAGAACGACACGTCGCGTCCTCGCATGGCCTCGTCGATGCCCTCCAGCAGCTCGCGGTTGAGCACCGGTGCTCCGTCGGCCTTGCGCCATCCGCGACGCTTCCATCCCGGCATCCATTTCGTCACCGAATCGATGACGTAGCGGCTGTCGCACTCGATGACGAGCTTCTCATCGGTGCCGGCGGTCGCGCGCAGCAGTTCCAGCACGGCCTGCAGCTCGCCCTGATTGTTCGTGCCGTGCGGCGACCCGCCCGCGGCCCAGCGGTCGTCGTCGATGTACCAGGCCCAGCCGCACGGGCCGGGGTTGCCGAGGGCGGAGCCGTCTGCGGCCGCGGTGATCGTCATCCCTCCACCGTACGACGCCGCGAGGCACCCGCCGTGCGCTTGGTAACGTCAGGGGGTGACCGGCCTCCTCCTCAAGTACGCGCTCGTGGGCATCATCCTGGTGCTGCTCGTCGCGCTGGTGTGGTGGGGCTGGCGGCATCCGAACCGCGGCAAGAGTCAGCCGAACCGCCTGCGGATGCCGAAGCTCGTCGCCATCGTCGGCTGGGCGCTGCTGGCCGTCGGCTTCCTGCTCGGCCTGATCGCGTTCACGTCGAGATACACCGAGGACCTCGCCGCGATGCGCATCGCGTCGGGAGCCATGGCCGCGGGCGGCATCCTGTTCCTCGTCATGTACCGCAACTGGTACGTCGCGCCAGAGGCGGATGCCGTGCGCTTCCGCACCGTGTTCGGGGTGGAGAAGTCCATCGCGTACAGCGACATCGCCGAGTACCGCACCACGACGTCGCACGGGCAGCCGCGGCTGGTGGTGCGCTCGACCGGTGGCGACACGCTGGCGCTGAACCCGGCGCTCTTCGACGTGGCGCCGTTGCAGGCGGCGATCGCGTTCAAGGAGCGCACCGGTCGGTGGCCGCTGCGCGGCGAAGCGCGCTGAGGCGGGATCCCCGTCGGAGCGACCGGATCAGTAGGTCTCGTCGGGCTCGGGGTCGCCCTCGTCCGCCCCGGGGTCGCCGTCTGTCACGTCAACGGCTTCCGGCGCGGGCGGCGCGACCGGGAACACCATCGTCGAGTACGCGGCGCCGAGCCCCACGTCCAGCAGGTCGAGGGTGGGCGCCTCGTCGAGCCGCTCCGCCTCGCTCACCTCGATCGGCTCGGACGGGAGCCCGGCCCACTGGTTCTGCTCCTCCTCGGGACGCTGCTGGAAAAGACCCATGTGCCCATTCTGCGCCCTCAGAAGTCGGCGATCACCAGCTTCTTCATCGCCATCATCTTCGGGTACGCCCCGGGCCGGCTCATCAGCTCACCCATGTTCTCGGGCACGATCTGCCAGCTCACCCCGTATCGGTCGGCGAGCCACCCGCACTGCTCCGCCTCGGGCACTGCCGACAGGGCGTCCCAGAGCCGGTCGATCTCCTGCTGATCCCGGCAGCGCACCTCGAGCGACACACCGCAGTCGAAGCCGAAGTCGTGCGCCACGCTGGAGTCGATGATGGCGAACCATTGATCGCCGATGCGGAACTCACCGAACATGACGCTTCCCGCCGCCGCGGTGCCGGTCTGCTCCGGGTACTCGATCAGCTGGCCGAGCGCGGCGTCGTCGAAGAGCGACACGTAGAACTCGGCCGCCTCGCGCGCCCTGCCCTGCACGTCGCCCGCGAACATGAGCTGCGGGATCACGAAGGGCCGCGGGTCGCCCTCCGGGTCCGTGAGCATCAGCTGCCAGCTCACGCCGTAGCGATCCTCGATCCAGCCGTAGCGCGGGCTGTACGGATACTCGTCGAGCGGCATGAGCACCGACCCGCCGTCGCCGAGCGCGGCCCAGGCCGCGTCGAGGCTGCGCCGCGCGGCATCCGCGTCTTCGTCGAAGAGGAGCGGGTCGAAGTTGAGCAGGAACGAGATCGAGGGGTTGGGGCGAAACTCCGGGCCGGCGTTGATCAGTGTCATCCGGAAGCCGTCGATCAGCAGGTCCACGGTGAGCGGCGCGCCGGCGAACTCCGCCTGCCAGTCGGGCACCTCGTCGGGGTAACGGGTCACCACGGCGGCGGTGGTGCGCGGGAGAGCGCCGGCGTAGAACGCTCCCGCCTCCTCGGCGTTCTTGTCGAACCAGAGGTTGGGGACGATCTTCTGCGCCATGTGCTGCACTCCTTCGTGTCGGTCGATCTGGTCGTCGTCTGCGGACGCGGGGACGCATCGTGCGCGACCCTGCCGCTCGCTAGCGCGAAGCGGCGCGCTCCCGGACCGCGTCGACGAGCGTCTTCCACGGGCCGTCCAGGGCGGCATCCGGGATCTCGCGCTCGCGACGCGCGTCGGGCAGCTCCGCCCGGATGATCCACACGTAACGGTCGGCGCCCGGCTGCTCCGGCGTCGGCTCGTCCCACGGACAGCGTTCGACGAGCTCGACCCACTCACCGGCCTCGGTCTCGTCGGGGTGCACTTCCCAGCCGCGGCGGATGCCGGCGAAGCCGCCCGTGCGCACGACGACGATCACCAGCTGCCCGCGCTCCTCGGTGGCGTCGCCGGCGTCGGCGTCAGCGTTCTCTGCGTCTCTCGGCATCCTCGATCACCCCGACGGCGGCCCACGCGTCGTGCACCGCCTTCTCCACATCGAAGCCGAGGTCGCCCGCCGCCGCAAGGGTGGCTTGCGCGAAGTCCTCGAAGCCTGCCTCGGCGGACAGTCCGCTGGTCAGCGCTCGGTACCAGATCCGCCCCGCGTCCTCCCAGGCGTTGCCGCCGAGTGAGCGGGCGGTGAGCGCGAAGGCGCGGTTCGGGATGCCGGAGTTGATGTGCACCCCGCCGTTGTCCTCCTGCGTGTCGACGTAGTCGCGCATGTGGGCCGGCTGCGGGTCCTTGCCGAGTTCGTCGTCGTCGTAGGCGGTGCCCGGTTCGAGCATCGAGCGCAGGGCGCGACCCTGCACGGCATCCGTGAAGATGCCCTCACCGATCAACCAGCTGGCCTCGTCGGCGGTCTGGCCGCGCAGGTGCTGCTCGGTGAGCGCGCCGAGCACGTCGGCGATCGACTCGTTCAGTGCACCGGAGTGACCGCGGTACTCGAGGTTCGCGGTGGCCTGGATCACGCCGTGGCCGAGCTCGTGCCCGATCACCGACAGCGACCGGGTGAATCCGCGGAACACCTCGCCGTCACCGTCCCCGAACACCATGCGCGTGCCGTCCCAGAAGGCGTTGTCGTAGTCTTCGCCGTAGTGCACGGTGGCGAGGAGCGGGGCTCCGGCGCCGTCCAGCGAGTTGCGCTCGAACGCCTCCAGCAATAGCTGGAACGTGGCGCCGAGACCGTCGAACGCCTCGTTGACGGTGGTGTCGGCGACGGGCGGGTCGTCCTCTTCGCGCACGATCACACCGGGCAGGCGCTCGGTGTTCTGGGCGTCGTGGATCGTGCGGGTCGGGGCGGCGGTGACCTCGGCGATCAACGCACCCGACTCGTCGATGGAGAGCTCCAGCGTGGAGTGGAAGACGGGCCGGCCGGCGATCAGGGTCTGTCGTGCCGCCTCGGCCGCGTGCGGGAACCGCCCCGACTCGGCCAGCCGCGCCAGCAGATACCCCGGCACGATCCCGTGGACTCGTTCGATCATGTGACCCTCCGTATCTTCCCCTGCCAGCGACGATACGCCCGGGCGGCGACATCCCGTGCGCACCCCGACAGCCCGAGAGGCGTTTGGGGCGGATTCTCGCGTTCGGGGCGGTGAGAACCGCCCCAAAGTCGAGAATCCGCCCCAAACCCGGGATGGATGCCGGGAGGTCGGGAACCCGGGTGGACGTCGGGAACCCGGGTGGACGTCGGGAACCCGGGTGGAGGCGCGTTCGGGGGGGGGTCAGCGCTGCGGGACGGGGGCCCAGGCGTCCGTGCCGACCTGCTTCGGCTGCGCGTCGGAGGAGAACCGGTCGATCTGGAACGACGCCAGCACGGGCGACGGGGTGCCGGTGAGCACCTGCTCGGCCATCAGCTCGCCGAGGATCAGGCCGAGCGTCGCGCCCGAGTGGGTGAACAGCGTGAACAGCCCGTCGATGCCGGGCACCGCGCCGGCCACCGGGTCGCCGTCGCCGGGGATCGGCTTCCACCCGGCGCCCACGCGGCTCGCGGTGAGCACCGGCGCGCCGGCCAGCACCTTCGACGCCTCGTCCAGCAGACCCTGCACCGACTCGTCGGGCACGGTGATCGAGCCGTCGTCGCCGACGACGATGGACTCCTCGGCCCATCCGGCATCCAGTACCAGCCGGCCGTCGGGCGTCGGACGCACCGCCACCCGCGGCGTGTTCAGCACGGTGCGCACGTTCAGCTCCGGCACCGGGTCGGTGAACAGCACGAAGGCCGCGGGGGAGGCGTCCGGAACCGTCACGCCCAGCTCGGCGAGCTGCGCCGGCACGCCGGGGCCGGTGGCGAGCACGACGCGGTCCGCGGCCAGGCGCGAGCCGTCGCCGAGGATCACGCCGGCGACCGTTCCATCCTGCACGTCGACGCGCGCGTCTCCGGCATCCTCGACGATCGTCGCGCCGTTCGCGCGCGCCTCGGCGGCGAGGGCGGCGATCATGTCGGGCAGGTTCACCCAACCCTCACCGGGGTTGTAGATCGCACCCTCGTCGGCGACGGCATCCGGGTTCACGTCGGGCGCGTAGGACGGCACCTGCGCGCGGTCGATCCAGATCGCGTCGTACCCGCCGGCCCGCTCGAACGCGAACGTCTCGCGGAAGCTCTCGTCGGGGCCGGCCCACTTCAGCGCGCCGTCGAAGCGCAGGTAGGCGCCGCTTTCGGGGTGACGGGCCGCCCACGTGCGGTAGCGGTCGATCGCGATCAGACGCAGGTAGTGGTACGCGGCCGACCGGTCGCCGGACGAGTTCAGCCAGGCGATCGAGCGACCTGACGCCCCGTCGGCGAGCTTCCCGGCGGTGACGAGGGTCACCTGCGCGCCGGCGCGCGCCAGGTGCGCGGCCGTGGAGGTGCCGAGGATGCCGCCGCCGATGACGGCGACGTGGGCAGGAGTCTGGTTGCTCATCGTTGTCCTTCGTTCATGGTGGTGAGGTCGTCGGCGCGGTGCAGAGGGGTCTCCTCGTGCAGGCGCTCGATGAGTTCGAGCACGCCGACGGAGTCGGCCGGGTCGACGGGCAGCGGGGAGCCGCCGCGGATGCTGTCGGCGAGGGCGCGGTAGAACGCCCCGTAGTCGCCGCGGACGGTGGGCAGAGGCTCCAGCGACCCTTCGACGCCGAACACGCCCCAGCGCTCCGGCGGCGTGACGCCGTAGTCCTCGTCGGCCGGAGAGGCGCCTGCGCCGAGCGCGGCCTCCTGCCCGTCCAGACCGTGGCTGGTGTAGCCGCTCTGCGAGCCGAGCACGTGGAACCGCGGGCCGAACTGCGGGGCCAGCGAGTTCATCCAGAGGTGCGAGATGGTGCCCGACGTGTGCCGCAGCGCGACGAACGCGTCGTCGTCGGCCACGCCGCCCGGCCGGTTCACAGCGAGCTCGGCGCGCGCTTCGGCGACCGGGCCGAACAGCTGCACGGCCTGGTCGATCAGATGCGTGCCGAGATCGAACAGGATGCCGCCGCCCTGCGCGGCCGTGGCCTCGGC
Source organism: Microbacterium sp. (assembly GCF_031180975.1). GTDB lineage: Bacteria > Actinomycetota > Actinomycetes > Actinomycetales > Microbacteriaceae > Microbacterium. Next base: position 114,693 of record NZ_JAPSLI010000011.1, on the reverse strand, counting down.
CTTCCAGCTCGCGCGGATCTCGGGCTTGTACCACTCGAACCGCGACTCGAAACGGCGCACCGCGCCGAGGCGGCCGGTCTCGACCAGGTCGCGCACGGTGATGAAGTCGCCGTCCCAGCGCCGGTTCTGGAACACGGTCAGCCGGCGGCCCCGCCGCTCGGCGTGGGCGATCAGTTCGCGGCCCTCGGTCGACGTCACCGTGAACGGCTTGTCGACGACCACGTCCAGACCGGCATCCAGCGCCGCCGTCGCGATGCCGGCGTGAGTGGCGGGCGGCGTGCCGATCACGAGCAGGTCGAGATCTGCGGCGCGCTCCAGCGCCTCCTCGACGGATGCCAGGACGGATGCCGTGGGGTACCGCTTCGCGGCATCCGCCGCCCGCTCCGGGTCGGCCGTGACGATCGCGTCCAGCGAGTATGCCGGGTCGGCGGCGAGGAACGGGCTGTGGAACACCCGCCCCGAGACGCCGAACCCGACCACTGCGGTGCGGATCGGCCGCGATGCGGCACCCGTCATCACAGCACCTCCGAGAGGAAGAGCTTCAGGCGGTCGCTGTGCGGGTCGTCGAAGATCTGGTCGGGGGTGCCGGCCTCGACGACCTTGCCCTCGTCCATGAAGACGACCTGGTCGGCGACCTTGCGGGCGAAGCCCATCTCGTGGGTGACGACGAGCATCGTCATGCCGCGCTGGGCGAGCTCGGCCATCAGATTGAGAACGCCCTTGACGAGCTCGGGGTCGAGGGCGCTGGTGGCCTCGTCGAAGAGCATGACTTCGGGTTCCATTGCGAGGGCGCGGGCGATCGCGACGCGCTGCTGCTGGCCTCCGGAGAGGTCGCGGGGGCGATGGTCGGCGCGTTCGGCAAGGCCGACCTCGGTGAGGCGGGCCAGGGCGATGCGTTCGGCCTCGCCCTTCGGCATCCGCTTGACGTTGCGCAGGGCGAGCGCGACGTTCTGCAGGGCGGTGTGGTCGGGGAAGAGGTTGAAGTGCTGGAACACCAGCCCGACCCGGCGGCGCAGCACGTCGGGCTTGAGCGCGAGGGCGTCGTCGTCGGCGAGCTGGATGCGCCCGGCTTTGGGCTCGTGGAGGCGGTTCACGCCGCGCAGCAGCGTGGACTTGCCGGATCCGGAGGGGCCGATGATGCAGGTGGTGGTGCCGGGTTCGACGTTGATGGTGACGTCGCGGATGACGTCGACGTCGCCGTAGGCCATGACGAGGTTCTCGATGTGCAGCCGGGAGCCCTCGTAGAAGCGTCCGTCGGTGACGGGCTGCGGGGATGTGTAGGTCACGTGTTCTCTCCTCGGGTGAGGGTGGGGCTCAGCGTCTCGGCGACCTCTTCCAGGCCGCTCTTGGGGGCGGTGGCCTTGCGGCGTCCGGTGCGGAACCGGTTGTCGAAGTAGTTCACCAGGTGGGTCAGCGGGACGGTGATGACCAGGTAGAACACGCCGGCGGCGACCAGCGGGGACAGGTTGCCGCTGAGCACCGCGGCGTCCTGGCCGACGCGGAACAGTTCGCGCTCGCTGACCAGCAGGCCCAGGAAGTACACCAGGGAGGAGTCCTTCACGATCGCGATGAACTGGTTCACCAGGGCGGGAAGGACCCGGCGGATGCCCTGCGGGACGACGACCAGGCGCATCGCGGAGCCGTAGGTCATGCCCAGGGCGCGGCAGGCTTCGAGCTGGCCGCGCTCGACCGACTGGATGCCGGCGCGAAAGATCTCGCCGATGTAGGCGCCGGCGATGAGGCTGAGCGCGAGGATGCCGAGCGGGTACGGGGACGGGCCGAAGATCTGCTGGCTCATCCGGGCGAAGCCCTGCCCGATCAGCAGGATGGTGAGGATCGCGGGCAGGCCGCGGAAGATGTCGGTGTAGATGCGGGCGGGCACGCGCAGCCAGGGGGTGTGGGCGACGCCCATGATCGCCAGGATCATGCCGATCACGATGCCCAGCAGCGTGGCGAACACCGAGATGACCAGGGTGTTCACCAGTCCCGTTCCGAGCAGCTGCGGCAGCACCTGCAGCATCGCCTCGAAATCGAAGAACGTTTTGATGATGTTGTCGAGCCAGTCCATGAGGATCTCCCTTCGGGGGTGCGGGCCCCGGCGTCAGCTTCGGCGCGAGCCGGCGTGAGCCGGGCGGGGCAGGATGCCGGAGCGTGAGCCGGATGCCGGGCCGGGGCCCGCACACGACGAGGTGGTTACTCGCCGCCCTCGGTCTGCTCGGCGTCCTCGCCCTGCTCGTCGCTGGGGAGGTACTGCTCGGGCATCGGCGAGCCGGGGAACCACTTCTGGTACAGCTCCTTCCAGGTGCCGTCCTCCATGGCTGCATGCAGGGCCTCGTTCAGGGCCTTCTTGAACTCGTCCTTGCCCTTGGCGATCGCAAAGCCGGCCGGGGCGTCGAACGACGGGATGTCGATCGCGTTCTCCAGCCCGTACTGGGCGGCGTACTCCTTGGCCGCCTCGTAGTCGAGGAAGTGCGCGTCGATGGACCCGCTGTTCACGGCCGAGATGGCGGCGTTGTTGTCGGGGAAGCGCACCAGCTCTGTCTCGGTGAAGTTCTTCACGGCGTAGGCCTCCTGCAGTGTGCCCTGCACGACGCCGAGGCGCTTGCCGGCGAGGCTGTCCTCGTCGGTAATGTCGGAGTCGGGGCTGGCCATCACGGTCAGGTAGCCGGCCAGGTAGCCGTCGCTGAAGTCGACGGTCTGCTTGCGCTCGTCGGTGATGCCGATGGCCGCGACGCCCACGTCGAACTGGCCGTTGGCGACTGCGGCGAGCAGGCCGGAGAAGTCCTGTCCGGTGAAGACGACATCCTCGATGCCGATGCGCTCCGCGACATCGCGGAACAGCTCGACGTCGAAGCCGGTGAACTCGCCGCTCTCGTCGGTGAAGGTGTACGGCTTGGCGTCGCCGAGGCTGGCGACCCGGATCTGACCGGGGGTGATCAGGCCGTACGGGTTGTCGTCGCCGGCCTCGCCGGTCGACTCGGGGCTGCCGCTCTGGCCGCACGCGGTGAGTGCGAGCATTCCGGCGACCGCGGCGGCGACCGCGACGCGGCGGAACGGGAACTTCTTGGCCACGGTGTGGCTCCTCTCTTGGGGGACTGCGTTGTCGGGAGGCTTTCGGAGCCTCATTGGTCTCGTCTAGAATTGAGACCGGTCTCAATCGGGGTTTCCAGGAGAATACATGCGCAGCGCCGACACGTCAATAGGCTGAGTCGGACGAAGACAGAGGAGGCGGTCGGTGGCCGCAGGCAGCGAACAGCGCGAGGACGCGCGGGAGCGGAAGACGGGCGAGGCGGCGGGTCTTGCGGGCGTGGCGCGGCGCGATGCCGTCCGCGAGGCGGTCGGTCTTGTGGGCGAGCCGCGGCGCGAAACCGTCGGTCTTGTGGGCGAGCCGCGGCGTGAGGCAGGTCGCGTGGAGCCGCGGAGGGGCGCGACGGTGGCCGATGTGGCGAGCCGCGCGGGCGTCTCGAAGGCGACCGCGGCGCGTGCGCTCGGCGACTACGGCGCGGTCAGCGCGAAGGTGCGGGAGCGGGTCCGTGCGGCGGCGGAGGAGCTCGGCTACCGGCCGAACGAAGTGGCCCGCAGCATGAGCACCGGCCGGTCGAACACGATCGGGATCATCGTCGGTGACATCGAGAACCCGGCGTTCGCGCAGGCGACGCGCGGAGCAGCGGACGTCGCCGAGGAGGCCGGGTACGACCTGATCCTCTCCAACTCGCGTGAGCATCTCGAGGCCGAGCGCAAGGCGATCGAGGTGCAGCTCGCCAAGCGCGTCGACGGCCTGCTCATCGCGCCGACATCGTCGCTCGTACCTGGCATCTACGGTGGGATCGCCGACGCCGGGCGGCCGGTGGTGTTCTTCGACCGGCTCGTGCACGACTTCGACGCGGATGCCGTGGTCGCCGCGAACCGCGACGGCGCGCGGCGCCTCGCCCAGGTGCTGCTGGACGCCGGGCACCGGCGCATCGCGTACGTGTCCACGCTGGAGGAGCCGGACCCGGTCGGCCCCCGGGCGGTGTGGACCGGCGACACGCTGAGCTTCACCACGGGTCTCGGTTCGTCGGTGATCGACGACCGTGTCGTCGGGTTCGCGTCGGCGCTGCGCGCCGCCGGCATCGCCGATCCGCTGGAGTTCGTGCGCTTCGGCGCCGCGTCGTACGGGATCGGTCGTATGGTGACCGAACTCATCACGGCTGAGAGTGCCGTCACGGCGATCGTGGCGTCCGACAGCGTGATCGCGATCGAGTCGTTCCGCGCGATCCGCGACCTCGGGTTGCGCATCCCCGACGACATCTCGCTGGTCGGCTTCGACAACGCCCCGTGGACCTCGGTCACCGATCCCGGGATCACCGTCATCGCCCAGCCGGAGCGCGAGCTCGGCGCGCTGGCGACCCGGCTGCTCATCGACCGGATCGAGGGCGCCGCGCATCCGGCATCCGTCCACACCCTCCCGCAGGAGCTGATCGAGCGCGGCTCCGTCGCCGCCCCCGCCCGCTGACCCTCTCGTCCGACCCCATCTTCCGGCCCTCATCTTCCGGGTTTGGGGCGGATTCTCGCGTTTGGGGCGGACGGCAACCGCCCCAAACGCGAAAACCCGCCCCAAACGGGACGAGAACGGGGACGGGGTCAGAGGCGGGTCACGTTGGTCACCTGGATGCTGGCCTCGCCCGCGTCGTCGGAGGCGTCGAGGTCGATGGTGGCGGAGATGCCCCAGTCGTGGTGGCCGGCGGGGTCGTCGAGGATCTGGCGGGCGGTCCATACCCGGCCGGCCTGCTCGTGCGGCGCCTCGTCGAGGATCAGGAGCGCCGAGCTCCTGGCATCCGGACCTGTGCGGATCTCGTCGTGCTCGGCGTAGTACGCATCCAGCGCGTCTGCCCAGCCGTCGAACGACGGGTCGAGCTCGGTGAGCGCGTCGAGATCGTCGCGCGCAGCGAGCTGCACCCGGCGGAACAGCTCGTTGCGGACCAGGATGCGGAACGCGCGCACGTTCGTGGTGAGCCGCTTCGGCGCAGGCGGGACGACCGGCTCATCCGTGTGCTTCGACACGTCGATCGCTCCCGAGACAAGCTCTTCCCATTCGTCGAGCAGCGACGAGTCGACCTGACGCACGAGCTCGCCCAGCCACTCGATGAGGTCGCGCAGGTCCTCGGTCTTCAGGTGCTCGGGAATGGTCTGGGACGCCGCGCGGTAAGCATCCGAGAGGTAGCGCAGCACCACTCCCTCGGAACGGGCGACCTTGTAGAAGGCGACATATTCCCCGAACGACATGGCCCTCTCGTACATGTCGCGCACCACCGACTTGGGTCGCAGTTCGAAGTCGCGGATCCACGGCTGGGCGGTGGCGAACACGTCGAACGCAGCGGTGAGCAACTCCTCGAGCGGTTTCGGGTAGCTGATCTGCTCCAGCAACTCCATGCGTTCGTCGTACTCGATGCCCTCGGCCTTCATCGCCGCGACGGCCTCGCCCCTGGCGAGGAACTCCTGCTGGCTGAGGATCGCGCGCGGGTCGTCGAGCGTGGCCTCGATGATCGAGATCGCGTCCAGTGCGAAGGTCGCCGCGGACGGGTCGAGCAGCTCGAACGCCGCCAGCGCGAACGGCGACAGCGGCTGATTGAGCGCGAAGTTCGGCTGGAGGTCGACGGTGAGGCGCACCGTGGGCGTCTCGCCTCCGGCTCGCTCAACGATCGGAAGGCGCTCCACGACGCCGGACTCCACGAGCGTGCGGAAGATCCCGATCGCGCGCAGCGCGAGCAGACGCTGCCGCGTCCGCGGCTCGTGGTTGTCGTATACCAATCGGCGCATATTGCCGAACACGTCCCCGCCGCGAGCGATCACGTTCAGCATCATGGCGCTGGTGATCTGCATGTGCGAGGACAGCGTCTCGGGCTCGGATTCGATCAACTTGTTGAACGACGGTTCGCCCCACGACACGAACCCGTCGGGCGCCTTCTTGCGGATGATCTTCCGCTTCTTCTTCGGGTCGTCGCCCGCCTTGCGGATGGCGGCGAGGTTCTCGGTCTCGTGCTCCGGCGCCTGGGCGACCACCGTGCCGGCCGTGTCGAAGCCGGCGCGCCCCGCGCGGCCGGCGATCTGGTGGAACTCGCGCGCGTTCAGCTGCCGCATCCGGGTGCCGTCGAACTTGGTCAGCGCGGTCAGCAGCACCGTGCGGATCGGCACGTTGATGCCCACGCCGAGCGTGTCGGTGCCGCAGATGACCCGCAGCTTCCCGCGCTGCGCGAGCTGCTCGACCAGCCGGCGGTACTTCGGCAGCATGCCGGCGTGGTGCACGCCGATGCCGAGCCGCAGCAGCCGCGACAGCGTCCGCCCGAACGCGGTGGTGAAGCGGAATCCGCCGATGAGCTCGGCGATCTCGTCGCGCTGCTCGCGGGTGGCGACCTTCGCGCTGGTGAGCGCTTGCGCCCGCTCCATGGCGGCGGCCTGGGAGAAGTGCACGATGTACACCGGCGCCTGTCCCGTCGACAGCAACTCGTCGATCGTCTCGTGGATCGGCGTCGTCGCGTAGTAGTAGTGCAAAGGCACCGGACGCTCGACGCCCGTGACCGTCGCCGTCTCGCGTCCCGTCCGGCGGGTGAGGTCGGCGGCCAGCGCCGTCACGTCGCCGAGCGTGGCGGACATCAGCACGAACTGCGCCTGGGGCAGCTCCAGCAGCGGAACCTGCCAGGCCCAGCCGCGGTCCGGATCGCCGTAGAAGTGGAACTCGTCCATCACGACCTGGCCGACGTCGGCATCCGCCCCCTCTCGCAGGGCGAGGTTCGCGAGGATCTCGGCGGTGCAGCACACGATGGGCGCGTCCGGGTTCACGGCCGAGTCGCGGGTGACCATCCCGACGCTCTCCGGGCCGAACACGTCGACCAGCGCGAAGAACTTCTCGCTGACCAGCGCCTTGATCGGGGCGGTGTAGTAGCTGCGCCGGCCTTCCGCGACGGCGGCGAAATGCGCTCCGACCGCGACCAGCGACTTGCCCGTGCCGGTGGGCGTGCTGAGGATCAGGTTCTGCCCCGAGACGATCTCGATGACCGCCTCGTCCTGCGCCGGATAGAGGCGGATGCCGGTGGACTCGGCCCACTCCACGAACGCCGCGTAGACGGCATCCGGGTCGGCGCCGCGGAGGAGGGAGGGGTCGAGGCGCGCTGTCATGGTGGTTCGATCCTCTCGCATCGCGCGGCGCGTTGCGCGCGGGGCGCCGGTTCACAGACCGGCAGGAGCCTGCGGCACCTCGACCCGGGCGAGCCGGACCGGGTCGGCGAGCACCTCGAGGCCGGTGATCCGCTCGTCGTCCACACGGAACCGCATGAGCGAGACCACGCGACCGTGGAGCACCGCGGCGACGCCCGGCTCGCCGTCGATGAGCACCGGGGTGGAGTGGGCAGCGAGGCGCGCGGCCAACGTCGCCTTCGCCGCGATCTCACCGGCGCCCGTGACCGTCTCGTGTCCGGTGCCGTAGTCGGCGTGCAGCACCGCGTCCTCGTCGAGCAGCCCGAGGAGAGCGTCGAAGTCGCCCTCCTGCGCCGCGGTCAGCCACGCCTCGACGAGGGCGCGGCCGCGCCGACGATCGGCGCGCGCTGGGACGGATGCCTCCCGCAGGCGCCGCCGGGCGCGCGAGGCCAGCTGTCGTGCGGCCGCCGTCGTCTTGCCGAGCGCGCGGGCGACGTCCTCGAACGGCTCGCCGAAGACGTCGTGCAGCACGAACGCGATGCGCTCGGCGGGGCTCAGCGCATCGAGCAGCACGAGCAGGGCGACGTTGACACTGTCGGACCGCGAGACCAGGTCGGCGGGTTCGGGGGTGGCGTCGGCGGGTTCGTCGCGCCACGCCTCCACCTGCCAGGAGCTCTCCCGTGCGCGGCGGGGCGCCCGCAGCATGTCCAGACTCACGCGCGACACGACGGTCGTGCACCACGCATCCAGATTGCGGATGCTGTCGGCATCCGCCGATGCCAGCCGCAGCCAGGTCTCCTGCACCGCGTCCTCGGCATCCGCCGCCGAGCCGAGCAGGCGCATGGCGATCGCCACCAGCCGCGGCCTGGCGCATTCGAACCGTTCGGCGAGTTCGCGCTGGTCCATGTCACATCTTCCCTTCGTCGATCGTCATGATCTCGACGGCCGGCCGGGCCGGAATGTGACCGGCCGGGGCACGACGAAAGGACATGATGATGAACACTCCCATTCTGGTCACCGGCGGAACCGGCACCATCGGGCGGCACGTGGTGCGGCTGCTCGGCGAGGCGGGGCGCGACGTGCGCGTGCTCACCCGGCATCCGCGTGCGTCGACCGTCGGCGTGCAGCACGTGGCGGGCGACACCGTGCGGGGGACGGGACTGGCCGAGGCGCTCGCCGGGGTGGAGACCGTGCTGCACCTCGCCGGTGGGGCGAAGGGCGACGACGTCGCCGCGGGCAATCTGGTCCGGGCGGCGCGAGAGGCCGGAGCGCGGCACCTGGTGCTGATCTCGGTGATCGGCGCGGGCGAGATGCCGATCGGGTACTTCCGCATGAAGCGCGCCGCCGAGCAGGAGTTCGAGCGCAGCGGCATCCCGTTCAGCATCCTGCGGGTGGCGCAGCTGCACGACTTCGTCCTGCCAGTGGCGCGGACGATGGCGCGGATGCCGTTGGCCCCCGCCCCGCGCGGCCTGCGCTTCGAGCCGGTGAGCGTGGAGGAGGTCGCGGCACGGCTCGTCGAGGTGGCGCTCGGTGAGCCGGCGGGCCGGGTGCCGGACCTCGCGGGCCCCGAGGTTCTCGACATCGCGGAGCTGATCCGCACGTTCGCCGAGGCGCAGGGCCGGCGTCGGCGGTTGGTGCGTTTCGCGATTCCCGGGGCTGTCGGACGGGCCTACCGAGCGGGCGCCAACCTCGCCGGGCCCGCAGCCCTGCGGGGCCGGCGCACGTGGCGGGAGTTCCTCGCGGAGCGTGACGGGGCGCGCGACAGGGCCGCGGCCCGGGGGTGACGGCGGTGCGGCGTTCACAACTCAGGAACGAAGCCGCGTGGCGACGATCACATCGCCGCCGGCGGGCCCGAACCCGGCGAGTTCTCCTGAATTGTGAACACCGGCCCGGGCGCTCTCACTCCTCCCGGAGCCGAACGATGAGGTCCGCGCGCGGAGCCGTCGCGTTGATGAGGTCGGCGTTGCGCTGATCGCTGCCGAGCGACCGCTCGGTCGCCTCCTCGCGCGAACGCCCGAACCGCTCGTGCCGTGCGATCAGCCGCTCCAGGCGCTGCTCCTCGGGTGGCGCGAGGAACCACACCTCGTCGATCAGCTCGCGCACCTGCTGCCAGGGGGACCGGTCCAGCAGCAGATAGTTCCCCTCCGTGACCACCAGTGGCGTGGACGGGTGAACGGGGATCGCCGAGCCGACCGGCTCCTCGAGGTCGCGCCGGAACATGGGGGCGTAGATGATGTCGTCCTCGCCCGCCGCCACGCGCTGCTGCTGTTCACAGATGCGGCGCATCAGGGCGGCGTAGCCGAACCCGTCGAACGTGTCGTGCGCGCCCTTGCGCGCGTGCACACCCAGGCTGTGCAGCACGGCGTCCGCGAGGTGAAAGCCATCCATCGGCACCAGCACCGCGGTCTCGGGCCCGAGCGCATTGACGAGGCGTTCGGCGAGCGTCGACTTCCCGGCGCCCGGGGCGCCGGTGATGCCCAGCACTCGGCGCCCGCCCCGCGCCGCGAGCCGTTGTGCGCGCTCCACGAGCTGCGTGAACGTAAGCGTGTCGGACAGTGAAGCGGTCACCGGTCTCCTCGATTCGGGTCCAGGGGGATTGCCGCGACGGCGTCGAGCCAACTGCGCGGTCCGATCATGCCGCATCGCGTCGCCGCGACCGAGCCGGCGAAGGCGATGCGCGTCTTCAGGTCGGCACCGCGTGCGAGCGCGAACGCATAGGCGCCGTGAAACACGTCGCCCGCCGCCAGCGTGTCAACGGCATGCACTTGCGGAACCTCGACCGTCCCGGCCTGCCCCTCGCTCCACCATCGGACGGGATCGGCGCCGGCCGTGGCGACGACCGCCGGGATCCCCTGTGACACCAGCTGCGCGGCGGTCGCGGCGGCGTCGTCCGCGTCCGGCATCCGGAAGTCTGCCGACATCACTACGTCGGTGGCGCGAGGGAGCAGAGTGGCGAACGCCGGCTTCCAGCGGCCGGCATCCATCACGATGGGCAGGCGTCGCGCGACGGCAGCCTCGGCGGCGGCTGCCGCCACCTCGGGATGATGACCGTCGAGAAGCAGCACCACGGAATCCTGCAGCGCGGCCTCCAGCATCTGCGTCGATGGGGCCGGGACGACCAGGCCCGCCGCGTCACCGCCGATGACCGCGCGGTCTCCGCTCTCCTCGCTGACCGCGATGGACGAGACCGGAGCGGGGGCGTCGAGGTCGGGCATGACGTCGATCACCTCCACCCGCACCGATTCCAGCTCGGCGGCGATGAGCCGTGCGACAGGGCTGCGGCCGAGCGCCGTGATGAGCGTCGCCCGCCCTCCCAACGCGGCGAACGTGACCGCTGCGTTGGCCGCGGGTCCACCCGCCGCCACGAACTGCATGCGCGCCGTGATCTTCTCGTTGCGGGCGGGCGGGGCGATCACCCTGTGCACGATGTCGAGGGTGGCCAGCCCCGCGAACACGCCGCGGGGCCGGCTGTCACTCACCGCCGGCCGCCTCGATGTCTGTGGGTCGCTCCGCACCGGTCATGAGCGCGACGACTTCGGACATGCTGCGCTGCTTCGGGTCCACGACGGCGGCGCGGCGTCCGAGCCGGTGGACGTGGATGCGGTCGGCCACCTCGAACACGTGCGGCATGTCGTGACTGATCAGTACCACGGGGATCCCGCGGTCGCGGATCGACTTGATGAGCTCGATCACCTGCCCCGATTCCCGCACGCCGAGTGCAGCGGTGGGCTCGTCCATGATGATGACCCCGCGGCCGAAAGCGGCGGCGCGCGACACGGCCACGCCCTGGCGCTGCCCGCCCGAGAGCGTCTCGACCGCCTGGGTCACCGACTTGATGCCGATCTTGAGGTCGTCGAGGTGCTTCGCGGCCTCGGCGCGCATCGCAGGCATGTCGAGGCGGCGGAACACCGACCCCATGATCCCCTTGCGGCGGATCTCGCGACCCAGGTACAGGTTCGACGCGATGTCGAGGGCCGGGATCACCGCGAGGTCCTGATACACCGTCTCGATGCCGTGCGCGCGGGCGTCGCCGGTGCTGCGGAAGTGCACGAGCTCGCCGTTCATCCGGATCTCGCCCTCGTCGGGCACCACCGCCCCGGCGAGAGCCTTGATGAGACTCGACTTGCCCGCACCGTTGTCTCCGATGACCGCGAGCACCTCGCCCTGGCGCAGATCGAAGTCCGCGCCGTTGATCGCGGTGACGCTGCCGTATCGCTTCACCAGCCCGCGCGCCTGCAGGGCGAGGGTCTGCGTTTTCAGATCAGTCATGATCTCTGCTCCTCCTAGCGCGAGCTGCGTCGCCGCATGAACTGGTCGACGGCGACGGCGACGATCACCAGGATGCCGGTCGCGACGTTCTGGTACAGGTTGTCGACGCCGGCGAGCGTGAGCCCGTTGCGCAGGACACCCACGATGAGGGTTCCGATCAGCGTGCCGAGCACACCGCCGCGGCCGCCGAAGAGGCTGGTGCCGCCGATGACCACCGCGGTGATCGTCTCGAGGTTGGCGTTCTGGTAGGCGTTCGGGTCGGCGTTGGGGATCCGTCCGAGTGCGGCCCAGGCCGCGATCATCGCGATGACCCCGGCCACGATGTACACCGACAGGATGGTTCGGTTCGTCTTGACCCCCGACAGCAGTGCGGCGTTCGGGTTCCCGCCTACGGCGTACACGTGGCGTCCCCACGCGGTCTGGGTGAGCGCATACCCGACCACGATGTAGACCAGCAGCATCGCGATCACACCGTAGGTGGTGATGAAGCCGCCCAGATTCACCGTCGTGCCCAGGAAGGTCAGCAGCGGGTCGCTGACCGGGAAGGTCTGCGAACCGGCGAACAGTCGGGTGGCGGCGACGATCGCGGTGAACGTGCCGAGGGTAACGATGAAGGGTGGCAGGCGCAGCCCGGTGACCAGCCCGCCGTTCAGGGAGCCCAGGGCGACGCAGACGAACAGGGTGAACAGGAGGGCGACCGGCGCGCCGACGGACCCGGCGGCCTGTGCCAGCACGATGGTGCCGAGCACGGCGATCGCTCCGATGGAGAGGTCGATGCCGGCCGTGAGGATGATCAGCGTCTGCGCGACGGCAAGGATGCCGATCACGACCGACTGCTGGAGGATCAGCGACAGGTTGCCCGGCGCGAGGAATCGCGGACTGATCGCCGTGAAGACGATGATCGCCAGAAGCAGCGCGATGGTGGAGCCGAACAGCGGCGCCTGCAGGATGCGGGACAGCCCTGGTCGTGCCGAGTGCGAGACGGTCGACGCCGCCATGGTGGGTGTGTTCGTCATGAGTTTCGTCCTTCTGCCGGGAGTGGGCCGCCCCGCAGAGCGACCCACTCTCACGAAGGGGCTCAGCCCCAGCAGTTCTCCGCGCCCCAGGCGGTGTCCTTCGACTCCACGCCGTCCACCGGCTTGTCGGTGATGAGCACCGACCCGGTGTCGTTGAACCCCGACTTCGGTTTGGTGCCGTCCTTGGCGTAGGCGACAACCGCCTCGACGCCCTGCTCGGCCATCTTGGTCGGGAACTGCATCACCGTCGCGCCGATGATGCCCTTCTTGACGTTCTCGACGCCCGTGCAGGAACCGTCGATGGAACCGATAACGATCTGGTCCTCGAGACCGGCCGCGAGGATGGCGGCGTAGCCGCCCGCCGCCGCCGGCTCGTTGATGGTGTACACAGCGTTCGCCTCGGGGGCGCGCTGCAGGAGGTTCTCCATCGCAGTCTGGGCCTTGGTCTGGTCGCCGTTGGTGTTCTCCATGCCGAGGATTTCAGGGGAGTCCTCTTCGAGGCCCATGCCCTCGAGGAAGCCGTCGTGACGGAAGGTGTCCACCGTGCCGCCCGGGGTCCCGTCCAGCATGAGCACCTTCGGCTCGGTGTCGCCGAGCGTGGCCTTCACCCACGAGCCCTGCGCGACGCCGGCGGCGAAGTTGTCGGTCGCGAAGGTCGCGTCGACGGCATCCTCGGGGTCGGTCGCCGTGTCGAGCGCGATGACGATGACGCCCTGATCGCGGGCGTTCTTGATAGCCGCCAGGATGCCGGAGGACGAGTTCGGGGTGATGAGGATGCCCTGGACGCCCTGGCTCACCAGGTTCTCGATCGCGGCGACCTGGCCTTCGTTGTCGCCGTCGAAGGCGCCCGCGAGGGCGATCAGTTCGGCACCGTTCTCGTCGGCCGCCTCCTGTGCGGCCTCACGCATCTTCACGAAGAACGGGTTGGAGTCGGTCTTGGTGATGAGGCCGATCTTCACCTCGGCATCGGATCCGCCGCCACCGTCGCCGGAGCCTCCACCGGACGTGGATGAACTGCACGCGGTGGTGCCGAGCAGCATGACGGATGCGGCGAAGGCTGCTGCAGTGACGAGCAGGCGCTTCGGAATGGTGCGCTTCATGAGAACTCCTTCGATCTCGCACGGGGGACCTCGGTGTCCCCGCCACACACCATACGGCCACGAAAGCGCTTGCGCAAGCGCTTTCGTGGCGGTGATGCAGCTGTTATCGTGAGCGAGGCGCGGGATGCGCAGGGTGCGCAGGAGAAGTGCGCGGGGAGAAGGAGGGCCGTCGTGGTGACGATGGTGGACGTGGCGCAGCGTGCCGGCGTCTCTTTGAGCACCGTCTCGCACGTCCTCAACGACACCCGGCGGGTGAACCCTGAGACACGTCAGCGCGTCGAGGATGCCGTCGCCGCTCTCGGATATCGACGCAACTCGGTCGCGCGCACCCTCGCCGGAGGCAGTTCGCACACCATCGGGTTGGCGATCTCCGGGCTCACCAATCCCTACTTCGGTCCGCTGCTGCACGCGATCGAGCGCCGGGTGTCGGCGGCGGATCACGTTCTGGTGCTCGGCGACACCCACGACGAGCCCGAGATGGAGGTGCGTGTCATCGAGTCGCTGCTCGAACGGCGCGTCGACGGCCTGATCGTGGCGCCCTCTGCCGGATTCCTCCCGACAGCCGAGCGGATCGCCGCGACCGGTACGCCCCTCGTCCTCATCGACCGCAGCATGGATCTCGACTGCGACCAGGTCATCCCGGAGAACACCGAGTCGGTCCGCCGACTCGCCTCCCACCTCATCGAGCACGGTCATCGCCGGATCGCCGCGGTGGTCGGCCTCCCCGGGCTGGACTCCTCCGCCGATCGTGAGAAGGGCTTCCGCGCGGCGCTCGCCGCCCACGGCATCCCGGTGGACGAGCGGCTCGTCGTGGGCGGCGAGTCGAACTCGGAGACCTCCGCTCTGCGCGTCGCGGAGCTGATGAAGGATCCCGACCCGCCCACTGCGCTGGTCACCTTGAACAACGCGATGACCATCGGCGCTCTTCGCGCGGTGAAGGATGCCGGCCGCAGCATCCCGGGTGACGTCGCCGTGGCTGCCTACGACGACTTCGAGTGGAGCGACCTCTTCGAACCCGGGCTGACGGCGATGGCGCAGGACGTAGCACGCATGGGGCGCGAGGCCGTCGATTTGCTGATGAGCCGCATCGGCGGGTCGACCGAGCCGCACGAGCGCCGCGTGATCGAGACCACCTTCCACCGCCGCACGTCGTGCGGCTGCCCGCCCACACCCTGAGAGGACTGATCTGTGCCGATCGCCACCCCCGAGCAGTACGTCGCCATGATCGACAACGCGAAGTCCCGCGGGTTCGCGCTGCCCGCGATCAACGTGACCAGCTCGCAGACGCTCAACGCCGCGTTGCAGGGCTTCGCCGATGCGGAGAGCGACGGCATCATCCAGGTGTCCCTCGGCACGGCGCTGTACCTCTCCGGTGCGCGTGTGCAGAACAGGGCGACCGGGTCGAAGGCGCTCGCCCTTTACGCCCGCGAGGTCGCCAAGGACTACGGCGTGACCGTCGCGCTGCACACCGACCACTGCCCGATGGAGAACCTGGACGACTGGGTGCGCCCGCTGCTGGCGGACTCCATCGAGCGCGTCGAGCGCGGAGAGGAACCGCTCTTCCAGTCACACATGTGGGACGGGTCCGCCGTCGCCCTCGATGAGAACTTGCGCGTCGCCCAGGAGCTGCTGGAACTGAGTGGCCGCGCCCGCACGCTGCTCGAGGTCGAGATCGGAGTCGTCGGCGGCGAGGAGGACGGCATCTCGCACGAGATCAACGACGATCTGTACTCCACCGTCGAGGACGCCCGCGCCACGGTGCAGGCGCTCGGCGCAGGGGAGCGCGGCCGCTACCTGACCGCGCTCACGTTCGGGAACGTGCACGGCGTCTACAACCCGGCGTCCGTGCATCTGCGGCCGGAGATCCTCGGCGACATCCAGCAGGCGATCGGCGCCGAGATCGGGCGGGACCGCCCGTTCGACCTCGTGTTCCACGGCGGATCCGGGTCGTCGACGGAGGACATCGCCGCGGCGGTGGCGCACGGCGTCGTCAAGATGAACATCGATACCGACACGCAGTACGCCTTCACGAGTTCGATCGCCGGGCACATGATGTCGAACTGGAACCGGGTGCTCAAGGTCGACGGTGGTTACGGCGACAAGAAGGCGTACGACCCACGCTCCTGGGGGAAGCCGGCCGAGTCTGCGATGGCGGCGCGAGTCGTCGAGGCCGCGGAGCAGCTCGGCTCGGCGGGTAACGCACTGCGCTGAGCGCCACCGCTTCCGCGCCGCGTGACGCAGGGTTGTTCACAACTCAGGAACGAAGCCGCGTGGCGACGATCACATCGCCGCCTGCGCGCCCGAACCCGGCCGGTTCTCCTGAGTTGTGAACGCCGACCGGCGAGACGTGCTCAGCGCTCGCCGGCGAGCTCGCCGTGGATGCGGCGAAGGTCCTCCATGAGCGATCCGATCAGCACCCAGTGCTCGGATGCCGGGCGGCGCACCACCAGGGGAGTCGTCAGCGCCGGGATCGCCGACGTCGCCGGCTCGTCCGCCGCATCCGACTGCTGCACGGCCAGCCGCACGTCGTGCCCCGCCCTCCGCAGCTGCTCGGCGATGGCCCGCACCGTCGGATCGTCGGCCAGGGCGTCGTCGTAATGGTCGAAGTAGGCCCTCGTCATGCCGATCACCTGTGTGACGACGGGAGAGAGCCGGTCGAGCAGCGCTCGCATGGCGACGAGGTCGTCGCGGTGCCGAGACCCGCGCGGGTTCAGCGCCAGAGACTCCTCGGCCGTCGTGAGGGACATGTCAGCGGCGCCCCGCATCGGCCGCAGCAGCCGCACCTGTACCATCAGCGCCTCCAGATCGGCGCGGGTCCGCACCGACGGGAGGGCGTCGGCCAGACGCTCCAGGCTGGCGGCCACCTCGCGCCCGAGCAGACCGAGGTCACGCCGCGCAGGCGCGGTGTGCACGGGCGGCACCACCAGCACGTTGACGACGAACCCGATCGCGGCGCCGATCAGCGTCTCCAGGATGCGATCGACCGCGTACCCGGGACTCGACGAGCCCAGCGCCAGCACGAGCATGGCCGAGATCGCGACCTGATTGCCCGTACCGGGCGAAGCGCGCGAGGCCCAGGCGACCAGCATGGCGACCACGATCGCGGCCAGCACCACCCAGCTCTGCGGCCCGAGCACGAGGCTCAGCAGCACGGCGATCGCGACGCCGGCGATTACGCCGACGCTGCGCTCGAGCGCCTTCGACAGCGACTGGTTGACGCTCGGCTGCACCACGAGCAGCGCGGCGATCGCCGCGAACACCGGCAGCGGGCCAGGGATCAGCCACCCGGCGATGAGCCACGCCGCGATGGTCGCGGCCGCCGACTTGAGCACCTGCAGCAGTGGTGCTCGCCGGGATGACCGGATCGCCGCGGGGATGCGCATGCCCCCAACGCTAGCGGGGCGGGCATCTCGCCGGTCGAGTGGATGCCGTGCTCACCCGTGCCGGCTCAGGCCGTCGCGGCGCGCAGCGCGATCTCGATCATCTCCCCGAACGTCTGCTCGCGCTCCAATGCCGTGGTCTCCTCGTGCGTCACCAGGTGGTCCGACACGGTGCAGATGCTGAGCGCCCGGCGCTGCCGGTACGCGGCGAGGGTGTACAGGGCGCTGGTCTCCATCTCCACGGCGAGCGCGCCGTGCTGTACGAGCGGCTCGGTGAGCTCGGTCCGGGTGCTGTAGAACTGGTCGCTGGAGAACAGCAGCCCGACGTGCACCGCACTGTCCAGCTGCATCCCCTCCGCCGCTTCGACCGCCGCGCGCAGCAGTCCGAAGTCCGCCACCGGTGCGTAGTCCTGGCCGTGGAAGCGCACCCGGTTGATCCCCGAGTCGGTGCACGCGCCGTTCGCGATGATGATGTCGCGCATGCCGACCCGCTCTGTCAGCGCACCGCACGAGCCGACCCGCACGATCGTCTGCACGTCGTAGGAGTCGAACAGTTCGTTGGCGTAGATCGACATCGACGGCTGCCCCATGCCCGAGCCCTGCGCCGACACATGGTGGCCGTTCCAGGTGCCGGTGAAGCCCAGCATCCCGCGGACTTCGCTGTAGCACACGGCATCCTCGAGGAAGTTCTCGGCGATCCACCTCGCCCGGCGAGGGTCCCCCGGGAACAGGACGATGGGGGCGATCTCCCCGGGGGCTGCGGCGATGTGAGTGCTCATCCGTTCAGGGTAGACCGGTGATCCCCGCACGCCGGGTCGGCGGGTCATGCTTCGATGAACGGGTGGTTCACGACACGCGCACGATCGACCCGGTGCCCCCGGCCGGGCCCGGCCAGCGGCGAGCGCTGCGCGAGCTGGTGCGCACGATGTGGGCCACGGTGGCGTGCTTCGTCCTGGGCGCGGCCGCCGGCACCGTCGTGCTGTGGGGCGCCGATCGTCCGTTCAGCGGCGACGGCTAGGTGATCATCCCGGTGGCGCTGGTGGCGGCGGTGATCGCCGGCGGCGCGTTCGCGGTCAGCTCGGTCGTGCACCGTGCGGACGAGACGGCGGGCATGCCGCCCTGGCAGGCGATCGTCTCGCACGTCAGCGCGGTCGCGGTCGGCATCGCTGTCGCCGGCGTCACCGCGCTGGGTGTGCTGCTCGCCGGCGAGGTGCTGGCCACCGGCCTACAAGGGCTCACGCTCCCCGCACCGGGGGGCGGTGCGTTCACCGGAGTCGCCGCCGCGGTCGGCGGACGGCTGGCGTTCCGTTCCGGCATCCGGCTGAGCACCGCCGATCTCGCCGCGCTGCTGTTCTCGTTCCTCGTGATCGGCACGCTGTTCGCGATGATCACCGCGACCGACCCGACGTGGTGGGAACGCAGCTTCTCACAGCTGGGCATCGGAATCGGCGGCTGGGCCTTCAACGGCACGGTGGTCATCGCCGGTCTGCTGATCGCCACCTGCGGCTCGTACCTCGGCCGCGACCTGCATCGGATGCTGGGGGACGACGCCCTGCCCGCGATCGCCTCCGTCGTGCTCACCTGGGCCGGTGCGGGCGCCGCGCTCGCGGCGGTCGGGATGCTGCCGCTCGACACGGCCCGGATCCCGCACGCCATCGCGGCGTTCAGCGCGCTCGGTCTGCTGCTCGCCGCAGTCGTCCTGACGACCGTGGTCGTGGGGGCGCGACCGGTGCTGCGCGTCCTGACGATCGCCCTCGTCGTGCTCGTCGCCGCCGGACTCGTGCTCACCTTCGGCTTTCGGATGCTGTCGGTGGCCGCACTGGAGGGGATCGTGGTCGCTCTCGTGCTGCTGTGGCTCTCGACCCTCGTGCAACTGCTCGCGATCCTCGCTCCGGACGTGCCACGGCCCTCGGCACGGCGCTCGCCGTTGCGCGCCTGACCGCTGCGCGCGAACCGGCGCGCAGCGGTCAGCACCGAATCGCGCGGCTCAGGACGTGCGCGGGAACAGGTTCCGGATGGCGCGCCGCAGGACGCCGCGCCCGCGCGGCGGGATGTGGAAGTCCGGGTCGACGCTGACACTGGGGAACAGGACTGTGCTCGGGCTCGCCACCGCGGCCTCGTCGCTGCGGTCGATCTGATCGGCCATGGGACAACCTCCCGTCCTTGGGATGAGTTTCATACTGCGGAATGAACGTTCCGTATATCGATAAGGTAGCGCGGATTCGCCGATCCGGTCAAGGATCTTCTGCGGTTCAGCCCTCTCGGCGGCGGACGATCTCGGCGATCCACAGCGGCGCGAACGGCGAGGTGCAGCCCGGCGGCACGGGGTAGTCGGCGAGCACCTGCAGCCGTTCGCCGATCGCGACGGCGCGCTCCCGAAGCGCCGGATGATGGATGCCGAGGTTCGCGAGCGTCTCGTTCATGGCCCACTGCAGTCGGGGATCGGCATCCCTCAACTCCGCCTCGATCCGGTCGAGGAGGTCGTCGAGGTCGAGTCCGTCGGGCTTCTTCACGACGCGGTCGGTGGTGAGCGCCCAGGCGGCGGCGCGCACGTCGGCATCCGCGTCGTCGAACCAGCGCACCCGCAGCTGCTCGGCGAGCGGCGACTTCTTCGCGATGTAATTCACGAACCAGTCGTGCGCCTTGGCGCTGCGCGTCGAGCGCAGCATGGCGTCGAGCTCGTCGGCATCCGCTTCCCGCGGCCGCATGATGAGCAGGGCCAGCAGCTGCCCGGCCACGTCGCCGGAGTCCCACAGTTCGCGGGCGAGGGGCGCGTCCATGCCGATCCGCTTCGCGAGGGTTCGCAGCTTCGACAGGTTGACGCCGTGGGCGTCGCCGTGCCGCTCGTTCACGGCACGCGCCTTGGGATCCTCGAGGGCGGCGAGTTCGGCGAGCGCGTCGGAGGCGGTGAGCGTCGACATGACCCCAGGCTACGCGGAGCGCCACTGGTGCGGGGCGGCCCTGTTCGGCATCATGTCTCTCGACCGCATGCGGTGACCTGCACCGCAGGGAGGGGCGACCATGTCCGATCAGATCTTCACCTACGCCGCCCTGGCGCTGTACTTCGCGGGGATGCTGCTCATCGGCTACATCGCGTTCCGGCGCACCGACGACCATGAGGACTACATGCTCGGCGGTCGCAACCTTCCGCCGTGGGTCGCCGCGATCAGCGCCGGCGCCGCGGACATGTCGGGCTGGCTCGTGATGGGACTGCCCGGCGCGATCTACGTCAGCGGCCTGATCGAGGCGTGGATCGCGATCGGCCTCACCATCGGCGCGTACCTGAACTGGCTGCTCGTCGCCCCGCGGCTGCGCGCCTACACGCAGGTGTCGCGCAACTCGATCACGGTGCCGAGCTTCTTCGAAAACCGACTCCGCGACTCCAGCCGCACGCTGCGGGTGCTGGCAGGCCTGATCATCCTGGTGTTCTTCACGCTGTACATCTCGTCCGGCATGGTCGCCGCCGGCGTCTTCTTCGAGAGCTCGTTCAACGGCGACTACCTGTTCGGGATGCTGCTGGTGGGTGGCATCACGCTGCTCTACACGCTGTTCGGCGGTTTCCTCGGGGCATCGTTCACCGACGTCGTGCAGGGACTGATGATGGTGATCGCGCTGATCGTCGTCCCGGTCGCCGCGGTGATCGCGATCGGCGGCCTGGGGGAGACGGGCGGCCTGATCGCCGAGAACGCCGGTGCGGGGCACCTCGCGCTGCTCGGCGGCGAGGCCGTCACCGGCGCCACGATGCTCGCGATCGTCTCGGCGCTCGCCTGGGGCCTCGGCTACTTCGGTCAGCCGCACATCATCGTGCGGTTCATGGCGTTGCGCACGCCGCAGGAGGCCAAGAGCGCTCGCCGCATCGGCATCTCCTGGATGGTGATCTCCATGGGCGGGGCGGTGCTGTCCGGCCTGGTCGGCATCGCGTACATGGCGCAGCAGGGCATCGACCTCGACAACGCCGAGACAGTGGTGCTCGTGATGTCGCAGACGCTGCTGCCCCCGTTCGTCGCCGGTCTCATCCTGGCGGCCGTGCTCGCGGCGATCATGAGCACGATCTCCAGTCAGTTGGTGGTGTGCTCGTCGGCGCTCGTCGAGGACCTGTACAAGGTGGTGAAGAAGGACCCGCCGTCGCAGAAGCGGCTCGTCCTGCTCGGGCGCATGGCGGTGCTGGCCGTGGCGATCGTGGCCATCGTGCTCGCCATCACCCCGAACGACACCATCCTCGGGCTCGTGTCGTTCGCGTGGGCCGGTTTCGGAGCTGCATTCGGCCCGATCATCCTGCTCAGCCTGTTCTGGCGGAAGCTCACCACCTGGGGCGCCCTGACCGGCATGTTCGTGGGCGCCGCGACGGTCTTCATCTGGAAGGCGCTCAACACCGGCCTGTACGAGCTGCTGCCCGCATTCGTGCTCGCCACGGTCGCCGCCGTGCTGGTCAGCCTGGTGACCTATCGGCACAACGAGGAGATCCAGCAGGAGTTCACCGACACCGGCACCATGCTCGCGGTGCGACCCCGCGCCGACAACTGAGGCGGTCCGCTCGAAGAATAGGGAATCCTCCCGATGCCCACCCGCCCCCTCAGAGAGGAACGTGGGACGCGTCGAAAGAGGAGATCCCATGTACGAGCACCCCTACCTCATCCACCGGGTCAACGTCCTGGATGCCGAGCGCCTCGAGACCGAACTGGAGCGCCGCCGCCTGATGCTCGAGCAGCCCGACCGCTTCGTGCCCCGCGAGCGGTGGACGGTGCGGATCGGCCGGCTGCTGCACCGCCGGGAGGGACGAACGGATGCCGTCGCGCCGGCGACCTCGCCCCGCGAGCGGCGCACTGAGGCCGCCGACGCGTGCGTGGCGTGCGCGCCGGCATGATCGCACCCGCGCCCGATCGCGCTTTCATCGCCCGGATCGGCGCCGATGTCGGCGGCCGGTGGGACGATGAGAGCATGTCGCTCATCGCCCAGACCGCCGACATGGTGGGCCGTGACGCCGAGCTGAGTCTGCTCGGCGACGCGCTGCGGCGTGCGGCCGCTGGCGAGACGGCATCCGTGCTCGTCGCAGGCGAAGCCGGTATCGGCAAGACGCGCCTGCTGCGCGAGTTCCGTACCGTCGCGGAGCGATCGGCGGCGGTGTTCACCGGCTGGTGCGTGGATTACGGGGCGACGCCCGCGCCGTACGCTCCGCTGCCGTCGATCCTGCGCGGCGTGCTCACGGCGCTGGGCGACGACGGGGCCGAGGCCGCCGGACCGGCGCGGGCTGCCCTCCGCCTGCTGATCCCAGAGCTCGGCCCCGCCGACCGCGCCGCCGTGAGCCCGGATGCCCTTCGGGAGGCCATCGCCAACCTGCTGGAGGCGGCCGCCGAACGGCGCCCAGTGGTCGTGCTCGTCGAGGACCTGCACTGGGCCGACGACGCGACGCTGGCCATGCTGTCGTTCCTGCTGAGGGCGCTGTCCGGACATCGGGTGCTGTTCGTCCTCACCTGCCGGGTCGACGAGGTGCGCCGGGGCGGCGGGGTGCGCGCGTTCCTCGTCGAGGCGGAGCGGGCGCGACTGCTGGAGCGGGTGACGCTGCGCCGGCTCGACCCCGTCGCCGTGCGCGCCATGGTGGAGGCGCTGAACGGGCCGACCGACGACACCGGCTTCGCCCGGCTTCTGGAGCGGTCCGAGGGTGTGCCGTTCTTCATCGAGGAGCTGTCCTGCAACGCTCTCGGGCCGTTGCCGGAGTCGCTGCGCGACCTGCTGCTCGCGCGCTTCGACCGGCTCGGCGAGGACGCCAAACGCGTGGTGCGCACGGTCTCAGGATCCGACGCGCCCGTGCCGCACGAACTGCTCGCCGGCGTGGCAGGGCTGCCCGACGAGCGCCTGGACGACGGCATCCGCGAGGCCGCCGCGGCGTCGATTCTCGCGGTCCGACCGGACGACTCGTATGGGTTCCGGCACGCGCTGCTGCGCGAGGCCGTGCACGACGACCTGCTGCCCGGTGAGCGGGCGCGCCTGCACCGCGCCTACGCCGAGGCCCTCGAGGCCGCGGCGACGGCCGACCCCGCGTCCTGCCTGGAGTCGGCGCTCGCCTACCACTGGCATCAGGCGCACGACGCACCCCGCGCGCTGTCGGCGGCGATCGCCGCGATGGAGCGCGCGAAGGCCAGCTACGCGTTCTCCACGGCCGCGCGGTTCGGCGAGCTCGCGCTGGAGCTGTGGGACCAGGTGCCGAGCGCCGCGGAGGCGGCGGGCGTCGACCGCGTGACGCTGCTGCTGCGGCTCGGGTCGATCCTGCGCAACGCCGGCGACGGCGAACGTTCGCTGGCCGTGGTCGATCTCGCCCTCGCCGAGGTCGAGCCCAAGACGGTCGAGCCGCGCCTGCACGCCCGGCTGCTGCGCGACAAGGCGCTGTATCTGCAGAACCTCGGGCGCCCGGGCTCCGCCGAACTGCTCTGCCAGGCGCTCGATCGCATGGACGGCGTCGACGACGACCGGCTCCGCGCCACACTGCTGAACCTGCTCGGCGGGCGGAGAATGGTCGCCGCGCAGCTTGAGGAGGCGATCGCCACGGCCGACGAGGCCTACCGGATCGCCGAACGGATCGGCGACGACGCGCAGATGTCGGTGGCGGCGAACACGCGCGGCAGCGCCCGCGTGCACCTCGGCGATGTCGAGGGCGGGCTGACGGACTTCCGGCTGGCGTGGGAGCGCGCCGCCGACGACACCGCCCGGCTGCGATACCACGTGAACTACTCCGACATCCTCCACCACCTCGGCCGGCACCGGGAGGCGGTGCGCATTGCCGAGGAGGGCATCGCGCACGCCCGCACGCTCGGCGTGGAGCGCACCAGCGGCTCGCTGCTCACGCAGAACCTCGCTGAGCCGCTGCTGCAGCTGGGCGAGGTGGACCGCGCTGAGGAGCTGCTGGCCAAGGACCTCACCTTCCGCACCCACCGCATCTTCCGGGTGTACACGATGGCGACCCGCATCCGGCTGCTCGCCTGGCGCGGCCGACTCGACGAGGCGAGGGGCCTGCTCGACGAGTGGCGTCCGACCATGCTCGGCATCGCGCCCCTCGAGCGGCAGGTCGAGTACTCGCTGATCGCCACGGAACTGACGCTGCGGCTGAACGCGGGCGACGCCCACGGTGCGGCGGAGATCGTGCGCGGCCTGGTGCAGCGCGGCGGTCCGCTGCACGCACAGGGGCCCCGGCTGCTGCTCGAGTCGGCGTGGGCGGTCGCGGCGCTCCGGGCCGCCTCCTCCATCGCAGCGGGTGCCGAGACCGAAGCGGATGCCGGTGAGCTGGCCGCCGGGATCGCCGCGCTCTGGGCATCCACGCCGCCCGGCCAGCGTCCTGACGGGTGGGGCGTCCTGCTCACCGCTCTGCTCGACGGGGAGGTCGACGCGCTGCGCACCGCCGTCCCGGTGGCGGACGCCGACGACATGCCGGCCGCGTACCGGGTCGTGGTGCGGCTCGAGCTCGCCCGCCGGCTGGTGCGCGGCGACCGCGCCGGTCGCGCCGAGGCGGCATCCGTCCTCGCCGACGCCGCCCTGATCGCCGCGCAGATCGGCCACGTACGGCTCGCGCAGGACGTGGACGCCCTCGCCACGGCATCCGGCGTGCGAGCGGAGCAGCACCCGAGCGGCGTGAACGAACTGACCGCCCGAGAGGCTCAGGTGCTCGAGCTGCTCGCAGAGGGACTCAGCAACCGGCAGATCTCGGAGCGGCTGTTCATCAGCGTCAAGACGGTGAGCGTGCACGTGTCGGCGATCCTCCGCAAGCTGGGTGCGTCGAGCCGCAGCGAAGCAGCGGCGCGGCACAGGGCGAGGGCGCTCGTGCAGTCCTGAAGGAGATCGACCGGAACGAAGGAGCATCCGCGGGTCTGCGGTCCTTCATTCGCGTCGATCTCCTTCGCGTCGGACGGTCGCGCCGTCGGCGGCGCCGACAGCAGCAGGGTCAGGACGCCTCGGCGCGCCCCTGCCGCCAATACCCCATGAACGCCACCGACCGGCGGTCGATGCCCAGGTCGCGCACCAGATGGCGGCGGAGCGCCGTGATCGTGCCCGCCTCGCCGGCCAGCCACGCGTACTCGCTGCCCTCCACGGCATCCGGCACCTCCCACAGGATGTCGTCGCCGGCCGCCTCGTCGTCGATCGCGTCGGCGACGGATGCCGCACCCGCGCGCTCCCGGCCCCACGCGTGCACGGCGGCGCTGAGCCGCACCCCGTGCGCGGTGCCGCCGCGGGGCAGCCAGGTGACCCGCACGCCCTCCGGCGCCCGCAGCGGCAGGGCGTCGGCGGCGCTGGGCACCTCGATGCACACCTCGCCCGTGACGTCGTCGCCCAGCGCCTCCACGATCGAGCAGATCGCGGGCGCCGCGGTCTCGTCCCCGGCGATCAGCACCGACGTCGCCGATCCCGGATTCCACTCGATGCCGCCGCACGGCTCCTCCGAGCGGGCGTTCGGGCCGACCACGCAGAGCGGGTCGCCGACGCGAGCCTGCGTCGCCCAGGCGGATGCCGGTCCCTCGGTGCCGTGCAGCACGAAGTCCACGTCGATCTCACACGCCTCCGGGCGGGGGTCGCGGATCGTGTACGTGCGGATCGGGTTGCGCAGCTCGTCGGGCAGCTCCCGCCACCGCCGGTACCACTCGGCCATGCTCTGCGACTCGTCGAACTGACCCACGTCGGTGACCGAGCCGTCGGCCAACGGGATGATCAGCTTGATGCGCTGGTCGAGGCCGTCGGTGCCGAAGTCCGCGAGGTCGTCGCCGCTGAGCGTGATGCGGGTGAAGTGCGGCGACAGTGGCGTGACGCGTGCGACGGTCGTGCGGAAGGTGCGATAGGGGTGGTGGATCACTCGTACATCATAGGTTAGGCTCTCCTAACGTGACCCCCACCGACCTGCACACGCGCCCCGTCGGCGAGCGGCACGGCCGTCCGGCCGGCGAGCTGCACGGCGACGCCCTCGCCCTCAGCTACGGCCGCACCCGCGTGGTGCACGACGTGTCGCTGCACCTGCGCCCGGGCGTCGTCACCGCACTGATCGGCCCGAACGGCAGCGGCAAGTCCACGGCGCTGCGCGCACTGGCGCGGCTGCACCGCATCGACGCCGGCACCGTCCGCGTCGACGGCGCCGAGGGCCCGCGTGACGCAGCCTCGCTGTCGGCGAAGGCGTTCTCCCGCACGGTTGCGATGCTGTCGCAGTCGCGCCCGCACCCGTCCGGTCTCGAGGTGCGCGACGTGGTCGCCTACGGCCGGCATCCGCATCGCGGGCGGTTCTCGAGCATGACCGACGCCGACCGCCGCGCGATCGACGAGGCGCTGTCGCTCACCGGCCTCGCGCAGATGGAGCACCGACCCGTCGACGAGCTGTCCGGCGGCGAACTGCAGCGCGTGTGGCTGGCCACGGCGCTGGCGCAGAGCACCGGCATCCTGCTGCTCGACGAGCCGACCAACCATCTCGACCTGCGCTACCAGATCGAGACGCTCGACCTGGTGTGCGACCTCGCCGACCGCGGCACGGCCGTGGGCGTCGTGCTGCACGACCTCGATCACGCGGCATCCGTCGCCGACGAGATCGTGCTGATGCACGCCGGGCGCGTCCGGGCGGCCGGAACGCCGGCGGAGGTGCTCACCTCCGAGAACCTCACCGAGGTGTACGGGCTGCGCATCGACACCACCGTGGACGCCGCGACAGGGCGCGTCCACGTCGCCCCGCGGGGTCGCCACCACGACCGGGTGCGCCCGCTGCTCGAGGCCGTGCCCGCCTGACCCGTTCCCCTCATCACCACCCCGGCGATACCCGTCCCCTCACCCTGGAGCATCCATGAACAAGCCCTTCGCCGCGCTCGCCGCCCTCGGCGCGCTCACCCTCGCCCTGACCGCCTGCGGCACCACGCAGACCGGAACGAAGGCCGCCGCCGACACGAACAGCACCAGCGCGACCGGCATCGGCTGCGCCGACGACACGACGAAGACCTCGACCGGTCCGGTCGAGCTGACCGACGCGTTCGGCCGCACCGTCACCCTCGACGAGCCCGCATCGAAGGTGGCCGTGCTGGAGTGGCAGCAGATCGAGGACGTGCTGTCGCTGTGCCTCACCCCGGTCGCCGTCGCGGATGCCGAGGGCTACCGCACCTGGGACACCGCCGAGGAGCTGCCGGAGGACGTGAAGGACGTCGGCACCCGACAGGAGCCCAACCTCGACGCGCTGTTCGCCACCGAGCCCGACCTCGTCATCGTCGAGGCGTACACGCGTGACGACGCGATCATCGGCCAGCTGGAGAAGTACGGCGTGCCCGTGCTCGCCACCCTCGGCGCCGACGCGAAGGACCCGATCGCGCAGATGCTCGGCACCTTCGACCTCATCGCGCAGGCGACCGGCCGCGAGGAGCGCGCCGAGATCGTCAAGGACGAGTTCGAGCAGCACCTCGCCGACGCCAAGAAGAAGGTCGCGGATGCCGACCCCGAGGTGTCGGAGTTCGTGTTCTTCGACGGCTGGGTCGACGGCGGCAACGTCTCGCTGCGCCCGTTCGGCCAGGGCTCGCTCGTCGGCGAGCTGGGCGAGGAGCTCGGCCTCACCAACGCCTGGACCGGTGAAGTGGACCCGGCCTACGGCCTGGGCCAGACCGACATCGAGGGCATGACCACCGTCGGCGACGCGAACCTGCTGTACAGCGGCACCACCGACCCCGACTCGGAGAGCTTCATCGACGCCGCCGGGAAGAACCCGGCGTGGGCGTCGATCCCGGCCGTGAAGGAGGACCGCACCTATGCGTTCCCCGGCGGCATCTGGACGTTCGGCGGCCCGCGCTCGGCCGAGCAGATCATCGACGCGTACGTCGACATCATCACCAAGTGACGCCGAGTGCGCGGGGGAGCGGGGACGGAATGGGGGTCGACACGCCAGTCGTCGGACCGGATGCCGGGATTCGTCCGGCATCCGGCGTGCCGACCCCCCATCCATCGGCGCACGGCGGGCCGCCGGCACCGCTGGGCGCGCCCTCGCCGGTGGCGGGTGCCGGCGGCCGACTGACGGCGGCGGGCACGCTGCTGGC
The DNA here is from genome assembly GCF_031180975.1 of Microbacterium sp. GTDB lineage: Bacteria > Actinomycetota > Actinomycetes > Actinomycetales > Microbacteriaceae > Microbacterium. Next base: position 86,722 of record NZ_JAPSLI010000011.1, on the reverse strand, counting down.
CCTGGTCGCGGTGCTCGTGCTGGTCGCCGGATGGCACCTCACGCAGGGCACCAGCGGCGCGGTGTTCGCCGACCCCGACGTGCTGTTCGGGTCGCGGCTGCCACGGCTCGCCGCCGGCGTCGCGGTTGGCATCGCGCTCGGTGTGGCCGGCGTGCTCATGCAGTCGCTGTCCCGCAACCCGCTCGCCTCGCCGGACACCCTCGGCGTCACCGCCGGGGCGTACTTCGCCGTCACCGCGGTCACCGCGTTCGGGCTGAGCGTTCCGTTCTGGGCGTCCGGCGTCGTCGCGTTCGTGGGCGGTCTGCTCGCAGCGGGTCTGGTGCTCGGACTCGCGGGCGGCTCCGCGTCGTCGACCACGCGTCTGGTCCTGGCGGGCACCGCCCTTGCCCTCGCCCTGCAGGCCGGCACCTCGGCGCTGCTCGTGCTGTTCGACGAAGAGACCAAGGGCCTGTTCGCGTGGGGCAACGGCAGCCTGTCGCAGCTCGGCATCGAGAGCTTCCTGCGCGCGGCGCCCGTCGTGCTGATCGTCATCGGCCTCACGCTCACGCTCGCCCGCCGGCTGGACGTGCTCGCCCTCGGTGACGACACCGCCTCGTCGCTCGGCGTGCCGATCCGGTCGACGCGCGTCATCGGCATCCTGCTGTCGGTACTGCTCACCGCGGCGGCGGTCACGCTCGCCGGACCGATCGGGTTCGTCGGCCTGTGCGCGCCGGTGCTCGCGCGCCTGCTGTCGCGCCTCGTCCCCGCTCTCGGGCGGCACCTGCTGCTTGTGCCCGCGGCCGGGCTGATCGGCGCGATCGTGGTGATCCTCGCCGACGCGATCCTGCGCGCCCTGATCGGCGCGGAGGGCGCAATCGCCGTCCCGACCGGCGTCGCCACGACCGTGGTCGGCGCGATCGTGCTCGTCCTCATGGCACGACGACTGCGGGATGCCGGTCCGACGAGGCGTCCGCCGACCATCCGCTTCGGTGTGCGCAGCGCACGCCGGTACGTCATCGTGCTCGCCACCGGCGTGGCCGCGCTCGCTGCAGTCGTGCTCGTCGGCCTGCTGGTCGGCAGCACCCCGCTGCTCACCGGCGACATCCTGCTCTGGCTGCAGAATCAGGCCCCGCCCCTGGTGGCATTTGCGCTCGACGAGCGTGCGCCGCGCGTGATCGCCGCAGTGGTCGCCGGCGCGGCGCTCGCCCTGGCGGGCACGCTCACGCAGGCGGTGAGCCGCAACCCGCTGGCGGAGCCCGGACTGCTGGGGATCACCGGCGGTGCTGGTCTCGGCGCAGTGCTGGTCGTCACCGGCGCGACCGCGTCGACCTTCGGGATGCTGGTCGCGGCCGTGACCGGCGCGCTGCTGGCGTTCGTGCTCGTGTACGCCCTGGCGTGGCGGGGCGGCCTGAGCGCCGACCGGTTCATCCTGATCGGCATCGGCGTCTCGTACGGCACGGTCGCGCTGACCACGTTCGTGCTGCTGCGGTCGAGCCCGTTCGACACCCCGAAGATCTACACCTGGCTCTCCGGCACGACGTACGGACGCATCTGGGAGCAGGTGGTCCCGCTCGCGATCGTGCTCGCCCTCGCGCTGCCGTTCGTGCTCGCGCAGCGCCGCGACCTCGACATCATCGCCATGGACGAGGACACGCCGCGGCTCACCGGCATCCGTCTCGAGCGCACCCGGCTCGCCCTGCTGCTGACCGCGGCGGTGCTGGCGGCGCTCAGCGTGGCCGCGGTCGGGGTGGTCGGTTTCGTCGGGCTGGTCGCCCCGCACGCCGCGCGCGCCCTGGTCGGCGCGCGGCACAGCCGGGTCATCCCCGTCGCCGTCGTGCTCGGGGCGGTGCTGGTCGGGATCGCGGATGCCGTCGGTCGCACCGTCCTCGCCCCGGCGCAGCTGCCCGCGGGCCTGGTCGTCGCCCTGCTCGGCGCCCCGTACTTCGTCTGGCTGCTGTGGCGGTCGCGCGACGCGTAGCCCGACGCCCAGCCGATTCCGATCACCGATGCGTAACGTCGGGAGCATGAGCACGGTTCCCGTCGACGACGCCGCGATCGCCGAAGCCAGGCAGCTGCGCGACGAGTTCCAGCGGTTCCTGCGCGAGTACGAGTTCGGGATGCGCGAGGTGGAGACGAAGATCTCGATCCTGCGCGACGAGTTCACCCACAGCCACGCGTACAACCCGATCGAGCACGTCAAGAGCCGCTTGAAGACGCCCGACAGCATCGTCGAGAAGGTCGCCCGCAAGGGCATCGACCCCGACTTCGACAGCATCCGCCGCGAGATCACCGACATCGCGGGCGTGCGGGTGACCTGCAGCTTCGTGACGGACGTGTACCGGCTGTTCGAGCTGTTCACCCAGCAGCACGACCTGACGGTGCGGGTCGTGAAGGACTACATCGCCGCGCCGAAGCCGAACGGATACCGCAGCCTGCACGCGATCGTGGAGGTGCCGGTGTTCCTGTCGACCGGACCTGTGCAGGTGCCGGTCGAGGTGCAGTTCCGCACCATCGCGATGGACTTCTGGGCCAGCCTCGAGCACAAGATCCACTACAAGTTCGCGGGGCAGGTGCCGACTCACCTGGTGCAGAGCCTGACCGAGGCCGCGGATGCCGCGGGCGAGCTCGACCTGCGGATGGAGCGGCTGCACCGCGAGGCGCACGCCGTGAACCGTAAGGTCATCGAGGCCTGAGCGGGTCGCGCGTGCGCGTTCGGGTCGCGCTCGCGCGTTCGGGTCGCAATGGATGCCGCTATGCGGCGCGCCAACCGGCGTTTTCTGCGACCTGGGCGGTCGGTGTGGGTCGGCCGCGCGTTCGGGTCGCAACGGATGCCGGTATGCGGCGCGCGAAGCGGCGTTCTCTGCGACCTGGGCGGTCGGTGCGGGTCGGCCGTGGGTTTCGGGTCGCAACGGATGCCGGTATGCGGCGCGCAAAGCGGCGTTCTCTGCGACCTGGGCGGCGGTCGGCGGGGGAGTGTGCGAGCGCGCGCGTTCGGGTCGCAACGGATGCCGCTATGCGGCGCGCAAACCGGCGTTCTCTGCGACCGGGCGGCGAGCCGAACGGGAGCGCAGCCCCGGAACCGTCAGCCGAGGAACTCCCGCGCGGCGGCGTGCATGGCCCCGACGCCCACCTCGATGGTGGGGTGGAGCACCGGGGCGAAGAACGGCGAGTGGTTGGTCGGGATGTCGCGGTCGACGGTCCCACGCTCGGCGGCGTTCAGGTAGGTCTCGGGGTCGATCCCTCCCCAGAACCAGAACACCAACGGCGCGCCCGCATCGCGGGCGAACCACGACACGTCCTCGCTGCCCGCGTACAGACCTGGGTCGACCACCGCCTGCTCCCCGAACGCCGCGCGGAACGCCTTGACGGCGCGCGCGGTGGCATCCGCGTCGTTGATCGTCGCAGGGAGCGTGTGGATCGTGCTGATCTCGGGCTCGCGCTCGGCGCCCGACGCCATCGCCTCTGCCCGTACGATGCGCTCCACGCGGGCGAGCACCTTGTCGCGCAGCTCCTCGTTCGGGTAGCGCAGGCTGAGCTGCAGGGTGGCGTCAGCCGGGATGATGTTGTTCTTCGTGCCGGCGTGGAACGCCCCGACCGTGACCACGGCGAGCTCGTGCGGGTCGACCTCGCGCGACACGACGGTCTGCAGCCGCATCACCGTCGACGCCGCCATGACGATGGGGTCGATCGTCGAATGGGGACGCGAGCCGTGCCCGCCTCGGCCGTGCATGACGACCTGGATGCCGTCGGATGCCGACATCTGCGGCCCCGGACGCACCCCGACCAGCCCGGCCGGCAGCGGCGTGACGTGCTGCCCGAGCACGACATCCGGGCGCGGGAAGCGCACCAGCATGCCGTCGTCGAGCATCGCCCGTGCGCCCGAGCCGTACTCCTCGGCGGGCTGGATGATCACCACGACCGTGCCGTGCCAGTGGGCCCGCTCGGCGACCAGGCGCTCGACGGCGCCGATCATCGCGGTCACGTGCATGTCATGTCCGCAGGCGTGCATCACGGGAACGGTGTTGCCGTCGGGGTCGATGCCGGTGGCGGTGCTCGCATACGCCAGGCCGGTGTCCTCCTTGACGGGCAGGGCGTCCATGTCGGCCCGCAGCCAGACGACCGGTCCGGTCTCTCCCTTGGGTCCCGGATTCTCGAGCACCCCGACGACGCCGGTGACGCCGACGCCCTCGTGCACCTCGAGCCCGAGATCGCGCAGGTGCGCGGCGGCGATGCCCGCCGTGCGGGTCTCCTGGTACGACAGCTCCGGATGCCGGTGCAGGTCGGTGTAGAGCGCTTCGAGGTCGATCGGCATGCCCCTGAGCCTAGTGACGCCGGAAGCGTTCGACCGCCGCGCGGTCGTGTCGGGGACGCCGGGTCAGTCGGGTCGACGCTGCGCCATCAGGGCGAGCGGGCGGCCCTCCACGTCGGTGAAGAACGCCATCCACTCCTGCGTGCCGTCCTCGTGCGTGTGGATGACGTGCGGTTCGTGCGTGAACACGACGCCGCGCTCGCCGAGGGCGGCGCGGGCGGCGACGACATCCGGCACCCGGAAGTACAGGATCGACTCGTCGTGCACCGGACCGTCACCGGCCGACAGGAACAGGCGCACGCCGTCGCAGTCGAAGAAGCTCAGCGACCCGAACGTGTACAGGTGCCGGAGTCCGAGCACGTCCCGATACCACGCCTCCGCGGCCTCGATGTCGGTGACGGAGCGGGAGATCTGGCCGATCGGGCCCAGGGCGACGGCATCCATGCGGCGACGGTACCACCGCGCGGATGCCGGCGTCAGCCCCGCAGATCGGCGACGAGCGCTTCGACGCGGCGGCGGATCTCGTCGCGGATCGGGCGCACCGCGTCGATGCCCTGCCCGGCCGGGTCGTCGAGCTTCCAGTCCTCGTAGCGCTTGCCGGGGAAGAACGGGCACGCGTCGCCGCAGCCCATCGTGATGACGACGTCGGAGTCCTGCACGGCATCCGTGGTCAGCACCTTCGGCTGCTCGCCGGCGATGTCGATCCCGACCTCTGCCATCGCCTCGACCGCGACGGGGTTGATCTCGGATGCCGGCATCGAGCCGGCCGAGCGGACCTCGATGCGGCCGGCACCGAGCTCGCGCAGGAAGCCGGCGGCCATCTGCGAGCGTCCGGCGTTGTGCACGCACACGAACAGGACGGAGGGCTTGTCGGCGGTCATATGGTCATCCTCTCATCGGCGGGGGGTCCTGGCACAGGTACGCCGCCCGGCGCCGTCGCGGAGCCGATCTGCAGCAGCGGGGTGGCGCAGCATCCGGCATCCGTTCCACCGTCGGTACCGCCGTCGAACGAGCCCGACCCGCCGCACACGCCGGTCTCGGGCAGCACGAGCTCGGTGCGCGCCGCCGCCGCGTGGTCGCCGGCGAGGTGCGCCACGACGCTGCGGACCTGCTCGTACCCGGTCAGGGCCAGGAAGGTGGGGGCGCGGCCGTAGCTCTTCGCGCCGACGATGAAGAAGCCGGGCTCGGGCTGGGCGAGCTCGCGCGCGCCGGTCGCGGCGACGGTGCCGCAGGAGTGGATGTTCGGGTCGATCTCGCGGGCGATGCCGGCGACCGCCTCGAGCGCCGGGTCGAGGTCGATCCGCAGCTCGCGCAGGATGCCGGTGTCGGGCCGGAATCCGGTGAGGGCGAACACCTGACCGACCGAGATCGCTCGGCCGTCGTCGGAGACCACGGTCACGCCGTCGGTCTCGACGCGGAATTCGGCGACGCGGAACCCGCCCACCACGTCGACCAGGCCCTTCTCCCTCGCGCGTCGGGTGCGCACGCCGAGCGCTGCCCGCTGGGGCAGGGCATCCGCGGCGCCGCCGTCGGCGTGTGGAGCGCTGCGCCGCAGCATCCAGGTCACTCGGGTGCCGGGTTCGCGGCGGGCGAGGTCGGTGAGTCGCAGCACCGCGTGCGCGGCGGAGTGCCCTGAGCCGATCACGGCGACGTGTCGGCCGGCGAAGGAGGAGACGTCGTCGGGGATGCGGTACGAGATGCGGTCGGCCGCGGCCGTCTCGCCGACGGCGGGCAGCCCGTCGCCGCCGGCGGGGTTGGGCTGGGACCAGGTGCCGCCGGCGTCGATCACGGCGCGGGCGAGGACACGGCCCTCTCGGCCGGTGGCGTCGACCGTGTGCACCGTGAACGCCTGCTCGGAGCGGCCGTCGTCCACGGTCTTGTCGCGGTTGTGGCGCGAGATGCCCGTCACCTCGACGCGGTATCGCACTCGAATGGGCGTGCCGTCGCCGACGCCGTCGCCGAGAGCGGATGCCAGCGGCGCGAGGTACCCGTCCACCCATTCCGCCCCCGTCGGGTACCCGCCGGTGGGCACTGCCCAGCCGGTCGCCTCGAGGAGCCGCTGGGATGCCGGGTCGACGAGCTCCGGCCAGGCGGAGAACAGCCGGACATGTCCCCACTCCGCCACCGCGGCGCCGGCGGACGCGCCGCGCTCCAGCACGAGCGGTTCGAGGCCGCGCTCGACCAGGTGCGCAGCGGCCGCCAGGCCCTGCGGGCCGGCGCCGATGACGACGACGGGAAGGTCGGACATGCGCACTCCTCATATCGATGGATGTCGATGGGTATTGATGGCTCGATCCTGCTCGACCTATCGATGATTGTCAATACGTGCGAGAATGTCGGGCATGAGCCTGCCCGTGACGATCGATGCGCCCTGCTGTACTCCGCAGCAGGGCGAGCGCGGTCTGCCCGCCGCCGAGGCGGAGCGCATCGCGCGGGTGTTCAAGGCTCTCGGCGACCCTACGCGCGTGCGGCTGCTGTCGCTCATCGCCGCGGGCGCCGGAGGCGAGGCGTGCATCTGCGATCTCACCGAGCCGGTCGGCCTGTCGCAGGGCACCGTGTCGCATCACATGAAGCTGCTCGCCGACGCCGGGCTGGTCACGCGCGATCAGCGGGGCCGCTGGGCGTACTATGCGCTCACCGACGGAGCGCTCGATGCGGCGGCCGGCGCGCTGCGCGCGCTCGCCTGAGGCCCGCCGTCGGGGCGGTCGCTCAACGCAGCAGTGCCGCGGCCAGCGTGCGTTCCATCCAGTCCCGGTGCGCGCCCGCCGTCCAGCCGGCCTGCAGCACCAGCGCCTCGTACGCCGCAGGCGAGCCGACCGACCAGATCGTCGCCGCGACCGAGGCGTCGTCGACCCCGTCGCGCAGGCCGCCCCGTGCGCGCAGCAGTCGCGCGGTGCGGCCGTACCGCTCCAGACGCTGCTGTGCGCGCCGGGTCTGCAGGTCGGCGATCTCGGGGTCGACGGCGGCGCCCTGGGCGATGACGCGGTGGATCGCGTGCGTGCGCGCGTTCGCCTCGGCGAGCCAGTCGGCGAGCACCCGGATCACCCCCGGCGCATCCGGCGCCGCCTCGAGGCGCCCGGCGAGGAACTCCAGCACCGGTCGCCCCTCCGGGCCGGACGCCGTCCTGTCGAGCACCGCCGAGAGCACCGCCGCCTTGCCGCCCACGGTGTTGTAGACGGTCTGCACCGCGGCATCCGCTTCACGCGCGATCATGCCGATCGTCGTCGCGACGTATCCGTGCTCGCGGAACAGCCGCTCGGCGGCCGCGACGACCGCGTCGCGAGTCGCGGCCTGCTGGGCGGCCCGACGGGAGGGTCTTGCGCGATCCACATACGTGTGCCGCGGCGGTTTCTGGCGGTGGCCGGCGTGGCGTGGTTCGCGCTGCTGCACCGCGTGCTCACCCGGGCGACGCCGGTGGGGAGGAAGGCCGCGCAGAAGGTGCCGTTCGCAGCGGCTCCACTCATCGGGATCACCGCGCGCGACCTCGACGAGGTGGGAGCGGAGCGGGCGCCACGGCTGACCGGCGCGTCGGACGGCCTCCCGCAGCTGGCGGACGGCGGGGTGATCGAGTGCGACGGCGTGCTGTGGGCGACCGGCTATCGGCCCGCGCTGGACTGGATCGACGGGCTGGAGCTGGACGGCCGCGGTCTCCCCGCGCACGAGCGCGGCGTCTCCACCGGCGTCCCTGGCCTGTTCTTCCTCGGGCTGCCCTTCCAGTTCGGGCTGACCTCGACGCTCATCGGCGGCGCCGGGCGGGATGCCGAGTATCTGGCATCCGTTCTGGCGCAGTGAGTCGATTTCGAGGCACCCAGGCGCTTTCGCAGGTGGGCGTGGTACGGTGACATGTCCCTCCGAAACCGGAGGCTTTCATTCCGGCCCGCGACTGGTACCGCGTCGTGTGCGGCCCCGATTCCCATCCGCCTCTTCCGCACATCGTGCTCGACTCGGATGTCCCCCCACTTCCCCATACGTGCCCATCGGACGTACCGATGCGGCGCCAAAGGCCGTGAAAACGGCCAGATCAACAGAAAGAAGAAACACATGGCCACTGGCACTGTGAAATGGTTCAACTCCGAAAAGGGCTTCGGCTTCATCGCTCCCGATGACGGTTCCGACGACCTGTTCGCCCACTTCTCGGCGATCGCCGGGTCGGGCTTCAAGGAGCTGACCGAGAACCAGAAGGTCGAGTTCGACCCCGAGCGTGGCCCCAAGGGCATGCAGGCAGCGAACATCCGCGCGCTCTGAGCGCAGCGCACTGCGACTCGAACCGGCCGGAGCCCTCGTGGCTCCGGCCGGTTTCGCGTTTCCGGCGGCGCGCCCCGCGCGGCTGCCGGCATGGGATCCTAAGTCCGGTGGGAAGGGCTCCGCACCCGACTTCGGCTCCCATGCTGGGGCACTGCCGCCGCCCGTGCGCCCCGCAGCGCGGCCGCGGTCACCCCAGCACGAGCCGGTAGCCCATGCCCGCCTCTGTGAGCAGGTGCGCGGGAGCGCTGGGCTCGCGCTCCAGCTTCTTGCGCGGCTGTGACATGTACAGCCGCAGGTAACCCGAGTCCGACACCTGGTCGGTGCCCCAGATCTCCCGCAGCAGTTCGTGCCGCGTCACCAGTGCGCCCGGATGCCGGCACAGGTGCTCCAGCATCCGCCACTCGGTCGGGGTGAGGTGCACCGGCGAGCCGCTTCTCGTGACCAGCCGTGCGGCGAGGTCCACCACCACATCGCCGAACCGCACGACGGCCTCGCCGACGACCGGTTCGGGCGCCGCCCGCCGAGCGAGCGCGCGCAGCCGGGCCAGCAGCTCGTCCACCTGGAACGGCTTCGTGACGAAGTCGTCGGCACCGGCATCCAGCGCGTCCACCTTGCCCGCCGAGCCGGTGCGGCCCGACACGACCAGGATCGGCGCGCGCGTCCAGCCGCGCAGCGCGTGGATCACCTCCACCCCGTCGAGCCGCGGCATGCCCAGGTCGAGCAGAATGATGTCGGGGTGCGTCTGCGCCGCCATCGTGATGGCAGCGGCGCCGTCCGCGGCGGCGACGACGTCGTACCCGTGCGCGGCGAGGGTGATGCGCCGCGCGCACCAGCTGGGGGTCGTCGTCGGCGATGAGCAGCCTCACGCGGTCGCCTCCGTACCGCCCGTGGTCGGTTGAGCGGATGCCGCGAGCGGCAGCGACACGACCATGGTGAGCCCTCCTCCGTCGGTGTCCTCCGGCGTGAGGGTGCCGCCCATGCCCTCGGTGAACCCCTTGGACAGGGCGAGCCCGAGTCCGAGCCCTGTGGTGTTGTCGCCGATCATCAGCCGCTTCGCGAGCTGCGGGGCTTCGGAGAGATCTCCGGCGTCCACGGCGGACGACGCTACGCGCGCCCGGACACGGCCGGCCGGATCTGACGGAATCCCTACGCCGTCGGGCCGGTCCTCACGGAATCCTCACGCCGGTCGGGTGCGGTGTGCGGGGTGCGGGGCGAGCCAGCATGGGAGCGGAAGTCCGGTGGGAAGGCGTCTGGACCTGATTTCGGCTCCCGCGCTGCGCGCCGACCGCCCGCGCGCCCGGGCGTCAGCCGCGCGCGGGGCGCGCGGTCACCGGCACGGGTCCGGTCACCGACAGCTCGTCCTCCCAGCACTGGATGCCGGTGACCTCCGGCATCCGCGCCTGAGTGAAGATCGGGTCGAGGCCCGCCCGGCGCTGGTCGGAGTAGTCGCGCAGCAGCTTGAACGCCACACCGGAGAGCAGGGCGATGGCGACGAGGTTGATGATCGCCATGACCCCCATGATGCCGTCCGCCGTGTTCCAGATCAGGTCGGCCGAGGCGATCGAGCCGAGGAAGACGACGGCGACGACCACGGCGCGGTAAGCGGTGAGCACCGCCGGCCGGGCGTTGATGAACTCGATGTTCGACTCGCCGTAGTAGTAGTTGCCCAGAATCGAACTGAACGCCAGCAGGAAGATGATCACGCTGAGCGCGACGTTCGACCAGGTGCCGAGCGACGTCACCAGCGCGTTCTGCGTGAGGACGATGCCCTGTTCGGCGTTCGACAGGTCGGGGGTGGCGACGAGCACGATGAACGCAGTGATCGAGCAGACCAGGAACGTGTCGAAGTACACCCCGAGCGTCTGCACCAGACCCTGCTTGACCGGGTGGGTGACGGCGGCGGTCGCGCCGGCGTTCGGGGCCGAGCCGAGTCCGGCCTCGTTCGAGAACATGCCCCGCTTGGCGCCGATCATCACGATGGTGCCCAGGGCGGCGCCGACGACCTCGTTGAAACCGAACGCCTGGGTGTAGATCGACGCGAACACCTCGGGCAGCCGCTCGATGTTCATACCGACCACGATCAGCCCGATGATGAGGTACAGCAGCGCCATGAGCGGCACCACGGCCTGCGAGACCGACGCGATGCGCCGCACGCCGCCGAAGATGACGAGCGCCGTCAGCGCGGCGAGGGCCGCGCCGACCACCCAGGGGATCCAGGCGACCTCGCCGCCGAAGCTGCCCGACACCGTGGCGCTGATCGTGTTGGCCTGCAGCGAGTTGAACGACAGGGGGAAGCACAGGATCAGAACGATGGCGAACAGGATCCCCATCCAGCGCGCCTTCAGCCCGTGCTGCATGTAATAGGCGGGCCCACCGCGGAACCCGTCCTTGTCGCGCACCTTGAACGTCTGGCCCAGCGTGGACTCGATGAAGCTCGCCGCGCCGCCGACGAAGGCCATCGTCCACATCCAGAACACCGCGCCGGGGCCGCCGATCGCGATCGCCGTGCCGACCCCGGCGATGTTGCCGACGCCGACCCGGGATGCCGCGGAGATCGTGAACGCCTGGAACGCCGACACCGATTGCGGCCGGCCGTCGGCATCCGTCGGGGTGCGGTCGGTGAGAGTGCGGAACATCTCCGGGATCATCCGGAACTGCACCACCCCCGAGCGCAGCGTGAAGTAGATGCCGAGGACGACGAGGATCGGGAACACGGCCCACGTCCACAGCTTGTCGCCGGCGAAGAGCACGAAGTCGTTGAGGGCTTCCATGGCACCCAGTATGACGGCAGCCGATCGCGGCCGCAGTCAGACCCGCGCCGTCGATCCCCGCACGATCAGCTCGAACGGCAGCGCGCCGGCGCCGGGCGTTCCGGCATCCGCGTCGTCCTCGAGCTGGGCGAGGATCGCGTGCGCCGCACGCTCGCCCTGCGCCATCGGGAACTGGTCGACGGTCGACAGCTGGAAGAACTCGCCCAGTTCGTGGCCGTCGATCCCGATCACCGACAGGTCGCGGGGCACCTGGAAGCCGAGGTCGCGGGCGGCGAGGATCGCGCCGATCGCCATCTCGTCCGACGCGGCGAAGATCGCCGTCGGGCGGGGGCCGGGCCGGCCGAGCAACTGTTTCGCGGCGCGGAAACCGCCGTCGACGCTGAAGTCACCGGGCTCGAGGAAGGCCGGGTTCGCGGCGATCCCGGCATCCTCCAGCGCCTGCTCGAAGCCGAGCCGGCGCTGGGTGGGGATGTGGAAGTCCAGGTCGAACTCCGGGCTGGCGCCGATGTGCGCGATGTCGCGGTGCCCGAGCCCGAGCAGGTGCTGCGTGGCGAGCCGGGCCATGCCGGTGTCGTCGACCGTCAACGTCTTCAGGCTCGGGTTCGGTCCGCCGATCGCGATCACGGGCAGCCCGAGGTCAGCGAGCTGCTGCGTCTCGTCGTCGTCGAGCTCGATGGAGACGGCGATGACGGCATCCACCCGCTGACGGCGCAGGAAGGTCGCGAAGACCTCCCTGCGCACGTCGGCGTCGGCGGTGATGTTGTACAGGGTGATGTCGTATCCGGCGCGCATCAGCGCACTCGAGACTCCGGACAGGACCGTGCTGAAGAACCACCGATCGAGGAACGGCACGATCACTCCGACGTTGCGGGTACGACCGGATGCCAGGCTGGAGGCCCTCGACGAGACGACGTAGCCCAGGGCGTCGGCGGCCACGCGCACCCGCTCGCGGGACGCCGCGGACACGTGCCCGCGGCCGCTGAGCGCACGCGACACCGTCGCCGTGGAGACGCCCGCGAGCTTGGCGACCTCGTCGATGCTCACCATGTCGTTGCTCCCTCTTCCCCGCGAGACTTCTCTTTCAGCATGAGACAGGCCGTCTGTCGTGCCGTCTCATGCTGAAAGAGAAGTCTCATCGTGTCGTGTGCGTGTGCGTGTGCGTGTGCGCGTGCGCTGCGTGGGTCAGGCTGTGCGGAACCAGGCGGCGGTGTCGACAGGCAGGGTCGTGCCATCGAACGGCCGGCTCTGCACGATGAACTCCACGCGGTCCCCGAGCTCGAGCGGCCGCGCGCCCAGGTTCGCGACGACGTGGATGTCACCGCGACGGAACGCCACGGCATCCGCTCCCCGATCCTCCCAGACCAGGCTGCCGGTGCCGAACCCGTGCTCGCGGCGCAGGCGGATCAGCGCCTTGTACAGGTTCAGCGTCGAGGCCGGGTCGGCCTCCTCGGCGTCGCGCGCGTACGACGCCCACTCGGTCGGCTGCGGCAGCCAGGACGCGCCGGTGTCGTTGAACCCGAACGCCGGGGCGTCGGCGTTCCAGGGCAGCGGCACGCGGCATCCGTCCCGGCCGTAGCGCTTGCCCTCGGTGCGGAACCAGGTCGGGTCCTGCCGGAACTCGTCGGGGATCTCCATCGCTTCCGGAAGGCCGAGCTCCTCACCCTGATACAGGTACGCGGATCCGGGCAGGGCGAGCATGAGCGTGGTCGCGGCGCGGGCACGTGCGAGCCCGACGACGGGGTCGGGCTTGCCCTTGGACTTCGGCCCGATGCCCTCGCCCTGCGGGTTGTCGGCGGTGAGAGCGAGTCGGGAGGCGTGCCGCACCACGTCGTGGTTCGACAGCACCCAGGTGCTGGGCGCGCCGACACCGCCGAACGCGTCGAGCGAGCGCCGGATGACGTCGCGCAGCGCGTCCGCATCCCACGGGGTCATCAGGTAGGGGAAGTTGAACGTCTGATGCATCTCGCCGGGGCGCACCCACAGGGCCGTCTTCTCGAGCGTCGGCAGCCATGCCTCGCCGCACAGCGCACGGTCGCCGTCGTACTCGGCGAGCACCTGATGCCAGTCACGGTAGATGTCGTGCACGCCGTCCTGTCCCCAGTAGGGCACGTTCTCCTCGCCGCCGCCCATCGAGTCGGCGTCCGCGACGGGCGCGTAGTCCGGCAGGCCCGCCTCCTTGACCATGCCGTGCGCCACGTCGACCCGGAAGCCGTCGACGCCGCGGTCGAGCCAGAAGCGCAGCACCGCGCGGAACTCCTCCTTGACCTCCTCGTTCGTCCAGTCGAAGTCGGGCTGCGTGGCGTCGAAGATGTGCAGGTACCACTGGCCAGGGGTGCCGTCCGGCTCGGTGACGCGGTCCCACATCGGACCGCCGAACACGCTCTCCCAGTTGTTCGGGGGCAGTTCGCCGTTCTTGCCGCGGCCGTCGCGGAACACGTAACGGGCGCGTTCCTTGCTGCCGGGGCCCGCCTTCAGCGCCTCCTGGAACCAGCGGTGCTGGTCGGAGGAGTGGTTGGGGACGAGATCGACGATGACGCGGATGCCGCGGGCGTGCGCCTGCGCGAGCATCTCGTCGAAGTCCGCCAGCGTCCCGAACAAGGGGTCGACGTCGCGGTAGTCGGCCACGTCGTAGCCGGCGTCCTTCTGCGGGCTCGTCATGAACGGGCTCAGCCAGATCGCGTCGACGCCCAGCTCCTTCAGGGCGTCCAGCCGGGCGGTGACACCGGGCAGGTCGCCGATGCCGTCGCCCGAGGCGTCGGCGAAGGAGCGGGGGTAGATCTGATAGATGACGGCCGTGCGCCACCACTCGGAACCGGGGGCTGCGGACTGTTCGAGCTGTGCCATGCGATCAGGCTACTGCAAACGCTTACAGTCTGCGTTCCATCGAGGTCTTGAGCGTGCTCGGCCGCTGAGCCTGTCGAAGCGCCCCAGCCGCCGCCGACGGGTCAGGATGCCGGCAGCACGACGTTCACGGGCGGCTCGCCTTCCAGCATCCGCTCTATCTGACGCCGGATCAGGCGGGCGATCCTCGGGTTCATGGCGGTCGAGGCGCCGCCCATGTGCGGGCTGATCAGCAGGTTGGGCGCCTGCCAGAGCGGATGACCGGCGGGGAGGGGCTCGTCCTCGAAGACGTCCAGGGCCGCGCGGATGCGCCCGGTGGTGAGCTCGGCCAGCAGCGCATCGGTGTCGATCAGCCCGCCGCGGCCGACGTTGACGAGCAGGGCGCCGTCGGCGAGGCGGGACAGCATCGCCGCGTCGAAAAGGTGCCGTGTCTCGTCGCCACCCGGCAGGCTGAGCACCACGATGTCCGCGTCGGCGAGCAGATCGGGCAGCTCGTGGGTGCCGTGGACGGTGACGTCGCCGACGCCGTCGACCCGCTCGGTGCGGGCGGTGCGCGCGACAGCGGAGATCTCCACCTCGAACGGCGCGAGCCGGCGGGCGATGGCGGTGCCCACCCCGCCGAAGCCGACGAGGAGCACGCGACGGTCGGCGAGACTGGGTCCGAACCGCGGCGACCATTCGCCGCGCTGCTGCGCGAGGACGAAGCGCGGGATCTGCCGCTGTGCCGCCAGCATGAGCGCCAGCGCGAGCTCGGCCGTCGAGGTCTCATGAACGCTGGCCGCGTTCGCGAACGTCATCCCGGAGGGGAGGTGCTCGGCGACGCCGTCGTAGCCGATCGACTGGCCCTGCACGAGGCGGATGTCGAGGCCCTCGAGGCGTTCCAGCACCTGCGGCCCGCCCATGTACGGCGGCACGACGATGTCGATGCGCTCAGCCGGCGGCGGTGAGCCCATGTCCCAGACGGTCAGTTCGACGCCGGCGGGCAGCGCGCCCAGGTTCTCGGCGAGACGGTCGGTGGGGACGGTGACAAGGATGCTCACGCTTCGAGACTAACCCCGAGCGTGGGGCGCCCATGCGCCGCGGTGTCTCCGTGCCGCCGCGTTCACAACTCAGGAGAAATCGCCCGATTCGGCCGGCGACGGCCCGGATTCCGAGGCCCAGGCCCCATGTCTCCTGAGTTCTGAACGCCCGCCGACGGCGGCGGGATCGCCTGATTGTTTTCGAATCGCGTGAATGGCTCGGTTTCGCCCGGTTTCACAGCCATTCAAGCGATTCGAACACCAGATGGGTTGACACAACTGCGTTCTGTATACAGAATACGATTGTTCCCTGCGCCGGATTCCGGCTCCCAAGATGAAAGCTCTTCCAACGACGAAAGAGGTAGCGGACATGCCGCACTCGAACCCCCGGAAGTATCTCGCAGCAGCCGCCGTCGGCGCGCTGTCGCTCGGCCTGGTCGCCTGCAGCGGCAGCGGCGGAGGCGGCGGAGGGGTGGACGCCGACGGCAAGGCCACCGTGGTCTGGTCGACCTGGGGCACCCCGGAGGAACTGACCCGGTACGAGGAGTTCAACAAGGACTTCATGAAGCGCCACCCCGACATCAAGGTGAAGCTGCAGCCCGTCGCCGGTTACGGCGACTACCACTCGAAGCTCCTCGCCCAGCTCACCAGCAACACCGCGCCGGACGTGTTCTACGTCGGGGACGACATGATCGGCCAGTTCGTCGACTCGAAGCGGTTGATGCCGCTCACCGAGCTGATGGAGTCGGATGCCAGCAAGACGAAGCCCGACGACTTCTTCCCCGGGCTCTTCGGGGCCGCCGAGAAGGGCGGCGAGATCTACGCCGCACCCAACGACTCCAACCCAGACGCGCTCTGGTACGACAAGGAGGCACTGAAGACGGCGGGCATCACCGAGGATCCGGCCACGCTCGCCGAGAACGGCGAATGGACGACGGACAAGTTCCTCGAGATGAACCAGAAGCTGCACGACGCCGGGCTGACCGGCTCCATGTACTGGAACTACTGGGCCACGCACTGGAGTTGGCTGTCGTCCCAGGGCGTCGACGCGCCGTACGACGACAGCGGCGAGTTCGTCGCGCACGAGAACCCGGACGCCGTCGCGGCGGTCGAGCAGTTCGGCGAGCTGTTCCAGAACGGCACGTTCGTCGTCGCCGACACCCTGCCCGACGGCGCGGGCGCCGACAGCGTATTCGTCACCCACAAGGCCGGCTTCTTCGCCCAGGGCCGCTACACGATCGGCACTCTCACCTCGGCCGGCGTACAGGACTCCTACGACATCGTGCACTGGCCGACGCCGGACGGCGAGCCGGCCCCGACGGGTGTGGCCACCTCGTTCCTGGCGATCAACGGCAAGACCGAGGTGAAGGACGCCGCGTTCACGTTCTGGACCGAGTTCCTCTCCGCCGAGGGCCAGAAGTTCCGTCTGCAGGGCGGCGGCAACGCTGTCCCGTCAATCAAGGGCGCCGACGAGGTCGTGCTCGAGGACGACTACCCCGCACACGCGCAGACCTTCCTCGACATGCGGGACATCGGCTTCGAGGACTACCCCGCCGAGGCCAGGGTCCCAGGCCTGCCCGTGGCGGTGAGCGAGGAGTTCCAGAAGCTGTACGAGGGCAAGGCGGACGCGCAGCAGACGCTCGACGCGATCGCCGCGCTCGTCGAGGACCGTTCGGAGAAGTAAGCGTGACCCAGCTCACCGGCACGGCACGGATGGCGCAGGAGACCCCTGCGCCATCCGCGCCGCCCCTCCGCAAGGAAGCCGCCTGGCGACGCCGCGACCGGCGCTGGGGATACGTGTTCGTCGGCCCCCAGCTCGTGGGCATGGCCCTTTTCGTGGTGCTGCCGTTCGTGGCGAGCCTCGTGCTGGCGTTCGCCAGCTGGGACGGTCTCACGGACCTCACCTGGGTGGGCTTCGACAACTTCGCCTACCAGCTGCAGGACCCGCTGCTGCTGCGCTCCATCCTGAACACCCTGGCGATCGCCGCGATCACGGTGCCCATCGGCCTCGGGCTGGCCATCGTCGTCGCCGTCGCTCTCGAGCGGCTGAAGACGCGCGCGCTGTACCTGGTGCTGTTCTTCTCGCCGGTCGTCACCGCGACGGTCGCCATCGCGATGATCTGGCAGCAGATGTTCCGGGTGGACGGCGTGCTGTCCACCGCCATCGCGAACACGTTCGGCATCGAGCCGCCGAACTGGCTGCAGGATCCGCGCTTGGCGCTGCTCGCGGTGTGCATCGTCACGGTCTGGTCGTCGCTGGGGCTGAACGTGGTGATATTCCTCGCCGGGCTCCAGAACATCTCGCCGTCGGTGATCGAGGCTGCCCGCATCGACGGCGCGGGCGCCGTACGGCTGCTGTTCAGCATCCGCCTTCCCCTGCTGTCGCCGATCGTGTTCTTCTCGTCGGTGATCGCGTTCATCTCGTCGTTGCAGACCTTCGACATCGTGTACGTGCTGGTATCAGGCGGCGGCCCCGACCACGCGACCCGCACCATCGTCTACCACATCTACGATCTGGGCTTCGGGCGCTTCGAGTTCGGTCCGTCGAGCGCGGCCAGCATCATCCTGCTCGCGCTGACGCTGCTCATCACCGCGATCCAATTCGCGGCCCAGAAGAAGTTCGTGCACTACGAGGACGATCCCGCATGACTCAGCTCAGCACGCCCCCGCTCACCGGCGATCGTCACGCACCGTCGACCGACTCCACGGTGGCCATCGTCGCGCCGGGCACCCGTCGCGGCCGTCCCGGCGGGGCGCCGCGCCGGCGCGCCGGGGCCGTCGCGCTGCACGCTCTGCTCATCGTCGCTGGCGTCTCGATGGTGTTCCCGTTCATCTGGATGCTGCTGACGTCGCTCAAGACGCTGCCGCAGCTGCTGCAGAACCCCCTCGAGTTCCTGCCCAACCCCTGGACCGTCGAGAACTACGCCGCGGCGTGGAACGCCGTGCCGTTCGGGCAGGCCTACCTGAACAGCATCTACATCACCGCGCTCGTCGTGACGGGAACGCTCATCACCGCATCGATGGCCGGCTACGCGTTCGCGCGCATCCGGTTCAGGGGCAGCCGCACGCTGTTCATCGTGTTCCTCGCGACGCAGATGATCCCCGCGCAGGTGACGCTGATCCCGTTCTACCTGCTGATGTCGAATCTCGGCTGGGTGGACTCGCACCTGGCGCTGATCGTGCCCGGCATGATCGCGAACCCGTTCGCCGTGTTCCTGATGCGCCAGTTCGTGCTGTCGCTGCCCAAGGAGCTCGAAGAGGCGGCTCTCGTCGACGGCGCCGGCCGTCTGCGGATCTTCTTCAGCATCGTGCTGCCGAACCTGCGGCCCGGCCTCGCCGCGCTCGCGATCATCACCGCGCTGGGCGTCTGGAACGCGTTCCTGTTCCCGCTGGTGCTGTTGAACTCCCCGGAGCTGTTCACGGTGCCGCTGCTGCTGAACGCATTCGAAGGACAGCACGGATCGGTCAATTACGGCCTCGTCATGGCGGCATCCGCCATCGCGACAGTGCCTATGCTGATCGTGTTCGTCATCGGGCAGCGCAAGATCCTGAACAGCATGGCCGCCTCGGGACTCGGAGGGCGCTGATGGCCGACGTCCTCGCCTCCCTCGTGGGGCGCCATATCGACCTGGTCGCCGCGCCGTTCACGCTGCCGCGCTCCCGCGTGCTCGTGCTCCGCTCCGAGGACGGTGCCGGCGTACGCGTGCACACCTCGGAGTACGAGAAGCGGCTGAGCGACTGCCGCGTGCTGGATGCGGTCGTGGTGACGGATGCCGACGGCGCCGCGCTCCCGGTGGCCGATGTGCTCCCGCACCGGATCGCGTTCTCCGATGTTCTCCGGTCGTCGAGCGAGCACGCCGAAGTGTCCCGGTCGTTGAGCGAGCACCGCGAAGCGGAGCGAGACGAAACGCTTTCACCTGGTCAGGGCGGTTCGTCTCGCTTCGCTCGCTCAACGACCGAGGCCTCCGCGTCCCTCACCTTCGACGGCCCCTCGGCGCTCAGCATCGCCGGCGTCGAGGGCGCGCGAGTCCTCCTGCGTCACCCGGACGGGCGCGTTGAGGAGCATGCGCTCACACCGACTGGCATCCGCTTGCGCGTCGGTGCCGACCGCTCTGTCGCAGTGGAGCCCGGCGACCACCCCGCGGCGCTCGATGCGACCGAGGCGCTCTGGGATGACTGGCTCGGCCGGTGCCCCCGGGTGCGCGACGACCTGCAGCAGATGGCCGCCTTCTGCTGGTGGGTGCTCGGGGCCAACATCGTCGAACTGCCCTCCCTCGGCGGCGCCAGGGCCGTGGTGCCGTCGAAGATCGGTTACGTCGGCCTGTGGCAGTGGGACGCGTACTTCATCGCGGTGGGGCTGCGGCACGGCGACCCGGCCCTGGCCCGCGAGCAGCTCCAGCTCGCTTTCCGCTTCGCGCGTGAGGACGGGCAGCTGCCCGATGTCGTGCACGAGGAGGGGGTGCTCGCCACCAGCGACGACCTGCCGGAGAGCGACCGCGCCACGTTGCGCCGTGCCGGGTCGCAGATCGCCGACCCCGACGCGCCGGTGCCGCTGACCAAGCCGCCGCTCGCCGCGTGGGCGCTGCGCAAGGTGCTCGACGCCGAGGACGCCCCGGACTGGGCGCGCGCCCAGCTCGACCGGGTGATCCGCTCGCAGGACTGGTGGTTCTCCGGCTCCGATCTCGACGGTGACGGGATGCCGGAGTACGGGCATCCGTACTCGTCGGGCCTGGACGACAGCCCGATCTTCGACGGACCGATCCCGACCACCGCGCCCGACCTCGGCGCCTACCTCGTGCGGCAGGACCGCGAAATCGCGGCCCTGCTCCGCCGGTACCGTCCGGATGCCGACAGCGCGCCGTTCCTCGCACGCGCCGAGCGCACGGAGCGGCTGCTGCTCGGCCTGTGGGATGCCGGCGACGGCCGCTTCGTCGCGCGCGGCGCCGGCGAGGAGATCCGATCCGACACGATCGTCGGGCTCATGCCGCTGCTCACGGGGAGCTTGCCCGCGGGCATCCGCGATGCGCTGCGCGAGGCCGTCGACGACCCGGCCCGCTTCGCGCTGACCTGGGGGCTTCCCACGGTGGCGGCGTCCGATCCCGATTTCTCGCCCGAGCGGATGTGGCGCGGCCCGGTGTGGATCAACACCAACGTGCTCGTGGCGGAAGGACTCGAGGCGTCGGGCTTTCCCGAGCGCGCCCGCGAACTCCGCGAGCAGACGGTCGGGCTCGTCGTTCACGGGGGCGGTCCCCACGAGTACTTCAACCCGCACACCGGCAGGAAGGCCGAACGCGCCACGACGGCGTTCGGATGGTCTGCCGCGCTGTTCCTCGACCTGGCGGTGGCGCTGAGCTGACCCCGGCGCGGGCGGATCCGGCATCCGTGCGACCACGCCTTGTATTCAATATTCAGATCGACGAAGGAGTCACATGAAGAAGCATCTCGCTCTCGCCACGGCGACCGCCATCGCGGCGGTCGTTCTCGCCGGCTGCGCCACCGGCGGTGTCCCGGCCGCGAAGAAGGACACCGCGCTCGACCCGGATGCGAAGCTCGCGGGCGAGATCACCGTCTGGTCGTGGGACGTGGGCGCCGTCGCCCTGGAGCGGCTGGCGAAGGAATTCGAGAAGAAGCACGACGGCACCACGGTGAACGTCGTCGACGTCGGGTACGACAACGCGTACGACAAGATGTCCGTGGGGTTCCAGGCCGGCACCGGGCTGCCCGACGTCGTGACCATCGAGACCGACCAGGCCGCCGGCTACATCACGCAGTTCCCCGACGGAATGCTGGACCTCACGCCGGTGCTGGGCGACGCCGAGGCAGACTTCGACCCGTTCAAGTGGGCGGCCGGTTCGGATGCCGAGGGAGCGCTGCGCATCGCGCCATGGGACTCCGGGACGGTGGCGCTGTACTACCGCACCGACATCATCGAGCAGGCCGGCGTCGACATCGAAGCCGCCGACACGTGGGACGAGCTCGTCGAGCTCGGGAGGACGGTCAAGAACAAGACCGGTCACACGCTGCTGTCGCTGGACCTCTCCGCCGGTGGTGGCTTCCAGATGCTGCTGCAGCAGCTCGGCAAGGGTCTCTTCGACGAGAACGGCGACATCGCCATCGCCTCTCCCGAGGCGGAGCGTGTGCTGACCCTGCTCAAGGACCTCAACGACGCCGGTCTCCTGAAGAACGTCCGCGGCTGGGACGGCCGCGTCACCTCCGCCAAGGACGGCGACTCCGCCGTCACCGCGGAGGCCGTGTGGTGGATCGGCACGCTGCAGGGCGACGCGGCGGAGCACGCGGGCAAGTACGGCGTGCTGCCGCTCCCCGCGTTCGACGAGGGCGGCGCGCACACCTCGAACAACGGCGGCTCCGGCCTCGCGGTTCCCGCCCAGGCGAAGAACCCGCAGCTGGCCGCCGCTTTCGTCGAGTTCGCGCTGGCGGATGCCGGAAACCAGGCGTCCATGATGCAGAACGAGGGCCTGTTCCCGTCGTACCTGCCCGCGTTGCAGGACGAGCAGTTCTCGGAGCCGGTGGAGTACTTCGGCGGCCAGCCGGTGTACGAGGTGTTCGCGGAACTGACCGGCGAGATCCCGCCGATCGTATACACCGCCGACAGCGCCGAGGCGTCGGACGTCATCGCCAACACGGTCAGCGCAGTGGTGCTGAACGGCGCCGACGCGAAGAAGGCGCTGGCGGATGCCGCGAAGCAGCTGGCCACGTCGACCGGACGCGACATCGCGCAATGACCCTGCTCGCATCCCGTCGGCGCTCGCGCGGGACGGATCCGGGCCGGGCGGGACGCTGGTTCGTCCTGCCCGCCGCGGGCCTGCTCGCCGTCTTCTTCGCCTACCCACTGGTCGCGTCCCTCTGGCAGAGCCTCACCAGCACGGACGCCGGCGTGACGAGCTTCGTCGGCGCAGCGCAGTACCAGCGGCTGCTCGCCGATCCGCTCGTCGCGAAAAGCCTTTTCAACGCCGGGCTGATCCTCATCGTGCAGGTCCCGCTGATGATGGCGCTCGCCGTGGGGCTGGCGTACCTGCTGAACCAGTCCTGGCTGCGGTTCCGGGCGGGGTTCCGCCTGCTGACCTTCCTTCCCGCCGTGACGACGCTCGTGGCGTACGCCGTGGTGTTCCGCGTGCTGCTGGCCACCGACGGCGGAGCGGTGAACCAGCTGCTCGGGCTGGTCGGTATCGCCGCGGTCGACTGGCTCAACAACGAGTGGTGGGCGCGGGTGGCCGTGATCGCCGCGGTCACCTGGCGGTGGACCGGATACAACATGGTGATCATCCTCGCCGGCCTGCAGTCCATTCCCGCCGAGCTGTACGAGGCGGCACGGATCGACGGTGCGAATCGCTGGCAGACCTTCTGGCATGTCATCCTCCCGCAGCTGCGCCCGGTGCTCATCTTCACCGGCGTCACGTCGACGATCGGAGCCCTGCAGCTGTTCGACGAGAACTTCATCCTCACCGGCGGGGGACCGAACGACGCGACCCTCACGCCGGTGCTGTATCTGTACAAGGTCGGATTCCGGCAGTTCGACTTCGGCTACGCGTCCGCGATCGCGTGGATGCTCGTCCTGCTCACCGCGATCATCGCGATCGTGCAGTTCCGCGTGATGAGGGAGAAGCCATGACCCAGCTGGCCACCAGGGCGATCGTCACCGGCCGGGACCCGCGGGACACCGTCAGCCGCGGAGCGGGTGAGGACGGCATCCGCCGGCGCCTCGCGCGGCTGCCGCTTTATGCCCTGCTCGTCATCGCCTCGGCGGTGGCGATCCTGCCGTTCCTATGGATGGTCGTCGCGTCGACGCATCCGACCTCGGCGCTGTTCGGCACGCCGCTGCCGGTGCTGCCCGGCGATCAGCTGTGGGAGAACCTCGCCCGTCTCGAGGAGCGCATCGGGTTCAGCCGGGTCATGCTCAACAGCCTGGGGCTCGCGGTGGTCTACACGGTGTTCAGCTCGCTGGTCAGCATCCTGTGCGGCTACGGCCTGGCGACCTACCGGTTCCGCGGCCGCGGCATCCTGCTCGGCGCGGTGCTGGTGACGATGATGATCCCGATGCAGGTGCTGCTCGTGCCGCTGTTCCAGATCATGGCCGGGCTGGGCTGGATCGACACTTACCAGGCGGTCGTCCTGCCGTTCCTCGCCAACGCGTTCGGCATCTTCCTGATGCGCCAGGGGTTCCTGGACTTCCCGCCCAGCCTGATCGAGGCTGCGCGCATCGACGGCGCATCGGAGCTGAGGACGTTCTACCGGATCGTGCTGCCGGTGGCGAAGCCGCAGATCGCCGCGCTGGTGATCTACACGTTCATCAGCCAGTGGAACTCGTTCATCTGGCCGCTGCTCATGCTGAACACCGAGGAGAACTACACCGTGCCCGTCGCCCTGAACACGATGATCGGGATGAGCCGGGTTGACTACTCCGGTCTCATGCTCGGCTCGCTGCTCGCGACACTGCCCCTCATGCTGCTGTTCCTGGTGTTCCAGAAGCAGTTCGTGTCCGGCCTGCTGGGCGGCGCCGTGAAGGGGTGAGCGATGCGCGTGGGCGGTATCGGATGCCGCAGATGGTGGTGAAACGGCGAGCTGATGGTGATAAAGCGGCGAGGAGCTAATGGTGAAACGGCGAGAAGTTAATGGTAAAACGGCGAGCAGCTACTGGTGAAACGGCGAGCCACGCGATAACCTGAGCGGATGATCGATGAGCCACTCATCCAGCGACTGGCGCGTCCGCGTGTGGAGGACGCGCTCGCCGACACGCGGATCGTCGTGATCCAAGGCGCGAGACAGGTCGGGAAGTCCACGTTGGCCGAACAGGTGCTCGCCGACCGTGCGGGACTGGCCGTCACTCTGGATGATCCTGCGTCACTCGACTTCGCCCGCGCGGATCCCGCAGGATTCGTGGAGCAGGCGCCGGAGGGCATGCTTCTGATCGACGAACTGCAGCGAGCACCGGAACTCGTGGTGGCACTCAAAGCCTCGGTGGATCGGGATAAGCGGCCTGGGCGTTTTCTCGTCACGGGGTCGGCGAACCTGCTCGACCTCTCATCGACGCACGAGTCGCTAGCGGGACGGGCGGAGCGGGTCGACCTCCATCCGCTGAGCCAGCGTGAGCTCGCGGCCTCCGTGGGGTCCTTCGTCGATCTTGCGTTCGCACCGGATTCCCTTGCCCGGCATTCGAGTGCCCTCGTCCGTGAGGACTACCTCGAACGGGCCGTCGCCGGAGGCTATCCCGAGGCGTTGCATCGCTCTTCTTCGCGAAGGCGGAGTGATTGGTACGACGCCTACGTCTCGCAGATCGTGAGGCGAGACGCCCCCGACGTCTCCGGTCTGCAGCGCCTCGCGGACCTTCCCAGACTCTTGCGGCTGATCGCGGCGCGCATGGGCAGCACGATGGTGTGGACATCGCTCGCAGCGGATTCCGGTATCCCCCGGCGGACGCTCGACCCGTACGCGGCGCTACTGGACACCCTCTACCTGACGCATACCCTTCCCGCTTGGGCCGTGAACCTCACGTCTCGCGAGGTGAAGCAGCCGAAGGTCTTCCCGGTCGACTCGGGATTGGCCGCCAGTCTGCTGGGTGTGTCCGCTGCGCAACTCACTCCGACTGCGCCGCTGTCGGGTCAGCTTCTGGAGTGCTTCGTCGTCGGCGAACTGCGCAGGCAGCTGACCTGGGCCGACCGTCGGGCGTCGCTGCACCACTATCGGGACAGTCGTGGCGTCGAGGTCGATGCGGTGCTCGAAGCACCTGACGGCCAGGTCGTGGGCATCGAGATCAAGGCAGCCGCGACGGTTCGGGCGAAAGATGCGGCTGGGCTCAGCATCCTACGTGATCGGCTCGGCGATCGTTTCGTCGCCGGCTACGTTTTGCACACCGGCCCAGCGTCGGTCGCCGTGGGGGAGCGGATCACCGCTGTACCGATGGACGCGCTCTGGGCACCCATCTGACCTACAACCTGTGAGGCGCAAAGCACCCGGGTGGCAGTTTTGGCTATGCTCGCGTCGTGGACCTCACGCTTACTCCGTTGTTCCTGAGTATCAAAGTTCTGACTGAAGAATCTGTGGTAAAGGGCGCGATCGCTGGGTTGCTTCACGAGTTCAACGTTCCGAAGGATTGGGGCGGCGAGAGTAGTGATCTTTGCACGTTGAATCTAAGAGTCGCTGGGAAGCAGATGTCGTCCGCGTGGTTACTATGCTCGGGGCGTTTGCTCATGACATGAGGTGCCCAAGGCGATACATGGTCCTCGAGGGCGACGCTACAGGAAAGATTCTCCGCGGTTCAGGACATGTGATTGCCAACGGTGCTTGGCGTCCGGCGGGGACGACCTGAGCCTCGGAGTTGAAGTAAGCGCGGCGGATGCCTCCGACACGAACCGCCGCAGTGCCTCCGGCCGTTTCGTCTCGCTTCGCTCGCTCAACGACCGGGGCGCGTCGAGTTCAGCCGAAGTACGGGCTCGACGCGTTGTCGAGGATGCGCCGCATGCCGTGCGTCCAGTTGATCTTGAGCGCCTCGATCGCGCCGGGAACGTCGCCCGCCTTCAGGTGACGGGCGATCTCGCCGTGCTCGGCGGCGACGCGTTCGACCTTGACGTCCTCGGGGACCAGCAGCGACTCATAGCGGTGGAAGGCGCTGCGGACGTTCTCGATCACGTCGAGCAGCCGACGGTTCGGACAGGCCGACAGCATGATCGAGTGCCATTCGTCGTCCTTGGTGATGATCAGCCGGTGCTCGACCAGTTCCTCGGCGAATGCGTCGGCCAGCTCCGCCAGGCGCCCGCCGATGCGACGCAGCTCGTCCACCGGTGAGAGCTCCAGCGCCAGGCTCTCAAGGGCGGCCATGACGGGAGCGAGTTCCTCGAACTCGTCTGCGGACAGCGGTACGAAACGGAATCCCTTTCCGTTCTCACTGGTGATCTGTCCCTCGGACTCCAGGGCGATGAGCGCCTCGCGCAGCGGCGTTCGGCTCACGCCGAGCTCTGCGGCCAGCTGTACCTCGTTGATGCTCTGCCCCGGCTGCGCCTGCCCCGACCGCATCCGCGCGAGAAGCTCCTCGCGGACTTGCGATCGGAGGTTCTTGCGTTCGATTGCCATGGCATCCCCTTCTGGACAAGCGCAAGCCTATGGGTTGACGACCTCGCGGCGAGTGACTTACGCTGTGTATACAGAATACAAAGGACAGCGCCTCCGCGCCAGAGGCGGGCGGCAGTGATCCGGCATCCCAGCAGACTCAGAGAGGAGCCTTCGTGGCCGCATCCCGCGACGACGACCGCATCCGCCCCGTCCGCATCGACTGCCTCGCCTTCGGCGGAGACTACAACCCCGACCAGTGGTCCGAGGAGACCTGGCACGAGGACATCCGCCTCATGAAGGAAGCCGGGGTCACGATGGTGAGCCTGCCGATCTTCAGCTGGCCGCAGCTGGAACCTGAGCCGGGGGTGTACGACTGGCGCTGGCTCGATCGCATCCTCGATCTGCTGCATGACAACGGCATCCGCATCGACCTCGCGACAGCCACCGCGACCCCGCCATCGTGGCTGCTGCGCGCCCACCCCGAGATGGCGCCGTGGGATGCCGAGGGGCACCGTCTCGAGTTCGGCTCCCGTCAGACCTATTGCCCGTCGTCGCCGATCTGGCGCGAGAACGTCGAGCGGATGACACGGGCGATGGCCGAGCGCTACGGCGCGCACCCCGGACTCGCGATGTGGCACATCTCGAACGAGTACGGCGACCACACCTCGCGATGCTGGTGCCCGGAGTCGGCGAAGCACTTCCGCCGCTGGCTGCAGGACCGCTATGGCGACCTCGACGGCCTGAACGAAGCGTGGGGCGTCAACGTGTGGGGTCAGCGCTACACGTCGTGGGATCACATCGAGACGCCGAGGAAGGCCCCCGGGCCGATCAACCCGACCAAACTGCTCGATTTCGAGCGGTTCAGCTCCGACGCCCTGCTGGAGCTGTTCCAGATCGAGATCGACGTGCTCCGCGAGGTCACCCCCGACATCGCCGTGACCACGAACTTCATGAGCATGTTCCGCGACTTGGACTACTGGGACTTCGCCGAGCGTGAGGACGTCGTCACCGACGACGCCTACCCGGACCCGGCCGACCCGACGTCGCACGTCGGCGCGGCGCTGAACTACGGGCTCATGCGCTCCCTCAAGGGCGGCCGACCGTGGCTGCTGCTGGAGTCGTCGGTGAGCGCGACCAGCTGGCGGGACGTGAACGTGCCGAAGGCCCCCGGAAAGATCCGGGTGGAGAGCCTGCAGGCTGTCGCGCACGGCTCGGACGCGGTGATGTTCTTCCAGTGGCGGCAGGCGAAGTACGGCCAGGAGAAGTTCCACTCGTCGATGCTGGGTCACCGCGGTGAGCGTTCGCGCAGCTTCCAGGAGACGAAGGCACTCGGCAACGAGCTCAAGCGCCTCGAGGCGGTGCGCGGCACGCGGGTGCGCTCACGTGTCGCCCTGGTCGTCGACTGGGATTCCTGGTGGGGTTCCAGCGCCGTCGAGTCGCTGCCGTCGCAGCGCCTGCAATGGGCGCAGCAGGCCAGAGCGTGGCATCGGGCCCTCTACTCGCTCGGCCACGCGGTCGACACCGTGCGCGCCACCGGACCATTCGACGGCTACGACCTCGTGGTCGTTCCTAACCTGTACATCGTCGAGCGGCCACAGGCCGACGCGTTGTGCGTGTTCGTGGAGCGCGGCGGCAACCTCGTGGTGGGCCCCTTCTCGGGCGTCGTCGACGCCACCGAGAAGGTGCACGACGGGGGCGCCCCGGGCCCGCTGCGCCGACTGCTCGGGGTGGAGGTCGACGAGCAGTGGCCGCTCGCCGACGGGCTCGCCGAGCGCATCGACTACGCCGGCCGCCTGCTCAAGGTCCCGCATTGGGCCGAATGGATCGAGGCGGATGCCGACGTGGAGGTCCGCGGACGCTACGCCTCCGGCGTGCTCGAAGGGCTGCCGGCGATCACCCGCCGCCCCAGCGGTGAGGGCTCGGCCTGGTACATCAGCGCAAAGCTGGAGCACGACGGCCTGCTGACGGTGTTCCGCGACATCCTGCGCTGCTCGGGGCTGCCCGCCCGTGATGAGGCCTGCGTCGACGCGGAGGCCGTCACCCGCGCCGACGACAACACCGACTACACCTTCCTCCTCAACCACGGCACCGAGCCGGTCGCGTTCTCGCTGCCGGCATCCGGAGTCGACCTCCTCTCCGGGAACGAGGTCGCCGACCGCGTCGAGCTCGGTGCCTTCGGCGTTGCCGTCGTCGTGTCGCCGCGCGCGGCATCCGTCCCGTTCATCACCGTGACCACCCCATCCGCGAAGGAGCGAGCATGACGCCGACGTTCGTGCATCCATACATCCCCAACACCGCGCCCGACGTCAAGCAGGCCATGCTCGACGCGGTCGGCGCGGAGTCCGTCGAGGACTTCTACATCGACGTGCCGGAGGAGCTGCGCCTGCGACGGGCACTCGATCTGCCGGAGCCGTTGCCCGCCGAGCACGACCTGGCGCGCCACGTCCGCGGCATCCTCGCGAAGAACCGCTCCACTGAGGAGCGGCTGAGCTTCCTCGGAGCTGGGACGTACAACCATCACGTGCCGGCCGTCGTCGACGAGGTGATCCGCCGTAGCGAGTTCCTCACCGCCTACGCCGGAGAGCCGTACGAGGACCACGGCCGGTTCCAGGCCCTGTTCGAGTACCAGTCGCTGATGGCGGAATTGCTGGCGATGGATGTCGTCAACGTGCCCACGTACGACGGCTACCAGGCCACGGCCACCGGCCTGGCGATGGCCGGCCGGCTGACCGGCCGTCGGCGGGTGCTGGCGCTCAGCGACGTGCTTCCGGAGAAGCTGTCGAAGGTGCACGACTACATCCGCACCGACCTGGACATCGAGCAGCTCGCACCGGCCGGCGGCACCGCAGACCTCGCGGCGCTGCAGCACCGCCTCGACGACGAGGTCGCCGCCGTATGGATCGAGACACCGAGCGCCACCGGCGCCGTCGAGACGCGGCTCGCCGAGATCGCTGAGGCGGCCCACGCCGTGGGAGCTGTCGTCGTGGTCGGCACGGATCCGATCGGGTATGGCGTACTCACCCCGCCCGCACTGCAGGGAGCCGACATCGTCACAGGGGACATCCAGTCTCTCGGCCTGCACCAGTGGTTCGGCGGCGCCCACGCCGGCTTCATCGCCGTGCACGACGACCCGCGCTTCGTGATGGAGATGCCGTCGCGTCTGTTCGGACTCGAGGCCACCGACGTGCCGGGGGAGTACGGCTTCGGCGACGTGGCCTACGAGCGCACGTCGTTCGCACAGCGCGAGGACGGCAAGGAGTGGGTCGGCACAGCGGCCGCGCTGTGGGGCATCGCCGCAGGCGTGTACCTGTCGCTCATGGGACCCACCGGAATGGCGGAGCTGGGCGAACTGCTCCTGGCCCGCACCCGCTACGCGCAGCAGAGGCTCGCCGCCATCCCCGGCATCGAGCTGGGCGACGACGCGCTGCACCTACGCGAGTTCACCCTCACTTTCTCAGACATGCGGGCCGCCGACGTCGTCACGGCTCTGCGTGGCCAGGGCATCGAACCGGGCGTCGTCGTCGACGAGCAGACTCTGCTCGTCTGCGTCACCGACACCACGTCCGCCACTGACATCGACCGACTGGCGCACGCGCTCGCCGCCGCGCTCGGCACACCCGGCGCGACCGCCGACATCACGAAGGAGTCGAAGTGAGCCTGCCCATCGCCCCCACCACCGGTCCCCGCCGCTTCCACCAGGCGAGCTGGAACGAACCGATCGTCTTCGAACTGTCCACGCCGGGCGAGCGCGGCATCGCGGTGCCCGCCGTCGAGCCCGCTGTGCGCGATGCCGTCGGTGATGTCCTTGCCTCCCTGCCCGAGGGGATGCGCCGCCCCGCGCCGCCCGCGCTGCCCGAGATCGCGCAGATGCGGGTGCTCAAGCACTACCTGCGGCTGTCACAGGAGAACCTCGGCTCCGACCTGAACGTCGACATCGGCCAGGGCACCTGCACCATCAAGTACTCGCCCAAGATCAACGACCAGCTCATCGAGGTGCCGCAGCTGCGCGCACTGCACCCCGCGCAGGACCCTGCCGACACGCAGGGCGCCCTCGAACTGATCTGGCGCCTGGAGCGGCTGATGGCCGAGATCTCCGGAATGGATGCCGTCTCGCTGGCCTCCCCCGGCGGATCGGCGGGCATCTGGACGAACATCGCCATGATCCGTGCGTATCACGAGTCGCGCGGTGAGGGGGAACAGCGCGACGAGGTCATCACCACGATCTTCAGCCACCCGTCCAACGCCGCAGCCGCGAAGGTCGCCGGCTACAAGGTCATCACCATCTACCCGGATGCCGACGGGTACCCCGACCTCGGCGCGCTCAAGGCGGCGCTGTCCGAGCGCACCGCGGCGATCATGGTGACCAACCCCGAGGACACCGGCATCTACAACCCGGCGATCAAGGAGTGGGTCGACGCGGCGCACGCCGTGGGCGCCCTCGCCTCGTACGACCAGGCGAACGCCGCCGGCATCCTCGGCATCACCCGCGCCCGCGACGCCGGGTTCGACGTCTGCCAGTTCAACCTGCACAAGACGTTCTCCGCCCCGCACGGCAGCGGCGGCCCCGGCGCGGCAGCCAACGCCGTCACCGCCGAGCTCGCTCCGTTCCTCCCCGGCCCGAGGGTCGAACAGGTGGACGACCGGTTCGTCGTGCGCGGGCCGGGCGAGCTGTCGATCGGTCACGTCGCGCCCGCGCACGGCGTCATCCTGCACGTGGTACGCGCCTACGCGTGGATCATGGCGCTGGGCGCCGAGGGCCTGCTCGCCGCGTCGCAGATCGCAGTGCTGAACAACAACTACCTGCTGAAGAAGGTGCTCGAGATCCCCGGTGCCTCCGCGCCCTACGCCACCGGGCGCCGGCGCATCGAGCAGGTGCGCTACTCGTGGCAGGAGTTGTTCGAGGAGACCGGCATCACGTCGGAGGAGATCGGCATCCGCATGGCCGACTACGGCTTCCACTACTGGACCAGCCACCACCCGTACATCGTGCCGCAGCCGTTCACGCTCGAGCCCACCGAGTGCTATTCGAAGGCGGAGATCGACGAGTACGTGACGGCGCTCGCCACCGTGGCACAGGAGGCGCGGCAGAACCCGGAACTGGTCCGCACGGCACCGCACAACCAGACCGTGCACCACACGCACCACGACGACCTCGACGACCCGGAGCGCTGGGCGATCACCTGGCGCGCCTATCGCCGCAAGTACTTCGGCGAGTTCAGGGCGGACGCCGTGCAGCCGGCGCTCGAGGGGGCCGGCGCCGCGTGATCGGCCTGGTCGTCAACCCTGTCGCCGGAGTCGGCGGGCCCGCGGGCCTTGCCGGCTCCGACGGCGCGGACGTGCAGCGGCGCGCTCAGGCGCGCGGCGCGCGGTCGCGCGTGCAGGAACGGACGGCCGCAACGCTCGGGGTGCTCGCGCAGCGGCATCCGGGTCTCGTCGTCGTCACCGCGGCAGGGGCGATGGGGGCGGACGCCGTGCGCGCCGCGGGCCTGACCCCGAGCGTGGTGCACGCCGCCGCCGCGCTCACCGTGACCACCGGCGCGGACGCGTCCCGCGCCGTCGCCGCGGTCGCAGCGGCGGGGGCGACGTTGATCCTCGTCGCCGGTGGGGACGGAACGCTGCGCGACGCCGCGGCGGGTCTCGGCGCCGCGGCGTTCACAACTCAGGAAGAATCGGCTGTTCCGGCCGCGGACGGACTGGATCGGGGGCTCCCTGCCTCATCGCTCCTGAGTTGTGAACACCGGCCGGCGGTGCTCGGCATCCCGTGCGGCGTGAAGATGTACTCGCCCGTGTTCGCGGTGAGCCCCCGCGCCGCAGGGGCGCTCGCGGCCGACTGGGTCGCGGAGGGTGGGCTTCCGACCGCGGACCGGGAGGTGCTCGACGTCGACGAGGCCGCCATGCGCCGCGCCCGCGTCGATCCGCAGCTGTTCGGAATGCTGCGCGTACCGTACCGGGTCGGTCGCACCCAAGCGCGAAAAGCGGCGACACCGGCCTCCGAGGCGGCCGCTGTCGCGGCCGCGGCACGAGGAGTCGTCGCCGCCATGCAGTCGGGTGTGCGCTATCTGCTCGGGCCCGGCGGCACGACCGCCGAGATCGCCAGGCAGCTCGGTCTGGAGAAGTCCCCCCTGGGCGTGGACGTCGTGCTCGACGGTGCGATCGTCCGGCGCGAGGCCAGCGAGAGCGAACTGCTCGCTGAGGTGGGGGCCGGCCCGGCGCAGGCCGTCGTGACGGTCATCGGAGGGCAGGGGTTCCTGCTCGGTCGCGGCAACCAGCAGTTGTCGGCCGCGGTCCTCCGCGCGCTCGGCGACGACCCGCTCATCGCCGTGGCGCCGGAGCAGAAACTGCTCGACCTCGCCGGACGCCCCCTCCTCGTCGACACCGGCGATCCCGACCTCGACGCCCGGCTCGCCGGGCACATCCGCGTCATCACGGGCACGGCGTCCACCAGCCTGTACGCTGTCGCGGCGCCCGAGACACTCCCCATCTGAACCAGCCATCCGGAAGGAAACCCATGCAGCTCGAGAGCAAGAAGGCGATCGTCACCGGCGGTGCCGGCGGCATCGGCCGCGCCACCTCCCTCGCCTTCGCCGCGGAGGGCGCGGCCGTCGCGGTCGTCGACCTGAACGCCGTGGCCGCCGAGGCCGTCGCCCAGGAGATCCGCGCGGCCGGCGGCACAGCGATCGCCATCGGTGCCGACGTGTCGAGCGAGGACGACATCCGCCGCGTCGTCGAGACGGCGAACACCGAGCTCGGCGGCATCGACGTCGTCTTCAACAACGCGGGCATCATCCGGCGTACCACGGCCGTCGAGACGACGGTCGAGGAATGGGACCGGGTGTTCGGCGTCAACGTCCGCGCGATCTTCCTGATGTGCAAGCACGTGGTGCCGATCATGAAGGCATCAGGTGGCGGCTCGATCATCAACACCGGCTCCGGATGGGGCCTCAAGGGCGGTGGCCGCGCGATCTCGTACTGCGCCTCGAAGGGCGCGGTCGTGAACATGACCCGCGCGCTCGCAATCGACCACGGCCCGGACGGCATCCGCGTCAACTCCGTCAACCCCGGCGACGTCGACACCGGGATGCTGCGCGAGGAGGCACGTCAGCTCGGTCAGGCGGAAGACGGATTCCTCGCCGAGGCGGCCGACCGGCCACTGCGCCGCATGGGGCAGCCGACCGAGATCGCGAGCGCGGTGGTATGGCTGGCGAGCGATGCTTCGTCCTACGTCACCGGCTCGGCACTCGTCGTTGACGGCGGCGGGATCGCCTGACCGGGTTCGACCTCGAGGACGGTGGTGCGGATCACCCCGCCGCCCGCCGCCGGGGCGTCGAAGCGCACCGGCATCCCGGGGTGGGCGAGGGCGAACCAGAACGTCGCAGGGACGGCATCCGGCTCGTCGCGCGTCTCGTAGCGGAGGCATTCGAGCCTACCCAGCGGCAGGTCCACGGTCTCGGACGTCACGGTCGTGCGGTCGGCCGCGAAGGCGGCGTGCTCTTGCAGCTCGCGCCAGGTGACCCGTCGGGACGACAGCTCGCCCGGCGCGTCCGTGCGCCACTGCTCCAGCGTGGCGCCCTCGTCATCCCCGTCTCGGAACCGGTTGACCCGCTCGTAGCTCGTGCCGTCTGGTTGCTCGACGCGCAGCAGGATCGTCTTGCCCGCGCGGCTCGACTCGCGGATCTCCGCCGCCGTGAACGGGGTGGGCAGCAGGCCGGGCCCGAGCACGTGATCGTCGGTCATGGTCACATTGTGCGCCCGGATGGCGATGCGGGGGAGTAGCGTGAGCGGCATCCGATCAGGCATCGAGTGAGGAGGCGTCATGGTTCCCGAGATCAACTACTGGGCCGTGCTGATCGCGACCGCGTCGAGCATGGTGGTCGGCGCCGTCTGGTACGCGCCGAAGGTGTTCGGCACCCGCTGGTCGCGGTTGGCGGGCGTCGACATGGATCGGCCGGCGAACAGCGCGACCATGGCGATCGTGACGACCGTCATCGTGAGCTTCATCACCGCCTGGGTGCTCGCCGGCGCGTCGTCGATCGCCTGGCACTTCTACGAGGGCTCGTACTTCTGGGCGGCTGTCGTGACGGCGGTGACGCTCTGGACAGGGTTCACGGCCGCCCGCTTCATCACCCACGACGCGTTCGAGGGGCGCTCCACCAGGCTCACGACGCTGAACATCGGATTCGAGCTGGTCACCCTGCTGGTGATGGCGATCATCATCGGCGTCTGGCCTCCCGCCGGGATCTGATCCCACGCGGCCGTGCAGCGTCGAGCGCACGGGAAGTCGTCGAGCGCACCGCTTATCGCCGTCGCCAGGCCGTGCACTCGGCGGGATGCCGTGCGTTCGGCGCACACGAAGCGCCGCGGCGCCGCGCGAGCTAGGCCGCGACGCGGGCGACGGCGTTGATCGCGCTCTGGAAGAACCCGAGCCCGTCCACGCCGGAGCGCATGGCCGCGGAGGTGTCCGGGCCGAAGCCGGGCTCGGTGGCGTGCTCGGGGTGGGGCATGAGGCCGACCACGTTCCCGGCCTCGTTGGTGAGTCCGGCGATGTCGCGCAGCGACCCGTTCGGGTTCACGCCGGCGTAGCGGAACGCGACGAGCCCCTCGCCCTCCAGACGGTCGAGCGTGTCCTCGTCGGCGATGTAACCGCCCTCGCCGTTCTTCAGCGGGATGACGATCTCCTGGCCCTTCGAGAACGTGTTCGTCCACGCGGTGTCGTGGTTCTCGACGATCAGACGCTGGTCGCGCCGCACGAAGTGCTGGTGGTCGTTGCGGATCAGGCCGCCCGGAAGCAGGTGCGCCTCGACGAGCATCTGGAAGCCGTTGCAGATGCCCAGGACGGGCATGCCCTTGGCGGCGGCATCCTTCACCTCGGTCATGATCGGCGAGAGAGCGGCGATCGCGCCGGAGCGCAGGTAGTCGCCGTAGCTGAACCCGCCGGGCAGCACCAGCGCGTCCACGCCCTCGAGGTCGTGCGAACCGTGCCAGAGCGCCACCGGTTCGGCGCCGGCGAGCCGAACCGCCCGCTGCGCGTCGCGGTCGTCCAGCGAACCGGGGAAGGTGATGACCCCGATGCGGACCGTCATTCCGCGACCTCGACGCCCACGACGTCCTCGATGACCGAGTTCGACAGCACGTCCTCGGCCACGCGGCGCGCCTCGGCCAGCACCTCGTCGGTGACCTCGCCGTCCACGGTCAGCTCGAACCGCTTGCCGATGCGCACCTGGCTGAAGCTCTCGACGCCGAGACGTGCGAATGCACCGGACACGGCCTTCCCCTGCGGGTCGAGAAGCTCGGCCTTGGGCATGACGTCGACGACGATGGTGGGCATGCTGTGATTCTACGGGATCGCGCCGAGGGCGTTCGGCTCGTGCGGATGCCGGACCAGCGGATGCCGCAGGAGACTGCGATGCGCGGGCGAGACGCGGCGAAGAGGGGATGTCCGGACGGAGGCGAAGCCCCCTCCACCCTCCGTCCGGATCTGCCGAAACATCCCCAGCGTGCGACGAATCCGTCGCAAGGTCCCCCGTCGGCGCGACGCGTCCCTCGACAGCAGGTTAGAGTCAATCCACCGAACGCGCATTCTGGAGAGTTGCAGCCTGTCGCACTCTCCAATGCGTCGGTCGGCTGGGGAGGAACGGCATGAAGCTCGGCGAGCTCGCCCGCCGTGGGGGTGTCACCACCACGACGCTGAAGCACTGGATCCGCGTGGGCATAGTACCGCCCGGAGCGCTGCGCAATCAGACCACCGCCGTGTACGACGAGCGTCACCTCGACCGGGTGCTGCTGGTGAAGCTGCTGCGGTACGAGCATGGCGCCTCGATCTCGGAGATCCGCACGCTCACGACCCTCATCGACGACGAGAGCTCCACGACCCTCGATGTGATGAACGCCTGCCAGGCGTTCGCCCTCGGCACGCCGGCCGAGGTCGAGACGGACCCCGCCTACGAGCCGTTCCGCGAGCGCACCTACGAACTGATGCGGCGGCGGGACTGGCGCGGGTACCCCGGCGCCGCCGAGCGCGGCCTCGTGCATGCGCTCGCGTTCGCGGCATCCGCCGGACTCGACTACGACGTCGACGAACTGATGGAGTACGCCGACGCCCTCGAGCCGATCGCCACGCGCAACGTCGCCGCGCTCGGGCCGACGGGATCGGCCGATCAGATCGCACGACGGATGCTGATGGCGATCAGCGCCCGTGCCAGACAGCTCGTGGCGATCAACGGTCTCGCCCACGCTGCGGCATCCATCCGCGCGGCGATCGACCGCGGCGACGCACCGCCGTGGCTGGCGATGCCGCCTCCGCCGAAGGAGAAGGCGGACGCCTGATCGCGCGTCAGGAGGAGTGGAACACGGTGTGCAGGTCGCCGATGAGGTCGCGCCCGCCGAGTCCGTCGATCTCGAACAGCACCGTGATGCCGGCGACCCGGTGACCCAGGCGCTCCACCAGCTGCCGGCCCGCGGCCAGCGTGCCGCCGGTCGCCAGCACGTCGTCGATCAGCAGGATGCGCGTGCCGGCCGGGAGGTCGTCGTGCATCTCGACCGTCGCCGTGCCGTACTCCAGCGAGTAGTCGACGGATGCCGCGGGGCGGGGCAGCTTCCCGGCCTTGCGGATCGGGACGAGCCCGACCCCCGCCGCCATCGCCGCTGCACCGGCGAGGATGAACCCACGCGCCTCGATGCCGGCGACCACGTCGAACTCCCCCGCGAACGGCTCGAGGAGCGCGTCGATCGTGGTGCGCAGCGCGTCGGCATCCGCCAGCAGCGGCGTGATGTCGCGGAACAGGATGCCGGGCTGCGGGTAATCGGGGACGGTACGGATCAGCGACGCGGCGCGCGCGAGCGCGGGCGGGAGTTCGGCGGAGGGCACCGGTCAAGGGTACGCCGATGTTCACAACTCAGGAGAAGATCGCGGAACGCGCCGGTTTCGGGGGCCCCGACGCACTTCCCACTCCGTTCTTCCTGAGTTGTGAACGCAGAGCGCGCGAGAGGGTGGGAATGGGAGCGCTCCCACCGACCCGGGTCCAGGTGGGAAGATGGACGCCATGACCCGAACCTTCCCCGAGAACTTCCTGTTCGGCGCGGCCACCGCCGCGTACCAGATCGAAGGCGCCGCGTTCGAGGACGGCCGGACCGCGTCGATCTGGGACGCGTTCTCCCGCGTGCCCGGCGCGGTCGTGAACGCCGACAACGGCGACGTCGCCTGCGACCACTACCACCACTACCGCGAAGACGTCGCGCTCATGAAGGAGCTCGGCCTGCAGACCTACCGCTTCTCGACGTCGTGGTCGCGCGTCCGTCCTGACGCCGGCCCTGTGAACGAGAAGGGCCTGGACTTCTACAAGCGGCTCGTCGACGAGCTGCTGGCCGCCGACATCGTGCCGTGGCTGACGCTGCACCACTGGGACATGCCGCAGGCGCTCGAGGAGCGCGGCGGATGGGCAAGCCGCGAGGTCGTCGACCGGTTCGTGGAGTACACGCTGAGCGTCCACGACGCGCTGGGCGATCGCGTGCAGCACTGGACCACCATGAACGAGCCGTGGTGTTCGTCGTTCCTGTCCTACACCGCCGGCGTGCACGCGCCTGGCCGCACCAGCATCCGCGACGGCCTGCTCGCCGCCCACCACCTGCTGCTGTCGCACGGCCGTGCCGTGCAGGCGCTGCGCGAGCGCGACGCGTCCCTCGACCTCGGCATCACGCTCAACCTCACCGTCGCGGATCCCGCCGACGTCGACGACCCGGTGGACATCGACGCCGCGCGGCGCATCGACGGGCAGTTCAACGGCTGGTTCCTCGCACCGCTCTTCCACGGTGAGTACCCCAGCGACATCGTGCGCGACTTCCGCGAGGTCGACGCCGAGGCCGTCTCTGCGTGGCAGGAGGCCGTGCACGACGGCGATCTGGACGTCATCTCCACGCCGCTCGATGCGCTGGGCATCAACTACTACCACGGCGAACTGCTCTCCGGACACCCGCAGCCCGGCGCCGAGGGCGACCCGCACAAGACCGAGGGTCAGGATCGTCAGACCGCGTCGCCGTTCCCCTCGCACGAGGGCATCCACTGGGTCGAGCGCGGCCTGCCCCGCACCGCCATGGGTTGGGAGGTGCAGCCCGAGGGGCTCACCCGCCTGCTGCAGCGCGTCGCGAAGGACTACTCCGGCGACGTGCCGCTGTACGTCACCGAGAACGGCGCCGCCTACGACGACGCCGTGGGGGACGGCGGGGCGGTGGCGGATGCCGAACGCGCGGCGTTCCTGCGCGATCACCTCGCCGCCACCCTCGACGCGATCGAGCAGGGCGTGGACGTGCGCGGGTACTTCTACTGGTCGCTGATGGACAACTACGAGTGGGCCTGGGGCTACCAGAAGCGGTTCGGCATCGTGCGCGTCGACTACGACACCCAGCAGCGCACCGTCAAACAGAGCGGCCGCGAGTACGCCCGGATCATCGCTGACCGCGCTGTCTGACGCCCGCCGGACTGGGGCCCTGAGCCCGTCGAGGGCCCCAGCTCACACCCCATCACCGGAGGAACCGATGCCCCGCCCCACGATCGAGGAGGTCGCCGCTCTCGCCGGCGTCTCGCGCTCGACCGTGTCGCGGGTCGTGAACGGGTCGACCGCGGTGAGCCCCGAGGCCGTGGCGGCCGTGCAGCAGGCGATCCAGGCGCTGAACTACGCCCCCAACCGGGCGGCGCGCTCGCTGGCCAGCAGACGCACGCACGCCGTCGGGCTGGTGATCCCCGAGGACACCGCGAGGTTCTTCGGGGACCCCTACCTGGCGTCCGTGGTCGCCGGGATCAACGCCCGGATGAGCGCCTCGGACTATGTGCTCACCCTGCTCATCGCGAGCGATGACCCGGGTGGGAAGATGGTCCGCTTCATCTGCAACGGGGGTGTGGACGGCGCGATCATAGTGTCGCACCACACCAGCGACGTGTTCGTCGAGCGCATCGCCGACGCGGTACCGGTGGTGTTCGGCGGCCGCCCGGTGAACGAGCGCGACAGCGACCATGTGGTCGACGTCGACAACGTGCAGGCGGCACGGGAGGCGACCGCGCATCTGATCCGCACCGGCCGCCGCCGCATCGCGACCATCACGGGTCCGTTGACGATGGCGGTGGGGGTCGACCGGCTCACCGGCTTCCGATCCGCATTGCAGGATGCCGGACTCGCACCGGTCGGGGAGGCGGATGGCGACTTCAGCGAGCACGGGGGCGCCGCCGCGGCCCGCGCCCTGCTCGCCGCAGGCACGCGACCCGACGCGATCTTCGCGGCGAGCGACCTGATGGCGCGCGGAGCGCTTGGTGTGCTGCACGCCGCCGGACTGCGCGTGCCGGAGGATGTCGCGCTGGTCGGCTTCGACGACTC
Source organism: Microbacterium sp. (assembly GCF_031180975.1). Taxonomy (GTDB): domain Bacteria; phylum Actinomycetota; class Actinomycetes; order Actinomycetales; family Microbacteriaceae; genus Microbacterium. The sequence continues at coordinate 47,133 of NZ_JAPSLI010000011.1, read as the reverse complement.
CCCGGTGGCGCTGGCCACCGATCCGCCGCTGACCACCGTGCGGCAGCCGATGTTCGCGCAGGGGGAGACCCTGGCATCCGTCCTGCTCGACGTGCTCGCCGGGCGCAGCGCCCCGCACCGTGTCATCCTGCCGACCGAGCTGGTGGTGCGGGAGTCGGCCTGAGCCGGGAGCGGATGCCGTCAGGCTGCCCCCTCCGCGGCATCCCGCCCCTCCACTTCGGCGGCATGGAAGGCGAGCAGGCGCACGGCGGCGGCGACCGTGTCGTCGAGCACCTGCGCCGGGTCGCCGTCGAGGGCGAGTCGGCGGTGTCCGACGGTGGTGCCCGTGGCCCAGCCGAGGTAGACGGTTCCTGGCTCGTGCTCGCCTTCGGAATCGGGGCCGCCGACGCCGGTGGTGGACACGCTCAGGTCGGCGTCGAAGAGCTCGCGCGCGCCGGCCGCGAGCTGCTCCGCGCACTCCGCCGAACACGGGTCGGTTCCGGGCTGCAACCCGAGCACGCGTTCCTTCACCTCGGTGAAGTACGCCACTATCCCGCCCGCGAACCACTCGGACGCCTCTTCGCCGGCGCCGACCACGCTGGCCAGCTTGCCGGAGGTCAGCGACTCCGCGACCGCGATGCGAAGGCCGCGCGCGCGGGCCAGGTCACTCAGCTGTGCGACGTCATCCATGTCGCCCGACGATACCCGCCGCCCTCGACGACGGCAGGGGCTTGACAGGCCGCGCGCCCGTCCCGGCCCTGGCGGGCGGCAATAGGCTGAACCAGGGAGCGTGAGCATGGCATCCATCGACCTCAATTCGGATCTCGGCGAGAACACGCCCGACCGCGTGGTGGGCGACGACGAGAGCATGCTCGACATCGTCACCAGCGCGAACGTGTCGTGCGGGTTCCACGCCGGCAGCCCCGAGGGTATCCGCGCCACGCTCGCCGCGGCGGTGACGCGGGGCGTCGTGATCGGCGCGCACCCGGGATACCGCGACTACGAGAACTTCGGCCGCGCCGAGATCGACATCGATGCAGCGACCCTGCAGGCGCACGTCGAGTACCAGCTGGGCGCCCTCGCCGGGCTGGCCGCGGCGGTGGGCGGGCACGTGGCGTACGTGAAGCCGCACGGCGCGCTCTACAACACCGTCGCCCGCGACGAACGGCAGGCGACCGCCGTGGTCGCGGCCGTCCGCGCGCTCGATCCCCGCCTGGTGCTGCTCGGGCCGGCCGGCGGCGTCGTGCTCGACATCGCCGCGCGCGCCGGGCTCACCACAGCCGCCGAGGCGTTCGCCGACCGTGCATACCTGCCCGACGGACGTCTGGTGCCGCGCACGCAGCCCGGCGCGGTGCTGCACGACCCCGCAGAGGTCGGGCGACGCATGGTCCGCCTGGCCGAGCAGGGCGTGATCCGCGCGATCGACGGCACCGACGTGCGTGTCGACGCGCACTCGGTCTGCGTGCACGGCGACAGCCCCGGCGCGGTCGCGATGGCGGCGGAGACGAAGCGGATGCTGCAGGAGGCGGGCGTCACGATCGCCCCGTTCGCCGCCGGGGACGCCTGATGCGCATCTTGCCCGCCTCGGACCGCGCCCTGCTGGTCGAAGCAGCGGATCTCGATGAGGCGCTGCGGCTGCGCGACGCGTGGGAGGGCATGCCGGGTGTGCGCGAGCTGATCCCCGGCGCGCGCACCGTGCTGGTGCGGTTCGACCCGCTCGAGGCGCGTGCTGAGGAGCTCGCAGCGCGGCTGGACGCCACGACGACGGATGCCGGGGCGGAGCGCCCACAGGCCGAGGTGACGATCCCCGTGCGGTACGACGGCGAAGACCTCGACGAGGTCGCCCGGCTGCTCGGCATGACCGTCGACGAGGTGATCTCGCGGCACCTCGCCGCCCAGTGGCGAGTGGCGTTCTCGGGGTTCTCGCCCGGCTTCGGGTACGTGGTCGGCGACGACCCGCTGCTGGATGTGCCCCGGCGCGACACTCCGCGCACGCGGGTGCCGGCCGGTGCGGTGGGACTCGCGGGCCGGTTCACCGGCGTGTACCCGCGGGAGAGTCCGGGCGGGTGGCAGCTGATCGGCCGCACGGATGCCGTGATGTGGGACGTCCACCGCGACCCGCCGGCCCTGCTCGCCCCCGGTACGCGGGTGCGGTTCGAACGCGCCGCGGTCGTTGAGCGAGGAGCGGAGCGACGAGACGAGACGCCCCCGCTCGGTGGGGAGTCCCGTGGACAGCGGCGCGTTTCGTCTTGCTTCGCTCGCTCGACGACCGGTGGCGGCCTCGACGGGGGCGCCGCTTCCCGTTCGAGCATCGAGGTCGTCCGCCCCGCGCTGCAGCTCCTCGTGCAGGACCGCGGACGCCCGGGGCACGCGGCGCTCGGCGTCTCGGCATCCGGCGCCGCCGACCGCACCGCGATGCGCGACGCCAACCACGCCGTCGGCAACGGGCGCGACGCTGCCGTGCTCGAATGCGTGGGCGGCGTCGTGCTGCGCTTCCACGGCGCCGGGGTGGCCGCCGTCACCGGCGCCAAGGGCGACATCGCGCTGACCGACCGCGAGGGCGTCGACCGCGGCATCCGTCACGGCGCGCCGTTCGCGTACGCGGACGGCGACGAACTGCTGCTCGGGCACCCGCTGCGGGGCCTGCGCTACGTCATCGGGGTGCGGGGCGGCATCCTGGCATCCGCCGCTCTCGGCAGCGTCGCCACCGACACGCTCGCCGGGCTCGGACCCGCCCCGCTCACCGTCGGCGATGTCGTCGCGATCGGTGACCCCGCCATCGCTCCGGATGCCGTCGACCCGCACCCGGTCCCGCGGGTCCTGCCCGCTCCCGGCGACGTCGTCGAGCTGGAGATCACCCTCGGACCGCGCGACGACTGGTTCACCCCGGCCGCGATCCAGGCCCTGTTCGGTCAGGAGTGGGAGGTCACGCCGCGCTCAGACCGCATCGGCATCCGCCTGCACGGCGCGCTGCCGCTGGAACGCGCGGTGCCCGGCGAGCTGCCCAGCGAGGGAGCCGAGACGGGCGCGATCCAGGTGCCGCCGGACGGACAGCCGGTGCTGTTCCTGCGCGACCATCCGCTCACCGGCGGCTACCCGATCGCGGGTGCCGTGACCGACCGGTTCCTCGACCTGGCGGGGCAGCTGCCACCGGGCACGCGGGTGCGGTTCCGGCGCGCCGCTCACTCGAACGGGTCGGTCACCACCTCGTAGGGCGGCACCGGCGGGTTCGGGCCGAACTCGCTGTCCACGTAGAGGATCTCGCCGCGCAGCTCGGCGGCGGTGGTGAGCACTCGGGTCGGGCTGCTCGGCTGCTCGGCGACGAGGGTCGCACTGCCGGCATCCGCCGCGACGCGCAGCGTCGTGACGACACGGGAGAAGTTGCGCACGACGGTCAGCGAGGTGCCCTGCAGCACCAGGCCGTCGGCGTTCACCAGGTCGACCCCGCCGGTCGGGATCTCGCTGATCGACCCGTCCATGCCGAACCGCCACAGCTTGCCCACGTTGCCCTGCGCGACGATGAACGCGTTGCCGTCGGGGGACACCTCGATGCCACCCAGGTTGAAGCCGGCCTGACGGGTGATGGTGCCGGTGGCATCCGCCCACACCGTCGCCGTCCACTCGCCGCCCTCGAGGGCCACGCGGTAGATGCGCGGGTCGTTGGAGTCGGTAAAGTACGCCGCGCCGTCGGGTCCGATGACGACGTCGTTGACGAAGACGTCGGATGCCGGCATCCGCAGCGCCGTCAGCAGCTCGCCCTCGGGGGAGTACACCCACACGTCGGGAAGCCCGGTGCCCAGGCCGTTCGGTCCGCCCGCGATGTACAGGTTGCCGTCCTTGTCGACGGTCATGCCGCGCGCGGTGGTGCGTCCGTCGGCGCCGGGGGCGAGCCATTCGACGGTCTGGTCGGTGCCGGCGTCGCCGCGGTGGATCTCGCCGCCGGTGGTCTCGCTGACGTAGAAGACGCCGCGGCGCTCGTCGGCGGCGATGCCTTCGAAGCGGCTGCCGGCCGCGTCGCCTGTGAGGGTGAAGGACTCGCCGCGGTGGTGGCGGTCGTCCTGGTCTGCAAGTGCGGGGGAGGCGGAGCCGAGGGCGATGACGGCTGCGGCGGCGACGGCCGTCGCGGTGGAGCGAAGCAGCATGGGTTCTCCTCTGTCGGGGCCGCCGGGTCGCGGCCGATATCAGTCTTCTCCTGCGGCGTCGCCCACGCCACGGCCACCCGGATGGTTCCGGATAGCCGATCGGATGATGCCGTGGGAGCCCGCGGATCCGTAGGCTGTGCGGCATGAGCCGTGCGATCGCGACCGGGCAGGACGGCGTCCGCGGCATCCTCGCGCCGGTGCGCTTCGGCCGGGCTCTGCAGGTCGTGCTGCTCGCCCTGCTGGCGGTGTGCGCGGTGCGCTACGTGCTCCGCCACGACCTCGACGGCACGGCCGCGCTGGTGCTCACCGGTGCCGTGCTGCTCGCCGGGGTCGCACTGCTGCAGCGCAGCGTGCCCCGCCGCGGCGCGTGGCCGGCCGCGTGGACCCTCGTCGTGTGCGCGCTGTGGGTCGTGCTCACCCTGACCGCCCCGTCGTTCGCGTGGGCCGCAGTGCCGCTGGCGTTCTCGGTGCTGCAGGTGCTGCCGTTCTGGCCGGCGTCCGCCGTGGTCGCCGCGATGACCGCCGTCGTGATCGCCGCCGAGCTGCGCATCGCCCCTGAGTTCGACCCGACGATCGTCGCCGGTCCGATCGGCATCGCGTTCGCCACGATCGTCGCCTATCGCGCCCTCGACCGCGAGGCGACCGCGCGCCAGCGCCTGGTCGACGAGCTCACCGAGACGCAGGCCGATCTCGCCGCCGCCCAGCACAGGGCGGGGGCGCTCGCCGAGCGGGCGCGGCTGTCCCGCGAGATCCACGACTCGGTCGGACAGAGCCTGACCAGCATCAACCTGCTGCTGCAGGCGGCCGAGCAGGGCTGGGACCGCCGCCCGGACTCCGCGCGCGGCCAGGTGCGCACCGCCGCCGAGACCGCGCGGGCCGGGCTCGACGAGGTGCGCCGCGTGGTGCGCGACCTCGCCCCCGGCGAGCTGGGCGGCACCGCCGGGTCGCTGCCCGCCGCGATGCAGAAGGTGGTGGCGGATGCCGCGCAGCAGGGCCTTCCGGTCGAGTTCCGCAGCCACGGCGCGCTGGGCGACGTGCCGCTGCCGGTGGCATCCGCCATCATCCGCACCGTCCGCGGGGCGCTCGCCAACGTCGCCGAGCACGCCAGGGCGACCCGCACGGTGGTGAGTCTGACGGCGCAGCCCGGCGAGCTGCGGCTGGACATCCGCGACGATGGCGTCGGGTTCGACGCCCGCCCCGCCGCGCGGCGCAACGCCGCCGAGCAGCGGCGTGCGCAGGGCCGTGGTCGGGGACTCGACGGCATCGCCGAGCGGATCGCCGAGCTCGGCGGCACGCTCGACATCGAGAGCGCACCCGGGGAGGGCTCGACGCTGTCGGCCGTCTTCCCCGTCACGAGAAGGGATGCCGGATGACGCTGCGTCTGGTGCTGGTGGACGACCACCCGGTGGTCCGCGCCGGAGTGCGCGCGCTGATCGAATCGAGCGACGATCTGCAGGTGGTCGGCGAGGCGGCGGATGCCGGTGCGGCCATGCGCGTGGTCGAGGCCGAGCGGCCGGACGTGGTGCTGATGGACCTGAGCCTCGGCGATGGCGTGGGCGGCATCGAGGCCACCGCGCGGCTGCGCGCCCTCGACCCGGCGCCCGCGGTGCTGGTGCTGACGACGTACGACAGCGAGTCGGACATCCTGCGCGCGCTGGATGCCGGAGCCGCCGGCTACCTGTTGAAGGACGCTCCGCCCGAGCAGCTCTTCGCCGGCATCCGCGCGGTGGCGAAGGGCGAGCCCGCGCTCGCGCCATCGGTCGCCGGCGTGCTGATGCGGCGTGCCGCGTCGCCGCAGCCGCGGATGACGGAGCGCGAGGTCGAGGTGCTGGAACTGCTCGCCGACGGGCTCGGCAACCGCGAGCTCGCCAAGGCGCTGTTCGTGTCGGAGGCGACCGTGAAGTCGCACCTCTCGCACATCTACGGCAAGCTCGGCGTCGACACCAGGGCGGGGGCCGTCGCCGCGGCGATCGAGCAGCGGATCATCCGGCGCTGAGAGTCCGCCGGGCAGGCGGCCGGGGCGAAACCCGGACGATTCCGCTCCGCCACGGCGTGTCGTGGGTCGACACGCCGCAGGGCGGCCAGGTGGTCCGGGTTTTCCCACGCGGGGCGGGGCGGAGTCGCCGCCGCCTGCTCACTCCGGGTCGCCGCCCAGGGGGCCGACCGCGGGGATCGGTCCGCCGTCGTCGGCTCCGGTCCGCCGCCAGCGGGCGATCGCGTTGCCGAGGTGGTAGATGAGCAGCGCCGCCACGGTGCCGATCACGATCGCGCCGAGCTGGAACGCTCCCCAGCCCATCGCGAAACCGGCGATCGCGATGACGAACGACACGGCGACCGTGTACTGGTTCACCGGGCGCGAGAAGTCCACTCGGTTGTCGACCCAGATCTTGATGCCGATGACGCCGATGAGGCCGTACAGCGCCGTGGTCACACCGCCCAGCACACCGGCCGGGATGGTGTTGAAGATCACGCCGACCTTGGGGGAGAAGGCGAGCAGGACGGCCACGACACCGGCCACCCAGTACGCGGCGGTGGAGTACACGCGGGTCGCCGCCATGACGCCGATGTTCTCGCCGTAAGTGGTGGTGCCGGATCCGCCGAACGCGCCGGCGACGGTGGTCGCCAGACCATCGGCGACGAGGGCGCGGCCGGTGCGGGCGTTGATGGACGGATCCTCGGTCATCGTGGCCACACCGCGGACGTGTCCCACGTTCTCGGCGATGAGCACCAGCACGACCGGCAGGAACATCGGCACCAGCGCCCACGCGGCGGGGTCGCCTACCGCGGCGAGGTGGAAGTCCGGAAGCCCCACCCAGGGGGCATCCGCCACTCGCGAGAAGTCGACCTGACCGATGATCGCGGCGAACACGTACCCCACGATCACGCCGAGGAAGATCGAGATGCGCCCGAGGAAGCCACGGAACAGCACGCTGAACAGCACCACCGCGACCAGCGTGACCGTGGCGATCTCGGGCTGCAGCTGGAAGTTGTTCCACGCCGCCGGGGCCAGGTTGAAGCCGATCAGCGCCACGATCGAGCCGGCGACGACCGGAGGCATGAGCCGGTCGATCCAGCCGGTGCCGACGGCCTGCACAAGGAAGCCGATGCCGGCGAGCAGGATGCCGGCGGCTGCGACGCCCACCAGCGCCTGCGCGATCTGCTCCCCGGATGCCAGCGGGTTGCCGCCGTTCAGCGCCGTGATCGGCGCGATGAACGCGAACGACGATCCCAGGTAGCTGGGCAGCCGGTTGCGGGTGAGCAGCAGGAACAGCAGCGTGCCCAGGCCCGAGAACAGCAGTGTGGTCGAGACCGGGAAGCCGGTGAGGATCGGCACCAGGAAGGTGGCACCGAACATCGCCACGACGTGCTGAGCGCCGATCGCGATGGTGGCCGGCCAGCTCAGCCGCTCCTCGGGCTTGACGACCTGGCCGGGCGCGACGGTGCGACCGTCGCCATGGATCTGCCACAGCGGCATGAGGGTCTCCTCGGGGTGGGGATCGGTCGGGATCAGGACCGAGGAAACCCTATCGCTCCGCCGCGCGCGACGGTCAGGCGGTCAGGCGGTGGATCAGCTCGCGATACCGGGCGGCCGTGTTCTCGACGATCCGCTGGGGCAACGCGGGCGGCTCGCCCTGCTTGTCCCAGTTCGCAGCCAGCCAGTCGCGCACGATCTGCTTGTCGAAGCTCGCCATGCGCTCGTCCGGCGTCGACCCGGTGCGCCACGCCTCGGCATCCCAGTACCGGGAGGAGTCGCTGGTGAGCACCTCGTCGGCGAGTCGAAGGATGCCGTCGGCGTCGACTCCGAACTCGAACTTGGTGTCGGCGAGGATCAGCCCCTTCTCCTCGGCGATCGCGGCGGCGCGACGGTACAGGTCCAGCGACACGTCCCGCAGCTGCGCGGCACGCTCGGCGCCGACCAGCTCGACGGTGCGCTCGAACGTGATGTTCTCGTCGTGCTCGCCCATCGGGGCCTTGTAGGCGGGGGTGAACAGCGGCTCGGGGAGCCGGTCGCCGTTCTGCAGGCCGGCGGGGAGTGGGATGCCGCACACCGTGCCGTGCTCGGTGTACTCCGCCCAGCCGGAACCGGTCAGGTAGCCCCGCACGACGCACTCGACAGGCAGCATGTCGAGCGCCATGACGAGCATGCTGCGCCCGGCGACGGCATCCGGGATCTCGCCGTCGACGAGGTGGTTCGGGGTGTCCAGCCGGTCGAACCACCAGCGGCTGAGCGTGGTGAGCAGCTCGCCCTTCTGCGGGATGCCGGGGGAGAGCACGAAGTCGAATGCGCTGACCCGGTCGGACGCCACCACCAGGATGCGGGTGTCGCCCGGATCCTCGCAGGCGTACAGGTCGCGGACCTTGCCCGAGTAGATGTGCCGCCAGCCGGGGATGCTCTGTGCTTCGCTCACCCGTTCATCATCCCATCGCGGCGCCGGCCGTGTGTTCGCCCGTGCCCGGCGTCGTGGACACCGGGCACGGGCGTCGCGGTCAGTGGCCGTCAAGCGCTCAGTAGCCGACGGCTGCCAGAGCGAACTCGATCTGCTCGGGCGTGAACTCCTCGAACTCGAGCTGGTCGTACAGCCCCTGACGGGAGAACTCTGACAGGTCCATGTAGCTCTTCGCCTTCTCGGCCGCCTCCGCGTTCCAGTCCGCTCCCGCGTTGTCGGCCCCGAAGGTGGCGGCCTCGGTGGAGAACCCTTCGAACTCCAACTGGTTGATCAGTCCCGCGCGCGAGAATCCGGAGAACGCCAGATAGTCCTGCGCCTTGCCGATCGCGTTCTGCTGCTCCACGGTGAGCTTCGGCTTCGGCGGCTCGACGGTGACGACCACCTCGGTGCCCTGCTCGACCTCCCGCCCGGCTTCGATCGACTGGCTCGCGATGACCGACTCGTCGGTGGCATCCGCGGGCGCGGTGAACGTGAGGCCGTACGCCTCCGCGATGGGCCGGGAGATGCCGATCGTGGTGCCGACCATGTCGGGGACGATCGCCGGCGCCGGCTCGGCGGGCTCTTCGTCGGCATCGTCGGCGGGGGTGCTGACGGGTGCCGGAGCGGATGCCGGTGAGGGCGCCTCCGGCTTCGGCGACACGATGTTCAGGACGATCCCCAGCAGGATCACCGCTCCCGTCACGATCCACGCGATCTTCCTGTGGTCGTCGTAGCCGGCCAGCCGCTGACCGGAGGCGTCCCGCGTCGCGCCGGTGAGCACCATGAGCAGGTCGATCAGTGCCCAGATGCCCAGGCCGCCGAGGGTGAAGAGCTTGAGCAGGCCGGTACCGATCTTGCCGAGATAGAACCGGTCGGCGCCGACGATCCCGAGCAGCAGGGCGAGAAGCCACGTGGTCAGGAACGACTTGCCGCCCGTCGCGGTGGGCGGCGGGACGGGTGCACCCAGTCCGGCCGGCGGTGCCAGCGGCACGGTCGCCGCCATCGGCGGTACCGGCGATGCGGGCGGGGGCGGGGGAGTGTGGTTGCCGTTGTCGAAGCTCATGGGAGTGTCCTCTTGTGCGTGTGGGTGAAAGCCGGGAGCCGCCTCCCGGCCGGCGCCGCGTCCAGCTGCGGGCACCGGTGGAGTCAGCATCCCAACGGCATCCGCCCCGCTGGATGGGCCACCCGGCCACACCTGCCTCTGCCGTTCGGGGGAGGTGACGCTCGCCGCCCGGCGGAGGTGGGATGTCGCCGGCCGGTCCTACGCTCGTGATGTGGCCACCCCTGTCCCCTCCCCCCGGCGAAGCCGCCTGCGCACCGGCGCCGGCGCCGCCGGCGCTGTCGGGCTGTTCGCGCTCGGGGTGCTGGTCGACATCGCGGCCGTGGTGAACGTGCCGGGGGCGGCGACGTTCACCGGCACCGACGCTCACATCACCGACCTCGGAACGGGCGTGGCGCTCGCCGTGTGCGCCGGCTGGGCCTCGGCGTTCTGGCCGAAGCGTCCGGTGATCGCGCTCGTCGCCGGCGCGCTGTTGGCTCTCACCGGGGTGACCTACCTGCTGCTGCTCATCGGAGCCGTGCGGTGCGTCCGGCGGTGGCCGGAGCGCACTCGGGTCATCGCCGCCGCGACCGGTGGCCTCGTGCTGCTGTATGCCGTGCGCGAGGCGGCGACGCCCTGGGGAGCGGCACTGTCCTGGTACTTCACCCAGCGCGTCGACGCGCAGTACGAGCCGGCCTGGATCGTCGCCTCGTTCGTGTGGGCGGCGCTGTCGCTCGGCGTGGCCGCCGGGTTCGTGCTGCACGCCCGCACGCGGCAGGTCGCCGCGCACAGCCAGGCCCGCGCCGAGCAGGAGCACCGCCGCGCCGACGCACTCACCGAGCAGATGGTGCGGCAGGCCGAGCGTGAGCGCATCGCTCGCGACATGCACGACGCGCTCGCGCACCGCCTGTCGGTCGTCTCGTTGCATGCCGGCGCGCTCGAGGCCGCCGCTGCGACCGGCACGGATGCCGGGGAGATCGCGCGCACGGTGCGCGAGCAGACCCACGCCGCGCTGCAGGACATGCGTGGCCTGATCGGAGACCTGCGCAGCGGCCCGGTCGCCGGCGCGTCGGCGCCGTCGACGATGCGCGCGATCGGCACCCTGCTGTCCGATCTGCGAGCGGCAGGTCAGCAGGTGTCGGGCTTCGTCGTCATCGAGGCTGCGGAGCGCGCGACCGCTCAGCTCGACAGTGCGGTGCACCGCATCGTGCAGGAGGCGGTCACGAACGCGATGAAGCACGCGCGGGGGGCTCTCGTCGACGTGTTCGTGCAGGTCAACCCGTACAGCGGTGCCCGCATCCGCGTGGAGAACGCGCTGCAGCCCGGCCTCGCCCCCGCCGTCCCGGGCGGAGGCAACGGGCTGATCGGCATCCGGGAGCGCGCCGAGGCGCTCGGCGGAACCGCGTGGATCGGCCCGTACGAGGGCGCGTTCATCGTCGACGTGACGCTGCCGTGGCAGGAGCGTGTCTGAGGCCGCCGCTAGGCTCGGGGCGTGGCCAGCCCTGAGACCGGAGACGCCGTACGCGTCCTGCTCGTCGACGACGAGCCGCTCATCCGCAACGGCTTCCGCTTCGTGCTCTCGGTGGATCCGGCGATCGATGTGATCGGCGAGGCCGCCGACGGTGCCGCCGCCGTCGAGCTCGTGCGCGCGCACCGCCCCGACGTGGTGCTGATGGACGTGCGGATGCCGGGCATGGGCGGCCCCGAGGCCACGGCGGTGATCGTGGCGCAGTCCGACTCGCGCGTGCTCGCGATGACCAGCATGGACGCGGAGGACCACCTGGTGCGGATGCTGGTCGCCGGCGCCACCGGCTACCTGCTGAAGGACGAGTCTCCCGCGCGCATCATCGACGCCGTGCGCCGGACGGCCGCCGGTGACAGCGTGATCTCGGGGCGCAGCACCGCACAGCTGGTGCGTCGCGCCGTCGAGAACGAGGGGACCTCCGGGCGGCGCGCCGCGCTGGAGCGGGTGGCGATGCTGACCGACCGCGAACGCGATGTGGCCACGGGGGTGGCATCCGGTGCGACGAACCAGGAGATCGGCGCCGCGCTGCACATCTCGGCCGGCACAGTGAAGACCCACCTCGAGCAGGTGTTCGCCAAGCTCGGCGCGCGCAACCGGGTGCAGGTCGGCGTGATCCTGGAGCGTGCGGGGCTCGGTCCGGTGCTGGACTGAGCACACGGTCGCGCCGCCGGCTGTCCGACGACAGGTGTAGCGTGACCGGGTGACTACGGAGACGGCGCCCATCAAGACCCGGAGTCCATGGCCGGCCCTGTGGGCCCTGGTCATCGGATTCTTCATGCTCCTCGTCGACACCACGATCGTCTCCGTCGCGAACCCCGCCATCAAGGCGGCGCTCGACCCCGACACCAACAACCTCGACAACGTGGTGTGGGTCACCAGCGCGTACCTGCTCGCCTACGCGGTGCCGCTGCTGATCACCGGGCGCCTCGGCGACCGGTTCGGGCCGAAGAACATCTACCTCATCGGCCTGGCGGTGTTCACACTTGCATCCCTGTGGTGCGGCCTGTCCACCACGCTCGAAGGGCTGATCATCGCGCGTGCGGCGCAGGGTCTCGGTGCGGCGTTCATGACGCCGCAGACGATGGCGGTGATCACCCGCACGTTCCCGCCCGACCGACGGGGCGCCGCGATGGGGCTCTGGGGTGCCACGGCGGGCGTGGCCACGCTGGTGGGCCCGTTGCTGGGCGGCCTGCTCGTCGACGCCCTCGGTTGGGAGTGGATCTTCTTCGTCAACCTGCCGGTCGGCGTCGTCGGCTTCGTGCTGGCCTGGATGCTGGTGCCCTCGCTCGAGACCCACCGTCATCGCTTCGACGTGGTCGGCGTCGTGCTGAGCGCCGTCGCGCTGTTCCTGATCGTGTTCGGCCTGCAGGAGGGCGAGAAGCACGACTGGGGCGTCATCGTCGGACCCATCACCGTGTGGGGGCTGATCATCGCCGGCGCCGTGGTGCTCGTGCTGTTCGTCGTGCAGCAGAGGTTCACCCGCAGCGAGGCGCTGGTGCCGCTGGCGCTGTTCCGCGACCGCAACTTCTCCGGGGCGAACGTCGCCATCGCCGCGGTGGGCTTCACCGTCACCGCGATGTCGCTGCCGTTCATGTTCTACCTGCAGCTGGCCCGCGAGCTCAGCCCCACCCAGGCGGCGCTGCTGATGATCCCGATGGCGGTGATGTCCGGTGCCCTCGCCCCGGCTGCCGGTAAGCTCCTCGACCGGGTCGATCCGCGCCTCATCCTGGTGCCGGGCCTGTTGTGCGTCGCCGGCGGCCAGCTGTGGAACGCTGCGATGACGAACATGGACACCCCGACCTGGATGTTCCTGCTGCCGTCGGCCGTGATCGGCATCGGTAACGCCGGCATGTGGGGACCGCTCGCGACCACCGCGACGCGGAACCTCCCGCCCCGGCAGGCCGGCGCCGGCGCCGGGATCTACAACACCACCCGGACCATCGGCTCGGTGGTGGGCTCCGCGGCGATCGCGGCCTTCATGCAGTCGCGTCTCGAGGCGAACCTGCCGGGCCTGGCCGACGCGCCGGCCGGTGTCGCGGAGACCGGTCCGATGCCTCCCGAGATCGCGGCCGGCTTCTCAGCCGGCATGGCGCAGGCGATGCTGCTGCCCGCCGCCGTGATGGCCGTCGCGCTGGTGGCATCCTTCTTCCTCGGCCGCTACCGCAAGACCGACTCCGCCCGCTGACGGATGCCGGGTGCGGGCGCTCCGGCCCTCCGGTCACACGTGTGCGCGAGTTTCCGGCATCCGCGCCATTGATCGATGAAGCGGATGCCGGAAACTGCAGCGCACGTGTGAAGCTCGGTCAACGGAACAGTGCGATCCCGGCCTGGCCGATCAAGGCGAAGACGACCGCCCAGACGATGATGGAGATGATCTGCCAGAGGATCACTGCGTTCCGGCTGGCGCCGAAGGAGACCATCATCCCCGACGTGATCTGGCTGGGCAGCACCGTCTGGCCGAGCAGGCTCACGCCCGGGACGCCGAACCGGTCGAACATGCGCTTGACCTTCATGCGGCGGGGAGACGGCTCGACGGCATCCGCGCCGGCGCCGCGGCGGGCGAGCACCTTCTGGCGGGCCGTCGCGGCGACGAAGACGAACGCGAGCATCGAGATCACATTGCCGGTGACCGCCGCGAGCAGCGTGACCGCCAGCGGGACGCCGGCGACCACGCCGATGAGGGTGCCGAAGTACGACTCGATGAACGGGATCGCGGCGGCCAGCATCACCCCCGCCCACTGCAGCCAGAGCGGAAGGGACTCGGTGAAGTCGATGAGCGCGTCCTGCATGGTGTCCTCCGGTTGTGTAAAGCGTGTTTGACATGACAAGCCTGCTTTACATCCGCGATGTGTGTCAAGTCCGCTTTACAGACCGGCGTGATTCCCCTACCGTGGACACGTGCGCAGCCGGGTCAAGGAGCTCAGAACGGAGCGCGGGCTGTCGCAGCAGGCGCTCGCGTCGGCCGTCGGCGTCTCCCGGCAGACCATCAACGCGATCGAGACCGGGCGTTACGACCCGTCGCTCACGCTCGCGGTGCACCTGGCGCGCCATTTCGGATCCACCGTGGAGGAGGTCTTCGATGTCGACGGATGATCCGAACGAGGAGGGCGCAGCGACCCGCGTGCGCTGGCCGATGTCGCCGGTCAACACGGTGCTCGTCGGCCTGTGCATCGGCGGCGCGGTGGTGTGCTTCGTGTCCGGCCTTGCGGTTCCCGGCTGGGCGCTGCTGCTCGGCGGTGTCGGCGGCGGCATCGGCGCGCTGCTCGCCCGGCGCAGTTCGTCGAGCGACCTGGAGCGGGTCAACGCGCTGGAGTACGCGGACGAGCGAGACCGCGCCGCCGCGGCGAAGGGCCTGGCCGTCGTCGGCGTCGCCTCCCTCGTGCTGACTGCGGGTCAGCTGGTCGTGCACGCCGTCGCCGACACCGACCCGGCCGCACGCTGGGCGAGCGTCGCGACGTTCCTCGCGCTCGCCGTGGTGTGGCTGCTCGCCAACTGGTACTTCGTGCGGCGGGGCTGACCCGCGCCACATGCGTTGTCCGGCGGATCCGCCCGTTGGGCGCGCCAGTTTCCGGCATCCGCGCCACATGTGCGCGCCAGTTTCCGGCATCCGCGCCATCGATCGATGCAGCGGATGCCGGAGGATGGCGCAGACATGTGACTGAGGTGCGCCGTCGACGCGGCGGAGCGCCCGAGGGGCCCCTACCGGGCGACGCGCGCGGCGATGTCGTGCCGGTAGTGCGCGCCGTCGAGGCGGATCCGGCCGATCGCCTCGTACGCGCGAGCCCGCGCATCCGCGAAGTCGGTGCCGGTGGCGACGACGTTCAGCACGCGCCCGCCGGTCGCGACGAGCGAGCCCCCCGGGGCATCGGGGGCGCCCGTCGCGGCGTGCACGATGCGCACGCCCTCGACCGCGGCTGCCTCGTCCAGTCCTTCGATGAGCCGACCGGTCTGCGGCGCCTCTGGGTAGCCCTCGCTCGCGAGCACCACTGTGATCGCGACGTCATCGGAGAATTCCGGCTGCGGCTGCGCCTCGAGCGTGCCGGATGCCGCCGCGAGCAGGAGCTCGGACAGCGGAGTGCGCAGTCGCGGCAGCACGACCTGGGTCTCCGGGTCGCCGAAGCGCGCGTTGAACTCGATGACTCGCACGCCGGCCGGGGTGAGGATGAGCCCGGCGTACAGCAGCCCGATGAACGGGGTGCCCTCGGCGTCGAGCTCGCGCACCACCGGCAGGGCGATCTGCTCGGTCACCAGGTCGACGAACTCCTGCTCGCTGCCGAACTGCTCCGACAGCCAGGGCAATGGCGAGTAGGCGCCCATGCCCCCGGTGTTGGGCCCGCCGTCGCCGTCGAGCGCGCGCTTGAAGTCCTGGGCCGGGCTGAGCGCGCGCACAGTGTCGCCGTCACTGAGGAAGAACAGCGACACCTCGGGGCCGGACAGGAACTCCTCCACCAGCACCGGACCGCTGGGCAGGTACTGCTCGGCGTGCGCCAACGCCTCGGCGCGGTCGGCGGTCACGATCACGCCCTTACCGGCGGCGAGCCCGTCGGCCTTCACGACGTGGGGGGAGCCGAGCTGGTCGAAGGCGGCTTCGACCTCGGCGACGGATGCCGCGCGCACGGCGCGCCCGGTGGGCACGCCGGCCGCCTCCATGATCCGCTTCGCGAACGCCTTCGAGCCCTCCAGCTGAGCGGCGGCCCTGCCAGGCCCGAAGACCGGGATGCCGCGCCCGCGCAGCACGTCGGCCACGCCGGCGACGAGCGGCGCCTCGGGGCCGATCACCACGAGGTCGACCGCATGCTCGTTGGCGAACGCCGCGACGGCGGCGCCGTCCAGCGGGTCGAGGTCGACCAAGGTGGCGTCCTGCGCGATGCCGGCGTTGCCAGGGGCGGCGAAGACCTCGTGATCGGCGGCCTCGGACCGTAGGGACAGGATGATCGCGTGCTCGCGCGCGCCGGAGCCGAGGACAAGGATCTTCATGCCGCCAGCCTACCGGCGGCCTCGACGCACGTTACCGGCGTTCATAACTCAGGATTGACGTGGCGATTCGACGCGAAACCGGCCAGAACGGCCTGCCGGCAGCCTGTTCTTCCTGAGTTGTGAACACCGGGCCTGCGTGAACACCGTGCCTGCGGTCACGGCTCGATCGGGCGCTCCACAGACCGGTCCCACGGGATCGTCCACCCGGCGGCGTCGAACAGTCCGTCCAGCAGCATGGCCGTGAACCCCCACACGATCGTGCCGTCGACGTCGAACGCGGGACCGCGGAACGTGCGCCCGACCCGCCGCACGGTCGACGTGAACCGGGTCTGCGGGTCGAGCAGCTGCGCCACCGGCACTCGGAAGACGTCGACCGTCTCGGCGTGGTCAACCGCCGCGACGCGCGACGGCGACCGCCACCACGCCAGCACCGGCGTGACGATGTACCGGCTGGGCATCACCGGCAGATCCGGCAGCGTGCCGAGCACCTCCACCCCTGATGGATCCAGCCCGGTCTCCTCCTCCGCCTCGCGCAGAGCGGTCGCGACGGCGTCCGCATCGTGCGCATCGCGCCTCCCGCCCGGGAACGACACCTGCCCGGCATGCGACGACAGCGTCGCCGAGCGCCGCTGCAGCAGCACGTCGAGATCCGCGGCCACCGTCGACTCGTCCGACCCGGCGGGGATGCTGTCCAGCCGCCCGAACAGCATCAGCACGGCGGCAGGACGGGACGCCCCGACGACCGGCGCGAACCGCGAAGGCAGGTCGGACGCGCGTCCGGTCGCGGCGATCAGCTCGGCGCGCGCACCGCGCAGGGTCTCTGCAGGATGGCTCATCCCTGCCGAGCCTAAGCGCTGGTCGTAGCCTGGAGCCATGCCCGCTCGCAGGATCGACATCGCCGACGGCCGCGCCGCGCTGTCCGCGCTCGCGTCCGGTGACGCGCCCCGGCCGGTCACGGCGACGGCGGTGCGCTACCTGCTGCAGCTGCTGGACGAGAAGGCGCCGGGCAACAGCGTCGAGGTGCGCGTCCCGCCGTTCGGCGCGGTGCAGGTGGTGCAGGGGCCGCGGCACACCCGCGGCACCCCGCCCAACGTGGTGGAGATGGATGCCGCCACCTGGGTCGCCGTCGCCACCGGTGCCGAGCAGTGGGCGGATGCCGTCGCCGCCGGCCGCATCCTGGCCTCCGGCACACGTGCCGACCTGTCGGACCTGCTGCCGCTGCGCCCCTGACCGCTGCGCGCAGGCGCGCACCCACTGACCGCTGTGCGCACGGCGCGCACCCACTGACCGCTGCGCGCAGGGCCCGCACCCCCGCCCGCCTTTCACAGGCGCGTGGGACAATGGAGGCATGGCCCGTACAGCATCCACCGAGACCGTCGAGGCGACCATCCGACCGGTGCCGCGGTTCGGCGTGTTCATGGGGCTGGGCGTGGTGCTCGGAGTCATCGTCGCCGGCATCCTCACCGCCGTCGGCAGCTACGAGCCGTCGCAGGCGCTGGACGTCGTCTACCCGCCGGCGCAGGTGTTCGGGTTCGCGCTGCTGTGGACGGTGCCGGCCGGGATCGCGCTCGGCGGCGTCGTCGCGCTCATCCTCGAGCGCGTGGCGCGCCGGAAGGCGCGCACCGTGCGTGTGCGGCACGAGCACGTCACCGACACCGAGGCCTGAGCGCCGAGGCCTGAGCACCGACAGCGCCGAGGGCTGACCGCGCTCAGGCCAGTTCGGAGATCACCGGTTTCACCGCCGCGTCGAACGCGACCACGTCGCGTCGCAGTCCGTCGGTCACCGCGACGGTCAGCGAGCCGATCCACCAGATGCCGCGCTGCGTGAAGGGCAGCACCTGCACGTTCAACTCGAACGAGTGCGCGCGTCGCCCCACCTCCCGCTCGAACTCGGCGATGGCGCTCGCGTACGCGCGGTATGCGTCGCCCGACGAGCTCACCGAGTCGAGGTAGCGTTTGTGCGCCTGTTCCGCGAACCGGATGGCGGTCGCCGCGTGCGGAATGAACGCGTCACGCAGTTCCTCCGCGCCGGTGGCCGGCAGCGCGACAAGGGTGTCGAAGCCGTCGACCAGCTCGAGCGGAACCTCCGATCGGTGCGCCCGCGGCTCGACGGTCATGTCCCAGTACTCCCGCCACTGCCGCTCCAACGCGTCGCTCACGTCGGCGGCATCCGGCGATCGGGTCTCGAGGCCGCGCAGGCTGGGCAGATCCTCCGGAGCGCGGATGCCGAGCAGCTGACGCAACGCGAGCGCGACGAGCACCGGTGTGCTGGCGTCTTCGCGGATCAGCCACTGCGGCTTGTCGACCATGGCCCCATCGTATGGATCCGCGGTCGCGGGGTCATCCCCGTTGCGCTGTCAGTTCGATCGCGTCAGGATTCTCAGGCGCGATCGACGGACGCGACGGCCGCGCGACGGCGGCCGTGTGGCGTCGGCGAGCGCCTCGCGGGCGGCCGCCAGGGTCGGGTAGCTGCCGATGCGCCGGCTGTGCCGGTCGTGCGCGATGTGCTGGGTGGTGTCGACCGCGACGAAGCCGGCGTACTCGCCCTCGCCGGTGGTGGCGACGAACACGTCATGGTCGGCCTGCTTCCAGGCGAGTTCGGCGGCGGGTTCTGCGGATGCCGCCGGGGAGGCGATCAGGGCGCGCGCCTGTGCGCGCACCGGGGAAACGGTGATGGTCATGGTTCTTGCTCTTGCTGTGCGGGCGGCATGCTGCCGCCGAGTCGTGATGGCCGAGGCGGATGGACTCGCGTCTGTGCGAAGTCGTCCGGGACACGCGGTGTCCGGCCGAGGTGTCGCGCTGCGCCGGTGAGAAGCGGCGAAACGTTGCGCAACCATCAACTGTATCAGGCCGGGCGGTTCGGCGCGATTCGGGCGCGTCACGTTAACCCCCCGATGCCCGACGGTCAACCCTCGTGGTGAACCGGACCGCAGCCATTAGACCGGTAACCCGAGGCCGGTGCCCGCCGGTCTCGCGTCGAGAGGAATGGCTATGTCAGGTACGTACGGAGAAGGGACGGCCGGCGTGACGAGCGGCGGG
Organism: Microbacterium sp.; assembly: GCF_031180975.1. GTDB lineage: Bacteria > Actinomycetota > Actinomycetes > Actinomycetales > Microbacteriaceae > Microbacterium. The sequence continues at coordinate 28,005 of NZ_JAPSLI010000011.1, read as the reverse complement.
CCGCACGAGTCGTCGGGCACCGTCGAGACGGCTAAGCAGGAAGCGACGCAGGTGAAGGACACCGCCATGAACGAGGCGGGCCACGTCGCCGAGACGGCGAAGACGGAGGCGGCAGCGGTCGCCCACGAGGCGAAGGCCCAGATCAAGGATCTTTACGCGCAGACCCGCACGGAGCTGCGTGACCAGGCGAGCACCCAGCAGCAGCGAGTCGCCGACGGCTTGCGGTCGGTCGGTGACGAACTCGGCTCGATGGCGGCCAACGCCCAGGGCGGCGGAGTGGCCACCGACCTGGTGCGCCAGGCGTCGGAGAAGGTCGACGCGATCGCCGGTTGGCTCGGTCAGCGCGACCCCGAGGGCCTGCTGCGCGAGGTGAAGTCGTACGCGCGCCGCAAGCCTGGCACGTTCATCGCCGTGGCCGCGATCGCCGGACTCGCGGTGGGACGCCTCGCCAGGGCGCTGACCGAGGGCGCCGCCGAGCACAGCGGCTCCGCGGCCACCGCGGGCACCGGAACGGCGGGTACGCCGGGCGGCTCGACGACGGCATCCGGCTACACCCCGCCGCCGCCGACCACGGCCTCCGCGCCGTCCACCCCCGACACGACGCCCACCGTGCCGACGGTCTCGCCGGTGTCCGGAACGCCGGCCACCCCGCCGCCGTCGGGCATCATGTCCGCTCCCGGAGGCCCGGTGACCCCGCCGGACGTGTACGAGTCCGGCGCGACCGATTTCCCCGAGACCGCCACGTCCAACTTCCCCGGCCCGCCCGCCGGCGCCCCGCCGGCGCCCGACGGCATCCAGGGCGACATCTCGGCGGCGGGTGTGCCGCCGCGGCCGGACGACACCCCGGTGTTCGACGAGACGGACAGCGCCCACCAGCACCGGCCGGGGGAGGAGCGACCATGACGGACCCGGCAGCATTCCCGACACCGCCGCCGACCCCGCCGCAGGCGCCGCCGACCCCGCCGCAGGCGGCTCCGGCGTCGCATCCCACGCCGTCGGAGCAGAAGGCGGAATCCACGTCGCTCGGCGACCTGCTCAGCGAGGTGGCCGGCGACCTGTCCACCCTGATGCGCCAGGAACTAGAGCTGGCGAAGGCCGAGGTGAAGGAGTCCGCGGTGCGCGCGGGCCGCGGGGCCGGCATGGTCGGCGGCGCGGCGTACGCGGCGATGATGTCCATCTTCTTCCTGTCGCTCGCCCTGTGGTGGGCGCTGGGCCACGTGATGGACCTCGGCTGGTCGGCCGTCATCGTGGCGGTCATCTGGGGTGTGGCGGCCCTCGTCCTGTTCCTGACCGGACGCAAGCAGTTCGAGAGCGTCGAAGGTGCGCCCCAGACGGTGGAGTCGCTCAAGCGCATTCCCGACGCGGTGAAGAGAAATGAGGAGAACCGATGAGCAATTCACCTGACGCCATCCGGGCGGACATCGAGGTCACACGGCGCGAGTTCGGCCGCGACGTCGACGCTCTCGCCGACAAGGTCACGCCGTCCAAGATCGTGCAGCGGCAGACCGACAAGGTCAAGGGGGCGTTCCGTTCCCTCCTCGACCGGGTGATGGGCGCCGCGGAGGACGCCGGCGAGAAGTTGCACGACGCCGGCTCCGATGTGGCATCCGGCATCAGCGGCACCGGGCATCGCGCCGTCGCCAAGGCGGAGGGCAACCCGCTGGCGGTCGGGCTGGTCGCGTTCGGCCTCGGCCTCATCGCGGCCTCCCTCATCCCGGCATCCGAGAAGGAGAAGCGGCTCGCCGAGGACGTCAAGGAGAAGGCGCAGCCGCTCGTCGACGAGGCGGCGCAGGTCGCGCGCGACGTCGGCGAAGACCTCAAGGAGCCCGCCCAGGCGGCGGCGACCGCGGTGAAGGACCGTGCCACCGAGGCGGCCGAGCACGTCCGCGGCGACGCGACGGATGCCGCGCAGACCGTCACCGACAGCGCGACCGACGCGCGCGACCACCTGCGACAGCAGGGCTGAACCGCCGCGAGCGCGCACAGATCCGGGGGAGACCCGGCGAGCGGAGGAGCCGTCCCCCTCCCCGCTCGCGGGTCCCCCTCGTCTGTGCCGGGCCGGTACGCTTGTCTGGTGGCCGATTCCCCCACCAATCCCTATGCCGCAGCAGGTGTCGACACCGCTGCCGGCGACCTCGCCGTCGAACTGATGAAGAATTCCGTGCGCGCGACGCACGGACCCGAGGTGCTGGGCGGTGTCGGCGGATTCGCCGGGCTGTTCGACGCCAGCGCGCTGCTGGGCTACCGCCGTCCGCTGCTGGCCAGCAGCACCGACGGCGTCGGGACGAAGGTGGCGATCGCGCAGGCCATCGACAAGCACGACACGATCGGGCAGGACCTGGTCGGCATGGTCGTCGACGACATCGTCGTGGTGGGGGCGAAGCCGCTCTTCATGACCGACTACATCGCGTGCGGCAAGGTCGTCCCGGAGCGCATCGCCGACATCGTCCGTGGTATCGCCGACGCCTGCGCCGCCACCGGCACCGCCCTCGTCGGCGGCGAGACCGCGGAGCACCCCGGCCTGCTCGGCCCGCGCGACTACGACGTCGCCGGCGCCGCCACCGGCGTCGTGGAAGCGGATGCCGTGCTCGGCGCCGACCGCGTGCAGGACGGCGACGCTGTCATCGCGCTGGCCTCCAGCGGCCTGCACTCCAACGGCTACTCGCTCGTGCGACACATCATCACCGGCGCCGGCATCGCGTACGCCGACCAGGCCGCCGACTTCGGCACCACCTGGGGCGAGGCGCTGCTGGAGCCGACCCGGCTGTACACCGGGCCGCTGCTTGAGCTGCTGGGCCCTTCGACGGGCTCGGGGACCCAGCCGGGTGCAGGGACCCCGCTCGACCACGGCATCCACTCGCTGAGCCATGTCACCGGCGGCGGCATCGCCGCCAACCTCGCCCGCGTGCTGCCGCAGGGCAGCTGGGCCGAGGTGGACCGCTCGACCTGGTCGCCCAGCCCTGTCTTCCGGGTGCTGGCCGACATCGCCGGCACCCCCCTGACCGACACCGAGGGCACCTGGAACCTGGGCATCGGCTTCCTCGTGGTGGTGGCGGAGCAGCGGAAGGATGCCGTGAGCGCGGCGATCCAGGCCCAGGGCATCCCGGCCTGGCAGGTCGGCACGGTGCGCACCGGCGCGCGGCCGGCCGGGGAGTTCGAAGAGGGCGCCAAGGGCGTCGACGGCGGAGCGGTGCGCCTGGTGGGCGCCTACGCGGACGGAGCGAAGTAACCAGCCATGTGCGGCATCGTCGGAATGGTCGGCAACGGCCCGGTCAACCAGGACGTCTACGACGCGCTCCTGCTGCTCCAGCACCGCGGACAGGATGCCACCGGCATCGCCACCGCGGAGCCCAACGGCGTCATGCACATGGCGAAGGCCTCGGGCATGGTGCGCGAGGCGTTCCGCACGCGCGACATGCGTTCGCTGCTCGGCAGCGTCGGTCTGGGGCACGTGCGGTACGCCACGAAGGGCACCGCCTCCAGCGAGGAGGAGATGCAGCCGTTCTACGTGAACGCGCCCTACGGCATCATCCTGGTGCACAACGGCAACCTCACGAACACGCGCGAGCTGACCGCCGACATGGCGCAGCGTGACCGTCGCCACCTGAACTCGTCCAGCGACACCGAACTGCTGCTGAACGTGCTCGCCAATGAACTGCAGACCTCCACGTCGACGGTCGACCTCGACCCCGAGCGCATCTTCGAAGCGGTGGCCCGCACGCATCAGCGGGTGGAGGGCGCATACGCGGTCATCGCGATCATCGCCGGATACGGCCTGCTGGCGTTCCGCGACCCCTTCGGCATCCGTCCCCTCATCCTCGGCCGCCGCCCCGCGGCGGAGGCCGGTGGTAACGACGAGTGGGTCGTCACCAGTGAGTCGCTGGTGCTCGAGAACGCCGACTACGACATCGTGCGCGAGGTCGCCCCGGGTGAGGCGGTCTTCATCACCAACGACGGCGAGCTGTTCACCCAGCAGTGCGCCGAGCAGACCCGGCTCACCCCGTGCGCGTTCGAGTACGTGTACCTTGCCCGCCCCGACTCGGTGATGAACGGCGTGTCCGTCTACGAGTCCCGGTTGCGCATGGGCGAGCGGCTGGCCGACACCATCGCCAAGCACGTGCCGCTCGAGGAGATCGACGTCGTCATGCCGATCCCCGACTCGTCGCGTCCGTCGGCGATGGAGGTCGCCCGCAAGCTCGGCGTCGAGTACCGCGAGGGCTTCTACAAGAACCGCTACGTCGGCCGGACGTTCATCATGCCGGGCCAGGCGGTGCGCAAGAAGAGCGTGCGGCAGAAGCTGAACGCGATGTCGGCCGAGTTCAAGGGCAAGAACGTGCTGCTCATCGATGATTCCATCGTGCGCGGCACCACCAGCAAGCAGATCATCCAGATGGCCCGCGACGCCGGAGCCAAGTCGGTGATCTTCGCCTCGGCGGCGCCGCCGGTGCGGCATCCGCACGTCTACGGCATCAACATGCCGTCCCGTCACGAGCTGGTCGCCCACGGCCGCACCATCCCCGAGATCGCCGAGGAGCTCGGCTGCGACCGCATCGTCTACCAGGAGGTTGAGGACCTCAAGGCCGCGATCATCGAGGGCTCGGAGCTCACCGACCTCGACATGAGCTGCTTCGACGGTCGGTACGTCACGGGCACCGTCACCGACGAGTACCTGGAGTGGGTGGAGAGGTCGCAGTCCTCGTGACGCGCCCCGGGTCGTTGGGCGCGCCGTGACCGGGTCCCTGAGCCTGTCGAAGGGCCCCGACCCGCTGTGGCGGGGACGCGCCCTCGCCGTGCTCGGCATCCTGCTCTGCGCGTTCTCGCTGCGGTCGGCGGTGGCGTCGCTGTCGCCGGTGATCGACCACATCGCCGCCGACTTCCCGCTGTCCTCCGCCGTGCTGGGGATCATCGGCACCCTGCCGCCGGTGTGCTTCGCGCTGTTCGGACTGCTGACGCCTATTCTCGAGCAGCGTCTCGGTGTGGAGCGGTTGACGGTGGTCGCGCTCGTCGCGATCGCCGCCGGCCTGCTGCTGCGCGGTGTCGCGGGCGAGTCTCTCGGCCTGCTGGCCGCGACGGCGCTGGTGTTCGCCGGGGTCGGCATGGGAAACATCCTGCTGCCGCCGCTGGTGAAGAAGTACTTCCCCGACCGCCTCGGGCTGATGATGACGCTGTACACCACCGCGATGGCGGTGTCGACGTTCGTCCCGCCGCTGATCGCCGTGCCGGTGGCGGATGCCGCGGGCTGGCGCTTCTCGTTGGCGATGTGGGGTGCGTTCGCCGTCGCGGGCATCGTCCCGTGGCTGCTCATGCTCGCCCGATCGAAGGACGCCACTGCTCCGCCGCCCGAGTCGGCGGACGGTGTCGACGGCACGGAGAACCTGCCGGCGAGCGGCGCGGACTTCTCCGTCACCGGCCCGATCGCCACGTCGCCCGCGAACCGCTCGCGGTTCGCGCGGCTGGCCCGCATCCCGCTGGCGTGGGCGCTGGCCATGACGTTCGGCACATCCGCGACCATGGCGTACGTCGCGTTCGCGTGGCTTCCGGCCATTGTCATGGACGTGTCGGGGGTGACGCCGGCGGCGGCCGGGCTGCTGCTGTCGCTGTTCGCGTTCATCGGCCTGCCCGCCTCGATGGTCGTCCCCATGCTCGTGGTGCGCTTCCAGGCGACGCGGCCGCTGTTCCTCGTCGGCACCGTCGGAGGGGGCACCGGCATCCTCGGCCTGTTGTTCGCGCCGGACCCGGCGATCGTGTGGCTGTGGGTCGTGCTCTACGGCCTGGTCGGCCTGCTCTTCCCGCTGTCGCTGGTGCTGATCAGCATCCGCGCCCGCACGTCGGAGAGCGCGGTGCTGCTGTCCAGCTTCGTGCAGAGCGTCGGTTACACCATGGCCGCCGTCTTCCCTTTCCTCGTCGGGGTGCTGCACGACGCCGCCGAGGGCTGGACGCTGCCGCTGATCGTCATCGTCGTCGTGCTCGTCGCCGCCATCCCCGCCGGCATGATGTCGGGCCGGCGGGTCACCGTCGAGCAGGAGTGGGAGCGCCGCCACGGGAAGTGGTGAGCGGTGCCGCTCCTCGGCAGGGCTGCGCCCTCCCTCGTCGAGACCAGATGTCGGACACGCCAAAGACCGACGCCCGGGGTGAGCGTGTGCTCGCCACCGGGGCGTCGGTCATTCAGTCCATCGGACGATCAGGCTCGTTCGAGTTCGTCCTCGTCCTCGTCGGCGTACTCGTCGGCCCAGCGGTCGACGTACTGGTCTTCGTCGCCCTTCGGATGCGCGAGCTCGCGCTCCAGCGCCGAATAGTTCACCGACGGACTGTATGCCTTGAGTTCGCGGGCGATCTTCGTGTGCTTCGCCTTCTGACGGCCACGGCCCATGAGCGAGACCCCCTTTTACGAGTTCAGCAGCGGGCTGTGCGGGGCCCGATGATATTCACGGCACCGGCTCGGGGCCGGTAAGAGTAGCATTCAGGATAGCACGCACGCCAGACGCCTCGGCCGTCCGAGGCCTGTGAGGGGGAACGATCGCCATGACAGATTCCGCGCCCGCAGCATCCGACGAGGCCCGCCAGAACGCGGCCCTGCAGAAGGCCGTCATCGCCGGTGTCCAGCCCGGTCAGCCGCCCCACGTCCTCGACGAGGCACTGAAGTACGCGAAGCTCCTGAACGTTCCCCTCGTCGTCGTGCACGTCGACGTCACCCGTTTCGTGACGTACGAGGACCCCGACGGATACATGCATTCCGCCCCCATCGACCTGAACCTCGAAGCCGGTGCCGCCGAGTTCGAGGAGGTGCAGCGGACCGCCGAGAAGCACCTCGCGAATGCCGGGATCACGTGGACCGCCCGCCAGTTGGTCGGCGACCCGGCCCTCGCGATCAAGCAACTCGCCGAGAAGCTCGACGCCCAGCTGATCGTGATCGGCACCCGCAAGCGCGGGATCGGCGAGTCGATCCGCGAGTTCTTCACGGGATCGGTCGCCGCCCGCCTGGCGCACCGTCAGCACCGCTCGATCCTGGTGGTCCCGCAGGGCGAGTCGATCCCGGACGACCAGAAGGATCCCTGGGCGGAGTGAGGCGGCCGCTCGGGCGGTCGGGGGATCTTCCCTTCGCTCGCAGAGCGGAGCCCTCCGTGCTTCGCGCGGCGCCTCCCGATGCTCGCTGCGGCAAGAGCCCCCTCCCTCGCGTCCGAGGGGGTGGTGCTACGGGGTGATGGCCCGGGTGACGGCGCGCGCGGCGGCATCCAGGGCGTTCTCGAGATCGGCCACCACCGACTCCGGCAGCACCCCGCCCCGCGCCACGTGTGTGCGCAGGTCGGCGCGCACCCGCGCCCGGAAGGCGTTGATCGACGCGTCGGCGCGATGCAGGTTCTCCCGGCTGGTGGCCCGCTCGTCGCTGGGTGCGGACGCGGACGGCCGCGGCGAGGCCCCGGCCTTCTCCGCGCGCGCGGCGGCGGCCAGGTCGGCGCGGAGACTCTTCATCGCCTCCTGCACGCTCTGACGCACCTCGTTCGCGATCAGCCGCACCGAGTCGGCCAGCCCCTCCTCGATGCCCGCCAGGTCGCCCTGCCGCGACTCGAGCTCGGCGCGTCCGGCATCCGTGATCGAGTAGATGGTGGTGCGGCCGTCCACCGTCTTGGTGACGAGCCCCTCTTCCTCCAGCTTGGCGAGCCGGGGGTAGATGGTGCCGGCGCTCGGCGTGTAGGTGCCGCCGGTGCGGTCGGTGAGCGCCTGGATGATGCCGTATCCGTGCTGCGGCGCTTCGCCGAGCAGCGAGAGCAGGTAAAGCCGCAGGTCGCCGTGCGAGAAGACAGCGGGGCTCATGATTCCCACTCCGCGTCATCGGCGGCCGACACTCGGGTGCGCCGCAGGACGGTGATGCCGCCGGACACCGAATTGGCGCGCACGTCGACGAAGCTGCCGGCGAGCTCGCCGGTCTGACCGCTGTAGTTGCTGGGGCCGCCGCTGGAGCGCTCGACGCCGTCGACCAGCAGCTTGCCGCTCATGCTGCGCAGCACGTAGTTGGCAGGAAGCGACTCGTCGAGCCGGATCGTGGAGGTGCCCGCGACCGTGTTGAGGTTGATGGTGTTGACGTCGCCGAGCGCGTCGACCAGCACCGATCCGGAGACGGTGTCGATGGTGGCCTTGCGCAGCGATCCGGTCACCGCGACGTCGCCGGACACGCTGTTCGCCGACACCGAGCCCACCAGGCCGCGCACCTGCACGTCGCCGGACACGGAGTTCAGCGACAGGTCGCCCACGATGTTGTCGGCGATGAGGTCACCCGAGACGGTGTTCAGCTTGACGTCGTTGCGGATGCCGGACACGAGCGCCCCGGCACTGACCACGCCGAGCGTGAGCGCGATGCCGCGCGGCACGGCGATGCTGACCTCGGCCTTGGGGCCACCGGCGCCGAAGTTGCGGAACACCTCGAGGAAGTTGTCCCAGCCGATCTGGGGGTGGTCGATCTCGACCTGGGTGCCGTCGGATTCCACACGGAGGTCCTTGATGGTGACACCGTGCACCTCGATGCGGATGCCGGGTTCGTCGTGCGCCACGACGTCGACCTGCCCGCCGACGAGGCCGACCTTGAGCCGCGACGCGGAGGCGATGTCGATGACGCGTTCCTCGCCGGGGGCGATGAGCCACTTCTCGGTCATGTCTGTTCTCTCCTGTTCCGCGACAACGAGATATATCGCGTTGGTCTGAGGGTAACACGATATATCGCGTGTGTGTCAAGGCCCCCGCCGTTCGCTGGCTCGGAGATGTGCGCTTCGCGCGGACGGCATCCGTGCATTCGGCCCGAGCGAAGCCCACAAATCCGAGCGAAGCGCACCCCGCCGGCGACGACGCGCGACTCAGCTCAGCGGCGGCGTGTGCCAGATGCGGTCGATGTAGTCGCGGATCGACCGGTCGGAGGAGAAGAACCCGCAGCGCGCCACGTTCAGGATGGCGGAGTGCGTCCAGGCGTCCCGATCGGCGTAGGCGGCATCCACCCGCTCCTGCGCTGCGATGTACGCGCCGTAGTCGGCGAGCACCATGAAGCGGTCCTCGTCGAGGAGGTTCGACACCACGGGCGCGAACACCGACGCGTCGCCGCCCGAGAAGGCGCCGGACCCGATCAGGTCGATGGCGCGGCGCAGACCCTCATCGGACTCGTAGCAGTCGCGCGGCCGATATCCGCGGGCGGCGAGCTCGGCGACCTGCGGCTCGCTCATGCCGAACAGGAAGAAGTTCTCGTCGCCGACGAGCTCGCGGATCTCGACATTCGCACCGTCGTCGGTGCCGATCGTGAGCGCGCCGTTCAGGGCGAACTTCATGTTGCCGGTGCCGGAAGCCTCCTTGCCGGCGAGGGAGATCTGCTCGGAGAGGTCGGCCGCCGGGATCACCCGCTCCGCCAGCGTGACGTTGTAGTTCGGCGGGAACAGCACCGTCAGCCGCCCCTCCAGTCGCTCGTCGGTGTTGAGCGTCGCCGCCACCGCGTTGATGAGATGGATGACCCGCTTCGCCATCGCGTAGCCGGGGGCCGCCTTGGCGCCGAAGATCACCGTCCGAGGGGTCAGAGCGGATGCCGGGACGCGCCCCGACACCACTCCGTCGTACGCGGTCACGACGTGCAGCACCTTCAGCATCTGCCGCTTGTACTCGTGCAGGCGCTTGACCATGACGTCGAGCAGGTGCCCTTCGCCGGCGGCGATGCCGTCGCGGGCGCGCAGCACCGCGTTCATCCGGTTCTTGTTCTCGGCCTTCACAGTGGCGAACGCCGCGCGGAAGTCCGCGTCGTCGGCGAACGGTTCGAGCTCGCGGAGCCGCTCCAGGTCGGTGACCCAGCCGTCTCCGATCGCCGCCGTGATGAGGTCGGACAGTCCGGGGTTCGCCAGGCGCACGAAGCGCCGCGGGGTGACGCCGTTCGTGACGTTGGTGAACTTGTCCGGCTCGAGCTCGGCGAAGTCGGGCAGCACCTTGTCGCGCAGCAGTTGCGAGTGCAGCTCAGCCACCCCGTTCACCTTCGCTCCGGCCACGGTTGCGAGATACGCCATCCGGACCGACCGCTCCGGCGACTCGGCGATGATCGACATCCGCCGCAGCCGCTCCTCGTCGTCGCCGAATCGTTCGCGCACCTCGTCGAGGAACTCCGCGTTGATCCGGTAGATGATCTCCAGGTGCCGGGGGAGCAGCCGCCCGAGCAGCTCGACCGGCCAGACCTCCAGCGCCTCGGGTAGCAGGGTGTGGCACGTGTAGGCGAAGCACTGCCGGGTGACACGCCAGGCGGCATCCCACTCCATCCCCTTCTCGTCGACCAGCACGCGCATGAACTCGGGCACGGCGATGACCGGGTGGGTGTCGTTCAGCTGGAAGATGACCCGATCGGGCAGCCGCTCGAGGTCGTACCCGTCGGCGAGCATATGGTCGAGGAAGTCGTGGATGGACGCCGCGACGAAGAAGTACTGCTGCTGCAGCCGCAACTCCTTGCCCTGCGGGGTGGAGTCCTCGGGATAGAGCACCTTCGAGATGTTCTCGGCGAAGGTCTGTGCGCGCACCGCTTCGGCGTAGTCGCCGGCGTTGAAGATGCGCAGATCGAAGGCATCCGTCGCCACGGCGCTCCACAGCCGCAGGGTGTTCACGCGGCCGTTGTGATAGCCGGGCACCATGTGGTTGTACGGGATCGCACGCACGCTCCACGCGGGCACCCACCGGGTGCGGGTGATGCCGCCGTCGTCGTAGGTCTCGGTGTGTCCGCCGAACGACACGGTCTGGGCGTGCTCTGGGTGTGGGAACTCCCACGGCGAGCCGAGATCGAGCCAGGCGTCCGGCTGCTCCACCTGCTGCCCGTCGACGAACGTCTGCCGGAAGATGCCGTACTCGTAGCGGATGCCGTAGCCCACGTTCGGCACACCCAGGGTGGCGAGCGAGTCGACGAAGCAGGCGGCGAGACGCCCCAGCCCGCCGTTGCCGAGGCCGGGCTCGGTCTCGCACTCGCGCAGCTCGTCGAGGTCCAGGCCGCAGGCGGCCATCGCCTCGGTCGCGATCTCGGTGAGCTCCGAGGCGAGCAGGTTGTTGTCGAGCTGACGGCCGAGCAGGTACTCGGCGGAGAGGTAGCAGACGCCCTTCGACTGGGTCTGCCGCTGCCGGCGCAGATCCTCGAGCCAGCGCGGCATCAGGTAGTCGCGGACCGTGTAGGCGAGCGCGAGGTAGCGGTCGTTGGCGGTGGATGCCGACAGCGAGATGCCGCGTCGGAAGTTCAGGTTCCGCAGAAACTCGGCGATGAACCCGTCGACGCTGCGGTCGGGGGTGATCACCGGTGCGAGGGCGAGCGGGTGGGTCGCGGTGACGTCGTCGTACACGGTTCCGACCGTACCGGGACGGAGTGCCGTGCGTCGACAGATGACGGAGTGTAGGTCCCGCTTGACCTTGACGTGACGTCAACTTCTAGCGTGGACTCATCGACGAACGAAGGAGGGATGCCATGGACTGGTCGATCCAGGAGATCGCCAGGCTCGCCGGCACGACGAGCAGGACGCTGCGCCACTACGACGCCATCGGCCTGCTCAAGCCCTCGCGGATCGCCGCCAACGGCTACCGGCACTACGACCAGACCGCGCTGGTTCGCCTGCAGCGCATCCTGCTGCTGCGCGAGCTCGGACTGGGCCTGCCGCAGATCGCCGAGGTGCTCGACCCCCCGACAGGGAGTCGGGGGAGCGAAGCCTCCGCGCTGGAGACCCACCTCGCGTGGCTGCGCCAGGAGCAGGACCGGTTGCACCGGCAGATCGCGTCCGTCGAGAACACCATCAACGCATTGAAAGGAGGGGAGCCCCTCATGGCAGACAACATGTTCGACGGCTTCGACCACACCCAGTACAAGGAGGAGGTCGAGCAGCGCTGGGGCAAGAAGGCGTACGCCGACGGCGACCGCTGGTGGCGCGGGATGTCCGACGAGGAGCGCGCCGCCTGGCAGCAGCGCGCCTCCGACCTCGGCCGGGACTGGATCGCGGCCGCGGAGAGCGGCATCGACCCGGCATCCGATGAGGCGCAGGCGCTCGCCCGCCGCCACGTCGAGTGGCTGACCGGCATCCCCGGCACCCCAGCGGCAGGGAACGGCGACGTGAAGGGCTACGTCATCGGTCTGGGCGAGATGTACGTCGCCGACCCGCGCTTCGGCGCCAACTACGCCACGAGCGAGGGCGGCACGGCGGGTGCGGAGTTCGTCCGCGACGCACTGCGTGTCTACGCGGAGGCGAACCTGTAACCCGCCACGCCCGATCCGAAGGGGATCATCCGGAATGAAGGATGCTGTGACGGCATCCGATCCTGCATTTCGGGTGATCCCCTTCGAACTGCGCGTGCGCTGAACTCCGTGCCCACGGTGTTCACGCCCCGAGACGGATGGTGACGATGCCGATCGCCGCGGCGACCGCGGCGACGATCCCGGCCGCCCCCGGCCTCTCCTTGAACAGCAGCATTCCGATGACTCCCGCGGCGATGACCCCGGTCTCCCGCAACGCGGAGACGAGGGCCAGCGGCGCGGTGGCCTGCGCCCAGACCACGATGCCGTAGGCCAGCAACGACAGCACGCCCCCGAACGTCCCGAGAAGAAGGTGCCGGCGCACCGACGTGAGGAGCGCCGGCCTGTCGCGGCTGAGCAGGAGGCAGCACAGCGGGATCGAGACGCCTTGCAGCAGGAAGAGCCAGGCCGCGTAGCCCAGCGGCGAGCCGGAGAATCGTACCCCGACGCCGTCGATGAAGGAGTAGGCGGTCACGCACGCTGCGACGGCCAGCACCAGCAGCAGCCCGGTGCGCGAGTGTCGCTGTCGCCGGGCGAAGGCCAGCGTGAACAGGGCCGCCACGACGACCACCACGCCGACGGCCTGCATCGTCGACAGGTGCTCGTGCAGCACCGTCACGGCGAGGGTCGTGACCCCGAGCACGGCCAGCCCGCGCGTGAGGGGATAGGCGACGCTGAAGTCGGTGCGCGCGTACGCGGCGGTGAGCAGGATCAGGTAAGCCGTCTGCAGCGCCGCCGACGCCGCGAGGGCAGCCCACGACGCGGGTGCCGGAGACGGCAGCAGCACGCATCCGGCGGCGCCCGCGACGAGGTAGACCAGGCCGATCAGAGCGGATGACGCAAGGCGGTCCGGGATCGCCTTGGCGATCGCGTTCCACGTCCCGTGCATGATCGCCGAGGCGAGCACGGCGCTCAGGACGAGCGGCGTCATCCCGAGCGACCGCCGAGCGGCATGCCCACCAGAGTGTCGTCCGAGGGCAGGCCGAGCGCTTGCAGCACGTGCGGGAGCACGTCGGCGTGGTCGGCGACCGTGTCGGCAGGGGCGATGCCTGGCCCCGCCGCCGCCATCCACGCCAGACGCTCCTCGTCGCTGTCGCCGCCGTGGTGGCCCGCGTCGAGGTGTCCGTGGTCGGTGAGCACGATGATCGTCCAATCCTCGCGCTCGCGCGTCGGTCTGGCTTCGATGGCCGCGAGCAGCACCCCGAGCTGCTCGTCGCAGGTCTCCACCGCCTCGCGGTAACGCGGGGTTACGCCCTCGGTGTGGCCGACGATGTCGGGCAGCACGGCGTAGGCGAAGACCACGGCATGATCCCGATGGCGCAGTTCGCGCGCAACCCGGGACATCACCGCCTCGTCCATGGCCGCGACCAGGTCGAGGGGTCCGTCCTCCGCACCGGGCGGCAGGGCCGGCCGGTACCCGCCCCCGGCGAAGAGCGGCCCTCCGGAAGCATCCTCGACCAGCGGTGCCCAGGCCCCTGCGGCGAACGTCGTGGCCCCGGGAAGAGCGGCGCGCACTCTGGTCAGCACGTCGGGGTGCGCGGCGAATGCGTGGCCGCGGAAGTCGTTGTCGTGCACCCCGTGGCGGTCGCGGTACACGCCGGTCGCCATCGTCGACCACACCGGCCCGGAGATGGTGGGGTTCGCCTCGTGCACGCGCACCGTGGCGAAGAACCCGTTCGCGGCCACGCCGTCGAGGTGCGGGGTGTGCGCCGAGCGGACGACGTCGTCGCGCACGCCGTCCCACCCCATGATGAGCACGCGGGGGACACGGCGGGAGTGGCGGGGTTCGTCGCGCATCGCCCCAGGATAGCCACGCGCTGCACGAGCCCGCGGCCCGGGAAGCCGCACGCCGGTCGTCACCGCGCGCGCCGTGTGTTGCGTCGCGCTGGAGACATGGTCTACTCTCGCCGTGATCGGTTTGCTAATCGATTAACATCACCCTCGCACTGAGATCCAAAGGAGGATCGGGATGATTCGAAGCGGAAAGAGCCGCGCCGTGGCCGTCGCCGTCGTCGCGGTCGCGGCAGCAGCGCTCACCGCCTGCAGCGGCGGGCAGGGCGCCTCGGGCGGCAGCGCCGATGGGGGCCCGGTCACCATCACCTACGGCATGTGGGACCAGGACCAGAAGCCGACGATGGAGAAGATCGCCGCCGCGTTCGAGAAGACCCATCCCGACGTCGACGTGGAGATCCAGGTCACGCCGTACAAGGAGTACTTCACCAAACTGCAGACCTCGGTATCGGGCGGCTCCGCGCCGGACGTGTTCTGGATGAACGGGCCGAACTTCCAGCTCTACGCGTCGAACGGGGTCATCGCGCCGCTCGACGACGCCGGCATCGACGCCGCCGACTACCCCGATGGCCTGATCGACCTGTACACCTACGACGGCAAGCTCTACGGAGCCCCGAAGGACTTCGACACCATCGCCCTCTGGTACAACAAGGAGCTGTTCGACGCCGCGGGCGTGGACTACCCGAAGGCAGGGTGGACCTGGGACGATCTGAAGGCCGCCGCGGCGAAGCTCACCGACCCGGCCAAGGGTCAGTACGGCATCGCCGCCTCGCAGTTCGGCCAGGAGAACTACTACAACTCCATCGCGCAGGCCGGCGGCGAGGTCATCAACGCCGACGGTACGAAGACCGGCTACGACACGCCCGGGGCCCTCGCCGGCATCACGCTGTGGACCGACCTCATCGAAGCGGGGTCGTCGCCCACCGCCCAGCAGATGACCGACACCGGCCCCGAGGACATGTTCCTGTCCGGCAAGGTCGCGATGTTCCAGAACGGCTCGTGGACCGCGCACACCTACGCCGAGAACGCCGACATCGCCGACAAGGTCGACGTGGCTCCCCTGGCCGCCGGCAGCGCAGGCAACCAGAGCGTCATCCACGGTCTCGCGAACGTCGCCAACGCGAAGAGCGAGAACCTGGACGCCGCCAAGGAGTTCGCGGCGTTCGCGAGCGGCGACGAGGCGGCCGACATCATGGCGTCCGCCGGCACCGTGATCCCCGCGTTCAACGGCAAGCAGCAGGCGTGGGTCGATGCGCTGCCGCAGTACGACCTGCAGGTGTACATCGACGCCCTGGAGACGGCCGTGCCGTACCCGGTGTCGAAGAACACGTCGGCGTGGACCAGCATCGAGAGCGAGATCCTCTCCCAGGTGTGGGCGGGCAACGTCACCCCCGAGGCCGGACTGAAGGACCTCGCCGAGAAGATGCAGGCGGCTCTGGACGCCGAGCAGGAGTGATTCGATGAGCGACGTCGTCGCGCAGCGCGGGGAGGCGCGGACCGCGCCCCTCGCGCGGTCGGAGCGGATGCCGGAGGCGCAGCCCTCCGGCATCCGCCGCCGGCGGCGCACTCCCGGTTCGTCGCCGTGGTGGGCGCTGGTCTTCATCGGCCCCACCGCGCTGGGTTTGGCGGTGTTCTACCTGTGGCCGACGGTGCGCACACTGATCATCTCGTTCACCAAGTCCGGCCCGTTCGGCGGCTCGGAATGGGTCGGCGCGGCGAACTACGAGCGGCTGCTTCAGGACCCCGAGCTGATCGGGGCCCTCCGGAACACCGCGATCTACACCGTCATCGCGCTGATCGGCATCCCGATCGCGGTCGCCATCGCCGCGCTGCTGAACACCGCCGGCCTCAAGGGCCGCAGCGCCTACCGCACCCTCTACTTCGTCCCCGTCGTCACCATGCCGGCCGCCATCGCGCTGGTGTGGCGGATGATCTACAACGGCGACTACGGCATCCTCAACGTGGCGCTGGGCTGGGTTGGCGTCGACGGCCGCAGCTGGCTGACCGACCCGAGCACCGCGCTCGTCGCGATCGCCGTCGTGGGCATCTGGGCCGGTCTCGGCACGAACATCGTGATCTTCCTGGCCGGCCTGCAGGGCATCCCGGACACGATCATGGAGGCCGCCGACCTCGACGGCGCCGGACCTGTGCGCAAGTTCTTCTCGATCACCATCCCGCTGCTTTCGCCGTCGATCTTCTTCGTGAGCGTCATCAGCGTGATCGGCGCGCTGCAGGTGTTCGACCTGATCTACATGATGCTGGGGCGCAGCAATCCGGCCATGCCCAACACCCGCACCGTCGTCTATCTGTTCTACGAGGCGGGCTTTCTCGACAACGACCGCGGGTACGCCGCCGCGATCGCCTTCCTGCTGCTGGTCATCATCCTGGTGCTCACCGTCGTGCAGTTCCGGATGCAGAAGAAGTGGGTGCACTATGAGTGACCTCTCTCTCGACACCCGCGCCGTCGTCGGCGCCGCGCCGTCTCGGCGGGGCGCACCGGCGGGACGCAGCCCGAAGAACCGCGGGCTGTGGGTGGTGCACGTGGTGCTCATCGTCGGGGCCGTCCTGATGGTGTTCCCGTTCGTGTGGCAGCTGCTGACGTCGTTCAAGACCCTCAGCGATTCCGTCCAGGTGCCGCCGAGCCTGCTGCCCGATCCGTGGGTGTTCACCAACTACGCCAGGGTGTTCGAATCGATGCCGTTCGGGCAGATGTTCGCCAACTCGGTGCTGCTCACGATCGGCCGTACCGTCGGGCAGGTGCTGCTGTGCACGATGGCCGGCTACGCGTTCGCGCGTATCCCGTTCCCGGGCCGCAACGCCCTGTTCGTGCTGTTCCTGTCGGTGCTCATGGTGCCGTCGCAGCTGTACCTGCTCCCGCAGTACGAGATCGTCCAGTCGCTGGGCTGGCTGAACTCGCTGCAGGCCCTGATCGTGCCCGGCATCTTCAGCGCGTTCGGCACGTTCCTGATGCGCCAGTTCTTCATGTCGCTGCCCGCCGAGCTCGAGGAGGCGGCGCGCATCGACGGCGCGAACCCCTGGCAGACGTTCTGGCGCATCATGGTGCCGCTCGCAAAGCCTGGCATCATCGCTCTCGTGGTGTTCACCGTGCTGTGGTCGTGGAACGATCTGCTGTGGCCGCTGATCGTCACGACCGACCCCGAGAAGATGCCCCTCTCGGTCGGCCTGTCGCAGCTGGTCGGCCTGCACGGCACCGACTACCCGGTGCTGATGGCGGGCGCTCTGCTGGCGACGCTGCCGATGCTGGTGACGTTCATGATCCTGCAGCGGCAGTTCATCCAGGGCATCGCGTTCAGCGGGTCGAAGGGCTGACGGATGCCGCAGGACCCACACCCGGTTCGCCGACGCCCCACGCTCCGCATGGTCGCGGAGCGTGCCGGGGTGTCCACCGCGACGGTGTCGTACGTGTTCTCGGGGCGCGCGGGAGCGGCATCCGGCTCGGGCGTGGCCGAGGCCACAGCGGCCAGGGTGCTTGCTGCGGCGGAGGAGCTCAACTACCGCCCGAACCGTGCGGCCCGCGCCATCCGCACCGGGCGCAGCGGCATGATCCAACTGTCGCTGCACATGTTGAGCGATCCCTGGTCGCTCGCGGTGGCGGATGCCGTGAACGACGAGGCCAACCGGCACGGCCTGACGACGCTCATCCTCGCGGACGGCGACTGGCACGCCGCGCTGGACCGGGTGGAGAGCGACGTCGCGTATCTCGACGCCATCGGGACCGATTCGGACGGCGAGGAGAAGCTGCGTGATCTCGTCGAGCGGGGCCAGCGCCTCGTCGTCTTCTCCGAGACGCTCGAGCCGGACGGGTTCGACGTGATCCGCTCCGATGCGCTGCCCGGCTGCGTGCTAGCCATGGATCACCTGCTCGAGCGGCACACCGCGATCGGCTGCCTGACCGCCGAGGCGGCGGTGCGCCAGGCAGCGACCGAGACCACGCGCTACACGCCGTACCTCCAGCGGATGGCCGCCGGCGGACTCGAACCGGATCCGGCGTGGACCCAGACGTACAGCGAGACCCAGGCGAGCGCGTTCGCGGCGGCCGTGCGGCTGCTGTCCGGCGAGCGACGCCCCACCGCGATCTACGCGACGACCGACTTCGCCGCCATCGCCGCCATCAACGCCGCGCACATGCTGGGGCTGCGGGTGCCGTACGACGTCGCGGTGATCGGCGTGGGCAACACCCCGGACGCCCGCCTGATCGCGCCGACGCTCACCACCGTCGGTCCGACGGACTTCTATCGGCGCCAGGCGAAGATCATCGTCGACCGTGCGCTGGGCGCTGGAATCGCCGCCGGTCGCCGGCACGACTTTCCGTGGTCGCTGCTCCCCGGCGCATCCACGAACCTCGACGCCCCCGTCACCCGTACCCGGTGACGGCATCTCACCCTGCCTCAAAAGGAGCACTGTGGACCTCAGCATCGGCATCATCGGTTTCGGCGCGCGCGCTTCGCTGCGTCAGGAGGTGCACCGCCCTGGCGCCGGTTCGCGCGTCACAGCGGTGTGCGACCCCGCCGAGCGCGCCCGCGACGACGCCGGCCGCGAGCTGCCGGAGGCGCTCATCACCGAATCGCTGAACGAGCTGCTCGGGTCGGGTGTCGACGCCGTCATGGTCCTGACCCCCGATCACACCCACGCCGAGATCAGCATCCGCGCGCTCGAAGCGGGGGTCGCGGTGTTCTGCGAGAAGCCGCTCGCCATCGACCTCGCCGACGCCGATCGGATGCTGGAGACTGCGCGCCGCACCGGAAGCCGGCTGTACATCGGGCACAACATGCGCCACATGCCGGTCGTCACGCTGATGCGCCGCCTGATCCAGGAGGGGCGCATCGGCGAGGTGAAGGCGATCTGGTGCCGGCACTTCGTCGGGCACGGTGGCGACTACTACTTCAAGGACTGGCACGCCGACCGCACCCGCACCACGGGCCTGCTGCTGCAGAAGGGCGCGCACGACATCGACGTGATCCATTGGCTTGCCGGCGCCTACACGGAGAAGGTCGCGGCTATGGGGGAGCTCAGCGTGTACGGCGACATCCAGGACCGCCGCGACCGCACCGGGGAGCGGATGCCTGATTGGTTCAGCGTCGACAACTGGCCGCCGACGTCGCTCACCGGGCTGCACCCGACGATCGACGTCGAGGACGTCTCGATGGTCAACATGCGCCTCGCGGGCGGCATCCTCGCCTCCTACCAGCAGTGCCACTTCACGCCCGACTATTGGCGCAACTACACCGTCATCGGCACAGAAGGCCGCATCGAGAACTTCGGCGACACCTCGGGCGGCGTCGTCAAGCTGTGGAACCGGCGCCACCGCGGGTACGGCGAGGCGGACGAGACCTTCCCAATCGAGTCGGAGCCGGATGCCGGGCACGACGGCGCGGACGCGCTGCTGGTGGCGGAGTTCCTGCGGTTCGTCCGCCACGGCGGGATCACCGAGACCTCGCCGGTCGCCGCGAGAGAGGCCGTGGCCGCCGGGATCCTCGCCACCCAGTCGCTCCGCGGCGACGGGTCTGCCATCGACGTGCCACCGCTCGATCCCGAGCTGGTCGCCTACTTCGAGCGCGGGCAGACGGCTCCTGCGGAGGCGAACCGGTGACCCGTCACGCCCGCTCCGAAGCGGATCGCCCGGAATGAAGGATGCTGTGACGGCATCCGCTCCTGCATTTCGGGTGATCCCCTTCGAACTGCGCGGGCGCTGAAGCGCGGGATAGTCTGGCAGCACGATGAGCATCACGCGCCGCACTCTGCTCGTCGGCACCGGGGTGGGTGCCGTCGCGGTCCTGCTTGCGGCGTGCACCGACGACCCGAAGCCGGCGCCCACGACCTCGTCCCCCGCACCGAGACCTTCGACCTCGGCGGAGGGTGTGCCGGCCCCGGAGGCGTGGATGCGCAGCCGCTGGGCGGTCGACCCGTACGCGTACGGGGCGATGAGCTACCTCCCCGTCGGGGCGATGCCCGCCCTGCGCGAGGCGCTCATCGAACCCGTTGAGGACCGGGTGTTCTTCGCCGGTGAGGCCACCGATCCCGAGCGCCCGGGGACGGTGCTCGGCGCGTTCGACTCCGGCCGTCGCGCGGCCGCAGCCCTCCTGGATGTCGCCGGCTCGGGGGAGCGGATCGCCGTGATCGGTGCCGGCGCCGCCGGCGCGGTCGCCGCGCGTGTGCTCGCCGACGCCGGGCACACCGTGACTGTGCTGGAGGCGCGCGAGCGCCTCGGCGGACGTATCCACTCGGTGGTCGACGACGCCTGGCCGCTGCCCGTGCAACTCGGCGCCTGGCTGAGCGCGGAGGGCGATGCCGCCGCGATCCGGGAACGCCTGCGCGCCCTCGGGCTCGACGAGATCCGCTTCGACGCCGCGACCGGCTGGTCGGAGGAGGGCGCGGTCGCCACGGTCGACGGCGCGCGGCTGCAGGAGGCGATCGCCCGCGCCCAGGAGCAACCCGCCGACGTCGCCCTCACCGACGCGCTCGAGGAGGACGGGGCGGATGCCGACGACCCGGCGCTCGCGGCCGCACTCGCCTGGCTCGAGGCGATCACCGGGGCGGACGCCACGCGCGCCTCGTCCTGGTACCCGCCGGCCTTCCCGGGTGAAGCGCTCATCGGCGCGAACGGCGACATGGCCGCTCTCATCGAGGAGACCACCGAGGATCTCGACATCACCCTCGCCACCACGGTGGTGCGGATCGCGTACGACGACCGGGGCGTGAGCCTGCGGCTCGGCACGGGCGAGGCGCTCTCGTACGACCGGGTCATCGTGACCGCGCCGCTCGGGGTGCTGCAGCACGAGGGCATCCAGTTCTCCCCTCCGCTGCCGTTCTCGCACCGCGGAGCCATCGCCGAGCTGGCATCCGGCGCGGTGGAGTGCGTCTGGATGCGGTTCGAGGAGCAGTTCTGGGACACCGACGCCACCATCTGGCACGTCGTCGGCGGTGACGGGCTGATCCGCACGTGGCTGAACCTGCAGCCGGCCGTCGGGGAGCCCGTGCTGGTGGGTCTGGTCGGCGGCGCCGCCGCCGAGGAGTTCGCCGACCTGAACGACCGGGAGGCGCAGGCCGCCGCTCAGGCGTCGCTGGCGTTCTTCGCGGCCGACGAAGACTGAGCCCGCTCAGCCGCCCCCGTCATCCGGCACCGTCGGGTTGACCCGGCTGAGCACCACCAGCACGGTCGCGACCAGCGCGAAGATGACCAGGGCGATGCCGCACGTGGCGATCAGCTCGACGAGCCCCGACACCTGACGCAGGTCGAGGAAGTAGTACGGGTACCAGCCGATCAGCGAGCCGCGCCAGATCGTGAACAGCCCCCACAGCACCGGATACAGCAGCACGAACGGCACGATCCGCCACGACGCGGCCCGCCGGCCGGGGCCGATCACCCAGGCCACGATCGTCCACGCCGGCAGCACGAAATGCAGCACGACGTCCGACCACGGGACGGTGACCGGGATGCCGCGGATCCCGGCCTGCCAGACGATGAGCGCGAACGCCAGGCCGGCCGTGATCGTCCAGCTCAGCACGATCGCGCGGGCGGTGGTGAGCCAGGGCGGATCCTCCGCGGACCGCAGCGCGATGACCCCGGCGATCACGGCGAGCACCGTGAAGGCCACGTTCGACTGGATCGTCAGGTACGCGAAGAAGTTCTGGCTGGCCAGCGTCTGCGATCCGAGCCCCCAGATCAACCGGTGCGCGAGCGAGGCGGCGCACACGGCTGCCGTGAGCAGACGCGCCCAGCCGAAGGCCCTTCTCGTGATCACGCGCGGGTCGTCCTCCTGCTCGGGTCGGCGGGTCGTCCCTGCTGCGAGTCTACGGAACGGTCCTGCGAGGACCCGGCGCTAGAGTGGCCGCGTGACCCCGCTCCGCGTCCTGCTCGTCGCCGCCGGCGGGATGCTGGGGACCGCGGCCCGCCTGGGGCTGACGGTAACGGTTCCTGCCGGGCAGGTCGACTGGCCGGTGTTGACGGCCAACGTCGCCGGGGCGCTGCTGCTCGGCATCCTCACCGCTCGGATGCCGGCCGGCGACCTGCGCATCTTCCTCGGCACCGGGGTGCTGGGCGCCTTCACCACGTACAGCGCGCTCGCCGTCGGGTCCGTGACGCTGTGGCAGAGCGCGCCGCTGCTCGCTGCCGGGTACGCCGCGGGCAGCGTGCTGCTCGGCCTCGCCGCCGCCGCCCTCGGCCTGCGGATGGGCCGCCCGCGCCCCCGCGATGCGCGGAACGGGGCGCGATGACCCCGCTGGTGCTCCTCCTCGCCGCGGCCGCGGGCGGAGCCGGGGCCGCCGCGCGCTACGTCCTCGACGTGTGGATCGGACGGCTGGCCGGCACCCGGTTCCCATGGGGTGTGTTCGTGATCAACCTGACGGGGTCGTTCCTGCTCGGCCTGGTGATCGGCGCCCTGCCCACGGCGGCCGCGTTCGTGGTGGGCAGCGGCTTCCTGGGCGGTTACACGACGTTCAGTACGGCGATGGTCGACACCATCGCGCTGTGGCGGGACGGCGAGCGCCCGGCATCCGTCTTTCACGCCGGCGGGATGCTGGTGCTCGGCGTCCTCGCGGCGGCGGCCGGGCTCGTGCTCGGCGCCGCCCTCTGACGCGGCGGCGCTCCCAGCCGGCTCCGAGCATCCGGAATGTACAAAAGTACAGCACAGGGGGAGGGGAAATGACGGATGCCGTGCGCCGCCGCGTTCGCGACCCGCAGGCCCGCCGCCGGGACATCGTCGCCGCGGCTGCCGAGCTCATCGTCGAGGTGGGGGTGGATGCCGTCACCCATCGCATGATCGCTGCCCGGGCGGGAGTGCCACTGGGCGCCACCACGCAGTACTTCGCCACGCTCGACGAGCTGCGCGGGGAGGCCCTGCAGTCGCTCGCTGCCGACGTGGACGCCAGGATCGACGGCATCCGCACGGCTCTCGCCGAGCGCGGCGCGACGCCGGCCGTCCTGGCCGAACTGCTCGTGCAGGGGCTCGCCGATGCCCGCGCCGTGGACGCGGATCGCGCCGTCGTCACCGCCGCCGTGTACGACCCCGAACTGCGCAGCCTCGCCCGGCGCGGGTCCGAGCGGCTCGCCGACGCCCTCGCCGAGCGCTACGGGCGCTCGCGCGCGGTCGCGGCGGCCGTGTTCATCGACGGCATCCTCTGGCATGCCTGCATCAGCGACGACCCGCTCACCACCGAACTGATCGAGTCCGCCCTCGCCGGCATCCTCGGCGCCCCCACGACCACGAGCGACTGAAACGAGCACCCGTGTCGAAACTCGCCCTCCTCAGCCTCCACAATCGTGCGCTGATCGCCCTGATCACGATCGTGTTGGCCGTGTTCGGGGGCCTCGCTTTGACCAGCCTCAAGCAGGAGCTCATCCCGCCGCTGGAGCTGCCGACCCTGATGGTGATGAGCAACTACCCCGGAGCCTCGCCCGAGGTGGTCGAGAACGACGTGTCCACTCCCGTCGAGGAGGCGATCCAGGGCGTCCCAGGGCTGGAGTCCAGCAGCGCGACGAGCACCACGAACGCGTCGATCGTGCAGGGGATGTTCGCGTACGGCACCGACCTCGCCACCGCCGAACAGAAGATGCAGCAGGCGATCAACCGCATCGCGTCGCAGCTGCCGGAGGACGTGTCGCCGCAGGTGCTCGCGGTCTCGATCGACGACCTGCCCGTCATCCAGATCGCCGTGACCGGGTTCGACGACGCCGAGAGCGCGCAGAACGGTCTCGAGACGACCGTGATCCCCGAGCTGGAGGATGTCGACGGTGTGGACGCCGCCGACGTCGTGGGCGGCGTCGGCCAACGGGTGACCATCACGCCCTCGACCGGTGCGAACGGGGCGGACGGCTCTGGCGGATCGGGCGGGGCGCTGCCGCCCGGCGTCAGCGTCACCCAGGCCATCGAGCAGGCGCTGCGGCAGAACGGCGTGCTGCTTCCGGGCGGTGACATCACCGAAGGCGAGCGGACGCTCACCGTGCAGACGGGTGTGAAGATCGCCTCGGCCGAGGAGATCGCCGCACTGCCGCTGGTGGGGACGGATGCCGTGATCGGCGACGTCGCCACGGTCGTGCAGGAGCGCGACCCGGTGACCTCCCTCTCGCGGGTGGACGGACGGGACGCGCTGTCGATCGCGGTGACCAAGCTGCCCGCCGCGAACACCGTCGAGGTGTCGCGGGGCGTGCTCGCCGCCCTCGACGAGCTCTCCGAGGCGTTCCCGGACGCCGAATTCACCGTCATCTTCGACCAGGCGCCCTACATCGAGGAGTCCATCGACACGCTCGCCACCGAGGGCATGCTCGGGCTGGCGTTCGCGGTGATGGTCATCCTGGTGTTCCTGCTGTCGATCCGTTCGACGCTGGTCACGGCGATCTCCATCCCGACCAGCGTGCTGATCACGTTCATCGGGCTGCAGGCGTTCGGCTATTCGCTGAACATCCTCACCCTGGGCGCGCTGACCATCGCCATCGGCCGGGTGGTGGACGACTCCATCGTGGTGATCGAGAACATCAAGCGGCATTACGTCGAGGGCGCCGACAAGCGCGAGGCGATCCTGCTCGCGGTGCGGGAGGTGGCGGCCGCGATCACCGCGTCGACGATCACCACCGTGGCCGTGTTTCTGCCGATCGTGTTCGTCGGCGACATGGTCGGCGAGCTGTTCCGGCCGTTCGCGATGACGGTGACGATCGCGATGACGGCGTCGTTGCTGGTGGCGCTGACGATCGTGCCGGTGCTGGCCTACAGGTTCCTGCGCCCGGGGAAGCCGCTGGTCGACGAAGGGGGGCGCCGGATCGACCCTGAGGACCCGGTGGCTCCGCCCACCCCGCTGCAGCGCGCGTACCGGCCGATCCTGGGCTGGACGCTGCGGCATTCGGCGACCACCGTGGTGCTCGCAGTGCTGGTGCTCGCCGGCACGCTCGCGGCCGCGCCGCTGATGAAGATCAACTTCCTGGGCGACTCCGGGCAGGACACGATGACGGTCACGCAGGACCTCGGCCCGACCGCGAGCCTGCAGGCCAAGTCGGACGCCGCGAAAAAGGTCGAGGCTGGGCTGGACGGCGTCGACGGCATCCGGCACGTGCAGGCGTCGATCGGGTCCAGTGGGTCGGCGCTGCGCGACGCCTTCTCGGGCGGCGCGGGGGTGACGTACTCGATCCAGACGGACGACTCCGTGGATCAGGAGACGCTGCGCGCCTCGGTGCAGGACGCGCTGGACGACCTCGACGATGCCGGGGACGTCGCGGTGCGGGCATCCTCAGGCGGATTCTCGTCGAGCGACATCGAGGTGACGATCACCGCGCCGTCGGGCGATGCGCTGCAGCAGGCGACCGACGCCCTGGTCGACGAGCTGGAGGGGCGCGACGGGATCGGGGACGTGACCGACAACCTTGCCGCGTCGCTGCCGTACATCGCTGTGGTGGTCGACCGGGATGCCGCCGCGCAGCGCGGTCTGTCGGAGGTGGCGGTCGGCTCGATCGTGTCCGACGCCATGCGTCCGAAGCAGGTGGGCACCGTCGAGATCGACGACACCGCCCTGACCGTGTACCTCGCGAACCCGGAGCCGCCGACCACGGTGGCCGCGTTGCGCGACCTGGTCATCCCGACGCCCGCGGGTGCGGTGCGCCTGCAGGACGTCGCCGCCGTCGAGGAGCGTCAGGGGCCGACGTCGATCTCCACCGCGCAGGGGCGCCGCACGGCGACGGTGACGGTGCCGCCGGCATCCGACGATCTCGCGGTGGCGACCCGGTCGGTGAACGCTGCGCTCGCCGTGGTCGACCTGCCCGATGGGGCGCGTGCCGAGGTCGGAGGTGTCGCGGAGCAGCAGGCGGAGTCGTTCACGCAGCTCGGCATGGCCATGCTCGCCGCGATCCTGATCGTGTACGTCGTGATGGTCGCGACGTTCAAATCGCTGCGTCAGCCGCTGCTGCTGCTGGTGTCGGTGCCGTTCGCGGCCACCGGGGCGATCCTGCTGCAGATCGTGACCGGCGTGCCGCTGGGTGTGGCCTCGCTGATCGGCGTGCTGATGCTGATCGGCATCGTGGTGACCAACGCGATCGTGCTCGTCGACCTGGTGAACCAGTACCGCGCCAAGGGGCTGTCGACGCCGGAGGCCGTGATGGCGGGAGGGGAGAAGCGTCTGCGCCCGATCCTGATGACCGCGCTCGCGACGATCTTCGCGCTGGCTCCGATGGCGCTCGGGATCACCGGGCACGGCGGGTTCATCTCGCAGCCGCTGGCGATCGTGGTGATCGGCGGGCTGGTGTCGTCGACCGTGCTGACGCTGATCGTGCTTCCCACGCTGTACAACCTGGTGGAGGGGGCTCGGGAGCGGCGCCTGGCGCGGGCCGGTGGGCGGGGCATGCGTTCACAACTCAGGAAAAACCGCGGCCATGGGGTGCGGCGGCGGACTGAAGGGCCCGTTCCGCCCAGTTCTTCCTGAGAAGTGAACACCCGCCGCCGATCGCGGCGCGCGCGGGCTGGTCAGGAGAAGCGGATGCCCCAGTGCAGCGTCCACGTCTCGTCGGTGTCGAGCCGGCGCAGCCCGCGGCCGGAGTTGAACGCCTCGGCCGGCGCGGTCATCGGCTCGACGGCGACCGCGAGCCTCTGGCCCGGGTACTTCTCGGATGTGAACGCCTGCACGAAGTCGAAGCCCTCGCCCTGCTGCAGCGTGACCTTCCGCCCGTCCGGGGCGGTGAGGGTGGAGCGGACGAGCCCGTCCGGGTCGCGGTGCAGGGCCGAGTAGCAGGTGTCCAGCTGCACGTCGCCGATGCGGCGACCCTCGCGCAGGTCGGTGCCGGAGGCGACCGGGGACTCGCCCACCGGCAGCATGCGCTCGTCTGTCTCGAAGAAGGTCTCGGCCGGCACGGTGAGCACGAGTTCGCGCGGGTCGACGTCGCCGATGGTGAGGAACGGGTGGGTCCCCAGCGCCACCGGGGCCGCGGTGTCGGAGCGGTTGGTGAGGGTGTGCTCGACGTCGATGCCGTCGGCGGTGAGCGTGTAGCGCACGCGCGTCTCGACAAGGTACGGGTAGCCGGTCTGCGGCACGATGGCGGCCTCGAGCGTCACGGCGTCGTCGGTCTGCTCGGCGATCGCGTACGCCGTGTAGCGCAGCAGCCCGTGGCTGGCGTTGTGGAACTTCGGCTCGGAGATCGACAGCGCGCGCGTGGTGTCGCCGTCCTGCCACACGCCGTCGCGCACGCGGTTCGGCCACGGCACGAGCACCACCCCCGAGCACATCGGGGTGGGCTGGTCGTCGGGGTAGGGCGGGACGACGTCGACGCCGCCGACCGTCAGGTGTCGCAGGGACGCGCCGACCTGCGTGATCTGCGCGGTCACGTCGCCGCGCCGGAGGGGGATCTGGATGCCGGTGGGGGAGGCCATCCCGTCATCGTACGTCGGTGGCGCCCGCGCGCGCAGAGGTGCTCACCCGGTCGTCGAGCGAGCCGGTGTCCCGGTCGTTGAGCGAGGACTCGCGGAGCGCCCGAGACGAAACGCGTCGGCCCCGTTCTCGGTCGTTGAGCGAGCACCGCCGGAGGCGGAGCGAGACGAAACGCGCCAGCCCCTGCGGCTCGCCTTCCCCCGGTCGTTGAGCGAGCACCGCCGCAGGCGGAGCGAGACGAAACGCGCCGGGTTCAGAAGGGTGCGTCGATCTGTGGTGGTGGGGTGGCCCAGGCAGGTCGCGCCATGCTTGTTCGTGCGGCGGGGGTGGGTCGGTGTCGGTGAAGGTGACGGTGTTCTGCGCGGGTGGGCGGTCGATGTAGACCCGTCCGGTGGGGCTGGTCCATTCCAGCAGCCCGCCACCGAGCTGTGTGACGTGCCACGGGGAGTGATGTTTCAACACGTGGTGGCGTCGGCAGAGGGTGCCGAGGTTGGTTTCGTCGGTGGGGCCGCCGAGGGCGGCGTCGTGGGTGTGGTCGAGGTCGCTGTGCCGGGCGGGCATGCCGCAGCAGGTGAACCGGC
>NZ_JAPSLI010000014.1 GCF_031180975.1 Microbacterium sp. | reverse complement strand
AAACAACGTGCCGAGTTCGTCGGAGGCTTCACGACTATGGATCGTGAACCATACCGATCCCCGTTCTACCGCGAAATCACGCGGCTAATACGAGAACCCGTCCACACTTTCTTGCCGATAACCCCCGGCCGGTGCTGCCGCGGGCTCCCAGCATGGAACCCTGAGTCCGGTCCAGAGCCCTTCCCACCTGACTTACCCTCCCATCGGGACGCGCGTCTGTCATCTCAGACAAGTTCTGCCTGAAACGCCCTTCGCAGACCCGGCGATGGGTTTTCATCTATGGAGGCTGTCCGGCCGGAAGGCGCCGCGGTCCGATCGCGCCGATCCCACCGGCCCATCCCCCTTTCGAAGGAGAACCGTGAGCACCACCGAGCCCACAGGGAGCCTGCGTCGCGGGCTCACCGCCCGTCACATCCAGTTCATGGCGCTCGGCTCGGCGATCGGTACCGGGTTGTTCTACGGCTCGTCGGCAGCCATCCAGACCGCAGGGCCCGCCGTCCTCCTCGCCTACATGCTCGGCGGCGCGGTGATCTTTCTCGTCATGCGCGCCCTCGGCGAGATGGCCGTGCGGCACCCGGTGGCAGGGTCGTTCGGACAGTACGCGTCGCGCTACGTCGGGCCCTTCGCCGGGTTCCTCACCGGTTGGACTTACACCTTCGAGATGTTCGTCGTCGCGCTCGCCGACGTCACCGCGTTCGGCGTGTACATGGGCTTCTGGTTCCCGGAGGTGGAGCGCTGGGTGTGGATCCTGGCCGTCGTCTTCGTGATCGCCGCGGTCAACCTCGCCAGCGTCAAGGTGTTCGGCGAGCTCGAGTTCTGGTTCGCGCTGATCAAGATCATCGCCATCGTCGCCATGATCGTCGGCGGCATCGCCATCATCGTGTTCGGCTTCGCCAACCCCACTGGTCATGAGACCGGAGCGGCGAACCTCGTCGCCGAGGGCGGCTTCGCGCCGAACGGCCTGTGGGGCGTGCTCGCCTCGCTCACCATCGTGATGTTCGCCTTCGGCGGCACCGAGGTGATCGGCATCACGGCGGGTGAGGCCGAGAACCCGAAGAAGGTGCTGCCCCGCGCGATCAACTCGGTGCCCGTGCGCATCCTGCTCTTCTACGTCCTGGCGCTCACCGTGATCATGATGATCCAGCCCTGGAACACCATCGACGGCGAGGCCAGCCCGTTCGTGTCCATCTTCAGCGGCCTGGGTCTCGCCGGCGCCGCGAACATCCTGAACGTGGTGGTGATCACCGCGGCGCTGTCGGCGATCAACGCCGATATCTTCGCCGCCGGCCGCATGCTGCACGGCCTTGCCGAGCAGGGTCAGGCGCCGCGCGCGTTCGCCCGCACCACGAAGTCGGGCGTGCCGTTCCTGACGGTGTTGACGATGGTCGGCGCGCTGCTGATCGGCGTGCTGCTGAACGTCTGGTTCCACGACCAGATCTTCTTCCTCATCGCGGCCCTCGCGACCTTCGCGACGGTCGTGGTGTGGCTGATGATCCTCATCTCGCACGCCAGGATGAAGGCCGAGATCAAGCGCCGCGACAGCCTGCCCTCCGAGTTCCCCGCCCCGTTCTGGCCGGTCGGCAACTATCTCGCGATGGGCGTGATCGGGCTCGTCATCGTGCTCATCGGCGTCATTCCCGACAGCCGCGCCGCACTGGTCGTCGGTGCGATCTGGATCGCCGTGCTCGCGATCGTCTACTTCGGGTTCGTGCGCGGCGCGGGCAGGCGGCGCATGGAGCTCGTCGACGTGACCGCCGCCATCCCGGTGATCCCGGTCACGGCCGCCATCCCCGTCGCCGCGCAGGACGGGCCGGCAGCCGTCGACGAGTCCGAGGCGGCCGGCGACTCCGACGACGAGTTCGAACGGGCCGGCGAGTCCCGCTGACACGGCGCCGGGGCTCCGCCCGTCCCCGCAGCATGGGACCCTAAGTCCGGTCCAGAGCGCTTCCCACCGGAGTTACGCTCCCACGCCGGCGCCGGCACACGCAGGAATGCCGGCCGCCGAAGGGGCGACCGGCATTCCGTCAGCGCGTCTCGCGCCTCGAGGTCACTCGGTGGACTGACCGGAGATCGCGAGGAGCTTCTCGATGGCGGCCGTGAGCTTCTTGTCCTCGGCGGCGAACTTCTCCAGGTCGCCCGCCTTCAGCGCGGCCTCGCGGGCGGCGAGCGCCGCGCGCGCCTCCTCGAGCGCCTGCTTCTCGGCATCCGCCGGCTCGGGCGGCGTCTCACCGCCGCCGTCTCCCGGCGTGCCGCCCTGATCGGGTTCCGTCGGCTCCACGTCGCCATCGCCGGCCGCCGCGCCGTCGTCGCCGCCGAACAGCACGTCCAGCGCCTCGGTGAGGGTGTCCTCGAACGCGACGCGGTCGCCGAATGCGACCAGGACCTTGCGGAGGTTGGGCAGCTTCGTGCCCTCGGACGACTGCACGAACACCGGCTGCACGTACAGCAGTCCGCCGCCGACCGGCAGCGTGAGCAGGTTGCCGTACTTCACGTCCGACTTGCCGAGCGAAAGGACGTTCAGCTGGTCGGCGATGGTGGTGTCCGAGTCGAAGGTGTTCTGCACCTGACCGGGGCCGGGGACGGTCGTCGCCGTGTCGATCTCGAGCAGCCGCAGCTTGCCGTAGCCTTCCGCCTTCTTGCCCGCCTCGGATCCGGCATCCGAATCCACCGCCAGGTACCCCATCAGCACCTCACGGCTTTCGCCCTGCTGCGCGGCGGGGATGAACGTGGAGAACATCGAGAAGCGCGGCGAGTCCTGCCCCGGCATCTTCATCGACAGGTAGTACGGCGGCTGCAGCTGGTCCTTGGCGCGCGGGTCGTCCGGCGTCTGCCAGCGGTTGTCCTCCTGCGCGAACGAACGCGCATCGTCGATGTGATACACCCCGAGAATCGAGCGCTGCACCTTGAACAGGTCCGTCGGGTAGCGCACGTGGCTCATCAGGTCGCCCGACATCTTGCTGATCGGCTCGACGGTCGAGGGGTACACCTTCTGCCACGCCTTCAGGATCGGGTCCTCGGCGTCCCACGCGTACAGCTTCACCGAGCCGTCGTACGCGTCGACGGTCGCCTTCACCGAGTTGCGGATGTAGTTGATGTTGTCGAACGCGACGGCCGAGGCCGGGGTGCGCGAGTCCGCGATCGCGTCGCGCAGGCTGACCGTCGTCGAGTACGGGTAGGTCGAGCTCGTGGTGAAGCCGTCCACGATCCACACGATCCGGCCGTCCACCACGCTCGGGTAGGCGTCCTGGTCGAGCGTCAGGTACGGCGCCACCTTCGACACGCGGGTGCGCGGGTCGCGGTCGTACAGGATCTGCGACTCCGAGTTGACCAGGTTCGAGAACAGGATCTGCTCGGACTGGAACTTCAGCGCGTACAGCAGCTTCGTGAACGTGTTGCCGATGCGCGGACCGCCGTCGCCCGTGAAGGTCGTCTTGGTGTCGCTCGCGCCGTCCTGACCGCGCGGGTAGTCGATCTCGACCGGCTCGGTGCCCTCGGGGGCGCCGACGATCGAGTACTCCGGCGAGGACTCCCCGAAGTACACGCGCGGCTCGAACTTCTCGCTCTCGGTCAGGAATCCGGATGACGGGATGCCGCGCTCGAGGAACACCGGCTCACCGTCGCTGGTGCGCTGGTTGCCGGCGAGCGCGACGAGGCCGTAGCCGTGCGTGTACACCGCGACGCGGTTGTTCCAGCTGTCACCGCCGCCGAGCTTCGTCATGTCGAGATCGCGCACGGACACCACGGTGTCCTGCATCTTGCCGTCGATCTCGTAGCGGTCCACGTCCAGCTCCTGGGTGAACTGGTAGTAGGAGCGGTACTGCTCGAGCTGGCGGACGGTCGGGCTGATGATGGCCGGGTCCATGATGCGGACGGATGCCGTGGTCTCGGCGTCCTCGCGCAGCTGCCCGGGTTCGGTGTCGGTGGCGGCCTTGAACGGCGTCACCTCCATGTCGGCGACGCCGTACGCCTCCTTGGTGCTCTCGATGTTGCGGTCGTAGAACGGAGCCTGATAGGCGTTCTCGTTCGGCTTCACCTGGAAGGTGGTGACCACCCACGGGTAGCCGACGCCCACGACCAGCGAGGCGACGATCAACAGTGCGGTCGCGGCCAGCGGGAAGCGCCAACGGCCGATGACCGCCGTCACGAAGAACAGCACCGCCACCACGGCGGCGAGGATCGAGAGGATCGCGAGGCCCGGGATCGTGGCGTTCACGCCGGTGTACGCCGCACCGGTGATTCGGCCCTCGGGCGACACCAAGGTCAGGTAGCGGTCCAGCCACAGGCTGACGGCCTGCGCGGCGAGGTACAGCCCGGCGAGCACGGCGAGCTGGATGCGCGCCGGCTTCGAGATGCGCAGCTCACGCTGCCCGATCCGCACCGACCCGTACAGGTACGACACCAGCGCGGTGATGATCAGGCACAGCAGGAGCACGGCGCTGACGAAGGCCAGCACCACCTGGTAGAACGGCATCGCGAACAGGTAGAACCCGGTGTCCACGCCGAACTCCGGGTCGACGGTGTCGGTGGTGACGCCGTTGGCCCACAGCCACACGACCTCCCAGTTACCCGCGGCGGCGAATCCGGCGAAGACGCCGAAGAACACCGGCATCCCCCACATCGCGAGGCGCCGCAGCGGCTCGATGACCTCCTGGTACCGGTCCAGCTGCGAGCTGAGCCGCACGTACACCGGCCGCAGGCGGTAGGCGAGCTGGATGCAGACGAAGATCGGGACGGCCATGCCGAGGAATCCGATCGCGAACATCGTCGCGGTGGCGATCCACTGGGTGGTCAGCACCGTCGCGAACTTCAGCTGATCGAACCAGAGGTATTCGGTGTAGAGCGACGCGAAAACGAAGAAGGCCGCGATCAGGGCGGCGATGATCGCCACCGAGATCGCGAGGATTCGACGGGAGGCGCGAGGCGTGGCCGGATTCGGCGCTGAGGTCGTGGTCACCCTTCCATCCTAGGCAGGCATGCTGTGGACGGGCCGCGACGTCCGCTGCGGGCGGAAGTCGCTCACCGGCGGGAACGCGCGGGCGTCAGCCGGCCGCGCTGCAGGTGGGCAGCTCGGACGTGTCGCCGTCCTCGGCGATGGTCTCCAGGATCTCCAACGACTCGCTCAGCGTGTCGGTGCTGAACACCTCGAGGCCGTCCGGCACGTGCCCGACGACCTCGTTGCAGTTGCCGCGCGGGGCCAGGAAGTACTCCGCCCCGGCATCCTTCGCGCCGTACAGCTTCTGGCGGATGCCGCCGATCGTGCCGACGGTGCCGGCGGCGTCGATCGTGCCGGTACCGGCGACCTTCTCGCCGCCGTTCAGCTCGCCGGGCGTGAGGGTGTCGATGATCCCGAGGGCGAACATCATCCCGGCGCTGGGGCCGCCGACGTTGTCGAGCTGCAGTGTGACGTCCACCGGGAAGTCGTAGTCGGTGGCGAGCGTGACGCCGATCAGCCAGACGGTCTCGCCCGCGGCATCCTGCGCCTTCTCGGGGGTGATCTCGACGGTGCGGGTGCCGTTCCCGTTCTCGACCGTGAGCTCGACCGCGTCCCCCTCGCCCTTCTGGATCGTCTCGCGCAGCGTGGAGACGGCATCGACGGGTACGCCGTCGGCCGCCAGGATCGTGTCGCCCTCGGCGAGCACGCCGTCGGCGGGGGAATCCTTCACGGCCTCGACGACCTGGACGCGCGCGCCCACGTCGTAACCCAGCTCCTTCAGCGCCGCGGCCGTCGCCTCGTGCTGCGAATCCACCATCAGGGCGGCGTTGCGCTCGTCGCGCTGCTCGGTGGTGACGCCCTCGGGGAACACCGTGTCGATCGGCACGACCGCCTTCGTCCTGTCCACCCACGCCATCGCCAGTTCGAACCAGCTCGGGGTGCGCTGGCGGTTGCCGATGACCTGCACCGTGGTAAGATCGAGCGCCCCACCGGTCGGGTAGGTCTCGGCGCCCTCGATGTGGATCAGCGGCACGGCCTCCCCGTCGGCGTTTCGAGCGGAACCCAGGGTGTCGTAGACCGGGCCGGGGCGCTGGATCACGTACTGCGTGGGTATGAACGTCAGTCCCACCAGCGCGACGAGCGAGATGCTCAGGCTGGTCACCCCGGCGACGACCCGCGGACTGCGGCGTTGGGACACGGGAGACCTCCGGGGCGTTCGCGGGCGGCGTACTGAGGATCCGAAGGCTTCGGGGACGAGCACAGGATCGTGTGACTAGCGTAGAACGCACACGCTACGGGCACGCTGAGAGGTGCGATCGCATGGCTGATGACGAACAGAACCCGTCGGACTTCGAGGAGTTCCTGCGGCGCATGATGGCCGGAGGCGAGTTCGACGCGGATGCCATGCGCGAGGCGCTCTCCGGCATGGGCGTCATCGATCCGGCGATGATGGCCGGTTTCATGTCGCAGGTGCAGGGCGTGCTCGGCGGAGACCCGTGGGAGAGCGCGAAGCGCCAGGCGCTGCACATCGCGAACCGCGACGGTCAGGGCATCACCGACGGCTCCCGTTCTTCGCTGCAGGACGCATTCGCGTTGGCGAACCTGTGGCTGAGCGAGGCCACCACGATCTCCGAGCTCGCCGCTCCCCCGCAGCCGATGACCCGTGGCGAATGGGTCGAGAAGACGCTGCCGGTGTGGCAGGAGATCGCCGCGCCGGTGTCGACGAGCATCGCCGACGCGCTGACCGGGGCGCTGCAGACCCAGGTGCCCGAGGAGATGCAGGGGTTGGTGCAGGGCGCGGGCCAGCTCATGCGCAGCCTCGGCGGGTCGCTGTTCGCAGCGCAGTTCGGCCAGGTGCTCGGCAACCTGTCGCGCGAGGTCGTCTCCGGGGGCGACGTGGGCATCCCGGTGCTGCCGGCCGGCACGGCCGCGGTGATCCCGCAGAACATCTCCGCGTTCGGCGAGGGGCTGGAGATCCCGGAGGACCAGATCGCGCTGTACCTGGCGGTGCGAGAGCTGGCGTACGCGCGGCTGTACCGGCACGCCAAGTGGCTGCACCTGCACGTGCTGTCGCAGATCACCGACTTCGCCCGCGGAGTGACCGTCGACGTCGAGGCCCTCGAGGACGTCGCCAGCCGGCTGGACCCGTCCGACCCGGAGGAGTTGCGCGCAGCGATCGAGGGCGGTGCGCTGCTTCCCGAGCAGACCGAAGCGCAGCGTGAGGCGCTGACCCGGTTGGAGAACCTGGTCGCCACGGTGGACGGCTGGGTCGACGTGGTCACCAACCATGCGATCGCCCGCCTGCCCGACGGCCCTCGCATCGCCGAGGCCGCGCGCCGCCGCCGCGCCGTCGGCGGCCCCGCCGAGGACGCGCTCGGCGCCCTGGTCGGATTGAAGCTCCGCCCGCGCCGGTTGCGTGAGGCGTCGGCGATGTGGGAGGCGGTGACGGATGCCGTCGGCGTGGCCGCCCGCGACTCGCTGTGGGACTACCCGGATCTGATGCCGCAGGCCGAGGACATCGACGACCCGGCCCGGCTGATCGGCCGGCTGCAGGCCGCGGCGCGCGGGGAGACACCGGCCGCGGACGAGTTCGACGAGGCCCTCGCTCGACTGCTGGAGGGGGACGACTTCGGCGGCTCCGGGTCGGAGAGCGACGATTCCGGCACCGCGAGCGACGATTCCCGCTCTGCGGAGGGCGACCGCGGCACGGATGCCGGTGACCCGGGCCCCCGCCCCGACGCGGCGCCGGATGACGAGGCGAACCCGGACGACCGACCGGAGGGCGATCGCCCGGTGTGACCGGGCGCGTGATCGCGGGAGCGTGATCGCGGGCAGGGTGCGCACGCACCGACACCCCGACTTGCCGCCGACACCCCGGCGTGCGGACGCACGCAACCCGGAGTCTCGACGGGTACCCGGGGTGTCAGCGCCGAAGCACGACGGACGACCGGCCACCGGGCGAGCCCGCAGTGCGATCCCCGGCGGCGCGAGCACCCGCACCCCGGCCTGCCGCCGACACCCCGGCGTGCAGACGCACGCAACCCGGGGTATCGACGCGTACCCGGGGTGTCAGCGCCGAAGCACGACGGACGACCGGCCACCGGGCGAGCCCGCGGTGCGATCCCCGGCGGCGCGAGCACCGACACCCCGGCGTGCCGCCCACACCCCGGCCTGCGGACGCACGCAACCCGGGGTGTCGACGCGTACCCGGGGTCTCGGCGCCGACGCACGACGGAGGGCCCGCGCAGGCGCGTGGGGGCGCTCACACGCGGCATCCGATCCTCCTCCACATCTCGCCCGCCGCGCCGGATTGTCCACGGATGGTCCGATCCCACCCCGCGGCGGAAGCCGGCGCACCACAATCGGGGCATGAGCCCGCTCACGCCGCAGACGATCACACGCCTGGACCCCCGCTATCCGATGCTGTGGCGCGACGGCGGCACTGTGCAGTTCGGCATGGAGGACGTCATGCGGGTGCACGTCGACGCCGCGTGGGTGGAGCCGCTGCTGATGCGCCTGCGGCACGGCATCCGCCTGTCGTCGTTCGACGTGGTCGCGCACGGCGTGGGCGCGCCCCGCGACGAGGCGCGCCGTCTGCTCGCCGCGCTGCGCCCGCTGCTCGTGGACGACACCCCCGCGCCCCTGGCGGCGTGGATCGAAGGCGTCAACGTCACCGACCCGCGCGTGCAGCAGCGGATGCGCGAGGCGCTGAGCGACGAGGGCGTGCCGCAGGGTGCCCGCGACGAGTCGGACACCGTCGGGATCATCGTGATCGAGGGAGCGGCTGCCGCGCTGCAGCTCGCGCCCTACCTCCGCGAGGACGTCGCGCACCTGCCCGTGTCGTTCGAACGCGACGCGATGACCGTGGGACCGCTCGTGGTGCCGGGTGCGACGCCCTGCCTGGCGTGCCGGGACGCGCACGAATGCGAGCGAGACCCGGCGTGGCCGATGCTGCACGCGCAACTCATCGGGCGCCCCGCTGCCCCGATCGCCGCCACCAGGGTCGCCGCGGCGGCGGCGCTGGTCGCCCGCCTTCTGCGGAGTCCCACACCCGGCGCGGGACTGATGGTGCGAGTCAGCCCCGACGGGCGCCGGTCCTGGCGGTCGGTGCGACATCACGCAGGATGCCGGTGCCTCGAGCCGTCGTCCCGATCTCGGCGAGGAACCGCGACGGCGCCCTCTCCCCTCGTCCCGCGGAACGCGCCCACGACAGCGCGAGAGTACGCGCGGCCCGCGTGATGCCGACGTATGCCAGCCGGCGTTCCTCGTCGACCTGCTCGAAGGTCGACGCGTACGAGATCGGCAGCGCACCCTCCGCCCATCCGGACAGGTAGACGTGCGGCCACTCCAGACCCTTCGCCGCATGCAGCGTGGACAGCGTGACGGTCTGCATCGTGGGCTCGTGCTGATCCTTCGCCCGCGCCATCAGCGCATCGGCGAACTCGCGCAGCGTCGTGCCGTCCGGCGCCTCCTCCGCCAGGCGCAGGATCGCCCGGCGCGCCTCCCACCCGTCGCGCTGCGCGCCGCCGGCGGCCGGTGGCTCCTCGGTCAGACCGAGGCCGCGCAGCACGTCGCGGACGGTCGGCAGGAATCCGGCATCCGTCGGCGCGACCGCCGCGCCGCGCAGTGCCAGCACCGCCTGCCGCACCTCGGGCATGTCGAAGAACCGGGTGCCGCCGAGGACGCTGGTCGGGACCCCCCGCGCGGCGAGCGCCTGCTGCAACACGGCCGACTGCGCGTGCGCGCGGTACAGCACCGCGATGTCGGCCGGTGAGACGCCGGAGGCGATCCGCGCGGCGATGGACGCCGCGATGCCCTCGGCCTCCTCGGTCTCAGTGTCGAACGCGGTGACCGTCGGCGCTTCGGCGGCGAAGTCGTCACGGGCGGGCACGAGATCGAGCGCCCCCGGCCGGCCGCGCATCAGCGCGTTCGCGACGGCGAGGATGGGCGGCTGCGAGCGGTAGTTGGTCTCCAGCCGCACCACGGTGGCATCCGGCCAGCGCCGCTCGAACTCCAGCAGGAAGCGCTGCTGCGCACCGGCGAACGAGTAGATGGTCTGGCTCGCGTCGCCGACCACGCACAGGTCACGCCGATCGCCGAGCCACAGCTCGAGCAGCCGGTTCTGCAGCGGCGACACGTCCTGGAACTCGTCGACGGTGAAGTGACGGTACTGCTCGCGCACGCTGGCGGCGACGCGCGGTTCGGTCTCCAGCATCCCGGCGCAGGCGAGCAGCACGTCCTCGAAGTCGAGCTGCCGTCGCTCGTCCTTCAGCGCCTCGTAGGCGGCCATCAGCTCCACGAGCTGCTCGGGACGGATGCCGCTGATGGGCCGGCCCTGTTCTGCGTACTGTTCGATGGACAGCATCGACACCTTGCGCCACTCGATCTCGGAGGCGATGTCGCGCAGGGTGGCGGTGCCGGGCCGGAGCCGCATGCCGTCCGCGGCCTGCCCGAGCAGCCGTACCTTGTTGTCGACGATCGCCGGCGCGGTGTCGCCGGTGAGTGTGGGCCAGAAGAAGTTCAGCTGCGCCAGCGCCGCGGAGTGGAAGGTGCGCGCCGCGACGCCGCCGACGCCGAGGGCGCGCAGCCGTCCGCGCAGCTCGCCGGCCGCCTTGGCCGTGAACGTGACCGCCATGACCCGCGACGGCGAGTACGCGCCGGTGTCCACGCCGTGCGCGATGCGGTGGGTGATCACGCGAGTCTTGCCCGTGCCGGCACCCGCGAGCACCGCCACCGGCCCGCGCAGCACGGATGCCGCCTCGCGCTGCCGTTCGTCGAGGGCGTCGAGTGCGCTCACTTCGACTCGCTCCGCTCGCTCAGCACACCGCACTTCGGCTCGCTCCGCTCGCTCAGCACACCGCACTTCGACTCGCTCCGCTCGCTCAGCTGATTCGCCGCACCCCGCCCGCGCCCCTCGTACCAGTCGCGGATCAGCCGCCGCGCGATGGACGACTCGCTGGGCAGCCCGACCGGCCCGTCGCCGGCGAGAGACGAGCCGATCTCGGCCCTGGTCAGCCAGCGCACGTCGATGATCTCCTCCCCATCCGCTCTGGCGTCGTCGTCGACGGCGACGGCCCGGAAGCCGATCATCAGCGACCGCGGGAACGGCCACGGCTGCGACGCCACGTAGCTCACCTCACCGAGCCGAACCCCGGCCTCCTCTGCGAGCTCGCGGTGGATGGTCGACTCCAGCGACTCCCCCGCCTCCACGAACCCCGCGAAACAGGAGTGCATCCGCCCACCCCAGTTCGCGTTCGCTCCGAGCAGCAGCCTCTCCCCGTCCGGACTCTCCACGGCGACGATCACCGCCGGGTCGGTGCGCGGGAAATGCTCGCTGCCGCACTGCGGGCACCACTTCGACCAGCCTGCCTGGCGCACCTCCAGCGCGTGCCCGCACGCCGGGCAGAATCGCGTGTCGCGCAACCATCCGGCCAGGGCGACCGCCGACACCAGCAACTCCCATTCGCGCGGCCCGAGCAATCCTCCGACCTCGCGCAGTCCGAGCCAGCGCTCCTCTGCGTCCGCCTCGGTCGTGATCACAGCCGCCTCTGGCGGTTCCGGCGTGGTCGGGACGACGGATGCCAGCAGCACTGCGGCACCGTCCACATCCCGGCCGAGCAGCGCCCACTCCGCATCCCCGACGTCAGCGGCGGCGACCCGCCGCACCGTGTCGCCGTCGAGCCGGACGCGGCCGTCGCGCACGACGACGGCCCGGCTGGACCCGTCCGCGCGCAGCCGGTCGAGCACGCCTGGCTCGACGCGCAGCTCGGGGGCCCGGCCGACGGTGTCGTGCGGGGCGACCATGCGATCCTCCTGGTCTCGAATGCGGCGCCGGCTCCGTGCGGCCGTGGGCTCCGGGCCGCGCCGTATACCGGCGCAAGGGCGTGGCGTGGGCGTGCCGACCCGGGTGCAGACCTACCCTGGAGGACATGGCACGCTCTCCTTTCACTCTAGTGGCGGCGGTCACGGCCGCACTGCCCGGGGCGGAGGTCGTCGGCGCCCGCGCTCTCACCTCCGGTGGGGACGGGCGGTTCGACTCGGCCGTCGCGACCCTCGCCGACGGGCGGGAGCTGGCGATCCGCGTCGCGGACGACGACGAGACCGCCCGCGAGCTCGCCGAGGAGGCCCTCGCCCTGCGCGCTCTCACTGCGGGAGTGCGGGAGATGCTGCCGTTCCAGGCGCCCTCCTACATCGGCGAGACGCGCGTCGGCGAAGGGCGCGGCCTGGTCACCGAGCTGCTTCCCGGCTTCCACATCGACGCGCAGCACCTGCCTGCCGGGCGCGGCGCGGCCCCCTCGGTGGGCGCCGCCATCGCCGCCGTGCACGCCCTGCCGACCTCCGTGGTGCGCTCCGTCGGGCTGACCGTGCGCGACCCGGAGGGTGTCCGCGGGGACGTGCGACGCCTGATCGACCGCGCGGCGTCGACCGGACGGGTGCCCGCCCGCCTCGCCACGCGCTGGCGCGAGGCGGTGGACGACGACGAGCTGTGGCGGTTCGAGAGCACCGTGACCCTCGGCGGCATTCAGGCCGGATCGTTCCTGTTCCAGGACGACCCCGAGCGCGGCCCCGAGGTGACCGGTGTGCTGGGATGGCGCGGGTTGTCCGTGGGCGACCCCGCCGAGGATCTCGGCTGGCTGTCCGGGGCGCCGGATGCCGCGGACGACGTGCACGCCGCCTATGAGGGTGCCTCCACGCGCGCCAGCGACGACGCGCTGCGGGTGCGAGCGCGGCTGCACGCCGAGCTGGAGTTCGCCCGCTGGCTGGTGCACGGCGACGCCCTGCGCCGCAGCGACATCGTCGAGGACGCCGCGGCGCTGCTCGAGTCGCTCGCACAGGGTCTGCGCGACGACGACCTCACCGTCGCCACCTCGTACACCGGCGGGGTCGACTCCGCGCTCGACGTGCTCGAGCGCGTGCCGCAGACCTCCGCGGTCGCGGTGGACACCTCGATGCAGACCGACGCGTACCGCCCCGAAGACCTGTGGCACGACGCCGACCACGACGCGGATGCCGCGGACGAGGGCGACGGAACGGATGCCGGACCCGTGGCCGCCGAGTCGGACCACGATGCTGAGACCGGCCGTGGGGAGCCCGCCGACGAGGCTCCCGCCGCCGTGCAGCGCCCGGCCGGCTGGGAGGAGCCCACGCAGGATCTCACCGACGTCTCAGGGGTGCGCGGTTCGGGCTCACGGGGTCCGGACAGGACGCCGTCGGGCACCGACGCGCAGCCGTCCGGCGACACGGATGCCGACGGCGACTCCGAGGATGAGGCTCAGCGCGCCGCCCGCGCGGCACTCCAGCGCTGGACCAGCTCGGCCTCCGAGTAGTCGCGGTCGCCGCGGATGACGAGATCGTCTGCGACGTAGTACAGCGCCACGTCGATCTCCTCAAGGGGCACGCCGAACCGACGGTGGTACGCGAGACGGTACAGCGCGAGCTGCAGCATCCGCTCCTCCCGCTCCTCTGCCGTGCGCGGGGCCTTGCCCGTCTTCCAGTCCACGATCTCGATGCGACCCCCGCGGTCGTCGCGCCGGTACACCGCGTCGAGCTTGCAGATCACCACGTGTCCCGGCGCGCCGGCCTCGGAACCCGCACTGGCGCCGAAGGCGAAGTCGATCTCGATCTCGACGGCGACGGGCTTGAGCTGCCCCCACTCGCTGCGCTCGAACCTCTCCTGCAGCACGGCGAGGTCGGCGGCGTCCGCCGGCGACACGTCGCCGCTGTCCGCGAACTCGTCGTCGGTCTCCCACAGTCCGTCGTCGAGACGGGGACCGACCCCGACCAGTTCGGAGCGCCGCTCCACCCACGCGTGGAACAGCGTGCCGAGCCTGGTCTGACGGTAGGGCCGTTCCGGCATGGGGCGGGCGATCCGGCCGAGCGTCCCCTGGAAATCGGTGACGTAGTCCTTGAACCGGGACGCGGGTACGCGGGTGGGAACGGCGGTCGCGGCACCCCGCATCCGCTCGGCACGTTCGGCGAGCAGGCGGGAGAGCTCCGGCATCGGCTCTGGACGGTCGGGGTCGTGCTGCGCCGCGCGCACCAGCGCCGCCGCCCGCTCCACGACCGCACGGCGGCCACCGAGGGGGTCCATCGGCCACTCGCGTGTCATGCCGGACCCGGCATACGGGTTCACGTCGAGGTCGACCGTCTCGATCGGCTCCAGTCCGAGCGCGTCGATCGCCTCGAGCAGGTACGGGCTCGGCGTGCGGGGGCTCTTCTGTCCGGCCCAGTGCGATCCGGTGAGCAGCAGGTCGGCGCGGGCCCGGGTGATCGCGACGTACGCCAGTCGGCGCTCCTCCTGCTGCTGGTACTCCTTGTACGCCGCCTTGAACGTGGTCAGCGCGCCCGGAGACGTGCGGCTGGCGCTGGTGAGCGACGCGATCCCCGCCTTGCACCGCTTCTGCGGGTCGGGCTCGTCGCTGACCGGCGGCGACCATTCGAACCGGGGCAGCGCCGCGCAGTCGCCGCGCAGCGCGAACGGCAGCACCCCGAACCCGAACCAGCCGGAGGTGTCGCTGACGCGGGAGGGCAGTTCGTCGACCACCATGCGGACGACAGCCACGGCGTCCCACTCCAGGCC
This sequence comes from Microbacterium sp., assembly GCF_031180975.1. Lineage (GTDB taxonomy): Bacteria > Actinomycetota > Actinomycetes > Actinomycetales > Microbacteriaceae > Microbacterium. The sequence continues at coordinate 15,346 of NZ_JAPSLI010000014.1, read as the reverse complement.
CTTCGACCCGTGGATGGTCAGCAGCTGCACGACGCCGGGCTCGGGCGGCTCGGGACGTGGCATAAGCTCGTCGGTGCTCTCGGCCTTGTCCAGCCAGGCGATCAGGCTGCCGATCGTTCCCCGCTGGTCGGCGGCCAGGAACGCCCGCACCTCGTCGGCGAACGCGCGCAGCTGTGTGGAGGCGACCCGGGCCGGCCCCCTGGTCTCGTTGGCGGCGAGTTCGATGTCGAGGCGCAACTCCAGTTCGATGAGGCGGATCAGTTCGGGGATGGGCTGGGTCGCCGCGCGACGCAGCCGCTCCAGCATCTCCCCGGCCGCGCGGATGCGGGCGCGGCCGTCGGGCGTGATGCGTTCCAGCAGCCGGTAGTCGTCGCGCAGTCCGCGGACGACGTCGACGGCATCCACGATCGACACCGCCTCGTCGGCTCCGCGGGACGACCGGATGCGGGCGCGCAGCTCGTCGGGCAGCGGCAGCAGTCCGCTGTCCCGCCGGGACAGTTCGGTGGCGAGGTCGTAGAGCGCCGCCATGTCCGCGACGCCGACGCCGAAGCGCGGGCCGACCAGCAGGCGGATCAGCGCCGACCCCGCGTTCGGATCGTGGATCAACCGCAGCACGGACACCACGTCGACCACCTCGGGGGTGGCGAGCAGTCCGCCGAGCCCGAGGATGCGGTGCGGGATGCCGCGGGCGGCGAGACCCGCCGCGAAGGTCTGCATGTGCCGCTTGGAACGGAACAGGATCGCCCCGGTATGCGGCGTCCCCGGAGCGCGGGCGTCGTGCTCGGCGCGGCGGGCGGCGAACCAGTCGGCCACCTCGGCCGCCTCGTCGTCGACGGTGAACGGGTAGCGCACGTCGACGGCGCCGTCGCCGGCTCCGGGACGGGCCTCCAGCGGGGGGACGTCGAGGCCGGGACGGTGCAGCGGCTGCAGCACGCGATTCGCGATGTCGAGGATGCCGCGGTCGTTGCGCCAGCTGGTCATCAGACTGTATGTCCGCGCCGGCTGCTCGGACGCGAACGAACCGGCGAACGCGTACAGGTTGTCGGCGCTGGCACCGCGCCAGCCGTAGATCGACTGGTGCGGGTCGCCCACGGCCATCACCGCGCCGTCACGGAACACTTCCGCGAGGAACCGGGTCTGGATCACCGAGGTGTCCTGGTATTCGTCGAGCAGCACGACCTGATGCTGCTCGCGCAACTCGTCGCGCACGTCGGGTGACGACTCGACGATGTCGTACGCACCCGCCACCTGGTCGGCGAAGTCCAGCACGCCGCGGCGCTGCTTCTCGGCGATGTACTCGCGCACCAGCGCAGCGAGGGTGGGCAGGGCGAGCAGGTTGGCGGCGGCCTTGTCGATGTCGCCGTTGCTGCGGAACGGCTCGAAGGAGGCGGCGGTGTCGCGGGCGATCCGTTCCGCCCTGGCGAGGTCGGCGCGGTGGTCGAGCGCCTCCGCGGCGAGCCGCTGCACCGCGTCGACGACGGTGTTCACGGCGAAGTCGATGCTCTCCAGCTCGGGCAGGTCGGCACGCAGCACCACGTCACGGGCCAGCATCCAGGACGCCGCCTGGCTGAGCATCGCGACGTCGGGGTCGCGCCCGATCCGTGCCGCGTGCTCACGCACGATCCCGTCGGCGAAGGCGTTGTAGGTCGACACCCGCGGCCTGGTCATCAGGTCCTCCGCGGTGCGGGGCGTCGCCGGGTCCCATCCGGTGCTGTAGCGTGCGGCGAGCTCGTCGAGCACGCGCGTACGCACCAGGTCGCGCTGGCGTCCCGGTGCGGCGGCGTCGACGCGGCGCAGCGCGCCGGAGGCCACGATGTCGGGAAGGTGTGGCAGCAGCCCGCGCCTGCCGTACTCGTCGATCAGGGCGAGGCGGGCGCCGATCCGCTCGGCCAGTTCGCCGGCGGCCTTGCGGGTGAACGTGAGCCCGAGCACTTCATCGCGGCGCACCAGTCCGTTGGCGACCAGCCAGACCACACGCCCGGACATCGTCTCGGTCTTGCCGCTTCCCGCGCCGGCGACGACCAGCGCCGGCTGCGGCGGCGCCTCGATCACCTGCTGCTGCGCCGGCGTCGGGGTGGGCAGCCCGAGCGCCACAGCCACGTCGGTTGCCGAGATCGTCGGCCGCGTGGCCCACCCGGCGGGCGCGACCGTGCCAGCCGCGGCGGTGCCTGCGACCCGGTTCGCCCCGACCTCGCTCGCCCCGGTCGCCGACAGGGCGCTCACGCGCTCACCGCCGGCACGGTGTGGATGCGGCACGGGTTGATCCGCGCCTGCGTGTCGGCGCAGTGCGTCTCGACCTGGGCGGTGAAGCTGCTCGCGGACATGCCGCGGGCGGCATCCGCGATCCGGCGCAGGAACTGCGTCTTCGACTCGACGTCGAGGGCGTGCTGGTGCGCGACGCGGTAGTCGCTGCCGGAGAGCGTCTTCGCCACCAGCACCAGCCGGGCGCCGGCCAGCGCTGCGGGATCCGCGCCGTCGATGAGACCCTGCTGCACCGCGATCTGGTAGGCGGCGAGCTGTGCGTGCTCGGCGACCTTGCCGTCGCTCTCCGGCTCGTTCTTGCCCGTCTTGAGGTCGACGACGACCACCCGCTCCCCCTCGTGTCCCTCGTGCATCGGCGTCCAGCCGCGGCTCCGCGCGGCGGCGTGCTCACCGCCGCCGGTGGGGTACGCCTCGACCCGGTCGATGAAGCCGTGGATGATCGCACGCCGTGCACCGTCCGGGGCGTCGCCGTCAGCCGGCAGCACGGCGGGGACGTGGCTCGGATCCAGCGCATCGTCGGCGACCTCGACGGCGAAGCGGAACTCCACCTCTCCGGCGAGCACCCGCCCTCCATCGTGCTCGACCTCACGGAGATACGAATGCAGCCGGTCGATGTAAGTGTCCGCGCGGCGTCGCTCCTTGCGCCCGATCCATGCGGTCTCGAAGTCGAGCTCCGGCCAGTGCTCCTCGAGGACCGCGCGCAGCCGCTCGAGATCGCCGTCCGGCGACTTCTCCATCGCCTCGTGGATGATCGTGCCGATGCCGGCCGACGGCGGCATGACCGTGTCGCCGCCGAGCGCGGAGATCACCCAGCCGAGACCGCACTCCTCAAACGATTCCATCCGCGACGGCGACACGCGGGCGGCCTCGATGGTGAGGTCGTGCAGCGGCTGCCGGGTGGACGGCTCGGCCACGCCGTACCAGTCCTCCGGAGCGGCCCCGGGAACCCCCTCACGCGCCAGCACGGCCAGTTGGCCGGCGGCCTCCGCACGAGCGGCCTCGGACGACGACGTGGTGAGGGTGCGCCGGTGCCGGGCGACCAGCCCGCGCAGGGTGAGCGGATGCTCCGCCGAGGCGTGCGACTCCGGCGGTTCCGGTGACGGCAAGAATGCGAAGAACGGGCTCGGGCTGAGGTCGTCGTCGTCCACGGCGGTCACCAGCAGGCGACTGCGGGCGCGCGACAGGGCCCGCACGAACAGCCTCAGCTCGTCGTGCAGGGCGCTGCGCCGGCGGTCCAGCACGCCCGGTGCCGGGATGTCGACGCCGGTGCGGGCGGCCGTGACGGCATCCGCGAGACGCCAGGTGCGCAGCATCCCGCCTCGCAACCGCAGGTTCGGCCAGACGCCGTCCTGCACACCCGCGACGACGACGGCTTCGAACTCGGTGCCGAGGGCCGTGGCAGGGGTGAGCAGGGTGACCCGTCCGGGGCGGTCGGGGGTGGACAGGGTGTCCTCGGGCACCTCGCTGCCCAGGATGTCGCGCACGAACCTGTCCGGCTTCTCGTTGGGCGTGCGCTCGACGAATCGCTTGGCGGCGTCGAACAACGCGACGAGCGCATCCAGCGCCCTGGCGGTCTCGCCGCCCGACGACATCAGCGCGGCCTCCCGCCAGGCGACCTGCAGCTTGCGTCCGTCGACGGCCCGCGCCGCGTCCCACGCTCGCCACAGCAGGTCGTGGATCGTCTCGCCGCGCTCGGCCGCGGCGGTCATGTCGGCGAGGGTGGTCGCGAACCGGGCCGCCGCCCTGGCTTCCGGCGCGTCGATGAGCTCCAGCCGCAGCGGGTTCGCCATCGCCTGGCGCAGCAGTTCCCGCGCCGGCGTGGAGCCGTCCTCCGCCAGCTCGAGATGCCGCAGCCGGGCGCGCAATCGCCGCAGCCCGATGGCGTCCATGCCGCCGAACGGCGAGCGCAGCGCCTCCTCCAGCTGCTGCGGCGTGCGCTCCTCGACGGGGGTGAGCGCGAGGGCGACGACGCCGACGAGATCGCGCACGGCGCCCTCCTCGCCGAGCGGGCGCTGGACCCCGGCCGCCCTGGTGGGCACCTCGCGCGCGGCCAGTTCGGCCTCGAGGGTGGCGACTTGCCGGGTGTCGTGGGCGATGACCGCCATGTCGTGCCAGGCGACCCCGCCGGTCAGGTGCCAGTCGCGCAGCACCCCGGCGATGCGATCGAGCTCCTCGTACGGCGAACCGGCGAGGAACGCCGTGACCGCGGACGTCTCGTCGCCGCGCTCATCGGCCGCCCCGGGCGCGCGGCGGTGCTCGACCCGCCCCGACGCGCCGATCGCCTGCGTGACCGTGCGGGTCAGGGCCGTCAACGCCGGCCGCTGACGGTGCGGCACGTCGAGCACGAACACGGTGCCCAGCTCGCCCGCCAGTTCCGAGAACAGCTCCGGGCTCGCGCCGCGGAAGGCGCCGGACGAGATGTCGGGGTCGCCGAACGCCAGCACGGCCACGCCCCGCAAGCGCAGCGCCCGCACCAGCTCGATGCCTCCGCGGGTGAGCTCCTGCGCGTCGTCGATGAGCACGACCCGCAGGCGCGCGAGCGGGCCGAGCACGACGGCGTCGGCGGTGCGCAGGATGCCGGCCGCCTCCGCTACCAGATCGGCGGCGTCGCGATGCGCTGAGCGCATGCCGTCCAGCACCCGACGGTACTCGTCGAGGAACTCCGCGGCTGCTCTCCACACCTCGTCGCCGGTGCGGCGCAGCTCGCCCGGGGCGATGCCGAGTTCCGTGCACTCCGCGAGGAACGCCCGCAGCTCGGAGCGGAACCCCTTCGTCGCCCTGACTCCGGGGCTGAGCGCGTCAGGCCAGTCCACGACCGGATCCTCGGCCTCGCCCTCCAGCAGTTCGGCGATGATGCGGTCCTGGTCGGCCCCGGTGAGCAGCGCCGGCGGCTCCTCGCCGGCGCGGACCATGGCCCCGCGGACGATCTGGAACGCGAACGAGCCGAGCGAACGCGCCAGCGGACCCGGTGTCGCCTGCCGCACCCGCACGCCGATCCGGTCGCGCAAGGCGGTCGCGGCCTGCCTGCTCGGAGTGAGAACGAGGATCTCCTCGGGCGTCATCCCGCCGTCCAGCAGGTGTGCCACCCGGTCGGTCAGCGTGCGCGTCTTGCCCGTGCCGGGCGCGCCGAGCACGACACCGGAGCGGGTCGCAGGCGCCTGCACCACGGCCCGCTGCCCGGCGTCGTCGATGACGCGATCGTCTCGCACTGCGGGGTGGGTCATGCCCTCCACGTTAACCGCGACCGCGGACATCCCCGACCGCGACCGCGGCATCCGTCGCGGCGGGTAGAGTGGCAAGTCCCGGATCTGGAGGAGAACGCGTGGAAATCCGCATCGGCATCGTCAACACCGGCCGTGAGCTGAGCTTCGACACCTCGAGCAGCGCCGACGAGGTGCGCTCGCAGATCACCTCCGCCCTCGAGCAGTCCGCGACGCACCTGACGCTCACCGACATCAAGGGCAACACCTACGTCGTCCCGACCGCGAACCTCGCCTTCGTCGAGATCGGCACCGAGGAGTCCCGTCGCGTCGGCTTCGTCGCCTGACATGTACATCCTGCTCGCGCTGATCGGCGCTTGCGCGCTGGGCGTCGCGCTGCACTTCGTGCTGCCGGACCGCGACCTGCGGGGCGTCGCGGTGACGCCCGCGATCGCGACCGCGACGGCGGCCGCCGTGTACACCGGGATGCAGTGGGCGGGCGCCCCGGAGACGGACCCGTGGCTGTGGGTGTGGAGTGTCGGCGGCGGCATCCTGCTCGCCGTGATCGCGACCCTCGCGCTCAGCGCGCGGCGCCGGCGCACGGACACCGAGGCGCGACGCGCTCTCGGGATCTGAGCCGACGGCATCCTGAACGGCTGAAGCCGTCGAGACGGATGCTAGGAGGCGAGCCCCATCGCGTCCATCCGCCGGGCGTGCGCGCCCATCAGCTCGGTGTACACCGGTTCGATGCGGGTGTCGTCCGCGGCGAGGTGCTCCGGACGCAGCGCGCCGCGACACACCAGGAGCGTGTCGCCGACCAGGCGGCGTCCCCACATCGACAGCAGTGAGCGCCACTCCTGGTCGCTCTCGATGGTCTCCTGGATGATCGCGACGATCTCGTGCCGCGCGTCGTCCTCGCGCAGGATCCGCGCGACCCGCTCCCCGGTCTCGCCATAGCTGGACGCCAGGGCGAGGTAGAAGTCGTCCAGCATCCCGGCGGTGAGGTAGACCGCGAGCAGCGTCTCCTCCGGCCGGGCGCCGATCGTCTTGCGACGGAACGCGTCCAGGTTCTCGCGGAACGGCAGCATCAGCTGGGTGGGGTCGTCGCCGCGCTCGGTGATCACCTCCACGATCCCGCGGTGCTTGTCGAGGGCGGCGCCGGCGGCGCGCGACAGCGCCTCCTTGCGACCGAGCTCCGGCGTGGCGCGGATGCCGCGGGTGAGGGTCTCGAAGTAGCCCAGCTGCAGGTAGGCCGCCTGCCCCAGGAAGCGGTTCAGCTCTGGGGCGAGTTCGGCGAAGTCCACGCGGGTGGCGTCGCCGACATCCCCCCTGCTGCGCAGCGCGAGCGGACGCCGCTGGGGCTTGCGCTTCCAGAACCAGTTGACCACCCGCCCAGACTACTCGCGCGCCCCCGCTGTGGCGGATCGTGCCGCTCCGGTAGGCTGGTCGCGTCCTGCCATCGGAGCAGGGCCCCGCGCCTGTGACAGCAGTGAGACGGCGTGGATCCGTTACGAGGCGCCGCTCGGGTGGCCCGCATGGCCGCCAGGCGCGCCGGACAGGCAAGACAACTGTGACTTCATTCGCTGATCTCGGTATCGATCAGGACATCATCGACGCCCTCGCCTCCAAGGGCATCGTCGACGCGTTCCCCATCCAGGAGCAGACCATCCCTCTCGGCCTCCCCGGCCAGGACATCATCGGCCAGGCGAAGACCGGCACGGGCAAGACCTTCGGGTTCGGCATCCCGGTCGTGCAGCGGCTCGGGCTCGACCCCGAACCGGGCGTCAAGGCGCTCATCGTGGTGCCGACGCGTGAGCTGGCGGTGCAGGTGTACGAGGACATGGACCTGCTCACCAGCAACCGCTCCACCAGCGTCGTCGCGATCTACGGCGGCAAGGCGTACGAGGGTCAGATCGACCAGCTGAAGGCGGGTGCGCAGATCGTCGTCGGCACCCCTGGCCGCCTGATCGACCTCGCCGGCCAGCGGCTGCTCGACCTGTCGAACGCGACCGAGGTCGTGCTGGACGAGGCCGACAAGATGCTCGACCTCGGCTTCCTGGCGGACATCGAGAAGATCTTCCAGAAGGTGCCCGAGAAGCGGCACACCCAGCTGTTCTCGGCGACGATGCCCGGACCGATCGTCGCGCTGGCCCGCCGGTTCATGACGAACCCGATCCACATCCGCGCGAACGACCCCGACGAAGGTCTGACCCAGGCGAACATCAAGCACCTGGTGTACCGCGCGCACTCGCTGGACAAGGACGAGATCATCGCCCGCATCCTGCAGGCCGAGGGCCGCGGCAAGACCGTGATCTTCACCCGCACCAAGCGCGCCGCGCAGCGGCTCGTCGACGAGCTCAGCGACCGCGGCTTCAACGTCGGCGGTGTGCACGGCGACATGGGCCAGGAGCAGCGCGAGCGCTCGATGGCTGCGTTCAAGGCCGGCAAGCGCGACGTGCTGGTCGCCACCGACGTCGCCGCGCGCGGCATCGACGTGGACGACGTCACGCACGTGATCAACCACACCATCCCGGACGAGGAGAAGACGTACCTGCACCGCGCCGGCCGCACCGGCCGCGCCGGCAAGACCGGCATCGCGGTCACGTTCGTGGACTGGGAGGACCTGCACAAGTGGGCGCTGATCAACCGCGCCCTGGAGTTCGGTCAGCCCGAGCCGGTGGAGACGTACTCGTCGAGTCCGCACCTGTACACCGACCTGGACATCCCGGAGGGGACGAAGGGCCGCCTGGTGACGGCCCCCAAGGCCGAGAAGCCCGCGGGTGAGCGCCGTCAGCGTCAGCCGCAGAAGGCGGCCGACGTCGCAGCGGAGGGCACCGACGAGGCCGGCACCCGCCGTCGTCGCCGTCGCCGCCGCGCCTCGGATGCCGAGAAGGTCGGCGCCACGTTCGTCGACGGCGCGGAGGGCGGCCAGAAGTCGGCATCCGACTCGGCGCACGCTGCGTCGGCGGATCGCGCCGCCGAAGGGGCGGGCACGCACGACGGGGCGGGCAGGGAGCACCACGACGGCAAGCCGGCACCCGCTCGTCGCCGCCGTCGCCGCCGCGGCGCGGGCGGCGGTGCGCCGGTCGCCGGGGCCTGAGCCTCACTCCGCAGTCGTCTCGAGGGCGGCATCCCCACGGCGGTCACGCCGGAGCGGGGTGCCGCCCTCGTCGCGCACCATGAGGGTCACGGCCGGCGGCTCCGGCCGGTACACCATCGTCACCAGCACGACCGAGATCATCATCAGCAGGAACCACGACACGAGCTTGCTCGGCGACACCGGATGCCACCCGGCGAGCTGGTCGGGATAGGACCACGCTCCGGCCCAGGTGCCGATGTTCTCGGCCAGGTAGATGAACACAGCCACCCCGGCGAAGACCGTCAGCAGCGGCAGCCGAAGGGTCGCGCGCCAGACGCGGGCGTGCAGGACCGACGGCATCCAGAGCAGCACGACCGCTGCCAGCAGCACCCAGCGCGCGTCCCACCAGAAATGATGCGTGAAGAAGTTGGCGTAGATCGCCGAACCGAGGAGGGTGGTGATCCAGCGGCGCGGGTAGCGGGTGAAGCGCAGGTCGAACAGCCGGTGCACGCGCACCATGTACGAGCCGACCGCGGCGTACATGAAGCCACTGAAGAGCGGCACGCCCGCGACGCGCAGCATGCCCTCCGCGTCGTACGTCCACGACCCAGCGTCGGTCTTGAACAGCTCCATCACGGTGCCGGTGATGTGGAAGAGGATGATCACCCACAGTTCGCGGCCCGTCTCCAGCCGGAACGCGATCATCGCGACCTGGATCAGCAGGGCGGCGATGGTTAGGGCGTCGTTGCGTGCCGGGGCCGCGTCCTCGGGATACCAGAGACGCGCCGCAACGATCACGGCGAGCAGCGCCGCACCGAACACGCAGGCCCACGCCTGCTTGACGATGAAGACCACGACCTCCACGAGGCGGGCGCGGATGCCGTGGGCGGGCGCGTCGCGGAGGAGGACGTGCGCGGCCGCGTCGATGCGCCGCTCCAGGGATGTCGCCATTCGCATGCCCCGGACGGTATCCGTCGGCGGCGATGGGGCGCCGGGAATCGGCTGGCAGTCCGCCGTGGATCGTCGGCTGTCAGGGGTGGCGCGCGGGAGTGCCCGTCGCGCGCTCGATGATGCGGGCCACCATGTCGTCGCTCGTGGTGTTCTCCCCCGGGCGGTTCGGTTTGCCCGCCCCGTGGTAGTCGCTGGATCCCGTCACGATCAAGTCGTGACGGGCGGCGATCTCGCGCAGCATCCGCTTGCCTGCTGCGGTGTTCTCGCGATGGTCGATCTCGAGTCCGCCGAGCCCGGCGGCGATCAGCCGTTCGATTGTCGCGAGGGGCATCATCCGATCGCGACCGGTGGCCGGATGAGCGATCACTGCCACTCCCCCGGCCTGCGTGATCAGCCGCACGGCCGTGAGCGGGTCGGGGGCGTAGTGCGGCTCGTAGTAGCCCTCGCGGGGGTGCAGGATGCCGTCGAAGGCATGCGCCCGGTCGCGGGCGATGCCCCGGGCGACGAGGGCGTCGGCGATGTGCGGCCGGCCCACGGTGGCATCCGCGGTGGTCTGGGCGAGCACGTCGTCCCAGGTGAGGTCGTAGTCCCGGCCGATGTTGCGGACGATCCGCTCGGCGCGGCCGATGCGGTCGCCGCGGATGCGATCCGTTTCGGCGATCAGGTCCGGATCGGTCGGGTCGAACAGGTAGCCGAGCACGTGGACGCTGCGCCACTCGTGCTTGGCAGACAGCTCCATGCCGGGCAAGAAGGTCATGCCCAGCCGGTTCGCCGCCTCGGCGGCCTCGTCCCAGCCCGTGGTGCGGTCGTGATCGGTCAGCGCGAGGGTGCGGATGCCGTGCGCGTGCGCCTGACGCACCACCTCGGCGGGCGGCTGCGTGCCGTCGGAGTGGTTGGAGTGCATGTGCAGGTCGCTCGGTCCCGTGAAGGCGGGTCGTGCGGCCGTGGTCATGGTGTCGAGCGTACCGGCACGGGTGGGCGGCTTCAGTGCGGTCACAGCCGTTTCCCCTAGGCTTTCGGGCGATGCTACGCCTGGTCGGAATCCTCGTCACGGTGCTGTTCGCCATCGCGACGGCTGTGCTCGTGTGGCCGCAGTTCTTCAAGCTGGAGACCACCTTCCCGATCGCGCAGATCGTGTCCGCCCGGACGGTCCTGGTCGCGGGGTTCCTGGTGATCGCGGTGCTCGCCGCGCTGCTCGCCCTGTCGAAGCGGATGCGCGGGTTCGCGGCATCCGTTCTGGTGATCGCGCTCGTGGGCGCGGGGGCCGGAGCAGCGATCGGCGCGCTGCGCGGCTTCGGCACCGGGTCGCTGCCGGACAAGACCGAGACCGCCATCCGGGTGATGACCTGGAACACCGAGGGCGCTGCCGTGTCAGCCGAGCGGATCGCGGCGACGGTCGCCGAGCAGCAGGCGGACATCGTCGCGCTCCCGGAGACCTCGCAGAAGGTCGGCGAGCAGATCGCGCTGCAGATGCGCGAGGCCGGACAGCCGATGTGGGTGCACCACGTGAACATCCGCCCCGACGTCGAGAACGGTCCGCAGGCGTGGCAGACGACGATCCTGATCTCCACTGAAATGGGCGAGTACTCGGTGATCGCCTCGTCGCGCGACGGCACGAGCAACACCGGTTCGGTGCCGAGCGCTGTCGCGATGCCGATCGACGGCACCGGACCCACCATCGTCGCGGTGCACGCCGTCGCCCCGCGCGAGGAGGCGATGCCGCGCTGGCGGTCGGATCTGGCCTGGGTGGCCGATCAGTGCCCGGAGGGCGACTTCATCCTGGCCGGCGACTTCAATGCGACGCTCGATCACATGGCGTCGCTGGGCGTCGACGGCGGTGACATGGGGCGCTGCCGTGACGTGGCCAGCCGCACCGGGAACGGCATGGCGGGGACGTGGCCGGCGAACCTGCCGCCGCTGGCGGGCGTGCCGATCGATCACATCATGGCCAGCGAGAACTGGAACCCAACCGGGTCAGTGGTGCTGGAGGACTCCGGCGGCAGCGACCACCGCGCCGTGATCGCGCAACTGGAGCCGCTGAGCGCGTCGACGCCGTGAGCGGCCGGGCCGGCCGACCGTGCGGGGTCCGTCGGTGAGAGGATGGACGCATGACCACCGCAGACAACGACACCGCCGTCGAGACCCCTGACGCCGCCGTCGAGGAGAACACCAACCGCAAGCAGCCGTTCCCGAAGGGCTTCCTCGACACGATCTCCACCGGCTGGGCCGACCGTCCCGAGTCGCTGCCCGCCCCGCGCGCGCAGGCCCGGTACGCGGCGGCGCGTCGCGCGAAGGTGTCGGAGGCGTTCCCCGGCAAGCGTGTGGTGGTGCCGGCGGGTTCGCTGAAACAGCGCAGCAACGACACGGACTACCCGTTCCGTGCGCACTCCGCATTCGCGCACCTCACCGGCTGGGCGACGGATGCCGAGCCCGACTCGGTGCTCGTGTTCGAGCCGACGGATGCCGGTCACGAGGTGACCTTGTACTTCCGCGAGCGCGCCGACCGCACCACGTCGGAGTTCTACTCCGACGCCACGATCGGCGAGTTCTGGATCGGACCGCGGCCCTCGCTGGAGGGGGTCGCCGCCGACCTGGAGATCACCACCGCGCACATCGACACCTTCCAGGCGGGTGAGGAGGACGTCGTCGTCGACGAGGACGCCGAGCTGACCCGGTTCGTGTCCGAGCTGCGTCTCGTGAAGGACGAGTACGAGATCGCCGAGATGCGCCGAGCCATCGCGGTCACCGCCGACGGGTTCGACGACATCGTCCGGTCGATGGACCGTGCCGTCGAGCACGCCCGCGGCGAGCGGATCGTGGAGGGGGTGTTCCATCAGCGGGCGCGCAGCGACGGGAACTGGGAGGGCTACGACACCATCGCCGCGTCGGGCCACCACGCGTGCTACCTGCACTGGACCCGCAACGACGGTGCCGTGGTGCCGGGCGACCTCATCCTGATCGACGCGGGCGCCGAGGTGGACAGCCTGTACACGGCCGACATCACCCGCACCCTGCCGGTGTCCGGACGGTTCAGCGACGTGCAGCGCCGGGTGTACGAGGCGGTGCTGGAGGCGGCGGATGCCGCGTTCGCGGCGGCCCGGCCCGGAGTGAAGTTCCGTACCGTGCACGAGGCGGCGATGGAGGTCATCGCCCGCCGCACCGCCGAATGGGGGCTGCTGCCGGTGACGGCGCAGGAGGCGCTGGATGCCGACGCCGGCGGCCAGCACCGTCGCTACATGGTGCACGGCACGTCACATCACCTGGGGATCGACGTGCACGACTGCGCGCAGGCGCGGCGCGAGATGTACTACGACGGCGTGCTCGAGCCCGGGATGGTGTTCACGATCGAGCCGGGTCTGTACTTCCAGATCGACGACCTGACCGTGCCGGAGGAGCTTCGCGGCATCGGCGTGCGCATCGAGGACGACATCCTGATGACGGCGGACGGACCGGTGAACCTGTCGGCGGGCATTCCGCGGACGGTCGAGGATGTCGAGGCGTGGATGGCGCGCGTGAAGCGTCAGTCCTGAGCTTCGTCGGATGAAGATTCAGACGCGGTTGGTGGACCAGGGGAAGCCGTGACCCAAGGCATGCACGCCGGGCAGCTCACGATCGACGCGGCCATGGCGGCATCCCTGATCGCGCGCGAGTTCCCTGCCCTGGCAGGGATGCCGTTGACGGCCGTCTCCGGCTCGGGCACGGTGAACGCGGTGTTCCGCGTTGGAGCGGACCTCGCGGCGCGGTTCCCGCTCGAGGCGACCGACGCGGCCGCACTTGACGCGGAGGCGCGGTCGCTCGCGGAGTTCGCGGATGCGTCGCCGGTCGCGGCGCCCCGCCCTGTGGGGATCGGGTCGGGTGACGACGGATACCCCTCTGCATGGAGCCTCCAGACCTGGGTGCCAGGCCGCGTCGCGGATCCTTTCGTGTGCGCAGCATCCGTCGCCTTCGCTGAGGATGTCGCGGCGCTGATCCTCGCGCTGCGTCGGGTACCGGTCGCCGGACGCGTGTTCGACGGGCAGGGGCGCGGCGGCGAACTGAGTGACCACGACGAGTGGATGGCGCACTGCGTGTCTCAGAGCAGCGGGATCGTCGACACTCGCCGCGTGGCGGTTCTCTGGCATCGGCTGCGCGGCGTGCCGGCATCCGGTGCTCACGTGATGAGCCATCGCGACCTCACGCCGGCGAACCTGCTCGTGTCGGATGGGCGGCTGACTGGCGTGCTCGACGCCGGCGGGTTCGGACCGGCCGACCGCTCCCTCGATCTCGTCGTGGCGTGGCACCTGTTCGACGAGCCCGCCCGAACCCGGCTGCGCGACGCGGTAGGGGCGTCGGAGGCCGAGTGGCTGCCCGGTGCCGGATGGGCTCTGCAGCAGGCGATGGGGCTGGTCTGGTACTACGCGGAGTCGAATCCCGTCATGGCCGAGCTGGGACGCAGCACGGTGGCGAGACTGCTGGACGATGAGGAGATCGGCGGCTGAGCTTCGCTATCTTTTCGTTACCGTGCGAGACCGCGGAGGGGTCGATTCTTCGTTCGAATGTCGGTGCCCCTCCGATGATGAAGTATGGCATTCTTCACAGACGTCGAATCCCAGATCGCGCAGCTGCGTGAGCTGCTGGGTGCTGACGTGGAGGCGGATGCCCTCGCGCAGCGGATGGCGCAGCTCGGCGCCGACGACCTCGTTACGGCGTTGGGCATCGCAGCGGGTGTCGGACGTTGGGCGGAGCGGATCGCCATCGCCGGTGCCGGCATCGTGGCGGCGCGCTCGACGTGCGCGGCCGGACAGAACGGTCTGGCGCAATCGCTGGGTCACCGCAACCCCGCCGCTCTCCTGCAAGAGATCTCCGGTGCTGCGCGCTCCGAAGCAGAGCGGCAGGTCCGACTCGGCACGGCGCTGCTGGCGGATGCCGAAGCTCCCCGCGGCAGCGGGGTCCGATCGAGCGACGCAGGCGCATCCAGCGACTCCGGCTCCGCCGACGGCCCGCCCGAGGGAGGAGCCGATGAGCCCGACCACGGCGGGGAGGGAGATGCCGCGGGCTGTGGCGCGGGCGACGACGGGAATGCGTCGGACGCTGTGGACTCGGGGTTGCCGCCGAGCAGCTCATCACCGAGGCCGCAGACCGCACGGTGGAGGAACTGCGCGCAACGGCCCGGATGATCCGAGACCGGCTCGACCCGGAGGGCGCGGAACGACGTTTCCTGGAACGCTACGCCCGCCGCCGCTTCCGCACCTGGATCGCCCAGGACGGCGTCGAGCACGGATCGATCCTGTTCGACGACGAAGGCGCGGCCTGGTGGCGAGCGATGCGCGACGCCGCCCTGCGCCCCGCCGCGGCGGACCCCGCTTCGTCACCGCCGACGAACGCGAACGCGCCGCCGACCTCATCGCCGACGACCGCACCAACGACCAGCTCAGCTACGACCTGCTCATGGATGTGCTGCGCTCCGGAGCCCTCGCCGACGCGGAAACCGTGTTCGGCGCGCGGCAGCCCGGCGTGCGCATCGTGCAGGTGATGGCCCCGGGCACCGGCGAGACGGCCTCCGCACACACTGAGGACTACGGCCACTCGTGGCCCGTCGCAGCGGCCGCGCAACGCATCTGCGACACCGGGAGTGTGACGGTCACCCTGGATGGGTACGGGAACCCTCTGAACGTCGGGCGCGAGCATCGGCTGTTCACCCCTCGACAACGCATCGCGCTCGCGATCCGCGACGGCGGCTGTCTCTGGCATGCCTGCGACCGACGACTTCGTTCTGCACCCACCCGGCGCACGCCCACCCATCCGGCTGCGACGCCGCAGCGCCCTCACCTACGCCTGGGCAGGCATCGACCCACCGGTTCCGCCCCCCCCCCCC
>NZ_JAPSLI010000010.1 GCF_031180975.1 Microbacterium sp. | reverse complement strand
CCAAACAACGTGCCGAGTTCGTCGGAGGCTTCACGACTATGGATCGTGAACCATACCGATCCCCGTTCTACCGCGAAATCACGCGGCTAATACGAGAACCCGTCCACACTTTCTTGCCGATAACCCGACCGCGGACGCAGTGAAGGCCCCGCCGGAGCAGGGCCTTCACTCACTGTCTCAACACAGTGTGGAGCCTAGGAGATTCGAACTCCTGACATCTTGCTTGCAAAGCAAGCGCTCTACCAACTGAGCTAAGGCCCCGTACGGTGCGGACACCGCGGGATTCCGCGAACGGAGTGGGGCTACCAGGACTTGAACCTGGGACCTCTTCATTATCAGTGAAGCGCTCTAACCGCCTGAGCTATAGCCCCGTCAACCTCCAAGACTTTACCGGAAGCTGACGAAAAATCCGAATCGAGCCGTTCAGCGCGCCGGGTGCAGCTCGATGCTGCCCGCCGACACGGTCGCGGTGATCGTGCTGGCGGCGTCATCCGCCTCGGTGAGGTCGCTGCGGAACGATCCGGCCTCGCGGTTCGCGCGAACGTCGTACTCCGCGTCGGGGATGGTCAGCACGAGCGACCCGGCCTCGACCGTGAGGTCGACGGCATCCGGCACCGTCGTCAGCTCCGAGACCAGGCGCCCCGCGCTGACGCGGTACTCGGCCTGTTCGACGCCGTCGAGGGTGATGTCGGCACGGCCGGCGGAGACCCGGGCGTCCAGCGAGGTCGCCGCACCATCGAGGGTGAGCGATCCCGCGCCGACGTCGACGCCGATGGCACCGAACTCGCCGTCCACGTCCAGCGCGCCCGCCTGTAGGGACAGGTCCGCGTCCGCGCCCTCCAGCTCGTCCGGAAGCAGCAGGGTCGCGGTGGTGCCGGCGCGCAGCCAGTCGGGGCCGAACCAGTCCCAGCGGTGGTCCGGTCCGCGAACGACCAGCCGGTCGCCGTCGCGCTCCAGGCTCCAGCCGCGGGCGTCCACCCCGCTGACGTCGAGGCGCGCCTCGTCGCTGCCGTCGAAGCGGACGGTGAGGTCCGCCCCGTCGACGTCCACGTCGATGGTCCGCACACCGCGGACGTCGGAGGTGCGCGTCTCATCGCTGCGGCTGAGCTGGGCTGAGCCGGTGACGGCGGCGGATGCCGCGGTGCCGAGCAGCACGACCCCGCCGATGGCGGCCGTGACGACGGTGATCGCGCCGATGCCGGCGTGTGTCGTGGTGTTCATCGCATGCCTCCTGGATGCGTCGTGGCGGCGCCGTTCGGCGCGGCGCCTCCGGTGTTCTCAATGTGAGCGAGCGCGGCGAGGACCCGGCGGTTGCCGTCCTCGGGCTCGAGCCCCAGCTTCTGAAAGATGGAGCTGATGTGCTTCTCGACGCTCGCCTCACTGAGGAAGAGAACGCCGGCGATCGCGCTGTTCGACTTGCCCTCGGCGATCAGCGCGAGCACTGTACGTTCCCGTTCGGTGAGGCGCAGCATCCGCTCGTCGCGGTTGCGGCGGGTGAGCAGCTGCGCGACCACTTCGGGGTCGAGCACCGTCGCGCCACCGGCGATCCGGTGCACGGACTCCAGGAACTCGGCGACGTCGGCGACCCGGTCCTTGAGCAGGTAGCCGAGCGGCCCGCCCTGCGCGGCGATGAGTTCCGACGCGTAGCGCTCCTCGACGTACTGCGACAGCACCAGCAGGGGGAGGGCGGCATGCGCGGTCCGCAGGTCGAGTGCCGCACGGATGCCCTCGTCGGTGAACGTGGGAGGCAGCCGCACATCGAGGATGCACAGGTCGGGCTGCTGCGCGGCGACCGCCTCGCCCAGGCCGTTCGTATCGGGGAGGGCGGCGACCACCTGGTGGCCGGCGTCTTCGAGGAGTCGCACCAGGCCCTCGCGGAGCAGGACGGAGTCCTCGCAGATCAGGATGCGCACGGCACCGTCACCTCCAGGGCGGTCGGTCCGCCGACCGGGCTCTCCAGGCGGAACGTCCCGCCGGCGGCGAGCACCCGGTTGGTGATGCCGTCGAGCCCACCGCCCGGCTGCACCTGCGCACCGCCGACGCCGTTGTCCTCGACGCGCGCCCAGATCTCCCCGTCACGAGTGCGAACGATGACGCGGGCCTCGCTGGCGCGGGAGTGCTTGGCGGCGTTGGTGAGTGACTCGGCGATCGCGAAGTAGACCGCGGCCTCGGCATCCCGTCGCCGACCCGGGTCGCCCGCGGGGGGCGGGTCGGTGCGGATGTCGAGATGCACCGGCACGTGCGAGCGCGCGGCCAGCGCCGAGAGGGCTGCGTCCAAGCCTCGGTCGTCGAGCACCGAGGTGTGGATGCCGCGGGCGAGCTGACGCAGTTCGGTGATGGCCGCCTTGGTGGAGGTGTGCGCCTCCTCGATGAGCGCCTTCGCCGCGGCGGGGTCGGCGTCGATCTTCTGCTGGGCCAGGCCCAGCGTCATCCCGACCGAGACGAGCCGGGGCTGGACGCCGTCGTGCAGGTCGCGTTCGATCCGGGTGCGCTCCACGTCGGCGGCGCGCACCGCGCCGGCGCGCTGCGCGCTGGTCGCGCGCACCTGCTCGGTGAGCTCGGCCTCACGGCTGGGCACGACGATCGCGAGCGACAGGACTCGGTGCAGGAGCGCGATGCCGACGATCCCCGCAGCCGACGCGAGCACGCCGAGGATGCCGACCACCGGCGCCCATTCCACGGCGATCATCGATCCGAACAGGCCCTCGATGTCGCCGGCATCCGTGAGGGGAGCGAAGGAGATGAACCCGCTCCACACCAGGCTCCAGGCCAGGCGCAGCACGATGGTGCCGGCGATGCAGGCCAGGACGAGGTTCGCGAGCGCCCGCCACATGGGCCCGTCGATCGCCTGGCGGCCGAGCGAGCGCAGCCATCCGCCGAAGCCGGGGCGGGTGCGGGGACGGGGGCGCAGTGGTGCCAGTTCCAGGCTGTACAGCCCGCTGACGCGGCGCACCTCGAACCAGGCCACGCCGTACAGCGCGTACACCAGCCCGACGAGCAGCAGCAGGCCGATGCCGAAGACGAAGAGGAGCAGCAGCCCGGTGCCGAGCATGGCGGTGAGCGCCGCGAGCACGCCACTGCCGATCGCGCCCAGCGCCGCCAACTCCAGCACGGTCAGCACGATCCGCAGCGGCGCTCGTCCAACATTCGTGGCAGCACCCGGTGCGGTCGGCGCCGCGCCAGCGGCCACCGTTCTAGGAGGCGGTGGAGGTGTCATCGAAGACGCGTTCGTGGTCATGTCCCCCACGCTACGTCGGCCCTCATCCGGCGACTACGCAGTCACCCGGACTCTCTCTTCCGGTTTCCCCTACCCGTATCCCCACACATGCTCGTCGGCTGCACCCACGCGGAGAGGCGCTGGCGCAGTCCCGTGAGCGAGCATCGGGGTGCCCGCGAAGCGGGCGGGGCCCCCGCTCTGCGAGCAAAGGGAATGCCCCAGCGCCGGCGCCCATATCCGGCGCCGGAAACGAAATCAGTTCGACATGAAGCCGACGAGCAGTCCGCCCGTCACCTTGACCGCCAGATTGTAGATCCCCGCCACGACCGCCCCGAGCACCGTGAACACGATGAGGTTGAGGATCGACACGACCGCGGCGAACGCCATCACCTGGGGCAGCCCGATCAGGCTCTGCAGGTCGATCGCGCCGTCGGTGATGGTGTCGAGGAACTCACCGGACTCGGCGAGCACGTTCGTCGCCTGCAGCACCATGTAGATGAGGAAGAACGACACCATCGTCACGATGGCGAGCGCGACCGCCCCGAGGAAGGACAGCTTCACGGCCGACCAGAAGTCGATGTAGACCAGGCGCAGCCGGACCTGCTTTCCGCTGGTCTTGCGCGTGGACTTCTTCGCCAGCTTGTCGGCTACCGTGCTCATGCGTTGGCTCTCTCCGGGGTTCAGGCTTCGGGTGTCTCGGGCTCGGAGGTCTCGGAGTCCGCCTCGTCTTCTTCTGCGAGGCCCCGCTCGCCGTTCCTGGCGATCGCGAGGATGCGGTCGTCTCCCTTGGTACGGGCGAACACGACTCCCATGGTGTCGCGGCCCTTGGCGGGCACCTCGGCCACGGCAGAGCGTACCACCTTGCCGCTGGACAGAACCACCAAGACCTCGTCGTCCTCGGCGACGATCAGACCGCCCGCCAGGACGCCCCGGTCGTCGTTGAGCTTGGCCACCTTGATGCCCTGACCACCGCGTCCCTGCACCCGGTATTCGTCCACCGCGGTGCGCTTCGCGTAGCCGCCGTCGGTGACGACGAACACGTAGCCGCCCTCGGTGACGAGGGATGCCGACAGCAGGCTGTCGCCCTCGCGGAACTTCATTCCCTTCACTCCCTCGGTGGCGCGGCCCATCGGACGCAGCGCCTCGTCGGTGGCGTGGAAGCGCAGCGACATGCCGTGTCGGCTGATCAGCAGGATGTCGTCGCTGTCGTCCGCGGTGAACGCGCTGACCAGTTCGTCGCCCTCACGCAGGCGGATCGCGATGACGCCGCCCTGACGGTTGGTGTCGTACTCGGCCAGGCGGGTCTTCTTCACCAGTCCGCCGCGGGTGGCGAGCACGAGGTACTGCGCCGCCTGGTAGTCGCGGATGTCGAGGATCTGGGCGATCTTCTCCTCCGGCTGCAGCGCGAGCAGGTTCGCGACATGCTGGCCCTTGGCGTCGCGGCCGGCCTCGGGGATCTCGTACGCCTTCGAGCGGTAGACACGACCCTTGTCGGTGAAGAACAGCAGCCAGTGGTGCGTCGTGGTGACGAAGAAGTGCTCGACGATGTCGTCGGCGCGCAGCTGCGCACCCTTGATGCCCTTGCCGCCGCGGTGCTGAGACCGGTAGTTGTCGCTGCGGGTGCGCTTGATGTACCCCTCGCGGGTGACGGTGACGACCATCTCCTCCTGGGGGATGAGGTCCTCCATGGACATGTCGCCGTCGAAGCCGTGCAGGATGTGCGTGCGGCGCTCGTCGCCGAAGCGGTCGACGATCTCGGTGAGCTCCTGACGGACGATGTCGCGCTGGCGCGACACGTTCGCGATGATCTCCTTGTAGTCGGCGATCTGCGACTCGAGCTCGTTCGCCTCGTCGATGATCTTCTGACGCTCCAGCGCCGCCAGGCGACGCAGCTGCATCGCAAGGATGGCATCCGCCTGGTCGTTGTCGATGTCGAGCAGACCCTTCAGGCCTTCCCGCGCCTCGTCGACCGTGGGGGAGCGGCGGATCAGCGCGATGACCTCGTCGAGGGCGTCGAGCGCCTTGAGGTACCCGCGCAGGATGTGCATCCTGGCCTCGGCCTTGCGCAGGCGGAAGCCCGTGCGTCGGACGATGACCTCGATCTGGTGGGTCAGCCAGTGGCTGATGAAACCGTCCAGGGCGAGCGTGCGCGGCACGCCGTCGACGATGGCGAGCATGTTCGCGCCGAAATTGTCCTGCAGCTGGGTGTGCTTGTACAGGTTGTTCAGCACGACCTTCGCGACGGCGTCGCGCTTGAGCACGACCACCAGGCGCTGGCCGGTGCGGTCGGAGGACTCATCGCGGATGTCGGCGATGCCGGTGATCTTGCCGTCACGGGCGAGCTCGCCGATCTTGACCGCGAGGTTGTCGGGGTTGACCTGGTACGGCAGCTCGGTGATCACCAGGCAGGTGCGACCCTGGATCTCCTCGACGTTGACCACCGCGCGCATCGTGATCGAGCCGCGTCCGGTGCGGTACGCCTCGTGGATGCCCTTGGTGCCGAGGATCTGGGCGCCGGTCGGGAAGTCGGGGCCGGGGATGCGCTGGATCAGACCCTCGAGCAGCTCGTCACGGGGCAGGTCGGGGTGATCGAGCGCCCACAGCGCGGCATCCGCCACCTCACGCAGGTTGTGCGGGGGGATGTTGGTGGCCATGCCGACCGCGATGCCCACCGAGCCGTTGACGAGCAGGTTCGGGAAGCGCGACGGCAGGACGTCGGGCTCCTGGGTCTGTCCGTCGTAGTTGTCGGAGAAGTCGACGGTCTCCTCTTCGATGTCGCGCACCATCTCGAGCGCGAGCGGAGCCATCTTCGTCTCGGTGTACCGGGGAGCCGCGGCACCCATGTTGCCGGGGGAGCCGAAGTTGCCCTGGCCGAGAGCGAGCGGGTAGCGCAGGGACCACGGCTGCACGAGGCGGACCAGAGCGTCGTAGATCGCCGAGTCGCCGTGCGGGTGGTACTGACCCATGACCTCGCCGACGACGCGCGCGCACTTCGAGAACGACTTGTCGGGGCGGAAGCCGCCGTCGTACATGCCGTAGATGACGCGGCGGTGCACGGGCTTGAGACCGTCGCGCACGTCGGGCAGCGCGCGGCCGACGATGACGGCCATCGCATAGTCGAGGTAGGACCGCTGCATCTCGGACTGCAGGTCGACCTGGTCGATACGGCCGTGCTCGTGCGCAGCGTTCGGGTCGGGGCGTTCTTCGTCAGTCATGTCTTCGGCTCCGGTCGTTGAGCGAGCGAAGCGAGACGAAACGCCCGCTTCTTCTCCGTATGTGCCGGGCTCCGGATTCCTCTCCTCACTCGCAGAGCGGGGGCCCGGGCGCTTCGCGCCACCCCGATGCTCGTTCGGAGAGGAATCCTCCGCCCTCTGTGTATGTCGTTGTGGTCACCGCGATCAGCGGTGTGGGGTTAGATGTCGAGGAAGCGGACGTCCTTGGCGTTGCGCTGGATGAAGCTCCGGCGCGACTCGACGTCCTCGCCCATCAGCACGCTGAAGATCTCGTCCGCCGCGGCGGCGTCGTCGATGGTCACCTGGCGGAGGGTCCGCGTGGTGTGGTCCATCGTGGTCTCCCACAGCTCCTTGGCGTTCATCTCGCCGAGACCCTTGTAGCGCTGGATGCCGGCATCCTTCGGGATCCGCTTGCCGTTGGCGAGCCCGTCTCGCAGCAGCGCGTCGCGCTCGGCATCCGAGTACACGTACTCGTGCGGCGCGTTCGTCCACTTCAGGCGGTACAGCGGCGGCATCGCGAGGTAGACGAAACCGGCCTCGATCAGCCCGCGCATGTACCGGAACAGCAGCGTGAGAAGCAGCGTCGTGATGTGCTGGCCGTCGACGTCGGCATCCGCCATCAGCACGATCTTGTGATAGCGGGCCTTCTCGATGTCGAACTCCTCGCCGATGCCCGTGCCGAAGGCCTGGATCATCGCCTGGACTTCCTTGTTGCCAAGGGCCTTGTCGAGGCGCGCGCGCTCGACGTTCAGGATCTTGCCGCGCAGGGCCAGGATCGCTTGCGTGTGCGGGTCGCGCCCCTGCACCGCCGAGCCGCCGGCGGAGTCGCCCTCGACGAGGAAGATCTCACTGATCGACGGGTCCTTGCTTGTGCAGTCCTTGAGCTTGTCCGGCATCGCCGCCGACTCGAACACGCTCTTACGGCGCGCGGTCTCGCGGGCCTTGCGAGCGGCGAGTCGGGCGGTGGCGGCGTCGATCGCCTTGCGGATGATGTTCTTCGCCTGGTTCGGATTGCGGTCGAACCAGGCGCCGAGCTGCTCGTTCACCACCTTCTGCACGAACGCCTTCGCCTCGGTGTTGCCGAGCTTCGTCTTGGTCTGGCCCTCGAACTGCGGCTCACCGAGCTTGATGGAGATGACGGCGGTGAGACCCTCGCGGACGTCGTCGCCGGAGAGGTTCTCGTCCTTCTCCTTGAGGAGGTTGTTTGCGCGCGCGTAGCGGTTCACCAGGCTGGTGAGCGCCGCACGGAAGCCCTCCTCGTGAGTGCCGCCCTCGTGCGTGTTGATCGTGTTCGCGTAGGTGAAGACGTTCTCGGTGTACGACGTGGTCCACTGCATGGCGATCTCGAGGGAGATCTTGCGGTCGGTGTCCTCGGACTCGAACGCGATGATCTCGTCGTTGACCACCTCGGCGTGACGTACCCGGTTCAGGTACTCCACGTAGTCGACGAGACCGCGCTCGTACAGGTAGTCGTCCGCCGGCTGCTTCAGCTCGAGGGCGCCGTCGACCTCGACCTCCAGCGCAGAGTCGGGTCGCTCGTCGCGCAGCGCGATGCGCAGGCCCTTGTTGAGGAAGGCCATCTGCTGGAACCGGGTCCGCAGGGTGTCGTAGTCGAAGTCGACGGTCTCGGTGAAGATCGCCGGGTCAGGCCAGAACGTGATCGTCGTCCCGGTCTCGTCGGTCTCCTCACCCTTCTCCAGGGACTGCTGGGGCACGCCGCCGTCGGCGAAGCTGTGCCGCCAGACGTGCCCCTGACGCTTGATCTCCACCTCGAACCGGGTGGACAGCGCGTTCACGACCGAAGAGCCGACGCCGTGCAGACCGCCCGAGACCGCGTACCCCCCGCCGCCGAACTTGCCGCCGGCGTGCAGGATCGTCAGCACCACCTCGACGGTGGACTTGGTCGGGTCGGACGAGTGCGGATCGACCGGGATGCCGCGGCCGTTGTCGACGACACGGATGCCGCCGTCCTCGAGGATCGTCACGAGGATCGTGTCGCAGTAGCCGGCGAGGGCCTCGTCGACGGAGTTGTCGACGATCTCGTACACGAGGTGGTGCAGACCGCGCGGACCGGTGGATCCGATGTACATACCGGGACGCTTGCGGACCGCCTCGAGCCCCTCGAGGATCTGGATCGCGTCGGCGCCGTAGTCGCCCTGCACCTTGCGGGAGGGCGTCTCGGGTGCGTCTGCTCCACCGCCTTCGGTCCCTGGGTTCGTCGAGGGGTCGTTCTCGTCAGCGGGGGATTCAGGCGTCATCAGAAGAGATTCTCCACATCGAAGGGGTCCCGTTCATTCTAGCGGGTTTCGCATCGCGGATATCGCCTAGGACGCCGTGTATGGCGTTCTGAGCGCGTGAAGGGTCGGCTGTGGTGCCCTACCCGTAGGTGTCCCGTGGACCGCGTCCGGGGACGACGCGCGGTCCCCATTTCCAGGACGGGACGTCCGGTCCGATGAAGCGGATGTTCTGCACTCCGGCATCCGGATAGCGGTTGGAGATCTCGGTCATGATCACGCCGCGCATGAACTGCAGGTTCTTCGCCCAGGCCGTGGAATCGCACTTCACGGTCAGCACGCCGCGCTCCAGCGAGACCGGTTCGGAGTGCTTCGCGGTGTCGGCGCCGGCGAGCTCCGCCCACTGCCGCACCAGGTCCTCGGCGGCGAGGGTCTTCTCCCAACCGGCATCCTTCGTCAGCTTCGCCAGCACATCGCCGAGGGTGCCGGGGTCTCGACCCGGCGTGAACGGGGCGTTGTCGTCGTCGACGGCGAGGCGGCGTTTGCGCTTCCAGTTCTTCGCGCTCGGCTTCAGGCCGCGCAGGCGCAGGTAGGTCGCGACCGTCTCGGGAGGCTGCGGCTCGGTCATCCGGCATCCTCCTCGTCGGTGTCGCTCGGCGAGCCCGGCGCGGCCTGCGTCCCTGAGCCGGTCGAAGGGCGCTCATCGGTGATGGTACCCGCGTGGATGCGCACGACGTGCCGGTGCAGCACATCGGGGATGTCCTCCTCGACGGCGGCGGTGACGAGCACCTGCTCGTAGCCGGCGGTCAGATTCGCCAGTCGCTTGCGGCGGTCGGCATCCAGCTCGGCGAACACATCGTCAAGGATCAGCACCGGGTCGCCGGCCGGGGACTCGGCACGCAGCAGTTCGGCGGATGCCAGGCGCAGCGCGAGCGCCACCGACCACGATTCGCCGTGCGACGCGTATCCCTTCACCGGCAGGTCGCGCACGCGCAGGATCAGGTCGTCACGATGCGGGCCGACGAGGGTGAGGCCGCGCTCGATCTCGTTGCTCCGGCGTTCGGCGAGTGCGGTGCGGAACAGATCCTCGATCTCGCCCCTGGCATCCTGCGACTCCGCTTCACCCTCTTCGGGGTCGCCGCCACGCACCGAGAGCGCCCACTCCAGCTGCGGACGGTGATCGGCGCCGGCGATCGCGGAATAGGCATCGGTGAGCGGCTGCTGCAGATCGGATGCCAGACGCAGGCGCGCGTGGATGATCTCGGATCCGAGGGCGACGAGCTTGTCGTCCCAGATGTCGAGGGTCGACAGCGCGTCACCGCGGATGCCACGGGCGCGGGCCGATTTCAGCAGCGCGGTTCGCTGGCGGAGAACGCGTTCGTAGTCACCGATGACGGCGGCCATGCGTGGCGCGCGCTGGATGAGAAGCTGATCGGCGAACCGGCGCCGGGAGGACGGGTCGCCGCGGACGATCTGGAGGTCCTCCGGAGCGAACAGGACGACGTGGGCATAACGGGGGAGTTCGTTCGTCTTCGCGGGGGATCCGTTGATGCGCGCCTTGTTCGAACCCTGCCGGTTCAGCTGCACCTCGACCAGCACGTTGCGCCGGCCGTGGGCGAGGCGGGCTCGGATGACGGCGAACTCGTGCCCGTCGCGCACCATCGGGGCGTCGGACGACACTCGATGCGAGCCCAAGGTCGCGAGGAACACGATCGCCTCGGCCAGATTCGTCTTGCCCTGTCCGTTGCGGCCGACGAGGACGTTCGGACCGGCATGGAGGCGGAGGTCAGCGGTCGCATAATTGCGGAAGTCGACCAGGTTCAGGTGCTCCACAATCACCGGTTCAGCCTACCTTCGGGGTCGGACGCTGGGTCTCCCCGGCCGTTGAGCGAGGAGCGAAGCGACGAGACGAAACGATGGTGTCGGGCGGACGGTGAGCCCGGGCTGCGGGACGTCATCTTCACTCGCAGAGCGGGGCCCCGCCGCTTCGCGGCACCCCGATGCTCGTTCCGATGACATCCCCTCCGCCCTTACGTTTCGGTGCGACGCGCCGCCCCGGTCGTTGAGCGAGGAGCGCAGCGACGAGACGAAACGGACGCTTCCCGGTCGCACCGGGTATCCGGCATCCGCGCCGCCGGCTGCCGTGTCAGCGGAGGAGCAGGTTGGGCTGCAGCAGGTACTTGAACGAGTCGGAGCCGGCCTGGTCGACCGAGGTCTGGCTGGTGATCAGCACAGGGCTGAGCTTGTTCGCGTTGTCGCTCGAGGTGAACGTCACGCGAGTGAACTCGCTCTTCACAGCACCGAGCGCCTCGAGCAGGTACTGCGGGTTGAGGCCGAGGGTCACCTCGTCGCCGCCGTTGAGATGCGCGTCGACCGACTCGGACGCGCGCGCCTGCTCGCTGCCGGAGGCGTCCATCGTGACGCTGTCGGTGCCGAAGGTGAAGCGCAGCGGCGCGGAACGGTCGAGCACCAGCGAGACACGACGTACGGCCTCGATGAGGTCGGCGGTGTTCACGACCGCGTAGTGGTCGGTCTGCTCGGGGAACAGTCGGCGCACCGGGGGGAAGTTGCCCTTGATCAGCAGCGACGTCACAGTCTTGTTGCCCGCGGTGAACGCGATGATCTCCCGGTCGCCGGCTCCGGAGAACGCGACCTCGATGTTCCCGGCGTGCGCGAAGGTCTTCCCGACTTCGGTCAGCGTGCGTGCCGGCACGAGCGCGGTCTGCTCGCCGGCCTGGCCGTCCCAGGGGACGTCGCGCAGCGAGACGCGGTAGCGGTCGGTGGCGACGAGGCTGAGGCTGGTGCCGGACACCTCGAGCTGCACGCCGGTGAGCACCGGGGTGACATCGTCGCGGGAGGCGGCGAAGGCGACCTGAGCGATCGCGGTGCCGAAGTCCTCCGCTGGCACGACGCCGGTCGAGCCTGATACCTCGGGGATCGAGGGATATTCCTCGACAGGCATGGCCGCGAGAGTGAAGCGAGCGGAGCCGCAGGTGACTGCGATGCCGCCGTCCTCCTCGACCGCGACTTCGATGGGGGCGTTCGGCAGACGGCTGGCGATGTCGGAGAGAAGTCGGCCGTGGACCAGGATCGTGCCCGGCGTCTCGACCGCGGCCTCGATCGTGGTGCGTGCGGACGCCTCGTAGTCGAAGGCCGACAGAGTGAGTCCCTCATCGGATGCCTCGATCAGGACTCCCGCGAGGATCGGCTGAGGATTGCGCTGCGGAAGCAGCTTCACGACGAAGGACACAGCCTCGCTGAACACATCGCGGTTGACCTGGAACCTCACGGGCGCTCCCTCGTTGTCGTTCACCCCCTGCAGCGCAGTGCACCCACTGCAGGCTTTCCCATGCTAGTGGTACGCGGCGAGGGCGCCAGTCCCGCCGAGCTCCGTTCCGTCCACATCCCTTCCGGTCATCGGAGAGCCCTTCATGAAGATTGATCTCTTAACGGTGTTAACAGCTGTGGATACTGTGGATAACCCGGTGGATATCAGTCGGCTGTAGGGAACTACACGCGTGTCAGATGTGGAATCCCTGAGGAATCCGCGGGTTTACGCGTGTCACGCCTTCGCATTGCTCTGCGGAGTTATCCACAGCATCCGGCATCCGAAGGGCATCGCGAGGCGGAGTTTCCACAAGTTATCCACAACCCATGCGGAAAACCGGGCGGATCCCTGTCAGCGACGGCCGATCTGGGTGGTGATCTCGGTCACCTGGTTGTAGATCGAGCGCCGCTCCTTCATGAGCTCGCTGATCTTCTTGTAGGCGTACATCACCGTGGTGTGGTCGCGGTTGCCGAACAGCTGACCGATCTTCGGAAGGGACAGGCTGGTGCGCTCCCGGCAGAGGTACATCGCGATCTGGCGGGCGGTCGCGATCTGCTGCGAGCGGCTCGAGCCGTACAGGTCGTCGACGGTGAGTTTGAAGTACGCCGCGGTCGCCGTGATGATGTCGGTCGGCGAGACGACGTTGTCTTCGGCGGTGTCGACGATGTCGCGCAGGACGGTCTGGGCGAGCGAGATGTCCAGGGCGGAGCGGTTCAGGCTGGCGAACGCCGAGACGCGGATCAGCGCGCCCTCGAGTTCGCGGATGTTGGACGAGACCACCGTCGCGATGTACTCGAGCACCTCGTCGGGGATGTGCAGTGATTCGCTCTGCGCCTTCTTGCGGAGGATCGCGATGCGCGTCTCGAGGTCGGGCGCCTGCACGTCGGTGATCAGACCCCACTCGAAGCGGCTGCGCATCCGGTCCTCGAATCCGGTGAGCAGCTTGGGTGCGACGTCGCTCGTGATCACGACCTGCTTGTTGTGGTCGTGCAGCTGGTTGAAGGTGTGGAAGAACGCCTCCTGCGTCTCGGCTCGACCCTGCAGGAACTGGATGTCGTCGATGAGCAGGATGTCGACTTCGCGGTACCGGCTCTGGAATGCGGCGCCCCGGTTGTTGGCGATCGAGTTGATGAAGTCGTTCGTGAACTCCTCGCTCGAGACGTAGCGCACCTTGACACCGGCGTACAGCGACTGCGCGTAGTCACCGATCGCGTGCAACAGGTGCGTTTTTCCCAGACCGGAGTCGCCGTAGATGAACAGCGGGTTGTACGCCTTGGCCGGCGCCTCGGCTACGGCGACGGCTGCGGCGTGCGCGAAGCGGTTGGACTGGCCGATGACGAAGTTGTCGAAGGTGTACTTCGGGTTCAGGCGCGACTCGTGCCGCACCGGTGCGGACTGCTGCTCCATAGGCGACTCGACACGGGCGGGTTCCGAGGCGAAGTCGGGGACCGAGATCGGGGCGATCGGCTGGTCGGCGAGTTCGTGGTTCACGACCGTGCGGTACGAGGTGACCTCGTCTCCGATGGTGGAGAGCGCCTCCATGAGGGGAAGGCGGAGACGCTTGTTGATCTGCGCCGCGGTGAGGTCGTTGGGCACGTCGAGATACAGGACTCCGCCCATCACGCCGGCGGGCACGACCAGGCTGATGAACCCGTGCAGCTGAGGAGTGACGCGCTCGTCCGCGGAGAGGCGCTCCAGCACCGTCGACCAGATCGGCACGTCGGGCTGGGCTTCAGAGGTCATGGTGCTCCGGCTGTGGTGTTCGGGGGTGGGTGGCGCCCTGTGGAAAGGTCGCGCGCGGCGAGCGGCTTTCCCCTGTGGATAACGTCCGATGCCACGGTAGTCACCACCGGGGAGTTCGGCAAGCCGCCCGCGGAACGACGCGGGTGTGTCGCGATGACGTCTCGTCTCCACAGTTGTGGATAATGGCTGTGCGCAAGTCGCCGGTGCGTCGAGGCATCGGGCGGCGGATTTGCCCTGCGCCGAACCAGGTCGTACCCTTAATCGGTTGACTTATGCCTTTTGGCAGATACCCCCTGTCTCCGGATGAAACAGCCCCGGTGACAACCATTTCCGGAGTGATTCCATGAGCAAGCGCACCTTCCAGCCCAACAACCGTCGTCGCGCCAAGAAGCACGGTTTCCGTGCTCGCATGCGCACCCGCGCCGGCCGCGCCATCCTGTCGGCACGCCGTGCGAAGGGTCGCACCGAACTCTCGGCGTAACCCCCTGTGCTCGCGCGGCCGAACCGTCTCACCCGCGGCGACGACTACCGACAGGTGGTCCGACGCGGACAGCGGTGCGGCGGCGCCCGTCTGGTCACCTCACTGCTGACCACGACGGATGATCGGGCACCCCGGTTCGGGTTCATCATCAGCAAGCAGGTAGGAACCGCTGTGGTTCGCAACACCGTTCGCCGTCGCCTCAAGGCGGTCTGCGCGGAGTTCCGTGACACGGTTCCTCAGGGCACGGATGTCGTCATCCGTGCCCTTCCTGCGTCTGCGGCCGCCGATTTCGCGCAGCTGCGCGCCGATGTGGCCCGCTGCCTGAATCGGCTCGCGCCCGGGCCGGACCGTTCATGAGCGCGCTGCCGTCGTATGCGTTCGGCGCCGCCGGCATCCGGGCGAAGGATCTGCCCCGCAGCATCCCGCTGCTCCCCCGCAACGCCGTCTTGGCGTTCCTCGTCGCCTATCGCGCCGTGATCTCCCCGCTGTACGGGGACGTGTGCAGGTATTACCCGTCCTGCTCGGCGTACGCTGTAGGGGCGGTTCAGCAGCATGGTGCTGTGCGGGGAGCGGTGCTCTCGGCCTGGCGCGTTCTGCGATGCAACCCGTGGAGCAAAGGCGGCGTCGACGACGTCCGTCCGCACGCTCACTTCCGATACGACCTGACCCCCCGCGGGTTCGTCGTACCTGCTCGAAAGGACTGAACAGTGGGTCTTGACCTTCTGCTCGCAAGCACCTCAACACCTGCCCCGTCCGGCGGCGGCTTCGACCTGTTCGGCCTGATCCTGTGGCCGCTCAAGTGGGTCGTGGAGCTGATCCTCGTCGCGTGGCACGCTCTGCTGACGCTGATGGGCATGCCGGCAGCTGCCGGCATCACCTGGGTGCTGTCGATCGTCGGTCTGGTGATCGTGGTGCGTGCCGCGGTGTTCCCGCTGTTCGTGAAGCAGATCAAGAGCCAGCGGAAGATGATGGAAATCGCTCCTGAGCTGCGAAAAGTTCAGGAGAAGTACAAGGGCAAGCGCGATCAGCTCTCTCGAGAGGCGATGAGCCGCGAGACGATGGCGCTGTACAAGAAGCACGGCACGACGCCGATGTCCAGCTGCCTTCCGCTGCTCGTGCAGATGCCGATCTTCTTCTCGCTGTACAGCGTGCTGGTGGATGTCCAGAAGATCCGCGACAACCCCGACTTCAGCGGCGTCGGCCTGCTCAACAACGAGCTGACCCGCGAGTTCTACGACGCGAAGCTGTTCGGCAGCGTCTCGTTGCACGAGACCCTCAGCGTGGCATGGGAGAACCAGAACGCCCTGGCGATCACGATCCTCGCCGTGCTGGTCGTGCTGATGATCGTGTCGCAGTTCATCACCCAGCTGCAGATCATCTCGAAGAACCTGTCCCCCGAGGCCAAGACCGGCCAGGCGTACCAGATGCAGAAGATCATGCTCTACGTGCTGCCGCTGGGCTTCATCTTCTCGGGTGTGTTCTTCCCGCTCGGCGTCGTCATCTACTGGTTCATCTCCAACCTGTGGACCATGGGGCAGCAGTTCCTCGTCATCCGCGAGATGCCGACCCCCGGTTCCGAGGCCGCCAAGGCCCGCGAGGAGCGCCTGGCTCGCAAGGGGAAGGCCATCAACTCCGAGGGCAAGGTCGTGCCGATCTCGGTGTATGAGGAAGAGCAGCGCCGCAAGCTGGAAGAGGCGGAGCGCGCGAAGGCGACGGCGCCGAAGCGTGAGCAGCCCATCGGCAAGAAGCGGGCGAAGAAGAAGGGGAGCGGCGCGTGAGCGTTGACAACGTGCGGACCGAGCCATCGGTGGAAGACCTGGAGCGCGAGGGCGACATCGCGGCGGACTTCATCGAGGAGCTGCTGGACATCGCTGACATCGACGGGGATCTGACACTGGATGTGCGACAGGGTCGCGCCTATGTCTCGGTCGAAGCCGACGGCGACGGCCTGTCGGTGCTGTCGGCGCCCGACACCGTGCAGGCCCTGCAGGAGCTCACGCGCCTGGCGGTGCAGAGCAAGACCGGGTCGTTCTCTCGACTGATCCTGGACATCGGCGGGTCGCGCGACACCCGTCGTCGCCAGTTGGAGGCGCTCGTGAACGCGGCCGTCGCCAAGCTCGACGAGGGCGCTTCGCAGGCTTCGCTGCCGGCGATGTCCAGCTACGAGCGCAAGCTCGTCCACGACATCGTCTCCGAGCGTGGACTGGTGTCCGAGTCCTACGGTGAAGGCGCTGATCGCCACACGGTGATCTCTCGCCACTGAGATGTTTCACGTGAAGCGGCCGTGATCGGCTTCCGGTCGTGCAGCGAGCGCCACTCCCCGGTCGTGCAGCGAGCGCCACTCCCCGGTCGTTGAGCGAGCGCAGCGAGACGAAACGGTCCAATACTCGGAGGAACCCATGTCAGACTCCCCCGTTGAACTCGAACCCGCCGTCGCGGCTCAGGTGTTCGGCGACCGTCTCGACGTGGCGCGCCAGTACACTGCATCCCTCGCCGCGGAAGGCGAACTGCGGGGGCTGATCGGTCCGCTGGAGCTCCCGCGGCTCTGGACGCGACACATCCTCAACTCGGCGATCGCGGCTCGGTTGTTCCACGGCTCGGTGGCGGATGTGGGATCGGGTGCCGGTCTGCCCGGTCTGGTGTTGGCGATTGCACGCCCCGATGTACGGTTCACCCTGATCGAGCCGATGGACCGTCGCGTCAGCTGGCTCAATGAGCAGGTCGACGCGCTGGGATTGGACAACGTCACTGTCATGCGGGCGCGCGCGGAAGACGTCGGACTCGAGTTCGACGTGGTGACGGCACGCGCGGTGAGTGCGATGCGGACGCTCATTCCGATCACCGCGCCGCTGGTGAAGGATGCCGGTGAGCTGATCCTCCTCAAGGGCCATAACGTGCCCACCGAGATCGAGGCCGCGCAGAAGGTGCTGAAGAAGTTCAAGGTGACCGACGTCACCGTCGAGGTCCTCGGGGAGGGCCTGCTCAGCGAGACCACCCGTGTGGTTCGCGCCCGCGTCCGTATCCCCGGTCGCTGAGCCAGGCGCGTTGCCGCGTTTCACGTGAAACATCGCGATACGGTCCTTCGGCGCGGGCGGGCGAAGTGGCGAGAAAAAACGCAAAGGTCAACTTGGTCGTTGAGCGAGGAGCGTAGCGACGAGACGAAACGCGGCTGCGTTTCACGTGAAACATTGCACCGCGGATCATTGAGATGGAGTCAAACCCGGTCGTTGAGCGAAGAGCGTAGCGACGAAACGAAACGCGGCGCCTCACACCGTTCGTCTCGTGGCGCGGTCGTGACTCAACGATCTGCAGCAGCCTTCCGCTGTGCCCGCTCGCGGGCGCTCCAGCCTTTGACGGCGTCAAGGCCTCCGTTGATGAACTCCTGACGTTTCGCATGGCTCCATCCCTGGATGCGCTTCTCCCAGCGGAATGCCTCGTCGACGCGAGAGAACTCCTCGAACCAGACCAGTTCTACAGGCAGTCGAGTTGAGGTGTACTCGCTGCCGAGGCCCTGTGCGTGGGTCTCGATCCGGCGGGCGAGGTCGTTGGTGCTGCCGACGTAGAAGGTGCCGTCGGAGCAACGCAGGATGTAGGTGTAGCCGATCATGCGGGAACTGTAGGGAGGGCCTCGGACACTACCGTTGTGTTTCACGTGAAACGCGCGCGTTTTTCGTCTCGGGGCTCGATGACCGAGGGATGTGGCGGTGGTTGAGCGAGCGAGACGAAACGACGAACACGTGAGGGGGCGTGCGGCGGCGTTTCACGTGAAACAGTGGCGTTTCGTCTCGGGGCTCTGCCGCTCGCTCAACGACCGAGGGGCGTAGCGGTCGTTGAGCGAGCGGAGCGAGACGAAACGACGATCTAGCGAGTGGACTACGCGGTTTCACGTGAAACATCGTCGTTTCGCCCCGGGGCTCAACGACCGAGGGGCGTGGTGGTCGTTGAGCGAGCGGAGCGAGACGAAACGACGAACACGTGAGGGGGCGTGCGGCGGCGTTTCACGTGAAACAGTGGCGTTTCGTCTCGGGGCTCTGCCCCTCGCTCAACGGCCGGAAGGAGGGGCGTTTCGTCTCGGGGCTTCGCGTCTCGCTCAACGGCCGGAAGGAGGGGCGTTTCGTCTCGGGGCTTCGCGCCTCGCTCAACGACCGGAAGGGAAGGTGTTTCGTCTCGGGGCGTTGCCCCCGCTCAACGACCGGGAGGAAAGGCGTTTCGTCTCGGGGCTTTGCGCCTCAACGACCGGAAGGAAGGGGTGCTGGCTCAGCGGGGTGCGCCTCGCTCAACGGTGGGGGAAGGGTGCGGGACGGGGGAGTCGGTGGGCTCGGTTAGAGTGGAAGGCGGTCCCGGAAGGAGTGGATGTTTCACGTGAAACAACCCGAAAAGGCATCGCCGAACAACGACTTCGGGATGGACACCCCGCTCGCGCGGGAACTGGCCGATCTGTCCTCGCGCCGCAGGGCGCTCGAGAAGGTCACCGTCTCATTCACGGGCGAGACTCGCGTCTTCACAGTGTCGAACCAGAAGGGCGGTGTGGGTAAGACCACCACAGCGGTCAATCTGGCATCCGCCTTGGCCCAACTCGGCGCGCAGGTCCTCGTGGTCGACCTCGACCCGCAGGGAAACGCGTCCACCGCCCTGGGCGTCGCGCACTCCGCCGACACTCCCAGCGTTTACGACGTGCTCATCGATGACTCCCCGTTTGCGAGCATCGTCCAGCAGAGCCCGGAGTCGCCGAATCTGTTCTGCGCGCCCAGCACCATCCACCTGGCCGGCGCTGAGATCGAGCTCGTCTCCCAGGTCGCACGGGAGTTCCGACTCCGCCGCGCACTTGAGTCCTACCTGGCCGAGCGTCCGATCGACGTCGTGATCATCGACTGTCCGCCCTCGCTGGGTCTGCTGACCATCAACGCGTTCACTGCGGCATCCGAGGTGCTGATCCCCATCCAGTGCGAGTACTACGCGCTTGAGGGACTGAGCCAGCTGCTCGGCAGCATCCAGATGATCCAGAAGCACCTCAACCCCGAACTGCACCTCTCCACGATCCTGTTGACGATGTACGACGGACGAACCCGTCTCGCGCAGCAGGTCGCCGACGAGGTGCGCAACCACTTCCCGCAGCAGGTCCTGAACACCGTCATTCCGCGATCCGTGCGCGTCTCCGAAGCTCCCAGCTTCGGGCAGACCGTCATCGCGTACGACGGCACGTCGGCCGGCGCCATCGCATACCGCGAGGCCGCTGTGGAGATCGCACAGCGCGGGCAGGCAACCGCGCAGGACAAGGAGAAATGATGGCCAAACGTACGGGTCTCGGCCGGGGGATCGGCGCCCTCATCCCGACGGCGGACCAGGCCGAGCGTCCGGTGGACGTCTTCTTCCCCGGCGCTTCGAAGCAGAAGCAGGATGCCGCCCCGACGGCCCCTGCGGCCGATGCGGCGCCGGCGCCGGAATCGGCGCCCACCCCGGATGAGGGGGAGCTCGCCGCTGTCCCCGGCATCCGCCTCATTCAGGTCGACCCGAAGCAGATCGTCCCCAACCCGCGCCAGCCGCGCACCCACTTCGACGAGGATCATCTCGCCGAGCTCGTGCACAGCGTCAAGGAGTTCGGCGTCCTCCAGCCCGTCGTCGTGCGCAAGAACGCCGATGGCGACTACGAGTTGATCATGGGGGAGCGGCGCACCCGCGCCGCCCGCGAGGCGGGTCTCGAGTCGATCCCCGCCATCCTGCGTGAGACGGCCGACGAGGACCTGCTGCGCGACGCGCTGCTCGAGAACCTGCACCGTTCGCAGCTGAACCCGCTCGAAGAAGCGTCCGCCTACCAGCAGCTGCTCGAGGACTTCGGCATCACCCAGGAGGAACTCGCCAGCCGCATCGGGCGGTCCCGGCCGCAGATCAGCAACACCATCCGCCTGCTCCGTCTTCCCGTCCCCGTGCAGCAGCGCGTCGCCGCCGGCGTCCTGTCCGCCGGTCATGCACGCGCGATCCTCTCGGTCGAGGACCCCGAGCGGATGCAGCAACTCGCCGACAAGGTCGTGAACGAGGACCTCAGCGTACGCGCCACCGAGCAGGCCGCCAAGGCGCTGCCGACCGCCCCAGGGCGTACGCCGAAGCCGACGCCGGGAGCGCGTCGGGCCTACCTCGACGAGGTGTCCACCAAGCTCGGCGACCGCCTCAACACGCGTGTGCAGATCAGCCTAGGTGCGCGAAAAGGCCAGCTCAAGATCGATTTCGCGTCGATCCAGGATCTGAACCGGATCCTCGCCGAGATCGGTGAGGAGGAGTACGGCTCTCGCTGACGCACGGCATCCGAATCTCGTCCCGACGGCGATTCGTGCTTGCCCCGACACCCTCCGCGGGTGTGCAATCGGGGGAACACGGCGACGTCGCCGCAGTCGACGGCGACGAGAACGGAGGCGGATCATGGCAG
Source organism: Microbacterium sp. (assembly GCF_031180975.1). GTDB lineage: Bacteria > Actinomycetota > Actinomycetes > Actinomycetales > Microbacteriaceae > Microbacterium. The sequence goes on along the minus strand of NZ_JAPSLI010000010.1, from coordinate 136,385 downwards.
CACATGGCGGGGCTCCCCTCGAGGAGGAATCCGTCTTCGATGACGGCGATGACGGCCACAGCGCGGGCGTCGTCCGGATCGCGATCGTCGCGGCGCTCGGCGGGTTCCTCTTCGGCTACGACAGTGCGGTGATCAACGGCGCGGTCGCCGCCGTGGAACGAGAGTTCAACGCCGACTCCGTCTCCCTCGGCTTCGCCGTGGCCTCCGCGCTGCTCGGCGCGGCGGCGGGCGCGCTGGTCGCCGGGCGTGTCGCCGATCGCATGGGTCGCCTCGCGGTCATGAAGGTCGCGGCGGTGCTGTTCCTGATCTCCGCGATCGTCACCGGCTTCGCGCCGGAGCTCTGGGTGCTCGTCGTCGGGCGTGTGATCGGCGGGGTCGGCGTCGGCATGGCATCCGTCATCGCCCCCGCCTACATCGCCGAGATCGCGCCCGCGAGAATCCGCGGACGCCTCGGCTCCCTGCAGCAGCTCGCCATCGTCACCGGCATCTTCATCTCGCTGCTCGTCGACTTCCTCTTCGCCCTCGGCGCCGGCGGCTCCAGCGAGCCGTTCTGGTTCGGGCTGGATGCCTGGCAGTGGATGTTCCTGGCCATGGCCGTCCCCGCCGTGATCTACGGCGGCCTGGCGCTGACGATCCCGGAATCCCCCCGCTACCTCGTCGCCACGCATCGGGTGGAGGAGGCACGGGAGGTGCTCTCCCGCCTGCTCGGACCCGAGAAGATCGAAACCACGATCATCCGCATCCGCGAGACCATGGAGCGCTCGACCGCCCCGTCGTGGCGCGACCTGAAGTCGCCCAGTGGCCGGGTCGCCGGCATCGTCTGGGTGGGTCTGCTGCTGTCGATCTTCCAGCAGTTCGTCGGCATCAACGTGATCTTCTACTACTCCAACATCCTCTGGGAGGCCGTCGGCTTCGACGAGTCTCAGGCGTTCGTGATCACGGTGATCAGCGCGACGATCAACATCCTGACCACCCTGATCGCCATCGCCACCGTGGACAAGTTCGGCCGCAAGCCGCTGCTGATCATCGGGTCGACGGGGATGACCGTGACCCTCGCGACCATGGCGTTCATCTTCGGGACCGCCCCTGTCGTCGGCGGTGCGCCCGTGCTGGAGGGTGCCGCAGGACCGATCGCGCTGATCGCCGCGAACCTGTTCGTCATCGCCTTCGGCATGTCGTGGGGGCCCGTCGTCTGGGTGCTGCTCGGCGAGATGTTCCCGAACCGCATGCGCGCGGCCGCTCTGTCGCTCGCGGCCGGCGGTCAGTGGGTCGCGAACTGGGTGATCACCGTGTCGTTCCCCGGCCTGAAGGATCTCTCACTCGGCCTCGCCTACGGCCTGTACGCCACCTTCGCGCTGCTCTCCCTGCTGTTCGTGTGGAAGTTCGTGCGCGAGACGAAGGGCAAGGCGCTCGAGGACATGACCGAGTCGGTGATCATCCCCGCCGGGCACTGACGTCGCACGCCTGAGCGATCGCCGCCAGCGACCGTTCCAGCGCCGGACGCGGATTCCACGCGTAGGTGCCGTCGCCGAACAGCTCGACCGTGGCCAGTCCGGCGTACCCGTGCCGGTCGAGCGCGGCCACGATGTCCACCAGAGGCAGCTCGCCGTCGCCCCACGCCAGGTGTCCGGCGGGTTCGCCGTCGATGAGATGCACGTGCCGCACCCGGTCGCCGAGCCGCGTGAAGTAGTCGGCGACCGTGTCACCCGCCACAGCGGCCGCGACCGTGTCGAGCGCGACACCGAGATTCGGGGCGCCGACATCCGCCAGCATCCGCTCCGCATCGGCGGCCGTCGTCACCAGGTTCGACTCGATCCGTTGCAGCGGCTCGAGCACGCACTCCAGACCCAGCTCGGCCGCGCGCTCAGCGATCGCTCCCAGCGCATCGACGGCGCGCGCCCATCCGGCATCCCTCGGCTCGTCCTCCCCACCCCGGCCGGCGGTGAGGAACAGGATGCCGGCGCCGAGCTCGACGGCGATCTCGGCGGCCCGGCGGAACATCGCCACGCTCTCGTCCCGCAATCGTGGCGAGGGAGAGGCGATGTTGACCGGATACGCCACCTGCTCCGGCGTGAAACACGCGATGCGCAGGCCGCGCGCGGCGGCGGCATGACGGATGCCACGGGCGTCGGCATCCGTCAACCACGGCACGTGCGCGTGCGGGGCGACACCCCACAGCTCGAACTCGGTCCGCCCGAGCGCGGCCATGTCGTCGAAGCAGCGCTCGAGCGGCAGGTGCTGGTAGGAGAAGTTCGAGCCGGTGACCCGGTCGACGAGTGCGGCGGTCACTTGCCGATCCCCTCCGAGAGTCCCTTAATGAAGTAGCGCTGGCTGGCGAAGAACAGCACGATCACCGGAAGAGCCGCGACGACCATGCCGGCGAACACGACCGGGTAGTCGGTGCCGTGCTTGCTCATGAGGCTGGTCAGTCCGACCGGCAGGGTCTGTACGCTCGTGCCGCTGGTGAACACCATGGCGAACAGGTACTCGTTCCACGCGAAAAGCACGTGCAGGATGATCGTCGAGATGATGATCGGCTTGCACATGGGCATCGTGATGCGCCAGAACGTCGTCCATCGGCTCGCGCCGTCGACCTCCGCCGCCTCGTCGACCTCGCGCGGGAGGTCGATCATGTACGCCCGGATGAGGAACGTCGTGAACGGGATGCGGAACGCGGTGTACAGGATGAGCAGTGCCCAGAACGTGTTGTACAGCCCCATCGCCTGGAACATCCGCACCAGCGGGACGAGCGCGACCGCAGGGGCCAGCATCAGTCCGCCCAGGATCAGCCCGGACATGACGCGGCCGAACGGCATCCGCACCCGGGTGAGGCCGTACGCGGCCCACGCGCTGATGAACACCGTCGCGATGGTCGACGTGACGGTGACCAGGATGCTGGCCGTGAGGTAGTCGCTCACGCCGCGATTCCACGCGTCGGCGTAGTTCTGCCAGTCCCACTGCACGGGAAGTGCGAACGGGTTGCCGAACAGCTCGGCGTTCGACTTGAACCCGTTCATCACCATCCACAGCAGCGGGTAGACCACCACCACGACGAGTGCGAGCAGGAACGACCAGACGAACAGGCGCCCCACGGCGCCCAGGAATCCGGTGCGGGTCATCAGAACTCCACCCTTCTGCGGCGCGTGTACCAGAGCTGACCGAGCGCGATGGCGAGGGTCACCACGAAGATGACGGTCGCGATCGCCGCGGCGTACCCGAAGTCGTTGCGTACGAAGCCGCTGCGGTACAGCCAGGTGGCGAGCACCTGCGTCGAGTTGTTGGGCCCGCCGCTGGTCATCACCATGACCTCGTTGAACACCTGGAACGCGCCGGAGATGGTGACGATGACCATGAGCCCCGTCATCTCGCGCACCAGCGGGACGGTGACGTGGAAGAAGCGCCTGATCGGTCCGATGCCGTCGAGGGCGGCCGCCTCGTACAGCTCGGACGGGATGCGCTGGATGGCCACGGCGAACAGCAGGGTGGAATAGCCGAAGCCCTGCCACTGGCTCATCGCGATGATCGCGACCATGGCCGTCGACTCCTGTCCCAGCCACGGCTGCGCGAGCGCGCCCAGGCCGATGCCGTCGAGCAGGTGGTTCAGCATCCCGAGCCGGGGCTCGTAGATGAAGTAGAACAGCAGACCGGCGACGGTGAGCGAGATGGCGGAGGGCACGAAGTAGATCGCGCGCAGGATCTTGCGCCAGCGGATCCCGCGGAGGCTCTCGATCATGGCGGCGAGCACCAGTGCGCCGGCGACCTGGAACACGATGGAGAGCAGCGCGTACAGCACGTTGTTGCCCAGCGCGGTCCAGAACACCGGGTCGCCGACGAGCTTCTCGTAGTTCTCCAGGCCGACGAACTCGGACGCTCCCGAGTAGATGTCCCACTCCTGGGTGGAGAACGCCAGGTTCTGCACCAGCGGCAGGTAGACGAACACCCCGAGCACGACGAGTGCGGGCAGCACCCAGGCGAGGCCGGCGATGCGCTTCAGCCGGCCACTCTCGGGCCTCCGCACCGGCGGGCGGTCGCGCCGCTCGGCCGTGAGGATCGTCTCGGTGACCGTCGGGGGCCGGCGGAAGCCGGCCCCCGACTCGACGTCACTTGGCGTCGTCGTTCGCTGCGCGAACACTCTCGAGCACCTCTTCAGGGGTGGCGCTGCCGCTGATCAGCGCCTCGCCGCCGGCCAGCCACGCGTCGGCGACCTCGGGCACGGTGACCGTGTCCAGCCAGACGACCAGCTGCGACGCCTCGTTCACCTTGGTGATCCCCTCGAACACGGCCTTGCTCGAGGTCTCCTCGGTCACACCTCCGTCGACGGCGCTGGGCTGGCCGTAGGGCGGGGAGGACAGGGTCTTGGCGTTCTCGGGCTCGGTGACGAACTTCATGAAGTCGACGGCCAGGGCGGCCTGCGGCGACTTCGCGTTGATCAGGTAGCCCTCGGGGGAGCCCTCGATGGCATCCGGGTCGCCCTCGGCGCCCTCCGGAACCGGCAGTGGGAAGAGGCCGAAGTCGTCGACGGACAGCTTCGAGCCCTCGGCCGTGACGGTGTCGAACTCGAGCACCTCCTGGTAGTACATCGCCGCGCGCCCACCGGCCAGGGCCTCCTGCGCGGTGGTGTACAGCACGCCGTTCGTGCCCTTGCCGGTGTCGGTGCACTCGTCGACCAGGGTCTTGAACTGCTCGAGCGCGCGGACGTAGCCTTCGTGCGTCCACTCCGCCATCTCGGGATCGAAGTCGGCCTTCAGCACGTCGGAGGGCACGTTGTAGGCGAACAGCTGCTGCAGGTAGTGCAGCGCCGGCCAGCCGTCCTTGTTGCCGAACGCGATCGGCTCGTACCCGGCCGCGCGCAGCGGACCGCACGCCTCGATCAGGCCCTCGAACGAGGTGGGCACCTCGACGCCCGCCTTCGCGAACGCGGACTTGCTGTAGCCCATGAACTTGCCGTTGTTGTACAGCGGGATGCCGTAGTACTTGCCGTCGTACTGGAACGCCTCCAGCGACGCCTCGCCGAACCGGTCGCCCCACTCGGTGCCGGGGGCGATCACCTCGGTGAGGTCGGCGGCGAGGCCGCCGTTGACGAAGTTCTCGGCCCAGTTGCCGGTCCACGTGAAGTAGATGTCCGGCAGCGCCTGGGAGGCGGTGAGGGTCTTGGTCTTGTCCTTGATGGACTGATCCGTCTCCTGGATCAGCTCGATCTCGACCTCGGGGTGCTCGGCCTCGTAGGCCTTCGCCAGATCCGCGAAGTAGCTCTCCAGCGGCTCGCCGGCGAACTTCGTCAGGATCGAGAGCTTGCCCTCGTGGACGGGCTCGTCTGCGACGTTCGCCGCAGGCTGAGGGGCGCTGCCGGCACAGCCGGCGAGCGTGAGAGCGGTCGCCGCGGCGGTCGCGGCGATCGCGAGGATGCGTGTGGTGCGCATGGTCTGCCTCTCTGAGGGGGCGGTCCGCCTGCCGCGGGTGCGGCCACCGATCCGCCGTTGGATTGTCGGTGCATGCCTTGGCGGCGAGTGTAGTACAAATTCTGGTACCGGTACCACTCGGATTCTGTAACAGCCGAGCTGACCTTGATGGAGCCGCGTGATTCCGCGATGTGATTGACGGATTCGCCGGTGTGTGTCAGCATGATCCCGACCTGGTACCGGTACCACACCTCTGACAGGGCGCACCCGCCCCTCGCGAAAGGATCAATGATGCTCGGCTTCGACGAGACCGCATTCCGAACTCAGACGGCCAGCGCCGTCGCCCTCCGCCCGCAGATCGAGCAGCTCGTCGACGACCTGCTCGCGAAGGGCATCGACAACGTCCTGCTCATCGGCGCCGGCGGCACCTACGCGCAGATGTGGCCGTACGAGCTGCTCGCCCGCGAGCGCTCGACGATGCCGATCCGGGCCGCCATCGCCGCGGAGCTCGTGGTCGCCGGCGACGCCCTGCTGGGTGAGCGCACCGCCGCCGTGTTCACCTCCGTCAGCGGCACCACCGAGGACGTCATCCGTGCCATCGAGTACGTCCGCGAGAAGGGCGCGACCACGATCGCCTTCACCGGTTACGGCGACTCCCCGATCGCCCTGGGCGTCGACCACGCCCTGATCTCCGAGCCGAAGACCTGGCCGTTCGACATGCAGCTGCTGCTGCTGGTCGGGCGGATCCTGGAGCGCCGCGGCGAGTTCGACGGCTACACCTCGCTCGCCGACGAGCTCGTGCACCTGCCCGACGCGCTGGTCGCCGCCGCACAGCAGGCCGAGCCAGCCGCCGCGGCCTTCGCCGAGGCGCACAAGGACACCGATTACCACTTCCTCATCGGCGGCGGGCCCCTGTGGGCGTTCACCTACCTGTACTCGATGTGCATCCTCGAGGAGATGCAGTGGCTGCGCACCACCCGCGTGCACAGCGCCGAGTTCTTCCACGGCTCGCTCGAGCTGCTCGAGGAGGACACCTCGGTCATCATCTTCCAAGGCGAGGACAGCACCCGGCCGCTCACCGACCGCGCCGAGGCGTTCGCCAAGCGCGTCTCCAACGACGTGTCGGTCTTCGACACCCGCGACTACGCCCTCGAGGGCTTCAGCCCCGAGAACCGTGCCCTGATCGCGCCGATCGTGCTGGACACGGTGATGGGCCGGGTCAGCAAGCACCTCGAGCGCGTGCGCGACCACTCGCTCGACCTGCGCCGCTACTACCGCGTGATGGCGTACTGAGCGAGGAGACCGATGATGCGTGTACTGGGTTTCGGTGACAACATCGTCGACCGCTTCCTGGATCGCGCGCTCGAGTATCCGGGGGGCAACGCCGTCAACGTCGCGGTGTACGCGCGCCGCCTCGGCGCGCACGCCGAGTACCTCGGCGTCTTCGGTGACGACGAGCGGGGCGCGTTCCTGCGAGCGTCGATCGAGGATGCCGGCGTGCCGACGCCGCGCAGCGTGATCCGCAGGGGGGAGTCGGGAGTCTCCTCCCTGCGGGTCGTCGACGGCGACCGCGTCTTCGTCGGCTGGAACGGCGGTGGCGTCACCGTTCGCGAGCCGATCGACCTCGACGACGGCCGCGAGGAGTACGCCGCCGGGTTCGACCTGGTGCACTCCAGCGTCTACTCCCGCACGGAGTCGCAGCTGCCGCGGCTGCGCAAACACGAGGTGCTGGTCAGCTACGACCTGTCCAGCGAGGACGAATTCCGCGCACCGGATTACCTGGACAGGACCGCCCCTTACGCGGACCTCGTGCTGTTCTCGTGCGCCGGGCTGGATGAGGACGCGTCCTTCGCGCTGCTGGATGAGGCGATCTCGCGCGGCGCCGGGCTGGCGCTGGGGACCCGCGGCACCGACGGCGCACTTGTCACCGACGGTCGCGTGCGCTGCTCCGCACCGGCGCGAGTCATCCCCGACGGCGGGGGACTGGTCGACACAATGGGGTGCGGGGACGCGTTCCTGGCCGGCTTCCTGGTCGCGCTGCACGGCGAGGGCTGGCGGCGCGACAGCATCCCGCCCGCCGACGCACTTCAGCGCGCGCTGGTGGCGGGTGCGGATGCCGCACACCAGCAGTGCTTCGTCGAGGGGGCCTTCGAGCGGGGCAGGCCGAGCGGTGATCCCGTCGCGGCTAACATGTGGTGAGCACGTGGAAGGGGGCGAGAGCGATGACATCCGAGCGCTCCGCTCCCCCCACGATCTCGGAGGTCGCCGCCGAGGCGGGCGTGGGCCGCTCGACGGCGGCGCGCACCTTGGGCGGCTACGGGTACGTCAGCCCTGAGGTGAAGGCGCGGGTGCTCGCCGCCGCGGAGCGCATCGGCTACCGTGCCAACGCGCTCGCGCGCAGCATGTCGACCGGCGTGACCCACACCATCGGCGTGATCGTCGCCGACATCGCCAACCCGTTCTTCGGCGGCGTCGTCCGTGGCATCTCCGACGCCTCACGGGCACGCGGCTTCGACACCCTCGTGATCAGCACCTACGAGGAGCTGGCAGAGGAGGTGGCCGCGACGAACGTGCTCATCGACAAGCGCGTGGACGGCATCATCGTCGCGTCCACCGCCCTCGACATCGCATCGGCTGCGCACCTCGAGCAGGCACGGGCGCACGGCATCCCGGTGGTGCTGGTCGACCGCGCCGTGCCGGGGCTGGAGATCGACGCCGTCGTCATCGACAACCGGGCCGCCGCGCGCGACGCGGTCGAGCGGCTCATCGCCGAGGGCCATCGCCGGATCGGCTTCGTGTGGGGCCCGCCCGTCGAGGAGCGACCGCGCCGGCGCCGCGAGATGGTGGAACTCGCCGCACGGAACCTGTGGACCGACGGGGAGCGACTGCAGGGATACCTCGACGCCCTCGACGACGAGGGCATCGTGTTCGACGCAGACCTCATCATGGTCGGGCCGAAGACCGAAGACCGCGCCCGCACCGAGGTGGCGAAGATGCTCGCCCAGCCCGACCCGCCCACCGCGCTGTTCTGCACCGAGACCGACGCCCTGACCGGGTCGCTGTGGGCGATGCGCGAGGCCGGGCTGCGTGTCGCCACCGACGTGTCGCTGATCGGATTCGACGACAGTTCGTGGGCGGCGGTCATGGAGCCGCCGCTGACCATGATCGAGCAGCCGATGCAGGCACTTGGCACGCGCGCGGCCGAAGTGCTGTTCGCGGCGATCGAAGGGCACCAGGCCCCCGGCGGGCTGCACACCCTCGAGACGCGGTTCATCGAGCGGGCGTCCGTCGCGCCGCCGGCCTCCCGCTGACCGGGGGCCTTTCGGGGCGGATCGCGCCCCGGTTCCCGAGCACGTTTAGGCTTGATCCATGTCCGACTCCGTCTCGCGCCGCGCCAGCCTCGAAGTGCTGCGGGCCGAGGCGACCGACGAACTCGCGGTGCTCGTCCAGGAGCGCCTGCGCGGCGGTGAGGATCCGTGGGATTTCATGGAAGACCTGCCGAGCGTCGACGAGCTCGTGGTGTACCTGCTGCGCGCCGACAACATCGCCGCCAACGACGGCGTGCGACCGAACGCCGCCCGCCACTACCGCGTGCTGCGTCAGATCGCCCTGGAGTACCCGGAGTTGACGAACGCCGTGTGGGGTCTGCTGGGCGAGCACGGGCATCGCCGCTGGGATCCGACGGTCGCCTGACCGGCGGAAACGACGAAGCCCGCCACCGCGGACGGTGACGGGCTTCGGGCTGGGGCCCAAAAAACTCAGCCGATGTACGGCGCGAGGTCCTGCTCGAGGGCGAACTTCGGCTTGGCGCCGATGATCGTCGTCTTGACCTCACCGCCCTGGAACACCTTCATCGCCGGGATCGACGTGATCTGGTACTTCATCGCCAGCTCGGGGTTCTCGTCGACGTTGAGCTTGAGGATCGTGATCTTGTCGGGGTGCTCGGCCTGGATCTCGTCGAGCACCGGCGCGACCATACGGCACGGTCCGCACCAGGCGGCCCAGAAGTCGACCAGAACCGGACCCTCCGCCTGGAGCACGTCCTGCTCCCAGGTGGCCTGGGTGGTTGCCTTGGCAGTCATGGATTCTCCTTGTTCGGTGGCACCGGTAAGAACACCGGTCGCGCGGAAAGTGTTCCCCGGCGTCAGCCGACGATGATCTCGGCCGCCTCGGCGGCGGGCTGCTCGACGGAGCCATCCTCGAGGTCGGCGAGGAAGTGCTCGGCGTCGAGGGCGGCGACCACACCGGATCCCGCGGCGGTCGCGGCCTGCCGGTAGGTGGGATCGATCACGTCGCCGGCGGCGAACACGCCCGGCACCGAGGTGCGCGAGGAGCGGCCGTCGACCCAGATGGTGCCCTCCGGCGTCAGCTCGAGCTTGTCGTGCACCAGGTGGGTGCGCGGGTCGTTGCCGATCGCGACGAACAGTCCGTCGAGCTCCAGCTCACGCGTCGAGCCGTCCGTGGTCGAGCGCAGGCGGACGCCGGTGACGGAGTCGCCGCCCAGCACCTCCTCGACCTCGCTGTTCCACAGGAACTCGATCTTCTCGTTCGCGAAGGCACGCTCCTGCATGATCTTGGACGCGCGCAGGGTGTCCTTGCGGTGGATCACGTACACCTTCGAGGCGAAGCGCGTGAGGAAGGTCGCCTCCTCCATCGCCGAGTCGCCGCCGCCGACGACGGCGATCGTCTTCTCGCGGAAGAAGAACCCGTCGCAGGTGGCGCACCACGACACCCCGTAGCCCGACAGGCGCTCCTCGCCCTCGACGCCCAGCTTGCGGTACGCCGAGCCGGTGGCGTAGATGAGGGTGGATGCCTCGTGCGTGGCGCCGCTGCCGAGCGTGACCTTCTTGACGGGGCCGCTGACCTCGAGCGCGGTGACGTCGTCGTACAGCACCTCGGTGCCGAACTTCTCGGCCTGCTCCTGCAGCTTCGCCATCAGCTCCGGCCCCTGGATGCCCTCCGGGAAGCCGGGGAAGTTCTCCACCTCGGTCGTGTTCATCAACTCGCCGCCGACCTCGACCGTGCTGGCGACCAGCAGCGGCTTCAGGTTCGCGCGCGCCGCGTAGATGGCGGCGCTGAATCCGGCGGGACCGGAGCCGATGATGATGACCTGGCGCATTTCTTCTCCCTCTGGTGCAGCGGAACGCGCGGCTGCACGCCTCGACTGCTTCAACCCATGGTAACCGCGCCGCATTCCGCGTTACCGAAGGTGTTCAGCGGCCCGGCAGGAACTTCTTCGCGAACCCGGAGACCACGCTCATCTCGGGTGCCCGCAGCAGGGCGAGCACGGCGAGGTAGACCAGCACGGTCGCTCCGCCGACGATCCCGGTGCCGATCGCGCCGAACACACGGCCCGCCACGGCGCCCGGATCCGCGACGATCCATCCGTCCGCTCCGCCCAGCAGCAGGTACACGCCCCAGCCCGCGAGGCAGGCCGGGATCGCGGCCAGGGTGAAGCGGCCGAGCGACACCAGGATCGACGGGAGTTCGAGGCCGCCGAGCCGGCGGCGCAGCATCCAGATGGCGATGAGGGTCTGAACGAGGCACGCCAGCGACTGCCCGAGCGCGATCGCGGCGGCGAGCTGGCTGAGCGGGACGATCAGCGGGGCGATCAGCGCGGACAGCACGATAAGCGTGCACTGCACCACGGTGATCCAGAACGGGGTGCGGGTGTCGCCGTAGGCGTAGAACGTGCGCTGCACGATGAACAGCACCGAGAGCGGCAGCAGGCCCACGAGGTTGGCGATGAGGACGGGTGCCGCCTGCACCGCCTGCGCGCCGCTGTCGGTGAAGATGCGGGTCGCGGGGACGGATGCCGCCACCAGCGCAACCGTGGAGACGACGATGAACAGCGCGACCGCACGGATGCAGCGGGCCACGTCGCCGCGGACCTCGTCATGTTTGTCCGCCGACGCATGCTCGGAGATCTGCGTGAAATAGGGGGTGCCGATCGAGACCGCGAAGATCGAGTACGGCAGCATGAACACGAGCCAGGCCGCCATCATGATCGTCCCGGCGGGGTGGTCACCGGACGCCTCGGAGACGATGGTCGACTGAACCAGACCGGCCAGCTGCCCGGCCATCACCATCAGGAACGTCCAGCCGGCGAGGCGGCCGATGTCGCCCAGGCCGACCCCTTTCCAGGCGAAGTCGGGGCGCAGGTGCAGACCGGTGCGCCGCCAGGCGACCAACAACAGACCCGCCTGCACGGCGATGCCGAGGGTCGCGGTGCCGCCGAGCACGGCGATCATGGTCGGATCCCACATCTCCACGCGGTTGCGGTTGTCGCCGAACAGGGCGATGAACAGCAGGAAGCCGGCGATCGAGATGACGTTGTTCGCGATCGGCGCCCAGGTGTACGGACCGAACACCCGTTTGGCGTTGAGCGTCTCGCCGATCAGCGCGTACAGCCCGTAGAACAGGATCTGCGGCAGACACCAGTACGCGAACGCGGTCGCCAGCGCGAGCTGGTCGGGCGTGAACCCCTTGGCGTACAGGAACACCAGCCCGGGCGCGACCAGCACCGCAACGGCGGTGGCGCCCAGGAAGACGACGGTGCCGAGCGTGAACAGCTTGGAGATGAACGCCTGCCCGCCGTCCTTGTGGCCGGCGGAGCGCACGATCTGCGGGATGATCACCGCGGTGAGGATGCCGGTCTGGATGATCGTGAACACGTTGTTCGGCAGCTGGTTGGCCACGCTGAACGCGTCGCTCGCCCGCCCGAGGGAGCCGATCGCCGCCAGCAGCACGATGGTGCGCAGCAGCCCGGTGATGCGGGAAACCAGCGTCCCCGCGCCGAGGATGGCGCTGGCGCGGCCGAGACTACTCATCGTTTCCCTTCGTCGCCGCCGCATCCACCCGGCGCCGGCGCAGCACGGTGCGCACCAGGCCGAGCACGAACAGCACGCTGATCAGCCCGCCCAGGATGACCAGGCCGATGCCCTCCCAGTCGGCGCGCAGCGTGACGTCGGCCGTCGTCGGCTGCCCCACCGGCACCCCGGTCGGACTGAACAGCCGGAACGTCACCTGCACCTCGCCGCTGGCGACACGCGCCTCGATCGGCACGTCCACCCGGGTGCTGCTCGACTCCAGCGCCTCCACCTCGGTCAGCGGCTGGATGTCGAGCCGGGGGTCCGACGGCTGGCTGGACAGCGAGACCTTCACCGGCCACGGCAGATCGTTGCGCACCCACACCGGCAGCGGGGCAGCCGAGGTGAACAGCTGCACGGGTTTCGGCTGCTGCACGCTCACGGCGTTGAGCGTGTCGATCGTGCGCTGCGCCAGCCTTGCGCTCGCGGCCGAGAACTCCTCCTCGCCGAGGCCGGCGCCGATCGCCCGCAGCATGCGAATCCGGTGCGGGGCCAGCAGCAGCGACGGCTCCTCCAGCACGGTCGAGAACGTCACCAGCCGCTGCTCGTCGGCGAGCATCGCGGTCAGCGCCTCGGCGCGGGCGGCGTCGGGCTCCCCGTGCACTGTGACGGATGCGGCGGGCTCGCCGCGCAGCGCCGGCAGCGTCACGCCGGGGGCGGCGAAGGCGGTGAGCGCGGCGCGCAGGGCCACCGGCGACCGGGTCTCGGAACGGTCGAGGCCGAGCAGCACCGTGGTCGGACCCTGTGCACCGAGCATGAGATGCGCGGTGACGGCGGTGAGCTCACGGTCGCGGGACGCACCGTTCTGCTGCGCGACCGCCGACGACAGCCGGGCCGACGCCGGGGCGTCGGTGATCAGCAGGTCGTGTTCACCCGCGGTCGCGTGGGCGCCGGTCGCTCCGTCGACCGACGAGGAGGGCAGCACGGTGGTGAGCCGCTCGCCGATGTAGCCGGAGAAGGTGGCCAGGTCGTCGGCGGTGACCTCGCCCCGCGGCCAGAGGATGCCGTCGGTCGCACCCCGCAGTGCGGCGAGCTCCGCGTTGTCGGGGACGGCAGGCTCCGGGGTGGTGCTGGGCGAGGGCGACGGGGTCGGGGCGGTCGTGGGCGGGGGGAAGTCCGACTCCTGCAGAAGCGGCGAGAGGTCCTGCGGTGCGAGCAGCGTCGGCTGCGCCGCGTGTGCCTGCACCGCAGCATCCGCGTCACCGAACTGCAGCAGGAAGACGTCGTTGGGCAGCGACTCGAGCCGTTCGAGCCAGTCGACCGCCGACGCCGGGGCGCGCGTTCCCAGCATCCGGATCGCGGTGGGGATCGCGGGGTCGACCGCGAGGATGGCCGTCGTGCCGGCGACCGCGTCGAGCTGGCCGGCGAGCGCCCCGCCGTCGCCGGTCAGTTCGGCGAGCTCGTCGGAGGTGAGCAGGGCGCCGTCCTCGGGTGTGGCCGTGATCGGGATCAGCACCCCTGTGCGACGTACCGCGTCGGAGATCACCAGCACAGTGGTCGAGGCGGCGTGCTGAGCGACCGGGCCGTCCTCCCCGTCGATGCTCGCGCCGGAGAGCCGCGCCCGCACCGGATAGACGCCGGGGCGGAGGGCTCCCAGCTCGGGCGCGCTGACCAGCAGGTCGGCGCTCGTGGAGGATCCCGACTCGACCGCCGGCGTCGGCTGGACGGCGATCGTCTCGAACACCCCGGATGCCGTGCCGCCCTCGAGCCAGGCCTCCAGGGCGCTGCTGTCGGTGATCGCCGTGCGGTTCAGTTCGACCGTGACCGCCCCCGCGCTGAGCGCCGACTCGGTGCGGTTCGTCAGGTCGATGCCGCCGGTGAGCGGACCGCCCGGCGCCGTGGGCGCTCCGTTGCCGGTCGTGACGGTCAGTTCGACCGCACCGGCATCCTCGGCCGCCTCCTCGGCCGCGCCGTGGGCCGGAGCCGCCCCGCCGAACGCGAGTGCGCCGATGACGAGCGCCGCGGCGAGCCGGCTCAGCAGCCGCTGCGCACGCGGACGGATGCCGATGCGGGGGAGGGACGCAGTCATAGGTTCTGGTCGGCCGCCGGGGATGGCGGGTGCGCCGACGCCCCTGATTCTAGGCCGCGGGCCGCGGCGAACCCTGAAGGCGCGTAGAGTGACGGCCGTGCCGGACCGAGCCCACCCCCGCCCCGACGCGCGCCTCGCGGAGGCGCTCGCCGCCGATCTCGGAGCTGCGGACTTCCGTTCGGACCCCCTGCGCCGACTGTGGGGTGAGGAGGCCGACGACGCGCTCGGGCGCGGTCTGTGGGAGCCGGTGCTGCGTGCGCTGGGCCTGCGCGACGACCCGCTTCCCACGCTCGGACGGCTGTGGGTGCTCGGGATGCCGCAGCCATTGCCCGCGGTCGAGCGCGCGCTGCCGCGTCTCGGCGTGGACGGGATGCTGGCGCTCGGACTCGGCCGCATCGACGGGGCGAAGGTGGTGCCGGAGGCGCTGATCCGGCCGCAGTCGTTCGTGGATGCCGACGGCGTGGGCGAGTGGTGGATCGCGAGCGATCTCGACGAGGTGGCCCTGGGCGGATCCCTGCCCGCCGATCACGTGCTCGGCGTCGGCGGCGCGTCCCGGACGCTCGCCGAGCTGGTCGTCCCCGCTGAGGTGGACCGCGCGCTCGACCTGGGCACCGGATGCGGCATCCAGGCTCTGCTCGTCTCCCGGCACGCGGGACACGTGATCGCCACCGACATCTCGGAGCGGGCCCTCGCCTTCGCCGAGCTGAACGCGCAGCTGAACGGCGTGCGCGACATCGAGTTCCGGCTCGGCAGCCTGTTCGAGCCGGTCGCCGGCGAGACGTTCGACCTGGTGGTGTCGAACCCGCCGTTCGTGATCACGCCGCGGGTGGCCGGCGTGCCGGAGTACGAGTACCGCGACGGCGGTCTGGTCGGCGACGCGCTGGTGGAGCGGTTCATCCGCACCGTGCCCGAGCATCTCGCGTCGGGCGGGATCGCCCAGCTGCTCGGCAACTGGGAGTCCCGCGGCGGTCAGGACGGACTCGACCGGCTGCGGTCCTGGGTGCGCGACGACCTGGACGCCTGGGTGATCGAACGCGAGCAGCTGACGCCGCTCGGCTACGCGGAGCTGTGGATCCGCGACGGAGGCACGCTGCCCCGGGATGCTGCGTTCACGCGCATGCTGTCGGCGTGGCTCGACGACTTCGCCGAGCGGGAGGTCACAGCGGTCGGGTTCGGATACATTCTGCTACGGCGGGGTGGAGTCTCCGGGCCCCGCGGAGGAGTCGGTGAGCGGCTGCGCCGGTTCGAGCGGATCGCCCAGCCGGTGTCGAACCTCGGCCGTGCGCTCGCCGCGGGCCTCGCCGCGCACGATCGGCTCGCCGACGGCATCCCGTCGACCCTGGTGGTCGCGCCGGACGTGACCGAGGCGCGGCACTTCATGCCCGGCGACGACGACCCCCGCGTCATCGAGCTGCGGCAGGGCGGCGGGTTCGGGCGCACGGTGTCGGTCGACCCCGGCCTCGCCGGCTTCGTCGGAGCGTGCGACGGCGAACTGACCGTGTCGCAGATCGTGGCCGCGCTCGCGGACCTCTTCGACGTGCCGCTCGCCGACCTGTGGGCCGACCTCGAGCCCCGCATCCGCGCCCTGGTGGTGGACGGCTTCCTCGTCCCGCCAGCCTGACCGTCGGCACGAGGGCGCGCGGCGGCGCTCGGGTCGCGAAATCTGCCGGTTACGGGCGGACTACGGCGCTCGGGTCGCGAAATCTGCCGCTCTGGGCGCGGGAAGGCGGCACTTTTTGCGACCTGAGCGGCGGATGCCTGCGAGCTCGGCGTGCCGGTCCTGTCGAGCGCTTCGGGTCGCGATTTCTGCCGTTCAGGGGCAGGCTCGCCCGCTCGGGTCGCGATTTCTGCCGTTCTGGAGGCGCGAAAGCGGCATCGTCTGCGACCTGAGCGGCGGATGCCGGTGCTGACGAGCGGACGGGGGCGGTTGAGGAGCGGATGCCGGACGTCGACGGCCCGGAATACCGCGCCGGCTCCATGCGTTCGCATACAGCATGAAGGCTTTCGGCTTCCTCTCCTTCGGGCACTACGCGGATGTGCCCGGTTCCGTGACCCGCACTGCGGGCGACATGCTGCGCCAGACGATCGAGATCGCCGAGGGCGCCGACGAGCTCGGCGTCAACGGCGCGTACGTGCGCGTGCACCACTGGGCCCGGCAGGCGGCGTCGCCGATGCCGCTGCTGTCGGCGATGGCGGCACGCACTCAGCGCATCGAGGTGGGCACCGGCGTGATCGACATGCGATATGAGAATCCGCTGCAGTTCGCCGAGGAGGCGGCCGCCCTCGACCTGATCGCCGACGGCCGCATCGCGCTCGGCGTGAGCCGCGGGTCACCCGAGACGGCGCTGCGCGGGTACGAGGCGTTCGGATACACGGATGCCGAGGACGCGGAGCGCGGGAGTGTGCTGGCCCGCGAGAAGTTCGACCTGTTCCTGCGCGCGATCGACGGCGAGCGCATCGCGCCCGGCGACCCGCGCATGGTCGGTCCCGGCCAGTACCTGCACATCGAGCCGCAGTCGCCGACGCTGCGCGACCACATCTGGTGGGGCTCCGGCTCGCGTGCCACCGCCGAGGCGACCGGGCGCATGGGCCTCAACATGATGAGCTCCACGCTGCTCACCGAGGCGACCGGCGTGCCGTTCCACGAGTTGCAGCGTGAGCAGATCGACGTGTTCCGCGCCGCATACAAAGACGCCGACCACACCGGCACGCCACGCGTGTCGGTGAGCCGCAGCGTGTTCCCGCTGGTGTCCGACATCGACCGGGCCTACTTCGGCCTTCGGTCGGAGGACAGCCACGACCAGATCGGCATCATCGACGGATTCCGCTCCACGTTCGGCAAGACCTACGCCGCCGAGCCCGACGTGCTGATCGAGCAGCTCCGCGCCGACGAGGCGGTGATGGCCGCCGACACCCTGATGCTGACCATCCCCAACCAGCTGGGCCCGGCCTACAACCTGCACGTCCTGGAGGCCTTCGCCGAGCACGTCGCCCCGGCCTTGGGTTGGAAGCCGAACACCGAGGGGCCGGTGCAGGGCTACCCGCTCTGACCCGGGCCCGCGCCCGCGCGCTTCACTGATACCCCGCCCTGCCGTCGACACCCCCGGGTG
Organism: Microbacterium sp.; assembly: GCF_031180975.1. GTDB lineage: Bacteria > Actinomycetota > Actinomycetes > Actinomycetales > Microbacteriaceae > Microbacterium. Next base: position 118,978 of record NZ_JAPSLI010000010.1, on the reverse strand, counting down.
GCGACGCTCGCAGGGCGGGGTGTCGGCGCCAACCCGGGGTGTCGGGCATCCGGCATCCTCCGCCCCGCCGCGCACCCGCCGCACGAAACCGCGCACGCCGCCCCCGGTACCCTGGAACCCATGCTCAACATGGCCGAAGGCCTCTCCCGTCTCGGCGCGCTCGCCCAGCATCCGGTCGTCCGCACCCTCGCGGATGCCTTCGCCGCAGCCGGCTTCGAGCTCGCCGTCGTCGGGGGACCGGTCCGCGACGCGCTGCTCGGCCGCACCACTCACGACCTCGACTTCACGACGAACGCACTCCCCGACGACATCCTCAAGATCGTCACTCCGGTGTCCAGCGCGCAGTGGGACATCGGCCGCGCCTTCGGCACCATCGGCGCCCGCGTCAAGGGCGAGCAGGTCGAGATCACCACGTACCGCGCGGACAGCTACGACGGCACCACCCGCAAGCCGGTCGTCGAGTTCGGCGACAGCATCGACGGCGACCTGCTGCGCCGCGACTTCACGGTCAACGCCATGGCGCTGCGCGTCCCAGAGGTCAAGCTGATCGACCCCACCGGCGGTGTGGAGGATCTGCTGTCCGGCATCCTGCGCACCCCGATCGACCCCGCCGTCAGCTTCGGCGACGACCCGCTGCGGATGCTGCGCGCCGCGCGCTTCAGCGCCCAGCTCGGCTTCGACGTCGACGACGCGACCCGGGCCGCCATCGAGGACCTCCGCGAGACGCTCAAGATCGTCAGCCCCGAGCGGGTGCAGGGGGAGCTCGTGCGACTGCTGCAGACGGATGATCCGGTCCGCGGCATTCGCCTGCTCGTCGAGACGGGACTCATCGAGGAGTTCCTGCCAGAGGTGAGCGCGCTGCGCCTCGAGGTCGACGAGCACCACCACCACAAGGACGTCTACGAGCACTCGCTCACCGTCGTCCGCCAGGCGATCGAGCTCGAGCAGGCCCGCAACCCGGGCGCCGCCCCCGACGTGGCTCTGCGCCTGGCCGCGCTGTTGCACGACATCGGCAAGCCGCGCACGCGCAAGCTGGAGCCCGGCGGGGCCGTCACCTTCCACCACCACGACGTGGTCGGCTCGCGCATGGCCCGCAAGCGCATGCAGGCCCTGCGGTTCGACGGGGACACGACGGATGCCGTCGCGCGGCTCATCGAGCTGCACCTGCGCTTCTTCGGTTATGCCGAGGGCGCCTGGACCGACAGCGCCGTCCGCCGTTACGTGCGCGACGCCGGCGACCAGCTTGACCGGCTGCACATCCTGGTGCGCGCCGACGTGACCACCCGCAACAAGCGCAAGGCCGCGCGGCTGGCATCCGCTTACGACGACATCGAGCGGCGCATCGTCGAGCTGCGCGAGCAGGAGGAACTGGACAGCATCCGCCCTGAGCTGGACGGCAACCGCATTCAGGAGATTCTGGGGATCACGCCCGGCCGGGAGGTCGGCGAGGCGTACCGGTTCCTGCTGGAGCTGCGGCTCGACGAGGGCGTCATCGGCCCGGATGCCGCCGAGCAGCGTCTCCGGGAGTGGTGGGCCGCGCGGGTCTGACCGATTCAGTCCCCGCGATTCAGTCGCCGTCGGGAGGCCCGGGATGCGGATCCCGCGGCTTGGTGAGTGGGGGACGCGTATCGGCGTCGCCGTGCAGGGCCGCGATGACGAGATGCGTGATATCGATCGAGACGATCTTCGGCTCAGTCATGGCGTCGGCTCTCCGGACCCCGGGGCGGGGGTAGGTGACGGCGTCGGCGTCGGAGCGGTCGCGCGCTGCGGAGCCCGGACGAACGGCGGGGTCGGCGACTCCGCATCGTTACGGTCGGGTTGCCCGGTCGTGGGGTCGAACGGCGCAACCTGCAGCGGGTACACGTTCCAGATCGGATCGCCCCGCAGATCCGTGCCCGGAAGACTGACCACGCCCTCCTCCTGCTGCCATCCGAACTCGAGCTCTGCGCTGTTCGCGCCGTAGAGGTTGAGCGGGGTGCCGCGCCCCGTGTAGATCTGGGCGCCATCGAGGAGGTTGCCTTCGCTGTCGTACACGAAGAGGTTCTCCACCTGAACACCGTCGAGCAGCAGGCCCTCGGGGATGTATCCGCCGTCGTCGACGTACTGCGGTTGCAGGACGACCGACGCCAGGGCCGGAAGCGCGACGATCGCGACGGCGCCGGCGACGGTACGGATGTGCCGCACCCAGTTCTTCGGCAGCCAATATCCGCGGCCCCACTGCACGCTCAGCAGCACGAGTCCGAGGAGTATCAGCCAGCGGTCGGGCGACTGCTCCCTGATCTCCTCTGGGAACACCAGGAACGCGATGGCACCGTACATCCCGAGACCGCGCAGCACCCACCACACCGGCCGCAGTGCGACGAGCAGGTCGAGCAGCCAGGAGCCGAACCGCGAGGAGCGGATGTCGGAGGCGTAGCCGGTGACCCCCGCGCGCAGGCGCTGTCTCAGCGGCGGCTGTGCCATGGCATCCGTTCGTTCCGGCAGCCCGGCCGCGGCGCGCAGCTCCCGCGCGTACACGATCGGATCACCGAGGTCGATGGCACCGCCGTTGTCGGCCGCCTGATCGGTGAGGTCACCGACGAGACCGCCGACGAGGTCTTCGAGGTCGTCCTCGGGGAGGTCCGCGAGCTCCGACCGCACCGCGGCGGCGAAGACGCGGATGCGCTCCGCGGGCGAAAGGGTGGTGTCGTTCATCGCTGCGCTCCAGCTTCCGGTCGAGGCTTGACGAGTGGGTCCGGTGCGGCGTGCGGACTGAGCAGTCCGGACATCGCCACGGCGAACTGGATCCAGGTGTCGGTCTGCTCCTCCAGCATCCGCCGGCCCTGGGGGTTGATCGCGTAGTACTTGCGGTGCGGGCCGCCGTCGGACGGCACCACGTAGCTCGACAGCGCGCCGCCCGAGTACAGGCGGCGCAGGGTGCCGTACACGGAGGCGTCGCCGACATCGCCGATGCCGGCGTCCCGCAGGCGGCGGACGATGTCGTAGCCGTAACCGTCCTCGTCGCGCACCACGGCGAGGACCGCGAGGTCGAGCACTCCCTTGAGCAACTGCGTGGTGTCCATCGCTCCCCCTCCCGCACCACGATGGTGCGTTGTCGTGCACACTACCACGCCTTGCGCAGTAGTGTGCCAAAGACGATTCATGCCCGCGTCGCGGTGTGCCGACCTACACTGGGGGCACGCGTTCAGCGCCGAACGGAGTCGCCGTGTCATCGCCCTGGTCCTCGTCGCGTCACGTCTCGCCCGAGGCGTCCCGCCTGCTCATCGAGCGCGCCCACGAGGAACTCGTCGCCGGCAACCTGGATGACACCCGGCTGCAGCACGTGCGCCCGCTGGTGCGCGCGTCCTGGCAACGCGCCTGGCAGAACCGCGTCGGCGCCGAGGGGCTGCCGCCGCTGGACTTCACGCGCGAAGCGCTGGAGGAGTATCGCACCTCGCATCCGCTCGCCGGCGCGATGGACCTGATCCGGACCCTGCTGCTCCCCGGAGCGCCGGAGGAGTCCGGCGTCATCGTGGCCGTCGGTGACCACGCCGGGCGACTGCTCTGGGTCGAGGGCGACGTGCACCAGCGCGTCCTGTCGGGCGAGATGGGCTTCGTGGAGGGCGCCAACTGGTCGGAGACGACCGTCGGCACCGCGGCTCCGGGCACGGCGCTGGCCCTCGGCGCCCCGGTGCAGATCCACCAGGCAGAGCACTACAACCGGCTGGTGCAGCCCTGGTCGTGCACGGCGGCACCGGTGCTCGACCCCGAGACGCGCCGGATCCTCGGCGTCATCGACGTCACCGGCGGCAACGAGGCAGCGACCCCGCACGCACGGATGCTGGTCGACGCGACGGTCAAGGCGGTCGAGGCGGAGCTCCTCGTAGCGCGGCTGCGCGCCCGCGCCGAGCAGCCGGCATCCCGCAGGGCGCCCGCCCGGCGGCCGCAGGCGCTGCGGCAGGCGACGCTGCGCGTGCTGGGCCGGGATCGCGCCCGGCTGGAGGCCGGTGCAGAGGATTCGGAGACCGTGGTCGAGCTGACCGCCCGGCACGCCGAGATCCTGCTCATGCTCGCCGTCCACCGGCAGGGGCTGTCGGCGGAACGGCTCAGCGAACTGGTGTACGGCGAGGGCTCGTCACCCGACACGCTGCGGCCCGAGATGGTGCGGCTGCGCAAGGTGCTGGAGCGCATCGCGCCCGAGCTGGCGCCCCAGTCCCGGCCATACCGGCTGCCCGTGCCGCTGGAGACCGACGCGCAGAACGTGCTGTCCTTGCTCGACCGCGGCGCGCATCGCGTCGCGCTGTCCGCCTATCGTGGACCAGTGCTGCCCGACTCGACGGCACCCGGCGTCGAGGAGTTCCGGGACAGCGTCCGCGGCATCCTCCGTGAGGCGATGCTGACCGAGGCGAGCGTCGAGGTGCTGCTCGCCTATGCGGACATCCCCGAAGGCGCCGACGACCTCGAGGTGCTGCGGCTCTGCCTGGAGATGCTGCCCGCGCGATCGCCGCGACGGGCGGCGCTGGTCACGCGCATCGAGAAGCTCGAGCGGGGCTGAGCGGCCCCGGCATCCGCCTGCGGCCGCAACCGGATGCAACGTTGCGCACCCACGTGCAACGTGCGCCGTCCTACCTTCGACCCACACGAACCCGCGGCATCGAGGCCGCGGACTGTCGAAGGAGACGCACATGACCATCGTCGAAGAGAGCGTGTCGACCGCGTACGCCGCCCCGGGGCAGCCGGGTTCGCCGGCGCAGTACCGGTCGCGCTACGGGCACTACATCGGCGGCGAGTTCGTCGAGCCGGCGAAGGGGCAGTACTTCGAGAACATCAGCCCCGTCAACGGCAAGCCGTTCTGCGAGGTCGGGCGAGGCACCGCCGAGGACATCGATCGCGCCGTCGATGTCGCCTGGAAGGCGTTCGAGAGCTGGGGCCGTACCAGCCCCGCCGAGCGCGCCGTCATCCTCAACCGCATCGCCGACCGCATGGAGGAGAACCTCGAACAGCTGGCCGTCGCCGAGACGTGGGAGAACGGCAAGCCGGTGCGCGAGACGCTCGCCGCCGACATCCCGCTGGCCATCGACCACTTCCGCTACTTCGCCGGCGTGCTGCGGGCGCAGGAGGGCGGCATCAGCCAGCTCGACGAGAACACCGTCGCCTATCACTTCCACGAGCCGCTGGGTGTGGTCGGTCAGATCATCCCGTGGAACTTCCCGATCCTCATGGCGACGTGGAAGCTGGCGCCGGCGCTCGCCGCGGGAAACTGCGTGGTCATCAAGCCCGCCGAGCAGACGCCGGCGTCGATCATGTTCCTGTTCGACATCATCGGCGACCTGCTGCCGGCGGGCGTGGTGAACATCGTCAACGGGTTCGGGATCGAGGCGGGTGCACCGCTCGCGCAGCACAAGCGCATCCGCAAGATCGCCTTCACTGGTGAGACCACCACCGGCCGGCTGATCATGCAGTACGCGTCGCAGAACATCATCCCGGTCACCCTCGAACTGGGCGGCAAGAGCCCGAACGTGTTCTTCGAGGACATCGCCGCAGCGGACGACCCGTTCTACGACAAGACACTCGAGGGCTTCACGCTGTTCGCCCTCAACCAGGGCGAGGTGTGCACCTGCCCGTCGCGGGCGCTCATCCAGCGCTCGATCTACGACTCGTTCCTGTCGGACGGCCTTGAGCGGGTCTCCCGGATCAAGCAGGGCAACCCGCTGGACCCCGAGACGATGATCGGCGCGCAGGCGTCGAACGACCAGCTGGAGAAGATCCTGTCGTACATCGCGATCGGAAAGGAGGGCGGGGCGAAGCTGCTCACCGGCGGCGAGCGGGCCGACCTCGGCGGCGACCTCAGCGACGGCTACTACGTCACCCCGACGGTGTTCGAGGGCACCAACGACATGCGGATCTTCCAGGAGGAGATCTTCGGCCCGGTGCTGTCGGTGACGAGCTTCGCGGACTTCGATGACGCGATCTCGATCGCCAACGACACCCTGTACGGGCTCGGTGCGGGGGTGTGGAGCCGCAACGGCGACACCGCCTACCGCGCGGGGCGGGCGATCCAGGCCGGCCGGGTGTGGACGAACACCTACCACCAGTACCCCGCGCACGCCGCGTTCGGCGGGTACAAGCAGTCCGGCGTCGGGCGTGAGAACCACCGGATGATGCTCGAGCACTATCAGCAGACCAAGAACCTGCTGGTGTCGTACGCACCGGGGCCGATGGGCTTCTTCTGATCCGCATCCACCGCGGTCGTTGAGCGAGCGAAGCGAGACGAAACGCACCCCGACGGAGGCGTTTCGTCTCGTCGCTTCGCTCCTCGCTCAACGACCGGACGGCGAAAGGTCGTCAACATGGTCAGCATCGGCCGCCATCAACGCGTCGACGTGACGGATGCCGCCGCAGCGCTCATCCGTGAACTCACCGCTCAGCACGGGCCACTCATGTTCCATCAGTCGGGCGGCTGCTGCGACGGGTCGTCGCCCATGTGCTACCCGGTCGGGATGTTCCTGACCGGGCCGAGCGATGTGCGGCTCGGTGCGCTGGAGATCGACGGGATCGAGTCTGTCGAGGTGTACATGTCGGAGTCGCAGTTCGAGTACTGGAAGTACACGCACCTCACCATCGACGTCGTCGACGGACGCGGCGCCGGATTCAGTGTCGAGGGACCCACCGGCAAGAGGTTCCTCATCCGGTCGCGGATGCTGAACGACGCGGAACTGCGCTACTTCGGGCTCAGCGCTGGAACTGCATCCACAGCCAGCCGATCACAGTGAGGGCGAACACCAGGATGGCGAACCACGGCGTGCTCTTCTTCAGACGCCGGCCTTCCGGCGCGACCCCGGGCGGCGGAGGCGTGAGCATGCCGGCGGGCGGAGCGAAGGGGAGTGCGGTTGTGGGTGCGGCGGACGGAACGGATGCCGGAGGGCCGGCCTGAGCGGAGAGCTGGGTCGGATCCGCCTGCTGCGCCTGCTGCGCCGGCTGCGCCGGCTGTGCCTGCTGTGCGGCCAGCGCTTCGCGCAGCCGATCGTCGCGCCACCGCGCCCACTGGTCGAACTTCGTCATCAGCGCGCCGACCGCGCCGAACAGCCACGCCCAGGTCGCCGGGTCCGTGGTCGAGACCGGGCGCTGCATGTACAGGAACATCCAGTCGTCGACGATCTCGACGTCGAGCTCCGCGGCGTGGTCGATGAACCGCGCCATGATGTCGGGCGTGAACAGGTAGAGCGCGTCCTGCTCGTACCCCTGCGGGCAGTACAGCTGGAAGTAGCGGTCGAAGTCGCCCTCGAGCGAGAGTCGCTGGTCCTTCGAGAACGACGTCGGGAGGTTGGAGCCCAGGCCGTTGTTGCCGACCGCGTCCAGCACGATGTTCGGCAATGGCACGTCCAGCTTCACCGCGACGTAGCCCCACCGGTAGGTGGTCGAGCTCTTGCCGTGCTTGACCGTGTACTGGTAATTGCCGAACTCCACGAACCGCGGGTGGTGGCCGCGGACCAGCGATGAGGACATCCGTCCCGAGCCGTGCTGGAAGATCATGCCCGGAAGCGCGGGCTCCACCACGCGGTCCTCGTACGCCATCCCGTTCGCCTGGGCGAAGCGTGCGATGCGGTACCGCTGCTCGCGAGCGCGCCGCCAGGAGGCGATGCCCACCACCGCTCCGACCACGATCACCGCGACGATGACGATCGCCGGCAGGATGGCGGCCGCCGACACGTGCCCGGCGTCCGAGAAGACCGACCCGACGATGAGGACGATCCCGACCAGCATCGGCAGGACGAAGATCGCCATCACCGCCGCGAGGATCACCCACACGACCACCGTCCACGTCGGCGTGGGGTGCTTGGCGCGCATCTCGCGCCCGAACGCCGCCACCGCGTGCGGATCGACCGGGTCGATGAGCGGCCGGGCGTCGAACACGGGTCCCGTCGGCTGCGGTCGGGCGCCGCTGTGCGGAGCGGTCATCGTGGTGGCCTCCGTGCGCGCATGAGGTCCACGGTACCGGGCAGGGTCGGCGATCGGGATCGGCGAAGGTGGCCGGCGCTCATGGGTCGATTGCGAACGAACTCTTGACACCGTTCCCAAACTGCGCCAGGGTACCTATTGGGATCGTTCCCAAACACGAACTCCGAGCGAAGGCATGAATGACGATGAGTGATCTGGTTCCCGTCCCCGACGACTTCGAGGCCTGTGTGCAGCACGCGGTCGACCAGGACGACAAGGCGCGTGCGATCGTCGAGCGCGCGGTCGAGCGCGGCGTCGAGCGCGTCTACCTCGTCGGTTGCGGCGGCTCGCACTTCGGCACGTTCCCCGCCTTCGACCTCCTCGACCGCTACGCGTCCGGGATCGCCACCCAGCGGATCACGAGCGCCGAGCTCACCTCGCGCAACCCGGTTGGTCTCGACGAGCGCGCACTGGTCATCGCCGCATCCCACTCCGGCAACACCCCCGAGACCGCAGCGGCCGCGGAGTTCGCCAAGGCCAAGGGCGCCCTCGTGGCCTCGATCTCCCGCCAGGGCGAGAACGGGCTGAGCCGCACGGGTGACGTCCACCTCGACTATCCGGAGACCATCACGATCACCGAGCCGAAGCTCGTGCACAACGCCCAGCTCGCCGCTGCGCTGCTCGAGCACTACGGGGCCCCGGAGAAGGCGGCCCAGCTCCGCGCCGGCATCCCCGCGCTCCCGGGTGCCCTGCGGGCTGTCAAGGATGAGGTGGCGGATGCCGGCGAGCGCATCGCCGATCTGCTCGCTGACGCCCCCCTGAGCTACATCGTCGGCGGCGGGCCCGCCTACGGCATGGCCAAGATGATGGCGTGGTGCTATTTCCAGGAGATGAGCTGGATGAACTCCGCCGCCATCAACGCCGGCGACTTTTTCCACGGGCCGCTGGAGATGGTGGTGGACGGTGCCACGGTGATCACCCTGGTCGCTGAGGATGCCAGCCGGCCGCTCGGAGAGCGCGTGATCAGCTTCGCCGAGCGGTACACGCCGAACTCCGCCGCCGTCGACACGACCGCGTTCTCGCTCCCCGGCATCCCGGCCGAGGCTCGCCCCGACCTCAGCGTCATCGCGCTGATGAGCGCCGAGCGCCGCGTGCTCGATCACGTGGCGGCTCGCCGCGGTCACGACACGTCGCAGCGCCGGTACATGTACAAGGTCGCGTACTGAGATCAACCGCGAGAAGGACCGGACCATGAAGCTCCTCGGCGCAGGCGACAACGTCTCCGATCGATATCTGCACCTGTCGACGCAGTTCCCCGGCGGGAACGCCGTCAACGTCGCCGTGTTCGCGGCACGCATGGGTGTGCACGCCGGCTATCTCGGCGTGGTCGGCAACGATGACGTCGGTCGGCACCTGCTGTCGTCGCTGGCCGCCGAGCACGTGGACGTCTCGCATGTGCGGGTGGGCGACGGGCCCAACGCGACGGCGGACGTGGAGCTGCGGGACAACGACCGGGTCTTCCTGCGCTCCGACCGCACCACGGCGCTGTTCGAGCTCGACGACGACCAGCTCGAGCTGATGCGCCGCTACGACGTGGTGCACTCCGGGTACGCCGGGACCCTGCTGCCGCGAGTGCCCGAGATCGCGGAGCGGACGAAGGTCTCGTTCGATTTCGGCAGCCGGTTCGAGTTCGACCGGGTCGAGCCGTACCTGCGGCACCTGCATCTGGCCTGCTTCTCGGGAGGACACCTCACCGAGCCCGAGGCCGAGGAGCTGGTGCGCGCGGGACGGCGTGCCGGGGCGGAGCACGTGCTGGTCACGCGCGGCGAGGCCGGCGCGTACGTCGGGGCGGGGGACCTCGTGCACCATCAGCCGGCCGACCTGGTCAGCCCGGTCGACACGCTCGGCGCGGGCGACGCCTTCATCGCCGGACTGCTGGTCGGCCTGGGCACAGGGCGCGCGCTGCCGGCGACGCTCGCCGCGGCGAGCGCCCACGCCGCCCAGGTCTGTCAGGTGCACGGCGCCTTCGGCCGCGGGATGCCGTTCGATCCGGCATCCGTGGCGCAGCCCAGGACGACTCCCGCCTGACGGCGGCGGCCGATCACGAAGAACCACTCAGCGAAGAGAACCAGAAGGAGAGCGGGAACGCCATGAGCCTGCGAATCGGCGTGGATACGGGCGGCACGTTCACGGACGTGTGCGCATTCGACGAAGAGACCGCGCGCATCCACGTGCGCAAGGTGTCGAGCACACCGGACGACCCCGGCCGGGCGATCGTCCAGGGGGTCACCGAGATCCTCGACCAGATGGGCGGGCGCGAGATCGACGAGGTGGCCTACTTCGCGCACGGGACGACGGTCGGCACGAACGCCCTGCTCACGGGCCGCGGCGCCACCACCGGTCTGATCACCACGCGTGGCTTCCGCGATCTCCTGGAGCTCGGTCGCGGACGCCGGCCCTCGATGTACGACCCCCAGGCGGACAAGCCCGAGCCCCACGTCCCGCGGCGCCTGCGCAAAGAGGTGACCGAGCGGATGCGCCACACCGGAGCGGTGGAGGTGCCGCTCGACGAGGACGACGTCCGCCGCGCGGTGCGCGAGCTGCGCGACGCCGAGGTGGAGGCGATCGCGGTCTGCCTGCTGTACAGCTACCTCGACCCGACCCACGAACGGCGCATCGCCGAGATCATCGCCGAGGAGTACCCCGGCGTGTACGTCTCGCTCTCCAGCGACGTGCTGCCCGAGTTCCGCGAGTACGAGCGGCTCTCTACGGTGGTCACGAACTCCTATGTCGGCCCGGTCGTGGCCAACTACCTGTCCCGGCTGCGCGCCGTGCTCGCCGAGCGCGGCCTGCGCGCCGTGCCACACGTGACCCAGAGCAATGGCGGCGTCATCCCGTTCCACACCGCCGAGGCGATGCCGGTGCGACTGGTGCTCTCCGGGCCCAGCACAGGCGTCGTCGGCGCGGCGCAGATCTGCGCGGCGGCCGGGTTCCCCGACATCATCACCTTCGACATGGGGGGAACCTCTTCCGACATCTCCCTGGTGCAGGAGGGCCGTCCCAAGGTCACCGCGGGCATGGAGCTCGACGGACGGCCGGTGCGCTCGCCGATGCTCGACATCCACACCGTCGGAGCCGGCGGCGGCTCGCTGGCGTGGATCGACAGCGGCAACCACCTGCGCGTCGGCCCGCAGAGCGCCGGCGCCTTCCCCGGCCCCGCCTGCTATGGCAACGGCGACGGCGCCGCGGTCACCGACGCCAACGTCGTGCTGCAGATGCTGAATCCCGAGTACCTGCTCAACGGTCAGATGAAGATCGACCGGGAGGCCTCTGTGGCGGCGGTGCGGCGACTGGCGGAGCCGCTCGGGCTGAGCGTGGAGGAGACCGCTCTCGGCATCCTCCGCGTCGTCACCGCCAACATGGCGAGGGCGATCCGGGTGGTCTCGGTGCAGCGCGGGTACGACCCCCGCGATTACGCCTTGGTGCCCTTCGGTGGGGCCGGCCCGCTGCACGCTTCGCGCCTCGCCCGCGAGCTCGGGATGCGCCGGATCGTCGTTCCCGAGATCCCTGGCGCCCAGTCGGCGCTCGGCCTGCTGATGACCGACGTGAAGACCGACTTCATGCGCACCCGCATCGCGGCGGTCGACGAGGCCGGTGCGGCAGCGGTCGACGACGTCTTCGCCGAACTAGCCCAGGCGGCCGATCGGTGGTTCGCCGAGGAGGGTGTGGGCACCGAGGGGCGCGCGATCGTCCGCCGGATGGACCTGCGCTATCGCGGCCAGAACTTCGAGCTCGCCGTCGAGATCCCCGAGGACCACTCGTTCCGGCGCGATGGGGTGGCCGCCATCATCGACCTCTTCCACGAGGCGCACGAGCGGGTGTACGGCTATCGGTCCGAGGATGCCGCGGTCGAGGTGGTGACCTTCCGGCTGGAGGCGAGCGGTGCGGCGCCGCGATTCGACGTGCACGAGAGCCCCGTGACGGCATCCGACCCGGAGAAGGCGCGAGTCGCCATCCGCCGCACGTGCTTCGACCCGGCCACCGGCTACATCGACACGCCGGTGTACGATCGCGGCCTGCTGACCCCGGGTGACGTCATCTCCGGCCCGGCGATCGTCGAGCAGATGGACACGACGACGATCCTGCTGCCCGGCGATGAGTGCCGGGTCGATTCCTATCGCAACCTGATCATCGAGAGCGGAGACGAGGCATGAGCCAGACAACGGAGCGCATCGGGCTGGACCCGGTGCTGGTCGAGGTCGTCGGGTCGGCGTTCTCGACGATCGTGGAGGAAATGAGCGAGACCCTGGTCAAGGCGGCCTACTCGCCCAACATCAAGGAGCGCCGCGACTGCACCGCGAGCCTCTTCGACGCGGAGGGTCAGGCGATCGCCCAGGACGAGGGCGGATCGCCCCTGCACCTCGGCTCGCTGATGGGCATCGTGGAGGCGCTGCGGAAGCGGTTCACGGCCGAGCAGATCCAGCCCGGCGACGTGTTCATCGGCAACGATCCGTACACCGGCGGCGGCTCGCACCTGCCGGACATCGTGCTGGCCGCTCCGATCTTCGTCGACGGCCGGCTCACCGCGTGGGCGGCGACGCTCGCGCATCACGCCGACTTCGGCGACCGCGGCCACGCCCACATCTTCCAGGAGGCCATCCGCATCCCCCCGGTGCACCTGGTGAAGGCGGGGGTGCGTCAGGAGGAGCTTCTTCAGCTGATCCTCCTGAACTGCCAGGTGCCCGAGGAGCGGATCGCCGACCTCCGCGCCCAGGAGGCCGCGCTGCGCGTCGCGCTCACCCGGTACAGCGAACTGTGCGCACGCTACGGGCGCGACACGGTGGAGTCGATCGGCGCCGAGCTGCTCGACTACACCGAGCGCCGCACCAGGGCCGCGATCGCCGAGTTCCCGGACGGCGAGTACACGTTCAGCGACCGGTTCGACTGCCCCGAGCTCGACGACGAACTCACCCTGCGGGTGCGCATCGTGGTGCGCGGCGACGAGATGCTGTTCGACTTCTCCGGCAACCCGCCGCAGGTGCGCGCGAGCGTCAACGTGGTGTGGACCGGGCTGTACGCCGCCGTCTACTACACGATCAAGACGCTGATCGATCCGGACATCGCGCCCAACGCCGGCCTGTACCGGCCGGTGACGATCGAGGCGCCGGCGGGCTCGATCATCAACTGCTCGGCACCGGCGGCCGTGAACGGACGCAGCGAGACGTGCCAGCGGATCGTCGACCTCATCCAGGGGGCGCTCGCACCGGCGGTGCCCGAGCGGGTCACCGGTGCGTCGAACGGCGCCAACACGGGCGTGCACTTCTCGGGGCACGACGCCGAGCGCGGGCGCGACTTCGTCTACCTGGAGACCATCGGCGGCGGCAGCGGCGCCCGGTACAACAAGGACGGCCTGGACGGGGTGCAGGTGCACATGACGAACACGTCGAACCTGCCCGTGGAGAGCCTGGAGACCGAGTACCCGCTCATGGTCGAGGCGTACGAGTTCATCGAGGACTCCGGCGGCATCGGCGAGTACCGCGGCGGCATGGGCATCCGGCGCCGGATCCGCGTAGAAGCGCCGGACGTGCACTTCTGGCTCGACACAAGCCGGCAGAAGTCGCAGCCGTGGGGCGTCTTCGGCGGCGGCCCCGGGGCGTCGGCGGGATGCCGGCTCAGCGACGACGCGCGCCCGATCGACCACGGGTACACCGTGCTGCAGCCGGGGCAGTGGGCGGCCATCGAGACCGCCGGAGCGGGCGGCTACGGCGACCCGGGCCGGCGCGCACAGGAGCGGATCGACGCGGATGTCGAGGACGGACGGGTCAGCGACGAGACCGCGCGGCGATATCGCGACTGACGATCACGAGTGGGCGGATCCGGACGGGTCCGCCTGCCCGTGCGTCAGCGTGCGACCGCGGGAGCGGCCGCGCCGCTACGCCGCGGGAGCCGCGGAGTCGCGCATCAGTAGCGACGCGCCGAGACGGACGTTGAGCTCGTCCGGCCGGTTGCCGCGTATTGCCGCGATGAGGGCAGTCGCTGCGGCGGCGCCCAGTCTCTGGCGCGGCTGGTCGACGACCGACACGGCCGGGCGCACCAGAGTGGTCCAGTCCTGATCGTCGAAGCCCACGAAGGACAGATCCTGTGGGAGGCGCAGCCCATGAGTGCCGAACGCCCTGTACGCGCCGGAAGTGAGCACCGCGTCCGTCGCGTGGGCGGCGGTGACCCGCACGCCGCTTTCGAGGAAGGCGGTCACGGCGGAGCTCGCCGACTCGACCGAATAACCCGATCTGACCAGCACGGCGTCGTCCGGTCCGATCCCCGCCGCAGCCAACGCGCGCAGGTACCCGATGGCGCGCTGCGCCGAGGGGCGCAGGAGCGAGAGGTCGGAGGAGGCGGAGAGCTCCTGCAGTTCACCGAGGGTGCGTGCCGTCTCGGTGATGAGGGCGATCCGGGTGTGTCCCAGGGCCAGGAGGGCAGCCGTCGCCTGACGGCTGGCATCCGCGTGGTCGACGCAGACGAGCGGGAGGTGTTCCAGTTGCGGCATCCGGCGGTCCAGCAGCACCAAGGGGACTCCTTCGTCGGCGATCTCGAGGATCGCCGAGGGCTGCTCCTGGAACACGGGCGCTACGACGATGCCGTCGACGCGCTTCTCGGCGAGCAGGTCGATCGAACTGGCCTCGATGTCCGGGTCGTTGTCCGTGTTGCTGACCAGCACTTCGAAACCCGCCGCGCGCGCCGAGTCGGTGAGGCCGCGCAGGACCGCCGAGAAGAACGCGCTCGCGACGTCGGGGAGGATGACGCCGATCGTGCGGGTCGATCCGGACTTCATCGCCCGCGCGAGCTGGTTGGGGCGGTATCCCAGTTTCGCAGCCGCGGCCAGCACGCGGTTTCGCGTCTCCGCGCTCGCCGAGCCGCTGCGCGCCAGCACGCGTGCCGCAGCCGACTTTGACACGCCCGCTTCGCGCGCGACGTCGATGATCGTCACGGAGCCGTTTCGCTGAGCCATGGACCTTGCTTTCGTCGGTGCGGTTGCTCGCATCGTACCGAGGTGGGCGCAGGGTGACGGTCGCGAGCATTGCGAACGGATCAATTCTGCGACAGGTTATTGACACCGTTCCCATTTGTGCGGGAGAGTGTCATATAGCAGAACGGGAACGTTCCCAAAAACGGCTCCGTTCGTGCGGCTGACAACGGATCGCACTATCGCAGCGATGCGGTGGTCGGACGAAAAACCCGAGAATCGCGCTTCCGAGGGGCGCAGCCAGACATCGGCCGTCAACGGCCGGGAACGAAGGAGAACCACCATGGTGACAAGGTCAACGGGCAATGGCGCCCTGCGGCGCGCCGCGCGTCGAGCGGTCGGCGTCGTCGCCGTCGCTGCGACCGCGGCGGCACTCGCCGCGTGCTCGTCCGGCGGAGGAGGAGAGGGCGGGGACGGCCCGACCACCCTCCGGTTCGGCCTGGACAGCGATGTGCCCAATCTCGTCACGCCGCAGAACCAGGGCAGTGCGTCGATGATCCTCAACGGGGTGCTGCACCGGGGGCTGGTGCAGTACGACGCGAAGGGCGAAGTCGCTCCTGCGCTGGCGGAGAGCTGGGACGAGGAGGAGGCCCAGACCTTCACGTTCCACCTGCGCGAGGGCCTCACCTTCCATGACGGCAGCGACCTGACCAGCGAGGACGTCAAGGCGACGCTCGAGCACATGAAGAATCCGGACAGCGTGGCCAAGCTGTTCCCGGCGGCCAAGGGTATCCAGTCCATCGAGACCCCTGACGAGCTGACGGTCGTGGTGAAGCTCGCCCAGCCCGATGCCGCGTTCCTCAGCTACCTCGCCGATGTGTCCGGTGCCATCCTGCCGTCGGAGGAGGTCGGGTCGGAGGGCCCGACCTACGTGGGCGCCGGGCCGTACAAGTTCGTGAGCTACGAGAAGGGCAGCGCGTTCGTCGTCGAGGAGTTCGACGACTTCTACGTGGAGGACCAGCCGCACATCGACACGATCGAGTTCGAGATCATCCCGGACCAGGCGGCCCGTGACAATGCGCTGCTCAGCGGCAGCGTGGACATGACCTCGTTCGTGGGCTGGAACAGCTACGACCAGGTGGAGGGCGCCGGCAACCTCGTTCTGGACGCCACGGAGGGCCCGTTCATGTACCTCCTGTTCAACACCACCCCCGATTCGCCGTTCTCCAACCCGAAGGTGCGCGAGGCGGTCGCATGGGCTGTCGACCGTCAGGCGGTGGTCGATGCGGCGCTCGGCGGTGTCGGCAAGCCGCTGTCGGGCATGCCGATTCCGGAGAGCTCGCCGTTCTACAACGAGGAGCAGGCGAACTACTACGAGAAGGACGTCGACAAGGCGAAGGCACTGCTCGCCGAGGCGGGCTACCCGGACGGGTTCACCGCGCGGATGCTGTCCTCTTCGCAGTACTCGTTCCACCAGGACACGGCGATCTCGGTGCAGAACGATCTCAAGGCGATCGGCATCGAGCTGGAGATGAACCTTCCGGACTGGCCGACGCGCCTCGAGGTCGGCGCAGCCGGAGACTACGACATCGCCGTCTACGGCACGGTCGGCGTCACCAACGACCCGGCGTTCCTCGACCAGATCCTCACCCCGGCCGGTGCGCAGAACGCGCCGTTCGGATACGACGACCCGAAGGTGAACGACCTCCTCGCGAAGGGGCACGCGGAGAGCGACCCCGACGCGCGGAAGAAGATCTACGACGAGCTGGGCGAGTACGTCCTCCAGACGGCACCGATCGTGGGCCTCGGATGGCGGTCCCAGGCGTACGGCCTGTCGGACGCGCTGTCCGGCTTCACCAACATCCCCGGCTTCCTCACGTTCAACTCCGGCTACACGCTGGCCGAGACGACCTTCGAGTAAGCCCGTCGTCCGGGCGCCGCACGTGAGGCGGCACCCGGACGGCCCCCGAGAAGGGACGAGCAATGGCGTTCATGATCCTCCGCCGGTTGGCGGCCGGTGTGGTCCTGCTCTTCGTCGTCGCAACGGTCGTGTTCCTGGCGATGCAGCTGGTGCCGGGCGATCCGGCCCGGCTCATCCTGACGGGCACCGGGGCGACACCGACCGAGGAGGCGGTTCAGAGCCTTCGCGAGGAGATGGGCCTCAATCTCCCGCTCTGGGAGCAGTACCTGCGCTTCCTCGGCGACATCGTGGGCGGGACCCTCGGGACCTCGGTGCAGGACGGCGAGCCGGTGATCTCCCACATCGCGCAGCGGCTGCCGCGAACGCTGCAGCTCGTGCTCACTGCGACGGTCGTTTCCGTCATCTGCGGCATCGCGCTCGGCGCCCTCGCGGCGCGCCGGGGCGGGCTCGTCGACCGGGCCACCCTGCTGCTCACCTCGTTCGCGGTGGCAGTTCCGTCGTACGTGGCGGCCGTCGTTCTCGTGTATTTCGTCGGCGTCCAGCTGAAATGGCTGCCGTCAGGCGGCTACACCCCGCCTGAGCGTGATTTCGGCGACTTCGTGCAGTCGCTGGTCCTGCCGGTGATCGCGCTCTCGATCGGCTTCACCGGAATCGTGGCGCGCATGACCCGATCCTCGGTGCTCGCCGTGTCCAACCAGGAGTGGGTGCGCACCGGCCGCTCGATCGGAAACCGTGAGGCCACGGTCTTCCGCAAGCACGTCCTGCGCAACTCGCTCTCACCGGTGCTGAGCGTGACCGCCCTGCAGCTGGGCGGCCTGCTGGGCGGCACGGTCATCATCGAACGCGTCTTCAGCTGGCCGGGACTGTCCGGGCTCCTCATCGAGGGCGTCACGAGCCGCGACTACCCGATGGTGCAGGGCATCGTGCTCGTCATCGCCGGCATCTTCATCCTCATCAACATCGCGGTCGACATCGCCTACGGGTTCCTCGACCCGCGCGGAAGGACGCAGTGACCATGTCGGCCTTTCTCCGAGAACTCCGCTCGCCCGGCGTGCTGATCGCCGCCCTCTTCCTCGCCGTGCTGGTGCTGCTCGCCGTGCTGGCACCCCTGGTCGCCCCCTTCGACCCGACCGCCCAGAGCCCCGAACGGCTCGCCTCGCCGAGCGGCATGCACGTGCTCGGCACTGACCAGTTCGGACGCGACGTCTTCTCGCGGCTGATCCACGGCGCGCGCATCGACCTGCTCGTCTCGTTCGGAGCCGCCGCACTGGCGGCGGCCCTCGGCGTCACGATCGGGCTGATCGGCGGCAGCAGTCGCGGGATCGTCAACCTTCTCTCCATGCGCTCCATCGAAGTGGTCCTGGCGTTCCCGCCGATCGTCTTCGCCCTGATGATCGTCACGATGGTCGGCCCGGGTGCGCTCACCCTCATCGTCACCATGGGCATCCTGTTCGCACCCGCCTTCGCCCGGATCGTGTACGGCGAGGTGCTCACCCTGAAGAACCTCGAGTACGTGCAGGCGAGCACAGTGATCGGCACCCCGCGCCCGCGGATCCTCTCCCGCGTCATCCTGCCCGGCGTGATGGCGCCGGTCCTCGTGCAGCTGTCGCTGACGCTCGCGGCGTCGCTGCTGCTGTCCTCCGGCCTGAGCTTCCTCGGCCTCGGGGTCGTGCCGCCGGCGCCGAGCTGGGGCGGCATGATCGCGGAGGGGCAGGCGCTGATGACACGCTCGCCGCTGCTGCTGTTCGTCGCGGGCGGCATCGTGGTCGCCACGGTGCTCGCGTTCTCGGTGCTCGCCGACGCGCTGGAGCGTTCGCTCGATCCCCGGCGCCGTCGGTCCCGCCGGGATCGGCCCGTGGCGTTCGCCCGCACCGAGCCCATCCAGACCGCGAGGGTGACGATCGGGAGGAAGCTGCGATGAGGTTCGGGGCGCACAGTCAGATGTTCGTGCACGACATCGCCGACCGCCCGGCGGAGACGGTGAGGACCGTCGCCGAGCTCGGGATGGACGCGATCGAGATCAACGTCGGAACGCCCGAGGCGTTCCCGGTGCCGGCGATCCGCGCTGCGCTCGATGATTCGGGGCTCGACGTCGTGCTGAGGGTGGCGCTCCCCGTAGAGCGGAACACCATCAGCGAGGACACCGCCGTCCGGCGCGCCGGAGTGGAGCACCTGCGGCGCTGCATCGCCATCGCCGAGGCGCTCGGCGCCCGAAAGGTGTGCGGCGGGCTGCACTCGGCGAACGGCGCGTTCGTCGGGCGGGCTCGAACGCCGCAGGAGTGGGACCGCAGTGTGGCAGCGCTCCGAGCAGTCGCCCCCGCCGCCGAGGATGCCGGTGTGATGCTGACCGTCGAGCCGGTCAGCCGGTACTCCGGGTACTTCCTCAACTCGGCCGACGACGCCATCGCCCTGGTCGAGCAGGTCGGCTCGCCGGCTGTCCGCGTCCAGCTGGACACCTGGCACATGAACATCGAGGAGGCCGACACCCCCGAGGCGATCCGCCGCGTCGGCCCGCTGCTCGGCCACTTCCACGCGGTCGAGAGCAACCGGGGGATCCCAGGCACCGGTCAGGTGCCCTGGCGGGAGGTCTTCCGCGCATTGCGGGATGTCGGATACGACGACCTGCTCGTGTACGAGCACTTCCCGGTAGAGCTGTCCGCTATGGCCACGCGCACGCACACCTGGCGGGATCTCGGAGGATCGCGCGAGGTGTGCATTGAGGGGACGCGCAACCTGCGGGCGGCGCTCGAGGAGATCGAGGAGACGACCAATGCCTGACAAGACGCTGCTGACCGTGGAAGACCTCCGTGTGGGGTTCACGAAGGAGGGGGAGACGACGTTCGTCACCCACGGCATCGACTTCGACATCCAAGAGGGCGAGACTCTTGCGCTCGTCGGCGAGTCAGGATCCGGGAAGTCGGTGTCGGCGATGGCGATCCTCGACCTGCTGCCGAAGAGCGCCGTGCGGCGCGGCAGCATCCGCTTCGGCGACGAGGACCTCATCGCCGTACGACCCGACCGCCTGCGGCAGCTTCGCGGCGGCGAGATCGGCGTCGTGTTCCAGGAGCCGATGACCGCGTTCAATCCGGTCTACACGATCGGCAAGCAGATCTCGGACGCCCTGCGTCTGCACGAGCGCCTCACCCGGGCCCAGGCGATGGATCGCGTCGTCGAACTCCTCAGGGAGGTCGGGATCCCAGAGCCCGAGCGGCGCGTGTCGGCCTATCCGCACCAGCTCTCCGGAGGCCAGCGACAGCGGGCCATGATCGCCATGGCGATCTCCGGCTCGCCCCGGATGCTGATCGCCGATGAACCCACGACAGCGCTCGACGTCACCGTTCAGGCCGAGATCCTGCGGCTTCTGCGCTCGTTGCAGAAGTCGCGAGGAATGTCGATCCTGCTCATCACGCACGACATGGGCGTCGTCGCCGAGATGGCGGATCGCGTCGTCGTCATGAAGGACGGCGAGGTCGTGGAATCCGCCGACGTCTTCTCGCTCTTCGCCGCGCCCCAGGACGACTACACCCGCCGGCTGCTCGACGCCGTCCCCAAGCCGGCGCTGATGGTCACCGAGCCCGCGAAGCCCGCGGAGGATGGGCAGGAGGTTCCGGCGGCGCTCGTCGTGGACGATCTGCACATCCGCTACCCCGGTTCCTGGCGTCGCCCCGGGTTCCTCGCCGTGGAAGGCGTGAGCTTCCAGGTGCCCGCCGGCAAGGTCGTGGGCCTGGTCGGTGAATCCGGATCGGGCAAGTCCACGATCGGGAAGGCCGTCGTCGGCCTGCTCCGGGCCGAGACCGGGCGCATCACCATCGACGGCACCGACGTGACGCAGCTGCAGGGGCCCGCGTTGGCGAGGGCGCGGGCGCGCTACGGCATGGTCTTCCAAGACCCGGCATCCTCTCTGAACCCGCGGGTGACGATCGGCGAATCGATCGCCGAGCCGCTCGTCGTGCACCGGCGCGGGATGGGCGCGGCAGGCCGGCGCAAGCGCGTGCAGGAGCTGCTGGAGCAGGTGGAGCTCCCCGCCGCATGGGCGTCGCGGTTCCCCCACGAGCTGTCCGGCGGTCAGCGTCAGCGCGTGGGGATCGCGCGGGCGATCGCGCTCGAGCCGTCGCTGCTGATCGCCGACGAGCCCACGTCCGCTCTGGACGTGTCCGTGCAGGCGGCGGTGCTCGAGATCTTTCAGGAGCTCCAGCAGCGGCTCGGATTCTCCTGCCTGTTCATCAGCCACGATCTGGCGGTCGTCGAACTGCTCTCCGAGAGCGTCGTCGTCCTGCAGCAGGGCAAGATCGTCGAGCAGGGCGACGCGCGCGACGTCCTCACGCGCCCGCAGATGCCGTACACGCAGAGGCTGGTCGCCGCCGCGCCTGTGCCCGACCCGGTGCTGCAGCGCGAACGGCGCGCCGCCTGAGCCGCCGGCCGGCGCATCCGACACCCCCCGTTCACCTCGCCGTCTCGCACCGGCAATCCGGCGCCTGCACCATGACCCGGTGCCCGAACCCGTCGTCACCGTCATCCTCCCGGCGAAGGACGCCGGTGCCTTCATCGGGACGACCCTCGAGACCCTCACCCGGCAGTTCGACGACCCCTCCGCCGTGAAGCTCGTCGCCATCGACGACGGCTCGACGGATGCCACGGGCGAGATCATGCGGCAGTACGCCGAGCGCTTCGACCACGCCGAGGTGCTCCGCAACGCCGAGCCGCGGGGCCTCGCCACCGCCCGCAACCAGGGTCTCGCGCACGTCGAGGGCGACGCGTTCTGCTTCGTGGACGGCGACGACTGGATGCAGCCGGGCCGGTTGACCGTGCTCGCCGCCGCGCTGCGCGAGCTGGACTGCGACTTCGTGCGCACCGACCACGTCACCGTGAAACGCGCGGAGCGCCGCCTGGTGCGGGCGCCGTTCACGCGGCGCGGGGTGGTCGCCGACCCCCGCGCGGCGATCCTCCCCGTCGACGACAAGAGCATGGTCGACTACCCGTTCGCGTGGGCGGGAATGCTGCACCGCCGCGTGCTTGACCGGGGGCTCGCCGGCTTCAGCGACGGGCTGTTCACCGCCGAGGACCGGCCGTGGATCTGGCGGCTGCACCTGCACGCGTCCTCGTTCGCCGTGGTCGACGCGCCGCACCTGCTCTACCGCCGCGGGCTGTCCGACTCCCTCTCGCGGACCCTCGACCGCCGCCAGCTGCACTTCACCCGCGCTCTCGGCGAGGTGCTCGACATCGTCGAGGCGCACGCCGAGTCCGAGCGGTACCTCCCCAAGGCCGTCTTCACGGCGCTCGCGCTGAGCTCGCACCACCTCGTGCGCGCCCGCCGCATGCACCCCGCCGTGCGGCGCGAGCTGCGAGCCGGCATCCGGGGTCTGCTCGCCCGCCTTCCCGACGACCAGACCCGCACCGCCATCGCGCGACTCGGCGGCCCTCGCCGCCGGGTGCTCGCCCGTGTGCTGCGACAGGCGGGCCACGCATGATCCAGATCTTCGCCCTGCACAGCGGCTACGGACTGATGACCGCCGCCGCCGCGATCGACGCCGGGCTGCTCGGCGCACCGCAGCGGCGCATCCTGGTCACGATGAACACCGCGGCGGTGCCGGAGACCGCCGTCGACATCGGCGCAGCGCGGTTCGCGCCCCTGCACACCCGCTTCGACGCGGTCGAGGCGCTCAACCCGCTCATCGACCCGCGGCATCCGACCGCGTGGCATCCCGAGCCGCAGGACCTGCCGATGCTGGAGCGGCTCTTCACCCGCGCCTGGGGCATCGACGAGACCGACGTCGAGCTGTTCGTGCAGTCGCCTCAGGTCGCCCCCGCCCGCACACTCATGGCGCTGTTCTCGCTGGCACGGCTCGGGGTGATCGGCGACGGGCTCATGACCTACTCGCCGATCCGCGACCGCCTGCCGCGACTGATCACCGAGCGGGTGGAGCGCGTGATCCACCCCGACGTCGTCCCCGGCGTCCAGCCGCTCGTGTTCGCCGAGACGGGTGCCGCCCGGGTGCCGGTGCCGCCCGCCGCGTTCGCCGCCGTCCTCCACGAGGTGGGCGACGCCCGGCCGGATGCCGCCCTCGACGCGCTGGCCGCCGACGGCGCGCCGACAGCTCTCGTCATCGGCCAGTACCTCGCCGCGCTCGGGCTCGTCTCCGCGGCCGAGGAGAGCGCGATGCAGACCGCGATGATCGACACGGCGGCGGATGCCGGAGCGCGGCGCGTCGTCTTCAAACCGCACCCGTCCGCCCCGCCGGCGCTCACCGCCGCCCTGCGGCGACGCGCCGACGAGCGCGGGGTCGCGTTCGCCGTGTACACCGGCGACCAGCCCGCCGAGTACGTCGCCCACCGGCTGCGCGCGACCGACGCGGTCGCCGTGTTCTCCACGGCCCTGCCGACCCTCAGCGCCCTCTACGGCACCCGCATCCACGGCGTCGGCCTCGACACCGTGCTGCGCCGCCTGCAACCGTACGAGAACAGCAACCGCATCCCGGCGACGATCGTCGACGCGCTCACCCGGCCCGGCGACGCGTTCACTGCGCCGGGGCGGATGCAGCACCTCGTCGACACCGTCGGCTACGCCATGCAGCCCCGGATCGTCGGGCACCTGCGTCCTCGAGCCGAGGACTTCCTGTCCGGGCTGTCCGCCGCCGAGCGCGAACGGCTCGTGCCCGCCGACCGGCTGAGGGCGCTCGGTCTGCCCGGCGCGCCGCCGCCCACCCGCATCGGGCGCGTGCTGGCATCCGGCGGCGGCATCGGGCGGCTCGACGAGTTCGCGCTCACCGCGCAGGCCGCGCGCCGCCGCGTGCGCCGCACCTGGAAGGCGGTCACGGGGCGATGAGCGGCACCGACCCGCAGGCAGGCCTGACCGCGGCGATCATCCCCGCCCGCGGCGGATCGAAGGGCGTCCCCCGCAAGAACCTGCGCAGGGTCGGCGGAGTGCCGCTCATCGAGCGCGCCGTGCGCGCCGCCACCCTGGCGGAGGGCGTCGACCTCGTCGTGGTGACGACCGACGATCCCGAGATCGCCGCCGCCGCGCGCGGAGCCGGGGCCCGCATCGTCGAGCGCCCGCCCGAGCTCGCCGGCGACACCGCGTCGTCCGAGGGCGCGCTGCTGCATGCGCTGGACGTGCTCGAGGCCGACGGCATCCGCGTCGACACCGTCGTGTTCGTGCAGGCGACCTCGCCGTTCATCCCGTCCACCGCGATCGCCGAGGCCGCCGACGGCGTGCGGTCCGGCCGGTACGACAGCGCGTTCTCGGCCGTCGCGACCTACGGGTTCCTGTGGCGGGCGGATGCCGGCGGCCTCGCGCACGGCATCAACCACGACCCGTCCCACCGGCCCCGTCGGCAGGACCGCGAGCCGCACCATCTTGAAACAGGCGCCTTCTACGTGTTCGGCGCGGACGGCTTCCGCCGTGCCGGGCACCGCTTCTTCGGGCGGATCGGCATCGTCGAGGTGCCCGAGAGCTCGGCGATCGAGATCGATGACGAGGAGCAGCTGACCCTGGCCGGACTGCTCGCGGCGGCGACGTCCGAGGGCGCGCCGATCCCGGCATCCGCTCTCGTCACCGACTTCGATGGCGTGCACACCGACGACACCGCGACGGTCGACAGCGAAGGCCGCGAATCGGTGCGGGTGAGCCGAGACGACGGCATGGGCGTCGCGCGGCTGCGCCGCGCCGGCATCCCGATGCTCATCCTCTCCACCGAGCAGAACCCGGTCGTCGCCCGCCGGGCCGAGAAGCTGCGGGTGCCGGTGCTGCACGGCGTCGACGACAAGGCCGCCGCGCTCGCCGCGTGGGCCGAGGAGCACGGCATCCCGCTCGCCGACATCGCCTACGTCGGCAACGACGTGAACGACCTCGGCGCGCTCGGCATTGTCGGCTGGCCGGTCGCCGTCGCGAACGCGCACCCCGCCGTGAAGGCCGCCTCCCGCGTCGTCCTCACCCGCCGAGGCGGAGACGGCGCGGTGCGCGAGGTGATCGAGCGCATCCTGGCCGCTTCGAATCATGCACACGGTTCCGAAGCCGACTGATCGACAGCGCTTCACGCGATTCGAACGCACTGGTCGCCGCCCGGTCACCCTCCCGACGCCGGGGATTCACCCCCCGCACGTAGACCAGTAGCCATGACCGTCAGCATTGGAAGCCGCGTGATCGGCGGAGGCCGTCCC
This sequence comes from Microbacterium sp., assembly GCF_031180975.1. Classification (GTDB taxonomy): domain Bacteria; phylum Actinomycetota; class Actinomycetes; order Actinomycetales; family Microbacteriaceae; genus Microbacterium. The sequence continues at coordinate 94,022 of NZ_JAPSLI010000010.1, read as the reverse complement.
ACCTATGTCATCGCCGAGATCGGCCTGAACCACAACGGGGACGTCGAGATCGCCAAGCGGCTCATCGACGTCGCCAGGGAGGCCGGCGCCGACGCCGTCAAGTTCCAGAAGCGCACGCCCGAGATCGCGACCCCCGAGCACATGCGCGACGTGCCCCGCGAGACGCCGTGGGGCACCATGAGCTACCTCGACTACCGCCGCCGCGTTGAGTTCGACCGCGACCAGTACATCGAGATCGGCGACTACGCCACGCTCGCCGGACTGCACTGGTTCGCCTCCCCCTGGGATGTGCCGAGCGTGGACTTCCTGGAGGACCTGAACGTCGTCGCGCACAAGGTCGCCTCGGCCGGCCTCACGGATACCGAACTGCTCGAGGCGCTGCGGGCGACCGGCAAGCCGGTCATCCTCTCCACCGGCATGTCGACCATGGACCAGATCGACCGCGCCCTCGACACCCTCGGCACGGACCGCACGATCGTCATGCACGCCACCTCCACGTACCCGATGGAGCCCGGCGAGGCGAACCTGAAGATGATCGCCACCCTCCGCGACCGCTACCCCGGCATCCCGGTCGGCTACTCCGGGCACGAGCGCGGCCTGCAGATCTCCCTCGCCGCCGTCGCCCTCGGGGCGGTCGCGGTGGAACGGCACATCACGCTCGACCGGGCGATGTGGGGCTCGGACCACGCCGCCTCGCTTGAGCCGGGCGGGTTTGAGCGTCTCGTCCGCGACATCCGCGTCATCGAGGAGGCCCTCGGCGACGGCGTGAAGCGGGTGTACCCCGGCGAGCTCGCGCCGATGGCCAAGCTGCGGCGCGTGGGCGCATGACGTACCCCGGCACCCGCGCTCCGCGCCTGCGGGTCGTCGCGATCGCCGACGCCGATTCGTTCGTGAAGTGGTCGGCGGCGCTCATCGACCAGGTTCCCGACATCAGCCGACACCTGCTGCTGGTTCGCACGCCGCTCACCGTCAGCGAGGGGCAGAAGGATGCCGCCCTGGCCGGCACCGGAATCGCCGAGGATCCGGCATCCGTCACCCGCCTGCCCTTCGCCGAGGTCACCGGCTGGCTGGGCAGGGACCGTCCCGACGTCGTCGTGCTCGCCGGGCGCGCGCCGTTCGTGCGGCTGCTGGGCCGTGAGATCGACCGGCTCGCCCGCCGCCCGGTCGTGGTCAGCGGGATGCCGGGGATGTCGATCCCGGCGCTGCGCGGCGCGCTGGAGTACCGCCGGCACTGCGATCTGATGGTGGTGCACTCCCGGCGCGAGGTGGCGGCGTACTCCCGGCTCGGCCGCCAGATCGGCGTGCACGTGCCGATCGCCCTCGCCACCCTGCCCTTCGCGCGGGCGGCGCGGGACGCGGATGCCGGACAGCGCACCGACCTCGTCTTCGCCGCGCAGGCGCTGGTCCCGGGAACGCGCGAGGAGCGGCAGCGCATCGCGGAGATCCTGCGCTTCGCCGCCGTCGCCGACCCGCGACGACGGGTGGTGATCAAGCTGCGCTCGCGCCCCGGCGAGGTCGAGGCGCACGCCGAACGCGACGGCTACGCGGATCTGCTGGAGAACGCGCCCGAGAACCTGGTGCTTTCGTACGCGCCGATGTCGCAGGCCCTCGCCACCGCCGAGGGCCTGGTCACCGTCAGCTCGACCGCCGCCATCGAGGCCATGGCGCAGGGCGTGCCGGTGATCGCGCTCGACACGTTCGGGGTGCGGTCCGACCTGCTGAACCCGGTGTTCGAGGACAGCGGCGTGCTGGCGGGCGCCGACGACGTGATTGCGCGGCGGTTCCGGCATCCCGACCCCCGCTGGGCCGCGGCGAACTACTTCCACGACCCGCGCGAGTCGACCTGGTGGGAGCAGGTGCAGCAGCTGGTCGCTCTCCGTCGCCGCGGGATGCTGCCCCCGCGGACGGTACCGCGGCCGCGCGGCGGTGCGCTGCACCTGGCGTGGCACCGCAAGAGCGTGCTCGGATCGGAGGACCGCACGCTGAGCGGCGTGCTCGCCTACGCGGTCGGTGCGCCCGCGGCGCGGCTGATGCTCGCGATCAAGCGGCGCAGGAGAGCGGATGCCGCAGGCGCGGGGACCGACTTCACCCTGGCGCCCAGTCCGCTGGCGGAGCCGCTGCGGCGCCGGTCGCCTGCGGCCGCCGTGATCCGGTAGACTTACGTGGTTGTCTGCCCTCCGGCATCCGTCGGTCGGGGCGGACGACGTGCAAACACACCCTCCTGCTTCCGGGAAAGTCCCGGGAGCCGTTCTAGTCCGAAGGAGGTGGGTAAGTGACGCACCAGTACGAGCTCATGGTCATTCTGACCCCCGAGCTGGACGAGCGCCAGGTTGCCCCCAACCTCGACAAGTTCCTGAAGGTCATCACTAACGATGGTGGCTCGATCGACAAGGTCGACATCTGGGGCAAGCGCCGTTTCGCATACGAGATCAACAAGAAGAACGAGGGCATCTACGCCGTCGTGAACTTCACCGCCACGAGCCAGGCCACGCAGGAGCTCGACCGCCAGCTGAAGCTGAGCGAGCTCGTGTTCCGCACCAAGGTGCTGCGCGCCGAGGAGGCCCAGGCGATGGTGGCCGCAGAGGCCAAGCGCGCCGAGGAGAAGGCCGCCCGCAAGCCCAAGGTCGCGAAGGCCTAAGGCACCATGGCCGGCGAAACCGTCATCACCGTGGTGGGCAACCTCACGGCGGACCCCGAGCTGCGTTACACGCAGAACGGCCTGCCCGTGGCGAACTTCACCATCGCCTCTACGCCGCGCACCTTCGACCGCCAGGCCAACGAGTGGAAGGACGGCGAAGCGCTGTTCCTCCGCGCGTCGGTGTGGCGCGAGTTCGCCGAGCATGTGGCGGGCTCGCTGACCAAGGGCATGCGGGTCATCGCGCAGGGCCGTCTGCGTCAGCGTTCCTACCAGGACCGCGAAGGCAACAACCGCACGACGATCGAGCTCGAGGTTGACGAGATCGGTCCGTCGCTCCGTTACGCGACGGCACAGGTCACGCGGGCCGCATCCGGCGGCGGCGGCGGACAGTCGCGTCCGCAGCAGCAGGTCTCGGACGAGCCGTGGTCGACGCCCGGTTCGTCCAGCGCCGACGCCTGGAGCACTCCGGGCAGCTTCGGCGACGACACGCCCTTCTGATTCATCCCGGTCGTTGAGCGAGGGCCGCGGGCCCGAGACGAGACGCGCCGGACATTCATCTTCTTTAAGGAAAACTCATGGCTGGAAAGTCGAGCGGCGACCGCCGCAAGCCGCGGAAGGGCGCGAAGAACGCCGCTCCCGCGAAGTCGATCCGCGTGGGCGTCATTGACTACAAGGACGTCGCCACGCTTCGCAAGTTCATTTCGGAGCGCGGGAAGATCCGCGCCCGTCGTATCACCGGTGTCTCGGTGCAGGAGCAGCGTCTGATCGCCAAGGCGATCAAGAACGCGCGCGAGATGGCGCTCCTGCCTTACGCCGGCGCTGGCCGCTAAGGAGCACCGACATGGCAAAGCTGATTCTCACGAACGAGGTCGCCGGGCTCGGTAGCGCCGGCGACGTCATCGAGGTCAAGAACGGGTACGCCCGCAACTTCCTCATCCCGCAGGGCTACGCGGTCGCTTGGACCCGCGGTGGCGAGAAGCAGGTCGAGCAGATCCGTGCTGCTCGTCAGGCACGCGTCATCCACGACCTCGACGAGGCGAAGGCTCTCAAGGACAAGCTCGAGGGCACCAAGGTGCGCCTAGCCGTCAAGGCCGGCGCCGAGGGCCGCCTGTTCGGCTCGGTGAAGCCGGCCGACGTGGCCGACGCCGTCGCCGCAGCCGACCTGGGCTCCATCGACAAGCGCAAGGTTCACATCACCTCGCCGATCAAGTCGGTGGGCGAGCACGAGGCGACGATCCGTCTGCACGAGGACGTCACCGCCGTGATCACACTGCAGGTCATCGCCGCGAAGTAAGTCGCACAGCGGGCTGTTGTGCCCGCTCAGGACACCCCCGGATCTTCGGATCCGGGGGTGTTCTGCGTTCCGCAGGCCGTGGCGGGGGCGCGAAACGCCCGTGCGACGCGGCACTTGACTTTTCCCCAGGTTGTACACATCGACCAAGGCGTTCGAGCAACCTTCAATCTCTCGTTGAGGCTGATTTTCGTCCACAGGGTGAGGAACGGATAAAAACCTGTTCACGACGTTATTTCTGTCCAGAAATCAACTCTCTCCACCGAGTTCTCCACAGGGGTTCTGCACAGACACTCCGGCGTTCTCCGCAGGAAGTCCACAGAGTTATCCACAAGGACTGTTGCGGGGCTTGCGACCCGCTCCTAGCGTGGTCGAGACCGGATGTCCGAGGCCTGTGGTTCTCTTTGTGCCTGGTGGCAGGAACGCCTTCGGTCGCATCCGGACACGCGCGCCCGTCGGCGTGCATCCGCAGAGGGGGAGGAGCACTGTGTCGATCGCGGACATCTCGCAGGAACGTCTCGGCGGCTCTCGGCCGGCGGAGCGCACCCCGCCGCATGACCTGCTCGCCGAGCAGAGCGCGCTGGGCGGCATGCTGCTGTCGAAGGATGCCGTCGCCGACGTGATCGAGACCCTCAAGGGCGCAGACTTCTACATCCCGAAGCATGAGCTGATCTTCGAGGCGATCCTCTCGCTGTACTCGCACGGCGAGCCCACCGACGTGGTCGCCGTCACCGACGAGCTCATCAAGACCGGCGAGCTGGGCCGAGCCGGCGGTGCCGACTACCTGCACACGCTCACCTCGATCGTGCCGACCGCCGCCAACGCCGGCTACTACGCCAGCATCGTGTCGGAGCGGGCGATCCTGCGCCGTCTCGTCGACGCCGGCACCCGCATCGTGCAGCTCGGCTACGAGGGTCAGGGCGACGCCACCGACATCGTCAACAACGCGCAGGCCGAGATCTACTCGGTGACCGGTTCGGAGACCGCAGAGGACTACGTCCCGTTGACCGTCGCCGTCGACGCCGCCGTCGAGGAGATCGAGGCGGCCAACGGCCGTGACGGCACGATGACCGGCATCCCGACCGGCTTCCGCGAGCTGGACGAGCTGACCAACGGCCTGCACGGCGGTCAGATGATCGTCGTGGCCGCCCGGCCCGCGATGGGTAAGTCGACGCTCGCGCTGGACTTCGCGCGGGCTGCGTCGATCGGCCACAATCACCCGTCGATCTTCTTCTCGCTCGAGATGGGCAAGAGCGAGATCGCCATGCGTCTGCTCAGCGCAGAGGGCCAGATCCCGCTGCAGAACATGCGCAAGGGAACGCTCGACCCGCGCGACTGGACCACGGTGGCTTCCACGCGTGGCCGCATCAATGACGCCCCGCTCTATATCGACGACAGCCCGAACATGACCCTCGTCGAGATCCGGGCCAAGTGCCGCCGCCTCAAGCAGCGCGCCGGCCTGAAGATGGTCATCATCGACTACCTGCAGCTGATGACGAGCGGCAAGCGCGTCGAGTCGCGTCAGCAGGAGGTGTCGGAGTTCTCCCGCGCGCTGAAGCTGCTCGCGAAGGAGCTGCAGGTGCCCGTCATCGCCCTGTCGCAGCTGAACCGTGGTCCCGAGCAGCGCCAGGACAAGAAGCCCGCGATCAGCGACCTGCGCGAGTCCGGCTCGATCGAGCAGGATGCCGACATGGTGATCCTGCTGCACCGAGACTCGGTGTACGACAAGGACGTCCGTCCGGGCGAGGCCGACCTGATCGTCGCCAAGCACCGTAACGGCCCTACCGCGACCATCACCGTCGCGTTCCAGGGCCACTACTCGCGCTTCCACGACATGGCGCCGGGTGGGGACTTCAACTGAGCGCTGCTCGCGCATGCTCGGGTATATCTCCGGGACACCCGCTGGCAACCGGACTGGACGGCATCCGCTCGGGTCGGCGCCTATCCGAGTCGGCGTGATCGGCCGACGCTGGCTTCCGGCCTTCACCGGCATCGATGCGGCCGACTTCGTCGTCGCCGCCACGGCCACTCTGCTCGATGCGCGCCTGCTCACTCGCAACGTGAAGCACTTCCCGATGTTCGAGGGACTCGCCGCACCGTACTGACCACCCCGCGGAACATCCTCACCTCCACCCCGCAACCCCCTTCACGCTCGCCGCACCGGCGCGCCTACCCTGGCACGTTCACCGAAGGAGGAGTCCCATGGACCAGCAGGGCGACGTCATCACCATGTCGAAGCGCGGGCAGTGGGTGAACCGCGTCGAGGGCGAGGAGGAGCTCTCGCAGGATACGCCACGAAGGAGGAGGCGGTCACCGCCGGCCGGCAGATGGCCGAGGCCGCCGGCACCCGCCACCGCGTGATCGACAGCGAGCCGACCGGTGTGGTCACCGACGAGCAGGATCCCCACAACGTAGACCAGAACGCCGACCACGCCGACGACGGCGGCGGCGACGAACCGATCGAGGTCAAGGACCTCCCCTGATCGAAGGAGACGCCGATGCAGACCCTGACCGTGGACTTCATCTGCTCGCTCGACGGCTACGGCGCCGCCGAGGGCTGGCCGGGGTGGTGGGGGCTGGAGAGCCCCGAATACCTGGACTGGCTGGACGCACACCCCGACAAGGACGCCCCGCTGCTGATGGGTGCCACCACCTACCGGGTGATGTCCGCACTGACGGCCGGCGGCGAACCGGGCACGGACGTGCTGAACGGCATCCGGAAGTACGTCTTCTCGTCCTCGCTCGAGGAGCCGCTCACCTGGCAGAACTCGACGCTGGTGCGCACGGATGCCGTCGAGTACGCGCGTCGGCTGAAGGAGGAGTCCGACCGGCCGCTACGCACGATCGGCAGCATCGCGCTGTGCCGGTCCCTGCTGGTCGCCGGGCTCGTCGACCGCTACCGGGTGGTGTTCTTCCCGGTGATCACGGGCGCGACCGGCCTGGACCGGATCTTCGACGGCTACCCCGACGTCATGCTCGAGCTCGTCGAGGCGCGCACGTTCGACAACGGCATCCAGCTGCTCGAGTACGTCCCGACCGTGCTCGACGGACCTCCCGGGCGCTGACGAGCCGCCTCACACCAGCCGCTGTATCGCCTGCAGCGGGATGCCGATCCATTCCGGCCGGTTGCGCGATTCGTAGATCGCCTCGTAGACGGCCTTGTCCAGCTCCAGCGCGTCGAGCAGCGGTTGCTGCGCGCCCAGATCCGACCCCGACGCCTTCGCGTACCCGGCGAGGAAGGCCGCGCGGGCGGCATCCACCCAAGCCCGCAGCGCGGCGATGGACAGTTCGGGCAAATCCAGTTCGAGAGTGCCGGCGATGTAGTCGAACGACCGCAGCGCGCCGGCGATGTCGCGGACGGCGAGATCTGGCAGTGCGCGCTCCTCCATGGGCCGCATGGGTTCGCCCTCGAAATCGAGCAGCACCCAGCCGCGGCCGGGCATGAGGATCACCTGCCCGAGGTGGTAATCCCCGTGCACGCGCTGCAGGCTCGGCCAGGTGCAGTCCATCGCGTGGGCGTACACCGCGTCGATGGCATCCCGCACCCCGCCCAGAGAAGGCACCTCCTCGGCCGCGATCGACAGCCGCCGCTGCCACGTCGCGGCGATCGCGGCACGCTCTGCGTCGGTCGTGGGCGTCGACCCGAACAGCTCCGCGAGCGACACGTGCACCTCCGCGGTCGCGGTGCCCAGGTCGTGGGCGCGCTGCGTGAAGTCCTCCCCGCCGGCGGCGGCCCGCAGAGCGACGCGCCAGGCGTCCTCGACGCCGGGAAGGAACTCCTGCGCGAACGCGAGCGAACCCTCGACCACCTCGCCGGTCTGCGGATGCGGCCAGCTGCCCGCCACCGACCCGACCGCGCCCGGGACGTGCTGCGATCCTGAGGCGGCCAGCGCCGTCTGCAGCTCGATGTCGGGATTCACCCCCGGATGCAGCTGCCGGAACACCTTGCAGATGATCGGCCGCACGCCCGCGCCGTCCCGGTACACGATCGACGTGTTCGACTGTTCGCCGTCGAGCACCGCCGCCTCGTAGGTCGCTTCGGGCGGAGCGGATGCCGGAACCCCGCGCGCCGTCGCCCGCTCACCCGCGCCCTCGCCGCCCCGCGTCACCAGCCGCAGCAGCGCCTCGGCGTAGGCGGGGTCGAACGGGCCGTCCAACAGCGTCGTACCCGGCTCGGGGCTGCCCACCACGTGCGCGCTCCCGGGATCCACGGTGGAGGTGGGCCGTGCCACCACGGGCACCTGATACAGCACGACGGGATGGGCACCCTCGTCGGCGACCAGCAGCGTGGTGATCACCGCGCGCTGCCCGGTCTGCGCGAACGGATCGGGCAGGCTCCAGGCGGCCACCAGCCGCAGCTGTGGCTCCCTGCCCTTCGCGGAGTACCAGCGCTGCGCCGGCATCCACGCCGTGAGACACGCCAACGTGCTGTCCATACCTGCGACAGTAGGGCCAGGAGAACGGCGATGTCGATGCCGGGCCGAGCGTCGTCACACCGACGGCCTGCCTCAGGACTCCGACGGCTTAAGCGGCAGGCGGGGGCCGTGGTTCCACGCGAGGATCGCCGGCTGCTCCCGGTAGAAGCCCAGTACGGACACCGACCCGGCATCCAACGTGATCATGGCGCCGAACCGGGGAGCCTGGCGCAGGAACACCGCGGTGAGGATGCGCAAGTAGTGTCCGTGCGCGATCAGCGCCACATCTCCCTCCGCCATGGCAGGCAGCACACGGGTGAGCACCCGTGAGGCGCGCGCAGCCACCTCCTCGACCGTCTCGCCGGGTGTGTCCCCCCGCACCACGCCGTGCGTGAATGCGCTCCAGTTGTAGCCGAGCTCGGCGCGGATCTCGCTGGTCGTGCGGCCCTCGTACCCGCCGTAGTCCCACTCCACGAGCAGCGGGTCGACACCGGCGTCGAGCCCGGCCAGTTCGGCGGTGCGTCGGGCGCGCTGCAGCGGCGAACTCAGCACCAACCCGAAGTCGTAGTCGCGCACCAGCTCGCCCGCGGCCCGCGCCAGATCCTCGCCGCGCGCGGTGAGTGGGATGTCGGTGCGCCCCGTGTGCCGGCCGGTGCGCGACCATTCCGTTTCGCCGTGCCGGAGCAGCACCAGCTTGCCCTGCGGGTTGTCCGGGGCCGGGTGGTCGGGCAGCGGGTCGGGAAGGTCCACCAGGCCACGCTACTCCGGGTCGTGCCGGTCAGACGAGGCGCGCGGTGTGCTGCATCCTGGTGCGCACGTCGTACAGCTCGTTGCCGCCGATCGGCCGAGCGCCGGGGATGCCGGAGCGCAGCACCGTCCGCAGCGCGCTGCGCCGCACGACCGCCACCGGCACGCCGCGCACCGACCCGAGCGTGGTCGCGGGCACGTCGAGATGGTCGTCCGGGAGGATCAGGATCGCCCCGCCGAACCGCACCCGCGCGGCGCGAGCCACGAACCGCATCCGCCGCAGCAGGTCCGCGACCGGTGTGCTGCCGCCGACGGTCCGACCGATCACCTCGCCCTGACGGAACCGCACCGACTCCCCGAAGTCCTCCGAGGTCAGCGCGTACAGGCCGGACGGGCTGAGCACGACGTGGTCGAGCACCTCGGCATCCTCACCCGCCCCGGCCGCGACCGCGTGCCAGGCGGTGAAGCCCATGCCGAGCTCCTGCACCGCGAGCGCCGTCGCCTCCTCGGCCAGCGCGTCGGCCAGCATCCGCCGCGCCTCCCACGGCGCCTGCCGCACCACCGCCGGGTCGTACGCCTCGGCGGCCGTCACCGCATGCCCAAGGTGTGCCGCGAGCAGGTCCAGGTAGCGGCGGCGTCGCCAGCCTCCGGGCCGTCCGTGCATCTGTGCGCGCGGACGCGTGCCGGTGCGCGCCGCCGCTGCGCTCGCCGCCCAGTGCGGCTCGGCGCGACCCCGGTCGTACGCGGCGCGGCCCTCCGGGGTGCCGACCAGCTCCCACGCCCGCTGCACCCGGATGAACAGCGCCGCGTCGCCACCGGTGTCGGGATGCGTCTCGCGCAGCCGCAACCGGTAGGCGCGGCGCAGGTCGTCGTCGGCGGCGTCCGGCGCGACGCCGAGCACCTCGTACGCCGAGGCGGAGAGCGGACTGTCGAACATCGCCCTCCTCGAGCCGTCCGGACGCGGCGGTCAGAGATCAGGCTAGTGCGCTCAGCCGGATGCCGGTGGCGGGGCGGGCTCGTCCCAGCCCTGCTGCGGGGTGGCGCAGGTGCCGCGGAACACGTACTGCGACGGTAGCTTGCGCTCGCTGCTGGTCCAGTCGATGGCCGGCCGACGCTGCTCGGCCGGCACGTATCCGAGCCGGTACACCGCCATCAGCTCGAGCTCGGGCGGCACCTCGAGAAGCCGTTCGATCTCGGCCCATCGGCCCGGCACCTCCATCGGGAACGAGATGAACTGGATGCCCATCCCGAGCTCGACCGTCGTCAGCCAGATGTTCTCCATGGCGGCGCCCATGCTGAACACGGAGTAGAACGCCGACAGCTCGCCCGGGCGGTACTCCGACCGGTCGAGCATGACCCCGAGCAGCAGCGGCGAACCCGCCACGAGCCTGCGGTTCTCGTCGCCGAGGGTCTGCGGGATGCGCAACGCGTTCATGAGCTTCTGTCCGCGCGACGTGAACACCTGACCCGTGAACGGTCGCAGCGGCGCGGGCAGGCGGTCGAACAGCATCCCGTCGCGGCGACGCTCCATCTCCTGCTTGCTGAAGCGGAAGTACGGCTTGTACCGCTCGAAGAACGTGCCATTCGACATCGCCTCGGTCATGCTCTCGCCACTGATGCGCGCTATCTGCTCGATCGTGTCGCGCTCCTCGACGATCACGAAGCGCCACGGCTGGCTGTTCAGCTGCGACGGCGCGCGCCCGGCGACCTCCATGAGCAGGCGCTGGTGCTCCTCACTCACCGGGTCGGGCAGGAACGGCCCGTTCGTGGTCTTGCGTCGGCGGATGACATCCAGGAACTCCATCAGCTCTCCCTCCGGGCCAGTGCGGCGGCGACCACGAACGAGGGCGCGGCCGCCAGCGCGACGGCGGCGTGCCGCCAGGTGCGTCTGGCCGTGCGCGGCAGCACGGACAGCGGCACGACCGCGGCAGCGAGCGCGAAGGCGGCGGCGCGTCGCTCGACGACCGCCGCGAGCAGCGCCAGCGCTCCGAGCGTCGACGTGGCGACGAACAGGGCGTGGTGCACCCAGCGGATCCGTCGGGTGTCGATCAGGCGGGCGGCGACCGCGGTGCCGAACATCGTGTTCGCCGTGTAGCTCGCCAGCGCCGCGGTGGTCAGGGCCCTGGTGAGCGGACCTCGGCGTGCCGGCGGCGTCATCGCTCCAGGCTAACCGCCACCGGTGCGGGCACGCGGGTCACGCGACCGGCTGCCGCAGGATCGTGCGCAGCTTCTCCGGCGCCGTCCGCCGCGCGTCGCTGAGGTAGATCTCGTGGTGCCGCCCCGTCATCCGCAGTCCCTGCGCGGGGATGAACTCGTGGTGCATCCGGTCGAGCGTCTCCGCCTCGGCGTCGTACGGCCCGACGTGCAGGATCTGCACGCAGCGGCCCTCGTCGAGTCGCTCCAGACGCACCTCGTCAAGGCGGGGTGTGCCGCCCTTGGCGCGGATGCCGTCGCGCACGGCATCCAGCTGCGTCGCCGACAGCCAGTCCGGCGTGAGGATCATCACGGTCCAGTGCCATTGCGACTTGTCGCGCGCCGTCGTGAAGGCGTCCATGTCGTCGGCCCACCACAGCGCCTCCAACGGAGGCACGACGTAGTCACGGCCCAGCTCCCGTTTGCTGAGGAATTTCAGCGCATACGCCGCCGGGTAGATCGAGGCGAGCGCATCGGCGTACGACGGCGCGGTGTTCGGGTCGCCGCGGCCGTCGATCATCAGATACTGCAGCGGCGGCACGGTGATCACGTCGAACCGCCCGCGCGCTGCGCGGTAGGCCGCGATCTCCTTCTTCGGATCGACCTTCACGCGCACCCCCTGATCTGCGCCCGAGCCTAGCCGTGGACGGCGCCGCGGACCTGGAACGCGCGTACGCTCGATGCCATGGCCGGCATCCACGTCGCCCCCGAGACTGTGGCCCGCGTGCGCGCGGCCATGCACGCCGCCTCGCGGCCGCTCTTCCTCCCGCGCGAGGTGCGTCACCTCGCCGGCGCCGATCGCCCTGTGATGATCGGGTGGGACGCCACCAACTCCCAGCCGTCGACCGTCGAGCGGATGCTGCAGCTGTTGAAGGTGCACGACGGAGCCCGCGTGCTCGACGTCGGCAGCGGTTCGGGCTGGACCACCGCGATCCTCGCCGTGCTCGCCGGCCCGGAGGGCACGGTCATCGGAGTGGAGATCGTCCCCGAGCTCGTCCGGTTCGGCCGGGAGCGGCTGGCCGAGGCGTGGTCGGTCGCCCTCGCGGATGCCGGAGCCCCGCGCCCCGAGATCCGGCAGGCCACTGCGGGCGCCCGTGGGCTGCCGGACGAGGCGCCCTTCGACCGCATCCTGGTATCCGCGGCGGCGACCAGCCTGCCGTCGGAGCTCGCCGCGCAGCTCGCCGAGGGCGGGCGGATGGTCGTCCCCGTCGCCGGTGTCATGACGGTCGTCGACCGGCGCGGCGAGAACCTGCGCGTGCGGCGCGACGACGGCCTGTACAGCTTCGTCCCGCTCCAGGAGTAGTCGCCCGCGTCACGCCTCCTGCAGGAACTCCAGCGCCGCCTCGCGGAACACCCGGGATCCGGGCGCGTTGAAGTGGTGCCGGCCGGGGATCTCGAGGAAGCGCGCCTGCGGCGCCGCCTCGGCGAGGCGCCGGGAGCCCTCGATCACGGCATCCTCGCTGCCGGTCGCGAACAGCACCGGCTGGGTCGGAGCGGTCGAGGGGTCCGGATCGATGGAGCGCGACGCCCGCATGCCACGCGCCAGCGCGAGCAGCGCCTCGAGGTCGTTGCCGGGGACGCGCTCGGTGAGGGCGATGTAGTTCTTGGTCGGCCCGTCGGTCACCGGGGTGCCGTCGGCGATGTAGCGGCGCACCTGTTCGATGTCGAGGCGCGCCAGCGGCGTGCCGTCGGGCACTCCGCCGAGCACCGCGCGCGGGATGCGCTCGCCGAGGTTGCGCGCCACCTGCCAGCCCACGCGCGCACCGAGCGAATAGCCGAGGTAGAACGCGGTGTCGATGAGGAACGTGTCGAGCACCGACTCGATGTCCGATGCCAGCGTGCGCACGGTGTACCCCTCGGCGTCGTGCGGCTTCTCGCTGGCGCCGTGCCCGCGCTGGTCCACGGCCAGGATCCGGTAGCCGGCCTTCTCCAGCATCCGCACCCAGCCGGTGAGCACCCAGTTGTCGCGAGCGCTCGACGCGAAGCCGTGCACCAGCAGGACGACCGGGCCGTCCGGGTCGCCCCAGGAGTACGTCGCGAGTCCGACGCCGTCGCCCACCTCCACGCGCTGCGGGGCGGGCATCCGGGTCAGGTCTGCAAGAGGGACGGCCACTTCTCCATCATGCTCCTGCCTGCGCGTCGGCGCGCTCGCCGCGCGAGTGGGGAACCGCTCCGACCCGAGCGACGGCCTCGGTGCGGATGCCGTGCCCGAAGCGGAACGTCGGGTCGGCCGAGTCGAATGGCACGTCCTCCCGCGAGGCCTCCACCGCCGCCATGGACGACGGGATATCGAACGGAAGGGTACCCGTGAACGGCGCGCGGCCGGTCAGGGCGTCGAGCACGACGGCATCCGAGGTGCCGAAGTCGCCCACCAGGGTCGTGGCGATCTCCGCCAGCGGCGCCAGCACGGCCGGACGCTCCAGGAAGACCGCGATGTGCACCGGCGCGTGCGCGGCGTAGCCGCGCAGCAGGCCGATCGTGCCCTCGGTGAACTCCAGCGACCCGCCGCGGAAGAAGTCGCCCAGCGAGCCTCGCCCCGGCTCGTGCGGGCAGTCGCGCCGCACGATGATCGCGTCCGCGAGTGCGGGCGAGTCCACGATCTCGTTCGGCAGGTCCGCGCCCTCCGCGGACAGCCCGTCCAGGAAAAGCCGAGCGGATGCCGGGATCGGCGCCGCATCCTTCCGTGAGAGCAGCACGAGGGACTCGCGCTGCGCCTGCCGACCGGCCTCGAGCAGCTCCGGTGATCCACAGACCGTCCGCGCCGACTCGACGTCCACACGGCGGTGCTCGAACGCGCCGAGCCGGAACTTCTCGCTCAGCAGGCGCCGCACCGACTCGTCCAGCCGAGCCTCGGCGATCTGACCGGCGTCGACCAGCTCCTCGATCAACGCCGGATTGCGGTCGCCGCCGAACTGGTCGACGCCCGCGTCCAGCGCGATGCGGGTCCGCTCGAGGGGCGTGCGGTCCTCCAGGCCCCAGCCGTTCGGGCCGAACTCGATGCCGCCCACCTGGGTCGACTCGAGAAGATTCCAGTCTGTGACGACGATTCCGTCGAACCCCAGGCGCCGACGCAGGATCCCCTTCACCACGGGCTCGTTGAAGCCGAAGCCGACCTCGGGCCAGTCGGTGCCGACCGGCTTTCCGTAGTAGGTCATCACCTGGGTGGCTCCGGCCGCGAACGCCTTGATGAACGGCTCGATGTGCAGCTCCTGCTGCCCGCCGGGGTACACCTGCTCAGGGTAGCGGGGGTCGTGGGCGTCGTCACCGCGCAGCTGCGGACCGCCCCCGGGGAAGTGCTTGACGACGGCCGCCACCGACTTCGGGCCGAGCGCGGCTCCGCCGCGCAGCGCCTCGATGAACGCCACCGTGAGCTCGGCGACCCGGGCCGGGTCCTCGCCCCAGGTGCCGAAGCCGCGCGACCAGCGCGGCTCGCTGAAGATGTCGGCCATCGGACCCAGGTACACGCGGATGCCCATCGCCAGGAACTCCCGGCGGATGGCGTCGGCGTAGGCGCGTGCCGCCCCGACTGTGCCGATCGCCGCGATCCCCGTTGTCTCCGGCCACCGCGACAGGCTGTCCAGAGCCTGCCCGGTGAACGGGTTGTCGCGGAACCCGTGGCGAGGGTCGGACGACAGCGTCACCGGGATGCCGAGCCGCGTGCTCTCCGCCATCTCCTGCAGGGTGTTGTGCCATGCCGCCACGGCCGCGGAGTCGTCGCCGCCGAGCACGTTGAAGTGCGAGATGCCACGGGCGACGACGTCCTCCTCGGCCACCGCCCGTGCGACGGTGTCGTCGCCGGGCTGCGTCGACGGATGGAACATCAGCGCCGCCTTCTCGGCGACGGTCATCCGCCCCAGCAGGTCCTCGACGCGCTGACGGATCGGAAGGTCGGGGTCGAGATAATCAGCCATTCGGGTCCTCCTACTTCGTGGCCTTGATGAACGCGAGCGGGACGAGTCCCGCGAGCGACAGGACGGCGCCGGCGATCAGCAGTGCCGGGTAGTTGGCCTGACCACCGCCGATGCCGAGCAGCAGCGGCGCCGCGAACGGCATGATCGAGAACGGCAGCGTGTACGCGATGTTCGTCACGCCGAGGTCGCGGGCAGAGGAGCTCGGGTCGTTCATCGTCGCGATCGCCAGGCCGATGTAGGTGCCGGAGAGCACACCCGTCCCCAGGCCGGTGGCGATGGTGACCGCGAGCAGGTAGGGAGTGACCTCGGTGGTGAAGGAGAGCATCGTGGTGCCCAGCGCGATGAGCACGGCTGCGGCGCCCATCAGGACCTTGCGGCGGCCGGTGCGGTCGTTGAGCCATCCGATGAACGGGGCGATCACGGTGGCAAGCACGCCGGGGATGACGTAGGCGAGCGTGATCACGCCCCCGATCGCCTCCTCGGTCACGTTGACCCGGTCCTGCAGGATGTACACGGTGTAGGTGCCGACCACGGCGATGCCGCAAGAGACGAGGAACATCGTCACCAGGAACTTCGCGAAATCGGGCGACCGGCGCGGGTCGACGTAGAAGCTGCCGAAGAACTCGGCGACCCCGAACGGTGCCGGGGTGAGGTCTCGCGAGTCGTCGCCGCGCAGCAGCCAGAGCAGGATGCCGCAGAAAACGAGTGCGATCAGCACGGGGAGCCCGAACTGGGCGAGCATGTTCGTGGGGAACCACTGCACGAAGTACACGCCGACGACCAGCGATGCCGATGAGGCCATCCCGGAGAGCGCCCCTACCAGGCCCTGCTGCGCGACCGGCACCCGGTCGGCGACGACGGCGAGGGCGGCGGCGATGGAGGCGTTGATGAAGGCCTGCATGATGATCCAGCCGAGCAGGAGCATCGGGAAGGAGCTGCTCAGGGCGATGACGAGGGCACCGCCCATCGTGCCGAGCAGGCCGACCACGATCCACGGACGGCGGCGCCCGAAACGGCTGCGGGTGCGATCGCTGAGCCGCCCGAAGAACGGATTGGCGAGCAGCGCGACGAGCGTTCCGACGCCGGACGCAATGGAGTAGCTGGTCGTCTTGCCCTCCGGATCGATCTCGGAGATGCGAAGCGCGATGGTCACCGACGCGGGAAGCATGATCGACATCCAGATGCCGAACAGGGCGAGGGCGTAGACCGTGATGAACACGGGCCCTACGCGCCGCACGGGGGCGGTTGCCGGCGACGCGCCGGTGAGTGACGTCTCGGTCACGGGACTCTCCTTTGAGCGATCAGTGTCGGGTAGTGTGGAATCGTTTCCGGAAACGTTTCCGGTATGGTTCACCTAGAGTACGAGTGGCTGGTACGACGCGTCAAGAGGGGGCGTATGGCAACGGGAAGAGCGACGCTCGCCGACGTGGCGCGTGCAGCCGGCGTCGGCCTCGCCACCGTGTCGCGCGCGCTCAACGGCCGACCGGATGTCAGCGAGGAGACCACCGAGCGGGTCCGCCGCGCCGCGGCGGCACTCGGCTACCGTCCGTCCGGCACTGCGAGGGCTCTGCGGCGCGGCTCCTTCGCCGCGCTGAGTGCCGTGGTGCACGATCAGGTGTGGGGATGGTGGGAGCCCGTGCTGAGGGCCGCCGCATCGGCGACCGCGGAGGCAGGGATGCATCTCTTCGTGCACCCCGTGACATCCGGGGGCGACGCGACGGACGTCATCGCCGGCCTCGCGAACGTTCCGACTGAGGGCGTGATCGTGATGGGCGTACCGCATCAGGAGGCGCTTCGCGAGGAGTGCACGCGCATCGGGTTGCCCGTCGTCGCCCTCGACGACAGCGCGCACACACTGCACCTTCCGACGATCAGCGCGAGGAACCGAGCCGGCGCGCGCCGCATGACGGAGTACCTGATCCAGCAGGGGCACCGCCGCATCGTCTTCGTCGGCGGTTCGACCGACGAGTTCGTGCCTTCGTGGGGCGAGGGGCTGTTCGTCGAGGAACGCCTCGCCGGCTACCGTGAGGCGCTGGCGGCCGCCGGCATCCCGTTCCGCGACGAACTGGTGACCGGGTGGGCCGACCCCGAGGACGAGTCGACCGCGCTCGTAGGCCAGCTCGAGGAGCTGCTGCGCTCGGGGGTCACGCCGGATGCCGTCTTCTGCATCGCGGACCTCGTCGCGCCCGCTGTGCTGCGCACGCTCTCCGCGCACCGGCTCTCCGTGCCTGCGGATGTCGCGGTGGCCGGCTTCGACGACGAGCGCGCTGCGCTCATCGTGGACCCGCCGCTCACCACGATGCGGCAGCCCTACGAGGAGATGGGCCGCTTGGCCGTGGAGCTTCTGCAGCGCGAGATCCGCGGCGAAGCGCTGCCCGTGCGCCGGTTCGAGCTCGATGCCGAACTCGTCGAACGCGAATCCACCAGGCGGGCAGCGAACTCACGCGTCTGAGCGGTCGTCGTCCTCGCCTTCGGCCTGCGACGGCCGCGGTCGCTGCGGGTCGGGGTGCTCATCCGTGCGGTCCTGGTCCTCGCCCTCGGCCTGGCTCGGGTGCTCGGGCTGGTCGAGCGGCTGCTCGGGTGCGCCGTCGCGGTTCGTGCTGTCCATGAGATCTCCTTCGTCCGTGTCGTTCACGCCGGGGAGCCCGGCGCGGTCTGATCGGCGGGCCAGCGCAGCGCCGCCCACGGGGCGGCGGCGCGGTTGTCCGACCTCGCCTCGGCCTCGTCCAGGTCCTCCTCGTCGAACACCACCCGCGCGCCGGTGAGCACGGCGGCCCGCGCCAGCGCCTCGAGGACGGGCAGCGGCGTACCCGTCGCGTCGAACGCGTCGGCCTCGGCCACAGCCACCCACGGCTCGGCGTCCAGAGCGAGCAGCGTCGCGTCGCCGTCCGACATCCGCGGGTCCAGCACGAGTGTGTCGACCTGCGCCTGTTGCAGGGCGGCGACCACGTCAGCGACTCCGGTCGCGCCCTCCCTGGCGTCCGCCACCGCGGCCCGCTCGCGCGCCTGGGCCACCTCGCCACGCCGGGCACCCGCCAGTGTGTCGTCGATGGCGTCACGCAGCCGGGTGTCATCCGAGCCGGCGGCGCGCGTGTCGGCATCCACTTCCACCACCAGCTCACGGCTTGCGCCGTCGAGCCGCTCCAGCAGCAGCTGGCGTGCCCGCACGTCGCCCGAGACGAAGACGTGCTCGGGCCGCCGCTCGCGCACCAGCCGGTTCACGGCGTAGGCCACCTCGGACTGGTTGTGCTGCCAGTGATCCTCGGCGTGGCGCTGGTAGCGGCTGTGCGACCAGCCGCCGGCCTGCACCTTGGTGATCATCTCGTTCTCGCCCTCGACCTCCTGGGTGGTCTCGGGTCCGGCGCGACCGACCCGTTCGACGGTCAGCCGGGCGCCATCGCGTTCGGTCTCCACGACGAGGATGCGTCGCTCGGCGGACAGGTGACGCAGCAGCGGGACGATCTCCGGATACCCGCCGTGGACGACGCACTCCTGCCCGAGCCGGGCGGCGTCGAACGCCTCGTCGACGACCACCTCGCCGTCGCGGACCAGCAGCCACCGCGCGGACGGCGCGGACACGTCCTCGCCGGACGAGAGCGCCGCCGTCACGGCATCCGCGTCGGCCTCGGGCGCGCCGGCCTGCAGCAGGCGATCCTTCAGCGAGCGCATGCGGCTCTCCACGGATCCGGGGGGCTCGCCCTGAGGCCCGTCGGTGTACACGCAGGTCCAGGCGGCGGGCGTCGCGATCAGCCGTTCCAGCTCATCGATCCGCATCGTCGTCTCCCTCCAGGTCGTCGACCTCGGCCCTGGTGTCACCGAGTTCGTCGGCGAGGGTGTCGTCGTGCGAGAAGGCGTCCTGCACCTCCTGAGGGTCGGTGTCGTCGGGCAGCGGCTCCGTCTCGCGGAACGGCTCGGCGTGCGGCGCCCCGTGGCCCTGCACCATGCCCTGCGCCTCGTGCTTCATCTGCTCGTCCAGCTCGGGCCCGTGCGTCGTGTTGCCGCGCTGTGCGTCACTCATCTCGGCCTCCTTCGTGCGTACGACTCGATATACGGCCCGACGCTAGGCGCGCTCCTCGAGGCGGCACACCCGGTTGACGGGCCGGATGCCGGTCGCTAGCCCGCCGAAACGCAACCTCTCGCTTGCCCTTGATACGCAAGCAACAACTTGCATATGCTGTGGGCATGGGTGATGTCTTCCGTGCGCTGGCCGACCCGACGAGGAGGCTGATCCTCGATGAGCTCACCGAGCGCGACGACCAGACGCTGTTCGAGATCTGCTCGCGCCTGATGACCAAACACGGGAGCACGTCGAGCCGCCAAGCGATCTCGCAGCACCTGGCCGTGCTCGAGGAGGCCGACCTCGTGCGCTCCCGTCGCGCCGGCCGCACCAAAGTCCATCGCCTGAACCCCGAGCCGCTCCGCTCGCTGACCGCGCGCTGGCTCACCGACACCGGAGGAGAATGAACATGCACGCCAGGATCCAGGTCACCAGCGTCTTCGTGGACGACCAGCAGAAGGCTCTCGACTTCTACACCCAGAAGCTCGGCTTCCTGCCGAAGACCGACGTCCCGGCCGGCGAGTACCGCTGGCTGACGGTCGTCGGCGCAGATGCGCCGGACGGCGTCGAACTGCTGCTCGAGCCCGACGACCACCCCGCCGCTCAGGCCTACAAGAAGGCGATCGTGGAGGACGGCATCGTCGCCGCCACGTTCGGCGTCGACGACGTCTTCGCGGCGCACCGCGAGCTGGAGGCACAGGGCGTCGTCTTCACGCAGCCGCCCACGGCGATGGGGCCCATGAACACCGTCGTCCTCGACGACACCTGCGGCAATCTCATCATGCTCGCGAGTCCGGCCTGAGCAAATCGACCAGCTGCCCCTCCACCCGCCGTGACGGGTCCACGACGACCCCCTCGTCGTACAGATCGAACAGTCGGGGGTCGATGTAGCTCGCCCTGGCCACGGTGGGGGTGTTGCCGAGCACCGTGGCCGCCTGCCGCACCGCGCTCGCCGCGGCGCGCTTGCGGGCGGCCGCGGTCGCCTTCGGGCCCGCCTCGGCGAGGGCCACAGCCGCAGCGATCGTGCCGTGCAGGGTGCGGAAGTCCTTGGCGGTGAAATCGCCGCCGGTGCGCCGGCGCACGTCCTCGTTGATGTCGGTGGCGTGCAGCGGATGCCATCCGCGGTCGTCCTGCCAGGCCAGCAGAAGCGCCCGCGGCCCGCGCCGCTTCAGCCCGGCGATGAGCTCGGCGAGCTCGGGGTCGTCGATCTCGGACTCCCACGGCTGACCGCTCTTGCCCGGGAACCGCAGTTCCACCACACGCCCGCCGCGCACCGCCGCGTGCGCGCCGCGCAGCGTGACCAGACCGATGCTGCCGTGCGCCTTCGCGTACTGCTCGGACCCGACGCGCAGCAGCGCGCTGTCCAGCATCCGGAAGGCGCCGGCCAGCACCCGTTCGCGGCTGTAGCCGTCCAGCCGCAGGTCGCGGGTCACCCCGCCGCGCACCGCCGGCATGACCTGCGCGAGCTGCAGCATCCGCTCGAACTTCTCCTTGGCCATGCGCTCGTGCCAGGCCGGGTGGTACAGGTACTGCCGCCGGCCGGCGGCGTCGATCCCGGTGGCCAGGATGTGTCCGTTCTCGTGTGGGCACAGCCACACCTCAGTCCACGCCGGCGGCACGGCGAGGGCGCGGAACCTGTCGAGCACTGCCGGATCCTCGACGCGGGTGCCGTCGGCGGCCCGATACTCGAAGCCACGTCCGCGGCGCAGTCGACGGATGCCCGGCCCGTGCGGATCGCTCCGTCTCAGTCGCGTCATGGGTACACGAGTACCCGGCGCCCGAACGCGGCGCAAGCCCCTCGGAGTGCTGCTGCGCGATGCTCTAGAGTGCCGGCATCCAGAACTCCTCCGTCCCGCGCCGGGGTGTCGGCGTGGGGCGGAGGTCGAGGATCTCGAAACGATTCGATAGACTGCGACGTCTGCCCCTCGCCCCCTCTCATCCCCCTCAGAGATCACCCATGGCCACCACCCTCACCACGGGGCGCCCCTGGCGCGTCATCCTCGCCTTCTCCGTACCGCTGCTGATCGGCAACATCGTGCAGCAGCTGTACCAGTTCGTCGACGCCATCGTCGTCGGACGGCAGCTGGGCGTGGACTCGCTCGCCGCGGTGGGCGCCACCGGCAGCCTCATCTTCCTGCTGATCGGCTTCGCGTGGGGTCTCTCCAGCGGCTTCGCCATCCCGACCGCCCAGGCGTACGGCGCCGGGGACGCCAGGGGCGTGCGCCGCTCGGTCGCCACCGGCACGCTGCTCACCGGCGTGACGAGCCTGCTGCTCACCGTCGCCGGCCCGCTCATCGCCGAGCCGTGCCTGGTGCTGCTGCAGACGCCTCCCGAGCTGCTCGCCGAGGCGACCGTGTTCACGCAGGTCACCTTCATCGGCGGCAGCACCATCATGTTCTTCAACTACCTGGCGGCGATCATCCGCGCGATTGGCGACTCGCGCACCCCGCTGGTGTTCCTCACCGTGTCGTGCGCGCTGAACGTTCTGCTCGTGATCGTGATGGTCGGGCCGCTGGCGTGGGGTGTGGCGGGAGCCGCGCTGGCCACCGTCGTCGCCCAGGCCGTCTCGGTGCTGCTGTGCCTGCTGTACGTGTGGCGACGGCTGCCCGTGCTGCACGTGCAGCGCGCGGACTGGCGGGTGGACCGTGACGAGGTGGGCGAGCACCTGCGGCTGGGCCTGCCGATGGGCTTCCAGGCGTCGATCATCGCCATCGGCACCCTCATCGTGCAGGTCGCGCTGAACACTCTCGGCGCCGAGGCGGTGGCCGCGTACACGACGGCATCCCGCGTGGACAGCATCGCCGTGGCCTTCCTGTCGTCGCTGGGACTGGCCGCGTCGATGTACACCGCGCAGAACCTGGGGGCCCGCCGCCCCGACCGCATCCGGCGCGGTGTGATCCAGGCGACCTGGATGGCGCTGGGCGCATCCGTCGTGCTCGGCGCACTGCTCGTCGCGTTCGGCGTGCCGATGGTGCGGCTGTTCATCGGTGACGGAGCCGACGCGGTGGTGGAGTCCGCACACCTCATGCTGATCGTCAACGGTGTGAGCTACTGGGCCCTCGGCGTGCTGTTCGTGCTGCGCGGAGCCCTGCAGGGTCTCGGCCACACGCTGATCCCGACGCTCACCGGCATCGTCGAGCTGGTGATGCGCGTCGCCGCCGCCGTGGTCCTCGGCGGTGTGCTGGGCTTCGCCGGCGTCGCTCTCAGCAACCCGCTCGCCTGGCTGGGCGCAGCGGCGCTGCTGGTGCCCGCCTACCTGCGCGCGCATCGCGACCTCGCCGCGCTCCCCGTCGACCCGGTCGAACCGACGCTCACCACGCCGATCCCCGTGGTCGGCCCGACGGACGGTTCGATGGTGGTGGACGCGGTCTACACGGCGCCCCTGCCCGTCGTCACCCCGCGCCTGTCGCGCATCCGGATGCCGGGTCGCCTGAAGGGCCGTTGACACCGGCAACCAGCACGTGCCGGGGTGTTCACGCGTCGGTCGTCAGGATGATGCCGAATCGTTCTCCGGGCGGATGGAGGAACGCGATCTCCCCGCGTAACCTTGATGGCAGCACATCGCATGGTGAGCTGAATGACACGGGGGGTCGTGCCATGTCGTCTCTTGCAGTGACGAACGCATTGATGTCGGTACTGGTACCGATCGGGATCGCCGGAGCGGTCATCGCGCTGACCTGCGCGCTTGTCGCGACCTTCGCGCTGGCGCGCGGGTCAGCCGGGCTGGCCGGCGGGGGCATCGGGCTGTGGATCGTCGGCGCGATGCTCAGCATGTGCGCGTCGTTCGCGAATCTCTGGACCCCGGTGCTGCTGTCGCTGATCGCACTCGGCGCCGCGCTGGTCGCCGGGCCGCTGCTGCGAGTGGCGCTGCGTCGTCGTACGCACCCCGCCTCGACCAGCGCACCCGAGTCGTCCTCGCACGTCGTCGCCGCGACGGCCGAGCGGATGCCGAAGACTCGCCCCGCCGGGATCGCCGCCTCCTCGGTCACCGGGGCTCTTCCCGTCGTCTCCTGACGCGCATCTGCGCGGGGTGCTCGCCATGCCGGGCCGTCGCACGCGATCTCCTGCTCAGATCGTGAAATTCGGGTGTTGACGCACCCCAGCGGGTACCCGGTACCATTCCACTACCCGAACGGCTGTCGACCGTATGACGCTGTCGGGTCCTCAGCCTCCCGGCGGGGTGTGGTGACTACGCCCGCACCCCGCCGGGACACCATCCGAGGATCCCGATCGCGCCGTTACTCGACGCGCGCCGCGGTCTGCCCCGCGCGAGGCTTCCTCACGATGCGCAGCTCGCTGGCCAGCATCCCGAGCACGACCAGCCCACCGCCGAGGAGCGCGGTGAGGAGCAGTCGCTCACCGGCGAGCCGCCCGACGATCGCCGCCCACACCGGCTCGCCGGCGTAGATGATCGTGGCGCGCGTGGCCGATACCGACTTCTGCGCCCAGTTCATCGTGAGCTGGATCAGGCAGCTGGCGGCTCCGAGTCCGATCGCGGCGGCGAGCCACACCCACGAGAAGGCAGGGATCGGCTCGCCCACCACGGGCATGGTGGCGAACCCGAGGATGCCGGCGGTCAGCAGCTGCACGATCGTGATGCGCCCCAGATCGATCTTGTTCGCGAACAGGCTGATCAGGATGATCTCCCCGACGATGGGCAGGGTACCGATCATCGTGGCGACCTCGCCGCTGCCGAGCGACAGGGTGAGGGCGTCGGGACCTGCGATCAGCACGAGTCCGGCGAATGCCAGCGCCGCGCCGAGGAAGGCGAGCGCGGGTGGGCGGCGGCGGAACACCGCCCACTGCGCGAACGGCACCAACGGCACGTACAGGGCGGTGATGAACGCGGACGTGCTGCTCTCGATGGTCTGCAGCCCGTAGGTCTGCAGACCGTACCCGAGGTGGATCATCAGGCCGATCGCGGCGCCGGCGCCGATGTCGGTCCAGCGGACGCCGCGGAGCGCGCCGCGGAAGATCAGCATGCTGATGACCCCCGCCATCAGGAACCTGATGCCGACGAAGAACCACGGCCCGGAGTGCTCCATGGCCCAGTGCACCAGGAGGAAGGTGCAGCCCCACACCGCGGTGATGGCGATGAGGGCGAGTTCCTGCGGGCGCAGGCGCATCCAGCGCAGACGAGAGGGCATCCTTCGATTCTGCCCGGTCGGCGGGGCGTCTCCGCCGTGGGCGGATCTGCCGTCGGCGGATATCCGCGCCCCACCGGCATCCGCCAGCGCAGGCTGTGGTCATGACCGACGACAAGACCATCCCGCAGTTCGGGGCCGAGGCCCGGCGCGCGCTGTTCCATGAGCGCGTGCTCGTGCTGGGCGGCCCGCTCGACGACGACAACGGCACGCTGCTGATGACGCAGCTGCTCACCCTCGCGGCAGACGACCCGGTGACCGACATCGCGCTGTGGATCCACTCGCCCGGCGGTTCGGTGCCCGCCATGCTGGCCATCCGCGACATCATGCGCACCGTGCCGAACGATGTCGCCACCGTGGCGCTCGGACTGGCCTGCAGCGCCGGGCAGTTCCTGCTCTCCGCCGGGACGAAGGGCAAGCGCCGAGCGCTCGAGCACTCCCGCATCCTGCTGCACCAGGGATCCGCCGGCATCGGCGGTTCCGCCGTCGAGATCGAGGTGCAGGCCGACGACCTGCGGCACATGCGCGACACCGTGATCGGACTCATCGCCGACGACACGCGCCAGCCGCGCGAGCGGGTGTTCGAGGACTCGCTGCACGACCACTGGTACACCGCCGCCGAGGCGCGCGAGTACGGCTTCATCGACGAGATCGTCGCCTCGGTCTCCGACGTGTTCCCGCGCCGCCGAGCACGGATCGGCCTGGGCGCGGAGGGGGGTGCGCGATGAGCGGTTACACGATCCCGAACGTCGTCGCCCAGCATCCGCGCGGCGACCGCATCATGGACGTCTACTCGCATCTGCTGTCGGAGCGGATCGTCTACCTCGGCACCGAGGTGGATGCCGGAGTCGCCAACGCGATCATCGCGCAGCTGCTGCACCTGGACGCGGACAGCCCCGACACCGACGTGCAGTTCTCGATCAACTGCGCCGGGGGCGACCCCAGCGCGGCGCTGGCGATCTACGACACCATGCAGCACATCCGGCCGCGGGTATCGACGACCTGCGTAGGCCAGGCGATCGGGGTCGGCGCGCTGCTCGTCGCGGCCGGTGCGGCGGGGCGCCGCTCCGCGCTGCCGCACGCCCGGATCGTGCTGCACCAGCCGGCTGCACAGATCCGCGGCGCGATTCCCGACCTCATCCTCGCCGCCGACGAGGTGGTGCGGGTGCGCTCGGACATCGAGCAGGTACTCGCCAGGCACACCGGGCAGTCCGTGCAGACGCTGCGCACCGATACCGACCGCGACCGGGTGTTCACCGCGCTGTCGGCGAAGGAGTACGGGCTCATCGACCAGGTGCTCGAGCCGCGGTAGCGCCGGCGCGGGACGAGCGGCGCTGCGAGCCGGGCGGCGCTGCGGCCAGGCCGGCGACGAGGCCGGCGACGAGGCCGGCGACGAGGCGGGCGGCGTCGCCGGTCAGGCGGCCAGCGCCAAGGCGCCGCCGGTGGGCCGGGCGCCGTCGGCGCGCTGTGACGTGACCGGACGCAGTGCGTCGGCGACGCCGCTGGCCAACTCCAGCAGCGACAGATCCAGAGCGCCGGCCACGGCGGCGAGGATCTCGCTGGACGGCTCTTTGAGCCCGCGCTCGATCTCGGACAGGTACTGCGGCGACACCCCGGCGGACGCCGCAGTCTCGGTGAGCGTGTCGCCGCGGTCGTGCCGTCGCCGGCGCAGCTGGGCGCCGACGAGGTGACGCCACAGCGGTTCCGGTTCGCGCGGATGGCGGGGTTCACGCGGACTGCGGGGTGCGGGGAAGGGGACGATCTCGGCCATGCATCACGGTAAGCACGCTCCTGCGGCGGGCTCCAGCCTTTCCGCCCACAGCAGAAGGCCTGCGGCGGCCGGGCTGCTTGGCACCGGCACGTAGACTGGAGGGGCCACCGATCCGAGGACTGTCATGCCCGCCCCATCTCGCCCGTTCACGGCGCGTCACGTGCAATTGTGCCGCGCCCTGCTGGCGGCGGTGGCCGCGGTGATGATCACCTTCTCGCCGGACCATTCCGCGGTGATCGGTCTCACGGTGTTCGGCGGGTTCGCCGTCGTGACCGCCTTCGTGTTGGCGCTCGCGGCAGGCCTGGTGTTCCCGGCCGGCCGCCGCTGGCCGTTCGTGCTGATGGCCGCCGTGTCCCTCGTCACCGGCATGGCCGCGAGCGTCGTCGCCTGGCGCAGCGACGACCTGTTCTTCGTGCTCGTGATCACGTGGGCGGCCCTGACCGGACTGGTCGAGCTGCTCGCCGGCATCCGCTTCCGCGGCACCGACGGCGCGCGCGACGCGATCACCGTCGGCGCGCTCGGGCTGCTGCTCGCGCTGGCGCTGCTGGTCGTGCCGTCCGGATTCGTGCAGCAGTACACGATCGACTCGGCCGGCACCTTCTCGCTCACCGGCATCATCCTCGGCGTCGGACTGTTCGGCGGCTACGCTGCGATCGTCGCCGTGTTCCTGGGGATCGCGGGGCTCACCCCGCGCGCGAAGGAGAAGGCCGCCGGCGCTGTCGCCACGCCGGCCGGAGCCGACTCGGTGGCCGACCATGGAGGACACGCATGACCGACCAGAAGCCGTCCCGACGCGAGATCCTGCGCCCGCTGCACCTGGTGGGGATCGCGCTGGTGTGCGGTGTGTTCGCCACCGTGGTCACGCTCGTCTCCACCGGCGCGTTCACCGCGCGCGTGAACATGGCCATCGCGAAGGGCACGTACGAGGGCCTCACGCCACTCGGACTCGGTCTGGTGGTCGGCGGTGGCGCGTTCATCGTCACGCTGCTCGTGCTCGCCATGCTGATGCTCGCGATCGACCCGGCCGACGTCACCAAGACCGTCGACCGCCCGGTGCTGCTCGACCCGCCGCGCGAGGGCGACCCCGACGAGAAGCGCGGCGGCTCCTCGTCGTCCGGCGAGGCCCCGCCGGCCTCCTGACGGGGCGCGTTCTCCTGACCCGGGGCGGCTCGTCGCCCTGGCTCGTGGCCCTGGCCTCGGATCAGCCCTCGGGCAGGACCAGCTGCAGCAGCCGGTCGTCGCCGTCGCGCGGGTCGCCGCGGCCGTCGGTGTTGTTGGTCAACACCCAGAACGAGCCGTCCGGGCCGGGGACCACGTCGCGGAGTCGGCCGAACTCACCGGTGAACACCTGCCAGGGCTCGGCATCCGGCTGCGCCGGGTCGAACACCCACAGTCGTTCGCCGCGCAGGCCGGCGATCAGCACGACGCCGTCCACCACGGCGATCCCGCTCGGGCTGGCGTCCCGCGGCGCCCACACCGCCACCGGGTCGATCGCGTCTTCGGCATCCGCGATGCCCTCGTGCTCGGGCCAGCCGTAGTCGCCGCCGGCTTCGATGCGGTTGAGTTCGTCCCAGGTGTTCTGGCCGAACTCGCTGGCCCACATCGTGCCGTCGTCGGTCCACGCGATCCCCTGGACGTTGCGGTGGCCGAGACTGAACACGGCGTTGCCGAACGGATTCGACGGTGCCGGTGCGCCATCGGGCGTGAGACGGAGGATCTTCCCGCCGAGATCCTCGGGGTCCTGGGCCCGGTCGCCGTCGCCGGCGTCGCCGGTGGTGACGTACAGCATCCCGTCCGGGCCGAACGCCAGGCGCCCGCCGTTGTGGTTCGACGCCCGGGGGATGCCGTCGAGCACGACGTCCAGCTCGGTGGTGTCCAGTCCGAGCGACCCGGGCTCGCCGGTGAGCGGCATCCGCACCACCCGGTTGTCGTCCTCGGCACCGTGGTAGGCGTACAGCCAACGCACACCGTCGTCGTCGAGCAGCGCGAGGCCGTGCAGTCCGGACTCGCCGCCGGACACGACGTCCGGGATGGTGCCGACGTCGCGCTGCTTCCCGTCCGGGGTGAGCTCGATGATCCCGCCGTCGTCGCGCTGGGAGATGAGGGCGCCGCCGTCGTCGAGCCGCACCACCGACCAGGGTGCCTGCAGCCCCGCGGCGAGCGTCTTCGGCTCGGCGGTGGCCGTGCCGGTGGCCGTGCGCGTCGGGGCGGCCGTGGGCCCCGGGGTCGGCGCGCAGGCCACGAGCGGCAGCGCGAGCAGGGCTGCGCCCGCCAGAGCGCTTCGGATGATCCGCATGTCCGCCTCCTGGCATCCAGCATCTCTCGCCGACCGCCGTCGTGGGAGCCGAAGTCCGTGAATCCGCGCTGTCACCAGCGTTCGCCTCCCATGTCAGCCGGGGCGGCGGGGAATACCTCCCGAGCCGATGGGCTTGTCCCTGAGGTGAGCATCTCCGTCGATCGCGCCTCCGTCGGGCTGCGCTCTGAGCGAGGGCCGGTGCTCGGAGCTCTGATGCTGTCGACCGGCTTGATCGCGATCGACGCCACCATCCTCGCCACCGCGGTGCCGAGTATCGTCCGTGAGCTCGGCAGCTACCAGCAGTTCCCGTGGCTGTTCTCGGTGTACCTGCTGGCGCAGGCGGTGAGCGTGCCGATCTACTCCCGCTTCGCCGACACCCTCGGCCGCAAGCCGATCATCCTGCTGGGCATCGGCCTGTTCCTGATCGGCTCGGTGCTCTGCGGATTCGCGTGGAGCATGACGGCTCTCATCGCGTTCCGGGTGATGCAGGGCCTGGGCGCGGGTGCGGTCGCGCCGATGTCGATGACGATCATCGGCGACATCTACACCGTCGCGGAGCGCGCCAAGGTGCAGGGGTACATCGCGAGCGTGTGGGCTGTCTCGTCCGTCATCGGTCCGGCGCTCGGCGGCGTCTTTGCGCAGCTGGACGCCTGGCGGTGGATCTTCTTCGTGAACATCCCGCTGTGCGCCCTGGCGGGATGGATGCTGGTGCGCCGCTACCGCGAGGAGACGCAGACCCACCGGCACCGCATCGACTACGCCGGCGCCGTGCTGCTCACCGTCGGCCTCACCGGCGTCATCCTCGGGCTGCTCGAGGGCGGCCACTCCTGGGCATGGCTGTCGGTGCCGAGCGGGCTCTGCTTCGGAATCGGGATGCTGTCGCTGGTGGTCTTCGCGGTCGTCGAGCGCCGCGCGACCGAGCCCATCGTGGACTTCTCGCTGTTCGCCCGTCCGCTCATCCTCGCCACCACGATCGTGTCGCTCGGTGTCGGCGCGCTCATGATCGGCGTGACCAGCTTCGCGCCCGCGTACCTGGAGGGCTCCCTCGGGATCGCACCCCTGCTGTCGGGCCTCGCCGTCGCGGCGCTCACCCTCGGCTGGCCCATCGCGGCGGCGAACGTCGGCCGGCTGTATCTGCGGATCGGGTTCCGGCGCACCGCGCTGATCGGGCTGACCATCGCGACGGTCGCTGCGGCGGCGCTCGCCGCGGTCTCTCCGTGGCCCAACCCGGTCGTCGTCGCGGTGGTGGCGTTCGTGCTCGGCTTCGGGCTCGGCTGGAGCGCGGCGCCCACGCTGATCGCCGCGCAGTCGTCGGTCGGCTGGGGCGAGCGCGGGGCGGTGACCGGCATGAACGCGTTCGCTCGGTCGGCAGGCAGCGCGGTCGGCGTCGCCGTGTTCGGCGCCATCTCCAACACCGTGATCGCTCAGGGCGCCGGGCCGCACGACCCGGCGACGATCGTGTCCGCGTCGTTCTGGGTGTTCGTCGGTGCCGCCGTCGTGGCCGTCCTCACGCTGGTCGCCGCCGTGTTCATGCCGCGCGACAGCGCCGCAGATCAATCCGGCCGCGCGGACGCCTGAGGCGGGCGGAGGCCCCGGGTTTCCGACGCCGCTGAGCCGACCCCCCGGGTACGCGTCGAGACCCCGGGGTACCGGCGTCCGCGCGCCGGGGTGTCGGCGTCAAGCCGGGGTGTCGGGAGGATGGATCCCGAGACCCCGGGTTTCCGGCGTCGCCCGGCGTGACACCCCGGGTTCGCGTCGAGACCCCGGGGTACCGGCGTCCGCAGGCCGGGGTGTCGGCGTCAACCCGGGGTGTCGGGGGACGGGGCTCGAGACCCCGGGTTCGCGACGAGACCGGCCCACCGGGGTGCCCGCGCACCCGCGCGCGAAGCGCCGCGGCGAGCACTACTTCGCGAGGCGCTCCGCCAGGCCCGTGTACGTGGCCGGCGTCAGGGCGAGGAGGCGCTGCTTGGCGGCATCCCCGATCTCCAGTCCCTGCACGAACTCGGCGAGTTCCGCGGCACCCACCCGGTGCCCGCGGGTCAGCTCCTTGAGCAGCGCGTACGGGTCGGTGATGCTCGAGCGGCCGGCGACCACCTCGGCCCGGATGGCGGTCTGGATCGCCTCGGCGAGCACCTCCCAGTTGCCGTCCAGGTCGGCCAGCAGCACGTCCCGCGACAGTGAGATCTCGTTCAGGCCGCGGCGCAGGTTGTCGAGCGCGAGCAGCGAATGCCCGAACGCGACGCCGATGTTGCGCTGCGTGGTCGAGTCGGTGAGGTCGCGCTGCAGCCGCGAGGTGACCAGCGTCTGCGACAGCGAACCGAGCAGCGCACCCGACAGCTCGAGGTTGGCCTCGGCGTTCTCGAACCGGATCGGATTGATCTTGTGCGGCATCGTGGACGAGCCGGTCGCCCCCGCCACCGGGATCTGCGCGAAGTAGCCGAGGGAGATGTATGTCCAGATGTCGGTCGCGAGATTGTGCAGGATGCCGCCGGCGTGGCGCACCCGGTCGTACAGCTCGACCTGCCAGTCGTGCGACTCGATCTGCGTCGTGAGCACGTTGAACCCGAGGCCCAGACCCTCGATGTACTCGCGCGCCAGCTGCGGCCAGTCCACGTCGGGGTCGGCGGCGAGGTGCGCCGACCAGGTGCCCGTCGCGCCCGAGAACTTCGCCAGGTAGTCGGATGCCGCGATCTGGCCGCGCACCCGCTCCAGCCGCCACGCGAAGACGGCGAGCTCTTTGCCCATGGTGGACGGGGTCGCGGGCTGCCCATGCGTGCGCGACAGCATGGCGGCATCCGCGTGCTCCTCGGCGAGCTCGCGCAACTTGGCGATCACGGCGTCGAGCGCGGGCAGCCACACCTGCTCCACGGCGCGCTTGACGGTCAGCGCGTAGGAGGCGGAGTTGATGTCTTCGCTCGTGCAGGCGAAGTGCGTGAGCTCGGCGATCGAGTCGAGCCCCAGCGACGAGAGCCGGTCGCGCACCAGGTACTCGACGGCCTTCACGTCGTGGCGGGTGACGGCCTCCTTCTCGGCGAGCCAGTCGATCTCGGTCTGCCCGAAGTCGCGGTACAGTCCGCGTAGACGCTCCTTGTCGGCATCCTGCAGCGGCGAGGTGCCGAACAGCGACCGATCGGTGAGGGCGATCAGCCACTCCACCTCCACCTCGACGCGCGCGCGGTTCAGGCCCGCCTCGGAAAGGTAGTCGGCGAGGCCGGTGACGGCGGCGCGATAGCGCCCGTCAAGGGGGCTGAGCGGCTGGGGCGGGAGGGAAGGCTGGGAAGTCAGGGGAGATCCTCCTGCTCGGGGCCCCGCATCGCGCGGGGCGTCGTCTGGGGCACCCGCACTGCCGGTTCGAGCTGCCGGAACAGCCCGCGGGTCGCGGTCTCAATCATACTGAGCACCGAATCGAACATCGCGGGCCCGGCGTAATAGGGGTCGGGGACGTCCATGCTCGCCGCATGAGGGTCGAACGCGCGCAGCAGCGTGACCTTCCCCTCGTCGTCGTCGGTGCGCGCCCACGCCCGCAGGATCCGCTCATGGGTGCGGTCGAGCGCGATGATGAGGTCGTTCTCGGCGAAGGATGCCGCACTGAACTGCTTCGCGCGATGGGCCGACCCGTCGTATCCGCGGCGGGCGAGCGCTTCGAGCGTACGCTCGTCGGCTCGCTCGCCGAGGTGCCAGTCTCCCGTGCCCGCGCTGCGTGACACGATGCGCGAGCCGAGGCCCTGCGAGTCGGCGAGTGCCCGCAGCACCACCTCGGCCATCGGCGAGCGACAGATGTTGCCGGTGCAGACGAAGATGACGCGGAAGGGATCCGTGTCGGTCATGCGTCCATTCTGCACTTCTCTCCCCAATCGGGAAGACCCCGTGGGTTGTCCACAACGACCGGGATCCCGGCCGTCGGGGGTACCGCGCGGCGCGCAGGCTGGACGGGTGTACGCGATAACCACGGCCGAGGCGGCGGCGAGCGAGGACATCTGGTGGGCGTTCTCCGCGCTGCGGTTGCTGGGCGAGGCCGGCGCCCTGCTGGCACAGGCCGAGACGGCGGCCGGCGGCCTCGCGACCGACTCCGCCTGGCGCAACGAGGGCGTCAGCGCACGGGCGCTGCGCGACGTCCTGGCCGAACTGCACGCGACCGTCATGCGCGAGGTCGCGGTCGTGCAGGCCGTGCGCGCCGACCTGGAAGGAGCGGTGAGCGGATGACGGGGGAACTCGAGATCACGTCCGGCGGCGCGATCGCCGTCGACTCCGGGGTGGTGCGCGACATCGGCCGGCGGATGGAGGCGGTGGGCAGGCAGCTGGAGGAGGCCGCGGACCTGCTCCGCCGGGCCGGCCATGCCGTGGGACAGACATCGACGGTCGCCCGGCGCGTCGACACGGGCGCGCTCGCCGCGTGCGCCGGCCGGCTGTCGGAGCGGGCGGCGGAGGTCGCCGACAACGCGCGCGGCACCGCCGTCATGGCCGACACCTTCGAGTTGGTCGAGCTGCGCGCCGAACAGCAGGCGCTGAGCGTTCACAGTCCCCACGCCGCCCTCGCCCTCCAGGAGCGCATCGATGAACTCGTGCGCGCCGACCCCGGCATCGAGGACCGCGTCGTCATGCTCACCGAGGAGTGGGAGAAGCACCGCTTCGACGGGCTCGAGAATCAAGGCTGGGACCTCTGGGCGCTCGCGGCGGGGATCCTCTGGCCGCTGCTGCCCGTCCGTGTCTTCCCGGTCGGCTCGGTGCTCGCCGGCAAACCCGTGGCCGGCTTTCTGCAGCGACTGGCCGCCGCCGCGGACGCTCTCCAGCGCGGCGTGCTGCCGCGCGGGACCAGGCTGCAGGGGCCGCCCCCGCCGGTGCAGATGGCGATGACCGGCACAGGAACCGCCGCGCCGGCCCGCAGCCTGAAGGACTCGCTCCAGCGCATCCCGTCCGGAAGGACCGGGCAGGTGGTCGTCGAGAAGTACACCACCCGGGATGGCGCCACCCGGTTCGTCACCTACATCGACGGCACGCGCACCGCGCTGCTCGGCACCGCCGAGCCCTGGGACTCGGAATCCAACTGGGACCTGTACATGCAGCGGGACGCGGCGGTGTCGCAGCAGGCGGTGCTGCAGGCGCTCGACGCCGCCGGAGCCCGGCCCGGCGACCGCGTCGACTTCGTCGGCTACTCCCAGGGCGCGGCGATCGCGTCGCTGATCGCGATGGAGGGGCGCTACGACACCGGCACCGTGATCACGGCGGGGAGTCCCGTCCAACCGTCGCTGGAGCAGGATCAGCTGCTGGTCGAGCTTCGGCACCGCGGCGACCCGGTCTCCTCGCTCGCCGAGGGCGGGTCTGCCGGCGGCACGGGAGCGCCGGACAGTTTCGAGGTGCGCAGGACCGTCGAGGCCGGGAGTCCGATCGACCCGCACCTGCTGACCGGGTACGTGGAGACGGCCGAGATGGTGGACGGCTCGGGCGACCCGCGCGTGACCCGGCTGCACGAGACGTTCTACGCGGAACTGGCGGAAGCGGAGACCGTGGAGGTGATGGAGTTCACCGCCAGGCGGCCGTGACGGCGGTCAGGCGCGCGTGCGCTGCGGACGGAGGATGAACCCGAACACGCCGTTGATGATCGAGATGATCAGCGCCGCCAGCACACCCCACCAGAAGTGCCCGACGGTCAGCCCCCACCCGAAGCCGCTGGTGATCCAGGCGGTGAGCCACAGCAGGAACCCGTTGATCACGAATCCGATCAGGCCGAAGGTGAGGATGTACAGCGGGAACGCGACGATCTTCACCACCGTGCCGATGATGGTGTTGACCAGCGCGAAGATCGCACCGACCGCCAGGAAGGTCAGCACCAGCTGCAGCGTCTCCCCGGGGGCGAAGGCGGTGATGCTCACCTGCAGGAACGGCATGAGCGTGACCACCCACAGGGCGAACGCGTTGACGACGACTCGGATGAGGAAGCGCATGGTCCGCCCAGTCTCGCACGGTACCCGGTCGAGCTCGCGCCCCACGCTCCTAGACTGATCCCGTGACCGAGCCCGTTCTGCCCCGCATCCGCCCGGAGATCGCTGCCCTGCCGCCGTACCGACAGGGCCGTCAGGCGGGCGCCACCGCGTTCAAGCTGTCCAGCAACGAGAACCCGTTCGAGCCGCTGCCCTCGGTGCAGGAGGCGCTCGCGCACATCACGCCGGTCAACCGTTACCCCGATGCCAGCGCCGGCGCGCTCCGGGCTCGGCTGGGCGAGAAGTTCGGCGTCGACACGGATGCCGTGCACGTGGCCGCCGGAAGCGTGTCGATCCTCCACCAGCTGGTGCTCGGCACGTCCACCGTCGGCGACGAGGTGGTCTACGCCTGGCGCTCCTTCGAGGCCTACCCGAGCCTGCCGCTTGTGGCCGGCGCGACCGGCATCCAGGTCCCCCTCGGTCCCGGCGCCCGCCACGACCTCGACGCGATGGCGGATGCCGTCACCGACCGCACCCGCGCGGTGATCGTCTGCACCCCGAACAACCCCACCGGACCGATCGTGACCAGCGCGGAGTTCGCCGCATTCGTCGAGCGGGTGCCCGCCGACTGCCTGATCATCCTCGATGAGGCGTACGCCGAGTTCGTCACCGACCCTGATGCGGTCGACGGCCTCCGCGAGCGGATCTTCGAGAAGCACCCGAACGTGGTGGTGCTGCGCACGTTCTCCAAGGCGTACGGGCTCGCCGGCCTGCGCGTCGGATACGCGATCGGCCACCCGCGCGTGCTCGACGCGGCGCGCACCACCGGCATCCCGCTGTCGGTGACCAGCGCCGCCGAGCGCGCTGCGATCGCCAGCCTGGATGCTGAGGACGAGCTGCTCGCCCGAGTGGGGGTGATCGTCGAGCGCCGCACCCGCCTGCTCGAGGGCCTGCGCGCGCAGGGATGGGACGTCCCGGATGCACAGGGCAACTTCGTGTGGTTGCCGACGGGGGAGCGCACCGATCAGATCGCGGCGGCGTTCGATGCGGCGGACCTGATCGTCCGTCCGTTCTCCGGCGATGGCATCCGCATCTCCGTCGGGGAACCGGAGTCGATCGACAAGGTGCTGGAGGCGGCCGCCGCAGCACGGTGAGGACGCCCGGGATCACTTGCCGAGGGGCGGGGCGACGTCGACGGCCGTTTTCTCCGAGAGCCGGGCACTTGCAAGGGCCCCCTAGGTATGCGTGACCTGGCATGCCCGGATGGGTAGCGTGGGACCGTGACCTCGACCGACACCCCCCTCGTTCGCGTCCTGGAACCGGACGGACGTTTCGCCCCGTCGGCGGATGCCGAGCGGTTCCTCCCGCTCATCGACGCCCTGACGGATGCCGAGCTCGAGCAGTTCTACCGCGACATGGTCGTGATCCGGGCCATCGACACCCAGGCGACCAACCTGCAGCGGCAGGGCCAGCTTGCGCTGTGGCCGCCGAGCCGCGGCCAGGAGGCCGCGCAGGTCGGCTCGGCCCGCGCCGCTCGCGCACAGGACACGATCTTCCCGTCGTATCGGGAGCACGCGGTGACCCGCATCCGCGGTGTCGACCCGGTCGACATCATCAAGCTCATGCGGGGCGTCTCGCACGGCGGCTGGGACCCCACCGACCCGAAGAACGGCAACACCCGCATCTACACGCTGGTGCTCGGCTCGCAGACGCTGCACGCCGCCGGATACGGGATGGCGCTGGCGTTCGACGGCCGCAGCGGCACCGGTGACCCGGAGCGCGACGAGGCCGTGGTGGTCTACTACGGCGACGGCGCGTCCAGCCAGGGCGACGTGCACGAGGCGATGGTGTTCGCCGCCAGCTACGACGCCCCGGTGCTGTTCTTCCTGCAGAACAACCACTGGGCGATCTCGGTGCCCGTCGAGACCCAGTCGCGGGTACCGCTGGTCCAGCGCAGCGCCGGCTACGGCATCCCGTCGGTGCGCGTCGACGGCAACGACGTCCTCGCCAGCTACGCCGTCTCGCGCGCGCTGCTCGAGGAGGCCCGCGCCGGCGGCGGCCCGCGCGCCATCGAGGCGGTCACCTACCGGATGGGCGCGCACACCACCAGCGACGACCCGACCAAGTACCGCCGCGCCGAGGAGGAGCAGCACTGGGGCGGGCTCGACCCGATCCAGCGCATGCGCGCCTTCCTGCTCGGCAGAGGCGCCGCGGAGTCGTTCTTCGCCGAGGTCGAAGCCGAGGCGGCGGATGCCGCAGAGGATCTGCGCGCCCGCACCGTGACGCTCCAGCCGCCCAGCCGCGAGCGT
This sequence comes from Microbacterium sp., assembly GCF_031180975.1. Taxonomy (GTDB): domain Bacteria; phylum Actinomycetota; class Actinomycetes; order Actinomycetales; family Microbacteriaceae; genus Microbacterium. Next base: position 57,332 of record NZ_JAPSLI010000010.1, on the reverse strand, counting down.
GTGTTCCAGAACATCTACAGCGAGCCGCATCCACTCGTCGACGAGCAGCGCGCGTGGTTCGACGACTACGAGGCGTCGTTCGAGGGAGGCGCTCGATGACCCTCGAGACGATGCCGTTCGCCAAGGCGCTCAACGCCGGGCTGCGCAAGGCGCTGGAGGACGACCCGCGGGTGCTCCTGATGGGCGAGGACATCGGCAAGCTCGGCGGCGTCTTCCGCGTGACGGAGCACCTGCAGCGCGACTTCGGCGACCGCCGGGTGCTGGACACGCCGCTCGCGGAGTCCGGCATCGTCGGCACCGCGATCGGCATGGCGATGGCAGGGTTCCGTCCGGTTTGCGAGATCCAGTTCGACGGGTTCGTGTTCCCGGCGTTCGACCAGATCACGTCGCAGCTGGCCAAGATCACGTACCGGCACGAGGGTGCGGTGTCGATGCCCATCGTCATCCGCATCCCGTACGGCGGGCACATCGGCGCCGTCGAGCACCACCAGGAGAGCCCGGAGGCGTACTTCACGCACACTCCGGGGCTGCGTGTGGTGTCGCCGTCGACGCCGAACGACGCGTACTGGATGATCCAGGAGGCGATCGCGTCGAACGACCCGGTGATCTTCATGGAGCCGAAGAGCCGCTACTGGCCGAAGGGCGAGGTCGACCTCGCCGCGCCGGCCGTGCCGCTGCACGCCTCCCGCGTGGTCCGCCGTGGCACCGACGTCACCCTCGTCGGGCACGGCGCCATGGTCACCACCCTGCTGCAGGCCGCCGCCATCGCCGAGGGCGAGGGCACCAGCTGCGAGGTGATCGACCTGCGCTCGCTCTCGCCCGTCGACTACGGGCCCATTCTCGACTCGGTGCGATCCACCGGGCGGATGGTCTACGCGCAGGAGGCCCCCGGGTTCACCAGCCTGGGCAGCGAGATCGCCGCGACCGTCATGGAGCGCGCGTTCTACGCCCTCGAGGCCCCGGTGCTGCGCGTCTCCGGCTTCGACACCCCGTTCCCCCCGGCGAAGCTCGAGGGGTCGTACCTGCCGGATGCCGACCGCATCCTCGAGGCCGTCGACCGCTCCCTCGCCTACTGAATCCGCTCGCCCTTCCCCCGGTCGTTGAGCGAGGAGCGCAGCGACAGGACGGAACGCCCCGACAGAAGGACCGCACATGAGCACTCAGACCTTCACCCTCCCCGACGTCGGGGAAGGCCTCACCGAGGCCGAGATCGTCGCCTGGAAGGTCGCCCCGGGCGACGAGGTCGCGGTCAACGACGTGATCTGCGAGATCGAGACGGCCAAGTCGCTCGTCGAGCTGCCCTCTCCGCACGCCGGCACCGTCGGCGAGCTCCTCGCGGCCGAGGGGGAGACGATCGAGGTCGGCGCGCCGATCATCACGTTCGTGACGAAGGACGCCGCCGAGGCCACCCCCGCCCCGACCGCGGCGGCGAAGCAGGCGGATGCCGGAAGCGGGTCGGTCCTGGTCGGATACGGCACCGGCGGCGAGGTGTCCTCCCGCCGAAAGCGCCCGGCCGAACGTCCGGTGCGCTCCTCGGTGGGCGTGATCGCCAAGCCCCCGATCCGCAAGCTCGCCAGGGACCTCGGCGTGGATCTGGCATCCGTCACCCCGACCGGCGCCGACGGCGAGGTGACCCGCGACGATGTCGTGAAGCACGCGTCGCAGGCGAGCGTGTTCCGCAACATCGAGACGCCCGACTGGGGCGACGTGCGTGAGGAGACGATGCCCGCGCAGCCGCGGCCGGTGGGCGTGGCCCGCGGCATCCAGCCGGGTTCCGACCCGTCGCGCACCGAGGCGATCCCGGTGAAGGGCGTGCGCAAGGCGAGCGCCAACGCCATGGTGCAGAGCGCGTACACCGCCCCGCACGTGACCGTGTGGAAGGAGGTCGACGCCACCCGCACGATGGAGCTGGTCAAGCGGCTGAAGGCGTCGCCCGACTTCGCCGACATCAAGGTGTCGCCGCTGCTGATCATGGCGCGGGCCGTGATCTGGGCGGTGCGCCGAACCCCGATGGTGAACGCCGCGTGGGTGGAGACCGACGACGGCGCCGAGATCGCCGTGCGGCACTACGTCAACCTCGGCATCGCGGCCGCCACCCCGCGCGGGCTGATCGTGCCGAACATCAAGGACGCGCAGACCCTCGGCATGCGCGACCTGGCCCGTGCGCTCAACCGGCTCACGCTGACTGCGCGCGAGGGCAAGACCACCCCCGCCGACCAGCAGGGCGGCACGATCACGATCACCAACATCGGCGTGTTCGGGATGGATGCCGGAACGCCGATCATCAATCCGGGTGAGGCCGGCATCGTGGCGATGGGCACGATCAGCCAGAAGCCCTGGGTCGTCGACGGCGAGGTGCGTCCGCGCTGGGTGACCACGGTCGCCGGCTCGTTCGACCACCGCGTGATCGACGGCGACGGCATGAGCCGGTTCATCGCCGACGTGGCCGCCGTGCTCGAGGAGCCCGCCCTTCTCGTCGACTGACCCGAGGCTCACCGCCCGGGGCCGGGCCGCACCGCCCGGGGCCGAGCCTCACCTCCCGGGGCCGGGCCGCACCTCCCGGGTTTGGGGCGCATTCTCGCGTTTGGGGCGGGGGACAACCGCCCCAAACGCGAGAATCCGCCCCAAACGGGTCGGGTCGAGGGGCGGGCGGGTAGCGTCGGAGGAACCGACGAGCAGAAGGAGAGATCCATGCCCGAGACGACCGACCTCGACGCATCCCTCGCCGCCGCACCGTGGTGGCGGCAGGCAGTGGTCTACCAGATCTATCCCCGCAGCTTCGCCGACGCGAACGGAGACGGCCTGGGCGACATCCCCGGCATCCTGTCCCGCGTCGACTACCTCGCCTCGCTCGGCATCGACGCGGTCTGGCTCAGCCCGTTCTACCCGTCCGAGCTCGCCGACGGCGGGTACGACGTGGCGGATTACCGCGACGTCGACCCGCGGCTGGGCACCCTCGACGACTTCGACGCCATGGTGCAGGCGCTGCACGCCCGCGGCATCAAGGTCGTCGTCGACATCGTGCCCAACCACACCTCCGACCAGCACGCCTGGTTCCAGGAGGCGCTCGCCGCGGGGCGCGGGTCGGCGGCCCGGGAGCGCTACATCTTCCGCGACGGGGACGGCGAGGACGGCTCGCTGCCACCCACCGACTGGGTGTCGGTGTTCGGCGGCTCGGCGTGGGAGCGCGTCGAGGACGGCCAGTGGTACCTGCACAACTTCGCGAAGGAGCAGCCCGACCTGAACTGGGACCACCCAGAGGTGCGCGAGGACTTCCTCACCACCCTGCGCTTCTGGTCGGACCGCGGCGTGGACGGGTTCCGCATCGACGTCGCGCACATGCTGACGAAGGACCTGACCGAGCCGCTGCCCAGCAAGGACGAGCTCGCGCTGATCCCGCAGGACGGCAACCATCCCCTGATCGACCGTGACGACGTGCACGACATCTACGCCGAGTGGCGCCGGGTGTTCGACTCGTACGACCCGCCGCGCACCGCGGTGGCGGAGGCCTGGGTGCACCCGTCGCGCATCCACCTGTACGCCAGCCCGGAGAGCCTGGGCCAGGCGTTCAACTTCGACCTGCTGGAGGCGGACTTCGACCCCGACCAGTTCCGCCGCATCGTCTCCGACAACCTCGCCCTCGCCGCCCAGTCCGGTTCGTCCAGCACGTGGGTGCTGTCCAACCACGACGTGGTGCGCCACGCCACCCGATATGGGCTGCCCGCCGCCACCCGCTCGAACGGTTGGCGCCCCGACGAGAAGCACGGCGCCTCCTGGCTGCTGTCCGGCGGCACCGAGCCCGAGCTCGAACGCGAGCGGGGTCTGCGCCGCGCGCTCGCCGCGACCCTGTTCATCCTCGGCCTGCCCGGCTCGACGTACGTCTATCAGGGCGAGGAGCTCGGCTTGCACGAGGTGGCCGAGATCCCGGCATCCGAGCGGCAGGACCCCACTTACTTCCGCACCGAGGGGGCGGAGATCGGGCGCGACGGATGCCGTGTGCCGCTGCCCTGGACGGCATCCGGGTCCTCCTTCGGGTTCGGCGACGACGGTTCCCACCTGCCGCAGCCGGCATGGTTCGCCGAGTCGGCGGTGGACGTCGAGGACGCTGATCCGTCGTCGCCGCTGAACCTGTACCGGCGCGCGCTGCGGCTGCGGCGTGAGCTGCAGGGCGCGGAGGAACTCGCGTGGCAGCCGACCGACTCGCAGGACGTGCTGCGCTTCCGCCGCCCCGGCGGGTGGGAGATCGTGACGAACTTCGGCGAGTCCCCGTACGAACTCGGGGAGGGTCGCGTCGTCCTCGCCAGCACCCCCGTCACGGGCGGGATGCTGCCCGGCGAGGCCACGGCCTGGCTCGCGCCCTGACAGCAGATGCCGGGGGCCGGCGCTTCCGGCATCCGCTCAGTGTGGGATCCGAACGCAGGTCCCAGAGCCCTGCGACCGGACTTCGGCTCCCACGCCGGGGCAAATCCTGCGACACACGATTTGAGAATGGTTCTCATTAGCAGTTAGGCTGGGGGCATGAACAAGCCCGTCGCTCTCGCCGCCGCATCCGTCGCCATCCTCGCGCTCGCGGGGTGCTCGTCCCCGGCGAACGGCGCGGGCGGTGGCGAGGGCGGCAAGCCGCAGGTGATCGCCTCGACGAACGTGTACGCCGACATCGCCGCCACCATCGGCGGCGACCGGGTCGACGTCACCGCGCTCATCGACTCGGCGACGAAGGACCCGCATTCGTACGAGGCCAGCGCCCGCGACCGGCTCACCATGCAGGGCGCCGACCTCGTCATCGAGAACGGCGGCGGGTACGATTCGTTCGTCGAGGACCTCCGCGAGGGGTCGGATGCCGCAGTGGTGACCGCCGTGGAGTTCTCCCACGACTTCCCTGGTGCCGAGGGCCACACCGACGGCCACACTGAGGGGCATGCCGAGGACGCGCATGCCGAGGAGGAGCACGAGGCGCACGCCGAGGGCGAGCACGGTCACGAGGGCCACGACCACATCGAGGGCTTCAACGAGCACGTGTGGTTCGACGTGCACACCATGACGCACGTCGTAGAGCAGATCGCCGCAGAGCTCGCCGAGCTCGACCCGCAGGGCAAGGCGGACTTCACCGCGAACGCCGAGGAGCTGAACGCCGAACTCGAGGCGCTCGAGGCCGAGCTCGACAGCTTGCACGGGCAGTACGAGGCGACCCCGGTGTTCATGACCGAGCCGCTGCCGGGATACCTCGCCGCGGCCGCCGGCCTGGAGGACGCCACCACCGAGGGGTTCGCCGAAGCGGTGGAGGAGGGCAACGACGTGGCGCCCGCCACCCTGCTCGCCGCCCTCACCCTCGTCGAGTCCGGTGATGTCGCCGTCGTGCTCACCAACGCGCAGACCGGCGGCTCCGAGACCGAGCGCGTCGAGGCCGCGGCGGAGAAGGCCGGAGTGCCGGTCGTCGGATTCACCGAGCTGTTGCAGGCCGATCAGTCGTACGCTGAGTGGATGCGCGCCGCGATCTCCGACCTCGCCGACGCCCTCCAGCAGTGAGCGGCGGTCCCGCTCCGATCCTCGAGATCAGCGGAGCGGCGCTGCGGCGCGGTGCCCGCGAGCTGTGGGCGGGCCTGGATCTGACCGTCCAGCCCGGCGAGTTCCTCGCCGTGCTGGGGCCGTCCGGCTCCGGCAAGACCACGCTGCTGCGCAGCATCCTCGGCCTTCAGCCGCTCTCCTCGGGCAGCATCCGTGTCGGCGGGATGCCCGTGCACCGCGGGAACCCGCGCATCGGGTACATCCCGCAGCAGCGACCGCTGCCGGCGGACACCAGCATGCGGGCCCGCGATCTGGTGGCGCTCGGCGTGCAGGGCACCCGCTTCGGGCTGCCCATCCCGCGGCGCGGCGACCGAGCGCGCGTGGACTCTCTCCTGCAGGGCGTCGGCGCCGCGCACTACGCCGAACGGCGGGTGGGACTGCTCTCCGGCGGCGAGCAGCAGCGCTTGCGCGTCGGTCAGGCGCTGGCCGACGAGCCCATGCTGCTGCTGTGCGACGAGCCGCTGTCGAACCTCGATCTCGCCAATCAGCGCGGCATCACCGACATCATCGACCGGCAGCGCCGTGAGCGCGATGCGGCAGTGCTGTTCGTCACCCACGACATCAACCCGATCCTCGGTCGGGTCGATCGCATCCTGTACATCGCCGGCGGTCGCTTCGTGCTCGGCACGCCGGACGAGGTGCTGCAGAGCCGGGTGCTCACAGACCTGTACGGCACGCCGGTGTTCGTGCTGCGCGCCGGTGACCGGCTCGTCGTCGTCGGCGTCCCGGATGCCGAGCCCCACCACGAGCACGACCACGACTCGGCGGCGGCCCACGGGGGGTTCGCATGATCCCGATGCTGGACTGGAGCGACGTGTTCTCGTTCCAGGACTACGGCGAGCTGCTCGCCCTGCTCGCCAACTCGCTGATCGCGGGTGCCGTGCTGGGCGTGGTCGGCGGGCTGGTCGGCGTGTTCGTCATGCAGCGCGACCTCGCGTTCGCGGTGCACGGCGTGAGCGAGCTGTCGTTCGCGGGAGCCGCCGCGGCGGTGCTGTTCGGCGGCAGCGTGGTCGCCGGATCCCTCGGGGGCGCGCTGGTCGCGGCGATCCTCATCGGCGTGCTCGGCGCGAAGGCGCGCGACCGCAACTCGATCGTGGGCGTGCTCATGCCGTTCGGGCTCGGTCTCGGCATCCTGTTCCTGTCGCTGTACGAGGGCCGGAGCGCGAACCGGTTCGGGCTGCTCACCGGGCAGATCGTGTCGGTGTCCAGCCCCGACCTGGGCTGGCTGATCGGCATCAGCCTCGCTGTGCTGGTCGGCCTGCTGCTGATGTGGAACCCGCTGCGCTTCGACTCGCTCGACGCCGAGTCGGCGGCGGCGCGCGGCGTGCCCACCCGCACCGTGAGCCTGGCGTTCATGGTGCTGCTCGGCCTGATCGTCGCCGTCAGCGTGCACATCATCGGCGCCCTGCTCGTGATGGCGCTGCTCGTCACCCCCGCCGCCGCGGCCATGCGGGTCTCGGCGGGCCCCGTCGCCGTGCCGTTGCTGGCGGCGCTGTTCGGCTTCGTATCGGCCGTCGGCGGCATCCTGCTCGCCCTCGCCGGCACCCTTCCGGTCAGCCCGTACATCACGACGATCTCGTTCCTCATCTTCCTCGGATGCTGGATCGTGCAGCGCACCCGCCAGCGGGTGAGGCGCGGATGAGCCGGGATGACATCATTGATCCCGGGGGCGACACTTCTTTCAGAAAGGCACGACCGGTGAGCGAGACGCACGAGTCCGATGGCGCGCAGAACGGCGACTTCTTCGATCAGCTGCTGACGTCCGCGCCGAAGGACCACGCGTCCTTCACGCAGGCGTTCCGCGGGTACGACAAGGCCGAGGTGGACGCGGCGCTCGCGACCATGCGCGACCAGCTCAAGCGCGTCACCGCCGACCTGGAGGGTGCCGAGGCGCGGCACCGCGCCGAGCTGGAGCGCGTCCGTGCCGCGTCCGAGGACGAGCTGCAGGCGCTCCGCGCCGAGAACGAGGAGCGCGCCGCCCGCCTCGAGGAGGAGTTGGCCGCCGCCCGCGCCCAGGCGGAGGATGCCGCCCAGCAGGTCAGCACGCTGGCATCCGAGCTCGCGGACGGGCCGAAGGGTGCCGACGAGCCGCAGAGCCGGGCCCAGTTCGAGGCCGTGCTGCGGGTGGCCGAGGAGCAGGCCAGCGTCCTGATCCACAACGCCGCCACCCAGGCCGAGCGGCTGCTCGCCGCTGCGCGCGAGGAGGCCGAGGCGAAGCGCGCCGAGCTGGAGGCCGACGTCGCGCGGATCACCGCGCAGGCGCAGCACGATGCCGACCAGGTGCGCCTGAAGATCGACACCGAGTACACCGCGCACCAGGCGCGGCTGGAGCGCGAGGCCGCGCACGCCGCTGAGAAGGTGGCCCAGGCCGAGCAGGAGGCCGCGGCCATCCGCACCGAGGCGGAGAAGGGTGCCGCCGCGCTGCGCGCCATGGTCACCCGTGAGACCACCGATCTGCGCGCCGCCGCCGAGCGCGACGTGCGCGAGATGAACGCGCGCGTGCTGGAGTTCGAGGAGACCCTGACCCGTCGGCAGGACGACGCGCAGCAGGAGTTCCTCGTGCTGCACAACCAGGCGGTCGCGCACGCCGAGCGGATCACGTCGGACGCCAACGAGCAGGTGCAGGCGTCGCTCGAGCATGCGCAGCGCATCTCGGCGAAGGCCGAGGACTACGAGCGGCTGATGCGCTCGCAGGCGCAGGCGATCGAAGCAGAGGCGCAGGTGAAGGCGCGCGAGACGCTCGAGCGTGCTCGCGTCAAGGCGCAGAAGATCGTCGAGACCGTCACCTCGCACGCCACGGGCGCGCTGCGCGACGCCGAGGACCGCACGCGGCAGCTGCGCTGGCAGCAGCAGCAACTCACCAGCTTCATGGCCGAGGTGCGCGAGCTGATCCGTCCCGAGGGTGTGCTCCTCGGCAGCGCCGCCGCGGACGGCGCGCAACCGGCATCCGGCGATCCGGCGGACGACGAGCTCGACGAACTTCTCGAAGACGAGTCGAGCCCGGCGAACTGACGCCGCTCGATCCAAGCCGCCCGCCCCGTCACCACGGGGCGGGCGGCTTCTTTTGTGCGCGCGCCGGCGCGGCATCCGAAAGAAAGTGCTTGACACATGCGGCGGTGCGGCCTACCTTGATTATGCACATCCCGTCACTACTGAATAGGTATGCACATGATCGACAAGGACGTCCCACAGATCGGACGCTGGAGCGAATGGCGCGAGCGCATCGACGCGGCGCAGGATGCTGATCGTGATGCGCTGCTGCACGAGCGTGCGCAATGGACGCGCCGGGCCACGATCACGATGATCGACAAGGCGAAAGCCGGTCACATCGGCGGGGACTTCTCCGTCACCGACATCCTCACCGTGCTCTTCAACCACGTGCTGCGCATCGATCCCGGCAACCCCGACTGGGCCGAGCGGGACCGCTTCATCCTCAGCAAGGGGCACTGTGCTGCGGCCCTGTACTCGACTCTCGCCTGGTGCGGCTTCTTCTCGCCGGACGAGCTGGAGACGTTCATGGCACCGCTGTCCGCACTCAACGGTCACCCGAACCGCCGCAAGGTCCCGGGCGTCGAGACCAACACCGGCCCGCTCGGGCACGGCCTTCCCGTCGGCGTCGGGGCGGCGATCGCCGCGCGTCTGGCGAACGGCCCGGAGCGCGTGTTCGTCGTCCTCGGCGACGGCGAGATGCAGGAGGGCAGCAACTGGGAGGCGCTGATGTCGGCGGCTCACTACCAGCTGGACAACCTCTTCATCACGATCGACCGCAACCGGCTGCAGCAGGGCGCGCGCACTGAGGACACGAACGGTCTGGACCCGCTCCCCGAGAAGCTGGCCGCCTTCGGGTGGGAGGTCCGGGAGGTCGACGGGCATGACTACGGCGCGCTGATCGAGGCGTACCAGCCGTCGACATCCGGCAAGCCGGTGGCAGTCGTTGCGAACACCATCAAGGGCAAAGGCGTGTCCTTCATCGAGGACCGCGTCGAGTGGCACCACAAGGTGCCCACGGCAGAGCAGGTTGAACTGGCACTGAAGGAGCTGTCATGAGCGTGGACACGCCCAATCCCGGCAACTACGACAACCGCACGGCGTTCGCGGAAGAACTGATCGCGCTGGCCGAGAACGACGAACGCATCGTCGCGGTGTGCAACGACTCGGTCGGTTCGAGCAACCTCACCGGGTTCCGCGAGCGCTTTCCGGAGCGGCTGATCAACGTGGGCATCGCCGAGCAGAACATGGTCGGCGTCGGCGCTGGACTCGCCGACCGCGGACTGATCCCCTTCGTGTGCGCCGCCGGCCCGTTCCTGACCGGACGCGCCCTCGAGCAGGTCAAGGCGGATGTGGCGTACAGCGGCCACAACGTCATCCTGTGCGGGATGAGCCCGGGCATGGCGTACGGCGAGCTCGGCCCGACGCACCACTCGGTCGAGGACTTCTCGTGGCTGCGCGCGCTGCCGGGACTCGACATCGTCGTGCCGGCCGACCGCGAGCAGACCCGTCGTGCCGTCCGTGACGCCGTCGCCGACCCGCGCCCGACCTACATCCGCGTCGGCCGGCACAAGGTTCCGGATGTGACGCAGGAGAGCACTCCCTGGGAGCGCGGACGGATGCAGGTGCTCCGCGAGGGCAACGACCTGACGCTCATCGGCACGGGCACGCTCGTGTCGCGCGCTCTGCAGGCGGCCGACATGCTCGCCGCGGACGGTGTGAGCGTGCGGGTGCTCAACGCGTCGTGGATCGCCCCATTCGATGAGGACGCGGTGGTGCGCGCCGCGACCGAGACCGGCGGCATCGTCGTCGCCGAAGAGGCGAACGTCGCGGGCGGACTGGGTGCCGCCGTGGCGTCGGTCGTCGCGCAGCTCCCCGCGAGCCGTGCGCGCGTGCGCCTGCTGGGCCTGCGGGACTTCGCGCCCACCGGCAGCACCGACTTCCTGCTCGAGCACTTCGGGCTGACGGCGCAGGGATACGTCGACGCCGCCCGCGAGGTGCTGGGCCATGCCTGAGATCGTCACACCGGGACCGGTCACCATCGCGGTGGATCAGGGGACCAGTGCGACGAAGGCTCTCATCGTCGACGGTGAGGGCGCCGTCGTCGCACGGGCGAGCGCATCGCTCACCCAGACGCATCCGCAGCCGGGATGGGTCGAGCAGGATCCGGAGGCCCTCCTCGACAGCGTCCGCTCGACCGTGCACACGCTGCTCCGGGACTTCGACGGTCAGGTCGCCGGGATCGGGTTCAGCACGCAACGGGAGTCGGCCGTCGCGTGGGACGCCGAGACGGGGCGTGCACTGTCGCCAGTGCTGGGCTGGCAGGACCGCCGCACCGTCGACAGGGCACGCTCTCTCGACGCGGCCGCCGGACGCGTCCGCGAGATCAGCGGGCTGCCCCTCGATCCGATGTTCTCGGCGCTGAAGTTCTCGTGGATCCTGGACGAGATCGACCCCGACCGTTCGCGGGCGAAGGCCGGCCGGATCGCGCTCGGCACCGTGGACTCGTGGCTGCTGTGGAACCTCGTCGGCGAACACCGCATCGAGCTCGGCAACGCGAGCCGCACGCAACTGGTGGACCTGACGAGCGGGGACTGGAGCGACGAGCTGCTCGATCTGTTCGACATTCCGCGTGCCTGCCTGCCGGTGCTGACCGCTTCGGACGCCCCCGCCGAGCGCGACGTGTTCGACGCGGTGCCGCTGCGCGCCGTGCTCGGCGACTCGCACGCCGCGCTCTACGGACACGGCGTGCGTGCGCCGGGCGACGTCAAGGTCACCTACGGCACCGGCTCCTCGGTGATGGGGCTGACGGATGCCGTCGTCGCAGGGCCCGGCCTGGTCGGGACGATCGCCTGGAGCACGGCACGCAGCATCGCGCGCGCCTTCGAAGGGAACATCCTCGCCACCGGCGCCACCGTGCTCTGGCTGTCACAGCTGCTGGCATCCACTCCGGACGAGCTGGACGCGCTGGCGCGCACCGTGCCCGACTCAGGGGGAGTCGACGTCGTCCCCGCCTTCGCGGGGCTCGGCGCTCCGTGGTGGGACGAGAGCGCGGTCGGAATCCTGTCCGGCCTGCAGCTCGGCACCACCCGGGCGCACCTCGCCAGGGCGGCGTTCGAGTCGATCGCGCTGCAGATCGAGGACGTGCTGACGGCGGCGGAAGCGGAAGTCGGCGCTCCGCTGGCGACGGTGCTCGCCGACGGCGGACCCAGCCGCAACCCGTGGCTGATGCAGCTGCAGGCCGACATCTCCGGGCGCACGGTTTCGCGCCACAATGGCGCGGATCTGTCCGCCCTGGGAGCGGCCCGCCTCGCCGCGGTGACCGCAGGCATCGCCGACGACTCGGTCGCCTCGCCGGAGGACCACACCGAGTTCGTCCCGGATGAGGCGTTCGACGCTCGCGGTCGACGCCGGCGCTGGAGCGAGGCGCTGCACCGCTCGCGCACCACCCCAGAACCCGCTCACCGCTGAGTAACCCGATCCACGCAAAGGAGCCTTCATGACCAGGAACACCTCAACCCTTGACCTCTACGCCGGGCACTTCGATGGCCGCACGGTCGTCGTCACCGGCGGCGCACGAGGGATCGGGCTCGGCATCGCTCGTGCTTTCGCCTCCGCCGGGGCGAGTGTGGTCATCGCCGACCTCAGCCCCGACGTGCTGACGGCGGCCGAGGCGGCCCGCGCGGAGGGCCTGGACGTGCAGGGGGTGCAGGTCGACGTCACCGATGAGCACGCCGTGCGCGCGATGTTCCAGCACCTCGCTGGGCGCTGGGATCACCTCGACGCGCTGGTGAACAACGCGGGCATCATCCGCATCAACGACCTCGAGCACACCTCGGTCGCGGACTTCAACGCCGTCATCTCCGTCAACACCACTGCCGCCTTCATCGCGTCCCGGGAGGCACTCCCGCTGCTGCGCAAGCGCGGCGGGACCATCCTCAACGCCGCCTCGGGGCAGGCACGGCAGGGCTTCATCTACACGCCGGCCTACGCCGCGAGCAAGTTCGGCATCGTCGGCATGAGTCAGTCGCTGGCGAAGGAGCTCGCGCGGGACGACATCCGCGTGAACTGCTACTGCCCCGGCATCGTGCGCACCGAGATGTGGGAGTACAACGACCGCGAGTGGGGAAGCCGGCTCGGCGACTACAAGCCCGGTGAACTCATCCAGGAGTGGATCGACGACATTCCGCTCGGCCGGCCGGCCGAGAGCGACGACGTCGCCGCGCTGGTGCTGTTCCTCGCCTCGGATGCGGCGCGCTACATCACAGGACAGGCCGTCAACATCGACGGCGGCATGTTCATGAACTGACCCGACCCCCTCTCGAACCGATGGAGTTTCCATGAGTACGACACCTTCCACATCGCCCAGCGCGACCGCGCTGATACGCGGCGCCGGGTCCTCTCCCACCGCGCAGGGCAGCGCGGTCTCGCGCCTCCTCTCCGGCTCCGGCGGCGCGCTGCTCGGATTCATCCTGCTGTTCGCCGTCTTCTCGGTGACGACGCCGAGGTTCTTCTCGGTGAACAACCTGATCAACGTCCTCGACCAGGTGACGGTCATCGGTGTGCTGGCGATCGGTGCGACCGCCGTCATCATCACCGGCGGCATCGACCTCTCGGTCGGTTCGGTGCTCGCGCTGAGCACGATGGTGCTCGGCTGGCTCTCGCACGACGGCGGGATGCCGATGATCGTCGCCATGGTGGCCGCGGTGCTGGTCGGGGCGCTGGCCGGCCTGCTGAACGGGCTGGGCGTGACGATCGCCGGGCTGCCACCCTTCATCGCGACATTGGCGATGATGTCCATCGCGCGGGGACTCGCGAATCTGCTGACCGACGGTCAGCAGATCGTGGGATACCCGGAGTGGTTCTACTCCCTGGCATCCACCCGCTACCTCGGGTTCCTGTCGGTGACCGCGATCATCTTCATCCTGCTCGCCGTGGCGGCGGCGGTCGTGCTCAAGTACCGCCCCTCCGGCCGCAAGATCTACGCGATCGGCGGCAGCGCCGAGGTGGCGCGTCTTGCCGGCATCAAGGTGCGCTCCGTCACGACCTGGGTGTACGTGATGGCGGGCGCGCTCGCCGGGGTGGGGGCGATCATCCTCGCCTCCCGCCTGGACTCGTCGCAGCCCAGCGCCGGCACCGGCTACGAGCTCGACGTGATCGCCGCCGTGGTGATCGGCGGTGCCAGCCTCACCGGCGGCACGGGGCGGATCTCGGGAACCGTCATCGGCGTGCTGATCATCGGGGTGCTGCGCAACGGCCTGAACCTGCTCGGCGTCTCGCCGTTCCTCCAGCAGATCGTGATCGGCATCGTCATCGCCGTCGCGGTGACCATCGACGTGCTTCGCCGCCGTCGCGCGAACTGACGACCTCTCCCGTCCAGAGCCGGGCGGGAGGCCAAGAGAAAGGTAAGCATCACAATGTTCCGAATCAGAAGGTTCGCCGCGGCGTCCGCGGCGATCGTGGCAGCGACTGTCGCCCTGTCCGGGTGCGCCATCACGCAGGCTGTCGACGAGGGCCAGGGTGGCGACGAGATGGTCATCGGCCTGGCCGTCGCCAACCAGCAGGCCGACTTCTTCAACCAGATCCGTCAGTCGGTCGAGGCACGTGCCGAAGAGCTCGGCGACGTCAAGGTGATCGTCGCGGATGCCAAGGGCGACGCCGACACGCAGGTGAGCCAGATCCAGGACTTCATCACGCAGGACGTCGACGCCATCATCTACATCCCCGCCGGCGCCACCGCCGCGACCGTCCCGGTCCGCAACGCGAAGTCCGCAGGCATCCCGGTCGTGACGGTCGACCGCAACCCTGAGGGCGAGCCGGGCGACACGTTCATCGCCACCGACTCCGTCACGGCGGCGCGCGAACTGGCCCAGTGGGTAGGCGAGAAGACCGGCGGAACCGGCCGCATCGGCGTGATCCAGGGCCAGATCGGGACGACCCCCGAACTCGACCGCGACAAGGGCTTCAAGGAGGGCCTTGCGGAGTTCCCGGACCTGATCGAGGTCGCCCGCCAGGCCTCCAACATGTGGGCGCAGGACGAGGGCTTCGACATCGCCACGGACATGCTGCAGGCGCACCCGGAGATCACCGTCTTCTTCGGCCGGGCGGACGCTCTCGCCCTCGGCGCCGCCAGCGCCGCTCGGACGGCCGGCCGCGACGACATCCTCATCGTCGGCTTCGACGGTGACGTCGCCGGCCTCGAGGCGGTCCGCGACGGCGTGCTCGACGCCACCGTCACCCAGCCGACGCAGGCCATGGGCGCGCTCGCCCTGGACTCCGCGATCAAGCTGGCCGACGGCGAGGAGCTCCCCGCGGAGCAGCTCCAGGAGGGCGTCCTCACGACGGCCGAGAACGTCGAGCCCTTCATCGAGAATCACCCGTGATCCGTCGGGGCCCGCAGCGACGCTGCGGGCCCCGAAGGTCGCCCTGTCCAAGGAGGTACAGATGAACCGCGAGAACACCGCCGGGCTGGTCGTCCGGGGCGCGCGCAAGGTCTATCCCGGCACGGTCGCCCTCGACGGCGTCGACCTCGAGGTGCGACCGGGGGAGCTGGTCGCTCTTCTCGGCGAGAACGGAGCCGGCAAATCGACGCTGTCCAGCATCATCGCGGGCGTCACCCGCGCCACCGAGGTGGAGATGACCTGGAAGGGCGCGCCGTACGCACCGGCCGATCCGCGGGACGCGATCGCGCAGGGCATCGGCCTCATCCACCAGGAGATGCGTCTGCTGCCTGACCTCACCGTGGCGGAGAACGTGGCGGTCGGACGCTGGCCGATGTCGCGCGGACTGCTCGACGCGCGCCGCATGCGCCGTCAGGCCATGGAGCAGCTGGAACGGCTCGGCTTCACCGGCCGCCCCGACCAGCTCGTGTCCGAGCTCAGCGTCGCCGGACAGCAGCAGGTGGAGATCGCCAAGGCGCTGATGCTGGACGCGAACCTTCTGATCCTCGATGAGCCCACCGCCGCCCTGGGCGCGGCCGAGACCGACGCCCTGTTCGCGACGGTTCAGCAGCTCAAGCGCGAGGGGATGAGCTTCATCTACGTCAGCCACCGGCTGAGCGAGATCCGGCGCATCGCGGACCGGATCGTGGTGCTGCGGGACGGCGCGAAGGTCGCCGAGCACGAGCGTGGCGACATCGACCCGGACCAGCTCGTCAGCGAGATGGTCGGTCGCTCCGTCGAGCGGCTGTTCCCCGACATCCCCGTGCCGGATCCGTCGGTCGGGCCGGTGCTCGAGGTCGAGGCGCTCACCAGCCGCCGGGGCCATTTCACCGATGTGTCCTTCGACGTCCGCCCGGGTGAGGTTCTCGGCGTCGCCGGCATCGTCGGGGCCGGGCGCACCGAGATCGTCCGCGCGGTCGCCTCGGCCGACCCCCTGGTCGACGGCACCGTCCGGGTGGCAGGGGTAGCGGTCGACCGGCGCCACCCGTCGGATGCCATCGACGCCGGCGTCGTGCTGATCCCGGAGGATCGCAAGCATCAGGGCCTGGTCCTCGAGCACTCCATCGCGGAGAACATCGCGCTTCCCAACCTGCGCGAGGTGGCGAAGGGCGGCTGGATCACGAACCGTTCCGTCCAGGAGCTCGCCCGCACCGTGGGACAGCGGCTCGGCGTGAAGGGGCGCTCCCAGGACCCCGCCTCTTCGATGTCCGGCGGGAACCAGCAGAAGGTGGTCATCGGGAAGTGGCTGCAGCAGAACCCGCGCGTGATCATCCTCGATGAACCCACGCGCGGCATCGACGTCGGTGCGCGCGCGGCGATCTACGAGGTCATCGCCGACATGGCGCGCGCAGGCGCTGCCGTGGTGGTGGTGAGTTCCGACCTCGACGAGGTCCTCGGACTCGCGCACCGTGTCATGGTCATCGCGGAAGGTCGCGTCCGGGGGATCCTCGCGCGTGACGAAGCGACGCCGGAGCGCGTCATGGGTCTGGCGGCGGCGGCCTGAACGGCCGACGGCGTCACGGCAGTGAGGAGTTGAGATGAGCGTGGACTTCGGCCTTCGGGACCGAGTCGCCTTCGTGACCGGCGGGGCCAGCGGCATCGGCCGGGCCATCGCGGTCGGGATCGCGGAGCAAGGCGGAGCGGTCGGCCTGTTCGACCGCCCCGGCGCCGCGTTCGAGGAGGCGGCCGCGGCGGTGTCCGCCGTGGGCGGCCAGGCGATCGCCCTGGAGGGGGACGTCACGGACAAGGGCTCGCTCGACGCGGCCATCGCGCGCCTCGAGGACGCCTTCGGCCCGGCGACCCTCGCCGTCAACGCCGCCGGGATCGCCAACGCCGCTCCCGCGGAGGAGATGAGCCTCGACCAATGGTCGACCCTCTACGAGATCGACGTGACCGGCGTGTTCCTGAGCTGCCAGGCGGAAGCTCAGAGCATGCTCTCCGGGGGCCGCACTGGATCGATCGTGAACATCGCGTCGATGTCCGGCACGATCGTCAACCGGGGGCTGACGCAGGCGCACTACAACTCCGCGAAGGCGGCCGTGGTCCATCTGTCGCGATCGCTCGCGGTCGAGTGGGCGGAACGGGGCATCCGCGTGAACTCGCTCAGCCCGGGATACACCGCGACCCCGATGAACACGCGGCCCGAGATGGTGGACCGGATGCGGATGTTCGCCGAGCAGGTGCCGATGCAGCGCATCGCCGAACCTCACGAGATGGCGGGTCCGGCGGTGTTCCTGCTGTCCGACGCGGCGAGCTACATCACCGGCATCGACCTGCTCGCGGACGGCGGACATTGCGCCTGGTAGCGGCTACGGGCGCGAGCGGGCGCGGCACTAACGTGGGGACCATGACACGACAGCCCAGGAAGGCAGGCAGCCGGCATGACGTCGAGCGGCTGAGGCTGCTGGCCAAAGTGGCGCGGATGTACTACGAACAGGGCATCCGTCAGCCGCAGATCGCCGCCACCCTGGGGATGTCCCAGTCGAGGGTCTCGAGATCGCTCAAGGAGGCCGGAAGGCTCGGAATCGTGAGGACCATCGTGGTCCCTCCCTCCGGGGTGTACGGCGACGTCGAGGACGCACTGAGAGACCGGTTCGGGCTCCGGGATGTCGTGGTCGCCGACGCCCCCGACGAGAGCGAAGCGGCGATCCTCCGCGCGCTGGGCGCCGCCGGCGCGGGCTACCTGGAGAGCACGCTCACGGGCGAGGACCGGATCGGGATCAGTTCGTGGTCGTCGACGCTGCTCGCCACGGCGGAGGCGATGACCCCGAGCACCGTGCGCACAGCGGTCGAGGTCGTCCAGATCATCGGCGGAGTGGGCAAGCCGAGCGTTCAGGTCAGGGCGACGCAGCTCGCCGAGCAGTTCGCCCGGGTGACCGGAGCGACGCCCCGATTCCTCGCCGCCCCCGGGGTGGTCACGAGCCGCGCGCTCCGAGACGCGCTCCTCGCCGATCCGTTCATCGCGGAGCTGGCGCGTTCCTGGGCGGGCCTGTCGGTGGCGCTGGTCGGGATCGGGAGCGTCGAACCGTCGCCCCTGCTGCGCGAATCCGGCAACGCCCTCGCCGAACCCGATCTGGCCGCGCTGAGGGAGCTGGGCGGTGTGGGCGATGTCTGCCTGCACTTCTACGATGAGAACGGCGCGGCGCTCGGCTCGGCGCTCGACGAACGCATCGTCGGCATCTCCGCCGACGCGCTTCGCGCGGTCCCGCGGGTGATCGGCATCGCAGGCGGGCCACGTAAGCTGAAAGCGATTCGCGGAGCCGTTCTCGGCGGCTGGATCAACACGCTGATCACGGACCTGGCCACAGCCAGAGCGCTGCTCGCGGACGACGACCCGGCCCCTGCCGAGGTGCGATGACCCGCCGAGCGCGCGATGACAGAAACCACCCACAAGGAGTTCCCTCGATGACCGACACCCTCTCGATCGCCTTCCTCAAGGCGGGCTGGCACAGTGACATCGTCGACCAGGCGCTGGTCGGCTTCACGGAGGAGCTGCGGGACTCCGGGGTGAGCCACGACCTGACCGTGATCGACGTGCCCGGCGCGTTCGAACTCCCGCTCCAGGCGAAGCGCCTGGCAGCCACGGGACGGTTCGACGCCATCGTCGCGGCGGCCCTGGTCGTGGACGGGGGGATCTACCGCCATGATTTCGTGGCGCAGGCGGTGGTCGACGGCCTGATGCGGGTCCAGCTCGACACCGAAGTGCCGGTGTTCTCCGTGAGCCTCACGCCCCACCACTTCCAGGACACCGACGAGCACGTCGGCTTCTTCACCGCGCACTTCGTGAAGAAGGGCAGGGAGGCGGCGCGCGCCGTTCAGACCATCGCGGCCCTCGGCGATCCTCGCTAACGCGCCCACGCCGCAGCCGCCGCTCCCGCTCCCAGCCCGGGCAGAGCGCCGCGTCCTAGACTCGGCTGTATGGCCCAGCGGAACACCTGGCAGCGGGAACGCGTGCGCGATGCGCTCGCCGACGCCCGCGGTTTCGTGAGCGCGCAGACTCTGCACGCGACGCTCCGCGAGGCGAACACCGGCATCGGGCTGGCGACGGTCTACCGCGCGCTGGCCGGCCTCGCGGCCGCCGGCGACGCCGACTCGCTGCAGAGCCCTGAGGGGGAGGCCCTCTACCGCGCCTGCACGACGCAGGGACACCACCACCACCTGATCTGCCGTTCCTGCGGGCTGACCGTCGAGATCGAGGCCAAGGACGTCGAGCAGTGGGCGCATCGCACCGCCGCGCTGCACGGCTTCCGCGACGCCGAGCACGTGGTCGACATCTTCGGGCTGTGCGCAGCCTGCTCCAACCGCCGCGACAGCGAGGCGGCCGGGTGAACGCTGTGGTCACGGCACCGCCCCGGCATCCGGTCCGCCGCGTCAGCGCGCCGGCCGCCGCCGGGATCGGGGCGGCGATCGTCGCGATCCTGGTCGCGATCGACGTGTTCGCCCCGGCGCTGTTCCCCGCCGCGCTGCCCACGCGTGCGCAGGACGGCCTGACACTCACCCTCAGCGTGCTGATCGAGGCGCTGCCCTGGGTGATCCTCGGTGTCGTGTTGTCGATCGTCGTGCAGGTCTGGCTGCCGTCGGATGCCGTGCAGCGCTGGCTTCCCCGCAACGCGTGGGGCCGCCGCGCGGTGCTGTCGGCCCTGGGCATGTTCATCCCGGTCTGCGAGTGCGGCAACGTGCCGTTCGCCCGAGGACTGATGATGCGCGGCCTGGGACCGTCGGACGCGCTCACCTTCCTCATCGCCGCGCCGATCGTGAACCCCATCGTCATCCTCACCACCCACGCCGCGTTCGGGTGGGACGGCGGCATCCTCGTCGCCCGACTGGTCGGCGGCTACCTCATCGCGAACCTGATCGGCTGGATCTACAGCCGCCGCGCCGACCAGCAGGACATGCTCACCGACCGGTTCGTGGCGACGTGCGCGCACGTGGCGCACGAGCCCGGCACTCCGGTGCGGCGCAGCCTGACGCAGTTCCTCATCGAGTTGCGCGCGGTCATGCCGGCGCTCGTGATCGGCTCCGCCCTCGCCGGGGCGGTGCAGGTGCTCGTCCCGCGCGACGTGTTGGTCGCCATCGGGTCGAACCCGCTGCTCTCCATCGTGGCCATGGTCGCCCTGGCCATGACGGTCGCGATCTGCTCCAACGTCGACGCGTTCTTCGCGCTGTCGTTCGCAGCGACCTTCTCGTCTGGCGCGATCATCGCGTTCCTGCTGGTCGGCCCGCTGGTCGACGTGAAGATGCTGGCACTGCTGCGCACCACGTTCACCGGCCGCACCCTCGCCGGCATCGTCGGCGTGGTGGTGCTCGCCGCCTGCGCCATCGGGCTGGGGGTGAACGTCTTTGGCTGATCAGCTCGCCTACCAGCGCCGCCGCGCCCTCGCCTCCCGCTGGCTGGGGGTCGGGCTCGCGACCGTGGTCGCCGTCGTCACGCTGGGACTCGGCGTGACCGGACGTCTCACCCTGTACGTGAGCCCCGAGACGGTGTGGTTCGCGTGCGCCGCGGCCGCGCTCACCGTGGCCGTCGCGGTGTGGTCCTGCACGCTGCCGCTCGGCGCCGAGGACGACCACGGCCATGAGCACGCGCACGCCCCTGTGCACGGAACGGATGCCGTGGCATCCCGCCGCCGCACCGCCGCCGCGGCCGCGACGGTCTCCGGTGGCGTGATCGCCTCGGGCGTGGTGCTCGCCGGTCTCGTGCTGCCGCCGGCATCGCTCTCGGCGGAACTGGCCATGTCGCGGGCGGGCGAGACCGCCGCGCTGTTCGCCGGCGCCGAGGACGTCTCGCTCGGCGTCGCCGACACGACCACCTTCGGCGTCGGGGAGTGGTCGACCGTGTTCGCCACCGCCACGCGGCCAGAGACCTACGACGGCGCCCCGGTCACCCTCACCGGCTTCGTCACTCCCTCGGATGCCGGACGGCTGAACCTCACGCGGATGGTGATCACCCACTGCGTGATCGACGCGCAGCCGGCATCCGTTCCGGTGGACACCACGGGCGATGTCGGCGCCTACGACACCGGCCAGTGGATCGAGGTGGCCGGCACGGTGCGCGTCGACGAGGGGGGCGGCCTGCGCATCGAGCCGACGTCGGTGAAGAAGATCGCCGAGCCGAAGGATCCGTATGAGCACTGACGGATCCGAGCGGCCGCTGACCCGCGCGGAACTGCGGGCGCTGCGTGCCGCCGAGCAGCAGGCGCAGCAGAGGCAGACGCCCGACGACCTGGCCCCGGTGCGGGCGTCCGATGTCGAGGTGTCCGTGGCGGAGGCGGAGGAGGACGCGACGCTCATCCCGGAGGACGCGCCCGCCGAGCCCGTCCCGGCACCCGTGGAGGAGAAGCCCGCGCCCGAGCACGCCGCGCCCGAGCACGCCGCGCCCGAGCACGCCGCGCCCGAGCACGCCGCGCCCGAGCAGGAGGCGCCGCGCGACGCGGGACGCCCGGACACCGCTCGCGCGCACCCGGCTACCGCTGCCCCTGCCGGCACCCGCCCGTCCCGCCGGTTCCCCCTCGCCCTCGTCGGGGTGCTGGCCGTCCTGGCGTTGTTCGTCACCGTGCTCGGCATCGTCAGCGTCACCCAGGGTCCGCGCCTCAGCCAGGTGCAGGTCGACCCCGCGCAGGCGATCCAGAGCTCGGGGAGCCGCGTCATCCTCACGGCGAACCAGAGCCTCGCCGCCATCGACCCGAAGCAGGTGACCGTCGAACCCGCGGTGCCGTTCACCGTCGACGCGGCCGGCCGCAACGTCGGCATCCGCTTCACCGTCCCGCTCGACGACGCGACGAAGTACACCGTGCGGGTCGGCGGCGCGACCTCCGTCGGGGGCGGACCGGCATCCGACCTGACAACGTCGTTCACCACTCCGGCCTCGCGCATCCTGCTGCTGCAGCGGGGGGAGGGCGACGACCGCATCTTCAGCACCGATCTGTCCGGCGAGAAGGCGGTCGCGGTGTTCTCGCATCCGCGCATCAGCGACTACCGCGCCACCGGCGATCGGCTCGTCGTGGCCGTCGAGGAGGAGGACGGGTCGCGCCTCATCGTCATGGACAGGGACGGCGGCGATCAGCGCGATCTGAAGCTGCCCGGCGACGGCTACGTCTCCGCGGTCCAGGTCTCCGACCGCGGCGGGCTGGTCGGCTACAGCTACTCCGACCGCGAGCTGACCGAGAGTTCGGGACGCGCCAGCGTGCTCGTCACACAGCCGCTCAGCGGCGCCGGCGACCCGCGCATCGTGGAGGTCGGCGGCGCGGAGGCGAGCGTCGCCGACTGGCAGTTCGTGCCCGACTCCTCGTCGCTGTTGTTCATCGACTTCAACGGCGCCCTCGGCGTGGAGGACCCCACCAGCGACGCGGGCGTGCAGGCGATGGGCAACGCCGCCAGCATCCTCGGGATCAGTCGCGGCACCTACACCGCCATCGTGGAGCGCACCGACGCCAGCGTGGTCGAACTGAACCTTACCGACGGCTCGGAGGCGCCGCTTCCGGCATCCGAACCGGACTACGGCGATGCGACCAACATCGAGCCGTTCCCCGGCGGCACCCTCCGCCACGTGGTCCAGCGCGACGCCGGCGGGATGCCGACCGGGCAGGCCGTCGTGAAGGTGGACGAGAAGGGCGCGGCGACCCTGATCACCGAGGTGAGCGGCACCGACGCCATCATCCAGGCGTGCGTCTCGCCGAGCGGCCAGTACGCCGCCGTCACGGTCGCCCCGGATCTGCCCGGCAACGCCTACGACGACCTGCTGCTGCCCCTGCCCACGACACTGCACACCCGTCTGATCGCCCTGGACTCCGACCAGAAGCTGCCCATCCTCAGCGGGTTCGACATCTCCTGGTGCCGGCTGGCGCCGCAGCCCTGACCGCCATGCCGCGTCCCGCCGAGCGCGCCGACTTCGCCGCGCTGCCGTTGCAGGTGGCCCCGCGGCTGCTCGGAGCGCACCTGGTCACCGTGGTCGACGGGCAGACGGTGCGGCTGCGGCTCACCGAGGTCGAGGCCTACCACGGGCGCGGCACCGGCGACGTGCCCGACCCCGGCTCCCACGCCCGGATGGGACCGACCGCGCGCAACGCCACGATGTGGGGCGAACCGGGGCACCTGTACGTCTACCTGAGCCACGGCATCCACTCCTGCGTCAACGTCGTGTGCGGACCCGATGGGGTCGCCGGGGGAGTGCTGCTGCGCGCCGCCGAGGTGGTCGAGGGGACGGATGCCGCCGAGGCGCGTTCCGGGCGGACCGGCCGCGATCTCGCCCGCGGTCCCGGCCGGCTCGGCCAGGTCAGCGGATTGCGTTACCCGCTCCACGACGGCATCGACGCGATCAGCGGAGAGGCGCTGCACGGCGCTGTCGCGCGGCTCCTGCTGCCGGAGGAGCCGGTCGCGGACGTCGCCACCGGTCCGCGCGTCGGTGTGGCCGGGTTGGCCGGCACACACGCCTACCCGTGGCGCTTCTGGATTCAGGGCGACCGCACCGTGTCTGCGTTCCGCTGGGGCAGGGGAGCCGCTGCGGCATCGCCGGACTGACCCAGGGGCCCTGCCGCGGTGGGAGCGGGGGTCAGTGCTGCGGGGTGGGACACCCGCAGGACTCGCGGATGCGCAGCTGCGCCGTGAACTCCTGGTACGACCTGTCCTCCGACCCATCGATCAGAGAGTGCACCGCGGTATCCGCCATCAGCTGCAACGGCTGCACCGCCGTGGTCAGCCGCGGCCACACGAAATCGGCGACGACGGTTCCGTCGAAGGACACCATCGCGACGTCGTCCGGCACGCGCACACCGCGCTCGCCGAAGGCGGCCAGCATGCCGATCGCGATCTGGTCGGATGCCGCCAGCACCGCCCGTGGCAGTCGATCGCCCTCCACCAGACGGACACCGGCGTCGTAACCGCCCTCGTAGCTGAACGGCGTGTGCACGAGCCGTCCGAGCGGCAGCCGAGCCGCCGACAGCGCCTCGGTCCACCCGCGCTCGCGCTCGTCGAAGCGTGCGGCGCTGCCCACGAAGGCGATGTCCTGGTACCCGTGCCCGATGAGGTGCTCGACAGCGCTGCGGGCACCGGCGCAGAAGTCCACGCCGATGCTGCGCAGCCCCTCGGTCTCGCCGAACTGGCCGATGATCACCGACGGGATGTGCAACGACTCGACCAGGGCCTGCTCGCTGGCGGTCAGCACGTCGGCGACGATCAGCCCGCTGATCTGGCGCGACACCAGATCGCGGATCTGCTCTGCGGTGGACACCTGGGAGCGGTCGGAGTTCACGATCAGCAGCGAACGGCCGCGGTCGGCGCTGGCCTGGTCGAGGGCGTGGCACAGCTCGGCGAAGAACGGGTTGCGGTTGTCGTGCACCAGCAGCCCGAACATGTCGGCCGAGCCCATCGACAGGGCGCGGGCGGCCGCGTTCGGACGGTAGCCGAGCACACGCACGGCGTCGAGCACGCGCTCTTTGGTCAGCGGCGCGACCCGCTTGGGCCCGTCGTTGAGCACGTAGCTCACCACCGCCGTGCTGACGCCCGCGTACCGGGCCACATCCGCTCGCGTCACTGAGCGGGAACGATGCTCATCCGGCATCCGGCTCCCCCATGTCGGGCACGGCGAGCCGCTCGCCGCCGCGCCGGGCCGATTCGTGGGCGATCACGCCGGGCAGCGTGAATCGAGCGGCCTGCCAGGCGTTCACCGGCGGAAGGGTGCCGTCGTTCACGGCACGGACGAAGTCGTCGACCAGGAAGTGGTGGCTTCCCTCGTGCCCGTTGTGCAGGTTCCGCAGCTCCGGCGGGATGCGGGAGCGCTCCGCCTCGTGGATCGCGGCGTACCCCGACACGAACGCGTCCCGCAGGGCCGGGGCGACGTGCGCGAGGGAAGGGTCGTCCGGGGACACCGACGCATGCGTGTCGATCAGGTGCGAGATGTCCTCGATGCCCGTCTTGTCCTGCCACACCGTCGTCCTCGCCAGTTGCTCGAACGAGCCGTCGGTGCCGAACCAGCGGAACCGCGACTCGCGCAGATGACTGGGGTAGCCGACCCGCCGGAACTCGTTGATGCGCATGGATCCGCCGGCGGCCAGCTCGAACAGCGCCGTGGCGTTCGAGAAGTCGTTGTCGAACCGGCTCACACCACGGTCGAACACGCCGTCGCCGCGCTCGTCGACCACCCCGATGGCGGACACGGCGGTGGCGTAGGTCGGCCAGGCGCCGAGCACCCCGCCGATCGAGTGCGTCGGGTACAGCAGCGGCGGGTAGCTCGCGGTGGACTTCCAGTCGGCGCCGCCGGAGTATTGGTACGCCTCGTAGAATCCGAGGTCCATGTCGTGCACGTAGTCGCCCTCGCCGTAGAACAGGCGGCCGAAGGCGCCCTCCGCGAGCTTCTGCCTGGCGAACACCGTCGAGGGGTTGTAGTAGCTGGTCTCACCCATCATGTAGGTGAGCCCGGTCTCCCGGACGGCATCGATGATCGCCGCGATCTCCTCCACGGACACCGCCATCGGCACGGCGGAGTACACGTGCTTGCCGGCGCGCAGCGCCTTCACCACCAGCGGTCCGTGCGTCCAGCGCTGGGTGAAGATCGCGACGGCGTCGATCTCCGGAGACGCCAGCATGTCGTCGAAGCTGTCGAAGCTCCCGGCGAGACCGGACGTGCGCACCAGCTCGTCGGAGCGCGACCGGATGACGTCCGTCACGTGCACTGCTGCTACGCCGGGATGGTGGTGGAAGAGCGTCGCGAACTGGCCTGAGAACTGCCCTGCTCCGACGATCCCCAGAGTGAACGCCATGCGTCGAAGTCTTCCATCGGCCGTCTACGGGTGTCAACATGGGGGGAGATCCCGGAACCCTGCCCCTCAGTGGGGTTCCGGGACCTTGTCCCCAGTGATCTACGCGGGTAACATACCACGAACGCCGCGTTTTCGCACCGGTAGGATTCCGACAGCGACGTCGGAGAACAGCGAGGTACGTATCATGAGGCACTTCAGGTTCGGCCTCGCGGCCGTCGCGGCCGCGACCATCGCCCTCACGGGCTGCTCCACGGGGGGCGGCGACGGGGACTCCGTCGAGATCGAGATGCAGACCAACTTCGGGGCCACCGACCCCAGCCTGAAGGTGCTGCAGAAGATCACCGACGCCTACCAGGACGAGAACCCGGGGGTGAAGATCGACCTGGTCCCGTCCACCGACACGTACGAGGCCGACATCAAGGTGCGGCTCTCCTCGAACGACAAGCCGGACATCTGGGCCACGCACGGCTGGTCTCT
Source organism: Microbacterium sp. (assembly GCF_031180975.1). Classification (GTDB taxonomy): domain Bacteria; phylum Actinomycetota; class Actinomycetes; order Actinomycetales; family Microbacteriaceae; genus Microbacterium. The sequence goes on along the minus strand of NZ_JAPSLI010000010.1, from coordinate 31,111 downwards.
GCTGCGGTACAGCGAGTTCCTCGAGCCCCTCGACGGGCAGCCGTGGGCCGAGCACTTCAACGAGGCGCTCGCGCCGGCGATGAAGAACGACGAGGGGCAGTTCTTCGCCCTCCCGATCGAGACCGACGTCGCGGGCATCGTCTACAACCGCACCGTGCTCGAGGAGGCGGGCATCGACCCCGCCTCGCTCACCGACTGGACGGCTTTCGAGGCGGCGCTGAAGACCCTGAAGGATGCCGGGATCGTGCCGGTCTCGTCGTCCGGCAAGGACAGCTGGTTCGCGGGCAACATCACCGATTTCATCGGCTCGGGCGACTTCAGTGAGGAGTCCTACGAGGGCTTCAAGGACGGCGAGTTCGACGAGCAGGGCTACACCCGCATCCTCGAGCACATCGCCTCCTGGCAGAAGCAGGGCTGGTTCAACCCGGACTACTCGTCGGCGACCACCGACGACCTCGGCCGCGCGCTCGCCGAGGGCACGACCGCGTTCGTGTTCGTGCAGAACTACCTGGTCGCCACGGCGCTCGGGTTCAACCCCGACGCCGACCTGGGCTACATGCCGATCCCGTCCGAGAACGGCGAGCCGTTCCTGGTCGGCGGCGAGGGCCGCGCCTACGGCGTGGCCAAGGATTCGCCGGACAAGGAGCAGGCGCTGGACTACCTGGCCTACCTCGCCGAGCCGGAGAACCTGTCGGAACTTGCCGGTTCGATCGGCGGCATCCCCGGCCTGACGAACGCGGAGAGCGACCTGGGCGTCCTCACCGAGAGCTACGAGACGTTCGTCGCCCCAGGTGAACTGCCCCTGAAGCCCTACTTCGATCGGGTGTACCTGCCGAACGGCATCTGGGACACCATGGTCACCACGACGGACGGTGTGATCACCGGCCAGATGACCCCGGAGGAAGCGGTCTCGCAGATGAAGTCGGCCTACGACTCGCTGCGATGACGGTCCCCACCGCGAGAGCGGTGCGAGGCCCGGAGCGGGGGACAGGGGGGCTCGTCCCCCGCTTCGCGGGCCGCGCGCTCAACCTGCTGTACCTGCCTGCTCTCGCCGTGCTCGGCGTGTTCACCCTGTGGCCGCTGCTGAACGGCATCCTGCTGTCGGCGACCGACTGGAACGGGTACAGCGTCGAGCGCGCATTCGTCGGTCTGGAGAACTACCTGCGGCTGTTCGACGATCCGAACTTCCGCACCGCGCTGGGCAACACGTTCGTGTACGGGTTGGGGTCCACCTTCGTGCAGCAGGTGATCGGCCTCGCTCTCGCGCTCGCTCTGGACCGGGCGGTGCGGGGGCGCAATGTGGCCCGCGCCATCATCTACCTGCCAGTGCTCGTCTCACCGGTCGTGATGGGCACGATGTACTACCTGTTCTTCTCGTACAACTCCGGAGGTCTCAACGACCTCGTCATCGCGCTGGGCGGGCAGCGCACCGCGTGGCTCAGTGACGCGGGGGTGGCGGTCGCCATCATCGTGGCGGTGAACTCGCTGCAGTTCGTCGGCATCTCGATGGTCATCTACCTGGCCGGCCTGCAGTCGATCCCGACGATGTACTTCGAAGCCGCCCGGCTTGACGGCGCGACCGCCTGGCAGACGTTCCGTCACGTCACTGTGCCGATGCTGCAGCCCGCGTTCGCGACCAGCATCGTGCTGAACCTCATCGGCGGTCTGAAGCTGTTCGACGTCATCCAGGTGCTCACCGGCGGCGGGCCCGGCTACGCGACGAACTCGGTCTCGACGCTGATCGCGAAGATGTACTTCGACAGTCAGCGCGCCGGATACGCCGCGGCCATGGGCGTCGTGCTGTTCCTGTTGATCGCGGTGCTGACCCTGGTCTTGAACACGGCGCTGAACCGCCGACGGCTGGAGCAGCTGTGAGCGCGGGGCCGCCGTCGACGCGTTCGTCGTGGCCGGCGCGCGTCGCCATCGGCGCCGGCGTGCTCGCGGCCGTGCTGCTGCAGCTGCTGCCGTTCTACATCACCGTGACCTCGGCGCTGAAGGCGCGCAGCGACCTGTCGTCGCAGTGGCTGCTGCCGTTCGGGTCGTGGCACGGCGAGAACTTCGTCACCGCGGTGCAAGAGGGGCACATCCTGCGCGCGATCGGCAACAGCGCGATCGTGACCGTGTCGGCCACGCTGCTGGTGTGCCTGCTCGGGGCGCTCGCCGCGTACCCGCTGGCTCGGCGGCCCACCGTGCCGAACCGGCTGATCCTCGCCGGCGTGGTCGGGCTCATCATGATCCCACCGCTGTCGATCCTCGTGCCGCTCTACTCGATGATGAGCGCCCTCAACGCGATCAACACGTACTGGGGCACGATCCTGGTGATGGTGGCGGCCCAGCTGCCGCTGGCGATCTTCCTGTACGCGGCGTTCATGCGCGGGCTGCCGCTGTCGATCGAGGAGGCGGCCGCCGTCGACGGCGCCACCGGCATGCAGGTGCTGTCCCGCGTGGTGTTCCCGATGCTGCGGCCGGTCACTGCGACCGTGGTGATCCTGACCAGCGTAAACGTCTGGAACGAGTACGCCCTCAGCGTGTACCTGATGCGCAGCCCCGAGATGCGCACGATCGCGCCGGCGATCGGCACGTTCTTCGCGACCTCGTCCAGCGACCTGGGAGCCGCGGCGGCGGCATCCCTGCTGTCGGTGCTGCCGGTGCTGGTGGCCTACCTGGTGCTGCAGCGTTACTTCATCAAGGGCATGGTCGCGGGCGCGGAGAAGTGACACGCCCGAGACGTGCTAGGATTGTCGTTTGTCTGCGCACTCTCCTGCTGCGCAGTTCGTGTGCCGCTCACCCGAGCGGCATGCAGACAAGGGATCTTGGGTGGGGCCGTCCGGCCCCACGGTAATGAAGGAGTCACCGAAATGGCAGCAGTGTGCCAGGTGACCGGAGCTGTTCCCGGCTTCGGTCACAACATCTCGCACTCGCACCGCCGGACGAAGCGTCGCTTCGACCCGAACGTGCAGAAGAAGACTTACTACGTGCCCTCGCTGGGTCGTAAGGTCACCCTGAACGTGTCCGCCAAGGGCATCAAGGTGATCGACGTGCGCGGTATCGAGAACGTGGTCAAGGACCTCCTTGCGAAGGGTGTGAAGCTCTGATGGCGAAGAAGGCTCAGGACGTTCGTCCGATCATCAAGCTGCGTTCGACGGCGGGCACCGGTTACACCTACGTGACCAAGAAGAACCGCCGCAACACCCCGGACCGCCTCGTGCTGAAGAAGTACGACCCGGTCGTTCGCAAGCACGTCGAATTCCGCGAGGAGCGTTAATCATGGCGAAGAAGAGCAAGATCGCTCGCAACGAGCAGCGCAAGGCGGTCGTCGACCGCTACGCCGAGCGTCGTGCCGAGCTGAAGAAGGCCCTGGTCGACCCCAACTCGACCGACGAGCAGCGCGAGGCCGCGCGTGTCGGCCTGCAGAAGCTGCCGCGCAACGCGTCGCCCGTGCGTCTGCGTTCGCGTGACGTCATCGACGGCCGCCCCCGCGGTGTCCTCACGAAGTTCGGCATCTCGCGTGTCCGCTTCCGTGACATGGCGCACCGGGGCGAGCTGCCCGGCGTGACCAAGTCGAGCTGGTGATCAGTTCCTGAAAGGGCGGGGATCCTCGGATCCCCGCCCTTTCTGTGTTCGGGGTGGCCTGCGGCTCGCCGGAACGAAGGAGATCACCGGAAATGAAGGGCCGGTTTCCGGCATCCGCTCCTTCGTTTCGTGCGATCTCCTTCCGCCACTCGTCCTGCACAATCGGCGGCGGCCGGAACCTCTGCATATTTCCCGGGTTCCGACCCCGACGAGCGGATGCCGTCGACGCAGGGTGTACGGATGGATCCCGTTGCAGAGTTGCGGCGTCGGGGCGGCATCGCCCGCACCCGGACGCTCACCCAGGCCGGTGTCAGCTCCTACGCGCTGCGGCAGGCGAAGGCGGCGGCGCGGATCATCGGGGTGCGCAACGGCTGGGTGGTGCTACCGGATGCCGACCCCGAGCTCGTCGGGGCAGTGAAACGCGGTGTGGTGCTCAGCTGCGTGACGGTCGCGGAGCGCACCGGGCTGTGGGTGCCGGAGCGGGGCCTTCGCCACGTGGCCGCGCGGCCGAACGTGGCACGCATCTCGGTGCCGCCGCACGTCGTGGTGCACTGGTCGTCGCCGGTTCTTCCGCGGCGGCCGGATGCCGCGGAGGATGACCTGGTGAACGCGCTGGCGCTCGTCGCGCAGTGCCAGCCGTTCGAGACCGCCCTGGTCGTCTGGGAATCCGCGCTGAACAAGAGGCTCGTGGACGCTCAGGCACTCCGGCGGTTGCCGCTGCCCGCCGCGGCGGTCGCGGTGCTGGAGCAGGCGCGTCCGTTCGCGGACTCCGGCCTCGAGACGATCATCGTCTTCCGCCTGGGCTGGCTGCGCGTGCCGATGCTGCCGCAGGCGTGGGTGCACGGACACCGCGTGGATCTGCTGATCGGCGAGCGGCTCGTCATCCAGATCGACGGCGCGACGCACACCGGCCTCCAGCGGACGATGGACATCGCACACGACGCCGAACTGAAATTGCGCGGCTACCACGTCCTGAGGTTCAGCTACGAGCAGATCATGGAGCACTGGGAAGACGTGCAGGCGATCATCATGGCGGCCATCGCGCAAGGGCTGCACCGCGCGAGCCGGTGACGCCGACGCGGGTGGCACCGACCTGCAGGAGATCGACCGGAATGAAGGCCCGAGTCCCGGCATCCGGTCCTTCGAATCGGGTGATCTCCTCCTCAACGCGCGACAGCCGCCGGCCCGGTCCAGCCCCGCTTCTGGGGCAGATGTGACGAAAGTGGCGCGACACGCCACGAAATTGACCGGAAACCCGCGAAATGACGCGGAAACACATGTGCGTGTTGATACATTCGTCCCGGTCGATCGACCAACGGGAGCACTCCCGAACCCAACATGATGCGACGGACCCTTCGTCGCTGGAGGATGACATGGCTGACAAGTCCATCACCAAGACCGAGCTCGTCGCGAGCATCGCTTCCGCCACCGGCGAGAGCCAGGCCACCGTCTCGCGCGTTCTCGACTCGCTCTTCGGCACCGTCTCCGACGCCGTCGCCAAGGGCAGCAAGGTCTCGATCCCCGGCTGGATCTCGTTCGAGCAGGTCGAGACCGCCGCTCGCACCGGCCGCAACCCGCAGACCGGCGCCGAGATCAAGATCCCGGCCGGCAAGCGCGTCAAGGTGACCGCCGGCTCCAAGCTCAAGGCCGCCGTCAAGTAAGACAGCGTTCGAAGGCCGTCCCCGCGCAGGGGGCGGCCTTCGTGCAACCCGGGCCAGCGCGACAGTCCACCGCGGACGCCTAGGCTGGAACGGTGACCTCCTACCGCCTCGCCGGGCTCGGCGTGCTCGTCGCCGCCGCCGTGGCGGCGGTCGTCGTCGCGCTCGCGTTCGGCGGCGGCGCGGAGCCGCCCAAGCTCCTCGATCCCGGCCCGCTGGTGATGTGGGGTCTGCCGATCGCGAAGCTGCTCGCGAACCTGGGTGCCGCCGCCATGCTCGGCTCGCTCGTGCTCGCCCTGTTCGGACTGCGCAGCGGCACGCGCCCCTTCGACCTCGCGGTCGACACCGCCTCGGTCGGAGCGGCGGTGTTCACCGTCGGCTCCGGGCTCACGGCGTTCCTCAGCTTCATGGCGGCCTTCAACCCGAAGCTCACCGCCGACCGGGACTTCGGTGAGCAGTTCGGCCGCTTCCTGCTGGAGTTGCCGCTCGGCCAGGCTTGGCTGATCACCACGCTGATGGGGGCCGCGATCACCGTCCTCGCGTTCGGCTGGCGTAGCTGGACCGGCACGCTGCTCACCGCACTGCTGGCCGCTGCATCCTTCATCCCCATGGCCACCCAGGGCCACTCCGGCGATCTCGCCGGCCACACCGTCGCGGTGAATGCCATCCTGCTGCACACCATCGGCGCCGCCGTCTGGGTCGGCGGCGTCCTGCTGCTGGTTCTGCTGCGCGGGCCCGCGTCGCGCAGCACGGATGCCGACGGCGTCGACCTGCCACGGCTCGTCGCCCGGTACTCCTCGCTCGCCCTGGCCGCCTTCGTCGTCGTCGCCGTCTCCGGCGTCGCCCGCACCGTGGTCGCACTGGGCAGCTGGAGCGAGCTGTTCGGGCCGTACGGCCTCATCGTCCTCGCGAAGGCGGTCGCCCTCGTCGGCCTCGGCCTGTTCGGCGCCTGGTACCGCCGCCGCCTGATCCCGCATCTCGGCGGGGACCGTGCCGCCCGGTCATTCTGGACGCTGATCCTCGGCGAGCTGGTGCTCATGGGCGTGGCGTCGGGCGCGGCTGCCGCCCTCGCCAGGACGCCCCCGCCCGTGGGCGAGGAGGCGCCGGCGGTGCAGACCCCCGCGGAGCGGCTGACCCGGTCGCCCGTGCCGCCCGAGATGACCCTGGACCGGTGGTTCACCGCTTTCGACATCGACGTGCTCTGGCTGGTCGCCGTAGGGTTCGGTCTGTTCCTGTACCTCGCCGGCGTGCAGCGGTTGCGCCGCCGCGGCGACGGCTGGCCCGTGCAGCGCACGATCTTCTGGGTGCTCGGCATGCTGATGCTGCTGTGGGTCACCTGCGGGCCGATCAACGCGTACCAGGAGTACCTGTTCAGCATCCACATGCTCGGCCACATGATGCTGAGCATGGCGATCCCCCTGCTGCTCGTCAGCGCGGCGCCCATCACCCTCGCCCTGCGGGCGGTGGACAAGCGCGACGACGGCACGCGCGGCGGACGGGAGTGGATCATGTGGGCGGTGCACTCGCCGTTCGCACGGGTCGTCACGCATCCGTTTGTCGCCGCGGCGGTGTTCATCGGGTCGCTGTGGGCGTTCTACTTCACCGACCTGGTGCGGTGGGCGATGTACGACCACCTCGGCCACGAGTGGATGGTGATCCACTTCCTGCTCTCCGGCTACCTGTTCGTGATGAGCCTCATCGGCGCGGACCCGGTGCCCTACCGCCTGCCGCACGCCGGGCGCCTGATCACGCTCATCGCGGTGATGGCCATGCACGCCTTCTTCGGCATCGCGATGATGATGCAGGAAGGGCTGATCGTCGCGGAGTGGTTCGGCTCGATGGGCCGCACCTGGGGCCCGACCCCGATGGAGGACCAGTACATCGGCGGCGGCATCGCCTGGTCGATCGGCGAGATCCCGACCCTGATCCTCGCGATCACCGTCGCCATCCAGTGGTCGCGATCGGATGCCAGGCTGCAGCGCCGCCGTGACCGGCACGCCGACCGCACCGGCGACGCCGAGCTGGACGAGTACAACGCCCGCCTCGCCGACCTCGCCGACCGCGACCGACGCCGGGCCGAGCGTGAGGCGCGCACCGGGCGCTGAACCCCGACTCAGCGGGTGCCTGGGCTCAGCGCGTGTCGATGTCGGGTGAGCCGACCCTGATCGATGCCGAGCCGTCGGGCAGGATCGTGATCGTGCCGTCCACCTGGAACGGCACGTCCTCGGAGACCTTCTCGATCGACCCGTCGAACAGCGACTGGATCTCGACCTCGATGTGCGCGACCGCCTCGGTCGGCGGGATCGCCCAGTGCGCGCCGTCGGGGACGACGGTCACGACCGGATGCTTCGCGATCGACCAATGCGGCACGGACGCGATCCGGTTGCGCACCTCCAGCCCGAACGGGCACGCGGTCGGCTGCAGCACCTCCTGCGTGGCGCACGCCTCGAGGAACTCCTCCACGCGCTGCTGCACCACCTCGGTGAACCGGTCGGTCGCGGTCGCCTGCACGTTCACCGGGGTACGGGCCAAAGGCGTGTCCGCGAGGACCCGGACTCCGCTGCTGGTGGCGATGGGGGTGTCCACCGCGATCGAGTAGACGCCCGGGGTGAAGACGAGCAGGTGCAGCGGGTCGAGCGGATCGGCGTCGACGCCGTCGGCCGACACCTGGCGGCGGTCGATCTCGAACCCGTTCACCGAGAACTGGTCGGCGCCGAGCACGGTCAACTCCACCTCGGCGAGCGGGCTGCGCTGGAAGCGCCAGTTGGGGGTGACCCCGACCCACCCGTCCTGCACCACCGTGAAGCGGCTCCGGCCGTGGACCGATCCGGCGTCGTACTCGACGGACACCATGAAGGTGCCGTCGTGGTCGGTCTCGTCGATCACCCGCACGTTCGAGAGCGGCGCGAGCGCCGCCGACCGCAGCAGCGCCTCGGATGCCGTCGGGTGGATCCCCGCATCGTCGAGCAGGGAGCGATCGACCGAGACGCCGGGCACGCGCAGTGCGTCCGCGGCGCGTCCGGTGGAGAGCATCTCCAGGTAGCGCTCCACGAACGCGGACGGCCCGTAGAACTCGCGGTACAGCGACAGCCCGCCGGCGACGATGGCGGCCACGAGCAGCACGCCGACGATGCCGAGGAGGGTGAGGTCGGTGCTGAGGCGCGCGCGCCGGCGCTGCCTCGTCCGCCCCTGAGTCATGGCGCCAGTCTAGGGATGCCGGGCTGGGACGTCGCCGTGCGGCGACCTCGTTCCCGGCGCGGAGAATTAGCATGGTTGCGTGTCCGCCCCTCCTCTCTCCGCCGAGCAGCTCGAGCTGTTCCGCCTCATCGAGGAGACCGACGAACACGTCTTCATCACCGGTCGTGCGGGCACGGGCAAGTCCACGCTGCTGCAGCACTTCGCGTGGAACACAAAGAAGCAGATCGCGATCTGCGCACCGACCGGTGTCGCGGCGCTGAACGTCGAGGGGCAGACGATCCACTCGCTGTTCCGGCTGCCGATCGGGCTCATCGCCGAGGGCGAGATCGAGCAGTCGGATGCCACCCGGCGCATCCTCAACGCGATCGAGACGCTCGTCATCGACGAGATCTCGATGGTCAACGCGGATCTCATGGACGCCATCGACCGCTCACTGCGACAGGCGCGCGGGCGTCGTGGCGAGCCGTTCGGCGGCGTGCAGATCGTGATGTTCGGCGACCCCTACCAACTCGCACCTGTTCCTCCCCGCGGCGAGGAGCTGCGCTACGTCCAGGACCACTACCGGTCGTTCTGGTTCTTCGACGCCAAGGTGTGGGCGGGCCCTTCGACAGGCTCAGGGCCCCAGACAGGCTCAGGGACGCAGGACGGGCTGTTCGAGGTCGACACGCGCGCCAGGCTGCACGTGCGCGAGCTGGTGAACATCCACCGGCAGTCCGACGACGGCTTCAAGGCCATGCTGAACGCGGTGCGCTACGGTCGCGTGACCGCCGAGATCGCCGGCATCCTCAATGCGCAGGGCGCCCGCACGCCGCCCGAGCCGGAGCCGGGCGAGACGCCGATCATCACGCTCGCGACCCGCAACGACATCGTCACCGCGATCAACCGGCGCCACCTCGCTGCGCTGCCAGGACGTGAGCAGACCGCGCACGCGGAGGTGTCGGGCGACTTCGGCCGCGGCGAGGCGAACCACCCCGCCGACCTGGAGCTGAAGCTCAAGGTGGGAGCCCAGGTGATGTTCCTGCGCAACGACACCTCCATGTCGGGTGAGCCGCCGCGCTGGGTCAACGGGTCCATCGGCACCGTGACCCGCATCCTGGGCGGCACCGTCCGGGTCGAAGTCGACGGCGACGAGTTCGACGTCGAACCCGCCGTCTGGGAGCGGTTCCGCTACGCCTACAATCCCGGCACCAAGACGCTCTCCCGCGAGGTGGTCGCCGAGTTCACGCAGTTCCCGCTGCGCCTGGCCTGGGCGGTCACCATCCACAAGTCGCAGGGGAAGACGTACGACCGGGCGGTCATCGATCTGGGGTCCGGCGCGTTCGCACCGGGGCAGACCTACGTGGCACTGTCACGCCTGACCTCGCTGGACGGGCTGTACCTCACCCGTCCGCTGCGGCCGAGCGACATCCGTGTGGACGAGGACGTGCGGCGGTTCATGCGCGAGGCGTGGGAGGCCAGGCAGGCGCAGGCGGTCGAACGCTGAGTGCGGCGGGCGGCCTCCCAGCATCCGCGTTCTAGACTCGGAGAGTCCATCTCCCGGGGGAGTCGATTCATGCCGCTTCGTTCGTCGCGCCGCCTGCGCGCTGTCGCGGGGGCCGTCGCGGTCCTCGCCCTGGCTCTGACCGGCTGCTCAGCGTCGGACCAGTCGTTCAGCTACACCCCGCCGGAACAGGTCGAGGGCGATCTCCCCGAGGATGTCGTCTCGCAGATGCAGGCGGCGGTGGAGCGCGCGATGGCGGCCTCCGGCGCCTCCGGCGCGATCGTGGGGGTGTGGGTCCCGTGGAGCGGCAGCTGGGTCACCGGCCTCGGCACGCAGGGGGCGGGTGACGACGCGAAGGTGACGCCGGAGATGTCGTTCCGCATCGCCGACGTGACGCGCCTGATGACCTGCGACGTCCTGTACGGCATGGTCGACGACGGCAAGATCGAGCTGGACGCCCCTGTGCCGAAGTACGTCTCCGGCGTCGCGGACATGGCCGACATCACGCTCCTCGACCTGTGCAACGGCACCAGCGGCGCCGGTTCATCCGAGGCCGCCGTGAAGCCGTACTGGCTGAACACCCCCGAGCGGGAATGGGTGCCCCTGCAGCTCGCCAGCTTCGGGCTGGGGCAGCAGCGCGGACCCGCACATATCGCCTATCGTGACTCCGACGCCGGATACATCATGCTCGGCCTCGCCCTGGAACGCGCCTCGGGCATGAGCGCCTCACAGCTGATCGAGCGGTACGTGACGCAGCCGCTCGAGCTGACCTCGACCTCGCTGCCCGGGCCGGAGGCCGCCGCTCCTCAGCCCGCCCCGGCGCTGAAGGGCCGGTACCTGCCCACGATCGACGGCGGTTACGACTGCGCCGCTCCGATCGACATCACCGAGATGTCCTCCAGCACCGGCTTCACCGACTCCGGTGTCGTCTCCACGATCACCGACCTCGGCCGCTACGCCCAGGCGGAGGCCCGTCAGGCGCTGCGCGAGAAGGATGCCGAGCCCGCGCGGTTCGGCAACCCGCTGCCAGCCTCGGCGAAGGCCCCGTCCTGGTACCAGGCCACCGGCGGTGCCTACCTCGTCGGCTCCCTCGTGGGGCAGCACGGTTGGACTCCGGGCTACGGCACCGCCGCGTACTCCGACCCCGCGACCGGGTTCACTGTCGCCGTCACCCTGAACAACTCGTCGGTGGGCGGGACCATCGCGGCGTACCTGGCCTGGGAGCTCGCGGCCATCGCGTCGAAGGCCCCGGCCGCGAAGGGCGCGACCGCGCCCGAGTTCGGTCTGCCGTTCACCGCCGAGCAGTACCAGCAGTCGATCCTCAACGCGGCCATCTGCCCGGTTCCCTCCGCAGAGTGAGCCCGCGACCTGCTCTCACCCGGGCGACCGAGTCGCGCGGGGGTGCGCTCGCCGCCGCCCTGGTAGGACTCGGTCTCGCCTGCGGCGAGGTCGGAGCGGCGGTCGCCGTGCTGCTGTTCGACGAGGTCGGCCCGCTCGGCATGGTCATGCTGCGGCTGGTGTTCTCGACGCTCATCCTGCTGGTGGTCGCCCGACCCTCGCTGCGCGGGCACTCCGCCGCGGCGTGGCGCTCGGCGCTGCTGCTCGGCGGGGTGCTCGCCGTGATGAACGCGATGTTCTACCTGGCGCTGAGCGAACTCGCCCTCGGGGTCGCGGTGACGATCGAGTTCCTCGGCCCGCTCGCCCTCGCCGTGATCACCGCCCGCAGCAGGGTCGCCTGGCTGTGCGCCGGGGTCGCGCTGCTCGGCATCCTCGCGCTCGGAGGCGGCGGCTGGGACCGGCTCACCCCCGCCGGACTGCTGTTCGCCCTCGGCGCGGCGGCGAGCTGGGCCGGCTACATCCTGGCGTCGACGCGCGTAGGCCGCGAGTTCTCCGGGCTCAGCGGGCTCGCGCTCGCGATGGCGTTCGGCGCCGTGCTCTCGCTCCCCTTCGGGGTGGCGGATGCCGGGACGGCGCTGCTGCGGCCGGAGTTGGTCGCCCTCGGGCTCGTGGTCGCCGTGCTCAGCTCCACAGTGCCGTACGCACTGGAGATGCTCGCCCTGCGCCGGCTGGCGCCGGCGGTGTTCGGCATCCTGATGAGCCTCGGCCCCGCGACCGCCGCGGTCGCCGGCTTCCTGGTGCTCGGGCAGCGGCTGTCGGCGCTCGAGGTCGCAGGCATCGGCCTGGTGGTGCTGGCGAGCGCCGGCGCGGTGTGGGCGGGTCGGGAGCGACCGGCCGCGCTGCGCGACACCCAGGAGCCGCTCGCCTGACCGCGCGTGGAAGGATGGAGGGGTGCGTCCGTCCCGCAGAACCCCGCTTCTCCGCGGGTTCGCCGCCGCCTCGACCGCGACCTTCGTCGCGCTGGCGTCGCACGTGTGGGTCGACGGCGCCATGCCGGGAGTGCTCGGCATCGCCGTGCCGTGGCTGCTCTCGCTCATGGTGTGCACGCTGCTCGCGGGGCGGCGGCTGTCGCTCGTGCGGCTCGGCATCTCGGTGGCGCTGTCGCAGCTGCTGTTCCACGCCCTGTTCGTGCTCGGCGGGATCACGCCCCGCAGCGGCTTCGCACCGCATCAGCACGGGATCGTCGCGCTGTCGACGACACCCGACGGGCTGGTGCCGACGGATGCCGGGATGTGGGGCGCGCACGTGGTCGCCGCCGTCGTGACCGTCGCCGCCCTGCACCGCGGAGAGCGGATTCTGCGGGCGCTCGTCGCCGCGGCATCCGTCGTCCGCGCCTGGCTGACGCGCGTCTGCACCGCCCCGGTTCCCGCCGCCCGCATCACGCCGGCCCGCCCGGCGTGGGCCGTCGTCCCCGCGCCGCGCCGCCGCGCCCCGCACCTCGGCCGGCTGCGTCACCGCGGCCCTCCTCTCCCGGTCTGATCCCCACGCCGCCCGACAGGGCGACGATCGCGCCGTGCGCGCCCACAGATCAGACCGCCGCTCCGCGGCACCACTCAGAGAGGTTTCCCATGTCCCGAATCCGCACCGCCCTCGCCGGGCTGACCGTGGCGGCCGTCGCCGTCCTGGCGGCCGCGTCTCCGGCATCCGCTCACGACGCGCTGGTGTCGAGCACTCCCGCCGCCGGTGAGCAGCTCGCCGCCGCGCCCGAGCAGATCGTGCTCACGTTCTCGAACACGCTCATCGCCGTCGAGGAGGAGGCCGACGGCACGGCCGTCGTGGTGGCCGACGAGTCGGGCCGCGACTGGGCGGCAGGCGACCCGGTCGTCGACGGCGACACGGTCACGGTCCCGCTCGAGGAGGGCATGCCGGCAGGCTCCTATCGGGTGACGTGGCAGGTCGTCTCCAGCGATGGCCACCCGACGTCCGGGGAGTACGACTTCACCGTGGCGGGTGAGACGGCATCCGACGGCCCGTCCGCGCCCGCCGACGAGCCCACCGCCGACGAGCCGAGCCCGGCCGCGACCGACCCGGCCGCACAGGACGCGGGAACGCCGTGGCCGCTGATCGGCCTCGGCGTGCTGCTGCTGGCCGCCGCGGCGACGCTGATGACGATCGCGGCGCGCAGACGCCGCTGAGCCCGCCTACCCGCGCTGCAGAATCCTGCAGCGCGGGTAGAGTCGGCTTGCGCGCGGAGGGAGCAGGGATGGCGATCATCGACAACGGCATCTACGTCGACGGCGTCCGCACCGCCAATCCCGCCAACCTCGACGAGACGTTCGAGTTGATGCGCGAGCGCGGCGGCATGGGCTGGATCGGCCTGTACCGGCCGAGCCCCGACGAGATCCACTCCGTCGCCGCCGAGTTCGGGCTGCACGAGTTGGCCGTCGAGGACGCGCTGTCCGGTCATCAGCGCCCCAAGATCGAGCGCTACGGTGAGCACCTGTTCGTGGTGCTCCGCCCCGCCCGCTACCTGGATGCGCTGGAGGAGGTCGAGTTCGGCGAGGTGCACGTGTTCGTCGGGCCGGACTTCGTGGTCACCATCCGCCACGCCGAGTCGCCCGACCTGGGTCGGGTGCGCCGCCGTCTCGAGGGGGCGCCCGAGTTGCTGGCCCGCGGCCCGGAGGCGGTGCTGTACGCCATTCTCGACGAGGTGGTCGACGAGTACGCCCCGGTGCTCGCGGGGCTCGAGAACGACATCGACGAGATCGAGAGCCAGCTGTTCGTGGAGGACGTCGACGCGACCCAGCGCATCTACAAGCTGGCTCGCGAGGTGATCGACTTCCAGCGCGCGGCGCAGCCGCTCAGCGGCATCGTGGAGGCGCTGCTGCGGGGAGGGGCGAAGTACGCCGTCGACGAGGAGTTGCAGCGCTATCTCCGCGACGTGCACGACCACACGCTGCGCATCGCCGATCGTGCCACCACGTTCCGTACGGTGCTCGACAACGCGCTGACCGTGGAGTCGACCATCGTGGCACGGCGCCAGAACGAGGAGATCCGGCGGATGACCGAGGAGAGCATCCGCCAGGGCGAGCAGATGAAGAAGATCTCCGGCTGGGCGGCGATCCTGTTCGCGCCGACGCTGATCGGCGGGGTGTACGGCATGAACTTCGACGACATGCCGGAGCTGCACTGGACGTTCGGGTATCCGATGGCGCTCGGCCTGATGGTGGCGCTGGGCGGCGGGCTGTACCTGGTGTTCCGCCGGAAGGGCTGGCTGTAGCGGCCGGCACCGCCGTGTCGCGGGCGCGTTCCAGGGTGTGAGCCCGTGGCGGGTATATCGTACGCCAGCGGGGGGTCGCGCTGCGTGCGCGTACCGGGCCGGGAAGGCCCGCGCCCCCGCACGTCGACAGATTGGACTCCCATGCCCGCTACAGCACGCAAGGCGGTCGCCGAAGCGCTCGCCACGTTCCTGTTCGTCCTGAGCATCATCGGCGCCGTCAACAGCGGCAGCCCGCTCACCCCGCTTGCGATCGGCTTCGCGCTCGTGGTGCTCGTCTTCGCCACCGGCCACATCTCCGGTGCGCACCTGAACCCGGCGGTGTCGGTCGCCGTCTTCCTGCGCGGCGGCCTCACAGTCATCGACCTGGTCGCCTACATCGTGGCCCAGCTGGTCGGCGGCGCGCTGGCGGCGCTGGTCAGCCTCGCGCTGTGGCCGGCATCCGACAAGGCGCTGGAGATCAACAGCGGCCGTGCGTTCCTCGTCGAGGCGCTGTTCACGCTCGCCCTGGTCTGGGTCGTGCTCAACGTGGCGACCGCGAAGGACACCGCCGGCAACTCGTTCTACGGTCTCGCGATCGGCGGCATCGTGTTCGTCGGCGCGACCACCGTGGGCAGCATCTCCGGTGGCGGCTTCAACCCCGCCGTCGCCCTGGGGCTGTCGCTCACCGGGCACTTCGCCTGGGTCTCGCTGTGGCTGTACATCCTCGCACCGCTGGTCGGCGCCGCCCTCGGCGCGCTGCTGTTCCGCGTGCTGAACGCGGACGACGCGAAGAAGATCGGCAAGGACTGACCTGAACCGACGACGCCGCGCACCCCGACCGGGTGCGCGGCGCACCCCGACCGGGTGCGCGGCGTCGTCGCGTTCAGACCGCCTGCAGCTGCACGACCATCGCCTGTACGGGCCACAGCGTCGGCAGCTGCAGCCCTACCTCGGTGAGCACGCTGCCGGGCAGCTCGACGCCGGACTCGCCCATCCACGGGGGGAGCACCCAGCCGGCCTTCGGCTCGCCGATCTCGCGACGCAGCCACACCCGGTAGCGTCGCTGCGGGTCCAGACCCGGGATCCGGAGGCGTTCGGCCCTGGCATCCTCGAGCCCCGCCACGGTCGCGACGATCAGCACGGCGTCCGCGCGGTCCTCGGACAGGTAGCCGGTCACGCGCCAGGCGGCATCCCGCAGCCGCGGATGCACCACCTCGGCGGTGTGCAGCAGCGGACGCAGCTCCTGGTACAGCGCCGTGAAGCGGGTGATCTGCGCCAGCTCCTCGTCCGAGCAGCCCAGGATGTCCCACTCCAGGCCCGCCGAGCCCATCAGGCTGGTCGCGATCCGGTACGACAGCGGGGTGACCCGGCCCGAGCTGTGCGACTCCGCCGGCCCGACGTGCGCGCCGACCAGCTCGGGTGGCAGCAGCAGCCCTGTCCAGCGCTGAATGTCCTGCCGCTCGACCGGATCGTTCGAGTCGCTCGCCCAGACCCGGTCGCACACCTGCATGATGCCGAGGTCGGTGCGGGCGCCGCCGCTGGAGCACGACTCGATCTCCAACCCCGGGTTGCGCTGCTTCAGCTCGGCGATCAGTCGGTGCACGGCCACGGTCTGCGCGTGCGTTCCCGGTCTGCCGTCGTGCACAGACTCGATGAGATCGCGGTTGTGATCCCACTTGATGTAGTCGATGCCGATCTCCTTCACCAGGGCATCCATCCCGGCGAGGATATGCGCGTACGCGTCGGGGTTCGCGAGATCCAGCACGAACTGCGTGCGCCAGGACAGCTCGGCGGGGTGGTCGAGATGGCGGGGGTCGTGCAGGAACCAGTCCGGATGCCGTGCCGCCAGGTGGGAGCGGAGACTGATCATCTCCGGCTCGAACCACAGCCCGAACTGCATGCCGCGGGCGTGCACGTGGTCGGCGAGCGGACGCAGACCGTCCGGCCAGACGTCGGTGTCCACCTCCCAGTCGCCGAGGCTGGTGGTGTCGTCGCGGCGGCCGGTGAACCAGCCGTCGTCGAGCACGAACCTCTCGACCCCCACCTCGGCGGCCCGGTCGGCGAGCAGGCGCAGCCGCTCAGGGTCGTGGTCGAAGTACACCGCCTCCCAGGTGTTCAGCGTGAACGGGCGCGGTGTGCGCGGGTGCTGCGGGCGGGCGCGCATCCAGGTGTGCACGCGCCGGGCGATGCCGTCCAACCCGGCGTCCGAGTACACGAACGCGACGGCTGGGGCGGTGTACTCCTCGCCGTGGGCGAGCACGATCTCACCAGGGCGCAGCAGCTCGCCGGCGCCGAGCAGCGGGACCGAGTCGGTGACGCGGTCGACCCGGTAGGTGGTGTCCGCCGACCACGCCGCGTGCACGGCCCACACCCGTCCGGCATCCCACAGCGGGGCGTGCTCCGAGGCGGCGAAGAACGTGGCGGCGTCGTGGCCGGGGCGGCCACGCCGGGACTGCCGGACGATCGATCCGGCCGGCAGCCGTGTCGTCGACACCCGCTTCTCGCGCGACCACCGACCGTCGAGCGTGGTCAGGTGCGTCGCGGAGGGGGAGAACGGCAGCGTCGCTTCCAGCCAGTCGACGCCGAGCGGCCGGTCGCCGCGGTTGCGCACCGTCTGACGCAGCCACACGACTCCGCCCTCAGCGACCTCGACGCGGAGGGTCAGCGAGACGTCGGCATCGTCGTCGGAGAGCGCCATGTCGCACGTGGCACCGTCGGAGGTGATCGAGACGAGGCTCCAGCGGGAGCGCACCGGCAGGCCGTCCCGCACCAGCTGCGCGCCGGGGCGGCCCGACCAGCCGTCCGCCTCGGCGGGGAGCAGTGTGAGCTCCCACGGGGCGTCCAGCGTGGCGGGCGGGGTCTGCCGCGAACGCGCAGCGGCGAGGTCGGCCAGATCGTCGGCGGTGAGCGCGCCGAGCGCCGCGCCCCAGTGCAGCACGCGTGGCACGTCTTCGCCGCGGGCGTCGAGCACGAGCGACACCCCGGCGCCGCTCAGATGGATGATCTCCGAGGTCATGGTCGTCCTTTCGGTGAGCGTTCGCCGGTCCCGCGTTCGATGAGATGAGTGGGCAGCACGATCTGCTGCGTGAAGCCGGACGGATCCGCGATGCGCTGCAGCGCCACCCGGCCGGCGGTGCGACCCAGCTCCTCCGGATCGTAGGAGATCACGGTCACCCCGAGGATGTCCGCGGTGTCGAAGTCGTCGAAACCGATCAGGGCGGTGCTGTCGTCGCCGCGGTCGCGCAGCGCTCGCAGCGTGCCGACCGTCATCCGGTTGTTGCCGCACAGGATGGCGGTGGGTGGCTCGGCGGCGTCCAGCAGATGCGCGCACAGTTCCTCGCCCGAGACGCCGCGGCGGTCCTCGAGCACCTCCCACGCGCTGGTGTCCGCGATTCCGGCCTCGGCCATCGCGGCGCGGTAGCCCGCCAGTCGCTCGGCCTGCGAATGGACGGATGCCGGGTTGCACAGGTACGCGATCCGGCGGTGTCCGGCGGCGAGCAGATGTCGGGTGGCCTCGTGAACGCCCGCCCGGTTGTCGAGCACCACCGAGTCCGCGACCACGTTCCGGCCCGGCCGGTCGATCGCGACGATGGGCGTGCCCAGCTGCCGCTCACCGTCCAGATGGGACTGGTCGGGAGCGGCGGGGATCAGCACGAGTGCGGCGACCCGTTGCGCGAGCAGGGCGTCGGCGACGCGTTCCTCGCCCTCGGCGGTGTCGTCGGTGCTCGCCAGCAGCAGGCTGTACCCGTTGGCCGCGAGCTCCTTCTCCAGGCCGGCCGCCACCTTGTAATAGAACGGGTTGCCCAGTTCGCCGACGATCAGTCCGACCACGTTGGTGCGTCCGCCGCTGCGCAGACCCCTGGCCAGGGTGTTGGGCCGGAATCGGAGACGCCGGGCGCTGTCGAGCACCCGTGCCACCGTCTCCGGGTTGACCAGGTCGCGCTGGTTGAAAACGCGGGAGACGGTCTTGGCGCTCACACCGGCCAGTCGGGCGACGTCCTCGAGGGTGGCCCTGGTCTGCGGGTTCATGCGGGGGTGGCCGCCTCTGCGGCCCGCGATGTCCTCGACGGACATCCGTTTCGTCGGTCCATGGCTCCTCCTTCGGAATGCCGCGGGTTCCGCGTCCGGCGCCGCGACGGTGCGACCGGACAGAACAGGACAGGTTTTACTTATGCGCTTTATATCCTACCCCCGACCGTCCTACGCTGTCATTCGCCGGCGGCATCCCGACCCCGTCCGGACGCACGACCCGCATACAAAGGAGTAGTCACATGCAGAAGCGAAAGGCGCTGCTGGCAGCGGCGGCACTGACCACGGCGGTCATCGCCCTGAGCGGTTGCTCGGGCTCGGCCGCGGACGCGAGCAACACCATCGACGGCGAGGTGAAGGGCGACCTGCTGGTTCTGACCAACCGCACCGACCTCGTGTCCGACGGCACGTTCGACGCGTACGCCGCGGAGTTCAACAAGAAGTACCCCGACGTGAAGATCGAGTTCGAGGGCGTCAACGACTACGAGAACGCGATCAAGACGCGTCTCAACGGCAGCAAGTACGGCGACGTGCTCGCCATCCCTGCCGCGGTCAAGCCGAGCCAGTTCGCGCAGTTCTTCGAGCCGCTCGGCGACACCGACGACTTCGCCGAGAAGTACCGCTACACGGCCAAGCACAGCTTCGAGGGCACGCAGTACGGCATCGCGTCGGGCGGCAACGCGAACGGAATCGTCTACAACAAGAAGGTCTTCGAGGAGGCCGGCATCACCGAGCTGCCGACGTCCGAGGACGAGTGGCTCGACGCGCTGCAGAAGATCAAGGACGGCACCGACGCCATCCCGCTGTACACCAACTACAAGGACGGCTGGCCGATCTCCCAGGGCATGGGCAACCTCGGCGCCATCACCAACGACCCCGACGCCGCCGTCCACATGGCCGAGAACCCCGAGCCGTGGACCGAGGGCACCGACATCTACGCGATCGACTCGCTGCTGTTCGAGTCGGTAAACGCCGGCCTCACCGAGGACGACCCGCTCACCACCGACTGGGAGTCCTCGAAGACGAAGCTGGGCAAGGGCGAGATCGGCACCATGATCCTGGGCTCCTGGTCGATCAGCCAGATGCAGGCGGCCGCCGAGGACGCCGGGGCCTCCGCCGAGGACATCGGCTACATGGCGTGGCCGGCGAACGTCGACGGCACCCAGTACGCCACCAACGACGGCGACTACGGCTACGGCATCAGCAAGAACTCGAAGTCGAAGGCCGCCGCGTGGGCGTGGATCCAGTTCTTCACAGAGGAGTCCGGTTACACCGAGGCGCAGGGCATGGTCCCGACGCTCAAGGACGCGCCGCTGCCCGAGAACCTGAAGGGACTCGAGGAGGCGGGCGTGCAGCTGATCGAGCCCGCCCCGGCCCCGAAGGGCAAGGAGAGCCTGCTGACCGACGTGGCCAACAACGCGCAGATCGACCTCTACGGCCAGGTGTACCGCCAGAAGCTGGTCGACATCGCGCGCGGCGCCGCCGACGGCGACAAGGAGAGCTACTTCGCCGAGCTGAACGACCGCTGGAGCGCCGCGGTCGAGAAGACCGCGAAGTAGGCCCGGGAGACCCGGAGGATCTCATGACCATCTCGGTACCGCGCTCGGAGTCGCCGGAGACCTCCGCCCTCGTGGTCCGGACCGGAAGCCGCTCCAGCGAGCGCCTTCCGGCCCGGTCCCGGCGGCGGACGACCCTGGCAGGCCTCACGCCCTGGCTGTTCCTGTCGGCGGCGGTAGGACTGCTTCTGCTGCTCACGTACTGGCCGGCGTTGAACCTGCTGTACTACAGCGTCACCAGCTGGGACGGCTTCGACCAGAACAAGCAGTTCGTCGGCCTGGACAACTACGTCGAAGTGTTCACCAACCCCGACGTGTTCCGGGTGTTCTTCGTCAGCGTCTACTACTTCCTGGCGACGTTCGTGCAGATCGCGATCGCGCTGTACTTCGCCACGGTCCTGAGCTTCAGCACGAAGTTCTCGAACCTGTTCCGCGGGATCATCTTCTTCCCGTACCTCGTGAACGGCGTCGCGATCGCGTTCATGTTCCAGTACGTGTTCCAGCCCGGTGGATCGCTGGACATCGTGCTGAGCTGGGTCGGGCTGACCGACCCGCCGCAGTGGCTCGGCGACCCCGACATCGCGAACTGGTCGCTCGCCAGCACGTCGGTGTGGCGCTATACGGGTCTGAACTTCGTGCTGTTCCTCGGCGCGATCCAATCCCTCCCCGACGAGCTGTTCGAGGCCGCCGACCTCGACGGCGCCAGCAAGTGGCAGCAGTTCTGGGCGATCATCTTCCCCGGCATCCGCCGCGTCGTCGCCCTCACCCTCATCCTCGGCATCTCCGGCTCGCTGAGCGCTTTCGAGACGCCGTTCATCATGACCGGTGGCGCCAACGGCACCTCCACGTTCGTGATCAAGACCGTGCAGGAGGCGTTCGTGTTCAGCCACGTCGGCCTGGCCTCGGCCATGGCGGTGGTGTTGCTGATCATCGTCCTGCTGGTCACCTGGATCCAGCGCAAGCTGTTCCCCGACGAGAAAGTCGACCTGGTATGAGCACCGTGACCCCCGCGCGCAGCCTCGCGATGATCCGCCTGCGCGTCTACACCGCCAAGACCGCGAAGTACGTCAGCCTGCTCATCGCCGGGTTCTGCACGCTGCTTCCGATGGCCGCGATCCTGTTCGCCGGCTTCAAGGGCCGCGAGGAGTACGCCCGCACGAGCGCGCTCACCCCGCCCAGCAACTGGCTGAATCTCGACAACTTCGTCAAGGCGTTCGTGCAGGGCGACATGCTCGCCGGCTTCGTGAACACCGCCGTCGTCCTCGCCGTGGCGCTCGTCGGCACGATCTTCATCGGCAGCACCGCGGCCTACGCACTCGACCGGTTCACGTTCCGCGGCAAGACCCTCGTGGTCGTGCTGTTCATGATCGCGACCCTCATCCCGTCGGTGACCAGCCAGGTCGCCACGTTCCAGCTGATCAACGGCATGGGGCTGTACGACACCAAGGCCGCGCTGATCCTGCTGTTCACCGGCACAGACATCATCGCCATCTACCTGTTCATCCAATTCATGCAGTCCATCCCGCCGTCGCTCGACGAAGCGGCCATGCTGGACGGCGCGAACCGATGGACGATCTACTGGCGCATCATCCTGCCGCTGCTCAAGCCCGCGATCGCCACGGTGGTCATCATCAAGGGCATCGGCATCTACAACGAGTTCTACACGCCGTTCCTCTACCTGCCCAGCGAGGGCCTGGTGTCGACGACGCTGTTCAACTTCAAGAGCGCCACCAACACCCAATGGGAGGTCATCGCCGCCGGCACCCTCCTCGTCATCATCCCGTCCCTCCTCGCCTTCCTCTTCCTGCAGAAGTGGATCTACAAAGGCCTCGTCGCCGGAGCTGTCAAATGACCCTCACCCCCCTTCGCACCGAGATCCGATCCGGCTGGACCCTGCGGGCCGCCTCCGGCCCCGCCCCCGCCGAGGTCGTGGCCGCGACGATCCCCGCCACGGTCCCCGGCTGCGCGCACACCGACCTGCTCGCCGCCGGCCTCATCCCCGACCCGTACCTGGACGACAACGAGGCACTCACCGCCTGGATCGGCCTGGTCGATTGGACCTACGCCACCACGTTCTGCTGGCAGGCCAACGGCCGCGACCGTCACGACCTCGTCTTCGAAGGGCTGGACACGGTCGCGACGGTGACGCTGAACGGCGTCGTCATCCTCGAGGCGGCGAACCAGCACCGCTCGTATCGCGTCGACGTGCGTGCGCACCTGCGCGAGGGGGAGAACACGCTCGAGGTGGCGTTCCGCTCGCCGGTGCGCTACGCGAACGAGCGCAGCATGGAGTACGGCGCCCGTCCGCGGCCCTACCCGCTGCCGTACGAGGCGATCCGCAAATCCGCGGCCAGCTTCGGCTGGGACTGGGGCATCGCCACCTTCACCAGCGGCATCTGGCGCCCCGTCCGCTTGGAATCCTGGTCGGTCGCACGCATCGCCGAGGTGCGCGTGCACGCCGCACCCGCTGCGGTCGGCGGACGCGCGGATGTCGACGTCGTCGTGCAGCGCGACGCGACGGCATCCGGCATCCCGCTCGAGGTGACCCTCGACGTCGCCGGTGCCACCGCGACGGCGACCGTCCCCGCCGGCGCCGATCGGGTGCGGATCGGCGCGGACGCGCCGGACGCCGAGCTGTGGTGGCCGGTCGGGTACGGGGAGCAGCCGCTGTATGACCTGACCGTCGTGGTCGCCGCGGACGGTCACGAGAGCGACGCAGCCCGGCGTCGGGTCGGGTTCCGCTCGGTGCGCTGGGACACCGAGCCGGATGCCGACGGCACCCCGTTCACGCTGATCGTGAACGACCAGCCGGTGTACGTGAAGGGCGTGAACTGGATCCCCGACGACGCGCTGACGGTGCGCGTAGACCGCGCCAGGTACGAGCGCCGGCTGCGGCAGGCGCGGGACGCCCACCTCAACCTCGTCCGGGTGTGGGGCGGCGGCATCTACGAGTCCGAGGACTTCTACGACGTGTGCGACGAGCTCGGCCTGCTCAGCTGGCAGGACTTCCTGTTCGCGTGCGCGGCGTACCCCGAGGAGGAGCCGCTGCGCTCCGAGATCGAGGCGGAGGCGCGCGAGCAGATCGTGCGGCTGTCGTCGCACGCGTCCCTGGTGCTGCTCACCGGCAACAACGAGAACGTGTGGGGCTACGAGGACTGGGGGTGGAAGCAGCACCTGGACGGCAAGACCTGGGGTGCGTACTACTATCACGAGCTGTTCCCGGAGCTGGTGGCCGAACTGGCGCCCCACGTGCCGTACACGCACGGCAGCCCGTTCAGCCCCCACGGCCAGCATCCGAACGACGAGGCGCACGGCACCATGCACCTGTGGGAGCAGTGGAACCGGCAGGACTACCCGACCTACCTCGACCACCGCCCTCGCTTCGTGGCCGAGTTCGGCTGGCAGGGCCCGCCCACCTGGTCCACGCTCACCCGCAGCATCTCGGACACGCCGCTGACCCCCGAGTCGCCAGGCATGATCGTGCACCAGAAGGCGGCGGAGGGGAACGACAAGCTCACCCGCGGCCTGCTGCCGCACTACCGGATGCCGGCCGACATGTCGGGGTGGCACTGGGCGATGCAGCTCAACCAGGCCGAGGCCGTGCGCTTCGCCCTGGAGCACTTCCGTGCGCTCGCCCCGCTGAACTCGGGCGCGATCGTGTGGCAGCTGAACGACTGCTGGCCGGTCACCTCGTGGGCCGCGATCGACGGCGACGAGCGGTTGAAGCCGCTCTGGTACGCGCTGAAGAACGCGTTCGCCCCGAGGGTGGTCAGCGTGCAGCCCCGCGACGGCGGCCTGTCGGCGGTGATCGGCAACGACACCGCCGAGGAGTGGAGCGGCGACCTCGTGGTCCGCCGGGTGGGCTTCGACGGCCGGGTGCTCGCCGAGCAGCACGCGCCGTTCACCGTCGCCGCCCGCGGCTCGCTGGTCGTGCCGGTCGAGTCCGTCGTGGCGACGGCGCAGGATGCCGCGTCGGAGCTCCTAGTCGCCTCCGCGGGCGACGTGCGCGGTGTGCGGTTCTTCGCCGAGCCGCGCGATTCCGCGCTCGCCGCGGCACGGTACTCGATCGTCACGGCACCCGCGGGCGGTGGCACCGAGGTGCGGGTCACCGCGCACGGCCTCATCAAGGATCTCGCCCTGCTCGTCGACCGCGCCCACCCGGATGCCGTCGTGCTCGACGGCCTGGTGACGCTGCTGCCTGGCGAGAGCGCGACCTTCGTCGTCCGGCATCCGTCCGGCGTCGACGTGACGGCGTTCGCCGCCGCCGAGGTGGTGCGGACCGCGAACGAGCTGGTGGGGGGCGCCGGCGTGCGGGTGGACGCCGACGCCCCGCAACCCGCCGCGGCGGAGCTGGTCGCTCGGTGAGCGGCGAGGTCGAGGCCGTCCTCGCGCCGTACGTCGCGGGCATGACGTGGGGGTGGACCGGCGTGCGGGGCACCTGGGACGCCCCCGCCGCGGCGGAGTCCATGGCGAGGATGGCGGAGCACGGCGTGAACTGGACGGCGCTCGCCTACGCCGTCGAGCAGGCGACCGCGCAGTCCACCGAGATGTCCTGGGACCAGGCGCCGACGGTGACCGAGGAGGAGATCGTCGGCGCCATCCGCGCAGCCAAGGCGCACGGCGTGAAGGTGTGCCTCAAGCCGGTCGTCAACGTCAGCGACGGCACCTGGCGGGCGTACATCGGCTTCTTCGACTGGGACGTGCCGGGAGAGCCGAACTGGGGCGACTGGTTCGCCTCGTACCGGGAGTTCATCCTGCACGCGGCCCGTATCGCTCAGGCGGAGGGCTGCGAGATGCTCTGCATCGGGTGCGAAATGGTGCGCGCCGACGCCCGCGAACGCGAGTGGCGTGCGCTGATCGCCGACGTGCGGGAGGTGTACTCCGGCATCGTCACCTACAACTGCGACAAGTACCAGGAGGACCACGTCACCTGGTGGGACGCCGTCGACGTGATCACCTCCAGCGGGTACTACCCGATCGACCGATGGGATGCCGAACTCGACCGCATCGAGAAGGTGGTCGAGGCGTCCGGCAAGCCGTTCTTCTTCATGGAGGCCGGCTGCCCGTCTCGCACCGGGTCGCCGGTGCGGCCGAACGACTGGAACCTGCCCGGCTGCCCCTCCGGTGACGAGCAGCTGCGGTACTACCGGGCGATGTTCGCCGCGTGCGACCGGCGCCCGTGGATGCGCGGCTTCATGCTGTGGGACTGGCCTCCCGCTCTGTACTCACTCGACGACGCCGACGGCAACGACGACTACTGCCCCTACGGCAAACCGGCGGGCGACTTCCTCCGCGACACCTATCTCGCCCGCACGGGCGGTTGACCCCCACGAAGGAGATTCGACGATGAATCGCAGTACCCGTTTGCCCGCCATCGCCGGTGCGGCCGCTCTGCTCTGCGCGCTCCTCTCACCGGCATCCGTCGCTGTGGCCGCCCCGGAGACGGCGTCGTCGGCCGAACCGGCCGCCGTCGACCTCGTCGACGACGAGGCCACCGCCGAGACCCGCAGCCTGTTCGCCTACCTCCGCGACATCCGCGGCGAGGGCATCCTGTTCGGCCACCAGCACACCACCGATTACGGTGTGACGTTCGACGCGCGCGACGGCGTGTCCTCCGACGTCAAAGCGGCCACCGGCGACTACCCGGCGGTGTTCGGGTTCGACACGCTGATCATCGAGGGCAGGGAGCGCCCCGGCGATCCCGCGGCCACGCGGGACGAGAACGCGCTGCGCCTGGCCCAGTCGTTCGTCGAGGCCGACGCGCAGGGCGGCATCGTGACGCTCAGCGCGCACATCGAGAACTTCGCGACCGGTGGAGACTTCTACGACACCTCCGGCGACGCACTGCGCGCCGTCCTCCCCGGCGGCTCGAAGCACGCCGACCTGACCGCATACCTCGACGACATCGCACTCGCCGCGAGGTCGGCCGTGAATGCGAGCGGCGCGCTGGTGCCCGTGATCTTCCGTCCGTGGCACGAGAACGCCGGATCCTGGTTCTGGTGGGGGGCGGCCTTCGGCACGCCGGGCGAGTACGCCGAGCTGTACCGGTTCACGGTGGAGTACCTCCGCGACGTGAAGGACGTGCACAACCTGCTCTACGCCTTCTCCCCCGGCGGCGGGTTCGGCGGCGACGAACAGCTCTACCTGCGCACCTACCCCGGCGACGACTTCATCGACGTGCTCGGGTACGACACATATGACGAGGCGGCATCGCCCGCCTTCCTCACCGGCCTCACGGACGATCTCGCCATGCTCGCCCGGCTCGCCGACGCGCGCGGCAAGGTGTCGGCGTTCACTGAGTTCGGCATCACCGGCGGTATCCGGCCCGACGGCCAGAACGCGAACCCGGAGTGGTACACCGACGTGCTCGCCGCGATCACGGCCGACCCGGATGCCGCGCGCACGACGTACATGATGACGTGGGCGAACTTCGGCGGCACGACCACGCCCTACACGCCGACGTCCGGTGAGACCCTGCCGCATTTCCTCGCCTACTACGACGACCCGTACACGCTGTTCGCCTCCGACCTCTCCGGCGTGCACGATCGCGTCACCACCGCTGTGCCGGAACGCCCGACCGCCCACCTCGCGAGCCCCGCAGACGGCGCGCGCGTCCCGGGAGAGTCGGTTACGCTGCGCGCGTCCGTGCGCGGTTTCGACGAGGCCGACCGGGTGGACGTCACCGTCGCCGGCACCGACGAGAGCATCGACTTGACCGCTCCGCAGAACGGCGGGCTGTGGTGGACCGGCGAGTGGACCATCCCGGCGGACCTGCGCGACAACTCCACACGTGAACTGACCGTGCACGTCTCGGCCGCCGGCCGGGAGCTCGCGTCGACGGCATCCGCGGTCATCCTGGGCGAGCGGCCGGTGCTCGCACCCGGCGTCGTGGACGACTTCGAGGGCTACGGTGACGACAGCGCGCTGCGCAGCGAGTTCGTGCAGTACGGCGCCAACACGATGTCGCTGCAGCGCGCCGCCGACGGCGCGGTCGGCGGGGGAGAGAAGGCCCTGCGGCTGGACTACTCGTTCGCCACGCAGTCGTACACCGGCATCGGCCGGCAGCTCACCGCGGACTGGTCGGCCTTCGAGGAGTTCCAGGCGTGGGTCGACCCCGACGCGTCGGGCAACAAGCTCGTGCTGCAGATCGCGGCGGGCGGGATCGCCTTCGAGGCGTACCCGTCTCTGGTCGGCGACGAGCCGTCGCTGGTCACGATTCCGTTCGCGGACTGGCGTCCGGCGCCGTGGGACACCGCGCACGCCGACGCGCGGCTCACTCCGGAGCTGCGGGCGCAGATCACCCAGTTCAACATCTATGTGAACGCCGCAGACGGGGGAGCGACCTCGGGGTCGCTCGTGCTCGACGAGCTGCGTGCCGTGCCCGGCACCCCGCCGCCCCTGCTGTACGCGGACGTGCCGCGCGACCACGCCGACCACGACGCGATCGTGTGGCTGCACGACGAGGTCGTGGACCTCGGCGACCGCAACGGCCGGTTCCACCCCGACCGCGCCCTCAAGCAGGATGAGGCGGCGGCGGTCTTCGCCGGCTACGACGCGGATGCCGTGGCACCCGCCGGCGCCAAGCGGCTCGCCGTCGTGGAGGCGCTCTGGCGGCTGGCCGGTTCGCCTGCTCCGACCGCAGCGCACGCCTTCCCCGATGTCCCGGACCGGTCCGCGGATGCCGTCGCCTGGGCGGTCGAGGAGGGCGTCGTCGAGCCCGAGTCGGCGGAGGCCTTCGGCGCGACCGACCGCGTGAAGCGCGCCGAGATCGCGCGCTGGCTGCAGCGCACCGACGCGTTCATCGCGGCGTCGGCGGGCGTCGTGCTCGCCGATTTCGAGAGCGGGGCCCAGGGCTGGGACATCGCGTCCTGGCAACAGGAGGGCACCGCGACCGCCACAGACGGGCACCTGCTCGTCGAGGCGGCGGCCGGCGGGAACTGGCTCACCGGCCCGGCGGCTGACCTGTCGGGTCGCACCGCTCTGCTGCTCGATGTCACCGCGTCGACGGGGGCGGCTCCGAAGGCCGCCCTGCAGCTGGGACCGGACTGGACGTGGTGCGAGACGACGGCGGCCCCGCGCAGCGAGGGGGCGGCGACGATCGTGATCGACCTCTCCAGTCTCAGTGCGGCGTGCGTGGAGCTGCTCGGCGACGTGCGCGGCATCAACGTGTTCCTCGACGAGGGCACGCACGAGATCGACGCCATCCGCGCGCGCTGACGCGGAGGAGAGGACACATCGCGATGAGCAACGTGCTCGCCGTCGATGCCGGGCAGACCGGCATCAAGCTCCGCCACGTGGACGCGACCGGCGCCCGTGAGGCAGCGCTGCCCGGCATCCGCACCGATCTGCCGCTCGGGCCGCAACTCGCAGCCGTGCTCGGCGAGGCGGAGCGGAGGTTCGGGCCCGCCGAGCGGATCGGCGTCGGGGTGTCCGGGCTGACGGAGGGCGCGGTGGGCGCGTATGAGCTGCTCGCCCGTGCGAGGGTGAGCGCGCGCTCGCTGGCCCTCGCGCACGACTCGGTGACGGGCTACCTGGCCGCGCTCGGGGAAGAGCCCGGTGCGGTGGTCGCAGCGGGCACCGGAGTCGTCACGCTGGCCGTCGGCGTCGCCGAGGTCGCGCGGGTGGACGGCTGGGGCAACATCATGGGCGACGTGGGCAGCGGGCACTGGATCGGCCGCGCTGCGCTCGAGGCCGTCATGCGCGCCCACGACGGCCGCGGACCCGAGACCGCGCTGACGGATGCCGTCCGCGCGGAGTTCCCCGACTTGGAGGCGGCGTACATCCTGCTGCAGAGTGACGAACGGCGGGTCGGGCGGGTGGCCGGCTTCGCGCGGGCCGTCGCGGCGCTCGCCGAATCGGATGCCGTCGCCGCCGCCATCACCGACACCGCCGCGTCCGAGCTGGTCTGTTCGGTATCCGCCGGGCTGCGCCGGGTCGGACAGGATGCCGCGCCGCGGCCGCAGGTGCGCGCGATCGGCGGGGTGTTCCGCTCGGCACGGCTGATGCGGTCGTTCGCCGCGGGCATGGCGGAGCGGCATCCGTCGGCCGAGGTCAGGATCGGCGCGGCCGACGCGTTGGACGGCGCGGTGCGGCTCGTGGCGATCGGCGCGGGGAACCCGTTGCGAGCGCTCGTGGACCGCGTCGCCACGGCCGAGGTGGGTGAGCCGGCGTGATGCGTACGCTGAGTACATGACTCCTGCGTCCTCCCGCCGCGTCACCGTGAACGACATCGCGGCCCGCGCCGGGGTGTCGATCGCGGCGGTGTCCTTCGCCCTGAACGGACGCAAAGGGGTCTCCGAGGCGACGCGACAGCGTGTGCTGAGCGTGGCCGACGAACTCGGCTGGGCGCCGGCGCAGGCGGCGAGGTCCCTGGCGGGCGCCAGCAACGACGTCTTCGGACTCGTGCTCGCGCGCGACCCGAACAACCTCGGTGTGGAGTCCTTCTACATGCAGTTCCTGTCGGGGCTGGAGAAGGAGCTGTCGATGCGGTCGTACGGCCTGCTGCTGCAAGTGGTGCCGTCGGCGGAGCAGGAGCTCGCCACCATCAAGAAGTGGCGCAACGCGCGTCAGGTGGACGGTGTGATCCTCGTCGACCTGCAGGTGGACGATCCGCGCGTGCGGCTCAGCCGCAAGCCGGGCGCGTTGCCGGCCGTGGTGGTCGGTGACCCCGGCGTGGCCGACGGGCTGACCAGCGTGTGGACCGACGACGCCACCTCGATCCGGGAGGCGGTGCGACACCTCGCCGAGCTCGGACACCGCCGCATCGCGTACGTCAGCGGCATCGCCACACTCGCGCACACTCGCATCCGCATGGCGGCGTTCGAGGACGAGACGGTGCGGCTCGGCGCCGCGGGGATGATCTTCGGCACCGACTTCACGATGCAGTCGGGAGCGCAGGCCACGCGCGAGGCGCTGGAACTGGCGGAGCCGCCGACGGCCTTCATCTACGACAACGACGTGATGGCGGTCGCCGGCCTCACGGTCGCCACGGAGCGCGGACGGAGCGTCCCTGACGACGTGTCGATCATCGCGTGGGATGACTCCGTGCTCTGCGAGCACACCCTGCCGCGCCTCACGGCCCTGAGCCACGACGTGATCGCGTTCGGCGCCCACGTCGGCCGGCGGCTGTTCGATCTGGTCGACGGGGCGGAGCCCGGGGCGTTCCTGGACTCCACCCCGCAGCTGCGGCTGCGCGCCTCGACGGGTCCGGCGCCCCGGCGTTGAGCCGGGGCAGACACCCTTCCCCGGTCGTTGAGCGAGCGCAGCGAGACGAAACGTCGCGACGGACAAGGCGGGCTTCCTCCCCCCGGTCGTTGAGCGAGCGCAGCGAGACGAAACGTCGTGACGGGCGGGACGGGCTGACCTTCCCGGTCGTTGAGCGAGCGCAGCGAGACGAAACGAGGTGACGGGGCTGACCCTTCCGGTCGTTGAGCGAGCGTAGCGAGACGAAACGTCGTGACGGGCGGGACGGGCTTCCTCCCCCCGGTCGTTGAGCGAGCGCAGCGAGACGAAACGTCGTGACCCGCGAGGCGGGCGGAAGCCGTTTCTGCCTCTTGCGGGTGGTCGTCCAACGCCCCGTATGTGGCGCCCGTCGGGCCCGTCGATCATCGTTATCTCTTCGTGACCTGGGTGCTCGGTTTCGGGCCGGGATCTGGGGTTCGAATGTCGGTGGCCCCTTCCATACTGGGGTGATGAGGGCGCTGTGGGATGTGTCTGCGGAGCAGGTGGCCACGCTGGATCAGCTGGTCGACCTGGCGCAGGGTCTGGAGCGTTCCCTGTCGACGTTGCAGGCGGCCCGGGATGGGGTGCTCGCTCTGGCGTCGCGGTGGGCGTTGTCGGTGGCGGGGGATGCGGATGAGGCGGACGTGTCGGTGCGGGCGGTCGCGGCCGAGTTGGGGGCGGCGTTGCGGGTCACGGATCGGACGGTGCAGCGGCGGATGGCGGAGGCGTCGGAGCGGGTGGAGCGGTTCCCGCTGGTGTGGCAGGCGCAGGGGGCGGGACGGATCACGGCCGGGCACGT
>NZ_JAPSLI010000009.1 GCF_031180975.1 Microbacterium sp. | reverse complement strand
CAAGAGCGCGTCGGGCCCGCACTCTACGACACCGGACTCGACGCCGGCGAGGGCCTCTGGCTCAGAACCGGGTGGGCAGGACGATCATGACACGCCCGACCCGTCCACACTTTCTTGCCGATAACCCTCCGCGGTCGCCGACTGGGCACATGCAGGGTCTTCACGGGTTGGACGACCCTCGCCGCTCCGGATCCTGCTTACCCTGAAACGGGCGCCTTTCGGCGCGCCCGGATGACATGACGAGGAGCAGGCTTGGCAGAGATACTCCGGATGGATTCGCGCGACGTCGCCGACGTCGAGCACATCTGGACCCAGTACGTGCCCTCCGCCCGGGCGCAGCGTATCGACCCGAAGAGCTTCGGCTTCCGGTGGCGCTCGGCGGCCGTCGAGGGCATGTCGGTCGTCCGGTACGCCCTGACCGCGACCGTGGAATCGTCCGTCCAGCCCGAGGATCAGATCGTGGTGTGCCGTGTGGCGGCTCCCGCGGGACGCGTGATGAGCGGCCGGGTCACCCTCGACACCGACCTGCCCTGGGCCACCGACGGCAGGGAGGTGCGCGCCCAATGGGAGAAGACCGCGGATGTCAGCGCCATCATCCTCGACCGCTCCGTCGCGCAGCACGTCGCAAGGCAGGTGACGGGCGACGACCTGCTGACCCTGCGTCTGACCGATGTCGCCCCCAAGAGTCCCGGTGCCGGCAGGTACTGGAACCGCATGTTCAATTACGTGATGCACGCCGTCGCGGCTGCGGACGACGACCCGATCATCGAATCGACCCTGACCCGCCACGCGGTGCTCACGGCACTCAGCACGTTCCCCTCCACGTTCTCGGAGGCGATGGCATCCGAGCCGCGACTGAGCGCGCCCGCGGTCGTGCGCCGGGCGGTCGAGTACATGGACTCCCACGCCCACGAGCCGATCACCGTCGACGACGTGGCCAGGGCGGTGCACATCTCCACGCGCGGACTGCAGTACGCGTTCCGGCGGGCCCTCGACACGACCCCGACGGCTCACCTGCGACGCGTGCGCCTGGACGGTGCGCATCGCGATCTCCGCAACGCCGGCCCTGCCGAGACGGTGTCGGCGATCGCCCGTCGGTGGGGTTTCAGCAACATCACCCGCTTCGCCGCCGCCTATCGCACCGTGTACGGGCGCTCGCCCCGTGAGACCCTGGAACAGGACTGAGCGAAGCCTCTCCGGCGCCGGAGAGTCCACGCCGCGAACAGTGCTTTCGCCTTTCGTCGTGGGCGGTTCCGCCGCGTTGTCAGGGCCGACGACCTGCCCATACGGTTATGCCAAATGGGACTCATCTACTACGGCAACTTCCCCGATCCGATCGAGATCGATGACCGCACGCTCGCTCATCTCAAGGTCGTGATCGCCACGAAGCTGCGCCGCAACGAGAGCTTCACGCTCTCTTGGCGGCACCACGGGACGGCCGAGCCAGGTCGTTCGACCCTGTGGTTGCACCCGTCCATCCCCCTGCGGTTCGTCTTCGACGAGCAGGAGGCTCCGCAGCTCAGCCAGCAGTGGCTCACCGAGCTCTCCACGTCGGCCAACACCAGCGGCGGCATCCTGCTCACCCCCGAGCACATCGGTCCCGCCGAGGCGCGCCAGAGCTGAGCCGTCAGTTGGCTGCGCGCCGCACCAACTCCGCGAGGAAGGCGACATCGTCGTCGTCCAGCTTCGTGACGGCGTACGACGTCGGCCAGATGTTCCCGTCGTCCAGGTTCGCGATCGTCTCGAACCCGAAGGTGGCGTAGCGCACCTTGAACTTGGACGCCGGCTGGAAGAAGCACAGCACCTTGCCGTCCTTGCCCCACGCCGGCATGCCGTAGTACGTCCGCGGGACGAGGTGCGGTGCGGTCTCGGTGACCATGGCGTGCAGCCGCTCGCCGAGCTCGCGATCGGCGTCCGGCAGTTCGGCGAGTTTCGCGCGCACCTCCGCCTCACCCTCCCGTCGGATCTCCTCCGGGTCCTTCTTCTTGCGAGAGCGCGCCGCGCGCGTCTCCTTGGCCCGGTCCTTCATGGCCTGGCGTTCCTCGGCGGTGAAATTCGTGGTCTCCTCCGTGCGGTCCATGTCCGCTCCCTTCGTGTGGTCGGTCAAGACCAGGCTAGGGCGGCGGGTCCGGCGGCGCTTCTCGATTCCTGATCGGATGCCGGCGGCGAAACTGCCAGACTGAACCCATGCGCCTTCCCCACGCCGACATCGACCCGGACGGACTGCTGGAGTACTCGGTCGTCTTCACGGATCGTTCGCTGAACCACATGTCCGCCCGGTTCGTCGATGTGATGCACCAGACGCTCGCGATCCTGCGGGAGACCTACCACGCCGACAGCGCTGCCATCGTCAACGGCGGAGGTACCGCCGCCATGGAAGCCGTCGCCCGGCAGCTCGCGACGGGGCGGCGCGCGCTGGTCGTCCGCAACGGGCTGTTCTCCTATCGCTGGTCCCAGATCCTCGATGAGGGCCGCGTGAGCTCCTCCACCACGGTGTGTGCGGCTCGGCCCGACAACGCCGACCCGCAGGCCGCGTGGAGCCCGGCGCCGATCGACGAGGTGGTGACGGCGATCCGCGACGAGCGGCCCGAGGTCGTCTTCGCTCCGCACGTCGAAACGGCCGCCGGGATGTTGCTCGGCGACGACTACGTGCGTGCGCTCGCCGAAGCGGCTCATGAGGTGGGCGCTCTGCTCGTGCTGGACTGCATCGCGTCGGGCGCCGTCTGGGTCGACATGCAGCACCTCGGCGTCGACGTGCTGATCAGCGCCCCGCAGAAAGGGTGGAGCGGCACCCCCGGGGCCGGCTACGTCA
This sequence comes from Microbacterium sp., assembly GCF_031180975.1. Taxonomy (GTDB): domain Bacteria; phylum Actinomycetota; class Actinomycetes; order Actinomycetales; family Microbacteriaceae; genus Microbacterium. The sequence continues at coordinate 167,411 of NZ_JAPSLI010000009.1, read as the reverse complement.
TGCTGAGCGCAGCCGGCCGTGCCGCTGTGGAGGCGACCGAATCGACGAGCTTCACGCTCGACCTCGGGCGCTGGCTGAAGATCGCCGACGCGTACCGCGACGGCTCGGCGGCATACCACGCCACCATGCCCACCGACTCGCTCGCCCACAATCTCGTGCAGATGATCGAGACCCGTGATCGCGGCCTCGACACGCTGCGCAGCGCGCAGTTCGACCTCGGCACCCGGGTGCGTGCTCTGCTCGCCGACCACGGGATGCCGTCGGTCGCCGCTGGCGCCTTCGCGGCACCGAGCGTCGTCGTCGTGCACACCGACGACCCGGGTCTGCGCACTGGCGCGCGCTTCCGTGAGCACGGCGTTCAGGTCGCCGCCGGTGTTCCCCTGCACTGCGGCGAGCCGGAGACGTTCTCCACCTTCCGGGTGGGGCTGTTCGGCCTCGACAAGCTCGGCGACGTCGACGGCACCGTCGCCCGCCTGGCCGCCGCGCTCGACCGCTTGCGCGGCTGAAACCGGCGGATGCCGCGGGCCGGCGACCCACTACTGTTGATCCATGGATCTGCGGGTCGCCGCATACGCGGTCGTCACCGATGACGACGGGCGCGTTCTTCTCGCGCGCTGGACCGAGGGCAGACGCGTCGCCTGGACCATGCCCGGTGGTGGCCTGGAGGCCGGCGAGGACCCAGAGGTCGCGGTGCGCCGCGAACTGCGTGAGGAGACCGGCTACGCGATCGAGACCACCGAGCTGCTCGGCATCCACTCCCGCGTCATCCCCGCCAGCCAGCGCGTGCACCACAGCGACACCCCGCTGCACACGCTGCGCATCGTGTATCGCGCACGGATCACGGGCGGCGCCCTCCGGTTCGAGACCAACGGATCCACCGACATGGCGGGCTGGTTCCGGCTCGACGAGATCGCCGGGCTGCAGCGGGTGAAGCTCGTCGACATCGCGTTGCGGATGGCCGAACTGCTCCCCGCCCGCCACTGAGCGGATGCCGGCAGCCCGCGCTACTCAGGAACCGAGATGTCCGCGACGGTCGCGCCGTAGGCGCGGATGAGATCGTCGGCATCGACGAACAGGCTGTGGCCGTGCGTTCCGGCGCCCATGGCGATGCGCCGGCCCACGATCGTCTCGTCTGCGTACACCGGCCAGTCGTGGCTGCTGCCGATCGGCACGATGGTCCCTCGCTCGTAGCCGGTCGCGGCCAGTGCGAGGTCCGGCTCGGGCAGCCGCAGCTTGTTGACCCCGACGAGTCTGCGAAGCTTCGGCCATGAGATGGCGCGGCCGCCCGGAACGAGCGCGAACAGGTAATCGGGGGCCTGGCCGCCCGAACCCGACGAGGACGTCTTCACGACGAGTGTCTTGACGATGTCGGACGGCTGCAGCCCGAGCAGCGCCGCGGCCTCGTGCAGGCTGCGAGCGTGCGGCCGCTCGCGGATCTCGATCTCGAGACCGCGCGCGGCCGCGGCATGCTTCACCCTCGCGTGCGGATCGACCGCACCTCCGGCATCCGTCGTCACGCGTTCGGCGGCGACAGCGGGTCGTCGGCGACCCACAGCTCGTCGTCGGCGCGCAGCGCCTGCCACGCGGCATAGACCACGCCGATCGCGGCGGCCGCGCCGAGCACGATCGCGACGATGGATCCGAGGCCGGTGCTCTTCTTCTTCGGAGCCGGCTTGTGGCCCATCAGCTCGTGACGCTTCGAGTTCGCGACATCCCAGGCCGACAGCGCCGTGCCCACGACGCCGCCCACGATCGGGACGACCTTGTCGTCGACGACGTGCTTGCCCACCTTCATGCCGCGCTCGACGGTCGGCGCGAGGTGCCGGTTGTAGGAGTCCTGCACCACCGGCACGACCTTCTCGCGGTTCAGGTGGCCGAGCTGGCGGCCGGCCTCACGGGCGATGTCCGCGGCGTGGCCGACGAGAACCTGCTGCGACTCCCACAGTCGTCCCGCCTCCTGCTGCAGCTTCCGCAGTTCCTTCTTGCGCTTACGGCTGAGGTTCACGTTGTTCTCCCGTCGGTCGGAGTCCGTTCTCGCTTCATCTAACCAGAACACACTGCGAGCCAGCAGGGATCTGGCAATCCTGTTCGCGTTCAGCCACAATACGCAGCCCGCTCGCGGGGGCCTCTGAGAGAATGAACCCATGCCTCACGCTTCCCACGTCGCAACCCTGCACACCAACCACGGCGACATCGTCGTCAACCTGTTCGGCGACCACGCCCCGAACACGGTCGCCAACTTCGTCGGCCTCGCCGACGGATCGAAGGCCTGGACCCACCCGGCGACCGGCCAGCCCGGCGAAGGCCCGCTGTACAAGGACGTCATCTTCCACCGCATCATCCCGAACTTCATGATCCAGGGCGGCGACCCGCTGGGTCAGGGTGTCGGCGGCCCCGGCTACAACTTCAACGACGAGATCCACCCCGAGCTGAACTTCAACGAGCCCTACATCCTGGCGATGGCGAACGCCGGCCTGCGCCGCAACGCGATCACCGGCAAGCCCGAGGGCACCAACGGCTCGCAGTTCTTCATCACCACCGACCCGACCCCGTGGCTGCAGGGCAAGCACACCATCTTCGGCGAGGTCGCCGATGACGCCTCCAAGGCCGTCGTCGACGCGATCTCGGCCGTTCCGATCGGCGCGGGCGACCGGCCGATCGAGCCGGTCGTGCTGCACTCGATCGACGTCGTCGCGAACTGACCGCCGTCTGAGACGAGCGCGAGCCGATCCGGATGTCGACACCTGAGTTCACGCGCAATCGCGACAACTTCTGCTACCGGCATCCGGATCGGCAGAGCTTCGTGCTCTGCCAGCGCTGCCTGCGCACCATCTGCCCCGCCTGCCAGACGCAGGCGCCGGTCGGGGTGATCTGCCCGGAGTGCATGGCGGACCAGGGCAAGGCGGAGTCCCCCGCCCAGCGGCGCGCGCGCCGGGCCTGGGGAGGCGGTCCGATGGCGATCACGCGCAGCGGCCGCCCGGCCGTCACCCTGGGCATCATGCTCGTGACGTCGGTGATCAGTCTGCTGCAGATGGTCCCCACCGTCGGGCAGGCGATCGAGGGCGCGCTGCTCTTCGCGCCCCTCTACGTGTACATCGGTGTGCCCGGCATCCCCTTCGAGCCGTGGCGACTGCTCACGACCGCCCTCGTGCACGGCGGCTTCGTCCACCTCGCGCTGAACATGCTCGCCCTGTGGATGCTGGGGCAGAGCCTCGAGCCGATGCTCGGCCGAACCCGGTTCCTCACGATGTACCTGGTCAGCGCTCTCGGCGGCTCGGTCGCCGTCGCCCTGCTCGCCGATCCGCGCACCGCCACGGTGGGCGCCTCCGGTGCGGTGTTCGGCCTGATGGCGGCCCTGCTCATCATCGGCCGGCACATCGGCGCCAACGTGACCGGCATCCTGGTCGTTCTCGGGATCAACTTCGTGTTCGGCCTGGTGGTCGACGGGATCGCCTGGCAGGCGCACCTCGGCGGCGCGGTCGTGGGCGCGATCGTCGCCTACATCTACACGCGCACGCGTCGCCGCGATCAGCGCATCTGGCAGATCGTGCTGCTGGCAGCCCTGGTCGTGCTGCTGGTGATCGTCGTGCTCGTCGTGCCGCCGTTGATCATCAGCAGCCTGATCTGAGAGTTATCCACAGGGCTATCCCCAGGTGGGGAGAATTACACCCGTGTTATTCACAGCCCGAGCGGTGAAGAACGGCGCCCCCTCACCGTGGTGAGAGGGCGCCGAAGAGCGGATGCCGGTGATCACCGCCACCGGGTGGTCATGAGGAAGCCGATGAGGGCGATGCCGAGACCGATCGCCAGGTTCCACACCGTGATGCCGGGGATCGGGAACTGCTGGCCGGAGATGTAGTAGACGAGGATCCACACCAGGCCGAGCAGCATGAAGCCGACCATGACGGGCTTGAACCATACGGCGTTGGGGGCTTCCTCGCCCTCGGCGCGCTCGAGAGCGGGTTCTTCGGAGTTGCGGTCACGTGCCATGCGGCCCAGTCTAGTCCGGCCAGTAGACTTTCCCCTTATGACCGCAGCGTCTTCCGCGCGCCCGGCAGACCCCGACACGCCGCCCCATGACGGTCGATCCCGAGCCGTGCGGGTTCTCGTCGTCGACAACCACGACAGCTTCGTGCACACCCTGATCGGCTACCTCCGCGAGCTCGGCGCCGAGGTGGAGATGGTGGAGGCGGATGCCGTCGCCGCGGCCGACCCGGAATGGCGGCGGATGCTGGCCGAGCACGATGCGGTGCTGATCTCCCCTGGACCCGGGACGCCGGCCGACGCCGGAGCGTCCGTGGACGTCGTGCGCCTCGCTGAGGAGACGCACACGCCGCTGCTCGGCGTGTGCCTCGGCCACCAGGCGATCGGCGAGGCGTTCGGCGCCCCGGTCACCGCGGCGCCGGAGCTCATGCACGGAATGGTCTCGCAGGTGTCCCACGACGGGTCTCCGCTGTTCGACGGCATCCGCTCGCCCTTCGCCGCGGGACGGTACCACTCGCTCGCGCTCGCCGAAGCCGATCTGCCGGACGAGTTGCAGGTGACGGCGCGTACCGACCAGGGCACGGTGATGGCGATCGCGCACCGCAGCCTGCCGATCCTCGGAGTGCAGTTCCACCCCGAAAGCGTGCTGACCGAGAGCGGTCACCGGCTGCTGGCGAACTGGCTGCGCGGGGTTCAGCCGGCGACGCAGTAGCGCAGCTCGACCGTGGAGCGGATCGGCACCTCGCCCGGCGCGACCGACATGGCGGACACCACGTTCGGGACCTGACCCTCGGAGCACGCGCCGATCTCGACCGGGGCAGGCGTGAGACCCAGCTCCTCGAGCTCCTTCTGCGCGGCATCCAGCGACCAGCCGGTCATGTCGTCGACGATCACGTGGCCGTTGGCGACGACGAGGTTGACCACCGTGCCGGGAGCGACCTCGCTCTCGGCGGGCTCGCTGGCCTCCAGCACCACGCCCGCGGCTGCCTCGGGGTCGTTCTCCTGACGGATCGTCCCCAGCACCAGGCCGGCGTCCTCGAGCGCCTTCGTCGCGGCATCCGTCGACAGCCCCTCCAGCACCGGCATCGTCACGGTGTCCGCACCGGTGGAGACGTAGATGATGATCGACTCGCCCTCGTTCACCTTCGCGCCGGTGTTGGGCAACGAACGGATCACGTGCCCCTCTTCGAAGTCGGCGCTGGCCTCCGTGCGGATGTCCGGCACGAGCTCCAGATCCTCCAGCGCCTCCTCGGCCTCGTCCGAGGTCATGTTGACGAGGTTCGGGACGGTCTGCGACGTGCTCGGCACCTCGGGCGGGCGCACGCTGATGCTCACCACCCAGAACAGCACCGACACCACCAGCACGGCGAGCAGCGCGACCGCCGCCCAGATCCACGCCACCGGCGGGCCGGACTGCGTGCGCGTCATCGTCGTGTCGGTGCTCAGCTGCCGCAGAGTGCGGGCGGTCTCCTGCGCGTGCCGCGGGTTCGGGCCGTACAGCTCGCTGGTCAGCGCGCCGATCTCCTTGCGGGTCGGCGCCTCTCCGCTCGCGGCGGCCTGGAGCGCCGCGCGGAAGCCGGCCGCGTCGGGGTAGCGCTGGTACGGGTCCTTCGCCATGGCGCGCAGCGCGACGGCATCCAGCGCCCGCGGGACCTCCTCGTTGACCTCGGTGGGAGGGACGGGCGTCTCGCTGACGTGCTGGTAGGCGACCGCTACCGGGGATTCGCCGCGGAACGGCTGACGGCCGGTCAGCAGCTCGTACAGCACCACGCCGGTCGAGTAGATGTCGGCGCGCGCGTCGACGGGCTCGCCCTTGGCCTGCTCCGGCGAGAAGTAGGCGGCCGTGCCCAGGATCTGTGTGGTCTGCGCCACGGTCGACGAGGAGTCGGAGACGGCGCGGGCGATGCCGAAGTCCATCACCTTCACCGCGCCGCTGTCGGTGATCATCACGTTGCCGGGCTTGATGTCGCGATGCACAACGCCCGCACGGTGCGAGTAGTCCAGCGCCTCGAGGATGCCGTCGACGTAGCGGATCGCGTCGTCCACCGGCACCGGGCCGCGGGCGATCACGTCCTTCAGCAGCGTGCCGTGCACGAGCTCCATGACGATGTACGGTTCGTCGGTGCCGGCCGCCGACCCCGCGGACGGGCCCGAACTCGCAGAGGGACCGGACGGCGGGGTCGACGGGTCGCCGGCGTCGAAGACGCGCACGATCGACGGATGCGACATGCGCGACGCCGCCTGCGCCTCGAGCCGGAAGCGCGTGCGGAACGTCTGGTCCTTCGCGAGCTGCGGGTCGAGGATCTTGATCGCGACCTCGCGTCCGAGGGTCAGGTCGTACCCGCGGTGCACCGTCGCCATGCCGCCGTGGCCGATGACCTCATCGACCCGATAGCGGCCGGCGAGTACGCGCGGCTCTGTCGACACTTCCGATCCCCCTGAGACGTCACTGCTCACTGTGTACGAGGCTACCCTTCGGTGCCTTCGGTGATCCCGGGAGTGGGGAGCACTGCTGCCTGCTGGATCGACGCGACGTCCTCGGGGGACGCACCGGTGGTCCGCTCACCGGCGGTGCCGCCGGAGCAGGTGACGGTGTACGTCACCACCACCGCTTCGCCGGGCGCGCCGGTGACGTTGATCGTCGCCGTGCGGTCGTTCGCACCGAAGGATGCCGTCGGCTGACCGTTCACGGCGAACACGCCGCCCCGCACGGTGAGGTTGTAGGCGCTCGCGGTGCCCTGACCCGACGGGCAGGTGTAACCGGTCCAGGTGACCTGCGCCTCGCCGCCCTGCTCGACGGTCTCCGGCAGGTTCGGCGCGCCCGGTTGCGGCAGCGGCGTCTGCTCGGTGTGGAAGATCATCTCGATCGTCGAGCCCACCGGCTGGTTGCCGGTCGTGACCACCCGGTAGATCCGCCCCTGATCGGCCTCGGTGGGGGCCGGGTCGCCCGGCACGCAGTTCGCCTCGAGGCTTTCGGCCTGCAGGATCGCCGTGGCCTCGTCGCAGGTCTTGCCCTCCAGACCGAGCGACGCGATGTCGACGGTCTCCGGCTCCTCGGGCTCGGTGTCGGTCGGGGTGGGCTTCGTCTGCTGAGTGGTCGTGGTCTTCGCCGGTGTCGGGTCGGCGTCGCCGCCGCCGTCGTTGTTGGCGAGCAGTGCCCACAGCGTTCCGCCCAGCACCAGCAGCAGCAGCACGATCAGCGCGATGAGCGGCCAGGTCCACGGGCTGCGCTTCTTCTTCTCGGTCTCCTCCCGCGCCGCCGCCTGCTCGGTGGGCAGCTGCGCGGTGGTGGGCAGGATGCGCGTGGCATCCTCGCCGTCGTTCATCCCGGTCAGGATGCGGGTCGCGTCATCGGCATCCGCCACCCCCGCGCCGGCGATGGCGGGCACCGCGATCGCGGCCGAGTTCAGGTCGCCGCGCCGCAGCGCGCGCGCCGCCCGCGAAACGGTGGCGGCCGAGGACGGCCGTTCGGCGGGCTTCTTGGCGATCATCGCCATCACGAGGTTCTGCACCGGGATCGGCACGGTCGCCGGCAGCGGTGGGGGCTGCTCGTTGATCTGCGCCATGGCGATGGCGACCTGCGACTCGCCCGTGAACGGGCGCTTCCCCGCCAGGCACTCGTACGCCACGATGCCCAGCGAATAGATGTCGGTGGCAGGCGACGCCGCGTGACCGGAGGCCTGCTCGGGCGACAGGTACTGCACGGTGCCCATGACCTGGCCGGTTGCGGTGAGCGGCACCTGGTCGGCGATGCGCGCGATGCCGAAGTCGGTGATCTTCACGCGCCCGTCGGGCGTGATCAGCAGGTTGCCGGGCTTGATGTCGCGGTGCACGAGACCTGCCGCGTGCGCGGCCTGCAACGCGGAGGCGGTCTGCGCGACGATGTCGAGCGTCTTGTCCGCGCTCAGCGCGCCGTCGCGCTCGAGGATGGTCGACAGCGCCTCGCCGGGCACCAGCTCCATGACCAGGAAGGCCGAGCCGTTCTCCTCGCCGTAGTCGAACACGCTGGCGATGCCCTCGTGGTTGACGAGTGCGGCGTGCCGGGCCTCGGCGCGGAAGCGCTCGAGGAAGCCCGGATCCCCCATGTACTCGTCCTTGAGGATCTTGATGGCGACGGTGCGCCCGATGACGTGATCGGTCGCCTCCCACACTTCGCCCATGCCGCCGATCGCGATCCGCGATTGCAGCTCGTAGCGACCACCGAACGACACACCCTGCGTCGGTCTCATCTGCCCAGCACCGCCTCTATGACCTTCTTCGCAATCGGAGCGGCAATGGCATTGCCGGACCCGGATTGACCCTTTCCACCGCCGTCTTCGACGACGACCGCCACCGCCACCTGCGGGTCCTCCGCAGGGGCGAATCCTGTGAACCACAGCGTGTGCGGACGGGAACCGCCGTTCTGCGCGGTGCCCGTCTTACCGGCGACATCGACCCCGTCTATTCTTGCACCCGAGGCAGCACCCGACCTGACCCCCGCCACCATGGCCGCGGTGATCGCGTCGGCGGCGTCGGCGTCGATCGGCTGATCGAACGCGTGGTCCTCGAACTGCCGGTGCACCGCGAAGTCGTCGCCGATCACCTGCTCGACCATGCGCGGCGTCATCACCGCGCCGTCGTTGGCGATCCCGGCCGAGACCATCGCGATCTGCAGCGGCGTCGCGGTCACCTGGCCCTGTCCGAAACCGGTCAGGGCCGTCTCGGGGTCGTTGAGCCCGGAGGGGTAGCTGGACGGGGTGACCTTGACGGGGATCTCGAGCTCGGCGTTGAAGCCGAACTTCTCCGCCGTCTCTCGGATCGCCTGGTCGCCGATCTCGGCGGCGAGCTCCGCCATCGGGATGTTGCAACTGAGCCGCAGCGCGGTGGCGATCGTGGTGGTCTCGCCCGGCCCGCACGTCGTGCCCGACGCGTTCGAGATCTGCGTGGAGGTACCCGGCAGCGTGTAGCGCGCCGGGTTGGGCAGCGTGGAGTCCATGGTCCACTCCCCGGTCGCCAGGGCGGCTGCGGCCACGACGACCTTGAAGGTCGAGCCGGGCGGGTTGAGGTTGCCGGCGATCGCCCTGTTGTACAGCGGGTTCGCCGGGTCGGCCTCCAGGCGGTCGTGCTCGGCGTTGACCGCGTTGGTGTCGTGCGAGGCGAGCGCGTTCGTGTCGAACCCGGGGGTGGATGCCATCGCGAGCACGCGTCCCGTCGACGGCTCGATCGCGACGACCGCGCCCTGCAGCCCGTCCAGCGCCTCCCACGCGGCGCGCTGCGCGGCGGCATCCAGGGTGAGCTTGACGCTCAGGCCCTGCTGCGGCTGACCCGAGACGATCCGCTCGATCTCGGCGAAGAACGCGTTCGAGCCGGTGCCGGACAGGTCGGCACCGAGAGCGCGCTCGATGCCGGTCGCCGACTGCAGAGCCGGGTTGTAGTAACCGGTGACGGCGGCCCACATCGGCCCGTCCTGGTACACGCGCTGGTACTGGTAGCGGTCGTCGGTCGGCACCGAGGTGGCGATCGCGGTGTCCTCGACGATGATCGATCCGCGCTGGATCTCGTAGCTGTCCAGTCGGGTGCGGGTGTTCGCCTGGTTCTGGGCGAGCCGGTCGGCGTCGACGACCTGGATCCAGCTGACGGCGACGAACAGCGACAGGAACATCGCGAGGATCACGAAGCTGAGACGGCGCAGTTCTTTGGTCATGCGGCACCCCCTCGGAGTGCTCGGAGTCGGGTCCAGGTCATCCGATCACCACCCTCGGCTGGCGGCGGACGCCGTCGCTGATGCGCAGCAGCAGCGAGACGATGAGCCAGTTGGCCACCAGCGACGATCCACCCGCGGCGAGGAACGGCGTGGTGAGACCGGTGAGCGGGATGACGCGGGTGACGCCCCCGACCATGATGAACACCTGCAGTGCGATGGTGAACGACAACCCGGTGGAGAGCAGCTTGCCGAAGTCGTCCTGGCCGGCGAGGCCGATGCGCAGGCCGCGGCTGATGAACACCATGTACAGACAGAGGATGGCGAACAGTCCGACGATGCCGAGCTCCTCGCCGAGGCTGGGGATGATGTAGTCGCTGTGCGCGAGCGGGGTGACCTGCGGCCGTCCCTGACCCCAGCCGGTGCCGATCAGGCCGCCGTGCGCCAGGCCGAAGATGCCCTCCACCAGCTGGTAGCTGCCGCCGCGCATCTCGATGATGTCGGGGTCGAACGCGTCGAGCCAGTTGGTGAACCGGCGCTGCACGTACGCGAGGATGCGGGTGGCCAGGAACGCTCCCGTCGCCACGCCCGCGAGACCGATGAGCACCCAGCTGGTCTTGCCGGTGGCGACGTAGAGCATCGCGATGAACATGCCGAAGATCAGCACGCCCGTGCCGAGGTCGCGCTGCACCACGATGATCAGCAGCGACAGGAACCACACCACCAGCACGGGTCCGAGCTCACGCATGCGCGGCCAGGTGACGCCGAGGAACCTCTTGCCGACCGAGCTGAGACTCTCTCGCGTGCGCACCAGGTAGCCGGCGAAGAAGATGGCCAGGCAGATCTTGGCCAGCTCACCGGGCTGGAACGAGATGAACCCGCCCAGCGACACCCAGACGTCCGCGTTCGCGCCGGTCGCCTTCAGCCCGGGGATGAACGGCAGGATGAGCAGCACGATGCCGGCGAGGCCGGAGATGTACGTGTACCGGTACAGCACGCGGTAGTTCCGCAGCGCGATGACCACCGCGATGGCGCCGGCGATCGAGATCGCGGTCCACGCCAGCTGCTTGGTCGAGAACGCGTCCCAGCCGGTGAGCTGCTTGGCGATGTCGATGCGGTAGATCATCGCGATGCCGAGCCCCGTGAGCAGCGTCGCGATGGGCAGCACGAACGGGTCGGCGTCGGATGCCACCACGCGCAGCACCACGTGCAGCGCGAAGACCAGCGCCGCCAGGCAGCCGCCGATCACGAGGATCATCGGGTCGATCGTGCCGAGCGCCCCCAGCTGGACCAGCGTGAGAGCCGCACCCGAGATCGCGCAGGCGAACAGGAGCAGCCAGAACTCGCGGTTGCGCTGCTTCTGCGGCATCCGGATCTTCTTCAGCGCCTTCATGACGCTGGTGTCGGCGGTCACTGCGGTCATGGTGCGGGCGCCTCCGTCGTGGCGGCGGGAGTCGGGGACGGGTCGGGCGTCGATTCCGGAACCGGCGGGAGGACGCTGGTGGCCAGGCGCTCGGTGATCGCCGTGGCGTCGGCGAGCGAACGCGCGTTGATGGTGCGCTCCACCGACGACCGCTGGTACTGCGGAAGGTCGGCGAGCAGGATGCCGGTGTCCTTCACCTCGGTGGAGAGCACGATCGGTCCGAGGTTCTGCTGCACGCCACGGTAGATGACCACGCTGTCCTCGTCGGCGCCGACGAAGTAGCGGGTCTGGGTCCAGTTGTAGGCGATGAAGCCGCCCGCGACGAGGGCGAGGATGGCGGCGATCAGCGCGGCGAGCCAGGCGGCGCGGCGGCGGCGGGCGCGCCGCCGGTCCTCCTCGATGATCTCCTCGAAGTAATCGGCATCCGGCTCGAAGTGCGTCGGCTCGTTCGCCGCCTGCAGCACGGGGTGCAGCCAGCCGGTGAGCGACGGCCGGGCGGTCGGGACCGGCAGCTCGGACGGGTTCGAGGCCGCGCCGACGACCGTCGGGGTGCCGGAGGACAGCGGGTGTGCTCCCCCGACGTCGACGAGCACCACGGTGACGTTGTCGGGAGCGCCGCCGTCCAGCGCCTGCTTGAGCAGGTTGTCGGCGGTGCGTCCGGGAGCGAGCCCGAGCCGCAGGGCCTTCGAGATGTGCGCCTCGTCCACGACGCCGGACAGGCCGTCGGAGCACAGCAGCCACCGATCGCCGGGGAGTGTGGGCATGACGAACATGTCCAGCTCCGGGTCGATGTCCATGTCGCTGAGCACGCGCATGAGGACCGAGCGCCGAGGGTGGTAGCGGGCCTCCTCGACGGTGATGCGGCCGGAGTCGACCAGGCGCTGCACGAACGTGTGGTCGGTGGTGATCTGGGTGAGTTCGTCGTCGCGGAACAGGTAGATGCGCGAATCGCCGATGTGTCCGATGACCGCGTACTCGTCGACCATGATGATCGCGCTCAGGGTGGTGCCGAGCCCGGCCAGTTCGGGGCGCTCCTTCGACGCGCGCACCAGGTCGGCGGCCGCCGTCGTAGCGGCGGCCTGCAGCGCGGCCTGGGCGTCGTCGGTGGACGGGTAGACGTGGTCCAGGCCCTCCATGCGGCTGATCGCGAGGGTCGAGGCGACGTCACCGCCTGCGTGGCCGCCCATGCCGTCGGCGACGACGAACAGGTTCGCTCCGGCGTAGCCGGAGTCCTGATTGTTGGAGCGGACCTTCCCGGTGTGGGAGATCGCGGCGCTCGAGCCCTCGAAGACCATCTTGCGGAGACGCCCTTACGACCGCAGCTCGAATGTCGTGGCGCCGACCTTGATGGGCGTTCCGACGGCGACCGGCCGGGGCTTGTCGCCGACGCGCTCGCCGGCGAGGTAGGTGCCGTTCGTCGAGCCGAGGTCCTGGATCGTCCAGGTGTCGCCGCGCAGGGCGAGGCGCGCGTGGTGGCTGGAGGTGTAGTCGTCGCGGATCACGAGGCCGGACTCGCTGGAGCGTCCGATCGACATCGGCTCGGTGCCGAGCGGCACCTCGAGGCCGGTCTTCGGGCCGGACGTGATCACCAGGCGGGTGGGCGGGCCGCTGCGACCGGCCGGCGCGGACGGTCGGGCGGGTTGGGCCGGGGATGCCGGGACCGCGGCGGCCTGATCCGCCGGCAGCTTGCGCACACGCACCCCGAACAGGTCGGCGCGCAGCGAGTAGACGACGCCGAACACGAAGAACCACAGCATCACGAGGAAGCCGATGCGCAGCACCAGGAGCAGCAGTTCGCTCATCGGAGGCCTCCCCTGGTCTCGGAACCGGACGCGCTGACGGGAACCACGCGGAACACCAGCTCGGTGCGACCGATCGTGAAGCGGGTGTCGGGGGTCAACGCGACTTCGCGGACCTTCTGTCCGTCGATCTTCGTCCCGTTGGTCGACCCGAGGTCGCGGAGCATGCCGCGTTCGCCGTCCCACAGCACCTCCGCGTGGCGGCGGCTGGATCCGGCATCCGAGATGGCGATGTCGGCGTCGCTGCCGCGACCGATGACGGTGCGGGCGGCGGTTAGCGGATGCTGGGTGCCGGCGACCTCGATGACCGCCTGCCAGGAGACGCGACTCTCGACCGAGCCCGAGCTGACGCGCACGGTGCCGGTGGCGACGCGCTCGTCCGGTTCGATGACGACGCGCAGCGGGCCGGCGAAGCTGTAGCCCTGCGTGCGGGCGTGCGTGGTCAGCAGGGCGAGGAGCTCCTCGTGCAGCGCACGGCCGAGGCCGCGCATGCGCTCATCGTCCTCGGGGCTGAGGCGCACCAGGTACTCGCTGGGCGTGATGATGCGGTCGCGGCTGACCACGGCGGCATTGGTGTCGGCCTCGCGGCGGAGCGCCGAGGCGATCTCCACCGGCTGGATGCCGCTGCGAAAGGTCTTGGCGAAGGCGCTGTTCACAGCGCGTTCAAGACCCTTCTCAAAGCTGTCAAGTAGTCCCACGGGGCTCCTCTGGCATGCCGACCGGTAGGGACATCGTAGCCAGCCCGGCTGAAAACCCGCCCCCGCGCCCCCTTCCCACCCCGTCCCCGCCCGCGAGACTTCTCTTTCAGCGTGAGACATGACGCCTGTCGTGCTGTCTCATGCTGGAACGTAAGTCTCGCGGGGGTGAGGGCGTCGCCGGTTTTCGGGCACGCGCGCGCACGTGTTAGTCTTTCCAGGTTGAGTTCTGCGGAACGCGACATGCGCGAGTGGCGGAATAGGTAGACGCGCTGGCTTCAGGTGCCAGTGCCTGCAAGGGCGTGGGGGTTCAAGTCCCCCCTCGCGCACACGACGGCCCGGGTCCGAGGACCCGGGCCTTCTTCGTTCCCCCGCTCGCTGTCCCCGGTCGGTCGTATCGACTGAAATGGGTCGCGAAATGCCGCTTCGACCGCGGGATACCGGCCGTTTCGGCCACCTGAACGCGAAGAGAAACGCCGCTACTGCCCGGCGCGCATGAACTGCTCGGCGGCCCGCACCTGCTCCTCCGACGGACGGATGCCGGTGTACAGCACGAACTGCTCGAGAGCCTGCAACGTCGCCACCTCGGCGCCCGTGATCACGGTCTTCCCGGCGGCGCGGCCCGCTGCGATCAGCGGGGTCTCCGCGGGCAGCGCGACCACGTCGAACACCACGGATGCCGCCTCGATCGCGGCCGGCGGAAACGCCAGCGCGTCGGCATCCGCTCCCCCTGCCATCCCGATCGGGGTGACGTTGACGAGGATGTCGGCCGTCGCGTCGCCGAGGTCCGGCATCCAGGAGAAGTCGTAGAGGTCGGCGAGAGCGCGCCCGGCGGCCTCGTTGCGCGCCACGATCGTGACGTTCGCGAAGCCGGCGTCGCGGAAGGCGGCGGCGGTGGCCTTCGCCATCCCGCCCGACCCGCGCAGCAGCACCGTGCTCGAGGCGTCCAGCGGGTTCCGCTCGATCAGCTGCGCGATCGCGGCGTAGTCGGTGTTGTACGCGGTCAGTACCCCGTCGTCGTTCACGATCGTGTTCACCGAGTCGATCGCGGTCGCCGAGGCGTCCATCCGGTCGACGAGCGCGATGACGTCCTCTTTATAGGGCATCGAAATCGCGCACCCGCGGATGCCGAGGCCGCGCACCCCGGCGATCGCCTCCTCTAGGTTCGTCGGCGCGAAGGCCTTGTAGATCCAGTTCAGCCCCAGCGCCTCGTACAGATGGTTGTGGAACCGCGTGCCGTTGTTGCTCGGCCTCGCCGACAGCGAGATGCACAGCGTCATGTCCTTGTTCAGCATCACCACACGTTCAGGCTAGCGATGCGGCGCCGCCCCGGCGGCGTAGAGAGCGCGCAGCCCGTCCACTCCCCCTGCCGCGTGCGCCGCGGCCTGCCGGCGCGATCCGGTCCCCTCCCGGCGGATCCGCGCCAGCTGGTCGTCGACGAAATCCTCGTCCCCGAACTCGCGCAGGGCGGGGCGGATGCCGGACAGCATCCGCCCCACGGCATCCCACGCCGTCTCCAGCCCGCCGTCGACGGTCAGGAAGCGCGCGTCCATGCCGTGGCGCGCCGCCATCCACATCGAGGCGTCCAGCTCCTCCTCGCGCTGGCGTTCGTCGGTGAGGTCGGAGGTGCACACGATGCCTCGCATCAGTGCCGCAAGCAGCAGCGCATCGGGCACGGTGAGCTGCACGTCCGCCACGCGGACCTCGACAGTGGCGTAACTCTCCGAGAGGCGCACCGCCCACGACGCCGAGGATGCGACGGGGAGCGCGCCGATGTCGACCAGGCGCTGCACCGCACGGTGGTAGTCGTCGGCATCCGCGAACGCGGGCGGGCTCCACGACACCGGCAGGCGACGGATCAGCACGCTGCGCCAGCTCTCCAGCCCCGAGTGCATCCCGTACACGAAGGGGGAGTTGGCGCTGAGGGCGAGCAGCACCGGCAGGCGGGAGCGCACGCGCCTCAGCGCGCGGACGCGCTCCTCGTCGTCGGCGACCTCGACGTGCACGTGCATGCCGTTGACCTCGTGCTCCTGAGTGAGCTGGCCGAGCAGTTCGAACACGTCGTCGTAGTGCGGTGACGGGGAGATCTGCGCCCTGCCGGCGGTGGCGAACGGCGACCCCGTCGCGCCGAGCAACGCGTGTCGCTCGGCGGCGAACCCGCCCAGCAGCGCGCGCATGCCGATCAGCTGCTCCCCCGCGTCCTGCAGCGAGGTCAGCGGGGTGGTGGCGCACTCGAACTGGCTGCTGAGGTACTCGGCGCAGATCCGCCCGCCGTTGGGAACCTCCCCGAACATCGCATACCGGTCATCACCTCCCGAGACGGGGACCAGGGCATCCCGGTCGAGCAGGACGTACTCCTCCTCGATTCCGAATCGAACGGCGTGCGGCATCCCGGCCTCCTCTGGGCGACGGTGGTGTCGCGGCGCGAGATGCTCAGCGACCGCGGTGGACGCAGATGCGCCGCCAACCACAAGGGTCGACGGCGCATCCGAAAGGCTCGAGGGCCGGCCAGATCTGGCGCGCGGCCCCGGGGCTCACCGGAGGCGAGTCACTTGTCGAAGGCGTCCTTGATGTCGTCGCCGACCTTCTTGGCGTCGGCCTTGACCTGGTCCATCTTGCCCTCGGCCTGAAGGTCCTCGTTGTCGGTGGCGTCGCCGAGGCCCTCCTTGGCCTTGCCGGCCATCTTCTCCATGTTGTGCTTGGCATCGTCCATGGCGCCCATGGTGTCGCTCCCTTCGTCCGGGGAGGCGGGTGGCCACCCCTCGGTCAGTGGAGATGCCAGCGTGTCACCGCGAGCGCGCAGCGACCACGGGATTGACAGAGCCGACTGCAGCGCGCTAGATGCCGGAGAGCGGAAGGACCGGGGTCGGCGCACGCCATGAAACCGCGCCTGACCAGGGGGGAAGCAGTGCGCTGGGCGGGCTGATCCGAGGGCGGTTCGAGGAGAGGCGGTGTGCCTCGCTGTGCCGCCGTCTCTTCCTCGAACCTGCGATCCCCGACGAGTCATGACAGGCCGAACCCCATGGACCTCGGCCTGCCCCTCCCCTATGTTGAAGGTGCATGCATTGGGATCGATCGTCTTCGCTGCTCCCCAGCCGGCGATCGGACATCCCCAGCGCCCGAACGACGATCACTGCACGTACCTTGGCTCTCCTTCGCTGATCCGTCCCCATTGGGTCTGTTCGGGATTGCCGTGACAACATCATCGCACCGTTCCGTGATTTTGTCCCCCTTTTGGGGGACAAACTTCTCGGAATCCGTGTATGCTGATCTGCGACGCACCCTCCGGTCGTCTTCGGCCCTCATCGCTCCCCCCGCGGTGAGGGCCACTTCTTTGCCCGCGCTCGATGGTCGTGCAACGTTTGTGTCACCTTCTGTCAAGCGGTATTGCGGTGCGGGTCCCCTGGGCTAGCGTTAGCTCAGCCGGCGCATCCTGCTTCGGCATAGCAATCAGCAGAACGGCAGTAAATGAGCACCCAGGGCACGGTCAAGTGGTTCAACTCGGAGAAGGGCTTCGGCTTCATCTCCCCTGACGACGGCGGCGCCGATGTTTTCGCGCACTACTCCGCCATCCAGTCCAACGGCTACCGCTCGCTCGACGAGAACCAGCGCGTCGAGTTCGATGTGGCGCAGGGCCCCAAGGGCCTGCAGGCTGAGAACATCCGTCCTCTCTGAGGCGGAGACCACCGGACTCCCCGTCAGGACCATGTCGTCCGGGCGGGGAGTTCGTGCGTTTGGGGCCGGTGCGTGTCACGGCCGCGCGCGCTCGCCGCGCATTCCGCGCACGAGGAGCCGCAGCGACTGCTCCCAGGTGTCCTGAACCGGCAGCCCGCGCAACTGGAGCGTCGCCAGCCCCTCACACAGGGCGTGGAACGTCACCGTGTGCGTGCGCAGCACGGCATCCGTCGAGTCCTCCGGCAGCACCCGGGCGATCCGCGCTCGCAACCGGGTGAGCGCGGCCTGCTGCAACGGTCGAACCTCCGGCCACGTCGCCTCCGCCGGTTCGCTGTCGTGGAATGCCACGCGGAACAGCGCCGCATGCTCGGTGACGAGACGACGGAAGGCCAGCCCGGCTGCGACGAGATCGGATGCCGGGTCCGTGGTCACCGGCAACGCGTCGACGTCCCGCTCGAGAAGGGTGAACGCCCGTCCGGCCAGCGCGGCGAGCAGTTCCCGCTTCGAGCCGAACGTGCTGTAGACCGCTCGGGTGCTCGTCCCGGTCGCGGCCGCGAGTGAGCGGATCGAGAGGGTGTCGAGCGCGGAGGACTCCAGAATCTCCTCCGCCGCGTCGAGCAGGCGGACGGCGGTGACTTCGTCGTGCACGCGAGGACGGCCCATGGTTGACATCCTATCGAAACGGCATTACGTTACGGCGTAACGCAATGATGCGACGCGCAGGAGTAATCATGTCGACCCAAGTCTCGGAGGACCTCGACGAGCGGGCGCGCTTCCGCCGTCTGCGCCGAGAGGTCTTCCAGATGCGCGGCTTCCACGCCGAGGAGCGCGCGATCGTCGACGCGGAGGGGCGCTCGACCGCCGTGCTCCACGTCGGGACGGGCACCGCCACCCTCCTCATCCACGGAGGGGTCGGTGTGACCGCCGAGTGGGCGCCGCTGGCGGGACGGCTTTCGGGTCGCGTGCTGATCCCTGACCGGCCCGGGTTCGGCCTGTCCGACCCGCGCGACCTGCGGGCGCGTGGATTCCGCCGCGACTCGGCGGACTGGGTGGCCGGCCTGCTCGACGGGCTCGGCCTCGACCGCGTCGAACTGGTCGCCGGGTCGATGGGCGGCTTCGTCGCGATCGCTTTCGCGACCGCGCATCCGCACCGCGTCCAGCGGCTCGTTCTGGCCGGCGCGGCGGGCGGGCTGTTCCCCGATCCGGGCCTGTTCCTCCGCCTGTGGGCGACGCCGGGGATCGGCGCGGCGGTCTCCCGGATGATGCCGCGCGACACCGAGAGCGTCCGGAGGAAGGCTTTCGGCGGATACCTCGCACACCCGGAGCGGGTCCCGGACGACATCCTCGAAGTCGCGCTGGCGGCGATGCGGATGCCGGGCTGGGCGGCGGCCAACCGCGAGATCCTGCGGGAGGTGACGACGCTGCGCGGCTGGCGTCCCGAGATGCGGCTGGACGACGATCTCGTCGGCAGCGGCGTCCGCACCGCGTTCGTGGTGGGGGAGGGGGACGCCCTCATGACTGTGGCATCCGCTCGTGCGCTGGGGGAGCGGATGCCACAGGCCGAGGTGTACGTGATCGAGGACGCCGGTCACATCCCGCATCTCGACCAGCCCGAGGCCGTGGCGGCGGCGATCGAGGCGGGCCGCGACTAGCGTCGGGCCGGAGCTCCGAGCAGCAGGACGCGCAGGGCGTCGGGGTCGGCCGCGCGGTGGGTGGCGCCGTCGGCTTCCTCCGGCTCACCGAATCCCCACTCCGCGAAGATGACCGGGATGCCGTGCTCGGCGCCTCCATCGACGTCGTGGTGTCGGTCGCCGACGAGCACGGGGGAGCTGACATCGGCCCCCGCGGCGGCGAGACGCTCGAGCGCCCACGCCACCACCTGGGACTTGCCGTCAGTTTGGCCGGCGATGCCGGGGCGGGCGGCCGAGATGGCAGTGAACGAGCCGATGAGGCGGTAGTGCTCGAGGATCGCGCGCACCTGGTTCTCGGGCTTGGTGCTCGCGGTGGCCTGCGGGATGCCGGCATCCGCGATCTCGCGCAGCAGCTGGGCGATCCCGGGGTAGATCGTCACCGACGAGGCGTACCCGTCGGCCGCGGCGAGTGCGCGATACCGCCCGACCGCTTCCTGCGCCTGCTCGGGCGTCATGCCGGCGCGCAGCTGGAAGGACTCGAACATCGGCGGCCCGATCCACTGCACGAGCGACTCCGGTGCGGGGTCGGGCAGGCCGTACGACGCGAACACCTGGCGCAGGCGGGGAAGGATGCCGGCGGACGCATCGGCGATCGTGCCGTCGACGTCCCAGAGGATGCAGGAATAAGGGGAGACGGCCATGGAAACAGCCTAGAGATTCCTGCGCGAAATCCTTGCCGGCGTCGTACATATGTTCTAAACTGGTTGTATGGCGATGGAGCTTCTGGATCTCGAGCGGCGGGAGGCGCTGCTGGATGAGTGGGTGTCCACTCGTCGTGAGATCGCGAAGTTGGAGGCTCGGTTGGCGGGGTTGGCGGCGGAGCGGATGCGGATGCTGGATGAGGACATCCGTGAGAATCCGGCGCATCGGGATTCGACCTACCGGTCGATGGTGGCGGAGTACTCCGCGGCTGGGCGGGTGTCGAAGGGGGCGGTCGAGTACGCGTTCCTGGACGCGGCGACCGTCATGGACGAGCTGCCCGCGGTGCGGGCTGCGTTCGAGGAGGGTCGGATCGACGCCGCGCATGCCCGGGAGATCGCCCGCGCCCTGTCCCCGATCACTGCCGCGATCCGCGCCGGCCAGGCCGACCCGGACGTGATCGACCTGTACCAGGCCGCGGTGCTGGTGGTCGCCGAGACCGACTCCCCGATGCGGACGCGGGCGCACGCCCGGCAGGTCGCCGCCGCCCTGGCCGGGCAGAGCGTGACCGAACGGCACCGCAACGCCAAAGCCGAACGGAGCGTGACGGTGCGCTCGGTCGGGGACGGGTTGGCGTTGTTGACCGCGATCCTGCCGGAGTATTTGGCGATGGCGATCCATGACCGGCTCACCCGCATCGCGCAGGAAGCCGACTGGGAACCCGACATCGACGCCATCCTGCTCGCCATCCGCCTCGCCGAAGCCGAACACCGCGCCCACACCGACGCCGCACAGGACGAACCCGAACCGGTCATCACCGACGACGACGAGAGCGGGTCCGAGGCCGCGGAAGAGCCGGAAGCGGAAGCAGACGCTGAGACGGACGCCACGCCCGCCGACGGCGACCGTGAGGCTGCGGCGGACGTGATCTTCGGTGACGGGGACACGTTCACCACCGACCCCTTCCCACCCCCACCGCCCGGATGCGACCGCGGCTCCCCACCCGGCGCGGAGTCTGCCGGAGAGGATCCGTGGGAGTGGATGAACGACCCCGAAGTGGCCGGCATTCTGGCTCGGGTGCGTGCCGACGCGGGGGAGCATCCCGATGTGATCCATTTCTCAGCGGATACCCGCACGTTGGATCAGATGCGGGCGGACCTGCTCACCGACCTGCTGCTCACCACCGACCCGTCCACCGTGCACGGCCCCGCACTGGGCAACATCACCGCCCGCATCCAGATCACCGTGAACGCCACCACCCTCACCGGCGCCGACGACCACCCCGCCTCCCTCGACGGGCACGGGCCGCTCGACCCGGACATCGCCCGCCATCTTGCCGGGAACCACACCGGCTGGACCCGCCTGTTCCTGGACCCCACCGGCCTGGTCACCAGCACCGACACCTACACGCCCACGGAGCCGATGCGCAGGTTCCTGCGCGCCCGCGACCAGCATTGCCGGTTCCCCGGCTGCCGCATGCCCGTCTACCGCTGCCAGATCGACCACAACCACGACCACGCCCTCGGCGGCCCCACCGCCACCGACAACCTGAGCCACCTCTGCCTCACCCACCACGCCCTCAAACACCCCGACGTGCCCGACGCACACCGGTGGACCGCGCGTCAGACCGCGGACGGCTCCATCCACTGGACCAGCCCCCTCGGCCGCCACTACACCGACCACCCCACCCGACGCGTCATGTTCATCCCCACCCCCGGGTAGGGCTGAGGGCGGGGTGGTCGTCTTCTTCGTGCTGCGGTCGCTGTTCCGCTCCGCCCGAGACTGAGACCCGACTTGGGCGGCGTCAGAACAGTCGCGGAATCCCCGACTCGAGACCCTTCATGTCCTCGTAGTCGAGCACGAGGCAACGGATGCCGCGATCCTCGGCGAGCACCCGCGCCTGCGGCTTGATCTCCTGGGCGGCGAACACGCCCTGCACCGGGGCCAGGTGCGGATCCCGCCCCAGCAGTTCCAGGTAGCGGGTGAGCTGCTCGACGCCGTCGATGTCACCGCGGCGCTTCACCTCCACCGCGATCGCGGCGCCGTCGGCATCCCGCACCAGCAGGTCGACCGGGCCGATCGCGGTCGGGTATTCGCGGCGGACCAGGGTCGCGCCCTCGGAGATCAACTCGACCTGCTCGGCGAGCAGCCGCTGCAGGTCGGCCTCCACGCCGTCCTTCTGCAGGCCGGGATCGATCCCCAGGTCGTGGCTGGAGTCGTGCACGATGTCGTAGATCTGCACGCGCAGCGCGTCGCCGGTCTTCTTGTGGGTCACCCGCCATACCTCACGGACGCCGGCCGCCGACTCCTCCTCGCCGGGCTCCTCGGTGGCGAGCGAGCACGGCGGGCTCATCCAGTTCAGCGGCTTATAGCTGCCGCCGTCCGAGTGCACGAGCAGACTGCCGTCGCCCTTGTGCACCAGCAGGCGGGTGGCCAGGGGCAGGTGGGCATTGAGGCGACCGGTGTAGTCGACGGAGCAGCGGGCGATGACGAGACGCACCCGACGAGCCTACTTCGTCGCGGTCCGCGCGGGTTCCGGCTGGGGGAGCGGGCGCGCCGACCCCGAGAACAGCCCGGACATCACGACGAGCGCCACCAGGATGAACAGCGTGTTCAGCAGACCGATGTGCACGCTGATCAGACCGAGGACCGGCGGGCCGCCCAGGAAGGCGATGTAGCCGATCGTCGCCGCCGCGCTCACCCGTGCCGCCGCCATGGCGGGGTCATCTGCGGCCGCCGACATCCCGAGCGGGAAGCCGAGCGAGGCGCCGACGCCCCACAGCGCCGCACCCAGCAGCACCAGTGGCAACGGCTCGGCGAGGATGAACAGCAGGATGCCGCCCGCCGCCGCGACCGCCAGGACGCGCAGCACTGCGACACGTCCGAACCGGTCGACCAGCGGACCGCCGGCCAGTCGTACGACAGTCATCCCGACCGAGAACACGGCCAGGGCGAGGGCGCCCATGCCGGCATCCGCATGGTGTCCCTCGACGACGCCGAGCGCGATCCAGTCGTTCGCGCCACCCTCGGCGAAAGACATGCCGAGCATGACCACGCCGAGTGCGTAGGTCCGCGGCTCGCGCCACGCCTCGAGTGCGGTGTGCATGCGCTCGCGCCAGTCCGGCTTCTCGTCGGGGGCGGGATCGAGCGCGGCCTCGCGGGCGGGGACCTGGAAGAAGCAGACCACCGCGGCCGCGAGGATCACGGCGCCGATGACCACCGCGTGCAACGCGACACCGACGCCCGCCTGCGCCGCCAGTGCGCCGATACCGGCGCCGATCACGGTGCCGAAGCTGAAGAACGCGTGGAACACCGGCAGGATCGTTCTGCCCATCTGCTGCTCGACCGCCGTCGCCTCGACGTTCATCATGACGTCCAGCGATCCGTTGCCGAAGCCGAACAGCACGAGCCCGCAGACCACCACCGCTGCGGAGCCGAACACCTCGGCGCCCACGCCGACCAGGGCGACCCCGGCCGCGACGGCGATCATCGTCAGCAGCATCCCGAGCCGCGCGCCGGTGCGGGCCATCACGGCGGGGCTCGTGGAGATGCCGACGATCGAGGCGATGCCCATGCCGAGCAGCAGCAGGCCGATCTGCGCTTTGTCGATCTGCAGCGCCTCGCCGATGCTGGGCACCCGCGACGCCCACGTCGCGATCGACAGCCCGCTGGCGAGGAAGATCGCGAAGATCGCGGCGCGCCAGCGCACGAACTGCGAGCGGGTCAGGGCGGTGTCCATCGCACCATCGTATCGAATCGATTCGAAAGACTCCGCCACAGGCGGCGACGCCCCGCCCCGCCCGGGTTACCCTCGGTAGATGACGAACACCCGCCGCCGTGCGACCATCGCCGACGTCGCGCGCGCCGCCGGGGTGTCCACGTCGACGGCATCCGTCGTGTTCAGCGGCAAGGTCAAGGTCGCCGACGCGACCCGCGAGAAGGTGCTCGCCGCCGCCGCCGATCTCGGCTACTCCGGGCCCGACCCGCGCGCGGCCTCGCTGCGGCTGGGGCGCAGCGGCATCGTCGGGGTGGTGCTCGGCGCCGACCTGCGGCACGCCTTCCTCGACCCGGTGACGACGGTGCTGATGGAGGGGCTCACCGAGGCGCTCGCGGATGCCAGCGTCGGGCTCCTGCTGCTGCGCGACGACCCGCGCGTGCCCGAAGCGCCGCCGATCGCGGAGGCGCCGGTCGACGCGCTGGTGCTGCTCGGCTGCTCGACCCGCACGCGCGAGGCGGTCGAGGGGGTGCGGGGACGAGGACTGCCGGTGGTGGTCATCGAAGGCACCGGCGTCGAAGGGATGCCGGAGATCACGCTCGACAACAGGGCCGCTTCCGCGACCATGGCGCGTCATGTCGCAGATCTCGGGCACAGCCGGGTGGGCATCATCACCCTGGCGCTGGAGATCGAGCGCATCCGCGGCCCGGTGACGGTCGAGCGTCTGGCCACCGCGACCGTCGAGGTGGCGCTGGACCGGCTGGCGGGTCTGCGCGAGGTGTTCCCGGACGCACCGGCGGTGAGCGCGGCCGGAAGTCTGATCGACGAGGGCATGATCGCGGCCCGCGCGCTGCTGCTCGACGACGCCGGCGAACTGCGTGCGGACCGGCCGACGGCGATCCTGGCGCAGAGCGACCTGCTGGCCGTGGGCGCCATCCGGGCCGCGCAGGAGTGCGGGCTGCGCGTGCCCGACGACCTCACCGTGGTCGGATTCGACGGCATCGCCGTCGACGGACTCGGCGGGCAGCGCCTCACCACCATCCAGCAGCCGGCACTCGAGAAGGGGCGCGCGGCCGGGGAGCAGGTCGCCAGGATGCTGGCGGGGGAGCCCGGTCGGTCGGTGCACTTCGCGTGCACGTTCCGCCCCGGCACGACGGCGGCACCGCCCGCCGCGTAGACTGAGGGCGAACGCCCGCCGCGCCGAGAGGCCCCGACGCGACAGAGGAGCCGCCGATGCCGTTGCTCCTCGCCGTGTTCCTCGCGGGGGCCCTCTTGCTGCCCGTGCTGGTGCGCTGGCTGGGAGCCCGGGCGTTCTTCATCGGCGCGCTCGTGCCTGCCGCGGCCTTCGTGCACGCGGTGATGCGCACCCCGGCCGTGCTCGACCCCGACACGGTGCCGTTCACCGACTACGCGTGGATCCCGCAGCTCGGCCTGCACCTCTCACTGCGCATGGACGTGCTCGGCTGGGTGCTCACCCTCATCGTCACCGGCGTCGGCGCCCTGGTGCTGATGTACTGCCGCTGGTACTTCCACGACGACGCGACGGGCGTCGGTCCGTTCGCCGGCGTGCTGCTCGCCTTCGCCGGCGCGATGTACGGCCTGGTGCTCACCGACGACCTGATCATGCTGGTCATGTTCTGGGAGCTGACCAGCATCCTCTCCTATCTGCTGATCGGGCACTACCGCCGCCGCGCCGCCAGCCGCCGCGCGGCGCTGCAGGCGCTGCTCGTCACCACCCTGGGCGGGCTGGTGATGTTCGTCGGCGCGATCGTGCTGGTGGTGGATGCCGGCACCGCCAGCATCCGGGAGCTGATCGCGATGGCGCCGACCGGTCCGGTGGTGGACGCCGCGGTCGTGATGCTCCTGGTCGGCGCGGTCAGCAAGTCGGCGCTGTTCCCCTTCCACTTCTGGCTACCAGGTGCGATGGCCGCTCCCACCCCGGTCAGCGCCTACCTGCACGCGGCAGCGATGGTGAAGGCCGGCATCTACCTCATCGCCCGACTCGCGCCCGGGTTCGCCACCGTCGCACCGTGGAAGCCCATGGTGATCGGACTCGGCGTGCTCACCATGCTGCTCGGAGGATGGCAGGCGTTCCGCGAGACCGACCTCAAGCGCATCCTCGCCTTCGGCACCGTCAGCCAGCTCGGCTTCTTCGCCGTCATGCTCGGGTTCGGCACGCCCGCCGTCGCACTCGCGGGCATCGCCCTCGTCGTCGCGCACGCACTCTTCAAGTCGGCGCTGTTCCTCATCGTCGGTGTGATCGACCGCCAGCTGTCCACGCGTGACATCCGCGAGCTGTCCGGCGTCGGGAGGCAGGCGCCGGTGATGACCACCGCGGCGATCATCTCGGTCGCCTCGATGATGGGCGTCGCGCCCACGATCGGCTTCGTCGCCAAGGAAGCCGGGCTCACCGCGCTGATCGACGAATGGCTGGCCGGGTCCGCGTGGGGCTTCGTCGCGCTCGCCGGCGTGGTGCTCGGCTCCGTGCTGACGGCGGCGTACGGCATCCGCTTCGTCTGGGGTGCGTTCTGGCGCAAGAGGGACGCGGACGGCGAGAGTATGCCGGACACGGCATGGCCTGATCCGCCGGTCGGCTTCCTCTCAGCGCCCATCCTGCTCGCGGGGCTCGCCATCGCCTGCGGCATCGGCGCGCCCGCGCTGGACGTCGCGCTGCGACGATACGCCGTGAGCCTCCCGCCTTCGACCGAGGCCGAACACGGTCTCGCCCATCTCGCGCTCTGGCACGGAGTGGAACCTGCCTTGTTCGTGTCGGCGGCCGCCGTGCTGCTCGGCCTCGGACTCTTCCTGATCGGCGCCCGCTCCGGGGCGGCACAGGGCGCGCGACTGCTGCCCTTCACCGCCGGAGACGCCTACTACGCCGTGGTCAGGGGTGTCGACCGTCTTTCGGTGCTGGTCACCAGCGTGACCCAGCGCGGTTCGCTTCCGCTCTACGTCGGGACGATCTTCATCGTGCTGGTCGCCGCCGAGGGCACGGCGCTGGTCGCGGCGGCCCCAGAACGCGTCGAACTGTCCGCCTGGCACACGCCGGTACAGCTGGTGGTCGCACCGATCATGGCCGCCGCAGCGGTCGTGGCGGTGCGCGCCCGCAAGCGGTACACCGGCGCGGTGCTCGTGTCGGTGACCGGCCTCGGCATGGTCGTGCTGTTCGCCACCGGCGGCGCGCCCGACCTCGCCCTCACCCAGATCCTCGTCGAGACCGTGACCCTGGTCACGTTCGCGCTGGTGCTGCGCCGTCTGCCGGCCCGCCTCGGCGAGCACAACGCCTCGGTCGGGCGCGCGCCGCGGGCGGTGCTCGCCATCGCGGTCGGGGTGTCGATGGCGTTCGTCGCGATCGTGGCCACCCAGGCGCGCGTCGCCGAGCCGATCTCGGTGAACTTTCCGGAAATGGCATATGAGCTCGGACACGGCCGCAACGTCGTGAACGTGGCGCTGGTCGACCTCCGTGGATGGGACACCATGGGCGAGCTCAGTGTGCTCGTGCTGGCCGCCACCGGCGTGGCATCCCTTGTTTTCGTCACCCACCGCGCCGACCTGCTGTCGGCGACCCGCACGCTGCCGAAGACGCGTCGGCGTCGCTCGGGACGCCCGCTCGTGGAGACCACCGACGGGGTGCGCTTCCAGACCGCCGAGAACCGCGACGCACCACGTGCCTGGCTGGTCGGCGGGCAGCAGGTCAAGGCCGAGAACCGCTCGATTCTGCTCGAGGTGATCGTGCGCATCCTGTTCCACACCATCATCGTGGTGTCCATCTACCTGCTGTTCGCCGGGCACAACAGCCCCGGCGGCGGCTTCGCCGGGGGCCTTGTCGCGGGGATGGCGCTCGTCATGCGCTACATCGCCGGAGGGCGGTGGGAGCTCGGAGCCGCCGCGCCGGCCGACGCCGGTCGCCTGCTCGGCGGTGGCCTCATCCTCGCGGCGGGCTCCGCTGTCGTGCCGCTTTTCTTCGGTATGGCACCGCTGCAGAGCACTGTGTGGCAGGCCGAGGTCCCGGTGCTTGGTCACCTCGAGCTGGTCTCGTCGACCATCTTCGACGCCGGTGTCTACCTGGTGGTGATCGGCCTGGTGCTGGACGTGCTGCGCAGCCTCGGCGCTGAGGTCGACCGCCAGGCACAGGCGCGCCGACAGGATGCGGCCGCCGACGGTCGGAGCGCCGGCCAGGAGCGGGGGGTGCGGCTCTGATGGACGTCTCCCTCACCCTCATCGTGATCATGGCCGTGCTGTTCGGCTGCGGCGTGTACGCCATGATGGAGCGCAGTCTGACCAGGGTGCTGATCGGCTTCCTGCTGCTGGGGAACGCGGTCAACCTCCTCCTGCTCGTCGTGATGGGCGTCCCCGGCACGGCGCCGTTCTTCGGCGCGCAGGGCCATACCAGCGATTCACTGCCGCAGGCTCTCACCCTCACCGCCATCGTCATCACGTTCGCCGTGTCGGCGTTCCTGCTCGCGCTCATCTACCGCTCCTGGCAGCTGGGCCAGGCCGACACGGTCGAGGACGACGAGGCCGACATCGCGCTGCGCGAGCGGACGGATGCCGAGGACGAGATGTTCGACGACGAGGCCGGCACCGAGGACGACTCGGCCACCACCGACTTCGTGGGCGTCGACACCGCACCGATCACCGTGCTGCACATGCGCGACCACTCCGCGATCCAGGACGACGCACCTGTGGACGTGCCGACCGACGCCGGGGGAGAGGGGGATCGGTCGTGAGCGCGCTCGTCCCGCTTCTCGTCGCCCTGCCGCTGCTGGGCGCCGCGGTCACGCTGGTCTTCGGACGCAGCCCGCGGCTGCAGGTGGCGGTCTCGGCCGGCACGCTGGGGGCGGTCTCGGTCATCGCCACTGTGCTGCTGGTCGCCGTCGACCAGGGCAGTCCGATCGCCGTCTCGGTCGGCGGATGGCCCACGCCCTTCGGCATCGTGCTGTACGTCGACCGGTTCGCGGCGCTGCTCGTACTCGTCTCCAGCATCGTTCTGCTCGCGGTGCTGCTGTTCTCGATCGGGCAGGGCGCCGCCGACGGGGTCGAGGAGACCCCGATCTCGATCTTCAACCCGTCGTACCTGATCCTGGCGGCCGGCATCTTCGACGCGTTCATCGCCGGCGACCTGTTCAACCTGTACGTCGGATTCGAGATCCTGCTCGTCGCGTCGTACGTGCTCATCACGCTCGGCAGCACGGAGTCGCGCATCCGCACGGGGGCGGTCTACATCGTCGTGTCGCTGGTGTCGTCGATCCTGTTCCTCGCCGCGATCGCCATGATCTACGGCGCGGTCGGCACCGTGAACATGGCGCAGGTGGCCGAGCGCGTGGCGCAGCTGCCGCAGGAGACCCAGCTCGTACTGCACCTGATGCTGCTCGTCGCGTTCGGCATCAAGGCCGCCATTTTCCCGGTGTCGTTCTGGCTGCCGGACTCGTACCCCACCGCCCCCGCCCCGGTCACCGCGGTGTTCGCCGGACTGCTCACAAAGGTCGGCGTGTACGCGCTGATCCGCACCGAGACGCAGCTCTTCGCGGAGAACAGCATCGACACCCTGCTGTTGGTGGTGGCGCTGGCGACGATGATCATCGGCGTGCTCGGCGCGGTCGCGCAGGCGGAGCTGAAGAGGATCCTGTCGTTCACCCTCGTCAGCCACGTCGGGTACATGATCTTCGGGCTGGCGATCGTGACCCCGGATGCCATCGGCGCGACGGTCTACTACATCGTCCACCACATCGTCGTGCAGACCACGCTGTTCCTCGCGGTGGGCCTGATCGAGCGGAAGGCGGGCAGCACGTCGATCCTGCGCGTGAGCGGCCTGATGAAGGCCGCCCCGCTGCTGGCGGTGCTGTACTTCGTGCCGGCCGTGAACCTCGGCGGACTGCCGCCCTTCTCGGGGTTCATCGGCAAGGTGGGTCTGTTCGAGGCGGCCGCCGCCGTGGGCACGCCGCTCATGATCGTGATCATCTTCGGCGGCATCCTGACGTCCCTGCTCACCCTCTACGCGCTGATGCGCGCATGGAATCTGGCCTTCTGGCGCGAAGACGACGATGCGGCCGAGATCGACGGTCGGCTCGCCTATCTCGGGAACGCCGCCGCCGCCGACGAGCAGGGTTCCACCCGGCGGATCCCCGCCATCATGAACGTCGCGACGGGCGGCATGGTCGCGGTGACCCTCGCACTCACCGTGTTCGCCGGTCCGCTGTACGCGGTGTGTGAGCGGATCGGCGTCAACCTGCTCAAGCCGGTCAGCCTGGTGCAGCTCGACGAGGAGGCCGGCGGATGATCCACGACTCCCGTCGCAGCCTGCTGCGCGATGCGGCCCTGCAGATCCCGTTCTTGCTGTGGCTTGTCGTGCTCTGGATGCTGCTGTGGCACCAGTTCACGCCGCTGGCACTGGTATCCGGTCTGGTGGTGGCGGTGTTCGTGACGCGGGTGTTCCGATTGCCGACCGTCGAACTGGTGGGTCGGGTGAACGTGTGGCACGCCTTTCTGTTCGTGCTGCAGTTCCTCGGAGCGGTGGTCTCGGGGGCCGCGGCCGTCACCGTGCAGGTGTTCGACTTCCGCCGCCAGCCGGGGGCGGCGATCATCGGCGTGCCGTTGCGGTACGCCGACGACATCGTGATGACGCATGTCGCGGTGACGTCGTCGCTGATCCCCGGCTCGCTCGTGGTCGAGGCCGACCGCGACCGTCGCATCCTCTATCTGCACGTGATCGGCGTGCGGACGAAGGCCGACGTGGACGAGTTCCGGGGCAAGGTGCTGCGCTGGGAGCGCCGCATCGTCCGCGCCCTGGGAACGCCCGCGCAGCACCGCGCGTTGCGCGAGGATGAGCGCAGGGGAGGAGAGCGATGAACGTGATGCTCGTGCTGATCATGGCGGTGTTCGGCGTCGCCGCGCTGCTGTGCCTGATCCGCATCGTGCGCGGTCCGTCGATCCTCGACCGCGCCGTGGCGTCTGACGTGCTGCTCACCGAGGTGATGTGCGTGCTCGGCGCGGAGATGGCGATCAACGGGCACACGCGCAGTCTGCCCGTGCTGCTCACCATCGCCGCGGTGGGCGTTTTCGGCTCGATCGCCGTCGCCCGGTACGTCGCGCGAAGGGACAACACCGCTCCATGAACCTCGCCGACCTCCTCGAGACCGAACTGCCGGCAGCGTTCGTCGACACCACGGTGGTGACGCTGGTGCTCATCGGCGCGGCGCTGTGCGTGTCCGCGGCGGTCGGTCTGCTGCGCTTCCCCGACGTGCCCAGCCGCCTGCACGCCGCCACGAAGCCGCAGGTGCTGGGACTGGTGCTGATCTGCCTGGCGATCGCGGTGTCGCAGCGCACGGTCGGCGGCATCCTGCTGGGGATGCTCATCGTCGCGCCGGTCGTGCTGATGCAGTTCGCGACGGCACCGCTCTCGGCGCACATCGTCGGACGCCAGGCCTACCGCAACGGGGCGATTCCGGCGCACACCCTCGTCGTGGACGAGTACGACGAGTCGAAGCGGACGCCGCCGGCGGCGGGGTGAGGAGCGGCTACAGGCTCGCGACGAACTCGTCGATGAGCTTCGCCGCGGCGCCGGAATCACTGATCAGTGTGCCGTGGCCGTGGTCGGGGATCTCCGCGAACCGGGCGCCCGGAATGGCATCCACGATCTCACGGCACCACGTCATCGGCGCGAGCGGGTCGCGTTGTCCACGCACCACCAGGGTGGGGCAAGCGACGCGAGGGTAGATGCGCTCCGGGCGGTGCACGATCGTGGCCCGCATCTTGCGGATCAGGTGCGGCCCGCCGCGCAGGTACTCGCGCGCGCCGCGCCACAGCACCATCGGCCGCTCGTGGAGCAGGTCGAACAGCAGGTACCCGGCCTGCGCGCGCAGGTTGCGGGAAGCACTGTTGACGGTGGGTCCTGCCAGGACGAGGCCGGCGACGAGGGCGGGGTGCCGCACCGCGAGCTCCGCGGCGATCTGGCTGCCCATCGAGTGGCCGATGACCACGACACCGTCGACCTCCCGGTCGCGCAGGAACGCCGCCACGAGGTCGGCGTGCCGCTCCATGGTCAGCGTGCGCTCGGGCTCCGGCGCCTCGCCGAAACCCGGCAGGTCGAGGCCGATGACCCGACCGGACAGTCGTGAGACCAGGTCGACGTACACGCTGCGGCCCATCCCGATGCCATGCAGCAGCACGATCGGATGGCGGCTCTCGCCGAAGTCCTCGAACACCAGAGTGGCGCCGCCGTGCGCGAACTCTCCGACCGTCGCCGCGGTGTCCTCGGGGGCGAGCAGGCGTTCCGGCATCCCTCCACGTTACCGGGGGTGCCCGGATCGGACCGTCGGCCCGGTGTGGCGTTCACAACTCAGGAGAACCCGGCCGGTTCCGGCGCATTCGACCCGGAAACCGGCGATCAGGGGGCTCGGTTCCTGAGTTATGAACGCCTCTGCACAATCAGGCGGCAGCGTGACTTGCCCACAATGCGTGGAAATCGGCCGCCGGGTGCCGAGACCGCGGGCGCATCCTGTCCGCCATGACCACTCGACAGACCGTCCGTCAGCGACTCCTGCAGACCTATGCCCGCCTTGTCTTCCGGCGCGATGAGCTCATCGACGCCGGCTGGCGCCCCCGCGACATCACGACCGCGGTCCGCACGGGCCGGCTGCTGCGCCTGCGGCGTAACCGCTACGCCCTCCCGGACGTCGACCCGGCGATCGCCGACGCGGTGCGCGCGGGAGGGCGGCTGTGCTGCCTGTCGCTGCTGGAGATGATCGGCGTGTTCGTCCTCGCCGCGCCGACCGTCCACATCCACGTCCCGCCGAACGCCGGGCGGCTGCCGCAGCGGCCCGGCGGTGTCCGGCTGCACTGGGGAGCGTGGGCCGCCGACGGAGCCCCGCTTCACGTCGTCGCGCTCGCCGACGCCGTGCTGCAGTCCGTGCGCTGTCAATCGTTGCGCGCCGCACTCGCGACGCTGGACAGCGTCGTCCATCACCGGCTGATGACAGTGCGTCAGCTGGAGACACTGTTCGAGCGACTGCCCGCGCGTTTCGCGGTGCTGCTGAAGCTCGTCGACGGCGCGGCGGAGTCCGGATCTGAGACCTTCATGCGGTTGATCCTGCGAGCCCTGGGCGTGCGGTTCCAGACGCAGGTGGTGA
Organism: Microbacterium sp.; assembly: GCF_031180975.1. Taxonomy (GTDB): domain Bacteria; phylum Actinomycetota; class Actinomycetes; order Actinomycetales; family Microbacteriaceae; genus Microbacterium. Next base: position 134,982 of record NZ_JAPSLI010000009.1, on the reverse strand, counting down.
TCCCGAGCGTCGGGCGCGTGGACTTCCTCGTCGAGGGGTGGCTGATCATCGAGTGCGACAGCAAGGAGTTCCACGAGGGCTGGGAGAAGCAACGGGAGGATCGACTGCGCGACCTTGCGGCGGCCATGCAGGGCTACGTCACGGTCCGGCCGATGGCATCCGACATCTTCGAGGCGCCCGACCGGCTCCGCGAGCAGTTGCGACAGGTCATTCAGGCACTCCGGCCGAGAGGCGCGGCGGGGCGGGGCGCGCGCGGTGTTCACAACTCAGGAAGAACCGCCGGAACTCAGGCCCGAAGGGCGGTTCCGGCCCGGATCCGGCCCACCGTTCCTGAGTTGTGAACAACTGCGCGGCGCAGCCGGGTCGGTCAGCCGGCCGGACGGAGCAGCAGGGTGTCCACGGTGGCCCGGCCGACGGCCTTCTTCGAGAACGGCCACGGCTGCTGCACGGCCATCGCCCAGTCCTCGGTCTGGTCGGTGTAGTTCGGGTGGAAGGCGTGCCCGCTGGCGCCGGTCACATGGTTCCAGCTCGAGCCGTCGAGGTCGTCGAGGTCGACGACCATGCGCATCGACGGCACGGTCGAGGTGGCATACGACTCGCCCAGCAGCCATCCGGTGGCGTTCACCACCGACGATCCACCGCCGACCGGGTACGGACCGCGGTTGAACAGCATCTCGATCGGCGCGATCCCCGACGAGCCGAGCGTGGAGTGGCGCAACGGCAGCGCGTGCAGCGATCCCCAGTTCCACCGCGTCACGTCCTCGCCCTGCAGGTCGCGCAGTTCTTCATACGCCTGCTCGGCGGAGAACTCCAGCATCTCCGCCATGCCCGCCACGTCGATGCGCTCGTTCGTCCAGAGCGGGTCGGACGGGTCGTCGAGCAGAGCGTCGACGACGGCGAACAGGCGGCCCTGGTCGTCCACTGGCAGCGGCACCTCCCGGTCGAGGAAGAGATTGTGCGCGAGGTTCGACCACAGCACGTTGGCGTAAGCGGCGGCCGGAGAGTCCGCGTCGTTCTGCGCGTCCCAGGTGCGCAGCAGTTCGACGGCGGCCTTCGGTCCTTTTCCGTCGACGGCGACGTCGTCCAGCGCCACGGCGAGCTGCTCGCCGATCCACATCTCGTTGTCGGCCTGGATGTCGCGCATGTCCTGCGCGGTCAGCGGCGCCACGGCGGCCTCGCGTTCGATGAGGTGCGCGATGCGGGCCGCACGGTAGCCGTAGTCCCAGTCCTGCGACAGGAAGTGCTCGTAGTCGTCGCCCACGATCGCGTTGTTGGCAGTGACGATGTATCCCTCGTCGGGGTTGTACGACACGGGCAGCTCCTCGAACGGGATGAACCCCTTCCAGTCGTACGCGCTGTCCCAGCCCGGCTGCGGCACCCAACCGTTGCCCGCGCCACGGATCGGCAGCCGCCCCGGCGCCTGGTAACCGATGTTCCCCTCGACGTCGGCGTAGATCAGGTTCTGCGCCGGCACGTCGAACAGGGCGGCGGCACGACGGAAGTCGTCGAAGTCCTGCGCGGTGGACAGCGCGAAGACCGCCCTGGCGGTTGTGCCGGGCTCCAATGCCGTCCACCGGATGCTCACTGCGTACTCCGTGTCGGCCTCGGCCCCCGGATCGGCGAAGCCCTCGCCCTGCGCGACGACGGGGCGGTCGGCGATGGCGGTCATGTCGCCGGTCAGCTCGGAGATGATCGGCCCGTGCACCGTGGAGCGAATCTCGAGCTCGACGTCGTCGCCACCGGCGACCGTGATCGTCTCGGTGCGCACCGCCAGCGGAACCAGCGCGCCGTCGCGCAGGTATTGGTCACCCTGGACCTTCTCGATGTACAGGTCGGTGACGTCGGTGGTGAGGTTGGTGAATCCCCACGCGATCCGATCGTTGTGTCCGATCACGACGCCGGGGAGCCCGGAGAACGAGAAGCCGCCGACGTCGAACGGGCACTCGTCGCCCACCTTCTCGCACTTCAGCTGCACCTGGTACCAGACCGACGGCAGCGAGGCTCCCAGGTGCGGGTCGTTCGCGAGCAGCGGCTTGCCGCTCTCGGTGAGGTCGCCCGACACCACCCAGGAGTTCGAACCGATGCCCTCGCCCGCTCCCTCCAGCAGCATGCTCGCGGCCTCGATGACGTCCGACGCCTCCTGCCACTGCACGGTGGAGAGCGCATCGGCGATGACCTCGTCGTCGCTGTCGTCGTCGGTGTGCGCGGCCGGGGCGGCGCCCGTCCCCTCCGTCGGGACGGGGTCGACCGTCGAGATGGTGGGCACGATCACCGGGTTCTTGTCGAACGGATAGTCCGGATACACCTTCTCGACCAGGGCGCGCGTCTCGGCATCCGCGGGGTCGCCGAGGGCGGCGACCAACTGCGCGCGTGCCGTCTCGTCGGGGAGGTTGCTGCGGAGGTCCCAGGCCATCGCCTTCAGCCACGCGACGGAATCGGCGGGTTCCCACGGCTCGGGCCGGTAGTCGGGATTCTGGATGCCGATGACGGCATATTCCAGGGAGAGGTCGGCACCCGATCGCGAGGCGAGATAAGCGTTGACCCCGTCCGCGTACGCCTCGTAGTACGCGCTGGTCTGCTCGTCGAGAGCTTCCACCTCCTGCTCTGCCACCTGCCGCCACCCGAGCGTGCGCAGGAACGCGTCGGTCGCGACCTGGGATTCTCCGAACATCTCGGCGACCCGGCCGGAGGTCACGTGCCGACGGAAGTCCATCTCGAAGAACCGGTCCTGGGCATGCGTGAACCCCTGCGCGAAGAACAGGTCGTGCGGCGACTCCGCGGTGATGGTCGGGATGCCGCGCGCATCGCGCTGCACGGTCACCTCGCCCTGGAGGCCCTTCACCTCGAGCGCGCCGGACGTCTGCGGGAACGAACGGTGGATCGTCCAGGTGAGCAGGAATGCAGCGGTCACGGCGAGCACGACCAGGGCGGCGACGACGACGAACAGCATCCGCCCGACGCGCACAGCGAGCGGAGGGCGGGGTGCGGACGATGCCGCGGATTCTGTCGTCATCAGCGAGGACTCCCGGTCGAGCGGTGGGACTCCGTCCCACGAAGTCCGGCACGCGTCTCGGGCGACGCGCGCCCTGGCATCCTATCCGCACCCACGGGTCGGCGGGGATCAGCCGATCAGACTCGGTTGCAGGTCCCGCAGCGTGCGCCGGTGCGTCATGCGGGTGACGCCCGCGGCGGCGAGCGTCAGCGCGCCGCCCAGCCAGATCCCGAGCACTGCAAGATCGCTCCATGCGCGGGATATATCGCCTCCGGCGTACATCAGCTGGCGCATCGCGTCGACGACGAATCCCAGCGGGAGCACGTGGTGCAGCGCCGCGAGCGGCTGGGGCAGCGTCTGCCATGGGAACGTCCCACCCGCGGTGACGAGCTGCAGCACCATCAGCACCAGACCGAGGAACTGGCCGACCGATCCGAGCCAGACGTTCAGGGCGAGGATGATAGCGGCGAACGTCGCCGACGCGAACATCATCACCCCGAGAGTGCCCAGCGCGTTGTGGAAGGTGAACCCGAGGGCGATCGCGAGTACGCCGAGCAGGCCCACCATCTGCAGCGCGCCGAACAGCGCGGGGGTCAGCCACCCGGCGAGGGTGATCCGCAACGGCGAGTGGAGTGCGGTGACGGCGCGACGCGAGATCGGCTTGACGATGAGGAACAGTGCATAGATGCCGATCCAGGCCGCCAGCGCCGCGAAGAATGGGGCGAGCCCCGCGCCATAGTGCTCGGCCGACGCCACCTTCTCGGCGGAGACGGTGACCGGGTCGGAGATCACCGATGCCTGTGCGGAGCGCAGGTCTGCAGTCGACGGAGGGATCTGCTGCTGTCCCGACGCCAGGGCATCGCGCAGCGAGGCCGTGCCGTCATGCAGTGTCGCCAGCCCGTCGCGCAGCGCGATGGCGCCGTCGCGGGCGGAGGCGGCGCCATCGGCGGCGGTGCCGGTGCCTACGGCGAGCGTCTCGGCGCCGGATGCCACGCTCGCGGCTCCCGCAGCCAGCTGGTCGACCTTCTCGACGGCATCCTGCACGGCGGTGTTGCCGTCGCGGAGGCGGTCACCGAGCGGGTCGAGACCGTCGAGCACCCGGTCGATCTGCTCCTGACCGAGGCCTTGGTCGGCCATGCGGGCGGCGAGGTCCGCGCGCACCTGCGGCAGCGCGTCGGTGGCGCTCTGCACGGCCGAGCCGGCCCGATCCGCCGCCTGCGCGAGCTCGGCGTTGCCGTCGCGCACCTGGCGGGCACCGTCGGCGAGCCGACGGGCGCCGTCGGCCAGCTGCGCCGTGCCGGATGCCAGTCGCGTGTTGCCGTACGCGAGTTCCGAGCTGCCGGATGCCGCCGTGCCGGCGCCATCGGTGAGCTGCGTGGCCCCTGCGGCGGCTTCGCCGAGCTTGTCGCGCACGTCGCTGAGTGCAGTCAGCAACGTTTCCGCGGCGGTGTCGCTCACCATCTCCGACACGGAGCTGCGGATCTTCTCGACCGCCTGCGTACCGATGGACGATGCCAGGTAGTTGTTGGCGTCGTTGGTCTCCAGCTCGAGCAGAGCGCGGCGCGGGTCGGCGCCGGAAGCCGAGACGAGCGCCTCGGAGAAGTCCGCGGGGATCCGCACCGTGAAGTCGACCCTGCCGTCCTGCAGAGCGCGCGCGGCCTCGGCCGAGCTCATCACCTTCCAGTCGAAGGCGTGCCCTTCGATCAGCTCGTCGGCGACGTCGTGTCCGTAGTTCACGCGTTCGGCGGTGCCACCGGTGGCCGCGCCGGTCGTGGCGCCCTCGTCGTCGACGACCAGCGCGACGGGAACCTCGGCGAACTTGCCGTACGGGTCCTGGTTCGCCCACAGGTAGAGCCCGCCGTACAGGATGGGCACACACATCAGGGCGATGAGCGCCACCACCGCCATCGGGCTGGCGGTGAGTCGGCGCAGCTCCGCCGCGATCATCGAGGGCACCTTCATCGAGGGATCGCCTCCTCCAGGGCATGCAGGTCCGGCATCCGCTCGATCGCAGCCGCGGCGGAGCCGCCGACGATCACCAGCACGGCGAAGCCGCGGTCGGCGAACTCCTGGGCGATGCGGGTCCAGCCGTCCGGGCCGCCGCCGTGCCGGTCGGGGTGGACGATCACGAGGCCTTCGACGCCCCTGCGCAGCACCGCGAGCTCGCAGAGGATCCGCACCCGAGCGGCGGGGTCGACGGTGCCGAACGGGGCGCTTGCGAGTTCGTCGTAGCCCAGGTTCCGCAGCCAGCGACGCGCGTGGAGCGGTGTGGCCGGTCGGCCCGCGAACATCAGCTCCTCGCCGACGACCGCCGCGAGCGTGACACCGGGGTGCGGATCGCTGACGTCCGGTGCATCCACGAGCGCGACGCTGCGGCGGAGCCGCCTGGCATCCGCGTCGTCGTCGATCGTCACCCGCCCGGTGTCCGGCTTCATCCGTCCGGACGCGATGAGGCCGAGGACGGTGGGGCGTTGCTCGGTCTCGCAGTGCGCGAAGTGCGCGCGTCCGGTCTCGAACTCGAGGGTCGTCCCGGGCAGCGCCTGCCCTCGACGGCCCTTGCTGACGCCTTCCAGGACGACTCTCATTCCGGGTCGCCGTCCTCGGCGAGCACATCGGGGTGCTCGCGCAGCAGTGCGTCCGCTTCGCGCCAGGACATGCCGGCGATGCTCAGCACCGTGCGCACCGCGATGTCGGCCGCGGCAGGGGAGGACGCGTCGGTGCGCGAGACCACGGTGCGCGAGACCTCTTCGATCAGCCGCGCGAGCGTCGGCGCGGCGAGGTCGGTACGGAACGAGCCGTTGCCCTGACCGCGCGTGACCAGCGCGGCCACGGTGCGGCGCAGCGGTGCGAGCGCCTCGGCGGTCTGAGCGACGTGCGCGTCGTCGAGAGCCAGCGCCGCCGCGACCTGCACGTGCGCAGCCTCGCGCCACAGTCGAGCGGCGAGGCGGGCGAGCGCGAGTCGGCTGTCGGTGTCGCTCACCGACGCCGCGATGACGTTGAACCGCTGCGCGCCGGTGGCGATCAGTTCGCGGATCAGGGCGTCGCGGTCGTCGAAGTGCCCGTACAGGGTGCGTCGCGACAGGCCTGCGGTGCGGGCGATGGCGTCCACCGAGGCGTGCGGGTCGAGGGCGAGCGCGGCGCGGGCGGCATCCAGGATGCCGGAGCGGTTCTCGAGCCCGTCGCGGCGGGGAGCACGGGTGGTCATGCCACCAGCGTAGCTATCCTGCACACTAGTGTGCAAGATAATTCAGGCAACTCGCAGGCTCCGAGGCGCGATCGTTCACAACTCAGGAACAACCGGGGGCAAGGTGCCCGGAATCCGGCGCTTTCGGCCTGGAATCGCCGATCGTTCCTGAGTTGTGAACGCGAATGTCGGGTGTCGGCCCCGATGTGAACTGGGGCCGGCGGCCGTCAGTCCGTGCCGGAGTCGAACGCCGCGCCCTCGGAGGCCGAGTCGACGGCATCCGTCAGCGCCTCGTCGGCCTCGGAGACCGAGCCGTGCACCGCCTCGGTGATCTCGCCCGCCTCGCCGGCGGTGACCCGACCCACGAGCTCGCCGGTGGCGCCGCCGACCAGGCCGAGACCGGCGTACTGCTCCAGTCGCGAGCGGGAGTCGGCGATGTCGAGGTTGCGCATGGTGAGCTGGCCGATGCGGTCGACCGGGCCGAAGGCCGCGTCGCCGACGCGCTCCATCGACAGCTTCTCGGGGGCGTACGACAGGTTCGGCGACACGGTGTCGAGGATCGTCCAGTCGTCGCCGCGACGCAGGCGGATGGTGACCGAGCCCGAGATGGTGGATCCGACCCAGCGCTGGATCGACTCGCGCAGCATCAGGGACTGCGGCTCCAGCCAGCGGCCCTCGTACATCAGGCGGCCCAGGCGCCGGCCCTGCTCGTGGTAGGTGGCGAGGGTGTCCTCGTTCAGGATGCCGTTGACGAGGCGCTCGTAGGCGATGAACAGCAGCGCCATGCCCGGGGCCTCGTAGATGCCGCGCGACTTCGCCTCGATGATGCGGTTCTCGATCTGGTCGCTCATGCCCAGGCCGTGCCGGCCGCCGATCGCGTTCGCCTCCTGCACGAGCGCGACCGGGTCGGAGAACTCCGTGCCGTTGATCGCCACGGGGCGGCCGCCGTCGAAGGTGACGGTGACGTCCTCGGCGTCGATGGCCACGGACGGGTCCCAGAACTTCACGCCCATGATCGGGTCGACGGTCTCCAGCGAGACGTCCAGGTGCTCCAGGGTCTTCGCCTCGTGCGTGGCGCCCCAGATGTTGGCATCCGTCGAGTACGCCTTCTCGGCCGAGTCGCGGTACGGGAAGCCGTGCGCGACGAGCCACTCGCTCATCTCCTTGCGCCCGCCCAGCTCGGTGACGAAGTCGGCGTCGAGCCAGGGCTTGTAGATCCGCAGCCGAGGGTTGGCGAGCAGGCCGTAGCGGTAGAACCGCTCGATGTCGTTGCCCTTGTAGGTCGAGCCGTCGCCCCAGATGTCGACGCCGTCCTCGCGCATGGCGCGCACCAGCAGCGTGCCCGTGACGGCGCGGCCCAGCGGGGTGGTGTTGAAGTACGTCTTGCCGCCGGAGCGGATGTGGAAGGCGCCGCAGGACAGGGCGACGAAGCCCTCCTCGACCAGCGCCGTCTTGCAGTCGATCAGGCGCGAGGTCTCGGCGCCGTACTCCAGCGCGCGGCCCGGGATCGAGGCGATGTCGTCCTCGTCGTACTGCCCGAGGTCGCCGGTGTAGGTGTACGGCACCGCCCCCTTATCGCGCATCCACGCGACGGCGACGGAGGTGTCGAGACCACCGGAGAACGCGATGCCGACGCGCTCGCCGACGGGGAGGGACTGGAGGACCTTGGACATGCGTTCCAGTCTATCGGCGGGGCCGCGGCCGCCCGTGGCGCGTGACGCTCAGACCAGTCGCACGTCCACGCCGAGCGCGGCGTAGGTGCCGAGCGCCCGGCGGTCGCGCGTCATCAGCGGAATGCCGGCGTGGCCGGCGGCGAGCCCGACCAACCCGTCGTAGACGGAGCCCCCCGCTATGCCGGCAGCTGCGAGGTCGGCGACAGCACTGAGCGCCAGAGTCTCGGGAAGCGCCACGGAGCGGGGGAACTCAGTGGTGATCGCGCGCGCCGCTTCCGCGGCGCTCACGCGATCGGGGCGGGGCAGCCTGGTCAGCACTGAGTACGTCTCCACCAGGGCGTGGCCGGCGAGCCCGAGCACCAGACCGGCGCAGGCCTCGCGCATGACCGCGTGTGCGGCGTGATCCGCGGCGAGCAGGGCGACCGCCGCGCTCGTGTCGAGCAGCAGATCAGCGCTGGTCGGCAAGACGCAACTCGCGGACGTCGTCGTCGGTCAGGGCGCTGCCGGTTGCCGGCAGAACGAGCCTGCCGTCCTGCTCCACGAACCGGCCCGTCGCCTCGGCCTCGATGCGCACGCCCGTTCCGTCCATCACCACGTCGACCGGGCCGGGGACGAGCCCGACCTTCTCACGGATGGCAGCCGGGATGACGATCCGGCCGGCCTTGTCCATGGTGGTCTTCATACCATCAGAATACCATTCGAGTGGCAGACGCCCCCTAGAACCCGGGGTACTCCTGCATCCGCTCCTCGAACTCCGCGCGGTCCTTCTCGCTCAGCAGCTGCCGGCCGAAGATGGTCAGCTGCACGCCCTCGAGCGGCTCGCCGGTCTGATCCGCCAGTGCCTGCCGCTGGATGCGGAAGTCGCCGGTGGTGTCCTTGGACAGGTCGTAGACGTTCGCGTAGAACCGCAGGGGGTCGGGGTAGGTGTCGCTGTAGTACTCCCAGGTGTGCTGGCGTTCCTCGTCGGCCGACCCGTACAGCTTCGCGATCATGTCGTCGGAGATGCCGGTGCCGCGCTGATTCAGTGCGTACAGCTCGTACATCCCGCGCTCGACCAGCACCTCGCTGATGACCGCCATCACCGCGCGCTTGCGATCGTTGTCCTGCACGGGCTGCTCGGTGGTCCACGATGTGGACGTGTACCGCTTCAGCATCGACTCGCCGCCGTAGCCGTTGCGCTCAGGGCTGACGTCGACCTCGCTGCTCTGCACCCACGTGTACCCGAACTCGTCCGACAGCCGGTCGCGGATCGCCGCCATCAGCGCATCGCCCTCGGCCTGCACGCTCTCCAGCGACGGCTGGTCGAGGATCTGCCCCTCCGAAACGCCCTTGATGCCGGGATACGCCTGCTCGTGCCGCTGCTCCTCGCTCTTCGTGCCGTCGTAGTCGTGCGTCGCGGCCGACACCAGCGTGCCGAGCGCGCCGACGGTGGCCACGTTGAGCACCAGCGTCACCGCGAGGGAGATCGCCCCCAGCATCCGCCCGCGCCGGGTGAGCAGGGCAGCGACGATCACTCCGACGACGACCAGCTGCACCACGAGCAGGGTCGGACCGTACAGTGCGTCGGTGCCGCCGGCACCCATCATGATCAGCAGCGCGATGGTGAACAGGACGGTGACGATGATCGCCGCGAGCCCGATCGTGTTCGTCCCCCGCTCGCCCACCTGGGGGTCGGTGTAGGTCACCGAGCCGGATGCCGTCGCGCCGGGTGCCGTGGGCAGGCCCGCTGCGGCGTCCAGGGATGCGGCGACCCGCCGCGCCCCGTGATATCCGCCGGGCGGGGGCAGCGGCGGCGCCCCCTCGGAGCCGCCCACGTACTTCGTGCGCTGCTTCTCTACCATGGCTTGTCCGTCCCGCCGCCCCCGCCGTCGCCCTGGTCGCCGTCGAGCTGGTCCTCGCGCTCCTGGGCGCCCTGGTTGAGCCGGTCCTCGATGTCGTCGAGGTCCTCCTGCGACGGCTGCGGCTCCTCGGACTCCTGCGGCTGCTCACCGCCGCCCTGGTCCGGGTTCTGCTGCTGCTGGCTGTTCTGCTGCTTCTCCTGCTGGCGTTGCTCGTTCTGCTCGAGGGTGTCGCTCATGTTCCGGTTCGGGTCGGGCGATCGCTCCTGGGCGGATTCGCTGCTGCACTCCTCGGGAGTCTCCACGGTCATCTGCAGGGCCTCGCCGTACAGCTCGGCCGCTGCGGCGGCGCGGCCATCGGCCTGCGCCGCATCACCCATCCGCTCCATCACCAGCGACAGGTTGATGCGGACGTAGCAGACCTCCAGGCCCTGGGCGAGAGGCAGCGCCTCCTCCAGTTCGGACCGGGCCTGCGGCAGCGAGTCCCCTCCGGCCAGCGCGGTGCCGATGTTGTACGGCGCCTTGAACTGCTCGAACCAGTTCAGCCAGTCCTGCCCTCGGGCGGCCGCCTCCGACTCCGCATAGCCGCCGACGATGAACGAGCTGATCGAGTGGTGGGCGAACGCGTACATGCTGAGCACCTTGGCCACGAAGAACAGGGCGGCCAGCGTCAGCGGCAGGGTGCCGATCGCGATCCACCGCCGCACCCGGCGGCGACGCCGGTTCGCGGCGAGGAGTGCCGCTGCGGCATCCGCCTGCGTCGGCGCGGTCGGCTGCTCGACGACGAGGGTCATCGCGCGTCTCCCTTCCTGGGAGCGGGAGCGGGAGCGGGAGCGGGCGCGGTCAGCCCGCGCAGGCCGACCACCTGCTGGGTGGCGCGCACCAACTCGACCGCGATGAGACCGATCAGCGCCAGCGCGAGGATCCAGTACAGCTCGATCACGTTGCCGACCTCGCCCGAGACCGAATAGTCGGTCGTGCTGGTCGGGGCCTCCGGCAGCGCGATCTCTGCGTCGGCCGAGCGGGCCTGGTACGGCACCCCGAGCTGCTCGGAGATGCGCCGCAGGTTGTCCTCGTCGCGCACCGACAGCGCCGGCTCGCCCTGGTACTGGATGTACTCGTCCTCGGCCTGGGCACCCGAGCCCGTCGAGAGCCGCCCGGTGGTCTTCTTCATCGGGCCGCCCTCGGTGGTGCCGTACCCGAGCACCGCGCCGCCGTCGACGTACTTCGCGCTGGACGAGAAGGATTCCGGCTCGGTGGACGCCGTCTGCTCCCCGTCGCCGAAGTAGAACACCATCCGGCTGCGTTCCGGCGCGGACTGCGCGGCGGCCGAGAGCGTCTCGGCCAGCATCCGGTTCGCGATCCCGATCGAGCTGCCGCGGGATTGATCGGTCACTTCGGGGCGCAGCACGTCGAGCGACGACATCAGCGCGGTGGCATCCGTCGTCAGCGGCAGACGCTGCTGGGCCGCCGCGTCGAAGGTGATGAGCGAGAAACGCGCCCCCGGGTATTCGTCGACGATCGACTGCGCGTCGGCGCGGACGCCGTCCAGGCGCGGGCGGTCGCCGTCCCAGTCCTCCGCGACGATGCTGGCGGTGGTGTCGATGACGAGCACGATGTCGGTGTCGGTCGCGAGGGTCTGTGCGGTGCCGCCAGGGATGCCGGGGCGCAGCAGCATCCCGAACACGACGAGCACCATCGCCAGGCGCACCGCCCAGATCCAGCGCGGCGCCTGACCGCTCCCCGCTGCCGGGCGTCGGATGAGACCTCGTGCCGCGAGGTAGGCGAGCGGCGCGCACAGCAGCACCAGCAGCAGCGGATGCAGGACGGGGTGCAGAATCATGCGCGCACCCTCCACAGCAGCACCAGGAAGCCGAGCACGCCCGCCAGCATCGCGGCGATCCACAGGTCGGGGTCGTCGACCCGGATCACCTGCGCCTGACCTTTGAGGGCCGTGGCCTCCTGCTTCTGGATCTCGGCGATGATGTCGCCGACCGTCGTGGTGTCGCGCAGGGCGTAGGACTGCCCGCCGGTGAGCTCGGCCGCGTTCGTCAGCTCGGCGCTGACCTGGGCGTCCTTGCCCTGCACCGGGTTGATGGCGTAGACGCGCACTTCCTTCGCCGTCGCGTACTGGGCCGCCTCCTCGACGGTGAGGATCGACGCGCCGGCGAGCTCGTTGTCGGTGGCCAGGATCACCGAGCGGCTGCGCTCGTCGTCGGCGTGGTCGAAGCGCAGGGTGCACGCCGCCAGGCCGTCGCCGATCAGCGACGCCCCGGGGCCGTTGAGTGTGCCGACCCAGTGCTCGGGGGTCTCGCTGGTGTAGTCGAAGCTCTCGCGCACGCGGCTGAGCTGCTCCTTCACGAACGCGTAGTCGTCGGTGAGCGGGAACACCTGCACCGGCGAGCTGTTGAAGATCGTCAGGCCGATCCGCTCGCCCTCGAAGCCCTCGAGCAGCTCGAGGAACACGTCCAGCACCTCGACGTCGACGTCCGACATCGAGCCGGACACGTCCAGGCACAGCATGATGTCCCGGCTGGTGTCGATGGGTTGGATGGTCTTCGGCGCCATCGGGCGAGCCGCGACGACGCCGCCGAGCAGCACCCCCACCGCGCCGAGCGCGAGGATGCCTCCGAGCATCGCCATGCGTCGCCGCACCGACGACCGGAACGACGGGAGTGTGCGCAGCCGCTCGGCACGCGACACCAGGGCCGCCTGACCGGGGTCGGTGCGGCGATGGCTGCGCAGGCCCAGCAGCACGCCGAGACCGATCGCGACGACCAGCACGCCGGCGGCCACGAGCAGCATCCACCACTGGTTCAGTGCCACGTCGTCACCACCCTGCGCGCCGCCTCGGCGCCGTAGACGGGGTCGATGGCCGGGCCGCGCTGGAAGATGCTCGGGTAGTAGTGCCGGCGGATGGCGTCGATGAGCGCGGGGTCGACGCCGCGGGCGATCAGGTCGTCGAGCGCGAGCACCGGCGCCTCGAGGCCGGAGTACTCGTTCACGAACCGGCGCACCAGACGGCTGAGCTCGAGATTGGCGCGTCGCGGGTCCATATTCCCGGCACGGTATGCGTCCTCGACGCGCTGCACGTCGGTCAGGTACTCGGTGCGCAGCCGGCTGAGGACATCGGCCGTGAGGGGCGTATACGCGGGGGCGCCGGCGAGCGTTATGGTCCGCCGAGGTCGGGTGAGGGCGATCACCAGCCAGGCGGCGGCGGCCAGCAGCACGAGGACGCCGAGCGCGAGCGCCACCCATCCCCAGCCGTACTGCACCGGGGGATACAGCTCGTCAGCGGCGGGCATGCGACCTCCTGTTGAGCATGGTGAGCAGGGCCGGCACAGCGGCATCCTGCCCGCCGATCTCGGTGTGCGTGATCTCCATCCCGCGCAGCACTTCGTGCCGGTGCGCCGTGTCGGCCGCCTCCCTGGCGGCCAGCTCGGCGGTGACGTCGGGGTCGCCGTGCACGAAGTCCGGCACCGCCCAGCTGCTGTCCACGTCGCGGCGGCGGGCGGCCGGGCGGCCGGCGGGAAGCACCGGCGGCGCGTCGCGCAGGGTCATCCAGAGCAGGTCGTGCTGCACATCGAGGCGTCGCAGCAGCCGTTCGGTCTCGTCGGTGATGGGCGCCTCGTCGGTGACCACGACGACGATCATGCGGCGGGCGATGTGCCGGGCGACGTAGCGCAGCAGTCCGTCGCGGTCGCTCGGCGCCGTGCTCTCGCGGGTCGCCTTCTCGATGGCCCGCAGGCCGTGCTCGAGGGCGCCCTCGCTGCGCCCAGGTGCGAGACGCCGGATGCCGGACGCGTCGCCGTACACGATGGAGAAGTCGTCGCCGTGCCGCACGGTGAGGAACCCGAGCGCACCGGTGACGAGCACCGAGAGCTCGCGCTTCGGGCGCTCGTCCTCGGCGAGGGCGTTCATGCCGCGGCCGGAATCCACCACGAACAGGATGGTGTGCATCCGCGTGGCGCGGGTGCGCTTGACCAGGGGAGCGCCCTGTTTGGCGGTCGCACGCCAGTCGATGTCGCGTACCTGGTCGCCGTACTCGTAGGGCCGGAGGTCTTCGAAGTCGAGGCTGCGCCCGCGCAGCAGCGAGGCGTACGCGCCGTCCAGCGCGTGCATCGACTTCTGCGATGAGCGGATGAAGAGCTTGCTCTTCACCTGGGTGATCAGCATCGGCATTCGTTGTCCTGGTTAGGTCCCTGAGCTTGTCGAAGGGCCCTGAGCCTGTCGAAGGGTCAGGGCGTGGGGACCGAGGCGAAGATCTGGTCGATGATCTCCTCGCTGCGCACGCCTTCGGCATCCGCTTCGAAGGTGAGCAGCACGCGGTGCCGCAGCACGAGGTGGCGGAGGGCGCGGACGTCCTCCGGCAGCACGTGCGCGCGGCCGTTGAGCAGCGCGAGGGCGCGCGACGCCTGCAGGAATGCGATGCTGGCGCGGGGGCTGGCGCCGTACTTGATGAACCGGGCGCGCTCCTCGCCGATGTACGGACCCGGATTCCGGGTGACGTAGGCGAGCTGCACGATGTAGTTGCGGATCGCGGGGTCGACGTAGATGCGCGACGCGATGTCCTGCAGCTCCTCGACGTCGTCGAGGCTGATCGCGCCCGGGACGTGCCGGTCGGGGTCGAGCACGCCGGAGTCGATCCGGTTCAGGATCTCGAACTCCTCGGCCGGGCTCGGGTACTCGACGATCTCCTTCAGCAGGAAGCGGTCCATCTGCGCCTCGGGCAGCTCGTAGGTGCCCTCCTGCTCGATCGGGTTCTGGGTGGCGATCACCAGGAACGGCTTGGGAAGCGGGTGGACCTCCCCGCCGATGGTGGTCTGGTGCTCCTGCATCGCCTCGAGCATGGCGCTCTGCGTCTTGGCGCTGGAGCGGTTGATCTCATCGAGCAGCACGAAGTTCGCGTGCACCGGGCCGAGCACCGTGCGGAACGTGCCGGACGAGGCGTCGTAGATCTGGTTGCCGGTGATGTCGCTGGGCAGCAGGTCGGGGGTGCACTGGATGCGCTTGAACTTGGCCTTGACCGTGTCGGCGAGGGTGGAGGCGGCCGTCGTCTTCGCCAGTCCCGGCACGCTCTCCAGCAGGATGTGCCCGCCCGCGGTGAGGGCGACGAGCAGGCTGGTGCGCAACCGGTCCTGCCCGACCATCTTCACCGCGTACGAGTCGGTGATGATCTTGAGGATCTCGTGCGCGCGGGTCAGCTCCGCCTGCGTCGGGGCGGGATGCCGGGATCCGGCGCTCGTCGGCGCAGGGGCGCTCGTGGGGGTCGAGGGACGCGTGGGCGCCGGGGGAGGAGGCGGTGAGGCCGCGGCGGGCGCAGGCACAGGGAAGTCGGTCATCGGCACTCTCCTCGCGAACCGGGGGACCGGCGACGATAGGTGTCCCCCGGGTACAGGGTAACCGTCGCACGCGTGCGTACGGCTGGGGAGCGCTCCCCACCCGGAGTCGCTCCGAATCGTCGTCCGCCGCACCGTCGGGAGAGGATGGTCGGATGCCTCGTCACACCAGCGCCATGCTTCTCGCCGTTCTCGCCGCCGCCGTCCTCGCGGGCTGCGCGCCCTCCTCGGGCGGCGGCGCCGGTACGGGTGGGACCCGTGAGTCGTCTCCGGCGGCGGCGCCCGCCTCCCCGGCATCCGTCGACCCGGTGGCGGCGGCCGACGTGCTCTGCGCCGAGTCCTCTCGCGGCGAGGGCGAGGCGTGCGTGCTCGAGGGCGTCACGGCGGCGGACGATCTCCGCTTCACCTCGTACCGGGTCGTCAAGCTGGTCGGCGGGTCGTTCGACGGGACGGTCGAGATCAGCGGCGCCGAGGAGGCGGTCGTCATCGACGGTTCCTTCGGGGGCGACCTCACGCTCGACCCGCGGGGCGGCTCGGTCGTGAAGGTCTCGACGATCGCGGGCACCCTCGCGATCGACGGCGGACACGGCGCGACCGTGGTGGACACCACGATCGGCGCCGACCTGCGCTGCGCCGCCGGCGTCCAGGCCGGTGGCGGCGGCAACGACGTCGCGGGCGCCGTCACGGGGACCTGCGACCGCACCGTCCGCCCCTAGAATCGCGGCATGAGCCGGACAGTGCCGTTCCTCGACCTCGCCGACACCGCCTTCGACGTGAACTCCGACGTCGTGCACGAGGCCCGCGACACCAGCTGGTACGCGGAGACGCCGTACGGCTGGGCGGTGCTGCGCTACGAGGAGGGCACGGCGCTGCTCAAGGATCGGCGCTTCCAGCAGGGCAACGCGCGCTGGCCGGCACAGAACGGCATCCACGACGGGCCGTGGCAGCAGTGGTGGGGTGAGACGCTGCTGAGCCTGGAGGGTGCCGACCACCTGCGGCTGCGGAAGCTCCTCGGCCCGGCGTTCCGCAACAAGACCATCGAGGCCATGCGCCCACGGTTCCAGGCGCTCGCCAACGAGCTCATCGACGCCTTCGCACCGCGCGGCCGCGTCGAGTTCGTCTCGGAGTTCGCCGAGCCGTACGCGTCCCGCATCCTCTGCTACCTGCTCGGGCTGCCCGATGACGAGTGGCCGCAGGTGGCGCACTGGGCGGACGATCTCGGAAAGTCCTTCGGCATCCGGGTCCGTGACGACCTGCCCCGCATCGAGGCAGCCCTCGAGGGGCTCACCGGCTACATCGAAGAGGTCATCGCCGACCGCATCGCGCACCCGCGGGACGATCTGGTCACCACGCTGGTGCAGGCGCACGAGGACGGCGACGCCCTCAGCCGCCGCGAGCTCAGCGTCGCGCTGGTGTTCCTCGCGTTCGCCGGCATGGAGACCACCCGCAACCAGCTCGGCCTCGCGCTGCAGACCTTCCTCGCGCATCCCGATCAGTGGGCGCTGCTGGCCGAGCGACCGGAGCTTGGCGGGCGGGCCGTCGAGGAGGTCATGCGCGTGAACCCGACGGTGACCTGGGTGACCCGGGAGGCGCTCGAGGACGTGGATCTCAACGGCCTGCACATCCCCAAGGGCGGCATCGTGCAGGTGCTGTCGCACGCGATCGGCACGGATCCGGCGAAGATGGGCGACGAGCCCGGATTCGACCTGCGCGTCGAGGATCGCCCGCTGCACTCCGGCTTCGGCGGCGGCATCCACCACTGCCTCGGCCACTTCGTCGCCCGCACCGACATGTCGGTCGCGCTGCCGCTGCTCGCCCAGCGGATGCCGGATGCCGAGCCTGACGGCACCGGCGAGTGGTTGCCCGTGTCGGGCAACACCGGGCCGGTGCGCTTCCCGATCCGGTTCACGCCCGGGCGCTGACCGCCGCCAGGAGTGACCGGGGCCGGTCCCGACTGCACCGCCGTGCACTCGGGACGCAGTGCGCCAACGGGAGCGCTCAGATGTCGTCGCGGCGAGCCTGGATAGCCGCGCCTGCGGTGCCGTCGGAGTAGGCCACCCGGATCATCGGGTTGTCGAGCCCCAGGTCGACGAGCGAGCGTCCGAACGTGATCGACCCGCGGCCGGTGGCGTCGAACGTCAGCGACCCGGCAGGCTCGCCGCCGTAACTGACGGATGCCGTCGCGCCCGGCTCTCCGCTGACCGTGAGCGTGTAGCCGCCGAGCACGCGGATGCCGAGCAGCCCGACCGTGTGGTTCTCGCTGAGCCCCAGGAAGTGCAGCGGGTCCGGTGCGGGCGGCGGGGCCGGCCGCCTCGGTGCCGGGGTCTCCGGTGCCGGCGCGCCCGGCCCAGGTGGCGGGGTCGCCGGCGGGTGCTGGGCGCCCGGGCCTTCCGCGCCTTGACCCTCCGCGCCTTGACCCTCCGCGCCGGGGGCCTCCGGCAGGGGCGCCGGCGCGCGGGTCTCTCCGGACTTCGGCGCCTCGGCATGCGGACTCGTACCCACCGGAGACATCGTCTCCGCGGGCCGTGGAGCATCCGTCGCCGCCGGCTCCGCGACGCCCCGACAGCGGGCGAGACCGGACAGACCTCCGCCCTCACCGGCGCGCGCACCCGCGCACGGCGCCGGCTCGGCGGCATCCGCTTCTCGCGACTCTACGGTGAACGCGGCTGACGTCGGGTCGTCACCGCCGCCACCGAGCAGGATGCCGCCCGAAATGGCGACCACGGCGGCCACGGCCGCGGCGACGCCCGCGAACAGAAGCCGGGTGGGGGCGAGCGCACCCTGCGGGCGGGCCGCCGGGGCGTGAGCGACCGGCGCCGCCGCGGGGAGCGGAGCCGCCACCAGGCTGCGGCGCGCGTCCCGGCGCAGAGGCGGGACGTCGCCGAACAGCGAGCCGAGCAGGTTCTCGGTCATTCCCGATCCACTAGGGCGAGAGGCTCGTCGACGTCGCCGACCCGCTGCGCGCGTCGGCGGCCCGCCCACACCACAGCCGCGCTCACACCGATGATCACGGCCGCGATGCCGACGACGTACACGGCCACGATGGCGTACCCGCCGGGCTGGTGCGGGTCGAGGAACGGATACGGGTACCAGTACGGGTTGCCGGTGCCCGGCGAGACGATCATGTTCGCCCGCACCAGGGTGTACACCGCCCACACGATCGGGAAGACCGCCGCGGCCAGCACCGTCGCCCACGGGAGGGCGCGGCGCCGCGGGGCGACGAGCACGTCCAGCAGCAGGAAGAGCGGGCCGATGAGGTGCAGCACCTCGTTCGACCATGGCACGGTCTGGCCCTGCGGCAGCTCGATGCCGCGCAGCAGCGTGTTGTAGACGACCCCGGTGATGATCATGTAGGTGCTCGCGCACACGAGCAGCATCGCCAGCCACCGCGGTTCGGCGACGGCATCCCGTCCCGCCGTCCACGCCCAGACGACGGCGATGAACAGCGCGAGCACGGCCGACAGGTTGGACAGGATGGTGAAGAAGCTGAAGAAGTTGGTGATCACGGTGGGCAGGTGCGAGGCCCACGGCGTCTCGGCGCGCAGCGCGATCTCGAGGGTGCGCTGCAGCTGGGCGAGGATCGCCGCGAGGATGAGCGCCGCTGCCACGAGCCGCGCGATGGGCCACCAGGTCGTCATGTTCGCCTCCGCAGGTCACCTTAGCGAGCCGAGGGCAACGGAGGCGCCTGATCCGAGCGGTTCCCCGAGCCGGAATCACCCCTCCGATAGGATGGGGTCGCCCGTTCGGGCCAGCTCATCGGCCGGTGCAACCCCGGCGAACAGCGGCAGCATCAGGGGGGTCCACCCATGCCAGGAATCGTGATCGTCGGCGTCCAGTGGGGCGATGAGGGCAAGGGCAAGGCGACCGACCTGCTCGGTGAGCGCACCGACTGGGTGGTGAAGTTCAACGGCGGCAACAACGCCGGGCACACCGTCGTCGTCGGCGACGAGAAGTACGCCCTGCATCTGCTGCCCTCCGGCATCCTCACCCCCGGCGTCAACGCCGTGATCGGCAACGGCGTCGTGGTCGACCTCGAGGTGCTGTTCAGCGAGCTGGAGGCGCTGTCGGCACGCGGCGTCGACGTCTCCAAGCTGCGGATCAGCGCGAACGCGCACCTGATCACCCAGTACCACCGCACGCTCGACAAGGTCACCGAGCGTTTCCTGGGCAAGCGCATGATCGGCACCACCGGCCGCGGCATCGGCCCCGCTTACGCCGACAAGAT
Source organism: Microbacterium sp. (assembly GCF_031180975.1). GTDB lineage: Bacteria > Actinomycetota > Actinomycetes > Actinomycetales > Microbacteriaceae > Microbacterium. The sequence continues at coordinate 115,731 of NZ_JAPSLI010000009.1, read as the reverse complement.
CAACCGCGTCGGCATCCGCGTGCAGGATCTGTTCGACGAGAACATCCTGCGCCAGAAGGTGGACGGCGCCCTCGACCAGAAGAACCACCTGCTCGTGAAGATCTTCAACCGCCGCGCCATCACCGCCGACGAGATCGTGGAGGACCTGCTCTCGTACGCCGAGCGCGTGCGTCCGATGGTCGCCGACACCGGCCACCTGCTCGACGAGGCGCTCGAGCGCGGCGACGTCGTCGTGTTCGAAGGCGGCCAGGCCACCATGCTCGACATCGACCACGGCACCTACCCGTTCGTGACCTCGTCCACAGCGACCGCGGCGGGGGCGGCATCCGGCTCCGGCGTCGGCCCGAACCGTCTCGACCGCATCGTCGGCATCGTCAAGGCGTACACCACGCGTGTCGGCTCCGGCCCGTTCCCGACCGAGCTGTTCGACGAGCAGGGCGAGTGGCTGCGCAAACAGGGCTTCGAGTTCGGCACCACCACCGGGCGCCCCCGGCGGGTCGGCTGGTACGACGCGCCGATCACCCGCTACGCCACCCGCGTGAACGGCATCACCGACCTGGTGCTCACCAAGCTCGACATCCTCACCGGTCTGGAGCGGATCCCGGTCTGCGTGGCGTACGACGTGGACGGCACCCGCTTCGACGACGTGCCGGTCAACCAGACGGACTTCCACCACGCCAAGCCGATCTACGAGTACTACCCGGGCTGGTCGGAGGACATCTCCACCGCCCGCCGGTTCGAGGACCTGCCGCAGACCGCGCAGGAGTACGTGCTGGCGCTCGAGGGCATGAGCAACACCCGCATCTCGGTGATCGGCGTCGGGCCGGAGCGCGACCAGGTGATCGTGCGTCACGACCTGCTGGACTGATCGGGTCGCCGTCGGCGGCGGGTTCGGCGAGCGAACGGCCTGCCGTCCAGTGCACGGGATATCGTCGCCGGTGAGCCGTGCACTCGACGCGAAGCCGTGCATTCGACGGGGGAGCTGTGCGTCCGGCGGGAGAGGGGAGCGCTCATGACGAGGTTCTGGACCGGCGGCTACGGCGCCGACATGGAGGGGGATGCCGCCGGCATCGGCTTCCTCGCGGTGGACGACGGCCGCGGACCGTCCACACTCGCCTACCGGGGCGTGGCGGCCGAGGCCGCCTCCCCGTCGTGGCTTGCGCAGCACCCCAGCCTGGACGTCGTGTACGCGGCGCTCGAGGGCGCCGGCCGGGTGCAGGCGTTCGCGCGCATTGGCGAGGGTTCGCTGCGGCCGCTCGGTGAGCCGGTTGAGGCGGGCGATGCGGTCTGCCATCTGGCCGTCTCCCCCGACGGGCGGATGCTGATCGCCAGCTGCTACGGCGACGGCAAGGTCGTCCACTACGGCATCGCTCCCGACGGCCGTCCCGTGCCGGCGGCGCCCGACCGCGCCGCCGCACTGCGGGAGGCGCTGTTCGGCCCTGCCGCGGGTTCCGAGGGCGCCGCGGGCTCGGCCGATGGGGCCGGGGCAGCGGCATCCGACCCCTATCCGACCCCGCCGGGGGAGGAGCCGCGCGCCTCGCACGCGCATTCCGCGATCTTTCTCCCCGGCGGCCGCGTGGCCACCGCCGACCTCGGCTTCGATCTCGTGCGGTTCTGGCGAGTCTCGGCGAACGCACTCACCCCCGACCATGAGGTGGTCCTGCCGCGCGGCACCGGCCCGCGGCACATGGTGCTGCATCCGAGCGGGCACCTGCACGTGGTCACGGAGTACTCCTGCGAGGTCTTCACCCTCGCATCCGGCCCGGACGGACGCTGGAGCGTCGTCTCGGCCACGATCGCCACGCCGATCGCCGAGCCAGGCGTCGACGCCGCCGCCGAGCTGGCCCGCTCCCGCGACGGCGCGACGCTGTACACGGCGCTCCGCGGCAGCAACACGCTGGCGGCGCTGCGCGTGCGCGGCGAGGGTGAGACGCTCGAGCCGTTCGCCGTGACCGACTCGGGCGTCGACTGGCCGCGGCACCACCTGGTCTACGACGGCACGCTGCTGGTGTCGGGTCAGCGCTCCGGCGAGGTCGCCGTCGTCGACCTCGATGAGCGCAGCGGTGCTCCTCGCGACGTGCGGCATGTCGCCGCGGTGCCGTCGCCGACGCAGGTGCTGCCGGTGCGCTGACGCGTGCTCAGTCGGCTCCGACCCTGGCGTCCTGCTTCGGGATCAGGATCTGGTTGATCATGATGAGGATGGATGCCGTCGCCGGAACGGCCACCAGAGCGCCGAGCAGCCCGAGCAGCGTGCCGGCCGCGAGCGCGCCGATCACCACCAGCGAGCCGGGCACCGAGACGGTGCGGCTCATCACCTTCGGGGTGAGCACGTACGCCTCGAACTGGATGTACACGAGGTAGATCACGCCGAAGATGAGCGCATGCACGGGGTCGGCGAGCAGCGCGGTCACCGTGCCGATGGCGAGGAACAGCAGCGGACCCACCAGCGGGATCAGCGTCACCAGGAACGCGATCGTCGCCATCAGCGGCGGGAATGGCAGCCCGAGCACCAGGTACAGCACGAACGCCACCAGGGCGTTCGCCGACGCCAGGATGACCATCCCCTGCACGTACCCGCCGACGGACTCGGTGATCTGGTCGACGATGTCGCGGGTCTGCTCGCGCTTGCGCGCCGGGGCCAGGCGCAGCATCGACGTCTTGATGCCAGGGAGGCCGACGACGAAGTAGATGGTGAGCACGAACACGACGACGAACGCGCTGATGCCGGTGGCGATGGAGGTGCCCACCTTCAGAGCGCCGCCGCCCAGCGCGGTGAGGGTCTTGCCGTCGGTGAGGAAGGCCTGCGCGTCGGCGAGCAGTGCCTCGACCTGCCCGCCGAACTGCGCCTCGAGCGCCGTGTACAGGTCGGTGCGCATGAAGTCGTCCACCACGTCCGGCACGGATTCGATGAACTTCGTGACCTGCTCGACGACGACCGGGACGATCATGACGAGCACCAGCGTCACCACGACCACGAGCGCCACGATCACGGAGGCGACGCTCAGCCCGCGTGACAGGCCGCGCCTTTCCAGCATCCGCACCGCCGGGTCGAGGCCGAGGGCGGCGAACAGGGCGATCGCGATGTAGATCAGCACCGTGGAGAGGTTGGTCAGCGCGATCGCCATGAGCAGGGCGGACAGTCCGCCCGCGGTGAGCAGGAAGCCGAGCCGGAACGGGCGGTCCATACGCGTCCAGATGGAGCGGCGGGGGAGCGGCGCCTCGACGGCCTCGGCGGGCAGGTCCTCGTCGGCGGCCGGAGGCGCGACGGCGGGAGGGGCGTCGGCCGAGGCCGGCAGGTCGGCGGCCGCGGTGGCGTCGTCGGTGCTCATGGCGACACTCTAGGCGCGGGTCCACGCCGCGCCACTATCGTCGTATCAGCCCTTGACTTTGGAGGATCATGTCCGACGACGCCGCCCGCACCGAGCTGCTGCGCCTGCGAGCCAGCATCGACAACATCGACGCAGCGTTGATCTTCATGCTCGCGGAGCGGTTCCGCTGCACCCAGCAGGTCGGTCGGCTGAAGGCCGAGCATCAGATGCCGCCCTCCGACCCGGGCCGGGAGGAGCAGCAGGTCGCCCGGCTGCGTGCGCTCGCCGAGCAGGCGCACCTCGACCCGGAGTTCGCCGAGAAGTGGTTCAACTTCGTCGTCGCCGAGGTCATCAGGCACCACACCGAGGCGGCAGAGGGACGCTGACTCCACGCTCGACACGATGCACCTCGGATGCAATAATGTGAGCGTTAGCGTCGCAAAACGCTCAAAACCAAGCAACGCCCGCCTGCTCGAGGAGCCGTCATGACCGATGTCCAGTCCGCCACCGCCGGCGCCCACATGCGCGCTGAGCTGACCTCGCAGCCGGAGACCTGGGCCCGCGCGGCCGAGATGCGCGCCGAGCAGGCGCTGCTGCCGGCCTCCGGTGCCCGGGTCGCCGTCGTCGGCTGCGGCACCTCCTGGTTCATGGCGCAGTCCTACGCCGTGCTGCGCGAGAGCGTCGGGCACGGCGAGACCGACGCGTTCACGGCATCCGAGTTCCCGCTCGACCGCGACTACGACGCGATCGTCGCGCTCACCCGCTCCGGCACCACCACCGAGGTGCTCGAGCTGACCGAGCGCGTGAAGGGCCGCACCCCCGTCGTGGGCGTGATCGGCGACGACACCTCCCCGCTCGTCGACCTCGTCGACAGCGTGATCGCGCTGCCGTTCGCCGATGAGAAGTCGGTCGTGCAGACCCGCTTCGCCACCACCGCCCTGGCCCTGTTCCGCGCCTCGCTGGGCGAGGACCTCGACGGCGCCATCGCCGACGCCCGCGCCGTCCTCGACGAGACCGGCGACGACGACCTGGGCGACGCCGAGCAGTACTCGTTCCTCGGGCTGGGCTGGACGATCGGCCTGGCGCACGAGGCGGCGCTCAAGATGCGCGAGTCCTCGCAGTCGTGGACCGAGTCGTACAGTGCGATGGAGTACCGCCACGGCCCGATCGCGATCGCCGCCCCCGGCCGGATCACCTGGCAGCTCGGCACCGCTCCCGAGGGCCTGCGCGCCCAGGTCGAGGCGACGGGTGCGCGCTTCGTGCAGCATCCGATCGACCCGATGGCCGACCTGGTGCGTCTGCACCGCGTCGCGCTCGACCGTGCGGTCGCGAAGGGCCTCGACCCCGACCAGCCGCGCAACCTGACCCGCTCGGTCATCCTCGACGACTGATCGCGATGTCCACTGCAGCGCCGGAATCCGGGCTCGGTCGCGGGGCGGCCGTGCTCGCCTTCGACGTGGGCGGCACCGACATCAAGGCCGCGCTGTTCGACGCCGCCGGCTCCCCGCTGGGTCTCAGCCGCACCCCCACCCCCGACGTCGCCGCCTCCGGCACCGGTCGGCTGATGGACCGGCTGGTCGAGCTGGCCGGCGACCTGCGCGGCCGGCATCCGCACGTCGAGCCGGTCGCCGCCGGCCTCGTCGTGCCCGGCATCGTCGACGCCGTCCGCGGTATCGGCGTATTCAGCAGCAACCTCGGCTGGCGGGATGCCCCGTTGCGCGACCTCGCCGAGGGGCGGCTGGGCCTGCCGGTCGCCTTCGATCACGACGTCACGGCCGCGGCGTGGGCGGAGCGGATGCGCGGAGGCGCGCGCGCCTACGCGAACGCGGTCGTGCTCGTGATCGGCACCGGCATCGCCGGGACTCTGCTGATCGACGGCGCCCCGCACGCCGCGGGCGGCTATGCGGGCGAGGTCGGACACTCCCCGGTCGGCGAGTGGGACTGCCCCTGCGGGGCGCGCGGATGCCTGGAAGCGATCGCCTCGGCCGGAGCGATCGCCCGTCGCTACACCGCCGCATCCGGTCAGACGGTCGACGGGGCGCGCGAGGTGATCGCCAGAGCGGACGCGGGCGACGCCGTCGCCGCACGGATCTGGGACGAGGCCCTCGACGCCCTGGCCCTCTCGATCGCGCAGCTCACCGCGGTGCTCGCCCCGGAGGCGGTGGTCATCGGCGGCGGCCTGTCGCGCGCCGGCGGCTCGCTGTTCGATCCGCTGCGCGAACGGGTCGCCGGCCGGCTCAGCTTTCACCGTGTCCCCGAGCTCGTCCCTGCCCAGCTCGGCGACGACGCCGGGCTGCTCGGCGCGGCGCTGCACGCCCGGGCCCTCGCGGAGGGCGGCCGATCGTGATCGTCACCGTCACCCCCAACCCCGCAGTCGACCTCACCTGGCACGTCGAGCGGATCGTCGCCGGCGGCACGCACCGAGCGGATGCCGCCCGCACGCGCGCCGGGGGAAAGGGCCTGAACGTCGCCAGGGTGGCCGCCGCCGAGGGGGCCGCCGTGCTCGCGGTCGCCACCGCCGGCGGCGCCACCGGGGACGAGTTCGCCGCCGAGCTGGCGACCGCCGGACTGCCGCACCTGCTCGTCCCGGTCGCGGCGGCCACCCGCCGCAGCGTCGCGCTGGTCGACGAGAGCCTGGGTGACACCACCATCGTCAACGAGCGGGGCGTCGCGCCGCGACCGGAGGAGTGGGCGGCGCTCACGGACGCCGTCGCACTGGCCGTACGCCCCGATGAGGAGTCGGAGTCCGGAGCGCCCGTGCTGGTGATCTCTGGAAGTCTGCCGGCGGGTACGCCGGACGGCATCCTGCCCTCGCTCATCGCGCTCGGCAGGGACGCGGGATGCATCGTGATCGCCGACACGTCGGGGCCCGCGCTGCTCGCCGCCGCGGATGCCGGTGCGACCGTGCTCAAGCCCAACCGTCACGAACTCGCCGACGCGACCGGCCTCGACGACCCGGTCGCGGGAGCCGGCGTGCTGCTCGGCCGCGGTGCCGAGCTGGTGCTGGTCTCGCTCGGCCCGGACGGGATGCTGGCCGTGACCGGCGATGCGGAGCGCCCCGAGGTGCTGCGCGCCCGTCTGCCCCGGACGCTCGCCGGCAACCCCACCGGCGCCGGCGACGCCGCCGTCGCCGCGTGCGCGGCGCTCATGGACGCCGGCGTCACCGAGCCGGAGAGCCTGCTGCGGCGGGCGACCGCGTGGTCGGCGGCCGCCGTGCTCATGCCCCTCGCCGGGGAGATCCACCCGTCCTGGCCCGAGATCGAAGACTCCGTCACCGTCCAGAAAGAGGACACCAGATGACCCTCGCCTCCGCTCGCGACCTGCTGCGCGGCGCCGCCGCCGACGGCACCGGTGTCGGCGCGTTCAACGTCATCCACCTGGAGACCGCCGAGGCGCTCGCCCTGGCGTCAGAGCGCGCCGGGCTGCCGGTGATCCTGCAGATCTCCCAGAACTGCGCGGACTACCACGGCGGGCTCGAGCCGATCGGCTGGGCCACCATGGCGATCGCGCGGCGCGCGAAGACGCCCGTCGCGGTGCACCTCGATCACGCCGAGCGTCCCGAGCTCGTCGACGAGGCCATCGAGCTCGGTTTCGGTTCGGTGATGTTCGACGCGTCGAAGCTCGACTACGACCAGAACGTCGAGCTGACCGCCGAGGTCGCCGCCCGCGCGCACGCCGCCGGGGTGTACGTCGAGGGCGAGCTGGGCGAGATCGGCGGCAAGGACGGCGCGCACGCGCCGGGTGTGCGCACCGACCCGACCGAGGCGAGAGCGTTCGTGGAGGCCACCGGCGTCGACGCCCTCGCCGTCGCGGTGGGGTCCTCGCACGCGATGACCGACCGCACGGCATCCCTAGACCTCGAGCTGATCGGTCGGCTGCGCGAGGCGCTGCGCGGATCCGGTCGCGCCGGGCGCGACGTCCCGCTCGTGCTGCACGGGTCGTCGGGCGTCCCCGACGAGACCATCGCCGACGCCGTGCGAGCCGGGATGACGAAGATCAACGTCTCCACCCACCTGAACGGGCGGTTCACCGCCGCGGTGCGGGCCGCGCTCGCCGCTGACGAGAGGCTCGTCGACTCGCGCAAGTACCTGTCGCCTGCACGCGAGGCGGTCGCGGACGAGGCGGCCCGGATGCTGCGGCTGTTCGCCCTGGCCGAGTGAACGCGCCGGATAGCCTGCTGACATGAACCGCGCCGCACGGCTCACCGCCATCCTCGACCTCCTCGCCGAGCAGGGCGAGGTGTCGGTCGAGCAGCTCGTCGACCGCTTCGGGGCGTCCGCGGCCACCACGCGCCGCGACCTCGACAGCCTCGCCGAGCGTCGACTGCTCACCCGCACACACGGCGGCGCGGTTGCGCAGTCGGTGGCGTACGAGCTGCCCATCCGGTACAAGAGTCACCAGCGCACCGGCGAGAAGGAGCGCATCGCGGCCGCCGCATCCGCTCTGGTCGTGCCCGGCCAGGTGATCGGGCTGTCGGGCGGCACCACGACCACCGCGATCGCCGGGGCGCTCGCCGCCAGGGACGACATCGCCGACGAAGGCCTCACCGTCGTCACGAACGCGGTGAACATCGCCGGTCAGCTGGCCATGCGCCCGGAGTTCAAGGTCGTGGTCACCGGTGGGGCGATCCATCAGCGCAGCTTCGAGCTGGTCGGCCCGTTCGCGGAGCAGCTGCTGCGCGGCATCCGCCTCGACCTCGCGTTCATCGGTGTGAACGGGCTGGATGCGGCATCCGGCGCATCGACCCACGACGAGGCCGAGGCGGCGGTGAACCGGATGATGGCAGAGCGCGCGCGGCGCGCGGTGATCGTGACGGACTCGTCGAAGATCGGCCACCCTGCGTTCGCGCACGTCGGCGGCCCGGAGCTGTTCCCCCTGGTGCTGACGGATGCCGGCATCGCCGACACCCAGCGCGAGGCCCTGACCGAGGCGGGTTTCGAGATCCGGATGGCGTGACGGTCGCCGCTGCGCTCCGGTCGCAGTTTCTGCCGCTTTCCCGGCATCCGCTTTGCTCGGGTCGCGATTTCTGCCGGTTTGGCGCTCACGGAGCGGCATCCGTTGCGACCTGAGCGAGCGAGCGGATGCCGTACCGGCGGTTTCCGCGACCTTAGCGAGGTTCGCGGGGTCGGGAACGGGCCCCGCGGCGTTCGCGCCGCGATTTCTGCCGCTTTCCCGGCATCCGCTTTAGTCGGGTCGCGATTTCTGCCGGTTTGGCGCTCGCGGAGCGGCATCCGTTGCGACCTGAGTGAGCGAGCGGATGCCGTGCCGGCGGTTTCCGCGACCCGAGCGAGCCGAGTGACCCGAGCGACCCGAGCGACCTGAGCGTTCGCGGCTCCCCGGCTCACAGCCCCCGCGGGCCGACGGCGTGCGCGAAGATCAGGCTCGTGCTCGTGGAGGCCACCTCGGGGCGCAGGCTGAGCGTGTCCGAGACCAGCTCGCGCAGCGCGGCGGCGTCGTGCACCGCGACGTGCACCAGGAAGTCACGGTCGCCGGCGAGGAAGTACACCCGCTGCGTGGCCGGCAGCTGCTCGAGGTAGGCCTGGAACCGGCGCAGGTCGCCGCGGGCGTGCGCGTGCAGTCGGATCGTGATGAGCGCCTCGAGATGCAGGCCGAGCGCGGCCGGGGAGATCTCGGCATGGAACCCCACGATCACGCCGGCGGCCTGCAATGCGCGTACGCGCTTGAGGCAGGTCGACTCCGCGATGCCCGCCCGCGCGGCGAGCTCGGTGTTCGAGATGCGGCCGTTGCGGCTCAGTTCCGACAGGATCGTGCGGTCGACGGCATCCAGCGTGGTCGAAGAATCGGATGCCGGCATGGGCGCTTCCTCGCTCTCGAATCAAGAAAACATGCGATCAACGCCGAACAGGCGCAGGATCTTCGCCCATCATCCCACCGAGCTGCGCAGATCTGCATAATCACAGGAAAGGCGCGGAGCCGCCGCCGGAGCTTCGGGAGGACGCGATGACGCGAACGATCGTCGTCGGTGCAGGCATGGTCGGGCTGGCCACCGCCTGGCATCTGCAGGAGAGAGGCGTCGACGTCACGGTCATCGACCGGGTGGGCGTCGCAGCCGGCTCGTCGTGGGGCAACGCAGGCTGGCTGACCCCCGGCAAGACCATTCCGCTCGCGGATCCCAGCCTGTGGACGTACGGGCCGAAGGCCCTGCTCGATCCGGATGCCGCCCTGCACGTGCCGTTCCGCGTGGACGCCGGGCTGTGGGCGTTCCTCGCGCGGTTCGCCGCGCATGGCACGAACCGCGCATGGGACCGCACCATGGCGGCGCTCACGCCGATCGACAAGATGGCGTTGGAGTGCTTCGACGAGCTGCTCGCCGGCGGCGTGCGGTCGTGGACCCGCGAGGGTCCGTTCGTGATCGGCTTCAAGGAGGAGGCGCACTCCCGCGGTTTCCTGCACGAGATCGCGGGCGTGGTGCGGCACGGACAGGACGTGCCGTTCGAACGTCTCGAGAACCCCCGCGAGCTCGCGCCGGTGCTGTCGGATGCCGTCAAGCACGCCTACCGACTGGACGGCCAGCGCTTCTTCGAGCCGGCGCCGTTCATGGAGGCGCTCGCCGGAGCGGTCATGGAGCGCGGTGCGGAGCTCGTCACCGGCCGGGAGGTGACGGACGTGTCGTCGACGCGGCGCCCTGTCGTCGCCCTGTCCGACGGTACCCGCCGCGAGGCCGACTCGGTCGTCATCGCAACCGGGGCCTGGATGCCGAAGCTGGCGCGCCGGCTCGGTGTGCGCACCCGCGTGCAGGCCGGGCGCGGCTACTCCTTCACGGTGGAGACCGCGGTGCCGCAGGAGCATCCGGTGTATCTGCCGTATCAGCGGATCGCGTGCACGCCGTACCAGGGACGGTTCCGCATCGCCGGGACGATGGAGTTCCGGGGCCCCGACGAGCCGTTCCAGCCGCGCCGGGTGCAGGCGATCGTCGCGCAGGCCCGCGAGCTGTTCACCGGCGTCGACCTCGATGACCGCCAGGACGAGTGGGTCGGATCCCGGCCGGTCACGCCCGACGGGCTGCCGCTGGTCGGCGCGACGCAGGCCCCGAATGTGTACGTCGCCGGTGGCCACGGCATGTGGGGCATCGTGCTGGGACCGGCCACGGGCAAGCTGCTCGCGGAGCAGATCGTGACGGGGCGGATCGATCCGGCGATCCGGCCGTTCGACCCGCTCCGCTGATGTGCACGCACCGAGCCAGGCGATCAGCTCCGCGTGACGGGCTGCTGCAGTTCGGTCACCCAGTCGGCCTGGTCGTCGGACTCGGCGCGCACGTACAGCTCCCGGCACGGCCCGGACGGCAGGAAGCCCCGCGCGATGATCTCCTCGTGCAGAGCCATCCAACTGTTCTGGATGCCGTCCATCGCACCGAGGTGCACTCCGCAGACGGCGGTGCCCACGGCGGGCAGTTCGATGATCTCGACTCCGTCGATGGCAGGGCCGGAGTACTCGTACCCGACAGTGACCTGCATGCCGTCCTCTGCAGACGAGTACTGGGCGATGGGCCTGGCGAGCGAGGCGTTCACCGAGTTCAGCGCGTCGGCGACGGCGTCGAAGGCCGGACCGACGATCGTGCTCATCTCGGCCTGCTCGGCGGCGATCGCGGTGCGCGCCGCCAGCCGCACGGCGGGCAGCGGCTTCTCGACGATCTCGATACGGGACATGTGGTTCTCCTTCTGGATGGGTGGAGTCGCCGTTCCACGTCGACGAGCCGGGCCGTTGCGATCCGCTGTTCGCGCTCGACCTCGGCGCGACGTTCCCGCAGCAGCGTGGTAAGCCGCTCATGGTCGATCCCGTCATCGAGCATCGCGGCGATGTCGTCCAGCCCGAACCCGAGCTGGCGCAGCGCCACGATCCGGTGCAGCCGTTCGAGCTGTGACGGGTCGTAGGAGCGGTAACCGTTGAACTCGTCCACGTGGGCGGGCACGAGCAGCCCGGCGGTGTCCCAGTGCCTCAGCATGCGGTGGGTCACCTGGCCGATCTGCGCGAACGCTCCGATGGACAACATGCAACCGTTCTCCCGCCTGACACCGTGTCAGAGTCAAGCCTCTCAGCGATCGGGCCCGCGCCGCGAGCGGCGGCGCGTGCTCTGGTCGCACATTCTGCCGCTGTCCGCCTCGCAGAGCGGCATCCGTCGCGACCTGCGCGACCCCCCGGCGGCCACCGCCCCGCGGCCCTCATTTCATCGTGAAGTCGTACCTCGCGGGCACCGCGCGCTCGGGGAACGCCTGGCGCCACAGTTCCGACATGCTGAGCTCGCCCTCGCGGATGTCCGGGACCTCCACGCCCTCCTCGAGCAGGCGCTGGGCGCGCGCCCGATCACCGGCGGAGAGCGAGGCCCGCAGGTCGAGCAGGCGGAACCGCCCCAGCCGGCGCATATCGGCGGGCAAGGATGCCAGGAACGCGAGCGTGTCCTCGGCGCGGCCCTCCGCGAGCAGCGCCTCGCCCAGTTCCCGGGCCAGCGGCGCGCACTCCGGAGCGATGGCGTGTGCGTCGACGAGTGCGGCGATGCCCTGGTCGGCGTCGCCCTGCGCGGTGAGCGCCAGGCCGAGACCGCGCAGCGCCCACGCCGTCCGGCGTTGTCTCAGCGACGCGCGGTAGTGCGCCACCGCCCGCTCCAGCGACCCGGAGGCGTGCGCCATCACCCCCCGGTGGTAGTGCGTCAACCAGGTCGCCGGCACCTCGGCGAGCAGACGGTCCCACCGCTCGCCCTCGACGTACGACGCGGGCGCCGCGTCACCGGCATCCGTCGGTTCCCGCCGGTCGAGCAGGGCCGCCCAGTACTCGTTGCCGCGACCGGCATCCCGTTCGAACCGGACCCCGGGCAGCGACGCGAACGCAGCGCCGTACCGCCGGGCCAGTTCGGCCTCCAGAGCCCCCCACGCAGACCCGGTCGACAGCATCCGCTCCGGAGCGGCGTCCTGCACGGCCGCCAGCCGTCCGGCATCCGTTCCACCAGCGTCGCCGACGGCGCTCCGCACCGCGGCGCCCACCGCGGCGGTCGCGTCGGCCCACTCCGCGTTCCGCTGCGGGTCGTCCACGCGCAGCGGAAGGAACGTCTCGTGCCACTCCCAGGTCGCACCGCCCGGCATCGGGAGGTGCTCGTACTGTGTGGTGGTGAATCCGGCCTGGATCTCGAAGTACGACCCCGTCGCCCCACCCAGCCACTCGCACCAGTGCCGCCCGCCGGTGGTGTCGCCCCAGACGAACAGCTTGCGGCCGGTCAGCGGCGGCGTCGACACGTGCGCGAGGCCGGCACCGTCGCCGTCGAGTGCGGCGATCCAGGGCATCCCCTCGTCGGGCAGGTCGAAGAAGTGGTCGGCCGCGGCAGGAGCGGATGCCGGACGCGACGCGTCTTCGGCCGACAGGTCCGCCCGCCGCAGGGCGCCGTCGTAGCCGGTGCGATAGGCGTGCGTCGCCGGCGCGAACACCCGGCTGCCCGCGTGCTGGGCGATCGCGATGTTCGTCCACCAGTACATGCCGGTCTCGCTCTCGTGCGGGTTGCGCACTCGCACTCGCACATGCAGGGCCGGTGAGCGGGAGCCGAGCGTCGCGTCGAGCTGCACGATCAGGCCGCGCTTGCGCTCGTACTCCCACATCCGGAGCACCGGCTCCCCGTCCGCGGCGGTGAGCGCCGCGGCATACAGCGGCTCGCAGGTGAGCGGCCAGTGCCCGCGCATGCCGATGTTCCACTCGACGCCTCCCGAGAACCAGGCGTTGCGCAGCGCCAGGTTCGCCGGCTGGAGCACGGCGTTGCGGTACACCAGGTCGCGGCCCGCCGATCTGTCGAACAGACGCACCAGCCGCCCGCCGAGGTCGAGCGCGAATTCCGCGCGCAACTGGTCGTTCTCGAGCACCGCCACCCGCAGGGGCGCCGGGTGGCGCGACCGTTCGTATCCGTCCTGCAGCAGGTAGGGATGGATGGATGTCACCTGCCCGTAGCGCAGGTTCGCGGCGATGTCGTCGGGCAGCCCGGTGGTCGACGCCCGGTACGGCGCCTGCGGCATGCTCGCGACGGCCGGGAGCGGGTTGAGCGGCCCGACGGGCGCGGTGGGAAGGGTGGTCGTGCCGAGCGTCAGAGTGGCCGTCATCCTCTCATCCTCGGATGTCCCGACGCGTCAGCGCCAGCGCGGACCCGGCGGTGAGCGCGAGCCCGATGCCCCACACGAGCAGCAGACCGCCGGCATCGGCCCCCTCCTTCAGCGGCGGCTGGTGGTAGACCCAGGCGTACGGCGAAAGCGCGTTCAGCCACTCGACGTCCTGGGACTGCCGTGCGACGGCCTGGAAGACGTAGCCGAGCACCGCGACGCCGGCTGCCACGCCGGTCGCCCATGCCTTGCGTCCCGACAGTGCGCCGGCCAGCAGACCGGCGGCCGCGCTGAGAAAGGCGAGCCCGACGAGCGCCAGAGATGCGCCGACGATGTGCGGCGGGTGGATGCCGAGCTCGGCCGGCTCGTTCAGGGCCCACACGACCCCACCCGCGAAGGCGCCGAGCCAGGCCAGGCGCACCAGCACCGAGAGCGCCGACTCCAGCGCGTACCGGACCCGGCCGATGCCGTGCGCGAGGTCGAGTTCCAGGCGTCCGGACTCCTCGGCGCCGGCGATCGCCGCCGAGCTCCACAGCACCGCGGCGATCGTGAGCAGCAGGAAGCCCATCAGCCCGTAGAACGTGCTCTGCGCGTACCCCGCGCCGGTCGCGATCTGGTCGTACCCGAGAGTGTCGACGAGCTCGGAAGGCAAAGCGTCGATGATGCCCTCGAGCTGGCCGTTCGCTCCGAAGCTCGGGTACAGCGGCAGGTACAGGAACAGCACCGCGGCGATGCCGACGGTCCAGCCGACGAGGCTGCGCCACGAGTCTCGGATGCTGCGGCGGAACACGGGCCCGATCATCGTGCGTCTCCTTCATCTCGCGCGTCCTGCCCGTACAGGCGCAGCACGCTCTCCTCGAGGTCCGGCTCCTCGACGACCAGGTCGTGAACCTTGTACTCGGCGATGGCCTTCACGAACGGGTCGATGTCGCCCTCGATCGTCGCGGCCAGCAGCGCGGCGCCGTCGCGCGGGGTGACGTCGAGCGCCTCCACACCGGGCACCCGCGTGAATCTGTCGCGCGCGGCGCCGGCATCCGCCCCCGCCAGCCGCACCCGCACCCGCCGGATCGACCCGAGCCGCAGCGACGCGACGTCACCCTCGGCGACGACCCGGCCGGATGCCAGCACGGCGACCTCGTCGGCGGACTGCTGGATCTCGCTGAGTACGTGCGAGCTGAGCAGCACGGTCTGCCCGGCGTCCCTGGCCTCGCGCACCAGCGCGAGGAACTCCCGTTGCACGAGCGGGTCGAGTCCGCTGGTCGGCTCGTCGAGGATGAGCAGCTCCGGGCGGTGCATGAACGCCTGGATCAGACCGATCTTCTGCTTGTTGCCCTTGGACAGGCTGCGCACCGGTCGGCCGAGGTCCACGCCGAGTCGGTCGGCGAGCTCGCGGGCGGTGTGCAGCGTGCCGCTGCCCGCGCCGCGCTCGCCGGACACCCCGGCGTAGAACGACAGCAGGCGGATGCCGGTCGCGCGGCCCTCCAGTCGCAGCTCGCCCGGCACGTACCCGATGCGCCGGCGCAGCGCGGGTCCGGCGTGACGCGGGTCCGCACCGAGCACGTGCACCCGTCCGGACGTCGGACGGATGATGTCGACCAGCGTGCGCAGGGTGGTCGTCTTTCCGGCGCCGTTCGCGCCGATCAGCCCGAACACCGCGCCAGGGCGAACCGTGAGATCGAGTCGGTGCACGGCGACCCGGCGTCCGTAGCGTTTGTGCAGCCCGGTGATCTCGATGGCCGCGGTCATGGGTGGCTCCTTCCGTCCTGGGGATCCGTACCCAGCGCCTTAAACGCTTGTTCAGCGTGTGTCCAGGGGGATGCCGTGCGCTGACACCCCGGTTTCGCGGCGACACCCCGCCCTGCAGACGTCCGCAAGACGGGGTGTCGACGGCAAGGCGGGGTGTCGAGCCCGCCAGGCCCGCGAACTCAGCGCGAACTCAGCGCGAACTCAGCGCGTGAGCACGATCCGCTTCGAGTGCCCGTGACCATCCAGCGCGAACGACAGCGTGAGAGGTGACGTCGACACCACCGTCACGCCCTCGTCCGCCTCGATCACGGTCTTGGCGGCGAGCTTGCCGAGCGTCACCTGCGCGACGCCCTGCGTGCGGCTCGGATCGGACAGCGCGACGGTGATGCGCGGGCCGTCCTGCCGGATGGCCAGAGAGCAGGGCCCGCTCGCCTGGATGCCGTGGTCGGCGCCGGCCGGAATCGCCTGGAACACGTTCGCGAGCGTCAGCCGCTGCGTGCTCTCGCGGATCATCTGGATAGCCGCGTTGTTGGCGACCACGGTGACCGTGGGAGCGTCCGACTCGGCGAGTGTCGCCTCGTGGCCCACCCCGGGCATCACCTCGTACGCGTAGCCGCCGCCCTGCGGGTCGACGCCGTGGCGGTGCGTGATCGTCACATAGTCGCGGCTGCGCGGCACGTCGTCGCCGCCGGTGTCGGCACCGGAGTTGATGGTCCGCCAGTCGCCGGTGCGGCGCACCACCTGCACGTCGATGCCTCCGCTGACGCCATCCCCGCTGAGGAACACGTACCCGCCGTGTCCGGCGATGTGCACATTCCGCGTGACCGAAACGGCGGCATCCGTCGAGGTGAGGACCCGCGGCTTGCTGTCGGTGCGCAGCTCCGGCACGGCATCCGGCGCGAAGGAGCGGTTCTCGACGGTGGTGAAGACCTCTTGGCCCGAGGTCGAGGCGATCGCCGAGCCGAGGCACACCACCCGGTCGTCGAGGAAGAACCACGACTTGCGGGCGCTCAGCCCCTTGTCGAAGTTCAGGTGGTCCATGCCCTGGATGCCCCAGCGGCCGTCCAGGTCCAGACCGCCCGCGAACGCCTGGAACGCGCGCGGGATGCCGGTGCCGTTGGCCGCTCCGCTCTGCCGCGGTTGCGCGGTGACCGTGGTGCCGGCCAGACGGTACGGGTCGACCGTCGGCCAGAAGTCGTCGCTGTACTGCCCCGGGTCGGTGGGCGTGTAGAAGAACGTGAGCCCGTCGCCCTGATACCAGCCCAGGTTGTTCTCGAAGTTTCCCCACTCGTAGCGGCCGATCCGCTTCGAGGAGATGTTCACGACCGCGCTGAACGTGGGGCGGTGATGCACCAGCCGGTCCTGGTCGCCGAACGCCTTCGTGAACACGGGCGCGGGTGCGGGTTCGACGGAGTCGTCGGCAAGCGCGGTCGTCACCAGCAGGGACTTGGCGATGGTCTGGCTCGGCAGTCCATACAGGCGCACGTCGCTGCGGTCCAGCCAGCCCTTCACGAGCGCCAGGTAGCGGGTGCGGTACGGCTCGCCCGCGCCCGGCGCCAGCAGCAGGATCGCCGTGATCGCCCCGGCGCCGTCGACGTAGTCCGGTGCGGCCTGCCGCGAGACGGCACGCCCGCGCACGGTGTCCATCATCCGGCCGTTCCAGATGAAGGGCGCGAACGCCGCCTCGACGGCATCCAGCACGACCGACTTGTTCGGGTCGGTGACGTCCCACTGGCTGCCGCCCAGCAGACCGAG
Organism: Microbacterium sp.; assembly: GCF_031180975.1. Taxonomy (GTDB): domain Bacteria; phylum Actinomycetota; class Actinomycetes; order Actinomycetales; family Microbacteriaceae; genus Microbacterium. The sequence continues at coordinate 98,831 of NZ_JAPSLI010000009.1, read as the reverse complement.
GATCTCGGCGATGCCGCTCAACGTGACGACGCCGTAGGTCCCGACGTAGGGAAGGTAGCTGTGCTGCACGAACGACCCGTCGCGGTAGAAACCGTCGCCGCTGGTGACATACCCGAACACGCTGTTCCGCCCGCCCCGGACCGTGTCGCTGAGCGCGTCGCGGGCCAGCGCGATCTCTTCCGGCTTGCCGTCGAGGATGCCACGGAGCGCGCACGACAGCGCCTTGTCGGTGCGGTTCGCGCCGGTCTCCGCGAAGCTGGTGCCGCGGCCACGCCAATTCGGGTTGGGTGTGAACCAGCGTGCCGCCGCGAGCAGGGCGGTGCGGATGTCAGCGGGCACGACCTCGTGCAGCAGCACCAGCGTCTCCGCCGCCTTGCGGGGGATGCCGATCTCCCAGAACCACCAGTTGCCGACCGGCGTGCGCCCCGACCGGTACTCGGTGCTCAGGTAGCGCAGGGCGTCGACGAGGTCGGCTGCCAGTGCGCTGTCGCGATACTGGGCGGCGCCGTTCGTCGAGTACGCCAGCGCGAGGTCGAACACCCGGTTGAAGGTGAGGGCCAGATTGCCGGACAGCGTGGCGTTGCTCACGCCGGTGAGCGGCAGATCCGCCCAGACCCCGGGTGCCGCCGCGGGGAGCACCATCGCCCGGTGGCTCGCGGCGGCCTTTTCGCTCATGGCCTTGAGGGCGCCGGCGAGCTCGGGGATCGAGGCGGCGCTGTCGCCGCCGGTGAGCATGAGCTTCCGGCGCGCGATGAGCGCGGCGAGCGGGTCGCCGGTGTCGGCCCAGGCGGATGCGCCGGGCGCGATCGTCTGCCCGCCGGCGGCGAGCAGCGCGCCCGCGCCGAGGAGGGAGAGGAAGGTTCGTCTGTTCAGTTCCAGGGACATCGTCGGCTCCAGAGAGATCGAGGGGTACCGGCGAGCCTAGGGAGGCGCTTTCCCGTCAGGCAACGAAACAAACGGATTCGCACACTCGCCCGCCGCCCATTCGTTCACCGAGCGTTCCCTTTTCGGTCCGGTGGTCTCGTAATCGCCGGACACCTTCGGCAGTTGGAATACCGGTGTTCTCGAAAAGTCGAGGATCCCCCTCCCCGAAAGGTCATCATGCGCCGCATCACCCTGCCCGCCGTCGGCGTCCTCGGCGTCGCCGTCCTCGCCCTCACCGGCTGCCAGAGCCCCGCCGCCGAGGCGGCTCCCGCCGACTCCGACGCCCCGATCACGATCGCCACGCTTCCGGTCGGCGAGGACCCCACCGCCGAGAACCCGGTCGAGGTGTTCGCCGAGCTGTTCGAAGAGGCCACCGGCCGCCAGGTGGAGGTCACCGACGTGCCCGACTACCTCAGCGTCGTCGAAGCCATCCGCGCGGACCATGTCGACATCGGCATCATGAGCGGCTTCCCGTCCGCACTGGCCGTCAACACCGGTGAGGTCGACCCGCTGGTCGCGTTCGGCGGCGACGACAAGCCGGTCTCTACGTGCGTCGTGCTGAACGACTCCCCGATCCGCACTCTCGAGGACTTCGAGGGCAAGACCGTAGCCTTCGCCGACCAGGCGTCCAGCTCCGGCTACTTCATGCCGGTGTACATGCTGCACGAGGCTGGCCTCGAGCAGGGCGAGGACTACGAGGCGGTCTTCGCCGGCGGCCACGAGGGCTCCTTCGCCGCACTCGCGCAGGGACAGGCGGATGCGGCCTGCACCGCCATCATGCTCACCGAGCTCGGCGCCCCGATGTTCCCGTTCGAGGACGGCGAGTGGCGAGGCATCGGCGAGAGCCCTTCGATGGCCGTGCAGGGCACGGTACTCGGGCGTCAATCGCTCGACGAGGAGACCCGCACGGTGATCGCCGACGGCATCGCGAAGGTGTTCACCCCGGAGAACGCCGAGCGCCTCGGTGCCATGGGTTCGTTCGCCGGCCTCGAGCAGATCGTCGCCCCGGATGCCGAGCTGTACGCCTCGTTCGCCGACATCGCGGAGGTCGCCGGCGTGGAGCTGAAGGACCTCAAGTGATCACGCCACCGGTCGTTGAGCGACGAGCGCCGCGAGGAGACGAAACGCCGGCGGATGCCGCGGCATCCGCCCCCGCGGGCTCCGACACGGCCCGCACCTCCACCACCGAGCTGCGTCAGGCGCTGCCGCTCGTCACGGTCCGTGACCTCGAGGTCGCGTACGACGGACGCACCGTGCTCGACGGTGTCGACCTCGACCTGTTCCCCGGTGAGATGGTCGCTCTGCTAGGCGCCTCCGGTTCGGGCAAGTCCACTCTGATGCGCAGCCTGACCGGGTTCGCGCCGATCGCCGGTGGCGAGGCCCGGGTCGCCGGTCACGACGTCGTCAACCTGCGTCGCGGCGAGCTGCGCGAGCTGCGCTCCCACGTCGGGCAGGTGTTCCAGCAGTTCAACCTCATTCCGCGGTTGAGCGTGCTGACCAACGTCCTGACGGGTGCGTTGCACGGCGCCGGCCCGCTCAACCTCGTCGGCGGCTTCACCAGCGCACACCGGCGGCGCGCCCTCGAGTTGCTCGAGCGGGTCGGCATCGCGCACAAGGCGAACGCCCCGGCGCGTTCCCTCTCCGGCGGTCAGCAGCAGCGGGTGGCGATCGCCCGGGCGCTCATGCAGCGGCCGCGGGTGATCCTCGCCGACGAGCCGGTCGCCTCGCTGGACCCCCGGCTGGCCGACTCCGTGCTCGGGCTGCTCCGCGAGATCGCGACGCAGGACGGCATCCCGGTGCTCGTCAGCCTGCACGTGCTGCCGCTCGCGCTCGCGCACAGCGACCGCATCGTCGGTCTGCGGCACGGCAAGCTGCTCGTCTCCGACGCGACGTCACGGCTGAGCGCCGAGTCGCTGGCTGTGCTCTACCAGCAGGAGGACGGCGATGACCACCATTGAGACCCGCGCCAGGCGCGAAGCGCCGGCGCTCGACCCGCGGGAGCGCGCTCGTCTCGAGGCCTTCCGCGTGCCCCGCGCCCGCTTCCTGATCGGCATCCCGGTCGCCCTGCTGGTGCTGATCTGGTCGGCCGGCGGTGTCGGCTTCGACTTCGTGAAGCTCGGCGACGGCGCGGTGAACATGGCGGAGTTCCTGTCCCGGCTGTTCCCGCCGGACTTCTCCCGCCTCGGCACCATCCTGCTGCTGCTCCTGGAGACCCTGCAGATGGCGATCGTCGGCACGGTGCTGGGCGCCGCGCTGTCGCTCGTGGTCGCGTTCGGCGCCTCGTCCAACCTCGCACCGGCGTGGCTGTACTACCCGTCGCGCTGGGTGATGAACATCATCCGCTCGGTCCCCGACCTGGTGTTCGCCCTGATGTTCGTCTCCGCGGTCGGGCTGGGCCCGTTCGCCGGCATCCTGGCGATGACGCTCGGGTCGATCGGGTCGATCGGCAAGATCTTCGCCGAGGCGATGGAGCAGGTCGACCGCGGTCCGGTCGTCGCCATGGAGGCGGTCGGGGCGTCCAAACGGCAGGTCATTCAGTACGGGATCCTGCCGCAGGCCGCCCCGCTGCTCACCTCGTACACGCTGCTGTTGTTCGAGGGGAACGTGCGCGGCGCCACCATCCTCGGCCTCGTCGGCGCGGGCGGTATCGGCCTCGAGCTGACCACCGCCATGCGCATGTACGACTACGGCCACCTCAGCGCCATCATCATCTGCATCATCGTGCTGGTCACACTGATCGACCAGGGCAGCGCCCTCATCCGAAGGAGAATCACATGACGACGATCGAGCTCAGCGCTCCGGTGAACCTGCGCGACCTCGGCGGCACGGCGATCGAGGGCGGCGTGGTCCGCCCGGGCTTCGCCATCCGCACCGATGACCTCGCCTACGTCACCGAGGAGGTCGCCGACGGCCTCGTCGCGAACGGCCTCACGGCGATCATCGACCTGCGCTCGTCGGTCGAGGTCGCCACCACCGGACGGGGGCCGCTCGCCACGCGCCCGGTCACGTACCACCACCTGCCGCTGATCGCCGACGTCGGTGCCGCGATGAGCGAGGACGGCCCCGATCTCGGGCATGAGGCGATGGGCGCGATGTACGTGCGCATGGTCGAAGGGGCGGCGTCGCAGCTCGTCATCGCGCTGAACGTCATCGCGGTCACGCCCGGCGCCACGGCGTTCCACTGCGCGGCCGGGCGGGACCGCACCGGCGTGCTCGCGGCCGTGCTGCTGCTCGCGCTCGGCGCGGACGACGAGGCGATCGTGCACGACTACGCCCGCACCGGCGACAACATGGCGGCGATCCTCGCCCGCATCCAGCCGGTGATGGCGGCGATGTGGAAGGCGCTCGGTTTCGAGGGCCACGACAGCTCGACCCTGTTGAAGGGGTCGATGGAGGTCTCCATGCGCACCCTGTTGGCGACGCTGCGCGACCGGCACGGTGACGCGCTCGCCCCGCTGTACGCAGCCGGGCTCACTGGCGACACCATCGCCCGGCTGCGGACGAAGGCGCTGGGCGCATGAGCGCGGTCGTCCCCGACGCACCGCGCGGCCCCGGTCGCCCGCGCGTCGAGGAGTTCGACGGTCTCATCCTCGACGCCGCGCTCGCCATCATCGACGAGGGCGGCGACGTGACGGTGTCGGCCGTCGTCGCGCGCAGCGGCGTGAGCCGCGCCGCGCTGTACCGCCGGTGGCCGTCGCTGACGGCGCTGATTGCGGCCGCCCTCGACGTCGGCCGCACGGTCCCGCCGGAGTTCCCCGAGGACGGCGACCTGCGCGAAGCCGTCCTCGACTCGCTGACCGACGGCGCCTCGGCACACGGCTACTCCGAGCACCGGTTCCGGCAGCGCATGCGTCTCGTCATGTCGGACCGGACCCTGCAGAAGGCCTACTGGTCGGCGCACGTCGCGCGGCGGCGGCTTCCCCTGGAGCGGGCGCTGCGGGTCGCCGCGGATCGGGGCGAGCTGCGGGCCGACATCGACGTGGAGGCGTGCTTCGACGCGATCGCCGGGGCGGTGTACTACCAACTCGTCGTCCGCGGCGACCGTCTCGACGCCCCGGAGACAAGGGAGCGCCTGCGCAGCGCGCTCGACGTGATCTGGCGCGGCATGACGGCCTGACGACACGGTGCCGACGACCGGCTACTGTGGCCGGGTGCCCCCGTTCGACTTCTCCCGGCTGCGCCGATTCCCCGACGTGGAGGCGCCGAACCTTCAGGGCTGGGACGCCACCGACGAGCTGCTGGTGCGTGAGGCGCTCGCCACCGGCATCCGCGGCGACGAGATCGCGGTGATCGGGGACGAGTATGGTGCGATCACCCTCGCTCTGACGGATGCCGGGCGGCATGGCATCCGCGTGCATCAGGATCTCGTCACAGGGCGGCGGGCGCTGGCGCACAACGCCGCCGCGCTGGGGCCGGCGGGGGAAAACCCGGACGAAGCAGCGTCCGACCGGCGTGTCGGGTCGCGACACGCCGCCGGCGGCCCGGATGATCCGGGATTCGCCCCGGCCCGCCCGGCCTTCACCTCCCACGAGCTCGAGCCCGCCCTGCTGGCCGGCGCGCGGCTGGTGCTGCTGCAGTTGCCGAAGTCGCTCGCCGAACTCGAGGAGATCGCGGATGCCGTGGCCCGCTGGGCCGCACCCGACGCCACGCTCATCGCCGGCGGGCGCGTCAAGCACATGACGCTCGCACAGAACGACGTGCTCGCGCGCTGCTTCCAGACCGTCACGCCCCAGCGCGCCGAGCGGAAGTCGCGCCTGGTGATCGCCGCGACGCCGAAGCGGATGCCGGAGCAGCCGCCGTTCCCGGTGCGCGCCGAGCACCCGGAGTTCGGCCTCACCCTGTGCGCACACGGCGGGGCGTTCGCCGGCGCCGGGATCGACATCGGCACCCGGGTCCTGCTCGGAGTGCTCGCCCAGGTCCCGACAGCGACCACCGTCGTCGATCTGGGATGCGGCACCGGTGCGCTCGCCGCGGCGTACGCGCTCCGTCATCCCGAGGCGCAGGTGACCGCCACCGACCGCTCGGCAGCCGCGGTGCGCTCCGCGCGCGCGACGATGCAGGCCAACGGCCTCGCCGACCGCGTGCGCGTGATGCTCGACGACGCCGGCTCCGAGCTCCCCTCCGGCGCTGCCGACGTGGTGCTGCTGAACCCGCCGTTCCACCTCGGCGCGAGCGTGCACGAGGGCGCCGGACGCCGCCTCATCGACGCCGCCGCGCGGCTGCTGCGCCCGGGCGGGGAGGTGTGGACGGTGTTCAACTCGCACCTCGACCACCGGCGTGCCCTGACGCGCGCAGTCGGACCCACAGAACAGGTCGCGCGCACGCCGAAGTTCACCGTCACCCGCAGCATCCGCCGCGGTTGACACACGCGGGACGACATCGCCGCGACACGCCCAGAACCCCTGGTGAGCCAGCGAAACCCTGACCGGTGATTTGGCCTCCGATCAGCCATTCGTTACGTTGGAGTGTGGCCGAGAGGCCTCAGACCAGTCCGCGGTCGTCGTTCTCACGCTGTGCATACTCGAGAACGCGAGCGTACGGTCGATGATCTTGCCCGGATCCGAAATCCGGCGCCCGCGCCGCCTGCACGGCAGTCCCGAAGCGGCCCTGTGATCATCACCCGGGCGTAACCGAAGCGGGCTCACCGAGACCCGAGAAACCGGTGAGCCGTGGGGGAGACGTGTCCGAAATCGCTCTGGAAGCGCGCAATCTGTACAAGGTCTTCGGCCGCAATCCGCAGCAGGCAGTGAAGCGGCTGAAGGCCGGAGAAACCAGGGCCCAGGTGGCGGATGCCGGAACGGCGGCCGTCATCGACGCGAGCTTCACCGTCAATCGCGGTGAGATCTTCGTGATCATGGGCCTGTCCGGCTCCGGCAAGTCCACCATCATCCGCATGCTGAACGGCCTGCACGACGCCACAGCCGGCAGCATCACGATCGCCGGTGACCCGATCACCGGCATCCCGGCATCCCGCCTGCGCGAGCTGCGCCGCGACCGCGTGTCGATGGTGTTCCAGCACTTCGCGCTGCTGCCGCACCGCACCGTGGCCGCCAACGTCGCCTACCCGCTCGAGCTGAAGGGCGTCGGCCGGGCCGCGCGCCTGGCCAAGGCGGAGGAGATCCTGACCCTCGTCGGTCTGACCGGTCAGGGCGACAAGCTGCCCGGCGAGCTGTCCGGCGGCATGCAGCAGCGCGTCGGCATCGCCCGCGCGCTCGCCGCGGACAGCGACATCCTGCTCATGGACGAGGCGTTCAGCGCTCTCGACCCGCTGATCCGGCGCGAGATGCAGGAGCAGCTGCTCGAACTGCAGCAGAAGCTGCAGAAGACGATCGTGTTCATCACACACGACCTGAACGAGGCGATGTTCCTGGGCGACCGCATCGCCGTGATGCGCGACGGTCGCATCGTGCAGATCGGCACGCCCGAGGACATCCTCACCGACCCCGCCAACGACTATGTCGAGCAGTTCGTGCAGGACGTCGACCGCGCCAGGGTGCTCACCGCCGCGAACGTCATGGAGCGGCCGCGCCCGGTCGTCGCCGAGAGCGCCGGCCCCCGCACCGCGCTGCGGCAGATGCGCGACGCGTACCTGTCCGCCGCGTACGTCGTCGGCCGCGACCGCCGCCTCATCGGCGTGGTCACTGACCGCGACGCCGTCAAGCTCGTCCGTCGCGGCGAGTCGTCGCTGGCGTCCATCATGAAGCCGGTCACTCAGCGGGTGGACGAGGACGAGGTGCTGATGAACCTGTTCATCCCGTCCGTCGAGTCGCCGCTGCCGCTCGCCGTGACGGATGCCGCCGGCCGACTCACCGGTGTGATCCCGCGTGTCACCCTGCTGGCCGCGCTCGGCCCCGGTCCCGGCGCCACCGGCGAGCTCACCCTTCCGCTCGTGCCGATGCCGCAGGAGGTCATCGACGAGGTGCTCGCCGAACCGTTCGCCGACGAGAAGGAGGGGGCACGCTGATGGACTTCCGTCTTCCCATCGGAACCTGGGTCGAAGCCGGCGTGGACTGGATCAAGACCAACCTCGAACCCGCCCTGGACGCGGTATCGTTCGTCGTCGCCTGGCTCGTCAACGGACTGACCACAGGCCTGCTGTCGGTGCACTTCGTCGCCGTCATCCTCGCCGCCGCGCTCATCGCCTGGCTGGTGCGCTCGTGGCAGCTGGCGATCGGCACGATCGTCTCGCTCGGGCTGATCGTCGGCATGGGGCTGTGGGTGCCCGCCATGCAGACGCTCGCGCTCGTGCTCGTCGCGGCCGTGGTGGCGGTGCTCATCGCCGTGCCGCTGGGCATCTGGTCGGCGCGCAGCGCCGCCGTGCGGTCGGTGCTGAAGCCGGTGCTCGATTTCATGCAGACCATGCCCGCGTTCGTGTACCTCATCCCCGCGATCGTGTTCTTCAGCATCGGCGTGGTGCCTGGTCTGGTGGCCACGGTCATCTTCGCGCTGCCGCCGGGCGTGCGGCTCACCGAGCTGGGCATCCGCGGTGTGGACGCCGAGACGGTCGAGGCCGGCCACGCGTTCGGCGCGAAGCCCGGGCAGATCCTGCGCGGCATCCAGCTGCCGCTCGCGATGCCGACGATCATGGCCGGCATCAACCAGGTCATCATGCTCGCCCTGTCGATGGCGGTCATCGCCGGCATGGCCGGCGCTGACGGCCTCGGCAAGATGGTCGTCGAGGCCATCTCGACCGTGAACATCGCCAAGGGTGTCGAGGCCGGACTGGGCGTGGTGCTCATCGCCGTGTTCCTCGACCGCGTCACCGCGGCACTGGGCGCCCCGGCCGAGAACCGGTCGTCGCTGCTCGGCATCGTGGCCCGCCGACGTGACGCGCGGCGCCGCGCAACGGCATCCGCCAAGGCCGCTGCGACGGCATCCGCCCCCGCCGCCGACACCGCCGACCGCGAGCTGCAGCCCGCCTGACGGCGAGAACGGGAGTCCCCATGAACACGAAGAAGATCACCACCGTGCTCGCGCTGGCGGCGACGGCATCCGTCGCCCTGACCGGCTGCGTCTCCGACGGCGCCGGCGGCACCGGCGGCCCCGGCGCGACCGGCGGCGCGGACAGCGGCGGCGACAAGGGCACGATCACGATCGGCTTCCTGCCGTCGTGGACCGATGGCCTCAGCACCGCCTACCTGCTCGAGAACCGGCTGGAGGCCATCGGCTACGACGTCGAGATGAAGACGCTCACCGAGGCCGGGCCACTGTACACCGGCCTCGCGCAGGGCGATGTCGACATCTACCCGTCCGCATGGCCCGAGCTCACGCACGCCGAGTACATGAAGACGTACGGCGACGAGATCGAGGACCTCGGGGCGTACTACGACAACGCCAAGCTCACCCTGGCTGTGCCGGAGTACAGCGACATCACTTCGATCGAGCAGCTCAGGGGCAAGGGCGCGCAGTTCGACGGGCAGATCATCGGCATCGAGCCGGGCGCCGGCCTGACCGCCCAGACGCAGAAGATGCTGCCGGAGTACGGGCTGGACGGCGAGTACGAGCTGGTCACCTCATCGACCGCGGCGATGCTCACCGAGCTCAAGGAGGCGACCGAGAAGAAGGAGGACATCGTCGTCACGCTGTGGCGGCCGTTCTGGGCCAACGACGCCTTCCCGATCAAGGACCTCGAAGACCCGAAGGGCGCGATGGGCGAGTCCGAGGCGTTGCACTTCCTGGGCACCGCGGGCTTCAGTGAGGAGCATCCCGACGCCGCTGAGCTCATCGAGAGCATCAAGCTCGACGACGAGCAGTACGGCGCGCTGGAGGACCTGGTCGTCAACGAGTACGGCGAGGGCAAGGAGCGCGAGGCCGTCGAGGCGTGGCTGGAGAAGTACCCCGACCTGATCGGCTGAGCGCCCCGATCGCCCGCGTCAAGACCCCTCGCCGCGGGCGATCGGGCGTCGTACTCTCGGCGCCATGGACGGGTTCGCCGCGGTCGACTTCTGGTTCGCGCGCGAGGTGCTGCAGCGGGGCATCGCCGCGCTGTTCGTCGTGGCGTTCCTGTCGACCCTGAACCAGTTCCGCCCGCTGCTCGGAGAGCACGGTCTGTTGCCCGCACCCGACCTGCTGGACTGGGTCGCCGCCGACCCGAAGAGCCGCGGGAAGATGCTGCGCCCGACCCTGTTCCGCCGCATCCGCTACACCGACCGGCGGCTGGTCGCCCTGTGCTGGGCCGGCATCGTGATCGGGCTGCTGCTCGTCGCCGGCATCCCGCAGCTGGCCCCGCCCTGGGTGCCGATGCTGTGCTTCCTGGCGCTGTGGTTCGGCTACATGTCGATCACCAGCATCGGTCAGACCTTCTACTCGTTCGGGTGGGAGATGCTGCTCGTCGAGGCCGGGTTCCTCGCCGCGTTCCTTGGCTCGCAGCACCAGCCGCCGCCCACCGTGGTGATCGTGCTGTTCTGGTGGTTGCTGTTCCGTCTCGAGTTCGGCGCCGGGATGATCAAGATCCGCGGCGGCCGCGAGTGGCGCGACCTCACCGCGCTGATGTACCACCACGAGACGCAGCCGATGCCCGGTCCGCTCAGCAGGCAGGCGCACCTGCTGCCGCGCTGGTTCCACAAGGGCGAGGTGATCGGCAACCACTTCGCGCAGCTGGTGGTACCGTTCTTCCTGTTCGCTCCGCTGCTGGGCCTCTGGGTGCCTGAGCCTGTCGAAGGGCCGGCGTGGCCCCAGGTCATCGGTGCGATCGCCGCCGCCGTCGTCATCGGCACCCAGCTGTGGCTGGTGCTCACCGGCAACTTCGCGTGGCTGAACTGGGCGACCATCGTGCTGGCGTTCTCGGCGGTGTCGTGGCCGTTCCCGTTGGCGCCGGCCGGCACGGCATCCGCTCTGCCGCTGTACTGGCTGGTGATCACGTCCGCGGTCGGCGTACTGTACCTGGTGGTCAGCTGGCCCGCGGTGCGCAACCTGTTCGCGAAACGGCAGGCGATGAACGCGTCGTTCAACCGCTGGCAGCTCGCGAACGCGTACGGGGCGTTCGGCACGGTCACGAAGCAGCGCATCGAGATCGTGGTCGAGGGATGCGGCGACGAGCAGGGTCTCGATTGGCGCGAGTACGAGTTCAAGGGCAAGCCGGGGAACCTGCGGCGGGTGCCGCGCCAGTTCGCGCCGTACCACCTGCGCCTGGACTGGCTGATGTGGTTCCTGCCACTCGGCTACTCGCTCGACGACTGGTTCACGATGTTCCTGGTGCGGCTTCTCGAAGCGGATGCCGCGACGCTGGCGCTTCTGCGCACCGACCCGTTCCACGGGGAGCGGCCGAAGATGGTGCGGGCGGTGTCGTACCGGTACCGCTTCGCTACGCGGGCGCAACGGCGCGAGGAGGGCGTGCACTGGGTACGGACCGGCCGCCGGGTCGTGCTCGGTCCGTTCGGGTTGCGCTGAGCGCGGGCGGATGCCAGGGTGCGGGCGGGTCGATGCGCTCGGGTCGCGAAAAGTGCCGGTATCGCGGCGCGAGAGCGGCGCTTTTCGAGACCTGAGCGGGCCGGATGCCGGGAAAGCGGCGTTTTCCGCGACCTGAGCGACGCCGCAGGGGCTACCGCCGAGCGCGGCGAAACGCCCCGGCCGGAGATGATCCCCGGACGGAGCGTTCCGCATCGCTGCGAGCGGTCACCGGATGCGCTTGCGGTACGCGGCCATCGCCAGCGCGTAGGCGACGACGAGGATGCCGATGCACCAGGCCAGCGCCGCCCAGATCTCCCCACCCACCGGATCCCCGGCGAACAGCGCCTGGATCGTGTTCACGATGGACGTCACCGGCTGGTTCTCGGCGAACCAGCGCACCGGCGCCGGCATGGTGTCGGTCGGCACGAACGCCGAGCTTATGAACGGCAGGAAGATCAGCGGGTACGAGAACGCACTCGCCCCGTCGACCGTCTTCGCGCTGAGCCCGGCGACGATCGCCAGCCAGGTGAGCGCGAGGGTGAACAGCAGCAGGATGCCGATCGCCGCGAGCCACGCCAGCGGTCCGGCATCAGTGCGGAATCCCATCGCGAATCCGACCGCGAAGATGATCGCGAGGGTGATCATGTTGGCGACGAGGGACGTGATCACGTGCGCCCACAGCACGCTGGAGCGGCCGATCGGCATGGAGTGGAACCGCTCGAAGATGCCGCCCTGCAGATCGGTGAAGAGCCGGAACGCCGTGTAGGCGATACCCGACGCGATTGCGATCAGCAGGATGCCGGGAAGCAGATAGTTCACGTAGTTCTCGGCCCCTGTGCTCTGGCGCAGCGCCCCGCCGAACACGTACACGAACAGCAGCATCAGCGCGATCGGGGTGACCGCCGTGGTGATGATCGTGTCCGCGCTGCGGAAGATGTGCCGCATCGACCGTCCGGTGAGGGTCGCGGTGTCGGCGATGACGTGCGTGCTCATGCCGCCTTCTCCTTCGAGTGCTGGGTCCCTGAGCCTGTCGAAGGGCCCGAGCCTGTCGATGGGCCGACCAGGGTGAGGAAGATCTCCTCCAGGGTGGGCTGCTTCTCGACGTACTCGACCTTCGCCGCGGGCAGCAGCTGCTTCAGCTCGGCGAGCGTGCCGTTCGCGATGATGCGGCCCTGGTGCAGAATCGCGATCCGGTCGGCGAGCTGCTCGGCCTCGTCGAGGTACTGCGTGGTGAGCAGCACCGTCGTGCCGCCGCGCGCGAGCTCCTTGATGACGTCCCACACCTCGATGCGCGACTCGGGGTCGAGCCCGGTGGTCGGCTCGTCGAGATAGATCACGGTCGGGTCGCCGACCAGGCTCATCGCGATGTCGAGCCGCCGGCGCATACCGCCGGAGTAGGTGCCCGCCCTGCGGGAACCGGCCTCGGCGAGGCGGAACCGGGCGAGGAGGGCGTCGGCGATGCCGCCCGGATCGGGCAGATGCCGCAGCTTCGCGACGAGCACGAGGTTCTCCCGTCCGGTGAGCACCTCGTCGACGGCGGCGAACTGGCCGGTGAGGCTGATGGCCTCGCGCACCCGGAGCGGATCCGTCGACACGTCGTGCCCGTCGACAGTCGCCGTACCGGCATCCGCTCGCAGCAGGGTGGAGAGGATCCGCACCAGGGTCGTCTTGCCGGCGCCGTTCGAGCCGAGCAGGGCGAACACCGAGCCGCGGGCGACGTCGAAGTCGACGCCGCGCAGCACGTGCAGGCCCTGGTAGGACTTCTCGATGCCGCGCACCGAGATCGCGGGTTCGGTCATGGTCATGACGCCTTCTGTCGTGCGGCCTCGACGGCCTCGATCAGCCGTGCCCGCTCCTTGTCGATCCACTGCTTGCCGCCGTACGCCCTGGCGAAGTTCTCGGCGAATTCGACCGGGTCATCGCCGACGATCGCGTTCACCGGGGTGCCGTCGATGGCGGCGCGCTCCCACAGGTCCGCGTGGTCGAGGTACATCTGCACGACGGTGTCGCCGTCGGTGATGCCGCCGTAGACCATCAGGTAGCGGTTGAACGCCTCGGCGGTCCGGCGGTACGGCTCGGGGAGCGCCTCGATGCGCGCCTTCGCCTGCTTGTACTGCTTCTTCTGCTCGAGCGATCCGGTGAGCGCTTCGATCCACTTCGCTGCCATGTCAGTTCTCCTTCGTGTTCGTGCTGCAGTCGTTCAGCTGTTCGATGCGACCGGCGAGGAACCGCCAGGTCTTCCAGAACTCGGCGAGCTCCGCCGTGCCCTGGGCGTTGAGGGCGTACACCTTTCGGGGTGGACCCTTCTCGCTCGGAACCTTCTCGACGTCGACGAGTCCGCGCTGCTCGATGCGCACCAGCAGCGCGTAGATCGTGCCCTCAGCGATGTCGGTGAACCCGTGCTCGCGCAACCGTGCGGTGATGTCGTATCCGTACGCCGGCTGCTCGGCGAGCAGGGCGAGGACGATGCCCTCGAGCGTGCCCTTGAGCATCTCGGTCATCTGCTTGCCCATCGGACCCTCCCTTCTCCAGTTCGGTATTCAGCGTTGCTGGGTACCGGTACAAAGTATCACTGAGTACCGGTGCATAGCAACACTGAATAGTCGATGTCTCGGCGGGCCGGCTCGCTCGGGTCGCGAAAAGTGCCGGAATCCGGGCGCGAGAGCGGCGTTTTCTGCGACGTGAGCGGGCCGGATGCCGGTGAAGCGGCAGTTTCTGCGACCTGAGCGCCGCCGCGCGGGCGGATGCCGGGGCGCCGGCGCCTTCCGAGGCAGAGCGACGCTCAGAGGAGCGTGGGCCGCCCGGATTCCAGCGACGCGTACGCCGCGTCGACGAGGGCGACGGCCGCGATGCCGTCCTCGCGCGTGACGCGGGCCTCGCGTCCGGTCTGGATCGCCTCGAGGAAGTCCGCCAGCTGCGCCCTGTACGGATCGATCTCGGACACCGACCCGGATGCCGGGGGCAGATACCCGTCCCGCACGACGCCGAGCTCGGCGGTGTCGAAGCGCAGGGTCCCGTCGGCGCCGACGACCTCGACGGTGGAGCGGAACGGCGTGCCCGGTTCGAACCAATCGGCGCGCACATGGCTGACCGCGCCGCTCGCATGGGTCAGGGTGACGTGCGCGGACACGGGCGGGGTCACGCTGCCGCGCACGGCCGGTGGATCCTGCGTGGCCGACACCTCGACGACCGGGCCGGCCAGCCAGAGCGCCTGGTCGAGGTCGTGGATCATCAGGTCGCGGATCAGCCCGCCACCGGCATCCTCGGCGTAGAACCACGCCGACGCGGGTGCCGCGACGGTGCGGCGGAACGACAGTTCCAGCATCCGCCCGACCGACGCGCGTGCCTCGTGCAGTCGGTGGTACCCCTCGAAGTAGCGCACCACGTGAGCCGGGAACAGGCGCACACCGGCATCCGTCGCGGCTTGCGCCAGCTGTCGCGCGTCGGCGGCGGTGACGGCGAGCGGCTTCTCGCACACGACGTGGCGCCCGGCCGTGAACGCGCGGCGGGCGGTGTCGAGGTGGGTGACGGTGGGGCTGACGATGTCGACGATCGAAGAGCGGTCGATCAGCTCGTCGAGATCGTCGACGACGCGGATGCCGTAGCGCGCGGCCAGCTCGGCGGCGCCGGTGCGCCGCAGGACCTCCACGCGTGTGCCGAGCGCGAGCCAGCCCTCGATGTGCGGCGGCGCGATGCCACCGGCACCGACCAGACCGATCCGCTCCGTCGCTGCGCTCACATCCGGCATCCTCTCACGCGAGGCGAGCGGCCGCCGAGGGAGTCCCCGGCGGCCGCTCGTGGTTCAGCGCTGCGGGCCCGCGGCGCTCGTGGCGACGCGGTTGCGCCCGACGAAGACGCCGAGCAGCACCATGCCCACGGCCAGCACCAGGTGCAGCCAGTTGTCCGCCGCGTTCACCGGGAGGAAGTTCGCCTGCTCGTTGCCGACCGCGAACAGACCATAGAGGAACACGACGAAGTAGATCACGCCGCCCCAGATCAGGTAGGCGCGCGAGGCAGCGGCGCGTGCGGCGACTGCGACGCCGGCGATGCCGAAGGCGAGGTGGACGAGGTTATGCAGGACGGACACCTGGAACACTCCGAGCAGCAGCGCCTCGGAGTGCGCTCCGGCGCCGGCCAGGTGCTCCGTCGAGTGCGTGAGGCCGGGGATGAACCCGCCGATCCCCACGATGAGGAACACGATGCCCACGATCAGGGCGGTCTTCTGGATGGGGGTGCGCGCGTACCCCGACTCATGGTCGTGGCGTGCCGCGTTCATGCTGTTCATGCTGTGGACTCCCTCGGTCATCATCGCCGGGGTTTCCGGCTTGGGAGCACGATACGGGCGCGGTTGGAATACGACTGAGGGGATTGACGCGCACCGCGAGCACGCCGTATTGACCGGTGGCGCCGCGCCGGCCGGTCAGGCGTCGAGTTCGCGCGCGACCTGCTTCTCGAGCACCTCGACCGCCTGGTCGGACAGCACGATCAGCCCGTCGAGCTCCTCGCGCACCCGCTTGTACGCGACGTGCCGCTCCGCCTGAGTCGCGGACTCGTCGACCGCGACCTTCAGCAGCTGTTGAGCGCGGTCGAGGCGCTTGCGCTCCTCGACGGTGAACGTGGAGTCGCGCAGGCGGCGCGCGTCGCGCTCGGCGACCTCGAACGCGACGGCGTAGTCGCCCACCGCGTCCAGATACTCGGTCAGCTGCTGCTCGCTCACCTTGGCGTCAGCGGATGCCGGGCGCAGCGCATCCGCGGTCTTCTTGGCGCGCAGGAACGCGGCCGTGAGCGGCTGGCGTCCGTCGCTCATCGCCGGGAACGCGATGAGTTTGGCGACGTCGAGTTCGTAGTCGAGCCAGCGGGCGGTGATCTCGTCGTGCTCCGCCAACAGCCGCTGGAGCAGCTCCGTCTGCGACGGCGCGGCGTCGGCGCGCGCCCGCGACCCCCGCGCCGACCCCGCCAGCGAGCGCGCCTGGATCTCGGCGGCCTTGAGCTCGGCCTTCGCCCGGAGGGTCTCGATCCGCCGCTCGTGGCGGCGCTTCGCCGCGCGCTCCCACGCCTTGCCGACGCCGCCGGCCATCCCCATGATCGGGAAGATCAGCCACCAGAAGTCGCCGGCGAAGTCCGCGAGGTTGCGGAAGAGCTCGTCCATGATGCGTTCAGCCTAGTGAGCGGGCGCACGTCCCCGCCTCACTCCGCGGCATTCACCTCGTCGCGCTCATCCTCACGCGCTCACCCCGTCGCGCTCACCCCGTCGCGCCGCGGCCGGATGCCAGGGCGAGGGCATCCTCGACGATCGCGCCGGCGCCGCCGCGCGCCGCTGCCCGTCGTTGGAGGTCCGCGCCGGTGCCGCGGGCCAGTATGTCGTCGAGCCGGGCGCGCACCGTGTGCGCCTCGTCCGCCGACGCGAACGCCTCGCGCACGTGCGCGAACAGTGCGTCGACGGCAGAGCGCGCCGGGACGAGCCGCTCGGTGAGCGGGTCGACCAGCTGCCCTCCGAGGCCCCAGCGGCTGGCCCGCCACGATGCCAGTCGCAGCAGCGACGTGGACGTCTCGGGCGCTGCGACGCCGCGATGCCATTCCGCGACGGCCGTCTCGGCGAGGGCTCGCACCATGACCCCGATGCAGGCGGCGTCGCGAGGGTCGAGGCACACGTCGCTGACGCGGATCTCGACGGTCGGGGCGTGCGTGGACAGCCGGGCGTCGAAGTAGATCATGCCGTGGTCGAGGGGCACGCCGCTGGCCAGGGCACCGGCCACCGCGGCGGCGTAGCCCTTCGCGCTGCCGAACCGATCGTACGCTCCGGCGCCTGGCCACCGGCTCCACGCCTGGTAGCGATAGCTCGCGAACCGGGAGTCCACGCCGTACCAGAACGGCGAGTTCGAACTGAGGGCGAGCAGAACAGGCAGCCACGGGCGGATGCGGTCCAGCACGGCGACGCCCTCGTCCGCCGACGCGATCGTCACGTGGACGTGCAGGCCGCAGGTGAGCTGCTCGTCCATGGTGAGGCCGAAGCGGCTGCGCATCCGGTCGTACCGCGGGGCGTGCACGAGGTGGGGTTCGCACGGCGCGTGCGGAGCGGCCAGCGCCACCGCTCGCGCGCCGACGCGTTGTGCGAGCTCGTCCGCGGCACGCCGGCCTGCGATCACCGCCGCGAGCAGTTCGGCATGCGTCGTCGCCGGCGCACTCACGATCTCGATCTGCTCGCGTTTCACCTCCGCTTCCAGACGCGACCCCCCGGGGAGGATGAGGTCGCCCCTGCGCAGGATGCTGCCGGCCACCGGCCGGGGCAGGAACGTCTCCGCATCGACGAGCAGCAGCTCCTCCTCGACACCGATCCGCCGGATGCCGGATCCCATGGATGCCGCCCCGCGCGCGCCGCGCGCCGGTTCCGCTTCGAGCCCGATGGTCATGACGCACCTGCCGTCAGATCGCCGATCTCGTGCCACAGGTGCGCGATGGATGCCGCACCGCGGGTGAGCATGTCCAGATCGACGCTCTCGTCGTCGGCGTGCCAGCTGTCCTCCGGGAGCCCGGTGCCGACGAACAGCACCGGTGCGCCGAAGCGCTCCGACAGCAGCACGGCAGGGCCCCCTCCTGCGTTGCCCATCCGGCCGCGCACGGGCATCCCGTATCCGCTGTGGAGGGCGCGCTCGAGCGCGCCGAGCAGCGGGCCGTCAGGGGTGGTCGCCGGCTCCTGCCCCTGGGGCAGGTCGACGGTGAGGGAGTACTTCGCCTTCTCGGGCATCTCGGCAGCCACGAACGCGCGCAGCTGCTCGGCGACGACAGGCAGGCTCTGCCCGGGAGCGGTGCGGATGCTCAGGGATGCGCTCGCCTCGGACGGGATGACGGAGCGCTCGATGCCCGCCGGATCCCCGGCGAGCAGCGAGATCACCTCGATCGACGGCCGCGCCCACAGGCGCTCGAGGACCGAGTAGCCCTCCTCGCCGACGACCACGCGGGTGCGGCTGC
Source organism: Microbacterium sp. (assembly GCF_031180975.1). GTDB lineage: Bacteria > Actinomycetota > Actinomycetes > Actinomycetales > Microbacteriaceae > Microbacterium. The sequence continues at coordinate 80,549 of NZ_JAPSLI010000009.1, read as the reverse complement.
GGGCCAGCCAGTCGGCGTCGTCGTACGGCAGCGCCTCGAACTCCCGCCGCCGTTCGTCGGTCAGCGGCTCGACGTCGTCGTAGAACCCGGGGATGCGGATGCGGCCGGCGCCGTCGTGCAGCCGACCGAGCACCTGAGCCAGCGCCAGCGCGGGGTTCAAGGTGGCGCCGGACGCGAGCCCGCTGTGCACGTCCTGCTCCGGCCCGGTGACGGTGAGCGCCGCGGTCACGATGCCGCGCATCGACGTCACAGGGGATGGCGCGTCGGCCCGCCATTGCAGGGTGTCCGAGAACACGATGGCGTCGCAGGCGAGTTCGTCGGCACGAGCATCGAGCAGCGCGGCCATGTTCGGCGACGCGATCTCCTCCTCGCCCTCGATCAGGAATCGGAGGGTCACGGCGGCGCGGCCGTCTGCGGTGCTGGCCAGGTGGGCGCGCAGGCCCCAGAGGTGCGCCATCACCTGACCCTTCGCGTCGGACGCCCCGCGGCCGTACAGGCGGCCGTCGCGCTCGACGGGGGTGAACGGGTCGGTCTGCTCCCACTGCTCGGGCTTGGCGTGGCGCACGTCGTGGTGGCTGTAGACGAGCACGGTCGGGGCATCGGGTCGCGCGGCGCGGATCTCCCCCAGTACCGCGTGCGCGTCGCCGGTCTTCACGACCTCGGCGGTGACGCCGATGTCGCGCATCTCCGCGGCGAGCCAGTGCGCCGAGCGGGCCACGTCCACGCGGCGATCGGGGTCGGCGGCGACCGACGGGATCCGCACCCACTCGGTCAGGCGCTCGACGAGCCGCTCGCGCTGATCGCCTAGGAACCCCGCGACGATCCCGTCGCGGTCGCCCATGTCGCTTCTCCCGGTTGTCATGCCCTGAGCATGGGGCCGCCCGTCCGGGGCCGCACGGGGATTGACGGCAGCGTCAGCCGACCGGTATGCCGCGAACGCCGATTTCGTGCGAGAGAATGCGCAGGTCAGCGCCCGAGACGCTGGGCGCAGGCCACGCAGTGGGTCGCGAACGGACGCACCTCGAGCCGCGCCACCGGGATCGGCTTGCCGCAGCTCGCGCACGTGCCGTAGGTGCCGGCATCCATCCGCGCAAGCGCCTCGTCGACGCGACCGAGCTCGTCGGCTGCGGCATCCGACAGTGCCGACAGCCGCGACCACTCCGAGGACAGCGTGACGCCCTCGGGGTCGTGCTCGTCGTCGTCGTTCGACCCCTGTCGGGCGCGGACGAGCTCGGCCAGCGAGGCGGCGGCGGCGTCGGCACGAGCCACGGCCGCAGCGCGCAGCGTCGTGAGCAGGGTGCGCAGGTCGTCCATCCCGTCACGATACGGCGCGCCAGTGCGTTGAGCGCGGGAGGCGTGCGTGGAAGGATGACCCCGACCGGGCGCGACGACACCCGCGTCGGGAGGAGCAGACATGCAGTTGGCCATGATCGGACTGGGCAGGATGGGCGCGAACATCGTCCGCCGGCTGATGCGCGACGGACACGAATGCGTGGTCTACGACGTGAACGCCGAGGCGGTGACCGCGCTCGCGGGCGAGGGGGCCGTCGGTGCCGATAGCGTCGCCGACCTCGCCGCGAAGCTGCAGACCCCCCGCGTGGTGTGGATGATGGTCCCCGCGTCGCTCACCGGCGCCGTCGCCGACGAGGTCGCCGCGGTGCTCGAGCCGGGCGACATCCTGATCGACGGCGGCAACTCCAACTACCGCGACGACGTGCGCCGCGCGGCCGCGATGCGCGAGAAGGGCATCGAGTACGTCGACATCGGCACCAGCGGCGGCGTGTTCGGTCTCGAGCGCGGCTACTGCCTCATGGTCGGCGGATCGGATGCTGCGGTGCAGCGCATCGAGCCGATCCTGCGCACCATCGCGCCAGGCGAGGGCGACATCGACCGCACCCCGGGGCGCGACGGCGACTTCGCACCGGAGGAGCTCGGCTACCTGCACTGCGGCCCGAGCGGGGCCGGACACTTCGTGAAGATGGTGCACAACGGCATCGAGTACGGGATCATGGCCGCGCTCGCCGAGGGGCTGAACCTGCTCGAGAACGCGGATGCCGGAGTGCGCGAGGCCGAGCACTCCGCCGAGGTCGCACCGCTCGAGGAACCGGAGTTCTACCAGTTCCCGATCGACACCGCGAAGGTCGCGGAGCTGTGGCGGCGCGGGTCGGTGATCTCGTCGTGGCTGCTCGACCTCACGGCGGCCGCGCTGCACGAGAACCCGACGCTCGACGGGCTCGCCGGACGGGTGTCGGACTCGGGGGAGGGCCGGTGGACGGTCAAGGCGGCGGTCGATGTGGGCGTGCCGGTTCCGGTGCTCGCCGCGTCGCTGTTCGAGCGCTTCGCGTCGCGCGACGAGGACCGCTTCGCCAACCAGGTGCTCTCGGCGATGCGGATGCAGTTCGGCGGCCACAAGGAGCGCCCGGCCGGCGACGTGCTCGAGGCCGGCGGGAGGAAGTCCGACTCCGCGTGAGCCTGGGTTGCTGAGCGCCTGGGTTGCTGAGCCTGTCGAAGCACCCAGGCATGCCGGCTGGGGCCATTCGACGAGCTCGGGGACCCAGCCGGCTCAGCACCCGGACGGTGTCACGGCATCCGCTCAGCCGCGCTGAGCCCGCTCCACCAGCGCCACCATCTCGGCGTGCGGCAGCGGGAAGCCGTCGAGGCGACCCACCGGGAAGTTGCCGAGCAGCTTCATGAGCTGGCTGTCACCGCCGAACTTCTCCTCGATGGCGGCTCGCAACTCCTCGCCCACGACCGGGTCGTCGAGCATCTCCTCGATCGACGAGTTCATCGTCGCCGGCAGCACGACCTTCTCGCCTTCGACCTGGACCGTGGTGCGGCTGCGGATGTCGCGGCTCGATGCGCCGACCAGGATGTCGTACTCGCCGCCCTCCACGATCCAGCGGTCCACCCGCACGTCCCAGTACGCGAGGTCGGAGCGGCGCACCCGCAACGACACCTGGGCCGTCTCGCCCGCGGCGATCTCCACCGAGCTGAACGCCTTCAGCTCCTGCGGAGGTCGCTGCACCTCGGATGCGGGCAGCGACACGTACAGCTGCACGACCTCGCGGCCGGTGCGCGCGCCGGTGTTGGTGACGGGAACGGTCACCACGATGTCGCCCTCGGCCGTGGTCGCGGCAGCCGCGTCCCCGTACGAGAACGTGGTGTACGACAGGCCGTGCCCGAACGGGAACGCCACCTGCATGCGGCGCGCGTCGTACCAGCGGTACCCGACGAGGAGTCCCTCGCCGTACTGCACGTGCCCGTGCTCGCCGGGGAAGCGCCCGAAAGCCGGGGTGTCCTCCAGGCGCAGCGGGATCGTCTCCGCCAGCCGACCCGACGGGTTCACCGCGCCGAACAGCACGTCGGCGGTGGCGCCGCCGCCCGCCTGGCCGAGCAGCCACGCCTCCACGATCGCAGGCACCTCGTCCGCGAACGGCAGCGCCACCACACCGCCGTTCGAGAGCACCACGACGACGTTGGGGTTCGCCGCGCGCACCGCGTCCACCAGCGCGAGCTGGGCGGCGGGCAGGTCGATGTGCGTGCGGTCGAAGCCCTCCGATTCTTCGTGGGCAGGGACGCCGAGGAACACCACCACGGTGTCGGCCGCGCGTGCGGCATCCGTCGCCTCGGCGACCAACGCGGCGGTCTCGTCGTCGCTCGGGGCGGCGTCCTCGTCGATCAGGTAGCCCGGGGCGAAGGCGACGTCGCCGCTGCTCGCCGCCCGGATCTCGTCGAGCGCGTTGTCGAGGCGGGTCGGGTTGATCTGCGACGAGCCGGCGCCCTGGTAGCGCGGCGTACGCGCGAACTCGCCGATCACGGCGATCTTCGCGGTGCGCGACAGCGGCAGCAGCCCGCCGTCGTTCTTCAGCAGCACGATCGAGCGCCCTGCGGCCTCGCGGGCGAGGGCATGGTGCGTCTCGACGTCCAGCGGACCGGATGCTGCTGGGCGGGCCTGCGCCTTGCGGGCGAGATCGATCAGGCGGTCGACGATGGTGTCCAGCGCGGATTCGTCGAGCCGCCCCTCACGCACGGCGGCGACGATCTGCGCATCCGTCCGGCCGTCGCTGCTCGGCATCTCGAGGTCCATTCCGGCGACGACGCCCGCGACGCGGTCGTTCACCGCGCCCCAGTCGGAGACCACGATGCCCTCGAAGCCCCATTCGTCGCGCAGCACCTGGGTCAGCAGCCACGGGTCCTCCGACGCGTACACGCCGTTGATGCGGTTGTAGGAGCACATCACGGTCCATGGCTGGGCGTCCTCGACGACGCGCTGGAAGCCGCGCAGGTAGATCTCGCGCAGCGTGCGCGGGTCGACGTCGCTCGACACGCGCAGCCGGTCGGTCTCCTGGTTGTTGGCCGCGAAGTGCTTGAGAGAGGCGCCCACGCCCTGCGACTGGATGCCGCGCACGAGGCCCGCGCCCATCACTCCCGACACGATCGGGTCCTCCGACATGTATTCGAAGTTGCGCCCGCAGAGTGGGGAGCGCTTGATGTTGATGCCGGGCCCGAGGATCACCGCGACGTTCTCGATCGCCGACTCCACGCCCAGCGCCGTGCCGACGCGCTCGGCCAACTCGGGATCGAAGCTCGCGCTCAGCCCGACGGCCGGCGGGAAGCAGGTGGCGGGCACGCTCGCGGCGAGGCCGAGGTGGTCGGCGCCCGCCGCCTGCTTGCGCAGACCGTGCGGTCCGTCGGTGACCATGATCGAAGGGATGCCGACGCGGTCGACGCCCTTCGTGGTCCAGAAGTCGGCGCCGCTGGTGAGCGACGCCTTCTCCTCCAGAGTGAGGGCTGACGCGCGAACGTCGGTGAGATCGGTCATCGAAGGTCCTCGATCCTGATGCTGGGAGATGGCTGGAAGTCGCTCTTGTGCTTGGAAACCTTAGCGGTCTAGGTTTTCATCGACAAGGGTGCCGCCCCGACGGATGTTCAACGAGTGACCCCGTGGGCACCCGGGCAGCCAAGGGAGGCAGCGATGAGTTCAGTCAGCGGTTCGGCCGCGGGAGTCCCCTCCGGCATGACGGCGGCGTCGGCCGCCGTGCACGAGCATCATTGGCTCCAGGAGCCGACAGAGCCGGCGAAGGGCGCCTACATCCTCTGGCTCATCCTGGCGCAGCTGTTCTTCTTCATCGCCCTGCTCGGGCCGGCGATCGTGGGCATCGGCATCAAGATCACCTCGCTGGTGGCATCCGGAGCCATCCCGGAGAACGCGGCGACCGGTGCCGGCGCCGTCCTCGGCGGCGTGGGGGCACTGTTCGCGACGATCGCGAACGTGGTGTTCGGCCGGCTCTCCGACCGCACGTCCAGCAAGTGGGGCCGTCGACGCATCTGGATCGTGCTGGGCACGGTCATCATGACGGTCGCGTTCCTGATCATGGCCCTCGCGCCGAACCTGTTCCTGGCGACCGCCGGCTGGGCGCTCGCCCAGCTCGGCGCCAACATGGCGCTCGCGCCGTTCATCGCCACGATCGCCGATCAGGTCCCCCAGTTCCAGCGCGGCAAGGTCACCGCCGCCCTCGGCATCGCGCAGAACGTCGGCGTGCTGGGCGGCACCTACGTGGCGCAGTGGTTCATGAACGACCTCGTGATCATGTTCGTCGCGCCTTCTGTGCTGGCCGTCATCGTCATGGTGATCTTCGCGGTCGTGCTGCCCGATCGTGTGCTGCCCGTGAAGCCGCCGCGTGCCACGATGCGCGAATGGTGGGAGACGTTCTGGGTGAGCCCGGTGAAATATCCCGACTACGCGCTGGCCTGGTGGTCGCGGTTCATGATCATGTTCGCCAGTTTCGGGTTCACCACCTTCCGCTACTTCTACCTGCTCAACCACGTGGGCGTGGACGAGGCCGACGTCGTGCCGGTGATCTCGCTGAGCGTGCTGATCTACACGATCCTGCTGGTGCCGACGAGCATCTTCGCCGGATGGCTGTCCGACCGGATCGGCAAGCGCAAGGTGTTCGTCTGGTCGTCGACCGCGCTGTTCGCCGTCGGCACCGTCGCGCTGATCTTCATCAAGGACGTGCCGTCGTTCTATGTGCTCGAGGCGCTGATGGGCATCGCCTACGGCATCTACATCGGCGTCGACCTGGCCCTGGTCGTCGACGTGCTGCCCAACCCGGACGATTCGGGCAAGGACCTCGGCGTGTTCAACATGGCCAACGCGCTGCCGCAGACGATCGCTCCGGCGCTGGGCGGCGTCATGGTCTACGTGGGCAGCGCGAACGGCAGCAACTACGCGCTGTGGTTCTCCATCTGCGGCGTGCTGGCGCTGGTCGGGGCACTGGTGATCTTCCCGATCAAGAAGGTCAGATAGGCGGGGACGCGGGAGGGCGCCGGGCGGTGGACAGGGGATGCCTCCGCCCCCGGTGACCCCGTGTATGCATCACGTAGACTCCGAATCGGCCATGTGCTCCGCGGAACATGCGGACGGCAGAAGGAGGGGACGTCATGAGGCGTGGCGCGTACGCCAAGGGGGTGGCGAAGCGCGAGGAGATCCTGAAGGTCGCCCTCGAGGTCGTCGGCGAACTCGGATGCCGGAGCGCGTCGAACCGTGAGATCGCCGACCGGGTGGGTCTGAGTCAGGCCGGCCTCATGCACTACTTCGGCTCCCGGGAGGAGCTGTACATGGCGGTGCTCCGCGCCCGCGACGAGCGGGACAGCGAGACGTACTGGGAGCCGCGGAAGGACTTCCGGGGCTTCCTCGACGTGATCGAGCACAACATGCAGGTGCCGGGGCTCGTGCAGCTGTACGTCGAGTTCTCGGCGGAGGCGAGCATCGGGCGGCATCCGGCGCACGAGTTCTTCGTCGAGCGCTACGCGTGGGTGCGCGGGCTCGCGCAGGAGTCGGTGCGGTCGGCGCAGGAGAGCGGCGAGTTCGGCCCGCACGTCGATCCGGCGCTCGTGGCCGACATCCTCATCGCGACGGCCGACGGTCTGCAACAGCAGTGGCTGCTGGACCGGTCGATCGACATGATCGCGCGGCTGCAGGCGGTGTGGGATGGCATCGCCGCCCTCTCGCGCATCCCGCGCTGATCGTCGCCGAGCCGAGCGGATGCCGGCGTCGCGTGTTCTCCGAAAAACCGTAACGCGTATGGGTTTTTGACGCCCGAACCCGAATACTTGAGGGGTAACGGTTTTCGACCGGTCCTCGTCGTGGTCGACGGCGACCTGCGGAGCACCCGCGTCCGAACAGGAGAACGAACATGAAGCGCAGCACTGCCATCCGGATCTCGGCGGTCACTGCGGCCGTCGTCGGAGCGACGGCCCTGACCGGTTTCGCCGCCACCGCGGCCCCCGCCGACGGGACTGTCGCGGCGAGCAACGGCAAGCAGGATCGGTCGGTGATCATCTACCTGACTCGTCACGGCCGCACCATCCTCAACCAGACCGAGACCGTGCAGGGGTGGTCGGACTCGCCGCTGCTGGTCGGCACCCGTCCGATCGCGACGGCGCCGGTCGGCAAGCTCGACGAGGGCCGCCCGCTGGCCGCCGCGGTCGGGGCCGAGTTCGCCGAAGCGGTGGGTGACATCGACGTGGCCTACTCCGCCGACGGCAAGCGCCACTTCGAGACCGCCACGTACTTCCTGCAGGGCGCAGGGCAGGACAAGCTGACGGTCACCCAGGACGCGCGTCTGCGCGAGGTGAACTTCGGCGAATACGAGGGCAAGGAGAACAAGGAGCTGTGGTCGGCGGCCGTCGAGCACCTCGGCTACACGATCGACCACGACGCCGCGCCGACCGCGCCCGTCGACGAGACCGGTCAGAACGGCGGCTGGCAGACGATGCAGGGCGTGGCGATCGCCGAGCACGGTCTGTACGGCATGATGGCCGCGATCAAGGCGGTGGCGGATGCCCCCGAGCTCGGCCTTCCCGCCGAGGACTGCGCGGACGTGAACGCCCGCATGACCGAGTCGCTCGCCGAGATCGCGGCTGACGCACACAAGACCAACGACGACACCGTGCTGGTGGTGTCGAGCGGCCTGTCGATCAGCTGCTTCGCCGGCGCGCCCGACATGCGCACCGTCGACGGCGGGATGCCGGTGATGCCGCCGACCGGCGTGCCGAACCTCGGCGTGACGAAGGTGATCTACCAGGACGGCGAGTTCACCATCGACGGCCCCGTCGGCAGCAAGGCCTACTACCCCCAGCCCTGACCTCGCCGGCCCGCCGCCTGGGTTGCTGAGCTTGTCGAAGCACCCAGGCATGTATGCCTCGACGTGTGGGCCGGGGCCCTTCGACGAGCTCAGGGACCCAGCCGGGCTCAGACCCACTCGGGGCGTCAGGAAGCGCGGTGGGTGGGCTTTCCGTCGACGAGCGTCAGCAGGGCGCGGGTGCGCAGCAGTTCCTCGGGCGACGCCTGCAGCGGATCGACGTCGACCACCGCGAGGTCGGCGGGGGCGCCGACGACGAGCGCGCCGCCGTCCGAGCCGATCGCCCGGTGTGCGTGCGTCGTGTAGCCCTCCAGCGCCTCGACGGCGGAGAGTCCCTGGTCGGGCCGGATCGGCTCCGCCTCCGGATCCGCGACAGCGCGGCGCGCCCTGGCATCCGCCATGATCTCCCACGGGTCGAACCGCGCGACGGGCCAATCCGAGCCGAGCGCGAGAACGGCTCCGCTGCGCCGCACGTCGCCGGTGCGCCATCCGTGGTCCGCCCTGGCAGGTCCGAGCCGGCGCGACCAGTCGTCACTGCCGTCGGGCTGCACGTGGTGCGTGCAGTGCGTGGGTTGCATGCTGGCCGCGATGCCGCTGCGGCCGATCAGCGCGATGACGTCGTCGTCGACCGACTCGATGTGCTCGATGCGGTGCTGCGGGCCTCCGGCCGGAAGGGCGGCGAGCGTCTCCGCCACCACGCGGATGCCCTTGTCGCCGATCGCGTGCGTCGCGGTGGGCACGCCGTTCTCGTGGAAGCGGCGGATCCGATCCGCATACGTCTGGGCATCCGGCCAGTTCGACGCGACGCCCTCGCCCTGCGTGTCGGGGGCGGCCAGCCAGGCCGTGCCGCCCTCGACGGTGCCGTCGATGAACAGCTTCACGCCCTCGACGCGGTAGCGGCGTCCGCCGCGGCCCTGCATCGCGATGAGCTCGTCGACCTCGGCATCCGTCATTCCCGGCTCGCACCACGGCGACAGCCGCAACCGCACCGGCAGGTCGCCGTCGGCCTCGATCGCGGCGAGGAGGTCGAGTGCGTCGGCATCCTTCAGGTCCATCACGTGCGTGCCGGTGATGCCGTACCCGGCCATTTCCTCGAGCAGCCCGCGCAGCCGCCGCACGCGGTCGTCGCGGGTGTCGGCGGGGAGGATGCGCTCGACGAGCTCCATGGCGGGGAACTCGAGCAGGTGCCCGGTCAGCCGCCCGTGCGCGTCGCCCACGGCGCCCGACCCGTCGGCGTTCGCGAACGGCTCGGTCACCCCGGCGCGCTCCAGCGCCGCCGCCGAGGCGATGCCGGAGTGCGCGTCGTACATCTTGATGTACGCGGGGCGGTCGTCCCCGAGTACCTCGTGCAGCACGGTGTTGCCGATCGGACGGCCCTCGAACGCGGTGGGCTCCAGGCCCCAGGCCAGGAACCACTCCGCGCCGGCCTGCTCGTCACGCCCGCGCTCCAGCGCCTGGACGAGCTCGTCGTAGGTGCGCACGTCCGCGAGCGACAGCCCTCGGACGATGCCCAGGCTGTACACCGGGTGGGTGTGCGCGTCCACGAGACCCGGCACGACCGTGGCGTCGGGGTGCTCCACGATCTCCGTGTCGGGGCCGGCGAGGGCCAAGACCTCGTCGCGGGTGCCGAGGGTGCTGATCCGGCCGTCGGTGATCGCGACGGCATCCGCGTCGGTCGGCGTCGCCGCCATCGTGTGCACGCACGCGGCGAGGATGACGGTGTCGGGCGCAGCCATCTGCCGGGTCACTCCGCGAGGTCGAGGGTCGGCGTCGGGCGCGAGAAGAACCGGGTGACGATCAGCAGCAGGATGAACCCGACCGCCAGCCACGACAGCCCGATCAGGAAGCTCGTGCCGGTCAGGCTGGTCCACAGCCACACCGTGAGACCGAAACCGATCAGCGGCAGCACCAGGTTGTTGAACACCTGCCCGCCGGAGCGCTCGCCCCGGTCGACGAAGTAGTGCTTGATGACCGACAGGTTCACCACCGAGAACGCGATGAGGGCACCGAAGCTGATCATGTTCGACAGCGTGAGCAGGTCGAAGACGAGCGCGAACAGCGACACCACCGACACGATCAGGATGGCGGGGACGGGCGTGCCGAAGCGCGTGCTCAGGCGGCCGAACACATTGCGCGGCAGCACGCCGTCGCGTCCCATCGCGAACAGGATGCGCGAGACGGATGCCTGGGACGTGAGCGCCGAGCCGAGGCCGCCCGCGATGAACCCGGAGATGAACAGCGCCGACAGCCACGGGCCGGCGAGGGACGCGACGACCTCGATGCTGGCGGTGTCGGCCGACTCGAACTCGTTCGACGGGTACGAGATCTGGGCGAGGTAGGTGAGCAGGATGAACACCAGGCCGGCGAGCACCGTGACGATCATGATCGCGCGCGGGACGGTGCGGCGGGCGTCCTTCGCCTCCTCGGCGAGGGTGGAGACCGAGTCGAAGCCGAGGAACGACAGGCACAGGATGGCGGCGCCGCTCAGCAGCGGCAGGAAGCCCTCAACGGATCCGTCGCCGGTGAACGGGGCGAGCGGGTCGGCGCCGTTGCCCGTGGCCGCGCCGATCGCGAACACGATGAACACCAGGATGAACACGGTCTGCACCGCGATGATCACCGTGTTGGTGCGGGCGACCGAGATGATGCCGATGACGTTGAGCACGGTGACCAGCAGGATCGACGCGATGACCCACACCCAGTTCGGCACCGCGGGGAACGTGCTGTTCATGTACAGACCGATGATGAGGTAGTTGATCATCGGCAGGAACAGGTAGTCCAGCAGCAGCGCCCACCCAGCCAGGAAGCCGATCGCGCCACCGAAGCTCTGCTGGGTGTACATGTACGCCGAGCCCGCGTAGGGGTACGCGATCGACATCCGCGCGTAGGAGCGGGCGGTGAAGATCATGGCGACGAGCGTGATGACGTACGCCGCCGGGACACGGCCGCCGGTGACCTCGGTGACGATGCCGTAGGTGGTGAACGCGGTGAGCGGCACCATGTAGACGAGGCCGAACAGCACGAGCGACGGCACGCCGAGGACGCGCTTGAAGCGGCCCTTGGTCACCTGTGCGGTGAGTTCGGTGGGGGAGACCTGAGGATCTGAGGGCTGGGACACGGGGGCTCCTGTTCCGCGCGGATGCGCGACTGCGGGTCGACGTCGTCGTCACCGCCGTGAAGCTGAGGGTACCCGGCGGGGTGCAAGAAGGGTAGCAATATCGATAAAGCGAATTCAAATGCTGCTCGATCTCAGCCGTCCTGAGGGGCTCCGTCCGTCGCCGGTCCGAGCGTGGACGCGCGCCGCTGGACCGACACCGGCACCACCTCGTGGATGGGCTCGCCGTCGGCATCCGCTTCGATGGCGGCGAGGGCGGCACGCGCGCAACGGCGGCCGAACTCGCGGGGGTGCAGGTCGATCGCGGTGATGGACGGCTGGGCGAGCGCGAGCACGTCGGAGTCGACCAGCGAGGCGACCAGCAGGTCCTCGCCGACCCTCCGCCCGAGCCGTTGCGCGCTGGTGACCACACTGAGGACGGTGCCGTCGGAGACCGCGATGATGGCATCCGCCGGTTCGTCGTCGTCGTCGAGGACGATCTCCGCGACGGCCGCCTGGATCTCGGCCGGTTCGGCGGGGTGCGGCACCTCGGCGATGCGGGGGCGGATGCCGTGCTCGGCGCACCACGAGTCGATGGCGTCGCGGACGGTGAACGCCCAGTGGTTCCGGAGGGCGGGGAACACGACGGCGGGTCGCCGCGCGCCCCGCTCGGCGAGGTGGTCGAGCAGCTCCCGCACGGCGGGGGCATGGTCGCTGGTGACCTCACCGCGCCCGGCCGGCAGCCCGTCGGGGACGGGTTCTCCGGTGATCACCGGGACGCGCCCGCGCAATAGGGCGCGGGTCACCGGGTCGTCGAGGGCGGGGTCGAGGATGATCACGGCGTCGGCGGGCAGCCGGTCGAGGCTGTCGACCTCGGGGTCGGTGGTGAGGAGGAACACGATGACGCCCGCCTGCGCGGCCTCCTCGACGGCGCCGAACGCGGCCTCCATGTAGTAGGCCATGCTGGTGCTGTGCGGGGGAAGGCGCAGCGCGAGCATCCCCGTGCGGGCGCCGCGGAGGTTGCGGGCGACGGTGTTGGGGCGGTAGCCGAGCTCGTCGGCGACCTCCAGCACGCGCCGGCGCATCTCGGCTGAGACGCGTCCGCGCCCAGTGATCGCGAACGACGCCGTCGATCGGGAGACGCCGAGACGGTCGGCGATGTCCTGGAGGGTCACCGCACGGTCATCGGATGGCATGCCTCCGAACCTAGTACGCCCAGTGGGGCGTGGGGATCGAATGGCCCTGACGTCGGGAGCTCCATGCCTGGGTGCTTCGACAGCTCAGCAACCCAGGCACGGAGCGCCCGGACCTTTCAGCCGACGGTCGCCGCGACGTCCGGGTGATCGCTGAAGATGCCGTCCATCCCGGCATCCAGGAACATCTGGATCTCACCGGCGAGGTCGCCGGGTGCCGCCGGGTCGGCCGACGAGCGGAACTCGACCGGCAGGTACTGGTTCTCCAGGCGGAACGTCCAGCCGTGCACGGACAGGCCGGCGGCGTGGGCATCCGCCGTCACGGGCGAGGGCGAGGCGAGTCGCCCCTCCGGGGAGCGCGGGATCAGCACCGACTTCTCGGCGCCGATGCCGTCGGCGTATTCGGTGATCTGAGCGAGGCCGGCCGGCGTGACCAGGTCGGCGTAGGTGCGGCTGTCCCCGGCGAGGGTGAAGTCGTACGGGCGGCCGGACGAGCTGATCAGCTGCGCGAGGCGCACCTCGGTCATGCCGTTCAGGTCCTGCAGGTTCGACACCTCGAAGCTCTGCACGATCACAGGCGCGTCGGCGCGGTCGACGCCGTTGGCGCGCAGCGCGTCGATGAGCGGCTCCTCGAGCGACAGCCCGATTCCGTCGAAGTAGCTCGGGTGCTTTGTCTCGGGGTAGACGCCGACCTGACGTCCGTCGCAGCTGATCGAGTGGCGGGCCAGGTCGATCACCTCATCGAGGGTCGGGATCAGGTACAGCCCGTCGAAGGCCGTGTTCGCCGGGCGGGTCTTCGGCAGGCGCTCCTTGGCGCGGAGGCTGCGCAGCTCGGCGAGCGTGAAGTCCTCGGCGAACCAGCCGGTGACGCGGGCGCCGTCGATCGTCTTGGTGGTCTTGCGGTTCGCGAACTCCGGGCGGGTGGCGACGTCGGTGGTGCCGCTGATCTCGTTCTCGTGGCGGGCGACCAGCACGCCGTCCTTGGTGGAGACCACGTCGGGCTCGATGTAGTCGGCGCACTGCACGATCGCCTGCTCGTAGGCGGCGAGCGTGTGCTCGGGGCGGTAGCCGCTCGCGCCGCGGTGGCCGATCACCGACACCAGCTCCGGCTCGACCTTCCGGCGGTCGAGGTCGATGACGGCGAACTCGGTGTCGTCGGGGGTTCCCGTGACACGGGCGTCGTTGCCGGGGAAGTTGTTGTCGTTGGAGATCAGCAGGTCGCCATTCTTCAGCTGGACGACCGTCTCGAGCGACTGCACCGGCAGCGACCACACCTCACCGGTGCCGTAGCCGTTGCCCGCGCTGAGACCGTCCGGGTTCGCGATGCGCAGCGCGTCGAGCACGAGCTTCTTCTCGACGTAGCCGTCGGCGTCGATGCTCTTCAGGTCGATCGCGTAGATGCGCTTGGTGACGGACTGGTCGCCCTCGAAGTCGTCGCGCTCGACGACGAGCAGCACGTCGTTCTTGACCGTGAAGGCGTCGCCGATGACGTTCGCCTCCTGGTCCGTCTGGTAGCTCCAGGTTCGGTCGGTGTAGGCGCCGCTGCGGGTGTCGAACTCGAGGATCTCGCGGCGGCGCAGGTCGGCGTCGTCGGAGTAGGCGCCCTCGACGATCGGGTACAGGTAGCGCCCGTTCTTCGAGCCGGCGAGGGCCTCGAAGCCACGGCTGGCGCGCAGGCGCGGGGTCTCGCCGGGCTGCAGGTACGGGTTCTGCGGCGACTTCACGCCGTCGAGGGAGAACGGCTTCTCGAGCAGGGTGCCGTCAGCGGAGAAGTGAAGGAGGAACGGTCCGAACTCCTCGCCGACCCAGAACGTGCCGTCCTTGGCGCGCACGACCGACTCGATGTCGAAGTCGGCGCCGGTGAGCAGCCGCTCCTGAGTGCCGTCGTTCACGATCGGGAAGTCGAGCAGACCGTTGCGGTCGTTGTACGAGATGAAGCGCTCCACGGCGATCTCGCCGGACCCGCCGTCGGCGGTCTGGAAGTCGGGGCGGACCAGGTAGTTGCGCAGCAGGAAGTCGGCCGAGTTGCCTTTGGACCCGAAACCGTTGTCGGGCTGCGCCCAGAAGGTGCCGTCGCCGTTGTCGAGTACCGCCGAGAAGCCGGGGATGATCTGTCCGTCCCAGGGTCCCTGACGGCCGTTGGCGGCGCTGGCCTGGGCGCCGGATGCCGGGCCGTCGGCGAGGAAGTCGGCCGATAGCTCGGCCCACGCGACGAGCGTCGGCTCGAACGCTTGCATCTTGGAGGTGGACGTGGCCTGGTTCGATGCCTGCGCCGGTGCGGCGAGCAGCAGAGTGGCTGCCGTCGCGGCGACGGTCGCGGCGGCGATCGCGCGGGGGAGTGGTCTCATGCCCGCGAGTCAACCGGCGCGCGTTGGAGCATCCGTGACGCCGTCGTGTCGCCGCGATGACGCGGCGGTGAACGGATGCCGTGTGGCCGGCGCGCCGCCGACGACCCTTATCCGAACAGCAGCGTCAACACCGTGGCCCCACCGCCGACGAGGATGAGCGCGGCGATCGTCACCCACGCCACGAAACGGATGCGACGGGTGCGGCGCTCGCCGAGGTCGCCGTAGTCCTCGTCGGAAGTGGTCATCGTTTCGTCTCCTTGCTCAACGGCCGGCGTTTCGTCTCGCTTCGCTCGCTCAACGACCGGGAAGCGCTCGCTCAACGACCGGGAGCGGGCTCCGTGACCGTCGGTCCGAAGACCCCGGGCAGCGTGGCGCGGGAGGTCTCACGCAGCTCGTCGACCGAGACGGTGAACACGTCCTGCACCTCGAGCTGCGGCACGGAGTCCGTGACGCCGATGCGCAGCACCGGGTAGCCGCGCCCCTCGCACAGGCCGCGGAACTTCACGTCCTCCTCGCGGGGCACCGTCACGATGACGCGTCCGGTCGACTCCGAGAAAAGCGCGGTGGCGGCATCCACCTCGTCCCGCTGCATGATCTCGGTGAGCCACACCCGAGCGCCGACGCCGAACCGCATGACGCCCTCGGCGAGGGCCTGGCCGAGGCCGCCCTCCGACAGGTCGTGCGCCGACGAGATCAGCCACTCGTCGCGCGCGGCGGCGATCAGGCCGGCGAGGCGCTTCTCGGCAGCCAGGTCGACGGCCGGCGGGCGTCCGCCGAGGTGCTGGTGCACGACATCCGCCCACGCCGAGCCCGACAGCTCGGTGCTGGTGGTGCCGAGCAGGTAGATGTTCTCGCCGGCGTCCTGCCAGCCCGACGGGATGCGACGGGAGACGTCCTCGATGATGCCGAGTACGCCGACCAGCGGCGTGGGGTGGATCGGGGTGTCGCCGGTCTGGTTGTAGAACGAGACGTTTCCGCCGGTCACAGGGGTGCCCAGCTCATAGCATCCGTCCGCCAGGCCGTCGACGGTCTGCCCGAACTGCCACATGACCTCGGGGTTCTCGGGGGAGCCGAAGTTCAGGCAGTCAGTGATGGCGGTCGGCTCCGCGCCGGTGACGGCGACGTTGCGGTACGCCTCGGCGAGGGCGAGCTGCGCGCCCGCGTACGGGTCGAGCTGGCAGTAGCGGCCGTTCGCGTCGGTCGAGATCGCGAAGCCGAGGCCGGACTCCTCGTCGACGCGGATCATGCCGGCGTCGTCGGGGAACGCAAGGGCGGTGTTGCCGAGCACGTAGTAGTCGTACTGGTTGGTGATCCAGCTGGTGTCGGCGAGGTTCGGCGAGCCGACCAGCGCGAGGAACTGCTCGCGCAGCTCGGCCGGGTCGGTCGGGCGGGGCAGGTTCTCCGCGGCATCCGCCTGCAATGCGTCGATCCACGCCGGGTAGGCGACCGGGCGGTCGTACACCGGGCCGTCGACGGCGACCGTGGATGGGTCGACGTCGACGATGCGCTCGCCCTTCCAGTCGATGACGAGGCGGCCGTCGCCGGTGACCTCGCCCAGCACGCTGGTCTCGACCTCCCACTTGCGCACGACCTCGAGGAACGCGTCGAGCTTCTCGGGGGCGACGATCGCCATCATGCGCTCCTGCGACTCCGACATGAGGATCTCCTCAGCGGTCAGCGACGGGTCGCGCATCAGCACGTTGTCGAGCGAGACGTGCATGCCGGAATTGCCGTTCGCGGCGAGCTCGCTGGTGGCGCACGAGATGCCGGCGGCGCCGAGGTCCTGGATGGCCTCGACGAGTTCCTTCTTGTAGAGCTCGAGGCAGCACTCGATGAGCACCTTCTCGGCGAACGGGTCGCCGACCTGCACGGCGGGTCGCTTGGTCGGGCCGGTCGAGTCGAAGGAATCGGATGCCAGGATGCTGGCACCGCCGATCCCGTCGCCGCCCGTGCGGGCGCCGAACAGCACGACCTTGTTGCCGACGCCGGTGGCGTTCGCGAGCTTGAGGTCCTCGTGGCGCAGGACGCCCACGGCGAGGGCGTTGACGAGCGGGTTGGCCTGGTAGACGGCGTCGAACACCGTCTCGCCCCCGATGTTGGGCAGGCCGAGGCAGTTGCCGTAGAAGCTGATGCCGGCGGTGACGCCGTGCACGACGCGCGGGGTGTCGGGGTGGTCGATCGCGCCGAAGCGGAGGGCGTCCATGACGGCGACGGGGCGCGCGCCCATGGAGATGATGTCGCGGACGATGCCGCCGACGCCGGTCGCGGCGCCCTGGAACGGCTCGATGAACGACGGGTGGTTGTGCGACTCGGCCTTGAAGGTGACGGCCCAGCCCTCACCCACGTCGATGACGCCCGCGTTCTGGCCCATGCCGACCATGAGACGCTTCTTCATCTCGTCGGAGACCTTCTGCCCGAACCGGCGCAGATAGTTCTTCGACGACTTGTAGGAGCAGTGCTCCGACCACATCACCGAGTACATGGCGAGCTCGCCCGAGGTGGGGCGGCGGCCGAGGATCTCCTTGATGCGGGCGTACTCGTCGTCCTTGAGGCCGAGCGCCGCGTACGGCTGCTCCTTCTCGGGCGTCGCGAGCGCGTTCTCGACGGAGTCGGGGACGTGAGTGGTGGATGCTTCGGGGGCGGCGGTCACGCGGGCTCCTGGAGGAGAGGGAGGCGGGGCACGGCCAGTCTACCGGCGGCGGGTGGATGGCTACTCCCGGGGAGTCGAGGTTGAGCGAATGGCCACCGGCCGCTGAAGCTCGACTCTGGGACGACCCCAAGGATCAGTGCATACAGTTGGCACGTTCCCCGCGAACGCGGGGGTGATCCAGAGATCTTGTGTTGGGACAGTTGCTCCCCGCCATCGCGGGGGTCCATCCCGGCTACTTTCCCCGTCCGTTATTACAGCAACGAGATTTTGTGTTGGGATTTATAAAGGGTATTGACGGTTGCTGGTTCGGCGTGTAGCTTCGGTTCATCTGATGACTGGAGTATTGCGATGGCCACCGACATCGACGTCGAGCCGCCTAGGGGGCTGTCCCCCGCAGCCCTCTGGGCCTGGGCCAAGTCCGATGCGGACCCGGTGACGGGTGAGATCATCGGGTGGCTTCCCGTGCACCAGCACCTGGCCGACACCGCCGCGGTCGCCGGACTGCTGTGGGACCGCTGGCTGTCGCCGGCTGTGCGGCACATCATCAGTGCCGACCTCGGGAGCGAGCCGGCAGCGCGTTCACTCGCGGTGTGGCTCGCCGGCCAGCATGACGTCGGCAAGATCAGTCCCGCCTTCGCGATCCAGGTGCGACAGCTCACCCATCCGATGCGTGACGCCGGTCTGAGCTTCTCGGGCACGATCGAGGGCACGCCTGAGCGTCAGGTCGCTCGGCACGAGATCGTCAGTCATCTGGCGGTCTCCCAGTGGCTTGAGATGCGGCACGGATTCGAACGCATGCAGGCGGCGAAGCTCGGCAGCGTCCTCGCGGCACACCACGGGCGACCGCCCGGGCCGCTCGCCATCCACCTCACCGCATCAGACACGCGACTGCATGGCACCGGCCTCTGGGCCGAAACGCGGTTCGAGATGATCGAGTCGATCACTTCCGAACTGGGTTCGCACATCGAGGCCTGGCGCACGGCATCCCTTTCTCAACCCGTGCTCGTGCTCCTCAGCGCGATTGTGATCGTCGCCGACTGGATCGCCAGCAGCGAGCGATTTCCGCTCGTCGATCTCAGGGAGCAGCCACGCGAAAGTGCCGAGCAGCGCGCTGTGCGCGCGTGGGACGACTTGGATCTCCCCGCCCCCTGGACCGCTCGTCCTCCGGAGGACGACACCGTGCTCTTCCGCGATCGTTTCGGCATCGACGGCGACCCGCGCCCTGTGCAGCGGGAGATGATGCGTCTCGCGCGTGAGGTGCCGTCCCCTACCCTCATGATCCTCGAAGCGGACACCGGGATAGGTAAGACGGAGGCGGCCCTCGCCGCGGCGGAGATCCTCGCTGCTCGATTCGAACGCAGTGGGGTCTTTCTAGGCCTGCCGACGCAAGCGACGGCCGACGGAATGTTCGCCCGCCTGCTGCGTTGGGCGGAGCACCTCGACCTCGAAGCGCCGGTGAACGTCTTCCTCGCCCACGGCAAGTCAGCTCTGAATGAGCAGAACGCCAGGAAGCGTCAGGACGCTCGCTTCCGCGCCATCGGCGATCCCGGCCGGAGAAGCAGTGACGACGAACTGGTTCGCGCGCATGAGTGGTTGGCGGATGCCAAGCGGGGTCCGTTGTCGAGTCTCGTCGTCGGGACCATCGATCAGGCGCTCTCCGGCGCACTGCGCACGCGCCATGTCGCGCTGCGTCATCTCGCCCTTGCCGGCAAAGTGGTCGTGCTCGACGAAGTCCACGCGTACGACGCCTACATGAGTCAGTACCTGGAGCGCATCCTGCACTGGCTCGGGTCGTACGAGGTGCCGGTCATCATGCTTTCGGCCACGCTTCCCGCCGAGCGGCGGAAGGCGTTCGTTGCGGCGTACGAGAGCGGGCGCCCGAAGGCGCAGGCCGGCGCGCGGCTCGGCAGGGCCGAACGGCGAGCGGCACGTGAAGAAGGCAGAGCTCCCCTGGCATCCGATCCTCTCCCCTCGCTCACGGGCGACATCGGCTACCCGTCCATCGTGATCTCTCGACCGGGCAACGCACCAGAGATCGTGATGCCAGGTGCCACGGGGCGCGCGCGCTCTTCGCGGATCGAGCGGATCACCGACGATGATGCGACGCTCTGCTCACTGTTGGCGGAGGCTCTACACGAAGGCGGCTGCGCGGTTGTCATCCGCAACACTGTCGCTCGTGCGCAGCACACGGCCTCCTCGCTTCGCCATGTCTTCGGCCCTGATAACGTGACCGTCGCGCATTCTCGCTTTCTCGGTTTGGATCGCGCAGCGAGGGATCGCTGGCTGCTCGCCAGGTTCGGACCGAACGGCGACCGCCCGCAGATGCACATCGTCGTGGCGACGCAGGTGGTCGAGCAGTCCCTCGACCTCGACTTCGATCTGCTCGTCACCGACATCGCGCCTATCGACTTGCTCATTCAACGCGCAGGCCGGCTGCATCGCCATGCGCGTTCCGGCAGGCCGGAGCGGGTTAAGACGCCGCGACTCGTCATCGCGGGGACGCAGTGGAACGAGTCTCCACCGGAGACCTACAGGGGCAACACCATGGTCTACGACCGCGCCGTGCTGTTGCGCACCTTCGCCGTTCTCGATGGAAGGGCGCAGATCACCTTGCCGGATGACACCCCTTCGCTCGTGCAGGCCGTGTACAGCGATACGCCGCTCGGGCTCTGGGACGAGGTGATCGAGAGTGCGCGAATCCGCTCCGCAGAGGCGGCGGCACGATCCAGGGCGAAGGCGACGACCTTCCTGCTCGACGAGGTGTTCCGGGAACCAAGGGCGAACCTCATCAACTGGATCAGGTACGACGCCGGTGACCCCGATCGTGACCCGCTCGCGCAGGGAGCCGTCCGCGACACGGACGAGACGCTGGAAGTGCTCGTCCTTCAACAGGCAACAGACGGCAGGTTGCAGACCCCGTCCTGGCTGGGCGATGGCAAGGGCGGCATCCCGATCCCGACTGAGGTCCGCCCGGATCATCGCTTGACGACCGTCATGCTCGGCTGTTCGTTGCGTCTCCCCGCGGCTGTCTGCCGCGGGGCGCTCATCGATCGCCACATCCGCACGCTCGAGGATCGCTACCCGGCTCCGGCATGGCATGGCAGTCACGCTCTGCGGGGTGAGCTGGTGCTGGTTCTCGACGCCGGAGGAGGCGCCGTCCTGGACCCCTTCGATCTGCAGTACACGGCCGAAGACGGCCTCTCGTTCTCGCCCCGCAAGACCATGCCTGAAAGTGAGATCCCTGTATGAAATCGGTGCGGCCCCATTTCGACCTGCTCACAGAGCCGTGGATCACCGTGCGTTATCTCGATGGGTCGACGACCGACGTGTCGCTGAGGGCGGCGTTCACGGATGCCGCGCGCATCCGTGAACTGAGCGGTGAACTGCCCACGCAGACATTCGCCATCCTCCGGCTCCTGCTCGCGATCCTTTATCGCGCCTCCTACGACGAGCAACGCGACACCTGGCATGACGACTGGACCTCCTGGTGGGAAGAGGGGCTCCCGCTGGACGACATCGGTGACTACCTCGACGAATTCGCCGATCGCTTCGATCTGCTGCACCCAGAGCGTCCGTTCTTCCAGGTGGCGGACCTGCACACCGCGAAGGGCGAGGTGAAGAACACGGCCCCGCTGATCTTCGATCTTCCGAGCAACAACAGGCTGTTCACGACACGAGCGGGTCTCGAGTCGATGCGCCTGTCGTTCGCTGAAGCGGCACGCTGGCTCGTGAACGTGCAGGCGTTCGATGCATCCGGCATCAAATCCGGCGCGGTGGGGGACAATCGCGTCAAGGGCGGGAAGGGCTACCCCATCGGAGTCGCGTGGGCAGGTCTTCTCGGCGGTGTCTTCGCTGAAGGTGCGGATCTGCGTGAGACCCTGCTGCTCAACTTCGTGTCCCCGGGCCGGGGTATCGATGCGGACGGCCGCACCGACGTGCCGCCCTGGGAGGACGAGAGCCCCGACACCGCCGCGGACAGAAGCGGTCTGGTCCCCAGCGGCCCGGTTCGGCTCTTCACCTGGCAGTCGCGTCGGATCCGGCTCGTCTCGGAGCACGACCGGATCGTGGGCTGCGTGCTGGCTAACGGCGATGCGCTCACCCCTCAGAACCAGCAGAACCACGAGCCGCTCAGCGGATGGCGCTACAGCGAACCGCAGTCGAAAAGGGCGGGTGCGCCGACCTTCATGCCCCGCGAGCACCAGCCAGGTCGAGCGTTCTGGCGGGGCATCGGCGCGATTCT
The DNA here is from genome assembly GCF_031180975.1 of Microbacterium sp. Taxonomy (GTDB): domain Bacteria; phylum Actinomycetota; class Actinomycetes; order Actinomycetales; family Microbacteriaceae; genus Microbacterium. The sequence continues at coordinate 58,877 of NZ_JAPSLI010000009.1, read as the reverse complement.
CCCTGGAGTGGCCAACTCGCAGAAGCTGAGGGATGCGAAGAAGGTCGAGCATCAGCGCTTCATCAGTCCTGCGGTGGCGGAGGCTGCAGCGGAGCGGATGCAAGAGATTGGAGCGAACCGACGAGTCAACCTCCGGGCGGTCGGGGTGCTCTACGGGAGCAACAACTCTGTCGTCGATGAGATCATCGACGACAGAGTGACAGTGGCCATGGCGCTTCTGAGCAGGGACGACACGGCGCTCGCCGCGATCGCTGAGAATGCGGTGTCGCTAGCTGATCAGGGGGTGCGCGCCCTGCGCTATCTGGCCGAGAACCTCTCGCGTGCCGCCGGCGGCGATGGCGAGGGGGAGAAGGGCCGTGCCGAGGCAGCCGCCTATGCGCGCCTGGACGTGCTGTACCGCGAGTGGCTTGCGGGCCTCGACAGCGACACTGACCCGGACGAGGCGATCACCGGCTGGCGTGACACGGCCCACGGGGTGTTGCGTGAACTCGGGACCGACCTGGTCCGGGGCTCAGGTCCGGCTGCATGGGCGGGACGCGAGATCCAAGGGGACCTCATGAACACTCCGCGAGCGGAAAGCAGGTTCCTCAGGTCCCTGCGCAGCATCTTCGCGTTGCACGTGGAGGCCCAGGAACAGACGATCGATGGAGAGGAGAAGGACGCATGACTATGGATCAGGGACGCGCCGACAGGATGGCGGAATACGTCGCCAGCCGCGTCGGCCGGCTGCAGGCGGGGTACCGTGCGGATCGGAGCGATGCGGTGGCCGCTCTGGCGCGGTTGCGCCGCGGGATCGGACGGCGCCCCGGCGAGGATATCGAGCTGTTCGGACTGGCCTTCGAGAACCCTCGGACTGAGGACGGAGACGCCGGATCGCTCTTCGACGAACTGTCGCTGCGCGGGGACGGGATCACGCGAGAGGAGGAAGCGGCGTTCACCGCGATCACGCTGTTTGCGATGCATCAGCAGTCGCGCCGGGAGGCATCGATGCATCGCGGCGGATACTCGTTCGGGCGCTCAGCGCGTCTCCTCGGCCGTCACAGCGGAAATCGCGACGCGGTGCGCCGGCGATTCACCGCGCTCGGAACCGCCACGACGTGGGACGAGACCGTGCATCACGCTCGGGGGCTGATCCAGCAGTTCCGGCAGCACAAGATCCCGCTCGATTACGGCCAGTTCGCCAGGGACCTCTTCGACCTGCGGGGCGACCGCGCCGAGCGCGTGCGCACCTCGTGGGGGCGCGACTTCTACCGCACGCACCACCCCAAGGACGACGCACCTGACGAGGGATCGCCTGAGTCCGACGCAATCACGGCCAACGACCACTGAACGAACTCAAGGAGCAGCCATGACCCGCACCATCATCGACATCAACATCCTCCAGACGGTTCCGCCGTCGAACATCAACCGCGATGACACCGGCAGCCCGAAGACCGCGGTCTACGGCGGAGTCCGGCGCTCACGCGTGTCCAGCCAAGCATGGAAGCGCGCCACCCGTGTCGCGTTCGCGAGCCTGCTGGATCAAGAGGATCTCGGCACACGCACCAAGCGGGTCGTCGAGCTGCTCGCTGAGCGCATCCACCAGAAGGATGACAGCATTCCCCCCGCGCGGGCACTCGAGCTGGCGACACTCGCCTTCGGAGCGGCGGGGATCAAGTTGACCGAATCGCGGAAGTCCACGAAAGAGAACCCTCTTCCCGCGGAGTCCGGGTACCTTCTGTTCCTCAGTGCGCGTCAGATCGATCACCTCGCCGAAGCCGCGATCGCAGCGAACGCCGCCCAGGACCCGGAGGCCTCGTTGAAGGGCGCCGGGCTCAAGAGATCCCTCGATGTGGAACACTCCGTCGACCTGGCGCTGTTTGGGCGCATGGTCGCTGACTCCAGCGACCTCAACGTGGATGCGTCGGCTCAGGTGGCGCATGCGATCAGCGTCCATCCCGTCGAGACTGAGTTTGACTACTTCACTGCCGTCGACGATCACAAGGCTGCGGACACAGAGGAAGACGCCGGAGCCGGGATGATCGGAACGGTCGAGTTCTCGTCATCGACGCTCTACCGATACGCGACCATCGATGTGAACAGGTTGCACGACAACCTCGGACACGGCGATGGAGGAGGCGCTGATGCGACACGTCGCGCGGTGGAAGCGTTTCTCCAGGCATTCAGTCGGAGCATGCCCACCGGCAAGCAGAACACGTTCGCCAACCGCACGCTTCCGGATGCCATTGTGATCACAGTGCGGGATTCGCAGCCTGTGAACCTTGTGGGCGCTTTCGAAGAGCCCATTCGAGAGGGCTCGCGAATCGGGAAGGCGAGCGCTGCGCTCGCCGAGCACGCAGCCAGCGTGGACGCGGCATACGGCACGACGCCGGTCGCAACATGGGTCGTTCGGGCTGCACCGGCCGCCGCGCCGCTTGACCGACTCGGCGAGAGCGTGACGCTCGATGCAGCTGTCAAGCGCGCCGGTGAGCTCACCGCGCAGCGTCTCCAGGATGACCGATGACGACACTTCTGATCGAACTCCGCGGACCCCAGCAGGCCTGGGGTTCACGCAGCCGATTCTCCACACGCGCAACAGAGCTTGCTCCGACGCGGAGCGGAGTGATCGGGCTCTTGGCCGCGGCACTGGGGATGGCGCGGACCGAACCTCTGGATCGATTCCGCGACCTTGGCTTCGGGGTGCGGATAGATCAGCCAGGACACCTCGAGCGTGATTTCCAGACCACGCGGTCGCTGGACGGTTCGAGGGCGTTTCCGTTGTCCCAGCGGTACTATCTGGCGGACGCGGTGTTCCTGGTGGGGATCTCGGGCCCGCGCGAGGAGCTCGTCGAGTTCAAGGAGGCGCTCGCGCGGCCGTACTTCCCACTCTTCTTAGGACGACGAGCCTTCCCACCGGACGGACCGATCAGAGCGGAACTGGTGGACGCGCCCCTTCGTGCGGCGTTGAGGGAAGCGCCCTGGAGAGCAAAGGCTCACCACGCGAGTGCCGCCCGCGCCGAGAGTATCTCCTTGCACCTCATCACCGATGCGGTCGAAGGTGACCCGCCGGGCGAATCGCGCAGTGATGTCCCGGAGAGCTTCGATCCGAGGAGGCGGAAGCACGGCACTCGCGACGTCGTGATCGAGCGCGTGATGCTGTCGCTTCCTGGGCGGCGGCCCATTCCCGGGAACGTGGGCGGTGATCCCCGGGCTGAACGACTTCTGGGTTCGCCGACGCAGCACGACCCGTTTCTTCTTCTGGACGATGAGGAGATCTGATGTACCTCACGCAGTTCATGTTCAACCCGGTGCGGCGTGGCGCCCAGAAGCTCCTGTCATCACCGCATGCGCTTCACGCGGCCGTACTGGCGGGCTTTCCTGATCCGTCCGCTACGGATGAGGGACGGGTGCTGTGGCGACTCGACAGCGCCCGCAATCAGGCGAAGCTGCTGATCGTCTCACCCGGTCAGCCGGACCTCACCCATCTGGCGGAACAGGCGGGATGGCCGAGTCTCGAGGACGGATGGCGGACGCGGCCGTACCAGCGGGTGCTCGGTCGAATCGAGGTCGGGCACCGATACGCCTTCCGTCTGACCGCGAATCCGACGCGCAGCACGCGCCCTGTTCCCGGCGGGCGTGGTAAACCGTTCGGGCACGTCACCGTGTCGCAGCAGGAAGAGTGGCTTCTCAACCGGCAGCATCGGGGTGGCTTTCGTGTCGACGGGGATGACGATCAGAAGGCAGTGCTCATCAGAGACCGCAAGCTCATCACTTTTCGAAGGCGGGAGGACTCGGTGACGCTGCGGGTCGTCACGTATGAGGGCTTGCTGGAAGTGATCGATCGAGACGCATTCGTCGCCACGCTTACCCATGGACTGGGTCGCGCCAAAGGCTACGGTTGCGGGTTGATGACGATCGCGGCGGTGAGTTAGATATGGTCGCCGGGGCGAAGCCGCCTTCGCTGCCGGAACTCGTGCGCGCCCAGGATCGCATGACCTTCATCTACCTGGAACGCTGTCGGATTCATCGCGACGCCAACGCGATCACGGCAACGGACGAACGCGGGACCATTCACATCCCAGCGGCCGCGGTGGGGGCGTTGCTGCTGGGGCCCGGGACGACGGTTACGCAGCAGGCCATGGTCTTGATGGCGGAGAGCGGGTCGACGGTGGTCTGGGTCGGTGAGGAGGGCGTGCGGTACTACGCGCACGGCAGATCGTTGGCGCACAGCTCCAAACTCCTCGAAGCTCAAGCTGCACTCATGACCAATCAGAGTGCCCGCCTGCGCGTCGCGCGAGAGATGTATGCGATGCGATTCCCGGGAGAGGAGACGAGCGGTCTCACTATGCAGCAACTGCGAGGCCGCGAGGGTGCTCGTGTGCGGAAGGCGTATCGGGAGAGCTCGAAACGCTACAGGGTGCCGTGGAACGGCAGGTCATACGACGTCGAGGCTTTCGAGGACAGCGATCCGGTCAATCAGGCTCTCTCGGCGGCGAACACGAGCATGTACGGCGTTGTTCACTCGGTGATCGTCGCGCTCGGTTGCTCCCCAGGTCTGGGGTTCGTGCACACCGGTCACATCCGCTCATTCGTCTACGACATCGCTGATCTGTATAAGGCCGAGCTGACGATCCCTCTGGCGTTCGAGCTGGCCGCGGAACAGCCATTCGACATCGGAGGGGAAGCACGTCGGCGCCTTCGGGACCATTTCCACGGCGGCTCGTTCCTGGAACGATGCGTGCGAGATATCCGCCACCTTCTCCTCCCGGATGAACCAGATGACGCGGGAGCCTCCGACCTCGACCTTTCCGACAACGTCGTGCAGCTCTGGGATGGATCCCGTCGAGCAGTCGCGGGTGGAGCCAACTACGGTGAGGTCCCGTTCTGATGATCGTCCTCGTGCTGACCGCGGTTCCGCCGGGCTTGCGGGGGTTTCTCACCCGCTGGCTTCTTGAGATCTCTGCCGGCGTGTTCGTCGGAAAAGTGAGTAAGAGAGTGCGTGAACTGCTCTGGGAACGCACTATCAGCATGGTGCGGACTGGGCGCGCGATCCTTGTTTTCTCGGCGCGGAATGAGCAGGGGATGTCGGTTCTCGTGCATGGACATCATTGGGAGCCCATCGACGTCGACGGGCTCACACTGATGTTGCGCCCCGCGGATTCCCAACCCGTTCCCGCCAGTCAGAGGGAATCGGCGCCCGCGACCGGATGGAGCAAGGCTGCGCGGCGGCGCAAGGGGTACTGAGTGGGCACCGCTATGCAGCATCCTGATTCACACCGAGCACGAGTGCCATCCCCGCGATGCGGGTAGCACCGGGCCGGCTCCCGGCTTGCTCACGTAGGCCTGGGATCGTCTCCGCGAGGCGGGGAGCACATGTTGTTCCTCGTAGTGGAGACCGAACCCCCGGGATCATCCGCGCGATGCGGGGAGCACCATACGGCTGATCAGGAGCGCATGCAGGCGTGGGGACCATCCCCGCGATGCGGGGAAGCACGCCAGGCAGATGAGAACGGAGAGGTCGGCGCCGGGATCATCCCGGCGATGCGGGGAGCACTACCACCAGCCGCGTTGCTCGTGCGGGTGGCTGGGATCATCCCCTCGATGAGGGGAGCACCAGGGCGTGATCACGTTGACGAACGGGTGAGCAGATCGACCGGTGGGTGAGTCCGTAGCGTGGTGTCACTTCCCGCGATGCGGGGAGCACGCCCCCTCCCGCCCCTTCTGCGGCGACTGTGGGATTGAGGTTGCCCCCGATTCCTGGACACTGACCAGGCGGGTGTCGACGACAGGTGAATACTGACCCCGAGGCGACGGGTGAATCTTGACCCCCTCCGACGCTCTTGGAGGGTGATTTCAGTGGAAGATTGGGCGGAGATTCGCCGTTTGCATAGGGCCGAGGGCATGCCGATCAAGGCGATCGTCCGGCATCTCGGGGTCGCGCGGAACACCGGCGTCGATCCCGCGGACCGGCTGGTGCATGAGGCGGGACAGGCGGCGCAGATGGATCTGTGGTTCCCCGAGCCGCGGATCCCGGTCGGGTTCGGGCAGGCCGCGATGCTGCCGGTGCTGGTGATGACGCTCACGTTCTCGAGGTTCCTGACCGCGGTGATGCTCCCCTCGCGTCAGGCAGGCGATCTGCTGGCGGGCATGTGGCAGCTGATCTCGCAGGTCGGCGCGGTGTCGAAGACGCTGGTCTGGGATCGAGAGGCCGCGATCGGCGGGAAGGCGTCGTGACGCAGGCCGCGGCCGCGTTCGCGGGGACCCTCGCCACGCGGATCGTCCTCGCCCCGCCGCGGGATCCGGAGTTCAAGGGCATGACGGAACGCAACAACGGGTTCCTGGAGACGTCGTTCCTGCCCGGCCGGCAGTTCGCGTCTCCGACGGACATCAACGGCCAGCTGGCCGGCTGGTTGCCGAAAGCGAACAACAGGAGGGTGCGCTCGCTCGGCGGGCGTCCGGTCGATGTCCTCGATCGTGATCTCGCGGCGATGACGGTGCTGCCGCCGCACCCTCCGGCCACGGGCCTGCAAGCGCGCGTCCGCCTCGGACGCGACTACTACGTCCGCGTCGACGGGAACGACTACTCCGTCGACCCGCGGGTGACCGGCCGGCTCGTCGACGTCACCGCGACGCTGACCCGGGTGATCGTGGTCTGCGACGGGACCGCGGTCGCTGACCACGAACGCTGCTGGGCGACCGCGGCGACGGTCACCGACCCCGGCCACGTGGTCACCGCGAAAGGGCTACGGTCCCAGTTCTCCGCCGCGAAACGCGAGCGGGAACGCGCAGGGGGGGTCGGACCGGAGCAGCGGGTGATGTTCCGCGACACGTCCGACTACGACGCCCTGTTCGGCGTCCGGTTCGACCCCGCGACCGGGGAGGTGCTCTGATGGGCGCACCACCGATACTGCGGCGACGATGGGCTACCTGGTGCGGGCTTTGAAGACCCCCACGAGTCGGGTGGGTCTGGGAACAGCTCGCGAGCACCGCGAGGGACCAGGGCTGGTCGCACCAGGAGTATCTCACCGCCGTGCTGCAACGCCAGGTCGCGGACCGCGAAGCGAACGGCACGGCGCTGCGGATCGCCGGGGCACACTTCCCCGCGATGAAGACCCTCGAGGACTTCAACGTCGACCACCAGCCCTCGTTGCGCCGAGACGTCCTCGCGCACCTCGCGACGACGACCTGGATCCCGAAAGCGGAGAACGTGATCCTGCTCGGCCCGCCCGGCGTCGGCAAGACCCACCTCGGGATCGGGCTCGGCATCAAAGCCGCGCACGCCGGCTACCCGGTACTGTTCGACACCGCGACCGGCTGGGTCACCCGCCTGCAGACCGCACACCAGGCAGGCCGCCTCGAGCACGAACTGAAACGTCTGCGCCGCTACCGGCTCCTCATCATCGACGAAGTCGGCTACCTGCCCTTCGACGCCGACGCCGCAAACCTGTTCTTCCAGCTCATCGCGTCCCGCTACGAGCAAGGCTCGATCCTCGTCACCAGCAACATGCCCTTCGGCCGCTGGGGCGAGATCCTCTCCGATGACATCGTCGCGTCCGCGATGATCGACCGCCTCGTCCACCACGCCGAAGTCCTCACCCTCGGCGGCGATTCCTACCGGACCCGCGCCCGCCGCGAGCTCCTCAAGACCCCGCCCACCCCGGGCGGAAACCAGTAACAACCAACCCCGAGGGGGTCAATATTCGACCGTCGATAAGGGGTCAGAATTCAGCCGACGTTGACACCGGGATCATCCCCGCGATGCGGGGAGCACCCGTGGCTGATCCATGCCGGCATCACGGTCGGGGGATCATCCCCGCGATGCGGGGAGCACAAGTCGATCTTCCGCGACTACAAGGTGCTTGGGGGATCATCCCCGCGATGCGGGGAGCACAACTACGACCTTTCGGCGCACGAGGCGCTGCTGGGATCATCGCCGCGATGCGGGGAGCACTTCCAGGAAGTCGCGGCCAACGCGTTCGGAGGGGGATCATCCCCGCGATGCGGGGAGCACTGGGCGCTGGCGGATTACCAACGTCCCGGCGGGGGATCATCCCCGCGATGCGGGGAGCACGTTCCGCACCGTTTTGGCTGAGACCTTCTTCTGGGATCATCCCCGCGATGCGGGGAGCACCCCCACTGGGATGGTGTCAGCTCGAACGACCCGTGGATCATCCCCGCGATGCGGGGAGCACCCGATGCGTATCAGCCTGCTCGTCTCGCGCGACGGATCATCCCCGCGATGCGGGGAGCACGGCGCGGCCGGCGCGACGGGCGGCGGCAACCCGGGATCATCCCCGCGATGCGGGGAGCATGGGGTAGCGATTCACGCTGATACACACCACACGGGATCATCCCCGCGATGCGGGGAGCACGAGACCTGGCTGACCGGACCGCAGGCGGTCGAGGGATCATCCCCGCGATGCGGGGAGCACCAGATCAAGAACGTGCGCGACGGAGTCGAGGGGGGATCATCCCCGCGATGCGGGGAGCACCCTGAAGACGACCGTCACCTCCACCCAGACCCGGGATCATCCCCGCGATGCGGGGAGCACCAGATGACCGCTGCCAAGGGCGGCGTCGTGCCGGGATCATCCCCGCGATGCGGGGAGCACGTGACGCTGTCATGCTCGCCATGACGAAGATCGGGATCATCCCCGCGATGCGGGGAGCAGCCTCGTCAATCCGAGTATGCGCTCGCTGAGCGGGGATCATCCCCGCGATGCGGGGAGCACGTCGGGCCGGTGACGGATTGTGCGCCGCGGAGGGGATCATCCCCGCGATGCGGGGAGCACGACGCACGCACTGACCGTCAGGGCGTCGTCGGGGGATCATCCCCGCGATGCGGGGAGCACGACCTGACTCGCCGACTGGCGGCGCACGGTTCGGGATCATCCCCGCGATGCGGGGAGCACTCACTGGATGAGACCGCAGGCACGATCGCCTACGGATCATCCCCGCGATGCGGGGAGCACGTCGAACTGGGTGAGGATCACGTCAGCGATCCGGGATCATCCCCGCGATGCGGGGAGCACGGAAGAAGACGACGAGGGCCGCGCCGCGATCGAGGATCATCCCCGCGATGCGGGGAGCACCCGTTGTCGTCCTGGAACGTGCCGACGACCTCGGGATCATCCCCGCGATGCGGGGAGCACCGGGCGATGGTCTGCTGACGGGCGGCTGCGTTGGGATCATCCCCGCGATGCGGGGAGCACCACCAGGATCGACGCATCCCACGTCTCCGCCGGGGATCATCCCCGCGATGCGGGGAGCACACATCCGCGGACCCACCCGTGACACCATCGAGGGGATCATCCCCGCGATGCGGGAGCACGGCGGCGGCCGTCCACCGGATGCAGCGGGCACCGGATCATCCCCGCGATGCGGGGAGCACACCCGATCGATGTCGGTGACGTTGTGCGGTTGTGGGGATCATCCCCGCGATGCGGGGAGCACGTGTGCAGGGACCCGTAGCGTTCCCCGTCGCGGGGATCATCCCCGCGATGCGGGGAGCACAATGTGCGCGCCTCTACGGCGTCACGGTAGGCGGGATCATCCCCGCGATGCGGGGAGCACACGAACTTCCCCACGATCGACGCGACGTCGGGGGGATCATCCCCGCGATGCGGGGAGCACCACCTGGACGACGGGCGCACCGTGCTGTGCGTAGGATCATCCCCGCGATGCGGGGAGCACTCTTCGTCCCCCTGTCCGATCGCGATGAAACGGGGATCATCCCCGCGATGCGGGGAGCACGCCTTCAACGGCAGGTACATGATCGCCGCGCCGGGATGATCCCCGCGATGCGGGGAGCACGTCGCGGACCCGACATGGAACCCGGCGCCCACGGGATCATCCCCGCGATGCGGGGAGCACGTTCGGTCGTTGAACGGGGAGGGCAGGGCGATGGGATCATCCCCGCGATGCGGGGAGCACCTACGAGCGGTGGACTCTCGCGCATCTGCATAGGGATCATCCCCGCGATGCGGGGAGCACGAGCTTGTGACCACGGAGCAGTCGCGCGGCGAGGGATCATCCCCGCGATGCGGGGAGCACCGCACGGATCTCCCGAACGGTCTCTTCTGTGAGGGATCATCCCCGCGATGCGGGGAGCACCTGATGTTCGAACTCCACGACTACGCGTACCGGGGATCATCCCCGCGATGCGGGGAGCACTGCGTGCCCGGTTCATCGCTCCCTGCATCGACTCCGGATCATCCCCGCGATGTGGGGAGCACGCCGACTCGCCGTTCATCGTCCGGTGGGACTACTGGATCATCCCCGCGATGCGGCGAGCACCCCGTAGGACACCTTGACGGCGTTCGCCGACTCGGGATCATCCCCGCGATGCGGGGAGCACTGCGACGCGACGAGCTGGTCGCGCATCTGCTGGGGATCATCCCCGCGATGCGGGGAGCACGTCGGACAAGGTGTACGCGAACCTGCTCAGCGGGGATCATCCCCGCGATGCGGGGAGCACAACCTGCCGACGGCGACAGAACGCGCACGAGCGGGATCATCCCCGCGATGCGGGGAGCACCAGACGCGCAACGTCGACCCGCACGCGCCGGCGGGATTATCCCCGCGATGCGGGGAGCACTACCAGGTCGGGATCGCCAGCGAGACCAAGGCGGGATCATCCCCGCGATGCGGGGAGCACGCCGTGCTCGTCGGCGCGAAGTACGCGATCGACGGATCATCCCCGCGATGCGGGGAGCACGCGATCGGCGGCGCGCAGATCATCGGCGACTTCGGATCATCCCCGCGATGCGGGGAGCACCTGGCCGTTTGGGGTGGGCTGTGATGCGCGCGCGGATCATCCCCGCGATGCGGGGAGCACACAGCTGGTGCTTCCACACGCCGTCCCGGTTCGGGATCATCCCCGCGATGCGGGGAGCACCTCACCCGAACCGACATCAACCGCAGATACGACGGATCATCCCCGCGATGCGGGGAGCACACGACGTGACCGGGACGCAGCAGTACGACGTGGGGATCATCCCCGCGATGCGGGGAGCACGACTCAGAGAGCCTCCGTGAGGGCTTGAAGGACGGATCATCCCCGCGATGCGGGGAGCACCGCGAACGCGTACGCGCAAGCGTGGGGCCTTCTGGATCATCCCCGCGATGCGGGGAGCACTTCTTCATCCGGAACAACGGCAAAGAGATCCACGGATCATCCCCGCGATGCGGGGAGCACGCCGCCCTCGATGGGTACGCGTCGGGTTGTGGGATCATCCCCGCGATGCGGGGAGCACTTAGCCATGCTCAGCCGGCAGTAGACCTCCCGGGGATCATCCCCGCGATGCGGGGAGCACGCTACTCGGCCCGCCGTGAGGCACGCACGATCCGGATCATCCCCGCGATGCGGGGAGCACCGCATCGGTCACAGTAGGCCATCGGGACGGGCGGGATCATCCCCGCGATGCGGGGAGCACCGCACAATCAGCATGATGAGCGGCACGGGCGCCGGATCATCCCCGCGATGCGGGGAGCACGTCGCCACGCCTCGCGTGCGATCTGCTCTGCCAGGATCATCCCCGCGATGCGGGGAGCACGGCACGTTCACCTCCGGGGCCGTCCCGAACGGGGGATCATCCCCGCGATGCGGGGAGCACATGAATCCGGCAGGGATGCCGCTGCCCGGAGCGGGATCATCCCGCGATGCGGGGAGCACGGGTTCCCAATCATTCAAGGGGATGACGACATGGGATCATCCCCGCGATGCGGGGAGCACGGCGCGAGGGTTGCTGGACGTGACCCGCCACGTCGGATCATCCCCGCGATGCGGGGAGCACTGGACACACAGGTCGCAGCTTGCCGTGCTCCCGGGATCATCCCCGCGATGCGGGGAGCACGCGTTCCCGACTGCGGAGCAGGTGACGGCCGAGGGATCATCCCCGCGATGCGGGGAGCACGCCGAACCGATCATCGCTCGCATGGACGGCGGGGGATCATCCCCGCGATGCGGGGAGCACAATCAAGTGCTTGTTTTGAGTGCCGGGCGGGTGTGGATCATCCCCGCGATGCGGGGAGCACCTGTACGTCATCCTCCTGCTGGACGCCGACCTGGGATCATCCCCGCGATGCGGGGAGCACACGACGTGACCGGGACGCAGCAGTGCGACGTGGGGATCATCCCCGCGATGCGGGGAGCACGTGGAGTCTGACACGCGGGCGCTTCGAGGTTGGGGATCATCCCCGCGATGCGGGGAGCACCAGGGCTTCAGCGATCGCTGTCCACGTCTCGCCGGATCATCCCCGCGATGCGGGGAGCACGGCCTGCTGGTTTTCCTTTGTGACCTGGTTGATGGGATCATCCCCGCGATGCGGGGAGCACGGAACCTCCAGCCGCCGCGATGCGACACCCACCGGATCATCCCCGCGATGCGGGGAGCACGGTGCGTTCGGTGGGCTGATCAACTGCACCGTGGGATCATCCCCGCGATGCGGGGAGCACCCGGCCCCGGTGTGCTGCGCCTGATCGGTGATGGGATCATCCCCGCGATGCGGGGAGCACGCGGCATCCCACTCGTCCACCGGCTCGGACTCGGGATCATCCCCGCGATGCGGGGAGCACATCCGCTGCAGGCGCGTCGCGTCGGGAAACTCGGGATCATCCCCGCGATGCGGGGAGCACGGTGCGCGTATGACGCTCACGAATCCGGGTGGGGGATCATCCCCGCGATGCGGGGAGCACTCGCTGTCGGTGACTGGTATGAGGCGGTCCCGGGGATCATCCCCGCGATGCGGGGAGCACGCCCGCACGCACCACGTCCAACCACATGGACTGGGATCATCCCCGCGATGCGGGGAGCACGTTTCCGGGCGGACTCACGTACGGCCCGAAGAGGGATCATCCCCGCGATGCGGGGAGCACCGCCCCTGGCACTGACCTAGGGATGACGACATGGGATCATCCCCGCGATGCGGGGAGCACGGCGCCGCAACCATCGGCACCTCGACCCGCCCGGGATCATCCCCGCGATGCGGGGAGCACCAAATGACCGCTGCCAAGGGCGGTATCGTCCCGGGATCATCCCCGCGATGCGGGGAGCACCGCGTGGGGTGTGTGGACTCTTGCGATCAAGGGGGATCATCCCCGCGATGCGGGGAGCACTCGCCGGCATGCGCACCGCCGGGTTGACGACGAAGGATCATCCCCGCGATGCGGGGAGCACACCCCGCTCGAGGCAGCCGCGCTCGCGCTGCGGGGATCATCCCCGCGATGCGGGGAGCACAACCTGTCCCGGTACGTGCTCGACCGGCTCGGGGGATCATCCCCGCGATGCGGGGAGCACGTGTTCCGCCGGCCCGCTCGCCGAGGGCACGTGGGATCATCCCCGCGATGCGGGGAGCACCACATCGCCTGCCAACCCATCCCCGCCGTGCCCGGATCATCCCCGCGATGCGGGGAGCACTGGACGATAGTCCCGGAGCCCGACGAGCAGACCGGATCATCCCCGCGATGCGGGGAGCACTCGTCCGCGCCTTCCTCGAAGTACGGGTGCCGGGGATCATCCCCGCGATGCGGGGAGCACGCGTCATGGCGGAACCTGCTCGTCGGCCCCGGGGGATCATCCCCGCGATGCGGGGAGCACAGCACGTTCGCTGCGACTGTCCCGGCGAGCGGCGGATCATCCCCGCGATGCGGGGAGCACCTGCCAACGCCATGTCTGCGGATCTCATTCGTGGGATCATCCCCGCGATGCGGGGAGCACTCGCCAGCCGCAGCAGCATCGTCCGCAGGGAGGGGGATCATCCCCGCGATGCGGGGAGCACGCTGGGTCTCTTGGCCCGGAGGACATCGCCCAGGGATCATCCCCGCGATGCGGGGAGCACTTGTCTTCGATGAAGAACCTGCCGCCGGTGGTGGGATCATCCCCGCGATGCGGGGAGCACGACCCGTTCGGGAACGGACCCGCACCGATCATGGGATCATCCCCGCGATGCGGGGAGCACCGCCACGCATCACCCACGCTCTTCGGTTCGAGCGGATCATCCCCGCGATGCGGGGAGCACGCGACATGGAAGCAGCAGAAGGGGCGGGTCGGGTGGATCATCCCCGCGATGCGGGGAGCACGACCGACCCGGGGTCCGCGTTCAACCGGTGGGGGGATCATCCCCGCGATGCGGGGAGCACTCCACGCCCCCGGCTGGCGCACAATCCGTCACCGGATCATCCCCGCGATGCGGGGAGCACAATGATCGGGAACCCGTTGTTCCCTTGCGATAGGGATCATCCCCGCGATGCGGGGAGCACGCGGTGGTGCGGAAGCGAGGGTTCGTGGCCAGGGGATCATCCCCGCGATGCGGGGAGCACGCGTCGGTGTTGTACTTCAGCGCCAGATACCACGGATCATCCCCGCGATGCGGGGAGCACACCGGCTGCGGCGTCCGAGACATGCGCGGCGTGGGATCATCCCCGCGATGCGGGGAGCACCCGGCGCGGGTGACAGCGGCGGCGTTGCCATACGGATCATCCCCGCGATGCGGGGAGCACCTCGCCGCCGCAGCCCAGGTCGCGCGAGGCGCGGGATCATCCCCGCGATGCGGGGAGCACCGGATGTTCGTGGACGTGGGCACCGACTACTCGGGATCATCCCCGCGATGCGGGGAGCACCGCGGCATCATCGGCGGATACAAGCGCGAAAGGGGATCATCCCCGCGATGCGGGGAGCACGACAGGTCCGCGCTCAGCGCGAAGTCGGTCAGGGGATCATCCCCGCGATGCGGGGAGCACGCCGGTCGACAAGCTGCCGGCCCCGTGGGTCGACTTGGATCATCCCCGCGATGCGGGGAGCACCGGTGAGCGCGATACCCGCGGCAGCGCCGACGGGGATCATCCCCGCGATGCGGGGAGCACTCTGACCGGAGACATGAGGGTGCTCTCAGGCGGGGATCATCCCCGCGATGCGGGGAGCACCAGGTCCGACTCAACACCCCACGCTTGGCCGGGGGGATCATCCCCGCGATGCGGGGAGCACCGCGTCAACGACCGCCCCGTTGTCACGGGTGAAGGATCATCCCCGCGATGCGGGGAGCACCCGATGCGTATCAGCCTGCTCGTCTCGCGCGACGGATCATCCCCGCGATGCGGGGAGCACCAGCTCGGCATCGCTACGCCGAATGTGGTCGCGGGATCATCCCCGCGATGCGGGGAGCACGGCTTGATCCGCACCAACCACAACCGGGCTGTGGGATCATCCCCGCGATGCGGGGAGCACAGCAACCACGGCACATACTCCTCACCGGTGAACGGATCATCCCCGCGATGCGGGGAGCACGGAGGCCGGGTGGACGTACGAGATGGGTTGGAGGGATCATCCCCGCGATGCGGGGAGCACGTCTGTGAGCGGTCGAACGGTGAACGGTGCGCGGGATCATCCCCGCGATGCGGGGAGCACCTGCACTGCTACCCGACGATCGCCGGCGCGAGGGGATCATCCCCGCGATGCGGGGAGCACCTTCGCGATGCGGATGTTCCGGACGACCATCGGGGATCATCCCCGCGATGCGGGGAGCACGCCGTGCAGGACGCGCAAGCCAGCAACTCGGCGGGATCATCCCCGCGATGCGGGGAGCACGCTGGTCGTGGTCATGATGCGGGTCCCGTCTGCGGATCATCCCCGCGATGCGGGGAGCACTCCGTCTGATCGAGGCGGGCATCCTTGCGCGCCGGATCATCCCCGCGATGCGGGGAGCACGTCGTCAAACCCGTCGCGTGGCGTCAGCTGCTCGGATCATCCCCGCGATGCGGGGAGCACGTCGGCTGACTTTGGAGCGTGACGCGTTGATCCGGATCATCCCCGCGATGCGGGGAGCACGGCGGCGTCCGTGTACATGTCCACTTCCCACGGGGATCATCCCCGCGATGCGGGGAGCACACGATGGAACCGGGCGGCCCCGTCACTGTCCAGGGATCATCCCCGCGATGCGGGGAGCACAAGGGTGGCCTGTACATCAACGGGGTTCGGCAGGGATCATCCCCGCGATGCGGGGAGCACCCGGCGTGAGTGCGTCCGACTTCGGTCACGGGTGGGATCATCCCCGCGATGCGGGGAGCACGACCCCGTGACGGTCGTCTTCCACTTCTCCACGGGATCATCCCCGCGATGCGGGGAGCACATCCGGCGAGCTCGTCCACGACGGTGCTCGGTGGGATCATCCCCGCGATGCGGGGAGCACTACCGGGCCCTGTTTCACCTGGAACCGGTCGAGGGATCATCCCCGCGATGCGGGGAGCACCTCGGTGACGCGTCTGCGATCCGTCGTCATGGGGGATCATCCCCGCGATGCGGGGAGCACCAGTTGTAGCGTCCGGGATGTTCGGTGCCGTCGGGATCATCCCCGCGATGCGGGGAGCACTTCGAAGGCGGCGTTGCGGGATCTGCTGCTGCAGGATCATCCCCGCGATGCGGGGAGCACACCATGGCAAGACTGCGGAGCGCAAGCAGGCTGTGGATCATCCCCGCGATGCGGGGAGCACGCGCACCCGGCTCTCTCATCGACGGGAGCGAAGGGATCATCCCCGCGATGCGGGGAGCACGTGCCGTTGCTCGTCGATGGGGCGATCAGCCTGGGGATCATCCCCGCGATGCGGGGAGCACCGGTCGGCGTGCGCTGCGACGAGGAGACGTGAGGGATCATCCCCGCGATGCGGGGAGCACCTTCGCGATGCGGATGTTCCGGACGACCATCGGGGATCATCCCCGCGATGCGGGGAGCACGCCGTGCAGGACGCGCAAGCCAGCAACTCGGCGGGATCATCCCCGCGATGCGGGGAGCACAAGTCCACCAGTGAAGCGACCGCGGCGATGTTGGGATCATCCCCGCGATGCGGGGAGCACTAGCAGTCGAGCTGGTCGGGCAGGCTCAGGTCGGGATCATCCCCGCGATGCGGGGAGCACCCTACGAACGAGAGCAGAAGCCCAAGTTCTGGGGGATCATCCCCGCGATGCGGGGAGCACGTCTTCACGCGCCTTCTGCTGGGTCTTCGACTGGGGATCATCCCCGCGATGCGGGGAGCACAGGACCGCTTCAGCGGGCCGATGCGCAGAGCGGGGATCATCCCCGCGATGCGGGGAGCACAGAGCAACCGTCTTGTAAACGGTAGGCGCGGGGGGATCATCCCCGCGATGCGGGGAGCACCGGTCGGTTCGCCCTGCGGCTCCTTCCGCTCGGGGATCATCCCCGCGATGCGGGGAGCACTCCGCTGTGCTCTGGTACTCACTCCCGCAGACGGGATCATCCCCGCGATGCGGGGAGCACTCACGGAAGTCGGCATCTGACCAGATGTCGATGGGATCATCCCCGCGATGCGGGGAGCACGACCTCGACATGCACGCCGGCACCCTGAAAGTGGGATCATCCCCGCGATGCGGGGAGCACAGACGCTCCGGCGTGCGCCTGACGGCAGAGCGGGGATCATCCCCGCGATGCGGGGAGCACCTCGGGCATCGGTGCGGGCACTCGGTCGCGGCCGGATCATCCCCGCGATGCGGGGAGCACCGCAACTACACCTGGATTGACCTGCCCGTATCGGGATCATCCCCGCGATGCGGGGAGCACTGCGTGCCCGCAAGGGCGATCTTCGCGTCGAGCGGATCATCCCCGCGATGCGGGGAGCACGCGTCGGTGTTGTACTTCAGCGCCAGGTACCACGGATCATCCCCGCGATGCGGGGAGCACCGCGCGCCTACTCCGACGCGCTGCTCGGCATGGGGATCATCCCCGCGATGCGGGGAGCACGCGGGTGTGGTCTGCTCGTGCCGGTGCTGGTCGGGATCATCCCCGCGATGCGGGGAGCACCGCGCCCAGGCAATGAGCGCCGCCGCTGACAAGGGATCATCCCCGCGATGCGGGGAGCACCTCATCACTAGGGGATGACATGGCTACCGATACGGATCATCCCCGCGATGCGGGGAGCACTGGCGAGAATGTGGGCGGTGCCGGTCATGAGTGGGATCATCCCCGCGATGCGGGGAGCACCCGGCGTCCACGAACGACACGTCCGGGGAGGGCGGATCATCCCCGCGATGCGGGGAGCACCCCTCGTGCTCCTTCTCGAAACCCTCCGAGTTGGGATCATCCCCGCGATGCGGGGAGCACGGTGCAACAGTCGAAGTCACCCGCCGGTGCAAGGGATCATCCCCGCGATGCGGGGAGCACTCCGTGAGGGTGAACGAGTACCCGTACAGGCTGGGATCATCCCCGCGATGCGGGGAGCACGTCCGTGTCGAACGTGAACGACATCGCCATGCGGGATCATCCCCGCGATGCGGGGAGCACTGCGTCAACACCGCCTCCGGTTTCCCGGACCGGGGATCATCCCCGCGATGCGGGGAGCACAGGGTGAACGACGAGACCGCCGCGGGGATCGAGGGATCATCCCCGCGATGCGGGGAGCACACCTCGGAACCCTCACCCACATAGCGGGCGTTGGGATCATCCCCGCGATGCGGGGAGCACTCGGCGACGACGGTCCAGTCCGTGATCGCGGTCGGATCATCCCCGCGATGCGGGGAGCACCGCGGGTTCAAGACGAAGAGGGAAGCCGAGC
This sequence comes from Microbacterium sp., assembly GCF_031180975.1. Taxonomy (GTDB): domain Bacteria; phylum Actinomycetota; class Actinomycetes; order Actinomycetales; family Microbacteriaceae; genus Microbacterium. The sequence continues at coordinate 40,339 of NZ_JAPSLI010000009.1, read as the reverse complement.
TGGGATCATCCCCGCGATGCGGGGAGCACCCGTTGCGGTCGGTGCGGGCGTGCACGGTGGGCGGATCATCCCCGCGATGCGGGGAGCACTGTCTCGCACTGGGACCTACGGTCCCTGACTACGGATCATCCCCGCGATGCGGGGAGCACCCTCGTCGTCTGCTGGCCCGAGGGCGAGGGGTAGGATCATCCCCGCGATGCGGGGAGCACGTCATCCACAGCGTCGAGCAGCTCGGTCATTGCGGATCATCCCCGCGATGCGGGGAGCACCGAAAGAAGCGTTCCCACGGCGTCGGCATCCGGGGATCATCCCCGCGATGCGGGGAGCACGGGCCTGCCGACGCCCGACCTGACCCGGCGTGGGGATCATCCCCGCGATGCGGGGAGCACCGGCGCAGGCGATCATCGAGAACGGCGGGTCCGGGATCATCCCCGCGATGCGGGGAGCACGCTCCGTGCTGCCCGCGGATGTGGTGAATGTGGGGATCATCCCCGCGATGCGGGGAGCACTTACGGTTCCACGGCGCCACCACAGCATCCACGGGATCATCCCCGCGATGCGGGGAGCACACTGCATGATCAGGACTTTATCTCACGGACCCACTGTCAGGCGTTCAGTTTTATGCTGCTCGTGTCGTTCGCGCAGACAGTGGTGGTTTTTGTTGATCCAGTACTCGGTGCCGGTGCCCTCGCGGGCCTCAACCCGCTGAAGGCGCTCTGAGGCATGCGTGATGCCTTCGCCATACCCTCGGCACCTCGTCGTCGTCAGCGATGATCCCCGGCACCCTCGCCTCGACCAAGCGCAATGGCGTCTCGGATGCCGTCGCCGGGTTCGTCAGCCCGCTGTGCGCGACGATCTACCTGTCGGGGTCGATGGTGGAGATCACCACCTGCTTCTCCCTCGCCGTGCTGCTGCTCACCGGCGGTGACTGACGGTCGGCAGCTTTCTGCCGTTCCTCTTCATGCTCGCCGTGATGATGATCGCCGCCCCCCGGCGTGACGCGACAGCGGCGCCGCCGGTCTGCTGGCTGGTACAGATGCTCGGCTTCGGCGAGGCCGAGGTCGGGTGCATGTTCGCCGCCTACGTCGCCCTGGAAAGCTTCGGCACCGCGACCCAATATCACCGGTAAAGGCGCGATCGCGGTGATCATCAACAAGGTGTCGCGCGGCGGTTTCGGCACGCGACCGGATGCCGCGGACGAGGCCGACGAGTTCGCAGAGGCCCAGCGGGCATGACGGACACCGGGCACCGCAGATGCGGCTCCCGGCTCACGGCATCCGACTCAGCAGCCGACTCAGTCGAGGACGAAGGTGACCTCGAGGGTCACCTGCCACTCGGTGATCCCGCCGTCGACGACGATGACCTGCTGCTCCTTCACCCAGGCGCCGCTGACGTTGCGGAGGGTGTCGTTCGCCCTCTCCACGCCGTGCCGGATTGCGGCCTCGAAGCTCTCGTTGGAGCGGGCGGTGATGGTGGTGACGCGTGCGACCGACATGGGTGGTCCTCCTTCGTGACGGAACGCTCCCCATGCAACGCCTTCCGCGCCGCCGCCACAAGACCGTTCTGGCGCGGTCACGGCCTGGTGTCGTCGTGGTGCACCACGCGGCTGAGCTCGATCACCCCGCCGGGCAACTCCCAGTAGTGCAGCCGGCGCGCGCCTGGCGCGTTCTGCTCGATCGACGACCGCCAGCAGCGGGCGCCGTCGGCGCGCACCACGTACGAGTCGTCGCCGCCCTCGCCGGTGCGCAGGCGGTGCAGCTCGCGTGCCGGAATCTCGCGGTCGCGCCCGGTGATGGCATCCACGCACGCCCGCACCGCCTTGCTCAGCTGCGTCTCGTCGAGCGACGCGAGCGACTCGATGAACCCCGCGCCGAGGGAGTACTCGCGCAGCGGCCAGCGGGCGCGCTCGCCGGGTGCGGTGCGGATGCCCCAGGTGCGTTCGATCTCGAGACGGATGCCGTCGGCCGTGGGATCCACGTGGGCGCGTTCGGCCGCGCGGCGGGCGTCCTTCAATGCGCGACCAGCCTCCCGGCGGTCTTCCGTGACCTCGGCGAGCTTGGCCTCGGCGCCGGCCCGTTCGGCGCGCTCCCGGCTGAGCTCGGCGCGCAGCCGCTCGTTCTCGGCGCGCAGTCGCTCGGCGTCGTCCCCGGCGCGGGGCGGCCGGTCGCCGTTCGAGCGGGCCACGAGGTTGGTGAGGGCGAGCAGTTCGCTGCGCAGCGCGGTGATCTCGTGCGCGAGGGCGGCGACATCATGCCGGGTGGCGACATCGGCGGTCGCGGCGACGGCAGGGGCGGCGCTCGCCGGGGATGCGGCGTGGTCGGCATCCCGCGTCGGTTCGGCATCCGTGGGGCGGGGGCGGTCCTCGCTGAGCCAGGGCGCACCGCCCTCGACGAGCGCGAGCGGCGGCAGGACGGGCGCGTCGGGGTCGACGTCGACGAGGCTGAGGGCGATCTCGCCGCCCGGCTTGCGGTGCACGCGGGCGCGGATGACATCGCCGACGGCGAGCAGGTCGCTGACCGGGCGCTCATCCGGGTCGACGTCGCGGCGGCGCAGCACGACCGAGATGCGCGGATGCAGCTGTGCGGTCGCCCGCAGGTCGGTGACTTTCACGACCAGCGCGAGGGTGTGGCATCCGTCGGGGAACGCGCCCAGATCGGGCGCGAGCGGCTCGGGGTGCAGTTCGGCGCCGTCGAGGATGCCGCTGACCGGCTCGCCGACGATGAGCGCGGCCATGAGCGGCAGGTCGGGCGGCAGCAGGGTGGCGCTCGCGGTGACGGTGGTGCCGTCGTCGAGCCGCACCATTGCGCGGGTGCCGTCGGCGACGAACCCCTGCACGACTCCGCTGACGCGGTGGATGCCGGCGGCCGGCGCGGACTGCACGGTGCGCCGGCCGGTCTGCGCCATGGCGTCGTGGATGAGATCGCGGGTGCGCGCCTGCCCGGGGAAGCGCAGGTGCGATCGCTCCCAGTCGGGGTCGTCGCCGAAGTCGGGCGGGTACGAGCGGGCCGCACCGTTGAACACCTGCGTCTTCTCGGGCAGCAGCGACTCGAGGTGTTTGGTCGGGATGCCGGTCGCGATGGTGACCACGTCGGCGATGCCGTCGAGCTCGGCCCGCAACTCATCGACGTCGAACGCGTACGCGCCGTCGTGGTCGGTCGACACCAACAGCAGGGGCCGCTCTCGCGGCTGCAGGATGCGGGTGGCGAGCGCCTCAGCGTCGGCCGGGGTGGTCACGTCCGCGGAAGTCATGGGTGCGAGTGTAGGCGAGGCGTGCGACGGCGCCGGGGTGCGGTGGGGGCGGTTCCGGATGTGCGGTGGCGCGTGGCTTGGCGGGCGTGAGAGTTGGGGGCGTGAGACTAGCGGTCGCGCGGGTTGGGGGGCGTGCGACCTGGGCGTGAGACTTGCCTTCCAGCGTGAGACGGGACGGATGGTGGCATGTCTCATGCTCGAAGGCAAGTCTCGCGGCAGTCACGCTCGGGTTCCGGTAGACGTCACACTCAGGGTTGATTACTTACGTAGTACGTAATACGGGAGCTGCGGATCGGACTGAATATCGCAGGACGGTTGCTGGAGCGTCCTGCTGATGTGGATGACGGCGAAGTGGAGATCATCGATGGGATGAAGGCCCGCGCCGAGTATCGGCGCCTGGTGTTCTGACTGCCAGATGAGATCGCCGTGGGTGCGCAGGCCGCGCTCGCCTACACGTCGCGCCGCTGGGGCGAACCGGGGTTCACCGCGGGAGGGTGCTCTCGCCGGTGTTCGCATCAAGCCCGACCTGACGGCCGCTGTAGTACGCGGCGGGGTCGGCTCCTTCGCGTGACCGTGCCCGCCTGGTCGACATGGCGGCGACGGCGGCATCGACGCGATCACGACGGGCGGCGAGCACGAGTTCGGTGCCGTTCCCGGCCTCCTCGACGATCGCCCGTCGGTTCTGCCGGATGCGTTCCGCGGCGCCCGCGCCGAATCCGCGGACGAATCCGCTGCGCGCGCGACGCTTGTCGCTCTCGGGGAACCAGTGGTAGCGGTGACGCTCGACTGACCACCAGGCGCGCATGGCGACCATGGCCTGCACCTGCAGGCTGGTGGTGAGCAGTCGAGCCTGCGCCACGTCGGACGCGTGCCCGACGAGATACAGCACCGACTCGCCGTCGGAGTGCCTGCCGTACAGCGCGCGGAGCGTGCCGAGTGCGGCGGCGATCCCTGCGCCGAGCTCGCGGATGTCGCGGGCGTACGCGCCGCTGAACAGCATCCGCTCGGTCTTGATCTCCTCCTGCTCGCGGCCCAGCCGCGCGCGTCGCTCGTCGAGGCGCGCCTGCTCGATGCCGTACTTCACCATCAGGCGCTCGGCGTGCTCGGTCAGGGCCTCAGCCTCTTCAGGCGTGGTGCTCTCCGCCTTGGCCAGCAGTTTCGCGATCAGGTCTACCTTGCTCTCGGTCATGACTCCTCCTCCGGTCGGGATGCGTTCATCCTCGGAGGGGGCACCCCCATGGGAAGGGGCAGGCGCCGGGGACGGTGGAGAACTCGAGTGCGGGTGGTGGTTGTGCAGGGGGATCCGGTGACACTGTTGACACCTTCGGCGCCCCGGGTCTACCGTCGAGTCTCGTGTCCGGCATCCGTCTTCGCATCCGCGCCCTAAGCGGCGCCGATCGACGTGCCGGGACTGCGGTCGACACCCGTCGCGGGCTATTGGAGCAAGAAGACACGCAGCTGTAGTTGCGAGCCGTTCCTCTCTTCTTTTCTTTTGCCTACGACAGGAGTGCACTGCCATGCCCGAACACATCTGGAGCAATGACGAGCTCCGCAACTTCCTCTCCTCGCTGCGCGCCGGCGGCCTCTTTGGGGGTCGTGAGGTCGATGACGATGCGCGCGAGCGTTTCCGCGAACAGGCCCTGCGCCGGGTCGCGCCCGAGGTCGAGCGCCGTCTGCTCGCCGACATCGGCACTGTGCTCGACCCGCAGGGGATTGCCGCTGTCGCGCTCGAGGTCGTCGAAGACCACGCCTGGGGTGCACGGCACACCTGGATGATGGTCACCGCCGATCCGTGGGAGTACCTGACGGAACTGGTCGTGCGGGAGATCCGCCGCGCCTACCGGCGGGCGGTGCAGTCGCGCGGGGATGCGAAGAAGCTGAAGGGGATCGAGGCGGCGAGTACGAGGAGGGGTATCACGTAGAGCATGGGCGGACGTGGCCTGATGGAGGCTACGGTTCAGCCATCACAGGTCCCGCAACGGTCCACCGCCTTCCCGATCCAACCGAAGGTCAGCACGCAGCTTCGTGGCGATGCCCGCGCGCGACGCGTTGTGTCTGAGGCGAGTGCTCGACAGTGCATGCTCCTTGAGCGCGCGCGTGGCGGGAGGGTCAGCGCTGCGCGGGTCGAAGAGCGGACGCAGCGCAGTCTTCCACGTGCCCCGGGGGACCACGTGGAACCACAGAGCACCGCCGTCGTGACGGTTCACAGCTACCACTTCGAAGTCGCCACGAGTGGGTGGCTTCGTGGGCTGGTCGGAGATGACGACGAACCCTGACGGAATGTCGCAGACCAGAAACACCTGCTCACCCAGGCCCGTGTATCCAGCATCGACGAAGTCCACGCTAATGAGGCTGAGGATCCGCATGATGAGATCGGCGAGTTCTTCATTTTGGATGGGAGTGTTCCGGCGACCGATCGTGCCGAGTGCGATGGGGAGGCCACCGGGGACGTCGCGGATCACAGCGGAGTGCTTCGGTACGTCGATATGGGTGCCGTCATCCTGTGCGACCAGAGGAGTCTTGCGAACATGCCAGTCGTGCAGTTGCCATCGCCTGAGCGCACGTCTCACTGATTCAGGCGAGGGCCCGGGCATGCTCGCCCCTTGAAACGGCTGCTCCATCGCGCGCTCCTCTCGTCGAGAGACATGATGCCCTGGAGCACGGACGTTCGGGCCGATGTTCGGCGGAAGATCGACATCTGCAGTCCCGGCCGGGCGGGAGCGGGGGCGCCGCCTAGATGCGGCCGGGGTGAGCGAGCAGTTCGCGGAACACGATTCGCAATCGTGAATCGCAGACGTACACGTAGGTGCCGAGCATCCCTCGCGTGAGCAGCACGCCGTAGATGTTGCGGATGAACACGAGGAGATCGTCGTCACTGAACGCACCTTTGAGATGCCCCGTGTCCTCTTTGCCCTTCTTGTCGCGGTACGCCTCCCGATCGGCGACGATCTCGCCGGATTCGGACAGGCGCAGGTCCGGGCCGATGATCACGCCGGCGTAATTGAGGTCGTAGCCCTGGACGGTGTGGATGCTTCCGACCTCTTCGAGCGAGCCGGCTGAATTGATCCAGTCCTTGTCGGTGCTGTTCCACCGCAACCGCTCGCCATCGATCTCGATGTCGAATGCCGAAGGATCCCGCTTCGGATGCGATTTCCAGTCCCAGGCGTATCCGGCGACGAGGCGCGAGAGACCCACCTCCGCGTCACGCTCACGAATGGCGCGTCGCATCTCGCTGAGATCGTCGAAGAAGCGCAGATCGTAATCTCCGAGGTCGGGTCGCTGCGGGCTTTCGCCGCGCAGAAGACCCCGAATGTACTCGACGTAGTCCGACCCCGCTTTAACGCGCATCTGCGTTGTGAGCGGGTAGTGCCGGTGCGAGTTCCGGGCGGCGGCCAGTTCGGCCGCCAGGACAACGGGCGAGAGATCGTGTGGACGCACGCTCTGCGCGCCGTCCACGAGCAGAAGCCGGTGACGGCTGCGTGCCTTGACCCAGTCGAGCTGGGTGTAGCGAGGGTCGTCCGTACCGAACAGCCGCTCATTTATCACGCCGAACTTCTTGTTCTGCACGCCCGAAGCCTGGTTCGCGCGCTGGTTCAGCCGGTGAGTCTCGTCGACGAGGATGAGGTCGTACACGGCATCCGATTCGCCGACCTGGAACGGCGTGAGCACCATCTTCGGGTCGAGTCTCGGTGTCTTCTTGAAGACTTTCCTCACCGATTCCCGCAGGGATTGCTGCGGGATGACGAGCGCCATCTTCAGTTCGCTCAGCAGGTCGCGGTTCTCCGGGGTGAAGAGCTCAGCGAACATCGAGTTCGGTTCGATGTCGTCGTGGTCGTCGAAGTCGCGGATGTCGACAAGAAGCTTCATCAGGAAGATCGCGATGATCGTCTTGCCGGTTCCGGGATCACCCTGCACGACAAGAGTCGAACGGGCCTCGGGATTCTGCAGATCGGTGAGCAGGCCGTCGATGATGTCTTCAACGGCGATCGCCTGATCATCGGTGAGCGCTTTGAAAGGCGAGAGCTTGAACAGGTCGGTGTTCTCGATCTGCGGGATGCTGCGCGAGAAGAGCCCCTCAGCGCGCAAGGCTTCGAACACATCCCGGAAGGACTCGCGGTAGATCTCGCGGTCGTAGTAGCGAGCATCGGTCAGGCCGTCGTTGCCATTGAGGATATGGAAACGGCCATCGCCGTGGAACCAGCGGATCAGGTGCGACTCGAGGTCCAGGCAGACCGACTTGTTGTAAGTGTCGTCGATGACGACTCGGATGCTCTCCAGACCCTCTTGCGTCTTCGAGCTCGCCAGATGCTGACGGAGCCGCTTATGGGCGCTGGTGGTCTCACCCACGTAGAGTGCCGGCGTGCGGCGCCGGCGCGCACCGTCGATCACGTAGACGACGGGCCAGTTCGTGTGCTGCTCATCATTTCTCGCCCAGTCGTCGACGCGGGCGCGGTCGAAGGCGATGTGCCGGACGCGGAAACTCATGGCTCACGCCCGTCCGACAGCTCGGTGTACTTCGCGCTCGTCCCCCGGGAACGGTCGGCTGGATACTTCACGCGGGTCTGGTCAAGCTTCCGCATCACGATCTCGTCCAGATCCACCCCGAGCTTGTTCGCCAGGTGGATGCAGTAAGTGAGGACGTCCGCGAGCTCCTCCTCGACTCGCTGCGGGTCCGGCGTCGGAGTCCACTGAAAGCACTCGAGCAGCTCGCCGGCCTCGATCGAGATGCTCTTCGCGAGGTTCTCGGGAGTGTGGAATTGGTCCCAATCGCGCTCGGCGACGAAGGTGCGGAGAGCGGCGACGGTGTCGGGCGACGGCATGACGCCGACGGTACCAGCGCGAGCCTCCATCTGAGGGCCCCCGATTCGGCAAGCGCTGACTCACGGCATGTGGCGTGATGCCGAGCGACCGATGTCGAGCATCACTCCTCGACGGGCGCGAGGGAGGCGCCCAACGCTCTGACCCGCTCGACCAGCTCGGCTGGTTCGCCACTCAAGTCGACAGCATGCGCGATGACTGTCGTTCCCGTCGGTGGGATGTCGTAGCGCCTCGGCGCCACGTCACCGGACACATACAGAAGATGTACTTCTCGTACATCCGCGGTCACTGCGTACGCCAACGATTGGTAGACATCTGCGTTGGGCGGAGAACCGTCGTCGCTGCCCCACACCTTGTACTTCGTGTCGGCGACTGTGAGGACGCGGCCTGCACGCGAGATCACGATGTCAGGACGCATGCGGATCCGTCCATCCGCATCGAGGCGCCAATCCGACTTTTGGAGATCGACATCGAATCCGCTCGGCTTCAGGGTCTCCCGGAGGACGCACCCGACGAAGTCCTCGTACACCTTGGCGACGTTCAGCAGAAAAGCGGAACCCGAGTTCGCCCCCTCCGCGTGCGCCCACGACGTGGCTTCAAGAATCCATCGCGCCAAGTGCAGCGCCGGCCGGTAATGAATGTTCAGCCTGGTAACCGGAGGCATCGTAATCGTGAGCCCCGCAGGCAGCGCTGTGATGTCGGAGAACTGTGCCAGCGCGGTGCCTACGTCACCCGCGATCCGTTCGGGAAGCTGCTCCAAACGCATGAGCGCGAGCAGCGCCGACTTCAGAATGCGGTTCTCGGGAACATCCTCGGTGAAGTCGTCGTAGAGGAGTTCGACGGGCACGGGCAGGCCCGGGCGCGTTTTGAGCTGCCGTGCGATGTCCCACCGACCGCGGATCACGGTGCCCGTCTCCTCGACGGGTACGTACCCCTTGAGTAGACCTCGGCTGGTGGCTGCCATCGCTGCGTGGACGAGCGCCGTCGCCAGCGCAGACGGCAGATGGTGATCCGTGTCGAAATCGAACGCCGCATCCTGCACGTTCGCCTGCAGCCCAGCGTACGAAGCCATGAAGATGAGACTGCGTAGCGGTGTCTTCGGACGAACGACGACTCGGACATCGTCGATCGCGACTACGCCGACCCGGTTCACGTCGGAGACGCGCCAAACCCCCGCATCGGATGTCGGCGAAACGCGACAGAACCTCAGTTCCTGCAGCCTGGCCGCCTGCGACGGGGTGAGCGCGACAATGGATTCGCCCTTCTCAGAAACCTCCGTGACGCGTGCGCCGACTGACTGGCCGTTCATGACTCCGCGGGGCGGGAGGAGGGGACAGCGGAGATGCGGCCGAGAAGTGTGTCCAGTCCGTACTTCAGATGCACATCGACTCCAGTCCCGATGTGGCGTTCCTCTAGGAGCGGAAGGATGCTCTCGTCCCACACTGCTCGCAGGTCGTTTTCACTCAGATCGTCCTGGCGCAGCAAATGGCTCGGTCCGATGCGATCCTCGCGATCACGAATACTCGCGTTCAAGAGTTCGAACAGCGCGGCGACCGGCAGAGACTGGTGGTGTTGCGCCGTCCATCGGTCGAGGATGCCCCTCAGTGGCTCGACATCCGGGTGCAACTCGAAGAACGAGAACCGTCGACGCATGGCCGAATCGAGAAGAGCGATCGAACGGTCTGCGGTGTTCATCGTCCCGACGATCAACACGTTCGCTGGCAAGGTAAAGGACTTTCCACCGTCGTCGCCGGACCCGGCGTACAGGACGTCGATCGCGTCGTTACGGTACTCGAGCAGGTAGTACAGCTCTCCGAACACCTTGCTGAGGTTCGCCCGATTGATCTCGTCGATCATCAGGACGTGCGGCACGTCCGGATTCTTGCGCGCTTCGTCGGCAATCTCGCGCAACGGCCCTCGAGTCAAGGAGAACGTCAATTGACCAGCCGCATCCGTCACCGGACGGTATCCCGCGAAGAAGTCCTCGTACGTGTACGACGGATGGAACTGGATGCGCTTGACGACGCTACCCGGCTTAGCGAGGCGGTCGGCCAGGGCGCGTGCCAGATACGTTTTCCCCGTTCCTGGCGGGCCGTAGAGAATCACCTGGCCGCGGCGGTGCAGGGCGCTCGTGACTTTGGCGAGCCATGATTGGTCGAGGTGCGTGGCTGCAGCCAGTCCGGCCAGATCGACGTGCTCGGGCAGGAATCCTCGCGGATCGAACTCGTCCAGCGTCGGCGGTGACGGGGCTGGACCGTCTTCCGAAGCGACCGCAATCGGTCTGTTCTTCCAGCGAACCTCGAGGTCGCCATAGAGATCAACCGGTTTGCCTTCTTTCTTCTGGAGGGCGATCACGATTGCTTGCAGATCAGCATCTGGATCCTCGGAGAACTCCCCGCCTATCTCGCCGATGAACGCGGTACGGATCTGGTCGCGGTGTTCGGGTGAGACAACCGGGCCGAAGAACCCCGGATGAACGAGGTACATCAAGGCATAGCGCTGTGTGGGGAATCCGCGATCCGTGCCGAACACCAGATTTCGCCACTCTCGCGGATCATCGAGCACCAGGTATTGCTCCTCATCGCTCAGTTCTGTCCAAGCGAGGAGGACATCGAGGATCACCGTGATCGCATGGTTGACGTGCGACTGCATGCCTACGCCCGGATTGAACGCACCGCCCGCGAAGGCGATGTCGAACACGCGTGGGATCTCCACGGGATGCCGCATGATGTTCAACGCCGCCTCGACACGTTCGCGCTTCTTCGCGTGCCCCATCACTTTCGCAATCGGCAGTAGTTGGAAGGCGAGCACTTCAGCCATGAGGAGCTTCTGGTCGTCCGAGGCGCCGGCGAGCTGCTGGATGAGGTTGGCGTTGAAGCCCTTGCCGTCTTCTTTTGCGGCCGCTGTCCATAGGGAGTGCAGGTCGCGAATGTTCTTCGCGGTCCACACTTCACGACCTGGTGCGAATGCGGAAAGCCCTTTGCGAAGGCCCTCGTCGACGATCACCTCGGCCGCCGCGAGAAGCCTCCGCTGGTTGTTGTCGACGCTCACCCATCGTTCGGGCAGCGCTCGTTCGACTTCATTCCGTCTCCGGTCTCGCTCGGCGGCACTGAGCCGCTGCGCTTCAAGAACGAGATCCTGCCCGGGGTGCGCGCCAAGGGCGGCGATCCCGCTCGGAGTGATCGCCCACTCGCCCGCCAGGGACGGGTTCTTCTGCAGCCAGCCGGCCGCGACGAAATCGGAGCTAGCGAAGCGCCAGTTCGTCTCACCGCGCGGACGGTTCTTGGTATTCGGTTCAGATTCGTATGCGGTCAGTGGCACTCGGAGCAGGGCTTCGCTCCAAATGTCCGCAATCGGAACGTAGCGCCCATCGGGCGCCGTTTCAGCGAGGATCTCGAGGGCACAACGCGCCCGCTCCCAGGTCTTGAGGTCCTTCTCCATCGTGCTCCTCCGCGTTGCGCTCGGTGCGAGTCTAGGGTGGGGAGGCCTCTGCGGTTGATAGGCCGTGGCGACCAAGCTCCTGTGGACGCGAACAGCCGGTGCACCCCGATACGATCGGGAGATTGGCAATGTCGAAAAGCGGTGTCTTCCGACGGGAGTCATGTCATGCCCCTCACGGTCCCCACCTTCAGCGCCGAGCAGGTCCGCGCCGCCGAGGCGCCGCTGCTAGCGGCCGGCGTCCCGCTTATGCGCCGAGCCGCGCATGCGCTCGCCGAGGTGATCGGCGAGTACGAGCCGAAGAACATTCTTGTGCTCGCGGGTGCCGGGGATAACGGAGGCGATGCGCTGTTCGCTGCGGCGGAGCTTGCCTCCCGCGGCGTGCAGGTCGACGTGCTTCGCACATCCACACGCATCCACGAGGAGGCGCTCGCCGCCGCCATCGATGCCGGCGCGCGCGTCGTGCCGCTCGATGAGCTCGACCCCGCGGCATATAACCTCGTCGTCGACGGCATCCTGGGAATCGGCGCGCGGGGCGGGTTGCGCGGCACGGCGCGAGAGGCCGTCGAGGCGCTGCTGCCTCATGGGCCGCGCGTGATCGCCGTCGACCTGCCGAGCGGACTAGACCCGGACACAGGGGAAGCAAACTCAGCAGTGCTGCATGCCGACACGACCGTGACATTCGGTGGGGTCAAAGTCGGGCTGACGCGCGCGGATGGGCCGCGTCTTGCAGGTCGCATCGAACTGGTTCGACTCGGACTCGAACTCGCCGATCCTGTTGGCGAAGCAGTCGTCGATCGGATACGGGTGGCTCACGACCAGCCCTGATGCGGCATGAGGCGAGCCTTCGAGTGTGGAGCTGCTACCTGCGGAAGAGCTCTCGCGCCCAGGTCGCGAACGTCGCGCGTTCTGTCGCCTCGGCGCGGACGGCGCGGGCCAGTTCTGCGCTCGTCTTCTCGAACTCTTCCTGAATACGGTGGTACGCACGGCCCCGACGCTGGACTGCGTAGCCGGCGGCAGCGCCCATGAGCGAGAGGCCCGCCCAAATCCACGGAACGAGGTGGCCGGCCTCGAAGACCTGCGCGACCGCCGCCCCGAGGAAGGCCGTCGACACGACGAACAGCCCTTGTCCCAGCCAGTCATGCAGGCGCGCGATGTCTGCGGCGCGTCGGGCGTAGCGGTCCGCATCCGCGGTGCTCATCATCTCAGCGGGGTCAGGAAAGCCCTGGATCGGACGCGAGGGCCACGGGCTGTCGGCGGCCTCCTTCTCGGCCTCTTCCATGCACTCGAAGTACGGAACGGCGTCATCGCTTCTCGCAATGCTCCGCACTCCGCGCAACACGAAGCACCAGACCGCGATCAGACCTGCCAGCAACGCCATCTCCACGAGAGCCTGTACCACGCTCGGCTCGGTCTTCAAGGTGAGGATGAGCGCCACCGTGAGAGCCGCGCTGAGCAGGAACCAGCGCCCGGTGTGGGACCGCATCGCCGCCACCGCGTGATCGCGGAGCCTGTTCGCGGGACCGATGAAGGAGCCCAGGGCGAGAGCGAAAACCGGAAGATGCGTCATCAGCGCGAGGTTGGCGAGTTCCGCCGCCGTCTCGCTCGATACGACGAAATCACCTTCGAGCGGCGATCCTCCCGATGCCCAGGCACTCCACGCGCCGACGACCATCACCACGAGGATCAAGGTCAGCTGGATGAGGATCATCCACCACAGCGCGAGGCTCGCCCTCATGGTGATGTGGCCGACCGCAGCCGTGTGCTCCGAGCGGGTCTTGAATGCCATGCCAGCACCCTACTGAGCGCTGCGAGCGCAGGCGGAGGACGGACGCCTCACTCCTCCGGCGCCATCTCGACGCGACCTGGGGCGTTTCGTCTCGGTCGCCTGCGGCGCCCTCGCTCAACGACCGGGGCGGCTCGCTCAACGACCGAGGGCGCGAACCAGGGGCGCGACCGGGGGCTCAGTGCTCCCGCCACCCGATCCCGGCGCCGGTGATTCGGCGGTGCGCCTCGTCCGGGGGCACCGGCTCCCCGACATCCGATCCCCGCTCCAGCCCGACCGCAGAGTGCACGATCGTGTCGCGATAGACGTGCACGAGGTTGTAGCCCTGCGTCGCGTCCTGGCCGCGCGTCGCGCCCGGCGGCTGCGAGAGGTCCTGGCCGTATGCGCTCGACGACGCGACCGACACCGGGATGCCGGCGAACGTGCCGAACGACGGGTGATGCACGTGTCCCGACAGGATCGCCCGCACGTCCGATCCGCGGAGCACATCCGCCAGCCGGGCCTGCCCGCGCAACTCGACCGTCACGGCCAGGTCGAGCACGGTGGGCAGGGGCGGGTGGTGGATCAGCAGGATGCTGCCGGCGGGCGCCGGCGTCGCCAGCTCACCCCGCAGCCACGCGAGTTGCTCGTCGTCGACCTGACCCCAGTGCTCGCCCGGCACGGTCGAGTCGAGCGCGATCACCCGCAGCCCGCCGAACCAGTTCACCGACACGACGGGGCCGTCACCCTCCGATCCCAGCAGCACCTCGCGGAACGCGTCACGGTGGTCGTGGTTGCCCATCGCCCACACCACCTGGCAGTCCAGCGCCTGCGCGGTCTCGTCGACGAGCGCCTTCAACCGCCGGTACGCGCTGCGGTCGCCCTTGTCGGTGAGATCACCGGTCAGCAGCAGCGCCTCCGGGCGCGACCCGCTCTCGGTGAGCCGGCGCAGCAGCAGTTCCAGGTTGCCGTCGGCGTCCGCGCCGCCGTACAGCGGCGCCCGCTCCGCGGGCAGGTGCGTGTCCGACAGATGCACGAACGTGTGCGAAGGACGGGGGTGCTCGGTGAGGATCATGCTCTTTCCTGGTTGCGAACGAAAGGATTTCGGATGCCGTTCTGTCGGCGCCACGGCGAAGGCGCCGCGTCAGCGCCCCGGCGGCCCGGCGGTCGAACCGTTCACGAGCTCGCCGGCGAACCCCTGGCGCATAGGCTCTGCGCCGGCCTCGCCCGCCAGCAGCCGCTGCATCGCCTCGACCGCGGCCGCCGCGACCTGCTCCACCGGGATCCGCACGGTCGTGAGCCCGAGCAGGTCGCCGCCGGGGAGGAGGCCGTCGCAGCCGGTCACGCTCAGCGCGCCGGGCACGGCGATGCCGGCATCCCGCGCCGCCCGCAGCACCGCGAGCTGACGTGCGTCCGACGCGCACATCACCGCCGTCGCGCCGGCCCGCACCGCCTCGAGAGCATCCGCCACGTTGTCCTCGGGCAGGGCGCCCGCGGCGATCATGGTGACCTCGGCCCCGGCATCCGTCAGCGCGTCCCGCATCGCCGACGCGCGCAGCTGCTCGGTGAACGACACGTCGGGGCCACCGGCCAGCACCGCCACCCGGCGGTGCCCGAGACCCAGCACGTGCGCTGCCAGCATCCGGCCGTGCGCCGACTCGTCGTAGTAGACGGCGTGGATCCGGCCCTCGGCCTCCATCCGCCCCGCGCGCAGGATCGGCACCTGGTCGGCGAACGGCTCCAGCTGCGCGGTGCTCACACCGCCGGTGGCGACGATCAGGCCGGCGACCCGCATGCCGAGCAGCCGGTGCAGGGCGTCGACCTGCTTGGCGCCCTGCCGGTCGGCGCCGATCCCGACCGTCACGGTGACCAGGTCCAGGCCGCGGCGATGCGCCTCATCCTGCAGCCGGGCGAACAACCGGCCGTACGCCGGGTTGCTCGCGTCGCGCAGCATCAGCCCGACGGTGCCGGTGCGGCCGGCGGCGAGCTCGGCGGCGATCGTGTTCGGCACGTACCCGAGCCGCTCGGCCGCCTCGAGGATGCGCTGCCGGGTCTGCTCGGCGATCCGGCCCTCGCCCTTCAACGCGCGCGTGGCCGTCGCCCGAGAGACCCCGGCGGCCGCGGCGACGTCGTTGATCGTGACGTTCAGGCGTGAGTCGGCGCTCATGCGGACCGCGTCCTCCCGGCACGCGTGCGCGACCGGCGGCGGGGCGCTCCGGCGCGCGAACCACGTCCATACACGAGATACATGGTGACACCCATGATCACCATCAGCAGCACCGTGTACACGAACGTGATCGGCATCGCGTCGAGGTTGTTCTCGCCGCGCGTGCTCTCCTGGATCGCCACACCCAGCGGCTGATACAGCGGGTGGTACAGGAAGATGGCCGCGTCGTAATCGTCGAGCAGGCTGTTGAAGTTCAACGCGGTGATCGCCGCCGCCGTCGGCAGCACCAGCGGGATCAGCACCCGCCGGAACGTGGTCAGCGACCGGGCCCCGAGGATGCGCGACGCGTCCTCGAGCGAATCGGGCACCGACGCGAACGCCGCCTTCAGCAGCCGCAGCGTGAACGGGATCTTGACGCTGATGTACGCGATCAGCAGCAGCACCGGCGTGCCGGTGAGCACGACGTTCGCCAACAGAGCCTGCGGCCGATCGAACGCCATCACCAGGGCCAGCGCGATCAGCACGATCGGCAGGATCCACGGGATGTGCAGCACGTACTCCAGCGCCGCGGTGATCCCGTTGCGATGCTTCTGCAGCATCCGGGCGACGAACAGCAACCCGACCACGACGATCACCGAGGCGAGCGCGCTGTAGACGACGCTGACGATGAACGGCCGCAGCGCCGCCGCGCTGCTGAACACGGTGATGTAGTTGTCGAGCGTGAAACTGTCGGGCGTGATCGACCCGGCCAGGATGCTGCGGGCGTCGACGAACGAGAAGATCACGATCAGCACCACCGGGATCAGGTAGATCACCCACAGCACGTACGCGACGATGTGCACGATCGCGTTCGCGAGCGGGTTGCGGATCTGTTGCTTCTGGATCGGCGTCGCCACCTTCGCGACCGAGAAGTACACGCCCGACTTCTCGGCGCGGTTCATGATCGCCAGCAGGATGATCGTCGCCACGCCCAGCACGATGGCCAGCAGCGCGGCGATGTCGCGGGTGATCGGGCTGCGCGACAGGTCGATGATGAGCGGCGCGACGGTCTGGAAGTCCGGCCCGCCGAGCACCAGCGGCGCGGTCAGCGCGCCGAGGCCGATCAGGAACGTCAGCACCGTGACGGCGAACAGCATGGGCTTCATCACCGGCAGCACGATGCGGCGCAGGATCGTCCAGGTCGACGCGCCCATCAGCTTGGCCGCCTCGATCGACGCGTAGTCCACCTTCGCGAGCGACGACGACAGGAACAGCATGTGGTTCGTGGTCGTCGCGAACGTCATCACGAACACCACGGCGAAGTACCCCGAGAACCAGTCGCGGTCGATGTCGGGGTTCACGTTCGTCATCAGGTTGGTGACGAACCCGAACCGCCCGTAGATGAAGTTGTACCCCGCGGCCAGCACGATGCCGCCGTAGATCAGGGTGGTCGCGTACCCCAGCCACAGCAGCTTGGCGCCGCGGACCTTGAAGTACTGCGTCACCAGCACGATGAACACGCCGACCACGTTCACCGTGACCGACAGCGTGACCGCGAGCAGGAAGCTGTTGCCGAGGGTCTTCAGCGCGCGCTCGCTGCCGAGCAGCTTCTCGATCGCGCGCACACTGAACTGCCCGTCGGGGAAGAACGTGGTGCCGAGCAGGGCCGCGTTCGGCAGCACGAGGAAGGCCGCCGCGAACCAGATCACGACGAGGCCGGTGACCCACGCGAGCGGGGAGCGCAGCATCGCCCGGATGCTGCCGGGTCGACCCCGGCGGGCGCGCTTCGCCGGGCGATCGGATGCCGCGGTCGCAGTGAGTACGCCGGCTTCGCCGGGCAGCGCGGCCTCGGGAGGCGGGAAGGGGCCGGGGGTTGTGGGGTCGCTCATGTCACACCGCCGGATACTGCAGCACCCAGCGCGGATCGATCCCGACCTGCACCGCGTCTCCGGCATCCCACCGGCGCGCGCTCGCCGCGGCCGGCACGCTCACGCGCAGCGTGGCGTCCTCGACCGCCACCGTGTAGACGCTGTGGCTGCCGTGGTAGGTGCGGCCGGTGACCGTCCCGTCCAGCACGGCCGGCGCCGGGGCGGCGTCGGCGGCGTCGCTGAGCCGGAGTTTCTCGGGCCGCACGTAGCTCTCGGCGCCGGCATCCAGCCCTGCCGCACCCGCGATGCGGGAGAGGATGCCGGGGCTGAGGCGATTGCTCTCGCCGATGAACCGGCAGACGAACGCCGTGGCGCTGCGATCGTAGATCTCCTCGGGGGTGCCCACCTGCTGCAGCCGTCCGGCGTCGAGCACGGCGATGCGGTCGCTGAGGGTGAGCGCCTCCTCCTGGTCGTGCGTGACGTACACGGTGGTGACGCCGACCTCGTGCTGCAGCTCCTTGAGCTGCTCGCGCAGCTGCACGCGCAGCTTCGCGTCGAGGTTCGACAGCGGCTCGTCCAGCAGCAGGATGCGCGGCGTCAGCACCAGGGCGCGGGCGATCGCCACGCGCTGCTGTTGCCCGCCCGACAGCTCGGACACGTTCTTGTCGAGCTGGCTCGCCGCGAGGCCGGTGCGCTCGGCGATCTCGTCGACGCGTCGGTTCTGCTCGACCTTGGAGACCTTCTGCTTCTGCACGGTGAGACCGAACGCGATGTTGTCGCGCACGTTCATGCTCGGGAACAGCGCGTAGTTCTGGAACACCATCCCCACGCCGCGCTGCTCGCTCGGCACGCGCGTGACGTCGCGGCCGGCGATGTGGATGCGGCCGCCGGTGGGCTCGACGAACCCGGCGAGCGAACGGAGGGCCGTCGTCTTCCCACATCCGGAGGGACCCAGGAGGGTGAAGAACTCACCCTCCTGGATCTCCAGATCGAGATGCGAGACGGCCGTGTGGTCGCCGAAGGCGACGTCGACGTCTTCGAACCTGATCATCGTCCGGCTCGATCAGCCGATGTACTCGAGCGTGACCTTCTCGACCCACTCGCCGAGGTGCTCGCTCACGAAGCCGAAGTCGATGTCCTGACGCGGCAGCGACTCCATCAGCTCGACGACCTCGGGGTTGGCCTGCTCGATCGCGTTCTCGTTGACCGGCATGGCGTTGAACTCGGCGGCGAACTCGCCCTGCACTTCGGCGCTGCCGAACCAGTCGATGAACTCCTGTGCCTGCTTCTCGTTGTCGGTGCCGGCGATCGGGGCGATCTGCTCGGTGACGTACGGCACGCCGTACTCCGGCACGATGACGCCGGTCTCGGTGCCGTACTCCGCGTCGCGGGCCTCGATGCCGCTGGACGGCAGCACGCCGAAGTCGACCTCGTCGCGGGCGATGCGGGCGTACAGGTCGGTGCCCTCGACGGCGGGGGAGCCGTTGGCGTAGTACGACTCGACGAGCTTCCAGCCCTTGTCGCTCACGCCCAGGTCGCCGTCCTCGTCGAGGTGCTCGGTGAGGATGCTGGCGAGCACCAGCTGCGGGGTCGCCTGGCCGAGAGCCGGGTTCACCTCGAAGCGGCCCTTGTAGGCGTCGTCGGTGTAGAGCTCCTCGAGGTCTGCGGGCGGGCTGTCGACGCGCTTCTCGTCGTAGACAGTGACGATGGCCTGCTCGACCAGCGGCCAGTAGGCGCCGTCCTTCGCGTCGCCGGCCTCCTCGGGCACCTCGCCGCTCCACTCCGGCTCGTAGCCGGTGATGGCCTCTTCGGCCTTGAGCTGCTCGAAGAACATGTTGTTGAGCCCGAAGACCACGTCGCCGACCGGGTTGTTCTTCTCGGCGATGATGCGGTTGGTGAGGTCGGCGCCGCCCAGGCCGACGATCTCGATCTCGAAGCCGGCCTCCTTGGCCTTCTCGATGATCCACTCGCCGCGGCCGTCGCTGTTGGAGTTCGTGTAGACGATGAGGGTGCCGCCGGCATCCGTCGGGCCCTCCTCGGCGTTCTCGGCCGCGGGTTCCGCTGCGCCGGAGCAGCCGGTGAGGGTGAGGGCCGTGAGCGCGGCGATCCCGATGAGGGGCCAGCGCCTCTTCCGCATGTGGACCATGGTGTTCCTTTCTCGCCTTCGAGGGGTGTCGAATCGACACTACCCTGCGGTTTGTGGCCAACGCACAAAGAAAGCTTGTGTGTCTCGTCGCGGTCGCGCGGCCGCAACCAAGATAGGCCGCGTGGTTGAACAGCGGGGCACGGGGAGGTGAACTGTTCGCTCGGGGTTGGTGGCTGCGTTTGGTCGGTTTGGCCGGTTCGCTCGCGCGGATTTGTGCGCTTGCCTCGGAGCGGATGCCGGATGCCGGTCCGAACGAAGCGCACATCTCCGAGCGAAGGGACGGGATGCCGGGGCCGTGCCTGCCAGGATGGACGCGGAGGTCACCATGCAGAAGGTCATCCTGGACTGCGATCCCGGACACGACGACGCGATCGCGATCATGCTCGCCGCCGGCAACCCGGCGATCGAGCTGCTCGGCATCACCACGGTCGCCGGCAATCAGACGCTCGAGAAGGTCACGCGCAACGCGCTGTCGGTTTGCGCAGCCGCCGGCATCCGCGTCCCGGTCGCGAAGGGGGCCGACCGTCCGCTCGTCGCGCCGCAGATGGTGGCGGAGGACATCCACGGCGACACCGGACTCGACGGGCCGGTGCTGCCCGAGCCGCAGTTCGCGCTCGACCCGCGGCACGCGGTGGACTTCATCATCGACACGGTGATGGCGCACGAGCCGAACACCGTGAACCTGGTGCCGGTCGGGCCGCTGACCAACATCGCGCTGGCGATGCGGAAGGAGCCGCGCATCGTCGAACGGGTGCGCTCGGTCGTACTGATGGGCGGCGCGCACACCCGCGGCAACGTCACCCCCCACGCCGAGTTCAACATCGCCGTCGACCCGGAGGCGGCGGACGTCGTGTTCCGCGCGGACTGGGACGTGACGATGGTCGGGCTCGACCTCACGCACCAGGCGTTGGCGACGCCCGAGCTGCAGGACCGGGTGCGCGCGATCGGCGGCCCGGTCAGTGAGTTCGTGCTCGGGGTGTGGGGCTTCGTCGGCGACGCCTACCGTCGGCAGTACGAGTTCGACTCGCCTCCCGTGCACGACGCGTGCTGCGTCGCGGCCCTCATCGACCCGGCGGTGTTCACCACCGCGAAGGCCGATGTGCGCGTCGAGCTGCACGGGGAGTGGACCAAGGGCGCCACGGTGGTGAACTTCCAGGATGTGCCCGGGATGCACCACTCCAACGGCTCCGCCGAGCGGCAGACCGACTTCCGCGCCAACGTCGCCCTGACCCTGGACTGGGACCGCTTCGCGGACCAGATCGTGGATGCCGTCGCGCGGCTGACCGCCGGGCTCTGAGGTCTCCGGGGCCGGGCGCGGCGCGCGCTTCGGGGCCGGGCCGCACCGGCCCGGCGTAGGGAATCCCGGACCATCCGGCATCCGCTCGGCGTGTCGAACCGCGACACGCCGCGGGCGGTACGGGTCGTCCGGGATTCCCCACGGGTGCCGATTACTCGGAGTCCTTCCAGCCCAGGAACTCGCCGGTATAGGGGCACAGGTAGGCGACGGTGTCGGTCACGCGCACCGTGAAGTCGGTGCCGCCAGGCACCTCGAACTGTTCGCCCTCGCTGTACGTCTTCCATTCGCCCTGGCCCGCCGGCTGCTGTACGTCCCAGCTGCCGCGGACCAGCAGCATCCACTCCTTGACCGGCGCCTCGAAGGTCCATTCGCCGGGCTCCATGACGCCGACGGTGAAGTTGCCCTGCCGGTTCTGGAACTCGAGGCTGCGCACCCTGCCCTGGTAGTACTCGTTCTGGCCGATCATGCGGTGACTCCCTTGCGTCGAAACGGACGTGTCTGCGCACGTCACGGACACACGCTAGGAACGGTGCGTGCGATCGACAATCTCCGCCGCGTACAATCGAGCGACCCCAATGACGCCGCGGCGTCCACCCGACCCGGAGGCACCATGTCGCCGAGGACATCCCGTCCGTCCGCCGCCGACGGCGAGGACGCTCGTCCGGCCTCGCCCGAGCAGCGCGCGCTCGCCCTTCAGGTCGACCTGACGGCCATCCTCGCGCGCGGGAAGGGCGTCGACCGGCTGCTGCGCGGCTGGCACCGGCAGACCGGCGAGCCCGTCGCCGTGTTCGACCGGCTCGGCCGGCCCCTCGCTCGGGCCGAGTTCCCGGCCGGCGACCTGGGCCGGGTCAAGGACGCACTCGATGACCGCGCGCCCCGGCTCGGGGAGGTGCTCCGGCTGCCCGCCGGGACCGTGCAGCCGGAGGGGGCGGTCGAGCTGACGCCGTTCGCCGGCAACGCCACCGTCCGCGGCTACCTCGCCCGTCTGTCCACCGGCGACGCTACCGCCGAACTGGCGGCGCCCGCCTTGCGCTCGCTGCTCGCGCTCGAGTACGAGCGACACTGGCTGATGGACGAGCCGGAACGCCGGCGTCGAGACCGGCAGCTCGGGCGACTGCTGGGCCTGACGGAGGAGGGCGGCGCGAAGGCCCTGCTGCGCAGCCTCGGCATCGACGCGCTCGCACTGCGCGGCCTGGTCATCGAGGCGCGCGACGAGACCCACGCAGAGGTGCTGGTGGACGACCTCGCGGCGCTGTTCTCGGCGCAGCTCGTGCGGCATCGCGGCCGGGTCGTCGAGTGTCTCGTCGCAGTGGATCCGGTGAAGACGCTCGTCGAATACGGGCTCACGGTACCGATCGGGGTGGGGACATCGCTCGCTCCGCACCACGCGAGCCGTTCCATGCGCCAGGCCCGCCTCGCGCTCGAGGCCAGCCGGCGCGTGGGCGGTGCGATCGAGTACCGCGATGGGGGAGCGCACGACTTCCTGCTGCAGGTCGCGTCGCCGGAGTACCGGGAGGCGTTCGCGGACGCCACCCTGGGCGTGCTCGAACGCGCCAGAGGCGGCGATGCGCTGCTCGCGACACTGCACGTCTGGCTGATCGAGCACCGCTCGATCGAGGCGACCGCCGATCGGATGAAGGTGCACCGGCACACCGTGCGCAACCGCATCCAGCGCGCGGCGCAGCTGACAGGCCACGATCTGGACAGCATCGACACCCAGACCGAGCTGTGGCTCGCGCTCAAGGCACGCGGTCTCGAGCAGCCCGAGAACTAGCCGTCGCGTACAAACGGGATTGCACAGGATGGCCGAGACGGCGATTCCCCGTGCGGCCGTGCGGTGCGACGATCGGCGCAGCGAAAGTCTCCAGCGCCATACCCGACTCGACGAGGAGCACCCCATGGCCTACTCACCCGCGACCAGCAGACCCGATGCCGCCGTCGACCCCGAGAACGCGTCCGTCTTGCGGCGCGTGCTCATCGCCGGAGGGCTCGGCACGCTGCTCGAGTACTTCGACTACGCGAGCTACAGCTACCTCGCCACGACCATCGCCGTCGTGTTCTTCCCGGCGAACGAGGACCGCACCGTCGCACTGCTCAGCACGTTCGCAGTGTTCGCGCTCTCCTTCCTGGTGCGCCCGCTCGGCGCGCTGATCTGGGGATCGCTCGGCGACCGCCTCGGCCGGAAGACGGTGCTCGCCACGACCATCCTCATCATGTCGGGCGCGACGTTCCTGATCGGCTTCATTCCGGGGTACGCGGTGATCGGGGTGGCCGCGCCGATTCTGCTGCTCGTGCTGCGGATCGCGCAGAGCTTCTCGGCGTCTGGCGAGTACGCCGGCGCCGGAACGTTCATCGCCGAGTATGCGCCCGCGCATCGGCGCGGGCTGCTCACCAGTGTGGTGCCGATGGCCGCCGCGGCCGGGTTCCTGCTGGCATCCCTCATGGCGACGGTCTTCTACTCGACGATGAGTCCGGAGTTCATGCAGGAGTGGGGATGGCGCATCCCCTTCCTGGTCGCCGGACCGCTGGGTGTGCTCGGGCTGTGGCTGCGGTCGCGGCTCGAGGACACCCCGCAGTTCCGCCGGCTGCAGGAGCGCGAGGCCGAGGAGCGCCGGAACCCGCTCGGCAGCCGCACCGCGCCGGGCGGGCGCTGGGCCGAGGCGGTGCGCAGCCTCCCCTCGATGATCAAGGTGCTGCTGGTCATGTCCCTGAACGCCGGCGCCTACTACCTGCTGCTGAGCTACATCCCGACGTTCCTCATCGAGGAGGCCGGCATGGACGAGGGCAGCGCGAACCTCGTGGTCACGATCGGCCTGGTCGTGTACCTCGGGCTGATCCCGATCGCGGCGCACTTCTCTGACCGGATCGGACGAAAGCGCACGCTGATGATCTCGAGCCTGTTCTTCATCGTGCTCGCGTACCCGATCATGTCGCTCTTCTCGCTCGGGGGCGTGCTGCTCGCATCCGCCGTGCTCATCGTCTCGCTGGTGTTCTTCGCGATGAACGACGCCGTCTTCCCGTCGTACTTCACCGAGATGTTCGGCACGCGCTCGCGGTACCTCGGCTTCGCGCTGCCCTTCAACGTCGGGGCGATGCTGTTCGGCGGTGTCGCGCCCTTCATCGGGACGTGGCTGATCGCCCAGACCGGCAACCCGAGCTCGCCGGCCCTCTTCCTGATCCTCGTCGGCGTGCTGTCGCTCGTCGGGCTGCTGCTCAGCGCCGAGACGACGCGCACCGACCTGGTCGACGAGCAGCGAGAGGTCGGCACCCGGCCGATCCCCACGGTCTGAGACCTCTCCCAACGGCGGGGCGGCGGATGCGGAACCGCTGCCCCGCCCACTGCGTGAGGTCGGATGCTATCGTCAGCCGAACGCCCCGGTGCGCATCGCCGGTGAGCTCAACGGGTCGTACCAGTCGGCCGAGCGCGTACGCGAACTGCTCTCCGAACTGACCGGGTGAGCGGTGGATGAATCGGTGACGCTGTTCCCGCCGTTCACCGCCGACTTCGGCAAGAACATCACGCTCGGAAAGCGCGTCTTCATCAACTCGGGCTGCCGCTTTCAGGACCACGGCGGCATCACGATCGGCGACGGGTCCCTCATCGGTCACAACGTCGTCATCGCCACGCTCAACCACGATCTGTCTCCCCGGCGCCGCGCCGACATGCATCCGGCTCCCGTCGTCATCCGCAGCAACGTCTGGGTCGGCGCGAACGCGACCATCCTTCCCGGCGTGACGATCGGCGACGACGCCGTGATCGGTGCGGCATCCGTCGTCACGAAGGACGTGCCCGCCGGCGCCATCGTCGTCGGTTCGCCAGCCCGGGTAGCGCGGCAGGTGCCGGAGGACTGATCGGGCATCGCCCCGAGGTCCTGGGTCCGGCGTGGGGAATCCCGGACCATCCGGCATCCGCTCGGCATGTCGGACCGCGACACGCCGCGGGCGATCCGCATCGTCCGGGATTTCCCACAGTGGCGGCGTCAGGGAGCTGCTGGGGCGGAAGGCGTGGGCGTGGGCGTCGGTGCTGCCGGAGTGGGGGAGGGTGCGGGTGTGGAAGTGTCCGGGGACGCTGTCGGGGCCGGTGCCACTGGGGCCGGTGTGCCGTCTGGATCCGGTTGCGTGGCCCCCGGCTCCGTCGCATCCGGTGCGGGGGAGGCGGGCGCAGTGCTTTCACCGGGGGACGGGGTGGCCGGTGTCGAGGCGCCGGTGGTTGCGCTGGAATCTTCGGCGATGAGGTCCATGATCTGTTGTTTGTAGACGGTGAGCCGGTCTTGAATCTCGGAGAAGCTGATGTCTTGCAGGGTGTGGCTGAACTCGGCGATCTCGGCCCAGAGAGCGGAGAGTTCTGCCATGCCTTCGTCGCTGAGAGGGCCGTCCAGGGTCAGGACGAGCTGGCTGGCCAGGGCGTAGGTGAGGCACTGCACGCAGTCGTAGGTGACGGCAGCGGAAAGGTTCTCGGGGACGATGACGTTGACCTGTCCGACGATCAGGACGACCTGGAACCCGACGGCGACCGCGGTGCAGCCGGTGCAGTTGGCGAATGCGTAAGCCTCATTGGTCGTGTCGACGGGTCCCTCTTCTGCCCACACCAGGGCGAATGCGACGTCGTAGACGACGCTGCCGTCTTCGGTGTTGACCGCGAGGGCCTGATTGCCGTCCTCTTCGGGGGCTGATGGTTTTTCGAATGGAAAGACCCAGGTGGGCGCTGGGGAGGTGGTTCCGGTCGCAGCGTTCTGGCTCTCCTGGTTCGGAACGAGGAGCATCGCCAGTTGCGGTTCGTCCCGCGTCGACAGGGCGGCGCCGGAGGGCAGGACGGTTGTGATGCGTCCCTGCCGGCCTTCCGCCAGGTCGGTGTTCCCCGCCGGGATCAATGACGACGTGGCGTCCAGAAGGGTGCCGCGTTCATAGGACTGGACCGGGCGGTAGGTGTGGGCGCTGGGCCACCAGGCCCAGACCAGGCTGGCGAGAACCGCGCCGGTCACGACGAGGGCGGTGGCTCGCTGGGCGGGGCGGCCGCGGGTCCTGCGATAGACCCCGGCAGCGAACTGGTGGATCAGCCGCAGCAGGAGGAACGCGATGCCCAGGACGCAGACCGCCACGACGAGGATCGCCACAACGCGGACTGCTGCGTCCAGCACGTCGCCGTCCGAGAGGGAGTGCGCGAGGACCGCCTGCTGGTTCTGGATGCTGTGCCATGCCGTGCCCAGCAGTCGGGGAACGGACAGGACCATCATGACCACGCTGAACAGCAGCAGCGGAACAGTGACCAGCACCCAGATGCCGACCACGGCCCTTGCCCAGGGTTTCAACCCGCGGTTCTCCGGGGCGCCCCAGCGCCATGGCAGCAGGCCGAGGAGGGTGGGTTTGATCTGCTGGAACAGGTCCGGAACGCCGGTGACGTCGGCGAGGATGTGATAGCCGTCGAAGCGAACCAGGGGCAGCAGTTGGCGGACCATCTGAAGGATCTGGGTGACGACGACGAGCAGCAGCGCGTCGTAGCCGGTCGCCCACCAGATGACGGCGATGGCGACGGCGACGATGGCGTTGAAGTACAACCCGCCCAGGTCCGTGCGGATCCGTCCGGCACGGCCGAGGCGGTAGGAGTCGGTGACATCGGTGTAGAAGGCGGGCCAGATCAGATACATACCGGCGCCCATCGCCCCGGG
The DNA here is from genome assembly GCF_031180975.1 of Microbacterium sp. Classification (GTDB taxonomy): domain Bacteria; phylum Actinomycetota; class Actinomycetes; order Actinomycetales; family Microbacteriaceae; genus Microbacterium. Next base: position 13,946 of record NZ_JAPSLI010000009.1, on the reverse strand, counting down.
GGTCGCGCCGCCGCGGCGGGCTGCGGCGGCATGGCCGAACTCGTGGAAGCCGGCCGAGAGGATGGTGACCGCCAAGATCAGCAGCAGCAGGCCCGGGGTCTCGAACGCGTCGTGGGTCGCCGAGCCCAAGCCCTTGACCATGAGGACCCACCAGCAGACCGCGAGGAACGCCACGACGACTGCGGCGACGATCGCCGGGTGGAACAGGCGGGCGAACGGGGAGGTGATCTTTCGCGTCCGTTCGGGATCGCTCACGACGTACCGGAAACGCATCCCCAGCAGCGGGTTCGCCTTCTTGACCTCAGGTTCGGAACCATCGGCGAGTCGCAGAAGCCCCAGGGGCAGCAACTGCGAATCGATCAGAGTCCGCACGTTGTCGGCACTGACCAGCCGGCCGGATGCCGTGCTCACGCTCGCCGCGACCTCGTCGAGGTTGCGCTGCCCGTCCACGGCTTGGAGCACCTGATACAGCAGCCGGGTGAGCTGGAGCACCTGGCCGTCCGCGCGGCGCACCAGTGAAGGGGGTTCGCGGTAACCGGAGCCCTGGGCCTGGCCGATCAGCTCGACCCCGGCAGCGCGGACCGGAACCCAGGACGTGTCCGGATCGCCGGCAGGTGAGGATGACGGTGGGCCGCCCGCGGGGGACGGCCCACCAGAAATAGCGGACATGCGTGCCCTACTGATCGATGTCGGATTCCTGGTCCGCGGTGGCGGTGGCTTCCCCGTCGATCTGCTGGTTGATGATGGCATCCTGCTGGGCGACGGCGAACGCGTCGCTGTCGATCGAGCCGACGTTCGCGGCGACAGCGGCGTCGATCGGGGCTGCGACATTCGCGTTGGCCGCGACCGCACCGTTGATCGGGGCGCTGATGTCGGCGTCAGCAGCGAGATCGACGTTCACGTTCAACAGGTCACCGTCCAGGGCGGATGTCGCGTCTGGCACGGTTCCCTCCGTCCCGCTCGTCGGGGCCGCTTCGGTCTCGGTAGTGTCGGTGCCCTGGTCGATGGTGCTGCTCTGGTTCGACTCGGCCGTCGCGTCCGCGGTGATGCCCTGGTCGATGATGACGCCCTGGTCCGCCAGTGCCTGGGCTTCGGACCCGGCCGAGAGGATGTTCGCCGAAGCTGCGGCGTCGATCGGGGCTGCCGCGTTCGCGTTGGCCGCGACGGCGAGATCGATCGGCGCTGCCGCGTCGATGCCCAGGTCCAGATCCGCGTTCAGATCGAGGATGGATGCCACTTCCTTGTCGGGCAACGCCGTTGCGCCCTGCGACGCGAGCTCCTCAGCGGTCAGCGGGTTCGGTTCCTGCTCCATGCTCATCAGCCCTCTCCATCTCCGGCACCGCCACGGTGCACTCACCTTCGAAGTTCATGAGCTGTCCCAGCAGGCTGCGCCGGGCGCTCACGAGGTCTTCGCGGACAACGTCCCGCAATCGTACGTAAGCCGACCAATTTCGCCAGAGGGGTCGACGTGACGTCGGTTGGCGTGCTTGCGTAGGGGCGTGCGTGCCTCGTTCGGCGTGGCTTGTGGCGCTCGAAGCTGCGCGAGTGACGCCGCGCCCGCCGAGTCTCCCGCGCCCGCCGAGTCTCCCGCCACCGCCACCACGGCCGCGCGTTCGCCGCACGGATCGGCAGCCCGCGCTCCAGAGAACCTCTTGACACGCACCCCGAGCCCGCCTAACGTACAACCAAATGGTTGTACAAACAGAACTCAGCGAAGCGGAGATCGACCGTGTGTTCCACGCGCTGGCGACGGCGACCCGGCGGGACATCCTGCGCCGGACCGTCGAGCGTGAGCAGTCCGTCTCCGAACTCGCCCGCGACTACGACATGTCGTTCGCCGCGGTCCAGAAGCATGTGGCCGTGCTCGAAGAGGCGCGGCTCATCATCAAGCGCGCCGAGGGACGCGAGCGGCTCGTCCGCGCGAACCCCGAGATGATCGCCCGCGCCAGGGCGCTTCTCGCCCGCTACGAGGAGCTGTGGCGCGCCCGCGTCGCCGCACTCGACGAGCTGCTGGCCGGACCTTCGACAAGCTCAGGGACCCAGCCGATATCCGACCGTAACAACGACACCACGCAAGGAGACTGACAATGCCTGTCACCGACGTCACCACCGATCCGGAGAACCTGACGATGACCGTCGTCGCCGAGTTCGACGCGCCCGTCGAGCGGGTGTGGAGCGCGTACAGCGATCCGCGCCAGCTCGAGCGGTTCTGGGGCCCTCCCGGTTGGCCCGCGACCTTCACCTCGTGGGACCACACCGTCGGCGGCCGCGCCTACTACTCGTTGACCGGGCCGCGCGGTGAGCGCTCGTCGGCGTCGTGGGAGTTCCTGTCCATCGACGCCCCGCACAGCTTCGAGGTGCTCGACTCGTTCGTCGACGACGACGGCAAGCCGCTCGACGGCTTCGCGCCGATGCGCATGAAGCTGTCGTTCGAGCCGACGGCGACCGGCACGAGGATGATCGGCGAGAGTCACTTCGTGTCGCTCGAGGCGCTCGAGCAGGTCGTCGCGATGGGCGTCGTCGAAGGCACCAAGATGGCGATGGCGCAGCTGGATGCCGTGCTGCACGATCTCCGTGAGTACGCCCAGGGCAAGGGCACCCGCGTGGAGCTGCTCGACGACACGCACGTGCGCATCACCCGGCTCGTCGAAGGCCCCCGCGAACTGGTCTGGCGTGCGCACACCGACCCCGACCTCATCCGCCGGTGGATGCTCGGCCCGGACGGCTGGGAGATGACGGAGTGCGAGGTCGGCCTCGCCGCCGGCGACCGCTACCGCACCTCCTGGGCGCCGACCGGCGACACCCCCGGCGAGCCGTTCGGGTTCGAGGGCGAGATGCTGCTGGTCGACGCCCCGCGGCGGGCGGTGCAGCTCGAACGGATGCAGGGCACCGACGGCCCCGACGTGCTGAACGACATCAACTTCTACGAAGAGGACGGCGCGACGCTCATCACCGTGCTGATGGAGTTCCCCGACGAGCAGACCCGCGACGAGGTGCTCGCCACCGGCATGGCCGAGGGCATGGAGCAGTCGTACAGCCGGCTCGAGGGCAGCGTGCTCACCGTCTGACGTTCACAACTCAGGAGAAACCGGTCGGTGTCCGCGGACATCGGCCGGTTTCCGCGTGTTGGGCCGCGGCGTTCCTGTGTTGTGAACGGCGCGGACGCCAAACGCTTTGACACATCCGAAGATCATGTAAAAAATCGCCCCGGATTTTTACATGTCTCTGCCCTGGTCGACCTTAAAGTCGGGCGGGACCGTCTCTTCATCAACCAGCGATTCATGCGCATTCTCGCCCTCGGATGACCCCACCCCGAGTTCGTCGGACGACACGCTGTTCTGACGTTCACAACTCCGGTTTCGGCCGCGCCGCAGGCCGCCGCGATGGGACCGCAAGTCCGGTTCCCGGGCGTCCCTGCCGGACTTGGGCTCCCATGGATCCGGCACTGACCCGATCCTCGCGCCCCGAACAACGGGCCACCGGCCCGAGAACCCCCCGACCGCCCTCGACGGCTGACGCCCCGAGCCCTCAGTCGTCGCTGGAGTGCAGCCCGCGCCGCGCGGACAGCAGGGTGATCTCCGGATGCTGGTCCACCAGCATCCGCTCGGCCTGATCGAGCACGTCGCGGACGTGCGAGGCGTGCGCGGCCACGACCGAGACACCGATCTGGGTGCGCCGGTGCAGATCCGCCGAGCCGACCTCAGCGGCCGACGCCTCGGTGCGCCGGCTCAGCTCGGCGACGATCGGCTTGATGACGCTGCGCTTCTCCTTCAGCGAGCGCACGTCGCCGAGCAGGATGTCGAACTCGATCCACCCGATCCACATGAAGGCAGTCTGGCACCCGCCCCGGATGTGGCGTGAATGGCCGCTTCGCGCCACGCGATGCGGCCACCCGCGCCACATCAGCGAAGCGATGCGGCGAACTGCGCCACATCACCCCCGCCGCCGCGGCCACTCTTCCCCTGCGAGCCTTAACGACATATCGTTGACTATCGTTCACAACGAGGAGGTCATCATGAACGGTTCGTTCCCCTCCGGTGGTTTCGGCGGCGGTCGCGGCTTCGGCGGCTTCGGCGGTGGCGGCGGTCTCTGGGAAGCCATGGACCAGCTGCGCTCGCAGTTCGAGCAGCGCACCGGCGGCTCGCGCATGGCGCGCGGTGATGTCCGCGCGGCCGTCATCACACTGCTCGCCGAGCAGCCCATGCACGGCTACCAGATCATCCACGAGATCGAGGAGCGCTCGGGCGGCGCCTGGAAGCCCAGCGCCGGCTCGGTCTACCCCACCCTGCAGCTGCTCGCCGACGAGGGGCTGATCACCGCCGAAGAGGAGGGCGGCCGCAAGACGTACTCGCTCACCGGCACCGGCCGCGAAGAAGCCGAGGTGCAGGCCGACAAGCCCGCCCCCTGGGAGGCGTTCGGCTCCCGCTCCGGCCACCTGAGCGCGTTGCCGAAGGCGGGCATGGAGCTCGCCAGCGCCACTGCCCAGGTCGCCCGCACCGGCAGCCCGGAGCAGGTGCAGAAGGCGATCGACGTGCTGGAGGACGCTCGCCGTAGGCTGTACTCCATCCTCGCCGAAGGCTGAGGTCGTTGCGGGGGGAGAGTGGCGAGATGGCGGATGCCGGAACCGCGCGCTACCGTCGCATCCTGCTGTTCGCCGCCCGCGCCTTCGTGCAGATCTGGTGGTTCGAGTTGGCGCTGCCGCGGTTCGGGTTGGCATCCGTCGCCGACCGCACCCGGGAGCGACGGATGGTCGGCCTGGCGCGCCGGTTCCGCGACCTCGCCGTCAGCCTCGGCGGGCTGATGATCAAGGTCGGGCAGTTCCTGTCGTCACGGCTCGACGTGCTGCCACCGGAGATCACCTCGGAACTGGAGGGCCTGCAGGACGAGGTCCCGCCGGTGCCGTTCGAGCAGATCCGCGCGCTCGCCGAAGCCGAACTGGGTGTCCCGCTCGACCACGCGTACGCCACGTTCGACGAGGTGCCCGTGGCGGCGGCATCCCTCGGGCAGGCGCACCGTGCGCGCCTCACCGAGCCCACCGCGAGCGACACCGGGCTCGAGCTGGTCGTCGTCAAGGTGCAGCGGCCGGGGATCGACGACATCGTCGCGATCGACCTCGCCGCCCTGCGGCGGGTCGCGGGCTGGCTGACCCGAGCGCGCGTCGTCTCGGAGCGCATCGACGCTCCGGCGCTGGTGGAGGAGTTCGCGCAGACCAGCCTCGAGGAGATCGACTACCTGCACGAGGCCGCGAACGCCGAACGCTTCGCGGACTGCTTCGCGGGCGATCCGCGGGTGGCCGCCCCCGAGGTGGTCTGGGAGCGCACCACCCGCCGGGTGCTGACGCTCGCCGACGTCACCGCCATCAAGATCAACGACGTGCGCGCGCTGCGGGATGCCGGTATCGACCCCGCCGACGTGGCGGGGGCGTTCGCCGAGGTGATGTTCGACCAGGTGTTCACACACTCGTTCGTGCACGCGGACCCGCATCCGGGGAACATCTTCGTCACACCGGTGGGGCGTACGACCGGCGTTTCGTCTCGCTTCGCTCGCTCAACGACCGGAGAGGCGACGACCGTGTCGCGCGGCTGGCGGCTGACGTTCGTGGACTTCGGGATGATGGCCGAGGTCCCCGACACTCTCCGCGCCGGGCTGCGTTCGCTCGTCATCGCAGTCGCGGCCCGCGACAGCCGCGGACTCGTCCGTGCGGCGCAGCAGATCGGGGTGCTGCTGCCGACCGCGCAGACCGCCGAGCTCGAGTACGCCATGGCCACGCTGTTCGCCCGCTTCGGCGGGATGGGGTTCAACGAGCTGCGCGACGTCGACCCGCGCGAGTTCCAGGCGTTCGCCGACGAGTTCGGCGACATGGTGCGCACCCTGCCCTTCCAGCTCCCCGAGAAGCTGCTGCTGCTCATCCGCGCCGTCTCGCTCACCTCCGGCATGTGCAGCTCGCTCGACCCCGCCTTCAACGTGTGGGATGCCGTCGAGCCGTACGCCACCCGGCTGCTGCGCGACGAGAGCGGCAACCTCGTGCAGGATCTCGGCCGCCAGGCCGCCGCCAACGCCGCGACCCTGTGGCGGCTGCCTGGCCGTCTCGACGACCTCATCACCCGCGTCGACCAGGGCACCGTCACCTTCGACACGTCGCGCCTCGAGCGGCGCCTCGACCGGCTGGTGCGCATCGGCCGCAAGGTCATCTCGGCGGTGCTGTTCGCCGCCCTCCTGGTGGGCGGGGCGCTGCTGCTGGTGCCGCTGCCCCCGCTCGGAATCATGCTCATGTCGGCATCCGTCATCCCCCTCCTGCACGCGGTTTTCGGCGGCACCACCGGCCGCGTCTGAGGTCGAGCGCCGCCGCGCAACCCCCGGTGCCGAGAACAGGGGTCGTGACAGGATGGGCTGTCATGGAGACTCACGACGACCACGACAGGCGTGCCGATCCTCAGGACAACAGCCCCACGACCGGCCCCGCCAGAACCCCCGCGACCGGCCCCTTCACCGGGCCTGTGCACGGCCCGGCCACCGCCACAGGATCGGTGCGGCATCCCGATCACCACCGGCACCGGGCCTCTGAGACCGCCCGCAAGGTGATCCACGACGTCTCCGCCCTGCCGCCGCAGAGCGTGCACCCCGCCCTCATCCCCGGAGTCTCCGTCGAAGAGACCGGCCGCACCTTCCGCACCGACCGGCTGGTGTTCGGGGTGTCCATCGCCGTCATCCTCGCCTTCGTCGGGTGGGGCGTGTTCGCCGGCGACAACCTGGCGGGAACGACGAAGACCGTCCTGGACTGGGTGATCGAGTACTTCGGCGTGTTCTTCACCACGATCGCCACGGCCGTGGTGCTGTTCATGCTGTTCGTCGGGTTCAGCCGGTACGGGCGCATCCCGCTCGGCCGAGACGACGAGGAACCGGAGTTCTCGCTGTTCTCGTGGATCTCGATGCTGTTCGCCGCCGGCATGGGCATCGGTCTGGTGTTCTGGGGCGCCGCCGAGCCGCTGAACTTCTTCGAGAGCCCGCCGCCAGGCACCGCCGAAGCGGGCACGCTCGACGCGATGCACACCGCCCAGGCGCAGGTGCTGTACCACTGGGGTCCGCAGGCGTGGTCGTTCTACGCCCTCGTCGGCGGCGCGATCGCCTACGGCGCGTACCGCCGCGGCCGCCCGCCGCTGATCTCGTCGATCTTCGCCCCGCTGCTCGGCGAGGACCGCACCCACGGCGGCATCGGCCGCACCATCGACATCTTCTCGATCATCGTCACTCTGTTCGGCACGGCCGCCTCCCTCGGGCTCGGCGCGCTGCAGATCGGCCACGGCGTGGAGGTCGTCACCGGACTCGGGCATGTCGGCAACGGCATCCTCATCGGCGTGATCGCGGTGCTGACCTCCGCCTTCATCGCCTCGGCAGTGTCGGGCGTTTCGAAAGGCATCCGCGCGCTGGCGAACATCAACGCCGTGGTCGCCGTGCTGCTGGCCATCTTCGTGTTCTTGGTCGGCCCGACCATGCTGATTCTCAACGTCATCCCGGCCGCCGCGATGCAGTTCATCGGCGACCTGCCCGAGATGGTCGGCAGGTCGGCATCGCGCGGGGATGCCACCCAGACGTTCCTCTCGTCGTGGACGATCTTCTACTGGGCGTGGTGGATCTCCTGGTCGCCCTTCGTCGGCATGTTCATCGCGAAGATCTCCCGCGGACGGACGCTCCGCCAGTTCGTCTCGGTCGTCATCGTCGTTCCCGCGCTGATCTCACTGATCTGGTTCGCGATCTTCGGGACCACCGCGATCGACCAGCAGATGCACGGCGCCGGCCTGTCGATCGATCCGCCCGAAGAGGTGCTGTTCGGCGTGCTCGGCAACCTGCCGTTCTCGGCAGTCACCACCGTCGTGCTGGCGGCGCTCGTGGCGATCTTCTTCGTCACCGGTGCGGACTCCGCGTCGCTGGTGATGGGCACGCTGTCGCAGCAGGGTCGGCCCGACCCGTCGCGCTGGGTCGCGATCACCTGGGGCACGCTCGTCGGCGTGATCGCGGCGATTCTGCTGGTCTCCGGCGAGGAGGGCAGCGGGCTCGCCTCGCTGCAGAACGTCACGATCATCGCCGCGTTGCCGTTCGCGCTGATCATGGCGGCCATGATGGTCGCCTTCCTGCGTGACCTGCAGCGTGACCCGCTGATCCTGCGCGACAAGTACGCGATCAGGGCGGTGCGGCACAGCGTGCGCTCCGGTCTCGAGGAGTACGGCGACGACTTCGCGCTCGTCCCCGTCGAGTACGACCACTCCCGCGACGACATCGCCTGGGTGGACCAGTCCGAGGTGGACGAGACCCTCGCGGTCGTCTACGAGGCGGCGACGGAGCAGGTGCCGATCCAGTCGGATGCCGCGGGCGAGCCGACCGCGCACACCGAGGCCCTCGCCGAGGAGACCGCGGAGAGCGCAGGCAAACGGCACGCCGTCGACGACGAGCCGCGGATCACCGGGGAGAAGCGTCCGGAGTAGCCGTCTGCGCAGCGGTGTCCCCGACACCGCCGGGCGTGGACGCCGGCGCCCCGGCATCCGCACTACCGCCGGGCCGCAAGGCGCCGGGCCGCAACGCGCCGGGCGGCAGCCGCAGCGCCCACGCGGCGGCGTCGGCGACGAAGTGCGCGTAGGCGTCGTTGGAGAAGGGCGGGGAGTTGGCGTACGCGCCCTTGCCGTCGACCGCCATCCAGATCCGCACCGCGGCGTCGAAGGAGTCGATGCCGGTGAGCTCGCCGGCGGCGACCCCCTCGTCGATGAGGGCGATCAGGCGATCGCGGTCGAGCGTCTCCTGCTGTTCGAGCATGTCGCCCAGGCGGGGGATGAAGCGGCGGAGATGCCGGGCGTTCAGCCACAGGCGCGCGATGCGCGCGGCATCCGCTCCGTCGGCCCAGGCGACGAACCGGGCGAGCCGTTCGATCGGCGTGCCGACGGTCGACGTGAGATGCTCGCGCTCGGCGGCGACGGCGGACTCGAACGCCTCGACGACGAGCTCCTCGGCGGCGGGGAAGTAGTGGCTGATCAGCCCGGGTCGCACGCCGAGGCGGTCGGCGACCGCGCGCAGGGTGACGCGTTCCAGCCCCTCCTCGCGGGCGATCGCGGAAGCGGTCTCGAGGATCTCCGCGCGGCGCTCCTCGGGGCGCTTGCGGATCCGCGGCGCTGCGGCTCTTGACATGGACACCATGTTATTGGAACATTGACCAATATCCAGTTGGTTACCCGACCAATAACTTCTGCCCGGAGCGGGATCGCCGCCCCGGATTCCCCCGCACGACGGCCGACGGTGAAGTCGGCACCATTGAGAGGTCCATGCATGTCGAAGACGACTTTTGACGAAGCCAAGCCGCCGATCACGCAGCCGGCCTTCGTCGACACCCCGACCCACCCCGAGACGCGCGGCATCGAGCTGATCGCCGACAGCCAGCGTCACGGTCGAGCCCGCGACCTGTTCGCGGTGTGGGCGGCTCCGAACGTCAGCATCCTGAACTTCACCATCGGTGCGACCATGGTGCTGCTCGGACTCGAGCTGTGGCAGGCGTTCCTCGTCATCGTCGTCGGCTCGCTGCCCTGGGTGCTCCCCGGCATCATCGCGGTGGCCGGGCCGTCGGCCGGCACCTCCGGCTCGGTGATCACCCGCGCCATCTACGGGATCATGGGCAACAAGGTGCTCATCGCCCTGACCGGCTGGCTGATCTCCGCCGTCTACCTGGCGCTGAACTGGCTGGCCTCGTCGTTCATGGGCGCCGACCTGCTGGGACAGTGGGGCCTCACCGATCCCGTCGTCGTGCCGATCGCGGTCACCGTCGTCGTGTCGTTGGTCACCGTTCTGGTGGCGGTGTACGGCCACGCTCTCATCCTGCGCAGCTACCAGTACGTCACAGGGCTGCTGCTGATCATCTTCCTCGCCGTGGTGGCGTTCCTGCTGCCGCAGGTGCGCTGGGACTACCAGGCGCCGGTGCCGTTGGAGGGCGTCGGCCTGTGGTCGGCCATGACGATCGGGTTCACGATCCTGGCATCCACCCCGCTGTCGTACGTCAACAGCCCCGACATCGCGCGCTACCTGCCCCGCTCGACGAAGCCGTCGCACATCATCGCCGCGACCGCGCTGGGCGGCGCGCTACCCTGCATCTTCTTCACGATCGCTGGCGCATTGCTGGCGACCGCGGTCCCCGCCGAGGCGCTCGGCGCCGGCGTCGAGGTCGCGCTGCGCGAGACGCTGCCGGTCTGGTTCGCACCGATCCTGGTGCTCGGCGTGCTGCTGAACACCATCTCGCTGAACGGCATGACCACGTACACCTCGAGCATGGCGCTGCAGGCGATCGGCATCCCGATCCGTCGCATCCCGTCGGCGATCCTGGTCGGCGTGATCGGCACCGCGCTCACCATCTACCTGGTGCTGTCCACCAACCTGCTCGACGCGGTCAACCTGATGCTGCAGTTCCTCATCATCGTGTCGGCGCCCACCATGGCGCTGTTCGCCACTGACGTGCTGCTGCGCCGGTTCCGCTACGACGGCCTCGAGCTGTTCGACGAGACGCCGCGAGGTCGATTCTGGTACCACGGCGGCGTCAGCCTGCCCGGTGCTATCGCGATGATCGCCGCCGCGATCACCGCGGCGCTCTGCCTGTCGACCGAGGTGTGGTCGGGACCGATCGCCGTCGCCCTGGGCTACGTCGACCTGTCGGTGCCGGCCAGCATGATCGTCGCCGTGGTGCTCTACACGGTGCTCGTGAAGTCGCCGCTGGGCGGCAAGGGCCGGCCGTGACCGGCGGCGACCTCGCCGTGAACACCGCTGCGGGGCATCCGGCGCGGTTTCCCGGCGCCGAGCCGGGCGCACCCCTGCTCGACCTCTGGCAGGAGCCGACCTACAGCCGGTGGGCGTTCGCGCACCTGGGCGAGGTGGTCCCGACGGCCGTCGTCCGTCGCCGGCCCGCGCCCGACGCCGCGACCGTGCGGCTCGGCGCGCTGACCGAGCGGATGCCGGATCTCGAGGCGCGACTGGAGGGCGTCCACGCCGACGCGTTCCTGGTGCTCACCGGGAATGACGTGGTCGCGGAGTACTACCGGCCCGGCTTCGCGCCGGACGACCGGCACCTGCTGATGAGCGTGTCGAAGTCGCTGTGCGGGCTGGTGGTCGGGTCGCTCATCGATGACGGGGCGATCGACCCCCGGCATCCGATCACCCGCTACCTGCCGGAGCTGGCCGGATCGGTCTACGACGGCCCCACCGTGCAGCAGCTGCTCGATATGCAGATCGCCGTCGACTACAACGAGGACTACCTCGACCCGGATGCCGAGGTGCAGCGTCACGACCGCGCCGGCGGTTGGCGTGCCCGCCGGCCCGGCGACCCGTACGGCATGACCGACTTCCTGGCGTCGCTGCGCGGCAGCGGCGAGACGGGCGAGTTCCAGTACTGCTCGGCGCACACAGACGTGCTGGCGTGGATCATCGAGCGCGTCACAGGACGCCGCTACCCGGAAGTGCTGTCGGAGCGGCTGTGGGCGAAGATCGACGCCGACCACGACGCCGCGATCACCGTGGACGAGACCGGCTTCGGGTTCGCGAACGGCGGCGTGCTCGCCACCGCGCGGGACCTCGCCAGGGTCGGGCGGATGGTGCTCGACGGCGGCGCGGCCCCTGGCGGCCGCGTGGTGTCGCGGGAGTGGACCGAAGCGATCCTCGCCGGTGGCGATCGCGACGCGATGACGTACGAGGGGTTCACCTCGGGGTTCCCGAACGGCTCGTACACCCGGCAGTGGTGGTGCATGGGCAACGACCGCGGCAACGTCAGTGCGATCGGCATCCACGGGCAGAACCTGTGGCTCGACCCGCGCACCGACTCGGCGATCGTCGCGCTGTGCTCGTGGCCGGAGCCGGATGCCGCGGAGCGGCACGCCGCGCAGAGCGAGCTGCTGATCGACGTGTGCGAGGCGCTGGATGCCGTCGTCGCGAGGCGAAAGAACCTGGACGTGAACAGAGGGAGCCGGGCATGACCGAGGTGTACACCGGAGGACGGGTCTTCACCGCCGACCAGCGCCGCTGGGCGGAGGCGTTCGCCGTGCGCGACGGGCGCTTCCTGTACGTGGGCGACGACGCGACCGCGCGGCGGATCGCCGGCGATGCGGCATCCGTCATCGATCTCGGCGGCGCGACGGTGCTGCCGGGGTTCGTCGACGGGCACGCGCACGTCGTCTCGACCGGACAGACCATGCAGCAGGTCGATCTGTGGGGCGCGCTGACGATCGAGGAGATCCAGCGACGCATCGCCGCCCACCTCGCTGAGAACCCCGACGCGCCGCGCATCCTGGCCCACGGCTGGCAGCACGCCGCGGTGGGCGGCCGCCCGACCCGGGACATGCTGGATGCCGTCGTCGCCGACCGTCCGGTGTACGCGCAGGCGTTCGACTACCACTCCATCTGGCTGAACACAGCGGCCCTCGACGAGGTCGGCATCGACGACGCCACCCCGTCCCCGGCGGGCGGCGAGATCCACCGGGATGCCGAGGGGCACGCCACCGGATACGTCGACGAGACCGCCATGCACCGGTTGGTGTGGCCGGTGATGGCCGGGTTCGAGAGCGAGGACGAGACCGACGTGGCGCTGCGCGCCGCTTTGGGCGGCTACGCGGCGGCGGGCGTGACGGCCACCACCGACATGGCGCTCATGGAGGAGGAGTACGCCGCCATGCGGCGCGCCGAGCAGGCCGGGGCTCTGACCACCCGGATCGCGGCGCACTGGCGGATTCAGCCCACGGGCGACGAGGCCGAGAACCTCGCGCAGGTGCGGCGCGCCGCCGAACTGCGGGACGAGCACGCGTCGGAGTGGCTGCGGGTGATCGGCATCAAGGTCATGGTCGACGGCACCGTCGACGGGTGCACCGCGGCGGTCGGGCACCCCTACGCCGACGGGTCGCTCGCCGAGCCGATCTGGAGCCTCGACGAGCTGGCGCCGGTCGTGCTCGCCGCGGACGCCGCCGGGCTGCAGGTGGCGATGCACGCGATCGGTGACGAGGCGATCCGGATCGCCATCGCCGCCGTCGAGAACGCCATCGCGGTGAACGGTCCGCGCGAGCGCCGGCATCGCATCGAGCACCTCGAGGTGGCCGATCCGGCGGACATCCAGCGGCTCGCCGCGCTCGGCATCACCGCCAGCATGCAGCCCGTGCACGCGGACCCGGCGATCCAGGGCAATTGGCGTGCGATGCTCGGGGACGAGCGGATCGAACGCGGCTACCCGTGGCCGGAGATGACGGATGCCGGGGCGCGCCTCGCCTTCGGCACCGATTCGCCCACGTCGCCGCATTCGCCGCTGCCGAACATGTTCGTCGCGTCGACGCGCCGGTCGGCACTGGATCCGAGTCTGGAGCCGAACGTGCCGCGGCTGGCCGTGCCGCTCGTGGACGCCATCGAGCACGCCACCCGCGACGCCGCCTGGGCGTGCCGCGCCGAGGACGCCTACGGCCGGATCGCCGCGGGCCTGCACGCCGACTTCGTGGTGCTGGACCGCGACGTTTTCACCGACGACCCCGAGGTGCTCTTGCAGGCACGTGTGACCCGCACTGTTGTCGGCGGGCGCGAGGTGTACGCCGCGTAGGAGTGGGCGCTCGCGCTCTCGGGATGTGGCGCAAGTGGTCGCTTCAGCGCCTGGGTGGCGGCCATCTGCGCCACATGCGTGGGGCGGGGTGACCAGGTGCGCCACCTTTGGGGCGGGGTGGATGCCAGGGGCGGGGGTCCCCGGGCCGGGCGGGGCTCGCGCGCGCCTGAGCCGGCGCGCTCTCGGGATGTGGCGCGTGTGGTCGCCTCAGCGCCTGGGTGGCGGCCATCTGCGCCACATGCGTGGGGCGGGGTGACCACATGCGCCACCTTTGGGGCGGGGTGGATGCCAGGGGCGGGGGTCCCCGGGCCGGGCGGGGCTCGCGCGCGCCTGGGCCGGCGCGCTCTCGGGA